>NZ_KZ319366.1 GCF_002744735.1 Marinobacter guineae | reverse complement strand
ACCGGTGTCTGGCAAAGCTGCTTCATGCTGATGTTCGTGATCGTGGCCGCCGCCCTGGCCTGGATGCACTACGCCATCCGCTCGGCCGAGCGCGTGGAGTGGGCCGCCAACGAGGAACGCACCGACCTGCCGGAGCTGGCCTCGCCACAACTGTTCTACCCGCTGAACCGCAAGTCCGGACCTGCCACCGGCACCTCCGGCAAGCCCCCGCAAC
>NZ_KZ319365.1 GCF_002744735.1 Marinobacter guineae | reverse complement strand
ATTAAAATGGGCCGCAACTGTCTGGAGGACCGCTCGTGGATGCACGGCCCACTGTTTCCCCGTTACCTGTTGAACCCCTGTTTCAGGAGCCGGTGCCGGCACCGCTGGTGCCCGATGACTGGCTGGATCAGTTGGCGGCAGGACTGACGCATACCGGCTGGATGAGTCTTGATGTGCGTGAGCGTCTGGGCGATGAACTGATCGCCGCGCTGCGACAGGAAGTCACCACGCTGCATCTCACCGAAGCCATGAAGGCAGCTGGCATAGGGCGCGGTG
>NZ_KZ319364.1 GCF_002744735.1 Marinobacter guineae | reverse complement strand
CGGGTGATCCGCAACATGGTACGGCTCAACAGCACGGAAGCCCGCAAAGATTACCCGCTGGCGTCCCGCCTGATCCACCGGCTACCCAAGGTGGAAGACCTGTACATCGCCGGGCTCTACCACGACGTTGCCAAGGGCCGCGGCGGCGACCATTCCGAACTGGGCGCCATCGATGCCGAAAACTTCTGCCGCCGTCACCACCTGAGCGACCGGGATACCCAGCTGATCTCCTGGCTGGTGGAAAATCACCTGCTGATGTCGATGACCGCCCAGCGCAAGGACATCTCGGACCCGGACATCATCCACGCCT
>NZ_KZ319363.1 GCF_002744735.1 Marinobacter guineae | reverse complement strand
CTCCCCCAGGAAATGGCTGAAAACCCAATCCCTTGCTTACTCAAGATCAACGTTTACTTAACGTAAAATGCCCACTTGCGGTTGCTGCACGGTGGTTTTTCGCATGTCTGTGCGCTGGCCAGTCAGATATGCCGGAAACATGGCGCCACAGGCCGCCGCTCCGGCACCGCTGCCATTACTGCAACTGCTCGATCAGGTAGTCCGACAGGGTCTGGTATTCAAACTGCACCCGCCCAAACAGTGATGACGGCAGACTGGACACGTCGGTACCACAGCTGAGGTCTGCAGAATGGCCAGCCAACAACGCCTCACCAAT
>NZ_KZ319362.1 GCF_002744735.1 Marinobacter guineae | reverse complement strand
TCGGATTGGCACACCGTCAAAGGTCAGGAGCTGCTGAAGTTTTACGAATCTTCTCCGGGTGAGCACAAAGGCTTCTGCTCAAACTGTGGCTCCAGCCTCTATACCAAGTTCGATGCAGCCCCCGAGATCTATGGTTTCCCACTCGGAACACTTGATACCGACCCAGAGGTAAAAGCAGGGCGCCATGTATTCGTGGGGAGTAAGGCTCCTTGGTTCGAGATTACAGATGATCTGCCTCAGCATGCAGAGTATGACTGAGGCAGTGATAACAAGCCGCGTAAGGCGGACGTCCCTGACGGGCCGCCGCTTCGCTCCGCGTTAT
>NZ_KZ319361.1 GCF_002744735.1 Marinobacter guineae | reverse complement strand
GCCGCCACCGAGGCGACTTCCGCCGCGGTCAGTTCGCGATACTGTCCGGGCTGCAACCCGGGGTCCAGCCGGATCCCGCCCATGCTTTCCCGGTGCAGCGAGGTGACGCGGTTACCGACCGCATGGAACATGCGTTTTACCTGGTGATAGCGGCCCTCGTAGATGGTCACCCGGGCCTGGCATTCGGCCAGCTGTTCGATATGGGCGGGGGAGGTCCTCAGTTGTTCGTACTCGAACCAGATGCCCTCGGCGAAGCGCCGGTGGGCCTCCGCGGTAATCGCGGCCCCGGTGGTCACGCGATAGACCTTGGGAATTTTGATGCGGG
>NZ_KZ319360.1 GCF_002744735.1 Marinobacter guineae | reverse complement strand
TCATGATCGACATAGGCGTAGCCAACCCCAATGCGCAAGGGCAAGCGATGATAAGCACCGCAACCGCAGACACGAGCGCATACGACAAAGCTGGTACCGGCCCCCAGATGGCCCACGCCACAAAGGACAGGGCCGCCACGACAATAACCGCTGGTACGAACTTGCCGGCCACCATATCGGCAAACTTCTGGATAGGCGCGCGGCTGCGCTGGGCATTGGCAACCATCTCGACGATTTGACTGAGCGTAGTATCCGCGCCAACCCGGGTCGCCTCCATAACAAGGCTTCCGGTACCGTTGATGGTGGCCCCGGTTACTTTGTCTCCCTCCACTTTCTCTACCGGAACCGGCTCCCCCGAAATCATAGATTCA
>NZ_KZ319359.1 GCF_002744735.1 Marinobacter guineae | reverse complement strand
TCACTGATCCTGTCCGCTGCAGTAGCCCTGGTGTTCGCCAGCCTGCTGTTTCTGTTCCGCGATGCCATTGCCGGGCTCTACAGCAGCGACAGCGCGGTGCGGATTGTCACCACCAACCTGCTGCTGTTTGCCGCCATTTTCCAGATTGCCGACGTCATCCAGGTGACCTGTATCAGTGCCCTGCGGGGCTACAAGGACACCCGCATCCCCATGTTGATCATGCTGTTTTCGTTCTGGGTGGTGGGACTGCCGCTGGGTTATCTGCTGACCTTCACCGATGGACTGGTACCCGCCATGGGGGCGGCCGGATTCTGGGTGGGACTCACCGCCGGGCTGATTTCCGCCAGCCTGCTGCTGGGGGCAAGATTATTTTACTTAA
>NZ_KZ319358.1 GCF_002744735.1 Marinobacter guineae | reverse complement strand
CATAACGCCCGGCTCACGCGCCGGTTTGGAGCCGCTATGCGGCGGAAAATCGGTCGCTGTGCAGCCGATTGTTAAATCCTCTGGCGTACGGTATCCTGACCATGGTCAATATCCTGTACAGGAGCAACCTTATGGATGCCATTAGCTACACAGCCGCTAGAACCAATCTAGCAAAAACCATGGAGCAGGTCTGTGAAGACCATTCCCCTGTGATCATCACCCGGAGCAAGTCGCAGTCCGTGGTAATGATCTCTCTGGAGGACTACGAGGCGCTGCAAGAAACTGCATACCTTCTACGCGCACCAAAAAACGCACGGCGTTTGCTGGAATCCGTTGCCGAGCTGGAGCAAGGCGGTGGTCAAGAAAAGGAACTTCTTGAATGAAACTCATCTTCTCCGAGAACGCCTGGGAAGACTATCTGTACTGGCAGAAAACCGACAAAAAGATTCTTAACCGAATTAACAAGCTGATCAAAGAGACCAAACAAGAACCGTTCGAAGGTGTTGGCAAACCAGAGCCCCTCAAACACAGCCTCGCCGGGTACTGGTCTCGCCGGATCAACGAAGAACACCGAATAGTTTACAAAGTCACGGATGACGCTTTGCTTATCGCCCAGCTCCGGTATCACTACTGATTTAACGCCCG
>NZ_KZ319357.1 GCF_002744735.1 Marinobacter guineae | reverse complement strand
TCGTAACCGTCCGGTGACCCCATCTTGAATCTAGTGCTATTGGACGGATGGGGTTACGAATTTGGTATATTGGTGAAAAGGCTTTGTAAGCGAGAGTTTTCCATGAAAAAGAAACGACCAACAGAGCAGGAGCCACTCGAAAACCTAGATGCCTACGGAGCCCACGCGGACGAGTTGGCTAAGCCGCTCTCTCACGAGTCTGAGTCCTTGAAAAAGCTAAAAGGTTCAGTCAAGAAATTCGAACGACCCACAGAGCCTGCCATTGCCCCCGAAGACGGGGATGCTTGGTTTGACGGAGAGGGTGCTTCAGAGGATTTCATGGAAGACCGTGGAGAGAAGCGGTGAGTGGTAACCATCACACCTTGTCAGCTATAGCCGGCTTCCAGTTGTGGGGCAATAGCTCGTCGATGGCGTTGTTCTTCTGCGTCGGAAGGCGGGTCAGCACATCCTTCAGGTAAGCATAGGGATCATGGCCGTTCAGCTTGGCTGACTGGATCAGTGTCATCACTGCAGCCGCACGTTGACCACTGCGCAGTGATCCCGCGAACAGCCAGTTGCTGCGTCCCAGCGCCCAGGGCCGGATCTGGTTTTCCACCCAGTTGTTATCGATGGGCACAGCACCATCGCCCAGGTAGCGCGTCAGCGCTTCCCAACGTTTGAGACTGTAATCCAACGCTTTGGCCGTGCCGGAGCCATCCGGCACTTTCTTGCGATGCGCCAGCATCCACTGATGCAGCGCATCAGCAATGGGCCTGGCTTTCGCTTCCCGG
>NZ_KZ319356.1 GCF_002744735.1 Marinobacter guineae | reverse complement strand
GCGTAAGGCGGACGTCCCTGACGGGCCGCCGCTTCGCTCCGCGTTATATCCGAATGAAAAATTATGCTCCGGTGTAAGAGTTGTAGCACAAAGCTAGTCAAGGCGGGCACCGTGAAGCTCAATGCTGCCCCGTACGTGGGCTATCCCTTTGGGGCTTTTACATGGACCGGTGATAGCCGAAGCCAGCGCTCTCTGTTATTGCTCGTTCTCAGCGTTGCGCTTGCTGCCATTTTTCAAAACGTCTTGAGTGTAGCTGGAGTGCTCGTTTGTTTGGGGTATCACATACTTGTTGTCAACGATCCCAAGCAGCTTTACAAATGCCCATCCTGTCCAAAAATCTATGTCGGGCATGGGTTGTTAGAGTATCGCCGGGATGACGACTTATATATTTGATATAACCAAGCCAGTCACGGCGACGCCTCTTTCGTTGCGGCTTCGCCTCCACTACAAAGGCGCGCGTGCTGAGTGGCGTTAAAGCTGAAAAGCCAAGTCGTGGCACCTAGTACCCATCCGTGTCAAAATTAAATGATACGTGAACGAGAGGTTTTGCCCATGAATCTCCAAAAAATTGAAGACGAGGCGCTGCACCTTCCCAAAGAGGAGCGAGCTCAATTGATCCAGCGACTGGTACTGAGTCTGGAGTCTCCGTCAGAAGAGGAGCTCAAATCCGATTGGTTGCTTGAGGCCCGACGCAGAGGCGAAGAGCTCGACAATGGCACCGTTCAGGCTGTGTCTGGTGAGGATGTCATGAGGAAGGCTAGAGCACTGATCAAATGAACTATTCTTTTCACCCGGCAGCGGAAGCCGAGTTCCTGGAGTCAGTTGGTTATTACGAATCAGAAGTTCCGGGATTGGGTCGTGCCTTCATAGAGGAATTTGAGGCCCTGGCCATTTTAGTTGGTGAGTCACCGAAAGCTTGGCAGGTCGAGTTGCCACCAGATATTCGTAGAGCGCCCCTTCACAGATTTCCCCTGTCTATCGTTTACCGAGAGAGGCCTGATGGTTTCCAGATTCTGGCTGTTGCCCATGACCGGCGGCGTCCGCAGTATTGGCTGGGCAGGCTTTAACAATCGGCTGTACAGCGACCGATTTTCCGCCGCTTCACGGCTCCAAACCGGCGCGTGAGCCGGGCGTTAAATCAGTAGTGATACCGGAGCTGGGCGATAAGCAAAGC
>NZ_KZ319355.1 GCF_002744735.1 Marinobacter guineae | reverse complement strand
GGTAGACGATGAAGTTTGTTTAAAGCAGCTTAAACAGCGGCAGAAAGAACAGCCTGAACGAGCACAGTTCGACACAGAGGAAGTCTTTAGGATGGTGACAGGTTACTTTGAGCCGCCCGAAGAGTCGGAAGCGTTCAACCTCCAGATTGTAGAACGGAAGTCCGCATAACAAGGCAATCAAATTCGTTCCGGCCTTCGGCCTCCACCGGACGCCCTTGTCAGGGCGCCGTTTATTGCTGGCGTTATGCACCAAGGAGGAAACATGATTTCAGATATGGAAAGGAAGCTTGCGAAGCAGGTAATAGAGCTGCATGACGGGAAGAGTTTTGCTCTCTTGCAGGAAATGTCGGCCCCATCACTTCGCGAAGAGAGCGACGGTACTATTACTGAACATGCCTACATTTCATCGTGCGAAAGCATTCAGCATGAACTGGGAGAGTTGAGTGAGGTTGAGTTTATAGATTGCCTTCGAAGAGCTGGTTCGCAGCTTACCCTTTGGAAGGCGAAATACTCTGCCAGTGAGGATGAAGTTTTTTGGGCCGTTGGTGTTGATGCCGCAACGCACAAAGTTAAAGATGTTCTCGTAAACTGGTAAATGCATAACAAATCATTCCAGTACGTTCCGGCCCTGAAGGGCCTCCACCGGACGGCCTTTTCTCCGCTTCGCTACGCAAAGGCCGCCGCTGAATTTTGGCGTTAAAAGGGCGCATCACCAGAGGATGAGCCATGGAAATTGATGAAGAGAAAATCGATGAGGCCGTATTGGCTTTGTTGTACCTGACTTTGCATGATGGCGGTCGGGCGTGGAAATCCTTTGATTGGGATGCCACGAATAGGCTTCACGAAAAGGGGCTTATCGAGAATCCGGTTGGTAAGGCCAAGTCTATCCTGTTCACTGAGGAAGGCCTCAAAGAGTCAGAGCGTCTGTTCCAGAAACATTTTGCCAAGGACTCGTGAGCTTGGGGTATAGGTCTTTTAACCAAGCGGTCAACCGGACGCCAAAAGCGTACCGCTTTTGGTTCCCTCCGCTGGCGCTCCGGCGCCGGTTACCTCAGCGTTATGCACAAATGGAGAAACTATGAACATCAAGGATGATTGGAAGAAGGTAAAGTCAGTTTTAGAGCAAGGTCAGGCTTCTACTGTTTACTGCTCGATCGCAACCGTAAACCCCGACGGCACGCCCCACATCACGCCAGTTGGCACTGTTTTCCTTCGCGATGATCAGAG
>NZ_KZ319354.1:426-1317 GCF_002744735.1 Marinobacter guineae | reverse complement strand
AATCTCAACAAATTAGAATATGGTGACATGCCAATCAGCTAATCAACTCAAAACACCTGCAAAGGTTTCCTGAGCCTTCAAAATGGTCTCTCAGTTTGGTTCACTAGGCTACACAATCATGGGGAAGACTGCTGATCTGACAGTTGTCCAGAAGACAATCATTGACACCCTTCACAAGGAGGGTAAGCCACAAACATTCATTGCCAAAGAAGCTGGCTGTTCACAGAGTGCTGTATCCAAGCATGTTAACAGAAAGTTGAGTGGAAGGAAAAAGTGTGGAAGAAAAAGATGCACAACCAACCGAGAGAACCGCAGCCTTATGAGGATTGTCAAGCAAAATCGATTCAAGAATTTGAGTGAACTTCACAAGGAATGGACTGAGGCTGGGGTCAAGGCATCAAGAGCCACCACACACAGACGTGTCAAGGAATTTGGCTACAGTTGTCGTATTCCTCTTGTTAAGCCACTCCTGAACCACAGACAACGTCAGAGGCGTCTTACCTGGGCTAAGGAGAAGAAGAACTGGACTGTTGCCCAGTGGTCCAAAGTCCTCTTTTCAGATGAGAGCAAGTTTTGTATTTCATTTGGAAACCAAGGTCCTAGAGTCTGGAGGAAGGGTGGAGAAGCTCATAGCCCAAGTTGCTTGAAGTCCAGTGTTAAGTTTCCACAGTCTGTGATGATTTGGGGTGCAATGTCATCTGCTGGTGTTGGTCCATTGTGTTTTTTGAAAACCAAAGTCACTGCACCCGTTTACCAAGAAATTTTGGAGCACTTCATGCTTCCTTCTGCTGACCAGCTTTTTGAAGATGCTGATTTCATTTTCCAGCAGGATTTGGCACCTGCCCACACTGCCAAAAGCACCAAAAGTTGGTTAAATGACCATGGTGTTGG
>NZ_KZ319354.1:0-407 GCF_002744735.1 Marinobacter guineae | reverse complement strand
CCTTCTGCTGACCAGCTTTTTGAAGATGCTGATTTCATTTTCCAGCAGGATTTGGCACCTGCCCACACTGCCAAAAGCACCAAAAGTTGGTTAAATGACCATGGTGTTGGTGTGCTTGACTGGCCAGCAAACTCACCAGACCTGAACCCCAGAGAGAATCTATGGGGTATTGTCAAGAGGAAAATGAGAAACAAGAGACCAAAAAATGCAGATGAGCTGAAGGCCACTGTCAAAGAAACCTGGGCTTCCATACCACCTCAGCAGTGCCACAAACTGATCACCTCCATGCCACGCCGAATTGAGGCAGTAATTAAAGCAAAAGGAGCCCCTACCAAGTATTGAGTACATGTACAGTAAATGAACATACTTTCCAGAAGGCCAACAATTCACTAAAAATGTTTTTTTTT
>NZ_KZ319353.1 GCF_002744735.1 Marinobacter guineae | reverse complement strand
CCGTCCAATAGCACTAGATTCAAGATGGGGTCACCGGACGGTTACGAGGCAGTGATAACAAGCCGCGTAAGTCGGACGTCCCTGACGGGCCGCCGCTTCGCTCCGCGTTAAATTTCAGGCGGTCATGGATACGATCCCGCGTTTTAAGAAAATCGAGGCACTTTCACTCGGCATTGTTCTGCCTGTTTTGCTTTCTGGCTATACGGTGCTTCTTCTGCTGAACTCCGAGGCCGTTTTTTGGGGGCGCAGTTCGAGCGTTATCTACCATGGCTACGACGCTTTCCTGGTCTCCGCCTTGTGGTTTGGTGTTTCGGGGCTTTTGGCCGGCCATTTTTGGTTACGGCAGTATCGTGTATTCGGGCCCGCGCGCCGTAAGGCATTCATGTGGGTATCATCATTTTTAGTCTTGGTAGGGTTGGTTTCAGCCATTCTTCTGGTCTAAAAATTTAACAAGGCGCATCAATTCGCGGCCGATGGCCGCCGGACGCCCTTTTCATTGCGGCTGCGCCTCCATTACAAGGGCGCCGTTGTGCGCTGGCGTTAAAGGCCTGGCTCCGGTGTTCTTTGGTTTGGTGTTTGGCCGCGGTTTGTCAGATTGCCGGCAGGCAGAAAACAGCCCTCAGTTTGGCAATGGTTTTGGCCGGTAATTTGGTGGTCAGGTCGCGGGGCAATCCGGCGCATTCGCTGGAAAAACCGCCCATTCGGTGCTCTGGTTCCTGGCGCCATGGTTTGAGTTGCTGCAAGGTATCGGGAGCGGGCATTCGGCATTGAGTGCCAATACAAAACAACGGGTAACCGGCCCTTAACCAGGCGGTCAACCGGACGCCAAAAGCGTACCGCTTTTGGTTCCCTCCGCTGCGCTCCGGCGCCGGTTACCGCTAGCGTTATGTGTAGATGAAGTCATGAGGCAAGTTAAGATCAAAATTTTGCCCGCTATGGGTAGCGCCGACGGGAGCTGGGAAATCGTTAATTTTGACGATTTCCTCCTACGTTATTCGCCACGTCTGGCAATGCATGTCTCATGCACTAAACAGTTTCCTCCTTTCCATATTTTGAATGAGGAGCTGCTCTCAGGTGGCGCTGACCAAGGAATGAGTGGCGGTTGTTACTGGAAGCCTTTAGAAATTACTGAACAAGAGTACGAAGATATTCGGGAAGAGATGCTTACATCACCATCACACCACCTTGAATACGATCCTGGTCTTGAGGATCGCAAAACCATAAATAAATGGTGTGGTGCTGTGCTATCTCATCACAATCCGAGGAACCGGGGTGTCACATAACCAAGCGGTCAACCGGACGCCAAAAGCGTGGCGCTTTTGGTTCCCTCCGCTGCGCTCCGGCGCCGGTTACCATCAGCGTTATCACACAAGGAGGTGCATGAATGAAGCAAACAGGTAGTTGTCTCTGCGGGGGCATTCAATACGAAATCAACGGTCCGCTGACCGATGTTCTGAACTGTCACTGTTCAATGTGCCGAAAGCTTCATGCCTCGGCTTTCAGAACTCGCGCTAAGGTGCAATCCTCGGATTGGCACACCGTCAAAGGTCAGGAGCTGCTGAAGTTTTACGA
>NZ_KZ319352.1 GCF_002744735.1 Marinobacter guineae | reverse complement strand
TCTCGCTCGATCTCGTAGAGGCTACCGATGTATTCCAATGCTTTGGCCGCCAACTCGCTCTTGTTGGCTTCGTGCAGATCGTAGAACTTGCGCCGGGCGTGGGCCATACAGCCGATTTCAGTGATGCCGTTGCCGAACCCAGCCTTGTAGCCGGCGTAATCGTCACAGACCAGCTTGCCCTGCCAGTCGCCCAGGAAGGTGCGGGCGTGTTCACCCGCCCGGCTGGGTGCGAAGTCGTAAACGGTGGCTTTCAGGTCCGAGAACGGCGTGGTGCAGTAGGCCCAGACGTAGGCCTTGTGGGTTTTCTTCTTGCCCGGGGCCAGCATGCTCACCGGGGTTTCATCAGCATGCAGAACGCTGTGTTCCAGCAAGATGTTTCTCAGTGCATCCGCCAGGGGCTGCAACTGCACACCGCAGGCACCGACCCATTCGGCCAGGGTGGAGCGAGGGATTTCCAGGCCAGCGCGACCGAAGATGCGTTCCTGACGGTACAGTGGTAGATGGTCCGCGTATTTGGCCACCAGCACCTGAGCCAGCAGGCCGGCGGTGGGGATACCCTTGTCGATCACCTGCGATGGTACCGGTGCCTGGATCAGGGTCTCGCACTGGTTGCAGGCCCACTTGCCACGGATATGGCGCTCCACCGTGAACTCGCCTGGTACGTAGTCGAGCTTCTCGCTGATGTCCTCACCAATACGCTTGAGCTGGCAGCCACACTGGCATTGGGTATTGTCAGGTTCGTGGTGGATCAGGGTGCGGGGCAGTTCTGGTGGCAGTGGGGTGCGCTTGGGCTTTTGCTTTGGCCGGGCGGCTTTCTGCTCCTCGGTCATCGCCTGGTCCAGCTCGGCTTCGATGGCGGCCAGGTCGCTGTCGATCAGTTCGTCCAGCAGCTTGCCCTGAACGGCATCCAGTTGTTCACTGCGACGGGCGTACTTGTGGCGTTTGAGGATGGCGACTTCGTGAGTCAGCTTCTCAATGATGGCGTTGCTGCGCACCAACTCCCGCTCCTTCCGGCCCAAGACTTGATCCTTGGCGTCCAGAGAGTCCATCAGTTCCGTCGCCAGGGCACGGAGCTGATCGGCAGAGAGTTGGTTGATGTCGGGGCGCTGAGTCATGCCACCTAGTATGCCAAGTCCCTGTGCGGCAAGCGATTCGCGGTTCTGTCTATAGCGACTTTACGGCACTTGTGGTTACAGGATGGAGATGACGCCTTCCGCGCCAATGCGCTGCCAGGGCAGGCCCTGAACCAGGGCGGATAACTGTTCCTCGGTCAGGCGCAGTTGGTCACCGCGCCAGGTTTCGCCCCAGTGGAACTTGCCCCGGTTCAGCCGGCGGGCACAGAGCCAGATACCGAGGCCATCGTGGATTAGCACTTTCATCCGGTTGCCCCGTTTGTTGGCGAACAGGTAGGCGCAATGGGGTCTGGCTGAACCGAACACCTGAATAACCCTGGCCAGGGCCTTGTCGGGCCCCGCCCGCATATCCAGCGGCTCAGTAGCCAGCCAGATCTCGTCGATGCGGATCATCCCAGCAGGTCCCGTAACAGGACAGCACACTGGTGCGCCTGCTCCACAGGCCACTCCACCACAACCGCACCGCCGGGGCGGGGAATCTCGATG
>NZ_KZ319351.1 GCF_002744735.1 Marinobacter guineae | reverse complement strand
CCTACCCAGTGATGATGGATGGGATGTGGCCGGAACATGCATAACCAAGTGGTCAACGGGACACCAACTACGCTGCGCTCCGTTGCCGCCCATTACCACCGGCGTTATCTGTACGAAGCACTCACCACATGGAGGTATCTATGCACATTGGACTAATCGGTGGTATCGGGCCAGCCGCAACAGAGTTCTATTATCGTAACTTAGTGAAAGCCGATCAGACATCAGATGGTGATAGTCGTTTGGAGTTGACGATTTGCCATGCCCAAGCGAGCGATTTGATACGCAACATTCAGGCTGGCGATGTCGATGGGCAGGTCAGAATTTTTGAAGTACTGGCTAATCGTTTGAGCGCGGCTGGTGCCGAAGCATTGGCAGTGACGTCAATAGCTGGACATTTTTGCATTTCCGAACTGGAGAAAGTGTCACCCATTCCCATTATCGATGCGTTGTCCGGGCTCGAAAGCGCATTAATTCAAAACGGCTACACAAGGGTGGGCATATTGGGCAATAAGGTGGTCATGGAGACACGGCTGTTCGATAGTTTTCGAGAGACCGAAATTGTTGTTCCGCCCGGCAATAGCCTAAACAAAGTTCATGAAGCCTACATGAGCATTGCTGTTTCGGGTGCCGCAAACGAAGACCAAAGAGAGACTATATTCCAGGCTGGCAAGAAGATGTGTGACGAACAAGGTGCTCAAGCTGTTGTTCTTGCTGGCACAGATCTTTTCGTGGCCTTCGATGGGTATGAATGCGGGTTCGAATATGTTGACAGTGCTTTGGTCCACATTGATGCCATTCACCGAGCTTCAATGGAAACCTCAGATAACAAGTCGCTGTAGTTCGCGGCCTACGGCCGCCGGACGCCCTTTTCATTGCGGCTTCGCCTTCATTACAAGGGCGCCGCTAAGCTTCGCGTTATAAATCTTTTCCGGAGAGCTTGTGAATATCAGGCCAGCCATGTTGGCAGACAAAGATGATGTCGAACGTTTAGCGCAGGTGCTGACGCCTGCTGCTGAATCAAAGCGCCGATCTGCTAATGGGCTCAGCCAACTCTTAAACTCAAACGAGCACCGCATCTGGGTGGCGGATTCAGACGAAGCCGTCGTTGGTTGGCTACACGCATGTTTAGCGGTTCGGGTCGGAGTGGCGCCTTTTATTGAAATCTCTGGCCTAATAGTTGATGAGGGATACAGGGGCGAAGGCATTGGCTCTAAACTGGTTGAGGAAGCTATCTTATGGGCCAAGTCAATTGGGGTTTCCGTTAGGGTTCGCAGTAATTCAAAGCGTGATGCCACCCACAAGTTCTACCAAGCGCAAGGTTTCACGTTACTGAAGCAGCAGCATGTTTTTGAGTTTGATTTATAACAATGCCATTAAGTCTGTTCCGGGCCGATGGCCCTCCACCGGACGTCCCTGTCGGGCCGCCGCTTATGGCTGGCGTTATCACACAAGGAGGTGCATCAATGAAGCAAACAGGTAGTTGTCTCTGCGGGGGCATTCAATACGAAATCAACGGTCCGCTGACCGATGTTCTGAACTGTCACTGTTCAATGTGCCGAAAGCTTCATGCCTCGGCTTTCAGAACTCGCGCTAAAGTGCAGTCTTCGGATTGGCACACCGTCAAAGGTCAGGAGCTGCTGAAGTTTTACGA
>NZ_KZ319350.1 GCF_002744735.1 Marinobacter guineae | reverse complement strand
GGGCTCTGCCCGATCCCGGCGGCATCCGGACAATCAAGATCATCACAGAGCGCGGTGCAAGCGTTTTCTAAGATCAATTCGGGTTCTAGGAGGGTGTTTTGATCACTGAAAAATATACAGAAAGATTGACGATAAATAGGAAATAATGGTATTATTATCCTGCACTTAGGGAATATTCTAAGCGCCACGCTCGCCGGTGTTACGAGGCGATGGAGTAAGAAAAATGAAAACCAAGCTGCAACTAGCCAAGTACGGAAAATGGATTATCGCCGTATTGCTTTTGGCTACCGTCTTGGGTTCCGAGGTTGATTTCCGTTTTGTGTCCAAGGATTGGACGCTGGAACTTCATATCAAGTAACCCTTAGGGGGCCGAAGTCTGGCCCCCACTTTCTCAGGGAGAGGTATCGTGAAAGATGAACTGAAAGCGGTCGGGATCGCGTTTCTGGTTGCCGGTACAGCCTTCGTTGCGACGAGTCGAGTGGACTTTAGGGCATCGGTAGCTCAACCCAGCTATCTGCATTTGGAGTGGCCCAGGAGCATGAGCAACCCGTTAATCACATTAGTGGCTGGAAAGATTCCGGCTCAAAGATAAAACTAGGGCTTTAAATGTTGCCTTAAAAGTTGACAAAAGGCGACCTATAAACGATAATTTCAGAGTGGTCAGCAGTTGCTGGCCCCCGTGTTTCGCCGGCGGTTTCGAGGCGAGTTAGGAGATTCCCACCATGAGTGCAACCGCACCCTGTTTGTCCAGCGCTTCGGCGTCTGTTTTCAAATTCCGCAAAGCGGCTTTTCCACACTATTTGAGCGCGTACCGCGCTGAGATTGAGCAAACCGTTTTCTCGGTAATGGCTGAGTGGCAGCCGCAATTTCGTGGTGCCCAGTGGCTTTATCTTGCCACCAACTCCGCTGGCTTTTTCATGGAGCCGGTGATCAACGAGCGCCTCAAATTGTTCAACCCTCGGAACCTGGTAGCTGTACGCGCAGATGCGACGACCGCAGGCATGGCGTTGTCGTTGGTAGCGTTTACCCGCCTTGCGTGTTTCACCGGTGATCCCGTGTTTTACACGGCTTATAACCGATTGTGGCTCGACGCCATGGATTCGGAACACGCCAAAGACATCAAGCGGTTGATCGCTTAACCGAACTGCTACCCGTCACGTTACCCGTGGCGGGTAAGCACAAAAATTATGGGTTACCCGTGGCGGGTAAGGAGCTACACATGGACACGTTGATCTATTTGCGCAGTGCGGCCGATCTGGCGATGTACGACGAGTTTGAACTGGTAACAGTGACCGGTGGAGGGGTGCATTCTCATTCAGTGTTTGGTATCGCCGGAAAACGCCGTGACAGTCTGGGTGATTTTGTCACACGTCGCCACGCTGTTCTGTTTGCAGATTTGTGTGAGAGCACGCGCGATCTAAGGCGCAGCATGGGTGAGATGAGATTGCTCGGGAGGGATCGCCATGCGTCTCTATGATCATCGAGCACGAGCCGTGGTGCGGGCATTTTCAAAGCGAAAGCCGATTCGGCTGGGACCAATGACGGGCAGGCAGTTTCGGGACCTGGTTATTCACATCCAAAAACGTAAGGAAACAGCAGCATGAGTTTACTAGGGAAAGAGGTAAGGTTTACCGCTCAGTTTTTGAGGGATACCGGCCAACACGTTGGGGATTGGCCCTTGAAACGTGGAACCGTAGTGAGGGAGCTACCACTATCGGAAGGGAAGTCTCTGGTCACGGTCGATGATGCTGCGTTCGGGGAATGGAAAGCTCACAGTGCTAACGTCGAGGTGGTTAAGAACTGCCGAAATGCAGCGAGAGAGAATCGATTGCCTGGTTGTTTGGATGAAGGCGTTCAAGCATAGCGGGAAACCGAGGAATGGTGTTTCGGTCGGGAACCGATTGGTTTTCGGCCGGCCTTCTTAGTTGGGTGATGAACACCTGGGCGCGCCCTTCGGGGCGGGCTTCTCCGGGTTCGCTATTCGCTCATCCCGCGTTGCGGGACTG
>NZ_KZ319349.1 GCF_002744735.1 Marinobacter guineae | reverse complement strand
TAGCGAACCTGGAGAAGCCCGCCCCGAAGGGCGCGCCAAAGGCAAAGCCATCGATGAGATTCGAGCAAAATGCCTTCACCAAGGCCGGCAACGGCTGTTATTCATCCGACCCAATAAGGTCGCCAATGGTTGCAGGGTCTTCCTGAATCTTAAACGGTTGAACCTGGCCCCGAACAAATACGCGGCTTTTAAATTTCGAAGACTCTTCAGAACTTTTTAGCTCTTGCACGGCAGTAATATCAGAGATGCGTACATAGAGAACGCCTTCTCCACCTGTCGAAAGGCCAACAAACCCCTGAGCTTTATTCATTTCATCACCATTTTCAATGTGTTAACGACTTAGTGTATAGAGTCTGTCAATAAACAACGCATGTAACAAGGTCGGGGCAAAGCATGCCTCTGGAAAAACCAACAGCAAGGGCCGGAAGTTAAAGCTCCCGGCCCAGGATTTAGCCTACTCCTCCATCGTTACCGATCTCATCTGTGGTGGTAACCAACCTTTGGATTCCTCAAGACCATCCAGCAACTCAGCCAAATCGCGCTTTTTGGCATTTGCCATACCTGCTGCCAGATCGGTGCCTTTAAGCTCTACCAGAATATCCAACAGCTTTTCGCGCTTGACCCGCTTGAAATAATTCTCCTTGGTCGGCTGCCAGAGAGCGCTTAAATCAAAGTTGATTTGCTCTTTCACAAGTTCGGCAATGACCGAGTTGGATGAACGCAGCGACTGAGCGACACAAAAAGCGTGAATCGCCAGCTTGTCCGGCATCGTCAGTGATTGGAACGCCCTGAACATATCCGCCTCGGTTTCCTCATTCATCCAAACCAGATTCAAACCGTCTCGCGTTTTCTGAATCTTTTCGGCGGCTTTGGTTTCCAGGATGTCCTTGGGACTGAACTCGGCCCACTGAACACTGATGTCACAGGGTCGGAGGAAGCTTTGTGCCCCACGCTGCAACGCCATATTGAACACCGACAAATCAAAGCACAGTTCCGGTGAATCCATCAGATCAGCTTGCAGGGCCTGCAAGCTATAAGCACTCAGATCACTCAAGAGCGCCGCGCTTTCGTCCGGTTTCTTAGGAACATCAACCGCGCCCTGCTCGTCTTGGCCCTCGCTGCCCTTGTCACCGTCTTCGGGCTTCACAATGCCTTCGCGGTATTCCGGCTCCCCTTCCCGTCCAATCAGAATGAGAACGCCCGCCTCCGCCTTCTGCCCTACGGAAAATACTCGAGAGTTTTCTTTCTGCTCCTGCAAATCCCTTTCTTCGTCGGTCAGTCGGTCGTGTTCTTCATCCTCTTCCTCTGTCCATTCCGGCATCGGCTTCTCATTCAAGACATTCAAACGGGCATCGATCTCGGCCAGTCGGGCGCTCAACGCCTCGGGCAGGTCCACTTCAATTTCCGGCTCCACGCGCCTCATGCTGGCAAACGGTGAGGACCAGAAACCACCAAAGGTATACTCCACCCATTTCCAGCCCTCGACCTTCTTCTCAGCCACCAGTCGCTCGATCTTGGCCTCTGCCAACGACTTCAAAAGCTCCGGATCGTTGAGGTAGGTCACCTCCTGGAACAGATCGGACGCCACACTACCACCGGCCTGCTCATAGGCTTCCAAGCCCACAAACACAGCCATAGGCTCGGTGCTTCGAACATTCTCAGGCAGCAAACGAGAACGAATCTCCCACGCCGAGAAGCCATAGCCCTCCTTCATTTCAGCAAAAACCGCCGCCTGTTTTTCCTGATCGTCGGAAACGGTGAAGGCCATGACCTCCTTTTTATCCAGTTCCCGATTACGGAAAGCCTGTAAAATCACCGGGGCCACCCCGCCGAGCTTCAACAGTTTGCGAACATCCGTCACGCTGTGGCCGAATTTCTTGGCAATGTCCTCGGCGCTCATCCCCTGCTCGTTCAACTGCATATAGGCCGAAAACCAATCCGCGTCGTGCATTGCCGCTTTCAAGTTTTCCGCCATTGAGGCCTCGGTGGCGTCGGTCTGATCTTTCACCACACAGCGCACAGGGTAATCCTTCGCAATGTCGCCGTTCTCTGCCAAATGCTGCAACGCAGCCAGACGGCGGCCACCGCCGACAACCTCAAACTTACCGCGCTTCTTCGACTTCACAACAATCAAGTTCTGTAGCAGCCCCTGAGAGCCGATAGAAGCGATTAACTGCTGATCCTCTACATCTGCCGCCGATACCTTACGAACGTTCTTCTCAGAGATTGTGAGGGCGTTCAATTTGATGTTCTGTTCCATGGTGTCAGTTCCTTGTCAGTTGGGTGTTTCCGTCCGGAAACCGTTGGGGGCTCTCGCCCCCGCATGGGTTAAGCGGCGATCAGCCGATCAGGGAGGTGAATCGCGTATGAGCGCTGACCATGGGAAATGGACAGCCCCTCATGGTCCTCATGAATCCGCCAAGCCGATCCGGCCTCAACCAACTCACGCAACAGAGCCAAACGATCCGGCAGATGGTCGCGCCCAAAATTGCGATCGGCATCGGCTTTGTAATCGTCGGTGAGCTCCCATTGAGTTTTCACCCGAGCATCGGTATCCCGAGCCAAAAGGCGAACGACGTGGGGAATCGTCCATTTCTTGGGCAGCTTTTGCAGTGGGTTCACCCGCTGTGCAGCAAACGGGCAAAATTCGATTTTCGCGTCCCTCTGATAGCCCCAAAGCTTCAACGTATCCCGAAGGCGCACATGCTTGGTTGGCTCACAATCGAAGGCCGCGCAAACCTCCAGGACCTTCTTCAGTGACCAGCCACAGATCGCCAGAAAATCCATCACGTCCGACTCGTTACCGCCCAAACTGAAGCGGTTCAGAGTCTTGCCACGGCTCATGGCCTCGGCTGTGTCAGTGATCACGAGGTTGAAATCGTCTTTGTGCAGACCGTAGCGACGAACGTGAGCGGCAGGCTGGGCTACGAAAAGGTCTCGCATCTCAAAGGCCATTACCCAAGCCGCACGGTTTTCCAGATGAGGGGTAGAAATGACTTTCAACATGGTGGGAATCTCCTAACTCGCCTCGATAACCGGCGGCGAACCCGGAGGCCAGCACCCCGCTGACCATGTGATTATTATCGGTTTTCCTGCCCTTGCTGTCAATCTCTTTGTATACCTTTCAAAGAATAAAAACCCATATTAATCAGCCTTCTTTGTGCATCTTCGTCTAACGCCAGACTTGTCTTTTGCAGTGTGA
>NZ_KZ319348.1 GCF_002744735.1 Marinobacter guineae | reverse complement strand
CACACTGCAAAAGACAAGTCTGGCGTTAGACGAAGATGCACAAAGAGGGCTGATTCATATGGGTTTTTATTCTTTGAAAGGTATACAAAGAGATTGACAGGCAGGGCAGGAAAACCGATAATAATCACATGGTCAGCGGGGTGCTGACCACCGCGATACGCCGGCGGTCATCGAGGCGAGTTAGGATATTTGCTATGACTACTGCACAAGCTCTCCCTGAGTTTTTTACCCGTGTTCCGACCCTCCAACGCGCAGAAACAATGCACCAATACTGGGGCGATCGTTGCGTGAACCTGGAAATGTTTGTGTTCAGCTTCATGAACACCTTCAACGAAGCGTACAACGGTGGCTATTGGGATCTTAATATCACCTCGAATGACGCGCTTTATATGTCTCTGAGTACCGACGAGCCGGTGCGCTTAGTAAGCCCGCTGAACTATGCGGATGAAACCATGAGCGCTGATGCCGCTGGCCTGGTTCTGACCATTTATGCCAGTTCCTATGGAATGCACAAATTCCCTGAAGACGCATACCTCTTGGAAACCTACGACAAGCTAATGGAAGTCGTTGGTGACCATCCAGAGGCCTCAAAAATCTACCGTCTTCTCGACTAACTAGGAGGGGGCGAAAGCCCCCGTGTTTCCGCCCGGAAACTCTCAGAACCAGAGGAAATTACCATGTTCTACGTTATTGCCTTGGAGCGCGTTACCATCACTAAGTCCTTCTCCGAGACTTTCGAGGAGGGAAAAATCATTAGTCGCCACAAGAGTCAGGAGACGGCCGACGAGCGGTGGCGGACCCTACAGCGAAAGGCTGATTATCCCGAGCGCATTGCCATGATTGACGCGCCTTATGGGCACGCTGTTGGCGATGTGGTCCCAAGTTTGGTGGCCCAGGCAAAGCAGGAGCGGCACGAACGTTTGGGCTTGAGCCTGGCACGAGACCTAATTCTTCAAGAGCGAGGCACACCAATTGAGCGGCCGGATTTCTTCGCTTCCTGGTTGGAAGATCTTGGTCTGACTGTAGATGAGCTCAAGGCTGAGTTCGGAGAGCGCGCAGCAGCCAAGCTAGACGAGGAAGAGGCACAGCGCCAGGAGTTCGCCGAGCGTATGGCGCGAATCAATGCCATCGAGGCTAATGTGTCGGAGCGCTCTGAGATCACTTACAGCTTCCCAGCCGTGAAAGGAATTCAGGCGGGCAATGAGTTCTATACCGCCCAGATTCCTTTTAAGTACCTGGTGAAGTTGTTTCGATTTGATGAGGATACCTTGCCACCTGAAGCGCGGGCCCAACGTCATCTCAATGAGCGCCATGCTCGGGATATCGCTGATTACATCCTGGAGAATCGTCACGAATACGTCCTGCCGGCAATTACGGCGAGCGTGAGCAGTGAAATGGCGTTCGAAGGTTTGCAGGTTTCTGGCGCCGGCGCTCGGGTGGGGGTTCTTCACATTCCAATGGACGCCGTAATGCTGATCAACGATGGCCAACACCGGCGCCGGGGCATCGAATTGGCCCTGGAATCCATGCCGATCCTGGGTGAGGAAACCGTCTGTGTGACTTTGTTTTTTGATCAGGGATTGAAGCGAAGCCAGCAGATGTTCGCCGACATCAATGCAAACGCCAAGAAACCGAGTAGCTCGCTGAGTGCTCTGTATGACCAGCGGGATCCGTTCAATGGGTTTGTCCTGGATCTGCTCAAAGAGATTCCTGAGTTTCGGAGCAGGGTTGAATTTGAATCGGGCAGTGTGGGCCCGAAGAGCTTTAAGCTGTGGAACCTGGTGAGCTTCAAGAAATTCATTTCCAATCTGACCGACCTTACCAAGCGGAGCATTGTCGATTACGACGAAGCCTACCTGAGAGACGCGAAAGAAGGCGTCATTCTCTTTCTTGAAAAGGCGCGCGCCCATATACCGATGTGGGATCTGATGCTATCAGGGAAGATTTCCGCGCAGGAGCTACGTGAGCAATACGTGGTCGGGCATGCCGTGTTCCTGGAAGCCCTCGGGTTATACGGTGCTGAAATGGTGAACAAATACTTGGTGTATGGGAAAACGGAGGGCGTGGATAGGTTTGAAGCAATGGAAAAGCTGGAAAACCTGGTACCAGATAGGACCGCTCCGGTTTGGGAAGGTCGGTGTGTGGTGGCTGGCCGGATGCAGAAAACATCCGATGGGGTCAAAGGTACTGCTGCCACTCTGATGGGGTTGTGCGGTATGGCCCTCACGCCGACAGTGGCCGAAACTGAAATGCGACTCGGTTCGCTGCTCAACTAGGGGAAAGGATCCGGCCGGAGTTTCCGGCCGGAAACTGATAGGGGAGGGGAGTGATGTTTGTGCCTTATAGGGAGCGAAGCGTCCAGGTCGGAATGAGAGTGCGCGTCTATCGCAATCTGTTAAAGCCGAATTTCTTTTCCATTCAGGCGATGGAAGGCCCTGATAAGGGCAAGGTGGTTGGCTACGCACGGGCCGTGGGTCTGGAGAATGTCCGGTTTGTCGTGTCCAAAAAAACATGGGAGAGAGTAATCTCCGAGGGCGTCCGCACCGTGTTCGCCTTTGCCGATGGTGCCCTAGTGGATTGTTTGGAAGCGCTACCGGCGGGATTCGATGAACGAATCACCTTGATGCCGTTTGAGCGCTGCTATTTTTTCAACCGACAGCGACCGGAAATTCCCGTCACCGAAGCCGCGCGCGGCTATCTTTTCGGTGCCGATTTCTGGGCCGCTGCCGAGCCCGCAGGGCTGGACCTTTAATGGGTCCAGCCCACCCTTCGGGAAAAGAAGGCATATCCTTCCGGCCACGCTTCGCTGGATGAGCTATTCGTTGATCCCGCGTTGCGGGACTAACCCCCCTCTAAATCCTGACTTCTCAGAGATCCTACCGCGCCGATATTTTTGAAATCCAATCGGACTGCCTCACCACGCAAGATAGCCGTTCAATTTCTGCATTTCCGTAGCCCCGACATGAGGCGCAAAAAGCGACTCGCCAACCTTTTCAGTCCACGAAACCTTGTTGTATTGAAAGCTCTGAAAATCGTAAGGCCGGTCGCCGCAAGGACGGGGTGTTTCCGCTGATGTCGGTTAAAGCGAGCTTTTTATAAATAGTGATTACCTGGACCGAATTACGAGCAGGCAGTGGTCGGTGAATACGTTTTTGCAGCCTGAAGCGAGAACAGTGTCCACCGGTATAAATAGGTTAAGAAATATTGAAAAAGAGCGAGGTAATCGAATGGAAAACAAGAAGGAAACGGATATAGGGCTCAACACCCTGGGCGGAAAGATAGTGACTACGGGCCTGACATCAATGTTCATAATGTCGGCGACTGGTGTTCCGATCTGGCTGACAGCTGTACCTGTACTGGTGGTTTTGGTTGGTGTAGCGATCTGTACTAGATCGTTTTGGTGGCGTCGCTGATGTTATCAGCGGCACCAGCCGGTAGGGATCCTCCTTTCAGAAGACCGGCTGGTATTCCCTTTTAGGTGTTGGTAATTCGCATTATTGGGGTAGGGTGGAGGATACACCATCAAATGAGTGTTTCTCATGAACTATGTAAAATTAGATTAATTATTGATTGTATTATGAAAGTTGCAGATTTAGCGGTATCAGTATTCTAGAGATCTTCTGCCGTCCAATCTAAATTGATTGCATGGTAGATCAAATGGAGTCTGCAACATGACCGAAACACCGTCCTGGTTGGACAGCTTCATTGCTGTCGCCGGCACTATGCCAACAGAGAATCTCGCTGTTCTTTCTATGGCCTTGGTGGCGTTGGCCGTAATCTGGAGAAGTTCTTGAGATGAGCGATCAGAGCACGAGCTTGAGAGAAGACCGGTTTTCGCCGATCCCAAGATATTGGCTGGGGAAAGAGCGGTGTTCACCGTGGGCCTTGGCAAAGGTTACTCGCACAGACCCTCTTACTGTGAGTTTGGGGGTACCACTTCCGATGGGACTCTCAAAGACGCCGACCGCTGGCCAGGTGATCGCGGCTTTGAAGATCTACATTGCGTTGGTGGCGATGGCTGATGACAAAAAGCAAGAAAGGAACGTGGGCAAGCACTGTCTGCGGACAACCTACGAGGAAATTCAGCTGTATCTCAAGCTGTCGAGGGCAATGGTGTGCGAGGGCCTGAAGCTTTTGGAGGCTACGGATGCCATCGAAAGGCTTGGCTACAAACCCCTGGTTTACAGAATAAAGGGGCTTGATCCGGACAGAGCGGATGAGTGGAAAGGGCACGTCAAATTACCGAAGGGGCACTTGTTCGGGATGCGAAGGGTATCGAGCAGCTATCCCATCATGCTTTCTGAGTACCCGAAACGGGGTCAGACTGCCATGAATGGTCTCGTGATCTATCTGCTCCTGTTGTCCGTGTGCCAGAGAGACACCAATGTCTCGTTGATCTCTTACGATCGAATGATGGAAAGGACAGGGCTGAGCAGTAAAAACATTCGCCAGGCGATTGACCTGTTGGTTAACCACGACCTGATCAGCGTTTTGAGGGTTACCAACGAAAGCACCCTTGAAGCGTTTGGACTGCCGGTGCCCGCTCAAGCTCTTAAAGGATCGCCGAATGTTTACCTGATCAAAGGTGTGAAGGGGCGGAGGTACAACGAGCGTATCAATACACTGGAGAATTACGCGGCTCTGACCGCCAATCATCAAGCTACGCAGGATTTTTCCGAGTGAGGTGCAGCCTTTGGCGCGCCCTTCGGGGCGGGCTTCTCCAGGTTCGCTATTCG
>NZ_KZ319347.1 GCF_002744735.1 Marinobacter guineae | reverse complement strand
TAATACCCAAACCCCAGTATCTACAGATGCTGGGGTTTTTTATTGCCCGGAATTTGAGAAATCTCAAAACCATGACACTGCGCACAGTGACGAAATGTAACCAGGTTTAAACTTCCACAAAAGAACTGGCTAAAAGAACATCAAAAACCAAGGCCAGCCTCAGAGACGCTCATCAGTCATTTTTTATAATCAGCCGCAAACAACAAGATAGCGGCAGCGATGAGACGTGACTATGGGTAAAACAACTTCTTCGCTTCTCCTCCTGTCCTTGGCGGCTTCAGGGGTGCAGGCTGAGCTACATCCGATCTCTGACGAACAGATGTCGGAGGTAACCGGTCAGGCATTTGTGTCTGTCGATCGCCAGTACCATCCCGACGCCAACGACAATACGGCCTATACCAGGGTCAACCTCGGAATGGATATCGAGATCCAGACCAATGTTGATGTGCTGGAGCTCGGGCGTTATGAGCGCGACGGCGAAAAGGCTGGCACGTCGGATGTCTATATCGAAGACTTTGCCTTGGGTTATATCAATAACCAGGCTTACTTCGATGCCAACCCAAAGGCCCCGAACCAGCGAAAGCCGGATGGAAGCACTTATGCGGAGGGAGAGATTGTCCCTTTTTCCATCCAGAACCCATTCTTTGAGTTTGCTTTTGACCAGGCCACGGACGAAGTCGTCGGTTTCCGTCTGGGATTTGGCGAGTCCATGGGCGTACTGTCCGGAAAAATCGAAACTCTGACCGGAAATGTAAACGTCGATATTATCGATCGTGGGGAAGGGTTGAGCCAGGCGAACTCCGGCGGCAACCTTTTTGATCAGATCATTGTTCTTCTAACGCCCCTGCTTGAGAGTGGCAGTCCCCTGTCGACGAAAGCCGAGTTGGTATACGGCGCCGAAGGTGATCCGAACATAGGCTCACCGGATCCAATCCGGGCTGAATACATTGGTATTCCAGACGGCGAGCGTTTCGTACTGGAGGGAGCAAGTGGGTTCACCCGGTGGTCCGTCAAAAACCTTATTGGTTGGGGCTCCAGTTCCCGGATAGAAGTACCCGATTGCTCATTCTTAAGCTGTTCCGGCGGTGACATCTAT
Organism: Marinobacter guineae; assembly: GCF_002744735.1. Lineage (GTDB taxonomy): Bacteria > Pseudomonadota > Gammaproteobacteria > Pseudomonadales > Oleiphilaceae > Marinobacter > Marinobacter guineae. The sequence goes on along the minus strand of NZ_KZ319347.1, from coordinate 7,717 downwards.
GTCTACGCAGAGGATTGTCTCGTTCTGGGAATTGATTCCTGTTTCGACCTTGATATCTACAACAGTTTCCCGGTGGGTCAGGTCGGTGAGGTTAATGGAGAACGGCGTATCACCGGCCCCGTCGATAGCGCCTTTATTTCATTTCAAACCAAGGATCTGGACTGGCTCAAGGATGTAAAGAAAACGGATTTCACGCCTGAGGACTTCATAAAAGCCACGTCTGGCGCTTTTTTCAATATTCCCAATGGTGCGACCGAAGTGAATCTCAACGAAGCACTATATGGAACCCGGCGTTACCGGAGCGAATACATTGATCGCGGCAAGGGGCTGTTCTGAGGAGATGGCAATGACTGACCTGTGCACACGTAGCTACCGAGATACTTGCCATGGTCTGGTCGGCCTGTTGGCGTTTCTGCTGGCCCCCCTGTTCTCTAATGTCTCTCATGCGGAACTCCTTGGCCTCTCGGAAACCGAAATGTCCGAAGTCGATGGCGCAGGGATTGGATTGGTACTGGAGAATTTCAAATTCTCCCACGGTACCGACGAACCCGATGCGGCCGGAAATCAGGCGCGGATTTTTCGCATTGGAGGGATCAAAAGCACGGATGGCCGCGACGTAGACATCACAGTAAACCATCTCTATATCTCTGGGGCCGGCAGTAATTATGGCCAGAATCTTGGTTCGGTAAACCTCGGGCGGCTTATTAATCCCTGGCGTATCGATCTGGTTGATGGCAACTCAATCGGAATTGCCGATAAAGCTGTTCTCGAATTCGCAGCCTCCTCCATGGTGAACTCAGGCGACGGGTACGACTGCCTAAGTACAGCTGCTTCGGCCGGAAGCGGAACCTGTTCCAGCCGGCCAGCGACGGCGGACTATATTGGTGAACGTGCCGATATTGGCATGCAGATGAACGTTGCGGTCGGTGATGACCGGTCGGCCAACATCAATATTCACGCAAAAAGTGCGGTCATCGATGGCAGTTACCTCCGTCTTTGGGGGGATGATAATCGCCGCCAGATGGTCGGCCAGTTCAAGTTGAATTTCTATTCCCCGGAACTCTCGGTCAATGCCTGCGCCCAGGATGGAAGCCGCTGCGGTTCGAGGATCCTGATGAGCGATTTCGCGCTGGAGCTGGCCATTGGAAACCAGTTGCAGCCGGTGTTTTTTGATGTCGATGGCTCTGGCAACTTCGTGGTTGAAGTAGCCGCCATTCGTCGCCCCCAACCCGGGGAAATTGGCGCTGATGGCCTCAGGGGAAGCAGTAACGCCGAGGCCTGGGATTTTTATGACTCCTACTACACCAGCCCGGAGTTTCGCAGCAACCTGAGCATCGGCAATTTCAGTGTCGGTGACCGCGATTTCGGCTCGGCACGTGTTCAGGGAATGTTGATCCAGCATCTGAATATAAAAACCAGGGATTTAGGCCAATGACACCGACAGGATTGCGCAGAACTCTATCACTTTTGCCTCTGTTAATTCTTTCGCTCCCGGTAACTGCCGAGCTCTCTCGCCTTGGCGACGAGGTCCTGTCCGGAATATCTGGCCAGGGTGGCATCTATCTTTCAGGTGACATAAGCATCAATGAGGTGGGCGGCCCGGTCGAAAACAGCTACTTCGGGCGATGTGACGACGCGTCAAAGAAATGCGGTGCCCGTTTCGCCTATCGACTGAAAGAAGACGGTGGCTGGATGGTTCTTGACGAAATCCGTGGCAATTTTGCCTTTGAAGGCCTGACGCTCAGAGTTCGCAACGTGGATTCCGGATTCGCAGGGGACGGTGACCTTTTCAATCGGGACGTTATTGAGCTGGGGCTGCCGAACACTGTCCGTTTCAATGATGTGCAATTCAAGATTGCGGGCAGCAGCACCGCCCGCCCAACTGATCCGGGCTTTCAGCAGACCGATATATTTTCCGTTGAAATGCAGGGTGAAGTGATGATGGAAGGGAATCTGCTCGTATTTCCGGCGGGCAATCCGTAACAGGGGGAGTGATCAGGGCAATGGGTATTCAACACTCTCTGAAGCCGTTTACCACTTTTGCCGGGGGAGTTGCCTGCCTGGTGTTTTCTGCCGGAATCTCGGCGGGAATGAAAAGCCTGGATGACTCTGTTCTGGCGGGTATCAGCGGGCAGAGTGGTTTGACCATGGAGCTGGATCTTGGCCTGACTGCCGGCCGCCTGTCCTATTTTGACGATGGTAACGGCCTGCATCTTGAGGGTTTCAGGGTTGGTTCAGCGACCGACCCCACTGGTCAGGCGTTTCACCTGGTCCGGGTTGATATCACGGAAGATGCCACCCTTAACCTGGATTACCTTGTTGAAGACCGGCGAATTGAGTTTGGCGATATCCGTCTTGCGGGCGCACCGGGCGTCAGCATGGGTGGGGTTTTTTTTGATCATTCTCTGAAAGGGTATCTCAATATTCGTCAGGGTGGTGCGCTTGGCGGGTCCGGCTACACCTTCGATACTGCCTATACCATGACCGGCGGTCGCCTCGGGTATCGGACCAACGGCAACGAGCTCTTTCTTGATAATATTACGATGAATGTTGAGGCCATTGGTGTAACGCTGGACCTGGTGGGCAATACCCTGACGCTGGATGCGCCCCGGATTGTGGGTGACTGGGAGGTGGGCGCAATCCGGTACAGTAACAACCCCTTGACTCACGGTGTAAGTCTGGACTCTGGCACGGGCCAGCCGCTGCCGAGTTACGGAAGTCTCAGTGGTCGCTATGAGCTTTCATCGAGAACCGATATCACCGCGGGTGGACGCGCCGGAGAGGGGCTCCGGATCGATAGCGAGACGGTTATTCACACAGCTTCCTTTCTTTACACGGATGATGGTAACACTCTGGCCTTGCGTGACATTGAGGGGGCCTACCGGATCAATGACCTGAGACTGGATGTGGCGCCGGATTGGAAGAATCGACCGGCATTGGCTCTGACCCTGGGCTCAATGGATGGTGATTTCCGGATTGGTTCCATTGAAATGGGTGCTAATGGTAAAAGCGTTGGTCAGATTAATGTCAGCTTTCTGCTTGAGGACCAGGTGTTTAACGGTCGCAATTATTCCAACGCCATTTACCTGCAGGGCGGTGGGCATTCGAATGCGGGGCCCCAGGGGCTGCGCCTCGCGACTGAGTGGAGTCTGCGGCTGGCTGATTTCAGTTACACGGAAGATGGCAACCGGGTGATCTTCAGTGGCCTGCAGTCCTGGGGGCAGGGAGATGTAACGGTCAATGTAACGCGCAATGAAGTGAATAACGGCACCGAGTTCTTCGATGGCTTGCGCGTTGGGTTTGAAGGTATTAAGGCGGGTTACCGCATAAATGGCCTGCGGGTGGGCAGCGAAGATGCACCCCTGCAGGGCGGCACGGAACTGTTGCTTGCACTCGGATTTTATCCAGCCTATGAGTTTGAGCTGGACGGCCACGTGACGCTTGGAGCCGGTGGAGCCTCCGGCGCGGGAATCACAATTAATTCGGATATCCGGATTCGTGACGGCAAGGCGGCGATTATTGCTGCTCCATACGATGAAGGTAATGGAGAGGTCAGCCAGAAGGGATTGTGGATTACCGAGCTGGATTACAACGCCCATGTTCGAGATATGACTGTCGACGTGACCGAAGACGGCCTTGCGATTATCAAGGGTGAAGCCTGGAGTACCATGGATATCGGAAACCTGAGAGTCGGTGACAAGGAATCTGGCCAGAGTTTCGGGCGATTCGTCGTTAAGAAGTATGAAACTGGCAGCAGTATGACGGTTATTCCGGGTGGAGCCGGAGATGTCTGCGCCGGCGGCATGGGGAGTAGTGCCGGCGAGTGTGAGGCCTCTGGAGGCGTTTGGGAAGCTCGTGGCGGAGAGGGCCTGACTGTCCGGCTGAGGCAGGTTTTTGCAAAAGCCATCAGCGATACCCGGAAAAATGAATTGGTCTGGGAGACCAATCGCCAAATTGACGGTGCTGGCCGAGCAGTAAATGGTACTGGTACGCAATTGGTGTTGAACGACATCTACACCAGTGATGGTGGCGATTTTGACGGTGATGGAATTGATGACAACAGCTTCGGTACTCGTACTGATCTGTCAGTCGATGTTTATCGGACCCGGGTTGTGAAGAAGGCTGATGGAGCCGACTCGCTGGGTGTGGTCGGTAACAGAGGCGACGAGAAAATCATGGATGCTTCTGCCGCCGCAGGGTATCGGTATGTCTCGAATCCAGTAGCTCAGGACGCCGAGAACCGTCCGCTCGGTTTTGCAGTGAAGGCACGAAGCCAGTTCAAGGAGCTTTCTATTAATAATATTGATCTGGTCCACCCGGTTGGTGGTGCTCAGACGGCGGTTTATGGAGTGAAAATGCAGAACTTCGATATCAAGGCAAACCTGACGGCAACGCCGATTCCCTGATCTGCCGGAAGTCATTTCGAAAACCCTGACCGCCGACTTTGTTTTTTTCGCCTCCCTGGTGTTTAATCCGGCCTTACCCAATCTTATGGCTGGATGCGGCTTATGAAATCCAAGGCACTTTTAGAGCTTCTCAGTGACGGCCAAGTTCACTCGGGAGAATCCCTGGCCGCTTACCTTGGTGTAAGTCGCACCGCAATCTGGAAACAGATTCGTCGCGCCATGGATGAGGGCGTTGAGATTGCCACGATTCGTGGGCGCGGGTATCGGCTCGCTTCCCGGCTCGATCTTCTTGATCGGGATTCGGTACTCCAGTGTCTCCTGCCGTCGCGCAGGGAAGCGCTCTCTTTGACTGTCCTCGATGAAGTGGATTCGACTAATGCCGAAGTGATCAGGCAGATCGCGGCGGGGGCCGGGGAAATTCCGGTGGCTATCGCCGATTGTCAGACTGCGGGACGCGGACGTAGAGGGCGCGTCTGGCAGAGCCCCCGGGGAGAAAACCTTTACTTGAGCATGGGGCTTACTTTTCATGGCGGATTTGGTGTTCTCGATGGTTTGAGCCTGGTGTTGGGTGTTGCCGTGGCCAACGCGCTTGAGCAGCTTGGCGCGCCGGAAGTCGGGCTCAAGTGGCCCAATGACATCTTTCTTCCGGACGGCAAGCTGGGCGGTATTCTTGTAGAGTTGCAGGGTGAGCTAGAGGAAGGTGTGGTTCAGGTGATCGTTGGCATTGGCCTCAATGTTCATATGTCCCGCGCAGAGGGGGTCGATCAGCCGTGGAGCAGTCTCGCCAGGGCGTGTCCGGAGATTGATTGGTCGCGAAATCAGATCGCTGGCGCCATTATTGACGCAGTCCTGGATACGGTTTCTATTTTTTCAGACCTGGGTTTCCAAAGCTTTCGTGAGCTCTGGCAGCGGCGCGATATTTTTATGGGGAAGTCTCTCCAGGCACGAGGTGGCGACGTTGAAGGAATTGGCTGCGGTATTGATGACAATGGTAATTATCAGGTAAGGACCGCTGACGGAATCGTTCCGGTGCGCGCCGGAGAGATCAGCCTGCGGGAAATGCAATGAAGCTCTACGTCGACGCCGGGAATACCCGGCTCAAATGGTGTCTCGAGGAAGCAGGTACGACTGTAGCCAACGGTGCCGGGGTGCTGGATGAGGAAAACCCGTTTCCGGGTCTTGCAGGCTACGCATCCGGCATTCGAGGGATTGCAGTGTCAACGGTGGCCTCGGAGGAGAAACGCGAGAGACTGCTCGGTTATCTGGCGGTTTTAAGTAAGGTTCCTGCGCGTTGTTATTGGTCGGAGCCAGAACGGGGCGGGCTTCAAAACGCCTATTCCGACTATGACAGGATGGGCGCAGATCGCTGGCATGGGATGTATGGTGCCTGGCTTGACCACAAGCAGGGCTTTGTTGTGGTGGACGCGGGCAGTGCGGTCACCGTAGATTTCGTGAATCAGTGTGGCCGTCACCTTGGGGGGTATATTCTCCCAGGCTTGCAGATGATGTTCCGGAGCCTCAAAACGGATGCCGCGCGTATCGGGTTCGATCCTGAGCAGGTTTTGGAAACTGGCCCCGGCAAAAGTACTGGCGAGTGCGTTAACCATGGGCTTGCGTGGCTGTCGGATGCCATGATTGCCCGTATCCGTTGGGATGCGCAAGCGTTCGGTCTTGCGGATGTGCTGGTTACCGGTGGCGATGCGGATCGACTCATCCGACTCGGCCTGACTGGAATCCATCGCCCTGATCTGGTGTTGGCGGGCCTTCGTGCCATTGCTGACGAGGAAACATCCTGATGCGATGGCTGGCGCTACTGCTGCTTCTTTTGAGTGTCGGGCTTTATTATCTTCCGGATTATCTCGGGCCCTCCGTTGGTATGGCCAAAGTCGCCAGTGGAAGTTTGCCCAGGGTAGTCAGTCTGAAGTCACCGGATCCGGAGGGCTCCCTGGTTGAAGTGGTTCCGTCTCAGGAAGCTCCTGTGTTGTCCTGTGTGCGTCTTGGCTGGATAGAATCTGCTGAGCGTACTCGGGAGCTGATCAGTAGCCAGCCTCTTGCCAGCGAGGCTGCTTTTGCAGTCGAGGAGGTGTATCGGGAGCTGACTCCTTTGCATTGGGTGCTCATCCCGCCCCAGCCCCGGGATGTTGCATTGCGGCAGTTTCAGGATATTCAGCGGCAGGGTATTGATTCCTACCTGGTGACTGAGGGCGAGAACCGCAACGCCATTTCCCTCGGGCTGTTCGAGCATCGGGAATCTGCAATATCCGTGCTGGAAGAAAAAAAACGTCAGAATCTTAATGCAGTACTGGCCAACTTCCCCCGAAATCAGATAAGCTACGCCCTCACTTTTGAGGCTGAGCCGGAACTCGCAGAGGAACTGGTTCAGGCGGTAAAAACGGATTACGGTAGCAATTTTGATTTCATAGAAATCAGGCCTTGTGAAGGTGTTGCAACGCCAGAAAAAAATCCGTAGTATACCGCCCTCGCTGACGAGGCGATTGTGAGCTGGCGTAGCTCAGTTGGTAGAGCAGCTGACTTGTAATCAGCAGGTCGGGGGTTCGATTCCGTCCGCCAGCTCCACTTTTAAGTTTTGACGAATTTGCGTAAGCGAATTCGACTCGGAGGGGTTCCCGAGTGGCCAAAGGGATCAGACTGTAAATCTGACGGCATCGCCTTCGCAGGTTCGAATCCTGCCCCCTCCACCACTAATTGCTCGCGGGCATCGTATAGTGGCTATTACCTCAGCCTTCCAAGCTGATGACGCGGGTTCGATTCCCGCTGCCCGCTCCAATTTGTTTGCATTGCTCATGTAGCTCAGTCGGTAGAGCACATCCTTGGTAAGGATGAGGTCACCGGTTCAATTCCGGTCATGAGCTCCATTATTTATCCGGTCAACGTTACGATCCTGGTTGATTAGGGAGATTGGTCGAATGTCAAAGTCTAAGTTTGAACGTAATAAGCCGCACTTGAACGTGGGCACCNCCACGAAGTGTGGGGTACGGGTGAGAGCCGTGCGTTTGACCAGATTGATAACGCACCGGAAGAGCGTGCGCGTGGTATTACCATTGCGACCTCTCACGTTGAGTACGATTCTCCGACCCGCCACTACGCTCACGTAGACTGCCCGGGCCACGCTGATTATGTGAAGAACATGATTACCGGTGCGGCCCAGATGGACGGCGCTATTCTGGTTTGCTCGGCAGCTGACGGCCCCATGCCGCAGACCCGCGAGCACATCCTGCTGTCCCGTCAGGTAGGCGTTCCTTACATCGTTGTGTTCCTGAACAAAGCGGACATGGTGGATGATGAAGAGC
>NZ_KZ319346.1 GCF_002744735.1 Marinobacter guineae | reverse complement strand
TTCCGCCGCATAGCGGCTCCAAACCGGCGCGTGAGCCGGGCGTTATGCATAGGGAGTAAATGCATGATCTTCGAGCTACCTGCACCGGAATCGCAAGACTCTGAGTCATTGGTTGGTTGTATCGAGGCTCGACGCAGCGTAAGGGCGTACACAAAGACACCGCTACCCATAGGTGTTGTGTCCCAATTGCTTTGGTCGGCCCAAGGAGTGACAGGTCCAGGTCAAAAAAGAGCAACTCCATCGGCGGGTGGATTATATCCGTTGCATCTACAAATTGTGGTGCAGCGTGTATCAGGGCTTGAGCCTGGCACTTATGAGTATATGTCTGACAGCCATTCGCTGAAGCTTGTCGGTGACCGTATTCCGGAGGGCACCATGCAAGAGGTAGGTATTGGTGATCAGCCATGGTTGAAGGATGCGGCTATCGTCATCGGAGTTACAGCGAAACTCGGAGATGCGGTTCGGCACTTTCAACGTCAGCCACCCCAAGGAGAGCGCGGTGCTCGCTATGTATATATGGAAACAGGTGCTTTAGCACAAAATGTCCATCTCCAGAGTACCGCTCTCGGAGTTGGTTGTGTTCTCGTGGCAGGGTTCGATGATTCAAGGGTGAAGGAAGCATTGAGGTTGCCTGCAGACTTGGAACCTACTGCACTGCTGTGTATCGGGCAACGGCGAGATGTCTAACAAAGCATAACAATACGCGTCACGCGGATGGCCTTTACGCCGCTTCGCTTTGTAAAGGCCACCGGTGCGCTCAGCGTTATGCACAAACGGAGACACTATGAACATCAAGGATGATTGGAAGAAGGTGAAGTCAGTTTTAGAGCAAGGTCAGGCTTCGACGGTTTACTGCTCGATCGCAACGGTTAACCCCGACGGCACACCCCACATCACGCCAGTTGGCACTGTTTTCCTTCGCGATGATCAGAGCGGGTACTTTTTTGATCACTACGCCGAGGCTTTGGGTAAAAATATCGATCAGAACCCGAATGTTTGCATCATGGCAGTCAACGCCGGTCGATTCTTTTGGCTAAGGTCTCTGCTAAAAGGCCGTNGTTAAGCCATCTCAGTGGATGAAGGGGGCGAGGTTGCTCTGGAGTGATTTCACCCACGTTCGAGACATTGAATTTACCCATTACAAGCCAATCACCTACCCAGTGATGATGGATGGGATGTGGCCGGAACATGCATAACCAGGCGGTCAACCGGACGCCAAAAGCGTACCGCTTTTGGTTCCCTCCGCTGCGCTCCGGCGCCGGTTTCCATCAGCGTTATGTGTTACTGCCAAGAGGTCAATCTCATTGCCTGAGCTGAAAACAGTCAGTCTTTTTCTCGTTACCGCATTGGCAGAGATCGTTGGTTGTTATTTGCCTTACCTCTGGCTTCGTGAGGGCAAAACCATCTGGCTTCTGGTGCCAGGTGCTCTTAGCCTTGCAGCATTTGCGTGGTTACTGTCGCTACACCCCACCGCTGCTGGCCGGGTCTATGCCGCCTACGGCGGTGTGTATATTTTTATGGCGATCGTGTGGCTTTGGGCCGTCGATGGTATTCGGCCAACCGCTTGGGATTTGGTTGGCTCAGCCGTTGCGCTGGTGGGTATGGCTATTATCATGTTTGCGCCGCGCACCACATAACCATCTGTTGTAGTGCCTTCCGGGGCCTGGCGGCCCTACACCGGACGCCTACTACGCTGCGCTCCGCAGTCGCCGCTAAACAAAAGCGTTATGCCCCTCTCTCAGCCTACTTTGCCGAATATTAACGCTTGACGTTATTAACGCTCTGCGTCATCATTTCCATATGATCATATCGTTCAAGTGTAAGGATAACGAGAAGCTGGCAAGCGGATGCCGCGTCAGACGCTTCGTCAATTTTGAGCGAGTTGCCTTGAGGAAAATTCGGCAACTTCAGGCTGCAAGCCAGTTGGATGATCTTAAAGTTCCGCCCGGAAATATGTTGGAGCCATTACATGGTGACCGCCAAGGTCAGCACAGCATTCGAATCAACAGGCAGTTCGGGGTTTGCTTCCGCTGGACCAAGGCTGGCGCGGAAGATGTCGAAATTGTTGATTACCATTAGGAGGTAACTCATGCGCAACATTGAAGCTGTAACGCCAGGCGAGTTACTTAAAGAAGAGTTTCTTGAGCCGATGGGTATTTCTCAATACCGCTTGGCCAAAGAGATTGGGGTGCCTGCTCAGAGGATAGGCCAGATTATTGCTGGAAAGCGTTCGATAACCGCAGACACGGACCTGCGACTTTGTCGCTTTTTTGGTTTGTCCAATGGCTACTGGTTGCGAGCTCAGGCAGCCTACGACACTGAGGTTGCGGAAGATGCCCTTGAGGATCAGTTGAAGAATATTCGTCCGTGGAATGCTGTATCTGAAATCGGGCACAGGGCATAACCAACGGCTGCACAGCGACCGATTTTCCGCCGCTTCACGGCTCCAAATTGGCGCGTGAGCCGGGCGTTATGTTTTGGTGTTCTACCATGAAACAGATTGTATGAAGGATATTGGAAGCCGAATTGAGAAAATAGAGGCACTACTCGCGGATAGCTCCGTCAGCAGTCTCACTTATGCCGCGCTTGAATCTCGGTTCACCATTGAGCTCATCTGCTACGAGCGGTTGATGACTGCGTATGGCTACACGTCCTATTCCGATCTTCGAAAATGGCAACCAAAAGATGTTGTTCAACAAGTGGTTCAAGAAGCCAATGAGTTGGCAGCGACGTCTCTCAAATTTTCAATATCCGCGACACCAGTAGATCCCAACAAACCGCCGCAATCAGTTACCGACTACGAGAACTTCGAATATGTTGAAGTTGGTACTCAGATAGGTTTCGATGTTAAAGAGATCGGGAAACTTTGGAATTCTCTGTCCGGCGCGGCACTCCATGTGCAGACACCGAAAAGTAAGGACAGTGATCTGTCGGTATATGGTGATCCCGTAAAAATCAGAACCAAAGTGGACAAAGCTCTCGATCTATTTAGAAAGGTTGCGGAGGGTAACCTTTTAACCTCTAGTCCAGGCCCTGAAATCTCCTACAAGTGCGATGGTTGCGGAGCGACGATCAAGCGAAAACAGAACCTTGTCTGCAATGGGATGGTGGCGAGTTGTAGTTCAGAAGCATGCAAGGAAAGCTACGTTCTGACAATAAGTGAATCAGGTGTTGAGTTCGGCCGGCGGCAAAAATTGTTCCCCTGTGATGGATGCGGTAAAACGATAGTGCTTCCTGCAAAACTAGCTGAAGGGCTCAGGTTAGATCAGATCCTGACCGCAGAGTGTGAGGATTGCGGCGAAAAGGCAGAGATAGTGCTTCGACCATGCAAGGTCGTGCGCAGCAAAAAAACATAACCAGGCGCGTCACTCGGATGTCTTTGTCTCCGGTGCGCTTCGGCGTTATGCGTAAGGATTAAGCAATGAGTTCGTACGGAACGTTGATATTCTTCTGTGGGAAGATGGGAGCTGGCAAAAGCACTTTGTCCGGCAAAATCGCTCGTGAGCGGGGAGCCGTGCTTATTTCAGAGGATGAATGGCTAGCCGCTCTGTTCCCTGGCGAGATCAAAGATTTCAATGATTACATTAGTTACTCATCTCGCCTTAAGCCAGTGCTGAGATCACACGTTGAGCAAGTGCTCTTGGCAGGTACCTCCGTGGTCCTTGACTTTCCCGGCAACACCCGGAAGCAAAGAGCTTGGTTCAAAGATATATACTCGCAACACGGTATTCCTCATGAACTGTACTATTTGTCGGTAGACGATGAAGTTTGTTTAAAGCAGCTGAAACAGCGGCAGAAAGAACAACCTAAACGAGCACAGTTCGACACAGAGGAGGTCTTTAGGATGGTGACAGGTTACTTTGAGCCGCCCGAAGAGTCGGAGGCGTTCAACCTCCAGATTGTAGAACGGAAGTCCGCATAACAAGTGGATGTTGTCGGACGCACCTACGCTAGCGCTCTGGTGTGCCGCAAAGCCAAGGCGTTAACCACACTGGCAACCTGGAGAGCCGCGCATTGTGGAAGTTTGATCCAGTCATCAGGGATGCTGGCTATTATCGTCGGCGTTGGTCATTCATTAATGCTTTGCTCAGTTTCGTGTTCCTGGTTGCCGGCACGGTGGCATTCTATTTCGACAATGTGACGCTACCTGGGCGCACGGGACTCGCTGAGTTTTCGGATAAGTGGGCCCATGGGGTAGGGGTGGCTTCCTTTTTCGTTGCTGCTTATTGGATTTATCAGTCGCTAAAGGAGTATCGAGTCTCTTTGCTCATACTCATGGCCCCGTTTCTGGCTGCGGCGGCGGTGTCGGCAATTTTGCTCGCCATCAAGTATGGTTAACAAGTCGTTGTAGTACGTTCTGCACTTCCTCCACTTCAATGGACACGATTTATACACTTATTGATCCGGATGAAATCATGATCATTAAGGAACAGGCTCAAGAAGTAAAAAACAAAGCAGGATATTGAACCGCGGTTTGCCGGCGCGCCGGCAAACCGCTAAGCCAGGCCCTTCAGCGTCCCTTGAACAAAGACCCCAATACCCCCCGCAAAATACTCCGGGTCATCTCCCGCCCTGCCGTGCGGGCCACGCTTTTTGCCATGGTCTCAAAAACGCCCTGGCGCGACGATGTTCTTGCTCGCGCCGGGGCTTTTCTTTTGCTGGTTGACGCTTTGTACATCCGGCTCTCATCAAGCGCTGCCTGCTCGGCTTCCTTGGCGGCTTGCTCGGCCCGTTCTTTCAGTTTCTCGTAGGCCGATTCGCGGTCAATGGTGGTGTTGTACCTTGGGCCAAACTCGCTGGCATTGATGATTTGCCTGCGTTCTTCGGCCGTGGCCGGGCCCAAGCGGGAGGAGGGTGGTCGGATCAGTGTTTGGTCAACTATCGATGGCATGCCTTTGGCGTCCAGGGTGGAGACCAAGGCTTCACCGATACCCAGTTCGGTGATGACTTTTTCAGTATCAAGGTTCGGGTTTTGCCGGAAGGTGGAGGCGGCGGAGCGGACGGCTTTCTGGTCTCGGGGTGTAAAGGCTCTGAGTGCGTGTTGTACACGGTTTCCAAGTTGGCCAAGCACGGTGTCCGGGATGTCAGTGGGGTTCTGGGAGACAAAATAAACACCCACACCCTTGGAGCGGATCAGTCGAACAACCTGTTCAACCTTCTGCAGGAGAGCTTTCGGGGCATCATCAAACAGCAGGTGCGCTTCGTCGAAAAAGAACACGAGTTTGGGTTTGTCGGGGTCGCCGACTTCCGGTAACTCTTCAAACAGTTCGGCAAGCAACCAGAGCAGTATGGTGGCGTATAGCCGTGGGCGTTGAATCAACTGGTCTGCTGCCAGCAGGTTAATGTGTCCGTGCCCTGCAGTGTCGCAGCGCATGAGGTCTGCCAGTTCCAGTGCGGGTTCACCGAAAAACTGGTCTCCGCCTTCTTGCTCAAGTTGAAGCAATCGCCGCTGTATGGCGCCAACAGAGGATTTGCTGACGTTGCCATAGATTGCTGTGAGCTCTTGTGACTGCTCGGCCACAAAGGTCATCAGGGCTCGCAGGTCTTTCAGGTCCAGCAGTGTCATGCCGTGCTCGTCAGCCACTTTGAACGCAATGTTCAGAACGCCTTCCTGGGTGTCGTTGAGTTCCAGCAGGCGAGACAGCAAAAGGGGCCCCATATCTGAAATGGTGGCCCGCATGGGGTGGCCTTCAACGCCGAATACATCCCAGAAAACGGTGGGGAAGCCATTGAACGAGTAGGGCTCAAGGCCTATCTTCTCCGCACGTTTGAGCAGGGCATGCTTGGGCGTTCCGGGCTGGGAGATGCCAGACAAGTCGCCTTTTACATCGGCCATGAACACCGGCACACCCTGAGCGGAAAAACCTTCCGCCAGAATCTGCAGGGTGACGGTTTTGCCGGTACCTGTGGCGCCGGCAATCAGACCATGACGGTTAGCACGGCTTAGCAGCAGGCTTTGAACGTGACTGCCATTGCCTATGAATACTGAATTCTCCGGCACCAGGTGCACCTCGTTGGGTATTGGACAAATTTGTTGACGGTAATAAGGCAAGCTTAGCCTAAGATGTGTTTGTTGATGGAGGTACAAGAACTATCAGTTTGGTCGATAAATGGAGTACAAGGCGAAAGGGCGGAAATGGCTGATCGAATGGTGGCGTTGGCAGCTGCCCAGCCCGGATTTCTGGGCATGGAATCCGTAAGGGAAGATTTAGGTATCACGGTTTTGTACTGGGAAAGTCTGGAGTCCATCACCAACTGGAAGAGGAATGCCGAGCATCTCGAAGCCCAGCGGCTCGGCAAAAAAATGGTACTCCGATTTTCGGGTACGGGTGGCAAAAGTGGAGTGCGAGTATGGCATTTTACCAGTCATTGAAGTTCGTTCCCGGCCTGGCGGCCGTCCACCGGACGCCCTAGTCGGGCGCCGCTTAATATTGGCGTTATGCCCCTGATCCGGCCTTGAAGTTTATACGGCATCGCCGTATATTCTGCTAATGCTATTCATCGAAACTTCAACGTTCACCAAGCTATTGCCGAACTACCTCACGGACGAGGAATACCTTGGGCTTCAAACCTACCTTTTGCAGAAGCCGAACGCCGGGGATTTAATCAAAGGTTCGGGCGGTGTTCGTAAGGTTCGATGGTCACCAGCGGGTTCGGGAAAGAGCGGTGGTATCAGAGCCATTTACTACTGGAAGAAGTCTGACCACGAGATATGGATGCTCACGCTGTACAGTAAATCAGAGCGCGCCAGTATTCCTGGCCACACGCTCAAGCAGATAGCGGAGGCAATCAAGAATGGGTGACAGGAACCTTGGGGCAGAGATTCTTGACGGTATCAATGAAATCAAGCAGTTCAAGAAGGGCAAATTGGCTCTACGAACGCATGAACTTTCAGAACCTTCACCGCCCAAAGTGATCAGGCTGAAATTACACATGTCGCAGTCAGCATTTGCCGGTCTTATGGGCGTAAGTGTGCGAACCCTTCAGGACTGGGAACAGGGTCGGCGCGAGCCGCAGGGTCCTGCGGTTGCGCTTCTGCGCATTGCTGAGCAACACCCAGAAGTTTTTAGTCAGCTTCACTGATCAAAGTGAGGTGTAACCAGGCCATGCACCGGATGCCAAAACCTCTGCTTCGCGCCGGTTTTGTCACCGGTGATGGCGGGCGCTAAATTTTTTGCCGCACCCTCATCGACTATGCTGTAATACGTTGTAGTCGCCAAACTAGAGGGTATATTTATGAGCGTCACCACGGTTCGCCTTCAAGCAGAAGTTGAACAGCAGCTGGAGGCAATTGCTGGCAGGTTGCACCGGAGCAAAGGTTGGGTAATTAACCAAGCATTATCGGAGTACATAGAAAAGCAGCAGCTGGAGCAAGAGCGCTGGAAACAGACCTTGGAAGCAATGGAGTCCGCTGCCCAAGGCAAGGTTGTTGATGCCAGCGAGGTTCACAGCTGGCTAAATAGTTGGGGAACCGACAACGAGCAGGATGCACCGAGGTCAGGTAAGTGAAACTGGTTTACACGGACGAAGCCATTGAAGATTTAAAGCGCCTCAGGGAGTTCATTGCAGTCCACAATCCATCGGCGGCAGCCCGGATCGCCACCGAACTGGTTGGCAAAATCGAATTACTTCCTGATTTTCCCAAAATGGGGACGCCAGTTGAAATGGCACCGGTGCCTGGCTCTGTTCGAGATATGGTTTTCGGGAAGTACGTCGTTCGATATTCGCTCCATACCAGTGCCATCATCATTCTCCGGGTATGGCATGGCCTTGAAGGTGAGCGGTAGTAATTTAACCAGGCGCGTCACTCGGATACCTTTGTCTCCGCTGCGCTTCAGCGTTAAGCTCTGTTGTTGCGTGGTGCGCAACATGCTAGCATTGCCTTATGATTAAATCATTCAGTCACAAAGGACTGAAACGGTTCTACTCGACCGGCAGCACGGCTGGAATACAGTCTGATCATTCCAAGAAGCTGCGCATACAGCTTGTTGCTCTAGACACTGCCACTTCAGTGGAAGACATGGATATCCCTGGTTTTCGGCTTCATCCATTGAACGGTAAAGACAAAGGGCGGTGGTCGATTTGGGTAAACGGAAACTGGCGCATGACGTTCGAATTTCAGGACGGCAACGCCTACATACTTGATTATGAGGATTATCACTAATGACTATGCATAATCCGCCACATCCCGGTGAGTTCATTCGAGAGGTGTACCTGGCGCCTTTCGGAATCAGTTCCCGTCAGCTTGCTTCCAGTCTGGGCGTTTCACCTTCCACTTTGTCCCGATTGCTCAAAGGGGATAGTGGTATTAGCCCGGAAATGTCTCTTCGGCTGTCCAAGGTTCTCGGGCGCACCCCTGAGAGCTGGTTGGCGATGCAAGATATGTATGATCTCTGGGTGGCCCGCAGTACGGTTAATTTGGATGGTATTCATCCGCTGGATTTCGAGGCAGCTTAACCAATAGTTCCAGTACGTTCCGGGCCTGATGGCCCTCCACCGGACAACCGGACAGCCTTGTCGCCGCTTCGCTCTGCCAAGGCTGCTGCTGAACAACGGCGTTATTCCTTAAAGCAGATGCCCTTCTGGCAACATGCGTTTGTGCAGGATGCGGATAACTTCAACAACACCGTCGGTGGCTACCCGATAAAAGATGATGTGGCTTCCTTGGGGGTACTGTCGGTAGCCCGGGCTGATCTGCTCGCAGGATTGCCCCAGGTTCGGATTTTCACCCAGTAGGTGTAAGCACTGGTCGAACTGAAAAATGTAGTGGTTTCGCTGATCCCGGCCCCATTCACGCTCCGTGTACAGTGCAATAGATTTGAGGTCAGCTTTGGCCTTCCTGGAAAGCTTGAAATTCAGCATCAGCGCCCTTCGTTGTCCAGTTCGCGAATGAACGAGTCATAGGAGTAGTCTTCAAAACCACTGTCCTCGCCTTCCTTAAGCAGTTTGCGGAGCGTAGTCAGGCGGGTTTCGGACTCTTCAAGCAGGCGCAATCCTGCACGAACAACTTCGCTGGTTGAGCTGTATCGGCCATTTTTGAGTTGTTCCGCAATGAACGCATCAAAATGTTGGCCTAGAGTGATGCTGGTGTTCTTTTGCATGATGCCACCTCGCTAGTACCAATAATTGGTATATTTTGGTCCAGGTGGCATAACAATGCAATCCACGCGACAAGCGCGTGAACGCGGGCGTTAAATCAGTAGTGATACCGGAGCTGGGCGATAAGCAAAGC
>NZ_KZ319345.1 GCF_002744735.1 Marinobacter guineae | reverse complement strand
CAGTCCCGCAACGCGGGATGAGCGAATAGCGAACCCGGAGAAGCCCGGCCTGTAGGGCGTGCCCTCTCCGCCTCAGTTATGGATTAGATAGTTTCCGCCCGGAAACTTACGCCGACTTTCTGCCAGCTTGCCAATTCTACGAAACCATATAGGATTAAATTATCTTCAAGGTAGAAGTTTGTTGGTTACCGACCTTTTTGTAATTAACAACAAAGGGAACTTGGTTATGAAATATTTACTTTGCCTCCTTCCAGCCCTGATGCTTTCTGCCTGTTCCTCGCAACCACGAGAACCAGAGCTACCAAAAGGCGAAATCGCTTTTCACAGCGAATGTCCAGGTGTTCCCTTCGCGAGGTATCGGGACCAAACAGTGAAGCTAACCTTCAATGAGATTCTGAAGAAGAATGCCGAAGTTACTGCTGCCTTAAAAGCTCGTACCAAGACAGTTGAGACGATCGACGGCAGTGTTGAAATCGGAGGTAAGGCTGGTTCGAGTACCGATAACAGCATCACAGGATCTGCTACCTACAAATCCCTGATAAGTGCAGATGAAGCCGAAGTGAGAAGCGCATACCAAGACTCGATTTGCGTAACTCGCGATGTCCTGGATAACGTTGAACTAAGCGAAGAACAACGAGAAGAGTTTGTAAAATCCTTGCTGAGTACCATCGAAGCCCGAAAGGCTTGGATCGCAAACCCAAAGAAATGAGCGGTTGGGTTGAGCCAAAAGTAACCTTTCGGAAAAGGGTTACCGATTCAACCGCCCTTCTCGTTGCAGAAATCACCAATCGAAATCCATACCAAATGGATATTCGTTGGGTTGATATAGACGTATTTGGCTCTCACCCAACGGGCGAATCCTTCGATGCAGGCGGCATCACCTTTTCGACCGGAACAACCACAACGGGCGCGCGCTTGTCATTCGGTGAAATCTGGGTCGAACCTGGAAACATGCTTAAAATTAACGCCAATGCCTCCAACGGCCCTTTTCACATCGCGCCCTATTCAACTGGCCATTTTGACATCAAGCTCTGCCGTAACCCGATTCCTAAAGTCTCTAAATCGCGTTCTGAACCGAGTGCCGCATTCTCGGCTTCAACTATGACGCCAACAAGCATGAACAAAGCAGCGCCCGTCAAATCATACAGCCTCAATCCTTTGGTATCAGTGGAAATAGAAATCGTAAATCCTGACTTAGATGGAAAAGACTTCGTTGCGAAGCAAGAAGTTCGCATTAGTGATCCGGATGTTCTTCCAAACTGCCCAACCCGCAGCCCTGACAAAAACACTGAACTTGAAGAGGCCTACGAACTCACTTGCTTGAGGGAATCGGTATGCCAGTAGCCTCTGCCTTCCAGTCGAGGCCATTCAAGGAAAGCAGCTCACGTTCCTCATTTGTTTCCGCCCGGAAACACAGCCGAACCACAGTTCACCCCCGGAAATGCTCTCAGCCAAACCAGTCCATAAAGGATTTATGGGTCTCACACTCAAGCGAAGGCTGAATCTCCACCGAGCCAAAGCCCCCATCAGGTGTAATCGCATATGCCGCCACTCGAAAGGCCTCCAGTCCGTTTGGGAGAATTGCAATCGTTTCAAACGACGATTGAGAGAGGACGGCACAACGTCCCGAGTAATTGGGTGGCAAGTAACTGGTAGCAGCGGTGCCTCCTATTTCATCAGCGACCTGGGCGATTACGGCGCCGTAGAATTCGGGGCATTCCACTTTCACGATTGACCCTCTCGAAAACCATAGCCCTGGCAATGGGCCTCTCGATTAATCATGCTTTTCTTCCCTCAAAGGTCGCTTAACATCCCTATATGATATTATATATTCATCGGAGAAAGTAGAACCTGGAGGGAAGGCCTTCTACGACGTGACGCCGCTGAGTTTCCGGCCGGAAACTTATATCTATTAGATCCGGAATCGATTCCGAAATCCGAGACCTATAAGAAAGATAAGCGCGATTGCAATCAATCCCTGGGCTGCCATTAAGGCATACAGTGCGGGTTCTGCATCCTCGAAAATGTTCCGAAACCCGATGAGGCGCAAAACACCCGCAGCAGGAAGAAACGGGAAGGTCCATGCAAACGAGAACAACAACGGTGACTCGATGCTATCGAACACATAACGATAGATAAGGCCAAAACCCGCCCAAGTAAAAATGAGCCAAAGCATCGGTAGAGCTATCGATTGCCCATAGTTGGAAGTGCACTCATAAATTAGGTCGAGCGTATCCGCGAGAAACCTGCCAACTCCTTTCCTGCGAAAACGGTTAAATCGCATTTCCTCGGCGTGACACGTCAACGCCAGGCCATGATCCTTGTTAGCCTCTGCCAGCTCTTTGATTCGCTGCAGTTTGGCGCCCCTGTTGGGCTCCTGCCGCTTTTGCTTGCTGGTCATCTGGGAGCCAAACTCCACATCTGTAAGACTGAGGTGTTTTTGAAATTCAGTACCCACTAGATTTGGAACAGGTCCAAACTTCAGTCCATTAATGAATAATGGGCCCTTAAAGGTGGATCCTCGAAAAGAGAGCTCGCTTGTAAACACCTCTCCGTCTTTTTGACTAAATTCCAGTATTCCAGGAAAGTGGGCCTGTTTGAATACCACCTCACCAGGGCCAAGATCACTGAAGTTTAATTCTGTTATTGCGCGCTCAGGAAATCTGGTAAACGCAAAGATCATATGCCCGCTTACCATGCCGAGCCCATCGAAGCGCAGCCGCCTGACTTCTTCGAAATTGGCATCGGTGAAGCGTAAATAGTTCTTCGTCCCTTCATGATCCGGGAATCCGAGTCGCAGGCCATTCACGCATACGTTTCCGCTTCGCCACTCCGTCTTTGTGAAGTCAACCTGAGACAGATTTGAAGCGCCCGCGAAGTCCAGCAGCAGATCGCCTACATTCAGAATGGCTTCACGGAATGAAATACTGGTGCCCGTCGACGCTTTGATTTGGAAGTGGAATTTTGGACCCTGCATCACACAGCAGGAGTCAGCTTGCCCAGGTTTCTTAGATGGCGCAAAGCTCAAACGCTTCTCGCCTAAGTCTTGAATCTGAATCTCGGCATTGTTGTAAAACCTCGCACCGTTAAACAGAACCTTGCCTTGGCCACTAAAGGAGCCTCCCTTGAACTTAAATACATCAAACGAGGATCCAGCAAAGGATAAGGTTCCGCTTCCAAAATGAGCGTCCTGGAACACGACAGCGCCTTGGAACGTCCCTGCAAACGTAACATCACCATCGCCGAAGTCACACTTACCGAAATGCAGAGTCCTGGTGCCCCAGCCAATAAAAGGAAATTTCAAATCTCTTTGGCCAATGTCGCTCCGCAACTGCTCCCAATCAACCGCATCGAAGCAAATCTCAGCGCCATCTTTCGCTTCACGCTTAAGAAATTGGCTTGCTTCATCAGGGGTTCGACACTGCAAAATCGTCTGCAGGAGGGTTTGAAGCCTGTCGCCGCTGATACTTTCCATTTACTGTCCTTGTTCAAGTGGCGTGTATTTTAAGGTGAGTTTCCGGCCGGAAACTAAAAGGCCCGCGATCGCGCGAGCCTTCGTCTTTAGTCACCTTTAGCCTAGCAGGACCAATCCCTGCTGCATCCAATTTGTTTCCGGGCGGAAACTTTTTACGGAAGCGGTGCTGCCAAAGCCAACAATGCATCATTACCCAGCCGCAAGTTCGAATGAAAGGCCGCTTGCGCTTGCGTCACAGAAATATCCATTTCGTCAGCGGCCTCCTGGGCATTTCGCACCCATCCTTTCAAGCGCCCGAATTCCACGTTCAACCGGCACATCAAACGCTGATTTACCTTCAGATGTAGCGTTCCCTTCTTGTGAGCCTTTGCCTCGAAAGCGACAGCTCTTTGCCCGGTCTTTCGGTCGGTAAAATGAAAAAGCACTTTCTGGCCAGCCTCCCATGCCCGCCGGCCCGCTGGCGCCTCATGCCTGGTCTCAAATCCCAGATTATTAGCAACGGTCATTAGATCGTTCAAAAGGTCTGCCACGGTAGAATCGAGGGTAGGGGACTGATCTCCAAAATACCCATAATCCAGCGCTTTCCAACACTCCAGGATAATCCGATGATCGAGTTTGTACCTTTCGATCTCGGGCGTGCGCCCGTAACGCCAGCCTTCCTCGGCAAACGTCTTGACGTTGGATTTGTAATTTATGACGTTGGCTTTCTTGGTCATTCGCTCCACGAGCTCAATCAGCTGGTCATCAAAGTATTGATTGCAGTTTTTAATGAGCCAGGCACAGAGCGCATGCACATTATCCGGCGTGAAATCGATGCTCATCGAGGCCTGTAATTTGTCCATAACCCTTTGCCTTGTCTTCGTAGCCAGCCGGGAGGTAACCGGCCGGAAATTCTCGAACAGCTCATGCCAATAAACGTGCTTCAGGCCCTCAATCTTGAGCTTCAGCCCTTTGGCCAAGGCTTCGGTGCTTACCCCGAGCTCCCCAAGCAACACCGGATCGAGGCCGCAGATCCGCTCATAATCCCCGACCAAATCCGATAGATCGTTTTGGTAAAAATCAGACAACGCCTGCACCAGACCGAGACTAGTGATTAACTCCCGGCCGGTACTGATACGCTTCTTGGCTCTGGCCTCAATGGTTGCCTTTGGATCAAGATTGGAACAATCCGCGACCGTAGATTGAGGAGCAAAGTGTTGCTCAAACCAAAGATCAAACGGATCCACCCGCAACTCGTTAGACCGATAGCTCCGGCCACGATTGTGGCTGTGTTTATCTAAGCGGATTCGGACCACATCAACGACAGTGCGCGCGCGACGGTCGGCATCGGGGGTATCAAAAGAAAACTGGGCCAAAACTTCGGTTTCGGCCTTTCGACTTTCAATGGCAGACTGCAGAGATTTATCGTTCTGCCAACGTACCGGAATGATCAGGTAGATAAGCTTTGCGTTAGCTTCGCGAACGATCTTTTCTGACCAGGCTCCAAAGTGAGAGTAGGGCGGGTTCGAAAAGATCACATCGCATCGCAGATCTAAAAGCACCTGGGCGAATAGGTCAGTTCCAACAGTGACAATGCTTCGGTCCTGGCGCTCAACCAACATCAGACTCTTTTCAATGGCATATCGATCGCCGTCAGTCAGACGCATTAGGGCGCGCCCGTCCCCAGCACCGACATCAAGCGCCGAAAAGATAGGGTATTTGTCGCTGAACGGATCCGAAAGAATTGCCTGTATGTCCTTTCGGACAGCACTCAACATCTCATCGGTAGTGGGATAAAACTCGAAATCTTCGGAATGGTCTTTCAGTGCGGAAACAAGCGCAAGTGTACTCATGATGGGATTCTCCTAACTCGCCTCGACGCCGGCGAACGCGCTGCCAGCTAACTACTGGCACCCTCAAATACTCACATTTCTACCGCATTGTGTCAATCTTTGGGTATATCTTTAGTATCGCCCATAACGTCTGCTGCTATCCTGAGTCAGAAGGGTGAACGCATAGAGAGCGGCGATATGATTTCCAGGGAAGAGATGGGGCAGATTGAGCGGAGTTGTAGGCCTTACAGGGTGAAGATCAACGCATGGTCTGCTTCTTTAAATTCAGAACCTCGCTACTACATAAACCTCTATAGCATGCCGGCAGGGGTAGGGCCCTGTCGAACGAAGCTCTGGTTTACGGACGATAACCCAAAAGTGCAGATCGATGACCGGTATTCGGCGCTTGATCATCGATTGAGCTCCCAGATCCAATATGTCCAGCAGGCGATCAATCGGTTTTTTGAAGAAAACAAACAATCGCTCTTGCAGAGAAAAAGAAGCAACCCGAACCCTTTCTAGTTTTCGGGGGATCCGTTTCCGCCCGGAAACATGAACCGTTTGGCATGATCAAAACCTGCTACTGGCAATAAACTCGACTCCAGGTACACTCTGGCTATCTCGTTGGTTCGAGATGAGGCAAGGATGCCCGTTCACCGCAGTATGGTCTCTCGGGTGCGTCACCTGCTCAGTGGTGAGCCTGGCCGGGGGCACCCGGCACCAACCTCCTTTTTTCGGAGGGGCAGGGCAGGGCGGCTACCCTGATCTGTCCAGCCGGTCATTTTTGTTCCGAACCATCCGAACCATTGGCCGCCCCTTGTCCATTACGCCGATCACGCCTGTATCGATCGCCGCACCCACCATATATATTCCTGGTCCCAGCCTTTGATAAGGCTCCAGAATCATCCGCCGCCACGATGTTATATCCAGGAGCACAGCTGAAAACGATGGGAGTCTGCGGATGACATCCCGATCGGCAATGCCGAGCCATGATCTCACTTCAATCTCGTGGGCTGTGACCACACCAATTGGCTGGTGAGAGGCGTAAGCATTGAGGGTGGCAAAATAGGTGTTATGTCGTCGGCGGAATTCCACAATGTCACTCGCTGATAAACTGTATAAATATACAGTTTATCAGGAGGGCTTTCGAGATGAAAAAGCTGGACGAAACGGGGAGCCAAGAATCGTAGTAAGTGCTTACTATAACTTAACTCGCTGTCCTGGGATGCGGGAACTGGATCAGGCGGAGCAAGAATACTGAGAAGGGGGTCGACCTTCCACGACTTGTCCCGTCTTGTAATCCACCTTCTGCGTCTCTTCCAAGTCAGTTTCGTAACGCCACCCGGGACCGTCGTTCGTCATTAGATAAAAGCTCCTGAAACAGTCATATCCACCCTCGTTCACCAGGCTCCCGGCAGCCCTGCAACTGGCTTTATTCGCAGCCTCAGATAAGTAACAATTTACTGAAGTACCCCGAATTCTGCCCACCAAAGCCTTCGCCTGTAGCTCTTTCTCGAATCTATCCCCAGCAACACCCCGCACCTTTGCACCCTCAACCGTCCTGAGGTTGCCTTTCAGCTCCGACAACACAGGATGAGCCTCATGGATCTGGTCGATTTCCAGCTCGTTCGCCACTTCCCAGCCATTCTGGCCCATGATGAACTGAAGCTTGACCAACCTTCGCTCGTCATTACCGTCCAGGGCCTCTAAACCAACAAATGCGGTCGCCGGGTTAGCGGAACCGTTGGTATAGAGTGTCGTACCGAAGTCATTCAATGCTGTGAGACGTTCATAATTCCGGCGGGTGTATCGTTTTGCCAGCAGCTTCAACGTGTCCAGACTTTGGTAGGTAGTATCTAACTTCCCCTGGATGACCTTGATATCGCCATATGTGGCAAAACCACTTCCTCGCAGCTCTGTCCCATGTTGTTCGGCGGTCAACACGATGGAGAAGGGCACTCCGAGTGGCTGAGAATCTCCGAACACCAGGTCCAGCTGATAGTTTCCCATAAGCGATTGGGTGTCAGGCACGCCTTGATCTTCAAGCTTTTGCTTCAAGCGCAAGTGCGGCACTAGGCCTGGCCCGTCCGATGGGACTTTGAACCCGTTGCCCGCCGGATTATCGTCAAACAATACGATTTCTGCAGAAAGATCAGCAAAAAAGTCTGAGCCCTGCCGCAACTCCAACGTACCTGATTTCAGAATGGCCTGTTCCACGGAGAATTGAACATCCCGAATTTTCCCAGATACGGGATCCTCAGTGCGCGTGGATGCCTGGGTTTTCTTTTCGTCGGGGGCTCGGTCAGACGCAGCCTGAGAAACCTGATCTGGCTCAGATTCACTAGTACATCCGAAGACTGCCAAAGCCACAAGGGCAATAATGATAGGTTTGAAGTTCTTCATTCAATTCCATCCTTAGACTTGATCAATTTTTGACTGCCGTTTTATCAGCAATAAAAACAGCTCTTTAGGTCCCATTTCCACCGATTTATCCACGAAAATGGCGAATAACTTTGCCCAGTAACAGCAAGGAAGCGGGGAGGGTAGGTGCTCTGAAGACGAAGCCCGAAGATCAGATCAGGGATCTTCCAACGCGCTCCTGGAGCCTTCGGTACCGCAGGCTTCTAAACTTTGGCAGCTCATTCACGAGCTGCTGAAATCGGCCAACCGTCCGCTCGCTCATGATCAGCCACTGATAGTCGAAGACGCCATGTTGGGTTTCGAGGAAAAGCTTTACGTCTGCTCTGGTCTCCTCAACCACTTTCACGAGTTCGAACTGTTCCACTGCGCCAAACGCCTCGGCCATCCCGTCCCCATGGGATTCAATCAACCGCGCAGCATCACTCAGCGAAATAGCGCCCTCTTCATGATTGGATAGAGTTAGCGCAGCGAACCTTAAAAATCGGTCTCGGGCGAGTCGCTTCATCGTGTGCATTGTGTAATCCCATTCCTTTGGTTTCTGGCGCCCTGATCCCATGGGGAACAGGTGTGCAAAAATGCGGGTCAACACGGACCCGCATTACTAACTTCCTTTTCAGCCCTGTGAGCGCTTCAACGCTGCCTTTACAAGACTCAGTGGAGCAACACGATTCCCGCGGCCATCGAGACTGGCCAACAGGATGTTATTTTTGGGCGCTTTAGTCCAAATGCCGGCTATACGGAGCCGAAGCCCTGACAAAGTGATCTCGGCGTCCAGTGCACTCTCGGGCAGACCATAAAGCTCATGGCGGTCCAGGAAAGCCTGTCGCTCTTGCGTCATTACGACGCCGTCTTCACAGATGGTCGCAAGATTCAGCTTAAAACTGCCCGTGGTGTCACCATAGGTGGCACTTCCAGAAGTAATTTGCAGCCCAAGCTCTTTTGAACGCTCGGCCAATTTCGCTTCCAGTGCTGGACGAATGACGTTTTTCAGGGTGGGGCGGTCGATAGCATTTACTTGTGGCATAGGGTTTTCTTCGAATCAGAAGGGTATTAGAGATCGTTCGCGCAGTTGGCGGCTTGCAGGGACTGCTGATACAAATAGTCGAAGTCTTCTTTCTCAAGATGTCTTCGAGCGAGCTCAACAAACACTTGCGAAACGGAGACATCGGCGCCTCCACGGTGCTTCACCGCTTTACTGGCTTTTATGGCCTGATTTATCTCTGCCAGCTCTAGCCGTGCCGCTTCTCGTTGTTGCTGAAGCTCTTCAATCTCATTCCCAAT
The DNA here is from genome assembly GCF_002744735.1 of Marinobacter guineae. Lineage (GTDB taxonomy): Bacteria > Pseudomonadota > Gammaproteobacteria > Pseudomonadales > Oleiphilaceae > Marinobacter > Marinobacter guineae. Next base: position 92,308 of record NZ_KZ319345.1, on the reverse strand, counting down.
TCGCCGCTTTGCTTCGTCTGTTGCGCTCGCCATCCGCGCTTTCAGACGCCGCTTTTCTTCATCGAGGTTGCCCATCGTCTCTATAAGCACGAGCCGACGCTGGTGTAGATTTACGAATTTTTCGGCCATCACTTTCACGCCCCCCATGCCATATCGACATCTTCCCTGGCCACTCTCAGACGACCGCCTCGTGTCTCAATAACCAGGGTGTTTTTATAGACCCGCTTAACCTTGGCCAGCACTCGACCCAACCGGACCGTCTGCCCCCTTTTTACCTTTTCCATCTAACTTACCTCGCTTTGCGGTAAACCAATTTGAATGCTATTTAAGCGTAACTTTATCGCCTTTTTTTGTCAATCTTTTTGTATCTATTTCAAGTCTAAAAAGCGTAGATTATCTTTCCGAACAACAATAGCCGTCACCTGGAGTTTCCGGCCGGAAACAGATGATCCATGCTCAAAGAATCTTTATGTCTTTCCAGATGCTCAAGCGCCTGACTCCTTGGAACTGACGACTCAATGGGCAGGGGAACCACGTTAGAGCCAAAAGCCTTCTGAAACTGTTCGCCCAAATCGCCTTCGAATACAACACACCACAATCCGTTTCGCGTGACCAGATCCATCTCGAAACTCTCCATTTTCATATAGTTCTATATTAGATGGCACTATTTAATTCGAGTCAAAGTATTTTTGTTGAAAGTTTGACAAAAAAACCGGTAGGATGAGCCATTACTCACGTTCGCCGGTACTCGTGGCGACCTAACAGAAGGACCTACCCAATGGCGAAGCCCTTTGCCCCTAAGCTCAAACGCCCCATCAAAATTGCAGTAATCAACCGAAAAGGTGGCGTCGGCAAGACCAACACCACTATTAACCTGGCCTGTGAATTCGTGAATCGCGGGTACTCAACGGTGATCGCTGACACCGAGAAGGAAGGTGGTTGTGTCCACTGGCAAAGTTTGGCGGGTGATAACGCCAAAGTACCGGTGGTTGGAATGTATGACCCGATGATCAAGGTCAACATCAAAGCCTATGAAGGTTCCAACGACATCATCTTGATTGACACCGCAGGCATCATTGTCGATATGGACGATGAAGAAGACGGAAAAGCCAGCAAGATCAATAGCGCTGTCATGGCTATGGCAGACTACGTCATTGTTCCTCTGCAGCCCGCACCCGCAGACTTCCGCGCAACAGAGATCTGCGTGGAATCACTCAGCAAGATTCAAGAGTTTCGCGATGGAGCTCCGTTTTTCCGGGTTTTGTTGACCAGTACCCGCGCCAATGAAGATTTAACCAGGATGGCCTTGGAATTATTCGGGGAGGACTACCCCTACCCAGTTTTCAAGACAACCATTCGTCGCTCTGAAGAGTTCAAGAAAGCCCACGCCTACGGCCAGGGCATCGTTGACTATGCCAAGCGATCGGAGTCTGCAAACGACATCCGAGACTTGGCCGACGAAATTCTGAAGGACCTGGATGAGGGCAAGGCATGAGCAAAAAGGCAGGCCTCAAAGCCGCTTTGGGTGGCGGCAGAAAAGAATCCACTGAGACCAGGGAAACTAGCAAACCCGTCGTTATTGCCGCGACTGGGGAACTTTGCCGTTTATTGATCTCATCGATCACCCCGGATCCTAACCAACCGCGCGAAACGTTCGATCCTAATTTCATTGATTCTCTGGCGCGCAAGCTCCAAAAGGACGGTCAGCATCAACCCATTACCGTAGTGATGACTGGACCTAATCAATACAAGATCCGCAATGGCGAAAACCGCTGGAAAGCTGCCCAAAAAGCCGGTTGGGAATATATCGACGCCATTGTTTATGAGTATGAGCCGGCGGAACTTACCGCCCCAGAGCAGGCAGAAATTCTTCGGAAGCAGAAGTCTGACAACGATGATCGACGCCCCCTGACACCCTGGGAAGACATCAAAGCCTGTGCACGGTATGTGGAACTGTCCGGGAAAAAGCAGGGCGAGGCCGCAGAAGACTTGGATCTCTCGAAAACCGATCTCAGCAAACGCCTGAAGATTTTCAACGGTCCCGAAGAGATCCAGATGCTTGTTCGCGCTGAAGCGCTGACCAACCTGAACACCCTTGGCAGCCTGGTTGAGTTATGGAAACTCGATCAGGAATACGCCGCGGCCGAAGCCCAGAAAATCCTTGAAGCTGGCCAAATTTCATCCGGGGCTGAACAGAAGTACGCCGCCAGGGTAAAAGCGCTTAAAGAGGGCAGGGAAGTACCAGGATCCAAACCTGCAAAGAAAGAGCAAGAACCCCAGACGCCGAAACCCATGACGTTCTCGGCCAAGAAAGTGAATGTGGCCGAAAAGGGCGTGTTGGAAATTGAAGATGGGAAAGGCAACGCCATGCGCTTCAAAGTCCCAAGGAGCTGGAAGAAAGACTGGGAGAAAATCGGCGAAGCGCTGTTTGGCGGTAAATTATGAGCGATGAAACCAAAAAACAGAGGGTAGGGGATGGCCGCGTGTTCTTTGCGCACGTTTTGGCGGTCTTCGGGCCACAGGAAAGCCACGATGTCACCGCTCAACGCATTCTCGATATCGGCAGAGTCCGTTACGGTGCTGAGAGGGACAGTTTGAGAGGTAAACACCTCCGATCCTGGGCTGACGGCACCCGGATCGTTCCGAAATGGGCATACGCCGCCGCACTCGATTTGGCCCTGGATAACGGATTTGAGCCAACCGATGACGACCAGGCCATCGCAACCTGGAAGACCTGGCGTTCCGAACGGCAGGAATTATCCGATGAGCAAGCCTTCACGGAGTTTCTGAGCTCTATCCCCTTATCCGACACACAACGGGCAGCTGTTCAGACATACGCGGGGTTAGGTCAATGAATATTCATCCTCAATCCTTCGCCAAGGCAGTAAGGACTGTAAAGCCTTCTCCGGAACTGAAAGATCGCGCCTACCGCGTTCTAGTTGAAGGCGTACCAACTCTGGAAGTGTTTGAGCGAGACGCTCCAAATGCAGAGAGGGATTATCAGGTCCTTGTAGATCTGTTCAAGCACGCTGTGGCACCGACCGAACAACCGATGTTCACTCAACTGCAGCTTGTGTCGATCACCACAGAGTTTCGATACATCAAGTATTGGGTTTTCATGGCGTTGTCGCTTGTCCTGGTTGACGGCTATGGCATGTCCCAAGTCGGCCGTTTGCTTGGAATGTCACGGCAACAAGTGAACATCGGGGTGACCAAAGCCAAGGAAAAGGCTTTGTTTCTTGGCCTCCTGGATGACGCGCCGGATCTGGAGACGATCACGGTGCAAATCCCGAAAACTGTCGCAAAGCAGGTGAGAGATTACGAGCACGAATTTGCAAGCGCCACCGTGAAAGAGGGGGCCCAAAAGCGTCCTGTTTTCGCGATTCTCAACAATGAGGATGCTGAAAAGGTTGAGCGATTCATCGCCGATTTAACGGGAGTAAAAGCCAGTGCCTAAGAATTCGAGATGCTGGAGTTATCTTGCCTGGATCATGCCACTGATAGCTGTTCCATCTCTAGCACCGGCCGATACCTTCGTCTGTATTCCTGAGGCCGCAGCCACCGTCTCTAATCAGGGACCAAGGGAGTTCAAAGGATCTGAAGCCCTGGTCACTGATGATAAATACGTGCATACCAATGAAAGCGGGACTTGGGTAGTCAAAATTCTGGGCGAGGATGACGTGTATCTTGAGTGTGAATCGAAAGGTCGATGCGGTAACGACCTTGCTTTCGGAATCTTTGAGCGCACTGGAGCGGGATGGTTTCAGTACGTTTTCGCGCTGTATAACCCCGATACCCTTCAGACGATTGTAATGGTTGAAAAAGGGCCCTGCTCAAAACTCTGATTATTACGCACAGGCGAAGTAGAGTGTGCAATACGCCCTCTTCAAATCGTCAACCCTTACACCTCTCAAGTATATTTTTGATCTTCTCATATTCTGCGGGATTCGGCTGCAGCTGATAATTCAATACGATCCTCGTAAATCTCGCCGTATAGCCACACCGACCCTTTGGCGGCAGCCATTGGTCAGGCCCTTTGTCAGATTTCTATTCAGACTCGACTCTACGATTAGGACATTCGAGGGGTCATTGGCGAATTTTTCTCGCTTCTGATCACTCCACTTATCAGCGCCCCTTTGCCAACTCCAGGAAAGCGGCACAATATGATCTGCGTCCAGTTGCCGGGCATCTTGGATGACTTCGTTCGTGAACGGGCTAATCCAGCGCCCGAAGACGACGATGCATTCAGATTCATCTTTGTATCGAACCGGAGTTGTGGATCGCTCTGCCAGCACCTCGTGCCGTGTATTTTGACAATCCCCATCATCATCTGCCCATCCGCTTCCATAGTGGCCACGACTGTAAACCCGAGCATTGATTTGCTCCTGACTTGCTCTGGTTCCCTTGGGCAGTCGACCTCCCGACTGCATACACGACTGGAGATCCGTAAACCCCACGTAGTTTTTCACCGCGTCGTACCATGGACTTTCCGGGCCATGACAGATGCCAGAGCCGGACCTTTTGATTACATCGGCTGCCCCGATCAAGGGCAAAGCCGATAAAACTAAGATCAGTAACCATAGCGGCCGGCGCCCAATCACGAATTTCCTCCTCTTTTCCTTGAATCTGAGCTCTTTTCTTGGGCTTGAGAGTCCTTCCTTGGTGTTTCAGGTTCCCGGATTTCGGCCTTTAATTCGTCATTCCGTCGTTGGCTCGCTTCCAACTGGGTTTCAAGTTGCGTGACTTTTGTTTCAGCACTCCTCTGGGCGGAGCGAGCCTCATCACGCTCTTTCTTTCGCTCTTCCGATTGCGCCGTGATTGACTTCTTTTCTGTCTCAAGCTCTCGCAACAATCCCTGCGCCTCTGACAACTTCTGGCTTAACGTCGAGACTTCAGCCTCCCGGGTTTCCACAAGCGTTGCCCATCCATCCCGCTGCTTCCGAAGGTCTGATTTGTCGCTCTCTAAGCTCTCATTGGATTTTTTGAGCCCTGCAACTTCGTCCTTCAGGTCGCTATTCTTTTCTTGTTCTTTGTTCAGTTTTTGTTCCGCGATGGCCAGGTCCTTCTCAAACTTTACCAGTTTGTTGCTGAGTTCCTTTCGGTCATCGTTGGTTGATTGAAGCTCTTTTCTGGTGGCTTCTAGTGATTCCTGAAGGCTCCGCAACTGCTCTTCCATCTCATCAAAGGCGGTTGTTGCATCGATCAGTTCCGCCTCTGCGCTTTGTTGTTGCTCTTTGGCCGATTTCATTACGTCAGCCACTCGCCGCTCAGCCGTCTTAACAGCACGGTTGTTCAGATTGAGCGCCAGCGTTCTGACTTGCTCCAGAAAGGTGCTGGTCATTTCGGATAAGGCTTCCTCAACCTCAACAGGCAGATCCTGCACCGGTTCGCTCTCAACAACTTCCTGACTCTGACGGTAATCCTCCCAGACCCTCACCAGCCTCGTCGGGTTGCCACCCCCAATTTCTTTTCTCAATGCAAAGCCTGTAACGCGCCGACCGGCACTCAAAAGCCGCTTGGCCGCCTCGATGATTTGTTCGTCTTCAAATTCAGCAGGGCGCATAGACACCTCGGGACAGTGGAATATAGGGGGAAGTATAGCGTCAAACTCAGAAGAAAGAAAGCAATAAACAAACAAACTAATAAACTAACTAATAAATGAAATGGGCAGATCATGATTGGTGGTTAACTCACGCTCCCCAAGGGTCCAGGCATGGGAGAGGGCGCAGAGACTGTCTTTGAAAGCCCCGTCAAGGCGATCTGGCAGGCAATGCCACGCAGATCGTTGGTAAGACAAAGATCTGGGCTTTAGCGCTCAAAAGGCGGATACAAATTCACATAAGGAGGGGGCTGAAGCGGCTGTCAAAGGAACTGATAGCTGTAGGCCGTATGTCGGTAGAGAGATTTCTTAGTTTGCAGTGTTGTGGAAGCCACACGAGGGAAGGGTAGCTGGCGATTTCATTCAGGTTGCCGATTGGGGTTAACCTCCTTTCCAGGGGCAACTGTAAAGGCCATGTTTGTATTATTTCTAATTTATGAAGTTATGTTTGTTTCATGACAAAAAAATCACCAAAAAACATGGCCCTAGAAAGAAAAAGGCAACCAGAATGAAGACTCGGCATCTTGGAGACGGTCTGAGGCAACCCAATGACGGGGAGTTTTCCGTTGCCTGACGTTTGGAGGCAACTCAATGACGGAGATCCACAACCAAATGATGTCAGGCCTGGAATCTCGCCGGCAGCGCGCTTCCGGAAGTCTCGGACTGCAAAAGGCAACTCAATGACGGCTTGGAGTGTAGGGCGCATTCAGAGGCAACTTCAAAGAGCCTCATCCGGGGTCGCCAAATGACGGCGCCGGCGACTTTCGGAGGAATATTCGGCAACCTGATGACGGTCTGGATTCATTAAAGCAACCTGATGACGGTGAAAATCCCCACCACCGGTCGTTTTAAAGGCAACCAAATGATGGTCGAACGTACTGCTCCAGTGAATAAGTGCTCTAAAGGCAACCTGATGACGGTATGTGGAAGACTTCAGCCGCGAGCGGCAACTCGATGACGGTCAAATCACGCGCTGGGGCAACCCAAAGACGGTGATTTCAGGCTTCACAATAAAAATTCCTGAGTCATTCAACGCGGATAAGCACTTTGATGTCTTAAAAGGCAACCTGATGACGGTCAAAAGTGGAAAATAGGTGCGATGGACACCTGGGCATAGCTCAGTTCGCGCAAAAATCAGCCAGCTTTTGCTTCATCGACTATTCAGAGCCTCATTTGGTTGCCTTCAAACCGTCATCAGGTTGCCTTTGACCCTCCTTTGGTTGCTTCTGGCCTTGAGCCCTTGAAGCTAAACCAGTTGGGTGATATTTGTTCAAACCATCATTTTATCTATATGGGGTTCATCGTGGGTCAAGCAGCTGAAGCCAGTCACCAGCTGGATTTAATTCCGCTGAACGAGAACACCCCAAAACTTCGGGTTGCGAAGGCTAACGCCCTCGTTGAGGCGCAATTCGAGCTGACCAGCCAAGAGCACAAACTTCTTTTGGTTGCCATGGCGCAGATCCGTAAGGATCAGACCCAGTTCCATGAACAGGTTTTTCAGGTTCAGGACCTGGTCGAGCATCTGGAGCTGAATCCGAAAAATGCTTACCGGGATCTTCGCCGGATTTCCAAAGGAATTATGAGTAAGCAAGTCACCATTCGGAACGACGATACCGGCGAGTGGCGCATGTACCAGTGGGTTTCCAAAGCCTACTGCGAGCGAGGGACATTCGGCATCAAGTTCAGCGAAGAGCTCAAACCCTTCCTTATTGGCCTGGTGGGTCGCTTCACTCTCTATGAACTTGGTCGAATTCTTAAGATGAAATCGAATTACGCGATTCGACTCTACGAGCTCTTCCAGCAATATCGCAAGTTCGGCAACCGCGTGGTTGGACTCGATCCCAAATTGGCGACACGTAACGGCTGGGACAATTTTTCCAAGCTGATGGGTTATAACCACGAGACATACGAGCGGTTCGCCAATCTCAATCAGAAAGTACTTCAACCGGCGATCGCCCAAATCGAGCAGTTCACTGAGTTCAAAAAGGTCTACGTAAAGAAAATCAAGCACGGCCGTAAAACGGTTGCCCTAGAGTTCGAGTGGAAGACCATCGACACTCTGGAAGATCTGCCTAATCACCCTCTTTATTCGGATCTGAGAGCACTCGGCGTCACCGACGCAACCTGCAGAGAAATCTTCTCTAAGTTCGATGAGGATCGCATTGTGAGAAACCTGGCCCTGGCCAAAGCTCACCATCGGTCTCAAACCTTGAGCAATCCTGCAGGGTGGTTCGTCACTGCAGTAAAAGAAAATTACGCGGATCCGGAATTGCCTCTGGACGCCATTGCTCAGGACCAGGATCCAAAGACCGAGTCTACAAAATCGAAGCCTGAGCATCCGCTGTTTCACGATTGCGCAACTCCAGCAGAATTCCGTAATTTGGTTGCCGCAGAAAAGGAGAGGGGAGAGAAGTTTTCCAGCTACTCTGAATTTTTGAACTACTCGGTCAATCAACAAGTCGAGAGATACCAAGGCTCCAGCACCGAGTGAACATCGGGAAATAAGGCCAGAGGGATGATTAGGGCTGACTTAATCAGCGCAGTTCCAGGGCCGTGCCGCGAAGACTAAGGATTGATAGAAATGACTGACGAGTTCAACTGGAAAAAATTCCAGTTCATTACCGAAGTGCAAACGGCGCTGATTAACAATGCAATTAACCTCAGTCTGGAAAGTAGTGCGAAAGAGCGCCGACACATATTCTCTGCGACGGGCACGCTCATTAATATGGATGACGCCTTTTACGCTGCCGAGCGAATCCCACATAACATGACTGCTCATGAGGCGGCGAGCGAATTCGTTGGATTCGTTTGCGAGAACTTACGCGAGCAAGGGGACACCCTACCCAGCTGGTTCGCTCGTGACTGACCGAAGTGGTTCATGACATTGGTGTGAGCCGACCCATCTTGAAATCCAACTGTTTCTCATCAATGTTCCCGATTCCAAATTAAGTTTGACACGCTGGAGAGTGGGAATGACTCTAGCGCTTCGCGTAACCCTCCCCAGAAAGGGTAATATTTTCTGAACCTGTGTCTTAAGGAGTAGTAAGCTTGGATGCGATCGCAACCTCTTCCGCTGTAAGCAGTTTTCTCGAACGCTGGAAAGGCAACTCGGGGAGTGAACGCTCAAACTTCCAATCGTTCATGCGCGATCTTTGCACGCTCCTGGATCTTCCACTGCCAGACCCGGGGGAGGGGGACACCAGTCAGAACTCCTACGTTTTTGAGCGGTTTATCGCCTCTCCGCGAGTCGATGGCAACACTGAAAGCCGATACATCGATTTATACCGTCGAGACTGCTTCGTTTTGGAAGGGAAGCAGACGGGCAAACAACTAGCCTCTCGCAGCCACCAGAATGCCATCAACGCTGCGGTAGCCCAGGCGGAACGGTACATCAGGGGGCTGCCCTTCGAGGAAGTGGAGCACGGCCGTCCTCCATTCATCGTTATTGTCGACGTCGGAAATGCCATCTACACCTATTCGGAATTCACCCGGACGGGCGGAAACTATGTGCCATTTCCAGACCCCAGACATTTTGAGATCCGTCTGGACGACCTGCACAAGCCAGAGATCCAACATCGTCTTCGCCAGCTTTGGCTCGATCCCGACAAGCTTGATCCAAGCAAACACGCAGCCAAGGTCACTCGGGAGGTCAGTACCAAACTGGCAGAGTTGGCAAGATCCCTGGAGCGCAGCGGGTATGACGTTGAAAGGGTGGCCAGCTTCCTTAAACGATGTCTGTTCACGATGTTCGCAGAGGATGTTGAGCTACTGCCGAGAGAATCGTTTCAGAACTTGCTTGTAGACATTAAAGACCGGAATCCCGAGGCATTCCCCCAGGCGGTCAAAGCCTTGTGGGATACCATGAATGCCGGCGGTTACAGCGAACGTCTAATGCAGACCGTAAAACGCTTCAACGGTGGTTTGTTCAAAAACATCGATCCCATTCCGCTGAACGCCAGCCAGATCCAGCTACTCATTGACGCATCGAGAGCGGACTGGCGCTTTGTGGAACCAGCCATTTTTGGGACGCTCCTGGAACGAGCCCTGGATCCCCGAGAACGCCACAAACTCGGCGCCCATTACACGCCCAGAGCCTATGTTGAGCGTCTGGTAATGCCGACCCTGATTGAGCCGCTTCGCGAGCAGTGGGGCGACATCCGAGGAGCTGCGGAAACACTTTTGCGTCAGGGGAAAGACGCTAAGGCGCTTCAGCAGGTCCAGGCCTTCCATTATCAACTTTGCCAAACTCATGTGCTGGATCCGGCCTGCGGCAGTGCCAACTTTCTCTACGTTGCCCTGGAACACATGAAGAGACTCGAAGGGGAGGTCCTGGGCTTTATTTCCGAGCTGACACGAGGCCAGGGTGTCTTGGAGAGCGAGGGGCTGACCGTTGATCCCCACCAATTCCTCGGATTGGAGCTAAATCCCCGGGCGGCCCAGATCGCTGAACTCGTGCTTTGGATTGGCTACCTGCAATGGCACTACCGGCTGAATGACCGCCTGGATCTGCCCGAACCAATTCTGAAGGACTTTAAAAACATTGAGTGTCGGGATGCTCTGATCGAGTACGACAGCCGGGAACCCGAGCTTGATGATAATGGACAACCAGTAACCATCTGGGATGGCATCAGTATGAAGGCCAGCCCAACTACGGGTGAGCTAATCCCCGATGAAACAGGCCGCGCCACTGTGTACCGGTATCACAATCCACGCCGAGCCGAGTGGCCAAAAGCTGACTATATCATCGGAAACCCGCCGTTCATTGGCGCTTCAACGATGCGACGCTCTTTGGGTGATGGATACGTTGACGCTGTGCGCCAGGTCTTCAAAGGCGTGGTTCCGGATTCTGCCGACTTCGTGATGTATTGGTGGCATACAGCGGCCGAAAACGTAAGAAAGGGTAACGCTCAACGATTTGGGTTCATTACCACCAACAGTTTGAAGCAGACCTTTAACCGACGCGTATTAGAGCCGCACTTAAATGATTCAAAGATGCCATTATCGCTGGCTTTTGCGGTACCGGATCATCCATGGGTAGATGGGAATGATGGTGCTGCCGTTCGGATTGCAATGACGGTTGGCGTTCAAGGAACACAACCAGGTTCCTTGAATCGAATTGTTAGTGAGATGAAATCTGAGAGTGAAACACGAAAAGTAGATATAGCGTCAGTTACCGGAAAGATCTTCTCAGATCTCACAATTGGCGCTGATGTGGCTTCAGCGCTACCACTAACTGCAAATTTAGGATTAACATTCCCCGGAATTGAGCCACACGGGAAAGCTTTTGTCGTTTCCCCCGATGAAGCTCGAGAGTTAGGCCTTGGAAAACGTTCTGGACTGGAAAGCCATATTCGCCCCTATCTGAATGGTAGAGATCTAACTGGTAAGCCTCGAAATGCTCTAGTGATCGACTTATTTGGTTTAGAAATCGATGACGTGAAGTTGCGATTTCCAGAAGTCTATCAATGGGTAAAGGAAAGAATAAAACCGGAACGCGATCACAACCCTCGGCCTAGCCGCCGTGACAAATGGTGGATATTTGGCGAACCCTGCCCAAAATTTAGGGCCGCTCTTCCGCCGCTGAGCAGATACATTGCAACGGTGAAGACTGCAAAACACCGAACTTTTCAGTATGTGAGCTCTGACACGCTACCCGACAGCAAACTAATTGCCTGCACTTTAGATCAGCCAGAAATATTGGGGGTTCTCTCCTCCCGGGTTCATACCTGCTGGGCCACTGCTGCAGGAAGTGCGCTTGGGGTCGGCAATGATCCAACGTATGTAAAAACAAAAAGCTTCGAAGCTTTTTCCTTTCCTGCTCTGGACGAAGCAGCAGTGGCTCAAATTGGCAAGCTTGCAACTCGTGTTGATGCGCACCGAAAAGAGCAACTAACTGAGCATCCTTCACTGACACTAACAGGCATGTACAACGTGCTGGAAAAACTGCGCGCGAGCGAAAAACTCACCGATAAAGAAAAAACCATTCACCAACAGGGCTTAGTTTCCGTACTCCAAGAACTGCATGACGAGTTAGACCATGCTGTTTTTCGGGCCTACGGTTGGTCGGACCTGGCCGAAAAGTTGGTAGGTCGCCCAGGCGCCACAGCGCCGCTTCCAGATAAGCCGGCTGGCCAAGCGGAAGCAGAAGAAGAACTGTTAATGCGCCTGGTCGAGCTCAACAAGCAGCGTGCCGAGGAGGAATCACGGGGCATCGTTCGTTGGCTCCGCCCAGAGTACCAGGCACCCGATGCTGTGCAGACAGAAGTAGATATCGCGCCGAAGGCGACTGTTGCGAAAGCGGAAGCTACCACCAACAAAGGCAAGGCTGCGTTCCCGAAAGCCATTCCAGATCAGCTTCGGGTCCTCCGAGAAGCTTTAACCGAGCGCTCTCATACTATCGAAAGCTTGGCGGACTTGTTCAAAAGAAAACCCGTGAAGTCTGTTGAGGAGGGCCTACAATCCCTGGTGGCTGTTGGTGTGGCAGGATTCGACGCCCATACTCATACTTGGTATTCAATGTAGAAGTTATCATCGCGCATGGAGACACAATGATAAATCGAGGATCAGAATGGAGGCGCTGGGAACCACATATTCATGCACCAGGTACGATACTGAATAACCAGTTTGGCGGGGAGGACGCTTGGGAGAATTATCTTTCGACGCTTGAGAATTTATCTCCGAAGATCGAGGCTATTGCCGTTACCGATTACTACACTACTGAGACTTACGAAGCCGTATTGAAGTTTAAGGAATCGGGTCGACTGCCAGACGTTAAGTTGATTTTCCCTAATGTTGAGCTTCGACTAGGAGTTGCTGCAAAGTCAGGGTTCGTCAACATACATTTGTTAGTCAGCCCTGAAGACCCTGATCACTTGAATCAATTGCGCCGAATCCTGGCTCGGCTGCACTTCAAGGCTTATGAAGACCGGTTCGGCTGTACCCGAGAAGACCTCATCGCCCTTGGTAAACGGGCGGATCCAAGCATCTCAGACGATTTCTCCGCACTTAAGCTTGGCGCAACTCAATACAAGGTTGATTTCTCTGACCTGCGTGATGTTTTTAATGAGAGTTCTTGGGCCAAAGAAAACATCCTCATAGCAGTTGCTGGGGCTTCAGGCGATGGAACTTCAGGTGTCCGTGAAGCTGCCGACAGAACAGTCCGCCAAGAAATCGAAAAATTCGCTCACATAATATTTTCGAGCAATCCAGCCCAAAGAGAGTTTTGGCTTGGGCGAAAAGCTGTCTCGGTAGAGCAGTTGCAAGAACGGTACAACGGTTGTAAGCCTTGTCTTCATGGCAGTGATTCACACGATCAAAATTCTGTTGGTCAGCCCGTTGACGATCGGTTTACCTGGGTAAAAGGAAGCCTGGAGTTCGATTCTCTCCGTCAAGCCTGTATCGATCCAGAGGGGAGAGCCTTTGTTGGCTCTGAACCCCCCAAAACGGCGATGCCTTCACAGGTTATTTCTGATATTTCGATAAAAGATGCGAGCTGGATAGATACTCCAGATTTGCCTCTCAATCCTGGGTTGGTGGCCGTAATTGGTGCTCGCGGGTCAGGTAAAACGGCACTTGTCGATATGATAGCCGCAGGCTGTGAAGCGATTTCATCTAGCGCGTGGAATAGCAATGAACATATCAGTCCATCATTCCTCTCCCGGGCCAGGCCACATCTCAACGATTCTAAGATTGAAGTCAAGTGGGCCGGAGGAAGCAGCGGCACCAAATTTCTTGATGGTAGTGACGCCAATGGCCATTTCTCTTTTCCCAGGGCGAGGTACTTGTCCCAGCAATTTGTCGAAGAACTGTGTTCCTCTACCGGAATCTCGGATGGCCTTATTGACGAAATAGAGCGAGTTATCTTTGAGTCTTTTCCCGTTGATGACCGGGAAGGGGCAATCGATTTTTCTGAACTCCGCGAACAGAAAACTAATCGTTATAAGCTGTCTCAATCTCGAGATTCCGGATCAATTGCCGATTTATCTGAGCGAATTGCCGGAGAGTTAGAGAAGGAAAGTTGGGTGGAGACGCTCACCCACCAAGTTTCTCAAAAACAACAATTAATAGGCGGGTACCGGAAAGACCTTTCTAAATTGACTATCAAAGGATCAGAAGATCAGGCCCGCAGGCATTCGGAGCTTAGCGCGGCCGCACAAAATATTCGGGAAAAGATCCAGTCTTTCACGAGCCAAAAGCGCTCCTTTATCGAATTGCAAGACGAGGTTCGAAGTACCCGCTCTGCGAAAGCACCTGAAATGCTACGCCAAGTTCGTGAGCGCCATCGCCAAAGTGGGCTGACTGACGAACAATGGGATAATTTCCTTCTTATTTACAAAGGCAACGTTGACGAAAATCTCACGGCCTACCAGCAATGGGCCGACCAGCAGATCGCTAAGCTAACTGGCTCACCTATTCCAACACCAGAAGCCAAAACACCTCTGATTCCACAGGGTGTGGATTTGGAAAGCCTCAGCCTATCGTTAATAAATGCTGAAATGAAAAGACTTGAGGATTTATTGAGTGCCGATAAAGTAATTCGAGATCAATATGCTGCCTTAAGTAAAAGGATTGAAAAAGAGAATGCTGCGTTAAAAGTATTAGAGACTAAGCTTGCAGATGCAAAAGGAGCATTCCACCGAAGAAAGAAGCTGCAGTCTGAACGGGACGAGGAGTATAAGAATTTATTTGAGGCAGTCATAAATCAGCAAGAGGCTTTAGCGGAACTTTATTCTCCACTTATGGAGCGTCTTTCCGCTTCGTCTGGAACACTAAAAAAGCTTGGATTCCGCGTTAGAAGGATTGCAGACGTTGAGAATTGGGGAGCTTACGCGGAAGAAAAACTGCTTGATCGCCGCAAAGCAGGGCCATTTAACGGCCGAGGCTCTTTAATCGCACTGGCTGAACAGCTGCTGAAACCCGCTTGGGAGACAGGAAGCGCATCTGATATTCAGGCTGCAATGAAGGGTTTTATTTCTTCTTATTTGAGTGATCTATTAAGGCATGCTCCTTATGCGCCGGCGCAGCAAGCCGAATTTCGATCATGGTCGAAGCAATTTGCGCACTGGCTTTATGGTAGTGAGCACATCTCTGTAAAATATGAAATCATATATGATGGTGTCGATATCCGAAGGCTTTCACCTGGAACCAGGGGAATAGTTCTTTTACTACTTTATCTTGCGCTTGATGATTTCGATGATAGACCCTTAATTATTGATCAGCCGGAAGAAAACTTGGACCCTAAGTCTGTTTTCGAAGAGCTAGTCCAACTTTTTATTGCAGCAAAAGAAAAGCGTCAAGTAATAATGGTGACCCACAACGCCAACTTAGTTATCAATACAGACGCAGATCAAATCATCCTTGCCGAAGCCGGCCCTCAAAATGGCAGCGGGCTCCCACAAATTACGTATAAAGCAGGCGGATTGGAAAACAAAGAAATCAGGAAAGCTGTTTGTGATATTTTGGAGGGCGGCGAAGAAGCTTTTAGAGAGCGTGCTCGGCGCCTAAGGGTGAAAATCAATAGATAAATCCTTATAAATCAAATACTTATGCGTATAATAAACATTATGTTAAACGTCACGCACTGTATCTTTTAGTTCATGAGTTTTTGCTGGATTGGCCTGTAGCCCAGTGGCTGTGAAGTTTCCTGTAAATATCACCGAGACACGTCTACTGCTCTTACGCGCAGTCCATAAATTAATTCAGGGCACTTCGAACAACGCGCAAACTTGATCTTTAGAGTGCAGTCTGGTCGCGACTCTCGCATCCCCAAAGTGGGTTGCCTGGCAATTGGAGATGCTTTGGTGACTGAAGAGCGAAGTTGGGTTTGGTCGCAAAGCGAACATTCGGATTTTGGGATAACGCCCGGCTTACGCGCCAGTTTGGGGCTACGAAGCTGCGGGGAAATCGGGGCGCTGTGTTGCCGATTGTTAGGCATGTCTGTATCCAGTTCTTCCTTCTTCCTCCACCATTTCCTGCAAGGAATGATATGCTTTCCATACCGGTTTCTTCCATTCGGAGTCACCATCACATATCAGGCAACTTTAAGTCTTCGCGTTTAGCATTCTCATTTCAACCTCATATCAATAGCAAGCGGCCCGCTCAGCAACTTACCATCTTCGTAGAGCGTATCGAATACTTGAGAAAGCGAACTATGAAGCGCTCGTGACTCCATACTAGTCTTCTCATCGCAAGGTTTTACTATCGCAAGATCACCTTCTCTCTTGTCCAGCCAGAAACACCCGTGAGGTGCAGATGTGTGCCTCCTGTCAAACCAGAATATAAACGGAGATAAACAGAGAGCTTCACCGCGAGCTATATCGTAAAGCAGCGCAAAGGAATCGCTAATATTCTGTTCTGAAGTGTAGGTATATGAGTTAATGAAGGGCGCGTTATCATTGGCAACCTTAAATAATCCTTCATAGCTATCGGGACTAAATGGCGCGGCGCAACATTCAGCACTATAGCCGAATAATTTATTTTCTATAGATTTTGAAAGAACTTTGACCACAAGTTCCACATGCCCTTGCCAATCAGCACATTGCTCTCCGAGTTTTTCATGCTTATGGTCAGTAAAATCCTCAATAGCTCTGTTCAACTTGATCTTATTTTCAGAATTAAATAAATCACTAAAACCGCTTGAAAAATTTGCATTATTACCAATTATTTTTAAGGAAGATTCTAGCAATGCTTTCAACGGGCCCATAGATCTGTGTTGAAATCCACGCATCAATTTATCAATCGGACTGTTCAGGGAAGCCTCCGAAGCAGCCGTATAAGCCATGAATGCCAAGCAGCTTTCAAAAGCCTCTCGCGCTGTGCTAGGAATATCACGTTCGTGTGTTGTACCAAGAAACTTTCTAATAGAGAAAGCAACAGGAAAAGGTAATTTAGATATACACGCGGAAAGGCCCGACCATGAAGGTGATTGTTGGCGACGGGTCGTGACCTTGATTTTATTACTATCAAGCACGCACAAAGAGGAATTACTCGTGCCGAAATCGAAACCTATAAAGTGATCACCTGCTGTAATCTCATGTGCATCCGCAGTCATATCAATATGAAAAGCGCGACCTGTAACTGAGTTTTCTTCCGTATCAAACTCTGGATTACCAACTTTATAAATAAACTTAGGTGTTACCGTACCATCTTCCCTGATAACAATTTGAACCGTCACAGCACTGTCGAAATGCTTACTATCCCTTGTAATTACTCTCGTTTCTTCCACATTATATGAATCAAATTCGTCATCAGAATCTGGACGACTGAAATAATAGTCCAAATGGTTTTTGGGGGGCTTATTTAGTTTAATCTTCCATTGAAGCTCTGAGTCGAAAAAGTGTTTTAGAGACTGCGCAGAGGGCACGAGGTCAGCTGGCTTAGCTTGCGCCATATCTATCTTCTCTCCAATAGACTTGAACCTCTTGTCTTTAACAAGACCGCTATTATCTGGGTTTAAAAATAACTTAATTGGATTGTAAGTGACGGCAACAAATTCACTATCCGTATCATAATATCGTCGTGCACATTCAATGGCCAACCCGTTAGCTACTACCTCCTGAAAAGAATGACTTATAGGGACTGGCTCTGCACTCTCTAATTGGTCCGCGAAATCTCTAACAAGCAACTCTTGCAACCACTTCAGATTAGAGGAACCGCCAGAAATGAGCGTAACGGAAATTATTCGGTCGTTTAAAGCCTCGTGTGAGCGATCCAGGACATTAGAAACCGTCTTCTTTAACTTCTTGTTCCATACCTCATGGACAAAAACAGTTCTCAGCTGATGTGCATAGAATTCATCTTTCACAAACTCAGCGTTAGAAAAAGGGTCAGAAGGTACGTCAACAATTACTTTTTCATAGGCATCAGAATCTAATCTCCAATTACCGACTTTTGAAGATAGATCGATTTTAAAGTCCTCAGCCGCCGCTTCTAGTTTTTTATAATTTTCAATGAAGCATTGATTTCTTTTTCCTAGGTCTTCAAGCTTTAGCTCACCGTTTAAAACCCGTTTGTATTGTGAAATATATCGATCGGCCTCCTTTTTCTTTCCATCTTCTAGGTTTAGCTTAATGAGGAAGCTTGCTATTTCTCGGTTAATAAAGAAGCCACCTATGGGTACTGAGTCAGCGGCCAGTGGCCTTGAGCTCTTTCCAGATAGGCTTATATCACCTTTATTTGTCGATTCGATAACACAGGCATCAAAAGTTCCACCACCAAAATCAACGATAAATGCTACGTGCTTTGTTGCATCTTGTAGGATTGGAATGCGGCAACCGTAACGATAATATTGGAATACTGCAAAAGGTTCTGGTAAGAACTCCACCTCTTCATACCGGTCCAGTATACGCCGGATATTATCTCTATAATTTAAAATCCACTTTGAACTATAACCCTCTATCTGAAAGCTTAAAGGTTCAGCAACAATAACCTTGGCAGGATGTTTAAAATTGGTGCTCTCAGATCTAGGAAATCTATCCTCTACATTTTTTAGCACATTATCAAAATAGTCCTTCGTGAGGTTATAAGCATTCTTCGGTTCACCCACATCAACCTCAAACTCTCGGCGGTTTGCTCTTGATCCACCAGAAACAACCTCTCCCAATGCGACCTTGAATTCAGAATTTACGACATGGCCACCGTCACGCCTAGCTATCGCTTTGGAACCGAATACTAGCCCGCTGTTTTCTGTATAACACAGAGCAGTAGGAATGTATTTTTGGCCATCTATTGTTTCAGGTTGAACCGCTTCAACCCAGAGAGTTTTTTCTATTGTTTTTGCCATTATTTATTCCTTCGGTAATCCCCCATTTTTAGCCCCTCATGAGAAATCCGGGCTAAGATGTCTGACATGTTCACGGTTGGTTTTGAGGCCTCTCTCCAATCTGCCTGATCGAATTCTGGCCGCCACATCTTCGACCTGATCCTGTTGCAATACAGGCTCTGAGAAAGATTCGATATACCTGATGAAGCCACCAGATATTCATTACTTGGCCGATCAGCGAACTGCGACCATTTGAAGCGTTTTCCAGAGCATCAGAGCTGAAACTACAGGCCAGCTTCTTAAATTGCTAGTTACGCTCTTTGACTGATCAAAGCGGTCCAGCGTGGCAAGGTCGCAAAGCGAAAATTCAGACTTGGGGGTAACGCGCTTGTTTATCGGCGCCCATGCGAGCAGCGAAATGGGCGTCCGTTGGAAGGCCGGAGGCCTGGAACGTATTACAACTATTTGTTAAGTGCTTTACTCCAAGTCCTTGACTTGGTGACCTCCCACTCTGTTTTCAGAATTTTCTGCAGCTCCTCGACAATGACCTCAATTTTTTCATCTTTAAGGGTCATCGTATTGAAGTCGTATACGTCCTTTTTCACGCCATCAAGGACTTCAAAGAGTCGCTTCGTTTCAGGCTCATTCTGCTTGAAGAGCATTTTCAGCTTTGATGCCAACCGATAATACTGAGAGCGCTTCTCGGTCAGAGGCCCGAAGACATTTTCAATTTCCTGCTCAAACCTTTCAAAGGCCGGATCATCACCGTGATTGGCTGCGTCACTCTTGTTCTCAACAGCTATGTTGCGCCTTACCGATAGGAAATGGAGCTCATGTACCACTTGGCAAAGTTGAGAACCGGTTTCTCGAACCTCTTGAAGCCATTGATGCCGAAATTCAGAAACTTTGTTCTCGTGTTCATCCTTCCTTGATTTTTCAGCTAACGAATTCTGAGACGCCACGGCCGATCTATTCGAAAAATACGTTACAGTCGCTGCAGCAACGACTATGAGAATAGTTATTAAAAATGGCAGGTTTTGAAGCAGGATATCCCACCAAGAACTTGGAGATTCGGCTAGCTCCAGCGGAATCTTGCCATCAAAGGCTATTACATAGCTTGTCTGCGTCTGACTCATAAACGCCCTGTACAATTAACGGCGCGCTCTGCGGAAAATTTTTTCGACAGCAGCGCTTGTTAAGTGATTTCACTCCAATGCTATCCATTTAGTGACGCCAATTAAGACACCAAGAGAAATGTAAAACCCCCAAACTGAAAAGGATTTGGCGGCTTCAAACTGTAGTTTCGACATATTACCAACGGGCATGACGGAATAAAGGTCTTGCTCGGTAAGGCTTCCAGCTCGTAGCTTGGAAACAAACTGGTTATACGAATTGCGAAAGCCCTTTTCTAGGGCTAAGTAATAGGCGTCAAGAGCCAAAAATACCACTGTTGGTAAAAGTGCAATCCAAGCATAATCTGGTTTACCTTTATCAGCTATTATCACAAGGACAGCAGCTACTAAGGTCACGCACCATGCTTTGCAATTGGTGCTATTTGCTGACATTCGCTGAATGACATTTTGGATTATTCCAAGGTGCGTCTGAATCGAGGCTGCTTCGGGGTCGATTTGGAGCGGATCTTCACTCATATTTAGTTCCGTTTGTTCTTGATAGCGTGGTCAATCCAGCCAGAAATATTTGCAGCGATATCCCGATAGGCTTGTGATGGATCAGGATCGTAACACGGCACCACAGATGACAGCTTTCGGCCGTCATTAAAAGTGAATTCATCAAAGGGGTTGGCGCCCTTTCGGCACGTGCCATTTCTTGCGCATCTAATATTATGTATGTGGATTCCGATAATGGCTTTACCTTGGTTCCAAGCCCTCTCTATCTCGTATCTCACCCAAGGACGTGAGGCAGTCTCTGAACCAATAAGAACAATCACACACCTTTTATACTTCATATTTTGATCGATCCAGTTTTGTACAGCTGCCTTACCACTCCTTTTGAGCCGCTCCCACTCATTTGCATTTACTGCAGAGTTCCCTTCAATTGCTCCAATGTTTCGTATTTGCTGAACACGCATAACATCATTAGCGAAATGAAAGCTGTAGAAAACGGGAATTTTCGCCACTTTTTTCTCCTTACTATTCAGCGTCAATGCACCGCCAATTACACCACCGGCCAGTAAACCACCTATGCCGGGCACCAACACATTGCCCAGAAGTGCGCCGGCTGCCGGCCAGAAAACTTGCTCCACTCTGAATTGGCTAACTCGTTTTTTTGGCGCCTTCAATGTTATTGGGCGTGGGCTCCTGCTATGTGCCATCAAAAACCTATTGGAAATCCAGATATTGCCACTAGAGATTGCTAATCCAAGCTCCTGAGTTTGATCCAGCATCAAAAGCTGCGTAGCCAGACCTTCCGGTTTGTCTATCAGTTCCTTCATCAATCTTCTTGTACAACTGAAGATATTCGTTCCCGTACCAATTCCCAGAGTCATCTTCGGTAGGAATAATTAGCATTTTTCCATACCCCTTTTGGGAATCGGCATACCCAATCTCCCACGGACACCAACGTGATTGAGTGGAGTTGCTCGTGGCCAAAAACAGAAACCAATCTGTTGTCGTTATTTTTGACTTAATCTTACTTGCGGTCTCCTTGTTGGGCGAACTCGGCATTTCATTGTCTTCCCAGTCTATGTATACATCCCACCCGTTCTCTTTCAGCAGGACTTGAAGCCCTTTCGCCAGCTCTTGATCCTTATGGCTATGACAAAGAAATGCTGTTTGTTTATTCTTAGACAGTGCTTCATTCAAAGACTTAGCAACGACAACACTTCCTGATCTTCCCGCTGCGGACCTTAGATGTTTTGTTTTAATCGCCAATTTTTACTCCAGTTCCAATTTTCAAGCCAAGCACTGAACGCCAGCCAGCATGCGCTGGTACGGAATGTAGGCGAAGCCGCAATGTAGTAGCCGTTGCCGTGACCGGCCTTGTATCGCCTATATCGGCTGACACACAGCCAAGTGCATCTTAACTCTCGTCTGCTTTCTCTAGCGCTGTATTATTTCGAATTGTATCCGAATCAGATTGCTGGATGGTTAATCCCACCACAGAACCAATTAGCACGACAAGCAGAACAAGGAAGCCGTTCCGAAGTGACTGATATGCGGCTTCGTTCCTAAGATGCCTAACGACATTCATCCTTTCTTGTGCATATAGAGCTTGGCTCAAGTACAATACGCCGCCACTTTTCTGCCTGAGCGCATGTTGAGTCCCGTACCCGTAAACGGCCAACGTCTTTAGAGCACCTAAAGCCGTTACTCCAGCAAGCAGCATATATATCGATGCGAATCCACATGCTATCGAAACGAGCCCTGCATATGGGTTTTCGGGCACAAACTTCGCCAAAGCACCGCTAGCCGCTGCCAAAACGGTCAAGCTTACACTTAGCCCTAAAGTGAACTTTGATGTCTTTTCATCTATTTTCGTTGCCCGCTCATGCTCTTCTTTGATTCGGTCCTTTAAAACTCCTTCGTCAAGCTCTGCATACGGTGTGGATTTTTCCGCGACCAGCGCTTTATTACTCACATCCCTCATTATTTTTCTTTTGTTCCTCAAGAACGCAAATAAAGGAAGAGCTTCTTCAAAGGCCCTATACGCGTACTGCTTCATTTGTCACCCACCAACCAGTTGGCAATGTCTACGTCGAACCTACGCTCATCGCTAACAAGCCAGCCCCACTCGCCTGTCGGGTTGATTTCGATAAAATAGTAGCTGCCATTACTTTCTATCAAGTCGATGGCCCCAAAGTTAAGGCCGAGCACTTCGAGCAACTTCAAGCACTTCCTCTCTATACCATGAGGCAGATCAACTTCCGTATATTCAATAGCGTCACGATCAACAACTCGCCAGTCTCCGTCTATCCCTCGTCCGGCCGAAGTTATTTTCACTGCGGTCACTTCTCCTCCAATCACCGTCACTCTGAGGTCAATTTTGGGTGACACGTACTCCTGTACGGTCAGAGGAGCGGCAGAGATATTTTCATCAGTGAACTCTGACGAGCATTCTATGGTTGAGTAGGTAAATAGAGTCTCGTTATTATCCCGAAGCAAGACGGTGTCCAACGACTTGATAATTGCCCTATTATCTATCTCTCGAAGCCTGGCATAATCATTTCCTATCAATGTCTTGGGTACTTTGAACCCTATTCTCCTGGCGACTGACAATTGATATGCTTTTGTTTCTGCTAAATACGTAGCGTTCAACGGGTTCATCCACCTAGCTTGGTCAAAGATAGCTAGACTTCTTAGAAACCCCATCCACTGGCTCCGGGACAACTGTTCATCGATACTTAATGACTCACCCGGTGTATTCCTTAAGAAAACTGGCTGTCGATAATACACAGCCCTGAGATCAGTTGTTATTCGATAGTTGGCTCCGTTCATCCTCACTTCTAGGGACTCTTCTTGAACATCCATAGTTAAGCGGTAGCTCTCAAAGTTTTCTCGGTTCAAACGAACGTATTTGGCTTTTCGCCTCTCAAGTTCCTGAACGACAAGGTCCGCTGAGAAGTCATAGAGACTAGAAACCACTAGACAATCAACAATCATTCTCCTTTTTGGTCCTCGCCCGTTTCCTGATCACATTTCTTGGATACCAATGCGCCATATTTCGACCCAGGGGATACAAGGGGAGCAGATCCCGACACCCAGTAGCCTCTCTGATCGTTAAACACAGCATCTTCAGGCATTTCTGGATGTTTCGAATATGGCTTTCTCTTCGCATGCTTAAGCAATAAATGATCATTCATTGATAGGCTCCTCCTTTGTTTCGATAACGCCGCCGGTACGAGCAGCTTTGTAGTGGAGGCAAAGCCGCAATGCAGTATGCGTCGCCGTGCCTGGAATTGTTAAGGCTTTCGCCCAGTAGTGATCTGGTTCGAGAGCTCCGGCAATACATAGATCGTCCTTAGCATTGCCTCAGCAATTTCTAAGGCAGCTACCAGCTCCGGCGGACGCGCGACCTCTATCTCATGAGCCGCGACATTCCCGAGAAAGCGATGACCATGCAGTATAGCCGCTTGGTTATTTGAAAGTATCCCGTTGCTGGCCAAGCCATCTATTAGCTTTTCAAGGTTACTCCCCTTGACTCCCCGATCTTTGCAGATTGCTTCGATTAATGCGCGCAGCCCAATAGCAGTTAACAAAGGCAACTGAGCATTCATTGCTCCAACAATTTCACGATAAATCGATCGAATCTTCGGTGGCAGCAAATAATCTTCATTGAAGGTCTGACGTTGAGTTTTTGACTTAGGGTAAGTTCGCCACCTCAAGTCCATCTCGCCGATGTGAGGATTCCAGTCGCCCTCATCCCATTCAGAAATCGCGTACGCGTAACTGTCACAGCCTGCACATTGGCAAAAATAGTGGTTCTCACCCCACTTCTCGACTTCCATTGGGTGCGGATCCACGGACCGTTCCGCTATCACAGCGTGATTTGTGGGACGCTTACACTCCCCGCAGTAGACCCTTATCGTGCTTCCTATCGCCATACCTTCAATGCCCAGCAGCTAGGCAGCGCGATTCATCATTGCAAAAATTTGACTGCGTCGTTATCACAGACTTTGAACCGTCAATCGCGCTACACATAAATTGATAAAACAATAGCTTAGCCTAGCATGACCATCTCAGCCATGTGATCATTCAGCGTCTGCAATTTGCACCGTCAATCATACTGGATGAAATTACTGTGATTAGCCTGGAGGCTGTGGAGGCAAGCCCTCAATCGAATGTTCGCTTTTGTTTAAACCTGGTAAGGGCTGCGGTCGCAAAGCGAACGTCCAGATTGACCACAAAGCGGACCTTTTTCGCCATGACCCGCCCCCCTCAGCTAACCCGATGCCTGCTTGGGTGGGGTCACGCCTGCTCGGATGCATTTGAAGACCTGACGCCACACTTACTTGGCGAAACACCAACGGGCGGAAAACTCTAGTCAGCAGTGCAACTAAAACAGGGATGTTTACAATAGAACGTTAAGGACTACATCGGCAATGCGGCCTGTCATAATGCGAGCAAGATACGGAATTAAAACGCTACATTTCGTAACGATAACCGTGCTTTTCCTTACTCTGCGATTCCTGACTTTTATCAGGAAACAGAGATACAGTACTCGATCAACAATAAGATTAAAAAAGCATCGGAGGCTTTCAGCAATGAATAAAAAAACATCTCTGTTTGCAGGATTTCTATTACTGCTGTGCAGTGTTTCAGTTATGGCTGACACCATAAAACTGGGCTTCAATTATCCGCAATCCGGACGATATAAGGACCTGGGCCTGCAGCAAAGACTGGCCGCCTTCCTGGCCGTGGACGAAATCAATAAGTCGGGTGGAATTCTGGGTCGAGACGTTGAGCTTGTCATCCGCAACACCTCAGGATCTCCGGAGCGTGGAGCCGCCAACACCAGGGAGCTGATCACTCAGGAAAAGGTCGACATGGTCTTTGGCGGTGCGTCCAGCGCCGTGGCCATCACTTCCGGCAAGGTCGCGAGAGATCTCGGGCGACTCTACTTTGGTACGACAACCTCGGCCAATGCGACGACCGGCAGCGAGGGACATGACCACATGTTTCGCGAATACCCGAATGCCTGGATGACGGCCAACGCGCTTGGCCGGTATTTGACGACAACGTTTGGCGATGCAAAGTACTTCTACGTGACAGCCGACTACACATGGGGTTGGTCGTCGGAAGAATCCATCCGTGAGTTCACGAACACATCTGACAAGAACGCCCATCCGAACGCGTTAACACCTTTTCCAAGAGCCTTCATCAAGGATTTCAAAAAAGCACTCGAAGCCGCAGAAGCCAGTGAAGCCGATGTCCTGATCCTGGTCTTGTACGGCGACGACCTGGTAAGAGCGCTCAAGGTTGCCTATGAAATGGGCCTGAAAGACAAGATGCGCATTGTACTGCCCAACATCACGCTCGGCATTGCCCAGATGTGGGGGCAACGATCATGGAGGACGTTATTTCCACAACGCCTTGGGAGTGGATGATTCCCTACCAACTGGGGTTCCTCCGCGGCCAGCAGTTTTCGGAAGCATTTACCGAAGCCTATGACATAAGACCGACCTCCACGGCGGCGACGGCTTATGGCATTGTCTATGCGTACAAAGAAGCGGTCGAGCGCGCCGGGACGACCGACACGCAGGCGCTGATCAAAGCGCTGGAAGGCCATGAGTACACGCTCCTGAAAGACCGGCAACAATGGCGCGCCTTTGATCACCAGAACCTGCAAACCATCTACGTCGTTCGGAGCAAAAAGCGAGAGGAGGTGGTCAGTGACCGGCTGCGTAGCGATTTCTTTGAAGTCATCGGCTCGCTCAGTGGTGAGGAGGCTGCCCAGACCTTCGCACAATGGCGCGCGGAACGCGAAGCGGCCAACAAGCCACCCCACTTGTGATGATTGAGGTAGCCCCCGCAAACTAACAGAGGTTGGCGGGGTGCTCCTGTCTTTCAATCCGACGCGGGATCGACTCGTTTTCGAGGGTTAAGCATCCATGGCGCTTCTCTGTTTCCGATGCTGGACATCGATCACTGGGGTAGCCGGCACCGTTTCTCAGCTTGATGGGCTCAAGCGGTTACATTTTTTAACGCTCGTGAATTGGACGTTCTCCAAACTGTGAATCAATATTCTTTTTTTAATAAACGATTAACGGTTCGTCATGGGCTCGTTTCATAACCAGCCGCTCGTAGGCGCACCGAGCGCCAAGGAAGAGGCTCTTGACGCTCCTGTTCGAGCCAGCGTATTCACTTCATTCATCTTCTTATGCAGCTAGCTAAACTACGATGGAAAACGGAATTTTCGTATGGCGATCTCATGAGGCCGAACGCCCGCACCATGAGATCAAGGGGACAATGGATCAGCAGCTCGCTGAAAAGCTCACGCTGATTTGCGAGTCCATTCAACGTTCGTTGGAGGTTGATTCGGTACTGCTGTCAATACCAGGTGCTAACGGGCTGTCGTCGGTTGTATCGGACAGTGACGCTCCCATCGGGTCCTTCGCCGATCCAACTATGGGCAGTGAGACGCCCGATGGACGGCCGGATCCCGTGTTCGTCGAAGAAGATGTTTCATCGAATGCAGAGTCGTCGGAGTACCTGCTGACGCTCGGGTATTCCGACATCCGCTTTTACGCAGAACTCGCGGTACAAGGGGCGCGAAACGACCAGATTGCTCTGGTGCGAATCATGGACGCCCAACCTCGGCAATTTGGTGTAACCCAGCGAACGATGTTCCGTCGACTCAGTCTTCTAATCAGACAAGCCATGGAAGGCCGCCTTATACCCGATCAACCATCCATTGATCCCACCACGCTTGTCCAGTCCATTTGCCGGGCTCAGGAACTCCTCCTGAACCCCACCGATTGTCAATCCGCGTACGACACGCTCCTCAAGAGCATTCTGTCGTTGACCCACAGTCCGATGGGGTTCATTGGGAGCGTCTCTCACGATGCCATGGACGGGTCGTTTATCAAACTGTTGGCTTTATCAGACGAGCCTCAGTGCCCCCAGGGTGCAGCCTTACTCAAGCGTATTCAACGCGAAGGCATGGTGTTTCGGCGACTGGACAATTTGCTCGGGGCTGCGATTTCAGAAGGCCGGGTCGTTATCTCCCAGGATCTCGCCAACGACACCCGAATCCGAGGCTTTCCGAAGGGACATCCCTCACTGTCGACCTACATGGGCATTCCCGTCTTTTCTGGTGAATCCGTGATCGGCCTCATTGGCCTGGCCGATCGCCCTGAAGGCTACACACAGGAACTTGCAGATGAGCTCAAGCCACTGAGTCAAACGGTTGGCATGCTGATTGACCGGCATCGTCTGAAAATTGAGACAGCCCGGAATGAGCGCAGAGTGGAAAGGGCCCGGAACTACGATGCCTTGACCTGCTTGCCGAGTGGGCCGATGCTCACCAAACGGTTAATGCGCGAGGTTCACGAAGCCGATAGGGCGGGCTCCAGCCTCTCAGTGTGCATTATTGACGTGGACGGCTTTAAACGCATCAATGATCGATTCGGTCAGGCTTGTGGTGACGAGGTCCTCAAAACAATCGCCCTGCGGCTGAAAAATGCCATTCGACCACGGGACTTGGTCGCGAAACTCCGGGGCGATGAGTTTCTCGTAACCCTGCGAGATGCGAACGCAGGCCCATCGGCGTATCGCAGACTCCTGAGCGCGATCGCGGAACCGATTGCGGGTCCCAGCACTACGTTTGCGCTCTCAGCCAGCATGGGGGTGACCGTCTACCCACTTGACCAGAGTGATCCCGACATTCTCCTTCGTCACGCCAGTCTGGCCTTGTATCGGGCGAAAGAGTCGGGGGCGGGTCAGTTTGTGACGTTTGACATTGACGATCATGAGGCGCGAAGGGAGCAGCGGCGGATTCTCGAAAGCATCGAGACAGGCTTCAAGCGCTCGGAGTTTCAGCTTTTCTATCAACCGAGAATCAATTTCCGGACCGGGGCTGTTGATGGATTCGAAGGGCTCATACGCTGGAATCATCCCGAGCGCGGGCTGCTGTTGCCCTACGATTTTCTTGGGGCGACAGAGTCGACGAAGTACGAGTCTGTTTTGGGAAACTTCGTCATCCGAACGGCACTAACGACCCTTCGTCAATTCGAAGCCGATGATCAACGCTACACCATCAGTATCAACATCAGCCCTCATCATTTCCTGGCCGACGATTTCATTCCTGCTTTGCAAGCTCACCTCAGAGGCGTTAGTACCCAGTTGCGCCGGCGTCTTGTGCTCGAAGTCCTGGAGAGTACGGCGATAGAAGATGTGAGTACTGCCACACACACGGTCGAAGCCTGCCAGGCACTGGGGGTAACGGTCTCCCTGGATGATTTTGGCACAGGCTTTTCGTCGCTCACGTATTTTCGGGACCTGCCCGTCGATGAGATAAAAATTGATAAATCGTTTGTGATGGGGATGCTGGGTAATCCCAGTGACCGGGCTATTGTTGAATCCATCGTCAGCTTATCGAAGCGTTTTAATCGTCGCGTCGTGGCCGAAGGTGTTGAGACGAAAGCCCTGGCCCAGGCGTTGCGCAAACTGAAGTGCGATTTTGGCCAGGGGTACTATTTCAGTGTCCCCCTACCACTTGACGAGGCTCTGGCCTGGGCTGACGAGTTCTCGAACCGTCGTTGAAACAGGAACACGTCCGCCAAACCAGTCCTTTTCCTGTCGAGCTCACGGCCACTGAGTCTGAACCGGCGTCGGTGTCACCCAGGAAACCCATGGTGTTTTTTGAAAATGTATTCGGCACGTGTGTTCTATGAGTTCTATACTTAGCACTTGAGTGTGAAGGCAAGATGCATCTGGCTGGCATCGCTGGTTCTCGACGAGATCACGACCCCAAAATCAGTCAGGTACCGTGGTTTGCCGAAGGATAGGGGGTCAGCCGTGCCTCAACGCAGTGACAATCCGCCCCGGTCAAAGGTGACACAACCCGCCGCACACACGACCCAGGCTGGTGAGAAACCGGGACGGTTGCTGGTGGGCGACGATGAACCCCGATTGCTTGCAAGCCTTTGCTCAATATTGCGTGAACAAGGTTTCGACGTGGACGGCGTTAGCAACGGAGATGCCCTGTGCAGGCAGGTCGGGTTAAATCATTACGACCTGATTCTATTGAACATTTGCATGCCCGGAATGGGAGGGCTTGATGTTCTCTCGTGGCTCAACGCCAACAAAATGGATATCCCCGTCGTGATGATCAGCGGCATCGCCGACTTCCGGACCCTTCGGCGCGCCCTACAATATGGCGCGTTCGATTATTTGCGCAAGCCCTACGACGTCGACGAACTTATCCGGGTCGTTCGTG
This sequence comes from Marinobacter guineae, assembly GCF_002744735.1. Taxonomy (GTDB): domain Bacteria; phylum Pseudomonadota; class Gammaproteobacteria; order Pseudomonadales; family Oleiphilaceae; genus Marinobacter; species Marinobacter guineae. The sequence continues at coordinate 63,053 of NZ_KZ319345.1, read as the reverse complement.
AGGGGGTACGTGTCCGAACAAGGGAGAGCACCGGGAACAAAGCCGAGCAGTCGCGGAACCCCACGGCCCACTTTTTTCCGAAAATGCTCAACCAGCTTCCGGACATCGTTTTTTCGCTCGATGATCGTGGCCGTATCAACTTTGTTAATCGTCGGGTAGAACCCCTCCTCGGCTTCGAACAGCAGGAATTGTTAGGCAAGCCGTTCAGCTTATTGATTGACGAGGGCGATGTGGCCAAAGTGTCGTCACTCCTGGATAAGCATTCGCTTGGGGATCCCGCAACCCTCGAAATAAGGCTTCGCAAACGGGACCAGGCGTCGAGCCCGTTTTTTGAGCTCACGGTGGTCCCTACGCGGGATCAGGAGCTTTGGCTCCCGGACAACGAGGGGCACCTGTCAATACACGCAGAGCTTTTAGCGGTGGCAAGAGACATCACTGAACGAAAGAAAAAACAGGCGCTGGTGGAGTTTCAGGCATCGCACGATGCGTTAACGGGTTTGCCGAACCGGACCCTGTTCCTGGATCGACTGGCGCTGGCCATCAGCCAAGCCAGCCGAACGGAGCAGAAACTGGCCTCGCTGTTTATTGATCTGAATGACTTCAAGGCCGTCAATGACACGTTCGGGCACAACATGGGCGATCAGTTGTTAAAGAGTGTCGCCGTGCGCTTGAAGGGGTGTTTGCGCGAGGGGGATACCCTCGCCCGTTACGGCGGTGACGAATTCACCGTCCTCCTGCCGGGGCTTGAGAGTGGGAAGGACGCCGATGCGGTTGTTGTCAAACTGTTGGAATCGCTGAAAGATCCTTTCCGCTTGAACAATGGGACTCTCTGTTTATCGGTGAAAGCGAGCATTGGCGTTGCGTTGTTTCCTGACGAGGGTCTGGAGGCGGACGAGCTTTTGCAGCGAGCGGACGAAGCGATGTATGCCAAAAAGGAACGTATAAAGTCTAGATAGCTTTCCCGTTCAATCAAAGCACAGCCCAGAACACCGGATGGATGGGGGCCAGGGGCCATCAAACGCCAGAAACCGGCAATCGACTGGGTTACGGCCGCAGATGAGCAATAGCTTTAAGACAGGTACAAAGGGAGTTCTTACGATGGCGGTTGGCACGGTACGATCAGGGCCCGATTATTTCGACGAAGCGTTCGGCGTTTCAATAGCCAAGCTCTTAGGCATGTTGAGACGTAGTTTTTCAATGGACATGGCATTCATTGGAAAGTTTGAGCATGGCACCCGAACCATGGTGTTCGTGGAGTCGGATAACAACGCAGACTTGTCGTCCGAAGGCTTCTGTTTTTCCCACCCTCAGAGCCAAACCTACTGCCGAAAGATTGCAGACGGCGAGCTCCCCTCAATCATTCCCGATGCCCGATCGAATGCAATAACACGTGCGATGGACGTCACGAACGAGCTGTCCATTGGTGCGTATCTGGGCGTGCCCATTTATCTTTCCGATGGCGAAATTTACGGCACACTGTGTTGCCTGAAGCATTCCAGCGATCCGTCGTTAGAGACCCGAGACCCTTCATTATTGGCGTTTGTGGCCGACGTCATTGCAGATCGGATCGAGTTTCATCGACATCGGCAACGGCATGACAACCAGATACGGTCGCGAATCGAGGGCCTGAGCTCAAGCCAGGAGTTAACCATGCATTTTCAGCCGATCTGGTCGATCACGGGCGCTGCGATTTGTGGGTATGAGGCGCTGGCCCGATTCAACACCGAGCCCTATCGCTCACCCGACATTTGGTTCAGCGAGGCCGAACAGGTGGGTTTGGGTGATTTTTTGGAGACGTTGGCGATTGACCTGGCGCTCACGCAATTGCCCAAGATTCCTGAGTCCTGTTTTTTGAGTATCAATGCCTCTCCCGCCGCCATTTTATCGGGTGCGGTCGGCAATCTTCTGAATCGCAAGGATGCTCACAGGATCGTACTGGAGGTTACCGAGCACTCTCAGATACTGGACTATCCGGAATTTCGAGATTCCGTTCAGTCCATTCGTAAAATGGGGGCCCGACTTGCCATCGACGATGCGGGGTCCGGATACGCATCGTTGCAGCATGTTCTGGAACTGGACGCGGATATTATCAAGCTGGATCTTAATCTGATCCGGAACATACACTGCGATCGGAAGAAACAGGCGCTGGCAGCGGCGCTTGTTTCCTACGCTCAGCGCGTAAGGGCGCAAGTCGTTGCCGAGGGCGTCGAAACACAAGAAGAGTTTGATGTGCTTAAGGAGCTGGGAGTGGACAAGGTACAGGGCTACTACATCGGCAAACCTGCAGAGTTGGCTTGATACGGAACGACGCCTTAAATGCTATCAAGGACGTAAGAGTGTTAAACATGAAATCAGTGGCCGCCAAACGAAATCTGCGCAACCAGCAACGGGTGGAAGTTCGCGCGGACACGGTCATTGAGATGCCGCGCGGCTGCGACCTGACCTGTTCCCTCTCCAACCTCTCACGCACCGGCGCGATGATCTCTTGTAACCAGCAGAGCGCTGAACAACTCATGCCGGATAAAAAGGCGCCTGCTACGGGCAACTGCAATACCGTGACGATGCGGTTTGCCGTGCCGGATGGTGCCGCACAGCCGGTTTCTATCGTTGCACACGGTACGATGGTGTATGTTCGCCGCATCGCCCGGGATGAATTTCAGATCGGCATTCAGTTCACGGGGTTTGAAGGCAATGGTTTTGATGACCTCGACCGGTATATCTCCGAGCTGCTTGCCGACACCCATAACTCAACGTGAGCTGGTCAGCCCCCTTCGAGGAGCCGGGGAGGCCCGCCCGCAGTATCGTGGTGGTCACCAGTACTCTAGAGCGAGTTTAGGATCCTCCGTATCAGATGAGGCCTGGGAGTTGGAGGGTACTGCGGGATACTCACGTGAGTCTTGTACCGTTGCTCTCGGTGCAAACCTTGCGTAATCCCTCTACGATAACCTTGTGGCCTAAAACGACCGCGACGGACAGAAACAGGATGCAAACCCAGCCATAGTTTATCGGCGTACCAGAGCCGAGCTGGTTAAGCACAACGCTGACTGAGCGCACCGCCACATCCACGCCTAGCAACATCAAACCGGTGGCCATCATTGCGCACTCACCCGCTGGAGTCCCCGAGCGTTTGATGGGAAAAGCGGTTTCGGAAATGTGTGGCGCTTTAACCCACAAAACGATTCCGACGACGATGGGCACGCTCAGACTCGCCGCGAAGTAACCGAAGTGCAACGAATTCGACGCGTTAAAGACCTCGGGCGTCAACGCATGGGGAATATAGGTTCCTAGAGTGCGAAAGATCAGATAGACCGAAAACACTTTAACGACGAACTCAATTAGTTCTCTCATACAGATGCATGCAACGCTTCACGTTCGCTGCCTAGCTATGGTCGGCAACGGTATGCCTGGAAAGTCTCGGGACCAACGAAGCATTCGATGCCTGAGACTGGAGGGTAGAGACTCACTCGGGGTGCAAGAGAACCGCGAGTTCTTTTCGCAAACTCAATCGACCGCCAAACTTGTGCTGAAAGGCTTCTTGAGCCTGGGCAAACTGATCCATCACTTCGACCTTTACCGTACTGAAGAACGCGTCGCGGTGATAGCGTATGGTGCCGATATATACGGCCCGCTCCTCTGGCTGCACATTGACGCCGAATACGCCATGCAACGGCGCATTTGCAGGCCGGATAACGGCGTCCGGGGCGACCATTCGAATTCTGGCATCCATTACTAGCCAAGATTTGGTGTTAACGAACGGCCTGTTTTCGTAAGCCACGAAGAATGTTTCGCCCAAGGGGTCCTGATGCTCCGGCGCAATCCGCCGAGTGTCAGATCGTCTTCTGGCTGGCGTAAGTCCTCATCGACAATGAGGATGGCCGTATTGCGAAATTCCTCATAATTGTCGTCCAAGAGCTGCTCATCCGATGCAAGAGCGGGCACTAGCTGAACTTCTCCGATCACGAGGATGGTGTTGCCGTTCAATTGGGCGAGGCTTGTGACTTGCTGGATCGACGACGAGGGTACAACGCATCCGGTCAAAACAGCGATTAATACATTCAGCAGAGCGAAACGCGCCTCGAATCGACGATTGTCGGGCATCAGTTGAGCTCCTGCAGACGATCACGTATTCGCTCCTGCCATTGGGTTGCGCGCACCCAGTCCATTTCCTGTATCTTTAGCAGAAGCGCTTTTTCTGTGGGGTCGTCCAACAATTCAATCGAGAATTTTCCGAACTCAAAAAAGCCACTTTCTGCATCCCGGTAGGCATAGGCTCCCACAAAGTAAATGCCGGGCTGCTCGATTTGGATCGCAGTCTCGTTACGCCCGTAAGTGGGGAAATCATAGACATGTTCGCCCCACCAAAACGAGTGGCCACCAAATCGCGACATTTGAAAACTACCGGAAGGCAGGTACTGATTGTAAAGAATGCCGTCCTCGGCAGACATGGTCCAGAAACCGGATTCAGTTTTGGGAGCAGCTTGCTGCAGCTTCGCGTAACTGACATCCGTTGGCGCGTCGTCCATATCAATAAATCCGAAAACAAGTGAATTGGTTGGGTCATCCATGCTCCTGCCGCCACCGGAAAAGGCGCAACCGGTCAGCAAAAGCGCCAGCACCGCAAGACAAGCAAAGGAGCGTACTGCGAGGAGAGTCTTTTTCAATTTTCGGTGCTTCTGGCGTGGAATGCGTATTCCTGCAAGCTTAGATCAGAGTGGCTTGGCAGGCCTCCGCCTGATGTGAAGTGTTACAGAATTCCAACGAAAGAAATACAAACGCACGAATGCTAACAAACCTAGTGATGGGGCAGTGTGGGCATGAATCGTAAGTGATGGGATGGGCACCTTCGCGCCTCGCTCATAGGCCAGGAGTGTCTACTGCACCGGGGCAAGTCCAAAACAACAATACTGCACCGACGAACAACATCCCGTTACGCAGCTTTTACACAAGCAAGCCCTATATGTACAGGAATCACACATTTTCCCCTTGTTTAACACGCCCCCTACATCTACTATTCTCTTAGTCATGTATATAACCAAAGATAATATACAAGGATTCAGAAGCATGATCACCGTCCCTCGACGACACATACTCCGCAAACAGGGCGAGACACAGTCGTAACTGTCCATCAGGCAAACTGGATACTTGAACTAGTCATCGACTGAAAAAACTTATGTTTTCCTGTGAGATTTAATGGACACCAGAACACTCTCCAACAATACGACCATCGCCGGCACCGCAGTTTTTTTTGATCCCAATCATTACCTGATCACGAGCCTGCGACGAGCAGTCGCAAATAAACAGAATATTCTCCTTTCTTCGGAAACTCATGGAGACCTGATCCTTCTTGCTAGCCGGGGAGAATATTTTTTTGAAGGGCCGGATTTACCCGAACTCCTTCAATTGCCTGCCGCGAAGTGCCGTCTACGTGTCCTGTCCGAAGAAGAGAGCAACGACTATAAGAAAGCGATTGGCAGGAACATCGACGAACTGATGTGGCGAACCGTCTATTACACCTCTGAAGGCAGACTGATGGAAGGGTATCACTGGAACGATGTCGTTCAGTTGGATTACTGGCCGAACCTCACGAGACTGCCCCTTTCACCCAACACATTCAGAATCCTGGCGCTATTTTATAAACACCCAACATCTGTTTACTTCGCAGCGCGCTTATTAAAAGTGCCCATGGGGGAAATGTGTCAGATTTACAGTGCCGCCCGTGCAGCAGGCTTTGCTCGCGCGATTAATCGAAAAGCCGAAGAACCACGCCTCGACCCTCATCGAAACCAGACGCTGCTGACCTCGTTGCTCTCCAAACTCGCCGGACGCTAGGACTGATTTGTGGAACATAAAATCATTTTTGCCGGCCCTGTCGGCGCAGGAAAAACCACGGCAATCCAGGCCATCAGTGATATTGACGTCGTCAGCACCGAAAGCAAGGCCAGCGACGAGGTATCAAAGCGCAAAGCAACCACTACGGTGGCCATGGATTACGGCACCCTTGATGTAGGGAACGGCCAGAAGATCCATTTGTATGGTACGCCGGGGCAAGAGCGCTTCAGTTTCATGTGGGACATTGTGACAATCGGAGGGCTGGGTCTGGTTCTGTTACTCGACAATACCACCGAAGATCCACTGGCGGACCTCGAATTCTACGTCAAGGCTTTCCAGCCCTTTATCAAGAAAAGCTCAATGGTTCTGGGTGTGACCCGCATGGATGTAAAAAATCGCCCCGGCCTTTACTCCTTTTATACGAAGCTCGATGAACTCGGCATCAGGGCGCCGGTCTTCGAGGTAGACGCGCGCGAACGGAGCGACATCACAATCTTGCTGCAGGCGCTTCTAGCTATGCTGGACCCGGGAGTCAAGCGGTGAATTCCGACGACCCGTTTGCTGATGATAACGCAGTACTTTCGCTAACCGGCTTCGGTGTGGCTTTCCGGGAGAAAACGGTCCTGGCCAGCATCGACCTCGAGGTGCCGGATCGTGGAATCACAGTACTACTGGGTCCAAGCGGCACCGGGAAGTCAACGTTACTCCGAACGCTTGCAGGTTTTAACGATCCCAACCCTAACCTGCGCACCTGGGGTCAGGCAAACTACGTTGGTGCTCCCCTTGTAGACACCGGAGAGCGGCCTGTTCTCGCGGCGCAAAACGCTCGAATGGTGATGGCAAGCATTCTGGACAACATCGTTCAGGATCTTCCGGAACGACGCTCCCTGTCACCTTTGCAACAGCGCAAACTGGCAAAGCGACTGTTGGAAAGAGCGGGTCTTGAGGACCTTATTGGGCAAATCAATGAACCGGTCATTCATCTGAGCCTAGCCCAGCAGCGACACCTCGCAGCTATGCGGCTTGCGGCAACCGGGGCCAGACTGATCCTGCTCGACGAACCAACGACCGGACTGGATGACCGCGAAGCAGAATGCCTTCTCCGGTACGTTGCAGCGGAAAGTCAGCATCGCTCGATTCTTATCGCGCTGCACAACCTTTCCCATGCCGCACGCCTGGGCGGACGAACGGTTTTGATCGCAGGAGGCTCTGTTCAGGAAACGGCAAAAACCAGCGAATTTCTCAGGCAACCGACCAGTCAGGCCGGTAAGAGTTTTGTCAGAAGTGGCTCCTGCGCCGTTGCTGCACCGGATGCCGACCCCGAAACCCTGTCGCCGGGAACGCCCCCACCCGCGCCACTGCCGGAGGCAGCGCGATCGTATGTGAGTGACAGCTTCGGTCCACGGGGTTTCCTCTGGCTCAGAAAGGGACAGCTCGCCGGAACTCCCAGGCCCGGCATCGTTCAGGACCTTGAGTATGACCTCGTCGCTCTGAAACGTGTTGGAATCACCACGCTGGTTACACTGACAGAGACCGAACCTGACACCGATGCATTGAATGCCCATGGCATCGAAAACATCTGGTCTCCGTTCAAAGACATGGGGGCCCCGTCGATCACGCAGACCGTAGAACTTTGCAAAACAATCCAGGCACTCTGCAATGACGGGGGCGTGGTTGCCGTCCACTGCAGAGCCGGCCTAGGACGAACAGGGACGATACTGGCCTGTTGCCTGATCTGGGACGGCATGTCCGCTCTGGACTCGCTGGAAAAAGTACGACGCATAGAGCCCCGCTGGGTGCAATCCGAAGCCCAGGTGGAGTTTCTGGAGAAGTTTGCCCTGTTTCTGAGTGAGCGGGCGACAACCACGCAGGCCTCGTGAGAGCGTCTGCAAAAAAAACACAATAAAGAGGAACGCGATCGATGTCCGACATTGATAACGCCTTACAGAAGGCTATTACCACCATTCCCGAGTGCCTTGCCGGAGGTTACGTAGACCTTACCAGCGGGATGCTTCTCGGCATTAAAACTGTAGATTCTCACCCGGACGAAGTGTTGGAAATGCTGGCTGCGGCCACAGCCGATCTATTCCAGGGACCCAACGTTGTCAGCATCGAGAACATGTTCAAGAAGGCCCGTGGTCTGCCGCTGGATGATTTTCATTATTTCCAGGAAATCATTGTAAACAGCGAAAACCTTATCCACATTTTCATGCGCACAAAGAGCTATCAGGACCACGTGATAACTTTTGTCTGCCGGAAATCTGCCAACCTGGGTATGGTGCTCACCAAGGCACGTGCGGCCCTCCCACAAGTTGAGGCCAGCCTGTAACCTATCTACTGGGTCGGGTTAATCCCCGACCCAGTAATGCCGTCAACTTAATGGCCCAGAGGGAGTACGAATGAATACTTTGACTCACCCCGGACAAAGTCACCCGAAAGCGAGCGCCGCGAGATCAATTTTAAGGGAACTCAACGCTTCCTCAAACGACATTGAGGCTTCGGCAACCATGACCACCGATGGTTACATTATTGCCGCCGTACTTGGAAAGGATACCGATCAGGACCGCTTTGCAGCGATGTCGGCCTCGCTACTGGCACTGGCAGAGAGGGCCGCCGACGAAGTCGCCCGTGGCGAGATGAAGCAACTACTCATTGAGGGCTCGAAAGGATTGATGCTTCTAGTAAAAGCCGGCGGCGATAAAGTGCTGGCCGTTGCTGCCAAACCAACAGTCAATCTCGGCCGAATTTTTCTCGAGGCACGGAAATCCGCCGCCAAAATTGACCAGGTGATCGGTAACGATTACTGATCCATGATTAACTATTATGTTTAAAATCAAATATCTGGGAAATAGCTACCACTGCGACTCTGGCGAGACAATCCTTGACGCAATGCTTCGGCAAGGCGTGGATTTTCCTTTTTCCTGCCGCAAGGGCTCATGCCACGCCTGTTTACATATTGCAGAGGAAGGAACGCTCCCTCCGGAATCTCAAAAAGGGCTGAGTGACGACCAGATCAATCAGGGACTTTTCCTGCCATGCTGCTGCAAACCAATCGACAGTCTCTCTATTGCGCCGAAAAACACACGCGATCGTGGCAACAAACGGGCTGATACGCACCAGAACAACACCGTTTTATCACCAGACCCGGAAATGTGGGAAGCACTGGAAAACGGGCGGGTGCTGTCAGCCATCCTCGACGATTTTTACACCGCCGCGTTTTCCGACGAGAGACTCTCGCCCTTTTTTCATGACGTGACCCGTCAGCGGGCACAAGAAAAACAATACCTGTTTCTCCGGAAAAAATTCACCGGGGAGAAGGTGTACTTCGGCGACCGACCGCGAAACGCCCATCACTGGATGGTGATCTCCAATGACCTGTTCGACTATCGGGAAGCGTTGATGGTGGACTGCCTGAAACGCCATGGTCTACCCGATCACTTGGTGGCGCGCTGGGTAGCGTTGGAAAACAGCTTCCGGCCGGACATTGTCAAGGATAAACCCTGGAATCGAAAAATCGGCGACATGGAAATCCCTGTTTCAGGTTTTGGCGAAATAACCCTGGACATTGGTTCCATCTGTGATAGCTGTGGGAGCGAAATCGCGCAGGGTGAAACCGTTCGCTATCAGTTGCGGTTGGGAACGCTCTACTGTCCCGACTGCATGTACTCGCTTCGCGAAGAGTAAGAGGGTAACAGCCAATCACAGGAAGGTATGAAAATTGTCGACCGCTGAAATTGAAAAGGAACTTGAAGAATTTTGTCTGGCTTTAAAGGACATAAAATCCAGTATGATTATATCGCCGGATGGTCTGGTTATTGCGAAACACGGCCCTACCCACGATCAGGATTTATTCGCAGCACTGTTCCTTGAACTGAAAGTCGTGTGTGAAAAAATCCTATTTCAACTGAATTGTGACGACATTGAGGAAATCTATATAAGGTCAAAATCCGGCTCAGTCACTGTTTTCCCCTTATTCGACAAAGGCTATCTGGCGTGTATCTCTTCAGCCAACATTAATGCTGGGAAAATACAGATTTTCTCATGGAAATTCGCCAGAAGAATTTACTCGTTGCTATAGCCTCAAGGTTTATTGGTTTCAACCGACAAGAACCCGACGCTGGCAGCACTGCCCCGCCACTGAACTTCTTCTAGGTGGAGGTGCTGAGCTCAGGAGTGTCTACTGCACCGGGGCAAGTCCAATGGATCGTAAGCAATGGGATGAACTTTCCCTCAGCCCACTCCTGCGTCAGCATGCCATAATTATGGGTGAGGCAAACCACCAATCAAGCCAAGAATTTCCGGACATCGATTTTGTAGTCATCCGGGGCCACCGATCTCAGGATTCGATCCTGATTGCTTGGCTTGGCGAGATCGATGGTATCCACCGTAATCGGCATGCGGAATTTGGTGTGGTACATCACCCTTACAGTCGGCAGTCTTTGATCACTCTCATTGGCCTCGACCACAACCCCAAGACGCCCACTTTCCAGAAGAACCATAGAGCCCACCGGATAAAGGCCCAGGCAGCGGATAAACTGTTTGACCAGTACCGGATCCAGATGACTGCCACTCCATTCCAGAAGCTTCTTCAGGCCCTGGGTTGGCGTCATTCCCTTGTGGTAGACCCGGTCTGCCGTGATGGCGTCGTAGACATCGCTGATTGCGACCATGCGACCGTATTCCGAGACCTCGTCTCCCTTCAGGCCTTCCGGATAGCCGGTTCCGTCCAGGCGCTCGTGGTGCTGGGCCGCCGTGATGACGGTGAGCTCACCAATGCCCTCGGTGGTGGCAAGGATGTCCCGTGAGTGGCGGGCGTGAAGTTTCATTACCTCGAATTCTTCGGCAGTCAGGCGACCGGGTTTGTGCAGTATCTCATCGGGTGTAAGGATCTTGCCCAGGTCGTGGAGCAGAGCGCCGACGATGGTCTGGTGCAGAGCATCGGAAGACAGACCGCGATAATTCCCGAACAGGGACATAAGCACACTCAGGTTCACCGAGTGTTCCAGCAAATAATTGTCTTTCTCCCGTATTCGTCCAAGGCAGCTCAGGGCGTTGGCATTACGGAGGACAGAATTCTGAAGTTCGTCTGCCAGCTGATGGATGGGGACCACATCGATGGCACCGCCAACCTTGGCGTGGTTCATGAATTCGCCGACCAGTCCCTGAGCCTGGCTGTGGACCTGCTGGGCGATGACCATTTCTTCGGCAAGCGGGACATAGGGTCGCAGGCCCGGCGTCAGCTCACCTGCCTTTTGAAGCGCTGACTCGTTCCGGCGATCCACTTCGGCGGCCGTTTCCGAGTCCTGGGTGTCGAGCCCCTTCGAGGCATCGATATAGACGAATTCCACCCCCATGCGGCGAATTTTCTCGATGGTTTCCTCTTTTTTGATCACACCGCGCTTGCGCTGGGTGTTGTGGGGAATCCAGTCGTTGTTCAGGTCGGTTATGTACATGCCGACCTTGAGTGCGGAGATGGGGACGCGTTTGATCATTCGGTGGGGAATCGCAGTACGTTTTCCCTGTCACGGTAGGGTATCGGGATCAGAAAAGGGCAATCAGCTTCCAGCGTATCTCGCACAATCCCCGGCCCGAGGATCAAACGGTAAAAGACCACAGGCTGGCTGTTTCCACTCATTGCGGCTCATCTTTTTTTTGCATAAAGATGACGTTGTTGTCTGGATTCGGCAGCTGCTCCCCAGAGCGGTGGTTATCCCTTACAATACTGCGAAATTCCTCCAATTTTTTATCCATAGCTCGCTGAATTTTTACGCAACAATCCAGCGGATTCTTCGATGTTTGTTTGATAGCTTCGATCTGAAATTGAAGGCCGCGCAAGCGACGCTGGGTCTCTGGAGGTGTATCCCGGATTTCCTCCTCAATCAGTTTTTCCCTGAGCCTTTCGAATGCGACGGGATCCTGATCCAAAAGCGCCAGTAAAGTATCGAAAGTCGGGATGCTCATGAGCCCTCCTATTGGCGATGTCTTCTATTCACTCAAGAATGCTAATGGTGTTACGAACATTTGCCTTGCTCTGGTAAAGAGCATTGTCCGCACGATTTAATGCATCCTCGTAGTGTTGGTCTGAACTCCGGAATTTAGCTATCCCGAAACTAACCGTAACGCTTACCTTCGCGTCACCAAGCGCAAAGCGCGCCGTTTCAATCGTTCGGCGTACTCTGTCTGCCAGAATGCGGGCGTCCTCGGTACTGGAGCCACTTAGCAGAATGGCAAACTCTTCACCTCCGAGGCGATAGGCATGATCAGAGGGCCGTAATTGCTGTGTGACCAGTTGCGCTGCTCGCGAAAGCACTTGATCTCCCATAGCGTGTCCGTACAAATCGTTTACGTTCTTAAAGTGATCGAAATCGTACATAATGACCGAAGCGTTTCTCTTGGAGCGGACGAATTCGGCATAATATCGCTTCAAGTCTTGATTAAACTTTTTCCGATTGAAGAGTCTCGTCAGGTCATCGGTGACGGACTCAGACCGCAACTTCTCCTCCAGAGCTTTTTGGTCACTTACGTCCCGAATGACCCCCAGCACAACGTCTTCAGCCTCTGCATGGATGGTCTCTTCCATCCAGCGAATCGCCCCATGGCTATCACGAACTCTGAAGGTTGTTGTTCTGCCAGCGCTGGAACTCGGATTCTGGTGAATGGCATCGAAAAGACTCCTATCTTCCGGGAGGCATGACTGTGAAAGCGCATTCAGAGACGGGCTCGCATCATCGTTAATACCCACAATACGGGGCATTGTGTCTGACCAGACCATCTGATTTGTGTTCAGATTCATTTCCCACCAGGCCAATCCCCCGGCTTCCTGAGCCTTCATTAGTCGCATGTTGGCTGCTTCAAGTTGCTTCTTCACCGACTCAATCGTAGCTCTTTCAGAGTCGTCCCGGATCACGGCCATGGCATAGAGAGTTGATCCAATTTTAATTTGGTTCAGCATGATATCAACCGGCAGTACTGAGCCGTCCGAGAGACGTCCAGTAAACCGAGCGCCGGTTCCCATGGAGCGAGGTTTGGGGTGGTCAAAAAAATTGGCAACATATTCGTGATGGCCTGGTACGGAATCCTCCGGTATCAATGTGCCCAGTGGGGCTCCTTCCAGGCTTTCAATTCGGGTGGCAAACAGGTCTGCTGCTTTCTGATTTGCGGCGACGATCGTTTGAGACCGATTGATCAGAATGGCTCCATCGGGACTACTACTGATCATCCACCTCGCGTTCTCCAGATTCATTGCTACTACTAACCCGTTGCGTGCCTGTTTAGTGGGAAATCTTTAGCGCTGGCTGCGCAATTATCCATTATTTCGCTGACGTAACCGGTAAACCAATCCTCCCACTTCCCCGATCTGCTTTTTCAACTCCTGCATGGACTCCTCGGCTTCTTTCACCACCGACATAGCAGAATCACCCAGATCGTTGATGGTCACGATTTGTGCCGATATCTCACCAGAGGCCGTATGCTGTTCCTCTGCTGCAGCGGCCGTGCTATCACAAGCTTCATTGATGCGATCTATGTAGCTCACGAGTTCTGATAACGTACTTTCTGAGCTAATCGCATTTTCGGTTGTTTTCTGGGCATGAGCGCCGCAGCTCTCCATGGATTGTGTTGCCGCTGAGACTGTCTCGTGGAATTTACCGAGCGTTTCATTAATCTGTTCGGTCGTCGTCTTGGTACGAAGAGCAAGGCTTCTCACCTCGTCGGCGACGACCGCAAAACCGCGACCGGCATCTCCGGCTCTGGCGGCTTCGATGGAGGCATTGAGCGCAAGCAGGTTGGTCTGATCGGTAATGTCACGAATCACACTTAGCGCCTGGCCAACACCCCGGCTGGCTTCAGTGAGTTGACCGACAGACCTAGATGCTTCGACGAGTTCCTTTGAGAGGGCATCCATACTTTGACGAGTCCCCTGGGTCAGGCCCTGGCCGTTGATAACGCCCTCTTTGGCCATCTGGACCTGATCCAGCATGCTGGACGCATTGCTTGCCACTTCCTGAGAGGTGGCGGACATTTCTTCGCTCGCCGAGGCAATCGTCGCCGTAGCGGTAGATTGTTCCTGGACTACCGAGTGGGCTTCTTGGCTTCGGTTAATGGTATGCTCCGCGCGGCTGTCGAGCTTACCAATCACGTCGTCCATGCGTTTGACAATGGCATCGAGTTCTGCAGCCTGCTGCGTTATCACAAGTTCCAGGCTGCCGACATCGTCGAGGCGACCTGTAAAAATATGCTCCGCAACGGTGTTATCAATAACGCCCCGGGCTCTTTGAACACAGCGTCTCAGAGGGGCGGTAAGGCCGATGATCGCAACGGCGCTAACAGCAAACGCCCCTATCCATGCAGCCAGTGCCGCGTACCACGACGGTGTTAAAAACTGGATGGAGCCAGCCACGCCGAAAATAATCGCCAAAGTCACGATCAGTTTTACGGGCAGGGATGCCGATCGCTTGAGAGCTGGTGTTTCTACGGGCCCTTTGGTCGGTTGGGTTTGTCTCAGCTTGGCGTAGAGCTTTTCTGCCCGTGACTGAGCATCGGACGGCAGCTGCGACCGAATGGACTGAAGTTCAAGAATCTCACCGTTCTTTCCGGTTACTGGTATCGCATACGCCTGAACCCAGTAGTGATCGCCATTTTTACAGCGGTTTTTCACCGCGCCCAACCAGGTTTTACCCGATTTCAAGTTCCCCCACATTTGCTCGTAAGCTGCTCGCGGCATATCAGGATGTCGGATAATGTTGTGGGGCTGACCAACCAGTTCATCCCTGGTAAACCCACTGATGTCAACGAATTCGTCGTTAATGTGAGTGATCTGACCTTTGGGGTTGGTTGTGGAAAGAATATTGGCATCCTTGCTAACCGGGACGCTTCGGTTGGTAACAGGTTGGTTCACTCGCACAAAACGTGTCCTCAATTCTTTTTTTAAAAACCCGCAGCCTCCAAAATGAAGCTGGCCAGGAAAGTTCCGTTGACTTGTACAACATGTTTAATAATCATACATGGCGATTGTAATAATGTAAGCACAAAATGCGATAACGTCGGGCAATCAAGAATGGCTCCTATGAAGGATAGTCTCCGGGCATTACAGCGTCAGTTTTCGGCCACACTCCCTGATCGGATTTCAAAACTACGCTCTCAATATCAGGAGCTCAGTGGACCCGACTGGCAACCTGCCAAAGCGGAAACCCTCCACCTTCAGTTGCACAGTCTGACGGGCAGTGCTGGCACCTTCGGGCTGCAGTCACTTTCGATAATTGCCAGGGAGGTCGATGACAAACTCAGAGCTATCATCAATGCTGCGGGGCCACCAGACAAAGTGATCTGGCAGGCTATCGACATGGGGTTGGTGCGTATCGAAGAACTGGTGCGCAGCCGTCTCGATAGTGAAGGGGACACTCTTTTGCCCCCTGACGCCAGACCACGCGCTCATGGAGCCCCTCTGGTGTATCTCGTCGAGGACGATGTCGAACAGGCTGGACAACTGCGTCAAATTCTCAGCGAAGAAGGCTACCGGGTAGAAGTGTTTACTGCCCTGAATGATTTTCGGGCCGCCTGCAATCAAAATCCACTGCCCGATGCTGTGGTTCTCGACATGATTTTTCCAGAAGGTGACAATGCTGGTGTCACGCTCCTGAGGGAATTGAAAACAGAACAGGAAAACTTTCCGCCGGTCGTGTTCGTTTCCGTGCGAGATGATCTTGATGCCCGGCTCGGGGCGCTTCGTGCGGGTGCCAGCCGGTATCTACTCAAACCGATCGCACCAGTTGCACTTATTGAATTGCTCGATGATCTGACTGGTCGCATGCCGAGGGACCCTTACCGGATCTTACTGGTAGATGATGACCCGGTGTTACTGGAAGCTGAAGCATCGATTCTCCGCGCTGCAGGCTTGAACGTACACGTCTTATCCAACCCCCGTGACACCCTCGATGTTCTGAATACCTTCAATCCGGATGTGGTTGTCCTTGACGTCTATATGCCTGATGTCAGCGGGCCGGAATTATCCGCCGTGATACGGGAGCAAGAGGATCACCTGAGCCTTCCCATACTGTTTCTCTCTGCTGAAACCGACATGGGAGAGCAGTTGCGTGCGCTTAATCTTGGCGGCGATGATTTTCTTGTCAAACCCGCACGAGCGGAGTATCTGGTCTCTGCGGTCACTGCGAGAGCGCGTAGATCGCGTCAGAACGACGAAGTTCAGCGCCGCCTGCGTACGACCCTTTACGAACGCGAACGTGAACACCTGACGCTGGATTATCATGCTCTGGTGAGCGTTACCAATACCAAAGGCGAGATTATCGAGGTTAACGACCGCTTCTGTGAGATCAGCGGTTACAATCGGGATGAGCTGATCGGGCAGAACCACCGCATTGTCAAATCCGGCATGCACCCCCCAACCTTTTATAGCGACATCTGGCGAACCATATCGAGTGGCGACGTCTGGCAGGGCGAGATCTGTAACCGACGCAAAGACGGATCGCTGTACTGGGTGTCGACAACGATAACACCTTTCCTCGACAGTTCAGGAAGCCCCTACCAATACGTTTCGATCCGTACCGATATCACGGAGGTTAAAGCCCGGGAGGAAGCGCAGATCGAGGAAAATGCGGCACGGGAGGTCATAGGGCATGCTTCGGCCAACTTGTTGTCTGCAAATTCCTCGGAGCTGGATACCGTCATCGAGAAAGTGCTTGGACAGGCAGGGGAACATCTGGGTACGGACCGGGCTTATGTGTTCCTGCTCTCGGATGACGGACAGAGCATGACCAACAGCCACGAATGGTGTGCTGCCGGCATCGCTCCGCAGAAGGAAGAATTGCAGAACCTTCCCCTGACCTTGGCTCCCTGGTGGTGGGAGCAGATATTGAAAGAAGAACCTGTTCTTGTAAACGATGTAGCTGCCCTGCCCCCGGAGGCGGGAGCAGAGAGGGAACTGTTTGAGTCTCTGAACATTCGGGCACTGTGTGGGTTTCCTATCAAGCGAGGCACACACCAGCCACTGGGTTTCCTGGGTTTTGATCAGGTTGACTCTGCTCGTGACTGGAACAACGCAGCGACAGAATTATTCAGCCTGCTGGCCGGGATTATTGGCAGCGCGCTGGAGCGGGCCAGGAGTGAGGAGAATGAGCAGGTTGCAAAGGAGCGACTCCGTCGCGGGCAGTTGTTCGCCAATATCGGTACCTGGGAATGGAACATCGTAACCGGTGACCTGTTCTGGACGGAGCGTATTGCGCCTTTGTTCGGTTACCCGGAGGGTGATCTGGAAACGTCCTACGAGAACTTTCTTGGGGCAATTCATCCGGATGACCGTCAAACCGTGACCGATGCCGTAAATGCTTGTATTGAGGACGATACCCCCTACCAGATCGAGCATCGGGTGGTCTGGCCTGACGGTACCGTTCGCTGGCTGGCCGAGCGAGGGGCGGTAGTTCGTGACCCTGAAGGCTCGCCATTGAGGATGCTGGGTGTTGTTCAGGATATCAGCGACCGAAAGTGTGCGGAAATTGAGGTTTTCCGCCGGCAGAAAGCCCTGGAAGAGGCTCAGGCTCTTGCCTCATTGGGAAACTGGAGTGCTGAAATTGACACTGGCGGCTTAAGCTGGTCTGACGAAATCTATCGGATTTTTGGCTACGAGCCCGGTGAAATTGAGCCCAGTGTCGAAGCTTTTCATGCCGCTGTCCATCCGGATGATCGCGCCAAAGTACACGAAAGCGAACGACGGGCCGAACAGACCGGACACCACGATGTGATTCACCGTATTATCAGGCCTGATGGACAGATCCGGCATGTGCACGAGTTGGCCCGGGCAGAATTTGACGGCAAGGGAAAGTTGGTTCGTCTGGCTGGCACGGTGCAGGATATTACCGAGCGTGTCGAGGCAGAAAACCAGCTGCGCGAGACGGAACAGCGCTTCGCGTTTGCAGTAGAAG
This sequence comes from Marinobacter guineae, assembly GCF_002744735.1. Classification (GTDB taxonomy): domain Bacteria; phylum Pseudomonadota; class Gammaproteobacteria; order Pseudomonadales; family Oleiphilaceae; genus Marinobacter; species Marinobacter guineae. The sequence continues at coordinate 45,291 of NZ_KZ319345.1, read as the reverse complement.
GAGCCGGCGATGGTGTCTGGGACTGGCATGTACCCAGTGGGAGGATGGCATTAACGGGTAACTACGAGCCAATGCTGGGCTTTGAACACGGTGAATTGACGCCAACCATCGACACCTGGATCAGGATGGTGCATCCCGACGACCTTGAAGACGTTCGGAAGCAGCTGTCCGATTACATGGAGGGGCGGAGTGAGGAGTACAGCGTTGAACTCCGGCTGCGCTGCAAAAACGGCCAGTATAAATGGGTGCTCTGCCGGGCTACGGTCGTACAGAGTAGCGAAAGAGGCGAGCCAGTTCGGTTGATTGGGATTCACAGCGATATCGATCAGCGCAAGGCCTCAGAGCAAACCCTCGAAGTGTTCAAGCATGTGGTTAACTCTGTCCTTGACGGGGTGCTGGTTATAGACACCGAAGGCAGCATCCAACTGGCGAGTCCCGCTGCCTCTCGAATTTTCGGCTACTCCCAGCAAGACCTGAAGGACAAAAATGTTTCACTTCTGATGCCCGAGCCCATGCGTTCTGAGCACGATTCATACATCCGGCATTATCTCGATACATCAGAGACTAAGATACTGAACCGTCAGGTTGAGGTCAGGGGCAAACGGCACGACGGAGACGAGTTTCCCATGGAGGTCGCCGTCAGTGAGATTTTCGTGGGCCAATCCCGTTTTTTTGTGGGCTTGATGCGTGATATTACGGACCGTAAACGCACCGAGTCCGAATTGATTTCAGCAAGAGAGGAGGCCGACAGAGCGAATCGGGCCAAGTCGGATTTTCTCTCCAGTATGAGCCATGAATTGCGCACTCCCATGAACGCTATTCTGGGCTTTGGCCAATTAATGGAGTACGACAGCGAGCTGCCTGAGGAACACCAGGACAGTGTGAAAGAAATTTTGAAGGCCGGGGAGCATTTGCTCACTCTGATCAATGAAGTACTTGATCTGGCCAAAATTGAGTCCGGTAATATTGACCTATCCCTGGAACCTGTCGAACTGCTTCCGGTGATCGAGGAATGTCAGTCTCTCGTAAGCTCATTATCTCAAAAGCGACAAATCAAAATTGATATCGAAGCTGTTCGCCCCTTCAGTGTACGCGCTGACCGCACACGCCTTAAGCAAGTGCTGCTTAACCTCCTCTCCAATGCCATCAAATACAATAAGAGCGGGGGCAAGGTCTGGCTAGAGACCGTTCCGGGTAGAGATGATCGCTTACAGCTTCGAGTTACCGACACCGGCCCGGGAATATCCGAAGCGAAGTTGTTGGAATTATTTCAGCCCTTTAACCGCCTTGGCGCCGATGCCAGCGAGATCGAGGGGACCGGCATTGGCCTTACCATAACCCAGCGTATTATGGAAATGATGGGTGGTTCTGTAGGCGTGAATAGTGAGCCTGGCGTTGGCAGTACTTTCTGGCTCGATTTGCCATTGGAAGGCGACACTGATGGCTCAGCCGGAGAACTCATTGATTCATCGGGAGTCGGGGAATGGAATACCCAAACTGACGAGCAACAGATACGGACTATCTTATATGTGGAGGACAACCCCGCAAACCTGAAACTCGTCAGCCAGGTACTTTCGCGGGTTTCTCACCTGCGCCTACTGACTGCTCATACTGGGGGGCTTGGGCTGGAGCTTGCACAAACAAGGAATCCAGACCTGATATTACTGGATATCAATCTGCCCGGTATGGATGGATATCAGGTGCTGGAGGCCCTCAGGGCCGATGACAACCTCCGCACCACGCCGGTTGTTGCTATTACCGCCAACGCAATGCCGCGCGACATACGACGTGGCCAGGCTGCAAGTTTTTCCGATTACCTGACAAAGCCCCTTAATATCAAAGAATTTCTTGACACGATTAGCCCATTGCTGGAATCAACAAAGGGTGAAACATGAACGACGCGGCAAACCCACACGCCTGCATTCTTGTCGTCGACGATGAAGCGGTCAATCTGAAGCTTTTGGATCGCATGTTACGAGGCCAGGGTTACGAAAACCTGATTTTGGTTCAGGACCCACGGGAGGTCCTCAACGCCTACCGGGAGCATCAGCCAGACTTGATACTTCTGGACATCAATATGCCACACATCGATGGTTATCAAGTCATGGATCAGTTGAAGGGTTTGGGCGATCCGTTGCTGCCCCCGATTGTGATCCTGACCGCTCAACGCACCCAGGACTATTTGTTACGGGCTCTCGACGCCGGGGCAAGAGACTTCATCAGCAAACCTTTTGATCGCAATGAGTTACTGATGCGGGTACGAAATCTGCTTGACGCTCAACTGGCTCACCGAGTCCTCTATAATCAAAAAGATGTTTTTGAGCAGATGGTACGAGAGCGTACCAGGGAGCTTCATCATACCCGGCTGCAGGTGGTTCAGCGTCTGGGAATGGCCGCAGAGTATCGTGATGAAGAGACCGGGTGTCATATTTTACGCATGAGCCATATGTGTGCCTTGCTGGCCAAAGAAATCGGCTGGAGTGACGCTGACTGTGATTTGATTCTGAATGCCAGCCCTATGCACGATATCGGGAAGATTGGTATACCCGATGCCATATTGCTCAAACCCGGAAAGCTGGAGGGCCATGAATGGGAAGTCATGAAAACCCACGCCTCAATCGGAGCGCAGTTATTAGAGGACGAGGATAGCGACTTGATCAGAATGGCACGGGACATTGCCCTGACTCATCATGAAAAATGGGATGGTAGTGGCTACCCTCAAGGCCTTGCTGGTGAAGCCATTCCGCAGGCCGGACGCATTGCGGCACTGGCAGATGTGTTTGACGCATTGACTTCAGAGAGACCTTATAAAAAAGCCTGGACAGTAGAGGCTGCGGTTGAGTTGATTAAAGAAAATAGCGGGAAGCATTTTGATCCCACTCTGGTAGAGGTCTTTTTAAGAAAACTGCCTTGTATTGTTGCTATAAAGGAAAAATTTGTTGAACCAGAGGCGGGATGATGTAGAGCCCACCGATTCCGCCTGATGAAGAGCAACGCCTTCAGGCGCTTCACAGCACCCACCTGCTCGACACCCCCTCTGAGGAACGGTTTGACCGCCTGACCCGGCTTGCCAAGCAGCTCTTTGATGTTCCCATTGCTCTGGTTTCACTGGTCGATTCGGAACGGCAGTGGTTCAAGTCAAGGGAAGGTCTGGGGGCCTGTGAAACCGATAGGGGTATTTCTTTTTGTGGGCATGCCATCCTCGGTTCCGAAATATTCGAGATTACCAATGCGACCAGGGATGCTCGCTTTTCGGACAATCCCCTTGTAAAAGGCGATCCACATATCCGGTTCTACGCAGGTGCGCCCCTGAGGATAGATGGATATGGCATTGGCACACTGTGCATTATCGATACACGACCTCGCCAGCTAGACAACGACCAGCGGCGGGCTCTTCGGGATCTAGCTGACGTTGTCGAATCGGAGCTCAAAAAGGTTAATCAGGTGCGCCAGAGCGAGGAGTTGGCACGGTTATCCCGTGTGGCCAGCCAGACCACAAACGGCGTCATCATGACGGACATGGAAGGTCGGGTAGACCGGGGTAAGTCCACATTTTATAAGGTGGTGTTCGGTTTATCGGGGCAACTTCAATAAGCGAGAAAGAAAGGCGGTAACGTTAATCAGGATAACACGCGAACGCTGTGTTATAAGTGCGCAAGAATTGAATATCAAACAGTGATATGTCCTCTGACATTGCGGTTATTTCAACAGTGCATCTTGGTAATCCAAAGATCCAATCTCCACTGATCTGCCCAAAATTCAAAGTGGCGATTCCGGGATCCTGCCCCGTCACTTCATGCAGAGTCTTCAATGCTGAATAGAGCTTTTCGTGGACCTCATTATGCACATGAGCCGGACATTTTTGATCAATTTCTACTGTTACGCTCACGTCATATTGGGCAGCTTGCTCTTCGCCTTCTGGGCTAACGTAGACCCAAACATCTGAAACCTCATCACATCTCTGCTCGAGAAAGTCCCAAAGACCTTGTTCTTCAAAAAACTTCTTGAAAAGACGGTTAAAAGCATCCGGAAACGGCTTTCGGTTATAACGGCCAACACGCCAATCAATTAAGATTCGCTGCTCACGGTCATCCAGTTCGCCTAAAAAGTTCAGAGGCGCGGATAAAGTGGCTTTTTCAACAGCGGAGATCATTCCCGCATCCAATTCAAGATATTCTCCACCGAAACGAACGATCAATTTTCCGTAATTGGACGGCTTGTCAAACTTACGTTCTCTCCCTTTTCGCTCTTGGTTTTCGTTAAGAACCTTAGCCGGTACTAGCTCGACAATGCTTTCATTCGGGTTGGCTATATCACAGTCCTGTGAGAGCACTATAAGCTTCGTGCTCACCTGTTTTGTGCGATATCGGGCAATGGCGCGAGAATCTTTAATTTCAGCCAGGACCTCAGGATGCAGTTGCTCCGCATCAACAATCATCCCTTGGCGCAACTCCTGCACGGGTAGCGCTGCTATCGGCTGATGTGTTGGTTGATTTGTTGGCAAAGTCGATCCTGCTACTTACCCTTGTCGAGAAATCGCGTGTACTCGGCTACGAGCCTCTTTCTTCGAAGGGGCCGGGGCGAATTCTACTGACTGCAGCTTATGATTCACTTCTTGGGCCATCTGCGCAATTCCGTCTGGATCTGATAGGCTGCGCTTTAAGTGGTCCAACAACGTGGCGCCGCCGACTACAACGTTTTTAAGGCCCTTTTTGATGCCGCCAGGGACTCGTGCCTCGACGGCGCGACTAACTTCGTAAAGCTGTTTGTAGCGGTCAAGCTCGCGCGGGGATGTATCTTTCAAATGCTTGTACAAGGCTGCACGGGAAACACCAACAAGTTTTGCAACCTGGTGAGCATTAACCCCCAAAATGGATTGAGCGTGCTTTACCATGTCTTCTACAGAGACAGCTTGAGCACTGATATCTTCCGACCCCGAAAATCCGTCATAAGCCGACATATTCGTTGGTCGCTCGTAGGCGTCACCGAGCGGTAGCGTGAGATCCTTTAAATCGGAAATACTGAGGAAATCCTCATCGAATAATCTGCTACCGGCACCTCCATTTTCGAAACTAACCACACTCGTAGAGGGGATTAACGCTTCTGACAATGCTCTGTATTCATCATACTGTGCAACGTATCCGTCCATTAGTAGGCTTCCGTATATAGCCAGTCTTCATCACATACTGACCTATTGATGATTTCGTTAAAAGTCTCTTTGGTTACCTGATGAGAGCTCGTAAACACCTCCTCAACATTCAGCGCATTGATTTTCGTTTTAACGATTTTGCTTGCTTGGGTAGTCAACAAGCCAAAATAAGATCCAGACGGTCTATCCTTTAACCATTCATCGCGAAGCTGAAGTTTCATGCTGAATCTTTGATCTGGCTCGCTAACTGGGCCCGTCAGCCATTTCGCCGGCTTTCCGTTACTATTAAAAGGAAGTTGTTCCAAATGCACAGCAATCTTCTCATTAGGCGCAATAACCCGAGTGACTTGCAGCTGGCCGGTTTGAAACAAATCGCTTTGCTGATGGTCGCTGACAAAATCCAAAGGGAGTACTGATGCTTTGTTGCTGAAGTATTCTTTCAGCTCTCGACCGTATACTGGAATAATTGCATCGCAGTAAGTGAGAGTAATTTCATTGGTATCAAGATAACCAAGAATTTCGATCGATTTGAGGCCTTCAAGAATTTCAGAAAATCGCCTAATGAAATTCTCATACTTGCCGTATTCTGTGACGCGATATTCGAGGTTATCCCGGTCGACAATCAAGCTCTCATTACTATCAGGACCAAAAAAACCCCAACGGACTTCTTCTTTGGCACCTTTAAAACCTGGTTGGCCGGGATTGTTCATAGCTTGATGCAGCTGATTGAGGTCAAAACCGTGAGATACACTCTCTCGACGCTCGGTTAATCCCGCTCGAATCATGGCATGGTGAAGCTTCCGCTCATCCGCTTCATCAAGCTCCGGAATTTCGACTAATCGAACGTTAGCCGTGACATAAACCAAGGGCGCTTTCTGAAAACTGCCAGACATTGTGCGTCTCTCAATTCTGATATAGACATTTTTGTAGACACATTATACGCCCGCAAGCCCAAATAAAACTACCTTCCTGACCGATTAACCCTCATGGAACGCGACTATTTCACGCAAGAGCTCTTCTTGTAATGCTTAAGAAATTGATAAATATGAGGTTTTCGTACTTTTCACGCTGGCTCTGAGCAAGGTGAGGTGATGTCCGAACGGTTCAGAAAATCCTCGGCCACAGCGATATTGGAACGACTGAATTTTACAGTCACATTATTCACGATGGACGGGCTGGAACCCAAGCGCTCCACTGGGGCAGAAAAGGCAAAGGATCTGAGGTATTACGAATGTTCGCTTTTGTTTAAAACCGGACAGTTGCAGGCAGACTGAACCAGGCATGGGTTCAGCAGATCTAACTTACTGTTTTAAAGAACTTTGTCGGGAATCGAGAAAGTACCAAGGCCCAATCGAACAACTTCCGACTCGTTACGACCTTTTTCAATACGACGGCGGCCTGCACGAAAGGTACTGGCTCAATGGCTCTGGCAACTGCTATCGCTGGCTGGTACACGGGCCATGTCGTCTGTGACACAGGAGATCACGTGGCCAAGAGGGGGGGGGAACTGGTACACAACCTGGTTTCGAAACTTGATCCAGACGCTGAGCATGTCATTTCCCCCGATAGCGTAAAAACAGCTCTGGAAGCTGAAACTGATCTGTAAATAAGAATCAGAGCTGAGGCGCCGCCTTCAGCTCTCATAGATCGCATCTTCCAGAATGCCGACGCCACCGACGACATCAATCATCTTTCGGGGCGACAGGCCACCGAACAGTGAATCAGGTGTATCAAACCAACGCTCAGCTTTCGTTCTGGAGCCGAATTTTTCCTCAGCCCCCAGGAGCAGATCCGCTTCAATCATCTGCCGGATTTTTCTCATCGGCAAATAGAGAGTTTCTTGACCATGGAACGAGCGCCCAATTTCCTGAAAATCATATTTCCGGAAAAAGTCTTCACTTTTCTGGGTTAACGGGTCAACGACTACGGCAACACCTAGCTGAGTGTGGGTAAAAAGCTCCCAGGACTGAAGCAGTGCCTCCACTAGCAGTTCTTCACCAACGCGCATTGGCGTGCCCTGATATTCATTATGAACACCGAACCAGGCTAACTTAAAAGCGGGTAATGGATAGTGGGGGTAGTTCCCCTGGATGTCTGTATGAGCCACCGTACAACTGGTTAGAGTGTAAAACCCAACTATTGGCGCTGGATGGCGATCCACCATTTCATCATCGAGTGCCACCCAGGTTCGATTGATGGATTGCTGGGCTTGCCGACTCGCCCGCTTTTTCAGGAATTCATTGACGTCAGCAAGCCCGCAATCAAACGCTTTACGGTCGTGAAGTTTCTTGTTCAGTTCTTCTATAAAAAGCACTTTCCTGTTTCCGTTTATGTCGGCGGCGCATGGCTGCTGACAACGCTTCATTTGCTGTCTCTGGTGACTCGCATGTCGCCTTAAAGGCAGCAAAGGCCTCGCTGTTCAACCGCACAACTTCTGCTTCCTCGATTGCTCGACTGGCTTTTTCGCGAATTGCTTGCACTACAAAATCGCTCAAAGTTTTCGAGCCCACTAAAGCAGAAGCCCGCGCCGCAAGGTTCTTGATGTCTGGATCCAATCGTAGGTCCAGCCTTGCGACTTTATGCTGCATTTTTCCATCTGCTGGGAATTACTCTGTAAAAGAGTTTTCCTCAGCATCTCCCGTTGTTGTGTTAGACAATATTTCTCTCTTTCTCCCGTGCCTTTGAAAGACACACATGAATTGTACGGATAATTACCGTACAGAGCAAGAAGCCATTTATTGTTTGAAGGATAGACCGCGCTCCTCAGCCTGTAACACACACCAGGCAGGTTCCAGTTCTCATAGCAGCGCCGAATCGAAACCAAGTCAGGCAACAACACCCTTCTACCCCACTTTCTAACACAATGGTAAAACGGTGTTGGACATGCCCCGTCCACGTGAACACAACCTAACTGGTGTCCAAGCCCATACCGTTGTCCCCTTCAGACACACTTACTAAAGCAGGTTCGATTGTAAGAATCCGCGACGGCACTAGGTAACAACCACGATCAAAAAGCAAAGGAACCGAAAGCCGAGCAGTTATCTGATAGACAGCATTTTTAACATTAGATTTGTTGGCGTTGAGCCGCTGCTTTTCCGAGAGAAAATCGACAACATTGCGGCCGGTGGGCGTGAGTAGGTGTTTGTGTTTTGCAACGGTTTGGCGGGAAAGTCCTGAAGCTTCTGCAACTGCCTTCTGTGTCAGTGCAACTCCCTGAGCTTCGAGATTGGTGACGGCTGTGCGAATCTTCTCCTCGGTTTTCTTGACGCGCTCTTTGTGCGTGTACCTGGCTGCTAAACGCTGCTTTTCTGGAAGCGGCATTGCGCGGTCTAACAGCATGGTGCCACGAGCGCAATCGGCGGCGCCGTAATACTTTGACCAGGTCCAGCGAGTAATTGACTTTACCGTCGCACGAACCTGGCTCTGGCGAAGCTTGCTCGATTTGTAGTGACGCCCGGAAAACCGATTTTTGCTCCGTGCGTACTGCTCTACCCTCTTTATAAAAGAGCTTTCAGAGCCCTGTTCGCGTTCCTGCCGCACGATCGCGTAGGCATAAAATCGAACCTGTTCGAACAACGTGCAATGTCGAGAATGGCTGACGGTTTCCAGGTCTGGAACACCTCGCCAGGGCGGCTCATATTCAAGCTCGCTCGCTGGCTGCAGCTCGCCAAGCGAATATTCGAAATTATGAAGCTCAGTAGTCTCCCACCAAGGGTGGCCTGGCGTCTTTGCCACAGGACCGCTGTATGCGAGATCCGCCCGTAACTTCTGTGCCAAGGAGCGATACACCGCTTTCATGAAATCAACCGGCTTCTGTCGAGCTCCTGGGCCGGAAAGAACCGGAGTGATCGCGTAGTAGAGGTGGGCACTGCTGGTTTTTGGGTTTCGCACGATCAGATTCGGGGGCGGCAATGCTGCGTCCTCCCAAATCATCGGATTATCATGGTCTAGATCGAAAACCAGCCAGGACACGACGTTCTTGCGATTGACCTGCATGTACGGCCAATTAACCGCATTAGCCCGCGGCTTAACGTAAGCTGCCGTTTTATTGTCGGAGCATCGACAAAGGTACGGCGCCTCGTTGAAGACACGAAATAAAGAGGAGCCTGGCTTCGAAAACGCCTCGTTCTCAGGCCTTTTATTAGGTGATGTCGCCACGCTGCATTTCCCTTTCCATGGGCAAACAGAGCGTGTAGAGAGGTGCTGTCGTCATTCTCTACCCTTATTTCTTGCAAAAGGGAGCTATGACGCGCTAATATGAAGGCTGTTCGTGTGGTCCTTCGTTTAGCGCGGAGCTCGCACATCAGGCACTCAAGTTGCAGCTTGGTGCCCATTTTTCTTGAAAGGCCCGATTTACCAGATCGGGCCTTTTCTTTTGCCTATTAGAAAATCATATTTAATTCCTGCTGAGGCTTGGATTCGGGCTCTACCAACCGAGGGATTCGGGAAACATCCGAACCCGTCTTTTCGTTTCGCCATCGATCATAATCTGCCTGCATCTCTAGCCATTTCACCGCTGGAACCCCGAAACCCGCTTCCAGGCGCAACGCCAAATCAACGGTTATATCGGCTTCACCCTTAATCAGACGGTAAAGAGTCATCCTTCCAATTTGGAGCGATTCGGCGGTCTGGCGCTTGCTCAATTCATGGCGCTCAACTTCGTGTCCCAGATGAATACCGGGGTGGATCGGGGCGGCGCTGTTCATTATTGCGGTTCCTCCGATGACAACCTTTCTGAAGTGTACCATACGCGATACACCGCGCAAGAATGTCTCAGAGAAACAACCCAAAGAAGGTTTGTCACAACCAGATGACGGCCCGCAGCAACCCAAAAACGGTGAAGAGCAACCCAATGACGGCCCTAAGCGCTTAGTTTTGTTGGCTCCATCACCGTGTTTAAACTGATTTCGCGAGCCCAATCTTTGACAACCTCGCAGGGCAGATTTCCGCCCTCCTCTGGCATGGTTGAAAGCACTTGATCAGCGAACAACTGATGGAGGCTCACAGCAATTGTTGAGCAGCGTCCAACTGGGAGCTCTATCTCTTCTCCAGGAAAGGCAATTGCCAGAATATTCAGTGCGATCGAATTCAGAACGTCGTTACTTCGGTTAGGCGTGCTAAACGATACCGAGGGATCCACCGAGACCGCTTGATAAAAATTGGTGGTGAACCCGCCCGTCTTCGCGTCCCGAAGACAGACAAACAGCGAGGTTGATACTGCGCGTCCTTTCGTCAGTGCAATCATCTTCATGCTTCCTTCAATATATGTCCGTATATACTGGAGAAGTCTATGTTACGGATTGTAAAGTGTCTGTAGTAAGAAACAGGCAAATCCTGCCTTAAAAAACCTACAGCGTTTTATCTCTCAGCCGGTGGCTCAGTAGAAAAATCCCGTTACGTGACTCCACACCGAGCTTTTCACAGAGGCGATTCACATAGGAACTAACGGTTTGCTGTTTCACTCCCAAAAAGTCACATATTTCCTTATTCGTCATGCCATCCCAAATCAGTTTTAGGGTTTGGCTTTCCCGCTGTGAAAGGGTATCCAAGGTGCTTTCACTGGACGACTTGGAGCTCGACAAAATACCCCCGGTCGCACCTCTGCCAACTCTGGTAATCAGGTGGAGAGCCTCGTCAAATCCTCGATGAAGGTCAATGTAACCAGCACAACCTTTCATTATCAGCACTTCAGGCGCCGACACTATGCCAATCACAATTATGTGTACGCCGGGAAAGCTAGCCATGATTTTCCGAATGTCTCTGAAACAAGATTGTTTGAGAAGATCGGCATCAACCAGGACTAAATCGGTCTCTTCCACGCTTTCCCAGAGTTCCACCAGCGATTCAACTTGGTTCGAAACGTAAAAGTCCGGTAGCTTGTTGATGCTGGAGCTAAACGCATCTGCAAGTATGCGAAAGGGATAGACGATAGTGACGCTTACATAGCCCATGTCGCCCTCCCTGATTCGGGCCCCATCAGGAGATCCCCTTTGAACCTTGCGTTGTCTGGCACCAGGAGTAGGCTGCCACCCAGCGGTTGGAGCTCCTGGATAACCAAAAGAAGAAGAGCGTTTCGCCGTATGGTTTTAGGATCCCGGTCACCACACGGATCAAAAATGCTGTCCCCAAAAGGGGCGCCAGCATCAAAAGACAGAGATATCGTCCCGTTCGCGTGGCACTGTTTGAAAAAACTACTTCCCTGCCCTTCTGGGCATGCTTTGAGTAGCATCCACCAGTAAAAAAGCGCGCGTCGGCATGGATCGTTAAACTCTGACCCGAGCAACATCAAAGATTCGATGGATGAAAGAAAGTCGAGGATCAGCTCCTGTTCAGATGACGAATCTATCAGCAGCAAATCAGACCAATCGAATGGCCTGAAGAAGGCAGAAAGCTCCAAGGCCTGATAAAAAGAAGTTTGTACCGTGGAATTGAAACCCAAGGCCTCGCACATTTGTGCAACGCCTGAGATCCTGGACTTTTGAATAGATGACCAGCGATCGTTCCCCGCCGCAATACGCCGCAGCTCTCGGCTTCGCGCCTGCAGAAGTCTACCGTATGCCTTTACTATAAAATCTCGGACCTCGGCCGGATCCCAAGGCTTTTCAAGGTATCCGTCAATACCCGCCTCATTCACACAAATTTGAAGTGGGCCCACATCCGCATAGGCCGTCATAACCAGCCTGCGTATTGGCGGATAGCGCTTGCTAACCTCTTTTAAAACCTCGTCGCCAGTCATCCCAGGCATGCGTTGATCACTGATCAATACGTCAAACTGTTCACCGGCGTCCAGCGCGGTCAGCAACTCACTCCCTTCAAGAAAGGTCTTAATGTGAAAGTGCTCACCAAACTCCCATTGGAAAGCTCGCAAAGTTCTTGGTTCGTCATCAACAAAGGCCACTCTAATCTGAGGGGTGCTCATACGGCAGGCCCCTCCACCATACGTTGAGCCGCCATAAGCGCGGAGTCTCGGAATAACTCTTTAATGGCTTTTGAGAGGCTGGCCAAATCAGAAATTCGAACCACACCGATCTGATTAACCGCGAGCTTGATCGCACCGGCAGACGGGTTTTCCGCGAGCAGTATTCGGTGTGTCGAAGTTTGGATCTGAGCAGGGTTCTTGAGCCAGGCTAAAGGCGGCTCATGCAGTATAAGGATCGCGCCGACCGGAAATGACGGTAGCGGTTGGCCATAGGAGTGAAAAATGACGTCGTCGCCAGGGAAGTGACGACCGATCACATCAGGTTGCCCTGAAATACAGTGAATCACGCACAGTCCTTGTGGTGTTGGACGGTTTAGGGCTTCCATTTTTCTGCATCAGCAAAGTTAAATCTGCTGACTAGTGCCCATTTCAGCGATATGTTGTCCCGAATTGTGGCTCCGTGCCCGGAAATACCAATCGCTATCTAGTATTTTACACGCAAAGGATTTCAAAGGAAGATTTGGATATGGCGCCTCTGCCCCCAAGGGAAATAGCGATCAATGGTTTCAGATGCCTTGCATTCAATGAGAACGCGCCAGGCACGCCCGTTGTATTAATTCATGGTCTTCTTTGTTCTATTTATTTTTGGTGGCCTTCCCACCTATCTGTATTCGGCGACCGCCCAATCTTCGTCATTGGTTTGCCTGGTCACTATCCATCGGCCTCACTTGGCCCTTCATCAAAACTGTCTGCTGATAGTCTTGCCAGTTCGGTACTTGAACAAATTAACCAGCTACTTGGATCCACGACATCGTTTATCCTGGTAGGACACTCAACAGGCGCACATGCTGCGATAGCGGCCGCAGCCGTGGTGCCCGATCGAGTTCGAGGTCTCGTATCAATAGGTGGAGCAGTAACCGGAAAGGAAGAAGGCGGCATCTACGCTGCTTTTCAATGGATGGCAAACAAGCTGGGCGGTTTAGGCCGAGCTTTGATTTCACCAGCGTTGCGGGTCAGCTCCCTAACTTTGGGCGTTCACAAACTGTTCATTGGTGATGTACTGGCAGAGCCCAAAAGCGTCATCAATCGACCCGACTTTCAAGCCTACTTGCCCTACTATTTCCCCGCTCTTCAGAAAATCAGCGGCGTATCCATGGGCATCTATTTTAGAGACTTGGCCAACATGGACCTCAGCCACATCATTCCGAGCATTCAATGTCCAGTGTTGGTAATGTGTGGCAACCGCGACCCGTATGTGTCCCTAGAACGAACTAAAGAGCTTTCAGATCTATTCCCCAACAGTAGTCTGGCGCTCATTGATGGGAGTGGGCACATGCCGATGTTTGAAAACTGGCCTCAATACCAGTCCGCTATTGAATCCTTTATGGCCAGGGTGGGCCAAAGTAATGCTCAAGTCGCTCACGCGTAGCCTCACGCAGTTCAGCCCTGCTTTCGGTGATGTATCCCACTTAGAGCATTATCGCCCCGCTTATAAACAGAAAAACCTGGCTGATCGAGCTTACCTCAATCGAATTGGCTGCCTGATCTCGATTGTGATCGTAACTCTCGGCATCCCTCTGGATTACGTTGTTTACCCTGAGCAGTTTGTGCAGTTTGCGTTCCTGCGTGTCGCAGAAGTCGCTTTTCTTATGGCGATGTACTGCATTACCACCTTGCCATCCGTGAAGCCCTATCTATTCCTGGTCACAACAGCCTTCACTTCATCGGTTATTTTAACGGTAGTGATCATTATCTATCAGACTGATGGAGCGACTTCGACCTACTATGCCGGCATCAATCTTGTGTTGCTCGGCATCGGATTTATGTTGGGGCTCTCATTCAAAGAAGCGCTGTTCTACACCTGTTTAACCCTTGCAAGCTATTTGGCTGTAAGCGCAGCCTCCGGAATCCCTGACGGTGCTTGGCGCATCGTGATTAATAACTCTTACTTCATATTTCTCACCGGTGTAGTTGCCAACATTGCTGCTTACTTTTCAGAGCGAGAGCGTTTTTATACGTTTTGCCAAGAGCAGGAAATTCAGCGGAAGAATTCCGAGCTAAAGGAAATGGATCGCCTGAAAACAGAATTCCTTGCTAACGTCTCCCACGAGCTCCGCACGCCCCTTACAGTCATCGTTGGTCCTGCTAAACACCTGCTGGAAAACGAGGGCAACCAACTGTCCGAGCATTCCCGCGAGGTTATCGAGCGAATCGTCAGAAATGGCTCCCGATTGATTAAGCTGGTGAATGATGTTCTTGAAGTGATGAGCTTTGAGTCCGGAAAAAAGCACGCGAAACTCTCACCAATAGCCTTTGATCGCGTCGTTAAATCCACGGCGGACCAACTCTCGGCTCTATTCCACTCTCAAAGTGGGCGGAAACTCCAAGTAAACATTGGTGATGAGGTCATTCCCGTGATGGGCAGTGAAATGCAGCTGGAGCGTGTCTGCTTTAACCTCATACAGAACGCCTACAAGTTTTCGCCAGCAAAAAACGGAGAAGTCAGCGTGTCCCTGGTCAGGCAAGGGAGCAAGGCGGTGCTTACCGTGAAAGATAATGGCATTGGCATTGACCCGAAAGACCACAAAGTAATTTTTGAGAGATACCGTCAAGCCGACGGATCGCAGACCCGCCGGTACCACGGAACAGGCATAGGATTGGCCCTCGTTAGAGAGATCGTCTCAGCCCATGGCGGAAGCATCGATGTTTCCAGCAAACCCAATTTTGGAGCGACGTTTACTGTCTCCTTCCCTATTACAAACCAGGTGATCGATGAAACCTTCTCGACAGAGGATGAAAGAGTTGACCTCTTCCGAAGTGCAGAAGTTGACTGTCTCAACAGCTTCGAACAACGATCTGCCGTGAGCGCCGGCAATAAGCCATTGTGTCTCGTTGTCGATGATGAGCCAGATATGGCCGCCTATATCAGAACAGTGTTGGCGTCGGAATTCGAGGTACAGATCGCCGTTGACGCCTACGAGGGCCAGAAGCTGTTTGAGCAGACCAGGCCAAGCTGCGTGATCAGTGATCAGATGCTTCCTGGAATGAGTGGTGCAGAGTTTGTCGCCTGGTGCAGGCGCCAGCCGAATGGCCAAACAGTCCCGATCATTATGCTGACCGCTAAAAACGATCCACTAACAAAACAGGCGGCGATCGATGCGGGATCCGATGCATTTCTAGGAAAGCCGTTTGATGCAATCGCTCTCCGTAAATCGCTTGCCGACCTCATGAAAAGTTCGGATAGAGGCGTCATCGCCCGCCCGAAACTCGTGATCGTTGATGATGAGGACGATATCGCTGCAGTCCTAGTAGACCTCTTCCAAAGCAGCTACGACATTATTCGTGTTGCCGACGGGGGATCCGCGGTTGAAACCATACGTGAATGCCAACCCTCGGCTGTGCTTCTCGACCACATGCTGCCAGACAAAGATGGCATCCACATACTTACAGAGTTGAAAGCAAGCAAAGAGCTGCGATCAATCCCCGTAATACTTCTCACAGCGAACACAAAGAGCAATGTTAAAGAGCAGGCTCTAAAGCTTGGCGTTGATGACTTTTTATCAAAGCCGTTTTCTGGCCCAGAACTCACCACGCGCGTTTTCAATTTGGTGCAACGTACTCGCCTCGAAAGGCTGCTGGAAAGCAAAAACAGCGAACTCGAAAAGGCAATCTGCGAACTCAAAGCCAGTGAGGCTCAACTAATCCACTCAGAGCGCTGGAGAACACTCAACCACTTTGCCGGCGCACTCATCCATGAAATTGGGAACCCTCTGAATTACGCCCTGTCTGCTGCGCGTGTAGCCGCTAGCCACAGTGACGATGCCGTGCGGGTTGAAGCTTTGGCCGACGCCACAGAGGGGCTTCAACGCATTCAGCTAATGGTGCGCGAGCTTAGAGATTTCCTTGCCCCTACCGCAACGCCATCTTTAGAGCTGAGACCGATATCATTGGTGGAGGTAATTGCGCGGGCAGCAAAACTGAACGCAGATCGTATGAGCCAGGTGACGCTCTCTGTGAGGGACGTCGAAGTAGAGGTTGTGGCGTCTGACTCCGCGCTTATGCATGTTCTCGGGAATCTGATCGATAATGCCCTTTACGCCATTTTGGAGAAACCAGTGGCTGACCCCCGCATCGATATCCAGGGAGCAATTGATGAAGAAGGACGATTTGTAACCCTCTCAGTTTCCGACAATGGCCCAGGTGTCCCTGCACATCTTGGCTCACAAATCTTTGAGCCCTTCATCCACTCCAACAAATCAAGCGGCCTCGGCCTCGGCCTATCTATTTGCAAGACGCTAATCGATAAAATGGGTGGGCTTATCGTTCTGGAACCCACTGACCATGGGGCCACCTTTAAAATAACGCTGCCTCTCGCACATCAGAGCCAGCCATCCCCGCTACTTACTGCATTACCTGAGACCATCTAGCCTGCATGCCCTTTGGCGCTGGGTTGTATATCGCAAACGGATTAATTCATATAAAATTAATTGGTTTCGTACACAACTATAAATTCAATCGTAATTGATTGGATTGAATTCTCTAACCAGTTGCAGCACCGGACGCCGCCATGATTGCCACGCCGGTGTGCAAACAGTGAGGCAGTAGATGACGACCGCGAAAAAAGCTGAGAGAACCCTTCAACAAGTAAAAATGCCAGATGACCTTCACAGAGCAATCAAAATGAAGGCCGTGCAAGATGACGTTTTAATGCAAGAAGTGTTCGATGAAGCAATGGAGAAACTAATCGCGGACAGAAAAATCAAGAAGATCCAGTACCTTGCCTCCCCGCGCGAGGGCAAATCCAGATCCTTTTGGCTACGGGACTCTATACTTGCCGAAGTACAATCGGCGGCAGAGCAAGACGACGTGCCTGTAAACCGGGTCGAATACACTGCCCTGGTTCGCTTTTTCGAATAGCTCCCAAAATGTCAATTTCCTCGATAGTCTCGCAAAGTAACATTTTATTTTAGACATTTTCATATAATGCTATATAATTCCTGTTGATCCGTCGCGGCACGCCATGGACGGTGCCCATCAACTCACCAGGAAGCGACACCATTGGACACGCATGAGACTCTCAAGCAACTAAAGTTGGGTGAAGACACTCGATCTGCGTTGAAATCCTATGCTGCTCAAGAAGGGATTTTTTTAAAGCAACTCTACCGCGATGCCGTGAGTTGGTTTCTCGCATCAAACGACCCTGAATACCTTGCCTCTCCCCGCGACGGCGTCTATATCAGCATTTGGTTGCCGAACCCTATCGTCATGGAAGTGAAAACCCGAGCCGAAGAAGACAGTCAGCCGCAAAACCGCGTCATTTACACCTCCCTGGTGAAGTACCTCGCGAAGAAGTCGAAAAAAATCATATAAAACTATATACGAGCGTATAAACCTATCATATACTCCATCTGTGTAAGTCACCGCCTGTAGGTTGCACAGATTATATGAAAACGACTAACTCTATATTACTAGCGGCCGCACTCCTGAGCGGGATTACCACCCCCGCTCTGGCCAGCAAGCCCAAAAGCGAAGTGGTTTTCGATGAAGGCACTTGGGTCATTCTGGACCATGCTCGCCTCCCCAAGCCCAAGTTAGAAAAAATCGCGCGCGGTGTTCATATCGATCCTCGGCTCTTGCAGGAGCTGACCAAACCTCAATCACGGACGTCTTCCAAATGAAATGCTCTCGAATGATCTCGGCAATCCTTCTGATTGCGCTCTCAATCACAGCCCATGCAACGACCATCGAAGAGGTTAAGAACACCCTGGCTGCAAAGTTCACCAATTCTAAGATCCACGATGTCAGGCCTGGCCCTATCGATGGCCTTTACGAGGTGACGTTGAGCGGAGCCCAGGTGATTTACTTCTCGGCGGAAAATAATGCTCTGGTGTTCGGGGAGATTTATGACCTTGAAGGTCAATCGCTAACTGCAGAAGCCATTGCGCGAGCAAACCGCCTCCGGCTTGAAGACCTCCCTTATGACCAGGCGCTCGTTCTTGGCCCCGAGAACGGCGTTCCCATTATCGAGTTCACAGACCCGGATTGCCCCTATTGCCTTCGCTACGACGAATTCATACGCGATTCGGCAGTACCAGTTAAGCGCGTGATTTTCTTCATGACAGCGATTCATCCTCAAACCGCACCGGCCAAAGCCCAACACATCCTGTGTTCGGAAGACAAAGCCGCTGCCTTTGATGACATCTATTTGCGTCGAATCAAGCCTACAGCGACCTGTGACACCGGTGCTGAGCAGCTTCAGGTTCACGCCAACGTATCGAGTCAGTGGCGAGTTCAAGGAACACCGACACTGATCCTCGATGGGAGCCCTGTGACGGGCTTTAGGAAAGAGGTAATCGCCAATTACCTCGCCAACAAAACCAAGGAGAGTTAAAAATGAAAGTGTCTGCTTCTCAAACTGCTCACGCAGAACTGTCTCGCCTGAGCGCCATTGCCAAAGCCCGTTTTGGCTCATTCCGCTCCGCTGCCCCGGTAGCTGCCGTACCCATGCTCGTGCTGGGTTCGATGACTGCCAGCGCAATCACAGCTCCAGCTGCCGGTACCTTCGCATTTGACCTGTACGACGTGGCTGTAAACGACATGCTGAAAGGCCCTGTCGGGTTCGTCGGCGGCCTGGCTGCGATTGTTCTTTCAGCAGTCCAGATCACCAAGAACTGGATGCTTGCTGCCGGTGGCGTTCTGGGCGGTACCGCCATGATCAAGGCTGACAGCATCACAACTTCGCTTGGCATGATCATCTAAGCGAGCAATGACCGGAGGCCGACCATGAACGAATCACGACTACCGATTTACCTTCATCAGCCGCTTCAAGTCCTTTGGTTTGACGCGCATGAAATGGCGATCATCGTGATTTTTTATCTTGGCGCCGCCATCTTTGGTGGCCTCGCCTGGATAACGCTGTTCATTGGTCCGGCCCTCCTTATTCCTATGAAACGAAAACGCGCCCGAGGCTGGTTCAGCCATCTGGCCTATGCCAACGGGTTCTTTGAACTCAAAGGCTATCCCGTTCCCACTGCCACCAAATTTCACGAGTGACCCATGAAAAGTCTCTTCTCCAATCTGTTTGTCCAGGATTCGAGCAATGTCTTTGCCGAAAACCGGCTGCTCAAATTTGGGTTTGTGGCGGTGGTGATTTTTGCTGGTCTTCAGACAGCCACAATTTCATCGAAGCTAGATGAACAACGCGTTCACCTTATCCCCATTGGTGGGCAAGGCGACTTCGTTATATCAGGATCCACGGCATCTGATGATTACTTGCGCTCGATGAGTCGTTACATCGTTCATATGGCGGGCGACCTTTCAGCCGCCACTGCCAGAAGGCAGCTGAATGAGTTGTTGCCACTCATTCACCCCGACGAATACTCCCGTTATCGCGATCTATTTACCCGACTGGCAGATGGTATTGAGCGCTACCCGACAGTCTCCTATGTCGTTCAATGGCGCGGTAATCGAGACATTAAAAAAGTAGGCGACGACACCATTCACGTTGCTGGCGTGAAAAAGCGGATTGTTGGTGACTCGGTGACCAGCACGGAAAACGTCACCTACCAGATCTCTTATTCATTCGAGCAAGGAAGATTTTGGCTTACCGGCATCAAGGAGGTATCGAACGATGCTTAATAAACAATTTTTCAACGCGGCACTGGCCGTGATGTTAGTAAGCTTGCCGGCGCTTGCTCACACCCAGGTAGTGAAGCCTGATGTTGTCACACCAGTGGAAATGTCCAATCGAGACATCAACAGAGTTACCTGTGTCGACGGTGCAATTAACGATGCTTTTTTCTCTCAAGAGAAAGGGATCGTGGTTGAGAACAACGGGAATAATAGCTTCATCAAATTTCTGATTCAGGATGATGGGCTGCACCAGGAATATGTTTCAGCGCGATCCGAGTTCTATCTGGTTTGCGCCGGCGAGATTTACACCTTAATGGTGTCTCCAAAGGACATTCCCGGGCAAACAATCCGCCTTTCTACAGGCGCGAAAAACCGCATCAAAGGCAACCAGGAACTGCTCTCTCCCCTTCCCGATGAAGAGCGCGCAGTCTATCTGACTATGGCGGCCCTTGAGGACGACATCCCGGACAGCTTTTCGGTCAGCACAAACACGAACAGTGAATGGGTGTCCCGCATGACCGCCGGCAAGCCAAACACACAACTTGCGTTGCGCCGGACTATTCGAGTGGATGGGTTGGGGCTTTCCTTAAAAGAGTTTTTGGTCAGAACCAGCACCACGACCACCTTCAGCGAGACGGATTTCCTGAGCTCGGCCATTGGCGAATCGATCTTTGCGGTAACCATGGATCCGCTGAGCTTGGAACCTGGCCAAGTAGGCCGTTTGTTTGTGGTCTCTAAGGAGGGCTTCTGATGAAGACTTGGTGGAATGGCCTCGGAGCCGAAGACAGACTCAAGTACCGGAAATATAGCATTGCCGCTGGTTTCCTCGCTCTCTTGCTGTTCGTTTACTATGCCTCCGGTCAAGACGAAAAAGAGCCAGTCAAAGAGGTTGAAACGACAGACCTATCTCTAGGTGCCGATCTCCTGGAAGACGACATCCGTGCAAAAGTAGACAAGGATTTGAAGCACGTCGGCGAGACACTTGCCGAAATGGAGCGTCGACAACGCCAATATGACTCTCTGCTTGCGGCGCTTGAGACCTCTCAGAACGATTTGAAGCGGCAGGGTCAGGGTGAAGAAACCGGAAAAGAGGAAATGGTGAATCCCCTTTCCGACTTCGAAGCCCCGGAAGCCGGAGGCGAAGTATCTTATCCGGAGCCTCCAACCTATGTTCCCAGTTATAGCGCGTCCGAATCCTCCCTCAACGATATTCCGGTTGAAGCGAGAATTGTCGGCGGTATTGGCCGTGCCCCTGGTGCCGACTTTCAACCGGAGACAGTTTCAAAAAAAAAGAATTCGATCTACATGCCACCCAGCCACATGCCTGCAATTCTGCTGACTGGTATTCGTGCCCTTACTTCGGAACTAGGTGACGCAAACCCTGAGCCTGTAATGCTTCGGGTTCAGGCGCCGGCGGTGCTTCCAAACAGTGTCAAAGCCAACCTGAAAGGCTGCTTTGTCATCGCCAATGCGACGGCAAATCTCGCTCAGGAGCGTGTAAACCTTCAGTTGGTCAGTCTTTCCTGCATGAGCCTGGATGGAACAGCGGTCATTGATCAGCCAGTTCAGGGGTTCGTCGCTGACAGTGACGGCGTGCGCGGGCTTACCGGTCCAGTTGTTTCAAAGATGGGCGCTCATGTAATGCGGATGATCGTCGCAGGCCTCTTCGAGGGAGCAGGAAACGGCATTGCGGGTGCGGCTGCTACAACCTCGACTTCGGCGCTTGGAACAACACAAATCGTCGACACAGACTCAATCGTTCAATCCGCCGGCGGTCAAGCTCTCAAGTCTGGCTCTGAAGCCGTCCAAAAACTGTTTTTGGATCTCGCAAAACAAACCGTTCCCATCATTGAGGTCGGCGCAGCCAAAAGGCTGACCGTGGTCATCCAGAAAGGAACGGATCTCAGCATTATGGAGAAAGGCTAATGAAAAAATTTACTCTGCTGTTAGCGGTTAGCCTCTTGGGCGGCTGTTCTCTGGTGCCTTATGAAAACGAGTTCTCCTGCAACCTACAGGACAACTTTGGAAAATGTATCTCTGTCGAAGATGCTTATGAGGAGGCGGTGACGGGGGTAGAAAAGTATCCGCACATGACCAGGGCGTCCGAGCAAGCGCGGCAAGCCAGAGCGGAGCGAAAAAACAAGTTGGCTGGATCCCAGCGTGTAAAGGAGCAACCAATCGCTGTGTCGACATCCTATGACGCGCCGACGCCCTCTCACACAGAAGATCCTTCTTTTGCGCCCCCTCAGTCAGCATACAGCGGCTACCGCGACCAGGTTTATGATCAGCTTGGAACCATGATTCAGGCGCCTCGGACGCCTATGATCAAACCTCCGCGATCAGTCCGCACCATGATTCTTCCCTACTCCAGTGAACTGAAACGCAACCGGCTATACATGCCCCGATTCGTCTACAGCATTGTCGAGGAACCGCGTTTCGTTATGGGCCAATACCTTTATAAGAAGCCGGAGCTTACTGACTCTCTGATTGACCAGGTGCAAGGGAGCAACCAATGACCGCTGAAGAGAAAGTAGGCCCCCTCTCAAGAATCTGGTCGTTGATCGTTGGCGACAATGGCGGCATCACGCACAGGGACCTTGAGCAAGAGCTTCGCCGAAACAAATTTTCTGACTTTTTACCATGGGTAAGTTTCGATGAAGAGCTGGGCGCCTTCCAGACCCTGGATAACCGCTACGGCTACCTTTTCGAGATCTGCCCTCTCACCTTTTTGGGCGGGCGTGACCTTAAACAATTAGAAACGTTTTTATCGGTCACCTACCCGAAAAGAACCCAGATCCAAATCATGCTGGCGCCTGATCACAATGTGAACGGCATCCTTCAGGCCTATTCGCGCAACAAACAGCGCCGAACACCTCTGCTCCAGAAATCCATCGAGCAATACACCAGCTTCCTAAAAGCCGGCACAAAGGGAATGCGGTGCTATCACGGCATTCCCGTTCGAAATTGGCGAGCGTTTGTCTGCATCAAGACTGTGAAACCTCTATCAAGTGAAGTGCTGTCGATCGCTGAAGAAACCTTGCAAGCCGCCCATCTTGCGCCAGCGCGGATGGGGGCAAATCATCTAGTTGCCTGGGCACGGCAGTTTTTCAACGATGCCGACGCCGATCCGAACGGCAATGTTGATTCCCGCCTTCCGCTGCGAAAGCAGATCATCAATGCTGAAACCAAAATTGAGTTCTCAGGTGGCGAAAAACCCTTTCGCTTGGGCAAGCGCTTTGGTCGAGTGATTACGCCAAAGGTTAACGCAAAATCCATCGATACCTTCACCACCAACACCCTGACCGGTGGCGTAATGGGCGCACCGGATGATCCCGATCAGATAACCACGCCTTTTATTTTCAGCCTGAACATTGTTTTCGAAGACATAAAAACCTCTCTGCACCAAAAGGCCAGCGCCACCATGGCGCAAAAAGGCACAGGCTCTTTTGCAAAGGCCATTCAGAAAAGAACTGAGGAGTTTAGCTGGGCTCTGGACAAGCTCGAATCGGAACGGTTTATGACAATCATTCCATCCTTGGTCATCCTCGGAGATACCGAAGCTGAATGCATTGATTCGGTGTCGCGCGCCCGTCGACTCTGGGAATCCAAAGATTTCGTGATGCAGGAAGAATCGGTGCTTGAGAAACCGATGCTGATTGCCTCATTGCCGTTCGGTCTCTATGACATCGATAAAAACATCGGCTTGCTAGACCGACATTTCTACGCGCCACTGAGCGCCGTGGCTCGTTTCATGCCCATTCAAGGCGATTTTCGAGGATCCAGCGACCCCGCCCTACTCTACGTCGGGCGCAAAGGGCAGCTGGTCGGCATGGACGTGTTCGACAAGCGAGCACCCAACCATAACTTCCTCATTGCCGCCGGTTCGGGTGCGGGCAAGTCCTACACGCTCAACGATCTCTGCAAAAACTATTACGCTGCAGGCTCATTGGTTCGAGTAACCGACATTGGTTACAGCCTTCAGAAGCAATGCGATATGGTCGGCGGCCGGTTTATGGATTTCGGCAAAGAGCGGATCACGATCAATCCGTTCAACACCAACTCCAAGGATGAGGATGACCGAAACGCGGACCTCATGACCACCGCCAACATCCTCGCTGAAATGGCATATTCCGCTTCTCGCCAAGCGCTGCACGAAACGGAATGGACGTTGATCAAGGAAGCCGTTCGTTGGACTGCAGACCGCGGCGACATCGTCAACGGAATCGATGCTGTTCAACACTACTTGAAGTCTTATCCAAAACTCGCCTCTGACCAGGGCGAACCGCTGCCTAGTGCGGTCTCCAAGGCTCACGAACTCTCCTTCAACCTGCACGATTTCACGACGAAAGGCGTGTACGGGCGTTTTTTCAATGGCGCCGGCGGATTCGATATTTCGAACGATGGTTTCGTAGTCCTGGAGCTTGAAAAGCTTTCAGGTCAAGCCGAGCTGTTCAACGTGGTGATTATGCAGGTGATGAACTCGGTCACCCAGGATCTTTACCTTTCCGATCGCTCCGAACAACGCTTCGTGCTGTTCGAAGAGGCCTGGCGATACTTTTCAGATTCCCGGGGGGAGGAGAACAACCGACTCGGCAACCTGATTGAAGAGGGCTATCGCCGCGCCCGCAAGTACTCCGGGGCCTTTGGCATTGTTACGCAGAGTCCGCTGGATCTCCGGAAATTCGGCCCTGTCGGACAGGTCATCAAGAATAACGCTGCATTCAAGTTTTACCTTGAATGCGAGGACTACGCGAAGGCTGTAGATGAAGGGGTTCTCGACTACGAGGGCCTGGCTGTCGATCTCCTGACCTCCGTAAAAGCCAACAAACCCAAATACTCTGAGATCTTCTTTGATACGCCGTTTGGCCGGGGTATCGGCAGGCTGTCTGTGGATCCCTGGAATCACTGGATCGCAACGTCCGACGGCAAGGAGGTTGCCAAATATAACGCACTGATTGCTCAGGGTATGACGCCAGCTCAGGCGGTGTCCAAACTATCCGGAGTGCCACTTTAATGGATCGCTGGATTCTGCTCGTCCTCATAGGACTTTTACCGGGATTTGTATCGGCAGATCCGGCATCCGTCACTGAGGCCGAGACCACTGTGGGCAATGCTAGAAGCAGCTACGGAAGCGCCGAAGCCATCCAACAGAACTTCACTACACCTCTGATGTCTGCCGACGCCATGAAGACGTTCGATGACCAGAGCTTCGATGCCAATTTGGGCTGCAGCGGCTCTCAGAAGTTTTTGGAAATATTCGTTGCACCCTCGGCCAGCGGTGACATTGGCACCTTGACGGTCTCTCAAGATAGCGACCTGGACGGCACGATTGATCGGGTATTTACACCAGGGGTTCCGGTGTCCGGTGTATGTGCAAACGGAGCTGTTTCGTGTAACGCAGGGACCTGGGACAACTGCTCGGGACTGTCTTGGGTGGTGAACGGCTCAGGCGAAATCGGCATGACCCCGATTCCCCTAAACAAGCTGGGCGGGTGCTATTGCGTGAATAACTCATGCGGGACTGGCCTAGTTATGAGCAACTTGGACAAAGTCCTTAATGATTTGGGGGGAGGCGCAACCGGTGCGCTGACATCGCAAATGGACTATCTCACGGTTTCCGAAGTGGGTGTGACCGGACCGATGATTAAGTTTTACGCACAGAAGGCCGGTGACTGCGCTGCGGGCTCGCCAATGCTGAAAGCCTACAACAGCACGCCGGGTAACCTCGCCAGCGATGCTTTCTCCGCCTCTGCCGCTGATCCGGAATTTAATTTGATTACGACATCTCCGGCCGCTACAGCGGACCCTGTCCAAATCAAAAGCTGCCAAATAACCCGGAACGTGCCAGTGGAAGAAGTCACACTGAACGACATCATTGAATATGCCGGCGGTTCTGGAAACATTTTTCCATGCGGCCCAGATTGCCTTCAGCTTTCATTAGGGCAAGTTGGCGACAACTATTGGGCGGGTAGCTGCAAAATGTATGAGCGCCAGGTTCAATTCAATGTCTTGGACCCAAGCCGGATTTTGGAAGCAAAAATCAACTACGCAAAATTCGATGACTGGATGCAGATCTACGCCGATGCCGACCTGCTTTGGAATGGCCCCTACGGAAACTGGACAGGTACCGGACGACCACCGGGCGCTTGCGAGCTCTCAACCAACTGGGTCCGCTCGCCAAATGTCGACTTTAAGAGTTATCTGACGGGTGGACCCGTCGACTTCAAAATTAGAGTGGAAGTTACGGGGAATGGCGAAGGCTACGCGCTCGCAAAAATAAAGGTCGATACCGACTGTAAACTCAAACCTGACACCATTTCAAACAGCTGTAGTGCATACCAAAGTGACCCTGAATGCACACTCATGGAAGAACAAGTGGACGGGGTTTGGACATATCAGAATTTCGTCAATACCGGTCTTACTCCGTTGCCGTCCACCCAAGTGATCAATGGTTCAACCTGCTCGTTTACACCTACACGCCCCTGGTGGCAAAAAACGCGCAAATATCGCTGTCAGGTCACCGGTACATACGATTTCGATGACGCCCTCGAACGGGCTGACAACGTTCAAGCCAGCACCACGAACACTGGCTATCAAGACTATTTGAAGCAGTCTAACGGTAGTGTTCTGACGCCGACAGAAAGCCTTTCTGTTCTGGAGGAGGTTTCAGTGCCTGCCTGCACACAGGCATGCAAGACCAGAAAGCCGCGCTTAGCAACTGACGCGGTTCAGAACGGCGTCGTGCAGGAGAACCGCACAGACCCCAATACCTTCGATTACTTCTTCCACGAGTGTTCCGCTGGCGTTTGTCCGGCTGGACCCGGAGAGACAGTCGTTCAGTCGTGTGGATGTCTTAATGAATTCGCAGAAGCCGCAGCAACATTGCAGGCCGTTCGCCAAGCATCAAGGGATACGATATGCAGTTCAGGCACAGCCAACCCGCTTTAATTGGACTTTTAAGCCTCTTTCTCCCTCTCGGCTCAGTTTATGCGGCCAACTGGTCCTGTGGCCAAGATCTCAATATGAATGGTGATCTTGGCCAACCAGGTGAGACGGCTTCATGTTTTGAATCGCCAAGCGGGGGAGCGCTATGTCCAATTTCCGCCGTTGACTGTAGCTCAAGTCAACAAATGGTCTGCACGAACCCGGTTGCTTTGAATTTTGATGTAAAAGTCGCTCGGCAATTCGGGTCCTTCACGGTCGGATTCGATCTCAAGACTGGTGCCGTAACATCAGGCCCCACTGGCTTGGTCGCACAGATCCCAACGCTCGATTTCGACAGCATTTGCACAAACAACAATCCGATCAGTGCTACTGGTTCCACAACTTGGGACGCCCCGAGCCTATCCGGTACCAACTTCCTGGGCACAACGCTTGTGAACCTAGTGACCGCCCCAAGCTGTGCAAACGGTTTAGTCGGCACAATCCAGATCACTGACAATTACACTGGGGGCCTCCCCTCACAAGCAGGCGGACAAGTTTCTTTCTCTACCACATCTGAAACCTGCGCCCTAGAAACCCAGCACGCCTGCCCTTTAGGTAACAGCTATTCCTGCATGGAAAACGCCGCCGGACAACAACAGTGCAGCCCCAATGCCTGTGTTGATCTGGCAACCCAAGTGCCGGTGGTCGACGACATCGATACTGGAATGTATCAGGACGATGGCACGACCGCAGCCGATGGAACCTGCCTGGGACAGATGATGATTTTTGCAGGTAGAGCAATGAGGTGTGATAAAGCAGGAGTATCTACCGCGTTTCAGAATTGCTGCAAAAACACAGGCAAAGTGCTTGCGGATGACACCGGCGACTCTGGTTCCCCGACCCAGATGATTACTTCAGTCTACGACTCAATTACGCAGGGTAAATCGGAGTATGAAGCTGCGTTGGCCGCCGGCGCACCTACGATGGTGGCGGCGAATGCGGCGGCCACGGTGGCTGGGGATGTCATGGCAAACTATGGCGTAGTCGTAGATCCAACGGCCATGGTCGGCGCTGTAATCGACTACTTCACACAGTCCTGCGATCAAACATCTACGGAAACGGGTGTTCTTAATGGCTCAGGGTTTTGCTACGAGATTGGAGAATACTGCCGGGAAGAATGGGAATTTGTTGGGTGCGTCCAAAAAGCAAAATCGTATTGCTGTTTCAATTCGAAAATGGGTCGCATCATCCATCAACAAGGCCGAGCGCAGCTCAACTCTGTGGCCGGCTTCGGTACCCCGGAAGCTCCGAACTGTCGCGGGCTGACACCCGAGGAGTTCCAATCAATCGACTTTTCTAAGATCGATTTCAGCGAATATTACGGTGACCTGGTACCAGACACCATGACTCAAATTGAAGGGAAGATTTCTAATGGTGTTACGGATTTTTATAACAGTAATCAGTAGCTGTCTTGCCGGATCCCTGATTGCCGCCGAATCCCACGTTCTTGGGCGCACCTATGAGATTGTTGAACCGGATGCACTGACTGAGATCCAGAGCAAGGTGGCTCAAGTTGATTGGGAAACAGTGATGAGTGACGGTGTTGCGCGCAATGCTGCCGCGCAAGCCGTGTCTCTGCCTCGCGCGCGGGAAGACCGCATTCGGTACCACATTCCTTATTACACGGCCGAATTCGATGTTAAGGACCAAAATGGGCAAATCATCTATCCAAAGGGATTCCAATTTAATCCCCTGGAGCATGTTCGTCTTCCCCAGCGGCTTATGTTTATCTCAAAAGATGACCTTGCCTGGGCACAGGATCACCTGAAATCCACGGATATGGTCATGATCACCTCAGGTGATTACCGGGCTATCGCCATGGCTTTGCAGCGCCCTGTTTTCATTCTTACCCCTCCTGTTCGCGACCGACTCTCACTGCAGTTTGTTCCATCGATCGTGACACAAGAGGGCAGCACCCTCCGAATCGAAGAACACTCAATCAATCTCTAATTTTCATATAGTGCTATATACTCACATATATTGTTAGGCTAAACTTAGGGAAATTCCCGGACGTTTCTAGCCATGATGAGTATTCGAGCAATCTTGCTTCTTTTAACACTGATAGGGGCTTACACGGCCCCTCAATCAGCCCTCGCGTCCAAATGCCCCTCTGGCGTCCTGAATCCTGTTACGGACGTCTCTTGGCAGTGCATCTTCCCGATTCGCATTGGCGGGCTGAGCATCGGTAAAGGCGATTCAGGAATGCCCGATCCTGGTGCTGACTCCCCTTCCGTGCTCTGCAGCTGTAATTCAGGAGCGATCAATCGATACGGCATTGGTATTTCTATGTGGGAGCCCGCACGGCTCATTGATACCGTTTCAGATCCCTACTGCATGATGCCTCTCGGATTCAAGTTGATGAACACCGGCGGGAAACTGGGCGGATCGCACATGCAGGAAGATGGTCAGTCCAAAACCTTCCAGCAGATGCATTACTACTTCTTTCCCGCATTTAGCATCTTGGGGCTGTTCTATGACATCCCCTGCATAGCAGAGCGAGAATTCGACGTAGCGATGATGACTGAACTCATCCCTACCTGGAACAACGAAATTCTCTCGCTGATGATTCACCCCGAGTCGTTGCTGTTCGCCAACCCGGTCGCTCAACTGGCGTGCGCTGCGGATTCCTCTGGCGCCTTGGTTGGAAGGCCCGTTAATTCCCTCTTCTGGTGTATGGGATCGTGGTCAGGAGCCTATCCCCTGGCCGGGTCAATAACCGGCACGGATTACGTGACGGCGAATGCCGGGATCGCAGCCCGCGGAATCTACTTCATGGCTCGGATGGGACTACTAAAAGAATCCTCCTCAGATGGCTGCTATACCGCGCCAGTTCCCATTTGGTCCAAGGACAAATACAAGCTGCAACTGATGAAGCCTGTTCGGGACGATAGCTGCCGGCCGATCGGTCAAACCGGTTTGTTGTGGAGCCATTTCAAGCACCCCCCCGCAGGCGGTGACAATTTTTCATGGATGGTGTTTAGGAGGCTCAACTGCTGTGTTTCTTATTAAAAGTAACCTGGGGTTTGCCCTAACCCTCTGTCTAATGAGCCCATTAGCCTCTGCGGAATCGGATGCCATTCCCACACTTCCCGATCAGATCAACGTGCCGGAGGAATACCTGGCGATCGCGAAACAGGCCAAAGAACGGGTGATGGATTCACCGGCGATGAAGGCCCGCGTCTCCGAAGTCATGCAGGAGGTGAACAGCGACCAATGGCAAGCCCGAAAGAATGAATTTCTCAGTCTGCTTCGGGCCGATGCTGGCCTCGATGCTGGCGATCCTGAAAACCCAGACCCTAAAGCAACTGGCTCCCGCGCCCTGCTATTCGTCTCAAGCTCCATTCCGGAAATCACCTTGCGGAATTACGCCAGGGATCTCGAAAAGGTCGGTGGTGTGATGGTGATGCGCGGCATGATCGGTGGTCTCAAGAAAACACAGCCCACCATGGAATTCATGGCCAAGGTTCTTCGCAAGAACCCGACGTGTGAGGGGCCAAAGTGCGCAATGCGAGGGCTTGATGTCGTCATCGATCCCATCCAATTCAGGAATCACAACATCACCAAAGTCCCCGCCCTGGTCGTTGAGCAGAACTTTGATTTTCAAAGTTATTGCGAGAAAGGCGCTGCAACCCCCGGAATGCGACTGCCCGTGGTTTACGGGGATTCAAGCCTACAAAGTCTCCTGAAACGCTTAACCACGATGACCGGCGGCGCACCGGCCGAATCCATTCTTGCCAAGCTGGAGAACCCAAATGCTCAATAATAAAGTGAAAAATGTCCTTCTCACTTTGCTTGTAGGGGCGCCTCTTGCCTTTGCAATCTCCTTCGTTTCAGACCACCTCAATATCACGGTCTCTGAGTCTGTCGATCACAGAATTTTTTGGGAAACCGACGCCATTGCCGGGCCAGGCGACTATGCGACATTCGAGCTTTCTCATGAATTGGCGGGCCATGAACCTGTGTTAATCAGCAAAAGGCTCATGTGCTGGGAGGGTCAAACAATAACCCAAAAGGATCTTGAGTTTTTTTGCGATGGAGAGTCTCTGGGGCGCGCCAAGACTGAAACGCTCAAAGGCGATCCTTTACCCCTATTTTCCTATTCGGGAGTAGTACCTGCCGGCAAAGCTTGGGCCTATGGATCGCATCCCGATTCTTTCGACTCACGGTATTGGGGTTTTGTGGACGTCTCCAAAACCAAGCGCCTCAAAGCGATCTTTTAAGGAGCCAACCCATGAAATTTGTACTGACACTGCTCTTGCTCGCTCTTGCTGCCTCACAGGCAAACGCCATCCAGCAGCCGAACCAGGATACTCAGATCAAGGGGTATCACTGGTATGAAGAACCGGTTAAGCCTTCTAGCGAAGAAGATCCCGATAAGAAGGAGAGGCAACCACTTCCTCCACCGCCACCGGCAGCGGAGATGATGGATATGCACCCGGATGACTTAAAAGCCATGCTCGAAAACTACCTGAAGGAAGCTGTTTGGCTTAGAACTCCGGAGAGTGTACTTGCTTATTATCGAATTCAGGATGTCGTGCGCCGCAAGGCTGCCGGATTTACGGCCGTGTCCAACATGGTCATGCTGCAAAATCCAACTCTCAGCGGTGCATCACAATACCCGATTACTTCCCCAGGCCGAAAAGCGGAACTTCAGCAGCGCGCCAATAACCAGGCTCAATACCTAGAAAACTTCAGGGGCAAATATGCCCTAGCACTTTTCTCGACTGAAGAGTGCCCGTACTGCTCGCCTCAAAGAAACATTCTCAAGTTAGTGTCAGATCGCACCGGGCTTGAAACTACTGAAGTAAATATAAACAAAAACCCATCTGCTCAAGCGCGATTCGATGTCCAAGTGACCCCGATGGTTATTCTCATCGAGCGTAATAGCGAACGCTGGATGCCAATTGCAGTTGGGGTGGAATCAGCCACCAAAATCACCTCAAACGCATATCGCGCCATCCGCTATTTGAGAGGCGAGACATCCCCAGAGCAATTCCTCACCCCCGAATATCGTCAGGGTGGATTCTTTGATCCGGGCGCGCCAAAGGGAGAATCGTTCTGATGAAAAGGCTTATCCTCCCAACCCTAATCCTTTCGCTTTCCGCGCCAGTGGCCTCCGCAAACTGGACGGATGACTGGTTTGCTTCATCCACGTCCAGTGGCGCATCAAGCTACAAGAACCAGCAGCGCGGTTTCTACTCTGCAGGCTCCTATTCAGCCCGCTTCAACGTGTCCAACGACCCGCTTCTCACTATTTCTCCCCCCAGGGTATCTGCAGGGTGTGGTGGTGTTGATCTTTTTCTTGGCGGGATGTCGATGCTCGACCCGGATTACCTGGTCGATAAGCTTCAGAACATGATTCAGGCAGCTCCTGCCGTCGCTTTCGACACAGCAATGAAAGTGATGAGCAAAGAACTCTCTGAGACGATGAAAAGTTTCGAAAAAATAATCAACGACTTGAACGGTATTCAGATCAACGATTGCCAATTTGCCAAAAAGCTTGGCGAGCCCGTTGGCGATTTTATCGGGACCGCAGCCAGCAACCGTCTCAAAGCCCTGGATAGCAAGGCGGCCACCGCACTTGGGTCAGTTACAAGCTGGTATGAAACGACTGAAAATCAAGTAGCAGCCAACCAGGAGCCATCCGTCGACGTCAAGCAGCTTACTGCCGATTGTCCGACCCAATTCAATAACATCTTCAAGACTGGCTCCCTACTACAGAATGCCGCTGACGAATTCGGTTTCCAGTACGTCGATACCATGCGCGGATTCGTGGGTGATGTGATGATCAACGCAACGGCAGCCGTAAAAGCCCCCGTCATCGAACCGATTAGCTCATGCCCCAATAACGACGAATCCAGCATCGATGATTTCGTTGTCGGCAATGCCGAAAAGAAAGTCAACGGTGCGGCTGGACCTGTTTGCCAAACGGATTCAGCGACTCCAGGCGGTCTTCTGGCGCTAGTGAGCAATCAGATGAATGCGATCGCCACCAAAATCGAGAACAAAACCGCTTTGAGTGCAGCAGATGAGGCGTTCCTGACCTCTTCTCCGATCCCAATCCTGCCAATTATTGTCGATTCCATTGCACTAGGAGACAAAGCAATGGCGATCGCTCTCACGGAAGAAGTCGTCGCCTATGCCTATGCGTTTTATATGGTCGATGATCTCTACAACACCATCGACAACATGATCCGCGAAATCGACGCGGTTATGAACAGCACAGGCGCCGCCGGCCCACAATGCGACAGAACAGTTTACGCCGAGGTTGCCGACCATCTAACCGGAATAAAAAAAGACGCTTACCAATTCCGAATGGCCGCGCGAACCAGCTATCTCAAAAAGACCCAAGAGCAGATGGCACACATCGCATTTACCGCTGCCCAGGCTAAGCGACAAGAAGAAGTTCTTCGGCGCAATGCAGAGGACATCACTCAATGAAGCGCACACTTCCGATAAT
Source organism: Marinobacter guineae (assembly GCF_002744735.1). Lineage (GTDB taxonomy): Bacteria > Pseudomonadota > Gammaproteobacteria > Pseudomonadales > Oleiphilaceae > Marinobacter > Marinobacter guineae. Next base: position 12,147 of record NZ_KZ319345.1, on the reverse strand, counting down.
CGCTCTGATCCTCGTGGCAGCGCTACCAAGCACAGCGTTTGCCCTAGATATGGATTTCTATACCTATGACGGCTTCACGGAAACGGTAAACGCCTTTAAACGCATTTCACTGGTATTTGCGAATAATCAGTACACCACATTATTCGCCGTGGCCGTGGTACTCGGCCTGTTACTCGGTGGTTTGTTCACAGTCGGTAAAGGCATCATTAATTTCCAACAGTCGGCCACTGGCCTCAGCCTGTCCTGGTTAATGACGACCTTAATTGGCGTGGCTGTCTTTAAAGCATTGATCACTCCAACCGGCACTGTGCACGTGTATGACCCGGTCCGAAATGCCTATGAAGCTGTGCCAGACGTTCCTGATTTGATTGTTTTGGTCGCTGGTATGACCAACAAAGCGGAGCGGGCAGTTCAAGAGATTGTGGATGCCTCGGCCGCTCATCCCTACGGGACAGAGGGAATGGGTGTTGGCTTCGAGCTCCTGCTCAACGCAACGTCGGATAAAACCTTTTCCTCCGATTATTACCTCCAGAAGTCTATCCGACAGTATTTCAAAGACTGCTCAAAGCTTGCTCTTGTCCTTCCCAGCTACGCAGTGGATCTTGCCGAGATTAAAAGCGGCACGGACGACTTGCTGAACCAGTTAGCCGATATGAAATCGCCTGCGATGTTTACGACCATGTATTCCTCTGGCGCAGGCAAGGCCGGCACAGTGATGAGTTGTTCAGACGCTTATGACAATGTCCTGGCGCCGGCTCTAAACGCCGCGCCAACATACGATGAGCACCTGAATTCCGTTTGTACGAAAACCGGCTTTGATATAACCGTACCCGCACAAAAAACAGCGTGCGAAACAAAGATTCAAAACATGAATCTTAACGTGTTTGGAGCCGCAGCCGCCCCACCTGCGCAATTGCTTAGAAACGTGGTCATTAGTAATGCAATCGCCAGCGTTATGCTTGATGAAAACCCAGATGCGGGGATCCGCGCCTTAACCAACCGGTCCATGGTCAACAACGGACTTGGAATTGCTGTTAGCGCGAACGAGTGGATGCCAAAGATTAGGGCTTCAGTTACCGCCATAGTGTTGGGACTGATCCCGATTCTGGCACTTTTCATTGTGACGCCACTATTCCCCATGGCCCTGAAGCTTATCGTGGCTCTTCTCGGCTGGATAATGCTGTGGGGGGTCATGGATGTGATCTTGGCACAAATTGCGGTCGACCAGGCCTACGATGCCGTTGACGAAATTCAGCGTCACAACATGGGGCTATCCGCAATGTTCCTTGCCCCCGAAAGTGCAACCCAGGCGCTTTCTCTTTTTGGAAAAGCCCGCGGCATGGGTATCACCATTTCGGCTTTCATCGCCGCCATGCTCTTCAAGATGTCGCCCTATGGCCTGACGTCTCTGGCTGGAAATTGGTCGGGGCATGCTGACGGCGCAGGCTCTGACGCAGCGAACAAAGCTCAGTCCCCTGTAGAAAGCATGAACCATTTGAATTCGCTTGCGAGTGCTCGCGGATCCGCAAACCTCATGGCCGAGACCGGGTGGAACAATATCGCCTCTGTTTCTGAGCACAATCAAGCAGAAAGCCACTACCGAGGCCTCGAAACGATGTCTGGCATGGCAGATCTTAGCCACACCAATCCGATCACCTCAGGTAAAGCATTGGGCGCATATGGAGCCGGTGGGGTTGTGGGTGGCGTTGCTGGCGCCGTCCAATCCAACGGTGGAGATAGCTCCCCTGAAGCTCTATTCAAGCAGGGGCTAAACACCTCGAATGTAGAAAGCCAGGTGAGGCACGGGGCTGCCTCCGGCCGCAATCAGTCTGCCGCGACCTTTGGTATGTCTGTGAATGAGCAGGAAGCCATTAATACTGCACAGTCAGTTTCAATCAACACAGGTAACACTCAGCGTGTAGGCACCATGCTTGACCGTATCGCAGAGCAGCACCCTGATCTATCGAGAGGACAAATTTTTGAGGCTTATGCGACAGCCACTAATGCTGACCTGTGGGGCAAGTTGAGCGCTACTAACTGGCATCCCGGCGAGATGGTTAAGTTCTCAGAATTTTCAGCAAACATGAATCAGTCAGAGCTTCGCGGAATGATGAGTTACATGGCAGAAACGGGCCAGTCTCCATCCCAGATTTATGAGGCAGTAGGTTCCGTGCGCGCTGCTTCTGATCACGGAACTGCGCTGGCATTGGATGAAGTTACGCCACAGCAGCTTGCTGTATCTCAAGCAATCGAAACTATGAAGCGATCAGCAGATGGCCAAGCAACTTATGAACAGGGAATGATGAGACCAGGAGGTATGTATGAATACCTCTTGGACACTGGAAGACTCCATCAGTCTGCCGTCGCTTCAAACCTCACCACAATGGAATTAATGTCCGATGGAACCGGAATGTCGATGCAAGAACTTGTTCTTCGCGATCGCCTGGCTTCGGCTGGCTCGTTTTCTATGTCCAAAGAAGAAATGCAGAGCGCACATGACGAAAACGGCTGGTTCACACAGCGTCAAATCGACGCGGTTGATGATGGGGCTCGGGTAACACTTGCTCTCGACAATGAGGGGAACATCGTTCACAGCAGCGCTCTGTCCGGTAACAACGCCGCCTCTGACAACCACATTCGCAAAGATAGGAGTTACACCGAAACTGACACCACCAGAATTGAAACCGGTGAGAGGGTCGAGCTCCCCAACGCGGCGCATTGGGCTCTTAGCAAGGATCCTGCTGATACAGCCCGCCTTGCCGACCAATTCCAGAAGTTTGCCGGCGATGGCGAACAAGGCAACAAAGCAATGTTCCTGCATCAGCTTACTAGCGTGATCGATGCAGTGAACAGCTCAAACCTCTCAGAAAACGTGAGTGTGGGCGGCGCTTTCCAGGCCGGGCTTCAAACACCGTTGCAAGATCTTTCTCCTGTCCATGCCTCAGCGATGGTGAACGCTGGCATTACATACGCTGATCACGAAGACGCAAATATGAATCGCCAGGCCTTGGAGAAGCTTGCGGAATCTACTTGGAACGTCATGGAGAGCTACGAAACACAACCCGGCTCTCTCACACCAGAAAGGGACGCCGCGACAGCCGCTGCGCTGCACTTCCAAGACGGCTTCCAAAAACTTTACTCGGCGGCTGGAGAGGATGCGGATGCCCGCTACACAACACTTTCTGAACATGAAGGCAAGGAGCTACTTAACGATGGCGAGGAAGAGAAGACCCCGAATCGTAGGTCTCGCAGCAATGCTGGTCGTTAGTACTTCGGTATTGGCGGACATAAATCAATGTTTTTCTGAGGCCGCAGGTCGCTACCAGGTCCCGGCAAAGTTATTGAAAGCAATTGCTCTTGTTGAAAGTAATAACAAAACCGATGCGATAAACGGCAACAACAGCGATGGTTCCAGAGATTATGGGTTAATGCAGATCAACTCCCAGCATTTAGAGCGGTTGCAGCCCTACCGAATAACAGCTCCTGTTCTGGTTCGCGATCCTTGCACCAATATCCATGTAGGCGCCTGGATCCTTGCCGAAAACCTCGTTACCACAAAAGGCGACCTTTGGGCCGCTGTGGGAGCCTATAACGCAGGATTCTCAACCAAACCAAAAGTACAGCGCGCCCGCCGGCACTATGTGTCGAAGGTCCGTGATGCCCTAAACCATGTAGGAGAGTGATGCTATGGACCAGGAAAAAAACACCGAACAAACGCTTATCGAAGCATTTACTCGTCAGCAGACGGCCTTTGCCGACGCCATAATGTCAGAGACCCGGAAAGCTCGACGCAATGCGAATTTCAGGACGATTGGATTCATTCTGGTCATTGTCACTATTTTCACAATTAACATTCTTTACTCGCGAGGAATTCTTGGAGGCATAACGATCCCAAAAGGCGAATCCTATGTTTCCCTAGTAAGAATTAATGGCCCTATAGAGGCAGGAAAACCTACAGCACTTAGTGAATTAGAAAACAACCTTTACCAAGCCTTCCACGACGAAGATTCTAAGGGTGTTCTTCTAGTGATCAACTCGCCGGGTGGCACGCCCGTTCAGTCACACAAGCTTCACCAGTACCTAATGCAACTTAAAGAGGAAACTGGCAAGCGCTTGGTGGTGTTAGGTGACGACATGCTCACGAGCGGGGCTTATATGGTCGCAGTTGCTGCCGATAAGATACTAGTGAATCCGGCTACGCTCACTGGTTCGATCGGCGTCTTCCAGCAATCCTTTGGCCTTAAAAATCTTGCGGAGAAGGCTGGTGTAACAGCTAGAACTATCGTAGCTGGCGACAACAAAAGGAGGCTTGACCCTTTCACGGATGCAAAACCTGAGGACCTTCTTAAAGTTCAATCGGTGCTCGATGAAATACACCAGCAGTTCATTGCCGTTGTGCGATCATCCAGAAAAGATAAGCTGTCAGAGGCTGATGATCTTTTCAGCGGAGACTACTGGACAGGAACCGAAGCATTATCTCTTGGTTTAGTTGACGGAATATCCACTTACCATCGAGTGTTGAAAGAAGAGTTTGGCTCAGAACATGCCCTCGATTACAGCTTGAAACCAGGGCTATTCGGTAGGCTTCCGAGTGTTTCCGAATCTATCGCCGACTCAATCGTCTCTCGGATCAGTAGCGAACTGAGCAATATCAATGGTCCGCGCCTCTAGCTAACCTGTCCAGTTACAGGCTTCGCGTAGGCGAGGCCTGACGCGGCTGATCGCTTCGGTGTCGGTCCAGTGTTTATTACCACTAAAAATATTTCTCTCAATCTGACGGTATTCTTTGAACGATAACGTCTGAACAAGCTGGAAGCTTACACAGGAACACAGGCCTTGTTGTTCAATGCTAACCGAATCCAGATTGCCCTTCGTTAGATCTTCCAGACAGACTGCGTTTATCTTGGAAACGCTAGTCACCTCTTTTATTGTCTGTATGTCGTAAACGTTTTGCTCACTCCAAACGATGGGGGAGCTCAAAATCAAAGCAAGCCCGCAGCCGAAACCTACAATTCCTTTCAACATTTCAATCACCTATTTCTGAGGTCCTTCTTGTTAGAATCTTCGAGCGCAACCTGAACAACTCCCCTTAGAACATCGCCTTTAATCTCATAGATTTCTCGGGCATAAATCACAGGCCAGAGGCAAACCCCGATAAAAAGAGTACCGACCACCATAAAAGGTAAGGGCAGAATAATCTGGCGCCCCATAACTTCCCACTCGGGGGTTTGAGCTTCGAGACCACTTGGCGTTAGCCAAAAGGTCAAAATCGCTACGGCTATTACGCCTGCGGCCCTGATTACACCCCTCGTATAATGACAAAAGACGGCAAATGCGAGTGCCGCCGGAACAGCAAGAAAAACTCCCAATATGGCAGCATCTTCCATGTAAAGCTCCGGCATGATAGTTCCGTCGTAAACGAACCAAGCCCACAGCGCCATACCAAAGGTGGGCGCGATAACGCATTTCATAAAACCTAATGTGTAAAGCATGACAAGCTCCTTTTTTATAAGGACAAGTCTTTCGCCGGTCCACCTTTTTCGCGCCCCAACGCCTTGTCCACGATTTCCTTAACCTTTTGAGTAACCTTCTCCATCCTGGTTTCTTTCACCAGGCCATCAGCAGCAAACATTTTCTCGACGCTCACGTTGCGACCTTCCAAGGCACTCGTTTTCTCGCCGGTACGCTCTTCAATACCTTTTGTGAGCTTGGCTCTATCGTCGGTATAAATCCGAGCATCTTCTTTAGCCCTGGACAATCCAACATAGAATGATTTCTGATTAACGAGGTTGCGCCGCCAACTTTCTGCCAATGCCATTGCGGATCTGTAGGTCTGTCCCTGGGCAGAAACAATTGTTGAGGCATAAGCATGGTCCCAATGTTTATCCTCTTTCAGGTCCAGCGAGATTCGACGCCCATCCTGAAATTTTATTATGGCCGTTGACCCATCGATCCGCTCAATTTCCCCCTTTGCACCGTTCTTAAGATCCCGGTCCTTGTCAGTCTTGGTCCACCTTATGCGATCACCCTCTGCCAGGCGCTTATCTTCTTCACGATAAACCTCGACCCCATGCTTGGCACGACCAGCAACTTTATCAGGTCGCCACTCAACTTCCTGACCGTCCTTGTTAGCAAATCTTACCTTTTCGCCGTCAACACGAAGGACTTTGACCAATTCATTTCGTTCAACCCCAATGGTTTTAAAATCCCTCGCAAACTGAACCAAATCACCTTTCTGGTAGCCCCGTGAACTTCCTTTTTCTACCCTTGTAAGCCCCAGACTCACCAACGCCTTTAATTCGGCTTTATCTTTCTTCAGGTCGCCAGATTGTTGCAGCTTCTCTCGGATGCCCTGATTCACAACAGCCCGCGTTTCATTATCCGGAACCATCAAAAGTGTGTCTGAGCGGTCCCTGGCGGTCATACCGGCATAGTCATCAATCACTCGTGTCACCAAAGTTTCACGATTCGGGTCTTCGTGAATCCGCCCCGCGACGTTCTTCATTGCTTTAGCAACTTGACCAACCATCGCATCTTTCACTGCTTGCAGAAGAATCGGATTGTTCTTCTGCCGCTGGATTTCAGTCATCTGAGCCGTCTTCATGCCGCCTCTTACGAGCTGCGCGAACGGTTTACCCCACTCAACTGAACCGATCTGCGCGTGGTCACCAACCAACGCAACTCGGGCACCTTCCTTTCGAGCGTAGGTGAGCAGATCAGCCATTTGATTAGCGTTTACCAGAGAGCCTTCATCGACAATCCAGAGCTTCTTCTGATCCAGTCCCTTTCCGCCCTTCCCTTCCTCTTCCCGCGCCAATGCGTAGAGGTGGCTGGCAAGCGTTTGACTCCGAATCCCAGAGCCTTCCATTAGCGAATCGCTTGCAGATCCTGTTGGGGCAAAACCACGGACCGAGTATCCCTTCCCCTCTGCGACCTCGCGCACCGCAGATAGCATGTAGGTCTTACCAGTACCGGCATAACCTTGAACGCCAACGACCCTATCTTTCCCATTCAAGATGGTTGTTGCACCCTCCATCTGACCCCTGGTGAAACCCAAAGATTGTCCGTATTCCTTGACCGCTCCTTTGCCGGATATCGGCTTTAATTCATTTTGGCCAGTCTTCACCAGATCTACGATATACCGCTCTTTCTTTAGAGCTTGGGGGGTGGTGAGATACGCCTCATCTCGCGAAACCCCAGTGGCGTGAAGCAGGACTTTTTCCTGCTTGAGGCTGCGTACTGCCTGTTCTACGTCCTTAATACTGTGGTTGCCTACGCCCCACGCAAGGGTCATCTTGACCAGTTCACCTTCTGAGAAAACGGCCTCACGTTCCGCCAATTTCTTATAAGCAAAAATCGCGTCGTCTTTAGCGCGGTCAGGACTGTCCCTTTCAGCACTTGGCCGCGCCTCGGGGATGGTAGGAACCGTCAAACGAGCTTCTTGAAGCTCGCTCCGCCACCGTTCCTGCAATACATCTTCTGTCGTCGACTGCTTCGAATCGCGCGTCATTAATGATGCCCTATCCATGGCTTTGGCACCCTCCAGACCCCTTTCCTTTGCGGCAGCCTCAATATCCTTTCGCCGCTTGGAATAAAGATCTCGAAGCTCCTGAGACACCTCTTGAAGCTCAAATGTGCCGTTCTTGCCGCGCTCAATTGTGTAACCGAGCTCCTGGGCTTTCATGGCAAGTTCAGATCGGTACACCTGTCCTGCAGCCACATTTGGATCGTACATTTTCCTGCTTTCGATGGATCGCCACTGACCATCATTCCTCAGCGTAGCGTTCAGTATCACGCTATGCGTATGCAATTGAGGATCCAGCGCCCTACTGGTCGTGTGCGTAAATGTCGCCGCAGCGAGGTTTTCAGTGCGTACAAACTGCGAAACCCCTTCTGAGGTATTCCGGGCTCCAACCAGCCTATCTTCTATGTAACCGACAGCCGATTTGACCGCTTCTTTATGAGCGGCCATCAGGCGCTCATCACCTCCCATCAGCGCCATAATCGAAACGGATTTAGGAGCTGAAAACGTAAAATCCCAACCTGGTTTATGTTCCAAGCCACCTTTCCCGTCCGACCGCCCCAGCGTGTCTCCAGTTGGCAACCGGCCCTCCAATGCTTGCTGAAATACCTTAATGTCCACCGGCCCTTCCAGGCCCATTAAGGCGGCACCCTTACCTACCCATTCGCTGGGAATTACCTCTTTCTCGCCGTTTTCATTTTTGCCGTAGTAATCCGCATCCTTGTAATAGGAACCAGCCTGTTTCGCGCTCCCGAGCGCCTTAATCGACAACATCAGAACAGCGCTCCGTCGACGTAATCATTTTTCTTCGACTCAACAGGTGCAGTCGCCTCTGAATTCCCATCCTTCGCCTCCGGAGCGGCTTCGACCGCTTCAAGCAGATCACCCTTCAAATCGCGGTGGATGAAGCCCTCGGCAATTTTCTTCAGCGGCTTTCGCTTAAGTTTGAACTGTGCCACCGGGAACGAACGCCCAAGCTTTAAATAGCCCACCAGATCTGGCAAAAACTGGATCTCAGTGGGCAGAACAATGGGACGAACATGACGCTGACGATTCAACGAAACACCATCACGAATGTCATTTACGCCGTAAGAAATGCCTTCATTAGTCTCCAATTGTTCGATGCTTCCTAAACCAAGACTGGCCCACTTGGCCGATCGCTCTTCGTTGAACCGAAATACAGCCCAGGTCGAACACATGCCGGCCAGTGTGTCGGCTTCGTCGCGACCATAGATCGACACCAATTGGGGGTAGCTCTGGACTCCCAATACCCCGCATCCACCGAACTTCCTGGACTGCGCCAGTGTGTCCGTAATCGTGGGAAGCCTGTTCAAGCTTGGCAGCTCATCGATCAGCAACCAGATCCTCCGGTCCCTGCATGGTTCCATACTCAAAATCGCAGATGATGCAGTATCCAACCACGCGGTTATTAGCGGCTTAACAACGTCCTTTTGGTCGTCTTTTCGAGTGATAAAGACCCACTGATCACCATCGTCGTTGCGCACCCATTCCTTGATAGAAAACGTCGGCCCATTATCCTGGAGGTACTTCAGCGGTCTGATGTAAGTGGCCATAACCGCTCGAACGGATGACGCCATTTTCTCAGCACCTTCAGACAGAATTGACGCGCCTTCTGTGCCTTTCAAAAAGCCGATAATTTCCTCCATATCGGCATTCAGGATTTTGTCCACTAGCAACTTATTTGATCGCTGGGGATGGGTTGCCAGCTTTCGAGCCATAGCTGCAAAAACAATCCGCGCGGCGGTAGCCCAGAAAGGATCGTTAGACTTCTGATCAGGAATGAACGAGGTCGCCAGCTGATCAAACTCATAATCCTCTTTACACTCGGTCCAGATGTCCCAAGCACGCCCCCTGGCGTCAAACGGACTCAAGATCACGTCATGCCCTTCGCGATAGAAGTTCTCGACCATTTCGCCGGATGGGTCGTAGAAAATCGCACGCTCACCCCGTTTCCGAATAACCTCCGCCATTTCTTTATAGGTGACAGATTTGCCTGTCCCTGGCGCACCCACAATCAAAAAGTGAGCCGGCTCTGAATCCTTGGGGATCGGTATATTCGCGACGGTCATTCCGCCTGTTTTCGTCGTGCGCTTTATCGCTTTTGTCAGCTCCTTTGAATCGACTAGCTTCCCGCCACGAACAAATTCCTCGTTGGCAAAGTCCTCACCAGTGCTATTGAGGAATCGCCAGGCCACAAAACCAAAAACCGCCAATGCCAGAAACCCAAACACCACACCAAAGGCCAGAGCATGTGTGCTTCGATCTAGCACTCGATGAATTTCCTGGTTCCGCAGGAAACCCACCGCCGGAATAGTCCGGCTACGACCGTCGGGGTAGGTAACAGATACGGTCGCATCGTCAATCTTCAGCCCTTCATATTTCACATAGGCTTCGATGTAACCGACTGCCAATGAGCGCTCAAGGGGCGTCGTTTTGACCCAATAGGTCGTCGCAATCGCCAGTACAAATAAGATCAAACAGAGCCTGGAGAATTGGACGACAACCTGCCAGATCATGCGCAAGTAATGGATGGTTGTCTGACCACCGCGCGTGAAGTTACCGATGTTGGAGCCCCTGAAAATACTCATCTAGATCATCCCCATCCGATCAAGCATTGAGCGAGCATCCTCTCGCGCCTCAGCAATCAAGCTTTCGTTTTGAGCACCCGCGAACCTCTGTGTAAGACATAGGGATTGGACCCCAATCTTTATAAGCGCGTCGATCTGCGCCTGGGTACCCTCGCTGGCAGCGACACCCCGCTCAATCAAGATGCGCCACATTTCCGCCTCAGTGGCGATCCCTCGTTTTTTCGTTTCCTGTTTAACGAATGCGATCGTTTCTTCCGACACCCGAATTGAAACAGCTCTCACGGCTATGGCTCCTTATAGCTTTATATTTATTCATATACTAGTATAAAGAGCGTATGCGCGCCAGCACTACTGAAATCAGGGCCCGTACTCGGAGGCGCATACCGCATCGCCCACAGGGCGTATGCGCTCTAGCCCTTGTGCCACAAGGGATAGAGTAAAGCAGCGTCAGCTGCGTAGGGTGTGACGAAACCAAGGCGACCGCGTCGCTGAGGTCCAATCCCCTGCTCCATCCTGGTGTTTTAGGCACCGGGATCTTTATCAGTAAACCAACGGTAAACCACAGGTAGACCAGGAGAGTTCGAAATGGCAAAGCAGTCAGTATTTATTAAGTCACGCGAGGATACGGTAACCGTCTCAGCCAAGGTGCCACGCTCGCTCAAACTCCGAGCCGATAAGCTACGCGATCAGATCCAGGAAATTGACGACGAACTATCGTTTGATCTTTCTGTTTTGATCAGAGACGCCATTGAGGAAGCTGTCGACAAAGGTGAGAAGGAATTAACCAGGTTAAAGAAGACGGTGGAGAAAGAGTCGAACAACGCGTTCGGATCCTCTAACACTGAGCAATCGACGGAAACGCTTTGATCGGCGTGGCCGCCGTCCAGGTGGCCACGCCCAGCTCAAAATCCAGACACAAAAAAAGGGCCTCGCGGCCCTTCATTGTTTGCCCTCTCAGGCGGCTTGGTCCTCCCTTTCGCTTTCATGGGCTGCCAGGTACTCAAAACACAAATCGTGTGCCTTCTGTGCCAACGTGGCCGCTTTGAAAAGGGCTTTCTTGTCAAAGTCCAGGATTCGGATCCAGTGCGCCAGATAGCTCTTGTGCTGCAAATCACCCTGTAGACCAATCCGGCTGCACATCATCCAGCTACCCAACTCGGCGACCAGCTCCTCAAAGGCGTACGCGTCAGAGCCAAACTTACCGACCAATTCCCGATTCAGGCGGCTTTTGTGACCAGTCGCGTGAACCATTTCATGCAGGCGCGTGCAATAGTAATCCTCGCCCTTAGCGAACTGTTCACGGGTTGGCATTCTAATGATGTCGAGGCTTGGGATATAGCAGGCCTGATCGCCACCATGGCGAGTCTCGATCGGAAACGCCTCACAGATCGCTTCTGCATCTTCGATGGGAGCCCAGGTCGGCTCAACCTCAGGTGTTTCAAAGCCTTCAAACTGTTCGCGATTGAATACCGTGAAAGCCTTCATCACGGCATAGGATTCTTTCTCGCCGGTGTCGCTGTTCTCTTTCTCCATCGGCTTAAAGAAAATACAGGTTGTGCCCTTCTCACCTTTACGGACAAAAGCGCCTTGCTGCTTGCCCTGCTGGAAGGTCATCCACTGGTTTGATCGGTAGCCTTCAGCGCGTGCGCGCATGGCTAACAGAAGAACGTTCATACCGTTGTACGGCTTGCCAGTCGTACCGTTTACCGGCATCGCAAAAGATCCGTTTGATGTCCATGGACAAACCCAGGGCTTAACACCTTCTTTCAGGGCTGCCAAAAATTCTGAAGTGATTTCTTGATAGAGGTCGCGCTTTGCCATGGTGGGAATCTCCTAACTCGCCTCGATAACCGGCGGCGAACCCGGAGGCCAGCACCCCGCTGACCATGTGACTATTATCGGTTTTCCTGCCCTGCTTGTCAATCGCTTTGTATACCTTTCAAAGAATAAAAACCCATATAAATCAGCTCTCTTTGTGCATCTTCGTCTAACGCCAGACTTGTCTTTTGCAGTGTG
>NZ_KZ319344.1 GCF_002744735.1 Marinobacter guineae | reverse complement strand
AGGCGTGCCACGCACGCCGCAGGACGCGGGAGCGCAGCGACGGCGGGGCCGAAGGCCGACAGGCCTGAGCAATGTAGGTCATCGTCAGGCGCCTAATACCGAAACCCCAGTATCAATCGATGCTGGGGTTTTTTATTGCCTGAAAAGGAGTGCTTATATCACGGCAGCCAGATCTCAAAAACACCCCCGCCAAAGCTGCCGCCATTGTGCAGTTTAATCGAACCGGTCTTCTCCCCTTCGCTGTGAAGCTTGGCAACGGAAGACGCAAAGAACAGACCGAGGCTGGTGCTGCCACTTTTGAAATCCAGGGATTTGAAACTCAGGGTGCCAGTGTGCTGCATGCTGTCCGGGTACCCCTCTCCGTCGTCTTCAACACCTATCACAAGATAGCCGTCCCTTTCGCCGGCGGTAAGGCGGATCTTACTCTTGGTGTAGCGTATGGCGTTATTGATGGTGTTATTGAGTGCGCCGGTCAAAAGATCCTCGTCAAAAAAGCCGTTAATCTCCTCAGCCTCTATCGAGAAATCAATTCCCAGACCATCGAGTAGCGGGGTGTGCCTGGCCAGGTGCTCGGAGAGGAAGTCGGGCACAAAGTGCTCCTCGATATGTGCCGACAGGTTGTTTTCTCCTAGCCGATAAATGCCCAGTAGCTGAACAAGGTCGTTATGCATGCGTTCGGCTTCGTACTGCAGGGTGTTGAATCGTGAAGATTCCCCCAGGGCTTTCTCATGTTCGGCTCGCAGTTCGTCCAGGGAATTCAGTAGCATGCCAAGGGAGTTCTTCATATCGTGAACAGCGGAAGCAAGCACCATTGAGAAATCGATATTCTGGTTGTTCATTCGGTAAGCCCCTTCAGCTTGCGTTGCAAGGCGATGTAGCGTCGGTGTTGGCGGTGTTGCTCTGGCAGGTTTGATAACCGGTCCAGGCAGGACTGGCAACGCCTGAGAAGGTCGGTTTTACCTGGGTTACCGTCGTATTCCTTCATCAGAACCTGCACCAGGTTCAGGTTCAGGGCGGCATGATCAGGAACGATTTCCAGAGCTTTGGTAAACGTGTCCGCCGCTTCATGCAGGTTCCCGGATTCAAACGCCCGGATGCCGTCGCGGTTAAGAGTGCGGGCCTTGATCTTCTGCCGGAAGCCAACCGGCTCGTCCAGGAGGCTTTCAATTTTCTGCAGAGTGTGGGGATCATCGCTGAAGCGTTCTGCCATTTCGGCCAGAAGCTGTTTCGCTTCCGCCTCATGGCTCATCCGGAACAGGGTTTTTGCATAATCCAGCCCGGTTTGGGCATCCAGAACTGCAGTGTTCTCGAGTTTTGATCGAATACTGTGGAGCATCTTTGCGGCTTGCTGATCCTGTTCCTGGCCGGCATATACGCGGCACTGAATGATCTGACTGCGCATAGTGATGCCTTCTTCATCCGCGAACCGCTTTTCCATTTTCTTCAGCACAGCCAGCGCTTCTTTGGCCCGCGCGGCGCCTTCTTCTTCCAGGTCGCCCTCACTGAGGTCTGACAGCGTTTGCCCGAGAGCAAGATAATGCTCAGAGTTGTCGTGAATTGAGTAGGTTCCGAGCTCAACGGTTCTGCGCCACGCATCCGACGCAGTGTCCATGTCCTGATTGGAGTCGGCCAGTTCCGCTAGATGCTTCTGTCTAAGCAGGGCATTAGGGGAGTGTTGTGAGGCTTGCTCCAGTATTTGCTGGGCCTTGGTCGGACGACCCTGTCGCTCCAGACCTTCCGCCAGGAGGTCATAGGCCTCCATATAGTCCGGATGTTTGGCGATAAGCTCACGAAGGCCATCAACTGCGGCGTCGAAGCTTCGTTTGGCAAGCAGAACTTTGCACCGGCCAAGCTTTGCCCATGAAAGCTCACGTTGGGCCAGCACATCGTCATAAACCTTGAGCGCGTGAGCCAGATCGCCCAGACGGAAATAGAGGTCTCCCAGGGTTTTCATCAACCAGGTTTTGTGGCGCGGCTGCCTGGGAAGCGACTGGAGGCACAGGGAGATGGCTTCCGGATAGTTCTCCCGGTCCATTTCCCGGTTAATGGGCATCAGCGCGTTACGCTGACTGATGAGACTGCCAAGCCTTTTCTCTAGCACTGCCCGGTTGATCGGCTTGGTCAGATAGGCATCGGGTTGATTTTCCCTTGCCCCCATGACCATTTCCTTGGATGTCTCCGCAGTGACCATCAGAAACAGGGAGGAGCGTTTCAGGAGCTTTTTATGGCGGAGCTCTTCCAGTATGTGCTGCCCGTTTTTACCTTCCCCAAGGTTGAAGTCACAGAGCACTACATCCACGTGGTTGTAGGTGCAGTATTGGATAGCCTGACTGGCATGGGCAACCAACTCGATTTTGTCTGCGCCGCAGCTGCGCAGCATCTGGCGTATGGACAACCGGAAGTTCTCGAAGTCGTCGATAATCAGGTATGTCAGTTTACCGAAAGGATTGAAATCGGCTTTTGAATCGGTCATGAGCGCTTCTGCTTGAGTAACTTGTTAACCAATGCGCGCAATGCAGCGGGTTTTACAGGCTTGTAGAGAATCTGGTAACCACGGTTCATGGCATCTTCCCGAACTTCGGGTGCCATATACCCTGTAATTAGTATCCCCGGGATGTCCTCGCTAAGCGCGTCACGGATACTATCCATGGCATCCAGACCATTCTTGTTATCATCAAGCTGGTAATCGGCAAGTATAATATCGGGTCTCTGGCCTTCCAGTTTTTCCATGGCGTCTTTAAGGCTTTCCGCGGCGGTCACGTCACACTTCCAGTTACCGAGCAGAGCCACCATGCCCTGAAGAATGGCAGGGTCATTGTCGATACACAGGAAGTGAAGGCCACCGAGGTTTGACACCCGTCGTGAGCTGGACGCCGATTTGGTGACAGCGGGTTCGCTCTGTTCCGGCGCGGCGACAGGGACGGTGATTCCGAATACGCTGCCACGGCCCTGAACCGAGTGTACGCTAACCGGATGGTTCAACATTCCACTGATCCGGTCGACGATGGCGAGTCCGAGCCCAAGCCCTTTCTTGTCACGGCCGTGCTGAAAGCGGCGGAATTCCTCGAAAATATGCGCCAACTGGTCTTCGGGTATCCCTGGCCCCGTGTCCCAGACTTCGATGCGGATATACCCTTTTAATCTTCGACAGCCGAGCAGAATCTTGCCCTCCGGTGTGTAGCGTATGGCATTGGACAGGAAGTTCTGGACCACACGGCGTAGCAACTTGGCATCCGATCGGATCCAGGCGCTGCTCGGCACAACGTGCAGTTTCAGGTCCTGATCCTTGGCGATGGCTGAAAAGTCGGTTGCAAGATGGCGCATGATCTCGTTGACCGGGAATACGCCGATGTCCGGCTCCAGGGCGCCTGCATCAAGCTTGGAGATATCAAGCAATGTGCTGATGATTTCTTCGGCGGCACCCAGGGAACTGTCAATATGGTCCACCAGCTCTTTCATTTCGGTGTCGTCGGCCTTTCCGGCCAAGGCAGAGGTAAACAGACGGGCCGCATTGAGGGGCTGCAACAGATCATGACTGGCGGATGCCAGAAACCGGGTCTTGCTCTGGTTCGCTTGTTCGGCAACGGATTTTGCTTTCAGCATCTGCTCGTTGATGACCTGAAGCTCTTGTGTACGCTCCTTTACCCGCTGCTCCAAGTAGATATTGGTTTCCTTCAGGGCCTGCTCGGTCCGCCGCATGGCGGTTATGTCCTGGAAGGTAGTGACATAGCCACCCCCGGGGATCGGGCTGCCATCTACCCGCAAGACGGTGCCATCCGGCCTCTGGCGCTCATAGGACATTGGACGCCCTTCCCGCATGCTGGTGCACCGGTCCGCGACCACTTCATCAATCCTGCGGGCTGAGAGGTTAGCGTTCGTCAGGTTATACCGCATCAGATCTTCCACCGGGCGACCAACCCTCACAAATCCCTTGGGGTAGGTGAACAGTTCAAGATAGCGGTGATTCCAGACCACCAGCTGTTGCTGATGGTTAACCACAGAGACGCCCAGACTGATGTTTTCAATGGCTGACTGCAGCAGTTCACGACTGAAGGTCATGGCCTGGGAGGCTTCATCGACAATGCTGACCACGTCCTCAATCTGCATGTCGCGACCGGTGAGCGTGGATTCCAGTACGACACGGGCAGTGGATGCCCCGATAACGGAAGCCAGCTGACGCTCAATATACTTCATAAGGTGAGCAGAGGCCGGGCGATGCGGATGCAGCCGGATGGCGTTTCGGCGCTCGTAATTCCGGAATATTGTTTCGGAACGCTCCTCACCCATGAAGCGGTCAGTAAGGGCCTGCAGGTCGGAGGTCAGAATTTCGCCCTGCCAGCTCTGGTGCTGGGCAGTTTCCGCCTTGGGTTGGGGATCATGAAAGAACGAGGCAATCTGGATCTTCTCGCGAACACGCTGACGAGTCAGCATTGAAAGCACGATGTAGACTACAGTGTTGATGCCCAGGCTCCAGATGATGCCATGGCTGGTCTGGTCCAGTTCTGAGCCGAACAACGCAGTGGGCCGGGTCCAGCTGAGGCCCCAGATGCCCTGGTCTATCAGGGTATCTGTCATCCATCCTGTGGTCGCCAGGGCCGGCAGGAGCAGGGTGTAACACCACATGAGAAAGCCCAGCCCAAGGCCCCAGACAGCCCCCATGTAATTGCCTCGCCGCCAGATGATACCGCCAACCAGCGCCGGACCGAACTGGGCGGCTGCCGCGAACGATAACAACCCGAAGGCGGTGAGGCTGTAATCCTCGCCCGCCATTCGATAGAAGCCGTATGCAGTCAGCAGAACAACGAATATGGCTACCCGGCGTATGCTGAGAAGCAGATAACTGAGGTCGGTGCGCCGGTTCATGCCTGGCCGGAAGAACTTGAGTAGGGCGGGCATGATGATCTCATTACTCACCATGGTGGCAATGGCTACCGAGCAGACGATAACCATGGCGGCAGCGGCTGAGCCACCCCCGAGAAAAGCCAGCACTGCCAGCCATTCCTCGCCGGCCATGATCGGCAACTGGAGGATCAGTGTGTCGGGGTTGCCCGCTGCCAGCTCAGGAGACAGGAGGCCAGCGGCGGCAATTGGAAGCACAAACGCGCTGGCAACGATCAGATAGATGGGCATGGCCCAGCGGGCAATCTCGAAATCCCGGTGATCGGTGTTCTCCACCACCATGACATGGAACTGCCGTGGCAAGCAGATGATCGCGAGCATCGCAATCAGAGTCTGGGTAATGAAGGCCGGAGCCTCGATGCCATCGGTGGTCAGGGTGCCGAGCAGGTCAGCATCCTTCGCCCGGGAAAACAGGTCTCCAAAACCGCCATACAGGCCGTAGCCCACAAAAAGGCCGACGGCGACAAATGCCACGAGCTTGATCAGTGATTCAAAGGCAACCGCCTGAATCATACCACGGTGATGTTCCGTGGATTCAAGGTGCCGGGTGCCGAAAAGCACGGTAAAGACTGCCAAGGCTAGTGTGATGTACCAGGCAGAATCGTTCCAGGCTGCCGAACTCAGCTCCCTATATCCTGGATCTGTCGCGGATAGCACGTTAAAGCCCATGGCAATCGCCTTGAGCTGCAAAGCGATGTAGGGAACGCTGCCAATCAGGGCAAACGTTGCGATCATCGCAGCTAGAAGCTGGGATTTTCCGTATCGGGAGGCGATGAAGTCGGCTATGGACGTACTGTTGTTGCGTTTGCTGATGTAAATGATCCGGCGCAGTAGGGGCGCGCCGAAAACAAAGACTAACAGGGGGCCGAGGTATATCGGAAGAAAGCCAAGACCCTCCTGTGTGGCGCGGCCAACGGCGCCATAGAAGGTCCAGGAGGTAAAGTAAACCGCCAGTGACAGGGCGTAGATATGGGTTCGTGCGAGGCGGCGGCGATATAGGGCCGGGTGTTTGTCGCCGGCCCAGGCGATCACAAACAGGATCGAGATGTAGGTGATGGATATAAGAACCAGCAGCCAGGCACTAATCATAGATACACATTCCCGTCGGGGTCGGAACGCTGGGGCGTAATGCTATTGATGCATCACTCCACGCAGACGGTTTGATACAGAGCGTCTCCAGGCTCCAGCACCTTCAGGTTATCAATGCGCGGGCTTCCGTCAGATCCCAGTGGTACCAGTTCCCGAGTCGCGCAATTGATGATGTGAATCCGGTGAGAAACAGCGTCCGCCAGCTTCTGTTCAAAGCGATAGAGAGTAAACCGGACGATGTCATCGCTGTTCGTGTCTCGGCTGATACTTTTTGTATCGACAGTCGAAAAAGCAGTGACATACGGGAAAACAAAGGTCCAGGGTCGCCAAAAGATGCCGTCAGTTTCAGTATTTACAACCACT
Source organism: Marinobacter guineae (assembly GCF_002744735.1). Taxonomy (GTDB): domain Bacteria; phylum Pseudomonadota; class Gammaproteobacteria; order Pseudomonadales; family Oleiphilaceae; genus Marinobacter; species Marinobacter guineae. The sequence goes on along the minus strand of NZ_KZ319344.1, from coordinate 95,272 downwards.
GCTTCTTCCGGCAGCCGGGATTGTTTGTGGTCGTACCAGGTGTACTCGGTGTAGATCAGATAGCCGAGCATTCCAGCGCCGGCAAAAACGGGGATGATCCACTTCGGGGCTGTGTTGCGGGTAGCGGCTCTGATACCGAGAGCGATACCTGCTGCACCCAGGCCGCAGACTACAGTGGCAACGAATGTCCAGAACATAAAATATTTTCCTTAAAAAAGAACGGGCTCCCTCATTGAGGAAGCCCGTTCAGTATCAACCTGTCAATTCAATGACTGAATCAGGTTGAGATGTTGCTTAGTGGTCTTGAGCTTGACCGGAACCACGCGGGTAACGGACGCTTTCAACCAGTTCCTGAATCTCAACGGGCGGTTCTTCAGTTGCGTTGGATACAATGAAGGCTACCGCAAAGTTGACGATTGCACCAACCGCGCCGATAGACAGCGGGGAGATGCCCAGTACCCAGTTTTCCGGGGTATCCGGCAGGTTATTGGTGCCCGGGATGAACAGCCAGCCCTTGTACACGAAAATGTACGCCAGGGTGAAGCCCAGACCGGTCAGCATGCCTGCAATAGCGCCTGTGTTGTTCACACGCTTGGAGAAGATACCCATCATCAGCGCCGGGAACAGGGAAGCCGCTGCAATACCGAATGCAAGCGCAACCACCTGTGCCGCGAAGCCTGGGGGGTTTGCCCCAAGGTATGTGGCAACAACGATGGCCACCGCCATAGAGATACGGGCAGCGAGAAGCTCGCCTTTTTCCGATATGGCCGGGTTAATAGAGCCCTTGATAAGGTCGTGACTGACCGCCGACGAAATCGCGAGCAACAGACCGGCCGCTGTGGACAGCGCTGCTGCCAGACCACCCGCTGCGATCAGACCGATTACCCAGCCCGGCAGGTTGGCAATTTCCGGGTTAGCCAATACCAGGATGTCCCGGTTGACTACCAGCTCGTTACCGTTCCAGCCGCGGGCGTCAGCCTGTTCCTGGAATGCCGGTACGTCGTTGTAGAGCTGGATCCGACCATCTTCGTTCTTGTCGGTGAACTGGATAAGACCAGTTACTTCCCACTCTCTTACCCAGTTTGGACGCTCATCGTACTGGATCGGCTCAGCTGCTGTGCCGTCCGGGTAGATGGTGGTCATCAGGTTCAGACGTGCCATGGAAGCAACAGCCGGAGCGGTCAGGTACAGCAGGGCGATGAAGACCAGAGCCCAACCTGCTGACCAACGTGCGTCAGCAACCTTCGGTACGGTGAAGAAGCGGATGATTACGTGGGGCAGACCCGCTGTACCGATCATCAGCGACAGGGTAAACAGAACCATGTTCAGTTTGTTGTCGATGTCGGCGGTGTATTCGTTGAAGCCGAGGTCGGTGATGACCTGGTTCAGTTTGTCGAGGATCGGCATGCCGGAATCAATGTGAGTCGAGAACAGACCCAGCGGTGGAACCGGATTGCCAGTCAACTGCATGGAGATGAATACCGCAGGAATGGTGTAGGCGATGATCAGTACGCAGTACTGGGCTACCTGGGTGTAGGTGATACCCTTCATGCCACCGAGTACCGCGTAGATGAATACTACAACGGCCGCGATCATCAGGCCGACGGTTGATTCAACCTCCAGGAAGCGGGAGAAGGCAACACCGGCACCAGCCATCTGGCCGATTACGTAGGTTACAGATGCTACGATCAGACAGAGGACCGCCACCAGGCGGGCATTCTTGCTATAGAAACGATCGCCGATAAACTCGGGAACGGTGAACTTGCCGAACTTCCGCAGGTATGGAGCCAGCAGCATTGCAAGCAGAACATAACCACCGGTCCAACCCATCAGGAAGGTGGAGTTGGCGTAACCACCGGCGGCAATCAGGCCCGCCATTGAGATGAACGATGCCGCGGACATCCAGTCTGCGCCGATCGCCATACCGTTGGTGACCGGGTGAACGCCGCCGCCCGCAACGTAGAAGTCCTTGGTGCTACCGGCTTTCGCCCAGATAGCAATCAGGATATAGAGGAGGAACGAGCCCCCTACGAACATGATGTTGATTGCAAATTGGCTCATTCGTTCTTACTCCTCGTGCACGCCGAATTTTTCGTCGATCTTGTTCATGCGCCACGCGTAGTGGAAGATCAGAGCGATGAACGTAAGGATGGAACCTTGCTGGGCGAACCAGAAGCCAAGATCAGTACCACCAATCGGAATTCCCGCAAGCATCGGACGGAGCAGAATAGCAAAGCCGTAAGATACGAGGGCCCAGATAATCAGGCTCCCGAATATCAGGCGGAGGTTCGCCTTCCAGTACTTTTCAGAGTCGTAGCTATGACCTGACATAGGATCACTCCTGTTTTGTTTTTGTGGAGGTTGGGTGGGTTTTTGGTGAGGCACTTCGGTTAGAGAATTTATTATTCATATAAGTACTTCTCCGACTATTTGTCCCTAGTGACTTTACTGGCCAAGCGATTTATAGATATTGGCAAAAGGTCTAATTCTCAGTCATTTGCCGAATATTTCATCGAGTTCTGCGGATTCGTTCGTACTCAGAATCAAAAACGATGCATGTTTTGCAGTCGCCGGCGATAATGAAGCTTGTCATGGAGTCCCTTAAGGGTTTTTACACCTTCTTTTCGGGCCTTATTCAGAGCCACCAGAGTCAACTCGGCGGTCGCCAGGGCATCGGATGCGGCGTGGTGTCTTTCTGCCACCTCCAGGCCGAAATAGTCGGCCCAATGATCAAGGCCCTTGCCCCCCGTCTTTGCATTCGGAAAAAACGCTGGCATCAGGTCTGCAACGTCCATCCAAGTGTGGCTCTGAGTGTAGCCAAGCTGGGCCCGCAGGGTTTTCTCCAGGAACTTCTGGTCGAATGCCGAGTGATAAGCCAGTATCGGATCGCCGTTCATCCATTCCAGCAAATAAAGCAAGGCATCTTCGGTTTCGTGGCCCTGGGTAAGGGCTTCAGGGCCGATTCCGTGGATGAGCACGGTTTCCCGTATATCCAGTTCTGGTCGCCGCAGTATCAGATCAAACTGGTCACCGAGGTGGATAATGCCGCCCCGGATGGCCACGGCACCGATCGCGATGACCTCATCCCTGGAGGTGTTCAGCCCCGTGGTTTCAAGGTCAAGGACAATCAGGCGGCAATCGGAAAGCAGTTGCTCCCCCGGTGATTTGGGATGGGGCAGATTGTCTGGGTCGTGACTGCCAATCTTCCCGCCCCGGCGCTGCTCTATCCAATGTTTGATCTGTTCCAGCATGACGTGTTGCCTGACGGTCAGAGTTGGTAGGTTACTTCGAGTTTCTGCTGCAACCGCTGAGCCTGTCTGAAGGACTCCCGGAGGATGCGTCGATCCAATGGATTCAGATCGTCCGGATCAATGTAGTTGGTCAGTTCTTCACCCTTTGCAAGCATTTCCTGGTGAGCCCGCATCCGGATGGCCTGGATCAGGCTATAGCCTTCCTTCCAGGCATTGGCGTCCTTCGGGTCAAAGACACCTTTCTTTGCCAGCTGGTCCATTCGCTCCAGGGTGTTTGCCGTTTCTACTCCGTTGGCGAGGGCAAAGACCCTGACCGCTTCCACAAATGGGGCCAGCCCCTGGCGTTTGAGATCCAGTGCATGCTTTTTCCCATCCGAGACGTAGCGAAAATTCCGGAACATCGTTAGCGGGGGCTTTCTCTGGAATGCGTTGCCCGCAAGCATCTTCTGGAAAAGCGCGTTTTTCCGGATCCGCGACAGCACTTTATCGAGTAAATCATGCAACGGCTCGGTGGGGCCGAAAATTGCTCTCATATCGAGAAATATTGAGGAGTACACCAGGTTCTGGGGTGTCGAGGCATCAATAAAACGGATGAACCATTCGTCCCATTCCCGGTCGCTCAGGCACAGCTTGGGGTTGCTGGCCATGATGTTGCCTTTGCACAGTGTAAAGCCGCACTCCGCCAGCTCCTGGTTGACGGTTTGGGCAAACGGTAGCAGTTTCTCCCGGACCTGTTCTGCGGTCATGCCGTCCGGGGTCTGGAACAGAATGCCGTTGTCCTGATCGGTCAGCAGTGTCTGTTCCTGGCGGCCTTCGCTGCCAAAGGTGAGCCAGGTGAAGGGAATGCCAGGGTCATTTTTCTTGATGTTCAGTTCCAGCACCCGTCGAACGGTTACGTCGTTCAGGGTGGTGATGATCTTGACCACCTGCCCCGAGTCGGCGCCGTGGGCGAGCATGGCATCGACCAGGCGAGAGACATCTGCGCGCAGGCTGACCAGGGTGCGCAAGTGGGTGGCGGTGCCGATGGTGCGGGCAAGATTGACCAGGTCCACCCGTTGCAGGGAGAAAAGGTCCCGCTCCGATACCACACCAATAAGCTTGTGTTCATCATCGACCACGCACAAATGGGCAAAGTGGTGTTCCGCCATCAGCATGGCAGCCTCAAAGGCATCCGCATGAGACGGGAGGCAGCAGGGATCTTTGGTCATAACCTGCCGAACCGGCGTGTCCAGGGGGCCCTTTTCCTCTGCGATCATGGTGCGCAGATCCCGCAGCGTAAAAATGCCGGTAGGATGGCGGTTGTCGTCGGTAACGATAATGCTGCCGACGTTGTTTTCGTGCATGCGGGCCACGGCTTTGCGTACCGGAAGGTCCGGGGAGCAGACAATCGGGTTGCGCAGCGCATAGCGCTCAAGGGGAGTGTCCAGTGATGTGCTGGAGCCCATGGAAGCCATGGCGCTGGACTGGATTCGCCGGTTTACCTGATCAAGCAGGCTGCTGACACCGCGCAGACAGAAATCCCGAAACGGCTCACTCTCGGAGAACAGATTAATAAAGGCATCCTGTCCGATGCTGAGGCAGAAGGTGTCTCCCGCCGCCCGGTGTAGGGTTCTGGTGGGTCGCTCGCCAATAAGGGCTGCGAGTGGAAAACATTCACCCTGGCTGATTTCAAAGGTGGTTTCCGTCCGGTCTTCCTTTTCATTATGCCGCTCGCCACGAATCCGGCCCTGTTTGACCACGTAGAATCTTTTTACCACGCCCTGGTCTGGGGACAGAACAGCATCGCCGTCTGCATAGAACTGCAGAGATGCGTGCTCGGCAAAATGTGCGAGGTGTGAATCATCCATGCTGGAGAAAGGCGCATGTTCCCGCAGGAAGGTCATAATTGCGCGGATGTTCTGGGGAAGGTTGCTTTCCGGGTTTGCTGCGGCCATGTCCGTATCCACTCGCTCGTTATTATTTTCTGTTGGAAGTGTAGTTCAGCGAGTACGGTCGCTGCCCTACGATTTTCGTCGCAAACCGGCTGACGCACGTCAGTTTTCTTTAAGGGGAGGAGGTCGGGTGGTAAAGTTCCTCTCGAACCCGGTCATTAATTGTAATGTTATGACTACCAAAGACGAACGCCTCAGTTTCCTTGAGGAAATGAAAGATGTCCGGCGCATCCGCAAGCCCAACCGCGCCGAGGTATCGACACCCCGTGAACTGACGCCAGGTCATCTTGAGCGACAGCGGGCCGCCGTGGAAAGTCCAATCCGGGACAAAAACCCCCTGACCTCAGACATGGTCGAACCTCTCACTGCCCACGACGTTCTGAGCTGGCAGCGTCCGGGCATACAGCACGGGGTATTCCGCAAGCTACGGCTGGGGCAGTACCCCATTGAAGCCCGGCTCGATTTACACCGGATGACGGTGGAGCAGGCCCGGAGAGAAGTGTTTACGTTTGTCGGTGATTGCGTCCGCTATGGTCTGCGCTCGGTAATTATTCTCCACGGCAAGGGGGAGCGCAATCCGGATGGCATTGCCCAACTGAAAAGTTACCTTGCCAAGTGGTTACCCGAGCTGGCTGATGTCATGGCCTTCCACTCGGCCCAAAGACACCATGGTGGAACTGGAGCGGTTTATGTCATGGTGCGAAAAAGTGAGCGGGACAAACAGAACAATCGTGAGCTTCACGGAAGCCGCTAACGGCTTCATTTTCAGAGGTCTTCAAAATCTGGCCGTTCAAAGGGTCAAACGGAGGTTATTGTCGTGAAAAAATCAATATTGGTTGTGGCTGCAGTACTGGCGCTGGCCGGCTGCAAGGATCGCGTAATCTGGAACGATAACGGTAAGGTGGAAGAGGCAACCTCGGACCGGGAAGTCTGGGACTCCAATGGCCAGATGGAAACCGGGGAGCGCAAGATCTGGGTTAACAAGGACGGACAGGACGTCATCAAGTAAGGCCCGGTGATCTTCGGCACCCCCAAGAACGATAAATCCGGCGCGCAGAACCGGAAAGCCTTCAGGAGAGAGCAGGAATGGCATTGAGGCTGACAGTCAATGGTGAGCAGCATTCGCTGGATGTGGAGGGGGATACTCCCCTGTTGTGGGTAATCCGTGACGAGCTGGGTCTGAAAGGAACCAAGTTCGGCTGCGGTGCCGGACTCTGTGGCGCCTGCACGGTACATCTGAATGGCCAGCCTGTGCGCTCCTGCTCGACGCCTGTTGAGATGGCGGACGGTGGTCAAGTGGAGACGATTGAAGGGCTTGGAAGTGGTGGTCAACTCCACGCCCTACAGGAAGCCTGGATTAAGCATGGCGTTCCGCAATGCGGTTACTGCCAGTCGGGCCAAATTATGAGTGCAGCGCACTTGCTGGCCAACAACCCGGCACCCTCACGGGATGATATTGTCGCCGCCATGACTGGCAACCTGTGCCGTTGCGGAACCTACTCCCGGATTATTGCGGCGGTGGAATCCGTCGCCGGTTCATCGAACGGTCAGGAGGCCTGACATGGCGATGAATCGACGTGATTTTCTGAAGGTCAGCACTGGTGCCTCTGGTAGCCTCGTGGTCTCTCTGGCTTTGCCGGGTTGTGCCGGAGTCCAGGCCGGTTATGAGCCTCGATCCGGCGAATGGCGGCCGGATGCCTGGCTGGAATTGACTGAAAGCGATGAGGTGTTTTTCACCCTTGCCCGGGTCGAGATGGGGCAGGGCACCTACACCGGGCTGACCACCCTGATCGCTGAAGAACTGGAAATCGAGCCAGAGAGGATTACCCCTCGTTTCGCTCCGGTTGCGCCCGAGTATCGTAACCCCCTCTACAAATTGCAGCTCACCGGGGGCAGCACCAGTTTGGCAACCAGCTGGGAACCTCTGCGAATGGCGGGAGCTGAAGCCCGGCTGATGTTGATAATGGCGGCGGCACGGGTCTGGAATGTAGATGCTGCCGAGTGTCATGCGAGCGAAGGACGGGTGGTACACCCGAACGGCATTGATTCCATGGCCTATGGCACGCTGGTGGAGCTGGCTTCAAAAGAAGTTGTTCGCGGTGACATTGCCCTGAAGCCCCGTGAGCGATGGAAATACATTGGCAAGCAACGGGGCAGGCTGGATGCTCGGGCCAAATCCACTGGCACGGCTGTGTACGGTATCGATGTGGAGTTGCCAGGCATGGTCTACGGGGTGATTGCCCGACCGTCCAGGCACGGGGGTCGTGTGAGGCGTTTCAACGGCGATGAAGTCCGGGCCATGGCCGGCGTGCTTGAGGTCTTTGAAACCGGGCGCGGCGTCGCTGTGGTTGCCGACAAGTACTGGCGTGCCCGGAAGGCCCAGGAGGCCCTCAGCATCGAATGGGATTTTTCGGAGGCCTTGTCGGTATCCACGGATGATGTTTTTGAGTCTTATCGCACTGCGGCCGATGAAGATCCGGGCGAGTCCGAGCGCAGTGAAGGCAGCTTTGAGCGCGCGGTCGAGAGGGCAGAGCGAGTACTGGAGGCAGAGTATGCCCAGCCCTACCTTGCCCACGCGACCCTTGAGCCGATGAACGCAACGGCCTGGTACCGGGGGGGGCGGATGGAAGTCTGGGCGCCGACCCAGGCGCCGGACCTTGGCAGGATCGCGGTGGCAAGGGTGACAGATCTCGGGCCGGATGACGTCATCATCAATACCACCTTCCTCGGAGGCGGCTTTGGCCGTCGATTGACCCAGGATTATATTGAGGAAGCGGCTGCCATAGCGTACCGGATCAAGAGGCCGGTCAAAGTGATCTGGTCGCGGGAAGAGGATATCCGGCACGACCTGTATCGTCCGGCGATGCTGCATCGGATGAAAGCCAGCCTTGCTGGCGGCGATCTCACCGGCTGGCACCACCAGATTGTCGGTCCCCAGATTCTTGATTGGTATGTGCGAAATGCCGCGCCAGCCCAGTACCCCTGGGCGCCGAAGTTCATGTACGACACCCTGGGCAAGGTCGGCCTGATGGCCGAAGGCATTGCCACGCCTAAGGATATGTCCGCCATTGAGGGCGCCGTAGAGTACCCGTATCAGGTAGACAATATCGATATCCGCCATACCCACACGGACCCAGGTGTACCCATCACCTGGTGGCGATCGGTAGGCTATTCCCACAACGGTTTCGCGGTGGAAACGTTCATGGATGAACTTGCCCACGAAACCGGGGAGGATCCTTACCAATTCCGTCGCCGGCTGGTGTCCTCGGAGCCCCGGCATCTGGAAGTGCTCGATCGCGCTGCGCGCCTCGCCGACTGGGCCGCGCCAGCGCCTCAGGGCCGTGCCCGGGGCATCGCCCTGTTCCGGAGCTTTGGTACCTACGTTGCGCAGGTGGTAGAGGCGGGAATTGAGAACGGTGCGATTCGGGTTTACAAAGTCGCCTGCGCGGTAGACTGCGGCCAGGTGGTTAACCCCCATATCGTGGCGGACCAGATTGAAGGCGGTATCCTGTTCGGGCTGACCGCCGCGCTCTACGGAGAAATCACGCTGGAGAACGGACAGGTCCAGCAGAGCAATTTTCACGACTACCAGCTGATGGGGCAGTACGAACGCCCGGAAGTGCTGGTGGATATTGTGGACAGCGCCGAAGCGCCAACCGGTGTCGGCGAGCCAGGTGTACCGCCGGTGATCCCGGCTTTTGGCAATGCGCTGTTTGCCCTGACCGGTAAGCGTCAGCGCAGCCTGCCATTGAAAGCGGAAGCCTGATATGCCGTTTTCCTGGTCGTCGCTCGCTGCTGCTCATCGATCCGTGATTCGCGACATTACTGGCTGGCTTGAAAAGGGTGAGAGGGCTTGGTTGTGCACTATCGTGGAAACCTGGGGCTCCTCCCCAAGACCGGTGGGCTCCTGGCTGGCCATCGGCGAGTCCGGACAGTGGAGCGGGTCGGTATCCGGCGGCTGCCTGGAAGAGGACTTACTCAGGCGCACGGCTGAAAATGGCCCGGATCAACCGGTCCTGATTGACTACGGCATTACCGTCGACGACCGTGATCAGTTCCAGCTGCCCTGCGGCGGTCGAATCCGGCTTCTTGTCGAACCGCTATATAGTGCGGCGGGCTTTGACCACGTTCGGGCGCTGGCGGAGGCGCTGGGCAATCGTGAACCGGTTGCCCGGCGCGTTCCTCTTCAGGGCGTAGCGACACTTGAATACCGGCGATCCCATAACCGTACCTCGGTCGAATTTGACGGTGAGCAGCTGGTTCACTCTCTGCAGCCAGAATGCCGGCTACTGCTGATTGGTGCTGGAGAGGTGGCCCGATACGTAACCGAGTTCGCCACAGCGGCGGATTTCTCCGTGACCCTCTGTGAGCCCCGGGAGGCCTTCGCTCACGGATGGGGGTACCCGCACATTCTGCTCGACCGCCGCTTGCCCGATGATCTGGTGGCGGAAGACTTCAACGACGCCTTTTCCGGCGTTCTGGCCCTGGCCCATGACCCCCGGATTGACGATATGGGTCTGCTGGCGGCTTTGCAGACGAATGCGTTTTACATTGGCGCCATGGGCTCCCGAAAGACCTCGGCAGCAAGGCGTAAACGGTTAGCTTCCCTGGGACTGGAAGGGAAGGTTCTGGAACGCTTGCGGGCACCGATTGGCGTCGATATTCCAAGCAAGACGCCGGCCGAAATTGCCATCTCGGTGGTCGCGGATCTGATCTCGGCGAGACACCATTTGCGGGCCGCCTCTTCATCCCTATAATGACGGCAATGGAGCGCGTCTAAGGCGTTCCGAACCCCGGGAGAGAAACCGTGTTTGATGTAACCCGATACGCCGTGGCTGCCGACTCGATTGTCGAAGCCGGGCGATTCCTGTACCAGCGAGGCTGGTCGCCGGCGACCAGCAGCAATTATTCTGCGCGTATAGACGGGGAGCATATTGCCATCACCGTGTCTGGTCGCCACAAGGGGCAACTGGGCGCTGGCGATGTGATGGTGGTGGATCTGGCGGGCAATCCGGTTCAGAGCAACTGCAGCTCTTCCGCCGAAACCCGGCTGCACTCCGTGCTGTACGAAGCCTTCCCGGATGTTGGCGCGGTGCTTCATACCCACTCGGTCAAGGCGACTGTGCTTAGCCGGGTGCTGGCACCGGGCCGGTCGCTGGAGCTGGAAGGGTACGAACTCCAGAAGGCCTTTGCCGGCGTTGAAACCCACGAATCGGTATTAACCGTTCCGATATTCGACAATACCCAGGATATTGACGCTCTTGCGCAGGAGACCCGGGACTGGTTCCGGGCCCATCCGGAGCAGCCCGGCTACCTGATTCGGGGCCACGGCCTCTACACCTGGGGAAAGACCATGGCCGATTGCCTGCGCCATGTCGAGGCCTTTGAATTCCTGTTTGAATGTGAGCTTGAAACCATGAGGGTGCGCCCATGACTACCTTGAGTATTTTTGATCAGAGCCAGCCAGAGACGGCCCGCACGGTCACCGAAAACCCGGCCGAAATCCGCGATCTGCTGGCCGGGAAGGGGATACGCTTCGAGCAATGGCCGACCCGGGATCTTCCGGCGGACGCCTCCCAGGAGGAAATTCTGGAAGCCTACGGCGACGAAGTGGCACAGCTGAAAGCGGAGTGCGGGTTCCAGACTGCCGATGTGGTGAGCCTCAACCCCGACAACCCCCAGAAAGAGGCTTTCCGCCAAAAGTTTCTGGACGAGCACACCCACAGCGAGGACGAAGTCCGCTTCTTTGTCCGGGGGCAGGGCCTGTTTTACCTGCATTTCGGCGACGAAGTGTTTGCCGTGCTGTGCCAGAAGAACGACCTGATCAGCGTGCCGGATGGCACACCACACTGGTTTGATATGGGGCCGGAGCCGGAATTTACCTGCATTCGCCTGTTCTCCAATCCGGAGGGCTGGGTTGCCGACTTCACCGGCGAGGACATTGCCACCCGGTTGCCGCGCTATGAGGTACTGGCCGGAGCGGCGGGATGATCCGGGTGATTCTCACGGACATCGAGGGTACTACCAGTTCCATCTCGTTTGTCCATGATGTTCTGTTTCCCTATGCCAGCGAGCACCTGCCGGACTTCATTCGTGCCCAGCACCAAGAGAACCCCGCGGTGGCAGAGCAACTGAATGCGGTGGCCGAGAAATCGGGTGTGGCCCGTGAGGATGTCGATGGGCTGATCGAGGTCCTGCAGGGCTGGATCCGCGAAGACCGCAAGGAAACATCGCTTAAGGCATTGCAGGGGATGGTCTGGGAGCAGGGCTACCAGCAGGGTGAGCTTAAAGGCCATATCTACGCAGATGCAGCCGATTACCTCCAGCGCTGGCATGATCGGGGCCTGCGTTTGTTCGTATATTCGTCCGGTTCGGTCAAGGCCCAGAAACTGATTTTCGGTTTTACCACGGAGGGAGATTTCACGCCGTTTTTCTCTGGCTACTTTGACACCCGCATCGGCGGCAAGAAAGAAGCCGACTCCTACCGGAACATCCTGGCAGAGCTGGGTGTTGAGGCCAGCACCGTGTTGTTCCTCTCGGACGTGGAAGCCGAGCTTGAAGCAGCCGAAGAGGCCGGTATGAAAACCGCATGGCTGGTGCGCGAGGGGGACCTCCCGGAAGCCGGACGTTTTGTGGCCCGTGATTTTGCGGAGGTCGATACCCTGCTGCAGAAGCGGTAACCCCGTGACCGTGATCCATCACTGCAGGAGGAAGCCATGTTCGGCGCCGGATTATTCAGAATAGCCATTCCGGTTCTGGCTTCGCTTCTTGCGGGGTGTAACCCCTTCTCCGATGCGCGCCCCATGATGGATGAGTATGTGGAACGGGTAGCCAGGGTCCTTGAAACCGACCCCGCACTCTCCGGCATTGATGCCGCCAGTCAGCTTCCCCGTCGCAGGGACAGGGTGCTGACCATGCCCGATCTGGACATGGGAATGCTGGATTTCCTCTCGCTCTATGGCTGTCAGCTGCAATACGTTGTCGGCGAGAAAAACTCGGTGATGGGCCGGGTCATGCAGCCTCTGAATCGCCTGCGTTATGAGATCCGGTTTATCGAGGCGGCAAGGGAGTGTCTTCCTGAGATAGAAGATGAAACCCTCTCTGAAGAGTTGGGCGAGGCCATTGAGAGCAAACGGGAATCGCTGCCCATTGCCATCTGGAACGCCACCTGGGGCGTGGAAGAAGTTGAGAAGCTGTTTACCCTGGCCAAAGGCGACTATCCGGTTTCATCGGAAGGAAATCCAATCTCGGATCTGGCCCGCGATGTTGGCAGGCTCAACGCGACGGTTTCCAGATTGCTCTCGAACGATCTGTCGGTGTCACTGGATTTCGCCGGAGCGGTTCAGCAGCGTTGGCAGGCGGAGCACCGCGCAGGGCAACTGATCAATAGTGCGCTTCTGCTGACGGCGAGGTTGAAGGATGGCACCGCATTATTGAGGCAGCGGATTGAGGGCAGACCTCTTTGCCTGGACGGTAAGCCCAATAATCAGTCGGATATCCTGCAGAATATGTTTTTCAGCGTGTATATCGGTAAGGTGCAGCCCTACATGAGCGAGCTTGCGCGGGCCCGGACCGAGCTGATTGTGCCGTTTGAGCAACTGGCGAAGATGCAGGCCGATGTCATGCCCGAAAGCTTTCGGACATGGTATCAACGTCATCTGTCACAGGGTTCGCAGCCCAGTCTGTGGCGCCAACTGGACGTGGCCATGATGAACCACACCAGGGCCTGGCAAGACCTGCTCGAGCAGTGTGGTCTGCGCCCTGGAGCCTGAGCCTTATCAGCGCTGGCTTTCCGGCGTTACCCGCAGGATTTCTTCGACAGTGGTCTGGCCGGCTGCCACCTTCTGGGCGCCACTCAGGCGCAGCGATTTCATGCCTTCCTTATAGGCGTCCAGCCGGAGCTGTTCCAGCTCACAGTGATCGGTGATCTGCCGGAGCAATGGCCCAGAAAGGGTCATGATCTCATAAACTCCGGCACGGCCCAGATAACCGGTGTTGCGGCATTCCAGGCAGCCCACAGGCTGATAGAACTGCTTCGGAACTGGCGCCTTCCAGGGTCGGGTCAGAGTTTGCCACGCCTGTTCATCGGCGGGGCCGGGCGCCTTGCAGTGGGGGCACAGGGTTCGGGCAAGGCGTTGCGCCATCACGCCCAGCACCGTGGCCCGGATCAGATACGGGGGAATGCCCAGTTCCATCATCCGGGTAATCGCGCTCGGCGCGTCGTTGGTGTGCAGGGTGGAGAGCACCAGGTGGCCGGTGAGCGCCGCCTGCACCGCCATTTCAGCGGTCTGCAGATCGCGGATCTCGCCGATCATGATGATATCAGGATCCTGCCGAAGCAGCGCCCGCACACCGGCGGCGAAGGTCAGATCGATGTTGGTCTGAACCTGCATCTGGTTGAACGCCGGTTCCACCATTTCGATGGGGTCTTCGATGGTGCAGACATTCAGTTCGGGGGAAGCGATCTGCTTCAGGGTTGAATACAGGGTCGTGGTTTTGCCGGAGCCGGTGGGCCCGGTCACCAGAACAATGCCGTGGGGCCGGGCCGTAATTTCCTGCCACCGCTGGCGGTCCTCTCTGCCGAAACCAAGCTGCTCGTAGGATTTAAGCAGCACGTCCGGATCAAAGATCCGCATGACCATCTTCTCGCCGAACGCGGTCGGCATGGTGGCCAGGCGAAGCTCCACCTCGCTGTTATCGGGTTTGCGGGTCTTGATGCGACCGTCCTGAGGGCGGCGTTTCTCGGCCACATTCAGGCGGCCGAGAATCTTCAGGCGGCTGGTGACTGCCACGCCGACGTGTTCCGGAAATTCGTAAACGTTGTGAAGCACGCCGTCGATCCGGAAGCGAACCTGAGTGACGGAACGCCGGGGTTCAATATGAATGTCTGAAGCCCGCTGGTCGAAGGCGTATTGCAGCAGCCAGTCAACAATCTTGACCACATGCTGATCGTTGGCATCCGGGTGTTCGCTGGCGCCCAGATCGAGTAACTGCTCGAAATTCTGGTTGCCGGCAACTCCCGGAGGCTGGCCACCACTGGCCTTGCTGACGGAGTTGGCAAGCTGATAGAACTCAACCGTGTAACGGCGGATATCCTCAGGGTTGGCCACCACGCGCCGGATGTCCTTGCGAACGGCCTGCTGCAGGTTCTGCAGCCAGTCACTCTTGAAAGGCTCTGCGCTGGCAACCAGTACTTCCTCGGCCCCAATCTCCACCGCCAGGATGCCGTGGCGCTGGGCAAAGGCATAGGACATCACCCGGGCAATGGCCGGAGTATCAATCTTCAGCGGATCAATGTGGTAATAGGGCTGCCCGGCCCAATCGGCCAGCCAATGGGTTAGCCGATCCAGATCGAGGGTACGACCGCTTTTCTCACTGGTCAGGCTGGCAATGGCCGCCAGTTCGAGCGGATGGCGTTGTCCGGCCTGCCCGTTGCCGGTTGCAGTGCCAAGGTTTGCCGATAGTATCCGCTCAGCGTCTTTCTGGCTGACTTCACCGCTGGTCACCAGAGCGGTACAAACATCTCTCAGGGTCAGGGCGCTTCGGGACGGCGCGGGTGGCCGCTGCACGGTTCCGGAGGTGTCTGTGTCAGCCATAATCGCTCAGTTCCAGGTATCGATAAGTGTGTTTCAGTTCGCCACCGGCCGGTTCACTTTAAGGTGAATCATGGCAACAGTGAACAGCAGGAAGGTCAGAATCGTCAGAATGACCGGCCCGGGAGCGCCTTCGCTGAGCCAGGCTGAGACGACCGCCTGGGTAAAATAAAAGATCACCACGAACGACATCCAGATATAGCCCCGGTTGTTGGCCCGGAATACCGGTATGGCGAAGGCAAGCAGCGGAACCAGCTTCACCGACAGCATCAATGGAATCGACACGCCCTCAACCGGCGCCGGATAGAAGGTGGTAATCAATAACGTGGCCAGCACGCCGATGTATAGAGCCATGGTAGCCCGGGCAGTGTAACGGGCCTTGGGGTTGTTCAGCATAGTGTATTTCCGGCAAAAAGAAGTGGTTGAGACGTTACGTTCCAGACCAAAGCCTGTATCAGTCTTTGAGTTTCAGGGCAAACTTGGCAAGTCGCTCGCCAAACGCCTGGCACAGGGCTTTCTCGTGAGTACTGAGCGGTTGTTGTTCGCCGGTGCCGGACCAGTGGGTCGGACCGTAGGGCGTGCCGCCTGACTCCGTTTCATTCAGGCTTTTCTCCGAGTAGGGCAGGCCGCAAATAACCATTCCGTGGTGGAGTAGCGGCACCATCATTGTCATCAATGTGGCTTCCTGGCCACCGTGAAGGCTGCCAGTGGAAGTGAACGCACCGGCGGGTTTGCCTTCAAGGGCGCCACTGAGCCAGAGATCCCCGGTGGTGTCCAGGAAATGCTTAAGAGGCGCTGCCATATTTCCGAAGCGGGTCGGACTGCCGATGGCCAGCCCGGCGCAATGGGCGAGATCGGATTTGCTGGCGTAGGGTGCGCCGGAATCCGGCACCGGTGGCAGCGAGGCGTTGGTGTCCGGAGAAACCGTCGGTACCGATCGCAGCCTGGCTTCGATTCCGCTTACCCGCGCGACTCCCCGGCCAATCTGGCTGGCCAGCTCGGCAGTCTGCCCGTTACGGCTGTAAAAAAGTATGAGAATGTACGGCAGTTGCTCGGGCATCGTCAGCGATCCTTTTGGTCCGGCTCTTTGAAAACGGTCTGGCTCAGAGAATGGAAAGTACGTTTTCCGGTGGCCTGCCAAGGGCCGCTTTGCCGTTAGCGAGCACAATCGGCCGCTCGATCAATTTCGGAGTGGCAACCATGGCGGCGATTAACTGTTCACGGCTGAGGTCGGGATTATCGAGGCCCTGTTCCTTATACTCATTTTCCTTGGTGCGCATCAGATCACGGGGCTCCAGATTCAGTGCAGCAAGAATGTCCTCGAGCTGCTGCTCTGTCGGTGGCGTTTCAAGGTAGCGTATAATCTCCGGTTCAATGCCCTGTTCGGTAAGCAGTTCAAGGGCTTGGCGAGATTTTGAGCAGCGAGGGTTGTGGAAAATCCGGGTTGGTTCTGTCATCTTCGTGCCTGATTGTCTGAATGGATACCATGATTTCCGTGGCCGGTAGTCTAACAGGAGGTTTTCCAGTGCAGTACCCTGATTCGTTGCGTGCTCGTGCGCGGCTCGCCGCTGCCGGCCTTTTGCTGATGGTTATGGCCCTGGCGGGTTGCCAGAAAATTGAACTGGAGCGGGCTGGCGGTACAAAACTGAACTGGGACACCTTGCGTGGCCAATGGGTGCTGGTGAACTACTGGGCGGAATGGTGCAAGCCATGCCTGGAAGAAATCCCTGAGTTGAACGAGCTGGACAAGGCGCCTGATATCACTATTCTCGGCGTTAACTTTGATGGCATACGCGGAGAAGCGCTGGTGGAGCTCGGTGATCGGATGGGTATCGGTTTTACCATGCTGGCGGACGACCCGGGCCCCGAGTTTGGCTGGAAGTTACCCGTGGCTCTGCCGGCCACATTCATCGTTAACCCGGACGGCGATCTGGTTGAAGCCCGTTTTGGCCCGCAAACTGAAGAAGACATCCGGGCGCTGATTGGCGGTTGAAGGCCGTTGCCCTAATCGAATTTTACAGCAGGAATAACCTGACGTTATGTCGCAGACTTTTGTACACCTCCGTGTCCATTCCGAGTACTCCATGGTGGATGGCCTGGTACGGGTTAAGCCGCTGATCAACCGTGTTTCTGAGCTGGGTATGCCAGCGGTGGGACTGACTGAACAGTCCAACATGTGCTCGCTGGTGCGCTTTTACAAGGCGGCCATGGGGGCCGGGGTAAAGCCCATTATTGGCGCCGATCTCTGGCTTGAAAACCCGGATGAGCCGGAGAATCCGTTCCGGCTGACACTGCTGGCCCGGGACAACGACGGCTACCTGAATCTGACTGAAATCATCTCTCTCGGTTACACCGAAGGCCAGCGCTTCGGAAAACCGATCATACAGCGCAAATGGCTTGAGGCCCGGCCGAAGGGGCTTATTGCGCTCTCCGGTGGCAAAATGGGGGATGTCGGTAAGGCCCTGCTGGCGGGCAAACCGGAGTTGGCCCGTGAGCGCGCCGGTTACTGGATGGAGCTGTATCCGGAAAGCTATTACCTGGAATTGCAGCGCACCGGGCGCCCCGGGGACGAAGATTGCCTGCACCTGAGTGTTGAGCTGGCCCAGGCATTGCGCCTGCCGGTGGTGGCCACCAACGATGTCCACTTCCTGGATGCGGATGATTTCGAGGCACACGAAGCCCGGGTGTGTATCGGCGAGAGCCGAACCCTGGATGACCCCCGCCGTGATCGGCGCTTCAGCGACCAGCAGTACCTGCGTAGCGCCGAGGATATGATCGAGCTGTTCAGCGATATCCCGGAAGCGATTGAGAACACGGTGGAGATCGCCCGTCGCTGTTCGGTCAAGGTTCGCATGGGTGAATACTTCCTGCCGAACTACCCGATTCCCGACGGGATGACCATGGACGAATACTTCCGCAAGGTATCGGAAGAAGGCCTGGAAGAGCGGCTTGCCAAGACCCTGAGCAAAGATGACCCCGAATACGATGCCAAGCGCGAGGCCTACTACACGCGCCTGAATTTCGAGCTGGACATCATCATCCAGATGGGATTCCCGGGCTACTTCCTGATTGTGATGGACTTTATCAAGTGGGCCAAGAACAACGGCGTGCCCGTTGGTCCGGGGCGGGGCTCCGGTGCCGGTTCCCTGGTCGCCTACGCCCAACTGATTACCGATCTGGACCCACTTGAATACGACCTGCTGTTCGAGCGGTTCCTGAACCCGGAACGGGTCTCCATGCCCGATTTCGACGTCGACTTCTGTATGGAAGGTCGGGACCGGGTGATTGCCTATGTGGCCGAGAAGTACGGCCGAGAGGCCGTCTCCCAGATTATCACCTTCGGCACCATGGCGGCGAAGGCGGTGGTGCGTGACGTTGCCCGGGTGCAGGGCAAGTCCTACGGCCTGGCAGACAAACTTTCCAAGATGATTCCCTTTGAACCGGGGATGACCCTCGAAAAAGCCCTGATTCAAGAGCCCCAGCTCAAGGACTTCCTGGATCAGGACGAAGAGGCCCAGGAAATCTGGGAAATGGCCCTGAAGCTTGAAGGTGTCTGCCGGAACGCCGGTAAGCACGCCGGTGGTGTGGTTATTGCCCCCACCAAGATCACCGATTTCTCGCCGTTGTATTGCGACGACGAGGGCGGAAGCCTGGTCACCCAGTTTGATAAAGGCGACGTTGAAGAGGCCGGTCTCGTCAAGTTCGACTTCCTTGGGCTGCGGACGCTGACGATCATCGACTGGGCGCTGAAGATGATCAATCCGCGCCGGGAAAAGCGGGGATTGCCGGCACTGGATATCAACGAGATTCCGCTGGCGGATGTGCCCTCGTTCGACATGCTGAAAAAAGCGGAAACCACGGCGGTTTTCCAGCTGGAATCCCGGGGCATGAAAGATCTTATCCGTCGCCTCCAGCCAGATTCCCTGGAAGACATGATCGCCCTGGTGGCGCTGTTCCGCCCCGGGCCGCTGCAGTCGGGCATGGTGGATGACTTTATCGACCGGAAGCATGGCCGGCAGCCGATGTCGTTCCCGCACCCGGATTATCAGTACGAGGGCCTGAAACCCGTCCTGGAGCCGACCTACGGGGTCATCCTGTACCAGGAGCAGGTCATGCAGATCGCCCAGGTGATGGCTGGCTACACGCTCGGCAATGCCGACATGCTGCGCCGTGCCATGGGCAAGAAAAAACCGGAGGAAATGGCCAAACAGAAGCAGTTTTTTCTGGACGGCTGTGAACAGAATGGCATCAACAAGACCCTGGCTGAAAACATCTTTGACCTGGTGGAGAAGTTCGCCGGTTACGGTTTCAACAAATCTCACTCGGCCGCCTATGCCCTGGTGTCCTACCAGACCCTGTGGCTGAAGGCCCATTACCCGGCGGAGTTCATGGCTGCGGTACTCACTGCGGATATGCAGAATACCGACAAGGTGGTCACCCTGGTCGAAGAATGCCGGAACATGAAGCTGGATCTTCTGGTGCCGGATGTCAGCCGCTCGGAATATACCTTCACGGTTAACGATGAGGGCCAGATCGTCTATGGTCTGGGTGCCATCAAGGGGTTGGGTGAGGGGCCGATCCAGAGCATTGTGGAAGGGCGCGGAGATGGCGAGCCGTACCAGGATATTTTTGATTTCTGTCGGCGGGTAGACCTGAAAAAAGTCAATAAGCGGGCCATGGAGGCCCTGATCCGTTGCGGCGCCATGGACAAACTCGGCGCTGGCCGGGCCCAGCTGATGGCAAGCATCGAAAAGGCCGTGCAACAGGCTGGCCAGCAATCCCGCAACGAATCCGTCGGTATGACCGATATGTTCGGTGAAATGCTGGAAGCGGGCGAGGGTGGCGATCCCTATGAGGATGTTGCCGGCGTAAGGGAATGGCCCGAAAAGCAGCGGCTCAAGGGGGAGAAGGATACCCTTGGCCTTTACCTGACCGGTCATCCGTTTGATGAATATGAGAAAGAGGTACGGCGATTCGTAAGATCCTCCATTGCTGACCTGAAGCCCAACAAATCGCCTCAGCGCGTTGCAGGGCTCGTAGTCGCCCAGCGCACCATGAAAACCCGCACCGGTTCCACCATGTGTTTTATTACACTGGATGACCGGAGTGCCCGGATAGAGGCTACCCTTTTCTCGGAAGCGTTTTTTGAGAATCGGGAACTGCTGCAATCCGATCAGGTGATTGTTGTTGAGGGGCAGGTAAGCCACGATGACTACTCGGGTCAGATGAAGATGCGGGTGAGTTCGGTAATGGATGTGGCTACAGCGCGCCAGCAGTTCAGTCGCGGACTGAAACTGAACCTCCATGCCGACCAGTTGCAGAACGGTTTGCTCGAGAAACTCGATAGCACCTTGCGGCCCTTCCGCTGCGACGGCAGCCCGGTGTGGATCGAATACAGTAGCCCTGATGCTTCAACCCGGATTGAGCTGGGTGAATCCTGGCGGGTTCAGCCTGACGATAACCTGTTGCTGGAACTCCGGTACCTCGTAGGCGACCAGTCGGTAGAACTGGTCTATGATTGAGTAAGCCCGAAAATTAAAACTATGTCAGATTGCGGACTCATACCAAGGTCCGCTTTAGCCCTTGGCCGGGCGCTGCTATCTTTGTTTCAAATTCTGGTTTGGCGGAGCGTTGTCCCGCCTGGCAAAAAATGACGGAACATCATGAACCCTAATTATCTGGATTTCGAACAGCCAATTGCCGACCTGGAAGCCAAGATTGAAGAGCTTCGCATGGTCGGCAACGACACCGACATCAACATCTCCGACGAAATTACCCGGCTGAAGAAAAAAAGCGTCAGCCTGACGGAGAGTATTTTCTCCGACCTTCAGCCCTGGGACGTCTCCCGTCTGGCCAGGCATCCGCGCAGGCCATACACCCTCGATTACATCGAATCGATGTTCGAGGATTTTGACGAGCTGCACGGTGACCGCCGTTATGCCGATGACCTGGCCATTGTGGGCGGTACCGCCCGGCTGGATGACAAGCCGGTGATGGTCATCGGCCACCAGAAGGGCCGGGAAGTCCGTGACAAGGTCAAGCGTAACTTCGGCATGCCCCGCCCCGAGGGTTATCGTAAGGCCTTGCGGTTGATGGAAATGGCCGAGCGGTTCAGGATGCCGATCCTGACCTTTATCGATACGCCGGGGGCCTACCCGGGCATCGGTGCTGAGGAGCGGGGCCAGAGCGAGGCCATTGCGTTCAACCTGGCGGTGATGTCGCGCCTGAAAACGCCCATTATTTCAACGGTGATTGGTGAGGGCGGTTCCGGTGGTGCACTGGCCATCGGCGTTTGTGATCAGCTGAACATGCTCCAGTATTCCACCTACGCGGTTATTTCTCCGGAAGGTTGCGCCTCGATTCTCTGGAAGAGTGCCGAGTATGCAGCCCAGGCCGCAGAGGCCATGGGTGTCACCGCCGACCGCCTGAAACACCTTGGGCTGGCGGACAACGTTATCACCGAACCCCTGGGCGGCGCGCATCGCAATCCCGAGAAAATGTCAGAGTCTCTCAAGGAAGTTCTTGCAAAAGGTGTCGCTGAACTCAGTCGTCTGCCCCTGGATGAGCTGGTATCCCGCCGCTATGAGCGGCTGACTCGCTATGACACAGGGCGCTGAGCCCGACTCCGGATTCTGCTGGCCGGAGGCCCTGTGTGTCCCGGTCAGAGAACTCTCCGATTTCTCCCGCCTGTGGGTCGCCTTGAGTGGCGGTCTGGACTCGACATTGTTGTTGCATGTTGCAGCCCATTGCCATGGCCCCGCAGGAACCGTCAACGCTGTCCATATCAATCACCAGTTGCAACCGAACGCTTCGAAAACCGAGGCGTTCTGCCGGGCTCTGTGTGCAGATCTGAAGGTGCCGCTGGTCGTCGAGCGGGTGTCCGTCGAGGCCAGTAATGATCACGGAAGTTCCGGTGGCATCGAGGAGGCGGCCCGGAACGCCCGGTACGGGGTGTTGGAAGAACTGATGCGGCCCCGGGACATTCTGTTGATGGCCCATCACGCCGACGATCAGGCAGAAACCGTATTGTTCAGAATGCTCAGGGGAAGTGGCGTGGCCGGGCTGGCGGGTATGCCGGCCAGCCGCGCCTTGGGCGCCGGACGTCTGGTTCGGCCATTACTGCATCTGGAGCGGTCAGAGCTTGAGCGCTGGGCGCAGGTGGCCCGATTATCCTGGGTCAACGACCCCAGCAATACCGACGAGCGCTTCGACCGGAACTTTCTCCGGCACCGGGTGCTGCCGCTCGTGCGGTCCCGCTGGCCGGGGCTGAACCGCAGGCTGTGCCATACCGCCGGCGCCTGCGCCGAGAGCGAAACCCTGAACCGGAAATTGGCCGAGCTACAGTGGCAGTCTCTCGGCGGGGAGCGGGACCGCCTGTCGACAAGCGGTCTGAAGACTCTCTCGTTGGCGGAGCAGAGGAACCTGATTCGCTGGTGGATCCGGGAGCGTGGATTTCAGCCGCCTTCTGTCGGAAACTGGCAGCAGAGCCTGCATGACCTGCTTTTTGCAGGTGAGGACCGGGAGCCGGAATTGCGGGCCGAGGGCTTCAGCCTTCGACGATTTCAGGGGGATCTGTATCTGGTTACGAAGAAAATACCATTACCGCAAACGTCGGTGGTTCTCGAACCCGGTCCGGCCCAACGCTGGGGCGAGTGGTCCCTGAAGCTGGAGCCGGTCGCTATCCCGAAAAGCCCGCCGCCGCCAATACGGATATCTACGAGGCAGGGCGGCGAGCGAGTCCGTTTACATCCTGGCGGTCTGTCCCGATCGCTTAAGAAATGGCTTCAGGAGCTTAGGGTCCCACCCTGGGAGAGAGCCCGTCTGCCGCTGGTTTTTGCGGGCCCGGAGGGCTCTGGGGAGCTCGTCGCCGTTGGCGATTTGTGGTGTTCTGAACAATACTCGGGAGGCGCCCATGCCGCCGGCTGGCGGCTGGTTGTTGAACGGGAATGTGATTGAGTCAGTGGGGCCTTTCTGGTAGTCTGGCGTCCCATCTTGAGATGACAATCTCCCTCCTTCACCGAACCAGACAATCATGGAATCTGCATGACGCGTTATATTTTCGTCACCGGCGGTGTCGTGTCCTCCTTGGGGAAAGGTATCGCATCCGCTTCTCTGGCTGCGATCCTCGAGGCACGCGGCCTGAAGGTCACTATTCTCAAGCTGGACCCGTACATCAACGTGGATCCCGGCACCATGAGCCCGTTTCAGCACGGTGAGGTTTTTGTCACCGAAGATGGCGCGGAGACAGACCTGGACCTGGGCCACTACGAGCGCTTCATCCGCACCCCCATGAGCAAGCGCAATAACTTCACCACCGGCCGTGTCTACGAAGAAGTGATCCGCAAGGAACGCCGCGGTGATTATCTCGGCGGTACCGTCCAGGTGATTCCCCACATCACTGACGAAATCAAGCGTCGGGTTGTGGAAGGCGCGGCCGGTGCGGATGTGGCCCTGATCGAAATCGGTGGCACCGTGGGTGACATCGAATCCTTGCCGTTCCTTGAAGCCTGCCGTCAGTTGAAGGTAGAAGTCGGGCCCCAGCGCGCGATCTTCATGCACCTGACCCTGGTGCCTTACATCGCAACCGCAGGCGAGATCAAGACCAAGCCAACCCAGCACTCCGTCAAGGAAATGCGCTCCATCGGCCTGCAGCCGGATATTCTCCTGTGTCGTTCCGAGCATGAGGTAGACGCAAGCTCCCGCCGCAAGATTGCCCTGTTCACCAACGTGGAAGAGCGGGCGGTTATACCGCTGCAGGACGCCAAGTCCATTTATGCCATTCCGCGCATGCTCTACGAACATGGCCTGGATCAGTTGGTGATTGAACGCTTCAATCTCGACGCCCGCCCGGCGGACCTGAGTGAGTGGGACGAGGTTGTTGAATCCCTGATGAACCCGCAGCACGAAGTGACCATTGCCATGGTAGGCAAATACATGGAGCTTCTGGACGCCTACAAGTCCCTGATCGAATCCCTGCTGCACGCCGGCATCAAGACCCGCACCAAGGTCAATATCAATTACATCGATTCCGAGGATATTGAGCGCGACGGCACCGGCGTGCTGGCAGATGCCGACGCTATCCTCGTGCCCGGCGGTTTCGGTGAGCGCGGTGTGGAAGGCAAGATCCGCACGGTTCAGTATGCCCGAGAGAACAAGGTTCCGTATCTGGGCATCTGTCTGGGTATGCAGGTGGCGGTTATTGAATACGCCCGCAATGTGGCCGGCCTGAAAGACGCCCACAGCACCGAATTCCGCGAGCACACCCCTGAGCCGGTGGTCGGCTTGATCACCGAATGGCTGGATGCTACCGGTGAGCGCGAGGAGCGGACTGAAGAGTCGGATCTTGGCGGCACCATGCGGTTGGGCGCCCAGGACTGTGTGCTGAGCGATGATTCCACCATTGCCAGCTGTTATGGAAAGAAAACAATTCGTGAGCGCCACCGTCATCGTTATGAAGTGAACAACCATTTCCTGTCGAGGCTGGAAGAGGCGGGTCTCAAGATCGCAGGCCGATCTACCGACGGCAGGCTGGTGGAAGTGGTCGAGGCGCCGGATCATCCGTGGTTTGTGGCCTGTCAGTTCCACCCGGAATTCACCTCCACACCCCGCGACGGCCATCCGCTGTTCAAGGGCTTTGTTGAGGCAGCACTGGCCAACAAGAAAGGATCCTGAGTATGGCGCAGAGCACCGTAAACGTTTCGGGAATCGAGGTCGCCAACGACAAGCCGTTTGTGCTGTTCGGCGGTATGAACGTCCTCGAATCTCCGGAACTGGCCATGGAGGTGGCGCAGGCTTATGTTGAGGCCACCGGCAAACTTGGTATCCCCTACGTTTTCAAGGCGTCTTTCGACAAGGCCAACCGTTCTTCCGTGCATTCCTTCCGGGGCCCCGGTCTTGAGAAGGGGCTGCAGATCCTGGCGGACATCAAGAGCAAATTCGGTGTTCCCATTATCTCCGACGTCCACGAGCCGGCACAGGCCGCACCCGCAGCGGAGGTATGTGACATCATCCAGCTGCCTGCCTTCCTGAGCCGGCAGACTGATCTCGTGGTAGCGATGGCCGAAACCGGTGCGGTTATCAACATCAAGAAAGCCCAGTTCCTGGCGCCCCAGGAAATGAAGCACATTATTAAAAAGTGCGAGGAAGCCGGCAACGACAAGGTGATCCTGTGTGAGCGGGGGAGCAGCTTCGGTTACAACAACCTGGTCGTCGATATGCTGGGCTTTGGCATCATGAAAGCCATGAATGTGCCGGTGATGTTTGATGTGACTCATTCGCTGCAAATGCCGGGTGGTCGCGCCGATTCTGCCGGTGGCCGTCGTGCGCAGGTGACAGATCTCGCGCTAGCCGGAATGTCTCAGGGCCTGGCGGGTTTGTTCCTGGAGGCTCACCCCGATCCCGATCAGGCCAAGTGCGATGGTCCCTGTGCCCTTCGCCTCAGTCAGCTGGAGCCTTTCCTGCAGCGGGCAAAGGCGGTGGATGATCTGGTAAAAAGTTTTAAACCTATCGACACCGCCTGACTGGCGGTGTTGGCGTTTTACGCGGACTATGGGAGTGAGCGGGAACGGCCCTGCGAAAATGTAGAGGGCCATGGATGGCCCGAAACAAGCGCACAGGGATGTGCTTGTAGCGGTTTTCGCAGGGCCGTTCCCGCTCGCTCTGACTCCCGAATTTGAACATGAACTTGGAGACAGAGAAGAATGACCAAGATTGCCAACATCAAAGGCCGTGAGGTTCTGGATTCCCGCGGTAACCCAACTGTTGAAGCAGACGTTATCCTCGAAGACGGTACCGTCGGTAGTGCCTGCGCGCCATCCGGTGCCTCCACCGGTTCCCGCGAAGCTCTGGAGCTGCGTGATGGTGACGCCTCCCGTTACCTTGGCAAAGGTGTTCTTAAAGCGGTTGAAACTGTAAACACCAGGATTCGTAATGCGCTTGTGGGTAAAGACGCCGCCGATCAGCGTGGTCTGGACAACGTCATGCTGGAACTGGACGGCACTGAGAACAAGGCCAACCTGGGTGCCAACGCCATTCTGGCAGTTTCCCTGGCAGCAGCGAAAGCGGCGGCGATTTCTCTGGGTAAGCCGTTGTACGAGCACATTGCCGACATCAATGGCACATCCGGTAAGTTTTCCATGCCGGTACCGATGATGAACATCCTGAACGGTGGCGAGCACGCCGATAATAACGTCGATATCCAGGAGTTCATGGTTCAGCCTGTGGCGGCCAAGAGCTTTGCTGAGGCGCTGCGTATCGGTGCCGAGATTTTCCACAGCCTGAAGAAAGTGCTTAAGGCTCAGGGTCTGAATACCGCTGTGGGTGACGAGGGTGGTTTTGCCCCGAATCTGCCGTCTAACGAAGCGGCGCTGGCGGTTATTCAGGAAGCGGTTGAGAAGGCCGGTTATAAGCTGGGTACCGATGTGACTCTGGCTCTGGACTGTGCGTCTTCCGAGTTCTACAAAGACGGCCAGTATCAGCTTTCTGGTGAAGGCAAGAGCTTTGACTCTGAAGGCTTTGCCGATTACCTGGCAGGATTGTGCGAGCGCTACCCGATCGTGTCTATCGAAGATGGCATGGACGAGAGCGACTGGGACGGTTGGAAGGTTCTGACCGATAAACTGGGCAGCAAGATTCAGCTGGTCGGTGATGACCTATTTGTAACCAACACCAAGATCCTGAAGCAGGGTATCGACAAGGGCGTTGGCAATTCCATTCTGATCAAGTTCAACCAGATTGGCAGCCTGAGCGAAACCCTCGATGCCATCAAAATGGCTCAG
Organism: Marinobacter guineae; assembly: GCF_002744735.1. Lineage (GTDB taxonomy): Bacteria > Pseudomonadota > Gammaproteobacteria > Pseudomonadales > Oleiphilaceae > Marinobacter > Marinobacter guineae. The sequence goes on along the minus strand of NZ_KZ319344.1, from coordinate 68,720 downwards.
GATGCCGGCTTTACAGCCGTGATTTCGCATCGTTCCGGTGAGACCGAGGACACCACCATTGCTGATCTGGCGGTGGCGACCTGTGCCGGTCAGATCAAGACCGGCTCCCTGTGCCGTTCAGACCGGGTTGCCAAGTACAACCAGCTGCTACGTATTGAGGAAGCCCTGGACGGTAAGGCTCCGTATCGCGGCCTGAGCGAGATCAAGGGGCAGGGCTGATCGACTGATCTGACCAGTTTTGGCTTGGTGTCAGGCCGGCTGCTAGCGAAAAACTGTTAAGGCCATCGTGTTCTGAGCGAAAGCTTGAGTACGATGGCCTTTTTACACAGGCAGTTAGAAGTATTTGTTGCTAATCTACTCTAAGGTCTATACTCAACGTCCGACGTTGTAAATTTGATTGATTAATTTTTGAACGGAATCGGCAATGAAGTTGCTCTGGGCCCTTATGGTTGTTGTGATTCTCCTGCTTCAGGTGCGCCTGTGGGTTGGAGAGGGCAGCTTTGCGCAGGTTTGGGCTCTTGAGAAGTCCATTGCCGAGCAACGTGAAGAAAATGCCGAGCTGGCGACCCGTAATGAACGTCTTTACGCCGAGGTGCGGAACCTTCGCAACGAGCAGGGCGCTGTCGAAGAGCGCGCCAGAATGAACCTCGGCCTGATAAGGGAAGACGAGACCTTTTTTCTCGTTGTCGAAAACTGATTGTCTATGACTGCACCGAGACTTTGGCTGATTGTTCCTGCCGCCGGCATCGGCCAGCGCATGCAGGCGGATCATCCAAAGCAGTATTTCCGGATCGATCAACGTTTTATTCTGGACATCACTCTTTCCCGCCTGATGGACTCTGCCCCTTTTGCCGGCTGCATGGTGCCACTTCACCCCGCCGATCACTGGTGGCCGGATACGGAAGCCAGCCAGGATAGCCGTATTCAAACCTGTACCGGCGGTTCCGAGAGGGCCTGTTCGGTGTTGTCCGCGCTGCACGCGCTGGCAGAGCAGGTCCGGGATGACGACTGGGTCCTCGTTCATGACGCGGCCAGGCCCTGCATCCATACCAGGGATCTTGCCAACCTGATTGACCGGCTTTACACCCACCCCGTGGGAGGTCTGCTTGCATCGCCGGTCGCAGATACCCTCAAAAAGGCCGACCAGGGAGAACTTCCCGAGGTCTCCGAAACCGTTGACCGGGGTTCACTCTGGCGGGCCTTGACGCCGCAGATGTTCCGGTACCGGTTGTTGGTTGAATCTCTGGAGAGCGCCCTTGAAGCGGGCCTTCCGGTTACTGATGAGTCCTCTGCCATGGAGTTTTCCGGTAACATGCCGGTTCTGGTTGAGGGCCGGCCTGACAACATTAAAATTACGGTACCTGCGGATCTGGCGCTCGCAGGTTTCATCCTGAGCCGGTTCTGATTTCCCGAGCTTCCCGGAGCAAATTATGCGTATTGGTCAGGGCTTTGATGTCCATGCCTTCTGTGAAGGCGACTCTGTCATTATCGGTGGTGTAAACATTCCGCATTCCCAGGGGCTGAAGGCCCACTCCGATGGCGACGTACTGCTGCACGCACTGTCTGATGCACTTCTGGGTGCAGTGGCCCTTGGCGATATTGGCCATTTTTTTCCGGACACCAGTGACGAATGGGCGGGGGCAGACAGTCGTGATTTGCTGCGCCGGGTGATGGTCCGTGTGCGTGATGAGGGGTTCAGTGTGGTTAACGTCGATACCACGGTAATCGCCCAGGCACCGAAAATGGCACCTCATATCGATGCTATCCGGCTGAACATTGCTGAGGATCTGGGTGTTCCCGCCAGCCGTGTCAGCGTCAAGGCAACAACAACGGAAAAACTTGGTTTCACCGGCCGTGGTGAGGGCATTGCCTGTCAAGCCATTTGCCTGCTTGAAGCGGTGGATTCGTGAGCCACTGGAGGCTCGACTGGCCAACCTCAGGTGGCGCGCGTGTGGCGCATGCCCAACTCAAGTCGGCACCCGGGGATTTCTTCGTGGACGAGTTTTTGGAGTTGGCCGAACCGCTGACCGCTTCGGAGTCAACGGAGGTCACGGGCAGCGGCGAGCACCTCTGCCTGAGGCTGGAGAAAGTTGGCGACAATACCGAGTTTGTCGCCCGTGAATTGTCGCGCCTGGCTAACTGCCGTAGCTTTGACGTGGGTTTTTGTGGCCTCAAGGATCGTCATGCGGTCACCCGTCAGTGGTTCAGCCTCTATCGCCCGGGCCGTGAGGCTGAGGATGCGGATCTCATTCACGAGGTGTCCTCTCGCTGGCCGGTTGTATCCGCCTTTCGGGACGCACGGAAATTGCGTCGCGGTGACCACCGGGGTAACCGTTTCGTGATTACCCTGAGGGATGTTTCCGGGGACAGGCAGGCTATCGATGACGCCCTGCGGCGGCTGGCCACGCTCGGCGCTCCCAACTATTTTGGTCCCCAGCGCTTTGGCAGAGATGGCGCCAACCTGGAGCGGGCTCTCCATATCGATCCGTCAGCGTTGAACCGGCGTAGCCGATCGGGTGGAAAAGGTCGCGGAAGTAAAAAGCGCGCTGGAAGCGAGGGCGCTAAAAACGTATTGTATTTTTCGGCGGCGCGCTCTTGGCTGTTCAATGAGGTGCTTGCCGCCCGCGTCCAGGATGGCAGCTGGGCTGAGGCTTCGGCAACCGGGCCCCTGTGGGGCGACGGCGGTACCACGGCCACCGGCCTGCTGGAAACCCTGGAGCGGGATATAGTGGCGCAGACGCCCGGGCTGGCGGATCTGTTCTCGGTTACCCGTATGAAACCCGAGCGCAGGCCCCTTGCGGCAAGGCCGGAAGATCTTGCTTGGCGCTGGCAGGGTGACGACTGTCTGGAGTTGGCGTTCTTCCTTTCGCCCGGGCAATACGCCACGACGATTCTGAACGATATTTTCGAGCTTGAGGACATGAGCCTCGGCCGACATAACGAACAACAAGGCTAGCGGAGAACACTGTGCGTATTCTGTTGTCGAATGATGACGGCGTTCATTCACCGGGGCTGATTGCCCTCTACGAGGGATTGAAGGGGCTTGGTGAGCTTGAGGTAGTGGCGCCTGACCGCGATCACAGCGGTGCCAGTAACGCGTTGACCCTGAATCGCCCCCTGACCGTGGAAGAACATCCGAACGGATTTCGTTCCGTCGATGGAACGCCGACGGACTGTGTCCACCTGGCAGTAAACGGCCTGTTCCGGCAACCGTTTGACCGAGTGGTTTCAGGTATCAATACCCACGCCAACCTTGGCGATGACATTATTTATTCCGGTACCGTTGCTGCGGCCACCGAAGGGCGCCATCTCGGGCTGCCCGCCATTGCCGTTTCGCTGGTTAACGACGGCCATTTTCATTACCAGACGGCGGCCAGGGTTGTCCGGATGCTCCTTGAGAGCGAGCGCCCCCTGGTTCTTGGGCCGCGCTCCATCCTCAATGTAAATGTCCCGGATGTGCCTTGGGAGCAGCTGGCCGGTATCCGTGTCACCAGGCTTGGTCATCGTGAACGGGCCGAAGGTGCGGTTCCGATGACCTGCCCCCGGGGCAAGGAGCGGTACTGGATCGGCGCCGCCGGGGTGGGTGGTGATGCTGGCCCTGGAACAGATTTCCACGCCGTTCGCGAAGGTTACGTGTCGGTAACGCCCGTTCACATTGACATGACCCGTCATGAGGCACTGGTTCCGCTCAGGGAGTGGGTGGATGCGCTGGAGGGCCGTGGATGACCGCTCAGATCGAAGGCATCGGGATGACCTCCCGTCGCACCCGGATGCGCCTGGTTCAGCGCCTTAGGGAAGCCGGCATTGAATCAGACCGAGTACTCGAGATTATGGGGGAGGTGCCCCGGCACATTTTCCTGGATGAAGCCCTTTCCCATCGGGCTTACGAAGATACGTCGCTGCCAATTGGCTACGGGCAGACCCTTTCCCAGCCTTACATTGTGGCTCGAATGACAGAACTGATGCTGGCCCACGGCCCATCAAGGGTTTTGGAGCTTGGCACCGGGTCCGGCTACCAGACCTCTGTGCTCTCGCGCCTGTTCTCTGAAATCTACAGTGTGGAGCGTATCAAACCGCTTCAGGACCGTGCCCGGGAACGTTTGCGACAGCTGAAGGCCAGAAATGTATTTCTCAAACATGCCGATGGCGGCATGGGCTGGCCCGAGCGTGGCCCGTTCGAGGGCATAATCGTGACTGCCGCACCGATTGAGATACCTGGTGAGTTACTTGCCCAACTGGCAGACGGAGGAGTTCTGATTGCCCCGGTCGGGGAGGAACGTCAGGTGCTGGTGGAAGTAATCCGTCGAGGCGACCGTTTTGACCACAAGGAGCTAGAGCCTGTCCGGTTTGTTCCTCTGCTCGGAGGGGTTGTCCGATAGTTATGGATAGTCCCGTATCCAGCAATGCCGGCCCCGAGTCGTCCCGAAGCCATCATCCAGCGGCGGTCTTTCTTCGTGGTATCGCCATGGGCGCGGCCGATATTGTGCCAGGCGTGTCCGGCGGCACCATCGCATTTATTACCGGCATCTACTTCCGGTTGCTGGAAGCCATCAATGCTGCGCCCGTTGCAGTTTTCCGGCACCTGTTTCGGGGCAATTTCAGGGCGTTCTGGCACGCCTGCGACGGCACCTTTCTGGTATGCCTGCTGGCGGGCATTCTCATCAGTATTGCGACCCTGGCTTCTGCAATCAGTTATGTATTGGTGGAATACCCCATCCTCATCTGGAGCTTTTTCTTTGGCCTGATCGTTGCCTCGGTGTGGCATGTGGGCCGCCAGGTGCGACACTACAAAGTGGCGCTTCTGGTTCCGCTGTTGGCCGGTATTGTGGTTGCCTGGTGGATTACCACCCTGTCTGCGGGGCAGGTTTCACCGTCTGGCCTGGCGTTCTTCGGTGCCGGGGCACTTGCCATCTGTGCCATGATTCTTCCCGGCATTTCCGGCAGCTTTATTCTGGTGATTATCGGGATGTATTCGCCTGTGCTGGCGGCTATCAAGTCTCTGGATCTGGGTATTTTGCTGATCTTCATGGCGGGCTGTGCAGTCGGTCTGTTATCGATTGCGCGCCTGATCACCTGGGCGTTTCACCACTTTCATGATCTGGTGCTGGCTTTGCTGACAGGATTCATGATCGGCGCCCTCAATAAAGTCTGGCCCTGGAAAGAAACTCTCAGCTGGCGCACCAACAGTGCCGGTGAACAAGTTCCCCTTAATGAGGCGAGCATCTGGCCCTGGACATTCGCCGAACAGGCCGGGCAAGATCCTCAGATAGTATTGGCAGTGTTGATGGCACTGGCCGGATTCGGGCTTGTTTTGCTGGTTGAATGGATCGGCTTTCGCAGCCGGAACGTTGCTCAGGCAGGGTAGCGGTGGGGCAAAACTGTGCGAAAGTGTTACCTAATGCACAAAACAGGTGTTTCGACAGGTAACAGGGATGGCTGGTTAGTAACTTGGTTTCCATCGGGAAATATGCAATATATTAGCAAGTTACTATTAAAACTTTAGGATTTGCTTCTACAGGCTGGGTGGTTTATACGGATTTTTCATAACTGGATCATTTTTATTCCTGTGAGATTTTTGCGTGGGTTACTCAATGCCGGTCTTCAGGCGTTGCCGCGGCTCCCTTCCGGTGCCTGTGAACCTTCTCGCCCTTTGAAAGAAAAACCACTGGCGGCCGCTGCCCTGTTTCCACTGATTGCATTGCTGCTGCTTTCCGGTTGTAACACCTCGGCCCTTTACCAGGATGATCTCTACAACCCTCCGGTCTATTGGGGCCGTCACGTGGTCCAACCGGGTGAGACCCTATACAGCATCGCCTGGCGGTATGGACGGGATTATCGTGAACTTGGCAGTGCCAACGGCATACGCCCTCCCTGGAACCTGAAAGCGGGGCAGGTGCTTCGCCTTGATCTTCGCGGAACTGTAACTTCTGGCAGTCAGACTGGTTCTGCAAGCAGGCCTGCGGCATCAGCATCCAAAACTCAAGGCCGGGTTTCAACGCCGAGACAGACAACGGCTACCGCTCCGAAACCGTTGGTCACCAGGGCGCCTCGCGAGGATGCGCCGCTGGGATCCCAGACCCAGACTGTCGCCCGCATTGAATGGCGCTGGCCGCATGTTGGCACCGTAATTGCTGGATATTCAACATCCGGAAAAGTCAATAAAGGTATTGATATCGCAGGGCAAGCCGGGGATGCTGTAAGAGCCGCAGCCACGGGAAATGTGGTTTACGCCGGCAACGGGTTGCTCGGATACGGCAACCTGATTATCGTGAATCACAACGAGCACTATTTAAGTGCTTACGCTCACAACCGGAAGATTCTGGTGCAGGAAGGGGAGGATGTGAAAGCCGGGCAGGTGATTGCAGAGCTCGGTAGCAGTGGTGCTGAACGACCCGTATTGCATTTTGAGATCCGAAAAAATGGCAACCCGGTTGATCCAGCCCATTATCTGCCACCGCGCCAGTGAATCGAGCAGATAGCAGGCTGCCTGATCACATACCCCGGCACTGACAAACAAACCGCGTTCGCAAAAAAACAAAAAGGGTAAAGGCCGTAACAGGCCGACCAACATAATGTCCTGAAGAAAAACATGAAGACGAAGACGTCCGCAATAACAAGAAGTATCGGGCGAACATCCAGGATTATTGAGAGGCGGGGCAAGACAAATGTCAGCAGAGCAAGAAGACATCATCATGGATCGTGTGTCAGATATTGATGACTCAGAAGATCAGCTGTTAGCCGAAGAAAAAGTCGACAAGGAGGTAACCGAAGAGGTTGCGGAGGTCGAAGAGGATTTTCCTACCAAGGGGCGTTATTTCACCAGCCAGAAGCAGCTGGATGCCACTCAGCTTTATCTCAACGAAATCGGTTTTTCACCACTCCTGACTCCTGAAGAAGAAGTCTATTTTGCCCGCCTGGCGCGCAAGGGAGAGGAATCCGGCCGCAAGCGGATGATTGAAAGTAATCTGCGGCTGGTGGTCAAGATTGCCCGCCGTTACGTGAACCGCGGCCTGACCCTGCTGGACCTGATTGAAGAAGGCAACCTGGGCTTGATCCGGGCCGTTGAAAAGTTCGATCCGGAGCGTGGGTTCCGCTTTTCTACTTACGCAACCTGGTGGATTCGTCAGACTATTGAGCGGGCCATCATGAACCAGACCCGCACCATTCGTCTGCCGATTCATGTTGTTAAGGAACTGAACCTCTACCTGCGGGCAGCCCGGGAGCTGACCCAGAAACTGGACCATGAGCCATCGGCGGAAGAAATCGCGAAGATGGTGGACAAACCGGTTGCTGACGTGAAACGAATGCTGGGTCTCAACGAGCGCGTGGCGTCAATGGATACGCCTATTGGCAGCGGAGGCGAGAAATCTCTGCTGGACACAGTGGCGGACGAGGGCGCGTCTGATCCGGCCGATCTCCTGCAGGACAACAACATGTGTTCCTGCCTGGAAAAATGGATTGATCAGCTTAGCGACAAACAGCAGGAAGTGCTTTCCCGCCGGTTTGGTCTGCGAGGCTACCCGGTGAGCACACTGGAAGAAGTCGGGCAGGAAATAGGGCTGACCCGAGAGCGTGTTCGCCAGATTCAGGTTGAGGCGCTCCGCCGTCTCCGGGAAATCCTGGAGAAGGAAGGTCTGTCCGGGAACCTCCTGTTCAAATAGTTCCTTTTTGAGTGTTCGATTGCAAAAAGCCGGTCCGGGTAAGCCTGACCGGCTTTTGTGTTTCAGGATCGCTGCAAATGAGAACCAGGTTGCGCCTTCCCAGCCAGTCTCGTTGATAGAATGCCGGGACCGGGCGGGGATAAGGGTGTCGAAACCCGGTGCACGAATGAAACACGTCAATAATAACGATCGAAAAGGAAAGGACTATGAAGAAGGCTCTTGCAACTGGCTTTGCCTCCCTAATGATGACAGCCGTGCTGTCCGCACCGGCCTCTGCACTGACCGTTGAAGGTGTTGATGTCCCGGACACCTACTCGGCGATGGATACCGAACTGAAGCTGAACGGTGCAGGCACCCGTTCCAAGTGGTTCATGGATCTGTATGTGGGGGGCCTTTACGTACCGGAGACCATTAACGACGGTCAGGCGGTTATCAATGCGGATGAGCCACAGGCCATCACTTTGCACATAATCTCTGGCATGATCACCAGCGACCGCATGACAGAGGCAACGCTGGAAGGGTTTGAAGCATCAACCGACGGAGATATGTCCGCCATCCAGGGCAATGTTGATCGCTTCATGGCGGTGTTCGAGGAAGAGATCACCGAGGGTGATGTGTTCGATCTGGTTTACTTGCCGGGCGAAGGCGTAAAGGTCCTCAAGAACGGTGAGCACAAGGACACTGTGGGTGGCCTCGCTTTCAAAAAAGCCCTGTTCGGAATCTGGCTCTCGGATAAGCCCGCCCAGAAGGATCTGAAGGAGAAGATGCTGGGGCTGCGTTAAGGTATTATCGCATCCCCCACAGGTAAGACAAAGCCGGCTCTGTGCCGGCTTTTTTGCGTCTGCTGGCGAATTTCAGCGCTGGTTTAAAGGTAGTCGCGTTTCTGCCTGAACTCGCAGAGGTCTTCGATGATGCAGGCCCCGCATCTGGGCTTCCGGGCGGTACAGGTATAACGCCCATGAAGAATCAGCCAGTGATGGGCGTCCAGCAGAAACTCCTTCGGCACCAGCCGCATCAACCGTTGCTCCACTTCCAGAACGTTCTTACCCGGCGCGATGCCGGTACGGTTCGAGACCCGGAAGATATGGGTGTCCACGGCCATTGCCATGTGACCAAAGGCCGTATTCAGAACCACATTCGCTGTTTTTCGGCCAACCCCTGGCAGAGCCTCCAGATCTTCCCGGCTTTCAGGCACCTGGCTACCGTGCTTCTCAATCAGAATGCGACAGGTCTTGATGACGTTTTCGGCCTTGCTGTTAAAAAGACCAATCGTTTTTATGTACTCCTTGAGGCCGTCAACGCCCAGGGCCAGTATCGCCTCTGGTGTGTTGGCCACTGGGAACAGTCTATCGGTGGCCTTGTTCACGCCAACGTCAGTTGCCTGGGCAGACAAAATGACTGCAATCAGTAACTCGAACGGGCTTGAGTAGTTCAGCTCGGTGGTCGGGTTCGGGTTGGCGTCCCGCAGCCGGGTAAAGATCTCAATGCGTTTCTGTTTGTTCATCAGAGCTCAATCAACTGCCGTAAGTAGTCGTCCGGTGAAATAGTCAGGAGACATTCCCGGTAACCCGGACCCGCTTGCTCCCGGCCGCTACCGGAGCCGGTTCACTGGCTTTGCGGCGCTCCTTCAGATGGTTGTCGATGCCGTTCTTGAGTGCAATCAGCACTCCAAGGCCAATAAAGGCGCCGGGTGGGAGGATCATGAACAGCATGTCCGGGTAGTCCTCGAACGGGCGGACGACCCAGTCAGCAGCGGCGGGGCCGAGCAGCAGGTCCATGTCCACAAACAGGCTACCCTGGCCGATGAGCTCCCGCATGCCACCCAGAACCACCAGGACTGCGAGAAAACCAGTTCCCATCATGGCGCCGTCCAGCAGGGCAGGGACTGGCGGGTTTCTGGAGGCAAAGGCATCGGCCCGGCCCAGAATCGAGCAGTTGGTCACGATCAGCGGTATGAAAATGCCCAGTATCTGGTAGAGCTCGTAGGTGAACGCCTGCATCAACAGTTCGGCGCAGGTTACGAAAGAGGCGATGATCATGACAAAAGCCGGCAAGCGCACGGACTCACTGACAAAGTTGCGAATCAGTGAAACGGCAAGGTTGGAGCCCATAAGCACCATCAGTGTTGCTACGCCAAGACCAATGGCATTGACAACGGTACTGGTAACGGCCAGCAAAGGGCACAGGCCGAGAACCTGCACCAGTGCAGGGTTATTGTCCCAGAGGCCGTCGCGGATAATTTCGCTGGAAGATTTGGTCGCCATGATCAGGAATGCTCCGTGTTGGACAATTCGCTGGCAATCGCTTCCGGTTTGAGGGCTTCGCTCCTTGGAGACGGCGTCTCATTGAGACGCTGCCGAATAACCTGGCGATTCTCTCGAAAATAGATCAGTGCTTTCTGAACAGCCTTTACCACGGCTCGCGGAGTGATCGTGGCACCGGTGAACTGGTCAAATTCGCCGCCGTTCTTTTTTACGTTCCACTCCCTGTGGGGTGGCTGGCCCAGGGAGCGACCTTCGAAGCTTTTGATCCAGTTCGATTTTTTGGTCTCGATACGGTCACCCAACCCTGGGGTCTCCCGGTGGCTGGTTACCCGGACGCCAAGGATGGTCCCCTGCATATCCACACCAACCAGCAGACGGATTTTCCCGGAATAACCGTCGGGCGCAACAATGGGCATGATCATTCCGACTGGCTGGCCATCCTTCCGGGCAACCCAGACTGTCAGAGCGCCGGGCTGGGCCAGCCGCTTACTGGCCGGAAGCTGTACGGTATCCTTGAGCAGGTCATTGGTGTGCCGACTTTCGGGAATGATCTCGAACAATGCCTGTGCTTCGGCCTGCGCTGCCTGCTCTTTAATTCGTTCTTCAGTGGCTACCTGAGTCACTGCAATGGTGCCACCGGTGATGATAGCGAACAAGCCGAGGCCGATGGCACTGCGACGCATGGACTGTGCTATGGCGGCCATGGATTACCCCTGATTGCCCGGTACACCCCGGCGGGCCTTGTGATGGCCGTAAGTCCGCGGTGGTGTGTAGTGATCAATAAATGGCACGGCAAAGTTCATCAGCAGAACGCTGAAAGCAACGGCGTCGGGATAGTTGCCCCAGGTACGGATCAGATAGATCAGAATACCGATTCCCGCCCCGTAAATCAGTTTTCCCTGATGGCTGGTAGCCGCAGAGACCGGGTCGGTGGCAATAAAAAAGGCACCGAGCATGGTACCGCCAGCCAGCAGGTGAAGTGATACCGGCGCATACAGGTCTGCATTGTTGCCAAACGCCAGGCTCATGACGATAAGGCCGCCCAGAAATCCGGCTGGAATGTGCCAACTGATAATTCGAAGGCCGATCAGTAAGAGGCCGCCAGCGAGAAAGGCGGCATTCACCCATTCCCAGCCCTTGGCTATGCCGTCACCAAAGGTAGGGTGGGTCAGCACCTCGGCCGAGGTGTGGCTGGCGATCTTGTGTTTGTACTCATCAAGGGGTGTTGCCATAGTCCAGCCATCTACAGCTGTTTGCTGGCCCGAGGCGATGGTTGCCAGGGTTTCGCTGAAGCCCGGAGCGCCGTCCCAGAGCATGGCTGGTTCTGCCCAGTTGGTGGTCATGGCCACCGGAAACGACACCAGTACCAGCGCATAACCGACCATGGCTGGGTTGAACGGGTTAGAACCAAGCCCGCCGTAAAGCTGCTTGGCGACAACAATGGCGGAAATGACAGCCACCATTGAAACCCACCAGGGGGCAAACTGGGGCAAGGAGAGGCCAAGTAATAAACCGGTTACCGCCGCCGTGTTGTCCCTGATAACGAAGGCCACCGGTTTTTTCCGGAGCCGGAGCAGGGCGGCTTCGGAAAGAACGGCGATTGTGATGCAGAAGACCACATTAATGAGGTTGCCCCAGCCGAAAAACAGGGTCTGGGCAAACAGACCGGGCAACGCCGCAACCATCACCCACAACATCACGCGGGATGTCGGTCGGGCCTTGTGGGCATGGGGTGAAGACTGCTGAACAAACGCCATGTGTGTCGAGCCTGATTCCGTTAGTGGGTGGACTGGGATTCGGCTGGCCGGGTGGCCAGTTTGTTTCGGGCTTCAGTCAGCGCCTCTTCGGCTCGCTTCACCCGGTCATGGTTCTTTGCTACTGCACGCTCAAGCTTCTCCACGTTGTCGGCCTGTTGCGCTTTCGCTTCGTCAAGCATTCCCTGCATGGTTTCCAGTTTGGATTGGGCCTGGCTCAGCTGCTTTTCCAGAGATTCAATATCCGGCTTTTCTTCAGTTATGTCGGCTGCGGGTGGCGGCTGGGATGCCTCGGTTTTTGCCTTCTTGCGTGCCAGGGCCTGCTCGACCAGAGCGGCTTTGGCAGAGCGTTCATCAACGGCCTCTCCCTCTGCTGCGGCTTTCTCCGCTTCGGCTTGTTTCTTTTCCTGGGCTTCGGCCGCAGCTCTTGCCCGTTCTTTGCGCCTCAGTTCTTTCTCTTCCCGCTCCCGCTCCAGGCGGGCCTGGCGAGCTTCGAAGCGCTCCCGGGCGTGGTCCGCTTTCAGCTGTTCTGCCCGCTGAACACGAATTTCGCCTTTGGCGAAGCGGTAGTACTGCACCAGCGGGATCGAGCTCGGGCATACGTAGGAGCAGGCTCCGCATTCGATGCAGTCGAACAGGTTCAGGTGCTCTGCCTTTTCAAATTCGGTGGCTTTGGCGTACCAGAACAGCTGCTGTGGTAATAACTCCATGGGGCAGGCTTCGGCGCACTGTCCGCATCGGATACAGGGTTGTTCCGGTGGTGGAGCCGGTAACTCACTGGCCGTCGCCGCGATGACGCAATTGGTGGTTTTAATGACCGGAATGGCTTCGGTTGTAAGCGTATAGCCCATCATCGGGCCGCCGAGCACCAGACGGCTGAGCTTGTCCAGTTGAATACCGGCCTGTTCGAGCAGATACTCGATCGGCGTGCCAATTAACACCTCGAAATTGCCCGGTTCGCGCACGGCTTCGCCGGTAATAGTAACGATCCGCGAAATCAGTGGTGAACCTCCAAGCACGGCCTGCGCCACGGCAACGGCGGTTCCGATGTTCTGGCACATAACTCCGATATCAGCTGGAATACCGCCGCTGGGCACTTCCATGCCAGTCAGTATCTGGATCAGCTGTTTCTCACCACCGGACGGATACTTGGTCGGAATAACCGCAATTTCAGTCTGGGTGCCCTCGGTTGCCTTGCGCATCGCCGCAATGGCTTCCGGCTTGTTGTCTTCAATACCAATGACGCAGCGTTCCGGACGAAGAATCCACGCCATAACCTTCAGGCCGGCAACAACATCATCGGCTTTTTCCCGCATGGTCATGTCATCGGCCGTAATGTAGGGCTCGCACTCAGCGCCGTTCAGAATCAGGGTGCTTACCTTGCGGTCCCGGGGTGGCCGGAGCTTGATGTTGGTGGGAAACCCGGCGCCGCCCATACCGGAAATGCCGGCATTCCGGATAATCTCAAGGACCTGGTCACGGTCGAGGGCGCGATAGTCAGTCACCGGGTTGCGGGAGCACCATTGGTCTTCGCCATCCGGCTTGAGTGTTATGCACCAGTCCGCCATTCCCGATGGGTGGGGAACGGGGTGTTCCGAAATGCTCTCGATCAGGCCGGATGTCGGTGCATGAACGGCTACGCCCATTCCGGTTTTAACATCCGCGATTATTTGCCCTTTCAGAACCCGTTCACCGACCTCAACAATTGCTTCGGCCGGGTCGCCGATGTGCTGCTGAAGCGGTAAAATCAGCCGCTCGGGAATTCCGGTGTGGCGAATAGGGCGAGCCGTTGAGAAGTCTTTGTGCTGCGGCGGATGAATGCCACCGGGAAAGTCCCACAGGTGTGTCATCAGGCGCTGGCTCCCTGGCGGTCGGTGGCGATGAGTCCCGAGGTTGGCGGCGTCCATGTCCAGGTACGGATATCCGGTTCAACGGTCACCATGTCGATACAATCGACCGGGCAGGGCTCCACGCAGAGGTCGCAGCCGGTGCATTCGCTTTCAATAACGGTGTGCATATGTTTGGCGGCGCCGAGAATGGCATCTACCGGGCAGGCCTGAATGCACTTGGTGCAGCCGATACACTCGTCCTCCCGGATGACCGCAACCCGCTTGACCTGCTCAACGCCATGCTCCGCGTCCAGGGGTTCCGGCTCAACATCCAGCAGATCGGCAAGGGCCTTGATGGTCGATTCACCACCGGGAGGGCACTTGTTAATCGGGCCGCCCTCTGCGATGGATTCTGCATAGGGCCGGCAACCCGGATAACCACACTGCCCGCACTGGGTCTGTGGCAGGAGCGCATCAATCTGGTCAACCAGCGGATTGCCTTCTACCTTGAAGCGTTCAGCGGCAAAGCCCAGCAAACCTCCGAACACAACGGCCAGGGCCAGAAGAACCAACACGGCAACGAGAACGCTTGTCCACATAAACTGCTACTCCTAATTCAGCTACCCTGTCAAACGCTGACCAGGCCACTAAAACCCAGGAACGCCAGTGACATCAGCCCGGCCGTAACCAGCCCGATCGCGGCCCCGCGAAACGCAACCGGAACGTCAGAGACGGCGATGCGTTCACGCATGGCGGCAAACAGGACCAGGACCAGGGAGAAGCCGGCCGCTGCGCCAAAACCGTACAAAACCGACTCAACGAAGTTGTTGTTCTTGTTGATGTTCAGGAGAGCGACCCCAAGCACCGCGCAGTTTGTGGTGATCAGGGGGAGGAAAATGCCCAGCACCCGGTAGAGCAAGGGGCTGGTCTTGCGCACCACCATTTCCGTGAACTGGACCACCACGGCAATTACCAGGATAAAGGTGATGGTTCGGAGAAACGCCAGGTCCAGGGGGGCCAGCAGGTAGGTGTAGGCAAGGTAGCTGCAAACCGAGGCCAGCGTCAGCACGAACGTGGTGGCCAGGGACATGCCCATCGCCGTTTCCAGTTTTCCCGAAACGCCCATGAACGGGCACAGTCCCAGGAACTGAACCAGCACAAAGTTGTTCACCAGAATGGTGCTGACCAGAATCAGTAGGTATTCGGTCATTTACCTTGCTCCATTGACCCGGCTGCCGGCCGTTACATGATCCGCATGCCGGGCGTGGCCCCGGAATCGGGAGACAGAATAAAGATATCCTTGCCACCCGGCCCCGCGGCCAGAACCATGCCCTCGGACATGCCGAACTTCATTTTCCGGGGCTTGAGGTTGGCAACCATCACCGTCAGCCGCCCCTCAAGATCTTCCGGTTTGTAGGCAGACTTGATACCAGCAAACACGTTGCGTTCGCCATGCCCCACGTCAAGAGTGAGGCGAAGAAGCTTGTCTGCCCCTTCAACATGTTCTGCTTTCACTATTTTAACAATCCGGAGGTCCACTTTCGCGAAATCCCCGAATTCTATCTCGTCGGCAATCGGCTCAAGATTGGCGCCAGACGCCGGCTTGCCAGTCGCTGCGGGCAATTCCTCTTTTGAGGCGTCCAGCATCTTCTCGATCTGGGCCATGTCCACCCGATTCATCAGTGGCTTGAACTTGTCGATACCATGGTTCTCGAGGCGCTGACCACGGTTGTTCCAGTCCAGCTTCGCGTTCAGGAACGTTTCTGCCGCCTTTGCGGTCTCCGGTAGCACCGGTGCCAGGTAGGTCATCAGCAGGTGGAACATGTTGAGGGCATTAGTGCAGATCGCCTGCAACTTTTCATCCTGGCCTTCCTGTTTCGCGATTACCCAGGGCTGTTCGTCATTGACGTACTGATTGGCAATGTCCGCCAGTTCCATGACCCGGCGCATGGCTCGGCCGAATTCACGGGCTTCGTAGAATTCCTCGATCTGCTGGCCGGCATCGACAAACTCCTTCAGCTTGTCGTGTTCGGTGATCTGGCCCAGCTGGCCGTCAAACCGCTTGGTGATAAAACCGGCGCTACGACTGGCAATGTTCACGACTTTGCCCACCAGATCCGAGTTCACCCGGGCAGCAAAATCTTCCAGATTCAGGTCCATGTCATCCACGCTGCCGGTCAGCTTGGCCGCGAAATAGTACCGCAGGTATTCCGGATTCAGATGGTCCAGATAGGTGCGGGCCATGATGAAGGTGCCCCGGGACTTGGACATTTTCTTGCCGTTCACCGTCACAAAGCCGTGGGCCCAGACCGCCGTTGGCGTTCGGAAACCGGCATCGTGAAGCATGGACGGCCAGAACAGGGCGTGGAAGTTGATGATGTCCTTGCCGATGAAGTGATACACCTCGGCGGTGGAGTCGGCCTTCCAGAAGTGCTCGAAATCGATGCCTACCCGATTACAAAGATTCTTGAAGCTGGCCAGGTAGCCGATCGGGGCATCGAGCCAGACATAGAAGTATTTCCCCGGCGCATCCGGAATCTCGAAGCCGAAGTAGGGGGCATCACGACTGATATCCCATTCCTGCAGCCCGGCATCCAGCCACTCGGCCAGCTTGTTCGCTACCTGTGGCTGCAATGTGCCGCTGCGGGTCCATTTTGCCAGGAAGTCAGCGAAATCAGGCAGCTTGAAGAAATAGTGCTCGGACTCTTTCTCAATCGGCGTGGCCCCGGACACCGCCGAACGCGGGTTGATCAGCTCCGCCGGCGTGTAGGTCGCGCCGCAGGCTTCACAGTTGTCACCGTACTGGTCCTCGGTCTTGCACTTCGGACAGGTGCCCTTGATAAACCGGTCCGCCAGGAACATGTTCTTTTCCGGGTCGTAGGACTGGGTGATCTTGCGCGTGGCGATGTGCCCGTTTTCCTGCAACTGGCGGTAGATGTACTCAGAGAACTGACGGTTTTCCTCTGAGTGCGTGGTGTAGTAGTTGTCAAAGCTGATGTGGAAACCGCTGAAATCTTCCTGATGCTCCTCACGGATACGATCAATCAGCTGCTCGGAAGTAATGCCTTCCCGCTCGGCGCGGAGCATAATAGCTGTGCCGTGGGCATCGTCGGCGCAAACGTAGTAACAGTTCTGGCCACGCATTTTCTGATAGCGCACCCAGATATCCGTCTGAATGTATTCCAGCAGGTGGCCCAGGTGAATGGGGCCGTTGGCGTACGGCAGGGCGCTGGTGACCAGAATATCGCGCTGTTGCTTGCTCGCTTGCGTCATGGTGATGTCCGAACCTTATGTTGACACGGGTTGGAAAGACAAAACGGGGCGCTGGCGGCCAAATGAATGGCTTGCGCCAGGTAAAGACCCCATATGGTCAGAAACGGGCACAGATGATACCTTCCGGGCAGATATTTTTCATCCGAATCACCTGTTTCCGTGCTTAAAATCGCGCATTAGCTTATTCCGGAGAACCCGATGACACAGATTTCAGAGCAGGCCCTGCAGACAGCGGTACGCGAATACCGCGACCCGTATCTCGGCAAGGACCTCTACGAACTGGGTGCTGTAAAATCCCTGAACGCGGACGACAGCGGAAAAGTGACCCTCATGGTCGAGCTGCCGTACCCCTCAAAAGGCATCGCCGGCGCCCTGAAGGAAATCGTGACCAACGCGCTGGAGTTTGTCGATGGGGTAGAGAGTGCCGACGTTCACGTAGGCCAGAAGATCCACTCCTACAAGGTTCAAAAAGACCTGCCATCAGTACCCGGCGTGAAAAACATCATCGCCGTTGCCTCTGGCAAAGGCGGTGTCGGCAAATCCACCACCGCCGTCAACCTCGCCCTGGCGTTGCAAGCTGAAGGTGCCAGAGTGGGCATCCTGGACGCCGACATCTACGGCCCCAGCATCGGCATGATGCTCGGTGTACCCGAAGGCAAACGCCCCGACACCCGCGAAAACAAATACTTTGTCCCTATGGAAGCCCACGGATTGCAGGCCAACTCCATGGCTTTCGTCGTTACCGACAAAACCCCCATGGTCTGGCGCGGCCCCATGGTTAGCGGCGCCGTGATGCAACTGCTGCAACAGACCCTCTGGAATGAACTCGACTACCTCATCATCGACATGCCCCCGGGCACCGGCGACATCCAGCTCACCCTGGCCCAGAAAGTCCCAGTCACCGGCGCCGTCATCGTGACCACCCCCCAGGACATCGCGTTGCTGGACGGTAAAAAAGGCATCGAAATGTTCCGCAAAGTCGACATCCCGGTACTGGGTGTGGTCGAAAACATGAGTGTCCACATCTGCAGCAACTGCGGCCACGAAGAACCCCTGTTCGGCCACGGCGGCGGCGCCCGCATCGCCGAAGAATACGGCACCACACTCCTCGGCCAACTGCCGCTGCACATGACCATCCGCGAACAGACCGACGGCGGCACCCCCTCCGTAGTCGCAGAACCGGACTCCGAAGTTGCCCGCCGCTACCGGGATATCGCCAGAAGGGTAGGGGCTGAACTGTCCACCCGGGAGCACAATCTCAGCGGTTCGATTTCAAGCGTTTCAGTAACCGAGCACTAGCTGACACTCCCGGGACGGCAACTACCAAAGTCTGTTCGCGGGCGCGGGAAAGGTCGTCCAAAAATTTTGGAGGCCAAGGATGGCCGGAAAAAAGCGCACATGGACGTGCTCGTAGCGGTTTTTGGACGACCTTTGCTGTGACCGCAGCCCCCAAGGTCCAAGGAGTGCAGTCTCTGAGTTGAGGCGGAGAAGTAAGCCCGTGAAGCTTCGACAGACTTCCAGGGAACAGGTAAACTACGCCTCAATTTTTCCCAGTGATTACGAGACTTCGCCAATGAGCATCAAAGCCGACAAGTGGATTCGCCGGATGTCCGAAGAAAACGGCATGATCGAACCGTTCGAGAGCGGACAGGTTCGTGAAACTGAAAAAGGCCGCGTGATCTCCTACGGCACCTCCAGCTACGGTTACGACGTACGCTGCAGCAACGAATTCAAAATCTTCACCAACGTCCACTCCGCCACCGTGGACCCCAAGAACTTCGACGAAAACAGCTTCGTCAACTACACCGGCGACGTCTGCATCATCCCGCCGAACTCCTTTGCCCTGGCCCGCACCGTGGAATACTTCCGTATCCCGCGCAGCGTACTCACCATCTGCCTCGGCAAATCCACCTACGCTCGTTGCGGGATCATCGTCAACGTCACCCCGCTTGAGCCCGAGTGGGAAGGCCAGGTTACCCTGGAGTTTTCCAACACCACCAACTTGCCGGCCAAAATCTACGCCAACGAGGGCGTGGCCCAGATGCTGTTCTTCGAATCCGACGAGATCTGCGAGACCAGCTATAAAGACCGGGGTGGAAAATACTTCGGCCAGACCGGCGTAACCCTGCCCAAGACATGAACGCCAACCAGTTCCTCAAAGCAGTCTCACAGTTGCAGGGCTGGCGCGAATGCGCCTTCCTGCTCGCTCTGGCTGAGCGCTCATTCCCCAACTATGCCTTGTTCGCAGACGCCGTTGACCTGAAAACCGGGGCCAAAATGCGCCAGCTGCTGGACCTGGCCTGGGACCTGCTCCAGAAAGATGTTTCGGAGTCCGCGATCCCCCAACTGCTGGCAAAGCTGGAAGCCCTGTCTCCGGATGTGAATGCCTACGATGCCTACGGCGTGTATCCGGCTTTCGACTTCTGTCAGTTGCTGGAGCAGGCTTTGCTCAGTCGCCTGAACCCGGGCAAACACCGGGCAACAGATGCCTCGCAGATGGCCACAGCAACAGTGGTGAACTTTATTGAACTCTCCGAGGGTGAGGATCTCGACGAAGATGAGTTGGTTCGCTTGCTGGATCAACACCCCCTGATGAAAGACGACAAGGCCTTCCAGCGTGAACTGGTGCTTGACCTCAAACGCCAGCGCACGCCCACCGATCAATTCGTGGCTCGCCTGCGGGAAGAGGCTGGCAACGACGGCGTCAGCAACCTGGGCATCTCCCTCAACGAATAATTGAACAGCCCGCGGGCGAGCTACACTTTCAGTGTCATTTATTGTTGTCAGCACTGGTCAGATGGAATTTACCTCATGAAACTCTCTGCTTTTGGTCGAAAATTTACCGCCGATGCCGGTATCACGTCCCTGATGGATGACCTCGGTAATGCCATGGCATCCGGGGACGAGATGATCATGATGGGTGGTGGTAACCCCGGCCACATTCCCGAGATCCAGCAGCGAGTGCAGGAAATTCTGGCTGACATGAGCCGCAATGAAGGGGATGTTCGGCGTCTGGTGGGCATTTACGATCCACCCCAGGGTGAAAAGCAGTTTATCGCCTCCCTAGCCGAGATGCTGAACCGCGAGTATGACTGGGGCCTGAAGCCCGATAACATCGCGCTTACCAATGGCAGTCAGGCAGCCTTCTTCATGCTGTTCAACATGTTTGGAGGCGACTACGGTGAGGGCCAGCGCAAGCATATTCTGTTGCCACTGGCACCGGAATACATCGGTTACGCGGACGCCGGCATCGAACCTGGCCTGTTCCACGCGGTTCAGCCGGATATTTCCTTTACCGATGCCCACGAATTCAAGTACCGGGTGGATTTCGATGCCGTGGAAGTAACTGGCGAGACTGGCGCCATCTGCGTGTCGCGGCCCACCAACCCAACTGGCAACGTGGTCACCGACGAAGAGTTGGCGCGCTTGGAACAGTTGGCCCGCGAGCACGACGTGCCCCTGATTGTTGACGGGGCCTATGGCACGCCATTTCCGAATCTGTTGTTCGTAGATGCAACGCCCACCTGGAACGAGCAGATTATCCTTTGTCTGAGCCTGTCGAAATTGGGCCTGCCGGCGGCGCGGACGGGTATTGTGATTGCGGCTGAGCCGATCATTAAGGCACTTTCGGGAATCAACGCCATCATGAATCTGGCCACGGGCAGTTTCGGAGCTATGCTGGCGGAGCCCCTCGTGCGCTCGGGCGAGATCCTGTCTTTGAGTCGGGAAGTGGTATGCCCATTCTATAAGGCGAAAATGCAGAAGGCGGTGGCCGTTTTCCGGGATGCCATGGGTGAGGACAGTTGCCGTTGGTATATCCACAAGCCGGAGGGTGCGATGTTTCTCTGGTTGTGGTTCCCGGATCTGCCGATTACCAGCCTGGCGCTGTACCAGAGGCTGAAAGCCCGTGGCGTGCTGGTCGTTTCCGGCCATTATTTCTTTCCGGGACTGCCGGAGGATGACTGGAAGCACCGGCACGAGTGCCTGCGGGTTACTTATTCCCAGGATGATGAGCGGGTTGCCGAGGGTTTGCGAATCATCGCAGATGAAGTCAAAGCAGTCTGGCGTGAGGCTGGGCGCGAAATCTAGGGGCCGAAATCCGCCTCTTTCAATTTCAGCTCGTAGGTGCTGCCGTCCGGTTCCACCTGAAGTAGTCGCACGAGAAGGAAATCCTTCTCGGGTGAAAACCACATCAGGGTCTGGCGCTTGGAGTCCTTACGGACCTTTTCCGCTTTCAGGGTACCAGTGCGGTCGCCGCCGGTGCTTATTTGCTCACCGTTTATGACTGCAAAGGTTTCCTCATCAATGGACCGGCCATCAATGACCTTGTAGGTCATGTCACGCTTCCCGTCCCGGATATCCTGGTGCAGCTGGAGCTGATAACCGAGCGGATCCAGCACACCATCTTCCAGTTCGACTTCAAAGGGCTTGCCCTTGTACTCTCCGGTGGCCACACCTGCCGGCCAGTCGAAATCGATTGAATGTTTCCGGTCCTTTATCAGAAAGCCGGAAAGGTGGTAGCGGTACTTCATCGGAACGACCCGGCCGTTCTCCCATCTGAGGATCAGGGATTCATCAATGTCTGCGATAAAGGAATTCACATCGGTTCGGTATAGCCAGATGTCGTTGCCCTGAGATGTCAGAGTCCGTTTTGCGGTGCCATTGAGGGAGATACCTTTTTCCATGGCTGCTGTGTAGCTGGCCTCAAAGGGTGTGAGCCCGGTGTCCGTCTCCGCCAGGACAGGGCCTGCCAGAATGCCGAGGCAGAGCAGCAATGCTGTGCCCCGGAGTTTGGAGACTATTACTGAGTGCATATAGTTAAACCCGAACAAAAATCCGTCATCGATCGCGACAGTGTAGCTGCTCGGGTTGGGTGCGGAGATGACAATTCGTTCAGGCGATTGGTCAGTTATCAGGCAGGCGCATGGGTGCGCTCAGGGGTTTGCCGTCAAACATGACATAGTCGCTGCCCAGCTGAACCCGACCCTCACAGAACCACCGGACCACGATGGGATAAAGGACGTGCTCCTTTTCCTTAACTTTCTCCGCCAGGGATTCCGGGGTGTCGTCTGGGGCAATAGACACCTCTGCCTGGGCGATAACCGGTCCGCCGTCCAGTTCCTCTGTCACGAAATGGATGGAGACCCCATGTACGTTGTCGCCGGCTTCCAGCGCTCTTTGATGGGTCTTCAGGCCGGTATATTTTGGCAGCAGAGAAGGGTGGATGTTGAGCATCTTGCCCCGGAAGGCCCGGACGAAATCGGTGGTCAGGATCCGCATGAAACCGGCCAGCACGATCAGATCCGGGTTATGGCGGAGAATCTCTGCCATAAGGGATGCATCAAACTCTTCCCGGGAGCCGAAATTCTTGTGGTTTACCACAAAGGTTTCAATGTTGGCCTGAGCTGCACGCTCCAGGGCAAAAGCCCCTGGCTGATTACAGCCTACAGCAACAATCTGTCCGGGGAATTCCCGTTCACGGCTCGCGTCAATCAACGCCTGCAGGTTGGTGCCGCTGCCAGAGGCCAGCACCAGGATTCTCGGCAATGGGGTCTGATCTGCCTTCATGTCGACAGAAGTCCGGGAGCGTAGCGAACGGACGCATCTGCATCTTCGCTGGCTGCACTTTCCATGATGCCGACCTGCCAAGCATGTTCGCCCAGTGCTTTGAGGGTATCCAGAGCCAGCTCCTTCTGGTTTGCAGGTACGCAGACGATCATGCCGATGCCGCAGTTAAAGGTTCGGTACATCTCCTCGCTGGCCACGCCGCCATTATCCTTGAGCCACTGGAACACAGGTGGCAGTTTCCAGCTCGCCGTATCGATTGCGGCCACGCTGCCCTTCGGCAGTACCCGGGGAATGTTCTCTGGCAGTCCACCGCCGGTGATATGGGAGAGTGCACGCACGTCTACTTCGCGAATAAGTTGCAGG
Organism: Marinobacter guineae; assembly: GCF_002744735.1. Lineage (GTDB taxonomy): Bacteria > Pseudomonadota > Gammaproteobacteria > Pseudomonadales > Oleiphilaceae > Marinobacter > Marinobacter guineae. The sequence goes on along the minus strand of NZ_KZ319344.1, from coordinate 46,008 downwards.
AGATTTTTCACGTAAATCCGGGTGGGCGCCATCAGGGCGTTGGCCAGGGTGGTCTCGCCCATGGGTTGACTCAGATCGGCACTGCTGACTTCCAGGATTTTACGAATCAGCGAGTAGCCGTTCGAGTGCGGACCGGACGACCCCAGGGCGATAAGCACGTCGCCGGACTGAACCCGGCTGCCGTCAATGATTTCACTGCGCTCGGCAACACCGACACAGAAACCGGCCAGGTCGTAGTCATCACCCTCATACATGCCTGGCATTTCAGCAGTCTCACCGCCTACCAGTGCACAGCCTGCCTGTTCGCAACCTTCACCGATTCCTGCGACCACCTGGGCGGCAACGTCGACATTGAGTTTGCCGGTGGCGTAGTAATCCAGAAAAAACAGGGGTTCTGCGCCGCCGACAACCAGATCGTTTACACACATGGCGACCAGATCAATGCCAATGCTGTCGTGCTTGTTCAGCTGCATCGCCAGTCTCAGTTTGGTGCCTACCCCGTCGGTGCCGGAAACCAGAACCGGCTCATTGTAGCCGGCAGGAATCGAGACCATGGCGCCGAATCCGCCGAGGCCACCCAGAACCTCCGGGCGGCGGGTGCGCGCTGCGGTTTCCTTGATACGGCTGACGAGTTCATTGCCGGCGTCGATATCAACGCCAGCATCGCGGTAGGTCAGGGAGGGCTTCTGTTCGCTCATGGTGTACTTAACCGTTGGCCAGTGGGTCAGGCGCCGGATTTTAACAGGTGGAGTGTGGCGCTCCAAATGTATATTGCTTTTCTGCAACCCGGCGCCGCTACTCACGCTCTGGGCCATGGTGTATCCTATGCGCCATTCATGCGAACTGCAGGGTGTTTCATGTCAGTATCAGGACAAAAGCCGGCACATACTTCAGTATCGGCAGCGTGGGTGTTTGTGTTGTTCACGTTTCTGCTGGGGGGGATTTCCGGCCCGGCGGCGGCGGTAACGGTATCCGGCCTTTATTCTGCCAGGGTGCCGGTGGCCGGTTCCTCCCCGGGTCAGCTGGCTGAAGGCTATTCAGACGGTTTGAGCCAGGTTCTGGTTCGTGTCTCGGGCACCCAGGATGTGCTGTCCATAGAGGGTGTCGAAGCGCTGCTATCCGACGCTGAATCCTTGCTGCTTTCTTATCAGGTAGCCCGGGACGACTCTGGCCAGAGTGTCCTGGACATGTCTTTCGGCGCGGTAGGTGTAAACCGGGCCCTGGCCTCCATCAATGCGCCGGTATGGGGCGCCAACCGTCCCCTGACGCTGGCGTGGATTGCGGCCGAGGAGCGGGGCTCCCGCACCCTGGTAACCGACGGTACGCAGGGGGCTACGACGGGCACCCAGGAAACCAGCGGAACCTGGAAGGCCGCCTTTGACGCGGCAGCCAGAAAGCGGGGGTTGCCGGTGGCGCTGCCTCCCGCAGGTTTCACCACGGATCGGGAACTTTTGTCAGACATCTGGGGCCAGTTTATTGGCCGGGTGAAGGCGGCATCGAGTGACCTGGAGCACGATGTGCTGGCATTGGTTCGGGTCAGTCGCAATGGTGATCAGTGGCGTGCCGGTTGGGTTTTTGATGGCATGTCGATGAATGCGGGCGAGGAATCGGTAACAGCTCCGACCCGTGACGCCCTGGCCGAGGCGATGATTAATCGCTGGGCCGAGCTTTACGCCAGCCGCTATGCCGTCGACGCTGCAGAAGTTGGCGAATCCCCGCAAGTCGATATTGTGGTGCGCGGTGTGAGCTCGCTGGAGGACTATGCCAGGATCAACCAGATTCTCGGAGGGCTGACGCCGGTGGTCAGTGTAGGTGCCCACCGGGTCCGGGATGACCAGTTGACTCTGAGAGTCGCTTTTTCCGGCGAGCTGGATCAGCTCAAGGAATACATTGCCCTCAATCCGAGATTCGTCTCCCTGGGAACGGAGAATCCGTCTGTTCCATCTGAAGCTCCGCGCGAAGTTCCGTCGTCATCGAGTCAGCCGTCGGCCGCGCCAGAATCGGAAGCCGGCCCCGAGAGCGCCGGTGAGCAACCGTCCGGCGCCGCCGGATCGCAGTCACCGGCGGGAGACTCAGAAAGCCCGTCACTGTTTACCTATCAGCCGGTGCCCGTTGATGAGGAGGATTCCAGGCAGGCGTTCGAATCCCTGTATCAGGTTCTGTATTATCGTTGGCAACCGTCGTCTGTCATCGGGAGCGATGGCGGAGAGTAAGACGTTACCGGAGGGAGCCTTTTGAATTTGCACAGCTGGCGCTGGATTCCCAATGCCCTGACGTTTCTGCGCATTCTTCTGATAGCTCCCTTTGCAGTCGCGTTGCTGGCCGGCGACTATCGGCGGGCGCTGGTCATTTTTTTTCTTGCCGCTGGCACGGATGCAATCGACGGGTTCCTGGCCCGGCACTTTAACTGGCGCTCAAGGCTCGGCGCCATTGCTGATCCTCTTGCCGACAAGGCCTTGCTGATTACCGCCTACCTGATGCTTACACTGACCTCTGTTCTGCCGGTCTGGCTGTTTATTGTGATTCTGGGGCGGGACCTGCTGATCGTGGCGGGCGCACTGGCTTACCATTACGCCGTTGGCCGCTATGATATGGAGCCGAGTATCCCTGGCAAGGTGAATACCTTCGTTCAGATTCTGGTGGCACTGGCGATCATCGTGCTGCTGGCCGACTTGCCCATGCCGCCCTGGGTGGTGGATGTCGGCATCGCGCTGGCGGCCGCCTCCGCAGTGTTCAGCGGTGTTCATTACATCTTCGTCTGGGGTTTGCGGGCCTGGAGGTCCAAACGGTCATGAGCGCATCCCAGCTGGCACTTGGCGTCAAGCTGCGTGACGATGCGCGCTTCGACAACTTCCACGGTGATCGTAATACGGATGCTGCGAAACGTCTGGAGGTCGTGTGTCATCAGCCAGCCGGGGTTCCCGTAGTGGTACTGTGTGGTGATTCCGATACCGGGAAAAGCCATCTCTTGCAGGCGGTTTGCCATTACAGCGAAAACCAGGGCAGGGCTGCGGTTTGCATCAGTATTGCCGAGCTCCAGCCCTTTGGCCCCGAGGCACTTTCCGGCCTTGAGGCCCAAGAGATTATCTGTCTGGATGACCTGGACCGCATTGCGGGTGACCCGGTGTGGGAAGAAGCCATTTTCCATTTGTATAACCGGATCCAGGACCAGGGTGGACTTTTGATGGTGAGTTTGTCGGACCTGCCCGCCAACCTGCCATTCGAATTGCCAGACCTGGTGTCGCGGCTTAGCCACGGCTTGACCATTCAGCTGGGTATTTACCGGGATGACGATCGACTGAAGATTCTGATGGCGCGGGCGGAAAAACGCGGTCTGATGATGGCCGACGACGTCGCCGGTTACATTATGCGCCGTGCGCCCCGAAGACTTGGGGATTTGCTGGGCATTCTCGATATACTGGATGAAAATTCACTTCAGGCGCAACGAAGGCTCACGATCCCGTTTGTGAAAACGGTTATGGGATGGTGAAAGACCGTAAAGCTCAGTGGCATCAATAGAACGATACTTGCTTATCAAGGGAGAGACGGAATGAGACGGGTGGTATTTAACCAGAAAGGCGGCGTCGGCAAGTCCAGTATTACCTGTAACCTGGCCGCTATCAGCGCAGCTCGGGGCAAACGAACATTGGTTGTGGACCTGGATCCCCAGGGGAACTCCACCCATTACCTGCTGGGAAAGCCGGCCAGCGAGCTTAAGGATACGGTCGCTGATATGCTCGAGCAAACCGTTGCTTTTACCGTGTTCAACCGTCGTCCGGACGAATTCGTTCATGCCTCACCTTTCAAAAACCTGTTTGTGATGCCGTCCAGCCCTGAGCTGGACTTCCTTGAGCGCAAGCTGGAGGCCAAGCACAAGATCTACAAGCTGCGAGAAGCCCTCAAAAAGCTGGAGGAAACCTTTGACGCCATTTATATCGATACGGCGCCGGCACTCAACTTCTACAGCCGGTCCGCACTCATTGCGGCCCAGCGCTGCCTGATACCGTTTGATTGTGACGATTTTTCCCGACAGGCTCTGTACAACATTCTCAACGAAATCCGTGACCTCCAGGAAGACCACAATGAAGACCTGGTTGTTGAGGGAATTATTGCCAATCAGTTCCAGTCCCGGGCCAGTTTGCCGAGACAGCTGGTCAGGGAGCTCATCGAAGAAGGCTTGCCGGTGCTGCCAGTGAGGCTGTCGAGTTCCGTGAAAATGAAAGAGTCTCACCAGAGCCGGCAGCCCCTGATTCATATGGCGCCCAAGCACCCACTGACTCGCCAGTACGAGGACCTGTTCCGGATTCTGCATGGCGAAACCGTGGAGCTGGAGCCACTGACTGACTAAAGCGAGACTGATATGACCAAACCCGACGATCCGATCGGGCAGGTTGCGGACAGCCTGTTGAAAATTGAGATGGAATTACGGCAACTCGGGCTTTGGGAGTCAGGGCGACCCCCGGAGGAGGCCTTACAGAGTACCAAGCCCTTCTGCATCGATACCCTGGAGTTTCACCAGTGGCTGCAGTTTGTGTTTGTGGCCAGGATGAAAGTCATTATTGAGAGCGACCACCCGCTGCCGGCGGTGTCCGGCATAGCGCCCATGGCTGAGGAGCACTTCCGTGGCCGGCCAGAACCTGGCAACGCGCTGGTCAGGGAGCTGGAGGAAATCGACCGTTTGCTGTCCGGAGGCTGATCAGTCCAGTCTCATGGACAGATCCACGGCCCTGATGTCCTTGGTCAGTGCGCCAATCGAGATGAAGTCCACGCCTGTTTCAGCGATCGGGACCAGAGTGGTCGAGTTTATGCCCCCGGAAGCCTCGAGCTTTGCCCTGCCAGCGGTCCTGGTGACCGCCGTACGCATGTCTTCCAGCGAAAATTCGTCCAGCATGATGATGTCGGCGCCGGCATTGAGGGCCTGGTCCAGCTCGCCAAGGTTTTCGGTTTCCACTTCAACGGGTTTGCCCGGTGCAATCCGGTGAGCCGCCACAATGGCGTCGGAAATGGAGCCGCACGCGGCAATGTGGTTTTCCTTGATCAGAAATGCATCCCACAGGCCGATGCGATGGTTGTAACAGCCACCACAGGTAACCGCGTATTTCTGAGCGAGGCGTAGCCCGGGCAGGGTTTTCCGGGTATCCAGCAGGCGAACGCCGGTGTGGGCCACCCTGGCAGAATATCCGGCGCAGGCGGTGGCAACGCCAGAGAGAGTCTGTAACCAGTTCAGGGCCGACCGTTCCGCGGTGAGCAAGCTTCTTGCGGGACCCTCCATGGTGAACAGTTCCTGATCGGGTGACACGGTATCGCCATCGGCAACCTGCCAGACAAGTTTCACCGACGGATCAACCTGCCGGAACACCTCTTCAACCCACTCGCGACCTGCGACTGTGGCGGCTTCCCGGGTAATGACACGGCCGCTGGCGCGTTTTTCCGACGGTATCAGTAATGCCGTGATGTCGCCTTCTCCAATATCTTCCCGCAGACTCTGGGCGACGTTTTCGATTCGGGCCTGGCGGAGGAGTTCTGCGGTGATCATAAGGCGCGCGTCCGGTGGTTTGGGGTGGAACAATGCTGAGGCGGGTAATTCTATAGGGCACTCGGTGAATCGCCAAACTCTTGCCTTCCGTCTTCTAAACTGTGATGCAGGTCAGGTCTACACAAAAGGTGACAAATTCTGACACAACCTGACGTAGTCAGCTCGTATCATGTGAGGTGGAAAGAAGTTCAGATATTTTCCGATCCAGACCCGGAGCAGTTTCATGGCGCACGATAACAAGGTTGTCAGCTTTTCAGGCCAGAAGCCGCCTGCCCGGTTTTCCTTGCCGGCTGCGTTGGTTCACCTGCGTGACGCTTCGGGTCAGTCACTGAAATCCGTTCTTGCCAGGTTTTTTGATCGCGCCGACGATGCCCTGTTCGAACTTGCCGATCGGGCCGGTACCAACCTTGATCAGACTGCCTATTTTGATGCCATGCGAGAGTTAAGGCTCCGCCGCAAGGCCATGGTGGTCTCGATCCTCCAGTATGTCAGCCAGGCGTTTAACGAAATCGGAAAGTTTCAGCCACAGAAGACAACGGGCACTCTGGAAGACATTGACCAGGATTCTCTTAGCCTGGTGGATCATTCCCAGCTGGAGCAACAGGTCGCTGTCGATAACCTGATCAACAAGCTCCGGAATCGTTACACCGAACAGATCCGCCTGTTGACCGTGCGGGTTGGCCATTTGGTACCGGGTATTAACCTGAAAGATGCACAGATGCCTCTGAGCCCGGAAATTATCTGTGGTGGCGTGGCTGAAGCCTGTGCCGATCTCGACATAGACATACGGGCCAAACTGGTGGTCCTCAAGCTGTTTGACCGTCTTCTTGCCGACACGCTGGGAGACTTCTACAAAGAGGCGAATCGGACTCTGGTCAATGAGGGTGTGTTGCCGGAGATGAAGCGTCCGCCGGCAGGAAATGTGCCTGCCCGGTCCGGACAACGGCCTGGAGGTGGTGGCACGGGTGCACCTTCCGGTGTTGATGTTCCGCTGGCTCCTGCCGGTGAAAGCTATGGCGGACCATCGTCCCAGGCGACTTTCTCCGAGCTCAGTGCACTGTTGCATCAGGGTGATGCCGGGTCCAGTGGCCGAGGTCATGGTGGTGAAGGCTTTATTGATACTGATCGCCTCATGGCACGCCTGACGGAAGCACAATCCAACAGCCGCCAGTGGGATGACGGTGTCGTAATGCCTCTTAATCAGCAGCTACAACCAATTCTTCGGTCTGGAGATGGTCAGAGCCTGAACCCGGGACAAATGGACAGTGATGTAATCAATCTGGTGTCCATGTTGTTCGACTTCATCCTTGAAGATCGGCAGCTGCATCCTGTCATGAAGGCATTGATCGGGCGCCTTCAGATCCCGGTGCTGAAAGTCGCCCTCAGTGACAAGAACTTTTTCAACCGGGGTGGTCACCCGGTTCGCAAACTGCTCAATGAGCTCGCACTCTCGGCAATCGGCTGGACAGAGAAAAAGCCTGGGCAGCGTGATCCGCTGCGGGAGAAGATAGAATCCGTGGTGGACCGAATTCTGAACGAGTTCACCAATAACGTGGCTTTGTTCGAGGAATTGCTGAAGGATTTCAGCCACTTCATGGATCTTGACCGCAGGCGGCGGGAGCTGGTGGAGCAGCGACTTCGCGATGCGGAAGAAGGGCGGGCCCGTCAGGAGCGTGCTTCCGAGGCAGCAGAAAGTCTGGTGCGGGATCTGACTGGACAGCGGGATATTCCGGAGCCGGTTGCGGGCTTACTGAATGAGCCCTGGACCAGGTATTTGCAGTGGGTCGTTCTGAGGGAAGGTGAGGACAGTGCGCGATGGCAGCATGCCCGGAACCTGACTGAACAACTGGTCTGGAGCGTGGATCCACGCCCGGTCAGTGATGCAACCCGCAGCGAGTTGTTACGGGCAATACCAGCCATCGTAGATGATCTTCGTAAAGCCCTGCAGGAAATCTCCTGGGATCCGTTTGCCACCGATGCGGCTATCCGCGATCTGGAACTTGCTCACGTTGATGTATTCCAGCGGCTTGTGACGGCGCCGGCCCGGGAAGAGCAGTCTGAAGAGGTTGCTCGATCACTGCCACCGGAGACGCCGGTAGAGGGTGTCGCTCAGCCGGATTCCATGCGATCGGAGGGCGAGCCGTCAGCGGCCCCGCTGAATCCGGAGGAATCCGCAGAAGATCCAGCTGTTGCCCAACCAGCTGCGACGGTCCCCGAAGCCGGCAGTCAGTCTGCCGAGGAGGCGAAGGTGGCACCGGTGATCGATCCGGTATGGCTGGAGAAGGCGGACAGCCTTCGGGTGGGGTCCTGGATCGAACTCACCCGCGAAGAAACAAAGGTGCGGTGCAAACTTGCCGCTTTTATCAAGGCGACCCGCAAGTACATCTTCGTCAACCGGAGTGGTGCCAAGGTTGCGGAATACCACCGTCAGGAGCTGGCTGCAGATATGGAGGCGGGCAGAATCAGCATGCTGGATGATGGTCTGATCTTTGACCGCGCGCTGGAGTCTATCATTGATAACCTTCGTAGCAGCCGCAAGGACTGATTCATAGCAACCAGGGCAGGTTTGTGATTCAATCAGAGGCTGTAATCCTCTGAAACTTTTGGAATTACTTTGCCTGATTCAGATGTTTTTTCCGCGAGCCTTCCCGATTCCGGTGCCGACCGAAATGCGCTTCGTGAAACCGGCAGGGTTCCTTTTGCGCGCTGGTGTCCTTCGCCAAACTTCGGGCCTCGTCCTGAAGGTGCTGCGATCTCCTTGCTGGTCGTCCACAACATCAGTCTTCCCCCGGGACAGTTTGGTGGCCCGGAAATAGAAGACTTCTTCTGTAACTGTCTTGACCATTCTGCCCATCCCTATTTTGAGGCCATAGCCGGTATTCAGGTGTCTGCCCATCTGCTGATTCGGCGTGATGGCAATGTTGTGCAGTTTGTCAGCCTGCTGGATCGCGCCTGGCACGCCGGGCGTTCGTGTTTTGAGGGGCAGGAAGAATGTAATGATTTTTCCATCGGTATCGAGCTTGAGGGTACCGATGACACACCTTATACCCCGGAACAATATCGCAAGCTGGCACAGGTAGCGAACCTGGCTATGGCCGCCTGGCCGGACATTACTGATCGACGTATTGCTGGCCATTGCGATATCGCGCCCGGCCGGAAGACCGATCCCGGGCCGGCGTTTGACTGGGAGCTTTTTGCGGCAGTCCTTGACGATAACCGGTCGGCAAGGAAGGGCGTGTAAATGGTCCTGATTGTGTTTCTCCTGGCTTATATGGTGCGCCGGCGCCTGGACTCGCTGGACTTGCTCAACGGCGATGATCTGTGGCGCCGGTGGTTTCACAATGGCAGCCGGGTAAAGGCAGGCCATGAGGCCGGAATTACGACCGGACTTGCATTGGTTGTTTTTCCTGCATTTTTGCTGGGACTGGCGGAGTATTTACTGATTTCCTCCGACTGGCGGATGGCAGCCTATCCCGTTGAGTTTCTGGTTCTGGTAGCCGTCATGGGAACCCCCGGATGGCGGAAGGTACTCCGGGTCTATGCAGAGGCATGGCAGCGGGGAGACATGCAGTCGGCCTGGCTCCACGTAAAAGACCACTTGCCCGCCGAAGAGCGTGGTGCTGCCCTGTCCCCGGAGGCGATGCATCTCTCCCTCTCTAAAGCACTGTTGGTCTCGGTTTTTCAGCGCTTTTTTCTAGTGGCTTTCTGGTATGTCGTCGGCGGTGTCGGCCTGGCGGTTTTGGCCCGCGGGCTGGTTGCACTTGCGGATCATTGGCCCCAGGCACCGGCCCGGCCAAGGTTCGCCAGAATGTCGGAATGGGCGGCGTGGATTCCGGCCAGACTGTTGTCACTCACCTTCGGAATTGCCGGGGATCTTGCTGGCTGGCTGCGGGAAACCCGCCATACGCTGACCGGAGTGACGAAAAAAACCGATGAAGTACTCATGATTTCCGCCAACGGGTCGTTAACCGGATATGCACTGGATCCGGCCCGCTTCTCACAGATTCATCCAGATGAGTGGACTGCTTTTGGCGGGCGAAGCCTGAGTGCAGTAAGGGATTTGCTGAACAGAAGCATGCTGGTATGGATCTGCACCCTCGCATTGTTGGTCATTTCTGGTATTGCCTGACCGGAATTTGATAAAACATTACAGTTTAACAACAAATAATGCTTAAGTTTTTAAGACTTTAGGCGACAATATAAGAAAAGAATACCTATTCAGTTGTTAAAGCTCCAGCGCGAGGATCACCGTGAAGCAACTCATTAATCCTGCCATCGCACTGATGAATCGGCTGCCAATGGTCTACAAGTTCAGTCTCATCAGCATTCTGTTTCTGTTACCTATTGGCGGGCTGTCCTGGCTTGTAATCTCCGAGCTCAATCGCTCTGTTCAAACCATGACCCGGGGTGTTGAGGGGCTTGAGCAGCTGCAGCAGGTTGATCGGCTGGTGGATGCAGCAATGGACTATCGCGACTACCACTCTCCAGCGGTCATCAAGGATGAGAGTGCCATCAAGGCGCTGTCGGAGGACGCTGCAGCTTCTGTAGACGCCACCCTTGAGGCACTGGTCGAGGAGAATCGTTCGTTTGATAGCTCAGGTTCGTGGGCCGAACAGGTAGGCGCGCTCCGGCAGGAATGGAAGGGCCTTCGAGCCGATGAGAACTATCTGGGAAATTTCGACCCCCAGTTCAAGTACTACCAGGAGTTTGTTCAGAAGGCTCAGGCCCTGCTACCTGCCACAATAGAAATATCCGGCCTGGGGCAGGGAACCTCCAGGGAGAACCAGCTTATTCTGGGCCTGCTCCGTGATTCACTCCCCGCAGCACGTACGGTTATCGGTCGGGCAAAATCCTACGGCATGTTTGCGCTGGTAGAAGGGCAGGTCGGTTACGCCCTGAGCGAAACCCTTAACGAAGTCTATGACCAGCTGACCAATCGCAGCTCGCTGCTATCGCCGGCGCTTTCTGTGGTCTCTGAATCGTCGCCGGATCTGGTGAGCCAGGCGGGTGATGCGATCGCAAGGGTGGATGAGAGCCTGACGGTCGTCCGTGATCAGCTGGACCAGAATGTCATTACGCCCATGCGCCTCGAAATGCCCTGGCAGGACTATGACGAACTGATTTCAGCCCAGTTGGCTCCCTTCGACCAGTTCAAAGCCGCAGCATTTGATGTGGTGGAAGCCAATCTCCGGTCAAGGCTAGAAAGTGAGGTCAATCAGCGGAGCCTTATTATCATTGCACTGGTTGCTATCCTCCTGGTGGTCGTTTACCTCTACGTCGGTTTCTTCATGTCGGTGCGCACGGCCATCAATCGGTTCAGCCAGGCCGCGAGGAACGTGGCGGCGGGCGATATGACTACCCACATCATGTTACGCAACCGCGACGAACTGGGTGAGCTGACGACCGAATTCAATAACATGACAGACCGGATTGCCGAACTGATTCGCTCCGTCGGCCGGACCACGGCGGACGTGGATCAGCAGGCTACCCGGGTAAATGATACGGCAGCAGCCAACAGTGAGGCTGTGGCACGCCAGATGGAAGAAAGCGGCCAGATCAATGAGGCCATGAACCAGATGGTTGAGGCGGTGCATGAGGTGACTGAGAGTGCTCACCGGGTCGCCGACAGTGCCGGCAATGCCGAACGTGATACTGAAACGGGGCGGGGTGTGGTTGCCGGTACGGTCAGTACAATCAACAAACTGGCCACCGAGATCTCTGGTGCGGTTGAGGTGATCAATCGGGTAAGTAAGGACAGCGACAACATCAGCCAGGTTCTTGTGGAAATCAAGGCCATTGCAGAGCAGACCAATCTGCTGGCGCTGAATGCCGCAATCGAAGCCGCCAGAGCAGGTGAGCAGGGACGCGGGTTTGCGGTAGTTGCCGATGAAGTCCGGTCGCTGTCACAGCGCACACACAAGTCGACCGAAGAGATCGAAGGGATGATCTCAAGGTTGCAGAGTGGTGTTAAGGACGCTGTGTCCGCCATGACCAACAGCCGGGATGTCACCGAAACAACGGTTCAGAAGTCCGGTGAAGTGACCGAAGCCCTGGACCGGATCGCCAATGGTATCTCGGTCATTGTGGATATGAGCCACCAGATCGCCCAGGCAGCGGAGGAGCAGTCCGCCGTCGCAAAAAACGTGAATTCGAATGTTGAGCAGATTGGCGAACTGGGCAAAAAGACCGCTGCTAACGCCGAGGAGACGCTCGGTTCGTCAAGGGAAATGTCGGAACTGACGGCGTCGCTTCAGCGGCTGGTGGAGGCCTTCAAGGTCTGACCGTAAGTTGCCGTGTGTACCTGTTAGCGTGACCACAGCTGGTGAACCCGTTCGGTCAGCATCTGGTTCACCGGTGTCCGGATGCCGAGGTCTTTTCCAAGCTTCCACAGATAGCCATTAATGAAGTTTATCTCCGTGGTCCGGCCCTTGAGAACATCGGCCCGCATCGACGAGGTGTTGCGGGCGGTCTTGTGGGCAACAGTCTCTATCCGCTCACGAAGGGCTTCCGGCGTTTGCTCACCCTGACCGCTGGCTCGCATCAGCGCTGACAGTTCGTGACATAGCCCGTCGATAGTATCCCGATAGAGGGGGAAGGCGAGGATATCGCCGTTGGGGCAGTCCAGCAGGGCCGTGTAGGGGTTGATGCCGGCGTTGATAACGAGCTTTTGCCAGAGTCGCTGCAGTATGTCTTGCTCGGGATGTATGGTCAGACCGCTGGCGCTCAGCAACTCAACCACAGTGTTCAGTTGGCTGCCAGCGGATTCAGTCATCGGCCCGATCCAGGTGTCGCCGGTGCCGGCGTGGACCAGTAGGTCCGGTTCCGGCCGGTTGGCGCCCTCGGTGGTGCTGGCTGCCAGGATAGGGCGATCCGGCCATCGGGCAGCCACCCTCTGCTGACTGCCGAGGCCGTTCTGGAAAAGAATGATCGGAGTAGTGCCGGGGAACTGGTCAATCACCCCGGCAATGGCGTCAACGGTGTCGCCGGCCTTGGTTGTGACCAGAATCACGCCGGGATCGTCACTGGCCCGAAGCCATGGAATCCGGGCGATCAACTCCCGGCCGTTGATGGGCCGGAACCGGTAGCTGATATCGGCCTCGGGCGACCCACCGGGCCTGGCAATGAACGCAACACTGCCGACAGGCAGCAAAGCCGCCCACAGCCTGCCCAGCGAGCCTGCACCGAGGATACCGATCATGCCGTTTACATGGTCTCGATGTCGGCCCGCTGCTGGCTCAGACGGGTCTGGTTGCTCTGGGCGTCACGGAGCTTTTCCTGCTCCTTCTCGACCACATCCGCCGGTGCCTTGGCGGTAAACTTTTCGTTGTTCAACTTGCCCTCAAGGCGCCCGATCTCTTTCTGCAGCCGCTCCAGCTCCTTGTCCAGGCGCTTGAGCTCCGAATCCTTGTCGATCACGCCGGCCATGGGGACCAGCACTTCCATCTCACCGACAAGCTGGGTGGCAGACATGGGGGCCTTGTCGCCTTCAAACCAGTCGAGGCTCTCCAGCTTGGCCAGGGAGCCCAGGAACTGGCGGTTGTCATCCATGCGGCGCTGGTCTTCGGCGTCTTTGCCCCGCAGCAAGACGGGGATCTTTTTAGCCGGGGAGATGTTCATCTCGCCACGAATGTTGCGCACGGCCACGATGACACCCTTGACCCATTCAATATCGGCGGTAACGGCGGCATCCTGCTTGCTGGCGTCTGGCTGCGGGAACGGCTGCAGCATGATGCTGTCGCCGGTTTTGCCCGCAAGTGGCGCAATGCGCTGCCAGATTTCCTCGGTGATGAACGGCATCATCGGGTGCGCCAGGCGCAGGACGGCTTCCAGCACCCGGACCAGGGTCCGGCGGGTGCCGCGCTTGGCTTCAGCACTGGCATTTTCGTCGTTCAGAACCGGCTTGGACAGTTCCAGGTACCAGTCACAGTATTCGTTCCAGATGAACTCGTACAGGGCATAGGCCGCCAGGTCGAAGCGGTACTGGTCCAGGTGACGGATGACATCCTGCTCGCAGCTTTGCAGCTCGCTGATGATCCAGCGATCGGCCAGGGACAGTTTCACCGGCTCATCATTGATGCCGCAGTCTTCGCCCTCGGTGTTCATCAGCACGTAACGGGCGGCGTTCCACAGCTTGTTGCAGAAGTTGCGGTAGCCTTCCAGGCGTTTCATGTCCCAGTTGATGTCGCGGCCGGTGGTGGCCATGGCCGCGAGGGTGAAGCGCAGGGCGTCGGTGCCGTGGGCGGCGATGCCTTCCGGGAATTCTTTCTGGGTGCGCTTGCCAATCTTCTCGGCCAGCCTGGGCTGCATCAGGTTGCCGGTACGTTTCTCCAGCAGGTCAGGCAGACTGATGCCGTCAATCATGTCCAGCGGATCAATCACGTTACCCTTGGACTTGGACATTTTGTCGCCGTGCTCGTCCCGGATCAAGCCAGTGACGTACACGGTGTGGAAGGGTACCTGGGGCGTGCCGTCCTCATTCTTCATGAAGTGCATGGTCATCATGATCATCCGGGCAACCCAGAAGAAGATGATGTCGAAACCGGTCACCAGGACGTCGGTCGGGTGGAAGGTCTTCAGACGCTCGGTGATTTCCGGCCAGCCCAGGGTGCCGAAAGTCCACAGGGCAGAGCTGAACCAGGTGTCCAGTACGTCGTCGTCCTGCTTCAGTTCCAGATCAGCCGCCAGGCTGTGCTTCTTGCGCACTTCGCCTTCATTGCGCCCGACATAGATGTTGCCTTCGGCGTCGTACCAGGCCGGAATCCGATGGCCCCACCACAACTGACGGGAAATACACCAGTCCTGGATGTCGCGCATCCAGGAAAAGTACATGTTTTCGTACTGCTTGGGCACGAACTGGATACGGCCATCTTCGACTGCTTCAATTGCCGGCTTGGCCAGGGTCTTGGCGTCGGCAAACCATTGATCGGTGAGCATGGGTTCGATGATCAGGCCAGAGCGGTCGCCGCGGGGCACGCTAAGCACGTGGTCTTCTTCCCGCTCGAGCAGGCCCCCGCCTTTCAGGTCGGAGACGATGGCTTTACGGGCTTCCTCGCGGGTGAGTCCGGCATAAGCTCCTGGCATCTGGCCGTCGAGTTCGGTGTTTTCGGTGCCGTCGGAGTTGAATACCTCAGCCACGATCCGGATGTTAGCATCCTGGGTCAGGACGTTGATCATGGGCAGGTTGTTGCGCTTGCCCACGGCGTAGTCGTTAAAATCATGGGCCGGGGTGATCTTCACGCAGCCGGAGCCCTTTTCCGGGTCGGCGTGGTGGTCGGCCACAATCGGAATTCTGCGATTCACCAGCGGCAGTAGCACGTGCTTGCCAATCAGGTGCTGGTAGCGCTCGTCTTCCGGGTGCACTGCAACGGCAGTGTCGCCCAGCATGGTTTCAGGGCGGGTGGTCGCAACGACTACATAGTCTTTGCCGTCTTGCGTCTTGGCGCCGTCCGCCAGCGGGTAACGCAGGTGCCAGAAGAAGCCCTTCTCTTCCTTGTTTTCAACTTCGAGATCCGAAATGGCTGTGTGCAGCTTCGGGTCCCAGTTCACCAGCCGCTTGCCTCGGTACACCAGGCCTTCGTCGTACAGCCGGATGAACACTTCCTGCACGGCTTTGTAGAAGCCATCGTCCATGGTGAAGCGTTCGTTGTCCCAGTCCACGGAGTTGCCGAGGCGGCGAATCTGGCGAGTGATGGTGCCACCGGAGTGTTCTTTCCAGTCCCAGATGCGCTTAATGAATTCTTCCCGGCCCAGGTCGTGGCGGGTTTTGTCTTCTTCAGCGGCCAGTTTGCGTTCAACCACCATTTGGGTGGCGATGCCGGCGTGGTCGGTGCCAACGGTCCACAATGCGTTGCGGCCCTGCATGCGCTTGAAGCGGGTGAGGGTGTCCATGATGGTGTGCTGGAACGCATGGCCCATGTGCAGGCTGCCGGTAACGTTGGGCGGCGGGATGGCGATGCTGAATGATTCACCTTCGCCGGAGGGGCGGAAGTACCCTTTGGATTCCCAGTTTTCGTACCACTGGCGCTCGATGTTTTCTGGCTGGTAGGTTTTTTCCATGGGTTTCTGCAGTGACCGTTGGTTGATTCGCAAGGGAAAATTGAGACGCCCGATTATACATGGTCGCCCTGTTTGCGGCGAACCTAACGCTTTCTCTGATCATGCACTCGAGGTTCAATCCCCAGAGCTCGCAGCTGTTTAAAATGCGACCGCGCCTGGTTCAGGACATTGGGGTCGTTATGTGCCACCAGAGCAAGTCGTTTAAACCGGTCCGCATTCGCTGGCAACGTTGCCGAGAGGATGATCACAGTCTCCCAGTCTTCTGCCACTGGCGGGCATAGCAGGATGCCCACGGAATCTGTGCAGGTGGTGGCGGAGTCGGGAACCACGCTGTGGGGGATGAACGCATCGGGGCTGAAGTTCCAGAGCAGGTCATCGAGTTCCTCCGCGTGTTGCATGGTGTCGCAAACGACGCACACACGGTCGCCCTGCTGCCAGGCTTTGTCCACGAGTCTGGTGGCGTGGAGGTTGCGGGCGGCGGGGGTGTTCTGGGCGAGGATGTGGAACCAGTATCGTTGGTTCGGGTCTTCCTTGCCGGAGGGGCCGGCAGCGGGGCTGCCGGTCTCCGGTGGATTGGCCGGGTTACTTTCCTGCATGGGACATCAGGTAGTCGACCAGCATGGGTACGGGGCGGCCCGAGGAACCCTTGGCTTTGCCGGAGTGCCAGGCGGTGCCGGCGATGTCCAGATGGGCCCAGCGGTAGTCTTTGGCAAATCGGGACAGGAAGCAGGCGGCGGTAATGGTGCCGGCCGGGCGGCCGCCGATGTTGGCCATGTCGGCGAAGTTGCTGTCGAGCTGGCTCTGGTATTCGTCCCAGAGCGGTAGGCGCCAGGCGCGGTCACCGGCGCGTTCGCCTGCAGCCAGTAATTCGTTGGCAAGATCGTCGTTGTTGGCGAGCAGGCCGGTGGCGTGGTTGCCCAGGGCGATGATGCAGGCACCGGTGAGGGTGGCCAGATCAATGACCGCGGCAGGGTCAAATTTCTTCACATAGGTGAGGGCGTCACAAAGTACCAGGCGGCCCTCGGCATCAGTGTTGAGGATTTCAACGGTCAAGCCGGAAAGGGTGGTAACGATGTCGCCCGGGCGCGAGGCGCCGCCGTCCGGCATGTTCTCGGCTGCGGCGATCACGGCCACTACGTTGATCTTGGGCTGGGTTTCGGCCAGCACTTGCATGGCGCCGAATACGCTGGCGGAGCCGCCCATGTCGTATTTCATTTCGTCCATGCCTTCGCCGGGTTTGAGGCTGATGCCGCCTGTGTCGAAGGTGATGCCTTTACCCACCAGTACATGGGGCTTGTCCTTGGCCTTGCCGCCACGGTATTCCATTACAATCAGCCGTGGCGGCTGGGTGCTGCCCTTGCCGACGGCGAGAATGGTGTTCATCCCCATTTTTTCCATCTGCTTTTCGTCAAGCACTTCGGTCTTGATGCAGTCGTAGTCCTTGGCGAGCTTCTTGGCCTGCTGGGCCAGCCACTCCGGGTGGCAGATGTTGGGCGGGGTGTTGCCCAGGTCGCGGGTGAAGTTCATGCCGCGGCCGGTGGCGAGGCCCAGATTGAACGCATCTTTCAGATCTTTGGTGGCACTCGAGGCAACTACAACAACTTTATTCAGTTTGCGGGCTGTCGGCTTTTCGCTCTTGAAGTCGCTGAAGGTGTAGAGCTGGTCTTCCAGAGTGCGGCCGATAAGGCTGAGGCGGGCGGACTCAGAACTAACCGCGTCGTCGCCGGTTACCGGGGTGTCTGCAAGGGCGACAGCGACACTTTTTGAGGGGCCATCTTTCAGAGCGGTCATCATGGCGATCAGGGCCTTGCGATAGTTTGCAGGCGTTCGGTCTGCGTCATTACCTGTCCCAACCACCAGTAGGCGACCCCAGGGCTGATCTGTCAGCGGAATGGCCGCCGTGGTGGCGTTCTTGCCGCTAAGGTCGCCGGCTTTCTGGAGTTTCTTGATCAGCCCGCCCAGCGCCTCGTCTGCCTGGTTGGTGGAGTGCGGCCAGGTGCCTTTTTCAGGCAAGCCGACAACGAGGCAGTCTGTTTTGGTGCTGGCGATGGCTTTATTGCTCAGGCTGAAATTCATGGCAACTCCTGTCGATTGTTCTGGATACGTCCGCCAGAGGCGGGAATCGTGCTTGAATGTGATTTACTCTAGCATTGGGGCTGGCAAGGAAATTATCAAGCGGTTCATCCCGCTTGCAGGCCTGTCAGGCCCTTCATGCCGGTGTAATACCGCTACTCTGTCATTCGGCATCAAGGTTACATAGAATACGCGCAGTTCCCAGCATCCTCCACGTTTCACCGGATACGGCCAGAGAGACCGATTTGAGCATCATTTTCCGTTACCTCATTCGCCAGGCCATGATCAGCATGGTTGCCGTTTCGGGCATCCTGTTGCTGGTGTTTATGAGTGGCCGTTTTCTGAAGTACCTCGACAGCGCAGCTGAAGGGAGTATTTCGGCCGGGGTGCTGTTTGAAATAATGGCCTATCGATTCCCCGGTTTCCTTGAGCTGATCCTGCCACTTGGCCTGTTTATAGGGATTTTGCTGGCTTATGGGCGGATGTATCTCGAAAGCGAGATGACGGTCCTCTATGCCTGTGGTGTGAGCAACAAGGCATTGCTTGGTAAAACCCTGATTGGCAGCTTTCCGGTGATGATCATTGTCGGGGCCATGAGCCTCTATGTTTCTCCGTGGGGAATGAAGCAGGTTGAGGACATTATCAACGAGCAGCGCAAGGCCACGGAATTTGAAATGCTGGCGCCCGGGAGGTTCCAGGATTTTTCCTCAGGCGGGCGAGTGACCTACACCGAAAGTCTCAGTGAGGACAAGCGCCAGCTGCGGGGCGTTTTCATTGCTGAATACGCCCAGGACGGTAAGGACCTGACCATTATCACCGCTGAAACCGGTTCACAGCTGATAGATTCGGAAACCGGCAGCCGCTTTCTCATACTTGAAGGGGGAGGCAGGTTTGAGGGTGTCGCTGGCCAGCTCGATTACAACCTGATTGACTTTGAAGCCTATGGTCTGAGGATCGAGAGCGGTAAAACCGGAGTTCAGGAACTTGAAAAAGGAGTCAGCACCCTGAGCCTGGTGCAATCAGATAGCCTGGAAGACCGGGCATTGCTTCACTGGCGCCTTTCCCTGCCTCTTATTGTTCCGGTCGTTGCCTTGCTGGCGGTGAGTCTGAGCCGGGTTAACCCCCGGCAGGGCCGCTTTTTTCACTTGTTGCCGGCGATGCTGGTCTACATCACCTACCTCGGCCTGCTTATTGTGGCCCGGGACTGGCTCGCTGCGGGCAAGGTCCCCGAGTGGATTGGTATGCTCTGGGTGCATGCGCTGTTCACAGCGTTGGGGCTCTGGCTCCAGTTTGGCCCCAACTGGCTGCACCGGCGGCGCATAGCCCGGGAGGGAGGTGCTCATGCGCAGGGTTGACGGGTATGTAATGCGCACGGTTGGCGGCGCCATGTTCCTGGTGATGGTTGTTGTGCTGTCACTGGATCTGGTTTTTGCATTCATTGCCGAGCTGGATAATACCCGCAATGACTACCAGACACTTCAGGTGCTCTGGCATATTCTCCTGACCGTGCCGCGCCGAATTTACGATTACCTGCCGCTCGGGGCTTTCATGGGTTGCCTGGTTGGCCTCGGCTCCATGGCCAGTTCCTCGGAACTCACGGTCATTCGCGCTGCCGGGGTGTCACTCAGGCGCATTGTCTGGTCGGCCATGAAGCCGGCACTCGTGGTGGTCTTGTTGGGCGTTTTGATCGGCGAATATGTTGCACCTGCGGCCGAGCGTTTGGCTCAGAGCGACAAGGCTGTGGCCCTCGGGGCGGGAAGAAATGTGGCGTCGGCGTCTGGCGTCTGGCACAAGGAGGGGGATGTTTATATTCACCTCAATGCAGTCCAGCCGAACGGCGTGCTGCACGGTATCTCGCGATTCCGTCTCAATGATGATCGTCAGCTGGTCTCGGCCAGTTTTGCCGAACGGGCAATTTTTCAGGGCGACTACTGGCTGCTGGAGAATGTCCGGACCACGAATTTTGAGGGCAATAGAACCACTCGTTCTGAAAACCATACCCTGGAATGGGAGACTGGTTTGTCCCCAGGCGTACTGAGCGTTCTGATCGTTAAACCGGAAAATCTTTCCATGACAGGGTTGTACACCTACGCCAGGTATCTCGGGGAGCAGCGCCTGAATGCCTCGCGATACTGGCTGGCCTTCTGGAAAAAAGCACTGATGCCGCTGGGCACGGCCGTCATGGTACTGGTTGCCATATCCTTCATCTTTGGCCCCCTTCGTTCAGTCACCATGGGTTTTCGGGTGTTCACGGGGCTGCTGGTGGGGCTCCTGTTCAAATACATGCAGGACCTGTTAGGCCCCATGAGCCTGCTCTACGGGTTTAACCCGATGCTGGCGGTGTTGGTGCCCATCGCGGTTAATGCAGTGGTGGGCGCAATCCTGATGCGCCGGGCCGGATGATCCGCCCGGTTACACCGCCGGTTTTCACCTGTTCGCCGACTGCTTCTTTCCCGATTCTCTGGGTAAGGAGACAACCACGCTGTCGGACAGCCGGTCTGTGACAGACAGGCCGTTGATAGGGTAGAACAGGGCGATCATGGCCGGAACGGAAAGGAACAGTGTTGCTGCGCTCAGGTAGTAGCTCGCGAGCAGGGTCAGGAAGATGACCGCTGCGGCGGTAACATAGCGAATCAGTGCCTGGGTCCAGCTGACGGAAGTGCCGTCCAGGTTCTCGATGCGGACTCGCCACACCTGCATCCCCAGGGTTTGCCCGAGGCGCGTCCAGAAGTAGGCAAAAAACAGGTAAAGCACCAGGAACAGCACGAAGGTCAGGCCTGGGTCACTGGAAAGCTGGCCGGCCTCGGCCATCTGCTCGTAGCGGTCCCAGCCGGTGATCCACCCGGCAACCATGGTGTAAGCCCAGGTGGCTACCAATAGCACGGCAATGCTGATCAAACCGTCGTAAATAATCGCCAGGGCACGTTTCAGGGCAGTGGCTGGTGGCAATAGTTCCTCGGCGTCATGGAAGCGTCGGGGCATGGAATCTCCTGTGATGTTTCACGTTTTGCCTGTTCTCGGCGTGTGCTAGAGTAGCGGATTTGCACAAGCATGTAAGTAATCGTATTCAATCGCGGACCCGGCGGCATTCCCGGCGGGTTTCTGGAAAGGTATCAAAGGGCTATGAAAACCGCAGAGTTGCGACAGGCATTCCTGGACTATTTCAAACAGCAAGGTCACACCATTGTTCCAAGCAGTTCGCTGGTACCAGCGGACGACCCCACATTGCTGTTTACCAATGCGGGAATGAACCAGTTCAAGGACCTCTTCCTTGGCCGTGAAGAGCGCGACTATACCCGGGCAACATCGTCCCAGAAATGCGTCCGCGCCGGTGGCAAACACAATGACCTGGAGAACGTGGGTTATACCGCTCGCCACCACACCTTCTTTGAAATGCTGGGCAACTTCAGTTTCGGGGATTACTTCAAACGTGAGGCTATCAATTATGCCTGGACTTTTCTCACCGGCAAGGATTGGCTAAACCTGCCTCAGGACAAGCTCTGGGTGACGGTTTACGCTGAAGACGACGAGGCTTTCGAGATCTGGAACAGGGAAATCGGTGTTCCGGCAGACCGGATTGTCCGCATTGGTGATAACAAGGGCGGTCGCTATGCGTCTGACAATTTCTGGCAGATGGGCGATACCGGTCCCTGCGGCCCCTGCACCGAAATCTTCTTCGATCATGGCCCGGATGTGGCCGGTGGGCCTCCGGGTTCTCCGGAAGAGGACGGCGACCGCTATATTGAAATCTGGAACGTGGTGTTCATGCAGTACAACCGTACTGCTGACGGCGAGATGCTGAAGCTGCCCAAGCCTTCCGTGGATACCGGCATGGGGCTGGAGCGGATTACCGCTGTGCTTCAGGGCGTTCACAGCAACTATGAGATCGATCTGTTCCAGGATCTGCTCACCGCGGCTTCGAAGGTTCTCGGTGGCGCTGCAACCACGGAGGCGTCTCTGCGTGTGGTGGCAGACCATATCCGCTCTTGCGCCTTCCTGATCGCCGACGGTGTAATGCCATCAAACGAGGGTCGCGGGTTCGTTCTGCGCCGGATCATTCGTCGCGCAGCCCGCCATGGCAACAAACTGGGAGCTACCGGGCCGTTCTTCTACAAGCTGACAGGTGCCCTGGTTGAACTGATGGGGGATGCCTTCCCGCAACTGGTGAGCAGTCGCAAACAGATCGAGAAGGTGCTGCTGCAGGAAGAGGAGCAGTTCGTAAAGACCCTGGACAAGGGGCTGCGCCTGCTTGAGCAGGACATCGAAGAGCTGAAGGGCACGGAAATACCGGGTGAGACCATCTTTACCCTGTATGACACCTTCGGTTTTCCGGTAGATCTGACCAATGATATCGCCCGTGAGCGTGGTCTCACGCTGGATTACGATGGCTACGAGAAGGCCATGGAAGCCCAGCGCGAGCGTGCCCGGGCAGCCAGCAAGTTTGGCATCGACTATAACGCGGCCGGCCTGCAGATTGAGGGCAAAACCGAATTCACCGGATACGAGAACATCGACGGCCACGAGAAAATCCGGGCGGTGATCGTGAATGGTGAAGAAAAGACCGCTGAAGCGGGTGATGAAGCCGTTGTGGTGCTCGAGCGCACGCCGTTTTACGCCGAATCCGGTGGTCAGGTAGGCGACACCGGCCTGCTGACCTGGAGTGGCGGCCGGTTCAAGGTTACGGACACCCGCAAGGAAGGGGACAACCACCTCCACCTCGGCACCCTGATTGAAGGCGAGCTGTTCCCTGGGCTGGAAGTGGATGCGCGGATTGATCATGCCCGACGCGAGCGCACCAAGCGCAACCACTCGGCCACACACTTGCTCCATGCTGCCTTGCGAAAGGTGTTGGGTGAGCACGTGAGCCAGAAGGGTTCTCTGGTGGATCCGGACAAACTGCGTTTCGATTTCTCCCATTTCGAGGCATTGACCCCTGAGCAGTTACGGGAAATAGAGCGCCAGGTAAATGAGCAGATTCTGGAAAACAGCCCGGTGCAGACTGAAATAACCGACATGGAAAAGGCCCAGGAAAAGGGCGCCATGGCACTGTTTGGTGAAAAATACGGTGATGTGGTCCGAGTGCTGAGCATGGGTACCGATAACTACTCGGTTGAACTTTGCGGCGGAACTCACGTGGGCCGGACCGGTGATATTGGGCTATTCCGAATTACCTCGGAAAGTGGCATTTCCTCGGGTGTGCGTCGTATCGAGGCGGTAACCGGCATGGGTGCACTGAACTGGATCGATGAAACGGAGCGCACCCTGCGTGAGACCGCTCGACTCGTAAAGGGCACGCGGGAATCCGTGGTCGAGAAGGTTCAGCAGACCATTGATCGCAATCGTCAGCTCGAGAAAGATATCGATGCCCTGAAAGCCAAACTGGCGAGTTCTGCCGGCAGCGACCTGGCTGGCTCTGCTGTAGACGTCGCCGGCCTCAAGATAGTTGCTTCCGAAATGGAAGGCGCGGATCGCAAAGCCCTGATGGAAACCGCTGATCAGCTCAAGAACAAGCTGGGTGAGGGTGTTGTTGTTCTCGCCAGCGTTGAGGATGGCAAGGTGACCCTGGTTGCCGGTGTCACCAAGTCTGCTACTGGCAGGATCAAGGCCGGGGATCTGATGAAGCACCTCGCGGCGCAGGTCGATGGCAAGGGGGGTGGTCGTCCCGATATGGCCCAGGGCGGGGGTAACGATCCGTCGAAACTGGCGGAGGCACTGGCGGGCGTTCCGGCCTGGGTTGAAAAAAATATCGCTTAAGCAACTGTTTTATTGGGCGGGCTGAGGTTTATAATCCAGCCCGTTTATTTTAAGGGGCGGAGCGTTGTTCCGCTGTGAGTCCCCGTTTCGGATATTGGAAGAAAATGGCTCTGTTGGTTCAGAAATTTGGTGGCACCTCGGTGGGCACCACCGAGCGTATCGAAGCGGTTGCCGAAAAGGTGTGCCGTTTCCGCAATGAAGGTCATGATGTTGTTGTCGTGGTTTCCGCCATGAGTGGTGAAACCAACCGGCTGATTGCCCTTGCCAACAACATCATGGAGGAGCCGACTCCCCGTGAAATGGACGTGCTCGTCTCCACTGGCGAACAGGTGACGATTGCACTTCTGTCCATGGCTCTTCAGAAGCGTGGCTGTGAAGCCCGCTCATACACCGGCTCCCAGGTGCGGATTGTTACAGACAGCACCCATACCAAGGCACGCATCAAACAGATCGACGAGCAGCGTATGCGTGAAGATCTTGATGCGGGTCGCGTGGTGGTTGTTGCCGGTTTCCAGGGCATTGACGAGAACGGGAATATTACCACGTTGGGTCGTGGCGGTTCAGATACCACCGCAGTGGCGCTGGCGGCAGCTTTGAAGGCCGATGAGTGCCAGATCTACACCGACGTGGATGGTGTGTATACAACCGATCCCCGTGTGGTGGACAGCGCCCGACGCCTTGAGCGTATTACCTTTGAAGAAATGATCGAAATGGCGAGCCTTGGCTCCAAGGTTCTTCAGATCCGCTCTGTAGAGTTTGCAGGCAAATACAACGTTCCATTACGGGTTCTTTCCAGCTTCCAGGAAGGGGAAGGCACCCTGATTACTCTTGAGGATGAAAACGCCATGGAACAACCGGTTGTTTCCGGCATTGCTTTTAACCGTGACGAAGCCAAACTGACAATATCCGGTGTGCCCGATACTCCGGGCAGTGCTCTGCGGATTCTCAAGCCTATTAGCGATGCCAATATTGAAGTGGACATGATTGTCCAGAACGTGGGTGAGGATAACAAAACCGCATTTACCTTTACCGTGCACCGTAATGATTTCAAGCGTGCCAGGGAAGTACTCCAGGGCGTTGCTGATCAACTCGGTGCCCGTGAAGTGGGCGGGGACAGCAAGATTGCGAAAGTCAGCATTGTGGGCGTTGGTATGCGGTCACACGCCGGTGTTGCGACTCAGATGTTTGAAGCGTTGTCCAATGAAGGCATCAACATTCAGATGATCTCCACGTCGGAAATCAAGATTTCTGTGGTGATCGATGAGAAATATCTTGAGCTTGCGGTTCGTGCCCTTCACAGTGCATTCGAGCTCGACAAGCCCGGGGTAGACGAGGCCCGATAACGCAGGTAACAGGTCGATCTGCGGGGCTGTATAAAAAAGAGATTCATTAACTGAGCCTATGATATCGCGGACCCGTATAAGGGAATGTGCGTCTGTTGTTCGGCTAGTGATCTCACTATAAAAGTGGAAAAGCAGATAAAAACCATTTGTCGGAACAGGTAGCTCTAGATAGGGAGTAAGGGATATGTTGATTCTAACTCGCCGTGTTGGCGAAACTCTGATGGTCGGCGACGATATCACCGTCACCGTTCTGGGAGTGAAGGGCAATCAGGTGCGCATTGGCGTCAATGCCCCTAAGGAAGTCGCGGTACACCGTGAAGAAATCTATCAGCGAATTCAGTCGGAAAAAGGCTCCGAAGAGCCGGAACCCGGCAATAGCTGAAAGTCAAAAAGCCGTTCATGGGTGACCTGAACGGCTTTTTTGGTTTACGGGGACGCCTAGGCCGAAAAAACTCGTGTCAACCCTATGAAATCAGAAAAATTATGGTAGTATACGCCCCGTTCTCAAGGAGAGGTGGGTGAGTGGCTGAAACCAGTTCCCTGCTAAGGAACCGTACGAGCAATCGTACCGAGGGTTCGAATCCCTCCCTCTCCGCCATTTCCTTTACCGGGAAATCGAGACAGGTTAATGTAGCATTCAACCACAGCAAGTGATCAATGTGCGGCTGTAGCTCAGCTGGATAGAGTACCTGGCTACGAACCAGGCGGTCGGAGGTTCGAATCCTCCCAGCCGCGCCATCGATCAACCTTGCCATCAGTTTTAAGCGGCTGTAGCTCAGCTGGATAGAGTACCTGGCTACGAACCAGGCGGTCGGAGGTTCGAATCCTCCCAGCCGCGCCATATCAAGACCAAAACGCCTCAGTCTGTGTACCCACAGGTTGAGGCGTTTTGCTTTGTATGGCTGGGAGGATTTGAACCGACAAGAGGTTCGACCAAAACCCACGCAGTGGGTTGAGGAACGCCGGAGCTTTGCGACGGCGGCCCCGAAGGGGAAGGGGCGAAGGCCCGCATAATCCTCCCAGCCGCGCCATATCAAGACCAAAGCGCCTCAGTCTGTGTACCTCACAGGTTGAGGCGTTTTGCTTTGTCCTCCCGATATTGCCCCCCGTCAATTTTAATCTGATCAATATTTGCGCAAGCCTCGCCTCCCTGACTATTCTTCTAGACGTAAGGAACAATAAGCGAACAGGAGGTCCACCCATGAGCAAAACAGTAAACGGTTCCTACCAGGATCACGATCAGGCCAAAAACACTTGGGACGATTTGATCGCAACCGGTATTCCCAGGGACAATATCTACATTGACGAAGACGCCAAACTCGTCAAGGTCATTGTGCCTGCAGACACCGAACGGGAGGTTCGGGAAATTTTCGATCGCCACAAGCTTCAATGAAACCGGGAAATCCGTCAAAAACAGGGAAAGGAGCACCAACATGAGTGGCAAAGATGGGGATGTGGCTGGGCGCGGACGCGGGGACCGACTTCTCAAAGAGGAGATTCACGATCCCTATATGGCCAGAAGCAAGCCCAAGGAGCCTACTGTGTGCCCGGAGTGCGGCGCCATTTTTCACAAGGGGCGCTGGCAGTGGTCGGCGGCCGATCCAGCAGAGAAAGCTCATGAACTGATGTGCCCCGCCTGTGAGCGGATCCGCGATGATATGCCCGCTGGCATACTTACGCTCTCTGGCGCCTTCCTCGGCAAGCATCGGGATGAAATCCTAAGGCTCATCCACAACAAGGTTGAGGAAGAAAAGGCCGAGCACCCAATGAAGCGGCTGATGGGAGTTGAGGATGGTGAGGAAGGGGAGCTGATCGCCAAGTTCACCGACCTTCATCTTCCTCGGGGCGCTGGGGAAGCCATTGAGCGAGCCTACGACGGCGAGCTGGAAATCCAGTACACCAAGGAATCGAATCTGGTCCGGGTGTACTGGAACCGTGATGAGTGAGTACTGGCTTAGAGCCTGAAACGGGAAACCAGGTTCTGCAGTTCGCTGCCGAGTCTGGCCAGTTCGCTGCTGGAACTTGCGGTCTGGTTGGATGAAGCTGCGGACTGATCGGTCACATCCCGGATGCTGGTTATATTCTGGTTGATTTCCTCAGCTACCGATGTCTGTTGTTCGGATGCCGTGGCAATCTGACTGTTGTATTGTTTTATATCCTCAACGGCTCTGGTTATGAGCTCAATGGTAGCTCCCGTCGCTTTGGCGCGCTCCAGTGTGTTGGCGGCCATGGTGGTGCTTGATTCCATCGCGGATACCGAGTCTCCTGCACTGCTCTGAAGCGACGTTACCAATGTCTCGATTTCCCGAGCCGACGATTGGGTCCGTTGGGCCAGGGAGCGGACTTCGTCAGCAACCACGGCGAAGCCCCGGCCCTGCTCACCAGCGCGTGCCGCCTCAATGGCCGCATTCAGCGCAAGAAGGTTGGTCTGCTCGGCCACGGATTTGATGACATCCAGAACGGTGCCGATGTTGGCAGTTTCCTTTTGCAGGCCGTGAATGGTTTCCATGCTCTGGTTCACTTCCCTGGCCAGGTTATTGACCTGCTCGACCGTTTCCCGAACTTCCCGCTCACCCTCGCTAGCCTGGCTGGCGGCATCGGTTGCGACAGAAAATGCCTGCTCCGCGCTTTGCGCAATCTCGCTGACAGTAGCGGTCATCTCATTCATGGCCGTTGCAACCTGATCAGTCTCCTGTTTCTGGCGATTGATGCCATCACTGGTCTGGCTGGTGACTGTTGAAAGCTCTTCAGCCGAAGCGGCGATGTTAGAGGCGCCGGATTCGATGCTTCTGACCAGTTCCCGCAGGCTTGTTACCATGGTTGCCAGGGCAGCCATTAACCGACCAATTTCGTTGGTTCCGGCCGCATTTATGTCGACAGTCAGGTTGCCTGAGGCAACTTCAGACGCGATGGCCACTGCCTGATTGACCGGAGAAACGATAGCGCGGGTAATGAGGTAGGCCATTAATACGCCAAGTACAACGGCGACGCCCGTTGCACCAAAGATCAACCAGGATGCCTGCTGGCGGTCGGCTTCCATCTTTTCGACCTGAAGCCTGCGAAGACCGGTTGCAGACTTGATGGCGCTCCTTGCGGTGCTGACCATGTCATCCGACAAGCGGCTGCCGGCCCCGGTCAGCTCTACAACCGCCTGGAACTCGGTGACATAGGTATCGAGCGCTGCGTTGATCTGTTCTTTTTCTTCGGCAGTGATGGCAGCTGACTTCAGCGGGTTCTGGACCCTTTTGGCGTCGCCAAGAAACGCCTTGACGCTGGCTTCGTCGTGCTCGATCAGGAACTTGCGCTCTGATCGGCGCATATCCTCAAAAATCGCTGAGGCAAAAAACAGCGAACTGTGGGCCTTGAGTGATGATCCAAAGATTCTGGCGCTGGTCTCAAGGCGGCTGAGGGCTTCTTCCCGGGCAGTGATGTTTGTCTCAACCTCTCCCATCAGTTGCTGGTACTGCTTCACATCAGACTGAATGTTGCCCAAAGTGTTGGTGCTGTCAGTATCAGTCAGCAGAGGCTCTATCTTGTTGGTTAATTCGAGAACGCGATCGCCTTGCGCCTGGGTTTTGGTGACTGCATCGGCTTCGCCGGTCAGGAGAAAGTTCTTTTCTTCGACACGAGCTTCGGTGAGGTCGGTATTCACTTGCCCGAGCATGGCAACGATATTCGATCTTTGGCCATAGCTGTCCAGGGCGCGGTCACCCACTATGCCCACCAGAATGGTCAGCAGCAGCAGGATGGCAAATCCGCCGGCGAGTCTGGTTCGGATGGTCATGTTGGCGAAGAGTTCTGGAAAGCGCATTGTTGTAATGTTCCTGGAGGATTTGAGATTTGCCGCTCCGACCTTTACAGCTCAACTCGTCAGTCACAAGCCGGATGGCTTTTCTGATACGTTTTGAAGGGTAAAGGTGGCTTTTGTTTGACTAATATTAAGTCGGTTTACGGCTGCTTATTCCAGAACTTTACAGTTACAGATGATTACCGGGTGTATTTTAACGTGATACAGAAGAGTGAGTTTCTGGCTCTGAGCGCTATCAGAACCAGACGGTTCAATTACCACATCAGATCATCAGGGATCTCATAACCCGCATAGGGATCGTCTTCTCCCACGTCATCCTTGTTGCGGTCGTGGAGTACGACAACGGCATTCTCATCACGCTCCATGATCTTCCGGGCAACGCCCTCTGCCAGGATCTCGTAATTGTCGTTGATATGGACAATGGCCAGTCGGCCACGGGAAAGCTGATCGACCATTTTGTCGTCGACAAAAATCTTCTTGATCTTTTTGTCGTGGACAAACTGATAGGAGGTTTCACCCCGGCTGCGGTCGAGGCGGTTCGATTCGACTAATTGGCGTATCTGTGCCTGGATCGCTTTTCTCTCAGCTGCCTGTTGGCGCTCAAGATTCAGCTGGCGATCACGTTCGGCCTTTTCTTCGCGGGCCTGGCGCGCCCGGATCTCGGCCTCGTTCACCTGAACAGCGCCTTTGGGTTGCTGTTTGCGTTGCTTGCGCTTTTCACTGCGAATGGTTTTGGCTTTTTTCTCATCGGCAAGGCCGGCTTTCAGCAATTGGTCCTGAAGGGATGCCATCAGTAACTCCGTTCTTTAGTTGCAAATTCTGGTATCATTTGTCGTTAGTATACGCCCTCATTATTGCCTTCATAACCAGCATCCGCTGATTCCGGGATTTTCTTTTATGTCTTCTTTTAACGACTTCGGTTTGTCTTCTGCCATGCGTGCAAATCTTGAACAGCTGGGTTTTGCAAAACCCACAGAGATACAGGCAAAGGCGTTAGCACCAGGGCTGGCGGGTAAAGACGTGATTGCCATGGCAAAAACCGGGAGTGGTAAAACCGCTGCATTTGGCATCAGCCTGATTGAGCGGCTGAATCCACGATTGTTCGCGGTGCAGTCATTGATTTTATGCCCGACCCGGGAGTTGGCGGACCAGGTAGCCAAGGCGTTGAGGGAGCTGGCCCGCGCCCGGGAAAACATCAAGATACTGACCCTGTGCGGGGGTGTGTCGATCGGGCCGCAGATCGGTTCGCTCAGCCATGGGGCGCACATTGTTGTTGGCACGCCCGGCCGGATTCAGGACCACCTGCGCAAGGAAACCCTCTCGCTCGCGCGCCTGAAGACCGTGGTTCTCGATGAAGCAGATCGCATGCTGGATATGGGCTTTCAGGATGCCATGGAAGACATCCTCTCGCAGACGCCAGGCTCGCGGCAGACCATGATGTTCTCGGCAACCTGGCCGGCTCCGATCCGTGAACTCAGCAAACAGTATCAGAAAGCCCCGGTTGACGTTCGCGCAGAAGCCGATGGCGATAACCCGGACATCGAAGAACTGTTCTACGAGGTAGCGCCTCAACAAAAGGCGGGAGCCATTGTGGCACTGCTTTCCGAGAAACAACCTGAGTCCTGCATCGTTTTCTGTACCACCAAGCAGCAGTGTGACGAGATGGCGGAAGACCTGGGTAATCGGGGTTTTTCGGCGCTGGCATTGCATGGCGATCTGGAGCAAAGGGATCGTGACAGCGTGCTGGTGCGTTTTGGCAATCAAAGCTGTTCGATTCTGGTTGCCACCGACGTGGCCGCCCGCGGCTTGGATATCAAGTCTCTGCCATTGGTTATCAACGCGGATCCCGCGCGGGATCCCGAAGTTCACACCCATCGCATCGGGCGTACCGGGCGAGCAGGGGAGCAGGGCCATGCAGTCACCTTCTGCACGCCGGCCCAGGGGCATAAGATCAGCCGGATTGAATCCGAGCGTGGGCTTGGCGTGGTCTGGGGTGACACCGAATCGCTTCTGGCTACGCCGGTAAAACCGGTTGCTCCTGCCATGCGAACCCTGTGCATCGCCGGTGGCCGCAAGGACAAAATCCGTCCTGGAGATGTTCTGGGGGCGCTAACAGGCGATGCTGGTATTCCCGGCAAAGCGGTTGGCAAGATAGATCTGTTTGATCATCAGTGTTTTGTCGCGGTTGAAAAGTCCCAGGCAGGAAAAGCACTGTCCAGACTTGAAAACGGTAAGGTCAAAGGCCGTAAAATACGCGTCCGGTATGCCTGAATGAGAATTGCTTCGAACCCTATGGTAACTGTCATTTTGGGCCTCGACGCTCGGAAACTCCCTATAGAATTTCGCATTCAGGTTGCCCGGGGCCACTGAAAACGGTAAATTACGCAGGATTTTGCCCCCCGAATTGTTGCGGAATGGCGTTAGACCTTAGTCTAACTGGTCAGTCCGGGCAGGGTTCGGGAGAAACATAAATCAATACAGGTAGCTGTTCGATATGAATGACCTGATGTCACAAGCCGTCGATCTGATGATTGCCGGAATGGGGTTTGTGTTCGTGTTCCTGATTGTTCTGGTTTTGGCGACACTTCTCATGTCCAAGCTCATAGGACGGTTTGCGCCGCCAGAGCCGGCAACCCCGGCCAAAACGCCACGTGCCAAGCCGAAGGCGCCTGCGTCGGTTGATCCCGACACTGCCGAGGCCATCAAAAAGGCGATCGCACAATTCCGGGCGCGCCACAAGAAGTGATCCGGTAACAAGATAGAACCTTTAAACAGAAGGCTGACACGATGACTGACACAAAGAAACCGCTGGGGATTACGGACGTTATCCTGCGTGACGCCCACCAGTCCCTGCTTGCCACCCGTATGCGGCTGGATGACATGCTGCCTATTGCCGAGAAACTCGACAAGGTCGGTTTCTGGTCTCTGGAATCCTGGGGCGGAGCCACCTTCGATTCCTGTATCCGTTATCTGGGCGAAGATCCCTGGGAGCGCATTCGCGAGCTGAAAAAGGCCATGCCCAACACACCGCAGCAGATGCTTCTGCGGGGCCAGAATCTGTTGGGTTACCGTCATTACGCGGATGATGTAGTGGACCGTTTCTGTGAGCGTGCCGCCGAGAACGGCGTCGACGTGTTCCGTATTTTTGATGCGATGAACGATCCCCGGAACCTGGACCGCGCCATCAAGGCCGTTCGCAAGACCGGCAAGCATGCCCAGGGCACTATTGCTTACACCACCAGCCCGGTCCACACCATTGAAATGTGGGTAGAGCTGGCGAAGGAAGTGGCCGACATGGGAGCGGACTCTATCGCCATCAAGGACATGGCGGGTATTCTCAAGCCCTACGTGGCCTTCGATCTGGTCAGCCGCCTGAAAAAAGAACTGGATATTCCGATTCACATGCAGTGTCACGCGACTACTGGCATGTCGACTGCCACCGCCATCAAGGCAGCGGAAGCCGGTATCGATAATGTGGACACCGCTATCTCCTCAATGAGTATGACCTACGGCCATTCGCCCACCGAAGCGGTGGTTGCGATTCTTGAAGGCACAGATCGGGATACCGGTCTGGACCTCAATCTGCTGGAAGAGATTGCCAGTTACTTCCGTGAAGTTCGGAAGAAGTATGCCAGGTTTGAAGGCAGCCTCCGTGGTACCGATTCCCGCATCCTGATTGCTCAGGTGCCGGGTGGCATGCTGACCAACATGGAAAACCAGCTGAGAGAGCAGAACGCTGCCGACAAGTTCGATGAAGTACTGGCCGAGATTCCCAAGGTTCGCGAGGACCTGGGCTTCATTCCGCTGGTAACGCCGACATCCCAGATTGTGGGTACCCAGGCGGTACTGAATGTTCTGACTGGCGAGCGTTACAAGTCTATTTCCAAGGAAACCTCTGCAATTCTCAAGGGCGAGTACGGTTCTGCACCTGCGCCGATGAACAAGGAACTGCAGGAGCGCGTTCTGGATGGAAAAGAGCCAGTTACCTGCCGTCCGGCAGATCTGATCGAGTCCGAGATGGACAAGCTGACTGATGAACTCAAGAAGCTGGCAGACGAGAAGGGCATCAAACTGGCGGAGAACACTGTAGACGATGTACTGACCTACGCGTTGTTCCCACAGATCGGCCTGAAGTTCCTGGAAAACCGTGGCAACCCGGATGCGTTTGAGCCGGTTCCGACCGCTGAAACTGCTGCTCCGGCGAAGAAGGCCGAAGGCCCCGAGACCTATACCGTGGAAGTGAACGGCAAGAAGTTTGTGGTTGCGGTTTCCGAAGGTGGTGAGATCACTCAGGTCCAGGGTGAGGGTGCTGCTGCTTCTGCACCGGCCGCTTCTTCGGCTCCGGCACCTGCAGCAGGCGAAGGCGAGCCTGTGGTTGCGCCTCTGGGCGGCAACATCTTCAAGGTTCTGGTTTCTCCGGGTGACGCCGTGGAAGAGGGCGATGTGATGATTATTCTCGAAGCCATGAAAATGGAAACCGAGATCCGCGCACCCAAGGCCGGTACTATCGGCGAAGTCTTCATCAAGGTCGGTGATGCCGTCTCCCCTGATGATGAAATGCTGACAATCGCATAAGGGCCAGCATTCCATGGAAAAATTACTGACGCTCTGGACAGGTAGTGGCCTGTTCAACATAGAGATCGGCCAGGTGATCATGATCGCCATTGGCCTTCTTCTTCTGTTCCTTGCGATTCGCAAGGGCTTTGAGCCGCTGCTGCTGGTACCTATCGGGTTCGGCGGCATTCTGGCGAATATTCCGGAGGCAGGTCTTGCCCTGACTGCGGCCGAGAATGCCATCCACTTCGCCCTGAAGAGTGAGGCGACGCAGATCCTGGCGGCGCTGGCAGCGCCGCTGGATGTTGCCTATCAGGCTGGGCAGGCGGTAACGCCTGAGTTGAAAGAAGCCTTCAAGGTTGCTTTCAAGGAGGCCAGCTACTCAGAAATGGCAATGGCAAACTCCCTTGCCCAGGATTTCGGCTACGGCAATGGTATGTTGTATAACTTCTACTCCGTGGTTATCGGCAGCACCGTTGGGCCTCTTCTGATCTTCATGGGTGTGGGGGCGATGACGGACTTTGGCCCTCTGCTTGCTAACCCCAAAACCATGCTTCTGGGCGCTGCGGCACAGTTTGGCATCTTCGGTACCGTTATTGGTGCTGCGCTGCTGGACTGGACGGGTGTTCTGGATTTCAACATTCTGGAAGCCGCTGCCATTGGCATTATCGGTGGTGCGGATGGTCCGACTTCCATCTATGTAGCCAGCGTTCTGGCGCCGCATCTGCTGGGTGCGATTGCCGTATCCGCATATGCGTACATGGCCATGGTGCCGATGATCCAGCCGCCGATCATGAAGGCGCTGACGTCGGTGGAAGAGCGGAAAATCAAAATGACCCAGCTCCGCCCGGTCAGCAAGAAAGAGAAGATTGTTTTCCCGCTGGTGGTTCTGATTGCGGTTGTTCTGTTCCTGCCGGATGCGGCACCGCTGCTGGGTATGTTCTGCTTCGGTAACCTGATGCGTGAGTGTGGTGTGGTGGAGCGTCTGAGTGACACCGCCCAGAACGCACTGATCAACATTGTGACTATTTTCCTGGGTCTGTCCGTTGGCTCCAAGCTGATGGCGGACAAGTTCCTGGATGCCCAGACTCTTGGCATCCTGGGCCTGGGTATTGTGGCCTTTGGTGTTGGTACGGCATCGGGTGTTCTGATGGCCAAGCTGATGAACAAGCTGACCAAAGAGCAGATCAACCCGTTGATCGGTTCTGCCGGTGTATCTGCGGTGCCGATGGCAGCGCGGGTATCCAACAAGGTTGGTCTTGAAGCTAACCCGCAGAACTTCCTGCTGATGCACGCAATGGGCCCGAACGTGGCCGGTGTTATCGGCTCTGCGGTTGCTGCCGGTGTGATGATCAAGCTGCTGAGCTGATTGTTTCCTGCAGTATCGAAAGCCCCGCTTCATGCGGGGCTTTTCTGTTCTTAATGGAAATTCCGGGAATGAACCGGCAACGACCGAATCAAGTGGCTAATATCCGAAAGCCTCCCCGCCATCACATGCACAATATCCCCCTGACGCTCCAGCACTCCCTTCACATGCAATAACCGGGCGGTCAATAACGGCTTGCGCTGCCTTCGTGCGGTTTCCAGCCACACCACCACGTTTACGTTGCCGGTTTCGTCTTCCAGGGTGACGAAGGTGACGCCGGAGGCGGAGCCGGGGCGTTGCCGGCCGGTAACGAGGCCTGCGACCTGGACGGGGATGCCGGCTTTAGTGGTTTTCAGTTGTTCGGCACTGAGGCAGAACTTCAGATGACCCTGCTCCCGGAGTAGCGCCAGAGGATGACGCTGGAGGGTTAGGCCTTGGCTGGCGTAGTCGGCAAGGACGTTCTGGCCTTCTGAGGGCTCCGGAAGCTGCTGGCAGTATTTCGGCTGGTAGTCGACAGCGGCTTCTTCGGTGAACAGTTCCGTGGGCTGTTCATGGTCGAGTAGTTGCCAGTAGGCCTGGTGCCGGTTGGCGGTGAATGCCGGCATGGCGTTGGCGCCGGCGAGGAGTTCCATATCACGTTGGTTGAGTGCGGCCAGGCGGCGGAGTTCGCTGGCGGAGCGGAAGCCTGCGGTTGGGCAGTTCTGATGGATGCGTTCGGCGCCGTTGGCGGAGAGGCCCTGGATGATTCTCAGGCCCAGGCGCAGGTGTCGGCTGGCGCTTTCCAAAGTGTGGTCCCATTGGCTGTGGTTAACATCAACCGGAAGCACGGTGACATCATGGCGTCGGGCGTCCTGAACCAGTTGCGAAGGGGAATAGAACCCCATGGGCTGGCTATTGAGCAGGGCGCAGTAGAAGGCAGCCGGGTGATGGCGTTTGATCCAGGCGGAGACGTACACCAGCAGGGCAAAGCTGGCGGCGTGGGATTCGGGGAAGCCGTAGCCGCCGAAGCCGCAGATTTGCAGGTAGAGTCGTTCGGCGAAGCCGGCGTCGTGGCCCCGTTCAAGCATGCCGGTGATCAGCTTTTCCCGGAACGGAGTCAGGTCGCCGTGGGATTTCCAGGCGGCCATGGCCCGGCGCAGCTGGTCGGCTTCGCCGGCGGAGAAGCCGGCGGCCACCATGGCCAGTTTGATGACCTGTTCCTGGAAGATAGGCACGCCAAGAGTACGTTCGAGAACTTTGCGTACCGCGTCGTTGGGGTAGTCCACAGGTTCCAGTCCGTGTTTGCGGCGCAGGTACGGGTGCACCATGTCGCCCTGGATGGGGCCGGGGCGCACAATCGCCACTTCGATCACCAGATCGTAATAGGTTTCCGGCTTCAGGCGCGGCAGCATGTTGATCTGGGCCCGGGATTCCACCTGGAATACGCCGATGCTGTCGCCTTTCTGGAGCATGGCATAGGTGGCACGATCCTCCGGAGGGATGTCCTGCATCCGGAATGGCTGGCCTTTCTCGTCGCTGATCAGCTCCAGCGCCTTGCGTATGGCGGAGAGCATGCCCAGGGCAAGCACATCCACTTTCATCAGACCCAGGCTTTCCAGGTCGTCCTTGTCCCACTGGATCACGGTGCGGTCTGCCATGGCTGCATTTTCGACCGGTACCAGTTCGGCCAGTGGCCCGGCACTGATCACAAAGCCACCTACGTGCTGGGACAGGTGCCTTGGGAAGCCCAGCAGTGTATTGACCAGGGTGAAGAACTGGTCCGCCACCTGGGGGTTACGGGTGATTTTCTTGTCCAGAATCTGCTGGCGCCAGTTGGTGGCCTTGTCCCGCCAGTCGATGCCTTCCAGCAGCTGTTCCACCAGGGCCGGGTCGAACCCCAGAGCCTTGCCGACATCGCGAATGGCACTGCGGGGCCGGTAACGGATCACCGTGGCAGCCAGGGCGGCCCGTTCCCGGCTGTAGCGCCGGTAGATGTACTGGATGACTTCTTCCCGCCGTTCATGCTCAAAATCCACATCAATGTCCGGTGGCTCGTCGCGGTCTTTGGAAATGAAGCGTTCGAACAGAAGCTCAACCCGGGCCGGATTTACTTCGGTGATGCCCAGGCAGTAACAGACGGCGGAGTTGGCGGCAGAACCCCGGCCCTGGCACAGGATGCCCCGGCTGCGGGCAAAGGCCACGATGTCGTGGATGGTAAGAAAGTAATGCTCGTACTTCATCTCCGAGATCAGGCCAAGCTCCTTGCGGATCAGGCTCTGGACCTGAAGTGGCGTACCCTCGGGATAGCGCCGACGCTCGCCCTCGCGGGTCAGCCGTTTCAGGTAACTGGCAGGAGATTCGTCTTCCGGCACCAGATCCGGTGGGTATTCATAGCGCAGACTGCCGGGCTCAAAGGTGCACTGCCGGGCAATGGTGAGGGTTTCGGTCAGCCAGGTTTCGGGAAACAGCCGCTGGAGAACCCTCAGGGGCCGCAGGTATCGTTCGCCATTCTGGAACAGGCAGTGGCCGGCGTGTTCCAGGTTGGTGTGATTGCGCAGAGCCGTGAGCACATCCTGCAGGGGCTGGCGTTCCCGGCTGTGCATATGTACTTCGCCAACGGCGGTTACGGGGATACGTAACTGGTCAGCCAGCCAGTGTATCCGGGCAAGCCGTTGCTCTTCACCGGATTCCAGGGTGCGGGCGGCGGCAATCCAGAGCCGGGGGTCAAACAGGCGGTTCAGCCATTCTCCGCAGGCCAGAGCCTGATCGGACTCTGCCTCGGCAGGTGAGGGTGGCAACCACAGGCACAGGCAGTCATCAAGAGGGTGAGTTTCAATATCCCGGGCGAACAGCTGGTAGTGGCCTTTCTCTGCCCGGCGGCGGCCGGTGGTGATCAGCTGGCAGAGCTGGCCATAGCCTTTGCGGGTGCGCGCCAGAAGAATAAAGCGGGGCGTTGTTGCGCCTTTTGGCGTATCGGAGAGCTCGAACCAGCTGCCGGTAATGAGTTTGACCGGGCTTTGTGCCAGTGCCGCCCAAGCCCGGGGAATGCCGGCGACGGAACAGGCATCGGTGATCGCCAGGGCCGCGTAGCCAAGCTCGTGCGCCCTTTCGGCCAGCTCCTGGGGGTGAGAGGCGCCGGTCAGAAAGGTAAAGTTGCTGAAGCAGAACAGCTCCGCATACTGATGCTCAGACATCAGCCAAACCATCCATGCACAAACCAGCCCTCCCGGGCATCCCGGAATATCCAGGCCAACTGACCGCTGTTTAACTGGGCAATGTAGTAATCCCGGTGCACCCGGTGGCCATCCCACCAGCCGCCGCTGATTCGCTCCGGGCCGGCAAACCAGGCGACCGGCGTTTCAGTAAGCGCTTGCGGTCCTTTTAGCAGCCAGAGTGGGCGCCGTGGCAGATCTTCGGCCGGCTTTAACGGAGCGGCCGTTTTGCGCATTACCTCTGAAGCAGACCATGCCCGTTCGGGGCGATGATCGGCCTGGGGCGAGAGCTGTTTGAGTGCCTGTTCCCCAAGGCGGGCCTGCAAGCGGCTGATCAAGGTATGCCAGGCCTCGTTCAGGTCCTGTGTTTCACCCAGCAGATCCTGCCCGGAGGGCGCTTCCCGGGACAGGAAACGCGTCACCGACAGCATCAGTGAGATAACCGGAGCCTGCAGCGAGTGCTGCTCAAGCCGCAACCGGATCAGGTTGAGAAAGTTGTCGGCCCGGTGCTCAGGCCCGGAGGTGCGAATGTGCAGACGGGTAGGTTCCGAGTGCCGGTGCCTCAGAACCAGCCGCAGGCTGTCGGTATCCTGCTGGCGCCAGCAAAGGTCTTCTTCCAGTTCCGTGAGCATGCGCTGGAGCGGAAACAGCAGGCCCTGGGCGTGCTCGATCTCCTGCACAAAATCGGCCTGTTGCCGGAACGAGTGGGGCGGTTGCCAGGGGGCTCGCGGATCCGGCCGGGTGCCCTGGATTTTCTGGATGTGAGCCAGCAGCTCAGGAGACAGGCGACGTGCCAGCTCATTGGGGGGTAAATCAAAGACTTCCCCCAGAGTGTTTAGCCCCAGTCGCTGAAGCCGGATGGAGGCTTTCTCATCGAATTCGGCCGCAAGCAGGGGCATCTGGCTCAAAGTTCGCAGAATATGGCCCTTGTCGGCCGTGCACTCCCCCTTGCCGACACGGGCAATCAGGCGGGCTGCCAGAGGCGTGTGGCCAATACCAATCCAGGCATTCAGCTGGCGCTCATTCAGCCCCTGTTCCACGGTTTGCCAGACGGCGGGCAGCCCGCCATAGAGCTTCTGCAGGCTGCCAATCTCGGCCAGCAGGCCATCTGGTGGAACCAGTACAATGTGGGCGGCATAGCGATACAGCCAGCGGGCCTGATCTTCCAGAATCCTGGATTCCCGGGTTTCATCGGCACGCACCATCCCCAGATCCGGCGCCAGGCTGATGGCGGTTTTCAGGCGCATGCCACTGCGAATGCCCTGGGCCCTGGCCTCAGGGCAGGCCTGGATTACCTTCTGACCGGAGCCTTCCACAATTACCAGCGCGCCCTGGTCTTCCCGGGAGCGGCGAATGTGGTCCAGCAACAGGTGTGGAAAATGCAGATACAGCCACAACATGGAGAGTTATTACCCGGTTGAACCCGACCAGGGGCCCCGGACAACCCGGGTGGTTTCACGAAATGAGAGATCAGCCCGCTGGGCCATGGCCAGTGAACAGCGTTGCCCGGGCCAGCTGCCCCGACGCTTGAGCACATTCACCTTGAGATCCTGCTGCTCGCCCGGTTCAAGTTCCAGGCGCAGGGCAGCCGGAGAATTTTGCTCGGCGTAGCGCCGCTCCCGGAACAGGACGCACACATTGCAGCCGGCCTCGGCGGCCAGCTGCAGCCGCCGGACCTCCCGGGAGGCAAGTCTTCCGGGCCAGGCCATCACCAGCCCTGTCACCGGTGAGCGAAGGCAGTTTTCCAGAGTCCACAGAAAGTCGCCTTCATCCTCGGTATGGATCAGCACCACCTGGTCCAGATCCACACCTTCCCGGGCCATGGCAGGTGCATAGGGGGTGTGCGGCGGGTTCAGCCAGAACACAGTTTTACGCTCCGCGCACATCCGCTGCATAAGTGGCAGCAGCAAATGCAGCTCGCCAATACCCGGTGCATCCAGAAGACATTCGCTCAGGGCGCCCCGGGGCCAGCCCAGGCCGCCGAGCTGGTTATCCAGAACCTGATATCCGGTTGGTTCTGCAGGTTGTGTGGTCTGGACGTGGCGGTGGCCCTGCCAGACACGGGCATCCTGCATCAGCGTATTCAGAAGCTCGCTCATGATGAAAACTCTCGCAATACTGTTTAAATGTACAGTATTCTCAAAGTGGCAGGATTTCAAGAGAAGGGTTGATAAAGCGAACGGCCAGACCCACGCTTGTAGTACAGCCATCAGCCATGGAGGTTGAGATGAGTGACCTGAAAGAGCGCAGCTGTGAAGCCTGCAGCCCGAATGCGCCCAAGGCTACCGAGGAAGAAAAGCAGCGCCTTCAAAAAGATGTTCCGGACTGGGAAATTATGGACATTGACGGTGAAGAGCAGCTCCACAAGGTCTTCAAACTCAAAAACTTTGTTAAGGCCCTGGAATTCACCAACAAGATCGGTGACCTTGCCGAAGCTGAGGACCACCACCCTGTGATCGTCCTGGAATACGGAAAAGTCACGGTGAGCTGGTGGAGCCACGAAATCGGTGGCCTGCACAAAAACGACTTCATCCTGGCAGCACGAACCGACGCTGCCTTTAAGGACATGCAATAACCTCAATCGCGGCGGAACCTGGCTTCCGCTGCGCTCCTTCCGGACCGGAGATCGCCAAGCGAATGGTTGAAAACCGTACCGATAACCCCCTGACCCTGAAACTCGGCAAGGAAGAGCTTATTATCCGCCGCCGCTATGAGGTGGTCAGCATCATCAACGATTTTTTCATCGCCATCTGGTTTCTGGTGGGCAGCATTCTGTTTTTGTTCCCGGAATATGAGAAGGCCGCAATCTGGCTGTTCATTATCGGCAGTTTCCAGTTCCTGGTCCGCCCCACCATCCGGCTAATCAGCCACATTCACGTTAAGCGAATTCCGGCCAGCAATTGGGAGAGTTAGAAACCTTCATCAACCGGGCTGCGCACACCAAAACCACCTTTGCGAACAACGTGGGTGTAGATTTCTGTGGTGCGTACGTCGGCATGGCCCAGAAGCTTCTGAATGGTGCGAATATCATAGCCTGCTTCCAGCAGGCGGGTTGCAAAGCTGTGGCGCAGAACATGGCTGTTTGCTTGTTTGTAAATTCCCGCTTTTCGAATGGCGGAACCGATGGCTCGTTGTACGCTGCGATCCAGAAGATGGTGCCGACGAAGAACGCCGCTGCGTGGGTCAACGGATAGTTTCGCGGCCGGAAACAGATACTGCCATGCCGGCTCCCGGCCCGCACTGGGGTACTTTCGATCAAGGCCTGTGGGCATATAAACCTCGCCATGACCTTGTGCCAGGTCTTTCTTGTGCAAGGCCAGACAAATTTCCATTTGCAGACCAAGTGGTTCGATCAGCGAGTCTGGCAGCAGGGTTGCTCTGTCCTTATTACCTTTGCCACTGCGCACGATGATTTGCTGCATCCCGAAATCCACATCTTTTACCCGAAGCCTCAAGGCCTCATTGATTCGAAGGCCTGAACCATACATCAAGCGCGCCACCAATCGAGACTCATCCTGCAAGTGGTCAATGACGGTCCGGACTTCATCATGAGTGAACACCGTAGGAAGGCGGCGGGATTTTCGAGCAAGCTCAAATGATAGTTCGTCCAGCGGCTGCTCCAGGAACTCGCGGAATAGAAAGACAATGGCGTTCAATGCTGTTCGCTGAGTGCTGATACTGCTATTACGCTGAACCGCCAAATGTGACAGAAACTGCTCTACTTCCTTTGCAGAGCAGACTGAAGGATGTTGCATACCGTGAAATCGGATAAAACGCTTGATCCAATGACAGTATGTTTGCTCGGTTTTATAAGCCATATTGCGGCTTCGGATCAACGCACGAAGCCGATCCATGAAGCGGGTAGGGTTGTCTGGTAATTTGGGTGGCACATCCAGAATCATGCATTCAGCCCCCATGCTGTTTATTTGTACAGTATTTTGCGTATGATTTTGCTTGCTGTCATGCAGAAAACGGAGATATAAGACAACTGTCGCAAAATGCCGAAAATTCCACTCGTGCTCTCTTACAACTCTATGAAAAATATGGAATAGTCTACGAAGAATAATTTTGAATAAGCGAGTGGACACTTTTGGAGAAAATTGAATCGTTGGCGTCTATCTCCACGCTTACTCGTTTCTTAGGTCGATAGCCTTTTGATAAAAAAAGAAATTGTAGCCACGGCATGCTAGGCGTCGGGGAAATATACGCACGCGGGGTAGATGTCATTTGTCGTTGAATTAGCTGTTAGAAGGACGTATGAAGTTGTTACCGAGAAAGGAAGTAATGGCACAGCAGCTAAAGATCAGTGGAGTTCCGCTGATACTCGCTGCCACATATTCTGTATTCGGGTATTTCTCCGCGGATCCTGAGCAGAGATCAGTCACTACATTTATTAACTATTTTGCTGCCGGCTTCTTTTTTTAATGTGGCTCGTCGGTCAGTATCTAAGGACGGCCAAACAGCTTGATGATTCCTCAAATTACGAAGCTATTCAGGCGGGGCTTTCTGATGTAAAGGAATCTATTCGAAAACTTCATGAAATCCATGGAACGAAAACTCAAAAAGCTGCCACTTCAAACTCTTTCCTTGTGGACGCCAAGAAGGCCGTCGCTGATGGCCATGTCGTTGCTGGGCTTATGCAGGCGGGCGTTGCTTTTGAGCAGGCGGTCATTAACAAAGCAATTCAGCTTAAGCTTTATAGAGGACCTCGTGTGCCTGTTGCCAAAACCATCAATGGGTTTAGACGCTTTATGAGCGAGCCAGTAATTGATGAGCTGTTTGCGGTGTGGAAACTCAGGAATCAACTGGTCCATATGTCGCCGGAGGCCGCTGACGAACTAGCGAATAGCCCTGAGCTGATTGATTATTTTGAGTGGGCGATTTCGGAATTGGAGAAGTCGCCTTCTAACCAGTGAATGAAGCCGACCGTTTTGCGCTTGCGCTCCAAACGGCGGCTTATTCAAGGCGTTAAATCCAAGGAAGTATCGTGCGTAATATCGACCTGTTTAACCTACATGTTGCCGAAGTGCTCGGAATTTGCTTTGAGAGCTTTCCGGTGAGACCGGACATAAGGTACGAGGACCTTGGTAAAAACGTATACAAAAGGTACGCATCCGGGACTGATGAAGAGCTTTTCTACAATGCGCAGGAATACGAAGAGCTTGCAGCTGCCACAGTAAATTGGCTAACAGATGCTGGGTATTTGTGGGTCGGTAAGAAAGTCTATGGCGCTGTTAAAAGTGTCACATTGACGCCCAAGAGCTTGGAGCTGTTAAATGCCACTCCCCAGGCGCTTGAAATGACGGAGTCAGTGGGAACCATTCTAGCGAATGGATCAAAAACACTTGGACGTGAGACGGCTCTATCTGTAATTCGATCTGTGCTGGCGGAGGGCGCGAAGCTTGCGTTTTCAGGCAATATTTAACCATGCCAGCCACGGCGACGGTTACTGCATTGCGGCTGCGCCTCCATTCCAAAACCGCGCGTGCTGAGCGGCGTTAGCTGGTAGTGCCTTGTTCGTTTTTGGTGGCTGGGTGCCATCGGGCCTTGGCCGCAAGCGGGTAGCAATACCGGCAAGTTTGGTGGCTCGCCAAGGCCGTCAGAATCCGCGGTCAAATTGGCAGCTCAATCTGGGGTCGGTGTTGGTATAGAAATCGGTGCTGGCCTTGTGGGGCTGTTCACCGAAAATTGGGTCTGGACAGGCTACTCTGAAGTTCAGGTTCATTCGCCGCATCATTTGCGTTGGTTTCAATCACAGTGCATCGGCGGTTTTAGGTGCTAGGGCATCGGCACATGCCGTCTTGTTGGTTGCCTGGTATTGGGCTTCACAGTTACCCCCAGCTAACCAGTCGCTGTAGTTCGCGGCCGTTGGCCGCCGGACGTCCTTTTCATTGCGGCTTCGCCTCCATTACAAGGTCGCCGCTAAGCTAAGCGTTAACTTTATGGTCGAGTCGGAAATGGAAAGGCTGTCTTATCATCAAGTTGAAGCCATCAAAGCAGAGTACGGCCTTCTGCCTGAGGAATACCTGAGATGGCTCTCTGAACGAGGATGGGGAGAGCAGGAAAGCGGAATTATGTTGTATTCAGGTCCGGTTCATCCAAATGAGATATTCGGCGAGCAATACCCTGTAGCACTGAAAGAGGTATTGTTGGTTGGCGATGACATGGCCGGCTATTCCATTGGCTATCGTGCCGCTAATATTGGTTGGCAGTTTGTTGGTTTTGATAGTGCTGGCAGTGAGTTGGAGATCATTGAGGAGGGGCTTAGTGCATACCTCAAAAGTTAACAAGTCGGTCAACCGGACGCCAAAAGCGTACCGCTTTTGGTTCCCTCCGCTAGCGCTCCGGCGCCGGTTACCTCAGCGTTATACACAAGGAATGTTCATAGATCATGGCAAGGAATAGCGGCCAAGGTGGGCCGATTGAATCAAGGTTGATTAGCCTTTTTGCATCACTGTTTTTCTCTATCCCAACAGCAGTATTCGTTTGGCTCTGGGTCAATTTGGAGTTGGCCGTCTACTGGAATGGCTTTCTCAGCAGTCGTTACCTCATTTCCTGTATCTTGGTT
The DNA here is from genome assembly GCF_002744735.1 of Marinobacter guineae. Lineage (GTDB taxonomy): Bacteria > Pseudomonadota > Gammaproteobacteria > Pseudomonadales > Oleiphilaceae > Marinobacter > Marinobacter guineae. The sequence goes on along the minus strand of NZ_KZ319344.1, from coordinate 1,759 downwards.
TTTGCTGTGTTGGCGTTGCTGCTCCCGCGACTTTTCCCGTCTATTCTCGGGGGTGTCTGGCGCGGTATAGCCAAGGTTTGGCATTGGTGGGGGTGGTAGCCTTATGTATAACCAATCGTTCAAGTTCGCTACCGGCCTGGTGGCCGTCCGCCGGACGCCTACTACGCTGCGCTCCGCAGGCGCCGCTTAACATTCAGCGTTAGTCATATGGAAGCAACTCTGCGAATCCCACAGAAAACCGATTATGAGGCTATTGCTTCCTGGGTAGTCGATGAAAAGGCTTGTGCTCGCTGGGCTGGTCCATTGGTGCCGTTTCCGTTTGCGCCGGAGAGATTACCTGAACTACTCGAGACGGAGGAATGCTTTAGCTACTGCTTGTCCGCTAGCAACCGCAAGTGTATTGGTTTTGGTCAGTTTTGGGTGGCGGAGCAAGGTGCGGTGCACATAGGCAGAATAATTATTTCACCCGAAGCTCGGGGAATAGGTGCTGGTCGTCTGCTGTGCGAGAAACTGATCGAAAAGGCGGTTCGGTCAACTGGCGCCGCATACGTTACTCTTCGTGTATATCGGGATAACAATGCTGCGCGTTCCCTATACGAGAGCCTTGGCTTCTTTAGTGTGGAATCAGAATCTACGGGCGACCTGTTGTTCATGCGTGCAGTGACTAACAAGACACGGAAGGCGGACGCGTGAGACGCGCCGCTTCGTTTTTGCGTTAGGCCTATATGAACTACGAACAGTTTCTCCAATCGCTCGAAGATAATGGTTGGAGTGTGCCCAATAAATCGTTTGCAGCCAGAGTCTTCACGTCTGATTGGCAAGTCGCTTTCATTCGACATGGAGGCCGGTTTCAAAGGCCAGGCGAAGTCGCCTTTGTAATTGGGCTCTGAAAAACCTTTCTGCGTAATAGGGAAAAACAGCACACTGAAACCCCTAGAGAGGCTCATGATTACCCTTTCAAACTGAGCCTTGAGGATCTTGTCTTCGCGAAAGCTCAGATACGTAAGCAGGTTGTTGAACTACGATTTAAGTTCGCTTGAGAGCACAGATGGTTGGGAACGTATTTTTGAGTTATTGAACAGGAAGCTACCTCGGATGATCGAGGCCTATTCTGGCTCCAAGCTACGGAAAGAAATCCAAAAATATGGCCAAGATGGCTATATAGAACAAATTTGGGTGGAGGACTTGGCCTAACCAGTCATTCCAGTTCGTTCCGGCCCTGACGGGCCTCCACCGGACGGCCTTTTCTCCGCTTCGCTGCGTAAAGCCGCCGCTGAATATTGGCGTTATCACATATGGAGCTGAGAAAGGAGCCTATCAGGTAGTTGCCTTTGTGGTGGCGTCCAATATGAAGTGAATGGCGACCTTAATGACGTATACAACTGCCATTGCTCTATGTGCCGCAAGCTCCATGCGGCCGCTTTCCGAACCTGCGCAAAGGTGCAGGCCGATGACTGGCGAACCGTCAGAGGCGAAGAACTACTCAAAACCTACGAGTCGTCGCCGGGAGAGTTCAAGGTATTTTGCTCAAATTGCGGATCAAGCATTCATACGAAGTTCAATGCAAAGCCGGAGGTCTACGCGCTTCCGTTGGGCACCCTCGACACCGATCCAGGCGTGCATGCAGACCGCCATGTTTTCGTGGGCAGCAAGGCTCCGTGGTTTGAGATTACCGACGATTTGCCTCAGTTCACCGAGAATGACTGAGGCAGTGTAAGCGGCCGGTAATCCCATCTTGAGTCAGGCGCTGTCGCCGTCA
>NZ_KZ319343.1 GCF_002744735.1 Marinobacter guineae | reverse complement strand
GGGGGCCGGTGTAGTGCACAGCAGGGCCTCGATCCAAAATAAAAAAGCCCCGGCAGCATATGCTGTCGGGGCTGTTTTATTTAGGAGCCTGACGATGACCTACTCTCACATGGGCAACGCCACACTACCATCGGCGCTGGTCTGTTTCACTTCTGAGTTCGGGATGGGATCAGGTGGTTCCAGACCGCTATGGTCGTCAGGCAAAACGGTTGATCACTGGGGGACGAGATGGAACGTGATAGTGATTTCGTTTGAGCGCGAAGGCTCTGCGTTATCCGCAATTGTCTTGGGTGTTATATAGTCAAGCCGCACGAGCAATTAGTATCGGTTAGCTCAACGCCTCGCAGCGCTTACACACCCGACCTATCAACGTCCTGGTCTTGAACGGCTCTTCAGGGACCTCAAGGGTCCAGGGAGATCTCATCTTGGAAGGGGCTTCCCGCTTAGATGCTTTCAGCGGTTATCCTATCCGAACATAGCTACCGGGCAATGCCACTGGCGTGACAACCCGAACACCAGAGGTTCGTCCACTCCGGTCCTCTCGTACTAGGAGCAGCTTTCCTCAAATCTCCAACGTCCACGGCAGATAGGGACCGAACTGTCTCACGACGTTCTAAACCCAGCTCGCGTACCACTTTAAATGGCGAACAGCCATACCCTTGGGACCGGCTTCAGCCCCAGGATGTGATGAGCCGACATCGAGGTGCCAAACACCGCCGTCGATGTGAACTCTTGGGCGGTATCAGCCTGTTATCCCCGGAGTACCTTTTATCCGTTGAGCGATGGCCCTTCCATACAGAACCACCGGATCACTATGACCTACTTTCGTACCTGCTCGACGTGTCTGTCTCGCAGTTAAGCGGGCTTGTGCCATTACACTAACCGCATGATGTCCGACCATGCTTAGCCCACCTTTGTGCTCCTCCGTTACGCTTTGGGAGGAGACCGCCCCAGTCAAACTACCCACCACACAGTGTCCTCATCCCCGATAAGGGGACCAAGTTAGAACCTCAAACATGTCAGGCTGGTATTTCAAGGTTGGCTCCACGACGACTGGCGTCGCCGCTTCAAAGCCTCCCAGCTATCCTACACAAACATGCTCAAAGTTCACTGTGAAGCTATAGTAAAGGTTCACGGGGTCTTTCCGTCTAGCCGCGGATACACCGCATCTTCACGGCGATTTCAATTTCACTGAGTCTCGGGTAGAGACAGCGCCCCCATCGTTACGCCATTCGTGCAGGTCGGAACTTACCCGACAAGGAATTTCGCTACCTTAGGACCGTTATAGTTACGGCCGCCGTTTACCGGGGCTTCGATCAAGAGCTTCGCGCAAGCGCTAACCCCATCAATTAACCTTCCGGCACCGGGCAGGCGTCACACCGTATACGTCCACTTTCGTGTTTGCACAGTGCTGTGTTTTTAATAAACAGTCGCAGGGGCCTGGTATCTTCGACTGGTTTCAGCTCCACCCGTAAAGAGTCTCACCTACCACCAGCGTGCCTTCTCCCGAAGTTACGGCACCATTTTGCCTAGTTCCTTTACCCGAGTTCTCTCAAGCGCCTTGGTATTCTCTACCTGACCACCTGTGTCGGTTTGGGGTACGGTCTCGAATAGCCTGAAGCTTAGAAGATTTTCCTGGAAGCAGGGCATCAATGACTTCCCGCTCTAAGAGCAGTCGTCGTCGCGTCTCGGCATTGTGGGACCGGATTTGCCTAACCCCACTGCCTACATGCTTAAACCGGGACAACCGTCGCCCGGCTCACCTAGCCTTCTCCGTCTCTCCATCGCAGCTATCCAAGGTACGGGAATATTAACCCGTTTCCCATCGACTACACCTTTCGGTCTCGCCTTAGGGGCCGACTCACCCTGCGCCGATTAGCGTTGCGCAGGAACCCTTGGTCTTCCGGCGTGGGAGTTTTTCACTCCCATTGTCGTTACTCATGTCAGCATTCGCACTTCTGATACCTCCAGCAAGCTTCTCAACTCACCTTCGCAGGCTTACAGAACGCTCCCCTACCCCGCATACAAAGTATGCAGCCGCAGCTTCGGTGACCAGTTTGAGCCCCGTTACATCTTCCGCGCAGGCCGACTCGACTAGTGAGCTATTACGCTTTCTTTAAAGGATGGCTGCTTCTAAGCCAACCTCCTAGCTGTCTGAGCCTTCCCACATCGTTTCCCACTTAACTGGTACTTGGGGACCTTAGCTGGCGGTCTGGGTTGTTTCCCTCTTCACAACGGACGTTAGCACCCGCTGTGTGTCTCCCGGATAGTACTCACAGGTATTCGGAGTTTGCATCGGGTTGGTAAGTCGGGATGACCCCCTAGCCGAAACAGTGCTCTACCCCCTGTGGTATTCGTCCGAGGCGCTACCTAAATAGCTTTCGGGGAGAACCAGCTATCTCCGGGCTTGATTAGCCTTTCACTCCGATCCACAAGTCATCCCCTGGCTTTTCAACGACAGTGGGTTCGGTCCTCCAGTTGATGTTACTCAACCTTCAACCTGCTCATGGATAGATCGCCCGGTTTCGGGTCTATGCCCAGCGACTAAATCGCCCTATTCAGACTCGGTTTCCCTACGGCTCCCCTAAACGGTTAACCTCGCCACTGAACATAAGTCGCTGACCCATTATACAAAAGGTACGCCGTCACGGAACAAGTCCGCTCCGACTGCTTGTACGCATACGGTTTCAGGATCTATTTCACTCCCCTCACAGGGGTTCTTTTCGCCTTTCCCTCACGGTACTGGTTCACTATCGGTCAGTCAGGAGTATTTAGCCTTGGAGGATGGTCCCCCCATGTTCAGACAGGATATCACGTGTCCCGTCCTACTCGATTTCACTGGACTCAGGTTTCGGATACGGGGCTATCACCCACTATGGCGGCACTTTCCAGAGCCTTCTCCTACCAGTTGTCCAGCTTAAGGGCTGGTCCCCGTTCGCTCGCCGCTACTGAGGGAATCTCGGTTGATTTCTTTTCCTTCGGGTACTTAGATGTTTCAGTTCCCCGAGTTCGCCCCTTACACCTATGTATTCAGTGCAAGGTACCGACCCGAAAGTCGGTGGGTTTCCCCATTCAGAGATGCCCGGATCACAGCTTGTTTGCCAGCTCCCCGAGCCTTATCGCAGGCTTCCACGTCTTTCATCGCCTCTGACTGCCAAGGCATCCACCGTATGCGCTTAGTTGCTTGACTATATAACCCCAAGACAACTGATCTGTACGCCACCATAAACAGGAGCACCCAACCCACCGAAGTGAAGCCAGCTTTCCCATCCAGGATGAGGTTCAGAGACAGTCGCTCGAAGTCATATACAACCACTTCAACGACAACACCGGATAACGCTTGAAATCGCTATCACATTGAACACTTTCTCTCGGAGATAATGAGAAAAAGCATTCGTGTTCTATCTCGTCCAATTTGTTAAAGAGCAAATCTGACCCAGTGATCAGAAAGAAGGTCTTCAGTCACAACCTTGACGGTCACAAAACTGAAAAACTTGTTTCTGTNNNGAAAAAGCATTCGTGTTCTATCTCGTCCAATTTGTTAAAGAGCAAATCTGACCCAGTGATCAGAAAGAAGGTCTTCAGTCACAACCTTGACGGTCACAAAACTGAAAAACTTGTTTCTGTACACTGCTAACTCGCGTTAGTCAGTAAAGGTTTTGGTGGAGCTAGGCAGGATCGAACTGCCGACCTCCTGCGTGCAAGGCAGGCGCTCTCCCAGCTGAGCTATAGCCCCATAAAAGCTATTACAAGAATTATTCAGATCAAGGCATCGGATGGCGCCGCATAGCCNGGCAGGATCGAACTGCCGACCTCCTGCGTGCAAGGCAGGCGCTCTCCCAGCTGAGCTATAGCCCCGTCTGCTTGTCCAGCTTTCATCACTCGTCGTTGCAGCATTCGCTCGCTTCAGTCATGACCCATCGAGGGTCACTCCTTCTCTCACTCACACTGCGCCTAGATTGACAAAACCTGTCCGGCGCATCCGCGATTGCCTCGACTTTTGAGGCCTACTAATCCGAGCTTGCCAAATCCAGTGGCGATCTCGGAAATTGTTCAGATCTAGGCGTATTCGGGCGCCGCATAGCCTGCTATGCAAGTCCGGACACAACGACGAGCTGAGCAATTTNACCTCCTGCGTGCAAGGCAGGCGCTCTCCCAGCTGAGCTATAGCCCCAAGACTTATCACCTAAGCCCGGCCGCGCACGGAATCTCAGGCTATAGAATTTTGTGGATCTAGGCATCGAAGTGCGCCGCATAGCCTGCTATGCAAGTACTTCGATAACGACGAGCCACGAAATTCTGGTGGGTCTGGGTGGACTTGAACCACCGACCTCACCCTTATCAGGGGTGCGCTCTAACCACCTGAGCTACAGACCCGGTTTTGCCTGTCCTAGAACAAGCCAAGTCGGGTCTGAAAGACCCTTTTGCTCTCTTTAGAAGCTAACCAAGTAATTCGTGTGGACTCTGACCGAAGCCTTCGGCTTCGTTTAAGGAGGTGNTGGTGGGTCTGGGTGGACTTGAACCACCGACCTCACCCTTATCAGGGGTGCGCTCTAACCACCTGAGCTACAGACCCGGTTTCGCTTGTCTTCGAATCGCCTGGACTGCGTTGCAGCTCTCGCTCAATCGGTCACGTACGCATGTACGCTCCCTCTCTCACTCAATCTGCGCCTTGCCAGCCAATCCGAATCCGGCGCCAAACCCTGAGGTCTGGTCAAACCGACATCGGGCCTGCATAGACCCTTTTGCTCTCTTTATTAGCCAACCAAGTAATTCGTGTGGACTCTGACCGAAGCCTTCGGCTTCGTTTAAGGAGGTGATCCAGCCGCAGGTTCCCCTACGGCTACCTTGTTACGACTTCACCCCAGTCATGAACCACACCGTGGTGATCGTCCTCCCGAAGGTTAGACTAACCACTTCTGGTGCAATCCACTCCCATGGTGTGACGGGCGGTGTGTACAAGGCCCGGGAACGTATTCACCGTGACATTCTGATTCACGATTACTAGCGATTCCGACTTCACGCAGTCGAGTTGCAGACTGCGATCCGGACTACGATGCGTTTTGTGAGATTGGCTCCCCCTCGCGGGTTTGCAGCCCTCTGTGCGCACCATTGTAGCACGTGTGTAGCCCTGGCCGTAAGGGCCATGATGACCTGACGTCATCCCCACCTTCCTCCGGTTTGTCACCGGCAGTCTCCCTAGAGTTCTCAGCCGAACTGCTAGCAACTAGGGATAGGGGTTGCGCTCGTTACGGGACTTAACCCAACATCTCACGACACGAGCTGACGACGGCCATGCAGCACCTGTGTCAGAGTTCCCGAAGGCACCAATCCATCTCTGGAAAGTTCTCTGCATGTCAAGGCCAGGTAAGGTTCTTCGCGTTGCGTCGAATTAAACCACATGCTCCACCGCTTGTGCGGGCCCCCGTCAATTCATTTGAGTTTTAACCTTGCGGCCGTACTCCCCAGGCGGTCAACTTAGTGCGTTAGCTGCGCCACTAAGACTTCAAGAGTCCCAACGGCTAGTTGACATCGTTTACGGCGTGGACTACCAGGGTATCTAATCCTGTTTGCTCCCCACGCTTTCGCACCTCAGTGTCAGTGTTGGTCCAGGTAGCCGCCTTCGCCACTGGTGTTCCTTCCTATATCTACGCATTTCACCGCTACACAGGAAATTCCACTACCCTCTACCACACTCTAGCCTGACAGTTCGAAATGCCGTTCCCAGGTTAAGCCCGGGGCTTTCACATCTCGCTTATCAAACCACCTACGCGCGCTTTACGCCCAGTAATTCCGATTAACGCTTGCACCCTCCGTATTACCGCGGCTGCTGGCACGGAGTTAGCCGGTGCTTCTTCTGTGAGTAACGTCAATCCTCAAGGGTATTAACCTTAAGGCCTTCCTCCTCACTGAAAGTGCTTTACAACCCGAAAGCCTTCTTCACACACGCGGCATGGCTGGATCAGGGTTGCCCCCATTGTCCAATATTCCCCACTGCTGCCTCCCGTAGGAGTTCGGGCCGTGTCTCAGTCCCGATGTGGCTGATCATCCTCTCAGACCAGCTACGGATCGTCGCCTTGGTAGGCCTTTACCCTACCAACTAGCTAATCCGGCTTAGGCTCATCTGATAGCGCAAGGTCCGAAGATCCCCTGCTTTCCCCCGAAGGGCGTACGCGGTATTAATCCGGGTTTCCCCGGGCTATCCCCCACTACCAGGCAGATTCCTAAGCATTACTCACCCGTCCGCCGCTCGTCAGCATCCCGAAGGACCTGTTACCGCTCGACTTGCATGTGTTAAGCCTGCCGCCAGCGTTCAATCTGAGCCATGATCAAACTCTTCAGTTTAAATCATACAAGAATCCGAAGATCCTCTATTCTTGCTCAAGACAAAACTCAATTTTCGACGAGTCACTGTCCTGATATTTCAGTTCCGAAATACCTCGGCCAGCGCCCACACGAATTACTTGGTTAACTTTTTAAAGAGCGTTTGAGCCGTGGCTCAATCAAGGTGGCGTATTCTACATCGTTCCGCCGTCTTGTCAACCGTTTGTTTTTCGTTGTTTTCCGCCTCCGGAACCCGCCGAAAAACACATCGGCTTACTGCTTAATCGAGGCGAGCATTCTACACTGAACGACTCGCCTGTCAACTGCTTTCTGAAGATTTTTAAAACTCATTTTCTTCAGTAATTTCAAGCAGTTGCTTTCATTCGGGATGCCACCGTTTGTGGCTTGTCCCTCAGAAGTGGTGCGCATTCTACAGACGTCAGGAAAACTGTCAACGAGGTTTTTGAATTAATTGTTAGCGGTTTCGGTTTCCACCTACCCCATCGATCAGCCACTGATCAACCTGCCTTAAAAACAAACGCAAATCACCCCCTGACAAACGGAATCATCCCCCGCGAGCCCGCCCACTTCCAGCGAACCGCAAGAAGAACCAGTATTGCCAGGCCATAAAACACCATTTCCCCCACATCGCTGCGCGCTTGCCAGATAAAATGGACCCAGGCGACTACGATGCTCGGATAAACCAGTTTGTGCAGCTGCTTCCAGCTCCGACCCAGTCGCTTCATCATTCCCTGGGTTGATGTCAGCGCAAGAGGAATCAGCATCAGGAAAGACAAGGCACCCGCCACTATGTAGGGTCGCTTGGTAAAGGTTACCCACAAGTCAGTCCAACCGAGAATAAACTGAAGAAACGCCAGAACATGAAGCGTCGCGTAAAAAAACGCGAACAATCCCAGCATCCGCCGAATCCGGATCCAGCCGCTCCACCCGGTCCAGCGTTTGAGCGGCGTCATACATAAAGTGGCTATGAGTAGCTGAAATGCTGCAAGCCCCAGAAGCTCTGTCACTTCCTGGCCCGGGTCAGGCCCGAGAGATTGCGCGGCAATATTGGACACCAGAAACAGAAAGGGCATACTCGCCAATAAGGCGGCCAGGAGGCGAAAAGCCAGGAGGAACCGGGGATGCCCACTCCAGCGGGAACCTGGCATTAAAAGAACTTCCGCAGATCCATGTCTTTATAGAGATGGGCGACCTGCTCTCCGTAGCCGTTAAATTTGACGGTTTCCATCCAGTTAGGAGAAAGCAGTCCGGAAGGAAGCCTCCTCTCTCTCTTCTGGCTCCATCTTGGGTGATCCACTTCGGGGTTCACGTTGGCGTAGAATCCGTACTCCTGTGGCGCGATCATTTCCCATGTTGTTTCTGGCCGTTCCTCCTGGAATCGAATCTTCACAATGGACTTGATGCTCTTGAAGCCATATTTCCAGGGAACAACCAGTCTGATAGGTGCGCCGTTCTGTTTAGGCAGGGTCTTTCCATAAAGGCCAACTGCCAGAAAGCTCAGTTCGTTCATGGCCTCGTCCATGCGCAACCCTTCCTGGTAAGGCCAGTCAATTGTGCTGAAGAGCGAGCGCTGCCCGCGCATCTGGTCCGGATCATGCAGGGTTTCGAAGTACACATATTTCGCTCGGGAGGTGGGCTGCAATCGCTTGAGGATGTCCGCCAGCGGTACACCAATCCAGGGTATCACCATGGACCATGCCTCAACACAACGGAGACGGTAAACGCGCTCCTGATATTCGTGGGGCTTAAGCAGGTCTTCCAACGCGTACTCACCGGGTTGCTCGCACTCCCCCTCAACGCCCAATGACCAGGGATCTACCGTCATTTCTTCAGCATACCTGGCAGGATCACCCTTGCCCGTTCCGAACTCGTAGAAATTATTGTATTGAGCGACATCCTTAAAAGGCGTCTTCTCTTCGGCTGTGGAATAGTCGGGCATCGGGACGAAATTCAGCGACTTACCCTGGACAGGTAACTCGGCTGCAGGCAGCAGGCCTGGTATCGAGAGTCCGGCCGCCACAGCAACGGAACCAGACATAAACTGTCTTCGATTCAGATAAACCGATTCAGGCGTAATCTCGGATTGGGATAAAGCCCAGGATGGGCGCTTCTTGATGAACATATAAAGTCTCCGCTGGAGCGTCAGCCACGTAAGGCGTTGACCGGAGACTGATACGGAAATTTCCCCGAGCTTCCCTTTGAAAGCTCGGGACACCGAATTATTATTCGTTGGCACCTTGGGTTTTGCGCGGTTTACCACGGAACAAGGCACGAACGGGGCCGGACAACGCGTAGATCAGGAACCCTGTGAAAAGTACGGTGGCTGGATCCAGTGCGATCACTACGAAGCCCAGAACAACCAGGAGAATTGCCGCGAAGGGGACCCGGCCACGCAGATCCAGATCCTTGAAACTTCGATAAAGGACGTTGCTGACCATCAAAACGCCAGAACCTCCCACTACAACAAGGGTCAGAAATGTGAGCCAGGCTGCCGGCTCAAACAAGTGAAAGCACCAGACCAGTCCCGCAACACAGGCCGCGGCCGCTGGGCTTGGCAACCCGACAAAGAATTTCTTGTCGACCGAGCCAATCTGGGTATTAAATCGAGCCAGACGAAGAGCCGCACCGGCCACGTAAATAAAGGTAATAGTCCAGCCGACCTTGTCGAGACCATTCAGCGACCAGAAAAAGGCGACTAGGCCAGGGGCGACACCGAACGCCACCATGTCGGCGAGGCTGTCGTACTCCTCACCAAATTTGCTCTGGGTGTTGGTCATCCGGGCCACGCGACCATCCAGACCATCCAGAATCATCGAAACAAAAATGGCAATCGCGGCGTTATCAAAGACGCCGTTTGCGGCAGACACAATGGCGTAAAAGCCAGAAAACAGAGAGGCCGTCGTCAGCGCATTGGGAAGAAGGTAGATACCTTTACGCCGGACCGGCGCACCCTCAACAAGTTCTTCCTCAACCACTTCGCCGGCCTCAACTTCATAGTCCGGGTTCTGCTTATCGTCAGCAGATGTTATTTCTTCAGTCATTCCCATTACTCCGGAAAGCATTTGGGCGAATTATATACGAAAAACGCGGCCACCCGGGCCGCGTTTTTCAAACCAGGCGGAATTCCGCTCAGTTCTTGTCCTTATCCACGATCTTGTTCGCGGAGATCCACGGCATCATTCCGCGCAGCTTCTCACCGACAATCTCGATTTCGTGAGCGGCGTTCTGGCGACGACGCGCCGTCATGGACGGGTAGTTCAGAGCACCCTCGGAGATGAACATCTTGGCGTACTCACCGCTCTGGATGCGCTTCAGTGCGTTGCGCATGGCTTCGCGGGACTGCTCGTTGATGATTTCCGGGCCAGTCACATACTCACCATACTCCGCATTATTGGAGATGGAGTAGTTCATGTTGGCGATGCCGCCTTCGTACATGAGATCAACGATCAGTTTCAGCTCATGCAGGCACTCGAAGTAAGCCATTTCCGGCTCATAACCGCCATCCACAAGCGTTTCGAAAGCTGCTTTGACCAGTTCGACAGTACCACCACACAGAACCGCCTGCTCACCGAACAGATCGGTTTCGGTCTCGTCCTTGAACGTGGTTTCGATGATGCCGGTACGACCACCACCGATGCCGCTGGCATAGGACAGGGCCAGGTTTTTGGCATTGCCGGAGGAGTCCTGGAAGATGGCGATCAGGTCAGGGATACCACCACCACGGGTGAACTCGGTACGGACCGTGTGGCCCGGAGCTTTCGGGGCAACCATGATGACATCCAGATCCTTGCGCGGAACGATCTGGTTGTAGTGAATGGCAAAGCCGTGAGCGAAGGCCAGGGTCGCGCCCTGCTTCAGGTTCGGCTCGATTTCAGCCTGGTACAGCTGAGACTGGAACTCGTCCGGGGTCAGAACCATGACAACATCGGCTGCCGCGACAGCGGAGGGCACGTCGCTGGTCTTCAGACCGTAGGCTTCCGCCTTCGCAATGGAGGAAGAGCCCGGGCGCAGACCAACGGTTACATCAACGCCGGATTCCTTCAGGTTGCACGCGTGGGCGTGGCCCTGGGAACCGAAACCGATGACGGCAACTTTCTTGCCCTGGATGATGGAAAGATCACAATCCTTATCGTAATAAACCTGCATGAGAAACCTCTGTTATTGGTGATGGCCCCGAAGGACCATGATATTCAAACTCTGTTTGAAATTATTAAAGGCTGAGCACCTTCTCGCCCCGGGCAATGCCGGATACACCGGTACGCACCACTTCCAGCACACCCGAGGTACCAATGGCCTGGATAAAACCATCAAGCTTTTCGCTGTCGCCTGCCAGCTGAACGGTGTAAACCGAGCTGGTCACATCGACGATCTGGCCGCGGAAGATGTCCACCGTACGCTTGATCTCGGCACGCTGAGACCCGGTGGCCTTCAACTTCACCAGCATCAGCTCACGCTCGATGTGAGCGCCCTCGGTCAGATCGACCAGCTTAACTACCTCGATCAGCTTGTTCAGCTGTTTGGTAATCTGCTCGATAACCTTGTCTGAGCCAGTAGTTGTGACCGTCAGACGGGACAGGGTCTCATCCTCGGTCGGCGCCACAGTAAGGCTTTCGATGTTGTAGTTACGCTGGGAGAACAGGCCCACTACCCGCGACAATGCGCCCGGTTCGTTTTCAAGCAAAACAGAAATGATTCGACGCATGATCACACCCTCTCCGTCTTGCTGAGCCACATATCCTTCATGGCGCCACGGGCAACCTGCATCGGGTACACGTGCTCAAACCGGTCTACGTAAATATCCACGAACACCAGCTTGTCCTTCATGGCCAGCACTTCTTTGAGCTTGGTTTCCAGATCTTCCTTCTTGTCGATCCGGACTCCGACGTGGCCATAGGCTTCCGCCAGCTTGATAAAGTCTGGCAGGGATTCCATGTAGGACTGGGAGTGACGGGACTCGTAGTTCATGTCCTGCCACTGCTTGACCATACCCAGGGCCTGGTTGTTCAGGTTGATGATCTTGACCGGCAGATTGTACTGCTTGCAGGTCGACAGTTCCTGGATGTTCATCTGGATGCTGCCTTCACCGGTGATGCAGAGTACCTCGTCGTCCGGATGGGTCAGCTTGATACCCATGGCCGCGGGCAAGCCAAAGCCCATGGTGCCCAGGCCACCGGAATTGATCCAGCGATTGGGCTTGTCGAACTTGTAGTACTGGGCGGCAAACATCTGGTGCTGGCCGACGTCGGAAGTGACAAAGGCCTCGCCGTTGGTCAGGCGACACAGCATTTCAATCACTTCCTGGGGCTTGATCACATCCGGGCTGGTCTCATAGCGCATACCATGGAAGGCCCGCCACTCATCGATCTGTTTCCACCAGGAAGCAATCGCATCGGCATCCGGCTTTTCCTTGCTTTCCTTGACCAGCGACAGCATTTCCTTGAGCACGGCATCCACCGGGCCAACGATTGGGACATCGGCATCAATGGTCTTGGAGATGGAAGCCGGGTCTATATCAACGTGGATAATGCGCGCACCCGGACAGAACTTCTCGGTGGCATTGGTGACGCGGTCATCAAACCGCGCGCCCACACAGAGAATGAGATCCGAATGGTGCATGGCCATATTGGCTTCGTAAGTGCCGTGCATGCCAAGCCAGCCAAGGTGCTGTTTATCGCTGGCCGGGTAACAGCCAATGCCCATCAGCGTGTTGGTGATCGGATAGCCCAGCATCCGGACAAGTTCCGTTAACTGATCCGAGGCCTTGCCAAGAACAACCCCACCGCCTGCATAGATAATCGGACGCTTGGCGGCCAGCAACATGTCGACGGCTTTCTTGATCTGGCCCGCATGGCCACGAATGGCGGGATTGTAGGAGCGCAGCTTCACCTTCTTCGGATAAGAGTATTCATAACGCTCGTTCGGCGTGGTCATATCCTTGGGTATATCCACAACAACCGGGCCAGGGCGACCAGTAGCGGCGATGTAATACGCCTTGCGAATAATTTCCGGAATTTCCTCGGGATGGCGAACGCTGAAATTGTGCTTAACCACTGGACGGGAAACACCCATCATATCGGTTTCCTGGAAGGCGTCCTCTCCAATGAGGGTTGACGCAACCTGGCCGCACAGAACCACCATAGGGATGGAATCCATGAATGCGGTGGCAATGCCGGTGATGGTGTTGGTGGCTCCAGGGCCCGAGGTCACCAGGACAGTACCCGGTTTTCCGGTCGCCCGCGCATATCCGTCGGCCATATGGACCGCCGCCTGCTCGTGCCTTACCAGAATATGTTTGACTTCGTCCTGCCTGAACAGCGCGTCATAAATATGAAGGGCTGCACCACCCGGATAGCCGTATATGTACTCGATACCCTCATCTTTGAGGGACCGGATCAGCATATCGGCGCCAGACAATAACTCCACGATTTTCTACCCTCTTCTAAGAGTGAATGAGCCGGGATTCATCCCGGTTGCCTGGGTTCACGGTGTCCTTGCTTCTTTTGAAAGCGGAACCGGCTGCTCCTCCACACCTTAAAAAGAGGTTGTCTCCTGGCCAGCCGCCCTCCTGAGGGTTGCGGAGAACGGCCAATCAACGGGTTGCACGTAAGCAACAACCATCCCGCGACCAATGCGCGGCGCGTTCAGTGTGGTGATTAACGGGGGATACTCGCTCGGGATTGCCTGCCGTATTGACCCCAGTCTTCAGGCAATCGGTAATTCTGACAGCGCTAAACTCCCTGTCAATAGCAGCTGCAGGTTTCTGTGCCTATACTGGCCGCCGGTCTGCCACACTCGGCGCAATTCCGGTGCAAAGATTTGAACCAGACAGAAGAAAATCCACAGCACCGATGGCATGATAGGCCATAATCGAAAGAGAAAAACGGGCCCGGTGTATCCAGGTTGTCTGCCTGCCCGGGAGCAGTGAACATACGCGAGTAGAGCCATGAACAGAAAAATCCTGACGCTGACCTTATTACTGGCCGTAGTACCAGGTGTCGCCATGAGCGCCTCTGTCTATAAATGGACCGACGAAAACGGGGTTACCCACTTTGGTGACCGGCAGCCCACAGGCGCGAAGGCCGAACGTGTAAATGTTCGCTCCGGCACCTCTTCGGATGCTGCCGGGAAAAAACAAAGCCCGCAGGAGCGGCTGCAGGACATGCAGGACCGGCAGGAAGGTGAAGCGGAGAAACGGCAGGAAACGGCCGTCGAGGAAGCCCGCCGGAAACAGCGGGAGGCAAATTGCGCAACAGCCCGCTCAAACCTGGACGTGATCGACCGCAATGCCCGCATCCGTATTG
Source organism: Marinobacter guineae (assembly GCF_002744735.1). GTDB lineage: Bacteria > Pseudomonadota > Gammaproteobacteria > Pseudomonadales > Oleiphilaceae > Marinobacter > Marinobacter guineae. The sequence continues at coordinate 179,659 of NZ_KZ319343.1, read as the reverse complement.
AGGAAGATGGTGAGCAGCGCTATCTGTCCGAGGAAGAGATTGCCGAGAAACGGGCAGAATTCGAACGGATTGCCGAAGAAAACTGCGGCCCGCAAGAACAATAGAAAAAAAGGGTCAGATGAAAGTTTTCATCTGACCCTGGTTTCATTTACGCCTTGGTGAAGTCCAGATGGTGATCCTTCACCGTGCCACGAATGACATCACCCGGCATAAACTCTCCCTTTAGCAGGCGCTGGGACAGCGGGTTCTCGATCATCCGCTGGATTGCCCGCTTCAGTGGCCGGGCACCGTATACCGGATCGTAGCCCACTTGCGCCAGCAGCTCCATGGCCGCCTCATCCAGTTCCAGTTTCATATCCTGGTCTTTCAGGCGATTGCTCAGAAACTCGATCTGAATCTTGGCAATGCCCTGGATCTGGCTTTCCGCGAGCGGATGGAACACCACCACTTCATCCACCCGGTTTATAAACTCAGGGCGAAAATGCGTGCCGACAACCTCCATGACCGCGTTCTTCATGGATTCGTAGTTCTCTTCCCCGGCCTTCTGCTGAATGATGTCCGAGCCGAGGTTTGAGGTCATCACAATTACAGTGTTCCGGAAGTCCACCGTGCGACCCTGGCCATCCGTCAGGCGTCCGTCCTCCAGCACCTGCAGCAGGATGTTGAAGACATCCGGGTGGGCTTTTTCCACCTCATCCAGCAACAGCACCGAATAGGGACGACGGCGAACCGCCTCGGTCAGATACCCACCTTCCTCATAACCGACATACCCCGGGGGCGCACCAATCAGGCGAGCCACGGAGTGCTTCTCCATGAATTCGGACATATCAATCCGAACCATGGCTTCATCGGTGTCAAAGAGAAAGGATGCCAGGGCCTTGCACAGCTCGGTTTTACCGACACCGGTCGGACCAAGAAACAGGAACGAACCGTTGGGCCGGTTAGGATCGGACAATCCCGCCCGGGAGCGGCGCACCGCATTGGAGACCGCTTCCACGGCTTCGTCCTGGCCAATGACGCGGCCATGGAGCGCCTCTTCCATGCGCATCAGCTTGTCACGCTCGCCCTCGAGCATCTTGGAGACAGGAATACCTGTCCACTTGGAGACGATCTCGGCAATCTCCTCTTCTGTCACCCGGTTCCGGAGCAATGTCATCTCCATCATCTCGGCCTGACTGGCCATATCCAGCTGGCGTTCAAGCTCCGGGATCTGCCCGTACTGAAGCTCGGACATTTTGCCAAGGTCACCCGCCCGGCGGGCGTTTTCAAGATCAATCCGGGCCTGCTCCAGGCGGCTTTTGATCTTCTGTGAGCCGTGGAGGGCTGCCTTTTCTGTATTCCAGACTTCTTCCAGATCCGCGTATTCGCGCTCCACACCCGTAATCACATCCGACAACTCAGACAAGCGCTTCTTCGAAGCCGGGTCGGTCTCCTTTTTAAGGGCTTCCCGTTCAATTTTCAGCTGAATCAGGCGGCGCTCAAGGCGGTCCAGGGGCTCAGGCTTGGAATCCATTTCCATGCGAATCTGGGAGGCTGCCTCGTCCACCAGATCAATGGCCTTGTCTGGCAGCTGCCGGTCAGCAATGTAACGGTGAGACAGTTTCGCAGCAGCAATAATGGCACTATCGGTGACTTCAACACCGTGGTGCACCTCGTAGCGCTCTTTCAGCCCCCGCAGGATTGCGATGGTGTCTTCTTCGCTGGGTTCATCAACCAGCACTTTCTGAAACCGGCGTTCAAGGGCCGCGTCTTTCTCGATGTTCTCACGGTATTCATTGAGGGTGGTGGCGCCCACACAATGCAGCTCGCCCCGGGCCAGCGCCGGCTTGAGCATATTGCCAGCGTCCATGGAGCCCTCAGCTTTGCCGGCACCTACCACAGTGTGAATTTCGTCAATAAACAGGATGATCTGTCCTTCCTGCTTGGACAGCTCATTCAACACCGCTTTTAACCGCTCTTCGAATTCGCCCCGGAATTTGGCACCAGCAATCAGCGAGCCCATATCCAGGGACAGGACTTTCTTGTCCTTGAGACCATCAGGCACCTCGCCATTTACGATGCGCTGCGCCAAACCTTCAACGATGGCAGTCTTACCCACGCCGGGCTCGCCAATGAGTACCGGGTTGTTCTTCCGGCGACGCTGCAGCACCTGAATCGTCCGCCGGATCTCATCGTCACGACCAATCACCGGGTCCAGCTTGCCGGCCTCTGCGCGCTCGGTCAGGTCGATTGTGTACTTGGACAACGCCTGGCGATTTTCTTCCGCGCCGGCATCGTTTACGGCTTCACCGCCACGAACCTCGCTGATCGCCTTCTCCAGGGCAGCCTTGTCGACGCCCTGCTCACGAAGTACCCGACCCAGGGTGCCTCGGTCTTCCAGCGCCGCCAGCAACATCAGCTCACTGGAGATGAACTGGTCCTTCCGCTTCTGGGCCAGCTTGTCGGCTATATTGAACAGGCGCCCCATATCATTGGACATGGAGACATCACCGGCCGACCCTTGCACTTCCGGCAGGTTTTCGATTTCACGGGCAATGGCCTGGCGAACGCGCCCGGGCTCGGCACCCGCCTGCTTCAGTAATGGCTTGATGGCGCTGCCCTCCTGATCAAGAAGCGCCTGCATCAGGTGTACCGGTTCGATAAAGTTATGATCCTTACCCACAGCCAGTGACTGGGCGTCCGCAAGTGCGGTTTGAAGCCGGCTGGTCAGTTTGTCGATTCTCATGATTTCAGTTCCCCGATTCGGTTTGCGAATGCTCTGGTGAGTCATCGCGACTCAGTCAACACTCGAATTGCTTTGACCTTAAATGTAGGGGCAGACTGGGGGACTTCAAGCGGGCAAGGCAACAAACTGTCAGAAAATTGACGGGAATCAGTCGCGGGACGGGTTGGCAGGATTCAGAGACAAACGATCAGCTCAGCCAAACCAGCGTTGCCAACCGGCCAGTCTGGCCATCACGGCGGTAAGAGTAAAAGCGGGCGGTGTCCGTCACTGTGCAGAAGCCTCCTCCGGAGACCGCATTTACGCCAGCGCTCTGAAGCCTCTGACGGGCCAAGTGATAGATGTCGGCCATGAAATGACCGGGACGTGCGCCGGGCTTCGCAAAGGCACTGTCAGCCCTCGGATCAACCGCCAGAAATGCATCCCGCACTTCCGGGCCGACCTCGAATTGCCCGGCGCCAATCGCCGGCCCCATCCAGGCCAGCAACTCCTCTGGCGGGACCGCCATGGCCTCGACAAGGTTTTCCAGAACCCCACCACACAAACTCCGCCAGCCCGCATGTGCGGCACCTACAACCTGGCCCTTCCGATCGGCCAGGATAACCGGCAGGCAGTCCGCCGTCAGAATAACGCAGGCGATGCCCGACTCCCGGGTAAAGCTGGCGTCGGCTTCGGGCAGGCGGTTGAGATTCCCGCGGGCGACTTCCACGACCCGGGTGCCGTGAATCTGGCTTAACCAGGCAAGACTGCCCGGCCCCAACCCGGCTTGCCGCGCTAACCGCGAACGGTTTTCAAGGACATCATCGGGCCTGTCCCCAACGTGATCACCCAGATTCAGGGAATCCCAAGGGGGCTGGCTTAGGCCACCAATACGAGTTGTGCAGGCCGACCTGACATTGGGCGGCACTGGCCAGGCCGGATCAATCAGGGGCAACTCAGAATTCATTGCTTTGCATGTCTTTCACATGCTTTCTGAGTGCTGCCAGCAATTCCACCATATCCTCCGGCAGGGGCACTTCCCAACTCAGGATTTCTCCGGTCTGCGGATGCTCCAGCGTAAGTTGCCGGGCATGGAGCGCCTGGCGGTTGAACGCGGAGAGCGCCTCGCGCAGTTCTTCAGTGGTTCCCTTGGGAAGCCGCAGGCGACCGCCATACATGGGATCACCTACCAGTGGGTGTTTGACATGGGCCATATGCACCCGGATCTGGTGAGTACGACCGCTTTCAAGTTTGCAGCGGATAAGCGTGTGGGCGGCAAAACGTTCTAACAGCCTGTAGTGGGTTACCGCTGGCTTGCCCGAAGCAACCACCGCCATCTTCTTGCGCTCCCGGGGGTGCCTGCCAATGGGCGCGTCCACCGTTGAACCACCCGTCAGCGTGCCGACCACGACCGCTTCGTATTCCCGCCCCATGGTTCGGGTCTGCAACTGGTCTACCAGAGAGGTGTGGGCAATCAGACTGCGCGCAACCACCATTATGCCCGATGTATCCTTATCAAGCCGGTGGACGATACCTGCCCTGGGAAGATTCTCTACTTCCGGGGCATAGTTCAGCAGCGCGTTCACCAGAGTGCCATCCGCGTGGCCGGCCGCTGGATGCACCACAAGCCCGGCGGGCTTATTGATAACCAGAAGATGCTCGTCCTGGTAGACAATATCCAGGGAGATTTTCTCAGCCTGCCAGCTCACCTGAACTTCCGGCTCGGCGTCCAGCTCCAGGCGATCATCCAGCATCACCTTGTCCCGAGGCTTACGCGCCTCACCATTTACTGTCAACGCACCACTTTTAATCCATGATTGCAGCCGCGAACGGGAGTGTTCGGGCATCAGCTCTGCCGCTGCCTGATCCAGGCGCCGGTCACTCAACGCCGGTGGTACAACAAAGCTGGCGACGATTCGATTTTCAGATGACATTAAGCCCCCAGGGCCTGTGTGTGTTACGTTTCGGTCAGATTCTTTGAAACAGCAGGGCGTTCCTCTTCAGATGCCTCTGCACATAGAGCAACTTCCCCGCTACAATGGCTGCCCTTGAATTAATCGACATTATACGGGATTACGGCATGAGATCAGGTCTTCGTTTACTGCTACTTTCCACACTGGTTATTCTGGTCAGTGCCTGCGCTTCCAACAAGCAGGAAGAAGTGCTTCCGGAGAAGACCTACTACGAGAATGCCCGCCAGGCCATGAACTCCGGGAATTTTAATGAAGCGGAACAAAATCTGGACTCGCTGGAAACCTACTATCCGTTTGGCCGCTATGCCGAGCAAGCTCAGCTTGATCTTATCTATGCCCGCTACCAGAACCTGGATCTTGAAGGTGCCCGTGCGGCAGCCGACCGCTTTCTGCGCCTGAACCCGCAAAGTGACCACGCTGATTATGCCCTGTATATGCGCGGACTCGCCTCCTACAACCTGGACCTAGGGCTTGCGGCCCGCTACTTCCCGATCGACGTGGCCGCCCGGGACCCAGGTGAGCAAATGCAATCCTTCAGGGACTTCTCGGAACTGCTCAATCGCTACCCGGACAGCCAGTACGTGGCTGATGCCCGCCAGCGCATGATCGCAATTCGCAACCGTATGGCCGAACTGGAAATTCACGCAGCACGCTATTACATCAAGCGCCAGGCCTACGTAGCGGCAAACAATCGTGGTCGCTATGTGGTGGAGAACTACCCGTCATCGCCCTCCGTTGAAGAGGCCATGATCATCATGGCTGAAACCTATCAGTTCCTGGACCTGAAAAAGGGGGCGCAGGACGCCATCGCCCTGCTTCGCACCAACTTTCCGGACAGCGAAGCGTTTAACGATAATGGCGAGTTCGATGCCGACCTGCTGAAGGGAGAGAATCGCTCACTCACCAACGTGGTCACTTTTGGGTTGATGGGCGACGAATAACAAACTGACGTTGGGGGGCAAATGAAAGCTTTATCTGCCCCCGTATTAGGTTACTTACCGCTTTTCCAGCCATTGGTAATCGGATATCGGCGATCCTTGCCGAACCCACGCTCGGTAATTCGTACGCCGATCGGCGCCTGGCGCCGCTTGTATTCGTTGATGTCCACCAGGCGGATAACCCGCTCCACATCGGCCCGGTCAAAGCCTTCCGAAACAATGGCGTCGGCACTGAAATCCCGCTCCACGTAGAGATTCAGGATCTGGTCCAGGACATCGTAACCGGGCAAGCTGTCCTCATCTTTCTGGTCTGGCGCCAGTTCTGCGGAGGGCGGCCGGGTGATGACGCGCTCCGGAATTGCCTGGGAGACCGTATTTCGGTATTTGGCCAACCGGAACACCAGGGTTTTCGGGACATCCTTGAGCACGTCGAAACCACCAGCCATATCGCCATAAAGGGTTGAATAGCCCACGGCCATCTCGCTCTTGTTGCCCGTCGTCAGCACCAGCGACCCGAATTTGTTGGACAGGGACATCAGCAGAACACCGCGCAGGCGGGCCTGAAGATTCTCTTCCGTCGTGTCGGGGCGGGTGCCCTCAAACGGTCCGGCCAGGGTTTCCATGAAGGCATCGTACATGGGTTCAATAGAGAACACGTCGTACTGCACCCCAAGTTCTACCGCCTCGGCCTCGGCATCTTCAAGACTCATGCTGGAGGTGAAGCGAAAAGGCATCATTACCGCACGGACACGGTCCTTACCCAGGGCATCGACCGCCACCGCCAGGGTAACTGCCGAGTCGATGCCGCCAGACAGCCCCAAAACCACTGACTTAAACCCATTCTTGTTCACGTAATCCCGAACGCCCGTCACCAGAGCTTTGTACACATTAGCTTCCAACGAGGGCTCTTCGGGTAAGGGGCGGGAAACCGGTTGGCAGTGGAGCTCACAGAGAAAATCGACCGGATAAAGCCCCTCACCAAACTGGGGCGCTTCTGCCATCAGTACACCGGAGTGATCGAACACCATGGAACCACCGTCGAAGACCAGCTCGTCCTGGCCACCTACCAGATTCACATACACAATGCTGACAAGATTCTCCCGGGTCTTACGCTCCAGCAGCGCCTTCCGGCGAGCCTGTTTGTCGATGTCGTACGGGGATGCATTCAGGTTCAGGATCAGCCGGGCTCCAGCCGCGGCGCAATCTTCAACCGGCCCTTCCTTCCAGATGTCTTCACAGATGGTGATGCCAACCTGAACACCGCGGATATCCAGAGTCAGAACATCCGTACCTTCAGCGAAGTACCGTTTTTCATCGAAAACCTGGTAATTGGGCGGGAAGCGCTTGAAGTACCGACCCGTTATTTCGCCACCATCGATAACCACGGCCGCGTTATACAGGAGCGCGCCGTGACGCAGGGGGGCTCCGATTACGATGGCGGGCTCCAGTTTTTCCTCCTGCAGACGCCCAAGAGCTTCATTAACCCGGACCTCAAGGCTCGGCCGCAACAGCAGGTCCTCTGGCGGATAACCAGTCAGGCAAAGTTCCGGGAAAACCACAATGTCCGCCTGGTGGTCCGATGCCGCGCGGCGAGCCGCACCAATTACAAGCTCAGTATTACCGGGTATATCACCGACCAGAAAATCCAGCTGGGCCATCACCACCCGCAATTTTCTGGCCGACACTCCGGCGGCGGCCTGTTTTCCGGAAACGGACATAAATCAGCTCCTGTAACTCATTGCCATGAAAAGGCTATTATAACCCCGCAAGCGCGAGGATTTCTCCCGACCAACAGTGGATTCCTGTAAATCATGGCAGTAGATACACCGTTACGTTCAACTGACACTCTCGGCCCGGCACCCACCACGCCGTCCGGAGTGCAGCAGGCAAAGCTGTTCAGGATCTATAACCACTATCGTCTTGTGGTCAGCCTGATGCTGGTGGCGTTGCTGTTTGTCGACCCGGTCAATTTTGATATGCGGTTCCGGCTGCTGGACTACTATCAGGCCGGCGTTTCCGCCTACCTTGCCCTGAACGCCTTTATTGCCCTGCTTCTGATAGCCGGCTTCCACCCGAGCCAACGGCACATCACGCTCTCGATCCTGCTGGATATCCTGATCATGCACGGACTGTTGCTCACCAGCACCGGCATAACCAACGGCCTGGCCAACCTCGTTATTGTTTCCGTGGCCGCGGGCAACATTCTTACGCCAAGCCGCATGGGAACCTTCTATGCCGCACTGGCCGCCATCTGTTCCCTTGGCATCTCGGGGTGGGCGGTTCTGGCACTGGGCGAATCCGCCGATGATATCGTCCGTGCCGGCTCCCTGGGCATACTCTACTTTGCAGCGGCCGTCTTGTTGCAGTATATCTCCCGCCGAATGATGCGAAGTGAAGCCCTGGCGACCAGCCGGGCCCGCAGCATTGCCGAGCTGGAGCAGATCAACCAGCAGATTATCCAACGCATGCGCACCGGCATACTCGTGCTGGACCGGTTTGGCCAGATCCGTTTGGCCAATGCGGCCGCCGAAGAACTTCTGTACGGCGCGCCAAAAGCCTCGGGTACGGGTCATACGTACGCAACCGTGCTGCCCAAGCCCCTGAAACTGGGCCTGGATGCCTGGCTTGAGGACCCCACTCGCCGTATCGAACCCTTCCAGCCCTCCCCCACATCTCCGTTACTGCAGGCAAACTTCACTCAACTGGATCAGGAGCGAGGCGACCAGATCCTTGTATTCATTGAAGACATGAGCAAGGTCACCCAGCAGGCACAGCAGATGAAACTGGCTTCTCTTGGGCGACTCACCGCAGGTATCGCACACGAGATTCGCAACCCCTTGGGCGCGATCAGCCATGCGGCACAGTTGATGGAAGAAGCCCCGAACCTGGAGCCCGGCGACCGCCAGATGCTTGGTATCATTCGGCGCCACTCCCGCCGGGTGAATGGCATTATCGAGAATGTTCTGGACCTCTCCCGGCGCCGGGCCGCCGATGCGGATCTTATTGAGCTGGCGCCCTGGCTCCAGGAATTCAGGGAAGACTTCCTCCAGACACAGGACGACGACTGTACGGCTGCCAATATCATTCTGAAAATCGATCCGCAGCTGCCTCCCGCACGGTTCGACAGAAGTCAGATTGAACAGGTGATGGTGAATCTTTGCGATAACGGTTTACGCTACAGTGAACAGCACTCCGGCCAGCGAAAGATCGGAATACATGCCGGGGCAACCAGTGATGGCAAACGAGCATATATCGATGTCCGTGACTTGGGCCCCGGAATTGCTCCGGAAAACCGAAGCTCGGTTTTTGAGCCGTTTTTCACGACAGACAAGACCGGAACCGGGCTCGGACTTTATCTGGCACGGGAACTGTGCGAGGCTAACCAGGCGCACCTTTCCCTCGTAGAAGATAACAAGCCGGGCTGCTGTTTCCGCATTACGTTCGCTCATCCGGGGCGAATGATCTGACCCGACGCCGGCGGATATCGGGCGTATGAATAACGACATGGAACCGAAGACAAAAGATGACCACATACACAGCGCTGATCGTTGACGACGAACCGGACATCCGGGAACTGCTAGAAATTACCCTGACCCGGATGGGGATAAAAACAGTCACGGCACCCGACCTCACCACCGCTCTGGCGTTGCTGGAACATAACAAACCGAACCTCTGCCTCACCGACATGAACCTGCCCGACGGCAATGGCATTGAGCTGGTTCAGTGGATCCAGCAGCATGCTCCGGCCACTCCCGTTGCCGTCATTACTGCGTATGGCAATATGGATACCGCCATCGAGTCCCTTAAAGCTGGCGCCTTTGATTTTGTGTCCAAGCCAGTTGAACTCCCGCGCCTCCGGGAACTGGTCAACAGTGCACTGAAGCTGTCGGAACCCAAGACGGATACCGAAGACGCCGCAGATGAGCCCGGCCTTCTGCTCGGAAAATCCCCCGAAATACGAAAACTGCGAAACCAGACCCGGAAGCTGGCCCGAAGCCAGGCCCCGGTATTTATCAGTGGCGAGTCCGGCAGTGGTAAGGAATTGGTCGCCCGAATGATCCACCTGCAGGGCCCTCGCCGTGAAGGGCCTTTCGTTGCCGTTAACTGTGGTGCGATTCCCTCGGAACTGATGGAGAGCGAGTTCTTCGGGCACAAGAAAGGCAGTTTTACCGGTGCGGTGGAAAACAAGGACGGTCTGTTCCGCTCGGCCAACGGCGGCACTCTGTTTCTGGATGAAGTTGCAGACCTGCCGCTGGCCATGCAAGTGAAGCTGCTCCGTGCCATCCAGGAAAAAGCTGTCCGCCCCGTGGGCGACACCAAGGAAGTACCGGTGGATATCCGGGTGCTCAGCGCCACCCACAAAAACCTGCCGGAACTTGTTCAGGAAGGCAGCTTCCGCCAGGATCTGTTCTACCGGATCAACGTGATCGAGCTGGCCGTTCCGCCGCTGCGGGAGCGCGAGAATGACATCCCCCTGCTGGCCGGCCACATTCTTGACCGCATTGCCCGGGAATATGAGTGCGATCCCGCCACGCTAACTCCCGCTGCCATTGATCGCCTCAAGGGCTACGATTTCCCCGGAAACGTGCGGGAACTGGAGAATGTTCTGGAGCGCGCCTTTACCCTGTGCGATGCCGACCAGATTGATGCTGACGACTTGCACCTAGGGAATGGCGTGCAACATGCGGCGTCGCCCTCCCAGATCATTGCGGAGGGCCAGACCAGCGAAGGTGAGAATTTTACCGTACCGGATGGGGAAATCGATCTGGAGGGATACCTGGAGAAGATCGAACGGCAAGCCATCGAGAAGGCGCTGGAAGCGACCCGGTGGAACAAGACGGCGGCGGCGAAGCGGTTGGGGATCAGTTTTCGGGCGTTGCGGTATCGGTTGAAGAAGTTGGGGATGGAGTGATCTCCATCCCAGAAGATGCTGTTCGGGGGGACGCAATCACTTTTTTTCCGGTAAACTCTCAGGCGCTTTTCTACAGGATGTAAAAAAGCGCTTCTCGATCAATTACCAATCAACATGGATGTTGACTATGCAGCTTCTAATGAAAGCCAGGGGCTTCACTCTGGTTGAACTCGTTCTGACCCTTGCACTTTTGGCCTTCCTGGCTGGTATCGCCAGCACCTCCTGGACGCGCTTGATCTCCGAAACCCGTCATACCGATATCGTTAATGGCACGTATCGAATGTTTGCTTTGGCGCGATCCTACGCCGTACATCAGAAAACCCTCACAACCATTTGTCCGCTCTCTGCTGCACTGCGGTGCATTGATGACTGGAATAGGCCGGTGTCTGTTTTCCCCGACAGAAACAACGACAAACGCCCGGACAATGGCCGCATCCATAGAGTTTTCAATCTTACGAAAAGCAATTCGAGGCTTTACTCAAGAACAGCGGGAAGGGGCTACTTTCAACTGGCTCCCAACGGCATGAGTCACGGCACCATGGGAAGTCTTGTTGCATGCTCTCAATCTGGCGATCAGAGTGCAGCAATGAGCTACCTCGCACTTAACATCGGTGGGCGCCTGAGAACCCTTCGTGATAAGGACGGCGATGGTGCGATCAGACTTCCATGGGGCACCACAATCACCTGCCCGAGCACCTGATCAACAGATAATTTCACAACTGGCAACAAAGCGTGACTTTCGTCACAACCCGAAAAACCAGATGCCGCTTATTCCCCGACTTCAACCGTTCGTCGGTTGGCCGATGCATCCCGCTGGCACCTTTGATCTACTACTCTGAGGCTAACCAACGGGATATGGCATGTTGAAAAGAACGGCAGGTTTCACGCTAATTGAGTTGCTTATTACCATGGTGGTGCTAGCGATCATTGCCACCGTCGCGATCCCCGGTTTCGGCAGGTTAATTGAAGGTAACAGATTGGTATCCGGTACCAACCTGCTGGTGTCGTCGATCAAACTTGCCAGAACGGAAGCTATAAAGCGTGGCACTACAGTCACTTTCAGCTCTGATGGTGGCTTGGCCAGTGGCTGGTGTGTCCACGACGGTGATGCAACCGGAGACTGCGCCAATGACCAGATTCGCGGCTTCGAGTCGCCGGGCAACCTTACCTTCACTGAGACAGCGGGCGACCTGGTGTTTGACCGCCGGGGATTTCTTGTGCCCCAAACCGCCCAGACCTTTACCGTCGCACCAAACGCTTGTGCCAGTGGAGACATCACCTTCCGGACAATCCGAATCAGCCCGGTCGGACGAACAGAAATAGACGACGGAGTATGCCCGTGAGCCAAGCATTCCCTGTGCAAACCAAACCAAAGCATTGTGCGACAACACTCAAGTCACAAGCCGGCATTGGCCTGATCGAAATTCTGGTCACGGTCCTAGTACTCGGCATTGGCATACTCGGGGTCGCCTCCACCCAGGTTGTCTCCCTGCAGATGAACTCCCAATCGCAAAGCCGGAGTCAGGCTGTCTTGCTGGCAGAAGATATCCTGGACCGGATTCGCGCTAATGCAGACAACCCGGGCGCTTATGCTTTGGCTCAGGGCAATGCTCAGGGTGGTGACAATGGCGCCTGTGATACCTCATTCGTCCCGGCCAACGCCACGGTGGCAGCGAACGATATTGCTGCCTGGGAGAACAGTCTTGCCTGCCTGCTTCCGGCTGCACAACGTACCGTGGCGGTGAATGGCAACACAGTAACGGTATCGATCGACTGGGATCAGGACGACCAGGCCATGAACCCCGTAGTAGTGAGGACACAGATTTGATCATGTCAAAGCCCGCACCTTCTCGCCTTCCGGCACCAAAGTTTGCGACCGGCCAATTGGGCTTGTCACTGATTGAACTGCTGATATCAATGGCACTTGGACTTCTGCTGACCCTTGGCGTCACCCAGATTTACCTCAGTGGCAACGAAACCTACCGCCAGACCCAGGGCCTGGCCCACGCGCAGGAGAGCACCCGGTTTGTGTCGGCGGTCCTCAATCCTGATCTCCGCACGGCCGGTAGCTTCGGCTGCCTGGCGGAAATGGGGCGGCCGCTTGATCAGGTGGTTGATAACCGATTGAATGGCGGTCTGACAGTACCTTTGACGCAGGCGGTTCAAGGGTGGGAATACACTGGTACCGGCCCTGGTGACAGCATAACTTTGGCGGGCGCTCTAGCCACTCCCACAGCCGGAAACTGGACCTCTGGCACAGCGGGCGCGAACCTCCCCGCCAATCTCGTGGGTTCCGTTGTAACTAATTCCGATGTAATCATAGTTAATGCCTTGACGCCGCTGGGGGTGCCGGTGAATGCAGCCAACCCGCAAAATGGCAACAGCATTAACCTGACGGGGAGCTCCGGGGTTGATGTAAACAGGGTGGTTCTCGCAACCCGAGGAGACTGTTCCGAGGGAGAGCTTTTCCAGAAAAGCAACAACGCGAGCGCCAGTGCAATCACCATGGCGGGCGGTAATGTCAACCCTGGTAACAATGGCAATAATTTCAACCTGCCCTACGACCCCCAGACCAGAGTTTACGAGTTCACTTCGATGGCCTACTACATCGGGCAGGGAACTAATGGGGAGCCGGCACTTTTCCGTAGGCTGATGACGCCTCTCCAGGCCCCACAGGAACTGGTTTCAGGCGTGGAAACGCTACAAATATTGTACGGCGTGGATACCAACGGAACTAATGCCGCAGACAGTTATCTGCCTGCAAACCAGGTGGCTGACTGGGATTCCGTCGCGAGCGTTCGTTTCTCGGTTTTGACCCGGAGCCAGGATGAGGTCCTTGATGAGGAAAATGACCGCAGCTTCGACATGCTGGGCAGCGAAGTCGCTCAGGCGAACAACGGAGATCGGCGGGTCCGGCTCGTGTCCGTTAGCACAACGGCCCTGAGGGGGAGGATGTAATGAAAGCACTCGATAGACCGGTGACCTCGATCGGATCATTCCCCCGCTCCAACAAGCAGAGAGGCGCGACGCTCATCGTCGCCCTTGTCATGCTGCTTCTGATCTCACTACTTGCGATAGGTGGCATGCAGGGGTCAGTAATGCAGGAGCGCATGGCGAGCAATGCCCATGACGGGGCGATGTCATTTCAGGCATCAGAAGCGGCTTTGAGACAAGGTGAAAACGATATCCTGAATACTCTGGTGACTCGCCAGAACGCCTACAACGAGACCTTGCTCGCCAGCCCGTGGGACTGGGACGGCGCCAACCCTGCCGCGTCCGGTACCGGAAATGCCGGACCTGATGTAAGTGCACAGCCTGTCTATCATCTCGCTCGACTGGCCGATGTCTGCCCAATTGAACCGGGCCAGCCCTGCTTTGAACGTTATCTGACTACATCACGCGCTCAAGGGGGGAGTAATGAAGCAATCACCGTCCTTCAATCAACGGTTTTGCTACCACCCGAATGATCGATGGTTTCTGGAAATAGCTACCATTTGCAAAACATCAAAACGATTTGCTGACTCCAACTGGAGAGTTCGCCATGAAGACATCCAAGCAAAAATTACCCAACCGCTCCCGCTTTACTAAGCTTGGCACATTTGCGGCCAGCCTAATGCTAACGATATGCACGGCACAGTCTGCACTGGCACAGGTCAACATTGCCCAGGTACCCCTATTCCTGAAGGAATCTGTCGATTCAAACCTGGTCTTTATTTATGACGATTCAGGATCCATGGCATGGCGCTACATGCCCGATGATCTGGGCAATCGGGCGGGAAACAACTACTACTACTCAAGCCGCGTCAACAAAGTTTACTACGATCCTTCAGTAACCTACCGGCCTCCTTACAAGCCCGACGGCACCGGCCGTTACCCTAACTCAAGCTATACCAACGCCTGGGTGGATGGTTTCAATACTTCGGCTGGTACAGACGATCTCAGCGACTACATTCGCTTTGACCAGATCGGAAGCATTGAAGAAGGCTTCTACATGCAATTCAACTCCTCCACGAGTTGTGACAGCAATCCCAGACAAGACAATTGTTATACCTCCGTTTTGTTAAACAACGCTTCAGCGGAAGTCAAGCAGAACTATGCAAACTGGTTTTCCTACTACAGCACACGAACCTTGGCGGCAAAGTCCGGAATCACTGAAGCGTTTTTTGATCTGCCTGAGAATATTCGAATTGGCTATGGCGCCATCAACGTCAACGACAACACTATTGACGGAGTGAGTGACACCGACACGTTAGTAAGTGGAGTGCGTCCTTATACGGCGGCCCGGCGTCAGCAGTTTTTGACTTGGCTGCACAACAAGAACGTTAATGGTGGCACACCACTCAGGACGGCCCTAAAAGACATAGGCGAGTACTACTCCCGAACCGACAACCAGGGCCCATGGGGAGAAATTCCGGGCACAAACGACAATACCTCTCACATCGAGTGCAGACAGAGCTTCGCCCTGCTCATGACAGATGGTATCTGGAACGGCAACAGCCCTAGTGTGGGAAATGTCGACAATACAGCAGGACCTTCCCACACCAACCCGGATCCGAATGGCTCCGACTTCAGCTACCAGGCTGTGTCGCCCTTCACAGATAGCTATTCCGATACGTTGGCCGACGTCGCCATGAAGTATTGGAAAAGTGACCTGCGCACAGACCTTGGTGACAAAGTCCCGGTTACCTCAACGGACCCTGCATTCTGGCAGCACATGACCACGTTCACTATCGGGCTAGGTGTCATTGGTGATATCAAGGAAGCAGATGCAATTGCGGCGCTCGACTCAACCAAGGGAATCACAATTAGCTGGCCAGAACCCGGTTCGAACCAGAGCCCCCAAAACATCGACGACTTACTGCATGCGGCGATAAACGGTCGCGGAGGTTACGCCAGTGCGCAGAATCCAACTGAGTTCACTACCGAAATTCAGGGTTTCCTCGGGGATGTAATAGCTCGCTCACAAACGTCGGCTTCCGCCGCCGCAGTAAGCTCTGCGGTATTGCGAGCGGATTCCCTCGGCTTCTTCGCTGGTTTTCGCAGTGAAGACTGGTCTGGCACCCTGACAGGTTTCAATTTTGATCAGGGTACCGAGATTTGGAATGCTGAAGATATACTTGCACAAACTCTTCCTGCTGACCGCAAACTGATTACCCATAATGGCAATCAGGGAATTGAACTGGAATTTTCATCAGCCAGTTCCCTTTCCAATCTCTCAGCGGCTCAGCAGGATGCTTTGAATGCTGATCCAACTCTGAATACCGCCCAGGATAATCTTGGACACAAACGTCTCGCCTGGCTTCATGGAGATAACAACGCCGACCCAACATTCAGAGACCGAGAGGTCCAAGATGCTGGTGGCGCAAAAGTTCTGCGGCTTCTCGGCGATGTCATCAACGCCAATCCACAGTTCGTTGGCAAAACCAACTATGGTTTTGCTCGTCTTGGCGGTGCTGAAGGTTCCAGCTACGGCTCGTTTCGCTCAACCTCATCTTATCAGAATCGTATCGACGTACTTTATGTACCAGCCAATGACGGCATCCTTCATGCGTTCAACAGCGAAACCGGCAAAGAGCTATTCGGCTATGTACCCTCAGAGCTGTTACTCCCTTCCGGATCAAACACTTACGCTCGAATATCAGAGCTCATGCAACCCAATTACATTCACAAGTACTTCATGGACGGCACTCCAAGAGTCCAGGATGCCTACATAGACAAGGACGGCAACGGCTCCAAGGAATGGCGCACTCTCCTTGTGGGCACCATGGGTGCGGGAGGAAAAACTGTATTCGCACTTGACATAACCGAGCCTGGATCTTTCTCGCCAGCGGACGATGTACTTTGGGAATTCCAGCACGCAAATCTCGGCTATGGCGTGACAGACCCGCAGATTTCCCGTCTCGACGACGGAACTTGGGTGGCCATCTTCGGCAACGGGTACAACGGCACCAGTGGCCAGTCCAGCCTGTTCGTGGTTGACCTTGAGTCCGGCACGCTCCTCAAAGAGCTACAGACTGGGGCTGGCAGCACATCAAGCGTGAACGGCCTCGCTTCTGCAACTATTACCAGCTTCCCCGAGACAGACGCTGTGACTCGATACGCTTACGGCGGAGACCTTCTGGGCAATCTATGGCGCTTCGACCTCACTGGCAAACTGGCAAACTGGTCAGCGACCAAGGTGTTCACTGCCTCTAGTCCTGCGGGAAATTCTCAGCCAATCACCGTTGCGCCACGGGTTGCCCTCAACCCGAACAAAAAGAATGAGATTGTCATTGGATTCGGAACCGGCAGTTTTCTGCGCAGCGGTGACGAAGGTGATTATGACATACAGTCACTCTACGCCATCAAGGACGACCTTTTTGCATCCGGGCTGGGGCGATCAGACCTTCTTGAGCAGACCATCGCCCAACAGAAGGACATTGTCGTAAACAAGGCTTCCGGCAATGGCACCAATAGCTTCACTGTTCGCGACACGTCCAACAACGAGCTCACCAATGAAGATGGCTGGTACCTGGATCTTGCCTACAACTCAAACAAGTTGGGAGAGCGAGTAATCAGCCGAGCGACCTTCCCTTTCGGAGTTAACCCGGACCGGATCCGCTTTACCACAGTAATCCCGGACAGTGATCCATGCGGCAGCGGACGAACGGGCTTTATCATGGACCTTAAGCTGACATCTGGAGCGCCGTCAGAAACTCCAGTATTTGATCTGAATAGCGATGGAACCTTCAACACGGGCGACATGGTGGGAGGCTTTAACGGTGGCGGTGGCTCCGGTGGCGGTGGCTCCGGTGGCGGTGGCTCCGGTGGCGGTGGCGGCGGTGGCGGCGGTGGCGCGCCTAGCGGCATCCAAGTAGGCTTTGGCGGCGAAAACCGTACCATCGCAACCGACGACGGCGGTGCCGAAGTCTTAATCCCGGGCCTCGATCCGACACAACTCTCCCCGGGAGATCCTTGCGAGGACGGTGTCTGCGCAAGGTCTCTGGACTCAAACATCGGGCGTCAAACCTGGGAGCAGCTTCGTTAAGAAGCTGCTCCACCCCAGACCGGGTCAAACCTTCTTTTTGAGTAGCAGGAAAACATTATGATAACTCGTTTACATTCAATTTTATCAGGTAGGGTTTACTCCGTAATCCTGTTTTCACTTGCAGTTTTTATAGCGGGTTTTCTGGTCTCGCCGACTACCAGGGCCCAGGAGGAAATGGCAGATGATTCTTCGCTGTCACTCAACGATGAGTTTTTTGAGGGAACTGTCAATTTTGTTCATTCGGACTCATCCATGTTGATTGTCGATGATTATTCGTTTGTTCTGGATCGCGTTATTCGATTCAATGACGCCTCTTGGTCGAGGGAGCAGGTTATCCAGCGAATTGAACCTGGCAATCGAGTGGGTCTGGAGCTCGGAGGCGTGGCGGATGATCGATCCGGCGCCCGCGTTGTCCGCAGCATTACAGTAATTGGTCAGTGAAACGAGACCCTGCAAAACGACAAACCACTTGGCAAGGGACAAAGATTTTGAAAACAAAGTTGCACACCGGCTTTACCCTGATTGAACTGATGATTACGGTTGCGATCATCGCAATCATTGCGGCCATCGCGTTTCCGCTCTATCAAAACCAGATTGAGCAAACCAGAAGAACCACCGCACAATCAGATCTACTCGAACTGACGCAGTGGATGGAGCGTCGGTATTCTAACGGGTTTGACTACCGCGATGCCGGGAACAATCCTGTTTTGCCATTCAACCAGTCACCACAGAACGGAACGGCCTTTTACAACATCAGCTTCGTGGGAAATGCGACTCGAGATACGTTTACCTTGCAGGCAGTCCCGACGGGAGGTCAGGCAAACGACGATTGCGGAACTCTTACGCTCGACGAGCAAGGGAATCGAGGAGCGGCTCAGGCAGGCTGCTGGTAATGCGATAGAGAAAAATCGAAGCCATTGGACTCACGTGATCTCAATGGCTTCGATTCGAAGTTCTTTTGGCATCGAAAACACAATATTCTCCTCCCTGCCCGCAATCTCTTCGGGAACACTGCCACCAAGCTCCCGAAGACGGCTGATTACATCGTTGACCAAAACCTCCGGGGCTGATGCGCCGGCAGTCACACCCACAGCCTTCTTGCCTTCCACCCACTGAGCGTTAATCTGTGACGCCTCATCAATCAGGTAAGCCGGCGTTCCCATTCTCTCCGCTAACTCCCTCAGGCGGTTAGAGTTCGAGCTATTCGGCGAGCCCACTACCAGCATCAGATCACAGTCACCGGCCAGCTGCTTCACAGCATCCTGGCGGTTCTGGGTCGCATAGCAGATGTCGTCCTTGCGAGGCCCCTGGATTTCGGGGAATTTGGCACGCAGGGCGTCGATGACACGAGCGGTGTCGTCCATGGAAAGAGTGGTCTGGGTGACATAGGAAAGCTTCGCGGGGTCTTTCACTTCCAGCTTGGCCACGTCTTCCTCGTTCTCCACGAGGTAGATCTCGCCACCGCTACTGTGGTCGTACTGCCCCATGGTGCCTTCCACCTCTGGATGGCCGTGGTGGCCGATCAGGATGCACTCGCGGCCGTCGCGGCTGTAGCGCATGACCTCCAGGTGGACCTTGGTGACCAGTGGGCAGGTGGCATCAAACACTTTCAGGCCGCGGCGGGCGGCTTCGTTCTGCACCGCCTGGGAGACGCCATGGGCGCTGAAGATGACGAGTTTGTCGTCCGGAACTTCGTCCAGTTCATCAACGAAGATAGCGCCGCGGTTGCGGAGGTTGTCCACCACGAATTTGTTATGTACAACTTCGTGGCGCACGTAGATCGGCGCGCCAAAGACATCCAGGGCGCGGTTGACGATTTCAATGGCGCGGTCTACACCGGCACAGAAGCCACGGGGGTTAGCGAGTCGGATCTGCATATCAACCTGCTGCGTTAGTTAGTGGGCCGGTCCGACCGGCTCCACATCAATAATCTGTACTTCAAACGTCAGTGTACGCCCGGCCAGGGGGTGATTGAAATCCACCTCCACTTCGTCGCCTTCCACGCGGCTGACAACACCGGGTAACTCACTCTGGCGGGCATCAGCGAACGAAATCATTACGCCTGGTTCAAGCACCATATCCGGGCTGAACTCGTGGCGCTTGAATGCTTGCACGTTGTTGGGGTTGTGCTGGCCAAAGGCTTTTTCCGGCGGTACCTGAAAGCTGCCCTGATCACCGGCCTTCATGCCCATCAGATAGGCCTCGAAGTTTTCGGGCAGGTTTTCATCGCCGATTTCGAGGGTGGCCGGTTCTTTTTCGAAGGTGGAATCGAT
The DNA here is from genome assembly GCF_002744735.1 of Marinobacter guineae. Classification (GTDB taxonomy): domain Bacteria; phylum Pseudomonadota; class Gammaproteobacteria; order Pseudomonadales; family Oleiphilaceae; genus Marinobacter; species Marinobacter guineae. Next base: position 159,835 of record NZ_KZ319343.1, on the reverse strand, counting down.
CACTTCACCATCCGGAAACTTCAGGGCGAAATGCAGTTTGACCCGGGTACCCTTGTCTACAGGCAGTTCGTTCATAAGAGCTAGTCACTCCTTTTGGCATCCCCGTCGGAATCGGCGGGTTTGCGGAACATATCAAGAATCATCATGGCAGCACCGATGGTGATGGCGGTGTCGGCGAGGTTAAAGGCAGGGAAGTGCCAGTCCTGCCAGTACAAATGCAGGAAGTCGACCACATAGCCATGCACCACCCGGTCGTAAACGTTGCCCAGGGCGCCGCCGAGAATGAGTACGATGGCAACGGCAGTCCAGGTTTCGTGGCGCTGCAGGTTTTTCAGCCAATAGATCAGCACAACGCTGACTACCAGGGCCAGGGTTACGAAGAACCAACGCTGCCAGCCATCGGCACCGGCCAGAAAGCTGAAGGCTGCTCCCGTATTGTGGAGCAGCGTCAGATTGAACATGGGGATAACCGGAACCGGGTCACCATAGGTCAGCATGGCCGTGGCCATGGCTTTGGTGCCGAGATCCAGAATGATCACCAGCACAGCCAGCCACAGCCACTTCAACTTGTTACCGACGTCCTGCTGCTCAGACATAGCTGCGTCCATCAGGCGTAGGAACGGGCTTCACCCGGCCCTTCCACGTTGGTGACGCAGCGGCCACAGAGGTCGACGTACTTCGCGTTACGGCCGACATCTTCCCGGTGGTGCCAGCAACGCTCGCACTTGGTATAGGCAGCCGGTGTCACCTTCACCCGAAGGCCTTCGTGGGAGGTCATCTCGGCATCGCCTGCCTCGGACACCGGCTTTACTGTGGCCTCAGAGGTGATCAGGACGAAACGCAGCTCTTCACCAAGGTGTTTCAGGTCTGCCGCCAGGTCCCCTTCACAGTAAAGGGTAACTTCCGCACTCAGGGAGCCTTTGATCTCTCCCCGCGCCCGAGCCTCTTCCAGGCGTTTGTTGACGGCTTCCTTGACGCTGTAGATCTCGCGCCAGTAGTCGCGGCCCAGCTCGTCGTTTTCCGGAAGCGCGGTCAGGCCTTCATACCAGGTTTCGTAGAACACGGTATCGCCGCGCTTGCCGGGCAGGTGCTGCCAGATTTCGTCAGCCGTGAAGCTGAGAATCGGCGCGATCCAGCGAACCAGGGCCTCGGCCACATGATACAGGGCCGTCTGGCAGGAGCGACGGGCCAGGCTGTCGGCCTGTGTGGTGTACTGGCGATCCTTGATGATGTCCAGATAGAAGCCGCCCAGCGTGGCTTCACAGAAGTTGTAGACCTTCTGATAGATTCGCAGGAAGGCATAGTTGCAATAGTCTTCGTGGAGCTCTTCCTGCAACTGCAGGGCGCGATCCACCATCCAGCGATCCAGGGCAATCATGTCCTCCGGCGCCACCATGTGCTGCTCCGGATCAAATCCGGTCAGGTTGCTCAGCAGGAAGCGGGAGGTATTCCGGATCCGGCGGTAGCCATCGGCGGTCTGGCGCAGGATGTCCTTGGAGACGGTCATTTCGCCGCTGTAGTCGGTTGCGGCCACCCACAGGCGCAGGATGTCGGCACCCAGCTCGTTCATGACCTCCTGGGGCGCGATCACGTTACCCAGGGATTTGGACATCTTGTGACCCTTGCCATCGACGGTGAAGCCGTGGGTCAGGACCTGCTTGTACGGAGCCACACCGTTCATGGCGATGGAGGTTTTCAGGGACGACTGGAACCAGCCACGGTGCTGGTCGGAACCTTCCAGATACATATCCGCCGGGAACTGGCCCAGTTCCTCGCGTACCCGCAGGACCGACTCGTGGGTCACACCGGAATCGAACCAGACATCCAGGGTATCCGTCACCTTCTCGTACTGCTCGGCATCGCTGCCCAACAGGGAAGCCGCATCCAGATCGTACCAGGCGTCGATACCGCCCTCTTCGATCTGCTGGGCCACCTTTTCGATCAGGTTCTGGGTGTCCGGGTGCAGCTCCTGGGTCTCCTTGTGGATAAACAGGGTGATGGGCACGCCCCAGGTGCGCTGACGGGAGATGCACCAGTCCGGAGACTGGTTGAACATGGCCTCAATACGGTTCTGGCCCCAGGAAGGCACCCAGCGAACACCCTTGATCGCTTTCAGCGCGTCGGCGCGCAGGTTTTCCTTGTCCATGCTGATAAACCACTGGGGCGTCGCCCGGTAGATCAGCGGAGTCTTTGTGCGCCAGCAATGAGGATAGCTATGCCGGAACTTTTCCGAGCGAACAAGCTTGCCTTCACGCTCCAGCGCGCTGCAAACGGGCTCATCGGCCTTGTATACATGCACACCGGCCAGTTCACCGGCCGCCGAGGTGTAGGTGCCGTCGGCCTGAACCAGGTTGATGGTACCGATGTTGTAGGCCTTGCCCACTTCAAAGTCTTCCATACCGTGATCCGGAGCGGTATGGACAGCACCGGTGCCGGCCTCGGTGGATACGTGATCCCCCAGAATGACCGGCACCTGCTTGTCGTAAATCGGGTGCTGTAGGGTCAGGTGCTCAAGCGCGGCACCGGAACAGGTAGCCAGCACTTCATACTGTTCCACCTCCCAGCGGGCCATGATGCCTTCAACCATATCGGCGGCCAGGATCATCCGCTCTGGTCCCTGGCCCACATCGGCCTGGACCAGCGCATAGTCAAGCCCGGCATTCAGGGACACCGCCTGGTTGGCCGGGATGGTCCAGGGTGTGGTGGTCCAGATGACAACCGACACATCGCCCTCACCCTTATCCGTACCAAAGAGAGAAAGCACTTTTGCCTGATCAACCGCCGTGAAGCGAACGTCGATCTGGGTAGAGGTTTTATCCTGGTACTCAACCTCGGCTTCTGCCAGTGCGGACTGACCCACCACACTCCAGTAAACCGGCTTGTAACCACGAACCACGTGCCCTTTGGCAACGATTTTACCCAGGGCGCGAACGATACCGGCTTCCACCTTCGGATCCATGGTCAGATAGGGCTTGTCCCACTCTCCCATCACGCCCAGGCGAATAAAATCTTCCGTCTGACCGGCGATCTGCTTGGTCGCATAATCCCGGCAGGCCTGACGGAAGGTCTTGTAGTCCACCTTCACGCCTGCCTTGCCAATCTCCTGCTCCACCTTGTGTTCGATGGGCAGGCCATGGCAGTCCCAGCCCGGCACATAGGGTGCGTCATAGCCCATAAAGCTGCGGGATTTGACGATCATGTCCTTCAGAATCTTATTGACCGCATGACCAATGTGAATGCTGCCGTTGGCGTAGGGAGGGCCATCGTGGAGAATGAACTTGTCCCGCCCCTCACGCTGCTTGCGCAGGTTGCCGTAGACGTCGAGATCCTGCCAGCGCTTGAGCATTTCCGGCTCGCGCTTGGCCAGGTTACCGCGCATTGGAAAGGCGGTTTCCGGCAGATTCAGGGTATGCTTGTAGTCGCTCATGGTTTGTGTGCGTACTCTCTTGGTCGGTGTTGGCTTGGTCAGTGTTGGTCAGTCTTTTATTCGTTGGGGCGCCGCCAGGCGTTTCAATGCGCGTTTCGTTCGGAGCCGTTTGCGGAAATCCACGAACGGGCATCCTCGAAATCCCGGGCAATCTGTTCTTTCAATTCATCAACGGAAGCGAACTTTTCCTCGTCCCGTAGCCCGTGCCGGAACACGACTTCCAGATGCTGGCCATAAAGTGTGCCAGTATAGCCAAACAGGTGCACTTCCAGGGACGGCTGCTTGCCATCCACCGTCGGCCGCAGGCCTATGTTGGCAACGCCATCGTACACGGCGCCGTCATCCAGTGTGGTGGAGACCACATATACGCCCCGCAGTGCTGGCAGCCGGTGCAACAGAATATTCGCCGTTGGCGCACCGATCTGGCGCCCCAACTGCCTGCCGTATACCACCCTGCCCCGAATGCGGTAGGGATGCCCGAGCAAAGCCTCAGCCTGCTCCAGCCCGTTCACCGTGAGCAGTTCCCGCACACGGGTGCTGCTTACCCGCTCTCCTTTAACTGTTACCGTGCGGGTATTCTCAACCGTGAACCCGGCATCCGGGCCGACCTTCTTCAGAAGCGCAAAATCCCCGGCCCGGTCACAGCCAAACCGGAAATCGTCGCCCACCACCAGGTGTCGGACGGCCAGCCCTTCGATCAGGATGTCTTCGATAAAACCCATGGCCGAATAGCTGCGGAAGGCCTGATTAAAACGCAGGCACAGAACCATGTCGACGTCCTCGGCCAGCAGTTCCTCGAATTTCTGCCGGAACCCCATTAACCGTGGCGGTGCCTCGCTACCCTGGAAAAACTCCCGGGGCTGGGGCTCGAAAATCATCACCACTGAAGGCACACCAAGGGCTTTGGCCTTGCTTCTGACCTGATCAATAATGGTCTTGTGGCCCAGGTGTACACCGTCGAAATTACCGATGGTGGCGACACACCCGTTGGCGAGCGGAGAATCCTCCCGCCGGGACAGCTTTTTCAGGTTGGTCAGGCCCCGGATCAGACGCATGTAATGCGAACCTTCAATTGCCAGCTGGCTTTCAGCGTTTACCTTTTACCGCAACGCTGGTGAGAAAACGCGCGATTATACCTTACCTCTGGCGGAAATGTCTTACCCGAACCCCGGCCAGCGCCAGGGCAACGAAGTAAACCGCCACACCAGCACCCACCAATATCGCCATATCTGCCGCACGCTGATAACCACCGTTCGCCAGCCATACCGCCACCGGCGGGTTCAGCCACAAAATAACAGCGGCCAACGCACCATTGGCAAACAAAATCTGCAGCAGGAAACGGGGCCAGCCGGGCTGGCCCTGCCACGCACCTTCCTTGCGCAACCCCCGCCACAGCAAATACCCGTTCAGCCAGGCCGAAAGGGAGGTTGCCAATGCCAGTCCGGCATGGGCGAGAGGGAATACAAGAATCAGGTTGAACACCATGTTCGCCACCATGGCGATGACACCAATCTTGACCGGAGTTTTCGTATCCTGGCGGGCAAAGAATCCCGGGGCCAGAACTTTAATCAGCATGAACGCCAACAACCCCGCGGAGTATGCCAGCAAGCTCTGAGCCGACATCGCTACATCCCGGTCGGTCACCTCACCATAATGGAACAGGGTGGCGATCAGTGGTTCGGCCAACAAGGCAAGCGCCAGGGCTGCTGGCAAACCAATCAGCAGGACCGCACGGACTGCCCAGTCCAGGGTTGCCGCAAACTGGTCCGGCGAAGCCGCCGTGTGTTTGCGGGACAGGTTGGGAAGAATCACTGTGGCGATAGCAATGCCAAAAACACCCAGAGGCAATTCCGCAAGGCGGTCAGAGTAGTAGAGCCAGGAAACGCTACCGGTCTGTAGAAACGACGCAAGTACGGTGTCGAGGAGAAGGTTGATCTGGCTGACCGACACCCCGAACAGTGCCGGCACCATCAATTTGAGGATTCGGCTGACGCCTTCGTGGCGATAATCCACCCGAGGCCTGGGCAGCAGGCCGAGGCGCATGAGAAAAGGCAGCTGGAAGAACAACTGCAGAGCACCGGCAATGAAGACACCCCAGGCCAGCGCCATGACCGGCTCATCCATCAGCGGCGTCAACCAGATAGCAGCTGCGATCATGGCCAGATTCAGCAGAACCGGGGTAAAGGCCGGCACGGCGAAGCGATCATAGCTATTGAGGATACCGCCAGCAAAAGCGGTCAGGGAAATCAGAAATAAATAAGGAAAGGTGATGCGCAGCATGTCGCTGGTGAGCGCAAACTTCACCTCATCATCGAGAAACCCCGGCGCAAAAATGGCCGTCAGTACCGGTGCCCCCAGAATGGCAACCAGTGTCACACCCAATAATACCAGGCCCAGCGAACCGGCCACGGCATTGACCAGCCGCTGCACATCAGAACGAGACTGATTTTCCCGGTAGGACGACAACACTGGTACGAAGGCCTGGGAAAAAGCGCCCTCGGCAAACAGCCGGCGCAGAAAGTTGGGAATCTTGAAGGCAACAAAAAAGGCATCCGCGCCGGCTCCGGCGCCAAAATAACGGGCAATCACCATGTCCCGAACCAGGCCAAGCACCCTGGACAGCATGGTCATGATGCCCACAAGCCCAGACGACCTGAGCAGGCCAGGTGCTTTGGGTAATTGCTTTTGTTCCGGGGGTAATTCAGGTTCCGAAGGCATGCAGGCTCTGGTCTGGCATAGTGGACATGGATAGATTGCGGCGAGTTTACCACAGGCCTTCTGTGTCAGGGCATGAAATGGGTTTTAGCCTTGACATTTCGAGGTTTGAGCGGCATAGTTCCGCGTCATTAATTTCGACGCGCTGGTTTTGGCGCGCCCGCGATGTAACGAATCATTCAGCAACGAATTTGAGATTTTCAGGAGTTTTACGGTGGCAAATTCCCCGCAAGCCAAGAAGCGCGCACGTCAGAACGAGAAGAACCGCAAGCACAATGCAAGCCTTCGTTCCATGGCTCGTACTTACATGAAAAAGATCCAGTCCAAGATTGAGGCCGGCAACTACGAAGAAGCTCAGGCTGCTTTCCAGCAGGCCCAGCCGATTCTGGACAGCATGGTCAACAAAGGTATCTTCGCAAAGAACAAGGTTGCTCGTCACAAGAGCCGCCTGAGCGCAAAGATCAAGTCTCTGAAAAGCGCATAACTCGCTCTACTTCAGATACATAAAAAAACCGGCCAACTGGCCGGTTTTTTTATGGGCGGGAAATAAGCATCACACGACAATGAGATTGTCCCGGTGAATCATTTCCTCGCCGGAAATATAGCCCAGAACATCGACAATCCGGTCACTGGATCGCCCCGCAATCGCCCTGGCCTCATCAGCATCGTAATTCACGAGCCCCCGGGCAATCTCTTTGCCAGCCTGGTCAATGCAGGACACCATTTCGCCGCGGCGGAACTGACCGGCCACGCCCTTTACTCCCACCGGAAGAAGGCTCCGCCCGCCGAGACACACCACCTTTACAGCACCATCATCCAGGGTCAACTTGCCCCGGGTCTGCAAATGGCTGGCCAGCCACTGCTTGCGGGCAGCGATCCGGCCCTGCTCGGGAAGCAGCAAGGTGCCAATCACATCACCCTGCCGTAGCCGGCCGATCACACCCTCGATACGACCACCAACGATAACAGTAAACGCACCAGATCGGGCGGCCAGGCGAGCAGCTCGCAACTTGGTCAGCATGCCACCCCGCCCCAGCACCCCGGCACCACCCCCGGCCATGGCATCCAGTTCATGGTCACCAGCCTTACCCTCAGTGACCAGACGGGCGTCGGCGTTCTTCCTGGGATCCCTGTCAAACAGTCCAAGCTGATCGGTCAGGATAATCAGCCCGTCCGCCTCGATCAGGTTTGCCACCAGCGCGCCAAGGGTGTCGTTGTCACCGAAGCGGATTTCGTCGGTCACCACGGTGTCGTTCTCGTTGACGATCGGCACTACGCCAAAATCGAGCAACGCCCGGAGCGTGCTGCGGCCATTGAGGTATCGCTTGCGGTCCGAGAGATCATCGTGGGTCAGTAGAATCTGGGCAGTGTGGATATCGTGCCGCTTGAACTGGGCCTCCCAGGTCTGCACCAGCCCCATCTGACCGACTGCGGCGGCGGCCTGCAGTTGGTGCAATTGCTCCGGCCTTACGGTCCAGCCAAGGCGACTCATCCCCTCGGCCACCGAACCGGAGGAAACCACGACCACTTCCACACCTTCTTCAACCAGCTCCGCAATCTGGTCCACCCACAAGCCCAGAGCAGCAACGTCCAGCCCCCGGCCATCATTGGTCAGCAGGGCGCTTCCGATCTTGATAACCAGGCGACGGGCCTGGCGCAACTGTAGGCGTTCAGTCATGGTGCGTGAGCGGTCTCTCTGGCGTTAATCCTGCTTTACTCAGGCGCGTAAACCACTTCGACGTCGTAGTCATCATCGTCGAAGTCATCGTCATCGTCGTCCTCACGGGCAGCACGGCGGGCCTGACGCTCTGCCTCGATACGGACCCGGGCCTCGTCATCCATCTGCCGCCGGCGCCGGGCTTCGCGCTCCGCAACCTCGGGGTTCTGGGCCTCTTCCTCGGCCTGCTCTTCGATCCAGCGCATAACCGCCTGAACCAGAGGCTTGGTACCCTCGCCACTGAGGGCGGAAATCCGGAACACCGGCCCCTCCCAGCCAAGCTCATCAACAATAGCCTGGCAATGAGCGTCGCGGTCTTCCTCGGCCAACATATCCACCTTGTTCAGCACCAACCATCGGGGCCGGCTGGCGAGGGTTTCACTGAACTTCTCAAGCTCGTGCGCAATAGCCCGGACAGCATCCGCCGGCGAAGAGCCATCGTAAGGCGCCACATCCACAAGATGCAGCAAAAGCCGGGTGCGGACCAGATGCTTGAGGAACCGGATACCGAGCCCCGCACCTTCAGCGGCCCCCTCAATCAGGCCGGGGATGTCGGCAATCACAAAGCTCTGATGCGCCTGCACACTGACGACCCCGAGGTTAGGCACCAACGTGGTAAAGGGATAATCCGCCACTTTCGGGCGGGCCGCCGACACCGAGCGGATAAAGGTGGACTTGCCGGCATTGGGCATACCCAGCAGCCCAACATCTGCCAACACCTTCAGCTCCAGCCGCAGGTTGCGCAGCTCGCCTTCAGAGCCCTTGGTGGTCTGCCGGGGCGCGCGGTTAACCGAGGACTTGAAGCGGGTGTTACCAAGACCATGAAAACCACACTGGGCAACCTTCAGACGCTGCCCTGCATGGGTCAGGTCCCCAAGCACCTCATGAGTATCCATATCCACAACCGTCGTGCCAACCGGAACGGGCAGGATAAGATCCTCACCCTTGGTACCGGTGCAGTTTCGGCCAGAGCCCGGCTCACCATTCTGAGCTTTGTGTTTGCGTTGAAAACGGTAGTCAACCAGTGTATTGAGCGACTCGTCCGCTTCCAGAAACACGGAACCACCATCGCCCCCGTCGCCACCGTCGGGGCCACCCTTGGGAACGTATTTTTCACGCCGGAAGCTCAGGCAGCCGTGACCGCCCTTGCCGGCCTCCACAATGATGGTGGCTTCGTCTACGAATTTCATTAATCAACCCTTTGCGCAATGCGCATAAACTAAAAAGCCCCGCAGCCTCAAGGAAGCTTTGCGGGGCTCCGGATCGCTCTGACCTTCCTATTCTATCAGGATATCAGCGCCACCCAAGGTTCGACAGAACCGGATCGCCGCTGCTTACGCAGCAGGAACGATGCTCACGAACTTGCGACTCTGCGGGCCTTTGACTTCGAACTTCACCTGGCCATCTGCTTTCGCAAACAGGGTGTGGTCCTTGCCAATGCCAACGTTGCTACCAGCGTGAAAACGAGTGCCACGCTGACGAATGATGATACTGCCTGCAGAAACAGTCTCACCGCCAAAGCGCTTCACACCAAGTCGTTTCGACTCGGAATCGCGACCGTTACGGGTACTACCTGCTGCTTTTTTGTGAGCCATTACAAGCCTCCTTAATATAAGGGGTTACTCGAGGGTCTTAGCCCTGGATACCCGTGATCTTGACTTCAGTAAACCACTGACGGTGGCCCTGACGCTTCATGGAATGCTTACGACGACGGAACTTGATGATGTTGATCTTGTCGTGACGGCCGTGGCTAACCACTTCCGCAGTCACTTTGGCACCATCAACAACCGGCGCACCAACCTGAACCTTATCACCATCGGCGATCAGCAGAACGCGATCAAACTCGACGTTACCGCCGGTTTCCACTTCCAGCTTTTCCAGCTTCAGGGTTTCGCCTTCTTTTACACGGTGCTGTTTACCACCGCTAACAATAACTGCGTACATTTACTCGTTCTCCACGATTGACCCATCCCTGCTCTTATCCACCTGGTTCTAAGGGAAGCGCTCTGGCGACCCTATAGCAGGGAGCGCAGGTTGGGATGAGTTGGGCGCGTGATTGTACGAGAACACGCCCGGCTAAGCAAGTTGAAAATAGGGTGAACATGGGGTCAGATGAACGCTTTCATCTGACCCCGACTTAACGTTGACACCTCAACCGGCAATACCTAGCATTGCTGCGTCCTCCCCGAAATATCAACAGAAACACCAGCAAGGGATCCACAAGCCGCATGACAGCCCAGCGTATTTACGACACCGTGGCCGACGACTTCAGCCGCGTTAATGATCTGATCATCCGGCGGCTTTCCTCAGACGTTCCCCTGGTGGAAAAAATCGCCCATTACATCATCGAAAGCGGCGGTAAGCGACTGAGACCATTACTGGTTTTACTTTCCAGCCAGGCTGCAGGCTACGGCAAAAACGACCATCTGAAGCTAGCTGCCGTCATTGAATTCCTTCATACCGCCACCCTGCTCCATGACGATGTGGTAGACACCTCGGACATGCGACGGGGCCGGAGCACCGCCAATGCACGCTGGGGAAACGCCCCGAGCGTGCTGGTAGGTGATTTCCTCTACGCCCGGGCCTTCGAGATGATGGTGGAGCTAAAAAGCCTGTCTATCATGGAGGTTTTGTCCCACGCCACAGCCGTGATTGCCGAAGGTGAAGTCATGCAGCTGATGAACGTGAAAAATCCGGACCTGACCGAAGGCCAGTACATGAAGGTCATCCACAACAAGACCGCCATGCTGTTTGAAGCCGCTTCCCACACTGGTGCCCTGCTCGCCGAGGCCAGTGACGACCAGGAGCGGGGCCTGAAAGACTACGGCAAGCATCTGGGCCTGGCGTTCCAGTTGGTAGACGACATTCTGGATTACCGGGGTGATGCACAAGCCATGGGCAAAAACGTCGGCGACGACCTGGCTGAAGGCAAAACCACCCTGCCCCTGATCCACGCCATGGCCCATTGCACCGATGACGAGCGCCAACTGATCCGTCAGGCCATTCGCAAGGGCGGGCTGGACGAGTTACCCCGGATTCTGGAGATCGTTGAGAACTCCGGCGCCATTGAATACACCATGTCCAAGGCCCGGGAACAGGCCAGCCTGGCGAAAGCCTGCCTGACTGCCCTGCCGGCCTCAGGCCACAAAGAAGCAATGGAGCTGCTGACCGAAGTTGCGGTCGCCCGGGTCAGCTGATTTGAACATGGGGCAGATGAAAGCGTTCATCTGAGCTCGGCGTCCGGCCCCGGCTTCAGCCCAAGTGTTCACGCCCATGAGGCGCATCAAAGTTCAGCTCAGGACCGACCGGCACAATCTGGGTCGGGTTGATAGTCCGCTGGCTGACATAGTAGTGGCGCTTGATTTGCCCGATATCCACCGTCTCCGCAACACCCGGTACCTGATACAGATCCCGCAAATACGCAGAAAGCGCCGGGAAATCGCCGATCCGCTGGCGATTGCATTTGAAATGGCTGTAATACACCGCATCAAAGCGAATTAACGTGGTGAACAGCCGCCAGTCCGCCTCCGTTAACTGACCGCCCACCAGGTATCGCTGACCAGACAACCGATCCTCCAGCCAGTCCAGCGACTCGAAAAGTGCCTTGTAGGCTTCCTCGTATTTATCCTGTGCTGTCGCAAAGCCTGCTTTATACACACCGTTGTTGACCGTGTCGTAAACCCGGGCATTCACCTCCGCAATCTCGCCCCGCAGAGCCTCCGGGTAAAAATCCAGGTCGGTACGAACGCCATCAAGCCGATCAAACGCCGAATTGAACATCCGGATAATCTCGGCGGATTCATTGCTCGCAATCGTCTGCTTTTCCTTGTCCCACAACGTCGGCACCGTCACCCGCCCGGAATACTCAGGCGCCGCCTTGGTATAGACCTCATGCATAAACCGGAAACCATGCAGATGATCCCGATGCTGCTCACTCTCAGGCCGGAACTCCCAGCCATTCTCCACCATGTCCGGATGCACCACCGACACGGAAATATGCTTCTCCAACCCCTTGAGCTTTCGGAAAATCAACGTCCGGTGCGCCCAGGGGCACGCCATGGACACATAGAGGTGATAACGTCCGGACTCGGCCTTGAAACCACCTTCACCATCCGGTCCCGGCGAACCATCCGCCGTCACCCAGTTCCGGAACCGCGCCGCTTCACGTTCAAACTTGCCGCCGGTTTTATCGGTGTCATACCACTGGTCATGCCATTTGCCGTCAATCAAAAGCCCCATAAATCCTCCGATGAAAATTCCTGCAGGTGCGACCCTGTTCCGGGAGCGGGCCGGCACAAAGCCTGCCGAGGGTATTGAAGAAGGCCTTTGCAAACCGTGCATTGCCAGGGATGGCAATGCCGAGCCCCCAGGGACGGGTTCACGGCGTGTTTGCAAAGGCCTTCTTCAATACCCGCTGCCACCAGATAAAAACAGCCCGGTTAGCTGTCCTCCAAAGCCTGATAATTTGAAGGAAGAATAACGGCGACCCTGCTACCCTCTCAAACAAGCATTTCTGGCCAACAACCTCAGATAATTCGAACATGCATACAGCCATCACCATAGACGCCCTCAAAGTCCTTGATGCCATCGACCGCAAAGGCAGCTTTGCCGGCGCCGCAGGCGAACTCTTCCGGGTGCCCTCTGCCATCAGCTACACCGTGCAGAAGCTTGAAGAAGACCTGAACGTTGCTATCTACGACCGCACCGGCCACCGCGCCAAACTGACTCCGGCAGGCCACTACCTTCTGGAAGAGGGTCGTACACTTCTTGAGGCGGCAGAGAACCTCGCCCACACAACACGCCAGGTCGCCCAGGGCTGGGAAACCAGACTACGGATTGGATTCAACTCATTGCTGCCAGCAGAATGCCTGTTCCCGGCAATTCGGGAATTCTATGAACTCGGAGTGCCGGTCGACGTGCAAATCGTAGAGGAAGTCTTCGCCGGCACTTGGGACGCCCTGCAAAGTCGGCGGGTGGACCTGATCATCGGCGCGGACAATTTCAGCAAACCGGCGGGAAACTTCACGACCCAAGCTCTTGGTGAAATGCCATTTGTGTTTGCTGTCGCTGCCGAGCACCCTCTTGCAACTGCCGAAGAGCCTCTTTCAGAAGAGGATATCTCGCGATACCCTGCAGCCGTGGCGGCAGACACCTCGCGCTCTCTGCCCCCGGGACATGCCGGCATTTTTCGCCGGCAACGGACCCTGACCGTCGCCAACATTGACCAGAAGATTGCCATTCAGGTCGCAGGGCTTGGGGTTGGATGGCTACCCGAGTCGAGGATCAGCCAGCAGCTGAAAGACGGTAGCCTGGTCGCCAAGCAGGTGCACGAGCCCCGCCAGCCCATCATGTTGCACCTCGCCAGACATGCGGAAGACCAAGGCAAGGCTCTTATGTGGTTCTGGGAACGGCTTGGCAGGGAAGAAGTTGTACAAACAACGCCGAAGGGAGCCCTGTGATGCGGCAGCTGTCGGAACTGGACGCCTCATTCCTTTACCTCGAATCGGAAACGACCCCGATGCACATAGGTGGGGTCTATCTTTTTGACGCCAGCGAACGCGAAACACCACTAGCCTTCAGTACCTTTGTTGCCTACCTCCGCAGCCGGCTCCACGTGGTACCGGTGTTCCGCCAGCGTCTCAAAGAAATCCCCCTGCGCCTGGGCCGCCCCTACTGGATTGACGACCCGGACTTCAGCATCGAGCCGCCACCTCGCCTACGTCAATCTCGGCGAACACGGCCGCAAAGCCAGCCTGATGACACTGGCCTCCAAGATTCTGGAGGAACCCCTGAAAAGAGACCGCCCCCTGTGGCACATAACGTTCGTGGATGGTTTCAAGCTTGATGAGGAGGATGCTGGCAGTGCTGGTTTTGCGTTGATCGTGAAGTTACACCACGCGGCTATCGATGCCTTCAGCGGCGAAGAAATCATCGGAAAGTTACTCGAGTACACCCCGGAGCCTCGCTCGATTACTCCACCCCGACCCTGGCACCCTCGGCCAGAGCCTTCAGAAGAGCGGGTCATGCTGCAGGCAGGCGCGAATATCCTTCGGACGCCGCTGCAGTTCACCTCGCTGGCGGTCAATGCCGCCGAAGCCACTGCACGGGGACTGATTCAGAAGCAACTGCGCAAACTACCGCTGCCATTGCCACTGTTTTCTGCTCCCCACAGCCCGTTTAATCGGCAGATTACCGCAAACCGGCAGATAATCGCGGCCAGCGTTCAACTCTCGCGACTGAAAACGATCAAGGCATCGCTCGGCGACGTCACTCTGAATGACGTGGTTCTCGGCCTGTGCGCCGAGACTCTCCGACGCTACCTGATCAGCGAAGGTGCCGACGCCAGCAAATCCCTGGTGGCAATGACTCCAATTTCTGTTCGCTCAAACAGCTTGCGCAGGGCAACCGGAAACCAGATGTCCGCCATGCTGCTGGACCTTGCCACTAATGAGCCAAACCCTGCGCAACGGATTCGCCGGATTCACTGGAACGCAGTAGCTTCGGAGCCATACCGGGAGGCCATAGCCGCCGATCGACTCACGGAACTCCTGCCGTCGACCATGCTTGCCCTATCCGCCAGGCTATACTCGGAGTTGCAGATTGCCCAGCGCTACCAGCCGGTATTCAACCTGCCAATCACTAATGTTCCCGGACCACAGGTACCGCTGTATTTACAAGGCGCACGTCTGGTTCAGCAGTACAACACGGCGCCATTGTTCGACAGTATGGGGCTTGTGATAGTGGCAGTAAGCTATGAAGGCAGGCTGACACTGAACTTCACCACCTGTCCGGACGTGGTCGCGAACGGGGATTCATTGCAGGCCCATGTGGCTGAAAGCCTGGATGCGATTGAGGAGGCTATGCAACGGCTCGGGGCAGACGACAGCCATGGGCTAATAACCGCAAGCTCAACCCAGACCCTGGCAGATGATGCAATGACAGCACTGGAGGGACTTCTGAAGAAAACCTTGAGCCGTTTCCGGAGCTGAGTACGGCCCGGAAACGGCTGCGCAGGATCAGATATTATTCAAACGCCCAACGGAGAAACGCTTTTTTCTCCTCGTCACTGGCGGTTTCCCATACGGCCTTGAGCTGGTCCAGGGCGTTACCACCGCTCGCGGAGGTGCCATCAGACGGCGACTCAGGGATGGGAGTCCGGGACGCAGTGATCGCCTCAGCCGGGTCCCAGACGCTCGAACTTGCCACTGACTGCCCCGACGAAGAAACCACACTGGCAGAAAACTCAGGCATCATCCGCTCCGCTTCCTGCCGGGTGTCCGGCCGATCATACTCAAAATGGTAGATCTCACCAGCCGCAGCCTCAAAACGCGCCACCTGAGGCTCACTTTCGATAACGTGAACTTTCGATTCGCCGTTGCTGACCACTCCGGTTTTCGCCCAAATGGTTTTGTAAACAAAGACCACCTCGTTTTCACCGGGAAGCAAAGCGTAGTCCAGTGCCAGATCGTCCATCAGAAAATTAGTCATACTACGGTCGTTCACCCGGACCACCCGGATTTCACCCGGTGTCTTGAGCGTAGCCGCGCGCTCAGCGGCCTCAGGATTACCATCCCAGGTTTCCACCACACTGACACTGGAAGCACAACCCACCAGAAACAACGCAAGCGATGCTGCCAGCCCGGCACGAAGACTGACGGCGTGTTTATGCCAGCCTCTCATCATCGATTCGAAAACACGGTTTACGTGACAGATTCTCATTTAATCTCCTTGGCTATGCGGAACAAAACAGACTCAGGCTCGCGCCGGACCCGTAGCATTCTGACGAGTGCATCTGACAAGGGCAAGACAATGGCATCGCTTTAGCGACCTGTCCCGAGCCAGGGTCTTTGATCCCGTTTGAGACGCATCCCGTAAAAATGTAAAAAAATGTTGAATTTGTCCGGAATTGGATTAATTTTAAACAGATCGGCAGACATTAACGCGGCGCCCCAAAAAAACAGAACAGAAAAGCGGGCACAGGAGACACCATGGATACCCAATGCAGAACCGGAGAACAAGGGCCGGTTCCCTTTCGCAGTAGTCGATTCTTCTGTGTGGGGAGCAAATGGTACTTCACTACCCGGGAAGGCTTTGACAGTGGCCCTTTTGCTTCACGGGAGCGAGCCGAGACGGGCTTAAAACGGTTTTTACACGTTGTTCGATTGTTACCTGAAGAGCAGCAACTCCATTAACAGGGGGCCTCAGTGAGGCCCCCTGAATCATTACAGGCATTCCGGGGGCATGAGAGCTTATAGAGAATTCCCCGCTCAGACGTTCAGCAACCTGGGCTCAGGGACTACCCTTGAAATGGTCGAACCCGGTATCTGCACCACACGGCTTACCATCGAGAACCAGCCCGGGCCGGGATTCGACAGTACCGATCACCGACAGTTCGTTACGGATCGCGTCTGGGGCAGTTCTCCAGCACTCTGCCGGGATGGTCAGGCACAGCTCATAGTCATCACCGGACCGCAGCGCATAGCCCAGCGCTGCATCGCCTTTCAGACGTTTCAGATGCGGTGATACCGGTATTCGGGCGCTGTCGATTCTCGCGCCGACTTCAGAGGCCTCAAGAATATGCTCCAGGTCCGCAAGCAGGCCATCTGAGACATCAACAGCGGCACTCGCAACGCCTCGGGAGGAGATGCCAAGCGCCAGCCTGGGCCGCGGTGAATGATAACGATCCAACACGGCTGCAATGTCTGGCGAAGGGTTCGCCTCGTTAAGGTAATCCAGCGCAGCACCGGCGTCTCCAAGTGTTCCAGAGACCGCGACAAGGTCGCCCGGCCGGGCGCCCGTACGTCGAATGGCGGCTCCCTGCTCAACCGTTCCATGTACCTGAAGAGTCAACGTAAGCGGGCCGGAGGTTGTATCACCGCCAGCCAGCACTAACCCGAAGGCCTTACTGGCCCTTCTGAGCCCACCAGCAAAGCCAGCAAGCCATTGCTCGTCTGCAGTGGGTATGGTCAGAGCCAGAGTGAAGCACTCCGGGCTTGCCCCCATGGCGGCCAAATCACTCGCCGCTACGGCCAACGCACGCCAGCCAAGGTAATCCGGACGATAATTCCTGGGGAAGTGGACACCCTCGACCAGGGTATCCATGGAGAAGACTAGATCCCGGCCTGCCGGAATTCGCTGAATCGCGCAATCATCCCCCGGCCCCAGAATCAGGGTCCGGGATTTCTGCTGCCCGGCGAGCGGCAAAAAATACCGCCGAATCAGCTCAAACTCACCCATCGGCTAGCGGGAGCGGGAGCGGGTCTCGGCGAGCCGGAGCCGACCGCTCAGCTTGTCGAGGATGCTGTTGACGAATTTATGGCCTTCGGTGCCGCCGAAGCGCTTGGCCATTTCGATACCTTCGTTGATGACTACCTTGTAGGGCACATCAAGGCGATGCTTCAGTTCATAGGCTCCGAGCCGGACAATGGCCAGCTCCACCGGATCCACCTCATTGATCGGGCGGTCCAGAAACGGCTCAATCAACTTGTCCAGCTCACCCTGCTCCCGGTGCACACCACGGAGCAGGTCACGGAAGTACAGCAGGTCAACCTTGCTCGTGTCATTGTCGACCATGAACTCGGCCTCAATGTCAGAAATGGCCGTCTTGCTGAAATGGCGCTGATAAAGCCCCTGCATGGCCAAAGCCCTGGCGCGGCGTCGATCACCGGCTTTCGGCTGGCCGGACGGTGCCGGCTGTGGTGATGTACCTTCAGTTTCGCTCATTACTCACCCAGTTTCTTGAACAGGCTGACCATTTCAAGTGCCGTAATGGCCGCTTCGGCGCCTTTGTTACCGGCCTTGGTGCCCGCGCGCTCGATAGCCTGTTCGATGGAATCCACCGTCAGCACGCCAAAGGTCACCGGTACGTCTGTGTCGAGACTGACCGCGCCAATACCGCTTGAGGCTTCACCGGCAACGTATTCAAAATGCGGGGTTCCGCCACGAATGACGGCACCCAGCGCAATGATCGCATCGTACTCGCCCGTTTCCGCTACGCGTTTGACGGCCAGGGGCATCTCATAGGCGCCGGGCACCCGCACGATGGTGACATCATCATCGGAAATTCCGTGACGGCGCAGAGTATCCAGCGCGCCTTCAACCAGACTTTCAACAACAAAACCGTTAAATCGGCCGACCACCAGGGCATAGCGCCCGCTGCACTCGGTAAAATCACCTTCAATTACTCTGATATCTGCCATTAATGGCTCCTTCACGTGTCGCGGTAACAGGGCCGCGACCGGGTTTATCATTCAGGGGTATAGGGGACGTATTCAACCACTTCCAGATCGAAACCGGAAATTGCCGAGAACTTGATCGGCGGGCTCAGCAGGCGCATCTTGCCGACACCGATGTCCCGGAGGATCTGGGAACCGGTCCCGACGGTGAAATAAACACCAGAGCTGCCTTTGCCTGAGGCCCCCTGGCCTTTATCAAAAAATTCGTGGATGCGATCTTCCAGGTTATAGCTGTCTTCGGCGCTGTTCAGCAGAACAACCACACCCTTGCCCTCGGCTGCCACTTTTTCAAGGGCGTGGTGCAGAGGCCAGCTTCGGGAATCCTTGCGGCGGGCACCCAGAAGGTCTCGCAAGGTATCTGTAATGTGAACGCGCACAAAGGCCGGCTCGTCCGGGGAAATATCCCCCATCACCATGGCAAGGTGAGTCGCACCCTGGATATTGTCACGGTAGGTACGAAGGCTGAAAACACCGTATTCGGTGTCCAGGTCGTTCTCTTCCACACACTCAACGGTGCGCTCGTTCATGGTGCGGTAATGAATCAGATCGGCAATGGTGCCCATCTTGAGATCGTGTTCTTCGGCAAATCGCTCCAGGTCTTCCCTGCGGGCCATGGAGCCATCGTCGTTCATGATCTCGCAGATAACCCCTGCCGCCTCGCAACCAGCCAGGGCAGCAAGATCGCAGGACGCCTCGGTGTGGCCGGCGCGGCTCAGGACTCCACCCGGATCTGACATCAGGGGGAAGATATGACCGGGCTGAACCAGGTCACTGGCCTTGGCGTCCCGGGCCACGGCAGCCTGAACCGTGCGGGCACGGTCGGCCGCGGAAATACCGGTAGTCACGCCCACCGCGGCTTCAATGGACAGAGTGAATTTGGTACCGAAACCGGACGCATTCTGCTGAACCATCAACGGAAGACCAAGCTGATCACAGCGGTCCCGGGTCATGGGCATGCAAATGAGGCCGCGGCCAAAACGGGCCATGAAATTAATGGCTTCCGCCGTGCAATGCTCGGCGGCCATCACCAGATCGCCTTCGTTCTCGCGATCCTCGTCGTCCATCAGTATGACCATTTTGCCCTGACGGATATCTTCAATGATGTCTTCAATACTGTTCAGTGCCATATGGTTTTGCACCCTTGCGGAGTTCCGGCAGCCGTTTGCTGATGAAACCTCCTGAATGTATGGATTACCGGCGAGCGAGAATCAGGCGCTGATCCTCCCCCACCTGACGTCGGTCCAGCACCTTCCATTGTACTTTATCTGCCATGGTTTCCAGCGGCAGGTGCGCGGTCGGACGCCCTGTACTACCGAGGAACACCGGCGCCTGATAGAGCCAGAGTTCATCTACCAGACTTTCGCTGATGAACGTACCGGCCAGTGTGGGGCCCGCCTCGACCAGCAGTTCATTGATGCCGAGCTCGCCCAGGGAGTCCAGCAGTTCGGCCAGATCAATGCCGTTGTCTTTCCAGGCCACGCCGGTCAGACTGATGCCAAGTGCCGCCAGATCCTGGGCCGGCGCCGTCGCCAGCGTTGATGACGCACAGAACAGCTGCACATTGCCGCCCCGAAGGATCTTCGCCGAACTGGGCGTGCGCGCATCCCGGTCTGCGATCACCCTCAGAGGCTGCCTCGATGGCTCCGTAGCATCACCGATATCTCCCAGTTCTTCCCGCCGAACCGTCAACGATGGATCGTCAGCCAGAACGGTACCGACACCTGTGAGAATTGCATCGCTGATGGCTCTCAGGCGCTGCACATCCCGACGGGAATCGCTGCCGGTTATCCACTGGCTCTCGCCGGAGGCCATTGCGGTTCGGCCATCCAGGCTGGCTGCCATTTTCAAACGCACCCAGGGTCGGCCGGTATTCATGCGCTTCATGAAGCCCGGGTTCAGGCGCACAGCTTCGGCCGCCAGCAGCCCTTCGGTAACCCGGACCCCGGCTTCCCGGAGCATTTCCAGCCCACGCCCCGACACCGAAGGGTTCGGGTCCTTTGTCGCCGCATAGACATGGGCCACTCCGGCGTCGATCAGGGCCCTGGCGCAGGGCGGTGTGCGACCGAAATGGCTGCACGGCTCGAGAGTCACATAAGCCGTGGCACCCCGGGCATCCGGGCCAGCCTGGCTCAGCGCACGGATTTCGGCATGGGCTTCGCCGGCACGTTCATGCCAGCCTTCCCCGAGCACCAGATCGCCCCGGGCAATGACGCAGCCGACCCGGGGGTTGGGATGCGTCGAGTACCGACCGCGCCAGGCAAGCTGGACAGCCCGCGCCATCATGGCCCTGTCGCGGTTTTCGATCATGCCTTTCCTTCGGGAGAGTGGTTATCCGCCAGCGCCTTGGCGACCTCGGCAGCCTCACCGTTGCTTGCCGACAGCCGCTCGATTTCTTCCTTGAATTCGTTGATATCCTGGAAGCTGCGGTATACCGACGCGAAACGGACGTAAGCCACCTTGTCCAGCTGGCGCAATTCGGTCATTACCTCTTCGCCCAGCTGCATCGATTTCACTTCCCGCTCGCCCGTTGCCCGCAGGCGATACTTGATGCGGTTCAGGGCAGCGTCAATCTGCTCAATGCTTACCGGCCGTTTTTCCAGCGCTTTCATAAGCCCCGAGCGCAGCTTTTCCTCATCAAAAGGCTGCCGGGTGCCGTCCTGCTTGACCACCCGGGGCATCACCAGTTCGGCGGACTCAAAGGTGGTAAACCGCTCACGGCACGACAGGCACTCCCTGCGGCGGCGCACCTGATCACCCTCGGCCACGAGCCGGGAGTCAATCACCTTGGTATCTGCTTCACCACAGAAAGGACAATGCATAGTCAGGAGCTCCGAAGAGGAAGCCGGGTTGATCGATAATCGATCAACCCGGCGGGTCTGGCCTGTAGTCTAGCTATAAAAAGATCAGCCGTAGACAGGGAAACGGGCACACAGAGCACTAACCTGCTCACGAACCCGGCTGTTTACCGCCTCATCTTCCAGATTCTCGAGAATGTCGCAGATCCATCCAGCCAGATCACGAGACTCGGCTTCGCCGAAACCACGGGTGGTAATGGCCGGAGTGCCGATCCGCAAGCCGGAGGTTACGAACGGTGAACGCGGATCGTTGGGAACCGCATTCTTGTTGACTGTGATGTGGGCACGGCCAAGCGCCGCATCGGCGTCCTTACCGGTAATATCCTGCTTGATCAGGCTCAGCAGGAACAGGTGGTTCTTCGTACCGCCGGACACCACGTCAAAACCACGCTCAACAAACACGTCAGCCATGGCCGAGGCATTTTTGACCACCTGCTTCTGGTAGGTCTTGAACTCATCGCTCATGGCCTCCTTGAAGCACACCGCCTTGGCGGCAATCACGTGCATCAGCGGGCCACCCTGGCCGCCCGGGAACACCGCAGAGTTCAGCTTCTTCTGCAGATCCGCGTCGTCACAGGCCAGAATCAGGCCGCCACGGGGGCCGCGGAGGGTCTTGTGAGTAGTGGTCGCGACCACATGAGCGTGCGGAATCGGATCCGGGTACACACCTGCGGCTACCAGGCCGGCAACGTGCGCCATGTCGACAAACAGGAAAGCGCCGATTTTGTCCGCAATTTCGCGGAAACGGGCGAAGTCCAGCTCCTGGGAATAGGCAGAAAAGCCGGCAATGATCATTTTCGGCTTGTGTTCAACGGCCAGGGCCTCCACTTCGTCGTAATCGATCAGACCGGTTTCCGGGTTCAGGCCATACTGTACGGCGTGATAGATCTTGCCAGAGAAGTTGACGCTGGCGCCGTGGGTCAGGTGGCCGCCGTGGGCCAGGCTCATACCGAGGACGGTGTCACCAGGCTTCAGAAGCGCCATGAACACAGCAGAGTTGGCCTGGGAGCCGGAATGCGGCTGTACGTTGGCGTAGGCTGCGCCAAAGAGCTCCTTGGCGCGATCAATCGCCAGCTGTTCGGCAATATCCACAAACTCACAGCCGCCATAGTAGCGCTTGCCCGGATAGCCTTCAGCGTACTTGTTGGTCAGCACGCTGCCCTGGGCTTCCATCACCCGGGGGCTGGTGTAATTTTCAGACGCAATCAGCTCGATATGAGCTTCCTGACGCTTCTCTTCCGCCTGCATGGCGTTCCAGAGCTCGTCGTCAAAGCCGGCGATTTTCATTTCACGATTAAACATGGATGCGCTGCCCCTGTGTGCTTGGCTGGCCCGGAGAGCTTTGGAAATCTCCGCAGGCTCCCTTAAAAATTGGGCCGCTATTCTATCTTACAAACGGGTAAAAAATCACCCATTTATACCGTCCGCAGATACCGGCATGCGGCCACCTCCGGTTTCCGCTCAATTGCTATCACTGATCGGTTTCGATACCTTACCGGATCAATAGCATGCAGTCCGAACAAGGGCGATCAATATTTGAATTCACGAACCTGTTTGGTAAAGAGGTTTAAGCCGACATGGCCCAATACGTATACACCATGAATCGCGTGGGCAGAGTGGTTCCGCCCAAGCGGGAGATCCTGAAAGACATTTCGCTGAGTTTTTTCCCCGGCGCCAAAATTGGCGTACTCGGCCTCAACGGTTCCGGTAAATCCACCCTGCTACGCATTATGGCGGGCGTGGACCAGGATTACATTGGCGAAGCCCGCCCCCAGCCCGGCATCAACGTGGGCTATCTGCCCCAGGAGCCGGAACTGGACGAAGAAAAAACCGTGAAGGAAATTGTCGACGAGTCGGTCTCCGGGGTTCATGACGCCCTGGCGGAACTGGACAATGTCTACGCGGCCTATGCCGAACCGGATGCGGATTTCGACGCCCTGGCCAAGAAACAGGGAGAATTGGAAGCCTACATCCAGGCCACTGACGGGCACGACATTGAACGCAAGATGGAAGTCGCCGCCGACGCGTTGCGCCTCCCGCCCTGGGATCAAAAGGTCAGCGTTCTGTCCGGTGGCGAGCGCCGCCGGGTGGCTCTCTGCCGCCTGCTGCTCTCCGGCCCGGACATGTTGCTGCTGGACGAGCCTACCAACCACCTGGATGCCGAATCCGTCGCCTGGCTTGAACGCTTCCTGCACGATTACGAAGGTACCGTGGTTGCCATCACCCACGACCGTTATTTCCTGGACAACGTTGCCGGTTGGATTCTGGAACTGGATCGCGGCCACGGCATTCCGTTCGAGGGCAACTACAGCCAGTGGCTTGAGAACAAGGAGAAGCGCCTGGAGATGGAGTCCAAGCAGGAGGCCTCTCACCAGAAAGCCATCAAGGAAGAACTGGAATGGGTTCGCAGCAATGCCAAGGGCCGTCAGTCCAAGAGCAAGGCCCGTCTGGCCCGCTTTGAGGAGATGAGCTCCCAGGAATTCCAGAAGCGCAATGAAACCAACGAGCTGTACATTCCGCCCGGACCTCGCTTGGGCAACAAGGTGATCGAAGTGGACGGCATCAGCAAATCCTTCGGTGACCGCCTGCTCTACGAAAACGTATCTTTCAGCGTACCGCCCGGCGCCATTGTGGGCATTATCGGTGGTAACGGTGCTGGCAAGTCCACCCTGTTCAAGATGATCGCGGGTTATGACAAGCCCGATTCCGGTGACATTACCGTGGGTGAAACCGTGGAACTGGCGTATGTCGACCAGATGCGCGACCTGGATGGCAGCAAAACCGTCTGGGAAGAGCTCTCCGACGGCAACGATATCATCAAGGTGGGCAACTACGAGACCCCGTCCCGGGCGTACGTGGGACGCTTCAACTTCAAAGGCAGCGACCAGCAGAAACGGGTTGGCGACCTGTCCGGTGGTGAGCGTAACCGCCTGCACCTGGCCAAACTGCTCAAGGAAGGCGGCAACGTTCTGCTGCTGGACGAGCCCACCAACGACCTGGACGTGGAGACCCTGCGCGCCCTGGAAGAAGCCCTGCTCAACTTCCCGGGCTCCGCCCTGGTGATCTCGCACGATCGCTGGTTTCTGGACCGGGTAGCGAGCCATATCCTGGCGTTCGAGGACGACGGCGAAGTGGTGTACTTCGAAGGCAACTTCACGGAATACGACGAAGACTTCAAAAAGCGCAAGGGCGATTCTGCAATGCAGCCCAAGCGCATGAAGTACAAGAAGCTGGCCTGATGGCAAAAGCAAAAACTGCCTACGTCTGCACCGAATGTGGTGCAGACTATTCCAAGTGGCAGGGTCAGTGCACCGCCTGCCAGGCCTGGAATACCATCAGCGAAATCCGCGGCGTCAGCAGCAATGCCAAAGGCTCACGCGGCACCCGATTTGATGGCTTCGCCGGCAGCCTGTCGGAAGTCCAGAGCCTGGACGACGTCAGCCTGGCGGAGCAGCCCCGCATCAGCTCCGGCATGCAGGAGTTCGACCGGGTTCTCGGCGGTGGTTTGGTGGAAGGCTCGGCCGTGCTGATGGGCGGCCATCCCGGCGCCGGCAAGAGCACACTACTGCTTCAGGCCGTCTGCCACTTGGCGGCCAGCGTCCCGGCGCTGTACGTTACCGGTGAGGAATCCCTGCAGCAGGTGGCCATGCGCGCCAAGCGGCTGGGACTGCCCACCAAAGACTTGAAAATGCTGTCTGAAACCAGTGTTGAGCGGGTGATGCAGGTAGCAGAAGCGGAAAAACCGCGAATTCTGGTGGTGGACAGTATTCAGGTGATGCACGTGGCCGATACCGAGTCGGCCCCTGGCAGTGTGTCCCAGGTGCGCGAAAGCGCCGCCTTCCTGACCCGCTTTGCCAAGCAGACCGGCACCATCCTGTTCCTTGTCGGGCATGTCACCAAAGACGGCAGCCTGGCCGGCCCGAAAGTACTCGAACACATGATCGACTGTTCTATCCTGCTGGAAGGCTCTAGCGACAGCCGCTATCGCACACTTCGCGGCATCAAGAATCGTTTCGGTGCGGTGAACGAGCTGGGCGTTTTTGCCATGCTGGAGCAGGGCCTGAAGGAAGTAAAGAATCCCAGCGCCATATTCCTCAACCGTGGCGAGGAAGCCGCGCCCGGCAGTGTGGTGATGGTGGTCTGGGAAGGCACCCGCCCGATGCTGGTAGAGATCCAGGCCCTGGTGGACATGGCCCAGGGTGGCTATCCAAGACGTGTAGCGGTTGGCCTGGACCAGAACCGGCTGGCAATGCTCCTGGCGGTACTGCACCGCCACGGTGGCATGCATGTATCTGATCAGGATGTGTTCGTGAACGTGGTCGGAGGTGTCAAGGTGAACGAAACCAGTGCCGACCTGGCGCTGCTGGCCGCCATCGTCTCTTCGTTCCGCGACCGAGCCCTGCCCCAGGATCTGGTAATTTTCGGGGAAGTCGGCCTATCGGGAGAGATACGTCCAGTACCGAGCGGCCAGGAACGAATCTATGAAGCCGCCAAGCACGGCTTTACCCGAGCCCTGGTGCCCAAATCCAATGCTCCGCGCAAGGCCATAGAAGGCATGAAGGTGATTCCGGTGACCAAGCTTAGTGATGCGCTTTCTGCTCTGGAAGAGCTTTAGGCCTGCTTTCTTGGGAGTTAACGGAGAGGTTGGCGGGGGCTCTTCCAAAAACCGCTACGAGCACTTCCATGTGCGCTTGTTTCCGGCCATCCATGGCCTCCAACATTTTTGGAAGAGCCCCCGCCAACCTCTCCTGCATACAGCCTAGCAAGACTCCAACTATCAAGACTCTGAAGTATCGATTACCAGATCAACGGCGTTGGTCGGATTAGGCGAAGCCGTAACCTGACAAACCCACCTAATCAATAAGATGGGCGAACTCCCTGTCCAACAACGCTTGATCGCCGAGGTTAAGTTCAACAAGACGCTTAAGATGGGTAGCGCTGTCGAGGTCGATATACTGGCACTTGAAACCAAGCCTGTGCGGCTCCACATGCCGGAGCTCTACCGCCATAACAATCCCCGCTTCATGATCATTCAGGTGAACAATCACCTCACAAGGCTGCTTCAACGGAACGTTCCATCCCTCCGGTCGTTTTACCAGAACGCCTTTCAGTGAAATATCGAGCACTTCCGTTGTCCAGACAGATTCCTGGCAGTGAAGCTCACAGGGCGCGTCGAATTCGATTCTGTGGAACCGACGTTTTTCGGGATTTTTGGCGGGCAAGTGGTTACTCCTGTTTACCGATCTTGGTTTACCTGACTATAGACCGGACAGAAGGCTGCATCCAGAGGAGTTTTTTGGGTGGGTCAGAGGTTGTCGGGTTACGGCACGCTTTGCGCGCCTAACCCGACCTACGATGCTAGGAAGCAGCTAACTCCAGAATCAGCGATGATACTCAGGGCTCAATTCAACAACAGCCTCGATAAATGCCCGAGCATGCTCCGGATCCACATCCGGTGTAATGCCATGCCCAAGGTTGAAGATATGCCCGGTGCCTGAACCATAGCGGCGCAGGATATCCGCTACTTCCTGGCGAATCCGCTCAGGTGGGGCGTACAGCATGGCCGGATCCATATTGCCCTGGAGCGCAACCCGATCACCGATGCGGGCGCGGGCGTTGCCAATATCCGTGGTCCAGTCCAGACCGACAGCGTCTGCACCGGAATCAGCGATGGATTCCAGCCATTGACCGCCATTCTTGGTAAACAGAATGACCGGTACCCGGCGGCCCTCGCTCTCGTGAATCAGGCCGTCGACAATTTTCTTCATGTAGCGCAGCGAGAACTCTTCATAGGCCCAGCTGCTGAGCACACCGCCCCAGGTATCAAAAATCTGAACCGCCTGGGCGCCGGCCTTGATCTGGCCGTTCAGGTAGTCGATAACCGCATCTGCCAGATGGTCCAGCAAACGGTGCATCACCTCAGGCTGGCCGTACATCAGCTTCTTGGCTTCCCGGAAATCTTTGGAAGAACCGCCTTCGATCATATAGGTCGCGAGAGTCCAGGGGCTGCCGGAGAAGCCAATCAGGGGCACGCTGCCGTTGAGGGCGCCACGAATGGTCGAAACCGCATTCATGACGTAATCCAGATCTACTTCTGCGTCTATTTTCGGCAGTGCCGCAACATCAGCCTCGGAACGAATGGTGTTGCGGAACTTGGGGCCTTCCCCGGTTTCAAAGTACAGGCCCAGCCCCAGCGCATCCGGAATGGTGAGAATGTCCGAAAACAGAATCGCAGCATCCAGGGGGTAACGTTCCAGAGGCTGCAGGGTGACCTCGCAGGCCAACGGGGTATTCTTGCACAAGCTGAGAAAATCTCCGGCCTTCGCCCGTGTTGCGCGGTATTCCGGCAGGTATCGCCCTGCCTGTCGCATCATCCATACCGGGGTACGGTCAACGGGCTGGCGCATAAGGGCGCGCAGGAAACGGTCATTTTTCAGCTCGGTCATAGGAAATCCAGCGTTGTCTGTACAAAAGGGTCACATCAGATGGGGAGCCATGATACCCCGATTGCGGCAATAAAAAAGGGCGGCTTTCCCTTAGGATGCCGCCCTTCTGATCAGGATCAAACCTGCACTCAGATATCCAGGTAATCCATGATGCCTTCGGCAGCCTGGCGGCCTTCCCAGATAGCGGTTACGACCAGATCCGAGCCACGGACCATGTCGCCACCGGCGAAGATTTTCGCGTTGCTGGTCTGGAAGGCAAACTCGGCTTCCTCAGGTGCGGTCACTCGCCCTGAATCGTCGGTTTCCACCTTCAGGTCATCGAACCATTCGGCCGGGCTGGGACGGAAACCGAAAGCCACCAGAACCGCGTCAGCCGGAATGACCTCCTCACTGCCCGGCACCACTTCCGGACGGCGGCGGCCGTTTTCATCGGGTTCACCCAGACGGGTCTGGATCACTTTGACACCTTCAACCCGGTCTTCACCGAGGATGGCGATTGGCTGCCGGTTGAAGAGGAACTTCACGCCCTCTTCCTTGGCATTGGCCACTTCCTTGCGAGAGCCCGGCATGTTGGCCTCGTCCCGGCGGTAGGCGCAGGTCACGCTTTCGGCCTGCTGACGGATGGAGGTGCGATTGCAGTCCATGGCGGTGTCACCACCACCGAGAACAACGACTCGCTT
Source organism: Marinobacter guineae (assembly GCF_002744735.1). Classification (GTDB taxonomy): domain Bacteria; phylum Pseudomonadota; class Gammaproteobacteria; order Pseudomonadales; family Oleiphilaceae; genus Marinobacter; species Marinobacter guineae. The sequence goes on along the minus strand of NZ_KZ319343.1, from coordinate 131,760 downwards.
GCCTTTCATGTCGATGAAGTCCGCCTCGTCTTTTTCAAAGCCCAGACGACGGTTAACGTTGGAGACCAGGAACGGCAACGCGTCGTAAACTCCCGGCAAGTCTTCACCTGGGAAACCACCCTTCATGTAGGTGTAGGTGCCCATGCCCATGAAGACGGCGTCATATTCGTCAAGGATGTCCTGCAGTTGAACATCCTTGCCCACCTCGGTGGACAGACGGAATTCCACGCCCATTTCCTCAAACACCTTGCGGCGACGGGTCATGACCGACTTTTCCAGCTTGAACTCGGGGATACCGAAGGTCAGCAGGCCGCCGATTTCCGGGTAAATGTCGAACACAACCGGCTTCACGCCGTTGCGAACCAGAACATCGGCGCATCCCAGGCCGGCCGGGCCAGCACCAATGACTGCGACCTTCTTGTCTGTCCACTTAACTGCGGACATATCCGGCTTCCAGCCAAGGGCGAAGGCGGTGTCGGTGATGTACTTTTCGACCGACCCGATGGTGACCGCGCCATAGCCGTCATTCAGGGTGCAGGCGCCTTCACACAGGCGGTCCTGGGGACACACACGACCGCAGACCTCAGGCAGGGAGTTGGTCTGGTGACACAGCTCAACCGCCCGCATAATATTGCCCTCGGACACCAGTTTGAGCCAGTTCGGGATGTAGTTGTGAACCGGACATTTCCACTCGCAGTATGGATTACCACATTCCAGGCAACGGTGGGCCTGAGAGGAGGCATGGTCCGCCGTAAACGGGTGGTAAATCTCACCAAACTCTTTCTTCCGCTTTCTGGCCGGTACCTTCTTCGGGTCAATCCGCCCTACTTCGACAAACTGGAAGTCGTTACTCAGTCGTTCTTTCATTTTGATGCTCTCATCAACTCAATTTCGACAGAGGTGGCAGCCAGGCCGCGCACCCCGAACCCTGTTTGACCCGTCGCCTTATTCCGGACGCGCACGGGTGCTGGCCAGGAGGCTGCGGAGGTTGGCAGCCTTGGGTTTCACCAGCCAGAAACGGCCGATATAGTCGTCGAAATTCTCAAGAATGTGCTCAGCCCACTCACTGCCGGTTTCCGAGATGTACTCCCGGATTACACCGCGCAGGTGATTGCGGTATGACTCCATGTCTTCACTGGAAATCCGCTGAATCTCCACCAGTTCGTGGTTGTACTTGTCCACAAAGGTGTTGTTGACATCCATCACGTAGGCAAATCCACCGGTCATGCCGGCGCCGAAGTTGTGCCCGGTGGACCCTAGAACGGTGACCAGGCCGCCTGTCATGTACTCACAACAGTGATCCCCGGTACCTTCAACTACAGCGTGAGCGCCGGAGTTACGAACCGCGAAACGCTCACCGGCCGTTCCCGCCGAAAACAGCTTGCCGCCGGTGGCGCCATACAGGCAGGTGTTGCCGACAATCGAGGTTTCCTGGGTCTTGAAGGTGCTGCCACGGGGCGGTTTCACAACCAGCTTGCCGCCGGTCATGCCCTTGCCCACATAGTCGTTGGCATCGCCTTCGAGGATCAGGTTGAGGCCACCCACGTTCCAGACACCAAAACTCTGACCAGCGGTGCCGTTCAGGTCAAGTGTGATCGGTGCATCGACCATGCCCTGGTTGCCATGCAGCTCGGCGATTTCACCAGACAGACGGGCACCGATGGACCGGTCGCAGTTGGTTACCCTGTAGGACCAGGCACCGCCGCTCTTTTCCTTGATCGCCGCAGCGGTGTCCTGAACCATCTGCTCCGCCAGCGTACCTTTGTCGAACGGATGATTCCGTTCCACCTGGCAGGTCTGTGGCTTGTCTGCCGGAATATGGTCATTGGACAACAGACGAGTGAGATCCAGCTTCTTCTGGCGCTCGGTGTCGCCCGGCAGCCGCTCCAGCAGATCCACACGTCCGACCAGTTCTTCCAGAGTGCGCACGCCAAGCTTCGCCATCCACTCACGGGTTTCCTCGGCCACGAAGCGGAAGAAATTCATCGCCATTTCCACCGTGCCCTTGAAATGCTCTTCGCGCAGGTAGTCATTCTGGGTGGCAACACCGGTCGCACAGTTGTTCAGATGACAGATGCGCAGGTATTTACAGCCCAGCGCCACCATGGGCGTGGTACCAAAGCCAAAGCTCTCGGCGCCAAGTATTGCACCTTTGACAACGTCCAGGCCGGTCTTGATGCCACCATCGGTCTGCAGGCGAATCTTGCCACGCAGATCATTGGCCCGAAGCGCCTGCTGGGTTTCCGTCAGACCCAGCTCCCACGGAGAGCCCGCGTAGCGGATCGACGTCAGCGGGCTTGCCGCCGTACCGCCGTCATAGCCGGAAACCGTGATCAGGTCTGCGTATGCCTTGGCGACACCGGCCGCGATGGTGCCGACACCCGGCTCGGACACCAGCTTCACGGACACCAGGGCCTGCGGGTTGACCTGTTTGAGGTCGAAGATCAACTGGGCCAGATCCTCAATGGAGTAGATATCGTGATGTGGCGGCGGCGAAATCAGCGTTACGCCAGGCACCGAGTAGCGCAGGCGTGCGATCAGGTCGTTGACCTTGCCACCTGGCAACTGACCGCCCTCACCGGGCTTCGCGCCCTGGGCCACCTTGATCTGCATAACATCAGCACTACGCAGGTATTCCGCCGTAACGCCAAAACGACCGGAGGCAACCTGCTTGATCTTGGAGCGCTTCTCGGTGCCGTAACGGGCAGGGTCTTCACCGCCCTCACCTGAGTTGGAGCGGCCACCGAGAGTATTCATGGCAACAGCCAGGGCTTCATGGGCCTCCGGCGACAGTGCCCCGAGGGACATGGCTGCGGAGTCAAAGCGCGGGAAGATATTCTCGACCGGCTCCACCTCTGAAATATCAATCTGCTTGATATCCTTGCGGAACCCCAGCAGGTCACGCAGAGTCGCCACCGGGCGCTCGTTCACCAGCCCGGCGTACTCCTTGTAATGGCCGTAATCGCCGCTGGTAACGGCCTCCTGCAGCTTGCCCACCACATCCGGGTTGAAGGCATGATACTCCTGGCCATGGATGTACTTCAGCAGACCACCCTGGGAGATCGGCTTGCGAGGCTTCCAGGCAACGGCCGCCAGTTGCTCCTGATCCTGCTGGAAATCATAGAAACCGGCACCCTGGATACGGCTGGGCACCCCAAGGAAACACAAATCAACAACATCATCGGCAAGACCGATCGCCTCGAACAATTGGGCACCACGGTAGGACGTGATGGTAGAGATGCCCATCTTGGACAGGATCTTCAGCAGACCCTTGTTAATGCCCTTGCGATAATTGTTCTTCGCATCAATCGGATCCATCAGCAATTCACCGGTACGGATCAGATCATTGAGAACCTGATAGGCAAGGTACGGATAGACCGCCGTGGCACCAAAGCCAAAGAGTACGGCGAAGTGGTGGGGATCCCGGGCCCAGCCGGTCTCCACAATGATGTTGGAATCACAACGCAACCCCTGTTTGACCAGATGATGGTGAACCGCTCCGGTCGCCATCATGGCATTTACGGGCAACTCACCTTCTTTCAGGTCCTTGTCAGTCAGAACCAGAAGAACCTTGCCATCACGAACAGCCTGCTCGGCTTGATCGCAAACCTCACGGATAGCCTCCTCAAGACCCTGCTCGGGGCGGTAACTCATGGAGATACGCGCCACTTCAAAGCCCGGTCGGTCGTTGTTGGAAATTTTGAGGAACTTGGCCGGTGACAACACCGGTGTGGTAAGAATGATCCGGTCCGCGTGATCCGCAGTTTCCTCGAATACGTTTCGCTCGGCACCCAGACAGGTTTCCAGTGACATAACGATCGCCTCACGCAGAGGGTCGATCGCCGGGTTGGTGACCTGGGCAAATTTCTGGCGGAAGTAGTCCGCCACGTGGCGCACTCTGCTGGACAGAACCGCCATCGGGGTGTCGTCACCCATGGAGCCGACTGCCTCCTGGCCATTCTCCGCCAGCGGCCGCAGAATCTGGTCACGCTCTTCGAAGGACACCATGAACATTTTTTGGTGCACCAGCAATTCATCGGAATCCATCAGTCTGAAGTCAGGTGTTTCCTGGTTCAGCGTGGTTTCAACCCGCAATGCGTTTTCACGCAGCCAGCGTTTGTAGGGTTGCGCGGTCTTGAGGCGCTGATCGATGTCGCGGGTATGCAGGACTTCACCGGACTCGGTGTCAATGGCAAGCATCTGGCCCGGGCCGACACGACCCTTGGCAACCACATCATCAGGCTGGTAGCCGTAGGTTCCGATTTCGGAGGCCAGGGTGATGAAGTCGTCCTTGGTAATTACCCAGCGCGCGGGCCGCAGGCCATTCCTGTCCAACATACAGACGGCGTAACGGCCGTCAGACATAACCAGACCAGCGGGACCGTCCCACGGCTCCATGTGCATGGAGTTGTATTCGTAAAACGCCCGAAGTTCTGAATCCATGCTGTCGACGTTCTGCCAGGCCGGCGGAATCATCATCCGGGCGGCGCGGAACAGGTCTACGCCACCGGCCAGCAGTACCTCCAGCATGTTGTCCATGCTGGAGGAATCGGACCCGGTGAGGTTTACCAGCGGCTGCAGGGTCTGCAGGTCCGGAAGTTCTGGGGAGCTGAACTTGGCAGCGCGGGCGATGGCCCAGTTACGGTTGCCATCAATGGTGTTGATCTCACCATTATGGGCCAGGTACCGGAACGGTTGGGCCAGCGGCCAACGGGGCATGGTGTTGGTGGAGAAACGTTGGTGGAAAACACAGATAGCTGTTTCCAGGTCAGGGTCGCCCAGATCCTTGTAAAAATTGGCAAGATCCGCCGGCATCATCAGGCCCTTGTAGGCCAGAGTCCGATGGGAAAGGCTGCAGATATAGAACTCGGGATCATCCGCCATATCGCCTTCGGCGTGGCGACGACCCACAAACAGGCTGATCGCAAACTCACGCTCCTCCTTGCCGGCAGGAACTACGAACACCTGTTCGATACGGGGCAGGCAATCAAGAGCCATGGGCCCGAGGCAGCTATCATCCACCGGCACTTCACGCCAGCCCAGGATCTCAAGACCCTGTTCGACCAGCCGCTTTTCAATAGCTTCTCGGCCAGCGGCGGCCCTGGCTTCATCCGGGTTCAGGAATACCTGGCCCACGGCAAAAAGGTCACCTGGCTCCTTGCCAAAAGCTGCCTTGGCGGCTTTCTTCAGGAAGCCGTCCGGGCTCTGGATCAGAAGGCCACAACCATCTCCGGTCTTTCCGTCTGCAGCGATACCACCTCGGTGGGTCATGCAGGTCAGAGACTCGATGGCAGTTTGCAACAACTTGTGGCTCGCCTCGCCCTTCATGTGGGCGATCAGACCGAACCCGCAGTTGTCCCTGAATTCGTCGGGATGATACAAACCTGTCATCATAAGCGTTCTCTCACGTAGAAATGCTTTTCAATCAAAGAGTTAATTGGCGCTCGGCCATACAACCACCCTTTGACACTGAAAATGGGGGCTGGCTATTTTACACACGTAGAAATACGTACTCAAATCAGAGTTGAGTTATTGTGGGAAGCCAAAAACGGAATTACCAATCGACAGGTTATGGAACAACGAGTTAGCGCCAGACCAGGTCCTACTACAAACTGTCGATAGATCGAACCCATGGCGACCGGGAGACCAGTTCCTGGGGCAAATCAGATACAGCCTCATTCGCCGCCTCTCGGGTGGGGAATTCACCATAGAATACCATAAACCAGGGCTGCCCCTGTCTTTCGCCAACTGTGTAGACAATCTCACCGAGCTGTGAGTGGCGCTCTACGATTCTAAGTGCCGTTTGCTCCAGGTTGCCGGCCACAAGCTGAATCGTCCACCCTTCGCGGGCTCTGACCTGCTCAAGCGGCACAAAATACTCAGGATTTTCAGGCGTAAATGCCGGCTCTGACTCTGGCTCTGGCTCTGGCTCTGGCTCTGGCTCTGGCTCTGGCTCTGGCTCTGGCTCTGGCTCTGGCTCTGGCTCTGGCTCTGGCTCTGGCTCTGGCTCTGGCTCTGGCTCTGGCTCTGGCTCTGGCTCTGGCTCTGGCTCTGGCTCTGGCTCTGGCTCTGGCTCTGGCTCTGGCTCTGGCTCTGGCTCTGGCTCTGGCTCTGGCTCTGGCTCTGGCTCTGGCTCTGGCTCTGGCTCTGGCTCTGGCTCTGGCTCTGGCTCTGGCTCTGGCTCTGGCTCTGGCTCTGGCTCTGGCTCTGGCTCTGGCTCTGGCTCTGGCTCTGGCTCTGGCTCTGGCTCTGGCTCTGGCTCTGGCTCTGGCTCTGGCTCTGGCTCTGGCTCTGGCTCTGGCTCTGGCTCTGGCTCTGGCTCTGGCTCTGGCTCTGGCTCTGGCTCTGGCTCTGGCTCTGGCTCTGGCTCTGGCTCTGGCTCTGGCTCTGGCTCTGGCTCTGGCTCTGGCTCTGGCTCTGGCTCTGGCTCTGGCTCTGGCTCTGGCTCTGGCTCTGGCTCTGGCTCTGGCTCTGGCTCTGGCTCTGGCTCTGGCTCTGGCTCTGGCTCTGGCTCTGGCTCTGGCTCTGGCTCTGGCTCTGGCTCTGGCTCTGGCTCTGGCTCTGGCTCTGGCTCTGGCTCTGGCTCTGGCTCTGGCTCTGGCTCGACAGCTTCCGGCTCTGTCACAACCTCTGTCAACAGGGTTTCAGGCTCTGGAAGTGGCTCGACCACCGGGGGCTCGACGTCTTCGGTTTCGGGGCCAATGGTTATGCTCTTGCGGGCTGGTTCAATCGCCTTCACTGACTCCTCGGCCACTGACTCATCGTACTGACGGGAAACAAACCACCACGAGCCAGCCAGTAGCAACAGGGCCAGCGCCGGCCAGCCGATCTGTTTCCAGGGCAGCCGCTGAGAACGCATCGCAGGCGATGTGGCCACCATATCCATCCAGACCCCGGGCGTTACTCGCTTGAGTCTCGCAAAGCTGCCCTGACTCAGAGCGTGAATTTTCGCCACCCGTGTAGGACTGAGTAGCTCACCGGCCTTCCCACCCGCCGCATGAACTCTCGGCTCAAGAAAGGCAACGACTTCGTCTTTCGTCAGCGGGCGCAGATGAATCTGGTGTACAGAGGTAGAAGCATCATCAAGTGCTAACATCTCAACCAGATTATCGCTTCCTGAGAAAACAGGAACCGCTGAAGACCCGCGTTCCGAAGCCAGATAGGCAGAAAGAATAAGCCTGAGTAACTCCACTGGCGCTCGGTCGGCATCGTCAATCAACAGCACCATCCGCTGGCCTTTCCGGACCCGGGATTCGGACCATTTAAAGAAACGGTAGACAAGATCCCGGGGATTCGCATCCGAACCCATTCCCGACCTCGCAACCGTTTTCAGGTCCCTGGCAAGGGCTTGGGTGCTGGTCAACGCTGACGTGGGAATCCGGTGAAAGTCGAGGCGGGACGACTCGCTTCGCACCAGCTCCGCCAGAATTCGGCTCTTGCCGGAGCCTGCCGCACCGGTGAGCAAAAGCGCCATGTCGCCGAACCCACAAAGGTGGCGCAACGTTTCCAGCGCATGATGACGCATGGCATCCGGAAAAAACGGCGTCTCCATTTCCAGAGGATTGGCGCGAAGACCATAGCGTTGCTGCAGCCTGGGAAACAGGCCGCCGCCATCAAGACTGTTCAAGCTTTCCTCGGTCATGGGTCTTCCCTGTCTGCCATTCCTTTATCGCACGCCACGCAAAACCATTGAAGCCAATGGCCTGATCTCACTCCGGGCTGCAAAAGCGGTCGAAGGTTAATGCCAGATTTTCGGGGCTTGCCCCGGAGGTTATGACGGCATCACCAAGGGAGCGGAGCAGAACAAGCCGGAGCTGCCCATCGACATTCTTTTTGTCGACCGCCATCAGATTCATGAAATCATCCGCAGTCATCCCGGCTGGCGGCTTGCCAGGCAACCCGGCACTCAGAATGAGACGGGTTATCCGGTCGCAATCGGCCCGGGAAATCATTCCTTCAAGGGCAGAAAGCTCCGCCGCCATTATCATGCCGGTCCCCACTGCCTCGCCATGGAGCCAGTTGCCATAGCCGGCAAAGGTTTCAATTGCGTGGCCAAAGGTGTGACCAAGATTGAGTATGGCCCTGAGACCACCTTCACGCTCGTCCAGGGCAACCACCTCCGCCTTGCAGGCACAGGACCGGTAGATAGCTTCGGCAAGCGCACCGGCATCAAGGGCAACGAGAGCATCCACCCTGTCTTCAAGCCAGGCAAGAAAATCCAGATCCCGGATGAGCCCATATTTGATCACCTCAGCCAGGCCGGCCGACACTTCACGTGGGGGTAAGGTCTGAAGGCTTCCGGTATCAATCAGCACGGCCTGCGGCTGGTGGAACGCGCCGATCATGTTTTTACCCAAGGGATGATTGATTCCGGTTTTGCCACCTACAGATGAGTCCACTTGTGATAACAGCGTCGTCGGTATCTGGATAAACGGAACGCCCCGTTGATAGCAAGCCGCAGCGAAGCCTGCCATGTCGCCGACAACCCCGCCTCCAAGCGCGACCAGAGTGGTTTTCCGGGTATGTCGACGCTCCAGAAGGCCATCAAAGATCCGGTTGAGGGTTTGCCAGTCTTTGTATTTCTCACCGTCAGGAAGCACAACCGTATCGATACGCTTCCCGGGAAAGCAGCCCTTCGCACTTTCAAGATACAGTGGCGCAACGGTTTCATTGGTCACAAGCATGACCTGGGAACCGCCGACAAAACGCGACAGATCGCAGGTACCGAGAAGATTCTGGCCGATAAAAATAGGGTAGCTGCGCTCCCCCAGTTCGACCGAGAGTTCACGAAGCAGGTTAGACATGATTTCGACCTTCCTTCCGGATCTGCCTTTTGTGACGCGGAGTTCTCGGATTCAGCCGATTAACCAGCTGCCGAACCACAAGCCTGGGGCTTTTGCGATCTGTGTACATGATTATATCTGCCAGGCTTGAATACAGCGGATCCCGGATTGAGAAAAGATTTCTCAGGACGGCTTCCGGATCATCGTTCTGCAGCAATGGCCGGTTACGATCTTTCCGCGTTCGCTCAACCTGCTGCTCAATCGACGTTTTCAGGTAGATCACAATCGCGTCCTTTTTAAGCAGAGGATGGTTCTCAGGCCGCATCACTGCACCACCCCCAGTGGCGAGCACCGTGTTGTTCTCGTTCGCCAATTCGTCAAGCATGGCAGTTTCCCGCTGACGAAATCCGTCCTCACCTTCGACATCAAAAATCCACGGTATGTTGGCCCCGCAACGCTGTTCAATGATGCGATCCGAATCGAGAAAACGATAGCCCAGCTCCTTGGCGAGCATCCGACCAATCGTGCTTTTCCCGGCCCCCATGGGACCAACGAGGACAACGCGTTTTGGCAAAGACATAACTTCCGCTCAGTTTCATTCAGGCGGGTGAGAATATCACAGGGCCGGTGCTTGCATAAGTTCCGTACCCGGCCGAAGGGAAATTCAGGCACAAAAAAGCCGCCGGTTCGACGCGGCGGCTTTTATCGGGGCCTCTGTTACCGGACAAGATCGCTCTTGATGATCTTGGGGGTTATGAAAATCAACAGCTCACTGCGCTCATCAATTTTCTCGGTACGCTTGAAGAGACGCCCCAGGTAGGGAATATCTCCAAGGAATGGGGTTTTAGTGGTCTGGGTTGCAACCTCGGACTGGAAGATACCGCCCAGCACCACCGTCTCACCGTTGCCCACTAGAACCTGGGTGGTTACCTGGTTGGTATTGATCGAAGGAATACCGGCGGTAACTTCACCACGGGAGTCCTGGTTAACCACCAGATCCATAATGATCTTGTCATCCGGGGTGATTTGTGGCGTCACTTCAAGAGAAAGCACGGCTTCCTTGAAAGATACCGATGTCGCACCGCTGGAAGACGCTTCCTGATAAGGAATTTCCTCACCGGATTTGATTGAGGCTGTCTGGCGATCGGCAGTCACGACGCGAGGCTGTGAAACCACTTCGGCCTGACCGTCGCTCTCCAGAGCCGACAGCTCCAGGTCAACCAGGAAGTCATCGCTACCCCAGCCAATGGCAAACGAGGAGGCGCCTTCACCGGTAACGCCGAGGTCGACCGCCAACGCACCCGGGAAGGTGATTGTGCTGCTGTTTCCTGCTGCAGCATCACGGGCTTCCTGCAAGGATTGTTGCGAGCCACCGACAGTGAATACATTATCGCCACTTACATCATAGGCAGCGCCACCCCAGCGAATACCAAGGTTCTCCGCCACGTTGGTCTGAGCCCGGACAATTCGCGCCTCGATGGACACCTGCCGCACCGGCACATCCCAGGTAGACACGAGCCGACGAATTTCCTCAAGTTTCTCCGCGGTTTCACGAACACTGATGGTGTTGGTACGGACATCGGAGGAGATAAATCCGCGGTCTGAAATCAGCTCCTCATCTTCCTTGATCAGCGCAACGATGTCTGCGGCCTTGGCGTAGTTGACCTGAACAATGTCCAGCCGCACCGGCGCCAGCTCGGCGATCTGCTTATTGGTCTCGAGTTCCAGTTTCTCCCGGGCCGCAATTTCGTCGGCCGGAGCCACCAGCAGCACGTTACCAATCTGGCGTTTGTCGAGCCCTTTGGTCTTGAGAATCAGATCCAGAGCCTGATCCCAGGGTACATTCTGCAAACGAAGGGTAATGCTGCCGCCCACTGTGTCACTGGCAACCAGGTTCAGGCCCGTGAAGTCCGCAATCAGCTGAAGAACCGAACGAACCTCGATATCCTGGAAGTTCAGGGAGAGCTTCTCACCGGTATACGGGAACTTCTCTTCACGGCGTGACTCTGCCTCTTGTTCAGTAAGCTTTTCCACACTCACTGTGAACTGGCTGCCAGACTGATAGGCAATGTAATCGTAATTCCCGTCCGGGGTGATCTCGACCACTGCATTACCACCTTCGACAAAGGTATCGATGCGGGTAACCGGCGTTGCAAAATCAGTAACGTCCAGCCGGCGACGCAAGTTGGCAGGAACGGAGATGCCATCCATAGTCAGCCGGATTTTGCCCGCCTGTTCCGACAGGTCCACAGGCGTGCTGGAGCTGCCAAGATCGACGAGAACCCTGCCTTCACCATCTTTGCCACGGCGGAAATCCACACCGGCAAGGGCGTTGACCGAAGTAGACCCCGATGCTCCCGAGTCACTCCGGGAGGACGAAGCAGGCGCGTTAGCCACGGCTCCCTGAGCCTCGCCACCAATGGTCATAATCAGTGAATCACCACTTCGAACCGTATCGTAAGGAACCAGCTCAACGAGGTTGAAAATCAGCCGGGTTCGGTCCTTGGTCTCTACCACCGTCATACTCTGGGCGTTACCAGACCCCAGAGGTATGCTGCGGCTGTCCAGACCACTGGTTGTGTCCTGCAGATCGACAGCGATCCGAGCCGGACGCTCAATGGTGTAGCCGGTGGGTTCCGGAGGTGGCCCATCGAATTCCAATGTCACTTCAAGCCGTTCGCCCGGTAGCGACGAAAACGACACGTCTTCCAGCGTGACCGCGTTGGCCAGGCCGGAGAACAACCCAAAAGCAATCACGCTGACGTATACATTGAGTTTTCTGAACATCGCTAGCCTCGACCCTAAACTTTTTTGTACGTGCATGTTTCTTTCAACTTTCATCCAGCCGCTCCTTAGCCTGCGCCTTCTTCGAGGGTCAGGGAGCGAGGACGCTCGACCCAGCCACCGCGGCCATTGGGAACGATTTCGATAAGCTCAATACGGGTTTCACTGACGCCGACGATACGGCCATAGCTCTGCCCCATATAGTTCCCGGTCCGCACCCTGTGGATTCCGCCGGTGTCGTCTTCGACAAGAGCGAACAGGTTGCCTGATGCGCCCTGAAGAGTACCGACCATCTGAAGCGACTTGAGATCAAAGTTCTCAAGCACCTCTCTCGGCCTGTCCAGATCGGGCTCAACATCACTGACCGGTTTCTCATCCACCATGGTCAACTGAACGTCGATCGGCGGCTCAAACGGTGCCCGCCGGTCTGCTGCCGAGTAACTGAATGCTTCATAGGCCTTGAACTCGGGCAAAGGCTCCACGTAACCCCGTGGTTTCGCCCTCGTTTCGGCCATGAACTTGTCAAGATCTGCAAAGCCGCTGCCCTGGGAACAAGCAGTCAGGAGAGACACCAGACACACACCCAGCCAGGCTTTTACCGCAAGCTTCGCTGTCATGCTCATTCTCCTGCCCGGTAGCGGTAAGTACGAGCCACAACCTGCATATCAAGCCGCTCTCCGTCTCCGCCAGTTGGTTTGATGGTCAAGTCGTGCAGAGTCACGATCCGTGGAAGGCTTGCGACGCTGCTGACAAAGGACGCCAGCTCATGATACGAACCGGAAACCCGGATATTGATCGGCAGTTCGGAATAGAAATCCCTGCGCTGCTCCGGCTGAAGCGCCACTTCCTGAAGCGCCAGACCACTGCCCAGGGCAGTATTGGTGATGTCTTCCAACAAACCGGGCACTTCCGTCTCACTGGGCAACTGCCGCACCAGAGCCCCGAAGGTTTCTTCCATCTCCGCCATCTGGGCCTTGAAGACTTCAAGATTCGCCACCTGGTAGGCTTTCTCTTCGTACTTCTTCCGAAGTTCCTGTTCCGTTTTCTCGACGCGATCAAGCTGGACGTACTGATCCTTGATGAAGAACCAGTATCCGCCCCCGATGATGAGCCCGAAGATGATCAGAACGACAATGGCCTTGATCGGTGCCGGCCAGATACCCGCGTTATTGACGTCGAGATCGTTAATATCAAATTCGTTAAGGCTTTTGAGTGAGTCCGCGAGGCTCATTACTTATCCTCCCCTTCGGGCTCAGGTGTTTTTTGTTGTACCGAGAGGTTGAACTGGCTGTAACCGGCCCGGCGGCTATCAGCTGCAGAAACGTTGGACAGATTGGGATTTGTGAACCAGTCTGACTCTTCGAACTGACGCATCAGCGTGGAAACCCGGCTGTTGGACTCTGCCATACCTACGATATCGAGGCGGTCTCCGGCGCGTTTGAGATCGGTGTAGAAAAGTCCATCAGGCAGTGTTCTGACCAACTCATCAAAAACCCGAACAATGACAGGACGTTTGCCCTGAAGATCCTGAATGACCTGCATCCGCGCAAGCAGCTCATCCCGTTTCCGCTTTAGGTTCTCGATTTCCTTGATCTGCTGATCCAGCTTTTTGGCCGCGGTTTCAATATAAGCGTTCCGCGACTGCTGGTAAGCGATCCGGCTGTCCATATCGGACTTCCAGAGGAATACCAGGCCACCGGCAATGATCGCCGCACCAAGAATCATCACGACGAACTGTTTCTGCTTTTCGGCACGAAGTTCTTCACGCCAGGGTCGGAGGTTAATCTTTGCCATCAGTCGAAGCTCCTCATTGCCAGGCCGCAGGCAATCATCAGAGAGGGAGCATCATTACTCAGCGCTGATGCATTAACCCGTGACCCCACTGCCATATCTGCAAACGGGTTTGCCACCAGTGTCGGTGTTCCTGTTTTTTCTTCGACCATTTCAGTCAGCCCCTGAATAGAGGCAGTACCGCCTGCCAGAACCACATAGTCGACGGCGTTGTACTGGCTGGCACCGAAGAAGAACTGAAGCGCCCGGGCCACCTGCTGCACCACAGCTTCACGGAACGGCGTCAGAACCTCTGACTCATAGTCATCGGGCAACCCACCCTGCTTCTTTGCAAGCCCGGCCTCTTCGAGAGACAACCCGTACCGGCGCTGGATTTCCTCAGTCAGCTGTTTGCCGCCGAAAATCTGTTCCCGGGTGTAAACTGTCTTTCCGCCGGCCAGAACACTAAGCGTTGTCATGGTTGCACCAATGTCGACAATAGCAACCACCAGCTCCTCACCCTGTGAATCGAGCTGCGGCTCAATCAGCGCGTATGCCCGCTCCAGTGAGTAGGCCTCGACATCAACAACTTTGGTGGTCAGTGAGGCGATCTCGAGCGCGTCTTCCCGTATGTCGACATTTTCTTTCCGGCACGCGGCCAGAAGCACATCAACCTGATCGGGATTGCTTTCTGAGGGACCCTGCACTTCAAAGTCGATGGCCACCTCATCCAGCGGGTATGGAATATACTGATCAGCCTCGAGGGTGATCTGATCTTCCATCTCGAACTCGTTGAGGCCACCATCCATCTGGATGACCTTGGTGATAACCGCGGAGCCGGAGACTGCGACCGCAACCTGCTTTACGCTGGTGCGGGACTTGGAGGCAACGCGCTTTAGCACTTCGCCCACCGCCTCGACATCCGTGATATTTTTTTCGACCACAGCGTTCGCCGGTAACGGCTCCACTGCGTAGCTTTCGACCTTGTACCGGTCGCCCTGCTTCGACAGCTCCAGAAGTTTGACCGAGCTGGAGCTTATGTCCACGCCCAGCACTGCACTGGATTTCTTTCCTAACAATCCGAACACGCGCTCACCCTATACCTGGTTAGATGCACCGGGTTACGTAACTTATGTGTTTTTTATTTAAGAGAATTTCTTCAGTATTCCGTCTACAATGCGTGTTCTTCGTTAAATTGAGAACCATTGCAGCGGTGAAGCGACCCTTCCTAAAGCAATTTCTCAAATGATAGACCTATATCCAACAGTTGTCAGAAAAAAATGTCTCATTTGTTGCGTACATCTCGCCTTCTTGCCTGGCTGTTTCTTACCGGACTGAGTGCCGCCGTTATCGTAACCTCAGGCTTCTATCTTTATCTTCGCCCCGGGCTTCCACCGGTTGCTCAGCTGCTGGAAATAAAGCTCCAGACGCCGCTGCGGGTGTATACCGAAGACAAGAGATTAATAGCAGAATTCGGTGAAAAGAGAAGGGCACCGATCACAATCGAACAGATCCCAACAATTCAGTTACAAGCCTTTATGGCCGCTGAAGACTCACGTTTTTACGAACACTTCGGGGTCGACATCAAAGGCCTGGCGCGGGCTGCCATCGAACTGGTCTCAACCGGGGAGATCCAGTCCGGCGGCAGTACCATCACAATGCAGGTTGCAAAAAATTACTTTTTGTCACGCGACAGAACCTTTATACGGAAGTTCAACGAGATACTTCTGGCTCTTCAGATAGAACGTGAGCTCGACAAAAACCGGATTCTTGAGCTCTATCTGAACAAGATTTATCTCGGCAACCGGGCTTACGGGATTGCCGCCGCAGCACAGGTTTATTACGACAAGCCCGTCTCTCAGCTTTCGCTCGCGCAGATGGCCATGCTCGCAGGCCTTCCAAAAGCCCCATCCGCCTTCAACCCGCTGGCCAACCCCGAGCGCGCGATGATTCGCCGGAACTGGATTCTGGGGCGAATGAAGGAGCTGGGATACATCACCCCGGACGCCTATGAGCTTGCACTTTCAGCCCCACTCACAGCCAGCTACAACAGCACCGAAACGGAAGTTGACGCTGATTATGTTGCAGAAATGGCCCGTTCCGAACTGGTTCGGCGCTACGGCGATGAGGCCTATACTGACGGCTATACCGTTACGCTCACCGTTGACAGTGCGAAACAGCAGGCTGCCACGGAAGCCCTCAGGGATGGCCTGGAGGCCTACGACCGGCGCCATGGATTCCGGGGGCCTATAGGCCAGATTGATCCGGAGACTCTGGCCGGCAGCGACCTGTCCGACATTGTGCAAAACTATCCACGGGTGGAATCCCTGATACCCGCCGTCATTACAAGCGTTGACGACAAGACCCAAAAGGTCCGTGTCCACGCTCGGATGCTAGGTGCCGCCATCATGCCTTTCGAAACCATGATGTGGGCAAGACGCTATAAAACCGAGGACCTCACTGGCCCGGAACCCGAAAAGCCCTCAGACGTGGTCGCAGCGGGTGACGTTGTCTATGTGCGCGCTCAGACGCCAAAGGCGGTGGCAACGACTTCCGAAAAGGAAAACGCAAACAGCAGCGAAAACACGGAGACTGCGCAGCCGGCCATCCCGGCAATCGTATCACTCGCGCAGATACCCCGCGTTGAAGGCGCGCTGATCTCTCTGGACGCCCAGACCGGGGCCATTCAGGCCCTCACCGGCGGCTACAGCTTCGGCCAGAGCAAATACAACCGGGCCATCCAGGCACAAAGGCAACCCGGCTCGACCTTTAAGCCCTTCCTATACCTCAGTGCTCTCGAAAGCGGCATGACACCCGCAACCATATATAACGATGCGCCGATTGTATTTGATGACGACGAACTCGAGTCCGCGTGGCGACCACAGAATTCATCCGGGCAATTCTATGGCCCAACCCGACTTCGCGAAGCCCTCTATCGCTCGCGAAACCTGGTTTCCATCCGGCTACTGCGCGACCTTGGCATCCAGAAAACAATTGACTACCTGGAGCAACTGGAAATCCCGGTCGAGAACATGCCGGACAACCTGTCACTGTCCCTAGGGAGCGGCCTGCTTACCCCCATGGAGCTTGCCAGAGGCATGGCGATAATTGCCAACGGCGGGTATGACGTTGAACCTTATCTGATCGAGACCATCAAGGATGTCCGCGGCGAAATCGTTTACCAGGCTCCGGAAACCGTTCTGTGCGACCAAAACTGCAACGAGATCGCAGAAAAGGCCCAAACAAATGCTGAAACCCGCGAAACGAGTGGGGAGGCAGAGCCTGCGGAAAATGCTGATAATACACCGCAGGTACGAGTGATGCGCCGACTCGCAGATGAACGCTCAGTATTCATTCTTCACTCAATGATGCGGGACGTTATCCGTCTGGGCACAGGCCGCCGGGCCCGGGCACTGGGGCGAGATGACATTGCAGGCAAGACAGGCACCACCAACGAACAGAAAGACACCTGGTTTGCAGGCTTCAATCATGAGCTGGCTACAATAACCTGGGTTGGACTCGATCAGCCGGCACCTCTGGGCAGAGGCGAGTTTGGCGCTAGCACGGCATTACCCGTCTGGCTGGACTATATGAAAGTCGCCCTTGATGGTGAGCCCCCTTCCTTCATGCCCCGCCCCAACGGCATCGTGAACATCCGTATCAATCCGAAGACCGGACAGAGGGCGAGACCGGGAGAAGACGGCGTGTTTGAAGTCTTTCGGGAAGAGGATGCACCACCACCGCTGCTGTCCGAAGAAGAGAGCGACCGCAACGGTAGCTCCGGGGAAGACGATCTTTCGCGCAGAATTTTCTGATCCAAACAGAACAGGCAATAAAAAACCGGCGGGATCACCGCCGGTTTTTTATTGCCTCGAACAACGTATCAGATGATGTCGTCCATGGTCTTGAGCGGGTAATGCGCAGGGTATGGGTTACGAGCAACTCCGGAATCCACGGCAGCCCGGGCAACCGCTGCGGGCACTACTTCAAGCAAGCGGACATCCATCGGCTTGGGAATGATGTATTCCTTACCGAACTCAAAGCTCTCTGCACCGTAAGCCTCACAGATCTCCTGCGGCACAGGCTCCTTGGCCAGTTCGCGAATTGCGTTTACGGCTGCCACTTTCATCTCTTCATTGATCACCGTGGCGCGAACGTCCAGCGCTCCACGGAAGATGAACGGGAAGCCCAACACATTGTTGACCTGGTTCGGGTAATCGGAACGGCCGGTCGCCATGATCAGATCACTGCGAGCTGCCCGGGCAACTTCCGGGTTGATTTCCGGATCCGGGTTGGAGCATGCAAACACGATCGGGTTCGGAGCCATTTTCTTGAGCTGGTCGCCGGTCAGCAGGTCCGGACCGGAAAGGCCAAGGAACACATCCGCACCATCGATGGCGTCATCCAGCGTGCGCTTGTCGGTATCATTGGCGAACATCGCCTTGTACTGGTTCAGATCATCGCGACCAGAGTGGATCACACCCTTACGGTCGAGCATGAAGATGTTCTCAGAGCGAATACCGCAGCTGATCAGCAGCTTCATGCAAGCAATGGCGGCTGCACCGGCACCCAGGCAAACCACCTTCGCCTCTTCAATCTTTTTGCCCTGCAGTTCGAGGGCATTGAGCATGCCGGCTGCAGTGACGATGGCAGTACCGTGCTGGTCATCATGAAAGACGGGCACGTTGCATTTCTCAATCAGAGCTCGCTCGATTTCAAAGCACTCCGGCGCCTTGATGTCTTCGAGATTGATACCACCGAACGTATCCGCAATACGCTCGACCGTTTCAATAAACGCCTGCGGGCTCTCGGAATTGACTTCAATATCGAAGACATCAATTCCGGCAAAGCGCTTGAACAGTACGCCCTTGCCTTCCATAACCGGCTTGCTTGCCAGCGGACCCAGGTTGCCCAAGCCGAGAATCGCAGTTCCATCAGAGATGACCGCCACCAGGTTGCCCTTGGCAGTGTACTTGTATGCATTCTCCGGGTCCTTTGCGATCTCTCGGACCGGCTCGGCAACCCCGGGGCTATACGCCAGGGAAAGGTCGCGGGAAGTCTTGGTTGGCTTGGTGATTTCAACACTCAGCTTACCAGGCCGCGGCTTGGCGTGATATTCAAGGGCTGCTTCTTTCAGATCTTGAGACATTGCCACTGTTCCGTTTGTCACGTTTAAAGGTAATAAACCGCCGGAGCTTACCCAGCGGAGCGCGCCATTATGGCCCGCCAGACCCGAAACGACAAGTGGCTCAACAACATTTTATGAACAGTCAATAGGGCTAATTGCGTATGTATTCTACCACTACATACCGTATTGCAGATCAAAAAAAAGCGCCCGGAGGCGCCTTTTCGAATCCGCAGCAATCAGTCTTTCTTGCCGCCGATACGGCCGCCGAAACGCTTCTGGAAACGGTCGATACGGCCACCGGTGTCCATGACTTTCTGCTTGCCAGTGTAGAACGGGTGACACTGTGAACACACATCCAACTGCAGATCGTGCGTGTAGGTAGAACGTGTCTGGAAGGTGTTACCGCAGGAACAGGTAACGGAAATCTCTTCGTATTTGGGGTGAATACCTTCTTTCATGGCGAACCTCGTTAGGTCATGCCGCTACCTGATCACGGGGTATCTGAATTACCCTGGCGCCAGGCACCGCATGTTTGAATCAATTGAGAAGACGGGGCACAATCATGCCCTGCCGGAAACAGACCGCGAATCTTACTTGCAAATACCGCAGCAGGCAAGCACCAGCCTGATTTCCGGACCCGCCGAACGCAGAGATGTCGCGGCAGGCCGCCGATTACTAGCCGACCACTACAGGATAGGGAAAAACCGTGACACTCGTTTTCCAGTGGAGCACTCAGTGCCGTTGATCGCACGCATTGCCCTGAACCGTCCGCTGCGCCGGCTCTTCGATTATATTGTTCCTGAAGGCGTCCAGCTTGTGGCTGGCCAGCGGGTACGAATTCCCTTTGGCCGCCAGCAGGCAACAGGCCTTATCGTACAAACCGGGGTAGAGCCGCCTCCGGGAGTCAGCCTCAAACCGGTGTTCGCGGCCATGGAGGACTGGCCAGCATTGCCGGACGAGACCGTCAACCTTCTCACCTGGGCCAGCGACTACTACCAACATCCTCTGGGCGAGTGCCTGTTCACTGCCCTGCCCCCCGCCCTCAGGCGAGGCCGCAAAGCGGAAGAGAAGTCTGTGGAGTGGTGGGTGGCTTGCGATCACGGCGAACCTCTCCCAGCCAACGCCCATCGGCAGAAAGAATTGCTTGAATGGCTGAGACAGCGCCATCAGGGCGCGGCCGGCAGCGACATCATCAAGGCCGGATTTACCCGCGCCCAATTGAGGGCCCTCAGCGACAAGCAGTTGGTCAAAGCCATCTCGCCACCCGTTCCCGGCTCAAAACCCGAGGCGCCTGAGCTTCTGGCGAGGCGACCAACCCTTTCAGCTGCCCAGGCGGCCGCGGCCGAAGAACTGGCCAGCCCCCGGGAAGGATTCAGTGCCTCCCTTTTATACGGAATTACCGGCAGCGGAAAAACAGAAATCTATCTGCACTACCTCAAGCAGCAACTAGGACATGACGACCAGGCCCTTGTACTGGTTCCGGAAATTAACCTTACCCCTCAGACCGTCGCCCGTTTCAGGCATTATTTCGGTACGCGCATTGTGGTATGGCATTCCGCACTCAACGACAGCGAGCGCCTGACCACCTGGCTGAAGATCCGCGAAGGCGAGCCCGTCATCCTGATCGGCACCCGGTCCGCTGTTCTGCTACCGTTTACCGGATTACGCACAATCATTGTTGATGAGGAGCATGACAGCTCCTATAAACAGGGCGAGGGCTTCCGATATTCCGGCCGCGACGTGGCGGTTTACCGCGCGCACCTGAACCGCTGTCCGGTCATCCTCGGATCGGCCACGCCATCACTTGAATCCGTTTACAATGCGGAACAGGGCAAATACCGCCTTGTAAAGCTCGAAGAGCGTGCGGGAAATGCGACTCCGCCGATTATCAGCCTGCTGGATATTCGCAGCCGCCCCCTTGAAGGCGGGCTTTCCCGGCCTGCATTGAACGCCATTGAACAAACGCTCGCCAAGGGCGAACAGGCACTGGTTTTCGTCAACCGGCGCGGATTTGCCCCTGTCATGATGTGCTTTGACTGCGGTTACATGGTCGAGTGCCCCCGCTGTGACACACGCCTCACCTATCACCGCAGGGACCGGGCCATGCGCTGCCACCATTGCGACTACCAGACGGCAGCCACCGACCATTGTCCGAAATGCCAGAGTGAGGCCTTCAAACCCGTCGGCCAGGGCACTGAAAGAACCGAGGACATTCTTGCCACGGCCTTCCCGGACACACCCGTGGTTCGCGTGGATCGCGACAGCACTCAGCGCAAGGGCAGCATCCAGAGCATCCTGAATCAGGTTAACAGTGGCAAGCCATGTGTACTCGTCGGCACCCAGATGTTGGCCAAAGGCCACGATTTCCCTAACGTCACTCTCGTGGTGGTGGTCAACGCCGATGGCGGCCTGTTCAGTGTCGACTTCCGGGCGCCCGAGCAGCTCATTCAAACCCTGCTGCAGGTCAGCGGCCGCGCCGGCCGCGGCACGAAACCGGGAAAGGTGCTGGTGCAAACCTGCCACAGCGACCATCCGCTGTTAAAAACACTCTGCGAGGGGCATTACCTGGATATCGCCGAACAGCTCCTCAGCGAACGCGAGGAAAGCCAGTTTCCGCCATTCCGCGCCATGGCCATCTTCCGCGCCGAGGCCGACACCATGGAAAAGAGCCTGCAAGTCCTGGATGCCATCAAACCGCTCACCAATGCTCCTGGCATTGAAACCTGGGGCCCACTACCCGCAATGATTGCCCGGCGTGCCGACAAGCACCGCGCACAGCTGATTCTGAACGCCCGGAACAGAAAGCGACTGAACACCCTTTTGACAGGAGTCTGCCAGGAACTCGACCAGAGAAAGCTGCCGGCCGGGGTCAAGTGGATGATTGACGTTGACCCTCAGGAGACCGGTTAATTGTGGTGCTTGAAGGTTCAACGAACGGTTACAAAGTTTTTCATAAATGAATACTAATCATCATTGCTGATTAAGTTCCTGTGCTATGATTTTCAGCAAACTAACAACCAATTCTGTGAAAATACCTGAGCTTGCGGTTCTCTGCAGGGAATGCGCACTTAAAGGCTTTTGCTGTAAATGGAAACTGGAGAAAAAATAATGTCAGGGAACATCCTTGCGCGTTCTACGGCTATTTTACTAGCGCTTCTGCTCTCGGCCTGTGGAGGTGATGAGAACTCAAGCCCTCTCGCTGGCTCGCCGAATAACGGTGGTGGCGGAGATCCAACGACCTTGCCCGACACAGCGGAAATCGGAACAATTGATCTTGTCGCCAGTCCCGTGCGACTGGACACTTCAGCCAATGCCCAGTCGGCCATCACAGCCCGAGTCAAGGACTCAAGCGGTGTCCTTCTTCAAGGCATCACAGTCAACTTTAGCGCCACTAACGGTGGGACCCTCGAAGTTACACAGGGTGAAACCGACCAGGCAGGGGTTGCGTCAGCCATCCTGACAACGGACGGTGATCCCCGAAATCGCAGTGTGACCATTACTGCCCAAAGTGGATCGATTTCAGATACTGTCAATGTAGATATCTCAGGCACGTCTCTTGCAATTTCGGGCCCCGCCTCGATTTCCCTCGGCTCAAGTGCCTCGCTTCGTGTAACGCTCTCTGACGCAGATGGAAACGGTATTCCTAATGAGACCGTTAACCTTGAGACAAGCCTCGGGACACTCTCAGCATCAACTCTGACAACAAGCAGCAATGGCTTGGTGGATTTCCAGTTAAACAGTGGTACCAACGGAGGAACTGCAACCGTAACAGCCACCGCCTATAGCGGTTCAAATACCATCTCCGCTACTCGTGATATTGTTATAGCCGGCGACAGCTTTGGATTCTCCTCCCCTGCCCCAGGTACCGAAGTCGACCTGAACACTCAACAAGAAGTAACCTTGGAATGGCGGGTGAATGGCAACCCTGTGGCAGATGGGAAACAGATACAATTTACAGCAACCCGCGGGACGTTAACTCCAGCGAATGGCGTAGTCACGACCTCAGGCGGTGAAGCCAGTATCGACATTTCCTCAACCAACGCAGGCATCTCAACGATAACGGCGTCTGATCCGAACTCAGGACTTGCTGCCGACCTTACCTTCGAATTTGTCGCGACCACCCCGGATGAGATTAACCTGCAAGCGACCAAGACCCAACTTGACCTGAGTGAAACAACGGAAATTGTTGCCGTGATTCGAGACGCCGACAACAACCTTGTCAAAAACCAGAACGTCTCTTTTAGTATCCTGGAAGATGGTAGTGGCGGCAGCCTAACATCAAGCCGGGACATTACAGACTCTCAAGGAAAGGCGTCGACCATCTACCAAGCTGGCGCCAATACCAGTGGCCGAGATGGAGTAGAGATCCAGGCAACTGTCGCAGGTTCGATTTCTGACACAGTTACCCTAACAGTCGCAAGGCAGGCGTTGCGCCTTGCAATTGGAACTGGCAACGAGATCATTGAGCCGGACACCGTACGCTACATCAAAGATTATGTAGCAATAGTAACCGATGCGAATGGCGCCCCTGTCGAAAACGCCAACATCGAACTTAGCGTACTCCCCACTGGATACATCAAGGGAAATTATGTGCCCTCAATCGACGACACCTGGGTTATTAGCCCAGGCAATCCCGTATTCTGCGATGCAGAAGACGTAAATCGAAACGGACAACTGGACGCTGGGGAAGACACCAATGGAAGCTTAGCCCTTGAGCCTACCAACTCAGCCACGACCAGTGCGTCTTCTGTTATTTCAGCGGCAGATGGATCGGCAGATTTCTCACTGATCTATCCGCAAAGCCATTGCAACTGGGTGAGAGTAGAGCTAACCGCAACGGTCCGCGTAGGCGGCTCAGAAAGTGTCGAGTCTTCAGAGTTCTTTCTCTCGTGCGCATCCTCTGACTTGAACAATACAGATATTTCTCCTCCCGGCGGGACAGAGGGCCTGTATGGAAGCGACCAATCCTGTAATGTGAACAATTGATCCATAAAAGCCCCGCCTATGGGCGGGGCTTTTTCTTACTGTATTTGAGTACGCCACACCTTTCCGCGATAATACCCGCCTTCTGTTATCAATGGGCCTCCTGCCCTGACCCTAATTCTCCTGTAACCCGAGTCACCTGACAGCATGAAAGAAACCGTTTCCGATCTGCTCCAGTCTGCGCTGGCAGCACTCCAATCCGATGGTACTCTGCCTGCGGACCAGGCCTTTGCCCCTCAGGTGGGCAACACCAAGGACAAGTCCCATGGGGATTACGCCTGCAACATTGCTCTGGTTGCATCCAAAGCAGCCGGTTGCCCGCCTCGACAGCTGGCAGAAGCACTGATCGAGAAGCTGCCACAGAGCAAGGCGGTTGAGAAGGTGGAGATTGCCGGGCCGGGCTTTATTAATTTCTTCATGAGCACCGCCAGTGCCTTCGAAGTTGTGAATACCATTCTGGATGAAGGCGAACGCTTTGGTCGCAACAATCAGGGCAAAGGCGAGAAAGTGCAGGTGGAGTTTGTATCGGCCAACCCCACTGGCCCACTGCATGTTGGCCACGGGCGCGGAGCGGCGATTGGCGACTGCCTCTGCCGGTTGCTGGAAGCGAACGGGTACGATGTGACCCGGGAGTTTTATTACAACGATGCTGGTGCCCAGATCAACAACCTGGCCCTTTCGGTCCAGTCACGAGTTAAGGGCTTGAGCCCGGAAGATGAAAACTGGCCAGCTGATGGCTATCGCGGCGACTACATCGTCGATGTCGCCAAAGCGTATCTCGCCGGTGAGACAGTGACAGCGGATGACCGGGAAGTCACTGCCAAGGCGGACCCGGAAGACCGTGACGCCATCCGGGAGTTTGCCGTGGCCTACCTGCGCCGCGAGCAGGATCTGGACCTGAAAGCGTTCGGTGTCCAGTTTGATGTCTACTTCCTGGAGTCCTCCCTCTATGAGGAAGGCAAGGTTGAAGCCACGGTAAAGCGCCTGCGGGAAAACGGCTACACCTACGAGCAGGACGGCGCCATGTGGCTGAAGACCACAGAGTTTGGCGATGACAAGGACCGCGTCATGCGCAAGAAGGACGGTGGCTACACCTACTTCCTGCCGGATGTGGCCTACCACCTCGATAAATGGCAACGGGGCTTCACCACCGTTATCAACGAGCAGGGGGCCGATCATCACTCCACCGTTACCCGCGTCCGCGCTGGCCTGCAGGCACTGAACGTTGGCATTCCGAAAGGCTGGCCGGACTATGTTCTACACCAGATGGTAATGGTCACCCGCTCCGGCCAGGAAGTAAAAATCTCCAAACGGGCCGGCAGCTATGTCACCGTCCGTGACCTGATCGATGAAGTTGGCCGCGACGCCACCCGATTCTTCCTGGCAGCCCGGAGAGTCGACTCCCAGTTAACCTTCGATATTGATCTTGCCCGCTCCCAGACCAATGAAAATCCGGTGTATTACATCCAGTATGCCCATGCGCGCATCTGCAGCGTACTTCGGAAACTTGCCGAGGAAGGTGTGCAGCGTGGTCGGAACGAATGTGTAGGGGATTTGGAACTGTTGACTCTGGACGAGGAAAAAGAACTCGCCAACCAGTTGGCAAAGTACCCCGAGCTGATTATCAACTCCGCGGCCCAGCGTGAGCCGCATCACCTGACCCACTACCTGCGAGAGCTCGCAGGGCAGTTCCACACTTACTACAACGCCCACAAGGTGCTAATTGAAGACACAGCCACCCGCGATGCCCGTGTCAGTCTTTACCTTGCAATCAGACAGGTTATCGAAAACGGTCTGGACCTGCTGGGCGTCAGCGCCCCGGAAGAGATGTAAAACCCAATGTCCCGAGATTACGCCCGTAAAGACAGGTCAGCCAAGGCTTCAGCCACTCCGCGCCGCAAGCCGGTAAAACAGGCAAAGACGAAGGCTGCACGACCAAAATCGGCAGCCACGGCCCGCTCGCAGCACGGGGGGTTGTCGTTGAAGTGGATTCTGTCCCTGGCAGCCGTCGGCGGGTTTATCGGGTTTATTGTATACCTGAACTCCCTGCCGGCCGGTCCGGGCGGCAACGTTCAGTCAGTTTCTGAAAAGCCGGCCCAACAAACAGCCAGGAAACCGGCGGAAACGGCTCGCCCGGAAGACCGGAAACCGGCCTTCCGCTTTTATGACATGTTGCCGGAATCCGAGGTCGTACCTCCAAAGGTTGACGAATACACGCCTGGCCCAACCCAACAGGACTTCGACTACCTGGTGCAGTCAGGCTCGTTCCGCAGCAAGGAAGACGCCGAACGCCAACGGGCCCAAATTGCCTTCCAGGGCCTGCGAGCGAGCATCCAGCGCATTGATCTGGACAATGGTTCCATCTGGTACCGGGTCAACGTGGGTCCGTTCACGTCTCGCAGCCAGATGAACTCTGCGATCGACAAGCTGGTTTCCCTCAGCATCCAGCCTTTGGTTCGGAAGATTCCCAAGGAAGGTTGATCTTCGTTTTCTGGTCCTTAGTTTTGGTGGAAGCGCCTTTAGAGCGAGGCCTTCCGAAACACGCTGTGAATACGTCCCTGTGCGCTTGAGCTCCGCCATCCATGGCTCCGCACAGTTTTGTAAAGCAAAAACCCAATCCGAGCCTTCTCTCAAGCCAGAGCGCTCTTGAATTCCAGCCAGAAGCCTCCATAACTTCCGGATACCAAGTTTAACCAGGCAATTGGAGCCCCAATGACTACCATTCTTTCCGTCAGACGCGATGACGAAGTTGCCATGGGTGGCGACGGCCAGGTTTCCCTGGGCAATACCGTAATGAAAGGAAATGCCCGGAAGGTTCGCCGCCTCTATAACGGCCAGGTAATCGCCGGTTTTGCCGGTGGCACGGCCGATGCCTTCACGCTGTTCGAGCGATTCGAGGCCCAGCTTGAAAAACATCAGGGTAACCTGACAAGGGCCGCCGTGGAGCTGGCGAAAGACTGGCGAACGGATCGGGCGCTGCGCCGACTGGAGGCCTTGCTGGCCGTGGCTGACAAAACCGCCTCGCTGATAATTACCGGCAACGGCGATGTTATTGAGCCGGAACAGGGGTTGATTGCCATCGGCTCAGGGGGGCCTTTTGCCCAGGCCTCGGCTCGGGCACTGCTCGAAAACACCGATCTGTCCGCCCACGAGATTGTCGAGAAGGGCCTGGATATCGCGGCTGATATTTGCATCTACACGAATCACAATCGCACCCTTGAAGTGCTCTCCAAAAACGACTGATCCGGAGCAACCATGTCTGCAATGACACCCCGTGAGATTGTCCACGAGCTCAACAAACACATCGTGGGCCAGCAAGAAGCCAAGCGGGCGGTAGCCATCGCCCTGAGAAATCGCTGGCGCCGGATGCAGCTGGATAGCAGCCTGCGCGATGAGATTACCCCCAAGAACATTCTCATGATCGGCCCCACCGGCGTCGGCAAGACCGAGATTGCCCGGCGCCTGGCCAAGCTGGCCGATGCGCCGTTCCTGAAAGTGGAAGCCACCAAGTTCACAGAAGTGGGTTATGTTGGTCGTGACGTCGAATCCATTATTCGGGATCTGGCGGACATGGCCGTAAAAATGCTGCGTGAAGCCGAGATGAAGCGTCATGAAGGCCAGGCACTGGATGCCGCGGAGGACAGGATCCTGGACGCGCTCATTCCGCCACCGAGAGATCTGAACGAAGACAGCCAGCGCAGCTCGGACTCATCCACCCGCCAGCTGTTCCGGAAAAAACTCCGGGAAGGCGAGCTGGATGACAAGGAAATTGAAATCGACCTGCGCAACTCGGGTCCCGGCATGGAAATCATGGCGCCTCCGGGTATGGAGGAGATGACCAATCAGCTGCAAAGCATGTTCTCCAACCTCTCATCCGATAAGCGCAAGACCCGCAAGATGAAGGTCTCCGATGCCCTGAAGCGGGTCAAGGAAGAAGAGGCCGGCAAGCTGGTCAACGAGGAAGAGATCAAACAGAAGGCCATCCAGGCGGTGGAACAGAATGGTATCGTGTTCCTTGATGAAATCGACAAGGTTGCCAAGCGCTCGGAGAATACCTCATCGGATGTGTCCCGCGAGGGTGTCCAGCGTGATCTGTTGCCGCTGATCGAGGGCAGCACGGTAAGTACGAAATACGGTACAGTGCGTACCGATCACATCCTGTTCATTGCCTCCGGCGCGTTCCACCTGTCCAAGCCTTCGGACCTGATTCCGGAACTCCAGGGCCGCCTGCCCATACGAGTAGAGCTGCAGGCACTTACGCCTGAGGATTTCAAGCGCATCCTGACCGAACCGGATGCGTCGCTGGTTCAGCAGTATGAGGCGCTAATGTTAACAGAAGGCGTAAAGCTGACTTTCCGCGAAGATGCCATCGCCCGCATTGCAGAGGTTGCCTGGAAGGTTAACGAAAGCACCGAAAACATTGGTGCCCGGCGGCTTCATACCGTGCTTGAACGGTTGCTTGAGACCCTGTCCTTCGATGCCGGTGACGAGGTCACCGATGGCTTTGAGGTCACCGCCGAATATGTCGATGAAAGGCTTGGAGAATTGGCGGAAGACGAGGATCTGAGCCGGTACATTCTCTGAATTCAGTGCCATGAAAAAAGGTCCAGATGAATCGTCATCTGGACCTTTTTTATTTGCCCATCCGCACTGTGTTCCAGGAGCCTTACTCAGCTTTCGAGAAAAGGTGGGTGACATTTCCAAGGCCTGCTGCCAACTTCCCCTTCTCCGCTTTCTTCTTCCTGCCCTTGGCCACATACAGAGGCAGCATTTCACCGTAGAGGCTGGTACTGATCGTGCGTTGTTCGTCTTCCAGACGATCCCTCCGCAGTTTGATGCCGTATTTCGCCAGCTTGGGCTCCAGCTGGTCTGCGCGGTTCAGAAGGTCCCGCCGGGTCATCTGGTAGGCGTGTTCGCAAACCATGCGCCGGGACTGGAAACTGAACACATTGGAGAAGAACAGCTTGGCGTCGTCACGAGTGGGCTCGAACAGCAGAATGTCCTTATCGGGGTAGTCTCGGGCGTATTGGGCAATACCGGACTGCATTCGTGAGTACACCATGGTCCGGAACATCTGGGACAACAGATTGGGCATACCGGAATGGGTCAGCTCACCTGGCTTCATGGATCCGGCACGAACCGCGGCACTGGCGTCAATGGGCACCTGGGGATTCACGGCGAACACAAGGTCTGCGCCATCCTCAAAGGCAACGGATGCGTGCAAACCCTTGCGCAGGGTGCCATCCACATAATAGCGGCCATCAATATCCACGGGCACATATAGACCCGGCGAGGATGTGCTTGCCTGAATCGCCTTGGAAATGGGCACATGATCAAAGCCAGGAGCGCCAAAACAGACCGCCTCCGTACTCTCGACATCGGCAGCCACAATGTAGAGGCTACGCTTCAGCTGACGAAAATCATTGGTTCGCCCGAGCATGGTAAAGGCACGCTTGAGGTACTCATGCAGACCTTCGTTATCAAACAGTCCCGCCGGCGATGCCTGCGCCAGAATGGTCATGGCTTCCAGCAGGCTCTGATCATAGGGGTTATTTACAAACCTTCGGACCGCGGTTGAAACCAGCCCGGGCACCGCCAGCAAACGGCTGCCAATTTCCCGGAACGCAGGACGGAAAAATACTTCTGGATGAAAAGGGTGAACTTCCGCCTCATTGCGAACGAAAATCCGGCACAGTTGCGCGGTGGTCATCTGGTTGGCGAGATTCGCCGCCACAAAGGAGCCGGCATTTACTCCGACATAAACATCGATATTGTTGAAGTCGAGGCCGTCCAGCGCTTCATCGAGGGCACGCAATGCTCCGATCTCGTATATTCCGCCCAAAGGACCACCACCGCCCAGGGCAAGCCCGATGCGGGGAGCGGATTTGAGATCAGCTGATGCCTTCATAGCCTTTCCTTTTTCCGGAGAAAAAATGCGATTCCGTATTCTGAACCGCCGGATACTGCAGGTAATAAGGTAACAACCGGTTTTAGTATTTACACCCTATATTCACCAAATCGCCCCGTTCTCAGGACACTGCCGCCTCGGAAACCGCCATGGCGCTTGACTTGCCGGGTCTCAGGTAGCGGCCAAACCCTGCGTTTCTCAGGGCCAGATCCACACAACTCTTGATGACGTGGGGAGAATCCAGCAGCAACACATCTTCCAGTAGCTGTACGGCCCATTCCCGGCTAACGCTTCGAATCACCGATTTGACCTTGGGCAGACTGGCAGCGTTCATGGACAGAGAATCGTAACCCATGGCCATGAGCAACAGCGCGCCACCTGGGTCCCCAGCCAACTCTCCGCAAATTCCCACCGGCTTCCCGACCGAATGAGCGTCCTGGGCAATCCTGACCAGCGCCTGAAGCACCGCCGGGTGATAGGAATGATAAAGCTGGGCAACCCTTGGGTTGTTGCGATCTACCGCCAGAAGGTACTGGGTCAGATCGTTGGAGCCCACCGACAGAAAGTCCACCCGGTCTGCAAACTCACGGATCTGATAGACGGCGGCAGGAATCTCGACCATCACGCCTACTTTGGGCATATGTATGTCGTAACCCTCTTCACGAACCTCGTGATACACCCGGTAAATAAGGTGCAGGGACTCTTCCACCTCTGAAATATTCGAAATCATGGGCAACATGATCTGCAGGTTGTTCAGGCCCTCGCTGGCCTTGAGCATCGCCCGTACCTGAACCAGGAAGATCTCCGGATGGTCCAGCGTTACCCGGATACCACGCCAGCCAAGAAAGGGGTTTTCTTCCTGGATCGGGAAATAGGTCAACGCCTTGTCGCCACCGATGTCCAGGGTACGCATGGTTACCGGGCTGGGCGCAAAGGCTTCGAGCTGCTCCCGGTAATACTCACGTTGCTCCTGTTCGGAGGGAAACCGGTCTTTGATCATGAAGGGCACTTCGGTCCGGTACAGACCAATGCCCTCAGCTCCGTTGGACAGCGAGCGGACAACGTCAGTCATCAGCCCGGTGTTTACCAGCAGAGAAACGCGGTGATGATCGGTGGTTTCACAGGGCTTGTCCTTGAGTACTTCCAGTCCACGGATAAGCTCATCTTCTTCTTCACAGATCGCCTGATAGAACGACCTCAGGTCCGAGGAAGGTGATGCGAATATCTGGCCCTCAAAACCGTCAACGATCAGTTCCCTGCCGTCGAGCTGGTTGACCGGGATATCCACCAGCCCCATGACTGTGGGCACGCCCATGGCCCGGGCAAGAATCGCGACGTGGGAGTTGCTGGAGCCCTTGACCGACACCAGGCCGACCAGCTGACCCTTGGGCACCTCTCCCAACATGGCGGGCGTCAGCTCCTCGCTCACCAGGACGGTCCGCTCGGGGTAATTCAGATGCTTCTGCTCCCCCTCCTGGAGATGAGACAGCAGACGGCGACCAAGATCCCGGATATCAACAGCGCGTTCCTGGAGGTAATGGTCTTCCATCATCTCGAAGTGACGGATATATTGCTGAACTACCTGTTTCAACGCACCCTGGGCCCAAACCCCTTCCCGGATCTTGTTTGCGACCTCGCCGGGCATGGCATCGTCGCCCAGCATTCTCAGGTAGACATCAAACAACGCCTGTTCTTCCGGGCGCAGCTGTGAGGCGAGTCGTTTGGCAACGCGTTCGATATCCTCCCGGACCGCCTTCACCGCAGACCGGAACAGTTCCAGTTCCCCATCGATGTCGTCGGTGGGTTTTTCAGGAACAACATCCAGATCCGCCGACGGGTAGACCACAACACCAGTTCCGATAGCCACACCGGGAGCACCGGGTACACCACTGAAGCTGACATCGTGAGCCTCTTCACCTGTCAGCGACAGGCCACTGATAGCGCCGGTGGCCTCGCTGTGGGCAATCACACCAGCCAGCTGGGCAGATACGGTTACCAGGAAGGCCTCTTCACCTTCATCGAAACACCGGGAGCTTTCCCGCTGCTGGACAACCAGTACGCCCAGAACACGACGGTGGTGGATGATGGGAACACCGAGGAAAGACCGGAAACGCTCCTCCCCGGTTTCCGGAAAGTAGCGATAGCGCGGATGGGACGGCGCATCCTCCAGGTTGATGGGCTCTTCACGGGCGCCCACCAGACCGACAAGGCCTTCAGAATACGCGAGACTCACCTGCCCGACCGCTTTCTGGTAGAGACCTTCGGTGGCCATCAGGATATAGCGATTGGTAGCGGGATCGAGCAGGTAGACGGAACAGACCTCCGTTGCCATGGCCTTCTGCACCCGCGATACGATGATATCCAGCGCCTCCTGCAAATCGCGGGCGCTGTTTACCTCTTGTACTAGACTTCGCAGAATGCTCAGCATGGCGGTCTCAGTCCGTCATTTCTGTTGTTCCTTTAAACGCCGATTCTGCTCTGCCCGTTGCCACTGCTCCATGTTGTAGAACAGTCGCGGCGCAAGCTCTCTCAGCGCACGTCGATACACTTCACGCTTAAATGAAACCACCTGGCCCAACGGATACCAGTAGCTTACCCACTGCCAGCCATCGAACTCCGGTGAATCCGTACCATCCACGCACACCTGCGCGTCTGGCGATAACATCCTCAGCAGGAACCATTTCTGTTTTTGGCCCACACAAACGGGGAGCGAGTTGTGCCGTACCATCCTCCTCGGGAGTCGATACCTCAGCCAGCCCCGGGTGCAACTGATGATTTCCACATCGTTCGCACAAAGGCCGATTTCCTCTCCAAGCTCCCGGTACAGTGCTTCCTCGGCTGATTCATCATGCTTGATGCCACCCTGTGGAAACTGCCAGGAGTCCTGCCCTATTCGCCGTGCCCAGAGAACCTCTCCCCTGTGGTTGGCCAGAATGATTCCGACGTTGGGTCTGAAACCGTCTGAATCGATCACGGCACAGTCCTCTTAAAAAGTCGGTAGACCGGGATAAAAATTCACCGGTCGGATTTATCCAAGTTGCTCTCATTCTTACAGAATCCCAAGGGTTCGGCAAACGCAGCCGTTGAGGACAGGTCGTGTTAGACTTTGCGCTTTCCCGCAAGCCCTGTGATCACCGGAGGTAACAGCTTGACGCTCGCAATTTTTGATCTGGACAACACCCTTCTGGCCGGCGACAGCGACCATGCCTGGGGTGAATTTCTGGTAGAGGAAGGCATTGTGGATGCCGAGGAATATCGCCTTGCCAACGACCGTTTCTATCAGGAATACCTGAACGGCGAGCTGGATATCCTGCACTACCTTGGCTTCGCCCTTCAGCCCCTGGCCAACCACAACATGAGCGAGCTACTGGCCTGGCGGGAAGCTTTCATGGAGAAAAAAGTGCGGCCCATGATGCAGGCCAGCGCCGAAGATCTCCTGAACAACCATCGGGAGCAGGGCCACACCCTGATGATCATTACTGCCACCAACCGCTTCGTGACCGAGCCCATTGCCGAGGCGCTCGGCATTGAGCATCTGATTGCCACCGAACCCGAACTGGTCAACGGCCGCTACACTGGCGAAGTGGCGGGAACCCCGAGCTTCCAGGACGGCAAGGTCAAACGCCTGAAGGACTGGCTGAAAGCCCATGGCAGGACGCTTGAAGGCGCCTGGTTCTACAGCGACTCCCACAACGACCTGCCGCTACTGAAGAAAGTGGACAACCCGGTAGCCGTTGACCCGGACCCGACTCTGGAGGCGTTCGCAAAGAAAAATGGCTGGAAAGTGATGTCACTGCGAGGTTGAAACGCGAACATGGGGTCAGATGAAAGCGTTCATCTGACCCGCTTTTACCTTTCTCAGAAGAAGCCGGTCAATGACCGGACAAAACAGGACTTGATGTAATCGGTTTCAGGAATCCCCGGAATCACCGGATGGTCCGGGGCCTGATGCCCCTGTTCCAGCAACTGGACAAAGCGGTCAATCTTGCGGCCACTGCCTCGGATAATATCCACCAGCTTTTCCTGCGAGAGATGCATCGAGCAGGACGCGGACACCAGAATGCCATCCCGCTCGAGCAACCGCAGACCCAACTGGTTCAGCCGCGCATAGGCTTCTTCCCCCGCCTTCTGATCCCTGCGCCGGGGAATCAGTGCCGGCGGATCCAGCACCACGATATCGAACTTTTCCTTCTCATCCGCCAGCGCCTTGAGCGCCTCAAAGGCATCGCCCTCAATCGTCTCCACATTGTCCAGGCCATTGAGCCTGGCATTATGATGAACCGAATCAATCGCGCCTGCCGAACTGTCCACACAGGTCACCTGAGTGGCCCCGGCACAGGCCGCCTGAATTCCCCAGCCACCGACGTAACTGAACACATCCAGAACCCGCTTGCCCGGCGCATAAGCCTGCAGACGCTGACGATTCATCCGGTGATCATAGAACCAACCGGTCTTCTGACCACCCTCCAACGGTACTTCGAAACGGACCCCGTTTTCCTCAACTTTCAGCAGACTGACCTCCGGGCCATGGGCCTGCGCCACATAGGTATCCAACCCCTCGACCTTGCGCATCTTGCCATCGTTCTTGAGAATGATCGCCTCCGGATGCACCAGACGCTGAATAGCCCGGACAACCGCCTCCTTCATCAGCTCCATACCCGCAGTGGAAATCTGCACCACGACCGTGCTGTCAAACCGGTCAATCACTAGCCCGGACAGCCCGTCACTATCCCCGAAAACCCAACGGTAAAACGGCCTATCAAACAGTCGGTTCCGCAACTCCAGAGCCACTTCCATCCGCTGGGTAAGCCGCTGCGGCGTCATACCATGGCCAGGATCCCGGCTGATCAATCGCCCACAGATCAGCGCATGGGGATTCACAAACAGCGTGCCCAGCGGCTTGTCATTCGCCGCCCGAAGCTCCGCCTGAACACCGGCCTCAAAATCCGTCAGCGGACTGCGGCGGGTATCCACCTCGTTGCTATAAACCCAAAGATGGCCTGCACGGAGACGGCGTTCTGCGCCTTTTCGAAGATACAAAATCGGAAAATTCATGAGAAACACCAGCCAAACAAGGGTAAATAAGAGTGCGCGATTATAACTTACGAGGCGTCGCACAGATGCACGGGAGTGGGCGGGCAGGGCTTTCGAAAACTGTGCGGAGCCATGGATGGCGGAGCCCAAGCGTCACATGGACGTGCCGCAAGGAGCGCGTTTTCGAAAGCCCTGCCCGCCCGCTCCTGCACGGAGATTAACAAACGGCCTTATTCCTCGGCAGCCACATGCTCCGCATAAGCCGTAGAATCCATGAGGCCATCCAGCTCACCGGCATCCACCAGCTTCACCTTGTACAGCCAGCCATCGCCATAAGGATCCTCATTGACCTTCTCCGGCTCATCCTCAAGGCTCTCATTCACCTCAATAACCTCGCCGGTCACCGGGCTGAACACATCCGAAGCAGACTTCACCGACTCCGCCACGCCGGCCTCCTCACCGCCGTTAACCGTCGCACCCACATCCGGAACACCGATATAAACCACATCACCCAGCTGCTCCTGGGCAAAATCCGTAATACCAACCGTCGCCGTGCCGTCGTCAGACACGCGAACCCACTGGTGCGTTTCAATGTATTTCAGGTCTGCGGGTATCTCACTCATAGTCTGCTTTCCTGGACAAATTTTTGCGCAGTTTAACCGAAGACACTAGCTCCAGCGAACCTCTCTTGCCAGCTTCATGAACGAATTCAGATAATCCACCGTCCGATCCCGCTCGCGAAGACCCAGAAAGATCTGCTTGGGAATACCCTCCTTGCCAAGCTGCACCGCTTTTACCGGGATCCGCCCCCCGTAATCTTCCACCAGCCATCGAGGCAAGGCCGCCACGCCACGCCCTGCCGCCACCATCTGCAGCATGATGTCCGTGGTTTCTATGGTTTTATGGCGCGCGGGGCTGGTGTGGGCAGGCAGGAGAAAGCGCGTGTAGATATCCAGCCGTTCAATCTCCACCGGATAGGTAATCAGAGTTTCGTTTTCCAGATCCTCCGGTTCTGCCCAGGGCTTACCTGCCAGCGGGTGGTCCGCACCCACCACCAGAACCTGTTCGTAATCGAACACCGGCTCAAAGATCAGGCCGGGGCGATGTAACGGGTCCGGCGTCACCAGCATATCGATGTCATGGCCGAACAGGGCACCAATGCCACCGAACTGGAATTTCTGCTTTACATCCACATCCACGCCCGGCCACAGCTCCAGATAGGGCCCCACCACTTTCAGAAGCCACTGGTAACACGGGTGGCACTCCATACCGATGCGAAGGGTTCCCCGCTGCCCCCTGGCGAACTGACCAATCAGCATCTCCGCATGTTCGATCTGCGGCAACAGCCGGGTGGCAAGGGAAAGCAAATACTCACCTGACTGTGTCAACCGGAGTTGCCGCCCCTCTCGTACCCAGATGTCCGTGCCAAGCCGCTGCTCCAGCTTTCCGATCGAATGACTCAGGGCCGACTGGGTCAGATACAGCCGCTCGGCCGCCGCCGTCAGCGAACCCTGCTGATCCACTGCCCTGAGGATCTCCAGATGGCCACGCTCAATCATCTCGCCTCCAAACATGAGCCAGTTTCATAGTTACCTGAAATTTTACCATTATTTTTCATCTAACCAGAGCGGTAACCTTCCTTCTCTTGCAATCAACACGACTGACCAGAGGACAAACCATGGTGACCACCCACAATCTTGGCTTCCCGCGCATTGGCGCCCGCCGGGAACTGAAATTTGCCCAGGAAGCCTTCTGGAAAGGGCAAATCAGCGAAGAAGAACTGCAAATCACTGGTGCCGGTCTGCGCCGAACGCACTGGCACAGTCATCGAAATCTCGACCGGGTGCCGGTAGGCGATTTCTCGTTTTACGATCAGGTGCTGGATATGAGTTTCACCCTCGGTAACCTGCCCGAGCGTGTAAGCAAGTCGGAGGGCAGCGCCCTGGAGCGGTATTTCCGGGTGGCCCGGGGCCGGTCCGGCCACGATCCTTCCTGCTGCAGCGTACAGGCCGGAGAAATGACCAAGTGGTTCGACACCAACTACCACTACATCGTGCCGGAATTCCACCGGAACACCCGTTTCCGGCTGAATGCCGACCGCCTGATTGAGCAGATCAGCGAAGCCCGGGCCCAAGGACTGTCTCCTAAACCGGTCATTATTGGCCCGGTGACCTATCTCTGGCTAGGCAAAGCCAAAGACGACAGCGACCCACTGACCCTGCTGGAGTCTCTTCTGCCCGTGTATTCGGAACTTCTGGACTTGTTTTCGAACCACGGCATTGACTGGGTTCAGGTGGACGAGCCAGCCCTGGTCACGGATCTGGATGCTGACTGGCGCCACGCCTTCAGCCTGGCCTACTACCATCTCAAAACCAGCAGCCCAAAATTGTTGGTAACCACTTACTTCGGCGAGTTGCGGGAAAATCTGCAACTGGCCTGCGAACTGCCGGTTGCCGGCCTGCACCTGGACACTGTCAGCTCGCCACAGGAAGCAGCCCGGGTTGTGGACTGGCTGTCACCCCACAAGCACCTTTCACTGGGTGTTATCAACGGCCGAAATATCTGGCGAACAGATCTGGGTAAAATCCTGGACTGGCTGGAACCGGTCCATGAAAAGCTGGGCGATCGTTTGTGGCTGGCGCCGTCCTGCTCGCTACTGCATGTGCCGGTAGATCTCGACATCGAACACAAGCTGGACCCTGAAATACGCAGCTGGCTGGCGTTTGCCCTTCAGAAACTGGACGAGCTGGATATACTGGCCACCGCACTGAACCAGGGCAGAAGCGCAGTCCGTCAGGAACTGGCTGAATCCGCGGCGGCGACCAAAAGCCGGGAAATGTCCGACAGGGTTCGTAATCCCTCGATAGAAGCCCGAATCCAGGCAATCCGCCCGGACCTCGGTGACCGGCAAAGCCCCTACTCTGAACGCATCACCGTGCAACAACAGAAACTTGCCCTGCCCCCGTATCCAACCACAACCATCGGGTCCTTCCCCCAGACACAGGACATCCGTCAGGCTCGCCTGCAGTTTCGCAAAGGCGAACTGACAGAGGCAGCCTACACCCAACGGATCCGTGAGGAAGTGAGACGTTGCATTGACGAGCAGGAAGCCCTGGGCCTGGATGTTCTGGTGCATGGCGAGGCAGAGCGCAACGACATGGTTGAATACTTCGGCGAACAGCTTGAAGGTTATGCCTTCAGCCAGTTCGGGTGGGTCCAGTCTTACGGTTCCCGCTGCGTGAAACCGCCCATCCTGTTCGGCGCCATTTCCCGCCCGAGAGCCATGACCGTGGAATGGATTCGCTACGCCCAGTCACTGACCGACAAGCCAGTAAAGGGCATGCTGACCGGTCCCGTGACGATTCTCAACTGGTCCTTCGTACGGGACGACCAGCCCCGCATGGATACCTGCCTGCAGCTGGCACTGGCGATTCGCGAGGAAGTGCTTGATCTGGAAGCCGCCGGCGTTGGCATTATCCAGATAGACGAAGCCGCCCTGAGGGAAGGCCTCCCCCTCCGCAAATCGGACTGGGCAGGTTATCTGGACTGGGCCATTGAGGCGTTTCGCATCGCGGCCAACGGTGTCGGCGATGGAACCCAGATCCACACCCACATGTGCTATTCAGAGTTCAACGACATCATCAAGGCCATCGCCCGCATGGATGCAGACGTGATCACCATCGAGACATCCCGGTCTGACATGGAGCTTCTCAACGCGTTCCGCGGTTTTCAGTACCCGAACGATATTGGCCCCGGCGTCTACGACATCCATTCGCCCAACATTCCGGCCAAGGGGCAGATGAAGGCGTTGATGACGAAAGCCGCGGAGCAGATTCCAGCCGAGCGGCTATGGGTAAACCCGGACTGTGGACTTAAAACCCGTCAATGGGAGGAAGTGATTCCGGCCCTGAAAAACATGGTCGCGGCAGCTCGGGAATTACGGGAGGGAATTCAGTAACCGGTGCTGCTCTGATCCAGATCGAACTGGAACTCCGTGGCCCGGCAGACTTCCGTAGTGAAGTCGCCGGTGTCATGGAATTCGAACCAGCGATAGCCGGGCGGCAAGTCCTCAACCGCGAACTTGCTGGAGCCGGAGGTGAACTGAATGCAGGTAGACGGCGTGGCCATCAATTGCACCCCATGGCGCTCAAGTTCGTGTTCCTGATGGATATGCCCCCACAACACAATTTTTACCTGGGGAAACCTGTCCACAACCCGCCAGAAGGCCTCCCGGTTGGTAAGGCCGATTTTCTCCATCCAGTCTGAGCCGATATCCACAGGATGGTGGTGCAGCGCGACAACCGCCGGCAGGTGCGGATGTTTTGCCAGCGTTTCTGCCAGAAATTCCAGCTCAGAGTCAGCCAGGGCGCCGAAGACTTTGCCGGGCACAGACGAATCCAGCATCACAAACTGCCAACCGCCCTGGATCACATGGCGGTGGTTCGCACCATACTCAGCGGCGACTCTTTCCAGGTTCTCGACATGGTCGTGATTACCGGCAATCCATACAGAAGGACAGGAAAACACTTTCAGGCTGTCGCCGAACACCTGATAGGCATCCACCGAGCCATCCTGAGCAAGATCCCCTGTTGCCAGGATAAGATCCGGCTGGCCGTGAACCCTCAACACTTCACTGATCACAGCCTGCAGGCTCTCCCGGGTTTTAACGCCCAGCAGATCCCCGTCGGCACGGGCCATCAGGTGCGGATCGGTCAGCTGTAATACCCGGAGCGGCCGGGTTTTTTCCTTGATGGTCATGGCGTTCTGGATCTACTCTCTGCGCAACACTTCATCTGGACACAAGTGTACGACGTGAGTTCAGGGATTTATCACTTGTGAACCGAACAAAAGTCACATTCTGGCCAGGCTCTGACAATATATTGCAATTTTTGACAACTATGGCACATCAGAAAGCCATAACCACACCACTTCAGTACTGCCTGCCGCTCTATAAAACGTCGTTTCAGTCGACGCCTTCACCGGCAGACCAGGCGGCATGTTCCATGGGAAGATGCCCAAACCGCAAACAATAATCCAGCCAGTCGGCCAGGAAGCCGTTGACCTGGACCTTCTCGTCCGGGTGGTGCATAAAACGGTTGGGATAGTCATTTACAGGGGCAATCTGGCGGTCCCGGTAGCAACTGATGACCTCCGCCATTGAAGCATCGTGATAAACCCGAACGGTCATTTGCGGATTATTGAGCCAGCGCCCCGAGTTGTGCACCTGCTCAAGCAACAGGGTTTCGGTGAATCGTGCGGTTTGCAGCACCTGGATGCGGACCCGACCCAGATAATGATTCTCCCGGTGCAACTCAAACTCGCACACCGGCTTGCCGTCCACTTCCAGCTGACGCAGTTTCTGCAGTCTCCGGTAGTTGCCATCACACAGGGCACCGAGCTGGCGCAGGTCCGGAACATACCGCTTGGGCTTCATGGTCCACTCACCCATTACTGCCACCCTTGTCTCAAACGGGCCCGATTAAGTTCGAGCCACTGCAGAGCAATAATGGCGGCGGCGTTGTTGATTCGACCATCGTGGATCATCGCTATGGCATCTTCCGCAGACACCACATGTGCACGGATATCCTCGTGTTCATGCTCCATGCCATAAAGTCCGCCGGCATCTTCGGTGCTGACGCGACCGCAATAGAGGTGGATCATCTCGGTGCTGCCACCGGGTGAAACCAGGTAATCGCAAATCTTGTCCAGCGGTTCAAACGTAAGCCCGGCCTCTTCCTGTCCTTCCCGCTGGGCAACCTCTTCCGGGCTTTCACCATCCTCGTTCATACCGGCGACCAGCTCAAGCAACCAGGGTGACTGGTCGCGACCCAGGGCGCCGAGGCGAAACTGTTCAAGCAGCACGACTTCGTCCCGCTCCGGGTCATAGGGAAGCACGCAGGTGGCGTCGCCCCGGATGAACAGTTCCCGGGTAAACACGGGCATTTCCCGGCCATCAAAACGCGCGTGTGTCAGCCAGAGCTTGTCCATGCGGAAAAAGCCCTGGAAGACGGTTTCGCGTTTTTCGACTTTGACGTCGCTGGCTTTGAACTGGAACGGCTTGGTCATCTTTTATCCGGTTGCTGAATCGACTTTGAACGATAGCCTTTTGTTAGGGCTTACTTCAAGCTCCACTCTTATACTTTGGCTTTGGCCCTAGCCTGTGAGTTTGGTGGTGGGCATGTCGGGACTTTCCTTCCAAAACACGCTCCTTGCGGCACCCCTCCGGGGTCCAGCCTGCAATCATAGATTGCAGTCGTTCGGCTGTCGCATGAAGCTTCGCTTCATAAACGCTCGGCCTCACCCATGTGGCGCTTGGGCTCCGCCATCCATGGCTCCGCACAGTTTTGGAAGGAAAGTCCCGACACACCCGATCTAACAACGTGCAATTCGCAAATAACACCCGTCAAACGAGAATCTGAGAACGACGCCTTGCTAGCAAAGGCGGGGCTTCAAGGCGATATTGCCCGAGTCAGATTGAGCCGGGGAGGCGGCCCCGTTCAGAAACGTGCGGAGCCAGGGATGGCGGAGCCCGAGACGCACAGGGACGTCTCGAGTCGTTTTCTGAACGGGGCCGCCTCCCCGGCTCACATTCCGGAATTGTCAGGCTGGGAGAAAATAAACCCGAGAGTCAGATCTTGTCGTAGAGCTTACTTCCAGACTCAACAAACTCCCGGGATTTCTCCTGCATGCCCGCGTCAATCGCAGAAACCTCATCAAGTCCATGCTCCCTGGCATAATCCCGAACTTCCTGGGAAATCTGCATGGAACAGAACTTCGGGCCGCACATGGAGCAGAAGTGGGCCACCTTGGCGGACTCCTTCGGCAGGGTTTCATCGTGATAGGCACGGGCCGTGTCCGGGTCCAGTCCGAGGTTGAACTGGTCTTCCCAGCGGAACTCGAAGCGGGCCTTGGAGAGGGCGTTGTCGCGAATCTGGGCGCCCGGGTGGCCTTTGGCCAGGTCGGCGGCGTGGGCGGCGATCTTGTAGGTGATAATGCCGGTTTTCACGTCGTCCTTGTTGGGTAGACCCAGGTGCTCTTTGGGGGTGACGTAACAGAGCATGGCGCAGCCGTACCAGCCGATCATGGCAGCGCCGATGCCGGAGGTGATGTGGTCGTAACCCGGGGCGATGTCGGTGATCAGTGGGCCGAGGGTATAGAACGGGGCTTCGTCGCAGCATTCCAGCTGCTTGTCCATGTTCTCCTTCACCAAGTGCATGGGCACGTGACCGGGACCCTCGATCATGCACTGCACATCGTGCTTCCAGGCAATCTTGGTGAGTTCACCCAGGGTTTCCAGTTCACCGAACTGGGCAGCGTCGTTGGCGTCGGCGATGGAGCCGGGGCGCAGGCCGTCGCCGAGACTGAAGGAGACATCGTAGGCTTTCATGATTTCGCAGATGTCTTCAAAATGCTCGTACAGGAAGCTTTCCTGATGGTGCGCCAGGCACCACTTGGCCATGATCGAACCGCCCCGGGAAACGATGCCGGTGGTGCGCTTTGCGGTGAGCGGCACATGGTGAAGGCGGACGCCGGCATGGATGGTGAAATAATCCACACCCTGCTCGGCCTGCTCGATCAGGGTATCCCGGAAGATTTCCCAGGTCAGGTCTTCAGCTACGCCGCCTACTTTTTCGAGAGCCTGGTATATGGGAACGGTGCCGATCGGTACCGGGGAGTTGCGGATAATCCATTCCCGGGTTTCGTGTATGTTCTTGCCGGTGGACAGATCCATAATGGTGTCCGCGCCCCAGCGAATACCCCAGGTCAGTTTCTCGACTTCTTCCTCGATGGAGGAGCTCACTGCAGAGTTACCGATGTTGCCGTTGATCTTCACCAGGAAGTTACGGCCGATGATCATCGGTTCGGATTCCGGGTGGTTAATGTTGGCCGGGATAATCGCGCGGCCACGGGCCACTTCATCCCGTACAAATTCAGAGGTGATTTCATCCGGCAGGCTGGCGCCAAAGGACTGCCCGGGGTGCTGGTCTTTCAGCAGTCCCTGTTCCCTGGCTTCCTGCAGTTTCAGGTTTTCCCGGATGGCGATGTATTCCATCTCCGGCGTCACAATGCCCTGGCGGGCGTAGTGCATCTGCGAGACATTGTGGCCCGGTTTGGCCCGGAGTGGCTTGCGTTCATCCATGAACCGAAGCGGATCAAGCTGCGGATCCTTCATGCGGCGACGGGTGAACTCGGAAGAGTAGCGGGGCAATTGCTCAACATCGGCCCGCTCGGCAATCCAGGCGGCACGGAGTGGTTTCAGGCCTTTACGCAGATCAATAGTGGCTTCAGGATCTGTATAGGGGCCGGAGGTGTCGTACACCACAACCGGAGGATTTTTTTCGCCTCCCATCTCTGTTGGCGTATCCTGCACGGAAATTTCCCGCATAGGCACCCGAAGATCGGGTCGGCTGCCCTCTACGTAGATCTTGCGTGAGCTCGGCAAAGGCTTGATGGCGGCGGAATCCACCTGGGCGGAATCACTGAGGTAATCTGGTAAAGTTGTCATCATTCGCTCCCGGAACAGTTCGTTGGTTTTCGGGTCGCGTATGACGGAGCTTCGGCACGGATTCCAATTGCGAGAATACTGGCCACTCAGCATTGTGGTCTTAAATCCCTACGCCGGTATTATCCGGATCAGGTCGCGGGTTCTGCGTTGCAATCTCAGCCGGCTGCCCCTATTTCATAAAAAGGCAGACCAGCACCCCGTCAAGACGCGAATCTGTATAGCATGACACTCGAAATGAGTGCTGTTTGCAAGTGTAGAGGTGCGGGCAATTATTGTCCATAATGGCCAACCAGACCCCGGCGGCTCAGGAAAACAAGGCCGCCCAGCGTGGCTTGTTGCCTTAAGCGCCCCTTAAAACGGGTGCAGACGCGTAAATGTATTCAGGAGACATAATGAAGAAACGACTGCTTTCCGGACTTATTGGCCTCATGGCAGCCCAGCCTGCTCTTTCCATGGATCTGGTCGAGACCTATGAGAAAGCACTTTCTTACGACTCCGGCATTGCCGCTGCCCGCGCGAGCTTTGAGGCCCAGCAGGCCGCCAGCGACGTCAGTCAGAGCGCCCTGCTGCCCCAGGTAGGCGCCTTCGGCGAAGCCAACCATACAGATCTTGACGGGGAAACCCAGAACACCTCCTACAAGTCTACGAGTTACGGGGTCCAGTTGAACCAGCCGCTGTTCCGCGCCGATGCATGGTTCCGCTACGATGCCAGCCAATTCCAGACTGATTCGGCCCGGGCTCAATACAACCTCGCCCAGCAGCAGTTGATCCTGGACGTTGCAACGGCCTACTTCAACGTACTCAGGGCCCGCGACACGGTGACCACCGCTCTGGCCACCGAGGCCGCCATCCAGCGCCAGTACGAACAGGCGCAAGAGCGCTTTGACGTCGGCCTTATCGCCATTACCGAAGTCTATGAAGCACGCGCCAGTTACGACGATGCCAAGAGCCTGCGAATCGCGGCGGAAAATCAGCTCAATATTGCCAGGGAGCAATTGGCACGTTTGACCGGTGATTACCCGGAAGATATTGAAAACCTGCGCAGGGCCTTTCCGCTTGACCGGCCAGAGCCCACGGACCCGTCCGCCTGGGAACTAGTGGCCCTCGCGCAGAACTGGTCCATTCAGTCTGCCATCTACGAACTGAACGCCAGCGAAGCGAGCCTGAAAGTAGCCAAAGCCGGCCATTACCCGACCCTGGATCTGACCGCGTCCTATGGCGACACCCAGATTGATGGCGGCAGGACTAACCAGTTCGAAGGTACCCAAGGCGTCATCGGCGTAACCCTGAACGTGCCACTGTATTCCGGTGGTGGCACCCAGGCATCCGTGCGCCAGCAACGCTCCCTGATGACCGTGGCTGAACAACAGCTCAATACGGTGCGAAGGGATGTCCGGGTGAATACCCGGAGCCTGTTCCTGACGGTAAACAACAACATTGAGACTGCCTCGGCCCTGGCCCAGACCATTATTTCCCGGCGTAGTGCCCTGGATGCAACCCGTGCGGGCTATCAGGTGGGAACACGGAACATCGTTGAGGTACTGGATGCCGAGCGAGCCTACTACGTGGCGCTGAGAGACTACGCCAACGCCCGCTATGACTATGTGATCAACTCACTTCAGCTCAAACAGGTAGCCGGTACTCTCAGCCCGCAGGATCTGCTCGAGCTGAACAAATGGCTGAGCGAGACCGCTCCGGGCATTGAGGCATTGGCAAACGAGGACGAAACACTCGACGACCCGACCCAATAATAGCCAGGCGGGTGATCCGGCTCGCCCGCCTTTCGGCCCCGCCTCGATTCAGACCCGCTCAATGATACCATCGACGACCTTGTCCAGGGCTCCCCGGTTTTTATTAACCACAGCCAGAGCCCTGCGGCCAATGGCTTTACGCTCTTGCTCATCACTGAACAGCGATGACACATGGGCAGCCAGATCATCTGAATCGGCAACCAGTTTGACACCTTTGTCATCAAGCAGACGCTGGTATATGGTCTCGAAATTGAAAATGAAGGGCCCTGAAAAAACCGGAATCCCCCAGCCAGCCGGCTCCAGGGGATTATGTCCCCCACGTTC
This sequence comes from Marinobacter guineae, assembly GCF_002744735.1. GTDB lineage: Bacteria > Pseudomonadota > Gammaproteobacteria > Pseudomonadales > Oleiphilaceae > Marinobacter > Marinobacter guineae. The sequence continues at coordinate 86,789 of NZ_KZ319343.1, read as the reverse complement.
AATCAGCGAACCACCGACGAAAGCCAGATCACTGGCGCCATAGAGCATCATCAGCTCGCCCATGGTGTCGCCCAGGTACACCTGCGCACTGCCAGGGTCTTCACCCAGCGATCGCCGGGCCAGGCTGAGCCCCTCCCGCATGGCTTTCTCGGCCACTGACTCAAAGCGGTCCGGATGTCGCGGAACCAGAATCAGCAGGGCCTCTGGATGGGCTTGCAACACCTTCCGGTGTGCCGCCAGCAGCTGTTCATCCTCGCTGCCATGCGTGCTGCCGGCAATCCAGACTGGCCGGCCGGTCAGGCTCTGCCTCAGTGCACTGGAAGCCGCCCGGACCTCATCCGGAATATCAACATCAAACTTGACGCTGCCCGTGACAGCCACTTTCGCTGGTGCAACACCTATGCGACGGAACCGTTCGGCATCTTTTTCCGCCTGGGCGGCAACCCAACTGATACTTCGCATAATGGGTGCTGCAAGGCTTCGGATTCGCTCGTACCCGCGCGCAGAGCGCTCGGACAGACGGGCATTGATGAGAAAAACAGGAACCCGGCGGGCCCGGCACTGGCGAATCATGTTCGGCCAGATTTCGGTTTCCATGATGACCAATATCCGGGGGTTGGCCCGGTCCAGAAACCGTCGGATAGCGCCCGGAGTATCGTAAGGCGCGTAGGCATAATGCACCTGATCACCAAACATCTTCTGGGCCTGGGCCAGCCCGGTATCGGTCATGGCTGTCATCAGAATAGTGATACCCGGATTTCGGGCAAGAAGGCGTCTGATCATGGGTGCGGCGGCAATGGTTTCGCCCACAGAAACAGCGTGGACCCAGACCACGGTTCCACTCATAGCAGGCACTAGCCCGAGGCGTTGATGCCAGTTACGCCTGAGATCCGGTGCACGGCGACCGTTCCACCACAGGCGCAGCAAAATGAACGGCAAAATGAGCCTTATCAATTGGGAATAGATAAATTGCAGCACACAGGACTCCGGGCAAAACAGTGCGCTATCATAGCGCAAAACCTATTGATTTGCTTCCGATTGATCGGACTGTCCAGTGAGCCGAGAACGATCAAGACACGACCTGGAAGGACCCGCTTTACGTGAACAGGAAATACCGCAAACAACCGCGAAATACCGATTACTCTGCCTACCTGCACCCCCGTTGGTGGTCTACCTGGTCAGGCATTCTGGCCATGTGGTGTGTTTCCCGGCTGCCGATCCGCGTCCAGTGGTGGCTTGGCAAGGTTGCCGGACTGCTGGCATACCACCTTGCTCGTAGCCGCCGCCACATTGCCGAGGTTAATATCCGGCTGTGCTTTCCCGAGCTCAGCGCCGCGCAGCAGTCTGCGCTCGTGCGCAACGCCTTTATCGCCAATGGTATCGGTTTGCTGGAACTGGGGATTGCCTGGTTCCGAAACCCGGCCGGATTGACAGACATCACCCGGGTTCATGGCCTGGAGCATTTTGAGAAAGCCCTGTCCGAAGGCAAAGGCGTTCTGCTGCTTGGCGGCCATTACAGCACTCTGGACCTGGGTGGCAGCCTGGTCACCGAATTCATTGAAGCTGACGTGATGCAGCGTGATCACAACAACCCGCTAATGAACGCAGTTATGACCCGGGCCCGTGAGCGCCGGTATGGCATCGTTCTGGGCGCGAGAGATTTGCGGGGCCTGTTCCGCAGCCTGAAGAAAAACCGTGCGGTGTGGTACGCCACGGACCAGGATTATGGTCGCAAAGACATCGTGTTCGCGCCCTTCTTTGGCATTCCCGCAGGCACCATCACCGCAACCTCACGCATTGCCGAACGCAGTGGCTGCAAGGTAGTACCTTTCAGTCACTTCCGCAGGGAAGACGGCCCCGGGTACGATATTTACTTCCACCCGGCTCTGGAGGACTTTCCCAGCGGGAACGACCTTCAGGATGCAACGCTGATTAACAAGACTATCGAAAGAGAAGTCCGACGCGCCCCGGACCAGTACCTGTGGATGCACCGGCGCTTCAAGACTCGTCCGGACCCGAACGATCCCGGCTTTTATGGCCGTCGCTGACCCCTACAACCCCGGGGCAACAAGGAGGCGGGCATTCAGTGCCTGACAACCATGCCAAAGCCCAGTGACCAGGACTCGGCCGCACCAGTGGTGTGGCTTCTGACTGACAACAAGCCGGGGCACCGGAACCAGCTGAAAGGTCTAGGCAATCGACTTCGCGTGCTCGCCGGGGCAAGCCTGTACTGGATCGACGCCTCCGGCATAAAGGTTCCGCTCTGGCGAACCCTTCTGGCAGTTGCACCACATATGGAACCGGAACTGCCACACCCCGATCTTGTGATCGCAGCAGGATCAGGCACGCACCGGCTGTTACTGTCCCTGCGAAAGCTCCGGGGAACCAGAACACTGGTCATAATGAAGCCCGGCTTCCCATTGTCGCTGGTCAGCGGTGCTCTGATTCCTGCCCATGACCGTACCCAGCGCGATTCCCGAGTATTCGTTACCGAGGGTGTTGTGAATACCATAACGCCTCTGGCAAAGATCACCGAGAAGCGGGAAGCGCTTCTGCTGGTCGGCGGACCTTCACCGCATTTTGACTGGGAAGATGATGTCATCTTCGGGCAGGTGTCCCACCTGATCGGGCAATATACGGACTGGCGCTGGACCATCAGCAGTTCCAGGCGAACCCCGGAAGCACTTCGGGATCGACTGGACGAACTCGCCGGGCTTCGGATTACCGTTGTTCACCCGCAGCAAACTCACGAGGATTGGCTCAGCCACCAGCTGTCTGCCTCTCGGGCAGTCTGGGTGACGCCGGACAGTATGTCCATGGTATGCGAAGCCGCGACTTCCGGTGTTCCGACCGGGCTTTTCGAGTTATCCGCCAGGCCCGGCAGCCGGGTAGCGGAGGGCGTAGACCGGCTGGTCCGGGAGGGATACATTGGCCAGTGGCGCGACCATGCCAGTGTCATGGCCGGCAAGGTCAGCCATGCTCACACCCTTTGGGAAGCCAATCGTGCCGCCCGCTGGGTACTGGAACAGGGGCTTCTGCCACAGAAACACAAAGCCAACCAACGCCACCACAAGGGGACCAAGCGTTGAGAATTCTCCAGGCACTGCCGGCGCTTTACAGCGGCGGAGTGGAAAGGGGCACCGTGGAGTTCGCCGCGGACCTCGTCAAACGCGGCCACGAATCGTTTGTTGTCTCAAAAGGTGGCCCCATGGCCGAGCAGCTCCGCGGCCAGGGCTCGAAACACATATTCATGCCCATACACCGGAAGACCCCGGCGTCTTTCGGGCAGATCCTGCCAATGCGAAAACTGCTGCGGGAGCTGAATCCGGACATTGTGCATGTCCGCTCCCGCATGCCGGCCTGGATCATTTTCCTGGCCCTGAAAAGCATTCCGGCCCATGAACGCCCTGCAATCGTGTCCACCTTTCATGGCATGTATTCGGTCAACCCCTACAGCGCGATCATGACCCGGGCTGACCACATAATCGCCGTGTCCCAGTGTGTCCAGAACTATGTTCTTGACAACTATCCCGTACCGGAAGAAAAACTGACGGTCATCCAGCGTGGCGTGGATGTCGATGCCTTCCGACAGCGGGAGCTCAGCTCCCAATGGCTGGACCGCTGGTTCCGGCAGTACCCCCAGCTGGCTGACCAGAAAATCATTATGATGCCCGGTCGCATCTCACGCTGGAAAGGCCAACTGGATTTCCTGGCCATGATGGCGCAGTTGCTACGGGAACGGCCGGATTGCCATGGAATCATCGTGGGCGGCGCCGAACCCGGTAAGGAGCATTTCCTGGAAGAGCTGGAAAAAGAACGCGCCCGCCTGGACCTGACCGACAAGGTCAGTTTCCTCGGGCAGCGCAATGACATGACGACCCTGTATCTGCTGGCAGATGTGGTCTGCCACATGAGCACCAAACCGGAACCCTTCGGCAGGACGGTTACCGAGGCCCTGGCCTCCGGCACACCCGTTGTTGCCTATAACCGGGGAGGGGCAGCGGAAACCTTGCAGGCCTGCTTCAAAGAAGGACTGGTGCCACCGGACAATATTGGGGAATTCGCCCAGACGGTATCCCGGCTGCTCGATTCCGAACCGCCGGCCATCGACATTCCCTATCGATTCCGTCTTGAGGCGCAAACGGAGGCGACATTGCAGGTTTACGAGAAAGTACTGAAGCAGGCCGCTCACCGGACATGAACCCGTCGAGACGATTAACCATCGCATTTCTCCTCGCAACGCCCGGCACAACCTGGGGTGGCATGGAGCAACACACGGCCGATCTGGCCGGAGCCCTGGCCGACCGCGGTCACAGGGTCCATGTGCTTGGCCACCGGGCTTACCGTGAGAAATTTCCGGCTAATGTCGGATTTCATCCGCTACCCTTCCATCTGGGGCGCCGGAACCTGTGGCTGCAACTGGCCCTCCGCCGATGCCTGCGCCGGCTGTCGCCGGATATTCTTCACGCTCAAGGCAACAAGGCCGCGCAACTTGCCAGCAAAACCGGAAAATTGGCACGGGTGCGGGTGCGGGTGGGCACGGTTCATGGCACCAAATCCAGTCATAAAGCCTTTGATCGCCTTGACCGGGTTATTGCTGTCAGCCCTCAGATTTTCAGGACTCTGCAGCACCCCAACAAACACCTGATCTACAACGGTGTGGACGTCACGCGCAGGCCCCTGGGATCCGAAGACAGTCCTGCGCTGCAAACAGGTATCACCAATGTGATTGCCGTCGGACGACTGGAGACGGTAAAAGGCTTCGATGCCCTAATCAGGGCCTGGTCGAGGCTTGGAGCATTAACAGTATCCTGTCACCTGACCATCTTCGGTGAGGGCAGCGAGCGACAGCCGCTTGAAGGTCTTATCCGCCAATCCGGCCTGGAAAAACAGGTCACCCTTGCAGGTTTCTGCCAGAACCTGGCGCCGGTCTATGAGCAGGCCCAGCTGACGGTGATCAGCTCCAGGCGGGAGGGATTCCCCTATGTCCTGGTGGAGTCGCTGCTATACGGGTGCCCAGTTGTATCAACGCCGGTGTCCGGGCCCCGGGATATTCTTCCAGCCGCAGCAGTTAGCCCGGGGCACAGCGACCAAAACCTCGCAGACCTGCTGTCCGGATGGTTAACCGACCTGGATGCCCTGAATGAAGCGGAACAACCGGCAATGGCGTTTGCCCGGGAAACGCTGACGCTCGAGGCCATGGTGGCTCAGACCGAAACCCTCTATCTCGAGGCGATTGCTTAAAATCCGGGAAGCGGACACAGGGGCCACGATTGTTCGAGCTCGATCAGTCGGTCGTACGATCTTTCTCCAAGGCCGCCAGCATCTGCAACTCCCTGGCCTTGGCCAGCCGCATGAAATTGCGGTTGGCGGCAATGATTGCGACACTGAGGCCAAACCAGCCGTTCAATACCTGCCGGTGCACCAGATAATATTTCAGAAACTTCACAGGAAACTCCACGAACAGCCGGGCGTTCGAGATCTTCCTGCCCTTTTCTGCCAGAAAGCGGGCCTGTTCCGTCGATAACTGACAGTACTTGCGCTCCATCTGCTGCAGCGAAATCAGAGTGCGATGGAGGACATCGCCTTTCAGATCCAGAACCCGACCGGCTTTTACCTGCGGCCGGTCATTGTTGCTGTCTTTTTCCCCCTCGATCACGGCCTTGGTGCGGTTGTAGAGCCTCAGGATTTTTTTTGATTTGTCGTGCCGGAATGGGTGCCTGGGGTTCGGCTGGGAGAGCACCCAGCGCATTCTGAAACCTGCAATGTCGGAATCCACGGGCTTTGAAAACAGCTCCCTGATATTGCTCACCAACTCGTCCGAAAGGACTTCATCGGCATCCAGGTCCAGCACCCAGTCATTCCGGCACAAACTGGCGGCGAAGGCTTTCTGGCAGGCGAACCCTTGCCAGTCATGATGAACAAAGCGGGCGCCCGAGGCTTCTGCGATTTCACGGGTTCTGTCAGTACTCCCGGAATCGACTACGATGATTTCATCAGCCCAGCCGGAAACCTTTGCCAGGGATTCCGGCAGTCGCAGTTCTTCGTCCTGGGTGATGTAATAAACGGATAACGGTAGCTTCATCACAAATCCTGGTGGCTGGGCGGTCAGTTTACAGATCGGTCAGAACAATATCATGGTCGCCTTATGATAAGATTACGCGCCTGATTTTGATGTTTTTCCAAGGCATTCTCCAACTCAAGCCCGGAGTGCACCCATGATTCACCCCGTCATTATGGCTGGCGGCACCGGCTCACGGCTTTGGCCGATGTCCCGGCAGCTGAACCCGAAACAGTTCCTGAAACTGACCAGCGGCCCCCTGTCGATGCTGCAGGCCACCGTTGCGCGGCTTGAGGGCATGGACACAGCGAACCCGCTGCTGATCTGCAACGAAGAACACCGGTTTCTGGCAGCAGAACAGATGCGCCAATCCGGCCACGAAGATACCCGGATTATTCTTGAGCCGTGCGGACGCAATACCGCCCCCGCCATCGCACTGGCTGCCCTTCAGTTGTGTGAATCCGTGGAAAACGGCACCGATGATCCCCTGATGCTGGTACTGGCGGCTGATCATCTGATCAGGGATGTCACTGCCTTTCAGGAGGGAGTCACAAAGGCCATTCCCCTCGCCCGGGAAGGCAAACTTGTCACCTTCGGCATCGTCCCCCACCATCCGGAAACCGGTTATGGCTACATTCACCGGGGTACCGAACTGGGCCCGGACAGTTACGCCGTCGACAAATTTGTTGAAAAGCCTGACCAGGCAACAGCGAACCGCTACCTCGACTCCGGAGAGTACCTCTGGAACAGTGGCATGTTTCTGTTCGGTGCCCGCCAGTACCTTGAGGAACTGGAAGCTTATCGCCCCGACATTCTCACCGCATGCCGTGCCGCCATCGCCGATGCCGCTGACGATCTTCACTTTACCCGGGTAAGCGCCCAGCGCTTTGCCGAGTGCCCCTCGGATTCTGTTGACTACGCGGTGATGGAAAAGACCGACAAGGCCGCCGTGGTTGCCCTGGATGCCGGTTGGAGCGATATCGGCTCATGGTCGGCACTCTGGGAAGTCAGCGACAAGGACCCGAACGGCAACAGTCTGACCGGGGATGTGATTACCCATAATACCTCCAACACCCTCGTGCGCGCAGACAGCCGCCTGGTGGCGACCCTTGGCGTGGACAACCTGGTCGTCATCGAAACCAAGGACGCGCTGCTGGTAGCCCACAAGGACAGCGTTCAGGACGTGAAAACAATCGTCGAGCAGATAAAGAACGATGGCCGGCATGAACACATGAACCACCGGGAAGTTTACCGGCCATGGGGCGTCTATGACTCCATAGACAACGGTGCCCGCTACCAGGTGAAGCGCATCACGGTAAAACCCGGTGCCAAGCTGTCTGTACAAATGCACCATCACCGCGCCGAGCACTGGATCGTGGTCAGTGGCACTGCACGGGTTACCAACGGCGACAAGACTTATCTGGTGACCGAGAACCAGTCCACCTACATTCCTATTGGCCAGGTCCACTCTCTGGAGAACCCCGGCGTGATAGACCTGGAACTTATTGAAGTTCAGTCAGGCTCATACCTGGGCGAGGACGACATTGTTCGCTATGAGGACCGGTACGGCCGAAAATGAGCAAGTTCAAGTATTTCGTTATCGCCGGCCTGCTCAGGATCGCCGGCTGGCTTTCTCTTGCTGGCGCCCAGAGGGCTGGCAGATTCGTCGGCTATCTGGCGTGGCGGCTGCCAACCAAGTCCCGCCAGGTGACCGACATCAACCTGTCGATCTGCCTGCCTGAGTTTTCCGGACCCGAGCGCGCAGCCATGTCAAAAGCCTCCCTGGCCCAGACTGGCATGACCATGCTGGAAGTGCCTTTGATGTGGGAATGGCCGGTTGAAAAATGCCTTGGCCTGATCCGCGAAACCGAAGGCCTTGAACTGATTGACGACGCCATGGCCGGTAACAAGGGGCTGATCCTGCTCGCACCGCACCTTGGCAACTGGGAGCTGGCCGGCCTGTTTTTTTCTTCGCGCTACAAGATGGCGGCACTCTACAGCCCCCCGAATATGCCCGAATTCGAGGACTACATGATCAAGGTTCGCGGTCGGCTTGGCTCCGAACTGGTCCGGGGCGACCGACGCGGCCTGGCCCGGCTGGCCTCGATCCTGCGGGAAGGCGGAGTCGCCGGCATCCTGCCGGATCAGTCACCGCGGGGTAAAGGCAATGCCTTTGCGCCCTTCTTCGGCATGGAAGTAAAAACCATGACTCTCGCTTCCAAACTCATTCAGCGTACCGGAGCCAATGTCCTGATCACTTATGCAGAACGCCTGCCAAACGCCAGAGGGTTTCGAATCGTCGTCCGGGAAACCGGGCCCGGCCTGGGCGACAGCGATCCGGTTGCCGCCACAACTGCCATGAATCACGCCATTGAACAGTGCGTCCGGGAAATCCCGGAGCAGTATCAATGGGAGTACAAGCGGATGCGTCATCGGCCGCCAGGAGCGATTAACCCCTACAACCCCGATCGTGTATGTTAACCACGCAACAAAACACCAGACCGAGCTATGCGGAAAATATCACAATGACCTCGCACTCCAGACTGCTTCTCAGCGCACTTCTTATGGCAGGGTTGGGAGGCGCCCTTCTGTCCTCAAGCATTCTTGCCGGTGCCACCTTGCTACTTGCCCTTGCAGGCATGGTGCTCAGTGTTCGCAAGTCTCTGTACAAAACCGGATGGGACAAACCCAAAGAATTGCGGTTGCTGCATTTCGCTTTCTGGTTTTTTGTGCTGGCCAGTTTTCTGTCCTGGACTCTGGAAGGATTCGATTACGAGGGCGGAAAAACGCTGGGCACCCATGCCCGCTTCATCCTGTTCTGGCCGTTAATCGTTGCCGTGACTTATGCCCGGATTGGCGCCCGAACTATGTTTGCCGCCATTGGCCTGATCGCCGTGTCCGTAATTGCGATTTTCCTGGCGACCATAGCAGCCCGCCAGGGTGCCTTTAATCAGCTATTGAACTCTCGCTTTGGTGGCGGGATCAACCCGATCAGTTTTGGCAATCTAGCACTTCTGGGCGGCATGTTAACCATTGTTGCTGCCATCTTCTTCACCCGCGAAAAACGCAGGATCGTGGGCACACTTTTATTCCTGGCCGGAACCGCAGCCATCGTAATTTCCATGCTTTCGGAGACCCGCAGTAACATGGTTGCACTGCCGTTTCTTCTGGTCGCGCTTATTCCGCTCCTCGGCAAACGGCTGCGCATCGCCGGCCTGGTTGTAATTCCCCTTCTCGTGGCCGGCGCAATCGTAACCAGTGACCGTATGTCCCACTCACTGAACGGCCTGCTTCATGACGGTGACCTGGACACTGGAATGGAAATCCGGATAGAAGTCTGGGGACAAGCCTGGAGCATGTTCCGGGAAAACCCCTGGACCGGAGTCGGCCTGGGCGGTTACACCCATCGCATTGAATCGGAGGTTGAGGCTGGAAACCTGTCAAAGCACTTTATAGACTGCTGTACCGGCCACGCTCACAACGATTTGCTGAATAATGCTGCAACCAGCGGCATCCCGGGTATTCTCAGCTGGGCGTTGCTCATTTTCATCCCGCTCGCCATTTTTGCGCGACACCTGTTCAGCCGTCATGTTCCGACGGCGCACCTGGCGACAGCCGGCACCATGGTCTGTGCCGGATACTTTTTCTTCGGGCTGACCGAAGCCACCTTCAACCGGACCCTGTTTCTGACCTTCTACCTACTCGCGGTTGCCTCCCTCGCCTCCGCAATGTTTACGGAACTGAGTGGGTCCTACGTTCGTAACAGGGCTCGTAGGGTCTCTGCGACGGTCATCACGAAAAACGAAGAAGACCATATTGCCGACTGCCTGACATCGGCACGACTGGTTGCGGACGAGATCATTGTCCTGGATAGCGGAAGCTCCGACAGAACGGTCGAGATTGCCAGGGGGTTGGCCGATGTCGTGGAGGTGACAGACTGGCCAGGGTTCGGAGTCCAGAAACAGCGAGCACTCGAGAAAGCCACGGGTGAATGGGTATTGTCGCTGGATGCCGATGAACGCATCACCCCGGAGCTTGCCAGGGAAATCAACCATCACCTGGCGGACCCGGATGCAGACGCCTACAAGCTTCCGTGGGCGGTCACCATCTACGGCAGCCGGCTTGATTTCGGGCGCAGTGGCCGGGCTCCCCTCAGACTATTCCGCCGGGAAGGTGTGAGCTTCTCTGACGCACTGGTGCACGAGCGGATCCTGATTCCCGCCGGCCGGAAGGTCAAAACCCTTCGTGGTCGCCTGACCCATTACACTCACCGGGACTTCGGCCACTCCCTGGAGAAAAGTGCAAAATATGCCTGGCTCGGCTCACTGGAAAAACACCGCAAGGGCAAGAAAACCCGCACCATGATTTATCCAACGGTGCGAGGGGTAATGACCTTCGTGCAGGTGTTCTTCATACGCTTTGGTTTCCTGGACGGCGCCGTTGGCTACCTGACGGCGGTCACCTATGCTCAGGTAACCTTCAACAAGTATGCGGGGTTGTGGACGCTGGACCGGCCGGCGCGCCCCAAAAACCATGAAGATTTACAATGATGTCGTTTCTACGCCAATGCTGTTGAACATTCCCACTATCTCGCCATAGTAGAGCAACTTTGCACTCAAGGCCGAGTCATCAATCTGGAACACCTGCATTTCCGGGAAGATTTTCTTGAGCGTGAACAAGGCGGTAGAGGCAAAGCTGTAAAAGGCGATGTAGGTCTCTCCTGATAGCGCCACTTCAACTTCAATCGGGCGACCTGCCTGTCGGATTTCAACCGGGAATCCGGCCAGCGCCCGCTCCAGATCCGCCCTGGTCTCTTTCCGATGCATAAAATAGACTATTGGACTATCAGGGTGACGCTCCACCACATGCTGGATCTGGAGCCTCAGTTGCTGGAGGCGATCCTCACCTCCGAATGGCTGCCCGAGAAACCCAACCAGGGGCGTTAGATCACTGTCCCGGGCTGAGGTTTTAAAGGTATCCCGGAACACCGGGAAGTCGTGAACCTGAACCTCGACAAGGTCAGAGCTTTGCAGGGGAAAGCAGGTAAAAAACGCAATGACATCCGGAACAGTTCGGTGGATCCGGATTCCCATGGCACTCAGCAGGCGCTTTTTGCCAGACGAAATCCGGGATGCAATTCCTTCGTCGTGGATTGCGTGGTAATACCTCACCGTCGCCAGACCATCATCCACGAAAATCAGCTGCTCGCTGTCGAAGCCCCGATAAAACACCTCATGAATCCAACTGGATTTGTTCCCTATGAACAACCGCTTTATTGTCCGCCTTGCCAGGTTTCGTGCAACAGCACCAAGGCGCAGATAAAACGAACTTTTCTTCAGATGGATTGTTTCAATTCCATGCCAGCCCAGCGCCTCCGCGAGAAACGCCATTTGCTCCTCCGTTTCACGGTTGTCTGGCCGGGCAATAATCAAGAGCGTGGTTTCCCGGCTGCTGCCATAGAAGTGACGGGCCTCGGAACAGCTGATCAATTGCAGAGGTGTGCTGGCAACAAACACATTGAGAGGTGAGGCGCTTTTCACGAACTCTCCGGAGGCATACTTGCCAGTTCGTTGCGGAGCCGGCGCCTGACCTTCAGTTTTCTCAGTAAATTCAGTGGCTTGCTTTTCAGATCGCTTTGTCTGTTGAGCAGAAAGTCTTCAACGGCGTCGAGAACCCGGCCGCTGGACTGACCATCCCTGAAGCTGTGCAGTTCATCGCAAAGCGCCCGGGTTTCATTCATCAGATCCTCGGGATACTCAACGGCCGTCTCCAGAGCCGACTCAACGTCTTCGACGTTCTGCACATCAATCAGGTAGGGGCCAGGCATTTTCGTCCGAAGGGTAACAACCGGGCGGTCCAGGAACATGAATTCGAACATGATTGATGAGGTATCGCACAGCATAACGTCGGCCTGCGGCAGCAAAGGCAACAGATCCTCGTCACTCTCGACGAAGCGGAGGTTTTCCCCGTTCAGCTTCCGATATTTCTCAACCACGGAAGGGTCCATCTTCGGATGCAAAGTGACGATAAACTTCCAGCGACCACTTTGGGCAAGCTCACCAATTTTTTCCACCAGATCCGGCGCGGAAGTTACTGAACGGCTGAAGGTCGAAGCGTAGAACACTACGGGCAACTCAGCGTTCGAACACAGCCGTTTACCCCGAACGGGCTGGGATAATAACGGATCGAGTTTGGGCCACCCCGTATGGGAGACCGCAAAATGCTGAAACTGCTGAGCCAGCTCCTGGAACTTCGCTGTATCCTTCATCGCGTGGGTGCAGTAAAGATCGAACCAGCCCCGGATCCGGTAATGATCACTGTCGTCTTCGCTGCTATGGCCACGCTTGTTTCGTGCCATGCCATGAAACACTTCAACCTTGATGCCGGGAAAAAAATAAGGCACCCAGTCTCCGGGTACAAAGGTGGCATCAGCCTTGTAGTCCATCACCTCTTTAACGGTCGCGAGACGCCGCTCATCGGGACGAAGCGGCGCTGTCGAGCAGCCGGCGACGAACCACGCGGCCTCATCGCCCCGCTGGCGAATTTCATCCTGTAGCGGGCGAAGAATCGAATAGGAATAGGGTTGATTGACAAAAAAAAGATACCGGCGCATTCAGCCCCTGCCCGTCAGTGCTTTGTAGAGCTCACCCGTCTCTCTGACGGTTTGTGATGTGTGAAAATCCCGGCCGATCCTTTCCCTCGCGGCTTGCCCAAGCCTCGACGCCAACTCCCTGTCACGATAAAGGCGTTCAATGGCAGCCGACAATTCGCCGGAGTTGTTAGGGGCAACCACCAGGCCACTGACCCCGTCTTCAACGAGTTCCGGCATGCCACCAACATTAGTCACCACAGGCGTCACACCATAGGCCATGGCTTCGATAACGGCTCTAGGCAGCCCCTCCCGCTCTTTTGATGGCAGGACGAACACATTGCTGGCAGCGGCAATAGCAGGTGCATCATTTCGGAACCCGGTAAAGTGAATGCGTTCCGGATGAGAAGACCCGGCTGCCAGGGCCTGAAGTTCGTCATTGTTGATCATATCCCCGACCAGCAGCAGGTGGGCATCGACATCGGCCGGCAGCTCATCCATGGCCTTGATCAGGACGTCAAACCCCTTCCGGGGGCTGTTGCGTCCGGTACAGCACACGACGAAAGCATCTTCCGGTACGCCAAACTGCGTCAGGTCTGCCGGGGACGCCTGATACCACGCCAGGTCGTGCCCCTTGTAGATTCGCTGGAGCTTCCTGTCTGGAATATGCATCCCCAAAAAACGAAGACTCGCCAGGTAATCCCTGATCGCATCGGCAACGCACACAATCTTGCTGACCCGCGGGTGCAAAAAGGTGATCCAGGACTCCGGGTTAAGAAAGCTGATGTTTCCGATTACCCCGCGGTAAGCCACCACCTTGATATCCCTGCCCCGGGAGGCCCGAAGCCCGCATGCCAGCGCCCTCGGATTGTAGGCGTGAATCACCTCATAGTTCTTTTTGGCAAGCTGCTCACGGATGGCCGATATCCCGTCCTTATCAAACCGGCTTTTCAAGGCCATGGGCTGGGCAACCATCCCTTCGTCCAGCAGGCGTTGATAATTCCTGCCTTTGGGGTTGCACATGACGTCAACATCAAAGCCGGCCCTTTTAAGACCGATAAAAAGCTCGCTCTCCGGACGATCACAAGCATCCGTAAGGCAAAGGATCGACGGTAGTGACCCGCCTTGCTGTGGATTGGTCAAGTAGCCATTCCCCTGTTGTATCCGTTCAAAAATGAATCCCAGACCTGCTCCCGGACCTGCTGCCCGGCGACCTTTGCCAGGGATCTGGAAAAGCGATCAAGGTTGGCTGCCTTCCAGCGAGCGGAGGCGCCGTCCTTCATGAGTCGGCTCTTGTCGAAATCGATAAGAAAATACTCTCCGCTCCGGACAAGCACATTGAAACAGTTGAGATCGGCATGCATAACGCCGGCATCGTGAAAACGGCGAATGGTTGTTCCGAGCGATTCCCAGGCCTCGCTATCCAGTGTCAATATCAGCTCTGCCAGAGGCACCGTATCCTCAAGTTGCTCGATCATGATGGCAGCCCGGTATTGTACCGGAGAGAGCTTTCGGTACCAGGCCGCGACAGGGCGAGGCACCGGAAGCCCCAGTGTCACCAGCTTGTTCAGCAAACGGAACTCGGCAAAAGAGCGTACGTCGGATTCACGCACGTACGCGTAGGCGTGTTGCGCCACCATGGCCATCAAACCACCACGGCGATACTCCCGGAGAACCAGCCTGTCATCTCCGGCCCGCACAAACCAGGCGCCGCCCCGTCCACCACTGCTCACCGGACGGGCCTTATCGCCCCAAAAGTCGGCATCGAACCAGTCGACACTAACCCTACCTCGGTAATCGGGATGAATCAGCATTACAGAGCCGCTTTCCCGAATACAGATTTCAGACTCCACCATGTTGGCACCCGGTCACCGAAGCAGAACAAGAGGTCTAGTCGAACCCGCACGCGCTGGGACGGACAAGCGCGAGTACGATAGAATGGCCGCCAGTTTACCAATGAATGCCGACAAAGCTCCACAGCACCGGGCGCCAACCTGAAATGGATCACGATTTGATAAATTCCATCTGCATTCTTCGCCTCTCCGCCATCGGCGACGTGACCCACGTGATACCGGTGGTTCTGAGCCTTCAGGAACAGATTCCTGGCGTAACGATCACCTGGGTAATTGGCAAGATCGAAGCCAGGCTGGTGGGTGACCTGCCAGGTGTGGAATTTATCATTTTCGACAAAAAGGCCGGGCGGAGGGGCTATTCGGATCTTCGCAGGCAGATGCAGGGTCGAAAATTCGATGCCCTGCTTCACATGCAGGTGGCGTTTCGCGCCAATCTGGCAGCGGCATGCATCCCCGCCAGGGTCAGGGTCGGTTATGACAAGGCCCGCAGCAAGGATCTGCACAGTCTATTCATCAATCGCCGGATCAAGCCCGCTGCACAACAACACGTTCGTGATTGCCTTGCCAGTTTTCTTGAGCCACTGGGGCTGACAGCTGCACCACCACGCTGGCACATCCCACTGAGCGAAGATGACCATGGCTTTGCCAGGGCTCAGTTGGCAAGCGACCGAAGGAATCTTGTCATCAGCCCCTGCGCCAGCCACACCCTCCGCAACTGGCCCGCCAGGCATTACGCTCAGCTCGCCGACTATGCCATCCGGGAACACGGAATGAAGGTCATTCTGGTCGGCAGCCCCGCCCCTTCCGAGGCAGAGTACTGCGCTGCCATCGAATCTTCGATGGCGGAAAAAGCCCACAACATCTGCGGCAAGGACACCCTGAAACAGCTGGCTGCTTTGATGAGTCACGCCGATCTGGTGGTGGCGCCCGATACCGGGCCGGCCCATATTGCCAGCGCCGTTGGCACTGATGTGCTTGGTCTGTATGCGGCAAGCAACCCTTATCGCTCGGGGCCCTATAACTCACTGCAGTGGTGTGTAAACCGTTACCCGGAAGCGCTTGAGAAGTTTACCGGGAAAACCGTCGAGCAGGCGCGCTGGGGGGCCAAGGCAGAGTTTGAGGGGGCAATGGAATTGATTACCGTGGAGGATTCGATAGCCATGCTGGATCGGTGGGTTGCTGAACACGGGGTCAGATGAAAGCGTTCATCTGACCCCAGACTTCACTTGCGGGCGGTGTAGTCCTGGTAGGACTTTTCTTCCACGAAACGGGAGCCCAGGGCCAGGTTCACATCTTTCTTGATGGCGGCGCGCTTGTCGTTGGTCACGTACACTGCCCGCGCCAGCTCAATAAACCGGGGGCCGAAATCCTGGGCGGCTTCCTGGTCGCGGATGTCGTCTTCGATCACCCAAAGCTCTTCGTTAACGGCCTTCAGTTCCTTGCGCAGGTCGGCTATTTCGGAAGCCTTGTCCTTTACCGCCTCGTCCCAGGTGGCGCTCAGTTCGTCCAGCTCCAGCCTTACGTTTTTGACTTTCGCCTCATCCTTGATGCGCTCGGATTTGATTTCGAGAATGGTGATCTTGTCCAGCACCTCACCAAACGATACCGGTACCTTGATTACGTCTGCCATTTGCCCGCTCCGCAGGTAAATCTCATATATAAAAAACAAAGCCGCCGGGCTGAGACAGTCAACGGCGGCTTGCGAATTTTCTGAACTCAACCTTTGACGTGGGTCAGCCAGCCACTGTGCTCGGGCAGTTTGCCCTTCACTGCGTCAAAGTACATCGCCTGAAGTTTCTCGGTTACCGGGCCACGCTTGCCAGCGCCAATGATCCGGCCGTCCAGCTCACGGATCGGAAGTACTTCGGCCGCCGTGCCGGTAAAGAAGGCCTCATCGGCGATGTAAACCTCATCACGGGTAATGCGGCGCTCTTTCACCGGAATATTCAGATCCCGGGCAAAATCGAGGATCGTGGCGCGGGTGATGCCTTCCAGGCAGGAGGTCAGTTCCGGTGTGTGCAGTACGCCGTCGCGCATGATGAAAACATTCTCACCGGAACCCTCGGCCACATAGCCTTCGTTATCCAGCAGCAGGGCTTCCTCGGCGCCACCAGAGATCGCTTCGTTCAGGGCCAGCATTGAGTTGATGTAGTTGCCGTTGGCTTTGGCCTTGCACATGGTGATGTTGACATGGTGACGGGTGTAGGAAGAGGTGCGCACCTTAATTCCCATCTCTTTGGCTTCCGGAGACATGTAGGAAGGCCAGCTCCAGGCTGCAACCATTACGTGCACCTTGAGGTTATCAGCTCGCAGGCCCATACCCTCGGAACCGAGAAACGCCATCGGACGGATATAGGCTTCGTCCAGATTGTTTTCACGTACCGCCGCACACTGGGCCTCGTTCAGCTCGTCTTTGCTGAACGGCATCTTCATGTTCAGGATGTGAGCGGAACGGAACAGGCGATCGGTATGCTCTTTCAGGCGAAAAATAGCCGGACCGTTCGCGGTGTTGTAGGCCCGCACACCTTCAAAACAGCCCAGGCCGTAATGCAGGGTGTGAGTCAGGACGTGGGTTTTGGCGTCGCGCCAGGGAACCATTTCACCATCCAGCCAGATAACGCCATCGCGGTCAGCCATCGACATTCTATTTTGCTCCTAAAAAAGCAGTTTTCGGGGAACCGGCATTCTAGCAGGAAATTCTGCCAGAATTGAATTTGCCTTAAGCCTCAATCATTACTTTTTTCCACATGGAACGGATGTAATCACGCTCTTCCGGGAAGGCATCCCCTTCTACCTGACTATTGAGATTCTGGAGCGCCCGCCGGTGAATGGTAGAGCGCAGCGCAATGAAGGTTTCCCGCAATTTTTCAGCGTCCTCCACGGCCATAACACCGGCCCTTCCCAACTCCTCCATTTGCCGGATGTTGTCGGACCACTGGGTCAGTTCCGGATGTTCGGAACACCATGCCAGCATCAGGTATTGCACCATAAATTCGATATCAATAATGCCGCCGGTATCGTGCTTGATGTGGAACACCTCTGCCTGTCGACTCTCCGGCGT
Source organism: Marinobacter guineae (assembly GCF_002744735.1). Classification (GTDB taxonomy): domain Bacteria; phylum Pseudomonadota; class Gammaproteobacteria; order Pseudomonadales; family Oleiphilaceae; genus Marinobacter; species Marinobacter guineae. The sequence continues at coordinate 69,225 of NZ_KZ319343.1, read as the reverse complement.
GCCCAGGCTGACACGCATTTTTTCCCGCATTTCGACCACATCCGCGCGAAGTTTGTCTCGATCCCTGGATTGGCAGAGGGTGGTGTGCCGGATCGATTCAAACGCTTCCAGGGTTTCGGTGCAGCCGGCGACGCCGCGGGCGCGGGCCAGTGCCTGATGCTCCCAGGTCCAAGCATCTTCGCGCTGATATTTTTCGAAGGCTTGCAGTGTACTGACCAGCAGGCCTGAGTTGCCGGACGGCCGGAGACGCATATCCACTTCGTAGAGCTGGCCGGACGGGGTCTGGGTATTGAGGATATGGACAATCCGTTGGCCCAGCCGGGTGTAGAAAACCGCATTATCGATCGGCTTCTCACCGTCGGTGGCCAGCTCCGGATTGGCGCTGTGCACGAAGACCAGGTCAAGATCGGAAGTATAACCCAGCTCGATCCCGCCGAGTTTGCCATAGCCAATGATAGCGAAGTCTGTCTCGCAGGCGGAACCATCGGCTCTTCTCGGATACCCGTGACGGCTGACCAGATTGGCGAAGGCCACGTCCACCACGTGGTCCAGCACCACCTCGGCGATCCAGGTCAGATAGTCGCTGACTTTCATCAGCGGCAGCGTCCCTTTCAGTTCGGAAGCTGCTACTCGAAGAATATGGGCCTTTTTGAAGTGACGCAGGGATTCCATCTGCTCTTCAAGATCCTCAAAGGGAATCCGCAGCATCTGCTGTCGGAGGTCGTCCTGCAGCTCTGCTTTTGCCGGCGGATTGTAAAGACTCTCGGCGTTAAGCAACTCATCCAGGAGCAACGGTGTTTCCGCCAGCTGGCTGGCAATCCAGGGGCTTTCACTACACAACCGAACGAGCTGGGTGCGGGCGCCGGGGTTTTCGAGCAGCAAAACCATGTAGGCAGTACGCCGCAAAATCGCCTCTACCAGCTGCAAAACCCTCGACAGAGTCTCCGACGGACTCTCAACCTCGGTGAGGGCTTCCAGCAGCACCGGCATAAACTGATTAAGCCGTTTCCGGCCCTGAGTCTGCAGCGTCTGAACCGTGCGACCTTCGCGCAGTTCGGCAAGCTTCGCATAGCTTGCCTCCGGGCTCTCGTAGCTGCGGGACTTCAGCCATTCGACTGCGGCACCTTCATCCATCTCCTCCAGCCAGAGTTCGAACCAGCCTTCGTCCAGTGATGCCGGACCCTCCTCATCATCTTCTTCCGTGGCAATGATATTGGCGAAGTGGGTGGCAACGCGCTCCCGATGTTCCCGAAGCGCCTCCTCACAAGCTTGCCAGCTTTCAAAACCCATGATCATCGCTACCCGGGCCTGGGACACCTCGTCTTCCGGCAGCAGTTGGGTCTGCTTGTCTTCCATACCCTGCAAAGCGTGTTCAAGGTTGCGCAGAAACACATAGGCATCACGCAATTCCCTGACCACCTGAGAAGGCAGAAGCTCCAGCTCTTCCAACTCTTTCAGAATTACCAGCAGCTCCCGCTGCTGGAGTTCGCGATCGCGGCCACCGCGAATCAGCTGGAAGGCCTGGACCACAAACTCGATTTCACGAATGCCACCGCTGCCCAGCTTGATGTTGTTTTCCAGCCCCTTGCGTCGAACTTCCCGGCTGATCATGGCCTTCATACTGCGGAGGGATTCGAAAGCGCTGAAATCAATGTATTTGCGGTAAACAAACGGCCGCAGGGTTTCCGTCAACACCTTACCCGCCCGCTGATCACCGGCTACTACCCTGGCCTTGACCATGGCGTAACGCTCCCAGTCCCGGCCCTGGTCCTGGTAGTAGGTTTCCAGGGCCGCGAAGCTCAGAGCAAGCGCGCCGCTTTGTCCGTAAGGCCGCAGGCGCATGTCCACGCGAAACACGAAACCGTCTGCTGTAATCTGGTCCAGAGCCTGTATCAGCCGCTGACCAAGGCGGACGAAAAACTGCTGGTTATCCATAGAGCGCCGCCCGCCTCGGGTTTCGCCTTTAGAGGGAAAGGCAAAAATCAGGTCAATATCGGACGACACGTTCAGCTCACGGCCGCCCAGTTTGCCCATCCCGAGGACAACCATTTTCTGGTCTGCCTCTTCACCTGTCACCGGGTCCGCGCCCCTGGGCGTGCCATGTTGTTCACATGCATCCAGGTAAAGCCAGTCCAGGGCGCCATCAATGCAGATCTCTGCAAAGGCACTGGTCGCCGCCATGGTTTCGGCCAGGTCCGCCCAGCGCAGCAGATCCCGCCAGATAACCCGGAACTGGGATTCCCGGCGGAATTGGCGCAATGCGGAATGCAACGCGGGCTCACCGTCCACTTCTTCCAGGTATTCCTGCCATCGCTGCTCCAGATACTCAGGGGTTGTCGGCTCCGTAAGTTGTCGCGATTCAAGCAGGGACTTTACCTGCTCCGCATGCCGTTCAAGGGTCTGGCGCAGGAACAAACTACGGGACAGTGCACCGGCCACCACAGCCTCGTTCATTTCCGCAGCCGAAATCAGCCATCCTGGAACCCCATCCGGAAAAACCGATTGCCAGCATGAGGCCACATCTTCGGCTAACGGTTTTGGAAGGCTGTGCCATGGCTCGGACATAATGCAAACCCCTGTCTCTCTGGTATATTTCCGGTACTGTATAACGAACTCACCCGCAACTGAACAGGCCGACCCGCCGGATGCAGAGAAACCGCCGCCCGCTAAACCCGGAGCATCAGTCAACCCACCTCCCTATGGGGGGGTTGATACGCCACCGGATGAAACGCCTGCTCCTGATCCTCGCTGGTCTGCTGGTGCTCCAGATTCTGGTTATCTGGACGGTCGAAGAGCTGACCCTGTTCGAATCAGTCTGGATCACCATGACAACCATATCCACCGTGGGCTATGGCGACTTCGCACCAAAGACCTACGCGGGCCGGATCAGCACGATACTGATCATGTTTGTTGGCGCAATCACCATGCTGACGCTGATCATCAGTGATTACATCGAATACCGGTTCTATCGCCGGGAACGCATTCTGATGGGAAAATGGACTTACAAAATGAACGACCATATCGTGATCATCAACACCCCCAAGCACGGCGGCGAACAGTACTTCATGCGGTTTGCCTCCCAGATTCGCGCGATACCGGGCTACGAAACCATTCCAATCATAATCCTGACGCGTCAGTTTCCCTCAGGCCTGCCAACGGAATTATCCGACATCGGGGTTGTGCACTATCACGGTGCCGGTTTTGAAGCGGAGTCTCTGAAAGCGGTTCACGCAGGCAGTGCAAGACACATTATCGTGCTCGCCGCCGATGAAGCGGATCCCTATTCGGACAGCCTGACGTTCGACATCGCCCATCGACTGACAGAGCTGAATCTCGGGAATCACACCATCGTTGAGTGCGTAACTGACGACAACCGGGGGCGCTTCAAGGCACTGGGAATACGAACGACCATCCGCCCGGTGCGAACCTACCCTGAAATCATGGTGCGTTCAGTGGTGGCGCCTGGGTCGGAAAAGGTTCTGGAAGATATGTTCAACTATGAACACGACCACCCCCATCGCTACGACCTGAAACTGGATGACCTGGACTGGGCCGATATCGTCAGTGCCCTGGTACGCCATGGCATCGGCACTGCGCTGGCCTACATCGATAACGATAACGAGGTCATCTGCCACCCGGCGACCAACAAAGAGGTAGAAGGTAAAGGCCTTATTGTGCTCGTTAAATCAGCTGAAACACCGGACGTGTCTGTTGTAGAGGAAGCCCTGGAGCGTTATCGGGTGTTCCTTAAACAATGGCGCGACCATGCAGCCAAGCCGGAAAATGACGGTTAGTCACTACCTGCAGCAGCAAGCTGCAACTGAAGCACGCCCAACTCGCTGGAGCCGTTGGCAAGATCACGGACGCGGTCTCCCCGGGCGAGTTCGGCGCTTACCTGCTCCCACAGGTCCCTGCAACCTGCGGCGTCCGCCGCTTTTGCGACCTGCACGAGGTCATACTCCTTCACCGCAAATGGCTGGTCCAGCAACCAACTGACGCTCAACGCCTGGAGAAATCCGGTAACGGAGAAGGAAGCACCTGCCGGGATTACTTCCGGATGATAAATCCCCGCAAGAAAATAGCCCTGCTCCGCCTTACTGACGAGATTCAGAAATACCGGCACTTCCCGGGCCAGTGCAAGCGCCCATTCCACCAGTTTTCTGCCATCCCCGGATTTCAGCTCAAGCTCCACCTCATACAGTGGCCATCGGGCCTGGCCCGCGACAATGCTGCCGGAGTCCACGGCCACCTCAATCAGGGATTGACCATCCTCCAGCCAAAGAACCTGGCGCTGAAAGTTGGTCTCGAAGACAACCTGCAATTGTTCGAGATCAAGCTCGTCCCCAAGCGGAGTATCCTCAAGCAGCGAGAGGTCCAGCTCCGGACCGTTTAACGGCCATTCCCACTCCTGCCGGCAATGGGCGCCATCGACAAACTCACCGCGGGTTTTCAGAGTCTGGATGTAGGAGTCGCCCGCCTTGCGAACCCTCAAGGCAGCCCTGGCCCGATTCAGGTCGGCATCCGGGGTATCAAAATAGCGATTGACCAGCGACTTCTTTTTTCCGGGGCGAACCTCAGGGCGGGCAGAAAGCCACTGCACTGCCTGCTCTTGAGCAGATTCAGAAACGCTGAGTTTTATCTCCAGTTCGGTTGCCATGGCAACAGCCCTTTTTTCAGATTTCAGAAACAGAAAAACCGGCGACCCGAAGGTCGCCGGTTTTCATACTACAGGATTAGCCGATTGGCTGATCAGAAGTAGTAAACACCACCAACAGCTGCGACAGTCTGCTCGTCGCCGGAACCGCTCTCAAGAGAGTATGCAGCTGCATCGTCTGAGGAGTACATGTAGCCTTCGAAGTAGACGTACATGTTGTCAGACAGGTTGTGGAGAGCCTGCAGGGCGATGACGTCTTCCTTGTCGCCATTGGATGCGCCCGGGGAATCGTCTTCAACCACCTGGTAAGCCAGTGAGAACTGGTTGGCGCCCAGGGCGTATACACCAATCAAACCGAACTCGTTAGACACGTCTTTACGAGTCTGGTATTCACCGGTCAGACTCAGATCACCCATGGCATAAGTTGCACGAAGACCGTAGGTGTTTTCGTTGTTTACGTCAGGGGTAGTCTTGGAGTAGAGCGTGTTGCCGTCGTTGGAGTCCATGGCAAAGGCCAGCTCCAGAGCGTCAACAGAGTAGATTGCAGCCAACTGATACGGATAAGACTTGCCGTTCTTGCTTGCATCGCCGTCTCCATTCACCTGGACAGCGCCACCCAGGGTCAGGCCACCGAAGGACGGGGACATATACTGAATCAGATCGCCTTCACCAGTACTATAACTCCCGCCAATGCCAGTACCAACTTCGTGGAAGTTTACGATCTTGTCGATAGCGCTTTCGTAAGTGGAATCATCTGAACCAACCCACACCTGACCAAAGCTATCGCCTTTGATACCGATGTAAGCTTCGTCAAGCTTGTCAATGCCACTGCTCGCAGCCTTGTCATCAGCGTTGATACCTTCCAGCTCCATCTTCAGGAAGCCAGTGATGCCCGGTGCAATTTCGTGGTCGTGCTTAACACCCAGAGTGGTGCCGTTATCGAAATGGTCTACGGTTGAACCGGCGCCGTCTACGTTGGTATGGGAGAGTGCGTACTGGATGTTACCGTACACGGTCGGCATGTTGCTTTCCTGGGCCGCGACAGCGCCAGAGAAAGTAGCGGCTGCAATAGCAGATGCGATGAGTGTTTTTTTCATGTTGCGTCTTCCTTTTTGAGTTAACTCAGGTTTTAGCGACGGGTTCTTATCCCGATTTTGTAAGGCTTCACCAGTCAGGCTGGATGAGGCCGATTCTGCATTACGCCGATGTCAGTTTTGTGACAACGAAGTAACTTTTCTTCTTTTTTGATTAAAACCACCGAAAGGCAGCTCTATATGGCTCAATTAGTTACAGAGCATTGTTAAAGCTCTGCGTGATGAACCTGTTTTAATACAACCATTCGCTTTTTGCAAATAATTGACGGTGCATTTTTAGCTCTTTTGGCACCAGGAACGCAAGTGTTTATGCTTTATCGTGCTCACGAGCTGCGTGACGGTTACATTTCAATTCCGAGGCCAAAATTACATTAACCCTTATAAATCATGATCTTAAAATAAACAAAAGTACGTTTTCTAATATTCTTATTCTCATTTACCGGCATTTTTGCACCAACAAAACCCAGTGACAGAGAAGATGCCTGATATTAGTGCAAGTACTTATTCGCGCCTTTGTCCGACCTCAAGCAGGAAGGTTACCGGCCCGTCATTCACCAGACCGACTTTCATATCGGCACCGAACTCGCCCTCACCCACTTTTTCAGGACCCAGCCCGGAGCTGGCCTCAGCCACAAACAGTCGGTACAGCCGGTTCGCCACATCAGGCCCGGCGGCAGTTGAAAACCCCGGCCGCGTGCCCGATGAGGTATCGGCCGCCAACGTAAACTGTGGGACTATAAGGAGGGAACCCCCGATATCTGCCAGACTTCGATTCATCCGGCCTGCGTCATCGGGGAATACACGGTAAGTCAGGATTTTACGGCATAGCTCTCTTGCCGCACTTTCTACATCGCCCTTTTCGACACCCAGCAGCACTAGCAACCCGGTTCCTATCGAGGCTATCTGCTCACCATCCACTGTGACACTGGCTTCCGATACTCGCTGAATCAGTCCTTTCATCAAATTCCCAGAGGACGAATGAACAGTTAGAAATATGATCGGCAGAGAGTTTATCCACGGCGCTCAAAGGCCGCAACCCTGAGAATGGAATTCAACCGACACTTTTCTCGGTTTTGGCAACAACTGACTCAACACCACGAATCAGGGCATCGACAATCGCAGGCTCGGAAGCGGAATGGCCGGCATCCCGAATAATCTGAAGCTCCGCTTCCGGCCAGACCATGCTTAGCGCCAGGGCGTTCTCGAGAGGGCAGACCATATCATAACGGCCATGGACGATGACGCCCGGAATGTCCGACAGTTTGCCGGCATCCCGCAGGATCTGATCAGGCTCCAGGAATGAGGAATTCATGAAATAGTGGCATTCGATTCGAGCCAGGGCGATGGCAACATGAGGATGACCAAAATGCTCAACCACCCTCGGATTCGGATGCAGGGTTGCGCACCGACCCTCCCACACAGACCAGGCCTTGGCGGCCTGAATCTGCTCCAGTTCGTTGGTACTGGTTAGCCGCTGATAATAAGCTGAGACCATGTCGTCACGCTCTGCCTCGGGAATCTGTGCCTCAAAGTCTGCCCAGTAATCCGGGAACACCCGGCTTGCGCCATCCTGGTAAAACCACTGGATATCGCGGGGACGGCAGAGAAAGATGCCTCGCAAAACCAACCCCAAAACACGCTCGGAGTGGGCCTGGGCATAGACCAGGCTCAGGGTCGACCCCCAGCTTCCACCAAACAGAAGCCATTTGTCGACACCGAGGAAGGAGCGCACAGCCTCCATATCTTCAACCAGCTTTTCCGTGCTGTTGCCTTCAAGTTCCGCCAATGGCGTCGACCTTCCTGCGCCGCGCTGGTCCATCAGAATGATCCGGAAACGTTCGGCATCGAAGAAGCGGCGATGGTAGTCCTCACAGCCTCCGCCGGGCCCGCCATGGACCACAAGAACCGGGATGCCATCCGGGTTGCCGCTTTCTTCAACATAGAGTTCATGCGGCGCATCAACGGCAATACGGTGTTGGGCGTTGGGTTTGATTTCAGGGTACAGGGTGAGCATGAAGCGCTCCGAAGTAAGGATTTAACCGGAGTTTAGCTTACGCCAATGAAAAAAGGGCAGATGAGAATTTCATCTGCCCTTTTCGAGATGAGCCCGGGGTCAGAAGAAAACGTTCTTCTGGCCCCTGTTTCAATCAATGGCTTACTTTTTGTTCGACCGCTTCCGCTCGTTCTCGGTCAAAAGCTTCTTCCGAAGGCGAATCGATTTCGGCGTCACCTCTACCAGTTCGTCGTCATCGATAAACTCCAGCGCCTGCTCAAGCGTATGCTTGATGGGCGGCACCAGCGCGATAACTTCATCCTTGCCGGAGGCACGCATGTTGTCCAGCTTCTTGCCCTTGGTGGGGTTAACCACCAGATCGTTATCACGGCTATGGATACCGCAAAGCTGGCCTTCGTAGATTTCCTGACCCGGGTCCAGGAACAGCTTGCCACGGCTCTGCAGAGTTTCCAGAGAATAGGTCAGTGCTGTTCCGGTCGCCATGGAGACGATGACACCGTTCTGGCGGCTGGTCACATCACCAACCTTGACGGGGCCGTAATGACTGAAGGTCGAGGTCAGAATACCGCTGCCTGAAGTCATGGTCAGGAAGGTATTTCGGAAACCGATCAGGCCGCGGGCCGGAATGGTGTACTCAAGGCGCATCCGCCCCTTGCCGTCCGGTACCATGTTGGTCAGATCACCTTTACGCAGACCCATCTGCTCCATGATCGGGCCCTGATGCTGCTCTTCAATGTCGACGATGACATTTTCGTAGGGCTCCTGCTTCACGCCATCCACTTCCTTGATGACAACTTCCGGGCGACCTACGGCCAGCTCGAAGTTCTCGCGGCGCATATTCTCAATCAGCACCGACAAGTGCAGCTCACCACGACCGGACACCTTGAACTTATCTGCCGACTCGCCTTCTTCAACGCGCAATGCCACGTTGTGCAGCAATTCCTTCTCCAGGCGCTCCTTGATGTTCCGGCTGGTGACATACTTGCCTTCCCGGCCGGCAAAGGGCGAATCGTTTACCTGGAAGGTCATTGATACGGTCGGCTCATCCACCGTAAGTGGCGGCAGGGCCTCAACGTTGGCCTGATCACACAGCGTATCCGAGATAAACAGCTGATCCATACCGCTCACGCAGACAATATCGCCGGCCTGTGCTTCATCCACTTCAACGCGCTGTAGGCCAGAGTGCCCCATGATCTTGAGGATACGACCATTGCGCTTCTTGCCATTGGCCCCAACCGCGGTCACCGGCGAGTTGGTTTTGATCTTGCCCCGCGCGATGCGACCAATACCGATCACGCCCAGGAAACTGTTGTAATCCAGCTGGGAAATCTGCATCTGGAACGGACCGTCCATATCGACGTTCGGTGCAGGCACATGATCAACGATCGCCTGGAACACGGCATCCATGTTGTCATCCAGTTTTTCGTGATCCATGCCCGCAATGCCATTCAGGGCACTGGCGAAAACAATAGGAAAGTCCAACTGTTCATCAGTCGCACCCAGGTTGTCGAACAGATCAAACACCTGGTCCACAACCCAGTCCGGACGGGCACCAGGACGGTCAATCTTGTTGACCACCACGATCGGGCGCAGGCCGGCGGCAAACGCCTTTTGAGTCACAAAACGGGTTTGTGGCATAGGTCCGTCGATGGAATCGACCACCAGCAATACACAGTCGACCATGCTCATGACACGCTCAACCTCGCCACCGAAGTCAGCGTGGCCCGGAGTATCAACGATGTTGATGTCGTAGTCGTGCCATTTCAGGGCCGTATTCTTGGCCAGAATGGTAATGCCACGCTCTTTTTCCTGGTCGTTGGAATCCATAACCCGCTCGCTTTCGAGCTCTTTTCGGTCCAACGTGCCGGACTGGCGCAACAGCTGATCAACCAGCGTGGTTTTACCATGGTCAACGTGGGCAATAATGGCGATATTACGAAGTTTTTCAATCACAAAAATAATCCTGCGGCATGCACTAAATGACCTGAGAGGGTCGTTCGAAGGGAGAATCCCCGCACATGCCGTCTCAAATCCGTAAAATGAACTCATTCACCGGGACTGGTTGCCCGGCACCCTGCATGGATCTTCTCGATCCCGAATCTCAAAATGGCAGGGTGAAAATGAAGCGGCGCGTAGTATAGCGAAAAGTCTGTGTCGTTAATATGAAGAAAAACGCCTACTCTTTGGGCGATGCCGCGCACTCATTTAGCGCACCCAAACAATTAACGCACCAATTAAGTGCACCAATAAAGTGCAGGAACCGAACCGGTAACAGCGAATTTGGCCTGTACATGCCCCAAACCCTTGCAGTTGCTCAGTTCTGGAGCATGCCCTAAAAATTGGCAAGCGCCTTGCTTTATCGAAAGCAGCCGAAATTTGCAGGTAAGACGCACTGGCATTTGCTAAGCTGCGCAAACCTGAGAAACAGATCGGAACTCAGTATTCTGAGCGATCCGGCATCACGAACATGAATACAGCCGCCTTTGCGGTATAACTTATGGAGCATGCACAATGTCCAAGACAGTTGATTTGATCAAAGAACACGAAGTCAAATGGGTTGACCTGCGCTTTACTGATAGCCGCGGTAAAGAGCAGCACGTGACGCTGCCAGCCACCGAAGTAGATGAAGATTTTTTCGCGGACGGCAAAATGTTTGACGGCTCTTCCATTGCCGGCTGGAAAGGCATCAACGAATCCGACATGATCCTGATGCCGGACGACGAGACCTCAGTACTCGATCCGTTCACTGAAGAAACCACCGTTAACATCACCTGCAACATTGTAGAGCCCACAACCATGCAGGGCTATGAGCGCGATCCGCGTTCCGTTGCCCGTCGTGCCGAGGAATACCTCAAGTCCACCGGCATCGCCGATGGCGCCCTGTTCGGCCCGGAGCCGGAGTTCTTTGTCTTTGATTCCGTTAAATGGAACGTAGACATGCAAGGTTCTTCGTACCACATCCATTCGGAAGAGGCCGCCTGGGTATCCGGCGAAGACTTCGACCGCAACAACATCGGCCACCGCCCGGGTGTGAAAGGCGGCTATTTCCCGGTTCCGCCGGTGGACAGTCTGCACGACCTGCGTGGCGCCATGTGTGCGGCCATGGAATCCATGGGTCTGGAAATCGAAGTTCATCACCACGAAGTGGGCACCGCTGGCCAGTGTGAAATCGGCGTTGGCGCCAACACCCTGACCCGCAAGGCTGACGAAGTTCAGATCCTGAAGTACTGCGTACACAACGTGGCTCACGCCTACGGCAAAACAGCCACCTTCATGCCCAAGCCGGTTGTGGGTGATAACGGTTCCGGCATGCACGTACACATGTCCCTGAGCAAAGACGGCAAGAACCTGTTTGCAGGCGACAGCTATGCCGGCCTGAGCGAAGCGGCCCTGTACTACGTTGGCGGCGTTATCAAGCACGCCAAGGCCATCAACGCCTTCACCAACCCGGCAACCAACAGCTACAAGCGTCTGGTTCCGGGCTACGAAGCACCGGTTATGCTGGCCTACTCCGCCCGTAACCGTTCGGCCTCCATCCGTATTCCTTACGTGAACAGCCCGAAAGCGCGTCGTATTGAAGTTCGCTTCCCTGATCCGGCGGCCAACCCGTACCTGGCTTTCGCTGCCCTGATGATGGCCGGCCTGGACGGTATCCAGAACAAGATCCACCCTGGCGACGCCATGGACAAGGATCTGTACGATCTTCCGAAGGAAGAGGCCCTGAACATTCCGAAGGTTGCCGAAACCCTGTCTGAAGCTCTGGACTGCCTGGCGGACGACCACGAGTTCCTGACCCGCGGCGGCGTGTTCACTGAAGACATGATTGCCGGCTACATTGACCTGAAGCGCGGTGAAGTTGAGAAACTGAACATGACCACTCATCCGGTTGAGTTCCAGCTGTACTACTCCTGCTAAAACCTCTCTCCCGAGAGTTTAAGAGCAGCAAAGCCCCGCTCCGAGCGGGGCTTTTTTTTGTGCGCAAAAGCACATTGCCTGCAGCCCTTAACGATATGTAACCAACATCCCGCCCCCAGGCGTTGAAATGCCCCCGGGCGCCGCCGATAATCGGTAAAACCCAATGACAGGTGAGCTTATGAATCCAATGTCTGGATTGGTTGCCGGCCTTCTCTTTATTCTGGCGGGCCCGGCCTCCGCCGAGGTCTACCGCAACGTCGATGCCTACGGCAATGTCACGTTCTCCGATGAACCGAGCGAGGGCGCTGAAGCCGTAGAGGTCAAACCGGTCACTACGATCACTCTGCCCAAGCCCGAGGTGGTGCAGGAAACCGACAAGCTTCGGGAAGAGGTTCAGAGAGAGGGCGCAGCCTACGAGAGCGTCGCTTTTGTGTATCCCGATAACAACCAGGCCTTTTACAGTGGTAGCGGTGATATCCAGTTCGAGGTTCGCAGTACTCCCGGCCTGCAGCCTGGTCACAAATACGAAGTAACCATTGATGGCCAGCCCGTTGGCCAGAGCGCTTCCGGCTCGGTTACCGTTAACAATGTCTTCCGTGGAACCCACCAGGCCCGCGTTCATATCGTGGATGAAAATGGGGTTCAGGTAAAAACCGGACCGTCCATTTCCTTCACTGTTCACCGCCCTTCTGTAGCAAACTAGCCAAACCGACCCATCATCCACAATGCACCGCACTATGTTGGTGCAGGCGCACCAGAAAAAAGCCATACTCTGATCAGCAACGGGGCGAAATTTCCGGGCTGGTCAGGGGCTAACTCCCCTTTTGCACCAGCTTACGACACATTTCAACGCCGATTCGGCTCTATGCCCGTCCTTTGCCCATTCATTTGTGAGCCCGGCCCAATGTGGTTCGCTTTTTGCAAAACTCCGGAGGTCAAACTTTGTCGAACCAACGGAAATCACGCATGGCACTGCCTTCGGCCCACGCAATCGGATACAAAAGCATTCTCGACAGCCTTACCACGGCCGTCCTGGTGCTGGAAGAAAACCTGAACATACGGTATCTCAACCCGGCTGCTGAAAGCCTGTTCGAAACCAGCATGACCCGCAGCCACGGCCAGCCCTTCCGTGACATCCTTGTCGATTCCGAAGATGCCCTGAAAACATTGTTTGCCGCCGTCGATAACGGCCAGTCCTACACCCGCCGCGAGGCCGAATTCCTGTTAACCAGTGGTTCACGCCTCACCGTGGATTACTCCGTCACCCCGATCAGCCTGGATCCGACCGAATTACTGATCGAAATCCAGCCAAGGGACCGGCTACTGAGGATCAGCCGTGAAGAGGACATCATCTCCCAGCAGGAAACAACCCGCATTCTGGTCCGGGGTATGGCCCATGAGATCAAGAATCCGCTCGGGGGAATTCGTGGCGCCGCCCAGCTTCTGGACCGGGAGCTCAGCAGCGAGGATCAGCGCGAGTATACCCGGGTAATCATCGATGAGGCCGACCGCCTGAGAAGTCTCGTAGACCGGATGCTCGGCCCGAACAAGGCACTCAAACTGGCACCGACGAACATCCATGAGGTGCTGGAACGGGTGGGCACTTTGCTGGAAGCCGAGAGCAAGGGCCGCCTGCAATTCAGCCGGGACTACGACCCCAGCATTCCCGAGTTCCGGGGCGACAAGGAGCAACTGATTCAGGCGTTTCTGAACATTGCCCGCAATGCCATGGAAGCCGCGTTCGAGAACCAGGGCGGCCACCGCAGTGAAGAGCCGCCAACCATTACCTTCCGGACCCGCACCCTGCGCCAATTTACGATTGGTCACCGACGCCATCGCCTGGTGTGCCGGATCGATGTGATTGATAACGGCCCGGGCATACCGCCGGAGCTGTTGCAGAACATTTTCTACCCGATGATCAGTGGCCGTGCCAGCGGCACAGGCCTGGGCCTTTCAATTACCCAGAGCATCATCGGACAACACCATGGACTGGTTGAATGCGAGAGCGAACCAGGACGAACCGACTTCATCATCTTCCTGCCTCTGGAGGACACCCCATGAGCCAACCGGCAAACGTCTGGATCATAGACGACGATCGCAGTATTCGCTGGGTGCTGGAACGCGCCCTTAACCAGGCCGGTATGCAGCCCCGCGTTTTTGACAGTGGCGAAAGCATCATGATGCGACTGGAACACGAGCAGCCGGATGCCATCGTCAGCGATATCCGGATGCCCGGCGTTGACGGGATCACTCTACTCTCACAGATCGTGGAAGTGCACCCGGACGTGCCCGTGATCATTATGACGGCCCACTCTGACCTGGAAAGCGCCGTTACCAGTTACCAGACCGGGGCCTTTGAATATCTTCCCAAGCCGTTCGATGTGGATGATGCCATGGCACTTGTCAAACGCGCCGTTGCCCACAGCCACGAAAGACGTGCCAGCGCCGAGCCGCAGGCAGAAAGCACCCAGCGTGCCGCCGAAATCATCGGTGAAGCGCCGGCCATGCAGGAGGTTTTCCGGGCCATTGGCCGGCTGTCCCATTCAAACATTACCGTACTGATCAATGGCGAAAGCGGCACCGGCAAGGAGCTGGTGGCCCAGGCACTGCACAATCACAGCCCCCGGGCCAAACACCCGTTCATTGCACTGAACATGGCCGCCATCCCGAAGGACCTGATTGAGTCCGAACTGTTCGGCCACGAGAAAGGGGCTTTTACCGGCGCCGGGGCGGCCCGCCAGGGCCGCTTTGAACAGGCCAACAGTGGCACCCTGTTCCTGGATGAAATCGGGGACATGCCCGCCGATACCCAGACCCGCCTGCTGAGAGTACTGGCCGATGGCGAGTTCTATCGGGTCGGCGGCACCACTCCGATCAAAGTGGACGTCCGGATCATCGCCGCCACGCACCAGGACCTGGAAAAACTGGTGCAGGCCGGCTCCTTCCGGGAAGACCTGTTCCATCGCCTCAACGTAATCCGGGTGCACCTGCCGAAACTGGCCGAGCGGCGAGAAGACATTCCCCGGCTGATGCAGCACTTCCTCAAACGGGCCGCCAAGGAACTGGCCGTTGAAACCAAAATTCTGAGGACCGAGGCGGAAGAATACCTCACCACCCTGCCCTGGCCTGGCAACGTCCGCCAGCTGGAAAACACCTGCCGGTGGCTCACCGTTATGGCGAGCGGCCGGGAAATCCACATTGATGACCTACCCCCGGAACTGCTGCACCAGGCCGAGGCTCCCACCACCGGAGCCACCTGGCAGGAGGGCCTGAAAAACTGGGCGGAACAGGAACTCAAGCGTGGCAAGAAAGGCATACTCGATACCGCCGTTCCGGAGTTCGAGAAGATCATGATTGAAACCGCCCTGAAGCACACCGGCGGTCGACGGCGTGATGCTTCAATCCTGCTGGGCTGGGGCAGGAATACACTGACCCGGAAGATCAATGAACTGGGGATGGACCATCCGGAGCATGAGGACGATTGACGATTGGCGAACCACCGGGGTTCGTTGATGTTTGGGGTCAGATGAAAAGGTTATCTGACCCTGTTTTTACCCTGTTTTTACCCTGTTTTTATCCAAGCGTTCAATTCAGAATTTCCTGCCAGTAGATGATGCGGTCGTTGCCGCGATAAACACCAAACGTGGCGACTGCTTCAGGATCCTGAAGTTCATCCTTCCCAGGATCTCCTGGCCCTGACGGCTCACGCCCCCAGTAACCTTTCAGCCAAACAGGCATCTGCCAGCGTACCCGCTCCTCACCCCGCTGCCCTGTTGGAGCAAGCAATAAAGCTGGTGCCTCCCCATCGCTGAGCGTTCCTGTCTCGGATTCGTTTTGCAACTCGTGAAACTGTTGCTCGTTCTGAAGCGGGGTTGGCGTGGAGGTGTCCCAGCTCGAGCAGTTATCAAGAGTATTGCGCACAAACCGGGCACCATTCCAATAGGTTGCCTCCGCAGGCATTATTAGAGGCTGATCGGCATTCTCAGGGCCAAAAACATTAGTCATTTCAAGGCGCCCATAGCGGATATCGCCCTCCGACGCCGGCTCAAACATCAGAGGCATTGGCTGCGACACCAGTGTCATCACCCCATCGAGGTCAACAACACCATCCACGGAAAATGGAAGGACCGGCGTAAACGGCGGGATCCGGGTATTTGTTGACTTGGGCACCAGAAAACTGTCGTCGTTGCTGTAACGGAAGATCACTTCCTGCGCATCGACATCGCCCGAGACGTTGCCAATGCCCTCGTCATAATCAATCGGCACCAAGGCACTATCGTCAGCCAGGCGCGCGGTCCTGTCACTGTCTGGTGCAGTTCTGGCAACGCCCGAAGCAGACAGTTTCATAAAGTCATTGATCAGGTAATTCGTGGTAATCGTGGTGCCATCGGCGGCCCTAGGCACTATTGCCACTTCCGGTGTTAGAGCCCAGTCAAAGGATTGCCCGACATAGGTAAACCCGAGTGGCACCGAGCATACCGAACCGAGCATGCCTGCATCATTCAAAGACACCGTAAATCCGGCAGGTGTGAAACGTCCCACAGGCGCGCTGAATCCGCCGGGTAGTGTCTGGCCAAGATATGGCTGGCCAGTTGGCACGAAAAACTCGAAAACACCCACCTCAGAGACCGACTGATTGACATCCCGGCGTCCTTCACCGGTGGGCAGAATCCCCACCGTTTCATTCAGAATTGTGCCCGGTTGCCCGGTTACCGGTGCCAGCAGTCGATGCCCTATCTCAAGGTCAGCGTACTCGAAGTTGGGAGTAACGGAGTTATCACAAAACTCTGGGCCACTCTCCCCGGCGCCTCCCCACGCAGCAGCAGAAGCGCGCAGATTGAAGATTTCACCAGCCACCGCACCGGCCGAGCATTCCGCGTCTACTGTTGCGCACGCCAGGTCAGGATCGATCGCTTCAACACAGAAGCCGGCAGGGACGACTGGAAACGGTCCGCTGTTACCAACGATTATTTCTCCAGTGGGTATGCCCTGATCATCGACCAAAGGCATCTGGGCGAACAAACTTATCAGACCCGAATCGTTGTAGCTCAGGTTTACAGCTGCGCTACTGTTAGTGTCGTCACCAAAATCAAAGACTACCGGCGTCGAATTGGCAGCATTTCCTGCTGAGTTGTTGCCAACAATGGTTCCATTTACCTCCATAGCTCCAATAGCCGAGCAATTGCCGGGACTCTCGCAAACCTGGCCTATGTTCACTGTTTGTGGGCCTGTCAAATAGGCTTCACAAGAACCTGTCGTGTCACTCTCCCTTACGGCCGTCAACCTCAGGTCTTGGATACCCGGCATGACATTTGAGGGCTTGCCACTAACCTGACTTCCGATTGGGACGGAGAAATCATTGCCCTGATGGAATACAAACCCGGTCCGCTGCACCACAAGGTCTGGATCAGCGCCGGTCAACTCCCGCACGCCTCCGTCTGTAATATCAAGATTCACCGTATCTGGCTGAGTGTGTTTGAGCCCCAGAGTAACCACACCACCATCAGCAGGGTCGAACTGATACGAAGCCTCGCCACTGTCACCCGGAACAAGTGTGAGATTACCGGCTAAGCTGCCCAAAGCCTGCCAGAACCCCTGCCCGGTTGATGTCGACAAAAAGACCTCTCCCGCATAGTCCGTCACGATATCACCCAAGGCGTTCCGGGCCTCAAAGGTAATCGGAGTTGGCTGACAAGTGACCCCGGCACCTCCGTGGAGTATCCGGAAATGATCAACGGCGCCACCGGTATCCGGACACTGGAAAAACGCCGTCGGAGGAATGAGTTCAAACTGGCCCTGTCCCGGACGACGCCAACTTAGCTGGGCAACAGCTCCACCCGCATTCTCATACATCTCCATCCGAATATTGTAGCTGCGCCCTCTTTCCAGGATGATGTCGCCCGATTCGTGATTGGTCGGAGAAAAATCACGCCATTCATCAATAACCGGGGTGGCCAGATCATCCACGTATAGCCGAACCCCATCGTCTGTACGGGTACGGAATTGGTATGCACCGCTTTCAGGCGGCACGATGAACCCACTCCACCTGACAGAAAACTGGTTGGAATTGATGACTCCGGGTACAGGGCTTCCATTGCCCCAGTTATTGTCAATCTGATTGGTGATTTCTGAGTAGACAGGCGGGCCGTCAAGATTTCGATTGTTCCAAAATTGTGTTGCCAGGCCACTAGCCGCAGCAGTGAACTCGAGTTCTGACGGATTCGGCTCAATGGCCACGCCACCAACATCTTGCAAATCAGTAACGACAACCCGATAACTATCATCAAGAGAGAGTTGGTCTGCCAGCTCCAGCATTACGCTGTATCCGTTCTGGCCAGGAGTAGCCCCGAGCACCGATACTGGCTCACCGTCACTCACCCGCTCAATCCGATAAAATTCGGTGTTGGCTAACGATGATTCCAGCAGCGGTCTTGACCGCTGATTTTCGAAGAACGTCAGTTCAACCAGGTCCGAACTGCCGCACACGGCAGCGGCAGACTCCAACCTTGGTGCAGCGACGGGCAGACACCCAAATAGGAACTGCTCTGGAATAACCTCTTCGGTGCCATTCGGGCGGCGCCAACGAAGACGAGCCTCTGCTACACCACCGTTTTCGTAGTACTGCATTCGGATAGCGTAACGCTGACCCGCCTGCAGCATGACGGAAACGGCAGAATTGCCGACGGACCGATCAGACCAATCATCAATAATCGCGGTATCCAGATTATCCACCCAGAGCCGGACACCATCGTCCGTTCTGGCGATGAACTGATACTCTCCGTCCACCGGCACTTCCAGAGATCCCTGCCACTGAACCGCAAACTGATTGCTATTGATGGCAGGATCTGGAGGTCCGCTCCCCCAATTGAAATCCACAACTGGATCCAATCGGGTTAGATCCGGCGTCTCCGGAAAAGGATCGTTCCGGTTGTAATTGTTGTAGTAAGTCGCCTCAAGACCGTTCTGATAACATTCACAGGACACAACGTCTGACCATTGCTGTCCGGCCGCAACTTGCCCCACCTGCACACGGGCATCCCCCGACAGGTTCTCTGACCGAAAACCAATTTCCGAAACTTCGGCTACCTGTGTCGAGGGTGAAGACACAATAGATGCCGACGGAGTTGGTGGCGGACTATCCGTGCATTGGGGATCAACCCAAAGCTCACCCTGCTCGTAGAAGTTGCGACCGTTTTTGGAGAATCGTGCAACGAGCAAATAGGTCTGGCCCGGTTGAAAATCGGTAGAGTAGGCCGCCTGGGTATCCAACCGGACAAAAAAGTCTCTCTGACCACCGCCTCCTTCATTTACCTTGATACCAAACTGCGGCGAATCACCAAAACTGGGGTTCTGAAGCCAGAACCCCAGAAAATCATTATTGCCGGGAGTGCCCTGAAATCGGACCAGCATACTCACGTAAATGGTTTCGCCTTCGTAGATTCCGGAAAGTGGTCGGGTCGCTACACGACTGGCATTCCCGAACACTTCCAGTGTGGTATCGGAACGGATGCTCAAACCATTTGATGCGAGAAATTCAAGGCGATTTGTTGATGTGTCCACAATGCTCTGGCCAGCTGAGCCACTCCAGGTATCGCCCCAACCCGAGCCACCATTGCGACTATCAATCGATCCCGGTGGATAAGACTCGAAATTGTCTCGGACAGGCAAAACACCGGCAGGACCAATGTCGCAAAGCCCTCCCAACAAGGCAGGGCTGAGTGCTTCGGGAACGTTGTTAAAGACAGCGTTTTTGTCCAGATCGACATCGTCCTCACTGCCGATCAAACCATTCACGACGCTGTTATTTTTAAGGTCAACCTCATTCTCTGCATAAAGAACACCATTAAAAATGGCGTTGTTTCCAATTTCGACCTCACCATTAACCAATAGCAGCAGCTGGCCGGCCTGACCGAACTGATTAATGTTGGCGTTGTTTCCAATGTCAAAATCGCCATCCACGAAAATGCGTACCACTGCATCCGTGGCAATTGACAAGACATAGCCATTGTCCAGGTCATCATTATCAAAATAATAGTCGCCACTGGACAAAACGGCAGGAGATTCCGGCCAGTCACTCTCAGCTGGCCAGTCGTCGCTGTCGAAAGTCAGTCTTCGGTTTTCGGGCAAACCTTCGTTAATGCCATTGCCTGAGCGAAAGACTTCAGTGCACTCGGCCGCCAGCAAACTGGTGCTTAGTAAAAACATCAGAAAAAAGGCAAACACCTGGCGGACAACAACAGTCGGGATCATTGCACTCTCACCTCAATGGTTCTTTCGGCACGATCAGCACCGGTTCCACACCTGCCGACACTGACCAGTGTGTGCGCGCCGCCAGACACGGTATCGCAAGCGTATTCAACCGAGCACGATGTCAGACCGAGAGAGGCGCCAAAGCTCGTAATATCGGCAGGGCAGGAAACTGCGGCACCATTGTTCAGCTGGCTGAGAATCCGATGCACTCCCACCTGCGCTCCGCTTTCAGCTGCGAAAAAAGCCCGCTGGGACTGTATCTGCAGGCTGACTGCCTTACCGGAACTTTCCTGTAACTGAGCCATGCCGATCACCAGCAGGGCCAGCACCGTGATGATAAACAGCGCGATGGGAAGGCCAGCACCGGTTTGTTTGTATAGGGGACGCTTAGGGGGCATTCCGGATTTGCACCTCCTGGCTGACCTTGGTGGTTTCGTTGCCATCCTCGTTTACCAATTCGAACCCGAAATTGACTACTGCGGCACGGCGCAATGATGGTGGAACGACTTTCAGATCGAAAGAGTTGGCGACCAGATTGGCACTCATCACTTCCCGGGTTCGGTTGGCACTTCCGTTCAAACTGTTGGCGGTTTGCTGACTCTCGCTTCGGGCGTAGTCACTGAAACGGTATAGCCACGGGCCGATCTGGCAAAGACTGACAGGGCCATCTACCACATACAGCCTTTTTTGGGGTGACCGCTCTCGAAAACGATGGTCCTGGGATAACGTCACCATATCTGAATCTGCCGCAAGAGCCTCGATCCCTGGCGAAACTGGGCCGGGGTTTTCACTGCCGTACAAATCCGACTCGGCCGAACCGTAGCCATAAACCACCAGCCTGGCATCAGCGGAGATGGCCCGTCCAAAGGGCACGATGGAGACTTCATCAAAATCCGGGCCAGTAGTCAGGACCTCATAGCTGGTGGCAGCGATAATTGGCAACCACTCCAGGCATTGGCCATTGGAGCGGACGGACAGAGGAAAGGCTTCCCGCACTTCACGGGTGATCTGCTCACTGATTACCACGCTTTGCAGCGCCCGTTGCTGGCGGCTACTCACATCCAGAGCGCCGCGGGTCGAGAGAGCAACGAACTGGACGGAAATGGTGGCGACAATGCCCAGCAACACGATCACTATCACCAGTTCCACCAACGTAAACCCCGCTTGCCTGGGCATCAGAAATTCCCCCGATAGGCACTGAACAGGTAGGTATTGTTGGATGGGTCGGTGATGGTGATGTCGATACGTTTGGCCTCGTGGTTGGCCAGGCCCACTTCGGTACCGGCACAGGCCACCAAAATGGATGCCCGGAAACGGTTATAACCCGCGAGCTGTTCCTGTTCGCTATTTTCTGGCGGGGAGTCATTCAAGTTATGGTAATCATCCACATCATTAAACGTGCGCCGGCTTTCGCCGTCCGGGCCTAGGTTGGTGCAATCGGCCTTGGCTGCGGACACCAGGCCACCGCCAATGGGCGTTCCATCGGCAAAGGACTTAGCGAGAACTTCATCCATATACAGCTGGGACAAAGCCACTGCCCGGGTCTGGTTGAGGGGGTCAGCACTGCGGCCAGCAATCAGAGCGAAAGCTCCCACTACGCCGGCTATGGCGATGCTGATAATGACGATCGTCATCACCAGCTCCACCAGGGTAGCGCCCTGCTGGCAATTCAATCGAAGCCTGATGGCCATCAACAGCGCCCCTGATAAACCGCACCCAACGAACTCAGACAGAGGAAAAACGTGCTGTCGCCGGTTATCCGGAATTCGGTGCTTTGACGGGGCGCCGGAGAGGCAACACGCCCCAGGGAGTCAAAACCAATGAAATAACCAGAAGACGGAATGGCAGAGTAACCGGATTGGCCCTCAGACTGATAAGCCATTCCAGCACCCTCGCTGCGAATGGAAAACAGGGAGCCGCCAGCTTCAAACTCGAAGGCGTTTGGAAGCTGCCGGATGATAACGGAATTCGAGGAATTGCCCGCCAGCGCTGCTTGCTGAGCAAGCAGCGTGGCGGAGGCAAGTTGTTGCGTGGCCAACAGGGGCGAGAAGGCTGAGCGGCTGGTGAACAGGCCAATGCCCAAAGCGGAGAGAACTCCGATCAGGATAATGACCATGACCAGTTCAACGAGGGTGAACCCCGATGACCTTGGAGCTGCTTCCATTGTCATACCCCCTCCCTAAAACCCGACGATGCAATGACGTAGGTCGGGTTAGCGAAACGTAACCCGACACAGTTTCCACCAACTACCGATATGTCGGATTACGCTTCGCAAATCCGACTTGCCGCACTGCTTAAGGGGCAGGGAATACTCCGTTGCATGTGGTAGCGTCATCCATGGTTCCAACTTCGCTCACTTCAGAAGGCGAGTTCGCTGCACTCGATTCATTAAAATTGAAGCACGGTTTACCCGCCTCGTTTGCGATGGCAACAATTGCTGATGGGGGGGTCGTAGTATCATCGGGGGTCACAACAAAATCACCCAGTTTGGCTGCATCATCAACGGAAGAAGCAGCTAAATAGCCATACACAACATTAATATTGTTGGTTCCTTCCAATGACACGGTTCCGCTGGCCGCAGTTGCGCTATTCGCAAGAGCTGTCGAACGAACGATTCCCATAGCAGACTTCACGCTGCCGCGAGCTCCCTCGATAGCGGCCTCTTCCGCATCACCACTCAAATCCGCAAACCGCGGCAAAGCAAACGCCGCCAGAATCCCCAGAATCACAATCACCATAACCAGTTCGATCAGGGTGAAACCTTTCTCTTTTCTTGCTGCAATGGCTGTCATCGCTTTCATGGTACTTCTCCGTTTTCTCAGTTGATGTCTTTCAATCAGTTAATCGTTGTTACAATCGCACCATCGCTGGTGTCGTATTCAATCGTGCTTCCCTGACCATCAAGTTGGTATTGGTATTCACAGACATCGCCAGTTACCGAGGCCCAGTAGTCGGCATTGGCATCAGCGGCAGTTGCTGTTGAAATGGTTGGCGCGTTGGACTGCAGGAGTCCCCGCCATACCTGAACGCATCTATTTTCGTTCGGCGAGCCAGTGTTGCCGTTGGTGGACGTTGCCCAGCCTTCTGCGTTTACTGCAACATCGTCGTTGCCAAAACCTTGAACCGCCGGGACTGCGCCCGTGATTCCGTTCGTCACCCATTGGGCTTTTACCAACGCCACGCCCGCACTTAACGCACCGGCTGTCGCCCTTATACTGGACTGATGTGCCTGTTCCGAGAGCTGCGCAAAACGCGGCAAAGCAAAGGCTGCCAGGATGCCCAGGATTGCAATAACCACCACCAGTTCTATCAGGGTGAACCCTTGCTGCTTCTGTTCTCTGTTGTACTGCCTCATTCGTCAGCCTCATATCCGTTTATCAAGTTTATGGCCACGCGCGTCCGGGCATCCTGCCGAACCACGGTGGTATCAGCTAACGGTACCGAAACCAGCTTCAGGCCGGTAAGCCGCTCTTCCTGCTCCCGCACGCCATTCCCGTTGCGGTCTGCAAATTCCGTTGTCACTTCCCAGGCCAGAGGCTGTCCGGCTTGTGCCTGCTGGTTATCAACCATCACAGGCTGCCTTGGGTTATAAACTAACCAACCTTTGGGCCCGTTTGCTGTTTCTTTTTGTTCGTCGACCCGGAAACACCAGTCTCCCGGATTCGGCTGAGGCGTCTTACACAGACCCTCGTAGTTCCCCCACTGATGTTCAACCAGCTCAAAGGGGTTGATGCTACGATGCTGGTCCAGGCGCCCGTCTCGGCTCAGCATTACTTCGGCCCCCTTGATAACCAGCGCCGATCTCAGCTGACTGATCACCATGTTGGCAGCACGTCCCTCGGCATTGCGCGTCTCCCGTTCCAGCACTCCGAGCAGGAACCACCAGAGCGTTCCAAGCACCACCAGCACCACCAACAACCGATACTTGCGGACGTGGGTTAATCCGCTTGCGCCAGACAGCGTTGCCGATCTCACTCAGCCCCGCCCCATGGCGGCGGCTCCCAGATCCCAGATCGGGAGGAATACGCCCAGCGCCAGGATTAGAACGAGAACGCCCATGGCAACAATCAGTATTGGCTCGATGGATTCCGCCAGCCGCTTCAGGCCGTAATCCACGTCTTCATCATAGAAATCCGACACGTTGTTGAGCATGTCGTCCATTGAACCGGTTTCCTCGCCCACCGCGATCATCTGCAGAATCAGAGGCGTAAACATCTCACTGTTTCGCGCGGTTCTGAGCAGGCTCTCACCATGCTCGATACCCGTGCGCATTTCCTTGATATGACTCGCTATCCAGGCGTTGTCCGTGGCGTCGGCCACCACTGTCAGGGCTTGGGTCACCGGCATACCAGCGGACAGCATGGTAGCAAAGTTCCTCGCAAACCGACTGAGCGTGATCAATTCAAGCAAGGGTCCGATAATCGGCATCTTGAGTTTGTAGCGATCCCAGGTCAGCCGCCCCTGTTCGGTCTGCTTCCATTGGCGCAGCATCAATCCGCCGGCGGCCGCGGCAAACAGCAACACGTACCAATAGCCCAGCAGGAAGTTGGAGGTACCTACCAACACCTGGGTCAGAAACGGCAGGTCCGCACCCAGCTTGCTAAAGACCGAGGCAAACTTCGGAATCACCAGGAAGTTCACCACCATCAATGCAGCCAGCAACGCAATCATCACAAAGGTTGGGTAACGCATGGCCTGCTTGAGCCGCCGCCTGGTGTCCCGCTCAAGCTCAAGAATCTCCGACAGTCGCTTGAAGGCGTCGTCCAGCATCCCGGTGTTTTCACCCACATGGATCATGGCAATGAACAGTTCCGAGAAGACCTTGGGGTGTGCCTGCATGGCCGTGGCCATGGTGTTGCCGCCTTCGAGCCGACTGGTCACGTCGTCGAGTACTTCGGCCAGCACGGGGGAGCGCGATGTTTCCGCCAGGCCCCGCATGGTGCGAATCAGGGGAATACCTGCCTTGGTCAGTGCGTACATCTGGCGGCAGAACACGATCAGCTCGTCGAGGGTGACCTTTTGCCGGAAGATCGGCAGCCGGTTGAGCCGATCAATGACCGAGTCGTTTTGTTCCTGCTCACGTATCGTGAGCGGTGTAATGCCCCGTCGCATCAATTCAGACGCCGCGGCATCGGCATTGGGCGCCGCCAGGGAGCCTTGCTGAACGCTGCCACGATTGTCCTTACCCCGGTAGCTGAACTGCATCAGGCGTGCTCCCCGATCGGTTCATCCGGCAGAGGAAGTTCATCGTCCGGTGAGAACTCACCTTCGGATGTCGCGGCCACCCGGGCCACTTCTTCCAGGCTGGTCACCCCCTGAAGCGCATAATCCATGGCGCACTGCCCAAGCGGTCGGTAAAGATCGCCTTTACGGGCCGCCTTGGTGAAGCCGGAAACATCCTGCCGGCGCAGGGAATCCAGCATCGCCTCGTTCATTTCCAGCATTTCGTAAACGCCAAGCCGGCCCTTGTAGCCGGTGTTGCTGCACTGGTAACAGCCACGGCCATGAACGAACCCCGCCTCGATGTCTAGCGGATCAAGACTGAAGCTGTCCAGCCATACACGTTCCTGGTCCGTGGGCTGGTAAGGCTCTGAGCAGTTTTCACAGACCCGGCGCACCAGGCGCTGCGCGATCACCCCCAGCAGGGAGCTGGCCACCAGGAACGGCTCCGCGCCCATGTCGATCAGCCGCATGGCGCTGCTGATGGAGTCGTTGGTGTGCAAGGTGGAGAGCACCAGGTGGCCGGTCATCGCTGCCCGCAGGCCGATTTCCACAGTCTCGCGATCACGCATCTCACCCACGAGAATCACATCCGGATCCTGGCGCAGGGCGGCGCGAAGCACATTGGCAAATTCCAGTCCGATCTTTGGGTTCACCTGAACCTGAGTAATCCGGGGCAGGCGATATTCCACCGGGTCTTCGGCCGTGATGATTTTCACTTCCGGGCGATTCAGCTCCGACAGCGCCCCGTAGAGCGTGGTGGTCTTACCGCTACCGGTAGGGCCGGTTACCAGAATCATGCCGTGGGGCTTCTTGATCATCCGCCGGAACCGTTCGAGAAGCTGCGGCGGCATGCCGGTGCCATCCAGGTTCAGCATGCCCTGGCTCTGGTCGAGCAAACGCATCACCACGGACTCGCCATACTGGACCGGCATGGTCGAGACCCGCACATCAATGCTCCGGCCCTTAACCCGAACGTTAAAGCGCCCGTCCTGGGGCATCCGCTTTTCGGAGATATTCAGACCAGCCATCAGTTTCAGGCGCAGGACCAGCGCGGCATTCACCCGCTTCTCCTTCATCACCTGTTCCTGGAGCACGCCGTCCACCCGTTGCCGGATGCGGACTACGGTCTCGTCTGGTTCGATGTGAATATCCGAGCTGCGGGCCTGCACCGCATCTTCGAACAGGGTCTGAAGCAGTTTGACCACCGGCGCTTCAGCACTTTCGGATTCGGCAGAAAGGTCGGCCAGATCGAAGGCGTCATCACCCAACTCGTCTTCCAGCTCTTCGGCCAAAGAGGCGATTTCGTCGGTGCGCCGGTAGACCAGGTCGAGGGTGTTCAGCAGTTCACTTTCACGCACCACCGCCTGTTTGATGGGCTGCCTGAGAATGCGTACCAGCTCGTCGTAAGCAAAGATATCCAGCGGATCGGCCATGCCCACCAGCAATTCACCGCCCTGCTCCGCCAGCACAATACTGCGGAACCGGCGCGCCATGGCTTCTGGCAGTTTCTTCACCAGGTCGTTGTTGAACTGGTAATGACGCAACTGCACAAAGGGCACATCAAGCTGCCGGGACAGGATATTGAGCAGGCTGTCTTCGTCCACATAACCAAGATCGGTCAGGGTTTTGCCCAGCTTCCGGCCGGTGCTTTTCTGCTCGCGCAGGGCCGCCATCAGCTGCTGCTCAGTAATGACATCATTCTGAACCAGTAGGTCGCCTAACCGGACTTTCTTTTTCGGTTCTGTCGTCATCATCCTGCCTGCAGCGTTTTCAGTCGTTCACGAACATAATCCGCCAGGGACGGCGAAAGGCCGGGCAACTGAGCGGCCTGACCATAGGCGCGCACTGCGCCAGTCACCTCGCCACCGGTTTCCAGGGCGATGGCCAGCCCCACCCACCAGGCAGCACGGCTGTCGTCCTGGGCTATCAGCACAGACCATTGCCGGGCAGCCTCGGCGCTGCGGCCTGCCTGTTGGAGCAAGGTAGCCAGAGTCACCCGGTATTCCATGTTCTGCCCCGCGGCGGGTACGTCTCGCTCAAGCGTGGCCACCGCGCCAGGCAGGTCGCTACTGGCATGAAGGGCCCTGGCTCTTAGCAAACGCAAGCCGGCATCGGACGCAGCAGCGGATTCCGGCAACCATACCAGGGCGCGGCCCGGCATCCCCTGCACCAGCATCTGGCGGGCGAAGACTTCCCTGCTGGCGATTGCGGGCTGTGATGCTGCCAGTTGCTGCAACCTCTGTTCGGCTTCACGTGTTGCACCGGATCGCAGCAATGACGCCAGTTCCCGGCTCACCCGCAGATCGATGGATTTCGGCGTTTCGCGGATCTGTTTTACCTGCGGTTCCGGCGCATCAGCCGCTGGTTTCGGGGCGCTTAATTCGGGCTCTGGCTGCGCAACTTTGGCAACCGGTTGCTCGACGATCACTTGTTTTTTCTGCTCTGGCACTGCTGGTTCAGGAATTCTGGTGATTTCTGGCTCAGGCACCGGTTCAGGATCAGATTCAACAGACAGCTCTGGCTCTCTGGCCGGCTGCCTCTCAACGTCTGCCAGAACAGGCTCCGACTCGGCGACCGGCGTGGCGCTGACCAAGGCCGGCGGTTTCTCGCTGCTGGTCTGAGCCTGAAACCAGTATGCGGAAACGGCGATCACCCCGGCCGCCAGCAACAGCACTATGGCCCACAGCCAGGGTTTGCCCCGATCTTTAGCCGAAACCTGTCCGGTATAGGCGCCAGCGACCTCTGGTCGGTTCTGCCGCTGCTCTGCTGCACGCAGGGCATCATTGAGCAGGCTCATAACCACCTCCTGATCAAGCCGGGAGACCGAACGCTTTCGGTGTCCCGAATGGCCTGCAGGGCATGGCCACGCTGAACCACGCGATCGCCCTTACCCCAGGCCGCCAGCATGGACTTGTGGGCAAGTATACTGACCAGACGGGGGATCCCGCCCGAGGCCCGGCTAATCAGGCGAAGAGCGCCGGGAGCGAACAGATCCGCTCCGTTGTAGCCCGCCTGCGCCAGCCGATGTCGCAGGTATTGGGCAACCGAGTGCCTGTCCAGGGGTGCCAGACGGTAGTGAAAGGTAATGCGCTGGTTCAACTGCCGGAGGCTCTGTTTCTGCAACAGCGCATCCAACTCAGGCTGGCCAAACAGCACCACCTGCAGTAACCGTACACTTTCGGTCTCCAGATTCGTGAGCAGCCGTAATGCCTCAATCGTCTCTTCCGGCATTGCCTGAGCCTCGTCGATCACCAGAACGACTTGTTTACGTTCCATGGCGTGGGCGATAAGGCGCTCGTTGATGGCCTTGAGAACCTGGTGAGGATTGGCACAACCGGAAACATCAACGCCCAGCTCTTCAGCCACCGCTTCGTATAGCGTGTCGGGCGTCAGGTGGGGGTTGGGCAAATACGCGGTATAAGCTTGCTGCTCCAGTTCGTTGAGCAACAACCGGCACAGCAGGGTCTTGCCGGTGCCGACCTCGCCGGAGATCTTGATAAAGCCTTCCCGCTCTTTCAGTGCCACCAGCAGCAACTCCAGCGCATCGCCATGGCTGGGCGCCCGCATGAAGTAACGGGTGTTGGGCGTCAATGCAAACGGTGCTTCCTGCAGTCCGAAATGGGATTCGTACATCCTAGCGAACGGCGTTCTCCGGTTCCGGGGTGACAGACTCGGATGACTGCAGCAACTCCCTGAGCACACTCATGCGCTCACGGCTGGCGGCAACCTCGGCATTCATTTGGGGGGATCCCGCCACCACCGGGCGCAACAGGATCACAAGCTCACTTTTTCGGGACTGGAAGCGCCGCTGCTTGAACAGCTCTCCCACCACAGGAATATCACTGAAGAAGGGAACCGCCGAATTGTTGTCCTCGCTGGTGTTCTGGATCAGCCCACCGATTACCACGATCTGCCCGCTTTCGGCTCGGATCACGCTATCGGTTTCACGAACGGTGCTGCTGGCCAGGGGCAGGGTCACATCACGCTCGCCAATGGTAATCAGCTTTTCCTGGTCACTCACTTCACTTACCGAGGGATGAACGTGCAGGGTGATTACACCTTCTTCAGAAATCTGCGGAGTCACGTCCAGGGAGATACCCGAAAAAAACGGTGTCAGTTCGACGGATGTCGAGGTTTGATCGGTCGCCGTGACAGCAGAGTTGTTCTCATCAAAGTCGATGTCTGTTACGAAGAACTCGTCGGTGCCCACCTTGATGACGGCTTTCTGATTATTCAGCGTTGAGATACGAGGGCTGGAGAGAATCTGCACGTTGCCTTGACTTCCCAGCAGCTCGATTAAAGCCGTGAAGCTACCCTCCCGGAAAGTGGCCGAGAACAGCCCACCAATATCTGACGTCTGGATAGCCTGGCCGGCCAACGCTTGAGCCGTGAATTCTGCGGGCAGGCCATCGCTGGCCACCAATGACGATGCGCTCTGGATATCTGACCAGTTAACTCCCTGTTGGTAACTTTCGTTCAGGGCAATCTCCAGAATCTTCGCCTCCAGTATTACCTGGCGCTGCATAATGAGTTCGGTACGGCGCAAATACTCCTCCACCAGCTCAAGGTCTTTGGTGCCGGCACGAACCATTACCAACCCGGCCTCGGGGTTAACAACAACCTGCGCGCCATCGCCGTCGATAATCATGTTCAGGGCGTCGCTGATGCCCTGCCAGAAGTCAGAAGCCGTCTCCGTGGAAATGGCCGTGCCAACCAGGCTGCGGGTTTCGCTTGAACCGCCACTGTCACCGTAGTCGCGGT
This sequence comes from Marinobacter guineae, assembly GCF_002744735.1. GTDB lineage: Bacteria > Pseudomonadota > Gammaproteobacteria > Pseudomonadales > Oleiphilaceae > Marinobacter > Marinobacter guineae. The sequence continues at coordinate 39,314 of NZ_KZ319343.1, read as the reverse complement.
CACTTCCTGAATTACCGCCCCCGGAGTTGGTTACCTGGCCTGAACTGACCCGCGTTTCGGAGCCACCCCTGCGTTTGAAATGCAGGTAGTCAATGGGAAACAGGCGGGTCTTGATCTGGTTTGTGTCTACGCGGAATAACCTGCCTGTACGTTTGATATCCAGGCCATAGAGGTCGCCGGCAATGTCCATGACTTCCGGTACGGTCACATCTCCCAGTCGAAGCGAAATACTCGTATTTACCTCGGGATGAACCACCACGTTGTAACGGGTGCCCTCTACCAGAGCCTGGAAGAAACTGGCGGCGGGAACGCCACCGGCGTTAACATCAAAGCGCTCATCCAGATCGGCAGTTCCCGACAACGAAGGCAGCAACGCGGCACTGACAGCCGCAGGCACCGGGGCGGCTTTCGAAAGCGCCTCGTTTGCTGCCGGAGACTTTTGCTGCGCGTCTTCCAGGGCCTCGTCGATAGCCTGGGCAGCGTCCGTGGAGGTGGCGGTTGCCGACCGCATCAGCGGGTTGTTGCTACAGGCTGCCAGCATCAGGCTAAGGGCCAGCAAGCAAATTGTTCTGGTCGTTGTCATGAATATCCGATTATCTGTCATTGAGTTCCCCGAACCTGCGGAAGTCTCTCCAGGTACAACACCCGTTCGCGGCCGTTATCCGTTACCAGAACACGATTCTCGTAAATCCGGATAACCCGTATGCGGTCAACACCCTGGCCTTCCCTGAGGGCCTCACCTTCGATAATGGCGACACGTCTGTCCTTGCTGTAAAGAATTGAGTCCAGTGACACCGGCTGTTCTGGCACTGGCGCCACCAGCCGGGATTCAAGGCCAGGCGGTCGAGTCGGATCCTGCAGCACAGCAGCCAGAGCCATGCCCGGAACCAGAATCAGAATGCCCGCAGCCAAACAGGCACATGGGCGGAGCAAGGCACGCACGAGCTTCCTCATATCAAACCCCCAGCCACGCCTGATCCAGGCTCAGTGTCCGGACCCGGATAACGGCCTCACCGGAGGGCCAGTCACCGGCGCTGTATTCGAGCATGACCCAGCCAAGGCGTTCGTCCAGTGCCTCCAGCCTCTCAAGGTAATTCAGAACTTCGAGATAGCTGCCTTCGATACGCATTTCAACATCATGAGCGAACAGCAGAGGCTCTGACCTCGCCTGCTGGTCTTGCTGTGACTGTAAGCTTGCCTCCGGCGCGAATACCGGCGCTGGTGTTTTAAGCTCCATGCCCTGGAGCACCAGGGAGTCCTGGGCCGCCAGAATGTCCCGCAACAGGGCCACCATAGCCGTGGGCGCAATCAGTTGCCCCGTGGTTTCCGAAATCTGCCGGTTCAGCCTGTCCAGCCTCTGTTGCCGGGCAGTCAATTGGTTTCGCAATACCCGGGAGGGGTCTGTGGCAAGTTGCTCATTGAGCATCTGTTGCTGAGCCAGCAGATCATCCCGACTGGCAGACAGGGTCTGCATGCGATTTTCAAGCCTCTGGTTTTCCTGTTGCAGCGGAGTAACGGCAAACTCCCATCCCGCAAAGATCAAAACCACCAGAGCGGTCAGCAGGAGCAGTGCCCGCTCCCGAACCGGCCGTTGATTGTACCAATCAGCAGCCCGTGCAAAAGAATTTCCGAGAGGACCCGCCATCACCCGTCCTCCCCTGTCCGATCGGTGGACACGCGGAAGTCAATCCAGCGGCCTTCTTCGGGCCGCGACAACCGGAACGCACCAAAGGTCCTTCCGGTAAAGGCAGCTTCCTCCCCCAGGCTTTCAAGGTACAACGGCACCAGCGCACCGGAGCGACTGCGACCTTCGATGGTTACCTGGTCAGGTTCTGACTCCAGGGTGAAACCGGTCAACCAGACATTGTCCGGAATCTGTCGGGCTAAGGCCGACATCTGGGGCGAGAAGCGGCGTCCTTCGGAAAGGACCAGGCTTTCCACCTTCTCGAGCAAACGCTGACGTCGGGCCAGGGTCTCAGTGACCCGGGCCAAAGCCTCTTCCACTTCTGAATCCGGCTGCCGGGCACGAACGGCCTCGGAAAGCTCAGCCACGACTCTTTCCAGGCGAATGTTTTGCTGCTCCAGACCTGCGACCTGTGTTGCCATCCCGGCATTTTGATAGCCAAATACGCCAGCCGCGGCAACAACAACAAACAGCCCGAGGGCAAGGATTCCGAGAGCAGCACCGGCCTGAAGCCTTTCTTTGCGCGGCCTCAATTCCTGGGTGTAGAGATTGACCTGCTGGATCATGAGCGCCCGGCCTCCGGCAACGGCAGGCCAGCACTCCAGGCCGGCAGGCAGCGGCTGTCCAGATCAGCCTGTAGGCCAACCGTGCGCCAGTCCAGGGTCTCAATGCCTGCAGCAACATAGGACGAGAGCATTGAGGCCAGAGGCAGGACACTGTCACGTGCGACCAGACGAATAGTCGCAGGCGGCACCTGACCAAGCTGGCTTTCGTAATAATCCAGCGAGCGCTGCATTTCCAGTGCCAGGGACTGAACCGCGGACTCCTGCCGGGCAGCGTCACGCAAGTCTTCAGACGTCACATCCAGGCGACGGGACAAATATAGCGTGTCGTCTTTGCAGATCACCATCTGGCCGTAGTTGTCTTTCAGATGAACCAGCGCCGCGCCGCGCTTGTTCTCATCCAGCCGGCACACCAGGTTACGCAGTGCCAGTTCGGCAATATCAATCCGGTCCAGCTCCAGGCCCGCTTCCTCAACCAGCTCCACAAGCTCGGAAACCAGTGATTTTCTGGCAGCGACAACGTTCACCAGCTCACCACGGCCACGGGAGGCATCCCTTGGAAACGGAAAAACGTCGGAAACCGCTTGAGAAGGGCTGAAATCGAGAAAATCCTTGAGCTTCCACTTCAGTGCGTCGCTCAGCTCGGATTCTTCGATGCCTTCCGGGCGATCCATCTGAAAAACCTGGTACTGATCCAAAGGCAAAACCAGCGTCGTTGAAGCACCCGCCCAGCCATGCTCGTCAACCAGTTCCTTAACAACCGCGTGGCGTTTCGCCGGCAGGCAGTCGATGAACCCGGCGTGATTTTCAGCGGGCCCACCCGAGATCGCCCAGGCAACACCATCAGGACGGACCTCCAGACAGACGCGCCTTTGCGCTCCGGAGCGCCTGAACAAGCCGGTTAACTTGTGTAGCAGAGAACTCTTGGTCATGGGGTCCGTTAAACTGGAACCGGAGGCACTCGCCCGCCTCAAGTGGTTGTTATGCTGCCTGAAAAACAGGCACTTTTTGACAATGAATCACATAGTAGATGAGAAAGTGAACGTAACTCCACGGGTTTTTTGTTAATTTCACGTCCTTTTGCAAGTCCGTAACAGAAAAAGCCTCCCTGAAAGCGGAGGCTTTTTTTCACTCTGATAACTCAAAACTCTCTGATGCGCCCTTTAGAACGGAATGTCATCATCAAAATCGTCAACCGGCTCAGGCATGCTACCACCCTGCGAAGGCTGGTTGCTGTAGCCGCCAGACTGTTGCTGGGGCGGCGGATTGTTCTGTTGGCCGCCCTGAGAGTTATAGTCTGACTGCTGCGGGCGACCTGCGGGAGCGCCTTGATTCGCGCCACCTTCTGCACCACGACTGTCGAGCATCTGCATCTGGCCATTGATATCCACCACTACCTCTGTGGTGTAAACATCCTGACCTTCCTTGTTCTGCCACTTACGCGTCTGCAGCTTGCCTTCGATATACACTTTTGAGCCCTTGCGCAGGTACTGGCCGGCAATTTCGGCAATCTTGCCGAACATCACGATCCGGTGCCACTCGGTTTTTGGCACCAGTTGGCCAGTCTGACGATCCTTGTAGCTCTCGTCTGTCGCAAGATTCAGATTCACCACGGCATTGCCGTTGGGTGTGTAGCGGGTATCCGGGTCCTGCCCCAGATTGCCGATAAGAATTACCTTGTTTACGCCTCGTGCCATGTTCTGCTCCTGACTCTGTTTTCAGGGACAACCCGCGCTCCTTGCGGGCTTCCGGATTTCAAGAATTGCTAGCCTGCCGGACAAAGGAAAAGTCCGCAAGTAACGCTTCATCAAATTGCTGACGATCCACCTTGAGATAGGCGGTGGCAGCGTCCTCAACAATGACCACGTCACGCACGCCCGGCAGGCGACGGAGGTGATCATCAATATCGTCGTACTGGTTACCCATAACCTTGTGCAACTGTACCACGAAACTGGTGGTGTAGCCGGGGGCCGGCATGGTCAATGCGACCAGCAACCACAGGGCGAGCATCACAACCATAAACCAGAGCACGCCTTCTATACCGGCAAGCTCCAGCAGGAAACCACCCAGTGCCCCCCCCAGAAACGCCCCCATAAACTGGGAGGTGGAGTACACCCCCATCGCAGTGCCTTTGCTGGCCGCCGGCGCTTCCTTGCTGATCAGTGATGGCAGGCTGGCTTCCAGCAAGTTGAACGCCATGAAAAAGAAAAACAGCCCGACCCACGCAGCCACCAGGCTGGCGGACACCCCTGCCAACCCGGCAGTGGCCAGGGTCAGAAGGGTGATCGCCCCACACAACACCGGTTTCATTTTACGCTTTTTCTCACCGATAATGATGAACGGCACCATGGCAAAAAAAGACGTTACCATCACACTCAGGTAAAACCACCAGTGCGAACTGCTGGCTAGCCCGAGGGTATCCCGCAACATCGAAGGGAACACCAGAAACAGGGCCGTCAGCACCAGGTGCAGGGCAAAGATTCCGAAGTCTAACCTGAGCAGGCGGCCATCGGAAACCACGCGGCCCAGCATTTCCCTGGCCGGATGGGTATCGGCACTGGTTTTATGCTGATGAGGGGTAGGTACCAGACGATTGACAATTACCAGTGCCACAACGGCCAACGCCGCGGTGACATAGAAAATTCCGGACAACCCCCACCAGCCGCCAAGAAGCGGCCCCAGAACCAGAGACACCGAGAACGACAAACCAATGGTGATTCCCACCGTGGCCATGGCCTTGGTTCGCTCCTCTTCCCGGGTCAGGTCGCTGAGCAATGCCATCAGCACACTGGCAATCGCACCCGCCCCCTGAAGAATCCGCCCGGCAATCACAACGTATATGGAATCCGTGGCGCCAGCCAGAAGGCTACCGGCAGCAAACAGTACGAGACCGATATAGATCATGCGCTTTCGCCCGACCCGATCGGAGAGCATGCCGAAGGGTATCTGAAGCAAGGCCTGGCTGAGGCCGTAGGCGCCCATGGCAAAACCCAGCAAGGCGGGCGTGGCACCTTCAAGCTCGCTACCGAGCAGCATGAACACCGGCATGACCATGAACAGTCCGAGCATGCGCATGGCGTAGACAGACGCCAGGGCCGATACGGAGCGTTTTTCCAGCGTGTTCATGGCAATTACGTACCTCAGCCGGGGTTGAATGCGGTCAGATCGAGGGCACATATCCCTCGCAGGCGGCGCATTGTAACAGAAGGCGCCGAAACGGGGGACCGGCCACGGCGCCTCGCCGCCCCATCATTTTCGCCGCAGCGGGCCCAACGCGGTATAATTTCGGTTTTTATCCGAGCGAGGTGTTATGGACCATATCCAGATCAAAGGGGCACGAACCCACAACCTGAAGAACATCGACCTGGATATGCCTAGGGACAAGCTGATTGTGATAACCGGCCTCTCCGGTTCGGGCAAATCATCCCTGGCGTTTGACACGCTCTATGCCGAAGGCCAGCGGCGTTACGTGGAATCCCTGTCCACTTATGCCCGCCAGTTCCTGTCGATGATGGAAAAGCCGGATGTGGACCACATCGAGGGCCTGTCGCCGGCAATTTCCATCGAACAGAAGTCCACATCCCATAACCCCCGCTCCACCGTAGGCACCATCACCGAGATTTACGATTACCTCCGACTGCTCTTCGCCCGGGCCGGTGAGCCGCGCTGCCCCGACCATGGCCAGCCGCTGGAGGCGCAGACCGTCAGCCAGATGGTGGACCAGGTCCTGGCAATGCCGGAGGACAGCAAGCTGATGATCCTGGCTCCGGTCATTCGTGACCGAAAGGGCGAGCACCTTCAGGTAATCGAAACCATGCGCAGCCAGGGTTTTATTCGCCTCCGGGTGGACGGTACGGTGTACGACATTGACGACGTGCCCGAGCTGGACAAGAAACGCAAACATCAGATTGATGTCGTGGTCGACCGCTTCAAGGTCAAACCGGGTCTGGAGCAGCGCCTTGCCGAGAGCTTTGAAACCGCCCTGGGACTGTCGGATGGCATCGCGCTGGTCGCGCCGATGAGCGGTGAAGGCGAACAACACACCTTCTCCGCCCGTTACGCCTGCACCCAGTGCGGCTATGCCCTGAGCGAACTGGAGCCCAAGCTGTTCTCGTTCAATAATCCGGCCGGCGCCTGCCCCACCTGCGACGGCCTGGGAGTAAAACAGTTCTTCGATCCGGAAAAGATCGTCCAGCACCCGGAAGCAACGCTGGCCTCCGGCGCCATCAAGGGCTGGGACCGGAGGGCCGTGTACTACTTCCAGATGCTTGGCAGCGTAGCAGAGCATTATGGCATCGATCTGGAAACACCCTGGGCGGAGCTGCCTGAGGAATTCCGCAACGTGTTGCTGTTTGGCTCTGGCAGCGAAGACATTCCGTTTCGCTATGTGAATTCCCGGGGCCACATCATGGAAAAGGCGCATCCGTTCGAGGGCATTCTGCCGAACCTGGAGCGCCGCTACCGGGAAACCGACTCCCAGAGCATGCGGGAGGAGCTGGCCCGCAACCTCAGTACCCAGCCTTGCAAGGATTGCCGGGGCTCCCGTCTGAGACGCGGTGCCCGCCACGTATTTATCGAAGAGCACAACATTTCAGACGTCACCCACTTGCCGGTGGGCGAGGCGCACGATTATTTTGAGACCCTGGCCCTGCCCGGTCGCAAAGGTGAAATCGCCGAGAAGATTCTCAAAGAGGTCCGACAGCGGCTTCAGTTCCTGGTCAATGTTGGCCTGGAATACCTGACTCTTGAACGAAGCGCAGATACCCTGTCTGGTGGCGAGGCCCAACGCATCCGTCTGGCCAGCCAGATCGGCGCCGGGCTGGTGGGCGTCATGTACATTCTCGACGAGCCGTCAATTGGCCTGCACCAGCGAGACAACGACCGACTTCTGAAGACCCTCTTTCACCTCAGGGATCTGGGCAACACCGTTATTGTGGTCGAGCACGATGAGGACGCCATCCGTGCCGCCGACCACGTGATTGACATTGGACCGGGCGCCGGTGTCCATGGAGGTCAGATCATTGGTCAGGGCACGCCCCAACAGATTATCGACAACCCCGACTCCCTCACGGGGCAGTACCTGAACGGCACCCGGGAAATTGCCATTCCCAAAGAACGGCACAGAGGGAACGGCCAGACACTGACCCTGTCCGGCGCATCAGGAAATAATCTCAGGGATGTCACCCTCACTCTGCCCCTCGGGGTGATGACCTGCGTCACCGGCGTATCCGGTTCGGGCAAGTCAACTCTGATCAACAGCACACTGTATCCGGTGGCTGCCGCCAAGCTGAACAAGGCCACCAGCCTGAGCCATTCGCCCTATCAGTCCTTGCAGGGCCTGGATCAGCTGGATAAGGTCATTGATATTGACCAGAGCCCCATCGGCCGAACGCCCCGATCCAACCCCGCCACCTACACCGGCCTGTTCACCCCGATCCGGGAACTTTTCGCCGGCACTCAGGAGTCTCGTTCCCGGGGCTACAAGCCCGGGCGTTTCTCCTTCAACGTTAAAGGTGGTCGCTGCGAAGCCTGCCAGGGTGATGGCGTAATCAAGGTAGAGATGCACTTCCTGCCGGATGTCTACGTTCCCTGCGACGTCTGTAAGGGCAAACGCTACAACCGTGAAACCCTGGAAGTGCGATACAAGGGCAAGAACATCAACGAGGTCCTGCAAATGACCGTGGAGGAAGGCCGGGAATTCTTCGATGCGGTGCCGTTCCTTGCCCGCAAACTACAGACCCTGATGGACGTTGGCCTGTCGTATATCCGCCTTGGCCAAAGTGCCGTCACACTCTCAGGGGGGGAAGCCCAGCGGGTAAAACTCGCCAAGGAACTGTCCAAACGAGATACCGGCAAAACCCTGTATATCCTGGACGAACCCACCACCGGCCTGCACTTCTATGATATCCAGCAACTACTCAATGTTCTCGAGCGCCTGCGCGATCACGGCAACACCATCGTGGTGATCGAGCACAACCTGGACGTGATCAAAACCGCAGACTGGATCGTGGATCTCGGACCGGAAGGCGGATCCGGCGGTGGTCAGGTCATCGCCGAAGGCACACCAGAGGAAGTGGCAGAAAACCCGGCCTCGCACACTGGAAAGTACCTGAAAGGCATGCTGAAAAAATGAATACTGGGCCAGATGAACGATTTCATCTGGCCCAGTATCGCAGCACCATATTCCAGACGCAAAAAAACCGGGAACCTTTCGGAACCCGGCTTTTTAATGGACATTTCAGAAGCCGTTACGCTTCGTCTTCGTCCACTTCTTCCGCTTCGATATCCAGCGGGCGACCAACCAGCTCAACAAATGCCATTGGGGCATTGTCGCCGGCACGGAAACCGCACTTCAGGATACGAAGGTATCCACCCGGACGCTCGCTGTAACGGGGACCAAGCTCGTCAAACAGCTTGGCAACCGCTGCATCGTCACGCAGGCGTGAGAACGCCAGACGACGATTCGCGACCGAATCATTCTTGGAGAGCGTGATCAAAGGCTCTGCTACCCGACGAAGCTCTTTGGCTTTCGGCAGCGTTGTTTTGATCAGCTCGTGTTCAACCAGTGACGCAGTCATGTTACGGAACATGGCCTTGCGATGCGCACTGGTCCTGCTGAACTTACGACCACTCTTACGATGACGCATTGCTCTGATTCCTTACCTTAAACTAATCGGCGATTAACCGCCCAGAACCCGGTCATCGCCACGAAGGCTAGCCGGCGGCCAGTTATCAAGACGCATACCCAGTGACAGACCACGGGACGCCAGAACGTCCTTGATCTCGGTCAGCGACTTTTTACCAAGGTTAGGCGTCTTCAACAGCTCAACTTCTGTACGCTGGATAAGATCGCCGATGTAGTAAATATTCTCAGCCTTCAAGCAGTTAGCTGAACGCACTGTCAATTCCAGATCATCAACCGGGCGCAGCAGAATCGGATCAATTTCTTCCTCTTCTTCAACGCGCTCAGGCTCTTTCTCATGATCGAAATCGACAAACACTGCCAGCTGCTGCTGGAGGATGGTTGCCGCCCGGCGAATCGCTTCTTCCGGGTCGATGGTGCCATTGGTCTCCAGGTCAATAACCAGCTTGTCCAGATCGGTCCGCTGCTCTACCCGTGCACTTTCCACGGCGTAAGCCACACGACGAACCGGGCTGAAAGTTGCATCCAGCTGCAGGCGTCCAATGGCGCGAGTTTCGTCCTCGTCAAGACCACGCTGGTCCGCCGGCTCATAGCCACGACCACGGGCAACACGGAGACGCATGTTCACTTCACCATTCTCGCTAAGGTGACAGATCACGTGCTCCGGGTTAGCAATCTCGATGTCGTGGTCCAGCTTGATATCACCGGCTGTCACAACGCCCGGGCCTTTCTTGCTAAGCGTAAGCTCAGCATCGTCCCGACCGTGCATTTTTACGGCGACGCCCTTGAGATTCAGAAGAATCTCAATTACGTCTTCCTGGACACCCTCAATGGCGCTGTACTCGTGCAGGACACCGTCGATCTGCGCTTCAGTCACGGCGCAGCCCGGCATCGAAGACAAGAGAATCCGGCGCAGTGCACTACCCAGGGTATGGCCAAAGCCCCTTTCCAGAGGCTCAAGCGTAACCTTGGCACGTGTGGCGCTTGATTCCTTCACGTCAATGGTACGAGGTGTCAATAACTCATGTACTGAACGCTGCATAGACGCCCCTATCTACTATCGTTGCTAACTGGGCTTTACTTGGAGTAAAGCTCGACGATGAGGTTCTCGTTGATGTCGGCCGGCAATTCAGTACGCTCGGGTACTGACCTGTAAACGCCGGACATCTTGTTGGCGTCGACCTCTACCCAGCTCACCGGTGCACGACTTGCAGACAGATCCAGTGCGCCTTTGACACGCAGCTGGTTTCTGGCCTTCTCACGCACACTCACAACATCACCCGGCTTAACCTGGTAGGAAGCGATATTCACTACCTTGTCGTTTACCAGGATCGCTTTGTGAGAAACGAGCTGACGGGACTCTGCACGGGTAGAACCAAAGCCCATGCGGTATACAACGTTATCCAGACGACCTTCCAGAAGTTGCAGCAGGTTTTCACCGGTTGCACCTTTGATTCGGGCTGCCTCTTTGTAGTAATTACGGAACTGCTTCTCCAGTACGCCGTAGATACGACGGACTTTCTGTTTTTCACGAAGCTGTACGCCGTATTCGGACAGACGACCGCGACGCGCGCCGTGCATACCTGGCGGAGTCTCGATGTTGCACTTTGAATCGAGCGCGCGAACACCGCTCTTCAGAAAAAGATCTGTCCCTTCACGACGAGACAGCTTGCACTTCGGGCCTATATAACGAGCCATAATTCACTGTCTCCTGTGTTAGACGCGGCGCTTTTTGGGCGGACGACAGCCGTTATGGGGAATCGGCGTCACATCTGTGATGTTGGTGATCTTGTAGCCACACGCATTCAGCGCGCGAACTGCAGACTCACGTCCGGGCCCAGGACCCTTAACCTCTACGTCCAGGTTTTTAAGGCCGTATTCAGCAGCCGCATTACCGGCTCTTTCAGCTGCTACCTGCGCAGCAAAAGGTGTACTCTTGCGTGACCCACGAAAACCGGAACCACCAGAAGTGGCCCAGGACAGGACGTTGCCCTGACGGTCAGAAATGGTCACGATAGTGTTGTTGAAGGACGCGTGAATGTGCGCGACGCCATCAACAACCGTCTTTTTCACCTTTTTACGGGTACGTGTACCTGGCTTTGCCATGATTGCCTACCTGTTACTTACGAATAGGTTTGCGAGGACCTTTACGGGTGCGGGCGTTGGTCTTGGTGCGCTGGCCACGGACCGGAAGGCCATGACGATGACGCAGACCACGGTGACATCCGAGATCCTTCAAACGCTTAATGTTCATCTGTACTTCACGACGCAGATCACCTTCAACAGACACCTTGCCCACTTCAGTACGAAGTGCTTCAAGCTGCTCGTCGCTCAGGTCTTTGACCTTAAGGTCCGGCTTGACACCGGTTGCGTCGCAAAGCTTCTGGGCTGTTGTCTTGCCGACACCGAAGATGTAGGTCAGCGAGATAACAGCATGTTTGTGATCGGGTATATTGACACCGGCTATACGTGCCATCCAAATTACTCCGCGTTCAAAGCTTTGCTGTGTGAATTTTCCGCCACTATAAAAGGGCGCGAAATAATAGCGCCTGACCCCGCCTGGGGTCAAGCGCTATTATTAGTACCCTCAACAATGTCAGCACTGGATCCGATGCGGATCAGCCCTGACGTTGCTTGTGACGAGGCTCCGAGCAAATGACTCGTACCGAGCCATTGCGACGAATTACTTTGCAGTTACGGCAAATTTTCTTTACCGAAGCGCGTACTTTCATTGTCGACTCCAGTTTTCAAGGGGAACGGGATTAACCGTTCCGACCATAGCCCTTGAGATTGGATTTCTTCATCAGTGATTCATACTGATGGGACATCAGGTGCGACTGAACCTGAGCCATGAAATCCATCACCACGACTACAACAATCAGCAGTGAGGTACCACCCAGATAGAACGGTACATTCCCGGCCACCATCAGGAACTGAGGAAACAGGGACACTGCTGCAATGTACATTGCACCGAACAGCGTCAGGCGGGTCAGCACACCATCAATATACTTGGCGGTCTGATCACCAGGACGGATGCCCGGAATAAATGCGCCAGAGCGCTTGAGGTTATCCGCAACTTCTTTCGGGTTATACATCAGGGCTGTGTAGAAGAAGCAGAAAAAGACCACTGCTGCTGCAAACAGAATAATGTACAACGGCTGGCTCGGAGCAAGCGCCTGCGAAACATCGCTGAGCCATTCCATGCCCTCGCCCTGACCAAACCACTGGCCGATCGATGCCGGGAACAGCAGGATGGACGACGCAAAGATGGGCGGAATAACACCGGCCATGTTCACCTTGAGCGGCAAGTGGCTGGATTGCTGGGCAAACACCCGACGCCCCTGTTGCCGCTTGGCGTAGTTAATGGTCAGCCGACGCTGCCCACGCTCCATAAAGACCACAAAGCCAATGACTGCAACCGCCAGAACCGCAATACCAAGGACGACCAGCAAGCTCATCTCGCCGTTCCGCGCCTGTTCCAACGTCTGACCGATTGCCCCGGGCAGGCCGGCCACAATCCCTGCGAAAATCAGCAGTGAAATACCGTTGCCTACACCGCGCTCAGTGATCTGCTCACCCAGCCACATCATGAACACCGCGCCACTGACAAAAGACACAACCGCCACAAAGTGGAAGCTGAAGCTATCATTGAAAGTGACACCCTGCGATGCCAGACCGACAGAGATACCAGCGCCCTGAACCAGGGCGAGGATAACCGTACCGTACCGCGTGTACTGACTGATCTTCCGACGACCAGCCTCGCCCTCTTTCTTCAGCTGCTCAAGTTGCGGACTGACCGCAGTCATGAGCTGCATGATAATCGAGGCCGAGATATACGGCATGATACCGAGAGCGAAGATACTCATGCGCTCAAGCGCACCACCGGAAAACATGTTGAACATGCTCAGGATTGTGCCCTGATTCTGCTCAAACAGTGCCGCCAGACGGTCGGGGTTGATACCCGGCACCGGAATGTGGGCACCGATCCGGTACACCAGCAATGCCAGGAAGACAAACCAGAGCCGCGATCGCAGCTCTGCCAGTCCTTTACCCGCGCCCGCAGGCAATGATGCGTTCTTGGCCATTTAGTCCTCGACTCGCCTTAGTCTTCGACTTTACCACCCGCGGCAGAAATTGCCTCGCGCGCGCCTTTGGTTACCCGAAGTCCCTTCACGGTTACCGCGCGGCTCAGTTCGCCGGACAGGATAACCTTGGCTTCGCGAATTTCTTCACGAATAATATCTGCCTTCTTAAGGGCTTCAAGATCAACCACATCGCCTTCGACCTTCGCCAGTTCGTTCAGACGAATTTCGGCAACATAACGCTGCTGACGAGACGTGAAGCCGAACTTCGGCAGACGACGGGCCAACGGCTGCTGACCGCCCTCAAAACCGGGAGCTACGCTGCCGCCAGACCGGGCTTTCAGACCCTTGTGACCGCGACCGCCAGTTTTACCGAGACCACTACCGATACCACGACCAACGCGCCTTGCAGCCGGACGTGAACCGGGTTCTGGACTAAGTTCGTTCAGACGCATCTTAGTTCTCCTCAACCCGAACCAGGTAATCAACCCGGTTGATCATGCCGCGGATAGAAGGCGTATCTTCCACTTCCACGGTGTGACCGATTTTACGAAGACCCAGGCCCTTCACACACAGTTTGTGCTTTGGCTGGCAGCCGATGGGGCTGCGGGTCAGAGTTACTTTGATCGTTTTTGCGTTCGCCATGACTTCAACCCAGAATCTCTTCCACGGTCTTACCGCGCTTGGCTGCAATATCTTCAGGCGCTTGTGTTGCCTGGAGACCCTTGATGGTGGAACGTACAACGTTCACCGGGTTGGTAGACCCGTAACACTTGGACAGTACGTTCTGAACACCCGCAACTTCCAGTACCGCTCGCATCGCACCGCCGGCGATGATACCAGTACCTTCGGAGGCCGGCTGCATGTAGACCTTGGAGCCGCCATGCTGAGCCTTAACCGGATATTGCAGAGTGGTGCCGTCCAGCGGAACCTCTACCATGTTTTTGCGTGCAGCTTCCATGGCCTTCTGGATAGCAACCGGCACTTCACGCGCCTTGCCACGACCGAAACCAACGCGACCTTTACCATCACCCACTACAGTCAGTGCGGTGAAGGCGAAAATACGGCCACCTTTAACTACCTTGGCGACACGATTGACCTGAACCAGCTTCTCCTGGAGCTCAGGCGCCTTCTGTTCGTTAACGCTCATCTTCTCCACCTCTTAGAATTGCAAGCCAGCTTCACGGGCTGCGTCGGCCAAAGCCTGTACACGGCCGTGATAACGGTAACCGGAGCGGTCAAAAGCAACCTGCTCAACACCTGCCGCCTTGGCACGCTCAGCAATCAACTGACCGACCTTCTTGGCAGCGTCCACGTTACCGGTTGCACCCTGGCGCAGTTCCTTATCCAACGTGGAGGCAGTGGCAATAACCTTGCTGCCATCTGCAGTCGTAACCTGGGCGTACATGTGACGCGGTGTGCGATGAACACACAGGCGATTGGTACCCAGCTCACGGATCTTCATGCGCACTTTGCGTGCGCGACGCAATCTTTCGTTATTCGCGCTCATAGTCCCGCCTTATTTCTTCTTGGCTTCTTTGCGTCTGACCTGCTCATCCGCATAACGAACACCCTTACCCTTATAAGGCTCGGGCGGACGGAACGCGCGGACTTCCGCAGCGACCTGGCCAACCTGTTGCTTGTCGATACCGCGAATTACAACTTCCGTATTGGAAGGAGTTTCTGCGGTAATCCCCTCGGGCAGCTCATACTCGACCGGGTGCGAAAAACCCAGTGTCAGATTGAGCTTCTTACCTTGCGCCTGGGCACGGTAACCTACGCCCGTCAGCTGGAGCTTTCGCTCGAAGCCTGTGGAGACACCGGTCACCATATTGTTGACCAGTGCACGAGTAGTACCAGCAAGAGCGCGGGACTGTTTAGCACCATCGCGAGCCGCAAAGCGCAGAACATTTTCTTCCTGCTTTACTTCAACCGCCTGGTGAATGGTGAATTGAAGCGCTCCCTTGGAGCCCTTCACATTAATTTCCTGTCCGTTCAGCTTAACCTCAACACCGGAAGGCAGCACGACAGGATTATTGGCAACCCTGGACATGTGTATCTCCTAGAATACGGTGCAGATGACTTCGCCACCCACGCCAGCAGCACGTGCGGCGCGGTCTGTCATAACGCCCTTGGACGTTGAGACAATCGCGACTCCCAGACCACCGGATACTTTCGGCAATCCCCCAGCGCCTTTGTACTGGCGCAGACTCGGACGGCTGACCCGTTTGATCTCTTCAATAACCGGCTTGCCACCGAAGTATTTCAGAGTAATCGTCAGCTCGGGCTTCGCGTCGGCTGAAACGGAAAAATCTTCAACGTAACCTTCGTCCTTAAGGACCTGGGCTACGGAGATCTTCATCTTTGAGGACGGCATCGCAACGTCTGCTTTTGATGCCATCTGTGCATTACGGATACGGGTAAACATATCCGCAAGCGTGTCTTGCATACTCATTGGTATGAGGCTCCTGATCTTTTTAGTTGTGCAGCGGCGCGCCGCACCGCTTACCAACAGGCACCCGACCGGAGTCAGGGTACCTATCTTACCAGCTTGACTTGGTCAGGCCCGGAACGTCACCACGCATGCCGTATTCACGGAGTTTGATCCGTGAAAGCTCGAACTTGCGCAGAACGCCGTGGGGCCGACCAGTTATCTGGCAACGATTACGAAGACGCGACGGAGACGCATCACGAGGAAGCTGTTGAAGCTTCATCTGTGCGTTCCAACGGTCATCATCGCTGGTATTCGGGTTCTTGATAATCGCCTTGAGCTCAGCACGCTTCGCTGCAAATTTCGCAACGGTCTGCTCGCGCTTGAGCTCGCGGTTCTTCATGGAAACCTTAGCCATTACACTCGTTCCTTATTTCTTGAACGGAAAGCCAAAGGCTTTCAACAGTTCGCGACCTTCATCGTCGGTACCGGCAGTGGTGGTAATGGTGATGTCCAGACCACGGATCTTGTCGACTCTGTCGTACTCGATCTCGGGAAAAATGATCTGCTCACGCACACCCATGCTGTAGTTACCACGACCGTCGAATGACTTGGGATTCAGACCGCGGAAGTCACGAATGCGGGGAACCGCAATGTGAACCAGACGATCAAAGAAATCCCACATACGCTCGCCGCGCAGGGTAACTTTACAACCGATAGGCCAACCTTCACGGATCTTGAAACCCGCAACGGATTTACGTGCCTTGGTAACAACCACTTTCTGACCTGCCAGGCGCTCGAGATCCGCCACGGCATTTTCAATCAGCTTCTTGTCACCAACCGCTTCGCCGACACCCATGTTAAGGGTGATCTTTTCGATACGCGGCACCTGCATAATGTTCTTGTAACCGAACTCTTTCTGCAGGGCGGGTACCACTTCCTTACTGTACTGCTCTTTACTGTTAAGCATCGTAACCACCACCGCTTACTGGTTATCGACAGCTTCGTTCGTGGACTTAAAGATCCGCACTTTCGCGCCGTCTTCCTTGGTCTGGAAGCCTACACGATCGGCTTTGCCGGTCTGCGGATTAAAAATAGCCACGTTGGAAGCCTGGATAGGTGCTTCTTTTTCGACGATGCCACCTGGGGAGCCCAGCATCGGGTTCGGCTTGGTGTGCTTCTTGATCATATTGATCCCAGAAACAACCATACGGCCATCGTCCTGAACCTTCAGGACTTTACCACGTTTGCCTTTATCTTTCCCCGTAGTGACGATTACTTCGTCATCTCGTTTGATCTTTTTCATAACCGGCCTCTGGTCCTCTAAAGTACTTCGGGTGCCAGTGAGATAATTTTCATGAACTTCTCATTACGCAGTTCACGGGTAACCGGTCCGAAGATACGGGTACCAATAGGAGCGTCCTGATTGTTCAGAAGTACTGCCGCGTTTCCGTCGAAACGGATCAGCGAACCGTCGGGACGGCGAACACCCTTGCGGGTGCGTACCACGACAGCTTTCAGGACCTGGCCTTTCTTCACTTTACCGCGGGGGATGGCTTCCTTGACGGTCACCTTGATGATATCCCCTACGCTGGCATAACGCCGATGTGAACCGCCCAGGACCTTAATGCACATCACTTGACGCGCACCGCTGTTATCCGCGACTTCAAGCATTGTTTGAGTCTGAATCATGGTTGTTCTCCGGGCGAATTACACCTTGGATGCACGTTCGGTGACTTCCACCAGGGCCCAACTCTTGGTCTTGGAGACCGGGCGGGTTTCCTGAATAGTCACAGTGTCACCGATGTTGCACTGATTACTCTCATCGTGAGCATGGATCTTGGTTGAACGCTTCATGTACTTACCGTACAGAGGATGTTTCACCTGACGTTCGACCAGCACCACAATGGATTTCTCCATCTTGTTGCTCACGACCTTGCCGCTCAGAGTTCTGGCAGTTTGGGTAGCTTCAGTCATGTCACTGTCCTGCCTTGTCATTCAATACTGTTTTCACGCGAGCGATGTCGCGCTTCACCTTGGCGAGAAGATGAGACTGATTCAGCTGACCTGTCGCCTTACGCATGCGCAGGTTGAACTGCTCCTTCAGGAGGTCGATCAACTCTTTGTTCAGCTCCTCGACGGATTTTTCACGCAGCTCTGTTGCTTTCATCACATCACCGTCCTCGTTACAAAGGTGGTCTGTACGGGCAGTTTGGCCGCAGCGAGAGTGAAGGCTTCGCGTGCTACGTCTTCAGCGACACCTTCCATCTCGTAAAGCATGCGGCCTGGCTGGATTTCAGCCACCCAATACTCGACAGAACCCTTACCTTTACCCATTCGAACTTCAAGCGGCTTTCCGGTAATCGGTTTGTCCGGAAAAACCCGGATCCAGATTTTACCGCCCCGCTTGATCCGACGAGTCATGGTACGACGCGCCGCCTCAATCTGGCGCGCAGTTATACGCCCACGGCTAGTCGCCTTCAATCCGTATTCACCGAAGCTCACCTTGTTGGCGCGGTGAGCAAGACCGGTGTTACGGCCTTTCATTACCTTGCGAAATTTGGTGCGTTTTGGTTGCAGCATAAGAGTGCCCCTTTACTTAGAACCTTTCTTCCCAGAGGCTTTCTTGTCAGCACGGACCTGCTCCATACCACCAAGAATCTCACCTTTGAAGATCCATACCTTGACGCCGATTACGCCGTAAGTGGTATGCGCTTCGTAGGTCGCGTAATCAATATCTGCACGCAGAGTGTGCAGAGGTACACGACCTTCGCGATACCACTCGGAACGCGCGATTTCAGCACCCCCGAGACGCCCACCTACCTGGATCTTGATACCCTTGGCGCCCTGGCGCATGGCATTCTGAACCGCACGCTTCATAGCGCGACGGAACATCACACGACGCTCCAGCTGGCCGGCAACGTTTTGCGCTACCAGGCGGGCATCCAGATCCGGCTTGCGGACTTCTTCGATGTTGATGTGCACAGGCACACCCATCATGTCGCTGACTTCACGACGCAGACGATCAACATCTTCACCCTTCTTACCGATAACAATACCGGGACGGGCAGTATGGATCGTGATACGGGCGTTCTGAGCAGGGCGCTCGATCACAATCTTGCTGACAGACGCCTTAACCAGACGCTTGTCGAGGAATTCACGAACCTGAATATCGTTCAACAGGTTTTTCGCGTATTCCTTTTTGTCGGCATACCAGACTGAGTTGTGCTCTTTTATCACACCCAGGCGCATGCCGGTTGGATTTACTTTATGACCCATCTGAGCATCTCCTACTTGTCGGCGACCTTGACGGTGATATGGCAGGTGCGCTTGAAAATCCGGTCAGCGCGCCCCTTGGCTCGAGCTTTGATTCGCTTGAGCGTCGGACCCTCATCCACCATCACGGTGGAAACCCGCAGTTCGTCAACGTCCAGACCTTCGTTGTGCTCAGCGTTGGCGATTGCAGACTCAAGAGCTTTCTTGATGACTGTTGCCGCCTTCTTCGGGCTGAAAGTCAGAATGTTCAGGGCGTCCTCAACAGCCTTGCCGCGTACTTGGTCAGCGACAAGACGCGCTTTCTGAGCTGAGAGGCGAGCGCCCTTGTACTTGGCTGCTACTTCCATTTCTATTACCTCACAATCAGCGTTTAGCTTTCTTGTCGGCCGCATGACCACGATAAGTACGCGTTGCCGCGAACTCACCCAGTTTATGTCCAACCATATCTTCGGTGACATAAACCGGCACGTGCTGCTTGCCGTTGTGGACTGCAATGGTCAGGCCTACCATCTCTGGAAAAACTGTTGACCGACGCGACCAGGTTTTGATCGGCCGCTTGTCATTAGCTTCCAGAGCTGCCTCGACCTTCTTCAACAGATGCAGGTCTATAAAAGGACCTTTCTTCAAAGAACGTGGCACAGCAATTACCTCTATGTAGTCGTTTACTTGGCCGAACGACGACGTACTATCATCTTGTCAGTACGCTTGTTCTTACGAGTCTTATGCCCTTTGGTCGGAACACCCCACGGAGTAACCGGGTGACGCCCGCCAGAGGTACGCCCTTCACCACCACCATGTGGGTGGTCAACTGGGTTCATAGCAACACCACGTACTGTTGGACGTTTACCGCGCCAACGTGATGCACCCGCTTTACCAAGCTGCTTGAGGCTGTGTTCGCTGTTGGACACTTCACCCAACGTTGCACGACAGTCAACAAGCACCTTACGCATTTCACCTGAACGCAGGCGGATGGTGGCATAAGCCCCTTCCCGAGCAACCAGCTGTACGGATGCGCCCGCGGAGCGAGCCAGCTGGGCACCTTTGCCAGGTTTGAGTTCGACGCAGTGAATCACGGAACCGACCGGAATATTCCGGAGCGGAAGCGTGCTTCCTACTTTAATCGGCGCGTCGATGCCGGAGCGCACAGGATCACCGATCTGCATGCCTTTGGGAGCGATAATGTAACGGCGCTCTCCATCGGCGTACTTGACCAGCGCAATGTGCGCAGAGCGGTTGGGATCATATTCCAGGCGTTCAATGACTGCCGGAATACCGTCTTTGGTCCGCTTAAAGTCGATTACACGGTAGTGCTTCTTGTGGCCACCACCAATATGACGGGTAGTGATGCGACCAAAATGGTTGCGACCACCCGATTTGCTCAATGTTTCTACCAACGGCGCGTAAGGGCTCCCCTTGTGAAGATCAGGGTTAAAGAGCTTAACAACGTGACGGCGGCCGGCAGATGTTGGCTTGGTTTTGACGATCGGCATTTTACGACCCCTTTACCTTATTCCACATCCAGAAAATCAATGTCCTGACCGTCCGCAAGCTTTACATAAGCCTTACGAATGTCAGTACGCTTGCCGAAGCCGCGAACGGTACGCTTGAGCTTACCCTTACGGTTCAGAACCTGAACACCTTCGACTGTGACGTTGAACAGCTGCTCAACGGCTTTCTTGATCTCAGGCTTGGTGGCATCCGGGGCAACCCGGAAAACAACCTGGCCGTGCTCGGCCACCAGAGAAGCTTTTTCCGATACGTGCGGCCCAAGCAGGACCTTATAAATGCGTTCCTGGTTCATCCCAGCATCTCCTCGATCTTCTTCAGAGCGGGAACAGTCACAACGACTTTCTCGAAGGCAACCAGGCTAACCGGATCCAGACCAGCAATGTCACGCACGTCAACGTGCGGGATGTTGCGTGATGCCAGGTGCAGATTCTGCTCGACGTTGTCGGACAGAATCAGTGCGTTGGTCACACCGATATCCTTCAGCTTGGCGTTGAATGCCTTGGTCTTGGGGCTGTCAACGTTCATGTCGTCAACAACAACCAGACGATCCTGGCGAACCAGCTCGGAAAAAATGGAGCGCATCGCTGCGCGGTACATCTTGCGGTTAACCTTCTGCTCAAAACCGCGTGGCTTTGCTGCAAAGGTAACACCACCGGAGCGCCAGATCGGGCTACGGATAGTACCGGCACGGGCACGACCGGTGCCCTTCTGACGCCATGGCTTTTTACCGCCACCGCTAACTTCAGAACGTGTCTTTTGAGCCTTGGTACCCTGGCGTGCGCCTGCCATGTAGGCAGTTACAACCTGGTGAACCAGCGACTCGTTAAAATCTTTGGCGAATGCGGCGTCGGAAACAGAGATTCCCTTGCCGCTACCTGTAATAGTCAATTCCATCGCACCGCTCCTCAGGCTTTAACTGCAGGCTTGATGACAACATCGCCGCCAGTTGCGCCGGGGACGGCACCACTTACCAGCAGCAGGTTGCGCTCGGCGTCGACACGGACAATTTTCAGGTTCTGCACAGTCACCTGAGCATTACCCATCTGGCCCGCCATCTTTTTGCCCTTGAATACCTTGCCCGGAGTCTGGTTCTGACCAATGGAACCCGGAGCACGGTGAGACAGAGAGTTACCGTGAGTGGCATCCTGCATCGAGAAGTTCCAGCGCTTGACACCGCCCTGGAAGCCCTTACCTTTGGACTGACCGATGGCATCTACCATCTGGCCATCTTCAAAGACAGTTGCAGTGATTTCGCCACCGGCAGCAAGGTCTTCACCTTCGCCATCAGCAAGACGGAATTCCCACATACCACGGCCGGCTTCAACGCCCGCCTTGGCAAAGTGGCCCGCTTCGCTCTTGGTAACACGAGAGGAACGACGAGTACCGACAGTCACCTGTACGGCGCGGTAGCCATCGCTTTCAAGAGTTTTCAGTTGGGTAATCCGGTTGGGCTCAACCTCGATTACCGTTACGGGCAGCGCCTGCCCGTCTTCCGTAAAAATACGGGTCATACCGGCCTTACGACCGACAACACCAATTGCCATGTTTCACCTCTTAAGTGTACGGGGCTCTCACCCTCTATGGCCTTATGACAGTTACACAGACTAATACCGGGCGGTATTAGCCGAGGCTGATCTGAACGTCTACACCTGCTGCCAGGTCCAGCTTCATCAAAGCATCTACTGTCTTCTCCGTCGGCTCAACAATGTCGAGCAGACGCTTATGAGTACGAATTTCATATTGATCGCGCGCGTCTTTATTGACGTGCGGAGAAACCAATATTGTGTACTTTTCCTTCCGCGTCGGCAGAGGAATAGGCCCACGCACCTGAGCGCCGGTCCGCTTGGCGGTATCGACGATCTCCTGCGTGGACTGGTCGATAAGGCGATAATCAAACGCCTTCAACCGGATTCGAATTTTTTGGCTTTGCATGTTGCACCAAACTCCACTCGTAGCAGCTACTAGTTAGCCGACCTTCAAAAAAGGAGCCGCATTGTATGCATAATACCCAACCGTGTCAACTGCCATGCAGATTGACACGGTTGGGTAACATGTGCGGCTTTAACAGAAAAAGGGGCTGAAGTATCAGCCCCTTTTTCCTGGACCAAACGAGCGAATTACTCGATGATCTTGGAGACCACGCCGGCACCAACGGTACGGCCGCCTTCGCGAATCGCGAAGCGCAGACCATCTTCCATGGCAATCGGGTTGATCAGGGTAACACTCATCTTCACGTTGTCACCCGGCATAACCATTTCCACGCCTTCCGGCAGTTCACAGGAACCAGTTACGTCGGTCGTACGGAAGTAAAACTGCGGACGATAGCCCTTGAAGAACGGAGTATGACGGCCGCCCTCTTCTTTGGACAGTACGTACACTTCGCATTCGAACTTGGTGTGCGGCTTGATGGTGCCCGGCTTGCACAACACCTGACCACGCTCAACGTCGTCCCGCTTGGTACCACGCAGCAGAACACCAACGTTCTCACCAGCACGGCCTTCGTCCAGCAGCTTGCGGAACATCTCAACGCCGGTGCAGGTGGTCTTGACGGTATCCTTGATACCGACAATCTCGATTTCCTCACCAACTTTGATTACGCCACGCTCAACACGGCCGGTAACAACAGTACCACGACCGGAGATGGAGAATACGTCCTCAATCGGCATCAGGAACGGCTGATCAACCGCACGCTGAGGCTCAGGAATGTAGTCGTCCAGGGCTTCTACCAGCTTCTTGACCGCGGTAGTACCCATCTCATTGTCGTCCTTACCTTCCAGCGCCATCAGCGCGGAACCGGTAATGATCGGCGTGTCGTCACCCGGGAAGTCATACTGCTCCAGCAGTTCACGAACTTCCATCTCTACCAGCTCAAGCAGCTCTTCATCATCCACCATGTCCGCTTTGTTCAGGAACACAACGATGAAAGGAACGCCTACCTGACGGGACAGCAGGATGTGCTCGCGAGTCTGCGGCATGGGACCGTCAGCTGCGGAGACAACCAGGATGGCGCCGTCCATCTGAGCCGCACCGGTGATCATGTTCTTCACATAATCAGCGTGGCCCGGGCAGTCTACGTGAGCGTAGTGACGGGTCGGAGAATCGTACTCAACGTGAGAGGTCGCAATGGTAATACCACGCGCACGCTCTTCCGGTGCGTTATCGATCTGGTCAAACGCACGGCTTTCGCCTGAACCCCACACTTCATGACACACACGAGTCAGGGCTGCTGTCAGAGTGGTCTTGCCATGGTCAACGTGACCGATGGTGCCCACGTTCAAGTGCGGCTTATTACGCTCAAATTTTGATTTAGACACGGTTACACCTCTTCCTGTTTCTTAAGTCCTGGGGATCAACCCTTTTTAATGATCGCTTCGGCAATGTTCGAAGGAGCTTCCATATAGCGAGAGAACTCCATCGCATAAGACGCCCGACCCTGAGTTGCTGAACGCAGGTCAGTGGCGTAACCGAACATCTCCGACAACGGAACTTCTGCACGGATGACTTTACCCGAGGGGCCTTCATCCATACCCTGAATCAGGCCGCGACGACGGTTCAAATCACCGACGACATCACCCATGTATTCCTCAGGGCTGACGACTTCAACTTTCATGATCGGCTCGAGAAGCGCTGGACTGGCTTCCAGAGCACCTTTCTTCATCGCCATGGAGCCAGCGACTTTGAAAGCCATCTCGTTGGAGTCAACATCGTGATACGAGCCGTCATACAGGGTCGCCTTGATGCGCAGCAGCGGATAGCCGGCCAGACAGCCGTTCTGCATCTGCTCGGAAATACCCTGCTGAACTGCTGGGATGTATTCCTTGGGAACCACACCACCAACAATCTCGTTCACGAAGATAAAGTTTTCGCCTTCTTCATCATCCAGCGGCAGCGGCTCAAGCTTGATCTTGACGTGACCGTACTGACCACGACCACCAGACTGACGAACAAACTTGCCTTCGACGTCTACCGGCTTGCGGATACATTCACGATAAGCTACCTGCGGCTTGCCGATGTTGGCCTCAACCTTGAACTCGCGACGCATACGGTCAACGATGATATCCAGGTGAAGCTCACCCATACCGGAGATAATGGTCTGCCCGGATTCCTCGTCGGTACGTACCCGGAATGACGGATCTTCCTGGGCCAGCTTACCCAGCGCAACACCCATCTTCTCCTGGTCGGCCTTGGACTTCGGCTCAACTGCTACCGAAATTACCGGCTCCGGGAATTCCATACGCTCAAGGATGATCTTGTGGTTTTCGTCGCACAAGGTGTCACCGGTGGTCACACTCTTGAGGCCGATGGCCGCAGCGATATCACCCGCCAGAACCTCTTTGATCTCCTGGCGATCTTTGGAGTGCATCTGAACCATACGGCCGACACGCTCTTTCTTGCCCTTCACGGAGTTGTAAACCGCATTGCCGGATTCCAGCTTGCCCGAATACACCCGGAAGAAGGTCAGGGTGCCAACGAACGGGTCAGTCGCGATCTTGAAGGCAAGCGCGGCAAAAGGCGCATCGTCATCCGCCTGACGGGTTTCTTCGTTACCGTCTTCGTCCACCTCACCTCGGATAGCCTTGACTTCATCCGGAGCCGGAAGGAACTCGATAACGGAGTCGAGCACGGCCTGAACGCCCTTGTTCTTGAACGCAGAGCCGCAAGTAGCAACAACGATTTCGTTCGCCAGGGTGCGCATGCGCAACCCTTTCTTGATATCGTCGACGTTGAGCTCGCCCTCGTCGAGGTAACGCTCCATCAACTCTTCGTTCGCTTCAGCTGCTGCTTCCATCATCTGCTCACGATACATGGCAACTTCGTCGACCATTTCCTCGGGAACGTCTCGCTGATCGTAAGTAGCGCCGGAATCTTCTTCATTCCAGTAGATCGCCTTGTTACGGATCAGGTCGACGATGCCCGCGAAGTTGTCTTCGGAACCGATCGGCAGCTGAATGGGAACCGCGTTTGCACCCAGACGGGTCTTGATCTGGTCAACAACGCGCAGGAAGTTGGCACCAGCACGGTCCATCTTGTTGACAAACACCATGCGCGGCACTTCGTACTTGTTGGCCTGACGCCACACAGTCTCGGACTGGGGCTCAACACCAGAGGAGCCGCAGAACACAACAACCGCACCGTCGAGTACGCGCAGTGAGCGCTCTACTTCGATGGTAAAGTCAACGTGCCCCGGGGTATCGATGATGTTGATCCGATGCTCCGGATACTGCTTGTCCATGCCTTGCCAGAAACAGGTTGTCGCAGCTGAGGTAATGGTAATACCACGCTCCTGCTCCTGCTCCATCCAGTCCATGGTAGCCGCACCATCATGAACCTCACCGATTTTATGGGAAATGCCTGTGTAGAACAGGACCCGCTCGGTGGTTGTGGTTTTGCCCGCATCAACGTGCGCACAAATACCAATGTTTCTGTAACGCTTGATAGGAGTCTTGCGTGCCACTGTATAAACCTCGGCTGATTAGAAACGGAAGTGAGAGAACGCCTTGTTGGCTTCTGCCATGCGGTGAACATCTTCACGCTTCTTAACAGCGGAGCCTTTGCTGTCAGCGGCGTCCAGGATTTCACCAGCCAGACGCTGTGCCATGGACTTCTCACCGCGCTTCCGTGAAAATTCTACGAGCCAGCGCATGGCCAGCGCGTTCTGACGGGAAGGCCGTACTTCTACGGGCACCTGGTAGGTAGCACCACCCACACGACGGGACTTGACTTCGACCATCGGCTGGATGTTTTCCAGGGCCTTCTCGAACATGTCGATCGGCTCTTCCTTTGATTTCTCGGCAACAATGTCCAGGGCGCCGTAAACAATGCGCTCTGCAACGGATTTCTTGCCACTTTCCATCACGTGGTTGATGAATTTGGCCAGACGTGCACTGCCGAATTTGGGATCCGGGATAATTTCCCGTTTTGCTGCAACTCTTCTTCTAGGCATCGATAAGCCCTTATATATCTAAAAGGTCTTCAGGAACCCCTGAGATAGCAAACTGCTACTCAGCCTTACTCTTACCGTTCTGACAAGCAACGATAAAAGGCACCCGTCCGGGAGATCAGGACTTGGGTCGTTTTGTACCGTACTTGGAGCGGCCCTGTTTACGGCTCTGCACACCCTGGGTGTCCAGCGTTCCGCGAACAGTGTGATAGCGCACACCCGGAAGGTCTTTTACTCGACCGCCACGGATCAGCACGACACTGTGCTCCTGAAGGTTGTGACCTTCACCACCAATGTATGAGGAAACCTCGAAGCCGTTGGTCAGACGAACACGGCACACTTTACGCAGTGCTGAGTTCGGCTTCTTCGGCGTTGTGGTGTACACACGAGTGCAAACACCACGGCGCTGAGGGCAGGCCTGGAGAGCAGGAACATCGCTCTTGGCTACCTTGCGCTTACGAGGCTTACGCACCAACTGATTAATCGTTGCCATGTAAGCAAACTCCAAAAAACCATATCAATGAAACTTACCCCCTGTGCAGGGGGTAAAATTTAAGGGACGCAAGTGTAAGCCTGCGCCCCCGGACAGTCAAGACGACTGGTCTCTTTTTGACCACCTCTCGAGTAGGTAACTACCCGGAGGCGCCACACCGACCCAACTCAGCTTTCGCGGTTGAGCTCGGCGCTCAGAGCTTCTTCCACATCTGCCGCAGTCACGCCCTGCTCTTCCAGTTCGCGTTTGCGACGACGCTCGGCGTGGTAAGCCAGACCGGTACCTGCCGGAATCAATCGACCAACCACAACGTTTTCTTTCAGGCCGCGGAGGTAATCCCGCTTACCGGTAACCGCACCTTCGGTGAGTACCCGGGTGGTTTCCTGGAACGAAGCCGCTGAAATGAACGACTCGGTGGCCAGGGAAGCCTTGGTGATACCCAGCAGCAGACGCTCGAACCGTGCCGGCTCCTTGTCTGCCACATCGGCCTTTTCGTTTTCTTCCAGTACCTGGGTGATTTCCACCTGATCACCGGACAGCAGAGTCGTATCACCCGGATCGGTGATTTCGACCTTGCGCAGCATCTGACGAACGATAACCTCAATGTGTTTATCGTTGATGACAACGCCCTGCAGACGGTAAACGTCCTGGATTTCGTTGGTGATGTATTTCGCCAGCGCGACAACACCCAATAGACGCAGGATGTCATGCGGGTTGGACGGGCCATCCGAAATCACTTCACCCTTTTCAACGGTTTCGCCTTCGAACACGTTCATCTGACGATGCTTCGGAATAAGTACTTCGTAGACATCGCCATCTTTCGGCGTGATCACCAGACGCTTCTTACCCTTGGTCTCCTTGCCGAAGGACACCATGCCACTGATCTCGGCGAGGATAGACGACTCTTTCGGACGACGGGCCTCGAACAAATCGGCAACCCGCGGCAGACCACCGGTGATATCCCGCGTCTTGGAGCTTTCCTGAGGAATCCGGGCAACCACGTCACCGAGTTCGATCTTGGCGCCGTTCGCCATGGTAACCAGAGCGTTCGCGGGCAGGAAGAAGATTGCGGTGCCGCCACCCGGCAGCTCCACTTCTTCGCCTTTCGCATCAATCAACTGGATTGCAGGACGGATATCCTTGCCAGCCGCAGGACGCTCTTTCGGATCGATGACCTCCATGGTGGACAGGCCGGTCAGCTCATCGGTCTGGGTCCGGACGGTAATGCCCTGATCCATATTGACGAACCTTGCGGTACCTTCCGCTTCGGCGATGATCGGGTGAGTGTGTGGATCCCACTTGGCAACCGCAACACCGGCTTCAACCGTATCACCGTGCTTAACGGACAGTACGGCACCGTAGGGCAGCTTGTACCACTCACGCTCACGACCCTGGTCATCCGCGATGGCCAGTGCTGAGGAACGGGATACCACGACCAGCGAACCGTCGCTCTTTTCAATCGATTTCAGGTTGTGCAGGCGTACTTTACCACCATGCTTGACCTGGATGTTGTCAACCGCTGAAGCCCGGCTCGCAGCGCCACCAATGTGGAAGGTCCGCATGGTCAGCTGGGTGCCCGGCTCACCAATGGATTGGGCAGCAATAACGCCGACGGCCTCGCCTACGTTCACCCGGTGGCCACGGGCCAGATCGCGGCCGTAGCACTTCGAGCAGATGCCGTGACGGGTTTCACAGGTAATCGCGGAACGAACCCAGACTTCGTCGACACCGGCCTGCTCAAGGGACTCAACGGCTTTCTCGTCCAGCAGAGTGCCTGCCTCAACAACTGCGTTATCCTTGTCGGTCGGGGTGAACGCGGCACGGGCAGTAACACGACCCAGCACCCGGTCGCCCAGCGGCACAACAACGTCGCCGCCTTCGATATGCGGCGTCATCAACAGACCTTCGTCGGTACCGCAATCTTCCTCGGTAACAACGAGATCCTGGGAAACGTCAACCAGGCGACGAGTCAGGTAACCGGAGTTCGCAGTCTTCAGTGCGGTATCCGCCAGGCCTTTCCGCGCGCCGTGCGTCGAGATGAAGTACTGAAGTACGTTCAGACCCTCACGGAAGTTCGCTGTGATCGGTGTCTCGATGATGGAGCCGTCCGGCTTCGCCATCAGACCACGCATACCCGCCAACTGACGAATCTGGGCCGCGGAACCCCGGGCGCCGGAGTCGGCCATCATGTAGACGGAGTTGAAAGACTCCTGCATCTCGTACTCGCCGTCTTCACCCTTGACAGGTTGGCCGTCAGGACCAATCACCTGCTCCTTGGAAAGACGCTCCATCATGGCCTTGGACACTTTGTCGTTAGCCCGGGACCAGATGTCGATTACCTTGTTGTACTTTTCACCCTGGGTTAGCAGACCGGAAGCATACTGGGTTTCGATATCCTTCACTTCCGCGGAAGCCGCATCGACCAGTTCGTACTTCTCCGGCGGGATCTCGAAGTCATTGAAGCCAATAGATATGCCGGACACAGTCGCGTAGTGATAACCCATGTACATCAGCTGGTCAGCGAAGATAACGGTATCTTTCAGGCCAGCATCGCGGTAACAGGTGTTGATCAGGTTTGAGATTGCCTTCTTGACCATGGGCTTGTTCACCAGGTCATAAGACAGGCCATCCGGAACGATGTCGAACAACAGGGCGCGACCAACGGTGGTATCAACGATCTTGTACTCTTCAGTACGCTCACCGCTTTCGTGGATGGTCACTTCCTTCACGCGCACCTTGACGATGGCCTGGAGGTCGACCTTGCCGGCACCGTAGGCGCGATGCGCCTCTTTCACGTCGGCAAACACCATACCTTCCCCGACGGCGCTCTTGCGCTCACGGGTCATGTAATAAAGGCCAAGTACCACGTCCTGGGACGGCACGATGATCGGCTCGCCGTTGGCCGGAGACAGTACGTTGTTAGTGGACATCATCAACGCACGGGCTTCGAGCTGGGCTTCCAGGGTCAGCGGTACGTGTACCGCCATCTGGTCACCGTCAAAGTCGGCGTTGTAGGCCGCACAGACCAGCGGGTGCAGCTGGATTGCTTTACCTTCGATCAGAACCGGCTCGAACGCCTGGATACCCAGACGGTGCAGAGTCGGTGCGCGGTTCAGCATGATCGGGTGCTCACGGATGACTTCATCCAGGATATCCCAGACCACGCCTTCCTCTCGCTCGACCATCTTCTTGGCGGCCTTGATCGTGGTCGCTAGACCGCGGTGCTCCAGCTTGGAGAAAATGAACGGCTTGAACAGCTCAAGAGCCATCTTCTTGGGCAGACCACACTGGTGCAGACGCAGGTAGGGACCCACCACGATCACGGAACGACCGGAGTAGTCCACCCGCTTACCGAGCAGGTTCTGACGGAAACGACCCTGCTTACCCTTGATCATGTCGGCCAGGGATTTAAGCGGGCGCTTGTTGGTACCGGTGATGGCACGACCGCGACGGCCGTTGTCCAGCAGTGCATCCACAGCTTCCTGCAGCATGCGCTTTTCGTTGCGCACGATGATGTCCGGCGCGTTCAGCTCGAGCAGGCGCTTGAGGCGGTTGTTCCGGTTGATTACGCGACGGTACAGATCGTTCAGATCCGAAGTGGCAAAACGACCACCATCCAGCGGTACCAGCGGACGAAGATCCGGCGGCAGAACCGGCAGCACGGTCATTACCATGTCGCCTGGCTTGTTGCCGGAGTACAGGAACGCCTCAAGAATCTTCAGACGCTTGCTGAACTTCTTGATCTTGGTTTCAGAGTTTGTCTGGGGGATTTCTTCACGCAGGCCGTCAACTTCCGCCTGCAGGTCAATACCCTCCAGCAACTCCTTGACCGCTTCGGCACCCATGCGGGCGTCAAACTCGTCACCGAATTCTTCCAGGGCTTCGTAATACTGCTCGTCATTCAGCAGCTGCCCTTTCTCCAGGGTGGTCATCCCCGGCTCGATAACAATAAAGGATTCGAAGTACAGGACCCGCTCAATGTCGCGCAGGGTCATGTCCAGCATCAGCCCGATACGGGACGGCAGTGACTTCAGGAACCAGATGTGTGCCACCGGGCTGGCAAGCTCGATGTGGCCCATGCGCTCACGACGAACGCTGGCCAGAGCAACCTCAACACCACACTTCTCGCAGATGACACCGCGGTGTTTCAGACGCTTGTACTTGCCACACAGGCACTCATAGTCCTTGATCGGGCCGAAGATCTTGGCACAGAAAAGACCGTCACGCTCCGGCTTGAAGGTACGGTAGTTAATGGTCTCAGGCTTCTTCACTTCGCCAAAGGACCAGGAACGAATCATGTCAGGCGACGCCAGACCAATTCGGATGGCGTCAAATTCCTTGCTTTGGTTCTGGCTCTTGAGAAGATTCAGCAAATCTTTCATCAGTAAAAGCTCCGGATGGCGTTAATCTCGGGCGGGCACAGGTCGTGCCCGCTCACGCTGCCAAAAACAATTCGGCTCACTCGGATTCCAGCTCGATGTCGATACCCAACGAGCGGATTTCCTTGACAAGAACGTTGAAGGATTCGGGCATGCCCGGCTCCATACGATGATCGCCATCGACAATGTTCTTGTACATCTTGGTCCGACCATTTACGTCATCAGACTTGACGGTGAGCATCTCCTGCAGCGTATAGGCTGCACCGTAGGCTTCAAGAGCCCACACTTCCATCTCACCGAAGCGCTGGCCACCGAACTGCGCCTTACCACCCAGCGGCTGCTGGGTAACCAGGCTGTAGGACCCGGTGGAACGAGCGTGCATCTTGTCGTCGATCAGGTGGTTCAGTTTCAGGATGTACATATAACCAACCGTCACCGGGCGATCGAACATATCACCGGTCCGACCATCGTACAGCATGGTCTGGCCAGTGGTGCTCAGCCCCGCCAGTTCAAGCATCCGCTTGACCTCAGCTTCCTTGGCGCCGTCAAATACCGGTGTCGCCATGGGTACGCCGCCACGCAGGTTGTGGCACATCTCCAGGATTTCCTTGTCATTCAGGGAATCCAGGTCCACCTTGAACACCTCGTCCGAATGATTGTAGATCTCATCCAGAAGCTTGCGTAATTCCGCCACCTTGCGCTGCTCGTCCAGCATCTGACTGATTCTCTCACCCAGACCCTTGGCCGCTGCACCCAGATGGGTCTCAAGCACCTGACCTACGTTCATCCGCGACGGAACACCCAGCGGGTTCAAAACGATGTCGACGGTATTACCATGCTCATCGTACGGCATGTCCTCAATCGGCATAACCGCAGAGATAACACCCTTGTTACCATGGCGGCCGGCCATCTTGTCACCCGGCTGGATACGACGCTTGATCGCCAGGTATACCTTGACGATTTTCAGCACGCCCGGAGCCAGATCATCACCCTGCTGAAGCTTGCCTTTCTTGTCATCAAAGCGTGCTTCGTGCTCTTTCTTGCGATCTTCCAGACCCTGCTCGGACTTCTCCAGCAGCTCGTTCAGGCTCTCGTCTTTCATCCGGAGCTTGAACCAGTCGGAACGCGGCAGCTCGGCCAGGTAGCCTTCCTCAAGGGTCGCGCCCTTCTTAAGGCCCGGACCGCTGATCACTTCCTGACCGTTGAGGGCACTCATCAGGCGCTCGAAGGTGGCACCTTCAACAATGCGGTATTCGTCCTTCAGATCCTTTCGATACTGATCCAGCTGTTCCTTTTCGATGTACTGGGCACGCTGGTCTTTCTCGATACCGTCACGGGTAAATACCTGAACATCGATGACCGTACCTCGGGTGCCGGTTGGCACCCGTGAGGAGGTGTCCTTAACGTCGGACGCCTTCTCACCGAAGATAGCCCTCAGGAGCTTTTCCTCTGGAGTCAGCTGGGTTTCGCCCTTCGGCGTTACCTTACCGACCAGGATATCGCCAGGCCCGACTTCCGCACCGATATACACAATGCCGGACTCGTCCAGCTTGGACAGCGCACTTTCACCAACGTTCGGAATATCCGCGGTAATTTCTTCGCTGCCCAGCTTGGTATCCCGAGCCACACAGGTCAGTTCCTGAATGTGGATGGTGGTCAGGCGATCTTCCTGAACCACTTTCTCGGAAATGAGGATGGAGTCCTCGAAGTTGTAACCGTTCCAGGGCATGAACGCGATTCGCATGTTCTGCCCCAGGGCCAGCTCACCCAGATCAACCGACGGACCGTCAGCCAGTACGTCACCGCGGGCAATAGCGTCGCCCTGGCGCACGATCGAGCGCTGGTTAATACAGGTGTTCTGGTTCGAACGGGTGTATTTGGTGAGGTTGTAGATATCCACACCGGCATCACCCGCTTCCGTTTCCTCGTTGTTAACACGAACCACGATACGGGCCGCATCAACACTCTCGATCACACCGCCGCGACGGGCCGTTACACAAACGCCGGAATCCTGAGCCACAGTGCGCTCAACACCGGTACCGACCAGCGGCACTTGCGAGCGCAGGGTCGGAACCGCCTGACGCTGCATGTTTGCACCCATCAGTGCGCGGTTGGCGTCGTCGTGCTCCAGGAACGGAATCAGTGACGCGGCCACCGACACCACCTGGCGCGGAGACACGTCCATGAAGTTGACGCTTTCCGGCGGCGTAACCGTGAATTCGTTCTGGTGACGCACGGTGACCAGCTCATCGGTCAGACGCTTGGACTTCTCGTCCATGGCAGCACTGGCCTGAGCGATCACGTAATTGCTTTCTTCAATGGCAGACAGGTACACCACTTCGTCGGTGACCACACCTTCCACCACTTTCCGGTACGGACTTTCAAGGAAGCCGTAGGAGTTGGAGCGGGCATAGGTCGCCAGCGAGTTGATCAGACCGATGTTCGGGCCTTCCGGTGTCTCGATTGGACATACGCGACCATAGTGGGTCGGGTGTACGTCGCGAACCTCGAAGCCTGCACGTTCACGGGTCAGACCGCCGGGGCCAAGGGCCGAGATGCGGCGCTTGTGAGTCACCTCGGACAGCGGGTTGTTCTGATCCATGAACTGGGACAACTGGCTGGAGCCAAAGAATTCTTTAACCGCTGCCGCTACGGGCTTGGCGTTGATCAGGTCCTGAGGCATCAGGCCTTCACTCTCGGCCAGGCTCAGACGCTCGCGAACGGCGCGCTCAACCCGCACCAGACCCACACGGAACTGGTTTTCGGCCATTTCGCCAACACAGCGGACGCGACGGTTACCCAGGTTATCGATGTCATCGACATTGCCCTGGCCGTTACGGATATCGATCAGGGTTTTGAGGACATCAATGATATCTTCGTGGGTCAGCGTGCCCTCTCCGGTGCTCTCCTCACGGCGCAGACGGCGGTTGAGCTTCATGCGGCCTACCGCTGACAGGTCATAGCGCTCTTCGGAGAAGAACAGGTTGTTGAACAGGTTCTCAGCCGACTCTTTGGTGGGCGGCTCGCCCGGGCGCATCATCCGGTAAATCTCGACCAGCGCTTCCAGCGGCGTGCGCGTCGGATCGATGCGCAGGGTGTCGGACATGAACGGACCGCAATCCAGATCGTTGGTGTAAAGGGTTTCGATCTCCGTAACACCGGCGTCCAGAATCTTGGTGATCAGCTCTTCGGTAAGCTCCGAGTTACACTCAACCAGCACTTCACCGCTGGCCTGATCGATCATGTCCTTGGCCAGGACACGGCCGTACAGGTACTCGGTCGGCACCTCAAGCTCATTAATGCCGGCTTTTTCCAGCTGCTTGATATGACGAGCGGTAATCCGGCGACCTTCCTCGACAATCACGTTACCGTCATTGTCCTTGATATCGAAGGTGGCAATATCACCCCGCAAACGGCTTGGCACCAGCTCCAGCTTGCACACTTCCGCGCCCAGGCTGAATTTACTGGTTTCAAAGAACATCTCAAGCATCTGCTCGGAGGTGTAGCCAAGTGACCGCAGCAGGATAGACGCCGGCAGCTTGCGACGACGATCGATACGAACGAACACGGAGTCCTTCGGATCAAACTCGAAGTCCAGCCACGAACCACGGTAAGGAATCACCCGGGCCGAATACAGCAGCTTGCCGGACGAATGGGTCTTACCCTTGTCATGGTCGAAGAACACACCCGGTGACCGGTGGAGCTGGGAAACAATAACGCGCTCGGTACCGTTGATAACGAAGGTACCGTTTTCGGTCATCAGGGGCATTTCGCCCATGTACACTTCCTGCTCTTTAATGTCCTTGATCGCCTTGTTGGACGATTCCTTATCGTAAATGATAAGGCGGACTTTCACCCGCAGCGGTGCTGCGTAGGTTACGCCCCTAAGCTGGCATTCCTTGACATCAAAAACCGGCTCGCCAATACGGTAACTCACGTATTCGAGTGCGGCATTGCCAGAATAACTGACAATCGGGAATACGGATTTGAATGCTGCGTGAAGACCGGTTTCCCGGCGGTCTTCAGGAGCGGCTTCCATTTGGAGGAAGTCCCTGAACGAATCCAGCTGAATAGACAGCAAATAGGGGACGTCCATCACGGAAGGCAATTTACTGAAATCTTTGCGAATCCGCTTTTTCTCGGTGTAGGAGTAAGTCATCTGCATTCCCCAGCTTTAGACCTGATACCTGGTATCAAGAAGCAACCATTGTTCTGCTTCGGGGCCGAATTGCTCGGCTTATCGCGCCGTCTTGAACAAGACTCTGGCTGTAGGTTATGGATCTGACATCAACCTGCAATTGCTCACCAGACTCTATAGCATATACAACAGAAAAAGGCCGGTGGCACAAAGCCACCAGCCTGTCCATGCTTATCGCACGGTTTCAATCAACAGCCGACTCTTACTTAAGCTCAACAGAAGCGCCTGCTTCCTCAAGCTTCTTCTTGGCTGCTTCAGCGTCGTCTTTGCTAGCTGCTTCCTTGATAACGGAAGGAGCGCTGTCGACCATTTCCTTAGCTTCTTTCAGACCCAGGCCGGTCAGTTCACGAACGGCCTTGATAACGTTTACTTTCTTCTCACCAGGACCGGTAAGTACAACGTCGAACTCGGTCTGCTCTTCAGCGGCAGCTTCGCCACCACCAGCAGCGGCCGGCGCAGCAGCAACAGCTGCAGCGGCAGACACACCGAATTTCTCTTCCATTGCTTCAACCAGCGCAACAACGTCCATTACGCTCATTTCTGCAATTGCGTTCAAAATGTCTTCGTTAGACAGAGCCATGACTTTCTCCCAAAAATATAAAAATGGTGTTCAACAGAATCAAGCAGCTTCTTGCTTCTGGTCGCGAACTGCCGCTACAGCACGAGTCACTTTCGAAGGAACTTCGTTCAGTGTCCGTGCCAGCTTGGTGATCGGTGCCTGTGTTACAGCGGCCAGCATTGTCAGCGCTTCGTGACGTGTTGGCAGCTTGGCAAGACGGTCGATCTGGTCTGCACCCATCAGCTCTCCGCCGACGGCCAGTCCCTTGATCTCGAACGCCTCTTTCTCTTTGGCAAAATCCTTAAGCAGACGCGCTGCCGCGCCCGGATCTTCCATAGAGAATGCCAGAATGGTCGGACCAACCAGCGCTTCATCAATGCACTCGTACTCGGTACCGCGAATCGCGATCTTTGCCAGGTTGTTACGAACAACCTTCAGACGCACGTTTTCGGCACGAGCCTTGGCGCGAAGCGCCGTCATGTCACCAGAGGTAACACCACGGTAGTCAGCCAGAACCACAGACAGAGCACCACCGGCAGTCTCGTTGACTTCAGCGACGATCGCTTTCTTGTCTTCGAGTCTAATTGCCACTGGATTTCTCCTCGATTTCGCCGGGGATATCCCGGCAAACCCACATATACCCCTCACGGGGCTCCTAACGGTGTTTGGGTTCAGAGAGAACGTCTTCACACCGTCTGCGCAGGCGTTGCTTTAACCCTTGTGGCGCCTCCGGAAAACCAGATGCGCTTCGGGGGCCTGCGGTCTTTGACAGCCTTGGCTTCCGCCCAGACTACAAAGTGACTACCGCTCAGAGAATCAGATGTTCAGACCGCTCTGATCGATAGTCAGGCCAGGACCCATAGTCGAGGAAACGGTGATCTTCTTCAGATACACACCTTTCGCCGACGAGGGCTTGGCCTTTTTCAGATCTGCCACCAGAGCCTCAAGGTTCTCCTTGATGTTCTCGGCAGAAAATTCAACGTTACCCAGCGGGGCATGGATAATGCCGTTTTTGTCGGTGCGGTAACGAACCTGACCTGCCTTGGCGTTTTTGACCGCAGTCTCAACGTCAGGAGTCACAGTACCCACCTTCGGATTCGGCATCAGGCCACGGGGACCCAGGATCTGACCCAGCTGACCTACAACACGCATGGCATCCGGAGTGGCGATAACCACGTCGAAGTCCATGTTGCCTTTTTTAACTTCGTCCGCCAGATCATCCATACCGACAATATCTGCACCGGCAGCTGTCGCTTTCTCGGCATTGGCGCCCTGGGTAAAGACGGCAACCCGGACAGTCTTGCCGGTGCCGTGTGGCAGAACAGTGCTGCTACGAACAACCTGATCGGATTTACGTGCATCAACGCCCAGGTTTACAGCCACGTCTACAGACTCTTTGAACTTCACGTTCTGACCCAGCTCAACCAGCAGCGCAACTGCCTCATCAATCGAGTAGGAACGGGTAGAGTCTACCTTTTCACGAATAAGCTTCTGACGCTTGCTCAGCTTTGCCATGTTACAGGCCCTCCACGTTCAGGCCCATACTACGGGCAGTTCCTGCAATGGTACGCACCGCTGCGTCCATATCGGCAGCAGTCAGATCCGGCTCTTTGGTCTTGGCGATCTCTTCGAGCTGCTCACGGGTCACGGTACCAACCTTGTCGGTATTCGGACGGCCGGAGCCACTCTTGATACCAGCGGCCTTTTTGAGAAGAACCGGCGCAGGCGGAGTCTTGGTGATAAAGGTAAAGCTGCGATCACTGTAAACTGTGATAACAGTAGGAATCGGCAAGCCCGGTTCCATATCCTGGGTCTGAGCGTTAAACGCCTTACAGAACTCCATGATGTTTACGCCGCGCTGACCCAATGCAGGACCAACGGGGGGACTTGGGTTGGCCTTACCGGCAGCAACCTGAAGCTTGATATAGGCATCGATCTTCTTAGCCATGATACATCTCCTGTGGGTTCAGACGCCTTTCGGCTCCCCTTTAGTTACAACTGCAAAAAGCAGACACAAAAAGCCCGCGTCGCCATAGCGCGCGAGCTTTCAGCTTTCGTGTTGCCCGTCAGTCCTTCTCGACCTGCCCAAACTCCAGCTCTACCGGAGTTGAACGGCCAAAAATCAAAACGGCAACCTTGACACGACTCTTGTCGTAGTCAACTTCTTCTACAACGCCGTTGAAATCAGCAAAAGGCCCTTCAACGACACGAACAACTTCACCTGGCTCAAACAGGGTCTTGGGCTTGGGCTTGTCCGCACCACTCTCGACACGACGCAGAATTGCATCTGCCTCTTTCTCAGTGATGGGTGCCGGCTTATCTTTGGTACCACCAATAAAGCCCAGGACTCGCGGCGTATTTTTTACAAGGTGCCACGTTGCGTCGTCCATTTCCATCTGGACCAGTACGTACCCGGGATAGAATTTGCGCTCACTCTTGCGCTTCTTCCCTTCACGCATTTCGACGACTTCCTCGGTCGGAACCAGGATTTCGCCGAACCTGTCTTCCATGCCATCAAGAGCAACACGCTCTTTCAGAGTGCGCATTACTTGCTTTTCGAAGCCAGAATACGCATGAACGACGTACCAGCGCTTAGCCATTGCCCACTCCTGTTAGCCGATAAACCCGGCGACCAGCAAGCTGATCAGCGAATCCATACCCCACAACAACAGCGCAACGACCAGCACAAACACCACAACAATCGCAGTTGTCTGCACCAATTCGGGCCTGGTGGGCCATACCACTTTCCGGATCTCTACCCTCGCTTCCTTCAGCAGCGTCGCAAAACGACGACCACGATCAGTTTGAAGGGCAACAAGCGCCGCAACAATCGCGAGGCCTACAAGAGCCAGAACCCGATACAGCAGAGACTCGGCACTATAATACTGATTCCCCACCACACCGATGGCGATCAGAACGAAAACAACCAGCCACTTCACGAAATCGAAACGGCTGGTTGACTGAACGGCTTTTGACTCCATAGGAATCAACTTATGTATCCGGATGTTAAAAAATGGCAGGCCAGGAGGGAATCGAACCCCCAACCTGCGGTTTTGGAGACCGCTGCTCTGCCAATTGAGCTACTGGCCTGCACCGAAACAACTCAGCGCACTTACTCTCGAGTAACTTACTCGATGATCTTGGAGACCACGCCGGCACCAACGGTACGGCCGCCTTCGCGAATCGCGAAGCGCAGACCATCTTCCATGGCAATCGGGTTGATCAGGGTAACACTCATCTTCACGTTGTCACCCGGCATAACCATTTCCACGCCTTCCGGCAGTTCACAGGAACCAGTTACGTCGGTCGTACGGAAGTAAAACTGCGGACGATAGCCCTTGAAGAACGGAGTATGACGGCCGCCCTCTTCTTTGGACAGTACGTACACTTCGCACTCGAACTTGGTGTGCGGTTTGATGGAGCCCGGCACACACAGGACCTGACCACGCTCAACGTCGTCACGCTTGGTACCACGCAGCAGAACACCAACGTTCTCACCAGCACGGCCCTCGTCCAGCAGCTTGCGGAACATCTCAACGCCGGTGCAGGTGGTCTT
>NZ_KZ319342.1 GCF_002744735.1 Marinobacter guineae | reverse complement strand
TGACGGCGACAGCGCCTGACTCAAGATGGGATTACCGGCCGCTTACAGTGTTTCAACCTCACAGGCACTTCGGGGGCGAGGAGATTTTTGTACTGTCTGGTGAATTCTGCGACGAGCACGGCCGGTATCCTGAAGGAACCTGGATTCGAAGCCCCCACCTGAGCCAGCACCACCCGTTCGTGGATCAGGAGACGGTGATCTGGGTTAAAACCGGTCACCTGCCCATAGGAACCCGATAAAAAAGGGCCCCGGAGGGCCCCAAGGATGATCAGGAGATCGCTGTGGGTTGCCAGTTACGCCTGGCGAGGTCGTCGTTGCTTGCGCCTTCACCCCTGGGGCTGAAGGTTGTTGAGTCCTCGTCGGCCGGAACTGCAAACACGTGGTACGCTTCGGGACCAAACGGGTCCAATGCAGTGTCGACGTATTCAAAGTGATCCGGTACTGGTTCACCGGAATACGCGACTCGGAACTGCCTCTCCAGGGTCGGTGTGGTTACATTCAGGGGTTGCTCCACCCAGAGGTAAACGGCCTTGTGGGGAACGATATACTCGCTGCGCACCACCCGATACCCTTCCCTGAGTGAGAGAGTGGTCGGTTCCTTGCCAGGTTCCAGACGAAATTTGTGGATGGTTTTCATAGCTGCTGCTCCTCTTCGGGTTGCTGCCTTTCACAACTCCATAATGGACGGGAACAGAGATCGACAAAATAAGCTTTGTTGAGGTTTTAACATCGTTTTTTTCGAGGTTATTTCAGGCCCTGAAAGTCGGAGTGCGCCTCGCAGATTGCTCTGACGCCGTCATGCGCAATTTTTCCGCCTCGGGTAATTGCGAAAAGCTCATCCACGACGTCATCAATTGAGGCGATTTGCTCAACTTCATACTGCCGGCAGACCTCCTCCCGAATGACTGTCGGTGCCGCAAATACGCCATAGCCCTGGCTTCCGAACACTTTGATCAATGCGCTGTCGTCTACCCGGGCAATAAGCCTCATGCGCACGCCATTAAGGGAAAACCAGTTCATGAGACGTTCGAAGTATGGTGCATCGGTGGCGTTGGCCAGAAGCGGCTGACCATTGAGGGATTCCGGGAAACCATCTCTCAAGCGGTCGGCCAGTTCCGGCGCTGCAAACAGACTCATGCTCGAGCCCGCCAACGGATGGACCGTGAGATTCGCCTCTTCCTGGAGCTTTGGCATGCGGTCTGTAAGGACCAGATCAAGCTCCTTACGCTTGAGGCTGAGGACCAGGTCCTCAGTACGCCCTGTCTGGCATTCCAGTTGAATCGACCGTTTAACAGCCATCGCCGGTTGCAAGAGGTAATAGGCAATCAGCTTGTGAATCGATGCGGAAATGCCGGCACGAAGCGTGAGGGGGCGTTCGGAAGGATCGAGCCGAAGAGTTTCCGCAAGCTCGCCCGTAAGCGCAAAAATGTCATCAGCATAACCAAGGATCAATCGCCCCAGGTCTGTCAGAATGAGTTGGCGCCGCTCCCGTGAAAACAAACGGCCACCGACTGAGGCTTCGAACGTCGCAAGCTGACCACTGAGAGTCTGAGGTGCCAGCTCCAGAACCTCACTGGCACGGGCAATGGAGCCCTCACGACTGATCACCCAGAAATAATAGAGATGCCTGAGATTCAGCTGTTCCACCGCGCCGCACCTCGTCAGAGATCAGGAAGGCCTGGGAATCTTGATTATTTCACCGAACGTAACATATTCGCTGCCGCCAAGCCGGCCAAGCGGATCAATCGCCGAACCGTCAAACGTGAGCCGGTTCTTGTCATCGTAACGGGCCGCATTGTCACTCACCCACACCCGGTTAACCTTGCCAAAAACCAGCGATTGCGGACCGGCGCCGATTTCCTTGATGTCATACAGCTCACAGGCAAAAGCGACGTGGCAATCCTTGAGGCGCGGCAGGCTGGCGCCTTCAAAATCCACC
The DNA here is from genome assembly GCF_002744735.1 of Marinobacter guineae. Lineage (GTDB taxonomy): Bacteria > Pseudomonadota > Gammaproteobacteria > Pseudomonadales > Oleiphilaceae > Marinobacter > Marinobacter guineae. The sequence goes on along the minus strand of NZ_KZ319342.1, from coordinate 230,414 downwards.
ATCTCAAGGTCGAGATTCTTCAGTTCAGACTCGCCGTGGGGCAACGTCCGTGAGGATTCGGTAACCGCTGCCGCCAGTGCCCTGGGGGCGATATGAATCACAAAATGCTTTCTCTCTTCGATATTGACCCGGGTATCCTTCGATACCCCGTCCGTGGGTTTCTTGCCGACCGAAATCATCAGCAAGGGTGGATTGCTGGTGATGGGCGTGAAAAAGGAAAACGGCGCAAGATTGTAATCACCATCCGGGTTCTCGCTCAGCACCCAGGCGACAGGACGCGGAATGACGGTCTGAGTCAGGATATGGTAGGCGTCTTTCGGATCCATCCCGTCAAAATTGATCAGCATCAGTCTCTCCCGTTAACAGCGCTTTCAGGTGTACGCTCCCGCAGGAGCCACAGGGTCATCAGAATGCCGTGCAGGACAAGAAATGGCACGGCGACCATAACCAGCCCGCCCCAGCCCAGCCAACTCAGGATGGCACCCGCAGAGAGCGCTGCGGTAGCCTGGGAACCGAACACCATGATGTCGTTCAAGCCCTGAACCCTGAAACGCTCTGCATCCTGATAGCCTCTGGGAAGTAGTGTTGTACCGCCTACAAACAGGAAGTTCCAGCCCACGCCCAGCAACAACAGCGCCGAGAGATAATGATGGAAGCTGACGCCGCTGGCGGCGAGCAAGATGCAGCCCAGATAGGCCAGAAGCCCCGCCGCCATCATCAGGGGGATGCCGACAACACGGGTAAGCCATCCGCTGATGAGCGAGGGAAGGTACATGGCCATGATATGGAGCTGGATAACACGCTTGGCGTCGTCGAGGTCATGCCCGGCCATCTCGGTCATGCTCAGTGGTGTGGCCGTCATGATGAAGCTCATCACCGCATAACCGATAGCGGCAGCGCTGATTGAGGCCCATACCAGTGGGTTGGAAAGAATCTCACGCAGGGGGCGGCCACCGCCAGGATGGGTTTCACGTACCAGCTCACCCTTCGCCCGGTAACCAGCACCGAGAATAATCAGGGCAACGCCCTGCACCGCCGCCAGGCCAACCCAGCTGGTCAGAAACGGATACTGTTCAGCCGTCCCACTGCCAATGGCGGCGATTTCGGGCCCGAGCCAGGCCGCAACCAACCCGCCAAGCAGCACCCGGGCTGCGGCGGAACCTGCCATTCCAAGAGGCACGGATTCCATGGCAGCGAAACGGTATTGGTGGACTACCGCCAGCCCGGTACCACCAATAACCGCCGCCAGACACAAAAGCGAAAACAGCCCGAGCCAGGATGCCAGGGCACCGAGCAATCCAGCCAGAATTCCCATGGTTGCGCCCAGCAACATCACCTGTTTGCGGCCGAATCGCTCCATCAGCCAGGTGGCGGGTTTGATGGCCAGAACTGTCCCGACGACAACAAGGCCGACAGGAAGGGTGGCGTATTCCGCTGCGGGTGCGAGCAGACGGCCCTGGATGCTGCCGATGAAAACAATGAAGGGCGCCGTGCACATCGCCAGCGCCTGCGCCGCAACCAGGACCCAGACATTTAGGGGCATGGGTTATTTTTTCCTGTAAATAATTCCGGGATGGCACTGGACCATCTCGTAAAGGTGAGGCAAACCGTTCAGGGATTCGGATGCACCAAGAACCAGGTAACCTCCGGGATTAAGGGTGGCATGCATCCGGGTCAGGATGTCCTTCTTCGATTCCGCTGAGAAATAAATCAGAACGTTGCGACACATCACAATATCGAATTTGCCGAGCATGTATCGCTCCAGCAGATTCAGTTCCTTGAACTCCACCATGGTCTTGATCTGCGGCTTGATTTGCCAGCCCCCGTTCAAGGATGGCGTAAAGAACTGCTTCTGACGCTCCGGCGACAGGCCGCGACCAATGGCGATCATCTCGTATTCACCTTTACGGGCAACCTCAAGGACGCTCTTGGAAATATCGGTCGCCGTGATTTTCACGTCACGCAGTTTGCCGGGCCGAAGCCGTCGGAACTCCTCCACAATCATGGCAATCGAGTAAGGTTCCTGCCCGGTTGAGCAAGCGGCAGACCAGATTCGAAGCGGCTGACTGGAATTGCGCTCGGCAAATTCAGGAAGCAGTTTCTCCTGAAGGATCCGGAACGGATGGTTATCACGGAACCACAGGGTTTCATTGGTGGTCATGGCGTCAATGACGACTTCACGCAAACCACCCCGGCCGGGCCGCTTGAGACGATCAAGGAGTTCCCCGAGGGAGTTCATGCTATTGTCCTCGAGAATCCGCCGTAACCGGCTTTTCACCAGATACTGCTTGTTCTCTCCCAGCAAAATCCCACAGGCGTCCTGCAGGAACGACTTGAAGGCTTCATATTCCTGTGGCGTTATATCCGCTTTCATTGGATCTCTGTTCTGAGTGAATCTCTGAGCAGCTTCATCAACCCTGGTCAATGATTTCCATTACCCGCTCGGCGAGTTCGTCGGGGCTGAACTTTGCCATGAAGTCGTCGGCACCGACCTTCTTGACCATGGCCTGATTAAAGACCCCACTGAGTGAGGTGTGCAGCATGATAAACATGTCGGCAAGCGCCGGATCACCCTTGAGCTTCGTTACCAACGTATAGCCGTCCATCTCTGGCATTTCAACGTCGGAAATGATCAGGGAGAAATGATCCTTTGCCCGCGAACCGTCGGCCGTCACTTCCTTCAGATATTGGTAAGCCTGTTTGCCGTCATTCTTGGTAACGACTTCCATTCCGATAGCCGTCAGGCAACGCTCTATCTGGCGACGGGCCACGGTCGAATCATCCACCACCAGGACCGGCAGGTGGCCGGGCACGCGATCGGCACTCTTACTCAGCACGGCTTCGGTGACATCCTCACCGAGCGGAGAAACTTCTGCAAGAATCTTCTCTACATCAATGATTTCTACAAGCTTATCATCGATTTTTGTGACAGCGGTAAGGTAAACGTCCCTTCCGGCACCCTTGGGCGGTGGCAGGATATCTTCCCAGTTCATGTTCATGATCCGGTCGACACCAGTAACCAGAAAGCCCTGGGTTTTACGGTTGTACTCAGTAATGATGACAAAACTGGTTGCCAGTTCTTCCTGAGGAATTCCAGGCAATCCAATGGACATGCTCAGATCAATAATCGGAATGGTCTCGCCCCGGATATGGGCGACACCCCTGACGACGTTCCGGCTATTAGGAATCGATGACAGCTTGGGACACTGCAAAACCTCCTTCACCTTGAAGACGTTGATGCCATAGATCTGACGCCCTCGCAGGCGAAAAAGAAGGAGCTCAAGGCGATTCTGCCCTACCAGCTGCGTGCGCTGGTTTACGCTGTCCAATACCCCTGCCATTTAATTTCTCCTGGCTTGCCGGCATTACGCCGGCATATATCTTGCTGGTTACTTAATAATCGCCTGATCGACTGGAAACCGTCATCTCAGCGGAGGATCAGCCAACTTAACGGCCATTTGCCCCGAACCCTTAGCCATTATTCGGGTTTTCTGCCCTGATATTGACAGCATAGGACAAACTCATACGTATGCGCATCACCAATTTCGCCCTACTCCTGCTAATGTCTAGCCTGAGCGGCCCGCTGCTGGCCCAAACCACTGCCGAGCAGATCCGGCAGGCGACCCTCGCGTTTCTGGACAACTTTGCCAACGAACAGACCGGTGCTGGCTATACGGTTTCCTTTGAACCAGGGTCCATCGATAGCCGACTCGCTCTCGCCGAATGCAAACAGCCCCTGAGTGTCGAGTTCAGCGGCGACCCCTGGAAGAGTACAAGCCCTTCACTGCTGGTAGCCTGCGAAGGACACCGCCCCTGGCGAATGTTCGTTACTGCGTCCGTATCAATTCATGGGCCCGCCCTGGTTGCTACCCGCCCCCTGACCCGCGGTGAGCGGATTACCTCCGATCTGGTGACGCATCAGTCCGTGGAAATCAATGCCTCGAGGCGTGGGGTTATAACAGAGAGCAGACAAGCAGTTGGAATGGAGGTTCGGCGTTCCATCAATGCCGGCTCCTTGATCACTCCGGACATGCTCTCTGCCCCGGATGCGATAGAGCGCGGGGATCATGTTATCATCACTGCCAAAACCGGCGGGTTTTCGGTGCGTTCCCGAGGTAAAGCTCTCGCAAACGCAGGCGTGGGAGAGCAGGTTTTAGTCGAAAATCTGAGCTCCTCACGTACAGTAAAGGCGAATGTTGTTGCCGCCGGCCATGTGGAGATCCAGATGTAGCCGCGCGTCGGCAGCATTTTGCCGGCACGGCAAGGTTCTGCCGGAACGCAAAAAGTTTTTAAAGGTTTCTTCGGTTCTGCCGTTAACAGGATATAAACTCGAGTAAGCGCCGCAAACGTTTGGCGCATCAGGCAAGCAGGTATTGATATGTCAGTTGACTTCAATGGAATTGGCCCCGGCCAGGTCAACACCCAGAGAACCACGGCCGACAAGGGCGCTGGCGCTCAGAGCAGCCAGCCGGCGACCAATGAGCAGGCAAAAACCCAGTCCCAGGGTGCCCGGGGTGAAAACGTTAGCCTGAGCAGTCAGGCGAGGAATCTAAAACAGCTCGAACAGAAGCTGGGTGATTATCCTGAGATGGATGATGACCGTATTGAGCAGATCCGGTCCGCCCTCGAAAACGGGACCTACAAAATTGACGCCGAGAAACTGGCCCAGAAAATGCTTGAGATGGATGAAAGCATTTTCGGGTGAGTAAATCATGGCAGCAATCGATGATCTGAAGACTCTTCTATCCCAGGATGTCAGCCAGCTGGACACACTCGCTGACATCCTCGGCAGGGAAAAAACCTGTCTTGCCACCTCCGATCTGGAGGCTCTGAATGAATTGACCAGAGAGAAAAACGATCTTCTCGGGGCCATTCGTGAGCGGGCAAAACAGAAAATCCGGACACTGGTTCAGATGGGATATCACCCCGAGAGCGGTGAGCCCTCCCGCTTTATTCGGAGCGCAGGTCTTTCCGATCTGTTTCAGCTTTGGCAGGAAGCGGACCAGAAACTGCGAGCCTGTCAGACCCTGAACCAGAACAACGGGCGAGTGATCACCCACCTGCAAAAGCGCCTGACCCGACTGACTGACATCTTCCGTGGTGCCAATGGCCAGCAGAAGCTCTACGGAGCACGCGGAGAGCACACGACAGTTTCAAGCCGGACAGTGCTCGCCAGCGCCTGAAACCACGCTGGCCACTGCCCCATAACCACTTTTACCGGGTGTAGATGGTCATCGTGGAGTCCGGATGAAACCGGATATCGTGGATGCTTACGTTGCCCATTGAGGGCCCCTGACTTCCGGTGACACGAATATTGTCCATGCGAATTTCTTCGATACGCTCGGGAAATGCCAGCATCAGCGCTCCATCGTCTCGCACCGCGTACCGGGGCTCCCCTTCCCGGTAGTGAACGCCCGAAACGGTAAAGTCCGATTCCAGGAAGTTCAGAACCGGCACGAAGATATTTGCCGTCAGTTTCAGCCCTTCAATAACATCAGCCGCCGGGCTTCCTCCCGTGCTGTCGCCACCGGTCGGGTTCTCTGCCATCGCCCCGACCAGTCCGATCCGGTCAAGCAGGGTCGGATCACCCTGCCCCGATACGGCCGCCAGTTCGGTTTCGGTCAGGGGAGCAAGATTCCCCCTTTGATAAAGTTCGCCAGTTTCCATCCCCGATTGAGAGGCGTCTGTAGTGTTACTGGCCGCAAAGGTCACCAGCGGCTGGAACGGAAGCGTGACCATGGTCACCAGGGCTGCCGCGTTACGATAGCGGGACTGGTGCTTGAGAACCCGGTGAAGTTCCTTTTCCGTGAGCCAGCCGGCCTGGATGAACACTTCCCCAAGACGCTGGCCGGTTTCGTGCTGAACTTTCAGGCCCTCTTCCACCTGGCCTTCAGACAGATAGCCACGATTAACCAATAATCGCCCAAGGCGTGATTTTTCTTCAAATCCCTGACGGATTCTCACCCAGTTTCTCCTTATTGAACCGTGAAAACCGTACAACACTGCCCGGCGAATGAGATGCAGCCTTTCCTGCACCTGAAAAGATTAGCGGATCACAATCAAATGTGCGTGGATACAGTCCCCGTTTTACAATCACGTTCTGATAAGATCACGCACCGGAAAACAGAATTCATTGAATTGTCGCAGGAAAAGCCCCTGCGAATTACACAGAGAGCGGCCGAAAATGACAAATCTGGTAAAACCCGTGAAAAGTGTGACTCCCGTCCTGTTAATGCTTCTCTCATTGCTTTTGCCGGCGGGCACTACGCTTGCCCAGAGCAGTGGCCAACCAGCCGATGGACCGCTTCCGAAAGTGCGGATGGTGACCAGTGAAGGTGCCCTTGAACTGCAGTTCCGCCCTGACGTTGCCCCGGAAACCGTCGCCAATTTTCTGGACTACGCGCAAGCCGGATTCTTCGACGGCACCATCTTTCACCGGGTAATTCCCGGCTTCATGATCCAGGGTGGTGGATTTACCGAAGACCTCTCCCGTAAACCGACCCGCGCCCCTGTCAAGAACGAGGCCATACCCACGCTTCCCAATCTCCGTGGAACCATTGCCATGGCCCGGACCAGCTCACCGGATTCCGCTACTTCACAGTTCTTCATCAACCTGTCGGACAACGACTTCCTCAATGCGGGCGTTCGCGGCCCTGGCTATGCCGTCTTCGGCAAGGTAACCGAGGGCATGGGTGTTGTTGATGCTATCGCCCGTAAACAGACCACCCGGAAGCGGGGCATGGCAGATGTTCCGGTTGAACCGGTGATCATTGAGACGGTCACCGTGCTGGATACTGCTGACTGACACCATGAGCTCGCCACTGCTGCCTCCCGGGATCGAACCTGCAGAACTGGCCTGGCGCGATGGCGTGCCGGAGTCTGTCCGGTTTGGTGATGTCTACTTCAACCGTGACAACGGGCTGGAGGAAGCCCGCCATGTGTTTCTTCAGCACAATAATTTGCCCGAGCGGTTCGCCCATGTTGACGAAAGCGGCCACTTTGTCATCGCGGAGAACGGTTTCGGTACCGGCCTGAATTTTCTGGCATCGTGGCAGGCTTGGCAGAACCACGGGCCGATGCAGGGAGCGACACTCCACTTTGTATCGGTCGAACGATTCCCACTGACCCGGGCGGATCTCACCCGCGCACTGGCGCTGTGGCCTGAGTTGCAACCACTGGCCCGGGAGCTCATTGAAAAATATCCGCCACTGGTACGGGGCGTCCACCGCCTGGTACTAGCAGAGGGGCGCGTCCGCCTCACCCTCTATTTCGGCGACATCAACGAGGCCTGGCAATCTCTCGATTTTCTTGCCGACGCCTGGTTTATGGACGGCTTTGCCCCTGCCCGCAATCCGGCCATGTGGCAGGACGAAACGATTGAACAGGTCCGCGCCCACAGTAAGCCTGGCACTACCCTGGCGACCTTTTCCTCCGTTGGCAGGATACGTCGCGCCCTGGCCGAAGCCGGATTCGACGTGCAGAAGACGCCCGGCTTTGGTCGCAAGCGAGACATGCTCCGGGGCGTGTTACCGGCAGATGGACAAACTAACGGAAACAGGCCGGTTTCCATTGCAGTCGTCGGGGCGGGCATTGCGGGGTGCACTCTGGCAAGAAACCTGGCCGAACGCGGTTTCCCGGTAACCCTGATTGATTCTGCCAAAGGGCCAGGCACTGAAGCCTCTGGCAATGTTCAGGGTGCCATGTACGTGAAGCTTGGCGTCGAATTCAATGATCAGACCGAACTGGCATTACAGGCGTTGACCTATGCCCAGCGGTTCTACGAAACCTGGCGCGGAGAATACTGGCACCCGACGGGCCTGCTCCAGCTCGCCCAGACACCCCAGGAAGCAGACCGGCAACACCGGTTCCTCCAGCGCAACCATTACCCACGGGAAATTCTGTACCCAGTGAACAGAGAGCAAGCCAGCGAGCTCGCCGGTGTGCCCACGGAATCTGGCGCCCTCTGGTTCCCCGGCAGTGGTTGGCTTGAGCCAAAGCGGCTATGCCAGGCTCTGGCCGACCACCCTGGGATAACCCGTACGTGGGATGTCACTGTGAACCGGTTACTGCCCTGCAACGGCAAATGGCACATCTCAGGTGCTGACGGAACGACCATTGTTGCCGACCGAGCGGTTATCTGCGCTGGACACGTCAGCGCCGGACTCATTCCGGTCAAAGGGGAATTCCGACTTAAAAGCATTCGCGGCCAGGTAACGCACCTGCCGAAAGCTAGCCTCCACAATCCGAAAGTGGTCATTTGTGGCAACCGGTATATGAACCCTGCCCTGGGGCAAATCGCCGTAACCGGAGCTACCTTTGATCTGCATGATGCTAACCCCTTACCCACGACCGAGAGCCATCAGGAAAATATTCGCCAACTCACCGCAATGCTGCCAGCCATTCTGGAGCAAAAATCTGCGGAAAAACTGGACGTCTCCAGGCTGGACGGACGGGTTGCCTTTCGTTGCACAACCCACGACTACCAGCCCGTGGCAGGCCCGGTTTTTAATGGGCGGGACGATGAACTTGGGGACCTGTTTTTGCTGACAGGCCTCGGCAGCAAAGGCTTGACCTACGCTCCCTTGCTGGCCGAATACCTGGCCGACCAGCTGACGGGGCAGCCCGCGTGTCTGCCGGTGAGGCTCATGCGGCGCCTGGAAACCAGACGCCTGTACCAGGCGGATGTGGTGATTTCGTAATAAACTTGGTCTGGAGATAACGGTCTGACTGCCGATAACCAACTATGGCACGGTGTTGTCAGGGAGAAAATATATGTCCATTTTTGTCAGCGAACCCGGCCGCCCGGTCGGAACCCGGCTACCGGAAGCCTTCCGGGCCCGGCGCGTGGGCGACGTCACAGAGCTGACAGAAACCCGGGCCATTAATCCTGGCCGAAGTGAGGCAACGGACTCGGAATTTCAGCTCGCCGCCAATGCTGGCAAGCACAGAGCCCTTGAGGAATATGGCGCTGCCGCCGCCGGAGAGCACCGGGAAGAACGCCCTTACCTTCCGGTGTCGAGAATTTCTTCTCCTTCGCTCTATTCAGTGCCGGCTGATGCAACCATTTCCGAAGCGTTATCGATGATGGACGAGCACCAGGTTCACCATCTTGTAATTATGTCGGGAGATAACGTTGCGGGCCTTGTGGATCTTCGCTGGCTGCTTGGTTGGCTCCACGAAAATGAAGCCAGTGCGATGAGCGAAAGCCTGCTGCATATCGAACTTCCCGCTTTCCTCACCGCTTCACCGGAGACAGACGCCCATCAGCTTGCGAGGCTGATGCTCGCTCACCAGCTGAATGCGGCCCTGGTCGTTAACGCGAAGGGCGCGGCCGCCGGTATCGTAACCAGTACCGACTATCTTCGCCTGTACGCTAACGTAGGCCGGCACGAGGGAACTGTCTAGCCCACCTGTCCGGCCATTTCCTGTGCGGCTAATTCAGAGGCGTCAGAAGTTCGCCTTCAGGGCTGAATAACAACACGAACCAGTCGCTACCCACCCGGGACAGGGCAACCACCTCGTCGTCCCGGAAATTCTCCAGATCCAGAATTTCCGAGTCATCCTGGTCAAGCTGGTAGCGCCAGTTATTCCTGAAGGTAGTGCCTTCGGCGTCACTGTCTGTCTCCGGAACTAGCGAAACCCGAGCCGCAATGCCCTGAGCCGTGCCGGAAACAACACCATTGCTGGCAAAATCGCCATCCGTGAAACCGGCAACAACCATGTCACCATCAAACCCGGAAAGTCCCGAGAGCCGCACGTTCGCCTGATCGCTCCCATCATTGAGGGAAAATGCCCTTGCTGGGGCGCCAATGGCGGAGTAACCAAGGAGGAAACCGGCGGTGCTGGACAGCGGATCCCTCTCAAGAACGGGCTCCTCCTCTTCCTGCTCCAGGACCGAGTAAAGACCATCACTGCTGCCAATCAGCCACAGGGTGCTGGCAAAAAACAGCCCACCAGAGACGGACTCGTCACCTTCTGTGCCGACCTGATGGACATTGAGCTCAGCGTCCGCACCGGAGGTATTGTAGAAAAAAGCATCAACACCTCCGATAACCGGAGCTCCTTCCACCGAGCCGGCCGCGGAGCCGAACAGCAGCGGAGTCACTGAATCGGCGCTGCCCCCGGCAACATTGTCGTCGGCTGCGGATCCGGCCTGGCGGGTCCAGGCCACAGCAGGAAGCTGGCTGTTGCCGTCGAGCTCAGTGTCGATCCGCTGAAGAAAACTGTCCCGGCCACCCGATGCCTGCTGACCATCGAAAACCCCATTGGTTTCGCCCGCCAGCAACACATAGCCGGTGTCCCTGTTGATTGCGGCCCAACGGGCCTGGTCGTCTGCAGCGGTGCCGGTACGGATGCTCCAGGTTGGAACATACTCGCCGCCATTGCTGGCAGCATCAAACCAGTAGAGAGACGTCAGTATATCCGTTGCCCCGAGCGCGGCTGTCCCGGCAACCGCCTGAGCGGTACTGTAGGCAACCACGAACTCGAAACGATCGACTTTGGTGTTGCCCTGGGTAACCTTACGCTGAACAATGTTGATCACAGGATCCGGTGTCACCAGGCTGTCGCCGGCGGCGGACACGTCTACCTGCTGCAACTGAACTCCGCCTTGATCGAAAATCCGTACGAGCACCCTGTCGTTATCCTGACGATTATAGCCTGCTACAAACATGCGTCCTTCCTGGCCCATAGCCATGTCCGTGGCCACAAAGCCATCGCTGCTATTCAGGGCAAGAGGTGTTGTCAGTTCATTGAGACTGACCCGGATCAGGTTGTCGCTTTCACCCCGGGCATAATCCTCCCGGCCCGCCTGAAAGTCCTGATTGACGCCCAACAGAATGAACCTGTCACTGAAGGCGGGGTTTGAATAGCCCGCCGCAGGAACGCGGATCCGGAACGCCACCTCATCCGTCCCGTTCGGGAAAACCAGTTCATCGTTTTCAACCCAGGTACCGTCTTCCAGGCGCTCAATTACGAACTCGGTACCAAGCCTGGCTGTGGAATCTTCGGTGTGGGTCAGTTTGGCGAAAATATCCCGATCACGCTCTCCGGAGAGTCTGGCCACATACTCCCGCACATCGCCCACATTAAGGGTATCCCTGGAGCCGCCGTTGACGGTCTCAATTGAAAGCACCGGCTCGTTGTCCTGAATCGACAGGTTTGCAACCACGCCGCCGTTGCCACTGCCCAGGCCAGCCAGCCCGGAGCGCACCTCAGTCAATGCCAGCCTGAGAGACTCAGCGGGCTCGGGGAAGCTGTCTTCAACAACCTCCAGGGGAAGGTAGCACTCGGTAATACCTGGCTCGATCGTGATGACTCCACGGGTAAAGAAACCCTCCTCATCCAGCTCATAGTCGATGTAGCTGAGCTCATTTTCTCCGGACTCGTCCCTCGGCACGAGACTATTGCTTCCAAGCCCGACAATATCCTTGCCCAGGGTGGCATCGCCAGCATTGGAATTGCTCTGCTCACAATTCTGGTGCGGGGGCGAAAAGCCGACGTCGCAACTGGTCGGGTCATAATCCGACTGTAGTTCAAAGGCAACTGCAACCCGGGTGACGGAGGGTTGGTCCAGACTCACCTTCACGAAGACCCTGCGTGTTGGCAGCGTTAGCTCGCGGGTGTCGGATACGGAACCGTCATCGTTATACAGGTTCACCGTGAAACGGTGTTCGCCCTCTGCCTCGAGGTCCGGCAAGGCACACTGCTCCCGGTTGCTATCGGGAATTTCGGGGCTTTCACCTTCGGTAAAGGGCTCAGATGTCAGGGACATCACGTTGTATTTAACATCAATCTCAAAGGGCTGAACGCCCGACATCTGCCCGTCTGTTGTCACCAGGTTGATGCCTTCGGTTTTGCCAAGATCCGCGTCGCCCCGGTTGCCACCCGTTAAACCCGGAACGCCCCGCATGATAATACCCTGCCGGGCCTTGTTGCTGGTGTCTTCCAGGGCCAGCCAGGAAGGCGCGTTGGTCAGCGAGTAATCGAGAATATCCTCCCCCCCGTAGGCGCCGAAATTGTAGGAATACTCCACTCCCAGATAGGCAACCACCGGGGGCGCGCCCAGAACCGTAGGTTGATCGGCGTCTTTCTCGGTTTTACAGGCGGAGAGCCCCAAAAAAAGCAGACCGAGAATGGCTGTGCGAAAGACGGGATGAATGCGGGAGTAAAAATCGGCGCCCATGAAAAAATCCGTTTAAAACGTTGTTGTTATGGCTGCGACGACCGATGGCAACACCGGACGATTTACACACCGTTACAGAACAACGCCATGGTAGCCAATTTAATGTTCAGGGGATCTGCGCGAGTTCTCAGATTCAGCTAGCCCGGTTCCAGGCCATGTTCTTTCAACAACGCCAGCAAACCCGCTTCATCCAGGACCGGCACTTCCAGCTGCTCGGCCTTGGCCAGTTTGGAACCAGCTGCTTCACCGGCCACTACACAGGATGTTTTTTTCGATACGCTTCCGGCGACCTTGGCGCCGAGGGACTCCAGTCGTTCTTTGGCCTCATCCCGGGTCATTTCCGAGAGCGTACCGGTTAGCACCCAGGTCTGGCCTTTGAGGGGCTGATCGCGCTGCTGTACCTGTTCTTCCTGCCACTTCACGCCCGCTTCCCGGAGCGCATCCAGCGTCTCCCGGTTGTGGGTCTGCTCAAAGAAACTCCGAATATGGCCCGCCACAATGGGACCGACATCCGGAACCGTCTGCAGGGTCTCCTCGTCTGCAGCGGCAATGGCTTCGAAGGTTCCAAAATGGGAAGCCAGGGATTTTGCGGTCGCCTCTCCGACCTCCCGGATGCCGAGCGCATACAGGAACCGCCAGAGCATAGGGTTTCTGGCGCGGTCGATGGCTTCCACCAGATTCGAAGCGGATTTCTCGCCCATTCGTTCCAGGCGTGTCAGGTCGTCGGTGGTCAGGTGGTAAAGGTCGGCAACGGTCTCAACCATACCCTGATCGACCAGAATATCGATCCACTTGTCCCCTAACCCTTCAATATCCATTGCCTTGCGGGAGGCGTAATGGCGGATTGCTTCTTTGCACTGTGCCGGGCAGAACAGACCGCCGGAACAACGGGCCACAGCCTCCCCTTCTATCTGGATAACGTCAGAATCACACACCGGACATGTGGCGGGTAGCTCAACCCGCCGGGCGTTGGCCGGCCTCTTTTCCGTAACAACCTTGACCACCTGGGGAATAACATCTCCAGCCCTGCGGATAAATACGGTGTCGCCGATGTGAACGTCGAGACGGCGGATTTCGTCCATGTTGTGCAGGGTGGCATTGCTTACTGTGACACCGCCTACAAATACTGGCTTCAACCGCGCCACTGGAGTCACCGCACCGGTCCGGCCAACCTGGAATTCAACGTCCTCTATGACAGTCAACTCCTCCTGGGCGGGGAATTTATGGGCAATGGCCCAACGCGGTGCCCGGGACACAAACCCCAGCGCTTTCTGCTGGTCCAGACGATTGACCTTGAACACAATGCCGTCAATTTCGTAGGGCAAGGTGCCCCGTTTTTCCATCAGTTCGTTATAGGCCTCAAGGCATTCATCCACACCCTGCGCCTTGCGCATCTCCGGATTGATCCGGAACCCCCAGCTGCGGACTCGCTGAAGACCATCCCACTGGGTCTCTGGAAGCAGGCTTTCGTCCGTAACCGCCACACTGTAGGCGCACATTTCCAGCGGGCGCCTGGCGGTGACCGTGGATTTTTTCTGTCTCAGGCTGCCAGCCGCGGCATTTCGGGGATTTACAAAGGTTTTCTCGCCGCGGGCGGCAAGCCGGCGATTGAGTTGCTCAAAGCCTTCCCGGGGCATGTACACTTCACCCCGCACCTCGACAAGTTCCGGCACATTGTCACCACGCAGTTTGAGCGGAACCGACGGAATGGTCCGGATGTTGGCCGTGATGTCTTCACCAGAATAGCCGTCACCACGGGTTGCGGCGGTTGTCAGCGAGCCATTTTCGTAGTGCAGGCTGACTGCAAGCCCGTCCAGCTTGGGCTCACAGACGTATTCCACTTCCCCAGTGACACCCAGTCGATCCCGCACTCGCCGGTCGAAATCCCGGAGTTCCTCCTCACTGAAGGCGTTGTCGAGAGACAGCATGGGCAACCTGTGAACCACTTCCTCGAAACTGGTTTCCGCGGCACTGCCAACCCGGCGGGTGGGTGAATTATCCGAGGCCAGCTCCGGATAGTCCGCCTCCAGCTGCTGTAATTCCCGGAACAGGCGATCATATTCGGCATCCGGAATACGGGGATCGTCGAGGACGTAATAATGGTAATTGTGGTCGTCGATAACCGAACGGAGTTCTTCTACACGCTGGATGATCTCGGGCGTGGCTTTGCTCATGGACTGGCACTCTCGTCTGTCAAAAAAATGCCCGGATCAAACCGGGCATTACTCAGTCTTGTTTCGTCTGGCTTCAGACCCGTTGGGAACGCTGTTTGCGCTCAAACTCCCGGATCCGTTGGCGGCAGTGCTCAATGGTCTGCGGGGTCATCACACTCCGACGCTCATCCTTCAGTTCTCCCCCCAGGTTACGAACCACGCACTGGGCGGTCTCAAGCATGAAATCGAAGGCCTGCAGCGCACTGGACGGCCCGGGCATACTCATGAAGAAACTGATGCCCGGGGTCGCCATTGCCGGCATGTCCCGGGGTTTGAACGTTCCGGGCTCCACGGCATTGGCAACACTGAACTGGACCGGGCTAGTGGTATCGGACTGTTCATGACGGTGGTAAATGTCCAAGTCGCCATACTCAAGACCGCAGGCTTCAAACAGCTTTTTCAGCGCCGGCCCCTTGAACTCCTCGCCATTCCGGGCAAGCACATTGATAACCACCACTTCCCTGGCCTCCGGGCGATTGGCTCCCGCCAGGGGCTGGCCAGTGCCGGGGCGGGAAGATTCACGCCTGGCCGTGTCTTCTTCCACTTCCGTGGTGACGGTCGGCGGCACCGCTTCGGCGTCACCCGATCTGCCTTCCGTCTCACCTGCGGCGGTATCCGGCTCGGAGAGCTGTTCTGAAGGAATTACCCTCGATTCTCCGATTATCTCATCATACGGCTCAATCTCATCCTCTGTGGCGCCCCAACCGGAATCCTGCTCCATCCCGGCGGGCTCGTGGTCGAAGGACTCTTGGCTGGACAGCCCGTAATCCGGATCAGTGCCGGACGAGTCGTCTTTGGACTCAGGCGCAGCACTCTGGTCTGGAGATCTGTTAGTAGCAGCGGTTACGGGGCGTGTCGGCTTGGGCTTTGGCGAGCCGAACCGGCTTGATTTTTCAGGTTTGACATAGCCACGCTCTTCCAGAGTATCCCGGGAAATGGTTCGTGCCCCGCCATTCGGCAACTCGGGATTGAATTCGTCATCCAACGGCGAATCCTTGAGCTCATCTGCGCCCATTCCCGATGAAATCGCCATGGATTCCTTTCGGGCACGCCGCATCCGGCGGACTCCGTCAATAACAATGGCGATGATAACCAGGGTACCGATGGCAATTAACCATTCCCTAAGTGACATAGTGCTGCTGTCCTGTTTGCAAATCCCGTAACATTGTTACTCTAAGAAAAGCCCGTAATGAATACAACGCACACCCGGGCCAGATGGCCGTTTTGTCATGCTTGCCGGTTTTCAACCCAGCCGGTCTCAGGCCTCCGCCAGGGCTGCGGCCTCGTCCACATCCACAGATACCAACCGTGAACAGCCCGGCTCATGCATGGTCACACCCATAAGCTGGTCGGCCATTTCCATGGCAATCTTATTGTGGGTAATGTAGATGAACTGGACTTGTTTCGACATCTCTTTAACCATATTGGCGTAGCGGCCAACGTTGGCATCATCCAGCGGGGCGTCCACCTCGTCCAGCATACAGAAAGGCGCCGGGTTCAGCTGGAAAATGGAGAACACCAGCGCGATGGCCGTCAGCGCCTTTTCGCCACCGGATAACAGATGAATGGTGCTGTTCTTCTTGCCCGGAGGGCGGGCCATGATCGCCACACCGGTCTCCAGCAAATCTTCACCGGTGAGCTCCAGATAAGCGTTACCACCACCAAAGACCTTCGGGAACAGGGCCTGGAGCCCATTATTGACCTGATCAAAGGTTTCCTTGAAGCGCTGCCGGGTCTCCCGGTCAATCTTGCGAATGGCCGTATCCAACGTTTCCAGTGCTTCCATCAGGTCTTCATGCTGCGAATCCAGGTAGGTTTTCCGTTCGCTCTGAATCTGGTATTCCTCGATAGCAGCGAGGTTGATGGCACCAAGGCGCTGTATCCGGTTGCCGATGCGTTCGAGCTCTTCCGCCCAGTCCTTCTCGTTGGCCCCCTCCGGTAACTGCGGCAGGATGTCCTGCAGCTTCACATCCAGCTCCCCGAGCTGGTCGATGTGATTGCCGGAACGGATTTCCAGGGCCTGGGATTCCATTTTCAGCTTCTCAAGCCGGGACCGGACATCCTGGATTCGGTGGTCAGTGCCGCTTCGGCCCTGCTCCTTTTCCCGCACTTCCCGGTCGATCTCCTCAAGAGCATCACGAGCCGCACCAAGCTTTTCCTCTTCCGCCAGTCGCCGGTCCAGCAGGCCTTCGAGCTGCATCTGGAGATCCTCAATCGGCTCCTCGGCACTCTCCCGGGATTCCCGCAGGATCTCCAGGCGCTCGTCAATGCGTTCCTTCTGCAACTGCATCCGTTCGATGGTCTGCCGAAGGCCTTCCCGCTGGCTATGAAGTGATTGCAACTGGAGCTGCAACTGATGGGCATGGTCGCGATCATGCCGTGCTTCCTGCCGGAGGCGGTCCAGGTTTTCACGGAGACTGTCCCGCTGCTCCAGCAGTCGCTCCTTTTCTTCGTCACTGTCTTCCGTGGACGCCAGGGCCTGCTGCCATTCCTCACGGGCCTCCTGCAGGCTCTCCTGCTGGCCTTCAAGGCTCTCGGCAACGTCCGAGATGTCTTCCCGGATTCGTTGCAGGCGGGCGTCAATCTGTTCGGCACGGGCGCGCAGCCCGCTGACCCGCGAGGACAGCGCACTCAGTTCCCTTTCCGCCTCACTCAGTCGGGTCTGGGCCTCATCCCGCGCCAATTCGGAACGTTCAGCACGTTCCTGGAGACTGTCCATTCGCTCGCTCGCGGATTCCAGGGTTTCCTCGGCCTCGGCCAGTTGCGAACCCAATTCCGTGACTTTCTTCTGCCGCTCGATAACACCAACCTGACCGGCATCCGAATCCGGCATCAGCACCCAGTCACGGGCAACCCAGACTCCCTCAGGGGTGATCACACTCTGGCCATCCTTCAGGCCGGATCGCATGCCCATGGCATCTGAGAGGGTCTCAACGGCATTAATACCCCGGAGCAATGCGGAAACCGCGGGTACCCCTGAAACCTTCGCCGCCAACCCAGCGTCCGTACCAACGGCAAAAGTTTCGGAGCCAACGAGGGCAAGGCCTCTCGGTGCATCTCTCAATGCCGGTGCGAGCTGATCGATATCCGGCAGGCATAAACCCTGGGTAAACCGCCCGATCACCTGCTCAACTGCAAACTCCCAGCCATCGTCAATCTGCAATTGACTGGCGACACGGGGCATATCGCTCAAAGAATTTTCTGACAGCCAGGTTTGCAGGACGTCGTCCTGGGATCCCATCTGCTCATCCAGCAGCGCCTGCTGCGATTCCAGGGACGCCCGCAGGCTCTGGACCCGTTGGCGCTCTTCAGACACGGATTGCTCAGCATCGCGCTGATTCTGGCGGGCTTCATAGAGCTCATCCTGAATTCCGGCGATCCGTTCGGCGGCCTCTTCCCGCTGCAGCTCAAGGGTTTCTTGCTGTTCCAGCAGTTCTTCCAGCTCAGCCCGGTCCATCTGGCCGTCCAGCAACTCCTGCTCGTCCTGAAGTTTGCGCTGGCGATTCAGCAATTGCTCAATGGCATCCTCGAGGGAACGGATCCGGGACTGGGCCAGCTCGGCCTGACGGCGGGCATCCGAGGAGCGGGCACTGAAATCTTCCCATTGGTGCTGCCAGTCGCCCATTGCATCTTCCGCCTGCTGCAATTTCTCGCCGGATTCCTCCGAACGCACGGCGAGCGCTTCCTGTTCAGGCTCCACCATGTCCAGCTCTTCCTGGATGCCAGCCAATTTGTCTTCGTCCTGCTCCAATTCCCTGGCCAGTTCACGCTGGTTCGTCAGGGCCTGGTCAAGCTCCGTGGCCATCTGGCGGCTGCGTTCCCTTTGGTGCTCGAGGCTTTGTTCAATACGGGCGATATCGGCGCCAGCCTCATAATACCGGGCCTGGGCACGATTGAAGTGTTCGGTTCGGTCCTGGTGGCTGTCTCGCAGGGATTCCAGCGATGTTTCCAGGCTGACCCGCTCGGTCAGATACTTTTCCAACTCAAGTTCGGTGTCACGGATTTTGCCCCGCCAGGCCTGGAGGTCATTATCCAGGGATTGCCAGCGGAGAACCGTCAGCTCGGCCTTTTTCTGGCGCTCCTCATGCTTGTATGCCTTGTACTTTTCCGCTGCAGCGGCCTGGCGCTCAAGGTGCTGCAGTTGACGGCCAAGCTCTTCACGCAGATCGGTAAGACGCTCCAGGTTCTCCTGGGTCCTGCGGATCCGGTTTTCGGTTTCCCGGCGACGTTCCTTGTACTTCGAAATGCCGGCCGCTTCCTCGATGTAGATTCGGAGCTCCTCGGGCTTTGCCTCAATCAGACGGGATATCATGCCCTGCTCGATGATGGCGTAACTACGCGGCCCGAGGCCGGTACCGAGGAACAGATCGGTAATATCCCGCCGCCGGCACTTGGAACCGTTCAGAAAATATTCGGACTGGCCTTCACGGGACACCCTGCGGCGAACCGAAATTTCATTGAACCGGACAAATTCACCGGGTGCGGAGCCATCGCTGTTATCAAACACCAGCTCAATCGCGGCCTGACCCACGGGCTTCCGGGCGCTGGACCCGTTGAAGATGACGTCGGTCATCGACTCGCCGCGGAGGTACTTGGCAGAGCTTTCGCCCATAACCCAGCGAACCGCGTCGATAATATTTGATTTGCCACACCCGTTGGGCCCGACGACGGCGGTCATGTTCGATGGAAACGGCACGGTCGTCGGATCGACAAACGATTTGAAGCCAGACAGTTTGATGGACTTCAGACGCATATCAGGCGTTCTCCTCCTGTCGGAGAATGGTCAGGACCTGCTGTCGCTGATGTTCTCCGAACGCCTGGATAGCTGTCTGTAAGCGCTCCGCATCGTCACTTACCGCTGCGTCTGCCAATTGCCGGAAGAAGGTCGCCGTTTCCCCGATTTCATCCCGGAAATGTTCGAGAGCCACAAAATAGGTGCGACTGATGGCGGGACGGAAATTTTCGAGGGTTTCCTCAAGAAACGGGTTATCAACCAGACCATAAGCATAGCGCATGACACCGAAACCGGCCCCAATCACTTGCTCGGCCGCGTCTGAACTGGTGGCATTCAGGGCGTCAATGACCGCCTGCAGTTCGCGCACCTGCCCCATGACCCCGCCAAGCTCCTTGCCGGACCAGCGCTCCAGAACCTTGCGTCCAAGCATGCACAACAGATCAATGTATATATCGTAAAGGCTGTTGACGCTTTCGGGGGTGAGACTTGAGACCACCGCTCCCCGGCGGGGAAAGATCTCTATAAGGTGACGTCTCTCGAGAATGAGTAACGCCTCGCGGACTGAACCGCGGCTAACGTTTAGCTCCCCCGCCACTTTCAGCTCCTGGATGCGCTCTCCAGGTTTGAGATCTCGCGTGATAATCCGCTGCCCAAGGTGCTGGGCAATTTGTTCGGATAGACTTTCCGGGGCCTGAAACCTCATAAAGTTAGTCGCTCACTTCTGCAGACGGCTCAATTACAAGCGCAGAAGTTTACCACACGCTCTCTTCAGCCCCATCCCCTTGTCTGACATTTTGCTAAGGCGCTGAAGAATCAGCGGCAAAACGCTGCCGGTTTTTTGACGACGGTGTTCGCACCCGGCCCAACCCCCTGAAGTAAAATCTCGAAACCGGCCCTTACCTATTGTTTTTATGGTTTTTTATTTCTTCCGGAATGGTTTCTGCAAAATGGCAATCAGTGCACTATAAACTTCTGCGACAGAGTGAGCTGTAGTGAAAAACATACCGTCAATCCACAAGTCCAGTTCCCAGCCCCAGAAACTGGCGGCGCTGCGCCAGGCTCACCAGGATTGGAATAATACCCCGGATGTCCTCACCAGGCTGACCCGTCGCCTGTCCACCACACTGTCACTGGAACAGCACCTGGCGATTCTGGCCGAAGAACTGGGGGCGATTGTGCCCTTTGACACGCTTAATTACCGTCATCAAATCGGGAAGCAGGATTTTGTCTACACCACCGGCATGGGCGGTCCCCACCGATGCGAATACCGGTTGAGCCTTGAGGGCGTGAATTACGGGATTCTGGTTTTGCACCGCAAGCAGCGGTTCTCCGAGCAGGAGCTTGCGGGTGTCGAGATGATTCTCAGTGCCGCTATCTGCCCGATTCGGAATGCCTGCCAGTTCATTGCCATAGAGCAGGCCTCATTGACCGACTCACTGACCGGCATCCCCAACAAGCGGGCAATGGTCGACGCCTTGCAACGTGCCAGCCTGTTATCCGAACGACATGGTGAGCCCTATTCTCTCATTCTGTGCGATCTGGACCATTTCAAAGCCGTCAACGACACCCACGGACATGTGGTCGGCGATCACCTGCTCCAGATTGCAGCCGCTGAGCTTGAGAAGGCCGTACGAACGTCCGACAGTGTTTACCGGTTTGGCGGCGAGGAATTCGCTATTCTGCTTCCCCACACTCCGGAGCAGGACGCCAAAGATGTCGCCGACCGTATTCGGTCAGCTATCGCGGGCATTCGGATAGACGCGGGAGAGAAAGAGCTGAACATAACCACAAGCTGTGGCGTAGCAACCTTCCTGCCAAAGGAATCGTCTCAGGAATGGCTGGCTCGGGCCGATGAGGCACTTTACCGCGCCAAACACCAGGGCCGGAACTGCACCCGGGTGTTTGCCACTATTTCCTGAGCATCAGCTACGGGGCGTTTTGCTCCGTGGCCGATCGGATTTTGACACTCGACTGGCGGGTTTGGCCGGCCTGGTATCGCTGACTGCCCATTTGTTGCCTGGCGTCTTCTTGCCGGATCGCCCCGGACTCTTCCGGCGCTGGCGATCATGGGCAGCCTTCTCATCCGGAGTCTTCTGTGGAATATCAACGGAACCGAGCCCGACGCTGCGGCTGAGGATATCTACGGCTTTCTGGTCGAGCTCCTCCCACTTGCCCACTGTCAGGCGACTTGGCAGGAAAACCGGTCCGTAGCGGACTCGCTTCAATCGACTGACCCGAACGCCCTGTGATTCCCAGAGCCGACGAACTTCCCGGTTACGTCCTTCCAGCAAGGTGACGTGAAACCAGCGGTTCATGCCACTACCACCCGCCGGCGAAAGGTCGGTGAACTTTGCCATACCATCTTCGAGCAAAACGCCCTGAAGCAGGCGCTCAATCATTGCATCATCCACTTCCCCGAAAATCCGCACTGCGTACTCCCGGTCTATCTGGTTTGAGGGATGCATCAGCCGATTGGCAAGCTCTCCGTCGGTGGTGAAAAGCACCAGGCCAGTTGTGTTGATGTCGAGCCGGCCGATGGAAATCCAGCGGTGCTCCTTCAGTCGTGGCAGGCGATCAAATACCGTCGGCCTGCCCTCAGGATCCTTACGGGTATTAACTTCTCCTTCAGGCTTATTGTAGATCAGCACACGGCGTAGCACTTCCGAAGCGCCGGAAACCTCAAGGCGTTTACCATCAAGCTCAAATCGGTCTTCCACGGTGGCTTTCTGGCCCGGAGCCACGGCCAGGCCGTTTACTGTAAGCCGGCCGGCTTCCATCCAGCCTTCAATTTCCCGGCGTGAACCGATACCTGCCCGGGCAAGTAGCTTCTGGATCCGCTCGGGACCATCGTGGGTCACTCTGTCCACGGGCCTGGCTGAATCTTTCGCCGGTCTGGCTGAGTCTTTCGCCTTTCTGGCTGGTTTTTCGGGGCGTTCTGCCGCCATGAAATCAATCCTTAGTCTCTGACTGATACCCGAATGGCATCAGTGAAGTGTCTGGCCCGGAGAATTATCATCGTTCTCCGCAGTGGGCGATTCAAATTCGATCTCAGCCTGTATGTTCTTTTCGATTTCCCGGCCTATTTCTTCAAGATCCCGGACCTCAGACAGAGGCGGCATCTGATCCAGTCCCGCCAGGTTGAAGTAGTCCAGAAACTGTTTGGTCGTCGCGTACATGGCAGGCCGGCCGGGAACATCACGATGGCCGACAACGCGCACCCACTCTCGCTCAAGCAGTGTACGAATGATATTGCTGCTTACCGTAACACCACGGATATCCTCGATTTCGCCCCGGGTAATCGGCTGCCGATAGGCGATCAGCGCCAGGGTTTCCAGCAATGCGCGGGAGTATCGCTGGGGCTTTTCCTCGAACAGGCGGCCAACCCAGGGAGCGTATTCCTGCCGAACCTGAAGACGGTAACCACTGGCCACCTTTTTCAACTCGAACCCACGGCCCTCGCAGGCGTTTTCCAGAAGCACCATCACGTGTTCCATAACCTGCCGGGCCGGCCGCTCGTCCTCAGAAAACAGTTCCCGCAGTTGATCAAGAGACAACGGTTTGCCCGCGGCCAGCAAGGCGGCTTCGGCAATGGCCTGGATTCTCAGCAGATGTTCTTCGTTCATGATGATTATCCGTGTTTCCGTGCTTTCAACCGTGGCCGGTGCGCTAACTCACCGCCCGGGCGCGCATATGAATCGGCCCCAGGACTTCTCCCTGCACCACCTCGATCAGCTGCTCTTTCACCAACTCCAGTGTGGCCAGGAACGTGACGACCACACCAAGTCGACCCTCTTCCACGGTGAACAGGCTTTCGAACGTCACAAAGCGGTCATCCTGCAGAGCAGACAGAATTGCGGACATACGCTCACGGGTCGACAACCGCTCCCGTTCCACATGGTGGCTGGTAAACAGGTCCGCCCGCCTCAGTACACCCTGCAGTGCAAGCAGCATCTCCCGCAAATCGACATCGGGATGGGGCTGGCTTGAGGGCATGCTTGGCAAAGCCGCAGAGGCGGCAAAGTTGTCCCGTTCCAGACGGGGCATCTGGTCAATATCCTCGGCAGCCTGCTTGAACCGCTCATACTGCTGCAGCCGGCGAATCAGCTCAGCCCGCGGATCAACCTCGTCCTCGTCGTCACTCTCCTGCCGGGGCAATAACATTCTGGACTTGATCTCTGCCAGGGTGGCCGCCATCACCAGGTATTCTGCAGCCAGCTCGAAGCGCATGGCTTCCACGGCGCCGATATAGTCCATGTACTGCCGGGTGATCTCGCTAACGTCGATATCCAGAATGTTCATGTTCTGGCGGCGAATGAGGTAAAGCAGAAGATCCAAAGGCCCTTCGAAGGCCTCCAGAAAAACAGCCAGGGCATCCGGCGGGATATAGAGATCCTTGGGAAGATCCACAACCGGCTTGCCAGAAACCCGGGCCAGCGGCGACGGCTCGGCTGTCGCTTCCTGCCCTTCGGGCGCTACCGCGTCTGTGGATTCTTCCGTCATAATCTCTCCCTCCGGACCGGAGCCACACTGTGCAGCACCGGATCGCCGGCCTGTAGGATTCAGCGGTAATGTAGACCCATGGCTGCCCGGACTTCCTCGAGGGTGTCTCGGGCGGCATCACGGGCATGCTCACGGCCTTCCTGCAGGATCGAATGGACCAGATCCGGGTTGCCCTCATACTCACGCGCTCGTTCATGCAAAGGCCGCTGCTCCTCGACAATAGCGTCGATCAACGGCTTCTTGCAGTCCAGGCAACCAATACCGGCGCTCCGGCAGCCGGTCTGTACCCATTCCTGGGTATCGGCGTCCGAATAGATCTTGTGCATACCCCAGACAGGGCACTTCTCGGGCTCACCGGGATCGGTGCGGCGAACCCGCTGGGGATCAGTCTGCATGGTCCGAACCTTCTGGGCCACACTGTCCGGCTCTTCACGCAAACCGATGTAGTTGTTGTAGGACTTGGACATTTTCTGACCATCCAGCCCTGGCAACTTGGATTCCGGCGTCAGCAACGGCTGCGGTTCGGGCAGAATTACCTTGCCACCACCCTCAATGTAGCCATACAGGCGCTCGCGATCACCCAGGGAGATATTCTGCTGTTCTTTCAGCAACGCCCTGGCGGTTTCCAGGGCTTCCATATCGCCCTCTTCCTGATAGCGTTTCTTGAGGCTGCGATACAGTTTGGCGTTCTTCTTGCCCATCTTGACGATGGCACCTTCCGCCTGCTCCTCAAACCCCGGCTCACGACCGTAGATGTGGTTGAAACGGCGGGCAATTTCACGGGTGATTTCGACATGGGAAACCTGATCAGCGCCCACAGGCACCTTGCCTGCACGGTAAACCAGGATATCGGCACTTTGCAGCAGCGGATAGCCCAGGAATCCGTAGGTAGCCAGATCTTTTTCCCGCAATTTTTCCTGCTGATCCTTGAAAGTGGGGATCCGCTCCAGCCACCCGAGCGGGGTAATCATGGACAGCAGCAAATGCAGTTCAGCGTGCTCGGGCACCTGGGACTGGATGAACATGGTTGACGATCCGGGGTTCACTCCCGCCGCCAGCCAGTCGATGACCATGTCCCACACACTCTGCTCAATTCCCGAGGGATCGTCGTAGTTCGTGGTTAGCGCATGCCAGTCCGCCACGAAAAAGAAGCACTCGAATTCGTGCTGGAGTTTCACCCAGTTTTTCAGCACACCGTGGTAGTGGCCAAGGTGAAGCTTGCCGGTCGGACGCATACCGGACAAAACCCTTTGCTGGGAATCTACAGAACTCAAAGCACGAACTCCTTATTTGGTATCGGAAACGCCATCATAATTCAGGCGACCCGGCATTATAAATAAAAAACCCCCGCTCTGCAGGGCAGAAACGGGGGTATTTACTGAAAGAAGGCCAGCTTACCAGCCAGTGACTTCCTTCAGGGCCTTGCCGATCTCGGCCAGACTGCGCACAGTGCGCACACCGGCGTCTTCCAGAGCCGCAAACTTTTCGTCTGCAGTACCCTTACCACCGGAAATAATGGCGCCAGCATGGCCCATACGCTTGCCCGGAGGCGCAGTGACACCAGCGATGTAGGAAACCACCGGCTTGGTGACATTCTGCTTGATGTAGGCCGCAGCTTCTTCCTCGGCGGTACCGCCGATCTCGCCGATCATCACAATGGCTTCAGTCTCGGGATCTTCCTGAAGCAGGGCCAGGATGTCGATAAAGTTGGAGCCCGGGATCGGGTCACCACCGATACCGATACAGGTGGACTGACCGTAACCGAAGTCAGTGGTCTGCTTGACCGCTTCGTAAGTCAGGGTGCCTGAACGGGACACGATACCAACCTTGCCCTTCTTGTGGATGTGGCCAGGCATGATGCCGATCTTGCACTCGTCCGGAGTGATAACACCCGGGCAGTTGGGACCGATCATGCGAACGCCCTTGCGATCCACGTATTCCTTGGCGTAGAGCATATCGATGGTCGGGATACCTTCAGTGATACAGACGATCAGCTGAATGCCGGCATCCGCCGCTTCGATAATGGCGTCTTTACAGAACGGCGCCGGAACGTAGATAACGGTCGCCTCTGCACCGGTTTTCTCAACCGCTTCACGAACGGTGTTGAACACCGGAAGACCCAGATGCTCAGTGCCGCCCTTGCCGGGGCTGACGCCACCAACCATCTTGGTGCCGTAGGCGATGGCCTGCTCTGAGTGGAAGGTGCCCTGCGCGCCGGTAAAGCCCTGACAGATAACCTTGGTGTCTTTGTTGATCAGGATGCTCATTATTTACCCCCTGCGGCTTTAACGACTTGCTCTGCCGCATTCGACAGACTGGTGGCGGCAATGATGTTCAGGCCACTATCGGCGAGTACCTTGATGCCTGTTTCGGCGTTGTTGCCTTCCAGACGAACAACCACAGGAACCTTGACGCCCACCTCCTTGACGGCACCGATAATGCCCTCTGCGATCATGTCGCAGCGAACGATACCACCGAAGATGTTGACCAGAACCGCCTGGACATTGTCGTCAGACAGGATGATCTTGAACGCTTCGGAAACGCGCTCTTTGGTAGCACCGCCCCCTACGTCCAGAAAGTTGGCCGGCCGTCCACCGGACAGCTTGATGATGTCCATGGTACCCATGGCCAGACCCGCGCCGTTAACCATACAACCGATGTTGCCTTCCAGGGCGACATAGTTGAGCTCCCACTTGGCCGCTTCCGCTTCACGGGAATCTTCCTGGGACGGATCGTGCATGTCGTGGATTTTCTTCTGGCGGTACAGGGCATTGCCGTCGACGCCGAGCTTGGCGTCCAGGCAGTGCAGGTCACCAGCCGGCGTGATCACCAGCGGGTTGATCTCAACCAGTGCCAGATCGCACTCTTCGAACAGCTTGGCAAGACCCAGGAAGATCTTGGTGAACTGTCCGATCTGCTTGCCTTCGAGGCCCAGCTTGAACGCCAACTCACGGCCCTGGTAAGGCTGCGCGCCGACCAGCGGATCGATTTCCGCTTTCAGGATCTTCTCGGGGGTTTCCTCGGCAACCTTCTCGATCTCAACACCGCCTTCGGTGGAGGCCATGAACACGATACGACGGGTGCCACGATCCACAACGGCGCCCAGGTAGAGTTCCTGGTCGATGTCAGTGAGGGATTCAACCAGAATCTTGCTGACCGGCTGGCCATTTTCATCAGTCTGGTAGGTTACCAGCTTCTTGCCCAGCCACTTCTCGGCAAACTCACGGATCTCTTCTTTGCTCTTGACCAGCTTTACACCGCCGGCCTTACCACGGCCACCTGCGTGAACCTGAGCCTTGACCACCCATGCGTCACCGCCGATTTCACCAGCTGCGTCGACAGCTTCTTTCGGAGTATCACAGGCAATGCCCTTGGATACTGGCAGGCCATATTCAGCGAAAAGCTGTTTGCCCTGATATTCGTGCAAATTCATAGTTAATGTCCCGAATTAAAAAATTCCTGGTTTGCGTTACTTCTTCTTGCGGCGATTGGCGATGTGAATCGCCCCACCACCGACGGCCAGAGCTGCTTCATGCACGGACTCGGACAGAGTCGGGTGTGCGAAACAGGTCAGGGCCAGATCTTCGGCGCTGGAACCGAATTCCATGGCGATAACGCCCTGGGCAACGATTTCAGAAGCCTGGGGACCAACGACATGGAACCCGACGATACGGTCGGTTTTCGCGTCAGCAATGATCTTGACCAAGCCAGATGCCGAGTTTGCAGCCATGGCACGGCCATTAGCGGCAAACGGGAAGGTACCCACGTTGTATTCTTCACCTTCAGCCTTGAGCTGCTCTTCGGTCTTGCCGACCCAGGCAACTTCCGGCGCGGTGTAGATAACGTTCGGGATGCAGTCGTAATTCACCTGGGGCTTGTGCCCGGCAATACGCTCGGCAACCATAATGCCTTCTTCAGAGGCCTTGTGAGCCAGCATCGGGCCGCGAACCACGTCACCAACAGCCCAGATGCCCGGCGCCTCGGTTTTGCAATTGTCGTCCACGAAGATGAATCCACGTTCATCCATCTGGACACCGGCATCCTCAGACAGCAGGTTGTCGGTATAAGGACGACGACCAACGGCAACGATCAGCTTGTCGAACTTGGCTTCATGCTTGCCCTTGGAATCTTCATAGGTCACGTTAACCAGCTTGCGCTTGACTTCCGCGCCGGTCATACGTGCGCCCATGACAATATTAAGACCCTGCTTCTGGAACTGCTTCAGGGCGTCCTTCGCAACCTGCTGGTCGACAGCAGGCAGGAAGGTGTCCTGGGCTTCCAGAACAGTCACTTCAGCACCCAGGCGAGCCCACACACTGCCTAGTTCGAGGCCGATAACGCCGGCGCCGATTACGCCGAGACGCTTGGGTACTTCGCTGAACTCCAGAGCACCCTCGGAATCCACGATGTAGTCGCCATCAAACGGTGCGGGCGGAATCTGGATCGGCTTGGAGCCGGTCGCCAGAATCACGTTTTCGGCTTCGTATGTCGTCGTCTTGCCGTCTTTGTCGGTGACTTCCACCTTGCGGTTCGCCAGCAGTTTGCCGTGACCGTGGATGGACGTAACACCATTAGACTTGAACAGACCCGCGATCCCGCCGGTCAGCTGCTTAACGATGCCGCTCTTGCGCTCCATCATCTTAGAGATGTCCATCTTGACATCCTTCGCGATGATGCCCTGCATCTCGTAGCCGTGGCTGGCTTCCTCGAACTTGTGAGAAATCTCCAGCAGCGCCTTGGAGGGAATGCAGCCCACATTCAGGCAGGTACCGCCAAGCACCTGCGCTTTGCCATCTTCAGCGGTCCAGGATTCGACACACGCGGTTTTCAGGCCGAGCTGTGCCGCTTTGATGGCGGCCACGTAGCCCCCGGGGCCTGCACCAATGACAATGACGTCGTACTTATCAGACATAGTTAATCCCGTTTTCCGATTCGTTAAGTGTCGGCTCAGACATCCAGCAGAATACGTGCCGGGTCCTCAAGCATTTCCTTGATCGCAACAAGGAACTGAACTGCTTCCTTGCCATCGATCATACGGTGGTCATAGGAAAGCGCCAGATACATCATTGGCTGGATTTCCACCTTGCCGTTCACCGCCATCGGGCGCTCCTGTATCTTGTGCATACCCAGGATAGCGGTCTGCGGCGGATTCAGGATCGGCGTGGAAATCAGGGAACCGAAGATACCGCCATTAGTAATGGTGAAGGTACCGCCGGTCATATCCTCAATACCAAGCTTGCCGTCTTTGGCCTTGGTGCCGTACTCGACAATCTTTTTCTCGATATCGGCAAGACCCAGCGCGTCAGTATCACGAACTACCGGGACCACCAGGCCACGGTCGGTAGAGACGGCCACACCGATATCCTGGTAACCATGGTAAACCATGTCGTTGCCATCGATGGAGGCGTTAACGGCCGGGAAGCGTTTCAGTGCTTCGGTAGCCGCCTTGGTAAAGAAGGACATGAAGCCCAGCTTGATGCCATGGCGCTTTACGAAGCTGTCCTGGTACTGCTTGCGCAGTTCCATGATCGGCGCCATGTTGACTTCGTTGAAGGTGGTCAGCATGGCAGCGCTCTGCTGTGCGTTGACCAGACGCTTGGCAATGCTGGCGCGCAGACGCGTCATAGGAACACGCTTCTCCGGACGTTCGCCCGCTGAAACATTTACCTCTGGCATCTCGGCAGCCGGCTTGGGCGCAGCAGCGCCACCGGATGACTTCGCGCTTTCCACGTGGCTCTGAACGTCTTCCTTGGTTACACGGCCATCTTTGCCGGTGCCCTTGACTGCGTTCGGGTCAACGTTGTTTTCTTCGGCCAGCTTTCGGGCCGCCGGACTCAGGATGGCATCTCCGGAAGCAGCATCACTCTTGACCTCTTCCTTCGGGGCCTCTTCCTTGCTCTCTTCCTTCTTGCCTTCCGCAGGCTTGGACTCGCCCGCTGCGCCTGCCTTGAACTTGCCGACTACTTCGCCGCTTTCAACGGTGTCGCCTTCGTTCTTGAGAATTTCTTCGATAACGCCATCAGCAGGCGCGACAACCTCAAGAACGACCTTGTCGGTTTCGATATCGACAATCAGTTCGTCACGTGAACAGGCTTCGCCCGGCTGCTTGTGCCAGGTCGCAACAGTACCCTCTGCGACCGACTCCGGGAAAACGGGGGCTTTAATCTCAGTTGACATTACAGATCCTTAGTTCGGTAGCTTGTCAAATTTCAAACGCGTCGGTAACCAGTTTCTTCTGCTCTTCGATGTGCGCAGACATATGCCCGCAAGCAGGAGCAGCGGAAGCGTCACGGCCGGCATACTGAAGGTACAGCTTGGGATTCTTGCGATGCAGGGCATTACGCATGTGATGCTGGCTGCAGTACCAGGCACCCTGATTCATCGGCTCTTCCTGACACCAGACAACATGCTTGAGCTTGGGGTAGTGGCTCAGGAGTTCATCCAGGTCATCGCCCGGGAACGGATAGAGCTGCTCGATGCGAACGAGGGCGACATCATCACGCTCGTCGGATTTCTTCTTCTCCAGAAGATCGAAATACACCTTGCCGCTGCACATGATCAGGCGTGTCACCTTCTTGGGATCGGACGGCTCCTTCTCGGGAAGCACCGTCTGGAAGGTACCGCTGGTCAGATCATCCAGATCAGACGTAGCTTCCTTGTGACGCAGCAGGCTCTTGGGCGTAATCGCCACCAACGGCTTGCGCAGTGGGCGCTTGACCTGACGACGCAGCATGTGGAACACCTGCGACGGCGTTGTCGGCACACATACCTGAATGTTGTGCTCGGCGGACAGTTGCAGGAACCGCTCAAGACGTGCAGAACTGTGCTCCGGCCCCTGACCTTCGTAGCCGTGGGGCAGCAGCAGGGTCAGACCACAGAGGCGGCCCCACTTGTGCTCACCACTGGTCAGGAACTGGTCAATCACCACCTGGGCGCCGTTGGCAAAATCACCGAATTGCGCTTCCCAGACCACCAGGCCATCCGGCGCTGTGGTTGAATAGCCATATTCGAACGCCATGACGGCTTCTTCAGAGAGCAGCGAGTCATAGAGCTCGAACTTCGGCTGGTCTTCCGACAATTGCTCAAGCGCAATGTGCGTTGAACCGTCTTTCTGATTATGCAGAACCGCATGACGATGAGAGAACGTACCCCGGCCGACGTCCTGACCCGTAATACGAATCGGATGGCCCTCGTTTATCAGCGTTGCATATGCCATAACCTCGCCATAGCCCCAGTTAATGGGCAAAGCGCCTGCCGTCATCTTTTCGCGGTCCGAAACGATCTTGGAAACCTGACGCTGGATACTGAACCCTTCAGGAACCGAGGTCAGCTTTTTGCCCAGCTTCTGGATCGTCTTCAGCGGCACGCTGGATTTGCACTTGGCGGTCCACTCGTGACCGAGGTACGGCGTCCAGTCGACATAGAGCTCTTTATTGGGCTCCTTGACCAGGGACTTGACCACGTGCTCGCCGTTATCCAGCGCATCACGGTAGTCGTTCTCCATCTGCTTGGCCTCGTCCTCGCTGATCACGCCGGCTTCCATCAACTGGTCAGCGTAAAGATTACGGGTCGTTTTCAGCTTGCGGATCTTCTCGTACATGACCGGCTGCGTCGCTGCCGGCTCATCCGCTTCGTTGTGGCCGCGGCGGCGGTAGCACACCAGATCGATAACCACGTCGTTCTTGAACTCGTTGCGGTAGTCCATGGCCATCTGGGTAACGAACATCACCGCTTCCGGATCGTCTGCATTCACATGCAGGATCGGTGCCTGGATCATCTTGGCAACGTCGGTACAGTATTCGGTGGACCGTGCGTCTTCCTGCTTGCTCGTGGTGAAGCCGACCTGGTTGTTGATAACGATATGAATGGTCCCGCCAACACCGAAACCACGGGTCTGGGACATCTGGAAGGTTTCCATCACCACGCCCTGACCGGCAAAAGCCGCGTCACCGTGCATGATAATCGGGACCACCTGGGTGCCATCGTTGTCATTGCGACGGGTCTGGCGGGCACGAACAGAACCTTCCACCACCGGAGACACAATTTCCAGGTGAGACGGGTTAAAAGCCATGGCCAGGTGAACCTCACCGCCGGGGGTCATCACGTTGGATGAGAAGCCCTGATGGTATTTCACATCACCGGAACCGGAAGCAGCCAGCTTCTTGCCTTCAAACTCGTCGAACAGTTCTTTCGGGTTTTTGCCGAGGGTGTTAACAAGAACGTTCAGGCGGCCACGGTGAGCCATGCCCAGGACAATCTCTTTTGCACCATAGGATCCCGCACGCTGAATCAGTTCATCCAGGCAGGGAATCAGGGTCTCGCCACCTTCAAGACCAAAACGCTTGACGCCCGGATAACGGGACCCCAGGTATTTTTCCAGGCCTTCTGCGGCGGTCAGGCGTTCCAGGATGTGCTTGCGGGTTTTCGCTTCGTACTCCGGTCGTGAGCGAACCGGCTCCATACGCTGCTGAAACCACCGCTTGATGCGGGTATCGACGACGTGCATGTATTCGGCGCCGATGCTCTCGCAGTAAGTCTGACGCAGGCCATCCACGATATCGCGAAGCTTCATGGTCTCGGCACCCAGATTCAGGGAGCCGGTCTGGAATTCCAGATCACTGTCGGAGTCCGAGAGTTCATGGAACGCGGGATCCAGATCTTCTACCTGAGGACGCTGCCATACGCCGAGTGGATCCAGCTTTGCCTCCTGATGACCACGGAAACGGAAGGCGTTGATCAGCTGGAGAACACGAATCTGCTTTTTGTCTGCGTCGGACGTAGCACTGGCGGGAACACCGCCGCTGGCGAGAAAGCGCTGATTGCGAGAGATATGTTCAAACTGTTCGCGGATGGAAGAGTGGGCAACATCTCGGCCCTGGTAGCCATCGACGCTGGGAAGCTTGTCGAAATAGCTTCTCCACTCTTCGGGAACGGCGTTGGGGTCTGTCAGGTAGGTTTCAAAAAGCTGTTCAACATAGGCGAGATTACCACCCTGCAGGTGGGAAGTCTGCCATAACTGCTCCATTATGCTTTCGTGCATCTTGAATAGCTCACCTTGGGCTGGTGCGGGGAGCCCGGTATGGTCGGCCAGGAGTAATTCTCAGTCAATACGGGTTTTTACGGGATCGACTTTGGCCACCACACCCGACATGGATGTTTTCCGTTCCCCGGTGGTTTTTATACTCAGCAAAGCGGGGTGAAAACTTTATAAGCTCCCGCCACAGCTTGCGTAGTGTGCACCCGGGTAAGACTTTTAACTATAAGCCTTTGGTTGAAGGCCCCACGAATTGCGGGGCCTTCCGGGTACCAAACTTGTCAGAACAGTATAGCGTCTGTCTGAAATCCTGCCGCTTAAGTCGCCCGTTGCAGCAGAAGATTCCGAATGTGGCCGATAGCCCTTGTGGGGTTCAGACCTTTCGGGCAGACACTGACACAGTTCATGATGCCCCGGCAGCGGAAAACGCTGAACGGGTCATCCAGATTGGCAAGACGCTCCTCCTGGGCCGTGTCGCGGCTGTCCGCAAGGAAGCGGTACGCCTGCAACAGGCCTGCCGGGCCAATGAACTTGTCCGGATTCCACCAGAACGACGGGCAGGATGTGGAACAGCAGGCACAGAGAATACACTCGTACAGGCCATCCAGCTTCTCCCGATCCTCAGGAGACTGCAGGCGCTCGATGGCGGGCGCCGGCTTGTCGTTCACGAGGTAAGGCATGACCTTTTCGTACTGCTTATAGAAGAGGCTCATGTCAACAACCAGGTCACGGATGACAGGCAGACCCGGCAGTGGCCGCAGCACCAGCTTGTCGTTCTTCACAACCTGGGACACCGGCGTGATGCAGGCCAGGCCATTCTTGCCGTTCATGTTCATGCCATCAGAGCCACAAACGCCCTCACGGCAGGAACGACGGTAGGCCATCGAGGGGTCGCGTTCCTTGATGAGATTCAAAACGTCAAGGACCATCAGGTCCTTACCTGCCGGAATCTCGACATCCACGTCCTGCATATAGGGCGCGTTGTCAGTTTCCGGGTTATAACGATATAGGCTGACTAACATTTTCGACGTCCCCCTTAGTAAGTCCGGATCTTCGGCTCAAACGTGGCCACGGTCTTCGGCGCAAAATTCACATCACGCTTGCCGACACGCTTGTCTAGCGGGAAGTAAATGGAGTGCTTCAGCCAGTTCTCATCGTCACGCTCGGTGAAGTCGTTCCGGGCGTGAGCGCCACGGCTTTCCTTGCGCTCGTAGGCAGAAATTGCAGTAGCCAGCGCCACCTCAAAGAGGTTATCCAGCTCAAGCGCCTCAATACGGGCCGTGTTGAAAGCGTTGCTGGTATCAGCCAGTTTGGTGTTGCGCACGCGCTCACCAATCGCCTCAAGCTTCTTCAGTCCCTCTTCCATGCTCTTGCCGTCTCGGAACACGCCGAAATACAGCTGCATGCAGTTCTGAAGATCCTTGCGCACCTCGGCAACACTCTCACCCTCAGACGCACTGTTCAGGCGATCAAGGCGAGCCATGGCCCGCTTGATGTCCTCTTCGCTGGCGCCGTCTACCTCAAAGCCGCCACGAAGCTGCTCTTCGATGTGCAGACCAGCTGCGCGACCGAACACAACCAGATCCAGAAGGGAGTTACCACCCAGACGGTTGGCACCGTGCACAGACACACAGGCCGCCTCACCACACGCGAACAGCCCCGGGATTGCCTTGTCTTTACCATTTTCGTCCTGGGTCAGAGCCTGACCTCCGACGTTGGTCGGGATGCCGCCCATCATGTAATGACAGGTCGGAACCACCGGAATCGGTTCTTTTACCGGATCCACATGAGCGAAAGTACGGGACAGCTCACAGATGCCTGGCAGTCGCAAATTCAGGGTTTCTTCACCCAGATGATCCAGCTTCAGAAGAACGTGGTCCTTGTCGGGCCCGCACCCGCGACCTTCCAGAATCTCGATAACCATCGCCCGGGCGACAACATCACGGCCCGCCAGATCTTTTGCGTTCGGAGCATAGCGCTCCATGAAGCGCTCGCCTTCAGCGTTGATCAGGTAACCGCCCTCACCCCGGCAACCTTCCGTTACCAGCGTGCCGGCACCGTAGATTCCGGTCGGGTGGAACTGCCACATTTCCATATCCTGCATCGGGAAACCGGCACGCAGCGCCATTCCGACACCATCCCCAGTGTTGATCAGGGCATTCGTTGTGGATGCGTAAATACGGCCTGCACCGCCCGTCGCCAGCACCGTCGCCTTGGACTTGATGTAAGCTACCTCGCCGGTTTCCACCTCGATGGCAACAACACCAACCACTTCATCCTTGCTGTTCTTGACCAGATCTACCGCATACCATTCATTAAGGAAGCTAGTCCCGCCCTTGATGTTGGCCTGGTACAGCGTGTGCAGAAGGGCATGACCGGTACGGTCAGCGGCGGCACAGGTGCGTGCTGCCTGAGTCGGATTATCAGGCCCCTTCGACTGGCCTCCGAACGGACGCTGATAGATTCGACCCTGTTCAGTACGAGAAAAAGGCAGCCCCATGTGTTCCAGCTCAAAAACGGCCTGAGGACCTACGGAACACATATACTCAACGGCATCCTGATCGGCAATGTAGTCCGAGCC
The DNA here is from genome assembly GCF_002744735.1 of Marinobacter guineae. Taxonomy (GTDB): domain Bacteria; phylum Pseudomonadota; class Gammaproteobacteria; order Pseudomonadales; family Oleiphilaceae; genus Marinobacter; species Marinobacter guineae. The sequence continues at coordinate 195,167 of NZ_KZ319342.1, read as the reverse complement.
TTTCACCGTGTCATACATATGCCAGCGCCAATCGTCATTGGGATCAGCACTTGCGATTGCACAAGTAATGCCGCCCTGGGCAGATACCGTGTGCGAACGGGTCGGAAACACCTTGGTGATGCACGCAGTATTTACACCGGACTCAGTCAACTGCAGCGCAGCCCGCATGCCGGAACCGCCACCACCAATAACGATCGCGTCGTAAGACATGGTCTTGATATTAGCCATCGATCAAAGCCCCCAAATAATTTGAATACCCCAGACCACATACACAAAGATTGCCAGCACAACTACTGCCTGAAAAAGCATTCGCTGCCCGGCGGACTTGATGTAGTCTGTAGAAACAGTCCAAAGCCCGACCCATGCATGCCCCGCGATCGACAACAGTGTCAGCAGGGTAAAGATCCTGAACCATGCCTGATCGAAAAGAGCCGACCAGGACTGATAATCAACATCAGTAGAAATAAAGAAACCGAGCAGAAAAACAGTATACAGAGCAAGTACGTAGGCAGAGACGCGCTGGATGATCCAGTCCTGAATCCCGTTACGGCCAATATTAGTCACACTATTCATGCCCATACCCAGACTCCTGCCAGTACGATGAGAATGACGGAAACCACAATCGTGATCTTGGCGGCGAGGCGGCCGCTCTCGAGCTCTTCACCAATGCCCATATCCATGAGCAGGTGCTTGATGCCTGCAACGAGGTGGTACAGCAGAGCAGACAAGATGCCCCAGACAATCAGCTTGGCAAGGAAGCTGTCCAGCAGTTCACTTACACGGCTGAAGCCCTCTTCCCCGGACAGGGAAAGCTGAAGCCCGTAAAGCATGAACGCAACACCAACAAAAATGATGATGCCGCTGATGCGGTGCAATATGGACGTAATGGCTGGCAGCGGAAAATGAAACTTGCCGAGATCGAGATTTACTGGTCGTTTGCTATTCACAGCGCTCTCACACTCTCTTTTGGTTCCGCGGAACCGGAAAACCGGGTGCGGATGGTTGGTATGTAAAGATCAGCGTGCAGATACGAAACCGGCACACGATTGGCTCAGGAGGGAGGAAACCTCTCCGGCAACCCGCTATTTACAGGCACCAAAAAAAGGCTTATCCCCGATTCCGGGCTACGGATTATAAGGAGTACCCTAAGCAATTACAAACCTGCAACGTCCCGTGGGCCGCGTATTTCAGGGGGTTAGGCAATCTATAAGGATTATTGACAAATTCTTTTCTTACCCCAATCCGTTGTTATTCGGGATATCCCTCATTTACAACCAATGTCAAATTCCGGCTTTTCCTGACTCTTCCATTGACAAAAAAAGCCAACGCCCTATATTTTGCCGCCAGTTTTGCGATAATACGCGCCTTCCAAGAATCCGCGCGACAGAGTTCGCGCAGACTCCAAGCGCATCTATAAATGTAGATTAAGCTGTCAAAGCTGATAAATAGGAGAGCACCATGACCGACAGGAAAGCCACGCTCTCGGTGGGGGATAAGTCCATTGAGCTACCGGTTTATTCCGGCACCGTCGGCCCTGACGTTATCGACGTACGAGGCCTAGTCCAGGAAGGCGTTTTCACATACGATCCGGGATTCGTATCCACAGCAGCCTGCGAATCGGCCATCACCTACATTGACGGTGCAAACGGCGTTCTCCTGCACCGCGGCTACCCGATTGAACAGCTGGCCGAACACTCGGACTACCTCGAGGTCTGTTATCTCCTGCTCCATGGCGAGCTGCCCAGCGCTGAAGAGAACAAGCAGTTCCACGACACCATCAAGAACCACACCATGCTGCACGACCAGATGCGGAACTTCTTCCAGGGTTTCCGTCGTGACGCGCACCCGATGGCCATCATGTGTGGCGTTGTCGGCGCCCTCTCAGCCTTTTACCACGACCAGATGGACGTTACCGATCAGACTCAGCGGGAGATCACCGCTCATCGTCTGATCGCAAAAATGCCGACCATCGCAGCCTGGTGCTACAAGTACAGCCTCGGCCAGCCGTTCATGTATCCGCGCAATAATCTGTCCTACTCCGAAAACTTCCTGCAGATGATGTTTGGGGTGCCCTGCGAGGAGTACAAGCCGAACCCGATCCTGGCCAAGGCAATGGACAAGATCTTTATTCTGCACGCGGATCACGAGCAGAATGCGTCCACATCTACCGTACGCCTTGCCGGATCTACCGGAGCCAACCCGTACGCCTGCATTGCTTCCGGCATTGCTGCCCTCTGGGGGCCAGCTCACGGCGGCGCCAACGAAGCCGTTCTGGACATGCTGGCGGAAATCGGCGACGAATCCAATATCGAGAAGTTCATTGCCAAGGCCAAGGACAAAGACGATCCTTTCCGCCTGATGGGCTTTGGGCATCGGGTTTACAAGAACTTTGATCCGCGCGCCAAGGTTATGGCCGAAACCGCCCACGAGGTCCTGACCGAGCTTGGACTGGAAAACGATCCCCTGCTGAAGATCGCCCAGCGTCTGGAGAAAATCGCACTGGAAGACGACTACTTCGTTCAGCGCAAACTGTACCCGAACGTGGACTTTTACTCCGGCCTGATTCTCAAGGCTATCGGCATCCCCACATCCATGTTCACTGTCATCTTCGCCATGTCGAGGACCATCGGCTGGTTCTCGCACTGGAACGAGATGGTCAGCGGCGATTATCGCATCGGCCGTCCACGCCAGCTGTATACTGGCTCAGAAAAGCGGGACTACCCGAAAACATAAATCCGGCACGTCGGACCCGCAATACAAAGGTCGCTGATTCAGCGGCCTTTTTTATTCACGGCCAGCCCCGCTCTTCTATGATAAGTTAACTCAACAAAAACATAAGAGGAGAAATCAATGACTACAGCAGCATTTATCGGCCTGGGCGTCATGGGCTTTCCGATGGCCGGCCACCTGGCCAAAGCCGGGCTCACCGTCAGGGTCTGGAATCGGACGTCCGCCAAATCAGAGCAATGGGCAGAGGATTATTCCGGAACCAGCTGCACCACCATTGCTGAAGCCGTCAAGGGCGCCGATATCATTCTGACCTGCGTAGGTGCTGACAAGGACCTGAAGGCGGTCTACGAGGGCGATGAAGGCATCCTTGCCAACGCTCAGGAAGGTGCCGTTCTGGTCGACCACACCACTGCCTCCGCGGGCATTGCCGAATACCTCGCCGAGGCCGCCCGCCGCAACGGGATGGGTTTTGTCGATGCCCCCGTTTCCGGCGGCCAGCAGGGCGCTGAAAACGGCAAACTGACCATAATGTGTGGAGGCTCCGAACAAGACTACGCCAAAGCCCAGCCCGTTATGGAGCACTACGCCCGCGCTCTAAACCTGATGGGACCTGCCGGTAGTGGCCAGAAAACCAAAATGGTAAACCAGATTGCCATTGCCGGGCTGGTACAGGGTCTTTCGGAGGCACTGCATTTTGCCGAACAGGCAGAACTGGATGTCGCGAAAGTGGTGGATGTCATTTCCAAAGGCGCTGCCCAATCCTGGCAGATGGAAAATCGCTCCGGCACCATGATTGCCGGCGAGTTTGAACACGGCTTTGCCGTGGACTGGATGCGGAAAGATCTGGGCATTTGTCTTGAGGAGGCCCGCAAGGTCAATGCCTCACTGCCGGTGACCGCTCTGGTGGATCAGTTCTATGCAGACGTCCAGTCGATGGGCGGGAAACGCTGGGACACATCGTCCCTGATACAGCGTCTTAGAAAATTCCGGTAATTACTTGAAATAAAAAGTTAAATCGGGGTCAGATGAAAGCTTTCATCTGACCCCTTATTCGACTGCATTACTTTTTCTTATCCTGTGGCTGCCACTTCCCGTTCACATACCAGGCAGACCAGCCCGTCGCCTTCCCGTCCTTCTCGGACATGACATACTGCTCCTTGGTCTTGCGACTGTAACGGATAACCGTCGGATTGCCTTCCGGATCACGCTCAGGCGCGTCCATCAGGAAATCGTACTTTGGATCAATTTCCTTACGATGCGGCTTGATCTCCATGACCAATGGCGGTCGGGTCTCACGGTTTTTCGGGAACTTGCTGGCCGCCAGGAACAAGCCTGAGGCCCCATCCCGCAGCACGTAAGTGTCATCTACCTTCTGGCACTGCAATTCCGGCATCGGAACCGGATCCATTTTGGGAGGCGCAGGCTCCCCGCTTTTCAGCAGCTTACGAGTGTTTTTACATTCTGTGTTGGTACAGCCGAAATACTTGCCAAAGCGGCCGGTTTTCAGCTGCATCTCAGAGCCGCACTTGTCACACTCCAATGTTGGACCGTCGTAGCCCTTGATTCGGAAGGTACCCTTCTCTACTTCGTACCCGGAGCAGTCCGGGTTATTACCGCAGACATGCAGCTTGCGGGTTTCGTCGACCAGATAGCTGTCCATGGCCGTGCCACACTTCGGGCACCGGCGCTTTTTCCGGAGCAGGCGGGTCTCTCCCTCACCTTCGACGTCATCCTCGGCGCTGACGACCTCATCGCCTGAAACCAGGTTGATGGTGGTTTTGCAGCGCTCCTTCGGGGGCAGCGAATACCCTGAGCACCCCAGGAATACACCCGTGCTGGCCACACGAATCTGCATATTGCGGCCGCAACTGGGACACGGGATATCCGTTTCGGTGGGCGTATTGGCCCGCATGCCACCGTCGTCGGCACTTTCAGCCTTCTCCAGCTGTTGCCGGAAACGGCCATAAAAATCATTCAGGACCTTTTTCCACTGGACCTCACCCTCCGCAATCTCATCCAGTTCGTCTTCCATCTTCGCGGTGAAATCGAAATCCATCAGGTTCGGGAACGATTCCGACAGTCGCTCGGTGACGATTTCGCCCATCTTTTCCGCATAGAAACGGCGGTTCTGTAGCCGCACATAGCCACGATCCTGAATGGTGGAAATGATGGAGGCATAGGTCGAAGGGCGGCCAATGCCCTGCTTTTCAAGCTCTTTAACCAGACTGGCTTCCGTGTACCTGGGTGCAGGTTTAGTAAAGTGCTGGCTCGGATCCAGCTTTTTCAGATCCAGAACTTCATTCACCTGAATATCCGGCAGCGAGACATCCTCGTCTTTCTTCGCAGACTGGGGAGCGGCCTTGAGGAAACCATCAAACTTGATGATCCGGCCACGGGCGCGCAGCTCGTAGTCACCATTGGCCACCACAATGGAGGTACTCAGGAACTCGGCATCGGCCATCTGGCAGGCCATAAACTGCCGCCAGATCAGGTCATAGAGCTTCTCTGCGTCCTTCTCAAGGCCACTGATATCAGCCGGCCGACGACTCACCTCGGTCGGGCGAATAGCCTCGTGAGCCTCCTGGGCGCCCTCCTTGCTGCCGTAGACCCTCGGCTTTTCAGGAAGGTACTTATCCCCGAACTGCTTCTGAACAAAATCCCGGCAACTGTTGACTGCGTCCTGGCTCAGGTTGGTGGAGTCGGTCCGCATGTAGGTAATGAAGCCAGCTTCGTACAGGCGCTGTGCCAGCATCATGGTTTTCTTGACACTGAAGCCCATGCGGTTGCTCGCAGCCTGCTGCAGCGTAGAGGTAATAAAGGGCGCGGATGGCCGGGACCGGGTCGGCTTGTCCTCGCGCTTGGCAACCTTGAAGTCGCCGGCCTTCAGGCGGTTAACATGTTCGGTGCTTTGTTGCTCATTAACCGGCCGGTAGGGCTTGTCGTCGTGGCGGGTTACCTCAAACCGAACCGGCTGGTCAGCCTTTTCGGACGCGAGATCAGCATGAAGCTGCCAGAACTCCTCCGGTACGAATTTCCGGATCTCCCGCTCCCGATCCGCAATCAGCCGCACGGCGACCGACTGAACCCGACCCGCCGACAGGCCTCGGGCAATCTTGGCCCACAACAGCGGAGAGACCATGTAGCCCACGACACGGTCCAGGAAGCGCCTTGCCTGCTGGGCATTCACACGGTTGGTGTCAAGATTGCCGGGGTCCTTGAAGGCCTCCTGAATGGCGCGTTTGGTGATCTCGTTAAACACCACTCGCCGGTATTTTTCCGGCTCGCCACCAATCGTTTCCTGCAAGTGCCAGGCAATCGCCTCCCCTTCACGGTCCAAATCCGTTGCGAGGTAGATATGGTCAGCAGATTTCGCCAGGCGTTTGAGTTCGCTGACCACCTTTTCCTTGCCAGGCAGGATCTCGTAACGGGCACTCCAGTCGTGATCCGGATCAACACCCATCCGCGCCACCAGCTGCTCCCGGGCCTTACGCTTCTTGTGCGTGGCTTTCTCGTCCGGGTTCATCTTCCGGGTAGCAGCAGCCTGTCTGGCCCGTTCCTTGGGATCAGACTGCGATCCACTTCCGCTGACGGGGAGATCACGAATATGCCCAACGCTCGACTTCACGATGAAGTCGGGGCCCAGGTATTTGTTGATGGTCTTCGCTTTCGCTGGCGACTCGACAATAACGAGACTTTTACCCATATCGGAGATCTGTGTCCTTGGCGATAATCGGTTGAAAAATCAGCAAACCGTAAACTCGCTGTAAAATCAGTCGGCTAGAAAACACTCAATAGCCGCCACATTGGTATAGGTGCATTGTTTTACAGGGTCAAGAAAAGCAAGACAACCCATTCTTCTGTTTATAGCCGGCTTTTTTGCGCGGTCAGAGACAGGAAAGCCCGGCATTTGCCGGGCCTCCAGAGAGCTTGCTTGCAATTCGGCTTACCGAATCAGAGGCGCTCCCACACAGTTGCAATGCCCTGCCCAAGACCGATACACATGGTGGAAACACCAAGCTTACCGCCTTTGGCCTGCATGACATTCAGCAGGGTTGTTGAGATACGCGCACCAGAGCAGCCCAGCGGATGGCCCAGGGCAATCGCGCCGCCGTTCAGGTTCACTTTCTCCGCCATTACGCCCAGCAGTTTGAGGTCTTTCAAAACCGGCAGGGACTGGCCAGCGAAGGCTTCGTTCAGTTCCCAGAAGTCGATATCCTCAACCTTCAGGCCTGCACGCTTGAGCGCCTTTTTTGTGGCCGGAACCGGACCGTAACCCATGATTGCGGGATCACAGCCGGCAACAGCCATGCTGCGGACCCTGGCAATCGGCTTCAAACCCAGGGCCTCGGCACGCTCTGCCGACATGAGAACCATCGCTGCAGCGCCGTCGGTCAACTGCGAAGAGGTACCGGCAGTAACGGTGCCATTCTTCGGATCAAAGGCCGGCTTCAGCTGGCCGAGTGACTCCACGGTTGTGTCCGGACGAATGGTCTCGTCTTCTTCGATCAGCTTCACAAAGCCATTCTCGTCGTGACCTTCGATGGGCACGATTTCGTTATTGAAACGGCCTTCAAGAGTTGCTTCATGGGCAAGACGGTGTGACCGGGCACCAAACTCATCCTGCTGCTTACGGGTAATGCCATGCATCTTGGCGAGCATTTCTGCAGTAAGGCCCATCATATTGGAGGCCTTGGCAGTGTATTTGGACGCAGCGGGGTTGTGGTCGAAGCCTTCAGTCATGGGAACGTGCCCCATGTGCTCCACACCACCAACAACGAACACATCGCCATTACCGGTCATAATGGCTTGGGCAGCCGTATGGATCGCGCTCATGGAGGAACCACACAGCCGGTTCACTGTCTGAGCCGCAGACTCATGGGGAATGCGGGTCAGCAGAGAAATCTGCCGCGCCACGTTGAAGCCCTGTTCCTTGGTCTGGTTTACACAGCCCCAGATCACATCTTCAACTTCTTTCGGGTCGAGCTTCGGGTTGCGCTCAAACAGTGCTTCAATCAGAGCGGCGGACAGGGTTTCTGCACGCACATTCCGGAAACAACCGTTTTTGGCACGACCCATCGGAGTCCGCACGCAATCGACGACGACAACGTCTCTCGGATTAAGGCTCATAGATCTTTCTCCGTTCGGAATCAGGGTTAGCCAAAGAATTTTTTGCCAGTCTTGGCCATTTCACGCAGCTTCTCGGTCGGGTGATACAGAGGACCAAGATCTGCAAACTTGTCTGCCAGTTCGACGAACTTGTCTACACCCATGTCGTCGATATAACGCAGGGCGCCGCCACGGAACGGCGGGAAACCGATACCGAAAATCAGACCCATATCAGCATCTGCCGGATCTTCGACAATGCCATCTTCCAGGCAGCGAACGGTTTCCAGGCACAGCGGGATCATCATGCGGGCGATGATGTCGTCTTCCTCGAAGTCCTTCTTACCCTCAACCACAGGTTCAATGAGCTTGTAGGTTTCTTCGTCGACAATCTTCTTCGACTTGCCCTTACGGTCTTCTTCGTACTTGTAGAAGCCCTTGTCGTTCTTCTGGCCGTAGCGGTCGTTCTCGAACATCACGTCAATGGCGGACTTGAAGTCGGCCTTCATGCGGTCCGGGAAACCATCTGCCATCACTTCGTTGGCGTGCTTGGCGGTGTCCATGCCAACCACATCGAGCAGATACGCCGGGCCCATGGGCCAGCCGAACTTTTCCATGACCTTGTCGATCTTCTGGAAATCGGCGCCGTCACGCACCAGCGCGGCAAAGCCACCGAAGTACGGGAACAGAACACGGTTAACCAGGAAGCCCGGGCAATCGTTGACAACGATCGGAGTCTTGCCCATGGCCTTGGCATAAGCCACGGTGGTCGCGATAGCACGATCACTGGTCTTCTCGCCTCGAATAACCTCAACCAGCGGCATCATGTGCACCGGATTGAAGAAGTGCATGCCACAGAAGTTCTCCGGACGCTTCAGGTTCTTGGCCAGAAGGTTGATGGAGATGGTGGAGGTGTTGGAAGTCAGGATGGTGTCCTCGCGAACCGCATCTTCGGTTTCACGCAAAACCGCATCTTTGACCTTCGGGTTCTCGACAACGGCTTCAACTACCAGGTCTACGTTCTTGAAATCACCGTAGTTAAGGGTCGGCGTGATGCTGTTGAGGACGTCTGCCATCTGGTCAGGCTTCATCTTGCCTTTATCGACCCGCTTGGTCAGAAGCTTCTTCGCTTCCTTCAGGCCCAGGGCGATACCGTCCTGGTTGATGTCCTTCATGATAATCGGAGTGCCTTTCAGCGCAGACTGGAATGCAACACCACCACCCATGATACCGGCGCCCAGTACAGCGGCCAGGTTCACGTCATTGGCTTCTTTCTCCCAGGCCTTGGCCTTCTTCTTCAACTCCTGGTCGTTCAGGAACAGACCAACCAGGCAAGCCGCCACGTTGGTTTTGGCCATCTTGGCAAAACCTTTGGCTTCAACTTCGATCGCCTTATCGCGTGTCATGCCGGCGTGCTTCTGCATCACCTTGATGGCTTCAACCGGGGCCGGGTAGTTCTTGCCGGCCTTGCCGGCAACAAACGCCTTGGAGATCTCGAATGCCATCATGCTTTCCATGGCATTGAGTTTGATTTTGCCCTTCTTTTCTTCACGCCGGGCCTGGTTGTCCAGCTTGCCTTCGTTGCACTGGTTAATGATCGCAACGGCAGCTTCAACCAGCTTGTCGGACTCAACCACGGCGTCAACGGCACCAACTTTCAGCGCTGCATCGGCGCGGTTCTCGGTGCCACCACTGATCCACTCTACAGCGTTGTCGACACCCACCAGACGGGACAGACGCACGGTACCGCCAAAGCCCGGGAAGATACCCAGCTTCACTTCCGGAAGACCAACTTTGGCCTTCGGGTCCATAACCCGGTAATCGGTCGCAAGGCACATCTCGAAACCGCCGCCCAGCGCCATACCGTTGATTGCGGTAACAGTCGGGAACGGCAGGTCTTCAACGGCGTTGAATACTTCGTTGGCCTTGAGGTTGTTGGCTACCAGATCCTCTTCCGAGCCAGCAAAGAGCTCGGTGAATTCGGTAATGTCGGCACCGACAATAAAGCTGTCCTTGGAGCTGGTCACTACCAGACCCTTAAGGTTCTTTTGCGCTTTCAATGCGTCAGTCGCGGCGTGGAGCTCTTCAATAGTAAGACGGTTGAACTTGTTTACTGACTCGCCCTGCAAGTCGAAGTTCAACTGAGCGATCCCGCCTTCGATCTCTTTAACCGTGATGGCTTTACCTTCGTAAATCATCAACTGATCTCCAGTCTGTGTTTGGAACTGCTTCCAGCCGGATGGTGTTTTCAGTTCACCAGTGCGGCTGTTTGTGCAGCGAGATTTAGGTCACTGCCCGATCATCCGATTCAGAAATTCATACAGTCGTTTGAATCGTGAGGGCACACGATGAAAAAAAACGGCGCATTTGTCAATTTGTTTCTTTCGGAAGAGGCGCAAAAGTCCCGGAAAAACCGGAGGCGCCTGAAGAAAATTGGAATGGAATTGTTATGTTTCAGTGAACTGGAAGCTACTTCTAAGACAAAACCAGAACTTCATCACGCAAATTTAAAATTTATTTACATTTGCGGGCGCCTGCGCCACCAAAACTGCTTGATTGGCTGCCGGAGTTACTTTACCTTCGATCTACGACTTTGGTCCACAATAATAAAACAGCATTACGGAGAGCCATCCGATGAAAGACGCCAACCTGCGGATACGCGCCCTGTTGACCGCGCTTATTCTTCTTGCACTGACCTCTATGGGTGCCCGCGCTCAGGACGGTGCCAACGGATTCCTCTCCGACCTACACAATTTCCGGGTCAGTAACTACGTAGCTCTGGATGCCTTCTACCGTTTCAGCGGAACCGGCGATACCAACACCCTGAACGAGATTGTGCAGGGTATCAACTCAGCCAACGACTCCATGAATTCTATTGCCGGCAGCGATTCCGGAGTGCTGTCTGCCGAAGAGATTGAGGGGCTGAACCAGGAGTTCGACAAGTTCAAGAACCTGATGCGTGACAACATCAATGATGTGCGCAACCGGGGCTATCCGGATCTGCGTTTGGTGTCCGACATGGCCAACCAGGCTCTTGCCATGAACGAAGAGGCAACGGAGCTCTATCGAATCGCGCAGGACAGCTCAGAGACCGAGACCGACCCCAGAGTTGAGGCAGCCCGGTTGGCGGCCGTAAAAATGGCGCAGATGATGGCCAAGTATTCGGTACGCACCAACTCATCAGTGGCCCAAACGTTTCAGGGCTCCTCATCTGAAACGCCGCTTGATGTGCAGGCCGCAGAGCTGGACGCATTGCTCCAGACTGTGATGCAGGGCGAAGGTACACCGGAACTGAAAGCAACCCTCAACGATATTTCGTCCAAATGGCAGTTCATCCGGGGCTCCTACATCAACTACAACGAAAAAAATGTGGGTTTCGTGATTGACCGCTATTCCAAAGGTATCCTGAAGGGACTTGCTGCCACCATCAAGCTCCTGAAAGGCAGCGCCTAATTCTCCCCCGCCTTTTCTGGCAGGCCTAATTGCTTGCCGGAAAAGCGTTTTCCGCCGTCTATATTGATACCTGTCAGTTTCCCACTAGACTTTTCCGATTAGATTTAAGGTACTATCCTCAAGACAATCCCGTGCGCGAAGGAGCGATGCCATGTCCGCCTATAAGAAAATGCTTGTTGCCATTGATCTGACCGAAGAAGCCCCGCAGGTGCTCGACAAGGCGAAAGCCATTAGCGAAGCCCATGGTGCGGAGCTGATGCTGGTTCATGTTGTTGAGCCCGTTGGTTACGCCTATGGCGGTGATATACCAATGGATCTGACGGAACTTCAGGATCAGCTCGACAAGGCTGCCCGTGAGCAACTGGGCACCTATGGTGATCAATACGGAGTTTCCAAGACCAACCAGGTGGTCACGGTCGGGCGCCCGGAATCTGAAATTCACAGGCTCGCCAAAGAGCAGGACGTGGATCTCGTGATTGTCGGTAGCCACGGGAGAAAAGGCTTTCAGCTTTTGCTGGGCTCAACCGCCAACGGGGTTCTGCACGGTACCGAGTGCGACGTTCTGGCCGTGCGGATTCACTGAGACTTACGGGACCGAAAGCCCGGGCTTTGCCCCGGGTCCGGTCTGTCAGGCAGAGCTATTCACTCCCCTCCCCGCCCATTTTTGCCTCAAGCTTCCGAAGCTGACTTTCCAGCGAGAAGCTGACACTTGACGCCATCGAGAAGAAATTCAGTAACGCTTTCAGATTACTGTCACCCTTGCAGACCGAATGAATGCGCTGCCAAAGGGCCTGATTTACAAGCTGCAATCTCTGATTTCTTTCAACAAGCCCCTTCAGATCCCAGTCTGGCGCCCGATGATTGCGCTTGGCGAAATACTGCTGCAGCAGGTAATGAGACACGCTGCGCATAATGAATTCATCGGTATTGGCAAAAGGCAGGTGGTGCACAGCCATAGGCTTGAGCTCTGACAGCACAGGGCAACCGCTGGTTGCCATTTTCAGCCCAAGCAAAGATCTGAGAGCTTCTTCCAGTGCAGTCTGTTTCACATAGCTGCGCCGGTCGTCCGTAACCTTCACCTCAACCTTCTGGTAGGCATCTTCTGCCTGAAATGCTTCGACAACAGGCAGTATCTCAGTGGCTGCCGGGCAATAAGGCGTGTCTGCAGCCTTCAACGGGCAGTTACTGCACTGACAATGCTCGAGTTTGGTCCACGAGGGCAATGATCCGGACGCCGGTGACGGCTGATCAGTGACTTTAAACTCGACGGTTCGTCCGTCCTGAAACCTGAAATCGTAGTTCACATTCATTGATTTGCCTGTTCCTCCAGCTCCATCCACCGCTCGATAACCTTCTCCAGACGGTTTTCCGTTTCCGTCAATGCTTCCAGAGTGTCCGAGACTTCGTTTGGTGGGCCTGAATAAAAATCAGCCGAGGAAATCTTTTCCTTCAGGCCGGCGACTTCCTGCTCCAGCGCCTCGATCTGCCCGGGCAGCTGTTCGAGCTCCAGCTTGAGCTTGTAGCTCAGCTTGACGGGCTTACTCTGTTCCGGGGGCGCTGCCTGTTTTGCACTTCCTGGCGCCTTTTGTTCACTTTTGTTTACGGTTTGCTTTCCCGATTTTCTGGCTTTGTCCTGTTTGTCCGGCCGATTACCTGTCGCTTCCGAAGGGAAACGCCCGCCCTGCCGGCGCCAGTCGGTGTAACCACCGACAAACTCCCGCACTTTGCCCGACCCATCGAGGAATACCGTTTCAGTGACCACATTATCAAGAAACTCCCGGTCGTGACTGATAACGATCACTGTTCCGGCAAATTCCGCCAACTGTTCTTCCAACAACTCCAGTGTCTCCACATCCAGATCGTTGGTCGGTTCATCAAGCACCAGAATGTTCGCAGGCTTGCTGAACAGCTTGGCAAGCAGCAACCTCGCACGTTCGCCACCAGAGAACACACTGACGGGCGACCTGGCCCGTTCCGGTGTGAACAGAAACTCCTGCAAATAACCAAGCACATGCTTGCTCTGACCATTAATATCAATGAATTCACGGCCCTCGGAGAGGTTGTCCAGTGCATTCCGGGTCAGATCCAGTTCGCCACGAAGCTGGTCAAAGTAGGCCACTTGCAGATTGGTCCCCAGACGCACTGAACCTTCAGTTGGTTCCAGGTCTCCGAGCAAAAGGCGAACCAAAGTGGTTTTGCCGGTCCCGTTTTCGCCCACGAGGCCGATCTTGTCACCCCTGAGGATAGTCAGGTTCATATCGCGGATCACCGGCGTGCCATCGGGATAGGCGAAGCCCGCATCCCGGGTTTCAACCACCAGCTTGCCTGAACGGGCTGCATCCTCTACCGCGAAGCTTGCGGTACCGCCACGTACTCTCCGTTGCCGGTGTTCCTCGCGCATGGCCCGAAGCGCGCGCACCCGGCCCATGTTGCGAGTCCTCCTCGCCTTGATACCCTGGCGAATCCAGGCTTCTTCCTGCTTGAGCCGCTTGTCGAACAGCGCGTTCTGCCGCTCTTCCTCTTCCAGCGCTTTTTCCTTCAGTTCAAGATAACGGTCATAGGTGGCGGCAAAGCTCACCAGCTTCCCCCGGTCCAGCTCAACAATTCGGGTGGCCATGCGCCGGATAAACGCCCGGTCGTGACTGACAAACAGCATGGCGCCACGGAACTGACCCAGAGCTTCCTCCAGCCATGCGATGGCAGGCACATCGAGGTGGTTCGTAGGCTCGTCCAGTAACAGGATATCCGGATCAGCGACCAGGGCTTTTGCCAGCAGCACACGGCGTTGCCAACCGCCGGACAGCGTGTTCAGCGTCTGATCCGGGTCGACACCGTACTGGCCGAGAATGGAGGTTACCTTCTGATCCAGCCGCCAGCCATCAAGGGCTTCCAGGCGTTCCTGGACTTTCATCAGGCGGTCCAGGCTGGACTCATCCGCATGCTGGGACAGCTGATGAAATTCCGCCAGCAAGGCCCCGGTTTCCGGAAACGCACCGGCAACCACTTCATAGGCAGTGCGGGAATCCTCCGATGGCAGGTTTTGTGGCAGCACCGCAAGCACTGAGCCGTCATCCAGACGCACCACCCCGCCATCAGGTACCACTTCTCCACTGACAATCTTGAGCAGGGTGGACTTGCCTTCGCCATTCCGTCCCAGCAAACACACACGCTCTCCGGCGTCGATTACCAGCGATGCCTGGTCCAACAGCGGGTGCATTCCAAAAGCCAGGGAAACTGAGTCCAGCGTTAACAAAGGCACGTTTATTTTTACTCCGATTTGTTGATGGTAACGGGATCACCAACCCGGATAATTCCCGGTGATTCATGAATGGCGTTCTGGCCGAAGATCACGCCGTCAGGCGTTCTTCGATAGCCTGACAGGGTTCTGAGTGGCTGCAAGGCGGCGTCCTTCTTCCCCGTTGCAGGGTCCACGGTGGTCATCACACAGCGGGAGCAGGGCTTGACAATGCTCAGACTGTTGTCACCAATGGTCAGCTGCTGCCAGCTGTCCTCGTCCCATGGCTTCGCACCCTCCACCACGATGTTGGGCCGGAACCGGCGCATCTCTACCGGCGCATCGAGGCGCCCGTTCAACTCCGAAAGCGATGCCATATTGGTAATCAGGAACGGAAAACCATCGGCAAAGCCGACACGCCGATATTCATCCACTCGCCCGGCATCAACACGGCGGAATGAACTGTCCGGCATATAAACAAACCGTACTGACTTACCACAGAACCGGCTTAAGGCTTCGCTGGCTTCAGGCTGCCCGATAACGGCCTTGACCCAGTCACGCCAAACCAGAACCCTTACCTCTCCGTCAGCCCCGGCCATATCATCAATGGCCATCAGGGGAAACGCGCCCTCACCCGGAATGTCGACAATCACATTGCCTCTCTCCAGAGCGGTAGCAACCATTGCCAGTTCCGGATGCTCCCTCTGGGTCACGAAACGGCGGTCATCGTCGACGATCATCCAGCGCCTGTCTGCCACCGGGCCGAAATCATCGGTGTCAAAGCTGCTCACCTCTATGCCGGACAGGGACTTGACGGGGTATACAAACAGCGAATGTACTTTCATGACAGGCATGCCTCCCCCACAGAATCAGGATATGAAACAGGCTGCCGAGTATACCTGACCAGAAACCACGGCGCCGAGTTTGTGGTGGCCAAATACGAAAAAACCCGGCCTTTTTCAAGACCGGGTTTTCTGAATCTGGAGCGGGAAACGAGATTCGAACTCGCGACCCCAACCTTGGCAAGGTTGTGCTCTACCAACTGAGCTATTCCCGCACTGCTGATCGGCTGTTACCGTCAACGGAGGCGTATTCTACGGATCCAACCGGCGCCGTCAACCACTTTTTTGCAGGTTTTTGCCCGCCAGCGTTGTGTTATCGCACTTGAGGAAACCTGAACTGTGTAACCACTCCTGATCGGGATAGTACTTGAAAACAAGCTGGCCACCCTTGAGATTATCAACTACCTGCCGGATGACCTGATTGTCCACCGCTGGACAGCCGTGGCTTCTGCCTATCCGACCGTACTTGCTGACCCAGCTATCACTCACATAGTCCGCTCCGTGAATAACAATCGCTCGCTGCCGGGCATGATCGTTGATGCCCGGCTCAAGTCCATCGAGCCGGAGGGCATATCCATGTTTTCCATAGTAGGACTCTCGTGCCTGAAAGAGTCCGATACTGGACTGGTAGCTGCCTTCAACGTTGGAAAACTCTGTCGATTCGAAATTCCCGGAATTCTTGCCATGGGCCACAAGGTCCCGGAGCACCAACTGGCCCTTCTCCAGATCAAAAATCCACATCCGTTCTTCACTGGAGGGTAACGAAAAATCGATAACCGCCAGTCGCTGCGGCATTTCGACGCCATTGGAAACGGCACAGCGTGATGCGTTGAACGCCGTCTTTAGCACAGTGCTGTCCAGCTTTGGAGCTGCTTCACTCAATTGGCTCAGCAACTTATCGTCAAGCGAAGCAGCAAACGATGAGAGAGGAAGCACCGCAAATACGGCCGCAAGAAGTCCAGTGGGTAGGAACCGCCGCGAATTCACCATTACAAGTCCCCGATAGAATACGTGCGGGTGGCGGCGAAACACCGCGACCCCGATCAAAAGTAAGTGTTGCGCATTCTATCAGGCAAAATAGCCAACCCCGTCAAAATGTACATTTTTTATACAAAATTTTAAGGAAGCCGCCGCTTTCATGATCCGGGCAATCAGGGCTCACAAGGAGAAGCGCTATTGGAGCCGCCCTACTGGCCGAATCGCTGACCGTTCTGCAAGTAAGCCTCTTCTTCTGGCGTGGCCCCCCGCCCCAGAGCCTTGTTCCGGTGTGGAAAGCGGCCGAACCTGATGATAATGTCGCGGTGATCCCGGGCGGACTGAAGAAAGCTACCCAAAAAGTCTGCGAGGAGCCCCTGCGTAGATCGGGCAAGCTGCTCGTAGCATTCTACGGAAGTGTCCTGGTCTTCCTTGCGCTCGGAGTGTTGCAGAGGCATATACAGAAAAGCCCGCTGAACCGGAGGAAGCAACATATCCTGCCCCTTCTGCATGGCCTGCCTGCAGAGTTTTCGCGCCTGCCGATCCTGATCAAACGCCATCGCGCCGCCCCGAAAGATGTTTCTGGAAAACTGATCGAGCAATAGAACTTCGGCCAGTATACCTCCGGCTTCCCGCCTCCAATGCTCCAGCCCCTGCTCCGAAGCGAACAGCACCATCGAGAGAAAGCGGCGGCGGATTTCCTGATCGAACTTTCGGTCTGACCGGAACCATTTGTTTCTGTGGTCACTGTCTGGCAGACCATGCGCATCCAGTTCACCAAACCAGAAATCCAGAATCTCTTTCCAATCGAACATTCTGTGTCACCCTGTTAC
Source organism: Marinobacter guineae (assembly GCF_002744735.1). GTDB lineage: Bacteria > Pseudomonadota > Gammaproteobacteria > Pseudomonadales > Oleiphilaceae > Marinobacter > Marinobacter guineae. The sequence continues at coordinate 177,996 of NZ_KZ319342.1, read as the reverse complement.
TTTAGATTCTGTTGCGCCCGTTTTCGGGCTGACACTCCGGACTTACGACAGGCCCCCATCAAACTGACTACTCAGGAGAGGCGATGAACAGCCCCCGCATTATTCTGCTGGCACACGGAAGCAGTGACAAGCGCTGGTGTGAAACCTTTGAACAGCTCGCCCAACCCACACTCAAGGCTGTCGATAATGCTCGTATTGCCTACATGGAACTGGCGGAACCTTCCATGGACACGGTCATTGCCCAAGGCGTCGCGGAAGGCGCCAGAAGCTTCACCATCGTGCCCCTGTTCCTGGCGGCCGGGCGCCATCTGCGCAAAGATGTTCCTGCGATGATCGAAGAACTCGAGCGTGCCCATGGCACAAGCATACATCTGGCGCCGCCGATCGGAGAAAATCCACTCCTCGGGCAGGCCATCCGGGATGTTGTTATGCTTCAGTTGGAACAGACACCGTCCTGAGCCGGACGCTCAAAAAGCACGCGTGCCAACCAGACGGCACCGGGAGGGAGTAGCATGACAAAAAGGATTCTGATTACCGGCGGTACCGGATTTATCGGGCACGTGCTTTGCCGGGAACTGCTGGCGCGCGATCATGAACTGACCGTTTTCAGCCGGCAACCGTCAGAAACCGTCAAAGCCTGCTGTGGCCGGGTTGAGGCTATCCGTGATTTGCAACAACTCCGCTCCCACCCAGGGTTCGATGGCGTCATCAATCTGGCTGGCGAAGGCATTGCGGACAAGCGCTGGTCAGAGGATCGTAAACAGCAACTTCGGGACAGCCGGATCGGTGTCACTGAAACGCTCGTCGCCGTGATACGCAGCTGGGAACGGGCTCCTGAGGTCCTGGTCTCAGGCTCCGCAGTGGGCTTTTATGGAGACCAGGGCCCGGCCTTGGTAACCGAAGAGACCAGCCCACATGATGAGTTTACCCACCGCCTGTGCCGGGACTGGGAAAATGCCGCCCTCCCTCTCGCCGACGACGGCGTAAGAGTGTGCTTTTCACGAACCGGTGTCGTCGCCGGTCCTGGAGGCGGCTTCCTGGAGCGCATGATTCCGCCCTTCAAGCTGGGGCTTGGCGGCCGCCTCGGCAGTGGCACCCAGTATATGCCCTGGATCCACCGGGACGACGTTGTCGAAGCACTGATCTGGATGGTCGAGAATACCAGCGCCTCAGGACCGTTCAACGTGGTCAGCCCCAATCCGGTCACCAATGCCGAATTTACCCGCTGCCTTGGCAAAGTTCTTCACCGTCCCACTGTGTTTCCCGCTCCGGCACCGGTGCTCAAGGTCGCACTGGGGGAAATGGCGCGCCTCCTTTTAACGGGCCAGCAGGCCATTCCGGCAAGGCTCACCGGGGCAGGATTTCAGTTCCGGTATCCCGAACTGGAGCAGGCGCTGGCCCATTCGGTTAATCCGGGGGCGGCACGGTGACAGCAGCCCGCGCATGGGCCGCCGCCTCTCTGCTGCTGGCCGCGGCCTGTGGCTGGGCCGGCGACAAGCCCAGGCACAGTTACGAATCCTGCAGCCTGATTACCAGCGAATACCTGACGGTACTGCAATTGGCCAGCCGGGGGCTCAGCGCAGACGTTTTAAAGCAAAGCCTTCCAGACATCAGTAGTGAAGCCACGAATAGAGTCGAAAAGCTGGTCAGATTTGCTGAAGAAAACGGAATTGAGGAGATGCACTCAACCATCCACGCCGAGTATGCCCGTTGCGCAAAATCGGTGTTCGAGCAACGCGGCCTTCCCGATGAGGGCACCCGTGAAGCCCATTTTCACTACTGCGCCGGTGAAAACAAGGTTCGATACGAGATCATCATGGCCGCAATCATCGGGGCCGACAGGCAGGAGGTGGTGGCCAAAGTCCGCCCGGTTCACAGGGGGACAGCTGAAGCGATCTATAACATGAAGGAATCCGACAGCACCGAAGCACTGTTCGATAATCTGGCCAGCGAACTGAAGCGCTGCATAAATCAACGCCCTTAATTTTTTCACAAAAAGGCGTTGACACTCCCCGGAGCCTTACTTAATATACGCGCCACCTCGACGAGGCAAGGTATTGAAAACGTTGCGTCCCCTTCGTCTAGTGGCCTAGGACTCCGCCCTTTCACGGCGGCAACAGGGGTTCGAACCCCCTAGGGGACGCCAATTTCCTTTCCTTGATGCTCCGGCAGCTTTTACATGCCCGGCAACATCAAATCGGCTTCTGGCCGTGCTTGCCTTCTTTTCTGTCCTGATGTCCGTGCGCCTTCTGATCCCTCATCACGAAGATGCCCACGCCAACAAAAAAACCAACCACCAGCAATACGGTTGCAATACCTGCGATAACAACAGCGTCCATATACATTTTGCTTCTCCTTCCGACAGTAAACTTGATTAAACTCAGGTTACGCCCGGCACGCCTGCAAGTTATTGATCCAGATCAACAGAGTAGATACGGGTCGTGTACGCATAAATACTGAACCACAACACATTTCTCTCGATTTTTCCTGCATTTGCAAGGCATTCGAAAGAGACTGCTGCTATAGTCGGAAACAAAGGGAATTCTCCGATCTACTAACCGGTTTGGGTGGCTGAAGTTTACGACATGCCAAAACTGTTGACACGTCTCCAACGTTTTCGCACTGGCTCGCCCCTGTCCTTCAGGCTGTTGGCCTGGATTCTTGTATTCAGCTCCGCCTTCACCCTTGTCGCCTCAGCTCTTCAGATCTATTCAGACTACCGCAAGGACCTTTCCCAGATTGACAACCGCATGCAGGTCGTCGAATCCGGTTATGCATCCAGCCTGGCACGGAGTCTGTGGGCTCTGGACCAAAAACTGCTTCAGACCCAGATGGAGGGCATACTCAGCCTGCCCGATGTGGTCCACCTTCGGCTCAGGATTGAACCGGATTCCGAGCTGGTCATGGGTGACATTCCCCGGGGGGCAAAAACCACGTCCCACAGTTTCAGCCTGGTTCACCAGGGTGATGAAATGTTCAAACTGGGAGAGCTTACAGTCACCGCGGATCTTGACCGGGTTTACGATGAACTGCAGCGTAAAGTTGGGGTCATTCTGTTCACCCAGTTCCTGAAGACCTTCTTTGTTTCGATATTGATTATCTGGATCTTCCAGCATTTCGTGGCACGGCATCTGACCACCATGGCGAACTATGCCCGGGACTTTTCGCTCAAAACGACCTCCCAGCCTCTCACCCTGGACCGCCCGAACACCCCATCAAACCGCAATGACGAGTTGGGCCGGGTGACCGATGCTATCAATCAGATGCGAGAACGACTGAATGCCGATATGGAGCGGCAGCAGAAAGATGCCGCAGAAATCCGCAAGTTCTCCAAGGCCATTGAGCAAAGCCCGTCCTCGGTATTGATCTGTGACCGGCAGTGGCATATTGAATTCGCCAATCAGAAGTTCACCCAACTGACGGGTTATGAGGCAAAATCCATTCTGGGCAAACACCCCGGTGCGCTGGGGGAAAGCGATATTGAAAACCGGGAAAACCGGCACCTGTGGCAATCGATTCGGCTTCAGGTGCAACGCGTTGGGGTGTGGCAGGGGGAAGTGAACAGCGTTCGCCGCAATGGAGAGCGGTTCTGGGAGCAGTTGATTGTCACACCTATCAAGGATGAGGCCGGTGGCACAACCGGATACCTTATCCTCGGCGAAGACATCAGCATCAGAAAACGCTACGAGCAGCAACTGCTGCGCCAGGCCAACTACGACATCCTGACCGGCCTCCCCAACCGGATGCTGGCCCTGGATCGCCTGAAGCTTGCGCTGGCCCAGGCGCGACGCGAGAGCACCCTGGTGGGTGTGATGTTCCTGGATCTGGACAACTTCAAGCACATCAACGACACTCTTGGTCACGACGCCGGCGACAATCTGCTGATTGAAGCGGCACGCCGGATCTCCAGCTGCCTGCGGGGCACCAGTACGGTTGCCCGCCTCGGTGGCGATGAGTTCCTTGTCATTTTGCCTGGCCTGACCGGCCCGGAAGCATCATCGCAGGTCGCAGAACGTATTCTCAAGACGTTCGCACCACCCTACATACTGAATGGCCAGGAAGTGTTCGTGACCACCAGTATCGGGATTGCAATCTTCCCAACGGACTCCGACAACAGCGGCACACTGCTTCAGCACGCCGATGCCGCCATGTACCAGGCAAAGCACAAGGGCAAGAGCTCCTACGCCCATTTCGCGCCGGAAATGACCGAGGTGTCCCACGAGCGTCTGAAGATGGAATCCAGTATGCGCCGGGCTCTGGAGCTAAAGGAATTCGAGCTCTACTACCAGCCCATCGTGAATACGGATTCCGGCAACCTCTCTGCGGTCGAAGCGCTGCTGCGCTGGAATAATCCCGCCATGGGCATGGTGATGCCGGATCGCTTCATCCCGCTGGCGGAGGAAACCGGCCTGATCACTCCCATCGGCGAGTGGGTTCTCCAGGAGGCCTGTAGGGCGGCGATGGGGTGGAAGCTGTCGACCGGAAAGGACATCGGCATCTCCGTCAATGTCTCCCCCCGTCAGTTCCGCGATCCCGGATTTACCGAGACCGTAATGCATGCGCTCTCGGCCAGTGGCCTGGCGCCGGAACAGCTGGAGCTGGAAATCACCGAACGCCTGATCCTGGACAACTCTATCGAGACAGCAGAAATCCTGCGCCAGCTCGACAAAGCCGGCATTCGCTTGTCGGTCGACGATTTTGGAACCGGCTACTCGGCCCTGAGCTATCTGAAGAGCTACCCGTTTGATACCCTGAAAATTGACAAGTCTTTTGTCCAGGATGTCATGAGAGAGCCTGAAGATGCCTCTCTTGTACGGGCGATCATCAACATGGCCCACAGCCTGGGGCTGCGGGTCATCGCCGAGGGCGTGGAAGAAGAAGCACAGACCCATTTCCTGAAAAAGGAAAATTGCGACTTCTCCCAGGGTTATTTCTACAGCCGTCCCCTGCCGGCCCCGGAGTTTGACGCCTGGCTCGCCAACAACCATCGGGTATAGATTCAAAACCGCCGGAACCTCATTTCCATGGAAGATACCGTACTTGTCGTTAACTGCGGCAGCTCATCAATAAAACTTGCGCTATTTGACGGCAAACACCGGAAACTGGCATCGGCCCTCGCCGAGCGCCTAAACCAGAACGGTGCTTTTGCCCGCATTGATGGCGATCAGCAGACCATTCCCCTGAAGCCGGACGCATCCCAAGACGAGGCTCTCGAAGCACTGGTCACGGCATTTCGGGACCGCAAGGTGATGGCATCCGTGCCCGCAGCCATAGGCCACCGGGTGGTTCATGGTGGAGAAACCTTTCGCGAAGCGGTCCTTATCGACGAGGGCGTTGTCAGCGCCATTGAAGACTGCGCAGGGCTTGCCCCCCTGCACAACCCGGTCAATCTTTCGGGTATCCGGGCAACCCTTACGCTGTTTCCCGATGTTCCCCAGGCGGCGGTATTTGACACCGCGTTTCATCAGACTCTGCCAAAACGGGCGTTCCTGTATGCCCTTCCGGAATCCTGGTATCGGAACTGGGGCGTACGCCGCTACGGATTTCACGGCACCAGCCACGCCTTTATGGCTCTGGAGGCCGCCCGCTTATTGGGCAAGACACAGGCAACCACGTCTGTCATTTCCGCCCATCTGGGTAATGGATGCAGTATTACCGCCATCCGGGATGGAATCAGCGTGGATACCAGCATGGGCCTGACCCCCCTCGAGGGATTGGTTATGGGTACCCGGAGCGGCGATGTGGACCCAGGGCTGTTTGATTTTCTGCGCGGCAAGGGAGTCGGCGCCGAAGAGGTTCATCGGGTTCTTAACCAGGAAAGCGGTCTGCTGGGCCTGTCCGGGCAGAGCAATGACATGCGCTCGTTGTGCGAGCTCGCCGACCACGGCCATGAACCCTCTCAAACAGCAATTGATGTTTTCTGCTTCCGTCTGGCCAGATACATTGGCGCCATGATGGCGTCGCTCCGGCATCTCGATGCTCTGGTTTTCACCGGAGGGATCGGCGAGAACAGTGCCCGGGTCAGGCAGGAAACCGTCAGCCATTTACGACTCATGGGTTTTAAACTCAGTGAGGAGCTTAACAAACACCATGGTGAAATTAGTGACGGCCGGATTGAAAGTGCCGATTCCCGGTTCCCGGTTCTGGTGATTCCCACCAACGAGGAGCTGGTTATTGCGCGGGAGGCCTCACGGCTTGCCGGCGCGGCGGATCCGTCCTGACCACCACGCATTACCAGGAACACGATAATGGCAAAGAGTCTCTTCATTGCACCAACCTCCCTGAACTCCGGCCTGACCTCCGTTTGCCTCGGGCTGTTACGGGCCCTGGAACGGGTTGGCGTGAGTGTCGGTTTCTATAAACCCTTCTGCCAATCCGTCCACCGTGCAGAATCCATGCATAACGACGGCCAGGATTCGTCGGTGGCCTTTGTCCGTGCCAGCAGTCACCTGAGTCCACCGGCCCCGATTCCTTTAAAAGAAGCCCAGCAACTGCTCAATCGGGGCAAATCGGATTTCCTGCTCGAAAGGGTGGTGGGCGAGTACCAGAAGGTCTCCCGTGACGTCGACGTCGTCATCATTGAGGGCCTGGTGCCCGACCGGAGCGAGGCCTATATCGCCCGGCTGAATGTGGAAGTTGCCCGCAACCTGGGCTCTGACGTGATCCTCGTCAGCACACCAAAAGCCCTTGATGCCCGGCAGATGGATGAGGAGCTGGATTTTTCCTCGCGCCTGTTTGCCAATCCTAGCGATCCTGATGTGATCGGGGTGATTCTGAACAAGGTTGGCGAACCGGAACAGTCTGGGCTTGAGCCTCGCTCCAATCCCAATCAACCCAGCACGGTTACCCTCGATTATCGAACCCAGTGCAAGGTCTTCAGTGAAGGCAGGTTCCGGCTGATTGCCGAGATACCCTGGCAGCCAGGGCTTCTTGCACCGAGGGTCTCCGACATTGTCCGGGAATTAGGGCTGCCGGTGTTGAACAAAGGCCAGATGCAAGCCCGACGGGTACAGAAGGTTTCAGTGTGCGCACGAAGCATCCGGAACATGACCGAAACGCTCAGGCCGGGCACCTTGATGGTAACGCCCGGCGATCGCGAAGACATTGTTGTAACAACGGCCGTTGCAGCACTTAACGGGGTTCCCCTCGCGGGCTTGCTGCTCACTGGGGGGCTCATGCCAGACCAGCGGGTCATAGATCTCTGCCACCGGGCCCTGGATACCGGCTTGCCGGTTCTCGGTTCCGATGCCAATACCTATGAGTCTGCCCACATGCTGGCAAACCTGTCATCGGCCATTCCCATTGACGATCCAGACCGCATCGAAAAGGCCATGGAAGCAGTCGCCACCCGCATAGACACAGACTGGCTGCAGCAGCACCTCAAGGTCGACCGCCAGAGCCGGCTTTCTCCCCCGGCTTTTCGTTATCAACTTTCAGAACGCGCCCGCGCTGCTGATAAACGAATTGTCCTTCCGGAGGGCAGCGAGCCGCGGACCGTCCAGGCGGCCATTATCTGTCACCGCCGAAAACTGGCTCGCTGCGCCCTGATTGGGAAGGCATCAGAGATCCGGCGGGTCGCGGATTCCCAGGATCTGGAACTGCCGGAGGATATCGAGATTATCGATCCGTCAGAAGTGCGGGAGCGCTACGTTGGGCCAATGGTGGAGCTCAGAAAACATAAAGGGCTGACTCCGGATATGGCGGAAGCCATGCTCGAAGACAACGTTGTCCTGGGCACCATGATGGTGGCTCTGGATGAGGCTGACGGTCTGGTTTCCGGCGCCATTCACACCACCGCCAACACCGTTCGCCCTGCCATGCAGCTGATCAAGACTCATGACCAGGCAAAAGTCGTGTCATCGGTGTTCTTCATGCTGCTTCCGCAACAGGTGGTAGTGTACGGAGACTGTGCCATCAACCCGGACCCGAATGCCGAGGAGTTGGCAGATATTGCTATCCAGAGTGCCGAATCGGCCGAAGCCTTCGGCATCGAGCCTGTGGTTGCCATGATCAGCTACAGTACCGGCGAATCAGGAAGCGGCCAGGATGTCGACAAGGTAAGAGAAGCCACCCGGATTGCCCGCGAACGGAGACCGGATCTGCTGATTGACGGGCCCTTGCAGTACGACGCTGCAGCCATAGAGAGCGTCGCCAGGAGCAAGGCTCCTGACAGCAAAGTGGCGGGCAAGGCCACGGTGTTTATATTCCCGGATCTGAACACCGGGAACACCACCTATAAAGCGGTTCAGCGCAGCGCAAATGTCGTCAGTATCGGCCCGATGCTGCAGGGCCTTCGGAAACCGGTCAACGATCTCTCCAGAGGAGCACTGGTCGAAGACATTGTCTTTACAATCGCGCTGACTGCGGTGCAGGCAAAACAGGTCGAAAACGCCGGGCTGAACGGAACCTGAGGCTATACCCCCGAATCAGCGCTTGAGACTCTTCTGGCGCTTTTTCTTCGGGCTGGGCCCCTGTTTCTGGTCATTATCCTTTTTTACCTTCTGGCGCGGCGTCAGCCGATCAACCTTGCTGGCAAAGGGATTTTCCCCGGCCCGGAACTCAAACCGGATGGGTGATCCGGTTACCTTCAGCACTTTGCGGAAGGTGTTTTCCAGATAACGCTTGTAAGAGCCTGGCAGCGCGTCCACCTGATTGCCGTGAACAACGATGACCGGCGGGTTTGAGCCACCCTGGTGGGCATAACGGAGTTTGATTCGCCGCCCCTGCACCATCGGCGGCTGATGCTGGGCAACGGCATCCTGCAATATTGCGGTCAGGCGATTGGTCGGCCACTTGGCCATGGCAGAGTCGTAGCAGGCTTCGACCGATTCGTACATAACGCCAACGCCGGACCCGTGCAACGCAGAAATGTAGTGCTTGTCAGCGTAATCGAGAAAATCGAGGCGGCGCTTAACCTGTTCCTTCACCTTGGCCCGATCTTCGGGGTCCATGCCGTCCCATTTGTTCACGGCGATGACCAACGAGCGGCCGGCGTCCAGAACAAAGCCGATCAGGTGCAGATCCTGATCCACCAGTCCCTGCCGTGCATCCATCACCAGAATCACCACGTGGGCATCATCGATTGCCTGCAGCGTTTTGATAATGGAAAACTTTTCGACTACTTCGCTGACGTTCTTGCGTCGGCGAACACCGGCGGTGTCGATCAGTGTGTACTGTTTGCCCTGGCGTTCGTAAGGGACGTACACACTGTCCCGGGTTGTACCCGGCATATCGAAAACAACCACCCGGTCCTCGCCAAACATGCGGTTCACCAGGGTTGACTTACCCACGTTCGGGCGCCCGACTACACCGATACGAATACCCGGATAACGATCTGCCCGGTCCTCCTCTTCCCTGTCCTCTTCGGACGGCAAGAGAATCTCCAGCATTGACCGGATACCCCGGTTATGGGACGCGGCAATCAGGAAAGTGGATTCGAAGCCCAGGCTGTAAAAATCGGCTGCTGCGATGTCCGGGTCCTGACCATCGGTCTTGTTTACGACCAGGTGAGCCTGCTTACCAGACCGGCGCATTTGATCAGCAATGAGTTCGTCGCCCGCGGTAAGTCCGGCACGGCCATCCACCAGAAACAGGACAATGTCAGCTTCTTCCACTGCCTGCATGGACTGCCGTGCCATCTCGAGATCAAGACCCTGCTCGTCACCCGTGAGCCCGCCGGTATCAATAACAATGAAGCGCTGGCCCTCGTAGCTGCCCTCACCGTATTTGCGATCGCGGGTAAGGCCAGGGAAGTCCGCAACCAGGGCATCCCTGGAACGGGTCATCTGATTGAACAGGGTTGATTTGCCAACGTTGGGACGTCCGACAAGGGCAATTACTGGGGTCATAATAGGTGATTAATCCTGCGGCTGAACCTGGAATACGGCCAGCTTTCCGCTGTTGCCGAAAACCAGCAGGTTACCATTGGCTAGCCGCTGGGCTGGTACGCGGATACCCTCATCATCGAACTCAAGCTGCCCGACCAGACTGCCATCCTCACGATCGAGGGCGTGCAGATATCCTTCATAGTCACCGACCACCAGATAGTCTTCGTAGACCATGGGCTGGGTCAATTGGCGCCACGCGAGACGGTCCTGGGTCCAGAGTTCCTTCCGGTCTGAGCCGCGAAGAGCAACCAGTTCACCATTTGCCGATGCAAGGTAAATGTCACCCCCGCCGATCATAGGCGAGTAAAGGCTGGACGCTTCCCGGCTCCAGATCTCCTGCCCCGTGCGGATATCAACCAGCGCAAGCTTACCCTGGTAACCTACCGCCAACACCGCAGTTTCAATCACCAATGGCTGGCCCGCCACATCAACAAGACGCTCAAGCTCAGTACGCCCTTCCGGCTGACCGAGCTCATATTGCCACAAGGGCTGACCAGAGTCCGCAGCCAGTGCCATCAGCTTGCCGTTGGCAAATGAAGCGATGACTACATCACCACCCACCAAAGGCGCCGCGGCCGCCCTGATCGAAAGCACAGGAACCGAGCCATCATACTGCCAGCGCTTTTCCCCATCCGCGGCACTGAAACTCAGCACCTTGCCATCAATGGTCTGGGCAACCACAAGTGACCCGTTTGACTGAGGAGCAGAGAGCACCTCGGTCGGCAGTGACTGCCGCCAGACTTCAGAGCCATCCTCCCGGGAAAGCGCAACCAGTTCAGCATTCTGAGTGGTTAGATAAAGTTGTTCACCGTCTCCCCCGAGACCGGAGAAAATGCGATCATCCAACTCGTTTTCCCAGATTACCTTGCCGGATTCCGGGTCAACAGCGTAAAGCTCGCCGTCGGCCGAGGCGGCAAAAATCCGGTCACCCGCGTTCAGGGGCGCAAGGTAAAGGAAATCGCCATCATGTCCGTCCCCGACCGACATGCTCCAAACCCTTTTAAACTCGGCGGACGCCTCAATGTCGGGTACCGGAACGGGCTGTTCAAAGGTGTCGGTGGTGCTGCAGCCGGATAGCCCGCCGAGAACCATCAGCGCCATGAGCAATCCGCGATTCAGCAACCTGTTGCACAAACCCGGCATCAGGCGTCCTCCCCGACACCAAGGTCAGCCAGTTTCAGCTCCAATACACCGCTACGTCCCTGCTGGCTCTTTTCGCGGGCAGCAAGATAGGCCTCGCGGGCTCCCTCGCGGTTGCCCTGTGCCAGAAGAATATCACCACGGAGTTCGGAATAGATGGCGTCGAAAGCGTCGGCACTGCCCGCGGCATCAATTGTCGAAATTGCTTCATCGTACTGGCCGGCAGAAAACTGCGCGCGGGCAAGACGATTACGCACAACCAGCGCCAGGGCCTTGTTTTCGCCGGCCTTCTCCAGTGCCCAATTGAGAGACTCGATGGCCGCCTCGGCATCGGCTTCATCCATCAGCTGCTGGCGAGCAAGAATCAGGTTGCCATATACCGCATAGGCACTATCCGTGTAGTCCTCACGCAGTGTTTTTGCCACGAAGGCAACGGTTTCACCGCTGGTTTCATCAGCCTGGTTGCTGAAGGCATTGAGGAGGTTGGCAAACTGGTTGGCCGCTTCAGTCCGTTGCTGCGCCTGGTGGTTTTGCCAGGCCTGCCAGCCAAAAACGATGGCCAGGGCGGCGGCAATACCGATAAGAAGGGAGCTGCCATTTCTCTTCCACCAGTCCTTGATCGCCTGGATCTGTTCTTCTTCGGTGCGCAACTCAGCCATGAGGACTCCTGTAGTCGTATTTTTGCTTTTATATCGTGAAATTTGATCAGATTCAGTTGGCCAGGGCCTTCGTCAGTGCGGAGGCAAGTTCGTCCTGGGCAATCTCGGTCTGGGGTTCATCGGCCCGCATGGGCTTAAGTCCCGCGGTGCCGTTGGCGATCTCGTTTTCCCCGAGAATCACCGTGTACTTCGCACCACTGCGATCGGCTTTTTTCATCTGGCTCTTGAAGCTGCCGCCACCGCAATGGGAAACAATCACTCTCTCTGGCAAGGCCGCTCGCAGCTTTTCAGCAAGCACCAATGCCGGCGCCAGTGCCCCGTCACCCATTGCCGTAACGTAGACATCCGCGTCGCTGTTCACGTAACCGGGAACGAGATTCAGAGTTTCAAGGAGGAGAATAAGCCGCTCAAGGCCCATTGCAAAGCCAACCGCAACGGTTGGCTTTCCGCCGAGCTGTTCAACCAGACCGTCATACCGGCCCCCGGCACACACGGTGCCCTGGGCGCCAAGGCTGTCGGTAATCCATTCGAACACGGTTTTGCCGTAGTAATCGAGGCCCCGAACCAGTGCAGGATTTACGGAATAGCGGACACCCGCGGCATTCAGTAACGCCTTCAGGCGATCAAAGTGATCCCGGGATTCGTCGTCCAGGAAATCGTCCAGGTTTGGAGCCTGCTCAAGGATCTTACGGGTGGCCGGGTCCTTGCTGTCGAGAATACGCAACGGATTGGTGTCCAGTCGCCGCTGGCTGTCTGCGTCCAGCTCCGCCTTGAACTGGCCAAGGTACTCTACCAGTGCCGAACGATAGACCTTGCGGGATTCGGAAGTACCTATGGAATTGATCTCGAGGCGGGTGTGCTCGGCTAGGCCCAGCTCTTTCCAGAGCCTGGCCGTCAGAATCAGCAGCTCGGCATCAATATCCGGACCGCTCATGCCAAAGCATTCCACGCCAATCTGGTGGAACTGGCGATACCGGCCCTTCTGTGGGCGCTCGTGCCGGAACATCGGGCCGGTGTACCAGAGCCGCCGGGTCTGGTTAAACAGCAGACCATGCTCTTCCGCCGCCCGCACGCAACCGGCAGTGCCCTCGGGTCGCAGGGTCAGACTGTCTCCATTGCGGTCCTCGAAGGTGTACATTTCCTTTTCGACAATGTCCGTCACTTCACCTATAGATCGTTTGAACAGGTCTGTCTGCTCAACGATGGGCATGCGGATTTCCTGATAGCCATACTGGGCCAGTACTTTACGAACCGTGGATTCCACAAACTGCCATACCGGCGTCTGCTCCGGCAGGATATCGTTCATCCCGCGAATTGCCTGAATCTTAGCCAATTTAAACCCTTAACTGTGTCTGGATAGTGATGCCTGAAAACGAAAACGGATCAGTGGTCGGAACGGGCAATGATCGACTCTTCCTGCTCCTTGCGACGTGCCACCTCTTCACGAATCAGACGCTCCAGATCGTCAGTCAGTGTAGCGTTGTCCAGCTTCTGGTTAGGCTTGCCCGCCATGTAAAACAGGTTCTTCGGGCTGCCGCCAGTCAGGCCGATATCGGCTACCTTTGCCTCTCCGGGACCGTTAACAATGCAGCCGATAATTGCCACATCCAGTGAGGTGTTTACATCCTCAAGCCGCGCTTCCAGATCGTTCATGGTCTGGATCACATCAAAATTCTGGCGGGAACAGCTGGGGCAGGCAATAAAGTTGATGCCCCGGCTACGCAGACGGAGGCTCTTGAGAATATCAAAACCAACCTTGATTTCCTGAACCGGGTCAGCCGCCAATGACACCCGAATGGTGTCGCCAATGCCATCCATCAGCAGCATTCCCAGGCCGATGGAGGATTTGACCGTTCCTGAACGGAAACCGCCTGCCTCAGTGATGCCAAGGTGAAGCGGCTGCTCAATCTGGGACGCAATTTTCCGGTAAGCTTCCACCGTCATAAACACTTCCGAGGCTTTCAGGCTGACCTTGAAATCCTGGAAATCGTGGTGATCCAGAATATCAATGTGGCGCATGGCCGACTCAACCAGGGCATCCGCCGTCGGCTCTCCGTATTTACGCTGAAGGGATTTCTCGAGGGAACCGGCGTTCACACCGATACGGATCGGAATATTTCCGTCCCGGGCCGCGCTGATAACCGCGCTGACACGATCATCGCGGCCGATATTGCCCGGGTTGATACGCAGACAATCCACACCCAACTCCGCAACCCGAAGAGCGATCTTGTAATCGAAGTGGATGTCAGCCACCAGAGGCAGCGAGACCTGCTCGCGAATCTTGCCGAACGCCTCAGCGGCGTCCATAGAAGGCACCGAAACACGAACGATATCCGCACCTGCCTCTTGCAACGCCCGGATCTGACCTACCGTGGCGTCAACATCAGAGGTGTTGGTGTTGGTCATGCTCTGCACCGCTATCGGAGCATCGCCGCCCACAGGAACATTACCCACCATGATCTGGCGGGATTTGCGTCTGATAATCGGGGAATCCTGTTTCATGTCTTGCTGACCGATATGGAAAATGTAATCAAATTTCAGATTGTCAGGGAAAACTCTGACCGGTTGTTGACGACACGGTAGCTATCCAGATCCAGCGGCTCTCCCTGGAAACGAATGGATTCAACGGCGTCAACGGCACCGATAACAACATTGAGCGGCGCCTGGCCGGAAACATCAATTTCATCTCCGGTACGCTGAAGGGAATTCACCAGACGGTTCCCGGTCGCATCACTTACCTGAACCCAGCAGTCATCGATGAAACTGATCTGAAGCCGGGCGATATCAGTGGCCTCCGCCAGTCCGGAGCGATTATCCAGCACCGGATCCGGAGTCTGCACAACCGTCGGAACCTGTTCCATCAGAGCCTCAGAAGATGTGTCCCCAGCCACCGGATTCTCACTATCCGGCTCCTCTGCAGTGCCCGGTCCATCAGACTCCGCAACAGAACCCGGCAACAATGACTGCTCTGAGGCGATACCTTCTTCAGAATCCGTACCTGCCGGCTCTCCTCCCGGACCCGTAGCCGGAACTCCCGGATTGACATCAGTCGATTCTGCCGGCCCCGGCGCTTCTGCATTTTCAATCTGGCCCTGCAGGGCCTCAGGTGCAGAGGATGCCTCTGGCTGTTCCCCACCCGTCTCGGGTTCCGGCATCAGGAAAGCAAACGCCAGATAACCGGCAATGCCAAGAATTAAAAGGAAAAACAGCGTCTTGGCGAGTTGCCGCTTTCTGCGCCTGCGACGTTCGATGTCCACCAGCGGGCTGGCCTCGTGCTCCTGCTCCCGCTGCTGACGGATCGGTTCCAGTTCCTGGTCAAGATCCGCAATCACTGCATCGGCGTCCATCCCAACCTGTTTTGCGTAGGTCCTGACATACCCTTTCAGAAAGAGTTCACTATCGATCTGGCTGTAATCCCCTGACTCGATAGCCTGGATCACTGACGGTCGCAAATGCTGCGCCCCGGCCACATCGCTGACACTCAAGCCGGAGGCTTCTCGCGCCTTCTGAAGCTGCTGGCCAACGGGCTCTTTCATCGCTGGCTGTGAATTTTCATCAGTTGCCATTAGAAATCAGCACCTTATATTGTTGGTATTCCACTGACTCCGGGAAATTGTTTCTGAGCTGCAGCGCCAGACTCCCTTCCTGGTCACCATTATTGAAATAACGGGCAATGCGGATACCGGTGAAAAGACTCTCTGCTGAATGGACGAGGCGTGGGTTCCGCTGCATCATGGACGTCAGCCGTGAATAATATCTGGCGGCGTCTTCGTAGTTTCCTGCCTCAACCGACACCCGGGAGAGGGCCAACAGGGGACGCGCATCGCCTCTCATCAACTCTACCGCGCGCCGGTAAGAGGTAGCCGCCGCTTCCAGTTCACCAAGCCTTTCCTGGGTCATGCCCAAATTAAAAAACACGGATCCCCGATCATTATATCCGGTGTCCCGGGAGGCTGCGCGAAACTGATCCCTGGCGTTGTCCATTCGCCCCTGGGCAAAGAGAAAAGCACCATAATAGACCCGTGCCCGGGTATACCCGGGATCCTCGGAGATGGACTTTTTGAAATTCCGCTCCGCCAGTTCAGGCTCGCCCTCAGCGTTGTAGACCAGCCCCATCGCAGCCCTTGCGCCGGCATCATCCGCGTCAAGCTTCAGGGCCCGGTCGAGGTGGTGGCGGGCCCGCTCGAGGTTGCCTTGCCCGATATAGGCAGTCGCAAGCTTTACATAATCGTCAACGACTTCCTGCCGGTCGGCTTCCCGGGAAAACCTGCTGTCACTGGTAGTGACACAGCCTGTGACAAGCAGGGTGCACAGCATAATGGCCAACAGCAAAATACGTCGGTTTGCTGATTTGTCTGTCACAGTCTCCCCTTCCTCGATTGAGCTGTTTTAGGTTCCGGGCTCAGGGATTGACCTGCTGAACCTGAATGTACCGTTGGCTCCGGCGTGTTCTGTCTTCAACCTTTCCCACAAGCTGCCCACATGCCGCATCAATATCGTCACCACGAGTGGTTCTGATTGTTGCGACGTAGCCCGCTTCATTGAGAACGGCCTGGAACCGGCGAGTCGCGTTCATACTCGGACGGCGGAAATCACTCTCCGGAAAAGGATTAAATGGTATCAGATTGATCTTGCACGGCAGATCCCGCAATAGCTCGGCAAGCTCCCGAGCGTGTTCCGGCTGATCATTCATCCCTTCAATCACGGTGTATTCAATAGTCGCTTTACGCTTCTCTGGCAGCCGGGCAAAGTACCTCTTGGTGGCAGCCAGCAACTCCGCGATCGGATACTTTTTATTCAATGGAACCAGTTTGTTACGCAACTCATCATTCGGGGCATGTAACGAAATGGCCAGTGAAACATCGGTAACTTCCGCCAGGCGGTCTATAGCGGGAACTACGCCAGAGGTACTGAGGGTTACCCGGCGCTTGGAGATCCCATAGGCCAGATCTTCCATCATCAGGTTCATGGCATCAACAACGTTGTCGAAGTTAAGCAGGGGTTCACCCATGCCCATCATCACAACATTGGTAATGGGCCTGTCCGGGCCAGGCTCGAACGGCATGAAGGCCTTCCGCGCCACCCACACCTGGCCGATAACTTCGGCCGCCGTGAGATTACGGTTAAAGCCTCGCTTACCCGTGGAACAGAAAGTACAGTCCAGACTGCAACCGATCTGGGACGAAACGCAAAGCGTGCCCCGTTCGCCATCGGGAATCAGAACGGTCTCGACATTGTTGCCGTTATCCATGCGCATCACCCACTTGCGGGTGCCGTCATTGGACATCTCGTCGTAAACCACTTCAGGGCCACGGATTTCTGCCACTTCGTTCAGCTTTTCCCGTAACGCCTTGCTCATATTGGTCATTTGATCGAAGTCATCAGCGCCGCGCTGATGAATCCACTGCAAAACCTGAGTGGCACGAAAACGCTTCTCCCCCAGGGATTCAAAGAAAGCTTCGAGTTTTGCTTTCGGCATCCCCAGAAGGTTGGTTTTTTCAGCGGCCGCTGTCATTTCATAACCTCGATCAGATAACCAATTCGGAGGCGACCGGATAGTCGCCTCCGATCAACGAATCAGCCCCGCGGGCAGATTTCGTTGTCATTAAAGAAATAAGCGATTTCGCGCTCGGCGGAAGCCGCGGAATCAGAGCCGTGAACGGCATTGGCATCGATGGACGATGCAAAATCAGCACGGATGGTGCCAGCTTCGGCTTCCTTCGGGTTGGTCGCACCCATCAGATCACGGTTCTTCAGGATGGCGCCTTCGCCTTCCAGAGCCTGAACAACAACCGGGCCAGAGGTCATGAAAGCAACCAGATCGTTAAAGAACGGGCGCTCTTTGTGCTCTGCATAGAAGCCTTCTGCCTGCTCCTGGGTCAGGTGCATCATCTTGGCAGCAATAATGTTCAGACCGGCTTTCTCAAAACGGCTGTAAATTTCGCCGATCACGTTCTTTGCTACCGCATCGGGCTTGATAATGGAGAGCGTGCGCTCAATTGCCATGGTCTTTCTCCAGTTTATTTATGGTAAAAATTCTGGCCTGCGATTATACGCAGTCCGGGGCAAACTTCCTACCGCACTGCACGGAGGCGGCTAACAACATCAACAATTTGCGAACTGGCAAAAGCGATTTCCTCCTCCGTTGTAAACCGGCCAAAGGAAAAACGCAGTGCGCGATGGGCCTGCTCATCACTCAAACCAATGCCACGGAGAACAAACGAGGGTTCTATTGTGGCCGAAGCACAGGCCGATCCGGAAGATACGGCCAGATCCCGCAGCCCCAGCATCAGGGACTCCGCCTCAACACCGTCGAACGAAAGGTTCACAATGCCGGGTACACGCTGGGACCGGCTTCCATTCAGACTGACACCCTGGAGGGGCTCCAGACCGGCCAGGAATGATTCACGCAGTGATTCCAGCTTTCGCACTTCATCCTCAAGCCGGGACTGGGCAATCGCAAACGCCTTCCCCATTCCGACAATCTGATGGGTCGGCAGGGTCCCGGAGCGCATCCCACGCTCATGGCCGCCACCATGGATCTGGGCCTCGATGCGAACATCCGGAGAGCGCCTGACATAAAGGGCGCCCACGCCCTTTGGCCCGTATACCTTATGCCCGGAAAGTGCCAGCAGGTCCACGGGCATCGACGTGACATCGACTGCCATTTTGCCGGCCGCCTGAGCAGCATCTACATGAAACAGGACGCCCCGCTGCCGCAACTCGGAGCCGATGGCCGCGATGTCCGTGATGGTCCCAAGCTCGTTGTTCACCAGCATCAGGCTGACCAGCACGGTATTGTTCCTGAGGGCATTCACCACCTGCTGACAGCTGATACTGCCATCCGGCGCGGGGTCCAGCCAGGTGACTTCTGTGCCGTGCTGCTCCAGCCACTTGCAGGTATCGAGAACCGCCTTGTGTTCAATTTTCGACGTGACAATGTGGGCATCCTGGCGGCCGGCCACAGCACCCTTGATCGCCAGGTTATCCGATTCCGTGGCACCGGAGGTCCAGACGATTTCCCGGGGATCGGCATGAATCAGGCTGGCGACCTGTTTCCGCGAAGCCTCGACCGCCGCTTCCGCCTGCCAGCCAAAGGCGTGGGAACGGGAAGCGGGATTGCCAAACACACCATCCGGCGTCAGGTACTTCACCATTTCGTCGGCGACAGAAGGATCAACGGGCGTCGTGGCCGCGTAATCCAGATATACGGGCTTTTTCATGGTTTCCAGGAGTTTGTTGGTGTCAGGCCGGCGCCTGGTCAGACAGGCGTTCGGTGTTGATCGTTTCAGAACCGCTGCCAGACTGACGGCGGTTCTGGCGGTCCGCAACCTGGCGGATTTCGTGCTTTCTCATCAGGTCTCCGAGACTGATCTCGCTGAGAAACTGATGAATCTGATCACTCAGGTCAGACCAGAGGTGGTGGGTCAGGCATTTCTCGCCGTTCTGGCAATCGCCCTTATTGCCGCACCGCGTGGTATCCAGTGATTCACTGACGGCATCTACAACTTCGGCAATATAGACATCAGCGGCCGGGCGGCTGAGCCGATAGCCTCCACCAGGACCACGAATGCTGGTAACCAGTTTCTGGCGACGAAGACGGGAGAAAAGCTGTTCCAGGTAGGACAGGGAGATTTCCTGACGGGCCGAAATGTCGGCAAGACTCACCGGCCCCTGGTCTCCGTGAAGAGCCAGATCAAGCATTGCCGTAACGGCATAGCGGCCTTTAGTGGTCAATTTCATAGTGTCAGCCCCGTGACGGGAATGAATCTCGAATCGCAGAGCCGAGTATGAATTGACCCACTAATTCAGTCAAGTATTCAGCTCCGGGTGTCACTTTCATCGCGAACGCAGTCAAAGTCCTCTTCATGCAGCGGTGGCAGCTCCCCGTTCTGATATTCGCTGTTCACCTTGCGGATGGCCTTGCACATATTCTCAATACGGTCATCCACCGCGTGCATGTGGTCGAGCAGCGATCGCATGGCCCGGGCGACCGGATCCGGCATCTCTTCGGTAACACCGTAGGCATCAAAGCCCATGCGCTCTTCCATTTCCTTCCGGCGAACATCGTCCTCGGTGTGGCGTTTAACGATAACGCGACCGGGTATACCAACTACCGTTGCCCCGGCAGGGACAGCCTTGGTAACCACCGAATTAGAGCCGATCTTGGCACCCTCTCCTACCTCGAAAGGACCGAGGATCTTGGCGCCGGCGCCAACCACCACGCTGTTGCCAATGGTGGGATGACGCTTCCCCTTGTTCCAACTGGTTCCTCCGAGCGTAACGCCCTGGTAGAGCGTTACGTCGTCACCGATCACGGTGGTTTCGCCAATGACCACACCCATTCCGTGGTCGATAAAAAAGCGGCGTCCGATGGTTGCTCCGGGATGAATTTCAATGCCGGTCAGCCAACGAGCGATGGTCGAAATGGTGCGTGCCAGCCACTTAAGCCCGAAACTCCACAGCCAGTGCGAAAAGCGATGAAAAAGCAGCGCATGCAAACCGGGGTAGTTGGTAAGCACTTCAAAAGTGTTCCGGGCCGCAGGATCCCGATGAAAAACGCTATTAATATCTTCACG
Source organism: Marinobacter guineae (assembly GCF_002744735.1). Taxonomy (GTDB): domain Bacteria; phylum Pseudomonadota; class Gammaproteobacteria; order Pseudomonadales; family Oleiphilaceae; genus Marinobacter; species Marinobacter guineae. Next base: position 157,731 of record NZ_KZ319342.1, on the reverse strand, counting down.
CAAACGCTCAAACATGGCCATTGTCCTGTCCCGTCGCCGTGCTATCGGCCTCGGTTGGTTTACTGTTGTCCCGGGCGCCCGCTGCCTTCTGTACGGCCGTGAGAATGCCCCGAAGGATATTGATTTCCATCTGGTCAAGTTTGGCCCTCTGGAACAGTCGTCGCAAGCGCGTCATCAGCTGCCTGGGGTTCTCTAGCCGGTGAAAATCCACATCAATCAGCATTTGCTCAAGGTGCCCAAAGAAACCTTCCACATCCTCAACCTTAGCCGGCGGCACATCCCAGCCCTCGTCCCCGGGCCGGGTCATCGACTTAAGGTATGGGCTCCCTTCCCCACCTTCAAGGCTGCGCAGGTAATACATACGCAATTCATAGCACATCACCTGCACCGCCATTGCCAGGTTCAGGGAGCTGTAATCCGGATTGGACGGTATGTGGATGTGGTAATGGCAGCGCTGCAGCTCGTCATTACTCAAGCCATGGTTCTCCCGGCCGAACACCAGGGCAACTGGCCCGGCTTCAGCATGCCCGGCTGCAGCGGCGGCTGCCTCTGGCGGCGCGCAAACCGGCCAGGGAACCTTTCTTCCGCGGGCGCTGGTACCCATCACCAGCACACAATCCGCCAACGCCTCATCCAGCGAGGAAACCACCTGCGCACTGTCCAGAACATCGGAGGCACCCGCTGCACGGGCATAGGAGGTCTCATCCGGAAAGGTGCACGGATTAACCAGCCAGAGATTACCCAGCCCCATATTCTTCATGGCCCGGGCGACAGCACCAATGTTGCCCGAATGGGAGGTCTCTACCAGGACAATCCGGATCTGATCCTGAAATGTCTCCGTCCCTTCCTGTGGAAGTGCGCTTTTGTGCATTGTAAGCAGGCCCAAGGTTGTTGATCAGGGCGGCAATGATACCAGAAACCACAGGCACCCCGCCCCTCCGGAGAACCCGTAACCTGTGGTTATCCGTGCTATTGCTGAGTCAAAAAACATACAAGCGGGGTGATCTTTTGCTATCATACCCGGCCTTCACACACCCGGATAATGAACACTCAGATGCAACCAGCTATTAAAATGGCCCTGCGCGTCGCGCGTCAGGGGTCCGATTATCTGAAAGCCCATTTCGAGCGCCAGGAACCCACCGGCAAAGACGACTCAGAACGCCGTCTCCAGCTGGAGCGGGTTGAGCAGTCTATTTACGACAATTTCGCCGAGCAACTCGAAAAAGCCTACAAGGACCACAGCATCGCCCCTCTGAATGAAGCGAATGCCGGCACCAGCGAGAAGAGCTGGCACATTTTCCCGGTTCTCGGGCGTGAGAACTTCCTCAGGGGCATCCCTGAGTTTGCCCTGGCCCTTGCCCAGAAAAAGAATAACCGTGTCGAAAATCTGCTTCTGGTGAATCCCGTCACCGACGAGGAGTACTCTGCCAGCCGTGGTCACGGCGCCGCGCTCAACAGCCGCCGGGTACGTGCATCGGAAGTCAAACACACCAAAAACGCAGCCATCGCCACCAACCTGCTCGACCAGGCCCGCAAGAGCGAAGATCCTTTGCTCTGGGGTGAAATGGCAGCCGTTCTGGCACGGGATTCAGGCATGTTCCGCACCTCAGGCTGCGTAGTGCTCGATATCGCCCGGGTATCTGCCGGGCTTATGGACGCCGCAATCATTTTCCGTCCGGAAGCTGCAGAACTCGATCTCGGCGTCACACTGGCGATGGAATCCGGCGCATTGACCGGCGATTTCTCCGGCAACCCATCCACCGGCAACGCACGCCAGCTTGTGGTAGCCAATCCAAAACTGTTCCGCGAAATCCTTAAAGTACTTCACCCGTTCCGGGGTCGCCTGCCCCGCTGAGGCTTCCGACTTTTCCGGACATAAAAAAACCGCCAACATCATGTGGCGGTTTTTTTATATCTGCACCCTGTAGGGATGCAGGAACCTACATCCGGTTCAGCCACTCGGGCGGCTGCTCTTCTTCTTCCGCATCCGCAGCACCTTCTTTCGGCGGTATGATCAGGTCTTCACGGGAAACACCCATCACCATCAGGAGGTTGGCAGACACATAAATTGACGAGTAGGTACCAACCACCACGCCGATGATGAGGGCGAGCGCGAAATTATTGATCGCCTCACCGCCCAGAAAATACAACGCCAGCAGTACCACCAACGTGGTTCCCGAAGTATTGATGGTTCGGGCGATGGTCTGGTGAATGGACTCGTTAATAATGTCCCAAGACTCCCCCACCCGCATCTTACGGAAGTTCTCACGAATTCGGTCCGCCACAACAATGGTGTCGTTCAGCGAGTAACCGATAATCGCCAGCAGGGCCGCCAGAACGGTAAGATCAAAAGTCCATTGGAACAGCGCAAAGACACCCAGAACGATAATCACATCGTGCGCCAGGGGCACAACGGAGGCAATGCCAAACTTGAACTGAAAGCGCATGCCGACGTAAATCAGAACCACCGCCAGTGCAATCAGCAAACCGAGACCACTGTCTTCCTTAAGCTGCTCACCCACCTGGGAGCCAACAAACTCGGAACTGATCAGTTCGAGCTCAACCCCGCCAGCTTCCAATACACGGGTAACTTCAGGGGCAAGCTTGTCGTTGCCAGCTTCTGCCATCCGCACCAGAACGATCGTATCGGCACCGAAATTCTGCACGGAAAACTGCTCGTACCCTGCATCATTCAGTCGGGATCGAATTTCATCAAGCTGCGGAGCCTCCGCGTACTCGAATTCCACCGATGTACCGCCGGTGAAGTCCATACCCAAGTTCAACCCACGGGTGGCCAGCAGTGCAACTGACACCAGGATAAGCGCGATCGAGACGACGGAAGCAATCTTCCGAAACCCCATAAAATCAAACGGTTGTTTCTGATCTTCAGACATTGGCGAGCTTTCCTCCGATCGACAGTTTCTCGACCCTTCGGCCGCCATAAACCAGGTTGACAATACTCCGACTGACCATCAGGCCGCAGAACATTGACGTCAGGATACCGATACACAATGTGATCGCGAAGCCTTTGACCGGCCCCGAGCCCATTGCAAACAGGATTACAGCCACCAACAGCGTAGTGATGTTGGCATCAAATATAGAAACGAATGCCCGGGAGTAGCCCGAGTTAATAGCGGTCTGAGGCGGAGCGCCGGCCTTGAGCTCCTCCTTTATCCGCTCAAAGATAAGCACATTCGCGTCCACCGCCATACCGACGGTCAGAACGATACCGGCAATACCTGGCAAGGTGAGCGTGGCTGACAGAATGGACATGCACGCGATCAGTAGCATCAGGTTCAGCGACAGCGAAACGTTGGCAATCATGCCGAAGCGACGGTAGTAGGCCAGCATGTAAAGCATTACCAGACCAAAGCCGAGTAAAACGGACATCATCCCGGCATCAATATTTTTCTGCCCGAGGCTTGGCCCTATGGTGCGTTCCTGAACGAAATACATGGGTGCCGCAAGCGCACCGGCACGCAACAGAAGCGCCAGCTCCGCAGCCTCAGGGATTGAATCCAGCCCGGTTATACGGAAGCTGCTGCCAAGAGCAGACTGCACCGTGGCAAGGCTGATAATGCCCTTCTCCACAACGCGCTCTTCAAATTCTTTCGGCTCACCGTCGACCATGCGGGTTTCGGTCTCTGTCCGATACTCGATAAAGAGTACCGCCATCCTGCGACCGATCGCGTTACGCGTGGCCCGGTTCATAAGGTCGCCGCCTACCGAATCCATGGTGATGTTGACCTGAGGCTGACCATTCTCATCAAACGCCTGCTGGGCATTGGCCACGTTATTGCCAGTGGCAATCACGTCCTGCTCAAGTCGTGCGGTTCGCTGGAGCTCGTCGCGAAAACTGAACTCTTCCGTTTCACTTGCCGGCGCATCCGGGCGGGCTTCCATCCGGAATTCCAGGTTCGCTGTGGCGCCGAGAACCCGCTTGGCCTGGGCGGTATCCTGTACCCCCGGAAGCTCGACGATGATTCGATCATCACCCTGCTGCTGAACCAGCGGCTCGGCTACGCCCAGCTCGTTAACCCGATTCCGAATAGTTGTAAGGTTTTGCTCCAGGGCGTAATCCTGGATGGACTGGACCTCAGCTTCGGACAGCGTCAGCTCGAGCAGGTATTCATCCCCCTCGGTCTGCTCATCCAGCAAAAACTCATTGTACTGTGCACGAATCAGATCGAAAGCTTCCGCCCGGGAGGCCTCATCCCGGAAGGTGAGAACAATCTTTCGATCGTTCTCGAGATCACCGCCGCGATAACGGATCCGCGCTTCCCGCAACTCCCGCTTGATCTGTCCGGCCATCGCCTCAAGGCGCTGGCTGACCGCCGTTTCCATATCCACTTCAAGGAGGAAGTGCACACCACCACGCAGATCCAGACCGAGCTTCATAGGACCTGCGCCGAGGCTTCTCAGCCAATCTGGTGTGGAAGCTGCCATATTAAGGGCGACCAGATATTCATTACCGAGAGCCGCCTGCACAAGGGGGCGGGCCCGCAACTGGTCATCAGAACTGGTCAGGCGGATCAGAGCATCCCGATCCTGAAGAGTACTGCTTTTCACCTCAATTCCCTGACTCTCGAGAACATTAACGGCCCTGTCGAGCACACCGGCATTCACTTCAGTGCTGCTACGCGCGCCGGTAATCTGAATGGCGTAGTCATCAGGAAAGAGGTTGGGCAAAGCGTAGATAAACCCGATCACAAGCGCGACCAGGATAACCAGGTTTTTCCAAAGCGGATACTTGTTCAGCATGGGATCCCTTGTAGCCGGCCAACGGGCCGGCCTTGGTGTTTCAGCCAGGAGGATTCAGTCCGGCCACCAGGGATGGCCGGCTAAATGGCCCTCGCTCAGATGTCCTTGAGCGTACCCTTGGGCAGGGCTGCGGCAACAGCGACCTTCTGGACCTTGATTTCGACATTGTCGGCAATTTCAACAACGATGAAATCGTCCGTTACCTTGGTGATCTTGCCGGCAACACCACCGGAAGTCACAACTTCGTCACCCTTGTTCAGGCCAGACATCAGGGCCTTATGCTCTTTCGCACGCTTGGACTGCGGACGCCAGATCAGGAAGTAGAAAATCAGGATAAAGCCGGCGAAAAAGATCACCTGGCCCATAACACCCATTCCCGTTGCAGTGGGATCCTGGGCCATGGCCAGTGCAGGCATCATAGCCATCAGACCGGCAACGAGCATCTTAATTGATTTCATTGAATATCTCCGTTGGTTAAGCGAATAGATCAAACATTGCCCAGCGACGGAACTGTCTCTCCGCGCAAAGCATAGAAGTCGGTTACAAAGTCCGACAATGTACCTGCTTCAATGGCCCCACGCAATCCGGCCATGAGGTTCTGGTAGAACCGCAGGTTATGAATCGTGTTCAGCTGCGCGCCCAGCATTTCTCCACATTTATCCAGATGATGCAGATAACTTCTCGAAAAATTCTGGCAAGTGTAACAGTCACAACGCTCATCCAGCGGCGCGGTGTCATGACGGTGCCTGGCATTGCGGATCTTGACGATGCCGGTGGAGGTAAACAGGTAGCCATTTCTGGCATTCCGGGTCGGCATTACGCAGTCAAACATATCGACTCCACGCCGCACGGCCTCAACGATATCCTCAGGCCGGCCAACCCCCATCAGGTACCTGGGCTTGTCTTCCGGCATTTTGGGCGGAAGATGGTCCAGAATCCTGATCATGTCTTCCTTTGGCTCGCCAACGGAAAGACCACCAATGGCATAGCCATCAAAGCCAATGCCTGTCAGGCCGTCCAGGGAACGATCCCGCAGGTTCTCATACATACCGCCCTGAACAATACCGAACAGTGCCGCCGGATTACCTTCGTGGGCGTCCTTGCTGCGTTTTGCCCAGCGCAGGGACAGCTCCATGGAGTCTTTGGCCTCCTGCTCTGTCGCAGGGTACGGGGTACATTCATCAAAAATCATGACAATGTCCGAGCCCAGATCCCGCTGAACCCGAATGGCGATCTCCGGAGACAACTCCACAGGAGAGCCGTCAACCGGTGAGCGGAAGGTTACACCCTCTTCGGTAATCTTGCGCATTTCACCCAGGCTGAACACCTGGAAGCCACCAGAGTCGGTCAGGATTGGCCCCTGCCACTGGGTGAAGTCGTGCAGATCCCCATGAGCCTTGACCACCTCCGTACCCGGGCGGAGCATCAGGTGAAAGGTGTTGCCAAGAATGATTTCCGCACCAATTTCATGGATGTCACGCGGCAGCATGCCCTTGACGGTGCCGTAGGTCCCCACCGGCATGAACGCCGGCGTTTCAACCGTGCCCCGCGGAAAGGTCAGCCGGCCGCGGCGAGCACGGCCATCCTCACCGAGCTTCTCGAACGACATGAAACAGGTCTGTGTCACAAAGCCTCCCCGGCGTTATCAATACCGGTATCTGTGGATTCCACGGCCGGGCCCAGCAACATACCGCGACTGGGTTCCTGGCCGGTAATGAACATGGCGTCGCCGTAGCTGAAGAAGCGGTAGCGTTCCCGGACCGCCTCCTTGTAGGCGCCCATCACGTTGTCATAACCGGCAAAGGCACTGACCAGCATGATCAGGGTGGATTCCGGCAAATGGAAGTTGGTCACCAGGGCGTCAACTGCCTGAAAACGGTACCCCGGATATATAAAAATATCGGTCTCACCGGTGAATGCCTTGAGACGACCGCCACGGCTTGCCGATTCAAGAGAACGAACCGATGTCGTACCCACGGCGACCACACGCCCTCCCCTGGCCCGGGTTCGCTCTACAGCATCGACCGCTTCCTGGGGAACATGCACAACTTCGCTGTGCATTGCATGATCTTCGATCTTGTCTACCCGCACCGGCTGGAAGGTGCCTGCTCCAACGTGCAGCGTTACAAACGTACTTTCAATTCCGCAGGCCGCCAGTTTCTCAAGCAGAGCCTCGTCGAAATGCAGGCCGGCGGTAGGCGCAGCCACGGCACCTGACTCCCGGGCGTACACCGTCTGGTATCGGTCCCGGTCAGTGGATTCGTCTGAGCGATCTATATAGGGCGGTAACGGCATGTGGCCAATGCGCTCAAGCACATCAAGTATGGGTTCTTCGGAGTCACACACCAGATGAAACAGGGCTTCGTCCCGGCCGGACATACTAAGAGATGTGCCATCCTCAAGGATGACTTTCTGCCCCTCTTTAAGCGCCTTTGAAGCCCGGACATGGGCAATAATGTCGCGCTCTCCGGTTATCCGCTCAACCAGCACCTCTACCTGTCCGCCAGTTTCCTTTTTGCCAAACAGGCGCGCAGGGATCACCCGGGTGTTGTTGAACACCAGCAGGTCGCCGGGTTGCAGCAGTTCGGGCAGGTCGCTGAATATTCGGTGATCGAGCCTGCCGGAAAGGCCATCCAGACAGAGCAGACGGGACGCACTGCGTTCTTTAAGCGGATAGCGGGCGATCAGTTCGTCCGGCAGGTCAAAATGAAAATCGGAGACATTCATGGAATGGACTATTAACGACGCCGAAGGAAATAAAGATGGTAGCGGCGGGCGGACTCGAACCGCCACGGGTTTTACCCCAACGGATTTTGAATCCGTCGTGTCTACCAATTTCACCACGCCGCCATCGGAGAGTGTTGGGGATTATACTGAGCTTAATCGCGAAAGCAATAAGCCAGCGGACAGATCTGCCCGTAGCTTCATATATTTACAACCGATCGAACAGGGACAACTGCGAAACCTGCGCAAATGACTGCTGGGCTGCCTGGAGCACAAAGCTCTGGAAGCTCAGATTACTGATCGCCTCAGCGTAATCCACGTCCTGCAACTGGGAGCGGATTTCATTGCTATAGACAGAAGAATCCTCAAGGAACGTTTTGGTGGACTCCACCGCGTTCATCCGCCCGCCCAGTTCCGTCTGCTTGAGGATGATGCTTTCCTGGGCGTTGTCGAGGTTGGTCAGGGAATTGGCGACCAGGTCGTCGTAGGCGGCCTGGCCGTCCGGACTGGTCTTGTCGATGCTGTTAAGGCCGGAGATCAGGTTTTCGATAGTACCGAATACCGACTGTTTCTCATTGACCTTCAGGGTGAAGATATCACCGGCACCCGGCGCCGCGTCGGTGATGGTTGCTTCTACACCAGCAACAACAAACGGTTCGCCGCTCTGATAGGTACTTGGGACAACGGGCGGATTACCGCCCTGACTATCGGTTGCAATGATATTACCGCCCGCATCAATCTGAATCGAAATATCATCAGGGAAGCCCCCTGAGTATGCCGCTGACAGGTCCGCTTCACTGACAACTTTCACACCGGAAATACCGGCGTTGGCCGTCACCACGTTTGAGTGCTCACCCGTAACCGCCGCTGGCACCTTCACAAAAATGTCCTTGCCGTTATCGCTGATCGGAACCGTAACGCCATCATCAATTTCCAGAACCCGCTGGCCCTCATCGCCCTGGTACGTCCAACTTCCGTCAGGCTCCTGTTTAAACGCCTGCACCGATCCCTGAAAGCCGCTGAAAATATACTCGCCGGAGGCGTCACGGGTATTGGCAATATTCGCCAACTGCCCCAGACGTTCCTCCAGTTCCGAGGAAATGGACCGGCGGTCGTTGGCTGACAAAGAACCATTGCCGGCCTGAACCGTCAGTTCCCGGATTCGCTGGATCACGTCAATAGAGCTGGCCAGCGCACTCTCTTCCTGCTTCAGACGGTTATCTGCCAGGTCGACATTGCGCTGATAGGTCTCAACCCGGGACAGCTCCTGATCCAGTTTAAGAATCCGGGCCGCAGCCACCGGATCATCCGAGGGCTTGTTCACCCGTTTGCCAGTAGAGATCTGCTGCTGGGTGTTGTTCAGGTTGGTATTAAGTTCCTGAAGGCGGTTGATGCCGCCGGAAAAAATCTGTTGTGATGAAATTCTGATCATGTCACATCACCTCAACCGTTACCGGAAACTCTGTAACAGTGTATTGAACAAGTCCTGGGCAACCGACATCACTTGCGCAGAAGCGTTGTAAGCGGCCTGGTACTGAATCAGCCGGCCGGCCTCCTCGTCGAGGTTCACACCGGACACCGATTCACGCTGGTTGGTTGACTGCTCCAGCAGGGTTTTGCCGGCATCCACGTCCAGCTGGCTCTGCCGGGTTTTCACGCCGATATCCTCAACCACGCCAGCGTAGCCTTCCGCGAAGTTCTGGCTGCCGCCGTTAAGGGTATTAGCCGTGCCCAACGCGGCGAGCAGCTCGGCATTCCGGTTGTCTGAAACACCGTTGGAGTTGTAGTCAATCTCAAAACTGTCGCCCGACGCTGGCTGGCCGGTAATCCGGAACTGGAAGCCCTGGTATTCCGCGCCACTGGCAGGATCGGGATTGAATAATTCGTTGGCAATACCCGGGGTATAAGGACGATCTGCCGGACCAATGGGATTACCGTTGACGTCCTCAACGGTATAAACCAGGCCCGTTCCAGGGTCGTCAAAGGTTACGGTAATCGGCCCGTTTGCCAGCTGTCCGGATGACTGAAAAGCCGGCAGCAAAGAATTGGTGAACGGGTTTCTGACATTCAGCATCGTGCCCTGATCAATCTTGCCCGTGCCGATGTTATTTTCACCTGTCGTTGCCCGGATCGGGCTGGCAAAGGCCAGGTCCTCCTCCCGGTTAACGACAAGGCCAATACTCTCCGCCGCGTTTCTGCTGGGCTGAATCAGATACTTGTCACCGGCATTGAAGGATCCACCCTCTACACGGATATTGAACCCGGGCATACTGATTTCAGATTGCACCGGGTCCGGCAAACGGCCCTGGTTAACCGTATCCCCGGTCCTCTGGTCAATCAACTCGTAGCTGCGCCCGTCACCACTGAACTGCAAGGTCCAGCTGCCTGCTGCCAGCGCCGAGCTGTCGGTAATTTCCACCGCCAACTGACCATTACTGGACAAAGAATTGTTTCCGTTCGCCACCACCCGGCTTCGCTGCGCCTCGACTGAATTGATATCGGTGAAGAACAGCCCGCCAAGATCACCCTCCAGATCCATGCCAATTTCATGCTGGTGGTTCATGGTGTCTGACAACGCGATCGCAATCCGGCCCAGCTCATCAAATGCCGGCTTGAGTCCTTCGTTATCGAACCGCAGCAGGCCGCCGAGTTTGCCCCCGGTAATCTGCTCATCGATGTTAAGGGTCCGGCCGCCATTGCTCAGAGTGAATTCGAGGCGTGTGGGGTCCTCTGCATTTTCACGGGTTCCAAAAGTTGCCGCGTTACTGCCAACCACCAGAGACAGACCATTGGAGAGCGACACATTGACCTGACTGCCGTCCGTGGGCGTCACTTTGATACTCACCAATTCAGAAAGCTGGCGCAGTTTTTCGTCGCGCTTGTCCAGCAGCTCGTTGGGCATCTGGCCCTGAGCGATTCCCGGGGATTCAGATATTGCGAGATTCAGCTCAGCGATGCTTTTGACAAGCGTGTTTGCATCTTTCACGCCCTGCTGCATCTGGGTCTTTATGGATTCCCTCTGCTGGATAAACTCCTGGCTCAAAGCCTGGAACCGGTTAACAATCTGCTGGGCCTCGCTCAGAACCAACTGACGCTGGGGCAATGAGGTGGGGTCCTCAGCGGCGTTCTGCAGGCTGGCAAAAAAGTTGTTCAGCGCGGTGCTCAGGCCGGTTGTCTCACCGCCAAGCAGATTATCAAGCCGGGACAGCTCAGAATTGAGAGCGGCCTGCTCACCATAGAGCGTGCTATCTTCCCGAACCTGCTGTACCAGGTACTCGTTAGCAAGACGGCGGATATCGGTAACATTCACGCCACTGCCAATGGTTCCTGCGCCGGTCCGCTGGCCTTCCTGGGTTTCAAACAGGACTTCCTGGCGGCTATAACCGGGCGTGTTGGCGTTGGTGATGTTATTGCCAGTCGTGTTCAGCGCCGCCTGATGACTCAGGATGCCGGTCAGACCAATACCTATCAGTCCTGCCATAACGTTTACTCCTTCATCCCGTCACTGCCCAGGGACAGCGTCATCAGTGAATCACGGTTCATGATCTGCCGTATCTTGCTGCCGTACTCCGGATCCGTTGCGTAACCAGCCTCCTGAAGTTTTTCTGCAAACACCTCAGGCTGATCTGCCAGCGACAACACCTCCCGGTAACGAGGGTTTGATTCCAGAAACGAGACGTAATCCCGGAAGCTGGATTCATAATCCCGGTACGCCCGGAAACTGGCCTGTTCTTTCATGGGCAGACCCTCGCGGTATTCTGTGGTGGTGATGGACACGGCGTCGCCGTGCCACCGGCTATCCGCCTTGATACCAAAGAGGTTAAAGCTTGGCTCGCCCTGCTCACCCCGAATCATATGCCGGCCCCAACCCGTCTCCAGGGCCGCCTGGGCCACCATCAGTTTCGGGTCTATGCCGGAGTCCCGGCTGATTCGCTCAGCGACCGGAAGCAAGGCACTCACGAAATGCTCCGGCGATTCGAACCGGTCTGGCAATTCGGACGCGTTTCGTTCCGGCGCCGCGACAGATTCTTGTGCCACCGCAGCGACTTTCTGAACCTGCTCCGGCAAGCTTGCCGAAAGCGCCGGCAAACTCCGGTCATAATCCGCCAGAGAAGCCTTGTGACCAGCAAGCTTGTCGCCTTCACTGTCCGTACCTGGAATTTGTCGGCTCAGCTGCCGGACCAGCGCCTCAGCGAGACCGGTTCCCTTGCCACCAGCCATGGTCAGACTCATCTGGTTATCGAACATGTCCCGGTACAGATCGGACTGATTGCTCTTCAGATAATTGCCTTCGGAAAGCACGTCCCCGGCCTTGCGCATGGACTTCAGCATCTCAGAGAGGAACAGGCTCTCGAACTGTCGTGCAACTTCTTCCAGCGCCGCCCTTTTGTCGGTTCGGGCCTGCGTTTTCAGGGCGTTCAGGCCGCTGAAATCGGTGTATACCCGGGCCTGCTGAAGCGAATAGTCCTGCATCATGCCACCTAGATAACAATCAGCTCGGCACGCAGCGCACCGGCCTGTTTAAGAGCTTCAAGGACCGCCATAACGTCCCCTGGAGCGGCACCCACCTGGTTCACCGCCTGAACAATCTCGTTCAGGGTGACCGCCGGACCAAACTTGAACATACGGGCCGGCTCTTCGGTAATCGCAATCTGGGAATCCGGTTCAATTGCGGTATCGCCAGCTGCAAACGGGTTCGGCTGCTCTACTTGAGGATTCTCCTGAATAGTCACCGTGAGATTTCCGTGGGTGACAGCGGCGGGGCTGACCCGAACATTCTGGCCAACCACAATGGTTCCGGTCCGGCTGTTGATGACCACTTTGGCCGAGGCCTCGGCAGGGTCGATCTCGATGTTTTCAAGAATCGAGAGGAAACTGACCCGCTGCGAGGGATCCCGTGGTGCACGCACGGAAACCGACGTTGCATCATGGGCATAGGCCATATCGGGACCCAACCGTCCATTTACGGCTTCAACCACCCGGCGGGCGGTCGTGAAATCCGGTCTCAGGAGGTGAAAGGTAATGGTGTCCCCGCGATTAAACGGCGACGATATTTCCCGCTCGATGGTGGCGCCGTTTGGAATCCGCCCAACGCTGGGAACGTTTACGGTAATTCTTGAGCCATCCTGCCCCTGGGCACCAAACCCACCGACCACAAGGCTGCCCTGGGCCATGCCATAAACCTGGCCATCTGCGCCTTTCAGGGGTGTCATCAGCAACATACCGCCGCGAAGACTGTCTGCGTTGCCGATAGAGGAAACAGTGATATCGATTTCCTGTCCTGCCTTGGCGAATGGCGGAAGTGTGGCGGTAACGGTTACCGCGGCGACATTGGCAAGATTCGGATTAACGCCTTCAGGCAGGGTTACGCCGAACTGGTTCATCATGTTGCGAAAGGTCTGATTGGTGAACGGCGCCTTGTCTCCGGTCCCGTCCAGGCCAACCACCAGGCCGTAGCCCACCAGCTGGTTATTACGAACACCCTTGATCCGGGCGAGGTCCTTCAGGCGATCTGCCATAACCGGCCCGGCGACCATTGCCAGTACCAGTACCCAGGCGAACATCCGGCGAAGACTCATAGCGGCCACCACTCACTGTTGAAGAAGCGGGCCAGCCAGCCCATCTGGTTAGCCTGGTCAAAATCGCCGGTGCCACCATAGGCGAACCGGGCATCGGCAATACGGTTGGATGCCACGGTGTTGTCCGGCTGGATATCTTCCGGGCGCACCAATCCAGTCAGGCGGATGTATTCATCACCATTGGTCAGCGACAACCACTTCTCTCCACGAATCCGGAGCACGCCATTGGGTAAGACTTCGATGACGGTCACAGTAATGCTGCCGGCGAGACTGTTGCTCTGGTCTGCCTCGGCCTGCCCTTCAAAGTCACGCTCCTGGTTCAGGGAGGTGGCAATGCCGAAATTACTCTTGCCCAGCACTGTCGGCTCCGGAAGCGTGATCTCATTGTTCTTGGAGATGCTGGTTTCGGCGTTCTTGCTGGCCCGGGTAGACTCCTGAAGGCTTACCGTCAGAACATCACCGACGTTCAGTGCTACGGTGTCGCCATAGAAGTTATAGTTTCGGGAAACCTGGTAGATGGAGCCAGACTCCGCATCTCTCTGCATCATGGCCTGAGGGCGCACCGGCGCATAATCGGGATCATCCGGCATTGCCCGGGGCCGACTCATGGCGGTGCAGCCCTGCAGCACGATCAGTACAACGACCATCACCAGGGTGTTGACGCCCGGCATTTTCCGGCTGGATGTCATCAGGTTCATGACTTCACCTCTGGCGACGTTAGCCAATATTGTTGGTAATGAACTGCAGCATCTGGTCTGTCGTCGAAACCACCTTCGAATTCATTTCGTAGGCGCGCTGGGTGGTAATCATGTTCACCAGCTCTTCAACCACTTCCACGTTGGAGGCCTCTACAGAGCCCTGTTCGATGCTGCCAAGCCCTGCCAGCCCTGCTTCACCTTCGGCGGGGTCACCGCTGGCATTGGTGGCCTTGAACAGGTTGTTACCTATGGCCTGCAGGCCCTGGGGGTTAATAAAATCCGCCAGCGTTATCTGGCCGAGGTTCACAGGCGCGGCCTGGTCATCGGTTACCGCCGTGACCGTCCCATCCTTTCCGATCGTTACCGTGGTAGCGTTCTCGGGTATGTTGATGGCTGGCTCCAGGGGGTAACCGTCGGGATTCACCATGTCGCCGTCAGCGTTCAGCTGGAACTGGCCATCACGGGTATAGGCAACCTGGCCATCCGGAAGCTGCACCTGAAAAAATCCCCGGCCATTCACGGCCATATCCAGCGGCTGTTCGGTGATCTGCAGATTGCCCTGGGAGAACTGCTTGGCGGTACCCACAACCCGGACACCTGTACCCAGCTGCAGGCCAGACGGCAGTTCGGAATTCTGGGTAGTCAGGCCACCGGGCTGCCGGTTGATCTGATACAGAAGATCCTGAAAGACCGCACGGTCCCGCTTGAACCCGACAGTGTTCACGTTCGCCAGGTTGTTGGAGATGGTGGACATGTTGGTGTCCTGTGCGCTCAAGCCGGTTTTGCTGACCCAAAGTGCTGGATGCATCTTGCTTTCTCCTTGCCGGGGGCAATCAGGCGGCCGGTTTTTGCCGCTTCAGGCCCGCCAGGCCATTGTGTTCAGTCGTTACTAAAGGTTCTGCAACAGCCGTGCCGTTGCTTCGGAATTCTCGTTGGCGGTCGTCATCACCTTCACCTGCATTTCGTATTGCCGGGAAAGCTGCAGGTTGGAGATCATCTCTTCCACCGCGTTCACGTTGGAGCTTTCAAGAAAGCCCGAGGCAACTCGCAGGTTGGCGTCCGGAGGCTCAGGGCCATCAAGAGCCTGGTCCGGTTTACGCTGCATGTTTCCATCAAGGCCTTTTTCCAGCGCGTCCGCCGGCGGATTAACCAGTTTCAGGCGATCCACCTCGACCAGCTGATCTGGCGGGCCACCAACCGGGATGATGGAGATGGTGCCATCAGCGCCAATCTGGACATTGTCAAAAGGGGGAAGCGCAACCGGTCCGCCGTTGCCGAGCACAAGGTCGCCACCTGCCGACCGGACCAGGCCATTCACATCCACCTGAAGACTGCCGCTGCGGGTAAACACCTCTTTGCCCTGTTCGTTCTGGATGGCAAGCCACCCTTCACCCTCAATGGCCACATCCAGTTTGCGGCCGGTTTCCATAAGCGCCCCGGCAGACTGGTCCGTACCGGGCCGTTCTGTCATGGCGTAAGCGCGGGTGGGATGGTGTCCCCCGAGTACAGGCATGCTGCGGGCCTGGGCGAAATCCTTTTTGAAGCCAGTGGTGGCAACGTTCGCCAGGTTGTTGGCATGGGCACGCTGGGCCAGCATATTCTGCTTGGCGCCAGACATACCGATGTAGAGGGCTTTGTCCATGGGGAAAACTCCTGCCGGAATTTTGACTGTTTCCAGTCTTCCTGCAGGAGTCATGCCATATTCGCTAGCTCGCGAAATTAACGGAGATTGATGATGGTCTGGGTGACCGCATCGGAGGTTTCAATGGTCTTGGCATTCGCCTGATAGTTGCGTTGCGCAATGATCAGATTCACCAGCTCGGCAGACAGATCCACATTGGACTCTTCCAGGGAACTGGCCTTGATAGCGCCAAGGGTGCCGGTATCCGGAGCGCCAATGATTGGCTGACCGGATTCAAAGGTTTCAACCCAGGAGGTATCACCCACTGGCGAAAGTCCGTTGGTGTTGTTAAACGCCGCCAGAGCGACCTGGCCCAGGGCCTGTGACTGGCCGTTGGTGTACCTCGCGAACAGCACACCCTGGTCAGACACATCGAGGCCCGACAAACGGCCCGTGGTGTAACCGTTCTGCTGCTGGTCATTTACCCCGAAGGCTGCGCCATACTGGGTTGTGCCACTCAGGTTTATCACAAAAGCCGAAGTGGTCGGCGGCTCAGGAATCGGTGTCACTACCACCTCACCCGCAGAGGGAGGTCCGTCGGCGCCGTTCGGCTGTCCGGCGCTGTCCTTCGGAATCCAGTCATCAATCAGGATTTCGCCGTTGGGATCTCCGTTTACCGACTGCAGGGCACCATCCTGATCGAAGCGGGCTGTATAAGGCGTTACGTCTGTACCGCCAACCATCTCGCCATCAATCTGGGCATAAACGGACCACTCACTGATGCCAACACCATTGCCCGGAGAGGGATTTTTCACGAAGAATTGGGTCAGCTCGTGGGAATTGCCCAGGCTGTCGTAGACCGTGGTCGACGTGGCGTGGTTGTAGGTTCGCTGATCGAGCGGGTTGAATTCGTTTGTAATACGGATCGGCGAGGCATTGAAAGCTGTCTCGAAGGCTCCATCCGCCGGGTCGTCAATAGCGGCGACAACCCGGTCTGCAGTAACGTTCACCTCGCCAAGCACCGGGGCAGGATTGGTTGTCGTTGTGCCGTCTCCGAATGAGTAATCGAGAGTTTCACCCTGATTGTGAATCACACGAAGAACATCTGTGCCCGTTCCATCATCGACAACTGAAGCCGATATTGCGGTTTCGCTGGAGTTGTTGATTGAATCCACAAGATCCTGCAGAGACGTGATGTTGTTGGTGTCCAGCGCCAATGGCGCACTGTTTATATTCAGACTGAAAGTAAAATTACCGGTGGTGTTGGCACTGGTAATAAAGGCGTCAGTGATTCCATTAGCCGTTGCCGTCGTGGTTGCCGACGCGCTCAGCCCGGGGGCATCGCTGATGGTGGTAGCAGCTTGCCGTGCTGTAGCGGCAGGATCAATGGCTACATTCAGATCTGGTGAGCCGTCCGTGTATTGAACATCAAAGCTGTTGCCCTGAATGCTGGTCACAGACAAAGGCCCGATGTCCCGCACCCGGGTTTCCAACACCGACTGCCTGGAATCCAGGTTGAGATCGGTATCCAGGTTCGTGGTACGCCGCGGTGCCAGGTTATCCGTCTGGATCTGCAGGTCCCCGCGGATACCCGAGAGGTTGCCATCATCATCGGCCGTGTAGCCCTGAACACGCATGTTCTGGTTATTGGTAACGTAGCCTTCCTTATCGATACCGAACTGCCCGGCCCGGGAATAACGAATCTCGCCGCCGTTATTAAGGATGAAGAAGCCGTCACCGCTGATCGCCATATCCAGGCCGTTGTCGGTGAAGCTGATGTTGCCCTGGCCGAAAGACTGCTTCACATCCTGGACCCGCACACCATCCCCGATCGGGTTGGTGCCGGCGCTCAGAAAGCCGCTGGCGTAAAGATCACCGAACTGGGCCTTGCTGCCCTTGAAGCCAGTGGTGCTGGCGTTTGCAATGTTGTTACCGGTGACGTCCAGATCCACCGATGCCGCACGAAGGCCGCTCAAACCTGTATTAAATGCCATGGTTCACCCCTTGGTGTTTCACCGGTATCAGTTAATTTGTTTCACATCAGACAAGGCAATGGAGCCCATGCCTGCAAGATTCAGGGTAATGGAGCCGCCCTGGCCCAGGGAGACGCTGTCAACATTGGCGCTCACCATGGTGGACAGCTGCTGCTGCCCATCGGGGTAGGAAGCCTCGGCCACAACTCTATAGGGGCCCGGCGGCAAGGGATTGCCGTTGCCGTCCTGGCCATCCCAGCGGAACGAAGTCACACCGGCCGGACTGCTACCCATATCAATCTGGCGCACCAGTTCACCGTTCTGCCCCTGAATCGAAAGCCGAAGCCCGCCGGTCGAGGCCGGCACTTCGATGGTGCCGCTGATTTCGCCGTCCGCGCCAAGAATCCCGATCTGCGAGGGCGCAAGTACGGTTTTGCCGACCATGGCAGACGCCTGCAGCGCCTGGGTGGAGCGGAACTGACCCACCACATCTTCAACGGTGCCGGAGAGGTTCTGCATCTCTTCCAGAGAGCTGAACTGGGCCAGCTGGGAGATGAATTCACCGTTGTCCTGGGGCTCCAGCGGGTTCTGGTTTTTCAGCTGCGCCAGCATCAATTCCATGAACTCGTTCCGGCCCAGCTCACTGGTGCCCTTGCCGCCATCCTGATTCTTCAGCTGGTACTGGCTCAGAACATCCGACGCGTCTGTTGCGTTTATTGCGCTCATTTTATGCTCCTTACCGTGTTACTGCTGACCAAGAGTCAGAATGCGCTGCATCATGGACTTGGCAGTGTTCATGACATCCACATTCATCTGGAAACTTCTGGACGACGACATCATATCTGCCATCTCTTCAACCACGTTCACATTGGGGTAAAAGACATAGCCGTCTTCATTGGCCGCCGGGTGTTGGGGCTCGAAGCGCATCTGCAGCTCCGCATCGCTCTCCACAATGCCCTCAACCTGTACTCCGGCTCCCGGCCCCTGATTCTCAGCCATCGGGAAACCGCCCTGGCCCGGGTTCAGCAGTGACTGCTGGATGGCCGAGAAAACCGGCTTCCGGGCCCGGTAGGTCTCCTCAGTACTGGAGCTGGCCGTCTCGGCATTGGCAATGTTGGAAGGGGTTGTATTCAGCCGCAGTGATTGCGCTGTCATGCCGGAACCGGCGATATCAAAAATGCTGCCCAGTGACATGAAATATCTCCTTCGCTAAGCCCGGGACTGCGGCTTATTCGCCTTTAATAGCTTTGGTCAAACCACTGAACTTGCTGTTCAGGAACTGGAAACTGGCCTGAAAGTCCATGGCGTTACGCATGAAGCGCGTCTGCTCCTGCTGGGCATCCACGGTATTGCCGTCGACTGACGGCTGATGTGGCACCCGGTAAAGAAGGTCGCTGTCTGAGGCAGACAGAGAAGTATCCATGTGGGCCTCGTTCGTTTTGGCCATCTGGAAGCCGCTCATGGACTCCTGGGCCTTCTGCATCATCGCCTGGAAATCCACATCGCGGGCCTTGAAGCCCGGGGTGTCAGCGTTTGCCAGATTGTTTGCCAGAACTTCGGCACGCTTGACCCGCGCTTCCACCGCGTGCTGATGAATGCCCAAAGCCTTATCGAACGTAATTGCCATGTTGCCTCCCGAAAACTGCACCAGTACGCCGACCTGTTTTTGCCGGCTGTGCTCTCTGACAGGATTAAAGCAAGGTGGATGCCAGAATTCGAAAGGCGCTCCAAATAGTGAAAAACGCCAGTGTTGGCGGGGCTCGCAGGGCTGGTAAGAGAAAACGCGAAGGGTTAACGGGAGGAAAAAGTCGCGAAAGCGGCAAACTGCTTCCCCCGACCCAAGCCGCGGGAAGCAGTTACCGGTTAAGGCCAGTTACGGACAAACTCGTCAACCCCGGGGCGGGGAACTGCAGGTTTTACTGTCGAAACACTTCCGGTGTAGAGAAAGCCGACAATCTGCTCATGCTCATCCAGCCCAAGCCCCTCGTGAACGGCTGAATGATAGGCGACGGCACCGGTGCGCCACATCACACCATAACCGGCATCCTGAAGGGCCAGCTCAAGAAAGCTCATGCCAGCCGCCGTAGACATCACCTGCTCCACTTCCGGCACTTTGGGGTGGGGGCTCGGCGAGGCAATACCGATTATGATCATGGGGGCCCGCAAAGGCGCGCGGCGGAGCTTTTCGATTTCACGCTCGTCACTGTTGTTGGCGCAGGTGGAGGCAAACAGCTCCCCCAGGGCCTCAAGCCCCTCACCTTCCACGACCAGATAACGCCACGGCCGCAGCAAGGCATGATCCGGAGCGCGGGCGGCGCAGGCAAAGGCCCTGTTCAGGGTCTCCCTGTCCGGCGCGGGTGCCTCCAGCCTGGGTTCAGAGGATCGGTTGAGCAGGAAATCAGTAACTGCTGTCATATCGCCTCGCTATCTGATGACTCTATAAAATTGGGTGCGGGCACAATTGCTGGCTGTGAATTGTGGCTTGTACGTAATACTGTTAATCTTTAGTCGTAGTCGGCGTAGCCAACAACTATAAAATGCCGCGGTCGTACAATGGTGAGAAGCAGCACAATGAGCAACCAGCGAACCTTCAATAACTTTTCCGAATTCTATCCTTACTACCTGGAAGAACACAGCGATCTAACCTGTCGTCGACTGCACTTCGCTGGCAGCCTTCTGGTTATTCTGGTCGCTGCCTGGGCGCTGAGTTCCGGCAAACTGGTCTGGCTGCTGGCCCTGCCTGTCATCGGCTACGGCTTTGCCTGGGTCGGTCATTTCAAGTTCGAGAAAAACCGCCCTGCAACCTTCAAGTACCCACTGTACAGCCTGATGGGAGACTGGGTCATGTTCCGGGACATGCTCATTGGCAGGATCCGTTTCTGAAATGATGAGCGTACCGGCCGATCTGCGCAATGCCAGCACCTCTGCTGTCAAGTCGATGGCTGCCGAAGGCCCCGGCAGTCCGATAGCCATACCGCCAATGCCGGATTACAATGGCCGAATACTGGCGTACACGTCTACCGCTGCGATTATCGTGACAGGCGTTCTCCAGGGTGCCTTTCCCCAGCAACTGTTGTGGCTGGTGGCCGGTGCCCTGATATGGCCCCACATTGCCCACGCGTTAACCCGAAAGACATTCCTCAGAAATTCCACCCGCATCCGGCACAAAATGCTCATTGTGGATTGCGTATTCGGTGGCGCCTTCATCGGTTGCATTGGTCTGGTCGTCATACCCTCCCTGTCGGTGGCCCTGATGCTGATGTTCAGCTGCCTTATCGTGGGCGGCATCCGCCAGTGGCTGCTCGGCACCATCTTCATGGCTGCGGCGATTGCCATTGCCGTCGCCATCCTCGGCCCTGCAGACGGTCCTCACGCGCCGTTGCTGACCATGATGGTGTCAATCCTTTCCACTGGCCTGTATATCTGCGTTACCGCCTACTATTCGCACCAGCAGGCCCGGGCACTGATGCAGGCCAAGACCCAGATCCAGAACCAGCGGGAACAGTCGATTGCCCTGTCCCACAAGCTGTCCAAGTACCTCTCGCCTCAGGTGTGGCAATCCATTTTTACCGGGGAACGGGATGTGCGCCTGGAAACCCAGCGCAAGAAACTGGCGGTATTCTTCTCAGACATCAAAGGTTTCACCGAACTCTCCGAAGAGATGGAGCCGGAAGCGCTGACCGAGCTGCTGAATCACTACTTCAATGAAATGTCTGAAGTGGCGCTCAAATACGGCGGCACCATCGACAAGTTCGTGGGAGACTCCATCATGGTGTTCTTCGGCGACCCCACCAGCCGGGGGCAACGGGAAGACGCCTTTGCCTGCGTGTCCATGGCAATAGACATGCGCAAACACATGAAAATCATGCGCCAGAAATGGCGCAGCCAGGGCATCAAGACCCCTCTGGAAATTCGCATGGGCATCAGTACCGGGTATACCACCGTGGGTAACTTCGGTGCCGAAAACCGCATGGATTACACCATCATCGGCAAGGAAGTGAATTTGGCCAGCCGCCTTGAATCCCTGGCAGAACCCGGCGAGATCCTGGTTTCCTACGAGACATTTTCGCTCATCAAAAACAAGATCATGTGCCGGGACAAAGGCGAAATAACCGTAAAAGGTTTCGGCAAACCGGTGCCGATTTACGAAGTGGTGGATTTTCGGCGGGATATGGGTCCCAACCGCAGCTTCATGGAACACGAGCACAGTGGCTTTGCCATGTATCTGGATTCAGACAAGATCACCGAAAAGGAACGGCAGACCATTCTTACCGCGCTGGAAGATGCCGCCGACCGCCTGCGGCGGGAAGAAGACGTCTCCTGACGCGCCTTCCAGCGTCACCTCCAACTCCGTCTACTGACGGATCAGCCGCGGCCCGGCATCGTGGCCGGTTTCGGTACTTCTCCAGGGATTGATATCCAGCCCGCCCCTTCGGGTGTACCGAGCGCAAACCGTGAGCGACTCCGGTTTGCAGTGGCTCATCACATCCGTAAACACGGTTTCCACACAGTGTTCGTGAAAATCCTGCTTCTGACGAAAACTCACCACATACCGTAATAATCCGGCCCGGTCGATTTTCGGGCCAGTGTAACTGATCAGCAGGGTTGCCCAATCCGGCTGCCCTGTCACCGGGCAATTGCTTTTCAGCAGATGGGAACAGAGACGCTCTGTCACTATCTCATCGCCGGCAAACAGTGAGTCCGGTGCGTAGTCATAAACCACATCACTCACCGGTTCGTCATCGATCAGCTCGAATCCCGCCGGGCGGCCAACGGCGTCCCCCGACTCGTCGACACTCAAAAGCCTGACATGAACCGCGCCGCCACAGGCACTGGAAAGGTCCTTAGTGATGACTTCCGCCACCTGGTCCCGGGTTGAATAAACAGCCTGATTCAACGAGTTCAGGTAAAGCTTCAGGGACTTGGACTCAATGATTGAAGGCGACGCCGCCGGAAAGACAATCTCGGCCCAGGCCACGTCGGGTACACCGCCCGGCCTCAGCCAGGAAATCTCCCAGGCTTGCCACAGATCTTCCCCAAACCAGGGCCAGCGGCCATCATCCAGGCCAAGGCGGCGACGGTTTTCCTCTCTCGCCACAGGGAACAGCAAGCCAGGGTTATAGCTGTCCGGATAGTCACTTGTTTTGCCAAGCGGTGCGTCATTAAGTGCCATAGGTGTTCCTGAAATCAGTGGCGAATGCCTTTGCCCCGCTCCAGCATCTTCAGTGCGATGACTGCCAGCACGGTGATGAAAAACAGAATCATACCAAGAGAAATGAACGGATTGACGTCTGACACCCCCAGAATTCCGTATCGGAAGCCGTTTACCATGTACAGGATCGGATTGATCATGGATACGCCCTGCCAGAATCCCGGCAACAGATCGATGCTGTAGAACACCCCACCCAGATAGGTCAGCGGGGTCAGGATAAAGGTTGGCACGATGGAAATATCATCAAACTTGGTTGCCAGCATGGCGTTGATGAATCCGCCCAGGGCAAACAGCGCCGAGGTGAGGAACACCGTTAGAATCATCATCGGCAGGTTGTGTATCGAAAGCTGGGTAAATGCCAGCGACACCAGAGTGACAATCAGACCGATCCCCAGGCCACGAGCCATACCACCCACCACATAACCTGTCAGGATGACCCAGTTCGGCACCGGTGACACCAGCAACTCCTCGATACTGCGCTGGAACTTCATCGAAAAGAACGACGACACCACGTTCGCGTAGGAACTGGTGATCACCGCCATCATAATCAGCCCCGGCACAATAAAGGACATATAATCGAACCCGCCCATCTGGCCGATCCGGGATCCGATCAGGTTACCGAAAATAATGAAATAGAGCGTCATGGTGACCGCCGGTGGCAGCAATGTCTGAGGCCAGATCCGGGTAAACCTGCGAACCTCCCGGATAACAATGGTGCTGAATGCGGTGAACATTGCGTGTGGTGTCATGCCGCCCCCTCCACACTCTTGCTGGAATCAACGGCGTTCTCTTCTACCATGCGTATGAACAGCTCTTCCAGTCGGTTGGCTTTGGTTCTCATGCTGATTACCTTGATGCCCAGTTGATCCAGCTGTACAAACACCTGGTTCAGTCCCTGGCCTTTCTGGACCTCAACCTCCAGGGCCCCTTCCCCGTCCAGCCGGGTGTGGAAATCGCCCAGCTCCGGCGCGGCGTCCAGGGGCACCTCGGTATCCAGCACGAAGGTCTCCAGGCTGAGCTGCTGCAGCAGTGCCTTTTTGCTGGTGTGCTTGAGGATCTTGCCGTGGTCGATAATCGCAATGTTGCGGCAGAGCGCCTCCGCCTCTTCGAGATAATGAGTGGTCAGGATAATGGTAGTGCCCTGACGGTTCATTTCCTCAAGGAAGATCCACATCGAGCGGCGCAGCTCAATATCGACGCCGGCTGTCGGCTCGTCGAGGATCAATAGTTTCGGTTCGTGCACCAGGGCCCGGGCAATCATCAACCGGCGCTTCATCCCCCCGGACAGCATCCGGGCCGGGGTGTTGCGCTTGTCCCAGAGACCCAGCTTTTTCAGGTATTTTTCTGCGGAAACCGACGCTTGCTTCAACGGAATCCCGTAATAGCCCGCCTGGGTAGTCACGATATCGAACACTTTCTCGAACTGGTTGAAGTTGAATTCCTGGGGCACAACCCCGAGGTTCAGCTTGGCATCGGAAAGATGGGTGTCGATGTCGGATCCGAAAACCCGCACCTTGCCGGCTGTCTTGTTTACCAGTGAGCAGACGATGCCCAGCGTGGTTGATTTACCGGCGCCGTTGGGGCCCAGCAGGGCGAAGAAATCCCCCTCGGCCACGTGAAGATCAATCCCCTTGAGCGCCTCGAACCCGTCACCGTAAATTTTGGTGAGGCCCTCGATTTCCAGTGCATTGGTCATAAACGATCCCGATTCGGTGAAAAACGGCAAGAAACGGCCCGGGCCGCCCGCCAGAATTTAGATTGCTATTTATTGTGACAAAGCCGCTGATTTCAAGGCCTTTAACAGCTTGAACCTGTTCACGGGCGAAAACCGGAAACTGCGACAGGAATCCCGATATGAGGCTATCCCCGCCCCTATAATGCGGTTACAACAATTTACAAAAGGGGCTGCCGCACCAAGTTGCGGCGCGCTGAATTGAAGGGAATGTACGACAAACCATGAGATCCGTTCACCGCATCCGATTGTCACTCGCGCTCTTGAGCGCACTTGCATTCACCGGCTGCCTTGATGAAGAAAGTGGCTCCGGCGACGGCACCAGCACGGGCCGGCTTAACTTCAATGGCTTCAATGGCCTCACCTACCAGACAGCCAGCCAGGCCGGCACCACCAACGCCGCCGGCGAATTCCGGTACTATCCGGGGGAAACCCTGGAATTCCGGGTCGGCGACCTGCCACTGATCAGTGGGGTTCCTGCACGGCAATACGTCACCTTCCTTGAATTCTTTGAGACCACACGTACCGCCCTGCAAACACCCAGGTTGGATGAAGAGGGCCTGACAACACATACCCTCACCGAGCAACAGGTGCTGGAAAATGCCACCCTGATGAATCTGGCCCGATTTCTGATGCTGCTGAACTGGAGCGAGAACATACCGGAGGGTGAAGGCATCGATATCCGTAATCGGGTCATCAGCCAGCTGAATGCTGCGCTGCCGAACCTGACCGGGACCATCAACTTTACCGTCAGCGAATCGGAATTCACCGCAATAAACCCCACACCCTCCCCGGCCAACCAGCTTCTGGCAGCGATTTGCTTCTATCCGGAAGATGACGAGCTGTGCGAAGAGCCACCCACCCAGACTGAGATCGACAACGCGCCACCCAGGCCGGAAAACGCCGATGAGCGCGACCCGGATGTTGAATACAAGGAAGACCTGGAGGCCAAAAAGGAGCGGATCGAAAATTCGGTACGCTCAATGGAGGATATCAGCGCCGAAGATGCACAGACCTACCTCACGCGGGAACTCAAGGGTATCAGCACGGCGGTTGCCAACCGATACTACCTGGATGACGATGTTGCCAGCTATCCGGCCAGCGATACCACAATCAAACAGGTGGCGGTACGCCGGATCGGCGGGGGCCTGGCATTGGCGGAGCTGGAAGCGATAAGCACCCGGCCCCAGGATGTTCAGGTGCATTCCGCAGACTGGCAAAGCGCCGAGGTGGAGTACTTTGTGGCAGGTCCTTCGGGCGGAGAATCAGAACTGCTGATGAGTTTCCGCCCGGAGAACACCTATCGGTGGGTTCGCAAACAACTGCGAGTAATTATCCGTTGATCAGCCGGGAGAGGTTCCAGCGGGATTCCACTCCCGTCACGTCATAGCGCGAGGGGTCCAGCCCCTCGGTGCCATGGGGCAGACATTCCCGGACCCGGATCGTTTCCGCCGCCTCTTTTCCTTCGTTATACCGGGCAAGATCGACAATTTTGGCAGTTTTAAGGGGCCTGGCATTGGCGTCGGTCATCACCATCACCTGGGGCCAGAGCCTGCGCTCCGGCGAATGGGAAACCACAATCCCGCGCTGGCCGTCGGTCAGCTCCACAAGGCTGCCCGTGGGGTAAATGCCAATAGCCTGGATGAAGTTCTCCACCAGATCTTCCTGGAACTCGATGTTGCGCATCTCGTACAGCAGGGTCACTGCCTTGGCAGGCGTCATGGGTTCGGCGTTATCCCGGGGCGCAATCAAGGATTCGAAGAACTCCGCAATACCCGCCACCTTCGCCAGCAATGGAATACGATCACCTCGAATGCCTTCAGGGAAGCCCGACCCGTTATGGCGTTCCCGGTGGCCCTGAACAACACTCAGCACGGCCCGGGAGAGTCCGCTGCCATCCAGCATCTGAACTCCGAGGTTTACGTAACCCCGGTAGGTAATATATTCCTCAGCGCTTAATTGCCCTTCCCGGGCCAGCATGTCTGCCGGCAGTGCCGTCTTGCCTACCTGGGACAGCAAACAGCCCAGACCGAGATGGTTCAGAAGGCCTTCGTTCAATCCCAGGTGACGCCCACACACCAGTGCCCACACCGCGGTGTTCAGAGCATGCCGGTACAGATAACTGTCGTGTGCGCGGGTGCGACTGAGCCACAACAGGGCATCCGGCTGCCGAATCACGCTGCTCACCATCTTGCTGGTGATGGTAGCAATGGTCTTCAGATCGACCACATCGCCTGAGCGAAGTGCCTCAAACAGGCGGTCCAGTGCAACCTCGACATCATCAAGCAGCCGCTTTGATGTCTTCATTTCCTTCTTCAGGCTGGTGTCTGTTTCATAAGTAACCGGCTCCCGGATGCTCAGCGGGGGCAATTGCAGCTGTTCACGCCCACCACCACGCTTATTGGAGCTCTTGCCGAACACCGGCCTGTTGCCGGCTTTGACCTCTTTGGATTCCCTGGCTTCTGCAACATCCACCATCACCCACTTGCAGTGGGAAACCAGCGCACGGATATCATCCTGGGAACGGATATGGAAACCCTGAATCGGGAACGGAGTCTGGTGCCAGGGCCTGTCCAGATCAGACACGAACATGCCCACTTCCAGATCATGCACTGCTACTTTCTTCTGTTGGACACCCACGGGCCACCTCACAAACAAACTTTTCGATGGCTACCATTCTGACCCAACTGCCGGAAGACACAATTACAATATCGTGTCGCTGGGTAACTCAAACGCGACAAAGCGTAACGATAATGTTCAACAGGAAACAAAGTGTAGCAATGTGATGGTGATCACACATCAACGTCAGAAAGTGTCACTCAGCGTCACACACCAACTCGTCGAACGCTGGCGGCCGTGCGTTCATGGCGCCACGGGGCGCCTTGCGTACATAGACGGTATAGGGCACCGACGATGCCCGTATGTAATCGAGGTTACGGGATTCGTCACCAGAACCTTCAGTAACAACGGCCGGCGTGCAGGAAACCAGCAACTCCAGTTTTCCGCCGACATCGGGGATACGGGCATCGGGAGCCCCGGCATTGATCGCCATACACCGGATCGATTCCGTGGCGGGTTTTCCCGTCTGTGCAACGAGGTCCATGCCGCTCCCCCCGCAGGCCCGAATGCCGGTACTGCAGGCACCGGCATCTGCATCATCGCCATCCCGTACACGCCAGACCCGGTCGCTGCACTGGGTCTCAACCTTTATCGACGTTGCCTCGTTGCTGGCAAACCACCAGCCAGGATACTCAGCGCTCTGCCAGGACAACCGCACCTGTCTGGGCTCACCGGTGGAATTCTCCGCAGGAAACATCGCAAAATGCGAGTAATAGCTGGCACACCCCGGCATGGATACTGAGATGAGAATTGCGATAACTGGCTTGTAAGCTCTGGAAAATATTGAAAAGATCATCTGGCCGGCTCATTCCCTGACAGCAAGTTCGTTGGCCCGCCCATTATCCACAGCGGGCGCCGGGAATCCGCCTAACAGTCACCATTTTGATCAAACTGAAGGCCGTATCCGTCATTGGTTTTACGCACCACTACCATATCCAGCACCGGAGCGGGCACAGGCAGGCCCTGCACCTGCACGGTCACCTTGTCGCCAATCTGCGGGACAAAAGGCTCCGTGTCGACCACGACAAAGACGCCGCCATCGGAGATGTCACGGGTTGAGAATATGAAATCCCCAAGCTCCTCATGGACCAGCTTAACCTTCGCACTCATGGCGGTGCGCATGTGCTCTCTTCGATCGTTCCCAGCCATCTGCGGTTTCCACTACTTTTTGCATAGTTTTTATAGTCTTCCGAAGCATAACACCATTTTCAGGAAAATATGCCAAAGGAGATATTGACTATACATTTAATAGAAATGAGAATGGTTGGCGTTATTAAACGTCTGTGGATCTCAACCATGGGCCACATGTTCAGTACTCCCCCAAAAGGATGCGACTATGCAAATGAAACTGGCTGCAACCGCCGCAATCGCCCTCACTGCCATGCCCATGGCTGCCACCGCTGAGGGTGAAGTAAACATCTATTCCTACCGTCAGGCGTATCTGCTTGAACCGCTGCTGAACGCGTTTGAAAAGGAAACTGGCATCGAAAGCAATGTGGTATTTGCCAAACAGGGCCTGGCGGAACGCCTGGAGCGTGAAGGCCGAAACAGCCCGGCTGACGTGGTAATGACGGTCGATATTTCCCGCATCAACGAACTGGTCGAGCGGGGTCTGGTTCAGAACGTCGACAACGAAGTACTGGAAGACAACATTCCTGAAAATCTGCGGCACCCAGACGGGAAGTGGTTTGCTCTAACCACTCGTGGCCGTCTGATTTTCGTGTCCAAAGAACGGGTTAAAGAAGGTGAAATCACCACCTACGAACAGCTGGCGGACGACAAATGGGATAACCGTATCTGTACCCGCAGCGGCAAGCACCCGTACAACATTGCCCTGATCTCCTCCATGATCGCCCACCACGGTGAAGAGGATGCCGAGAAGTGGCTGGCTGATGTAAAAGACAACCTTGCCCGCAAACCCCAGGGTGGCGATCGTGACCAGATCAAGGCCATTGCGGAAGGCGTTTGCGATGTCGCCATCGGCAACAGCTATTACTACGGCAACATGCTTCAGGATGAGAACCAGCGCCCGATCGCCGAACAGGTTCGCCTGGTGTTCCCGAACGCCGAAGGCCGCGGTACCCACGTGAACATCAGTGGCATTTCGCTGACCAAGAGCGCACCCAACCGCGAAAATGCGATCAAGCTGATGGAGTTCCTGTCGTCGCCGGAGGCCCAGCGCATCTACGCCGAGGCTAATACCGAGTACCCGGCGAATCCGGAAGTGAAGCCTACCGGTCTGGTGGCCGAGTGGGGGGAGATCAACCCGGACGACTTGTCACTGCAGCAAATTGCCGAAAATCGCGAGGCCGCAGTTAAGATGGTTGACCGCGTCGACTACGACGGCGAGTAAAACTCTGCAGCGGGCGGAGGGTGGTTCTGCCACCCTCTCCCTGCCTTACTCTTGCTTCCCGCGGGTGCCAGGCATGACGTCAGTCATTGCAGGTATCAATACAGGTGTCTACAATCTGCAACCTTCGAACGGACAGCACACCCATTCACACACAGGACAACCATGAGCGAGGCTGCAACCAGCGTTAACCCCGGGCTATCCCAGCCCCTGCTGGCAAAGCGTACCTCTCAGAAATGGCTTATCAGCGCTGTGCTGACCACCGCCATTGTTGCCCTACCTGTTCTCTCGGTCATCTTTCTCGCGTTTTTCCCCGAAGAGAATATCTGGCCACACCTCATTGAAACCACACTGCCCCGCTATCTGATCACGACCATCCAGCTGATGGCAGGCGTGGGCGCAATCACACTGGCCATTGGCCTTGCCTCCGCCTGGGCCGTGACCATGTGCGAGTTCCCTGGCCGCAAGTTCTTCGAATGGGCCATGCTTCTGCCCTTCGCGGTACCGGCTTATGTCATCGCCTATGTGTACACCAGCCTGCTGGATTATGCCGGCCCGGTTCAGGGAGCCCTCAGGAACTGGTTCGGTTGGGAAAACGCGACCGATTACTGGTTCCCGGAAATCCGCAGCCTCGAGGGCGCCACGCTGATGCTTGGCCTGGTGCTCTACCCCTATGTGTATCTGCTGGCCCGGGCTGCATTTCTGGAGCAGTCGCCCTCCCTGTTCTCGGTCAGCCGCAGCCTTGGCCACTCTGCCCTGAGCACCTTCTTCAAGGTCGTCCTGCCCATAGCACGCCCCGCGGTTGCCGTTGGCCTCTCCCTGGTGCTGATGGAAACCCTGAACGATTTCGGCACCGTCGATTTCTTCGCGGTACAAACCCTCACTGCAGGCCTGTTTGATACCTGGATGAACCTCGGCAACCTCGGCGGCGCCGCCCAGATTGCCACCACCATGCTCATCTTCGTGGTGATTCTGGTAACCCTCGAACGCTATTCCCGCAGGCGCCAACAGCAATTCGCGGCCCGGGACAACCGGGAGCCGATCCGCCGTTTCACCATGTCGTTCCCGCGCCAGATGATCTGCGTGGCCGTATGCGCATTGCCTGTGCTGTTCGGGTTTGTGATTCCCGGTGCCACCCTCGGCCTCTACGCCTGGGAATACTTCGGGGAAAGCTGGAACCCGGACTTTGTCCGCAACACATTTAATAGCCTGTTCCTGTCTGGCACGGCTGCCCTGACCACGCTCCTGATCGGCATAACCCTTGCCTACAGCCGCCGCCTGCACAATACCCGGGGCATGCAGGTGCTGATGCGCCTCTCCAGCTTGGGCTATGCCATGCCCGGTGCAGTGCTGGCGGTGGGTGTGATTGTGCCTCTGGCCGGGTTCGACAACTGGCTGGACAGCCTGATGAGGGAATTCTTCGGCATCAGCACCGGGCTGTTACTGAGCGGATCGGCATTTGCCCTGGTGTTTGCCTATACCGTACGGTTCCTGGCGGTTTCCGCAGGTAGTGTGGAAAGTGCATTGCAGAAGATCACTCCGAGCATGGACATGGCTTCCCGCTCACTGGGCCACAGCCCAGGTAAAACCCTGGTAAAGGTCCACCTGCCCATGCTGAGGGGAACCCTGCTGACGGCGGCGCTGGTGGTTTTCGTGGATTGCATGAAGGAGTTGCCGGCCACCCTGATTCTCAGGCCGTTCAACTTTGAGACCCTGGCCACCTACGTGTACCAGTTTGCCTCTGACGAGCGCCTGTACCACAGTGCCCTGCCCGCCCTGATTATTGTTCTTGCGGGCATCATCCCGATTATCCTGATGAGCCGGTCAATCTCCAGCACCCGCTCGATTGCCTGAAAACCGGGCCCTGAATGTTCAGGGCATCAGAGAGTCATCCGGGACTCCACACCCTGCACCACAAACCGGCCCTGGAAGACGGCTACCGGTTCAACCTCCGGCATGGTTCTGGGCTCGCCACAGAACACCTCGGCCGTAAGATCCAGCCGGCCCCTGCCGTGCCGCGCCAAGCTTTTCCGGAAGCGCTCGGGTACCTCTTCACCGGGCAGGCGGCAGATCACATAAAAATCCATGGTCACCGGCTCCAGGTAATCAATATTGCCATTCTGCACAACCACGCTGCCCCGAAGCCCCATATCCCAGAGCGCAAGCTCTGTCAGGCCCCAGGCCGCGGTAACCGCGGCGCAATAGATACTGCCGCCGAACCCGGTGCCCTGATGGTTACGGTTGGGCTCCAGTGGCGCACTGAGAAGCAGAGAGTGGCCGTCCCACGAATGCAGTTGAATCCCCAGCGCCCGTGAAAGGGGAATCTCATCATGGATACGTTTCTGGAAAAGAGACAACTGGCTCATAACATCCTCCTGATATCCCTCCAGTTTAGGCCGGCTCATTGCTTTTCCCTATGCGACTAACGTCGGTTGTTTTCACTACGAAAAAGGCCCGGCAATGCCGGGCCTGATCACACCATTTCAATCAAGGGCAGACATTACTGCCAGATCACAGGCCGACGCTGGGCATACCAGTTTTCCACTTTCTCCTGGTAGGCATCCTCAACCACATTACGTTTGAGCTTCATGGTCGGGGTCAGAAAGCTGTTCTCTATGGACCATTCATCGCTGACCACGGTAATGAAAGCCAGCTGCTCGTGGGGATCCACCGTCTTGTTCACATCGGCGATCAGCTGCTTGAAACTTTCCTCGATTTCCTTTCTAAAGGCCTCATCCGCCATCTTCGGCCGGACTGTCTCACCCAGCATCACCAGCGCATGGGGCTGGGTCTGGTTGGCCCCGGATACACACACCATTTCGATTGCATCGTGGGACATCAGGCGATTCTCGATAGGCGCCGGAGCAATGTACTTTCCCTTGCTGGTTTTGAAAATTTCCTTGATGCGGCCAGTGATCTTCAGGCGGCCCATTTCATCGATCTCACCCTTGTCACCGGTTTTCAGGAAACCGTCTTCAGTGAACGCTTCGCGGGTTTTTTCCTCATCCTTGTAGTACCCCATCATCGTGGCCGGGCTCTTGATCTGGATCTCGCCTTCCGGGCTGATCCTGGTCTCTACTCCGGGCAAGGATTCACCCACGTAACCGATCCGGGATCGGCCAGGCTTGCTCATGTGGGAGTAGGCAAAGTTCTCAGACATGCCATAGCCTTCCAGCAGCTCGAGGCCAAGGTTGCGATACCACTCCAGCACATCGCTGGCAAGCGGCGCAGACCCGCTTCCGGCCAACTTGACCTTGTCCAGGCCAAGGCCCTTCAGGATCTTCTTCTTGATCAGCTTGTTCACAACCGGAATCTTGAGCAACCGATCCAGCTTCTTCTTCGGCAGCTTCTGGAGCACACCATGCTGGAATTTCACCCACAGCCGCGGCACAGACAGGAAGAGCGTGGGCTGGGCGCGCCTCAAATCCTCGACGAAAGTCTCCAGCGATTCGGCAAAAAAGAGGTGGAAGCCGGCATAAAGCGAAGCCAGTTCCACAAAGGTCCGCTCAAATACGTGAGCCAGCGGCAGATATGAGAGCATGCGCTCCTCGGAGCCAACACCCAGCACTTCCATGCCACCTTCCGCAGCAAAGGCCATATTGCCAAAGCTCAGCATCACGCCCTTGGGCTTGCCGGTACTGCCGGAGGTATACACGATGGTGGCCAGCTCGTCTGCATCCCGGTGAACGTTCTCTTCCAGCGGCGGATACTTGGCAACGATGTCGTCCCAGGTTTCAAAATCGTTGGGCGGGCTCAGCGGGTATGAAATGCAACGCACGGATTCCGGCACACCTGGCCTCATCATGTCCCAGTCGTCCAGTTTGCCAACGAACAGAACATCGCACTCGGCATGGTTCAGGATGTAGTTAACAGTCTCTGAGTTCAGGGTGGGATACAGCGGTACGGAAACATGGCCAGCCATCCAGATGGCCCAATCGGTCATGATCCAATGGGCGCAGTTCTTGGAGATCAGGCCAATGCGGCTTTTCTCCGGCAGGTTCAGGGATTTCAGATACGACGCCATGCGCCGAGCCTCATCCACTGCCCGGCCCCAGGTGAACTCTTCGACTTTGCCGCCGCCGACGGGCTGGGTCATGTAAAGGGAGTTCGCCTTGGTTTTCTCCCAGTGGTAGACCATATCCAGGGGAAGTTTGTTAGTTGTGTCCATGGACCTTCCTTGTTTTTCGTTATTCGAGTTATAGATGGCTTATTATTAGACTTT
Source organism: Marinobacter guineae (assembly GCF_002744735.1). Lineage (GTDB taxonomy): Bacteria > Pseudomonadota > Gammaproteobacteria > Pseudomonadales > Oleiphilaceae > Marinobacter > Marinobacter guineae. The sequence goes on along the minus strand of NZ_KZ319342.1, from coordinate 124,240 downwards.
CGTAGGGTATTTCAACACAAGCTGCGCCGTCAAAACGTGATACAACCAAAATTATTCCTAACTGCATCTATTTTCACCACATTTGCCATATCGGGATCGGGTCTACCGTCTTTTCTGTAGCCCTCAAACCCGACGCCTGTGGTAAACTTTCGCCCTTTTCAAGCACAACCGAATCAAAACAAACCAGTTAACCTACCCGGAGATGGGCATATGGCCAAGAGAACCTTGCGCACACTGATTGGTGCCACCCTACTGGCAATGGCAACCCTCGCTCAGGCACAGGAACCCCGCGTTGTAGCCATAACACAAATTGTAGAGCATCCGGCACTGGACGCCGTCTACCAGGGCGTAAAAGACGAGCTCGCCGAACGCGGCTATAAGGAAGGCGAAAACCTCACCATCATGCACGAGAGTGCCCAGGGCAATGCCGCCATCGCCTCCCAGATTGCCCGCAAGTTCATCGGCGAGCAGCCGGATGTAATTGTTGCCATCGCCACGCCTTCGGCCCAGACCGTTGCCGCAGCAGCCCGTAACATCCCCGTGGTGTTTTCGGCGGTTACCGACCCAGTCGGCGCCAAGCTGGTTCAGAGCCTGGAAGCCCCTGGCGCCAACATCAGCGGCGTAAGCGACATGCTGCCCATCGACAAACACCTGGACATGCTCCTGCGCGTCATGCCGGATGCCAAGCGCATCGGCACCGTCTATAACCCGGGCGAAGCCAACGCTGTGTCTCTGGTTAACCTGCTGGAAGAGCGTCTGAAAGCCCGCGGCCTGACCCTGGAAAAAGCCGCCGCCACCAAAACCTCCGAAGTACTGGGCGCCGCCCGCTCCCTGGTGGGCAAGGCCGACGCCATTTACCTGACCACCGACAACACCGTGATCAGCGCGGCAGAAGCCGTGATTGCCGTTGGTGAGCGCGCGGACATCCCGGTTTTCGCCGCTGACACCGCCACCGTTGAGCGCGGCGCTGTCGCCGCCCTGGGCTTTGACTACTACGATCACGGTCGCCAGACCGGCATGATGGTGGCCAGGGTGCTGGAAGGCAAAAACCCTGGCGACATGCCGGTGGAAACCATGGAAAAGCTGGACCTGTTCGTGAACCCGGCTGCCGGCGAGCGCATGGGCATCACCCTGTCTGACGAGCTGATTGCAGAAGCCGAGCAAGTCATCGACAGCGCCAAGTAACCCCTGAACCCAACGGGCGGCCCTCACAAGGGGCCGCCCGTTTTCATTAATGGTGATACCCGACCATGTTGAGTGACATTGCCTTCTACGGCGCCGTTGAAACCGGCCTGATATACGGCCTTGTGGCCTTTGGCATCTACATTTCCTTCCGCGTCCTGGATTTTCCCGACCTCACCGTGGACGGCAGCTTCCCGCTGGGCGCCGCCGTGGCGGCGGTCCTGATTATCGACGGAGTGGACCCGTGGCTGGCCACCGGCGCGGCAATACTGGCCGGCATGGCCGCAGGCGCGGTAACCGCTATCCTGAACGTGAAGCTGAAGATCCTGAACCTTCTGGCCTCCATCCTCACCATGATCGCGCTTTACTCCATCAACCTGCGCATCATGGGCCGCCCGAACGTGGCGTTGCTTACCGAGGAAACCGTACTCACACCCTGGTATGACCTGGGCCTGGCCTATCACCAGGTACCCGTGGTGCTGTTTGTCATCGTGATCACCATTTCCCTGGTGCTGCTGTGGCGGTTCATGAAATCGGAAACCGGTCTCGCCATGCGCGCCACCGGTGCCAACGCCCGCATGGCTCGGGCCCAGGGCATTGCCACCGGCGCCATGATCATCCTCGGCGTGGCCCTCTCCAACGGCCTGGTGGGCCTGGCTGGCGCCCTGTTCGCCCAGAGCCAGGGTGCCGCCGATGTCACCATGGGTGTGGGCGTGATTGTGATCGGCCTGGCCTCCCTGATTGGTGGCGAGGCGGTCATTACCCCCTCCTCCGTGCTCCGGGCGCTGATTGCCTGCGTAGTGGGTGCCATTATCTACCGCCTGGCCATTGCCTTCGCCCTGAACGCCGACATGCTGGGGCTGCAGGCCCAGGATCTGAACCTGATTACCGCCGTGCTCGTGACCCTGGCCATCGTATTGCCAGGCGTGCGCAACACCGTAGTCAGCAAATTCACCCGCAGCAAGGCCTGAGGAGACAATATGATCACTGCAACCGATCTCCGGCTGACCTTCGGCAAAGGCACACCGCTGGAAAACCCCGCACTCCGGGGTATGAGCCTCACCGTCAACCAGGGCGAATTTGTCACCGTGATTGGCAGTAACGGCGCGGGCAAATCCACCTTCCTGAATGCCCTGGCCGGCGAAGTGCTGGTCGACAGCGGCCAGATCATCGTGGACAACCTGGATGTTACCAAACTGTCCACCCACAAACGGGCGGGCCGCGTTGCCCGGGTGTTCCAAGACCCGCTGGCCGGCACCTGTGAAGGCCTCACCATCGAGGAAAACCTGGCCCTCGCTATCAAGCGCGGCCAACGCCGGGGCCTGAGTGCTGCCGTGAAGAAACAATACATGGAGCAGTTCCGGGACAGCCTCTCGTCTCTGAACCTGGGCCTGGAAAAACGCCTGGGCGACAAAATGGGCCTGCTCTCCGGCGGCCAGCGCCAGGCCGTGAGCCTGCTGATGGCCAGCCTCACGCCTTCCGCCATCCTGCTGCTGGACGAACACACCGCGGCACTGGACCCAAAAACCGCCGCCTTCGTGCTGGAGCTCACCACCAAGATCATCGACGAGCAGAAACTCACCGCCCTAATGGTGACCCACAGCATGAAACAGGCACTGGAAGTCGGCGACCGAACGGTGATGCTGCACCAGGGCCAGGTGGTATTTGATATCGAAGGCAGAGACCGCGAAGGCCTGGAAGTGAAAGACCTGCTCGGCCTGTTCGAGAAACAGCGAGGGCTGGAAGTGGACGACGACAGCCTGTTGCTGGGCTAGCCAGACTGGCACTTGCCGTACGCTAAAAAACGGGGCCTTGTCTGGCCCCGTTTCCGTTTCGCTTCGTGGCTGAAATCGCTCAGTGGCCGTAGATACGCATGGCGGTATTGGATATTGCCAGGTTATCCAGCGCGACCGAGCCAATGGATATGCCACCAATCAGCACCCCACCGATTCTCATGTCCGCCTCGAACGTTTCCAGATCCACCGCCAGGACTTCGGCACCGGCCGCGTTGCTGGCCTTGTAGATATCCAGATCCACATTCGCGAACACCCTCAGCGGCTGCGGTGCAGACAGATCATAATCTGCCCCGGTCAATTCAAGATCCCGGATGCCCAGTGCTAGAAACGGCACATCGAAATCCATGTCGTCAATCGCAATATCCGTGAGCAGATTGAGTTTGTCCGTCGCGGTATCAATCCGGATGGTGCCGGAACCAATCAGCATATCCATATTGAAGTTATCAATAATGGTTGTGCTGCCTCCGGTACCAGTCAGGTTCCAGGCGCCCGTGCTCATACGAAAATCCACGGCGTTGAACGTGATCGGCAGGAGATTGATTATGGCATCACCGTCCTGGGCAATATCAATGTTGATCCGGATATTATCCAGTCGGTCATTGGCTTGCCCGTTCAGGTTCAGATTCATCTCGGAGAACATGTCTGTGCGGTTGGCACCTCCCACGAAGATATTGTTAACCTCCAGCGACCCTTCATCGGTATAGATGAAGCGATCGATATTCAGCTTGGTTTCCAGCTCAATAGTCACACCGGCCTGGCCGGTGATCATACCCATCGCCGAATCATCCAGACTTCGGATCTCGGCTACCGCTGCAGGTGGAACACCCGCAACGCAGAGCGCTAGCAAGGTAGGTTTCAGGCCTTTCATTATTGTTTCCTTGTTTTTAGTCTTAGTCACATCCTGTGGGCCACTGCCGTTTTCGACACCACATCAGTACTTTAGCGACACGTTCAGACCGGGTACGTGCAGGTGTCACAATTTATATGACTTCTCTAATCTTCTAGGGTCTGATCAGTTTTTGAACCACAAGATGTAGTGGTTTTGAACCTTTTCGCCCAAAGCTCTGTTTTAGAAAAAATTTCCCCTTTTCAAGCCGGTTTTGATTGATTTTCTTTGCCCGGAAGCGCCTATCAATAGTTGCGTTCTTATTCACAGAACACTATATCCTGTTATACTCATCTCAGTTTCAACCCATATATAGTGGTTAAAAAGAAAACAGGGCCTAGGCCCGAAGGCACGATTTTCAAGGGGTATGGCGCCGCCGACACAAGGCATGGCGCCATTAAAAGAAGACATACAGGAAGACAGAGGGCGGCAATGAACGCTAAGGCGCAGGCAGTGGTTACAACAATTCCGATGCAGGAAGCCTCGATCGACATCTGGCACAGCAAATACCAGCTGAAGACCAAGACCGGCGAGCCCGTAGACAAGGACATCAACGCAACCTACGAACGTGTTGCCAAAGCCCTTGCCGAGGTGGAAAACAAATCCGTACGCACCCAGCACATGAAGAACTTCATCTGGGCATTGCAGCACGGCGCCATTCCCGCCGGCCGGATTACCTCCAATGCCGGTGCCGAAGCCCACAAGCCGGCCACCTCCACCATTAACTGCACCGTTTCCGGCACCGTTCAAGATTCCATGAACGACATCCTGGAAAAGAACCACGAAGCCGGCCTTACCCTCAAGGCAGGCTGTGGTATCGGTTATGAGTTCTCCACCCTGCGCCCGAAAGGCGCATACGTCGCCGGCGCCGGTGCCACCACCTCCGGCCCGCTGTCGTTCATGGATATCTTCGACCGCATGTGCTTCACCGTGTCTTCCGCCGGTGGCCGCCGCGGCGCCCAGATGGCCACTTTCGACGTGCACCACCCGGATGTCATCGACTTCATCCAGGCCAAGCGCGAGGACGGCCGCCTGCGCCAGTTCAACCTCTCGCTGCTGATCACCGAAGACTTTATCGAAGCCGTGCGCAACGATTCCGACTGGCACCTCTCCTTCCCCGTCACACAGAAGGAAGCGGAAGATGAGGAACTGGATCTGAACGACGCAAGCCAGTTCGTTTACCGTGATTTTCCGGTGCAGAAGGGCTACGTGATCAACGAAGAAGGCAAGGTTGCCTGCCGCATCTACCGCACCCTGAAAGCCCAGTTCATCTGGGACACCATCATGACCAGCACCTACGACTACGCCGAGCCAGGGTTCATCCTGATCGACAAGGTCAACCAGATGAACAACAACTGGTTCTGCGAAGACATCCGCGCCACCAACCCCTGCGGTGAACAGCCCCTGCCCCCGTATGGCAGCTGCCTGTTGGGCTCCGTGAACCTGACCAAGTTCGTGGACTACCCGTTTACCGATAAAGCCAGCTTCAACTACGAGAAATACCGCAAGGTGGTGGCCATCTTCACCCGCATGCTGGACAACGTGGTAGAGATCAACGGCCTGCCGCTAGCCGAGCAGCGCCACGAAATTACCTACAAGCGCCGCCACGGCATGGGCATCCTGGGCCTGGGTTCCACCCTCGCCATGCTGCGCATGCCGTACGGTTCTGAAGAGTCCGTACAGTTCACCGAAGAAGTGGTGCGTGAAATGGCCGTGGAAGGCTGGCGCCAGTCCCTCGTTCTGGCCGAGGAAAAAGGCGTTGCGCCGATCATGGACGACGAGTTTGAAGTTACCCCGAAAATGCTGGGCAAGTGCCCGCAGCTGTCTGAAGACGGCTACAAGCTGGGCGACAAGATCAAGGGCCGCATCCTGCACGCCAAATACAGCCGCTACATGCAGCAGATTGCCAACGTAGAGCCGAAGCTGGTGGAAGAGCTGGCCGAGAAAGGTGGCCGCTTCACCCATCACACCTCCATCGCGCCCACCGGCACCATCAGCCTGTCACTGGCCAACAACGCCAGTAACGGCATCGAGCCGAGCTTCTCGCACCACTACGCGCGCAACATCATCCGCGAAGGCCGCAAGACCAAGGAAAAAGTCGACGTCTTCTCCTTCGAACTGCTGGCCTACCGCCATCTGGTGAACCCGGGCGCCATGCCGTTCTCCGAAGAGGAAGACAAGAAGCTGCCGGCCTACTTCACCACCTCCGATGACGTATCGCCGGCCCAGCACGTGGACATCCAGGCTGCAGCCCAGAAGTGGGTGGATTCCTCGATTTCCAAAACCGCAAACGTTCCGACAGACTTCGACTATCAGGCCTTCAAAGGCATCTACCTGTACGCCTACGACAAGGGCCTGAAGGGTTGCACCACCTTCCGTTTCAACCCGGAAGCCTTCCAGGGCGTACTGGTAAAAGAGAAGGATCTGGAAAACACGCTGTACGAGTTCACCCTCGACGACGGCAGCAAGGTAACCCTCAAGGGCAACGAGCAGGTAGAGTACGACGGCGAAATCCACAACGCCGCCAACCTGTTTGACGCGCTTAAAGAAGGCACCTACGGAAAGTATTGATCCGGGAACCGACACAGGACAACGAACATGACAGTTAAAATCACCAACAAAATCGTCGGCTACCGCGTCAAGAAAGCCGACCCCGAAGTAACCACCGAACACCAGCCACCGGTGAAGGCGGAAACCAAGCCCGTTCAGATGAACGAATACATCGAACGGCCGGACTTCCTCCTGGGCACCACCTACAAGATCAAACCGCCGATCGCCGAGCACGCGATGTACATCACCATCAACGACATCCTGCTCAACGAAGGCACCGACCACGAAAGCCGGCAGCCGTACGAAGTGTTCATCAACTCCAAGTCGATGGAACACTTCCAGTGGGTCATCGCCCTCACCCGCGTCATCTCTGCGGTATTCCGCAAGGGTGGCGACGTGACCTTCCTGGTGGAAGAGCTGCGCAGCGTGTACGACCCCAACGGCGGCTACTTCAAGAAAGGCGGCGTGTTCATGCCCTCCCTGGTGGCTGAAATCGGCGCCGTGATAGAGAAGCACCTGAAGGCCATCGGCCTGCTGGAAAGCGAGGAAATGAGCGAAACCACCAAGCGCATTCTCGCCGAAAAGCGTGCCGAGTTTGAAGCCAGCCACAGCACGGCGACGAACGACGAAAAAGCCGACGACTACCCGCCCAACGCCACCATGTGTGGCAAGTGCAGCACCAAGGCGGTGATCGTAATGGACGGCTGTGCGACGTGCCTGTCCTGCGGCGATAGCAAGTGCGGTTGAGGTGATTGACTGCAATGAATGAATGACGAGAAGGCCTGGAGTGAGAACTTCGGGCCTTTTTGTTTTTGGGTTTTGAAAAATTGTGGAAATAGACGACAAATGTCGCAATACTTCAATTTTTTAGAGCGGCTTTCTTACAACTCTATGAAAAGTATGGAATAGTCGATAAATGCAAACTGGAAATAAGCGAACAGATGACCTTGGAAAATCCGACCATTGGCGCTTATTTCCGAGAGAGCGATTTTCTGAAGCCTGCAGTTCTCTGGGAACCAGAGGAAATTTGATAGATGACATTTAGAAGGGGCGGAAATAGGCGCGGTTGGATAGATGTCATTTGTCGTTGAATTAACTGTTATATTTTCTAGGGAGAGATCATGGGCATTTTCAGCCTCTACAGAGGCCAGAAAGTCGGCAAACTGGTGGAGGTTGAGGCCCTACGAAAAGGACCGCTCAAACAACGAATCGATGTTGTGAGATTGGCTCTCGATAATGGAGAGAAAGGCGTAGGTTTAAAGGTCGTTGCCAAGAGCTTGCTTTCCTACCAAGCACTCCCGGTCTCGCTGAACAAAGAGCAGGCCAGAGAACTCGCCCATCAGATACTTCAGGCTGTTGATGATGACCAAATATAACCAGTCATTCCAGTTCGTTACGGCCCTGATGGGCCTCCACCGGACGGCCTTTTCTCCGCTTCGCTGCGCAAAGGCCGCCGCTGAATCTTGGCGTTAGATTTACAGGTGAGGCATGGAAGAACTGAGTAAATCCACGGTGACGTTATTGGGGGTAGTCGTAGGCTGGCTGCTTGGCCAAGGATCAGAGCTGCTGAGAAGCCACCTCAAGAATCGAAAACTCGTGGGGGCGCTGAATTCTGAGCTCAAAGATCTACAAGCACACTTAGAGACATCCATGGAGCGTTGTGCAAAGAGCATCAACGCAGATGATGCACCTCGAGCAACCATATGGCCTCATGCGATTACTCACCCAGTCTATACTCAGTACTATCCAGAAATCTGTCTCCATATAACTGGTGATCAGCGCCTCAGCATCAACTCGATTTACGGACACATTGCGACGTTTAATCAAAGGCTATCAGGGGAATATGATCCTCAAACAATTAAACGGGGGTTGTTCTTGGCCTATGTTGATGCAAAGTGGGCCTATGAACTCATTGGTTACCATTTCCGGTATAACGGAAAGCAAAAACTTGCCGATGACGAGGCAAAAATCCGAGAGATAAACACAGACTTTCAGCGCTTTGCCGATAAAATCTAACCATCGCAGGCACGGCGACGCCTTTTCCATTGCGGCTTCGCCTCCATTCCAAAGCCGCGCATGCTGCGGGCGTTATGTATGAATATTGCCTCAGCAATTAAGGAGAGCAGATGGCCACTACCATGTATGCAGAAGAAGAGCTTTACCCGGTCGACACAGAGAGCGGTAAGGCCAACAAGTCAGAGGCTTCAACAACATTTGAAGTGTACGTAAGTAACTACTTTGGTGACCACCAAATCTACCTGAAAGTCACTGACGAAAATGGCGATGTAAAGCAGTTTCACGTAAGCAAAGAGCAGGCGCAGTCCTTAGCTCATGGTTTCGATGGTGCAGATGCTTACATCGGGTATGACAATACATAACAATGCACTGTTGCCGGACAATTTTTCCACCGCTTCGCGGTTCCAAAATTGCCGCGAAGTTTCAGCGTTAGGCAGATTGGAGTATTGTCAGTGGAAGATTCCTACAAGGACTTTTGTAAACACTTTAACTCGAGAATACCTTCTCTCGGATTCGTGAAGCTGGTTCGGAAACTAGGAACGGATTACGATCCAATTCAACCATCAAGTATGGTTTTGTATGTCAATGACGAGCAGATATTCCGTCACCTAATTGATTGCGGCTATCTACAAATCCTCAATTTTCTGATGGTTAATACACGGATTGAAAACGATTGTATCGATGTATACAAATCAGAGGTCGGTGACAAAGAGGTCGATTTTGTTAACTCTATTCTAGTGAGTGGACACAAAAAAAGTAGTATCTCTCTAGATGTAAATGATAGAAAAATCATAGTGACAGCGATGGATTCATACATTGATTTAGTGATTTCAGTTTTCTCGGAATTTCATAACGAGGTCATTTCAACTGCAAATGAATTTAGAGAATACTTTGAATTGCAACAGAAGTATGGAGCGGGGTTTTTCCTCAATGCGAACGCATCTACAGCTTTCTCGTATTTCGTGCAGATGTGGGTGTTCAATAGCTACGGTTTTCCACAGATCGAGAATACGGGGATAATTGTCACATGATCGCTTCATTAGATGTCAAGGATAAGCTTTTAACATATCCTGGACTATATAACGTCTACCCTATTCGGAATGAAGTTAGTCAATTCGGAAATCTAGACATTGCTGCCAACACTTTGGAATCTCCAGTGCTCGACGACCAGTATGGTAGAGTTTTCTCGGAAAATGTTTATAAGTTTGGAGTTCCCTATGGGAAAAGCTCGTCGATGCCTTTTTATCCCTGTGGCTTTTCTGGTGAAATCGTGGGAGAGATGCGTGTACCTTATAGGCGAGTCCCAGTGTTTCGAGTTAGGGATATTTCGGAGCTCAATAATCTGTTCGCCGATGTAAAAAAATACTCTCCTCAACACGAAATACTTGCCCGTGGACAAACATCGACATATAGCCTTTCTCGGTCCGACGAGGAAAAACATCTTCTTTTCGGTTCAATAGATCACGTGGAACCATCATTCTTGGCGAGTGGGATCCGGAAAGGATATTCCGAGCTCTTTCTAAATTGCCTTTGGGAGTCACAAGCCAGAATTCTGCTACATGATATCTCTGTGGATATGAAGGATGAACTCACCAGCGAAGAGTTCGTTAGGTTCTCTGAAAGCACAAATCGGTTGCAGTCTGGACCAAGATTTATACCATTCGGATTGGGTCTTGCACAACACTATGGATTGCCCAGTGTTGGTCTGGATTTAACTGATAATCTTCAAGTTGCATTATGGTTTGCATCAAACTCAATTGATATTGATGCAAGCGGCTGCGCAATATGTAAACCAGTTCAGGACCTTGGCTCCAGTAGACTATTCTTCTTCCGGTGTCCAAAGAATGCCGTCTATTCACATGAAGTTGTGAAGCCAGATTGCTTTCCAGAATGTCGCCCAGATCATCAAAATGCGTGGTTTGGGCATGTCGGATGGGGGCAAGCGAAGAACCAAATGGCAAGTTATCTTTGCTGTGTAGTTGAGGTAACTTCCGAAATTCTGAAGATGGTACCGCCCAATTTTGAGGATAGACTTTTCCCTGTTTGTGAAAATGATCCGATACTTAACTATTTCTGGAAAATTCGAGGATTGTCACGATATGAAGGTGAAGCAAAGCGGGCTCTAAGCTCAGTTTACCGGAGAGAAAATGCCTAACAAGGCGCTGCACTCGGACAAATCTCTGCTGCGCTCCAATTTGCCGGTGAGCGCGGCGTTAGACTATGAGCGAGGGAGTGTGTATGCATAATGATGATATTAGACAGCTTCTCGTGCACTGTACTGATCAGATCGAAGGCGTTGAAGAATCTATATCAGACGGTGAGTTGAATAGAATATTACTAAAAAACACGTTGGAGAATTTGAGGAGCGTGTTGGACTACTTGGCTCAAGATATTGTTATTAAGCTAAAAACTAAGCCTAAAAACGGTAACCTTTCGGAAAAAGTGTATTTTCCATATGGTCAGAGGGAAAATCATTTTAACAATAGTGTTAAGCGGAATTTGCCGCCGTTAAAGGAGGACGAGCCAAAAATATACGATTTGTTAGAGAGCATTCAGCCTTTCAAATCTAAAGATAACTGGGTTGTTGATTTATGCTCACTGACAAACGACGCAAAGCATAACAGTTTGTCGAAAACAGAGTCTCAAGAGAATACCGTTGTTGAGCAGAAGGGTTTTGCCCGGATAGAGGGTGGACGAAATGTGATGATGGTAGGTAACTACTTTAACGGCGTTCGTCAGGATGACGTTTTCATAGATGGGGACGGCAACGCAAATGTAGTGAGGCACTCTGGAACCACACTCGTCACGACCAATACTCGAATAAAATTTCATGGTAAAGAGCTAGAAATAGTTCCATTTCTAAACCATTGCCATAAGCAAATAACGGAGTTGAGCAGGAACGCTGGGAGCTTGTTGTGAACAGGCCTAACAAGGGGCTGCATCGGACCGCCTTTCCGGCGCGGTGCGCCTCCAAATCGGCCGCTGAGGCTAAGAGTTATGCAGTAGGGATTCGCTGTAATCACAATCTTTAAATATTAGGATGCTACATGGATTTGGTTAGCAATTTTCTTTCGAGTCTAGATCCAACATCTATTTTAATTGGCGCCATTTTTAGTGCCTTGATTGGTCTATGGCTCGATTTTTTTATTAAGCAACCGAAGTTACAAAGGAATGGATCTGGCTCAGGGGGAGTGGGTAGAGGGTTCAAGCAAAATAGCTTGACCTTTACCAATAAAGTAGGCTGGTTTGGCATCAATTTACGAGAGTCACGAATACTAGGATTGCGAATCCATCCCGGTTTTAGAAAAGGGTTGACGTTTGACAAGCATCCAGCCAGGGATTGTAGAGCCCATTTATTCCTGAAGAGCACTGGCGAGAGTGTTGGTCAGTTATGGTGGAATGTAGAAGGCAATAGAGTGGATGATAAAGTTACTCTTGAATCAGGAAAGCAAGCGAGCCTAATAATTTTTTGCCGACAGAGTGATGATGAAAATTATTTTGTTTACCAGCCGACATCTCGCGAAGATAAAACGCCAAAAGTACCAGATCATAATTTTAAGTTTGTAGGGGAGCAGGAATTTGTTCTTAAGGTTAATTACTCTCACAGTCGTAAATATGAAGAGAATATTTTAATTGAGAAGAAATATAATGGCCTGCTGTATTTCAAGACTAAAAACGGTAGTAGCCTTTTCTAAATGCCAAAAGTAAACTTGATCTAGAAAATGCATAACAAGTTGCTGCACACGGATAAATTACTCGCTGCGCTCTTAATTTACCGGTGAGCAAAGCGTTGTGCGTTACAGCTACATTGAGCAAAACAATAGGAAGGAGCCTTTTGGGTGTTACGAATAACACTGCCATTGTTCATCGTTTTCTTGTTTTACCTCCCGTTGGCTTTGGCATCGGTGGACAATATGGATCTGAGGGTATGCCTCGCCCACTCAGACCAAACGAGCCAAATTAGCTGTTGCGAAGAGTTCGGAATCAGCCAAGCTGAATGTACTAGTGTGAACCAAAGACCCCCCGAGGCTGCCGAGTCACAACCTGATGAAGGTTCGTACTTTTATTGTAAATTCAGAAATTTGGATGGATCGGAAGAAAACATGGCACGTTGGGGCAAAGGCACCGACTTTACCTTTGTGCCAAGTAAAAATATGTGGGAATGGCGCACCGAGTACACGATTCAGTCGATTGATTCGAATGGGGGCTATTACCAGACAGCATTGAATCCGATTTTTGAAGACCAGGTAGGTAGGTGCGGGCCGGATATCGAGATGGAGTACAAGGAGAGGCTGAGGGAAATCATGGAGGAGTATCGAAAATGACGCACAACAAGGCGGTCAACGGGACGCAGGACTTCCCCCACTTCAGTAGACACGCATCGATAACTCCTCAACAGGAGAAGAACGATGCCTGCAATGAACACGGGGAAGAAGACCCAAAGGTACAGCATTGAGTTCAAAGTCAAAGCGGTGGAGTGGAGCTACCTGCCCCACCGAAGTGTAAAAGGGGTGGCCGAGGCGCTGGATATTCACCCCTTCATGCTGTCACGCTGGCGAAAGGAATACCGGGAAGGGAAGTTCGCCATGAAGCGGGTCAAGAAAGCACCAGCGGGTGCCAAAGAGCTGTTGAAGGAACGGGATGAGATCAATCGTCTGAAACGCCGGATAGCGGAGCTTCAGGAGGAAAATGACATCCTAAAAAAGTTTCAACGTTTTCAGGCAGAGGAACGACGGAAGCGTTCAGATTCGTCTGGAAACACCGGGGACAGCACGGAGTAAAGGCGCTGTGTCGTCACCTGAACATCTCGCGGTCTGGCTACTACGCCTGGGCAAACCGCAAGCCCGGCCAGAGAGCTGCTGAGAATGCTGATTTGCTCTTGAAGATCCGCAGAGTCTATGACGGCAGTAAGGGCCGTTATGGCAGCCCCAGAGTCTATCAGGCTCTTCGTAAAGAGGGCCTGATTGTGGGTGAGAATCGGGTTGCGAGGGTCATGCGGGAATGGGGAATGAAAGCCCGTGTTGCTCGCGTATATCGCCGAATGAGGAAGCTCAGGGAAGACCTGAAAGCCCTGCCGAATCATCGACTGGAGCCCGACAAACCGGCCGCAGCGAATCTGCAATGGAGCAGCGATGTCACCTACATCAAGCTGGGTAAGAAATACGTGTTCCTGGCGGTGGTGTTGGATCTGTATTCCCGACGCATCATCAGTTGGCGACTAGGTGAGAATCTGAGCGCAGATTTTGCCAGGGCAACTCTCCGAGAGGCCTTCGCAAGCCGTAGACCGGCCTCAGGCCTATTGTTCCATACGGATCGTGGTATCGAATATCGCGCTCACAAGACCCAGGCTCTGCTGAATCAGTACCGGGTACGGCACAGCATGAACCGCCCAGGACAGTGTACCGAGAAGCCGAGACATACCGAGAAACCGGGACAGGTTTATTTTTTGACGCTAGTAACTGAGTATCTATGGCACTAACACAAATGCAGCTCATCCAGTCCCTTGGTGAAGCGATGGCTTGGTTTGAGCGGGAGCTGAGCTGGGGCGTACCGCCAACTGAGTTACGCCACCTTTGCGGTCGGATTGGTGAGTTGTACGCTGCGTTGATCACCAACGGGCAGATGGCAACTGAGGTCAACCAGAAAGGTTATGACGTAGTAAGTGGTGACGGCGAACGGATCTCCGTCAAGACTACGGCCAGAGTCGGGACTGGAGGACACGTCTCTTTTAATCCGAGCTCTCTCGATCTTGTTGACCGAATCATTATTCTTCAGATCAACACAGAGGACATGCAGATCGAGACACTCCTGAATGCTCCGATTAATGAGGCGATTCAACTGCTCTCTCCTGTACGTTCTGGCAAGCAAGGTTTGCCTCTCAGCCGGATTGTACAAAAGGGACGGCCGCGAAGCGACCTGAAGACGTTGCGAGAGGTGTCTTTCGAGGGCTATATCGTCCGCGAGATAGAGAATGGCAGCATAGAGGTTGAGCAAGAAGGAAAGCTATTGGTTCCGGCCAAGCCTGCGCTACGGGAACTGGCCAAAGCGCTCAATCTGAGCCTGTTAAACAGCAATGGCAATCCGTTAAACACCCGGCAACTTGGTAGCTACATCATCAAGAGTCTTGGCGAGGCATAATGCGCTGAATTAACGAGAACGGTAAAACAGGGACAGCTCTATTTTTTGAATTCGCAACCCTATGATGTCAGCAAACCCTGGAAAGTACCTCAGTAACAACCTCGGCCAGAGCTTTCTGGCCTCCCCTTTTCAGGCCCCGCTGAATGCCTGGGCACTGGTACCCGTGTTCGCAATCGTAGCGGTGTCTGTCGGTTTCGGCGCCGGTTTATTTCAATTCGGGTGGCTGGATTCGCCGATCACACCCGTGCTACCCATCCTGTTGTTTGTGTTCCCGTCGCTGCTCGAAGAGGCCTTCTTCAGGGGCGTACTGATACCGCGAAACATACTGGCGTCGGGGCACGTAAAGGCCGCCTGGAGTGTGGCCATCAGCACACTGGTCTTCGTTGTGTGGCATCCGTTCAATGCACTGGCGTTCAACCCCACGGCTATTTCTCTGTTCCTGAATCCGTGGTTTCTGGTTATCGTAGGCGCTATGGGTATTACCTGTGGCTACGCTTATGTGCTTTCCCGGTCTATCTGGGTGCCGGTGATCATTCACTGGGCTACGGTAACGGTTTGGGTGCTTTTTCTTGGTGGCAGAAATCTGGTGCTGGAGTTGTAACCCCTCGGAGATTGGCGTGGAAATGAAACAAGCCGTTCTAATAACACTGTCCCTGTTGTTTGCGGGCTGCGCCTCCACAGAAGTAACGGAAAACGACACCGGATTCGCGCAATCACCCAACCTGGAGGCATTTGTCGGTTGTTACAGGAACTGCAGCAACCCATCGGACGGCTCAGCACCCGTGTGTTTGACCTCCATCCTTTGGCCAGACGGGTATACTTCAGAAACAAGGCCGGAGGCAGTCCTCATTCAGAAAGGCAATGGCAACAGCTTGATCGCCTCTGCAATTTCAGACGGTGTCGTGCTCACACATTCCCGATTCCAGGAGGGAGAAGAGTTCGAGTTCAAGGCCGGTCTGCTTGAGCTGAAGCGCGAATACATCGCCTCCGGCGCCCGGGAGCCTGGCAATCCCTTCATTGGTGTGGTGACCAGTAAGACGGTCCTTGGGCTGGATGCCTCTGGCCAGGGCCGCATCAGCCAATCGACAGCCTTCGCCGGGACGGGCTTTTTGATAATACCCGTGGCCGGGAAAATATCGGACACACAAAAGATTGAACGGGCACCAAGAGAGCTGTGCGAGCGCAGGAGCCAGTCTTGATCTGATTTAGGCAGTTATCAGCAGCCTGCCATCATTGGTGAAAAGCCCGAAGGTTATCCAAGAACCTTTATCGAAACCGGGACACCCATTAGCCAGCCAGAGTCAATTGGCCGAACTGGTCCCTGGCAGTCAGCTGCCATCCGATTTAACCCGACCTCTCACCCACTCGATAACAGGAGACCGCCAATGACAGCCTACGTTATCGGCAACATCACCGTGAAAGACCCGGACAAATGGGCGGAATACCGCAGGCTGGTGCCGGAAACGCTGGTGCCGTTACGCACCCAGGCAGCGGATGTAGATCTGGTGACTTTCGAGGCCGATTAATAAGTACTGCCACCTGCCAGCACCCTGGCGCCTATACTGGATAACAAACCACCAGAGAAGCGCCATGGAAAACAATTCAACAAGCCTGAGCATGACCGTCCTGATGACGCCGGACAAAGCCAATTTTTCCGGCAATGTGCACGGCGGCACCCTGCTGAAGTATCTGGATGAAGTCGCCTACGCCTGCGCCAGCCGTTACGCGGGGACGTATGTCGTTACCCTGTCCGTCGACCAGGTGATGTTCCTCCAACCCATCCACGTGGGCGAGCTGGTCACCTTTCTGGCCAGTGTGAACTACACCGGCCGTACTTCCATGGAAATCGGCATCAAAGTGGTCACCGAGAACATCCGGGACAAGTTGGTCCGCCATAGCAACAGCTGCTTTTTTACCATGGTGGCGGTTGATGACAACGGCAAAGCCGTCGCCGTGCCGCAGCTGGTTCCACGCACCGATGATCAGATTCGGCGGTTTGCTAACGGTAAGGAGCGCCGTGCTATTCGTGCCGAACTCGAGGAACGTTACAGGGCGCTACATAAAAAATGAGACCGGAACACCGGGACAGATTTATTTTGTGAATCCGCGACCTTATGATTTCAGCAAAGCCTGGAAAGTACCTCGGTAACAACCTTGGCTAAAGTATTCTGACCTCCCCTTTTCAGGCGCCGTTAAAGGCCTGGGTACTGGTGCCGGTTTTTGTAATCATAGCGATATCCGCTGGTTTGGGCGCCGGTTTATTTAAATTCGGGTGGTTAAATTCGGCAATCACTCCCCTGCTCCCCATTATTGTTCGTGTTCCCGTCGCTGCTGGAAGAGGCCTTTTCCAGGGGCATCCTGATACCGCGAAACATACTGGCGTCGGGACACGTAAAGGCTGGAATAGAGGAAGCACTCCAAGTCAGTCTCGACCGCTCAGGCGTTGGTTGCGTCTTCGACAGACGGGTCAAATCTCTCTCTCAGCCACTGATTGATTTCTCCGGACTCATACAGCCACTCCTGCTTTCCATCGCTATGCGTAACGCGCAGGCAGGGCACTTTGATTCGCCCGCCGCCATTTTCCAGTTCGGCGCGATGGCCTTTATCATTCCGGGCGTCTCGTAATTCGATGTTCAGGCCCAGCCGGGCAATTTCTTTCCGCACTTTTACGCAGAATGGGCAGGCCTGAAACTGGTACAGAGCCAGATCCTTGCAGCCGCTATCAACTGCAGCCTGATCTTCTGCTGACCGGGACAGTGCCTTGGGCGTGGTAAGCTTCTCCATCAGCAAGATCACAGGGGTCAGTACCAGGCGCAAAAATCGAAAGAAATAACGCATAACGATGCTCATCTAATCAGCCTTGAGTCGGAAAATGGTCACTGGGGGCGGAAGATGGTAACAGTTTGCCGCCGCCAAGGTCAGGGCAGGAAACATCGGGGTCAGGTCTTTCCTTTTGCCTTGGGCTGACTTTGTCGAAAATGATCTTCAGCAATCTGTTAGGGCTTCTTTTTTTTTGGTGTTATCAGCCCATTTCGAAAAATATCTATCAAACAAGAGCTATCAAACAGCTATGACGAGAAAGACATTAGGTTTAACCCGGAAACCAAATAAAGACGCTAAACCAGTGGCTAAGGAAGCCGAAGCTATGGTTGAGGTTGAGGTTGAGGTTGAAGGTGAGGCTGATCCACAAAAACGTTTTTTAAACGGTGTGGCTATCAATCCAACGCCGGGGATTCGCTTGGAGTTAGGTTCAGAAAAACTCACGGTGCGCGCGATGGATTTGATCACGCCGATTGGAATGGGGCAGCGAGGTTTGATAGTTGCACCGCCGGGGTCTGGAAAATCGACGATTTTAAAAGATATTTGCCAGGCGGTGGGAAAGGCGTATCCCGAGATTAAACTTTACGCGTTATTGATAGATGAGCGACCCGAAGAGGTCACTGATTTCAAGCGTAGCGTCCCGGCTGAGGTACACGCTTCTTCTTCGGATGAAAGCTATGCTCATCACGCTCGCGTTGCCGATGAGCTTCTTGATATCGCTCGCCAACAAGCTGGCGAGGGTCACAATGTCATGATTGTGATTGATTCTCTCACGAGGCTTGCGCGTGTTCACAATGCGGAGCGAAAGAGCAGCGGTCGTACTATGTCTGGCGGGATTGATGCTCGAGCGATGGAGATCCCGCGGAGGTTGTTTGGCTCTGCACGAAACCTCGAGAATGGCGGCTCGCTTACGATTTTGGCAACCGTTCTGGTTGATACCGGCAGCCGTATGGACCAGGTTATATTTGAGGAATTTAAGGGCACGGGGAACATGGAGCTGGTTTTATCAAGAGACGTTGCGAATCAGCGAATCTTCCCCGCGCTGGACATTTCGAAAAGCAGTACACGCCGTGAAGAGCTGCTGTTAGATCCGAAAGATTTAGACAAAATAAGAGCGTTGCGCCGGGCGCTTAGCGGTCTCAAACCGCTAGAGGGCACAAAAAAGCTGGTGGAGCTGCTTGAGAAGTACCCCACAAATGCCGAACTTCTGAAAAACATCCCCGGGACGCCCATCGATTGAATCCGCGCTACCAGAAACCGGGACAGACTTATTTTCAGCTGAAATTACCAGCGCCGGGCTCATTGAATTTTCCGCAGCGCACCTTCGATGTTGTTGCTGCTTTCCGGACGCACCAATCGAGCCATTTCCTCCCCGTTCCTCAGAAAAATCAGAGTCGGCCAAAGCTTGACGCCAAACGTCCGCCCCAACCTGCGGCCTTTGCCATCCTCAACCTTCACATGCCGAACGTCCGGGTGTTTATCCATTGCCGCCCTGATATCCGCCTGTGCCCCCTGGCAGAACCCGCACCAGTTGGTTCCGAATTCGATCACCATTGGGCCAGCGGTCTGGTCAAGCTCGTCACGGCTTAGGGTTTCAGGTGTATATTGGTTGGTGTACGACATGGCATTTCCTTGTTGGGTTACAACAAACTTTGAGCGTCCTCGCTCGAATGATAACGTTTAATGGTTTCAGTCATCCAGACTCCGGAGGCCCGGCGCAAGGCTATTCCCTATGTTCGTTTGTGCATTGACGGCCAATCGGCCCCTGAAAAGCAGCACAGCCAGTCTGGCGGCATCAATCGCAGGAGTAGCAAGGACGGTTCTTCGTGTGATTGATGATGCAGGCCACCTCGTTATTGAGGAGAAGCCTGATGAGCTGGTGAAGGAGATTCTGGATTTTGTTGAGGCTTAGGAGCTCGTGAAACCGCACATGCTGGAAAAACGCATTCCACCCCTCGCTCTGGTGCTGATCGTGTGGTTGCTTATGTGGGTCATCGCAAACTCAGGCCCGCGCATTGAAGCTGGCGAAATGCTTCGCGTGGCAGCAGCGGTCGTGTTTGTTCTGGGCACTCTATTCCCTGTGGCTGGGGTGATTTCCTTTCGACGTTCGAAAACAACGGTAGACCCGCGCAAGCCAGAAGCAAGTTCTACGCTGGTCAGCTCGGGTGTTTACCGCTACTCCCGCAATCCAATGTATGTGGGGTTCGGGTTTTGGCTGCTGGCCTGGGGCGTTTTCCTGGCGTCCGCCTGGGCTTTGATCGGGGTGATTTTCTTTGTGCTTTATATGAACCGATTCCAGATCGAACCGGAGGAACGCGCCCTGCGGGATAGCTTCGGCGAAGCTTTCCGGGATTATGAGCGACGCGTTCGGCGGTGGCTTTAAACGAAAAGCACCTCGCTAACAACCTCGGCAAACGTTCTGGTTATCGTAGGCGCTATGGGGCTTACCTGTGGCTACGCCTATGTGCTCTGCCGGTCTATCTGGGTTCCGGTGATCATTCACTGGGCGGCGGTAACGGTTTGGGTGCTTTTTCTTGGTGGCAGAAATCTTGTGCTGGAGTTGTAACCTTTTGCCCTGTCCCGCGCTACCAGATGCTAGCCTGTTACTGACGGACCCGTTTTTGGAGGCGAGACCCATGCCATACAATAGCAATTCGGAACTACCAGCCAGTGTACGCAACAATTTGCCGGCCCATGCCCAGGAGATTTATCGCAAAGCGTTCAATTCCGCCTGGGATGAATACAGCGATCCCAAAGATCGCCGGGGCCATTCCGGCCGGGAAGAGACCGCTCATAAAGTGGCCTGGGCAGCGGTGAAAGAGGAATATCACAAGGAAGCCGACAAGTGGGTGAAGATTAAATCCTGAGGATAAACAACGACGGTTTTGCGTTCTGAGGGTCTCGTAAAACCGGCGCAGGCCTCATTCAATTTTTCGTAGCGCGCCTTCGATGTCTTTGCTGTTTTCCGGGCGGACTACCCGCGCCATTTCTTTACCCTCCTTCAAAAAAATCAGAGACGGCCAGAGCTTAACGCCGAACGTCCGCCCCAACCTGCGGCCTTTGCCATCCTCGACCTTCACATGCGGAACGTCTGGGTGATTGTCCATCGCCGCTTTGATATCTGCCTGCGCACCCTGGCAGAACCCGCACCAGTTGGTACCGAATTCGATCACCATTGGGCCCGTGGTCTGGTCCAGCTCGTCACGGCTGAGTGTTTCGGGTGTATATTTTCTCGTGTACGACATGGTGTTTCCTTCTGGGGTTATCGGCAATCTTTAAGCGCCCGTGCTCAAATGATATCGTTTAGTGACGGTGGTTCCAGTCATTCAGACTTCGGAGAGTCTCTCTTCCCTGGAGCGGGCGCTGGCACGGCCTTCGGGCTGAAAGGAGTTCACGGTTATGGCTAAGATCATTCTGGAATCCACCCTCACATGCCCACATTGTAGCCACCGGAAAACGGAATCAATGCCCAAGGATAGCTGCCAGTACTTCTACAAGTGTGAATCCTGCGGCCGTTTGCTGAAACCCAAACCGGGTGACTGCTGTGTTTTCTGTTCTTACGGCACCATGCCGTGTCCACCCATTCAGGCAGGATCATGATCCACAATCGCACCCTGACGAGCCCGCGAATTATGGACAAGGTTCGCCGGATGCGACATCAGGCGGCAATCATCACCGTCTGTCTCGCAGTAGCCGGCTGCGGCCGTGCGGTGACCGAGAAAGCCCACTCGCCTCAGGTCGATGACGAGCGGAGTGCCGTTCCTGCGCCAGAGTGGACAGCGGGCATAATCGACCAGCCGCGACCCGATCTGCCCGCTGCGAGTCTTGTCGTTGTCCGTACCGGCACCCATGAAGGCTTCGACCAGGTCGTTTTTGAGTTCGATGAGCGGGTTCCGGGGTATCACACTGAGTACATAGACCAACCCGTTCGCAAGTGCGGCTCCGGCGAGGTTACGGACCTGGCCGGTGATGGCTGGCTGGAGGTCCGGATGTACCCGGTGAATGCGCACACCGAGGAGGGACAGCCGACGGTCGCCGATCGTGAGCGTATGCCAAACCTGCCCGTGCTCTCCGAGCTGGAGCTGACCTGCGACTTCGAGGCGGTGGTGACATGGGTCTTCGGTGTCGAGTCGCCGAATCGCTATCGGGTCCGCGAACTGAGCAGTCCGCCGCGTCTCGTCGTCGAGTTGCGTCATGGCCGGAATCACAGCAACTGAGGCGAGACCGATGCCATCCAACAGCAATTCCGAAGTACCAGCAAGTGTGCGAAACAATTTGCCAGCCAATCACCGTGGGCAGGTTTCCACGTTCCTTTCACAGACGCGCGTGGATATTGGGGTGGCGGATCTTCTGGCTCCGATTCCAGACATAAATCAATCTGTCCTGGTTTCTGTCATACCCTTTCAGCTAAAGGTGGACATGAAATAGTCGATAACACAGTTAGCCGCTTTCTTGAGCCCTGCTGATGTAGCGGCGGAAAGCATGGCCCCTCTGAAAAATAAATATTACAGGGAACTGTTGAATATGAGCTCCTATCAAAACAAGACACTCCGGATCCGTTTTTTAGTATTAACTGTCCTGTTGGCCGCCGTTGTCGTGATTGAGAGCGGCGCAATCATCATGGGCAACATGGCCATTGGGAACCAATCCACCGAGCTCGCTGAAAACAAAATCCCTGTTCTCAACAAAGCCCATGAGTTAAAGCTGTCGGTGGTTCAGGTACAGCAGTGGCTGACCGACATCAGCGCCACGCGCGGTCGTGACGGGTTGAATGACGGTTTTGATCAGGCCGCGAATAACGCCGAAAAATTCAGAATACTGATCGATGATCTCATCCTGCTTGATAGTGAGCATGCGGAGCGTTATCGGGAGATGCTGCCGGTTTTTAATGCCTATTACGACATCGGAAAACAGATGGCCCAGGCCTATGTTGACGAGGGCCCGTCCGGCGGAAACCAGATGATGGCGCAATTTGATGAGGTCGCCGCAAAAATGTCGAAGGAGGTCGATAGTTTTCTTGAAACGGTTGATCAGAACACTGTCGCTGCCCTGTCAAATCAGCAGATGTCGGCCGTATCAACCGGGCGCACTATCGTTATCGGTTCCATCATCGTGCTCCTTGGCGTTGGTTTGGTCTACCTGCTCGTATCACGGGTATTGGCCTGCCTGCCCAAGGTTATGGTCGAGTTGCAGCGGGTGGCAGAAGGCGACCTTACCTCCTCCATCGAGGTGACCCGCCGGGATGAAATCGGTGACCTCATGCGAGGTTTGCAATCCATGCAGCAACGGCTACTTGAGATGATTTCACAGATTAATGGCACAACGACCCAGCTTTCCACAGCAGCGGAAGAGGTATCAACGGTAACAGCACAAACTAGCGCCAATATTCAGCAGCAGCAGTCCGAAACCGACCAGTTGGCAACGGCGATGAACGAAATGAGCGCCACAGTAAGAGAAGTTGCTGAGAGTGTTGGTAATACATCCACGGCTGCAAACGATGCAAATGACGAGGCTGAAAAAGGCCACAGGGTTATGGAGCAGGCGGTACAGGAAATCGGGCAGCTGGCTGTGCAGATTGAAAGAGCCTCGGAAGTCATGACCCAGGTTGAACGCGACAGCGCCAACATAAACACTGTGCTGGATGTGATCAAAAGCATCGCAGAACAGACCAACCTGCTCGCGTTAAATGCGGCAATCGAGGCAGCCCGCGCTGGTGAGCAGGGCCGCGGGTTCGCTGTAGTGGCGGACGAGGTGAGAACTCTGGCTGGTCGCACTCAGGCCTCTACCGCAGAGATCAACCAGATCATAGAAAAGCTTCAGACAGGTTCGCGCAATGCGGCACAGGCAATGAGTCAGAGCCGGGAGCAGGCCAGATCCGTAGTTGATCAGTCTTCTCTCGCGAGCTCTTCGTTGACGACCATTGTGGAATCGGTGTCACAAATCGATCAAATGAGCAGCCAGATCGCAACGGCGGCAGAGGAACAGAGTACGGTGGCCGAAGATATGAATCATAATCTGATCCTGATCAGCGACAAGGGGAAACAGAACGCCTCAGGTGCCAATCAGACGTCCCAGGCAGGCCAGGAACTGGCCCGCATGGCCTCTACGCTGCAAGAGTTGATTGGGCAGTTCCGGGTGAAAGTGTAGGAACGGTCTTTAAATAACCGGGACAGACTTTTTTGTAGAGTCACAACTTTATGTTTCGCGAAAAGCCCGGAAAGTACTTCGGTAACAACCTTGGCCAGAACTTTCTGACCTCCCCTTTGCAGGCACCGTTAAAGGCCTGGGCACTGGTACCAATATTCGCGATCATAGCAGTGTCTGTGGGTTTTGGTGCCGGCTTGTTTCAATTCAGGTGGCTGGATTCTCCCATCACTCCCCTGCTCCCCTTCATATTGTTTGTATTCCCCTCTCTGCTCGAATTTTGGAGGCGAGACCCATGCCATACAATAGCAATTCGGAATTACCAGCCAGTGTACGCAACAATTTGCCGGCCCATGCCCAGGAGATCTATCGCAAGGCGTTCAATTCCGCCTGGGATGAATACAGCGATCCTGAAGATCGCCGTGGCAACTCAGGCCGGGAAGAGACGGCCCACAAGGTTGCGTGGGCAGCGGTAAAACAGGAGTATCACAAGGAGGGTGATAAATGGGTGAAGGATTAAACCGGCGCATTAACCAGCGCTTGCCTCAATTCCTCACCGATGACCTGAGTAAACGCCCGGATTCTTTTCACGCGTTTGAGATCAGGATGGGTGAGAATCCAGAGAGGAATGTCCAGTTCCTCAATAGGGTCGGTCAGGCGGCAGAGCTCAGGATCGGAGTTCCCCAGGTAGTCTGGTAGCACCGCCACTGCGGCACCGGATTGCGCGGCGGTTTGCATGCCCAGCATGGAGTCGACACGGTAATTGCAGAACTCGTTTAACCCCTTCCGGGCCATCCAGGTTTCGAGGGCTCGGTTGCCCATATGATTGTCCGGGCCAATCCACTGGTGCCCCGTTAACGTGTCTAAGGGCACCCGCTCGTGCTGCCAATGATGCCGTTGCCCATAGACGCTCTGCCGGATTACACCAACCCTCCGGCCAACAAGGGTTTCCGGAGGTTTCCCGGTGGGGCGAATGGCGATGTCCGCCTCCCGCTTGCTCAAGCTGTGCACCTGGTTTGAGATAACGACTTCCAGCTTGATATCCGGGTAGTCCGCGCGAAACTTTTCGAACGGTGTGGCCAGCAGGCCCGCAAACAGGGTGTCGGTTGTGGTGACTCTGAGGGTTCCGGAGAGCTTGAGATCCTTTCCTGCAAGCCGGCGTTCAACGCCGGTGATATCCGCTTGAACCCTTCTCGCGACTGCGAAAAGGTCTTCTCCGGCGGCGCTTGGCGTGTATCCCGTGCGCGACCGTTCAAACAGCACTACTCCCAGCTGATTTTCCAGATTGGTGAGCCGACGGAAGACCGTCGCATGACTTATTCCCAGTCGCCTGCCAGCTCCTGAGAGCGTGCCCGTGTCGGCAATGGCCGATACGATCTGCAGATCATCCCATCGGATTTGTTGTTCATTCATGCAAGCTTAGTTCTTAAAGATTGGGAATTTATGTGTGCCTGGGAACAGCTTAGGCTATCGCCAGATGAATGCAAAAGGAGTGATGGGCCATGAATGTGTTGATTGTCTTCGCACACCCGGAGCGCGAGTCGTTCAACGGAGGGCTGGCTGATGTGGCGAAAGAGTCCCTCCAGGCCGCCGGGCACACCGTCGAACTGGATGATCTCTATCGGGAGGGGTTCGATCCGGTTGAACGTGCCGGCCACTATGCCGAGCGGGTTGATGGAAACTATTTCGCACCGTTGACCGAACAGCGTGCCCACTTTGAGCGAGGTTCACTGGCGCCTGAGGTTCAGCGGGAAATCAGTCGCCTGGAATGGGCCGACCTTGTGATTTTCCAGTTTCCGTTGTGGTGGCATGCGCAGCCGGCAATTCTCAAGGGTTGGTTTGAGCGGGTCCTGGTTTACGGCGGGCTCTACTCCGGGAGCCGACGTTACAACCGGGGGCATTTCCAGGACAAGAAAGCCATGTGTTCTGTCACCACTGGGTCTCCAGAACAGGCGTTCATGCCCTTCGGCCGCGCTGGCAATATGGTGGAATGGCTGTGGCCGATGCATTCCTCGCTTTATTACGTGGGGTTTGATGTGCTGGCGCCCCAGGTCAGCTATGGCATTCAGGGTGGTGGTATTCGTTACCAGGATGAGTCTGTGTTCAGGGAGCAGCTGGAACAGAACAAAACCGCGTGGGCGGAACGGCTGCCCGGACTTTTTAGTGAGGCATCCATTCCATTTACTGGCTGGAACGACTGGGACGAGAACGGTGTCCTGAAACAGACTCACCCCATGCGATGGAGGCCCTAGGAAATAAAGCGGTTGGCGCTTTATATTACTGGTACGTTTTGTTGTTTCCTGAGACCTGAAATCTCAGCATAAAGACTTTGAATAGGGCGAAGACAATGAGTCTGAGAGAACACTTTGAGTTAATGGCCGCCTACAATCACTGGATGAACGCAAAGATCTACGAGGCTGCCGGCGGGCTTGATCCTGCCGAGTTGGCCAGAGACCGTGGCGCGTTCTTCGGTTCCATTCTCGGTACGCTCAACCATATCCTTGTTGGCGACACCATCTGGCTCAAACGTTTTGCGAGCCATCCAGCTTTAAGCGACTCTTTAGGTGAAGTAGCGGATCTCCCCGACCCTACCAGCCTGAACCAAATCCTGATTGAAGACTTCGCAGCATTGTCCGAGCAAAGAGCGTGGTTGGACCGGCAGATCATCGACGGGGTTGAAGCGTTATCGGATGATGACTTGAAGGTGGTGCTCCGTTACCACAACACAAAAGGGGTTCCCGCACACCGGCGGTTTTCCAGTTTGCTTCTCCACTTTTTCAATCACCAAACCCACCACCGGGGACAAGTTTCTACGCTACTATCACAGGCGGGCGTAGATATTGGGGTGACGGATCTTTTGGCTCTGATTCCAGACCAGACTCAGGACTAACGAGTGCCCAGTGAGGATGAAAGGCGAATGCCTCTGCGGCGAAGTGGAAGATAACCGGGACGGATTTATTATAACCCGGATTTTTTAACCCGAAGTGAGCTGAAGAGTTTGCAAAAATTGCTGCAATGCCCTGAATGAGTGAGCGGGAGAACGATAATGACAGCCTACGTAATCGGCCAAATCACCGTAAAAGACCCAGACAAATGGGCGGAATACCGGAGTCGGGTTCCAGAAACACTGGAGCCCTGGGGTGCTGAACTTGTGCTTCGAGGCACGCGAGCGAAAGTACTTAGCGGGCAACACCCCCACACGGACACCGTTGTTATTCGCTTCCCGGACCCGGAAACCGTGGATAAATGGCACAACTCCGCCGCATATCAGGATTTGGTTCCTCTGCGTGCCGAAGCAGCAGATGTGGATCTGATCAGTTACGAATCCGAGTCATAGGCATCTTTCCACCGTCAGTGCGATAACGAACAGAGCGGACAAAGCATATAGCTTATTGTGGGTTCAGATGAGGCGACGGAGCTGCCTGGACAGGACGTCACATCATGCGCCGCACGGACGAGGCGTAATCTGAATTGAGGATTGGGGTCATTAATGGCCCCTCTATTGGCAATATGGCTACGGACCCGCAGTGCCCTTTTGCACCGGCCTCGCCCCAAGCGCAGGCCGTTTTTCTCATCAACAACCGGGACAGGTTTAGTACCTGGTATGTGTTATGACTTCCACATTTCCCCGTTCGTTATACACACTCGCCCTGCTGGTTTTTCTCGGATTTGCCGGATTTCTTCTGGCCGGCGCTCAAATCCTGGTGAACAATATCGAGATCACCACCTCAGAAAACAATGTAATTCCTCAGCCTAAACCTGAATTCTCATCACTTCGGGGTGAATACGTCCGGGGCCAGCGTCACCATACGCCTCCTTTATGACCTGTTTGAAACCCACTTGATGATCAAGTCCATTGCCCTGGTGGCACTGCTACTTTGCGTCTGGAAAGAACAAAGAGACCACCATGCACCTACCACTCTGGCTAACCACTACCCTGCTACTCCCGGCCCTTCTGTATCAGGGCTAACGCGCCCGAAGGGTTACGCCTAGGTTGCGATCAAGTCTATTTTTGTAAAAATATGGAGTTGCAGATGAAGTTTCTTGTTTTCCTCGGCACTGTACGCGATAGCACACCTCCAAAGCCGGCTCGCCTCGGTGTTCGAATAGCGCAGGCAGCTCTTTGTTTTCCTACAAGCCGAGTGCGATCGTTACCTATTCAGCAGGCCAGTGGGGTGGAATGCGTGCAGCGGTTGGGATGCGTACGTTTCTTTCAGAGCTGGGCTGTCTGCCGGTTTCTGCGATGATACATGTGCCCAAGGCACAAGAGGTCTTTGCAGAGAATGGATCGGCGCAGGAGGGAGAAGATCAAGCATCCTGGTTTGATTATTTTGGCCGAACGTTTAATCAATTGGTTTGGTGGGCTCAGGCCGCCAGCGAGCATCGAGAAAGAATTGATCCCCACCAGCTGGTAAGAGATTTCAAAACGGATCCGTCCGAGAGAAACGCCCCTTAACGGTTCGCAAGGAGCTTCACCATGCCCAGCCTCATCCGTATTTATGCCCTGGTGTTACTGACACTGACCAGCACCGGCGCGTTCGCAAGCAACCAAACCAACGCACCACTCAACGCCGAAGCGTCGGATCCGAATGCCTTGCAATGGATGACCGGCTTTCCACCACCACCCGACAAGCTCATCACCCAACCACAAAGCAACTACTTCAGCTTCCCGAAACTGCGCTGGACGGTGTGCCACATCCGCGAGCTGCTGCCCACCACCCAGGTGAGCCGGGGAATTGGCGCACCCAACGCCCTGCCCTACGCAACTGATACCGGAATCGACAAGATCACATTCACGCCGATGGGTAGCGATACCCCCATGACCTGGCAAGAATCATTGGCCGCCAACTACACCGACGGGCTGCTGATTCTGCACAACGGCAGGATAGTGTATGAGCACTACAACGGCTGCCTGAACGAAACTGGCAAACACGCCGCCATGTCCATGACCAAGTCCCTCACCGGCTTACTGGCTGAAATTCTGGTGGCCGAGGGCGAACTGGACGGCCAGGCTAAAGTGGCCAGCATCATTCCAGAGCTTGCAAACAGCGCTTTCGGCAGCGCCACCGTGCGCCAGGTGATGGACATGACCACCGCGCTGGATTACAGCGAAAATTACGCCGACCCCAACGCTGATATCTGGCAATACTCGGCCGCCGCCAGCCCACTGCCCAAACCCGCCGATTACAGCGGGCCGGATGGCTACTTCGAGTACCTGCAAACCGTGGAGCAAAACGGCGAACACGGAGTCGCCTTCGGTTATCGCACCATCAATTCCGACGCTCTGGGCTGGATCATCTCGCGCGTAAGCGGCCAGAACGTCGCGCACCTGCTGTCCGAACGCCTGTGGCAACCGACCGGCACGGAGCAAGACGCCTACATGACCGTGGATTCCAAGGGCACCCCCTTCGCCGGCGGCGGCCTGAGTGCCGGTCTGCGAGACCTTGGCCGAGTCGGCCTGGTTATGCTGGACAAAGGCCACTTCAACGGCCGCCAACTATTCTCCGAAGCTGTGGCAGACACCATACAGGCAGGCGGCGACAAGGAGGCCTTCGCCAAAGCCGGCTACACCACCCTCCCCGGCGGCAGCTACCGCAGCATGTGGTGGAACTTCCACAATTCCCATGGGGCCTATGCGGCAAGGGGCGTACACGGCCAAACCATCTACATAGACCCAACCGCCAACATGGTGCTGGTTCGCTTCGCCTCTTACCCAACGGCCAGCAACAGCCAGATAGACCCTACCTCATTGCCGGCTTATCAGGCGGTGGCGGAGTATTTGATGAACAAGGATTGAGATAGACCAGTAAAACCGGGACACCCGGATTTATTGACATCGTGAGCCCCTAGGGATGTCCCGACGTAAAGTAGCTAAATGATGGAAACTGTTACCCTACATACAAACATTCGGAACCCGGAAAAATATGCAACGGTTTTCTAATTGGACGCGGGCTCTGCTGCTATTTGCTCCTCTACTGTGTCACGCAGAAACCAGCGATTGGCAGACGGCAGTAAAGAGCGAAGCAGCGCGTCTTGAGCGCCTGCACACCTTGATTGTTATCCATCAGGGCGTGGAGCGCATCACGCTGGGGCACCTCCTGTCTTTGCAGGCCGGGCTGCAGCGAACGCCTGGTCGCCACTACGGGCCTTGGGTGAATAGCAAAAATTGGGTGAACCACGTTTTGACCCGGCCCTTTGTTGATGAGCCAGGCGGGCGCATGCTCTACTCCACCGTCGCCGGGTTCGCCCTATCTGCACCGCCAATTCCAGTTGATTGAAGACCACATAATTCCGGCCGTTAAAACTCCATTTCCTCAACTATACTCACCTATGGCAAACACCAGGGAGGAAATGAGATGAACAGGATCGCAATTACCCTATTTTCAGCTTTGTTGATCGCACCAGTCGCCGTGTTCGCAGAGAGCAAAATGTCGGATGCCCCGGCAAATGCCGAACTGTACTTCGTTCAGCCATCCGATGGTGCAACGGTTGGGGAAACCTTCAAAGTCGTGTTTGGTCTTCGGAATATGGGCGTCGCGCCAGCGGGCGTCGAGAAAGAGGGTACCGGCCATCACCATTTGTTGATCGATACCGGTGTACCGTCCGATCTGAGCCAGCCGCTTCCGGCCACCGATCAGATCAAGCATTTCGGCGGCGGGCAGACAGAAACAGAGATTACACTGCCACCCGGCAAGCACACCTTGCAGTTGTTGCTCGGCAATTACGCCCATGTGCCGCACAGTCAGCCCGTCGTCTCTGAGCAGATCACGATCACTGTCGAGTAATTGAGCCTGGGGTAAGGCCAGATAGCTGATCATCGGCCAGAGCTTCGTCGCAGAACCGGGCCAAAAACCCGATTTTTATCGCTTCGGTGTCAATTCATCCGGGGCGGGGGTTACTATACGCCTTCAGTTTGACCGGCCCTGGAATCCTTTTAATGATCAAATCCATTGCCCTGGCGGCACTGCTTGTCGTGTTGCTGGTTTTTCTTGGCTTTCAATACTACATCACATCAGTGCCCGACCTTGAGGAGCCCATTTCTGTCGAGGAAACCCGGTTCATTGAACGGGACAATTCTCTTCTGGTGACGCTGAGAGGTAGCGAGGACCGCCGTTTCACCGTCGGCCTGCGCGGAGACATCGCCAACAAGCCGGAAGAAACTGCCCTTTTCTTCATCAGCAACCCGGATCTGGTGCCCTATGTGTATTGGCCCGGTCTTCGCAGCAACGACGAGAAGCGGGTACTCGAACTACTTGAGGACTTGGTGGAAAACTCGACGCAGGATGGGGCGGCATTCCAGATTTATACCGTCCTGAAGAACCGGAACTGACATCCTGATGGGGCTGGCCCCAGGTTTTTGCCCGACCGCGCTAGCCCGAATGCCCTCTTTAAAAGACCGCCAGATTAGGCCCCATCGCCCTCAGCCCGAAGATCTGAACGAGTCACCGTTAATTATCATTTATCCGTCGCAGCCGACTTCCATTACGCCCTTGCCCTGCTGGCTTTTCCGGGTTTCTTGTGGCCGGTCTCGCAATATTCCCCCTTTCTGGACCCAGGTTTAGGCGCCAAGATCTGACCCCCGATGCGTCAGACATCTCACATTAGACATTAGTGGTACCTTGGGTGAATTTTTATTGCTTAATCGCTTGACGTCTGGAAGGTTAGGGTTGTGTGGACACCTGCTCAAAAAACAATCACTGGTGTTCAGCGACCATAAAACAAGAACAATTCAGGGAGAAAGATATGTCTAATTATTATCTGAACCGCCGCAAGTTCCTTCAAGGCAGTGCTGTTCTAGGCGCTGGACTTGTTGCCCCAACGATCTTTTCCAGAGCCGCCAGTGCTTACACGAATGAACCAGGTAAAGGCAGTGTGGTGCTCGGGTTCAACGTTCCTCAATCCGGCCCTTACGCGGATGAGGGTGCCGATGAATTACGCGCCTACAAACTCGCCGTAAAGCATCTCAATGGCGAAGGCGACGGTGGCATGCTGGGCACGTTTTCATCACAAATGCTCAAAGGCACCGGTATTCTCGGCCGCAAAGTCGAATACGTAACGGGCGATACCCAAACCAAATCGGATGCCGCTCGTGCGTCTGCCAGGGCGATGATTGAAAAAGACGGCGCCATCATGATCACCGGGGGGTCTTCTTCCGGGGTAGCAGTTGCTGTGCAGTCGTTATGTCAGGATGCCGGTGTGATCTTTATGGCCGGCCTCACCCACTCCAACGACACCACTGGCAAGGACAAGAAAGCCAACGGCTTTCGGCACTTTTTCAACGCCTATATGTCCGCAGCGGCCCTTGCGCCTGTGCTGTCGGAACACTATGGAAACGACCGCAAAGCCTATCACCTGACGGCGGATTACACCTGGGGCTGGACTCAGGAGCAGTCCATGATTGCCGCGACGGAAGAACTCGGGTGGGAGACAGTGAATGCTGTCCGGACGCCACTGTCCGCGACCGACTTCTCATCCTATATTGCTCCGGTTACCAACTCGGGTGCCGATGTGCTGATCCTGAATCACTACGGTTCTAACATGGTGAACTCACTGACCAACGCGGTTCAGTTCGGTTTGCGCGAGAAGATGGTCAACGGCAAGCAATTTGAAATTGTGGTACCGCTGTATTCCCGTCTCATGGCCCGTGGTGCCGGTGAAAACGTCAAAGGTATTTTCGGTTCCACCAACTGGCACTGGTCTCTGCAGGACGAAGGCTCCAAGGCGTTTGTCGCCTCCTATGGCAAAGAGTATGGCCAGCCCCCGTCACAGGCAGCCCATACCTGTTACGTACAAACTCTGCTCTACGCTGATGCGGCCGAACGGGCAGGTAGCTTTAACCCCTGTGCCATCGCTGAAGCTCTCGAAGGGTTTGAGTTTGACGGACTGGGCAACGGCAAGACCCTGTACCGCGCCGACGACCATCAGTGCTTCAAAGATGTGCTCGTGGTTCGCGGTAAAGCGAACCCAACCTCTGAGTTCGATTTGCTGGAAGTGGTTAATGTGACTTCTGCAGACAAAGTCACTTATGACCCCAATCATCCTATGTTTGCGGGTGGTTCACTCGGTAAGTGTAATCCAGGAGCCTGATCACGGCACTTGGCTACCTCTGATGTGAGGTGCATTGGCCGCCCCGGTTGATGCACCTCCGTCAGTCAGATCTGGATATGCCTGTTGCACTGCAGGCGCCTGTTATCAGACAAGGTAAATACCGATGGATGCCATCCTTCTGCAAATACTGAATGGGCTGGATAAAGGCAGTGCCTATGCCCTGATTGCGCTGGGACTGACCTTGATATTCGGCACCTTGGGTGTGGTGAACTTCGCCCACGGCGCACTTTTCATGATTGGCGCGTTCTGTACCGTCACTTTCAACAACCTACTTTCATTCAAAAGAGTCACACTTTCCGAAACCGAACTGAGCCCCTGGGGCACGCCACTGGAGATTCAGGTCCCCTACGTCGAGCTGTGGTTTGGCGATTTTGGCGCGACGATGATCGACTACTCCGTGTTCTGGTCCATTCTGTTTGCCATTCCAGTGATGTTACTGATTGGCATCGTGATGGAGCGTGGCCTGATCAAGCACTTCTATAAACGGCCTCATGCCGATCAGATACTGGTTACCTTCGGGTTGGCCATTGTGCTGCAGGAAGTGATCAAATCCGTATACGGTGCCAACCCCATCCCCCAGCCTGCGCCAGAAGCGTTTGTAGGCTCCATTGATGTTGGGGCGTTAATCGGTATGGCGGAAAATTCCGTGATCTATCCGATTTGGCGACTGGTTTACTTCCTGTTTGCGGCTGTGGTTATCGGCGGGATTTTCGCCTTCTTGCGCTACACCACCTTTGGCATGGTGGTGCGGGCTGGTATGGCAGACCGGGAAACTGTTGGTTTGCTGGGCATCAACATCGACAAACGGTTTACGGCGATGTTTGGCCTGGCTGCCGTGGTGACTGGTTTGGCAGGCGTGATGTACACCCCGATCCTGTCGCCGAACTATCACATGGGCATGGACTTTCTGGTTCTGTGTTTTGTGGTCGTGGTCGTAGGCGGTATGGGATCTCTGACCGGTGCGGTGGCGGCGGGTTTCCTGCTTGGCATCCTGCAGAGTTTCGCCTCCATGCCGGAGGTGAAGGACTTCCTGTTCGGGTTCTCCATTGATCAGGTCATCATTTACCTGGTGGCAGTCATTATTCTGCTGACTCGTCCCCGTGGACTCATGGGGCGCAAAGGCGTAATGGAGACTTGATGCCATGCTGAAAAAACTACGTACAAGCGATAGGGCTCTGATGGTCCTGTTCACCGTTTTCGTGCTGGCCACGCCGCTGCTCATGGCGCCGCTGGGCGCAGGTTACCCGGATCTGATGCAGCGTTTCGCCATCTACGGCATCTTCGCCATTGGCTTCAACATCCTGTTTGGACTGACCGGTTATCTGTCGTTTGGCCATGCGGCATTTTTGGGCGTCGGCAGCTATTCCGCGCTCTGGATGTTAAAACTGCTCAGCATCAACATTGTGCCTGCCATCCTTTTTTCCGTGGTGGTGTCGGGCCTGTTTGCCTTGTTGATCGGGTTTATCTCGTTGCGGCGGTCCGGGATCTACTTTTCTATCCTGACGCTGGCGTTCGCTCAGATGTCCTACAACCTGGCGTACTCGGTACTGACACCCATCACCAACGGCGAAACCGGGCTGCAACTTGATCTGGAGGATCCCCGCATTCTGGATAATGCCAGTGAAGGTGGCCAGTTGGCCTCACCATCCCTGTTTGGGCTTGAGATGGGGGATACGGCGGTGGTGCCGTTTCTCGGGATGGATTTGCAGTTTAACGTCGGGTTTTATGTCAGCGCGCTGGTTTTGATTGGCATGTTCTACCTGTCGTTGCGCATATTCCGGTCGCCGTTCGGCATGATTCTGCGGGCGGTCAAAAGTAACCAGACCCGGCTCAACTACACAGGCTTCAACTCCCGCCCCTACACACTGACGGCGTTTGTCATCTCCGGAATGTACGCAGGCCTGGCGGGCGCCTTACTGGTCTGCATGGACCCGCTCGCCGGGGCCGAACGCATGCAGTGGACTGCCTCGGGCGAGGTGGTGCTGATGACCATTATGGGGGGCGTCGGGACGTTGATTGGACCGGTGCTTGGGGCCGGCATCATCAAGTATTTTGAGAACATCTTCAGTCGCATCAATGACTCGGTGATCCAGGACTGGTTCTCGGCATTACCTGATGGGGTGGCGGATGTACTTGTTGCCGTGGTCTCACCATTTTTGGGTAGTGGCTGGCACATCTCACTGGGGTTGATCTTCATGCTGGTGGTGATCTTTCTGCCGGGCGGTCTGGTGGAAGGGGCTGGCCGGATCATGAACCTGATTACGCGGTTAACACAGGCCCGCAAAACCGCTTCACACCGGAGTGACGACCGTCCCTCGGATGACGATGTGTCGTCTGAGAAATCGTCGCCCGGTTCCGTCAACACGAGGGAGTCGTAGTCGTGGGGATACTCGAAGTGAAAGGCGTAAACAAGCGGTTTGGCGGTCTTCTGGCGCTGGATGATGTCAATCTGTCGGTTCAGCAAAACACCGTCCACGCCATTATCGGACCCAACGGCGCGGGCAAGTCCACGCTGCTTAACTGCTTTATCGGCAAGCTGGTGCCAGACAGTGGCACGGTCGATTTCAACAATAGCAGCCTTCTGGGTCTGGAACCCTACCAGATTAATCAGGCCGGCATCAGCCGTGTGTTCCAGACACCGGAGGTGTTTTCCGAGTTAAGCATTCTGGAAAATGTGATGATCCCGGCCTTCGCTCATCGCGACGGTGCCTTCCACCTCTCGCCCTTCAAGTCACTGGCGAAGGAAACCACCATACGCGAGCAGGCCGAGAAAATACTGCAGGATGTGGGATTAATTGATGAACGTCATCATACGGCGTCTGCCATGTCCCGTGGCAACAAGCGGAGGCTGGAGATGGCAATGTGCCTGGTCCAGAAGCCCAAATTGCTGCTACTCGATGAGCCCACGGCTGGCATGGCTCGGGCTGACACCAACAACACCATTGATTTGCTGAAAACCATCAATGAGGCCCACGAAATTACGTTCGTAGTGATTGAACATGATATGCACGTAGTGTTCAGCCTGGCTGACCGAATCAGCGTGCTGTCACAGGGGCATGTCATTGTTGAGGACCACCCCTCGAACATCAAGGGCCACCCCAAAGTTCAGGAAGCCTATCTGGGCACCACAGAGACACAATGAGGCCATGGGCATCATGAAAGAAAAAACCAATATGAATGCCACGCATGCATCGTCCGCGCCCGCCTATTTTTCGGTCTGGGATCTGCACGCCAATTATGGTGAAAGTTATATCGTCCAGGGCGTGACGATGAATATCCATGAGGGGGAGATTCTCGCATTGCTCGGGCGTAACGGGGCGGGGAAAACCTCGACCTTGCGTGCCATCGCCCGGGTGGATTCGCCTACGGTTACCCATGGTGAAATCTGGCTGGATCATCAGCCGCTTCACACGATGAAGGCGTATCAGGCGGCCCAGAGCGGGCTGTCGCTGGTTCCCGAAGACCGTCGCATCATTCCGGGCCTGAGCGTTTGGGAAAACCTGAAGCTGGCTCAGTTGGCGCCGTCTCCGGGCTGGTCCATTGATCGTATCTTCGAGCTGTTTCCACGCCTGGGCGAGCGGCGTAACCAGGAGGGCACCACCCTGTCGGGCGGCGAGCAGCAAATGCTGGCCATCGGCCGGGCACTGGCTCGGGACATCAAGCTTTTGCTGCTGGACGAGCCTTACGAAGGGCTGGCGCCCATTATCGTGCAGGAAATCGAGCGCACGTTGAAAGAAATCAAGGCGCTGGGGATCACCACCGTAATCGTCGAGCAAAACGCGATTGCAGCCCTGAAACTGGCGGACCGGGCGGTCATTCTGGAGTCCGGGGAGGTCGTGTTTGACGGCCTGGCAAGTGAGGTTCTGGAGGACGAACAGCTCCGCCAGACCTACCTTTCTATTTGATGTTATCCATCCCGCAGTAAAAGCGCCGGATCAAGCCGCATAGCCCTGAGCGTCGGCAACAGGCCAGCCGGCCAGGGTATTGGCATCCCCGGGTGATATTGCGGATCTGAACCGGTTCAACAGCAAAATTCACAAAGCCCTGACACAATCCGTTCAGCGCGATAATCCCGATTCCGGGGGGCCAGACTATCGCCGAATCCATTATCGCAATGGCCCATAAGCTTGGAATTCAGGTAATTGGGAAAGGCGTGGAAACCGCGGAACAGATAGCCTTGCTTAAGGAGGCCGGTTGCGACTTCGCTCACGGGCATTACTTTTCCACGCCCCTGCCGATGGAGAAATTCAGTGGACTGGCAGGTCAGCTTTTTGAAAATCCAATGAGAGTGAACTGCCCCGGATCGGCTCTCCGGGGTGTTTTATAAAGCATCAGAAGAATGCATGCCCCCGGTTACGAGCAGGAACCGCAGCAAGTACCTTCACCATGTTTGCCCTTCTTGGGAGAGTCGTCCCGGCTCGCCTCGGCATTCGCTTTTGAATCGGCCTCTTGCGCCCGTGTGGACTCGGTTTTTGTGTCGTCTCTCTTAAAGATATTCAGGAATGACAGTGCCATAGAAGTGCCCCTCTTTTTTCGACATTTAAAGATTATCTAAAATACATGTTATTGTGCCGCATCATCCCAGTCAAGCTTTAATGTTCTGTTGTGACTGGCCCCATGCTGTACCAAATTGGACAGACAGCGCGGGGGATACGGTTGCCTGAAACCACTAATCCGGAGAGGACTGGGACCGTCGGAAGTGGAGGACTCGTGCGCTTGTCGGTGCCGGGGGCTCAGAGGGGCGCTTCTGAAAAAGCAGTGCCTGTTGCAGACCGAGCAACGAGTCGTACATCATAGCCTGAATATCCAGTAGTGCCTTCATGGGACTGCCGGCTACCTGGCGCCGGGCTTCGATCACAAACTGGAGGCCCCGCAATCGGCGTTGATTGCACACCGAGCTGCGGCGAATACAGTCCTCAATCAATGCCGCGCGTAATCTCTCAAAGCCTTCCGGGTCACGCTGGGCCAGCTCCCTGAGCTCATCGAACGTGGGCATTGTTTTCGGCTGCGTGTTTTATAATACCGCGGGCCTGCTGAATTTCACTCTCCAACTGGTCCCGTTTGGCGGCAATCGTGTCAAGCCGGTCATTAGTCAGCTTGCCCTCGGACTCTTTCCAGTTAACTTCAATGCTATCCCTATTCATCGTTCTCTCCCTGGCCCTGTCGCCATCGAGTGGAATCCTAGGACGGAAACTCAAAACCGCAGAATTTGGAGTCGTCAATAAATAATGATGTCCAGGAATCAAACGTGGGTCTGTGCGTTAACCAACACAAATAGCGGGTCCCGAAACAGTCCCTCGCGGAGAAGATCCGCTTCAGCACTGGCCGGGCGGCAACAGAATCAGGCGTCGTCCAGCTCGGAGCGGGCCTGCTCCTCACGCACCGCATTCACAGCACAGTCGGCAATGAGCCCCTCACTGGCCGCATGCTCCGCCATCGCCACATTGTCGGCCGCCAGTATCAGGTCACAGCCCGCCTCACGGGTTTCAAGGGCAAGCCTGTCGATAGCCTCCGAGCGCTCCTGCGTGTTGCTGACGTCGCGGATGTAAATACCGAGTATACGGCCGGGGTGTTCCCGCAAAATGCGGTTGTATACCTCAGGGTCTCGTTGTCCGGAATCACCGACCAGAATAAACCGCATGTCAGGGTACATCCCGAGGATATGGCGAATCGCATCGAGCTTATGATCCTTGGCCCTTCGCGGCAGCAGACTGCCACGCTTCATTCCCCACTCCCGCAGGATCAGGATCGGCCCATGTGGGATCCGGTTGCGGCGAAAAACCTCCACCAGCACCTGATAGATGCTCCAGGGGGCCCGGGAAACATAAAACAGGGGGTTTCCTTCGTCATCATCGCGGCCGGCATGGAATGCCTGATACAGGGCCGGCACACCGGGAAAAACCATACGACTCTCGGCACCCTGGGCAAACAGGCGCCACATCATCATGGCGGTGTTGGCGACGCCGGTGTAAACCACAGTATCGTCAATATCGCTGATCACGCCGTAACGGGCGCGGGACAGCGGGGTATAGAACTCGCCAATAGTGGTTGCACGCTCGTCGGCGGGACTGTCCAGCGACAGTTCCATCTCATGCCAGGACACATCCGACGGCATGGTGCCCAGCTCCATATCGACACGGAAGAAGCCGTGCCGGTCTGTGTGAACGACGGTATTGGTGTCCTTGTAACGTATTCGGACGCGGGCTCCGACGATAGGCTTGCGCAGCAGTCTGCGGATCAGGTCGATGATGTCCCGGCGCAGTAGGTCCT
The DNA here is from genome assembly GCF_002744735.1 of Marinobacter guineae. GTDB lineage: Bacteria > Pseudomonadota > Gammaproteobacteria > Pseudomonadales > Oleiphilaceae > Marinobacter > Marinobacter guineae. Next base: position 85,330 of record NZ_KZ319342.1, on the reverse strand, counting down.
CCCGCCATGATGCCCCGAAACCCGGTTGCCGGAAAACCCGCCCCATCAGGAACAACCGGTTGCTGGAGCCGTAACCCCGATAGGCCTGGATAAACAGCCCGCCCCGACCACTGTCGCCCTTTACAGGGGCTGCCAGGATGTGGAGGCCCCGACGAAGAGACCGTGCATAACGGTGCAAACGACTCTGAAACGACATCAAACCCTCTTTCAGCGGGAAGAGAATACTGAACCCACGTTATTCAGTGGTAGGCCAGCCAACCGTGGATCCGCTCGTAGACCTCCGCGCTGTCGAGCAGATCAAAATGATTGACCCCGTAGAACACGCTTTGGTGGGACGCCGGAATCGGCAAGGCCCGTTTTTCATCACCGTGCAGGCCCAGCGCGCTCATGACGGGCACCAGACCGTCCCCGCCAGTATAGACCCCCGCGACGTCAGCCCTGGACTGCGTCGTTGCGGCAATTGCAAAACAATCGGTGCCCGGTGGGAGCATGACAGCTGTCCGGGCGTCATGAGGGTGCTCGGGTTCAAAGGCTTCCCAATCTTCATCAAGAATGTTGCCGTAACGAAGGTCTTTTACGCCAGCACTGCGAATTTTCCCCACCCGCCCGATAGGTGCAACGTATGGGCTGGCGCCGGCAAGGGTATCCACCCGATTTCCGATACGTTCCAGTGGAGAGCCGTGATGTGGTGTGCCGAGAAAAACCAGTTTGCTCAGGCGGTCCGGCCAGGTGTGACCTGCAGCCCTGCCGTAATGGCATGCACTGCGGGAAAGCAGCCCCCCCATACTGTGGCCGAGAATGACCAGCTCATCCACCGGGACCGGCCATTCCTGGACCAGCCGTTCGAGCAGATCGGCGAACTCCCGGCCGTTGGTAGATATGTGCCGGCCGCTGTTGTAGTGCAGATACAATGGGGTATAACCGAGAGATAGGGCCAGCTCGTCTCCGTGATTGTGGTCGCCGCGCTGCCACATCAGATCGTTCATGCACAGGCCGTGGACCATCACCAGAAGGCGGGTTGAGGGCTCGGGAAAGGCGGCTTTCAGTGACTCCCGGTCAGGTTGCAGGGCATGTCCTTCCTTGCGGAAGCACATGGGGATTGCCAGCGGGTTATCAGTGGCGACCAGGTAATCGCCCAGAACTCCATTAAGGGTCGCCAGCGCTCTTTCGCGCTTACGTGACACCCCCTGATATTTCAGTAGGGGCGCGACCTGTTCCAGGCCCGCATCGATACCAACGCCCGCAGCCCGTGAGATTACCCGTACGCTGCGGTACACCAGGCCGGTAATTCCCCGGGTCCGGCCTTCACGGGAAGCGCCGACAATCGGGGCGAGGCCGGAAATGTTGCGATGCATGGCCTCAACCGTGTCCACCACGCCGCTAACCGCCTCCGTAACCAGCTGACTCGTACCCCGCAAATGCGAAGACAAGGCGCGGGCCGATTCCTCGCGATCAACCATGGCCAGATTCATCCCTACAAATAGGACACGTCATTACAGTCTCATTTTCCGTTCGTGTTGGTTTCACTCTATCACAGTTGCTGCTGGCTGCTGTTTTGTTGAGCTGCGGGTCAGGCGGCGCAGCGTCACAATTAAAACCTTGCTCTGGCACTTACGCCAGAATCGTGTACTTTGGGTTTTTTACCGGCGAGCAAACCTAGTGTCCCGTATGATATTGCAACTGAGCTTGATTATATATTTATGACCATTCCTGTTGAAAACGTAACCGACCCTGAGATTTCCTGTTCGAATTGCCAGGCGTGTTGCTGCCGTTTAGAAGTCATGATTATTAGTGACACAGGTGTTCCTGAGCAGCATATTGCTTACGATAAATGGGGTGGCGAAACAATGTTGCGTTTAGAAGATGGTTGGTGCTCTGCTTTAGATCGACAAACGTTCATGTGTACCATTTATGAGAATCGTCCCTGGATTTGCCGGGAATTTGAAATGGGCTCCTATGAGTGTCGTGAGGAAAGAGCAAAGATCCTGTGAGTTCAGGCCGGACTGATTCGCACAATTAACTGACAGCCTGAGGTTACTCTTCTTCCTCATCGCTGAAAGCAGAGCGGTGGAATTCCGTCGCTTCTTCCGCTTCTCTGACGCCCATTTCCCGAACTTCCGGTACGTCGCCGCCGGCCAGCGTCTCAAGCACCGCATGCACCCCTTCAGAGAGCGCCGTCAGGCTGTAACCGCCTTCAAGAACCAGTGCCAGTCGTCCTTCACAGTGCTTTTCGGAGATGTCCTGAACGATCCGTGTGATCATCCTGAAGCCGTCATAGGTCAGGTTCAGTGCCATATCGTTACGGTGTGGGTCGAATCCCGCCGAGACCAGCACAAGATCTGGTTTAAAGTAATCGGCAGCCGGCATCAGAATGTTGCGGAAGACTTTCTCAAAGGCGATGTCGCCAGCGGTTTCCGGTAGCGGAACATTGATGGTATACCCTTCGCCGAGGCCATCACCTATCTCCTCGATGTGGCCCGAACCCGGATAAAATGGCGCCGCGCAGTGGGTGTCAAAGAACAGCACATCCGGCTCGGCCCAGAAAATATCCTGGGTGCCGTTGCCGTGGTGGGCGTCCCAGTCAATGAGCAGGATACGTTCACAGCCCAGTTTGGCCTGGGCATGGGCGGCTGCTACGGCAACGTTGTTTAGAAGACAGAAACCCCGCGCCCGCACCGGCTCGGCGTGATGCCCGGGAGGGCGTACCAGGGCGAACGCGCTTTGGCATTCACCGTTCACGACACTTTCTACTGCGGCAATCGCATTGCCAGCCGCTGCGGTGGCCGCGTTAATGCTTTCCGGTGAAACGGCTGTTGTATCCTTGTCGAGCCAGGCACGCTTGCCCGCCAGTGAAAAGATGTGGTCCAGGTAGGCTGCCGTGTGTACTCGCGCCAGCTGGTTGTAGGTTGCAGGGGCGGCTCCGGTCCTGAACTGAACACCCTTTATCGGATGTTCATCCAGGTACTCCTTGATTGCAGTCAGCCGACCCGGATGTTCCGGATAGCTCCATTTGAAATCCAGCCCCTTGAGGATCGACCTGACGCGCTTTTCCACTCTGCTGGGCATGAACGGCAGATCCACCTCGGGATTGTGTCCGAGCATTACCTCATCATAAAACACATGCACACTGCGATCACCGATCATGAGAGTTTCCCTTGCTTCGTCATTACCGCTTCGCCAGGGATTGCTTCACCGTTGAGGTAAAAGCCGCGGCACGAATGCCTGTCGGTCTGAAACCCAATTTGGTCCACGCTGCCCTGGCCTCTTCGTTAGAGGCGGAATATTCGAGAATCAGCTCTGAAACGTTGTGGCTCTCCGCAAAAGCCACCAAATCCCGGAGCAGAGCTTTAAAGATACCGCGTTTCCGGAATTCGGGCTCAACCCAGACATCGTCAATCATGCCCGACCTGAACTCTACCGGCTCAGTTCGCGCCCAGATGCCCTGGCTACGCCAAACATAAACGTAGCCCATCCCCACCAGTCCCGCATCGGTACTTTCTGCCACCACCAGGTGTTTATCCTGGTCCTTCAAAGAGGAGCCCAAAGCCTTGAGAAGCCGTTTGCGTTCGCTCTCCCTGAGATCGAGCGGTTCTTCCCCCGAGACATGCAGGGCCAGTTTGACGAGGAACCCGACCATTACCGGCAGGTCTTCTTCGCGGGCCTCCCTTATGACAAACCCGTTTTCAGCTTTTTTTCTGCCCATAACCAACTCCTGTAAACCCATCGTGCAGAGCAAACCGAAGAGCGATCGGGCCGGGCTTCGACTTTTCCAGACAGGTACCAATTGGAGACGCTATCTGAAGCTTAGCCGCTCTCCATACGCGGGACAAAAATCCGTTCCCGGAATCTGCACTTGGCATGGACTTCGCGGCAGGGTAACGTCGATATCACCCATGGCAGACGAAGCAGATAAACCGTGCACTGTCTTTTGCTCCACGACTTCGATTTCGCTTTTCGCAATGAGTTATACGAGCCCAACAACACGGGCAGCCGGAACGCTCACGGGGTAAAACTGTGAAAAAACTCTACCTGATTCTTGGTGTGGCGTTGCTGATCGCGCTCATTTCGACGGTCAGTTCCAACCCGATGCCTATTGAGGAGAGGCTGATCCGGATTCAGGCGGAAGATACGCTCCGCGAGTTCCCCGCCATCGAAAAGGAACCCCTTGAGGTTCAGGCCGCTTTGCTGGATATGGCGGACGACGAGTTGCTCCTGCTGAAAGCCCGTGCCGCGTATCTCCGGTATCCCGAAATGACTCGCAAGATCATGCCACTCTACGGGCCAGAGGAAGAATTTCGTGACATCCTTCGGCTCTATGGCGAGAACATCCTCCCGCCTATTTACTACTTCCTTGGCCGGCCCATTGGCACGATCGAGCTGATGAACACGGCGGCTAATAAGTACCAGAGTGTTATGGACTTCTTTACCGGTAACGGAACGTCTTCTGAAAAGAAAGCCACCGCTGGAGCAGACACCCTGCTTCCGGTGGAGCGTGGCTGGTACGCGGTGCGCTTCATTCAGGAAGAAGGCCACGATTTCCTGGGACAATTTGTTGTCAATGGCCAGGACGACGTCACCTGGGTACGGACCGAACGGGTACTGGAGAACATCAACCAGTTCTTCGCCAGCGGAATCCGGAACCTGGAGATCCAGCATCGCACGGGTGAAGGCGTATCCGCAGCGGACATTGGCTGGGCTTCAGTGGATGTCCTCGTGTTCGCCAGTGCATTGAAGGTATTGCGGGTAGGCCGCACTGTCGCCGTTTCCACCAAAGGCGCAGCCAGAAGTACGCGCTCTGCCGCCCTCGCTACTCGCGTTGCCAACAGCGGCCGGATGCTGATGAACAGCGCCCGATACGCCAAATGGCCGGCGATCATAGGCGTTGGTTACTTCGTGGTATCCCACCCCGGTATCATCAATGACGTTCTCGCCGAAGTTTCTGAGGTGCTCGGCTATCCGGTATGGCTGGTGCAGTTTCTGGGCTGGCTGTTGATTCTTCTGCCGGCGCTGTACATCGGAAGTTGGGTATTGCGGCTTGTCGTGAGGCCCACGATTGCCGTGCTGAGTGGCGTGGTTTCCGGATTGTCGCGGCTGAATCGGCGTAATTCCCTCAACCGGATCGACTAGTCTGGCGATCCCCGTTTATGCGTTGCGACTACTGCTACGCACGCCCGGACTCGAATACCTGGCTGCGGAGCGTATTGAAGAACTCGGTAATACCACCGGCCTCGTCGGGATCCAACTGGTAAACCGCCATGACAAAAAAGGCGCCGACAATCACGAACACCAGTCCCCGGATGACCAGGCCAAATCGGCAGATTGGGTAGGCCCAATTTTTGATTTTCATAGGCAGACTGAAGTGGCGATTAAACTGCGTTTTCATCGCCTTGATTCCATGCGCAACACTGGCACTCGTGAGTGCCACCCCGACTGCGCCGACCAGCAGATAGACAATACCCCGGGCCCCATAACCTGCCCGGGCAATTAGGGTAATGGCAAAATGGTGATCCGGGGTGTTGCTGCTTATCGCCATAGCTTTCCTATTTACCATGGCAGTGGCCCAGGACGAAGGCCTCCGGGAGATGGATGCGGCCAGGGGCGATCATTTTGATTGTGCATTCTGGACAATCAACCAACAAGAGCCCACATTGAAGAATGCGCCGGATCATCGATGAAGCCGGCGCTGCCCTTCAGGATGGGTAGCCCAATGAAGTTTGCAGGATTCGATGTCGCAAGGGCCTATTGCTGACGGCATTCATTGGAACGCTAAACCTCAGGAAGGAGGACATTCAAATGAAAGTCAAAGAAATCATGGTTACCGAAGTGGCCAGCTGTTCCCCGCAACACTCCTTGCAGGAGATCGCCATGCTCATGTGGAACAATGACTGCGGCGCCATTCCGCTGGTAGATGAGCAGGAGCATCCAGTTGGCATTATCACCGACCGGGACATCTCCATGGGCGCCGCGATTCAGCACAAACCCTTATGGGAAATTCGCGGAGAGGATATTACCAGCCATCGGGAACTCTATTGCTGCGGGCCGGACGATAGTATTCAGAAAGCGCTCCAGTTGATGGAAGCTCACGAGGTGCGGCGCCTTCCCGTTGTAAATCAGTATAACCAGCTCTGCGGCATGGTGAGCCTGGGAGACATTGTCTCCTTCACTGGTGCCGAAAGTTCCAAGAAAGCCGGGGATAAGAAGATTTCATCGAAGGAGACAATGGAGTTTCTCCGGCACATTAGCGCGCATCACCCCGCCCACAAGGCTCCGGCATCTCTTTAAGAGTCAATTGGCCGGCTGTAATCGACGATGCCAGGGAATTCGTTTTCCAACTCAGAGAGGCTGGTGAACGGACTCCGGGAGCCTTTGCTCCCGGGGCCCCATCGCAAATCTCAAAGTCGAGCTTCGAGAACGATGTTGAACGGAGTTTCGGAAGCCCTTCGCACAGAGCTGAAACCTCCATCTTTGATGACTTCCGTCAGTTTGCGCTCTCCAGCCTGGGCACCGAGAGCGAAGCCGGTCTGTTGCGCCAGAGCCGTGGGTACGCAAATACTCGTTGAGGCCGCGTAGAACAACCGACCGACCGGGTTAAAGTTATCGCTCAGTTCATCGGCGGCCATAGGCTCAACCACCATCCAGGTGCCGTCCGGCTTGAGCTGCTCAACGACGTGAGCGGCGGTCCCGACCGGATCTCCCATATCGTGCAGGGCGTCAAAACAGGTCACCAGGTCAAAATCCCCTTCCTCGAAATCACCCGCCGTCGCCTGCTCAAAGCGCACTCGGCCGGAATCCACACCCTGCTCGTCACGATGGGCGTTGGCCGCGTCAATGGAGCCCCCATGGAAGTCGTACCCGATAAATGTCGAATTCGGAAACGCAGCTGCCATCAACAGCGTGGAGTGGCCATGGCCACAGCCAAGATCGGCCACCTTGGCTCCGCGTTCCAGTTTCTCGACAACGCCATCCAGGGCCGGTAGCCAGCTCTGCACAAGGTTATGCACGTAACCGGGTCGGAAGAACTTGGCAACGGCGCAGAACATGCAGTGGGCCTGGTCACCCCAGGCGACGCCCTCCCCCGTCCGAAAGCCTTCCCTCACCTTGGGCTCGTTCTCAAAGGTGCTATAGGCGTTCTCAAAGCCTCCGATCATGTAGACCGGGCTGTCCTCGTCGGCGAAAACCATCGCCTGTTCCGGGGGCAACCGGAAACGTTTGGTGGACCGGTCGTAATCCAGGTAATTCGAGGCTGCATGGTGGGCCAGCCATTCGCGCAGGTACCGCTCGGAATAGCCGGTTCTCTTGGCAAGTTCGGTGGAGGTTGCAGGCCCACCAGTTTGCAGTTCCCGATACAGGCCGAGCTGATCGCCAATCCTGACCAGTGCAGCACTGTAAGCGCCACCGAGGTCACCAAGAACCTGTCCCACAAAGGCATTGAGCTTGTTTTCATCGAATGTTTGAATCGCTTCCATAATCTTTCTCCCAGATTCAGTAGAGGTATGAAGATGCCGCAGCGGCGTACGTACACCCTTCCTTTACAGAAACCGGGCGCGCAGCGGACAGCTCTATAGTGGGGGGATCAGCCTGCTGGCTGAATGATCATTCGTCCGGTGTTAATGACTGAATTACCGAACCTGTTGAACCGACCTCTCACGACGCCACATCGCTGGTGGCTGGCCGACCAGTTCGGCAAACCGGTCCTGCAGCGCCGATCGCGAAAGGCCGGCATGGCCAGAGAGCTTTTCCAGCGTCCAGGCTTCCGCCGGGTGGCTGTGCATCAGGGTGAGGACCCGGCCAACATGCCGATCACGCAACGCGGAAAGCCAGCCGGTCTGGTTTTTGGGCATGGAGCTTAGATAAAGCCGGACCAGATCAACGAACATCATTTCGCTCATCCGTTCGAGGACGGCCTCACCACCGGGTCGACTGTTCCGGGACTCGGCTTCTGCGATCCTGCCGAGCTGACCGGCCCAACTGTCTACTGATAATTCACTGGCACGGGCATGGATGACCCGTGGCAGCGCGGAAAGCAACGGGTTGAACGGGCCGCGATCGCAACCCAGAAAACCACAGAGCAAGGTGGCGGTCGGCGGATTGGATGAGGGTTCGGGGCGAGGTATTGCAGGTTGAATGTGCCGGTCGTCTTGCTGGCGAACCATGAATGGCAAGCCTTCACGCTTCCTCAGGTTCGCCATCAGAAATGGAAGATCTGGCTCTGCACGCAACCCGGGGACACTGGACATCACGTGGGGATCACCGTGGGGAAAGAGGATGACGTCCCCCGCATTCATTTGAAACTGTGGCTCCCCTGTTATGCCGGCCCAACAGGTTCCGCCAAGTACAACGTGGTATTCCATCATGTGCTCGGACGCCGGCATTACGGCACTGGAAATCAGTACGGAGGCAGGCGCCTCGGTAACCCAGGCTCCGACACATTCAACATTGAAAAACAGGGCTCCGCGCAGGCGAATACGGCGAAGTAGTCCGGAAAGCACATCCTCAGTCATGATTGTTGCTCCGGTCATTGTTCAGTTGCGCTGATCCGCGACTGAATGCCTGATCAAAATCTATTCAACCACAACCGGAGAAAGAAAGCGCTCAGAGGTTCTTGATTCTGCCCATTTACAGATCCTGTTTTGCGGCTCCCGGGACATTGAGGATATCGAGATTCGGCTTGTAAACATCGGCACGCACGTCAAACAGCCCCAGCAGCGTATGGAATACCCAGTCCTGGCTCATGGTTCGGTCCTTGCTGGCGCGCAGGGCTTCCTCGTTCACGCCGGAAAAGTTGTCGGAGAACCACATGATCGCCGGAACATGGCGCTGGGCCTCCGGCGCAATAAACATCGGCAGGCCGTGCAGGTACACGTCAAATTCACCCAATGATTCACCGTGGTCACTCAGGTAGAACATCCCGGTTTCAAACTCAGCCGTGTTACGCCTGAGCTCATCAATCACTTTTGACAGGAAAAAGTCGGTGTACAGAGTCGCGTTGTCGTAGGCATTGTTGATGGCTTCCTTGCTGCAGTCCTCGAGCTGGTTGGTCTGGCAGACCGGCGTGTACTTTTCGAACGCCTTGGGATAACGCTTGTAATAGGCTGGCCCGTGATTGCCCATCTGGTGCAGCACGATCAGAATGTCTCCTTTCGGATGGGCGTCAATGTACTGCTGCAGGTCCGCCAGCATTCCGGTGTCCCGACACTCTCCATCATTGCAGTCCGGATTGTTCTCTGGTGTCTTGAAATCACGGTAGGTTACCCGGTCGGCCACACCCTTGGAGTCGGAATTATTGTCCAGCCACAGCACGTTAACGCCGGTGCGAGCGAGAATATCCAGTGCGTTTTCGGTGGATCCGGCTTTTTTCTGATCGAAGTCCGACTGGCCATACACGGAAAACATGCAGGGCACGGACGAAGCCGTCGAGGTTCCGCAGGACCAGAAGTCAGAGAAACTGATGACATTGTCCTTCGCAAGTTCGGGGTTGGTCTCACGCTCATAGCCATTCAGTGAAAACCGGTCCGCTCTTGTGGTCTCGCCAACCACCATAATAATCAGCTCACGCGGGCGCTTCACCGGCGCGGCCTGAGCATCGGCGGCGATCATTGTGAACGGCAGGCTGCTGCTTTCAATGGCGTTACTGGCAAACTTGAAAGTCGAGACAAGGTAAAAGGACGGATTGGCGTAATACCTCAGTATTTTATGCTCGCGGATAAAAGAGGCATAGAAATTACTGAAGACCACGACGATCAGCACGCCAACACCCAGAGAGATTGACGCCAGTTTGACGGTTGACAGAATATCCCGCCGAACCGTTCCCGTTGTGAGTTGGACGCGGTACACAAACAACGACGGCAGAATGCCCAGCAGGATCACGTACATCGCCAGCCTGCCTGACATCAGATCCGACGCTTCAGACACATTGGTCTGCGCCACGTTACGCAGCATGTCGGTATCGATCACAGTGTTATAGCTGTCCATGAAATAGGCGGCAAAGGAGGACAGCATCAGGATCGTGATCAATACAGGCTTGGTGGTATGGCGATAGCACACCAGAGAAAGAATCACGATCAGGGCAGCGCCAAAAACCACGGCCAGGGAAATCACAAACGCGGCATTATCCAGAGTCAGCGGATAGGCCTCGGTTATGTTCGAAAAGAACGCACGGTTACCGAACGCCATCAGGAATATGGATACCAGAACAATCAGTGTCGATTTATTCATGACGGTCAGATTCTGCCAGAAACGTTTCATACCACCTCAGGTAAAACAGGTTGCCCGCGACCATCGGGGCCGGACTGTGGAAAGGCCACAGTCCCTATACCAGATGCCAACAGTTTGGCAGGCCAACCTTAATCGAAACTTAACCGCTGCCTGAAAGGCATAGCCATAATCTGATGTATCCGCATTCAGACATAAAAAAACCGCGATCAGAGTCGCGGTTTTTTATCCAGCCTCTGACTTCGATCAGCGACCGGTTCCTGCAGTATCTGGAAGCTTACTGACCAGGCTTGTTTACTTCATTGGAGATCAGCGTCACGGCTGTTTGTGCCAGTGCCCGGCCGTTAATCACGGCGCCTGACTTCACCACAATGGCTGTCTGGCCGAGAATAATGCCGTTGAAGGTGGTACCGGCCTGCAGGGTGACTTCGCCCGCAACCTGCCAGAACACGTTCTCAGGCAATGCGCCCCCGGTCAGTACAACCGCCTTGCCATCTTCCAGCTTCAGGTTTTGGCCAATCTGGAAAATCCAAACGTCGGTTGGAGAGCCGTTCAGCGTGACATCTGAGGTAACCAGCACACCGGTACCCCACTTGTAGAGACCCGGATCCAGCGTCAGGCCGCCAATTTCGCCGGCACCAAGCTCGGTAAAGTCCGGATCAACGCGGCCAGCCGCATTGGTGTAGGCCGTTTCCATGTTGCTGACTGCGGTGGTTAACTTTGTGGGTGTCGGCGAGGTCATGTTCGCCGCAAACAGATTGCCTGTCACCAGGGACGAAGTCGCGAAGGTACCATCAGGAGCCAGTGTTTCACTGAAGCCGGTTATCGCAGTGCGAGCTTTGGGGCTGACAGCAATGTCGCCTGTGATTCTGGTGGTACCGGTGGTGGAAATACCGGTTTTAGCCAGGATCACGTAATTTGCAGCGGTACCCAAGTCCACTTTGGCTGGGCTCGCCGACACAGCAGACCCAGTCGTGAACCCGATAGTCACAAGTGCCAGGCTCTCGCCGGCAAGATCGGTAAGGGCCGAAGTAAGGGTCAGCGTATAGGCTGTCGATACGTCCAGTTTGGTCTCAGGACTAAACACCACAGTAGTTGGGTTTACGTAGCGCAAACTGCCCGGTACACCCAATGCGATGTTCGAATTTTTGCTCAGCTTGAACGAGTTGTTCGACAATGTAGCCGGATCAATCGCTTCACTGAAAGTGACAGTCACTTTAGTGTTGAGTGCCACATCTACTGCTGGAACTCCTGCTGAATCTCCCGGATTGCTGGAAGTGACGGTGGGCACCTCTGTATCCTCCGACGTCGCTGTAGTGAACAACCACGCCGCATTTTTCAGCAAGTTGGCGCCGGATTCATCCTCAGCTGTGGTATTGATAGTCGCGGTATAAACGGTGTTCGCCGTCAGGCTACTATTAGGTACCAATTTGGCGGTCTGGGTGTCAGCGTTATAGCTGACAGCACCAACAATTGCAGTTTCACCTTCGCCCTGCAGGGTGAAGCTGTTCTGGTTGAGGCTTTCCGGCTTCATCGCCTTGTTAAAAACCGCAACAACCTTAACGTTGGTGCCAACGGCAGTGGCGTCATCGGCCGGCCCGCTGGAAGTTACCGCCAGTGAGGCGATCGGATCCGGGGTATCATCGCTGAGGCTGCTACTGCTGCTGTTGCTATCGTTACACGCAACCAGAGATACAGACATGAGGGCAATGGAAAAGGCCAAGATCGACCGGGAGTATTTATTAAAAATACCCATAATAAAACCTGCTATTTGAAACCAGCCATACACGGTGTGTGTAGCGACCGGTTGATGGGAGTGAGCAACACGTACTCATTCTCGGAAGCCTTGTGCGCGTTCGAGTTATTGTTCGAGGGCACAGAGGTTTATCTGAATGCGCTTGGTTTGCGCCTGTGGAAAGACCGTGTATTCACGGCTGAGAATTGTTATACACGCTATTCAGCGGAATCACAGTGTTATATTTGATACCGAAAATCGCAGCTGGCCGGACTGGTTAGTTAAGCACCAGAAACCAGAGCCGTAGGTATTTGTCCCTCCGTGTTGTTGCATCAAAAGTCTGTCACATTGCTCCGCAGCCCGGTGGAAATAGCTGAAACCCGTCGGTTTGATGAGCGCCTGTCACTCTGGCGCCCCGACCAAACACCATTCAAAATCCCTTACTGTCGGATCTGCATCGGAGAGCCTTTTTGACCATCGCCATCTGGTTTGTATTGATTGGAAGCCTGTTGATCATGATCGGCTTGCGATCATCCCTTCTGCAGCGCTTCCATCTGACACCAACCCTGCTCTACCTGGCGGTGGGCGTTGCCCTCGGACCGACGGTGTTTGGTGCCTTTCATTTCAACCCGCTGGAACAGGCGCATTTGCTCGAAGTGCTGGCCGAAGTTGCGGTGTTGGTGTCGTTGTTTATTGCCGGCATGAAAATGCCGGTCCCCTTCCGTTGGCAGAAATGGCGGGTTCCCATCCGACTTGCTTTTATCTCCATGACGATCAGTGTTGCCCTGACAGCAGTTTTTGCTTATTACGTGCTGGCATTGCCTCTTGGCGCAGCCATTCTGCTGGGCGCCATTCTGGCACCTACCGATCCGGTGCTGGCAACGGAGGTTCAGGTTCGACACGTCGGCGATACAGATCCTTTACGATTCACCCTGACCAGTGAAGCCGGCATGAATGATGGCAGTGCCTTTCCGTTTGTCATGCTGGGGATGGCCCTGATTAGCGCCCCTGCGAGTTTTGAGCTGCTGGGCACCTGGGTTCTGAAGGACGTTGTGTGGGCAACGCTATCTGCCCTGGTTGTCGGGCTGGTGATGGGGCATGTACTGGCGCGGATTGTTCAAAAGCAGCGCCTCATGGACAGTGACCGTCCAATGCTGGACGACTTCCTCGGGCTGGGCTTGATAGGCGTGGTTTACGGCATCTGCCTGGTGCTCGATGCCTGGGGCTTTCTGGCGGTTTTTGTGGCGGCCATTTCCCTCCGGCAATCGGAACTCAGACTGGCGGGTGAAAACGCCCATGGCGATAACGCTGACCCGTTATCGGTCTTTCCGGACCCCTCAGGAAGGCCGCAGCCAGAGCTGAGCCCCCAGATCTCCCAGGGTTCCCTTCTGTTCAAGGAACCCCTGGAGCGGCTTTCAGAGCTGGTGCTTGTTCTGTTGCTGGGTGGAATGCTGTTTATCGACTCCTGGAGCTTCAGAGCCGTCGGCATGGCACTGTTCCTGTTTGTCATCGTTCGCCCTGTCAGCGTTTTTCTCGGCCTGCTTGGTTCCGGAGCACCGCTAAGGCTGCAGATGCTCGTCGGCTGGTTCGGCGTGCGCGGCATCGGCTCGATCTATTATCTGATGTTCGCAATCGTCGTTGGCCTGCCGGAAGAGCTCTCCGTCGAGTTCATCCACATTACGCTGGTTGTTATTGTGCTCTCGATCATCATCCATGGCATGACTGTCAAGCCGATGATTCTGAAGTGGTGGCGATAAGAGATACCGGGCGAGTATGGATTACGGCGGCATGGTTTAAGGTAGTGACACTTAGCCCAGAAGAACTACAGTGAGGAAAGTAACAGCAGCAGCGTGAGGGCCTGTGTGTTTCCATCCCTGACTATCAGCATTATTGCTTTTAGCATCGCTACCGTCGTGATTGTTACTGCCGGCAGCCGGCTGGCCCGCGTGGCAGATGAACTGGCTGATCGAACAGGGCTGGGTGAGGCGCTGTTCGGGCTGCACCTGGTTCGCACTACTGACAACAAACCCATGTGGTTTCCCCGCCGCACCCGCCAAACGGTTCCAGACAAGCCAGGGCACTATCTTCACGGTAACCTGCCCAAAGCCTGGCTCAGCTTCATCGGCCTGGCTGCAGTGACCGGCATCGCGGGCTGGATACTGATGGAGGGCGCCAAGGTCATCAGTGATGAGACCGGGCTCTCTGACACCCTGATCGGCGGCCTGTTTACTGCACTTGCCACATCCTCTCCCGAACTGGTCACAACCATTGCAGCCATTCGCAGGAGCGCACTCACTCTCGCTGTGAGCAACATATTCGGCACCAACTGCTTTAATATGCTGGTGATAGCCTCAGCGGATGTTGGTTATCCGGGTGGTTCCATCTATCACGACATTGCACCAATACAGATGACCTGGGGGCTGATCAGCATTTTGATGACAGCCACACTGCTGATGGGAATGGTGCGACGGCAACTCTATGGCATTGGCCGGATCGGGTTTGAGAGTGCATTGATACTGACGGTTTATGCGGTGGCATTAGTCATAGTGATGATGAGCGGATAATACGGAGACCTCCCATGAAAACGATTGGCCTTCTCGGCGGTATGAGCTGGGAATCCACCCAAACCTATTACCGCTTGATCAACGAGGGCGTAAAAGCCCGGTTGGGCGGCCTGCATTCCGCGACACTAGTGCTCTACAGTGTCGATTTTGCGGAGATCGAGGCGCTTCAGCACGCGGGTGATTGGGCTGCAACAGCCCGGATTCTCTCCGATGCTGCTTTGTCAGTGCAGAATGCGGGCGCGGATTTTCTGGTAATTGGCACGAACACCATGCACAAGGTGGCACCCGAAATCGAACAGGCTATCGACATACCGTTGCTTCATATTGCCGATGCCACAGCGAAGGTGCTGAACCGGGATGGTATTCATCGTGTAGGCCTACTGGGAACGCGCTTTACCATGGAGCAGGCGTTTTACCGCGATCGGCTGAAAGAAGCCGGCATTGAGGTCATCACACCAGAAGAGGCACAGCGCGACGAGATTCATCGGGTAATCTACGAGGAACTCTGCCGTGGCGAAATCGATCCGGTGTCCCGCGAAGCGTATCTCGATACTGTCACTTCGCTTTCCCAACGCGGTGCGCAGGCGGTTATTCTGGGGTGTACCGAAATCGGCTTGCTGATCCGGCAGGCGGATACCTCCGTGCCGCTTTACGATACAACGGAGATTCATGCGGCTCAGGCGGTTGAGCAGGCGCTACGAGAGAGCGACCTTCACCCCAATACCCATCATTAACAGGGCAAAGACGCTGTTCTGGGCTTTCTGATACCTGGCACTTTCAGAGGTAAGGGCCCACAAGCCACGGCCCAGCAGAGCGTAGGCAAGATCAAAGGCAAACCCGGTCAATACCAGAATCAGCGCCAGAACTGCAAACTGGCCTGCAACCCCGGAAAGCTCGGGGTGGATAAATTGGGGGAGCAACACAGAGCAGAAAATCAGTGATTTCGGGTTGAGCAGGTTGGTGGCAAGCCCCCGGCGGAAGGCCGCCAGGTAACCCGGTTTTGTCACGCCAGCTGTAGCGAGGTCACTTTGCGCAGGCAAGCTGCTGGTCTTTCTGAGAAACTGCCAGCCCAGGTAAAAGAGATAGGCCGCACCAAGCAAGCGAACCGTGTGATAAGTCCAGGGTTGTGAGGCAAAAAGAGCAGCAAGCCCCACAGCAGCGAGCAACACATGGATAGATCTGGCGCCGGCAAGGCCCACGGCGGTGGCAATGGCGTGCCTTGGACCTTCACTGACCGTGGTACCGAGCACCAGAATCATGTCCGGTCCCGGTGCAAGATAGATCGCCAAAAGGGCCATGAAAAACAGTAAAAGATCACCCATATCTACCCCTTTCTTCCTGAAATCAACGCATAGAGTATACCCACCCCCCTTTAGTGAAGGGTTGCTTTATCAACCACAACATGATTTAAAATTGGTGTTTTTAGTCAATTTTCACCAAAAGATACGCCAATCATGCCAACTTATAAGTTTGATCGATTCGACCGGAGAATTCTGGAGGCGCTTCAGACCAACGGCCGCCTGCCAAATATTGACCTGGCGGGCGACATCGGTTTATCGCCATCCCCCTGTTCACGCCGTGTTCGCCTGCTTGAAGAATCCGGTGTTATAAAAGGCTACAGTGCGGTTCTGGACCAGGAGCACGTGGGTTTGGGGCTTACCGTATTTGTGGGCATCAAAGTGGAACGCCACCGGGAGAAAGAAGCGGAAGCATTTCGCGAAGCAGTCAGTGTTTTGCCGGAAGTTGTCATGGCCCACCTTGTTTCCGGAGAATCTGATTTCCTGTTGCAGGTTGTGGTTCCGGATCTACGCGCTTACGAAGATTTTCTGACCGGTACACTGCTCAAATTACCGGGCGTTCGGGATATTCGCAGCAATTTTGCGATTCAAACGGTTAAACCCCAGTCGCCGCTGCCACTGGCACACCTGCCAGGCTGAAAAAGTGATGAAAACGTGAACTGTGGCGCGGGTTCGCCTCCGAACATGAGCACCCGTACAATCCCTCAAGACGAACGCCTGCAAAAACTGGATAATGCCCGCCATTAAATTCAATGGCGCGCCAAATTCTCCAATCCGGGTACCTTTGTAATGGAAATCAACGTCAACTTTCTCGACAACCTCAGGCTTGAAGCCAAGTTTGATGATTTCACTGTCGTGACCGACCAGCCTATCCGCTACAAGGGCGATGGCTCCGCTCCCAGCCCTTTCGACTACTTCCTGGCGTCCTCGGCGCTGTGTGCGGCCTATTTTGTTCGGGTTTACTGTCTGGCACGGGACATTCCCACTGAGAACATCCGCCTGTCCCAGAACAACATCGTGGACCCGGAAAACCGTTACAACCAGATTTTCAAGATTTCTGTGGAGTTGCCGGAAGACATCTCCGACAAGGATCGGCAGGGCATTCTGCGTTCCATTGACCGGTGCACTGTAAAGAAAGTGGTGCAGACCGGCCCAACCTTCGAGATAGAGACCGTCGAGAACCTGGATGCCGATGCCCAGGCCCTGCTGATGACGCAACCGGAAGGCGGCACCCAGACCTTTATTGAGGGCAAGGACCTGCCCCTGGAGCAGACTATCGCCAACATGACCGCGATTCTCCAGGATCTGGGTATGAAGATCGAGATTGCCTCCTGGCGCAACATCGTGCCCCATGTGTGGTCCCTGCACATCCGTGATGCGGCCTCGCCCATGTGCTTTACCAACGGCAAGGGCGCCACCAAGGAAAGTGCCCTGTGTTCGGCCCTGGGCGAGTTCATTGAGCGGCTGAACTGCAACTTTTTCTACAATGATCAGTTCTTCGGGGAAGAGATCGCCAACAGCGAATTCGTGCACTATCCGAATGAAAAGTGGTTCAAGCCTGGTCCCGATGACGAACTGCCTGAGGGCATCCTGGATGACCACTGTCTGGCCATCTACAACCCGGACGGCGAGCTGTCCGGCTCCAACCTGATCGATACCAACTCCGGCAAAACCGAGCGCGGGATAGTCTCCCTGCCCTTTGTACGCAAGTCAGACGGCGAGGTGGTGTATTTCCCCTCCAACCTGATCGAGAACCTGTTCCTCAGCAATGGAATGAGTGCCGGTAACACCCTGCAAGAGGCAGAGGTTCAGTGCCTCTCGGAGATTTTCGAGAGGGCGGTGAAGAAACGGATTATTGAAGAAGAAATTGCCTTGCCGGACGTGCCCCGGGAAGTACTTGAGAAATACCCGAACATTCTAGAGGGTATCGAAGCCCTCGAAGCCCAGGGCTTCCCGACGCTGGTGAAGGATGCCTCCCTCGGCGGCCAGTTCCCGGTAATGTGCGTCACCCTGATGAACCCGAGAACCGGTGGCGTGTTCGCTTCCTTCGGTGCCCACCCAAGCTTTGAAGTAGCGCTGGAGCGGAGCCTGACCGAATTGCTGCAGGGCCGCAGCTTTGAAGGCCTGAACGACGTGCCACCGCCGACATTCAACAGCCTGGCGGTCACCGAGCCTAACAACTTCGTGGAACACTTTATTGATTCCACCGGCGTGGTGTCCTGGCGTTTCTTCAGCGCGAAATCCGATTACGATTTCTGCGAGTGGGATTTCTCCGGCACCAACGCGGAGGAAGCCGCGTGCCTTTTCGGTATCCTTCGGGATATGGGCAAGGAAGTGTACGTGGCCGTTTATGAGGAGCTGGGCGCGCCGGTCTGCCGGATTCTGGTACCGGGCTATTCCGAGGTGTATCCGGTTGAGGACCTGATCATGGATAACACCAACATGGCCCTGGACTACCGGGAAGACATCCTCAACCTGCACCGCCTGAACGACGAACAGCTGGCCGATCTGGTGGAGCGCCTGGAAGCCAGCCAGCTCGACAATTACATGACGATCATCACCCTGATCGGGGTGGAATTCGACGAAAACACCGTGTGGGGTCAGCTCACCATCCTCGAGCTGAAGATCCTGATCTGCCTTGCACTGCAGTGGCACGAGGAAGCCCTGGAGTTCGTCGACATGTTCCTCCAGTTCAACGACAACACCGTTGAGCGAGGCCTGTTCTACCGCGCGATGTATGCCGTACTGGAAGTGACCCAGGATGACGACCTTGAACTGGACGACTACATCACTAATTTCCGGCGCATGTTCGGAGACCAAACCATGGAGGCGGTAACAGGCTCCGTGGACGGCTCCGTGCGCTTCCATGGCCTCGAGCCCACCAACATGCAGCTGGCAGGCCTGGAGAAGCACCAGCGACTGATTGAGAGCTACCGGAAACTGCACGCTGCCCGGGCTGCGAAAGCCGGCCTCGCGTGAAGGGCCCTGGCAGAGCCGGCGCCTCTCAACCACACTGGATTCCTGTAAGTAGCCCATTTTTGCCAAGGGCCCGTACACCCTTGTACGAACTTTCTGGCACTTGAAAGAACAGGAGCCACGCTTATGAGTAATCCGGTGATCGCTGACAACAAACCCAAGAAAGTCAGCTTGAAGAAGGGAGAGGAATACGCCTTCTGTGTTTGCGGCCGTTCCGGTAACCAGCCGTTCTGCGACGGCTCCCACGGAGACACGGGCTTCAAACCAAAGGTCTTCAAGGCCGAGAAGGATGAAGAGGCGGTTCTGTGCCAGTGCAAGCAAACCGGGAACCCGCCCTATTGCGACGGCACCCATCAACAGTTCAGCGACGACCAGGTTGGCAAGGAAGCGCCCGACCCTAAAGGCGATAAGGATCATTCCGGTGAAGCCCCGAAGGCAAAGCCGACGAAAGAAGAGCCCACCGTCGAATTTATCCATCAACTGGCCCGGGAAGGTTTGAGCGGTATGGGCCGTCATGGACCAACCACGGCCATGGGTGTACCCCGCCATACCCTGCCCCACTGGGATGATCTGCAGATCATGGTGGCACAAATGGCCAACAAACCGCTTGCTGACGACGCCGATGTCTCCACGGAGCTGGTGATCGGGCCGGAGGCGCGCAAACCGCTGACCCTGAGTATGCCGCTGTTTGTGTCAGACATGAGCTTTGGTGCACTGTCCGAGGAAGCCAAGATTGCCCTGGCCCGGGGGGCAGAAATGGCAGGCACCGGCATCTGTTCCGGCGAAGGCGGCATGCTGCCGGAAGAGCAGCAGGAGAACTCCCGTTATTTTTATGAGCTGGCCAGCGCCAAATTCGGTTACAAAGAAGAACTCCTGAAGAAGGTGCAGGCCTTCCACTTCAAGGGTGGTCAGGGCGCCAAAACCGGCACCGGCGGACACCTGCCCGGTAACAAAAACACCGGCAAGATCTCTGAGGTGCGGAATATTCCAGAGGGCGAGCCTGCCATTTCTCCACCGACCTTCGAGGACCTGCGCTCCATTGAGGATTTCCAGCGCTTCGCAGGACACGTACGGGAGCTGACCGGCGGCATTCCGGTGGGTTTCAAACTCAGCGCCAATCACATTGAGCGGGACATCCAGTTCGCACTGGATGCCGGATCCGATTACATCATTCTGGACGGGCGCGGTGGTGGAACCGGTGCCGCACCGGAAATCTTCCGTGACCACATCAGTGTGCCTACCATCCCTGCTCTGGCGAGAGCGCGCCGCTGCCTCGACAACCACGGTGCCAGCGGTCGGGTTACTCTGATTGTGACCGGCGGGTTGCGGGTGCCAGTGGACTTTGTAAAGGCCTTGGCCCTGGGCGCAGACGGCATTGCTCTCGCCAACAGCGCCATGCAGTCCATCGGCTGTGTTGCTGCCCGGATCTGCAACACCAACAATTGCCCCGCCGGCATCGCAACCCAGAATGCGGATTTGCGCCAGAGGCTGAATGTGGATCAGTCAGCGAAGCAGCTTAAGAATTTCCTTGAGGCATCGGTTTCCCTGATGAAAGTCATGGCCCGGGCCTGCGGCCACGACAGCCTCAGCAAGTTCGATAGTGATGACCTGTCCACCTGGCACCGGGAAATGGCGATGCTCAGCGGCGTGCGCTACGCTGGCATGCTTGATCCCTCCGCCTGATCCTGTTTGCTGGCCGCCAGAACTCGCACGCGTTCGAAATCCTCCTCGGTGAAGACCCCATTCACACCGGAGATGGCGGCCAGCTTCATGCCGTGTTTCAGGCCCAGCTTGTAGATCTCCCTTACTTTTTCCCATTCGATGTTACGGCCCAGGGTGAAATTCTCGAACCGCGCTTCCAGGGCCAGCACGATGGTTTCCGCCAGACACGCATAGGCGATGCCTTTGGGCAGACCGATGTCTTTCATGCGCACCTCGCCGGGCAGCTGGATTTCGCCGGATTCAATCACCAGCACATCCGGGCGTTTCGCCACATCTTCCGCCGGAATATCCAGGGGCCGGGCCACGTCTGTGATCACGCAACCCGGCTTCACTTTCATGATGTCCAGGATGCGTTTTCCGGCACCGGAGGTGGCGGTCACGATCATATCCATGTGGGCCAGATCGCGTTCTGCGGAGCCGGCAACGTGCACGATGGCACCCGGGGTTTCCTGTTCGATGCTCTCTTTCAGGGCGAGCAGTTTCGCCGGTTCCGGGGCCGCGAGGTAGACCTCATCCACCGCCTTGGCCAGCAACCTTGCACAGACGGACCCGATAGCACCCGTGGCGCCCACCACCATGGCTTTACCGGCGGCTTTACCGCTGGGCCCGATACTGACCCGCCCTATTTTCTTCATGGCGTCATGGGCGGCCCAAAGGGCGCCGGAGGCACTGTAGCTGTTGCCGGTTGTGATCGGCAGCGGCGCGCGTTTGGCCACGGTAATGCCGGCATCACCCACAACCTTGGTAAACGCACCCAAACCCATGATCTGGGCACCAAGCTTCTTCGCCAGCTTTGCCGCCTGCAACAGCCTGGCGTAGGTAAACTCGGGCCCGTGGGCCATGATTTCCTTGGGAGTGCCACCGACCGTAATCAGCCAGCCCTCGACTTCATCACCGTCCGGCGACCTGATGCCTGAAACCTTCGAGTAGATGAACGGTGGCGTGTAGGCCACGGCCTTCTCTACAAGGTTCATCACCATCGGAGGCGATACATTGGCAATCCAGTCAAGGGGCGGGGTTTTGGTGAGGTATTGCTGCGAAAGCGGGTGAATCACAAAAGCGAAGCGGTTTACCCGGCGATAACCATTCGGGTACAGAATCCGGGGCTCGATACCCAGGCTCTGGATCACATCCAGATAGTCATCCGGCCCCAGTTGTTCCGGTGTCCGGGAGAGCGCCGCACTGATCATCGCTTCCATTACGTTGACCCCCACTGGGCGGCCTTCCAGCCAGGGGCTGTAGTCCACTACCATGGCCACCCTCCTGGAGCGCATCCAGTCGAGAGATGTCTCGGTAACGCGAGACGTGATCACGGTTTTGCCATCCAGTTCTTTCTGGGTGAAATGTTCCAGTTCTCCAATGGCGGCCACAATCACATGGGCCTCTGACACGGCGTGATGCAATGAACCCTTAACAAGCCTCTCTCCGAGACGGTAAAGCGGTGTGCGCAGGACGGTCTCGATGCTTTTGACCGCCAGGGGGTGAAACATGATGGGCGCTGTCAGCGATGTGTAGGTTTCCAGCTGTTTCAGTGAGGTCAGCAGCCTTGGCACGCCAAAATCGGTGTAGGGGTCGGCAAAGAAAAGGTTTTCCGTGTGTTCAGACAGTGCTTTGGCAATTCGATAGCCGGCCTGGCCGTTCATGAACACTACCCGGGCATTATCAAAGAAATGCCCCAGCTCGGACTGGGTGTGGCGGACTGCCCACTCCTGCAGGATCCCCCGAAGGCCCGCACCGGTTGTCACCGGCTTATCCGGAACGCAGGCCTCCAGCCGCGCGGTGTCCGGGTGTTCAAGTTGCTCCCGGCCCACCTCGTAGTGGTCGTGAACCATGCTAAGGCCGATGGCATCTGCCTGGGAATGCACCGATTCCAGCACCGCTTCTGCCCGGGACAGGTCACCGTCCGTGCCGATGCGTATAATTCTAAAAGGCTGCCCCAGAAACTCGGTTTCCAGATCGTAATCGTATTCGGCTGATCCCTGGCTGACACTGACAACGGTTTTCATATTCAGGCCTTCCCTTTTTCCTGTTGTTATTAAATGAAGCCTAAATCACGAGAGCCGTTTTTGCCTTATCCCAGATCAAATTTCGAAGCGCAATTCAGCGTCTACAATGAGAGACAACGAACGCACATTCAGACTGTCACGGATCATTCAGGAGCTCACTATGACTATTCAGGAAGAACTCAACGACACCGTCCGGGAACTGGTTCAGTCCGGCAAGGGAATTCTGGCGGCGGATGAAAGCCACCCCACCATTGCCAAACGCTTCAAGGCCGTGGGTGTTGAATCCAGCGAAGACAAACGCCGGGAATACCGAAGCCTGATTTTTTCAGCCTCGGGTCTTGGGGAGTTCATCAGCGGTGTGATTCTGTTCGAGGAGACTCTGGGCCAGACCAGCTTGGACAATGTGCCCATGGCAAAGCTTCTTGCGAACCAGGGTATCGTGCCGGGCATCAAGGTGGACAAGGGCAAGCAGCCCCTGATCAACGCTCCCGGCGACGAAATCACTGTTGGGCTGGATGGCCTTGAAGACCGCCTGGAGATCTACAAGAATCAGGGCGCCCGGTTTGCCAAGTGGCGGGATGTATTCCACATCTCCGATACCCTGCCCTCACGCCAGGCTGTAGAAGCGAACGCCGAGGTGCTGGCGCGCTACGCGGCCATCTGCCAGTCACTGGGAATCGTGCCCATTGTGGAGCCCGAAGTGCTGATTGACGGCGGCCACACCATGGAACGAAGTGCAGAAGTCAGCGAGTCAGTGTTGAGAGAAGTGTTTAATGCACTCTACCGACACAAAGTCGAGCTGACGCAGATGATTCTGAAACCGAGTATGGTGACCCCCGGCAAAGAAAATCCAAAGGCTTCACCCGAGGAAGTAGCAACGGCGACGCTTCGCGTATTTCATCGGGCTGTGCCGGCGGCTGTACCTGGCATCTGTTTCCTGTCGGGAGGCCAGACACCCGAAGAAGCCACGGCCAATCTGAATGCCATGAACAGCATGGGGGCCCAACCCTGGGAGCTAAGCTTCTCCTACGGCCGGGCATTGCAGGAACCGGCCCAGAAGGCCTGGGCCGGTGAACTCGACAACGGCCCGGATGCCCAGGCCGCAATACTGAAGCGGGCACGCCTGAATGGTGCGGCACGCTCGGGCAGTTACCGGCCGGAAATGGAAGGCTGAGCATTCCCGGCCCTCTCTTGCTTTGACTATCTCACTTGCAGCCAGAGACGCAACTGGCCGCGCCATTAAACGCCATGGTGCGGCCGCTGAGCGGCACGTGAACCGGCAGATTTACCGACTCCTGGAACAGTGCGGTACGGGTACCCTCCTGCACCTTGCCACCGGAGGTGGCCGGCTCGTTGGCATGGGAAGGAATCACCGCCCTGGGTTGTACCAGATCGTTGATCACGTAGGCCGCCTGGGTCGGTCCGGTAGTGTAGGTGTCCCCGATATTCATAACCACCAGCCCGGCGTCGTAATGATCGTTAACCACCAGTTTTTGCTCAGCGGTGATGCCGGTGTCGCCCGAGAGATAGACCACCAGCCCATTGGAGAACTTCAGCACATAGCCGGTAGGCGGCCCGACGCTGGCTCCCACGCCGGCAGCTTTCAGGTGTTCCGCCAGCGGCCCGGTCAGGAACGAGGGGGAAACGCCGTTGCTGTGAACGGCGGGCACGGTTGTGATGGCTACACCGCCAACTTCCCGCTCGCCGCCAAAACGCACCAGCATTGAGTTGGCCGGGTCGCCACCGGCATTCTGCAGCTTGGCAGCAAAAAATGCCGGCATTTCACTGCCAGTCACAATTTTCGCGTTGTGCTTCACCGCAATATCCACGGTATTGGATTGCGGCAACGTTGAAACACCGGTGTCCGGCGACGCGCAACTGCCCTGGTTCGTTTCGCTGATTCGCTGGTCTCCAACGTGGTCTCCATGCATGTGGGACACCAACACCACATCAATCTTGCCCAGCCGCGGGTCATTCGGGCCGGCAACGGTTCTCCCGGCGTCGTAAAGAATTCGGGTGCCGTTCGGGTCTTCAAATACCAGTGCCCGATCTCGACTGCAGAATTCGCCATCATGACTGCCCAGAGGCGTGACTTTCACCACGTGGTCATCAGCCAGGGCCGGCAACGCAGCGCCCAGCAAAAGACAGGCAGATGCCCCCGCACCGGCGAGGGTGCGTCGGAAAAATCCTTGAGACATGTTGTTGGTCCTCCCACTCGTTTTATTGTTGATACCAACACTGATACGAACGATAGCGCCGTTAGTACCAGTGTAGTCAGCGGGGAGAATTGTGTTTGGGAAAGGCCGATCAGGCCGCGCGGGAAGCGGCAACCGGCAAAGGCTGTTCCAGGCAGGCCAACATGGGTGCCACCTGGCGGATCTTGCGGGCTTCAGGCCACAGTGCTTGTGCTTCCACAAAGCCCTGGCGCAGAAAGTTGAGCCACTGCTTGATGCGACCGGTTACGTACCGGTCTTCCAGCCAGCCCTGAAGCACCGTGGCGTATTCGCGAACCAGTGCGACGGCTTCCGGCCAGGTCATGTCCGCTACGTTTTCGCCCTGCTGGCTTGCCTTGATCTTCCGGGCCAGATCTGGCCGCGCAATCAGACCCCGGCCGATCATCACATCGTCGCAGCCGGACACTTCACGGCATCGCCAGTAATCGGACACGGTCCAGATTTCGCCGTTGGCGATGATGTGGGTGTTCACTGCTTCCCGGGCCCGGGCAATTTCTTCCCAATAGGCAGGCGGTTTGTAACCATCTATTTTACTTCGGGCATGGATAACGATCTCCTCGGCACCGGCAGCTTCCAAGGCCTGGGCGCAGGCCACGCCCATGGAACGGTCGTCATAGCCCAGCCGCATTTTTGCGGTGACCGGCACGGACGCTGGCACCGCCTGGCGAACTGCAGCCACGATCTCATGCATCAGCTCGGGCTCACGCATGAGCACACATCCGCCCTTGTGTTTGTTCACGGTTTTGGCGGGGCAGCCGAAATTGATATCCACCTGGGTTGCGCCCAGCTCTGCGGCTTTAGCGCCATGACGAGCCATCTGGTGCGGGTCTGAGCCCAGAAGCTGAACCGCTACAGGCGTACCCGCTTCGGTAAGGGACTGGTTATGAAGTTCCGGGGCGTACTTGTGGAAAACTCTCGGCGGCAGCATGCCGTGAGTCACGCGAATGAATTCTGTCACGCACCGGTCAATCCCACCAACCTTGGTCAGTGTTTCACGGATGGGTGCGTCGACCAGCCCTTCCATCGGGGCGAGAATAATTCGCATGAATGCTCCAGCAGAAATGGGGCTGTTAAGAGGTAAAGGCTGATCAAAAATCAGGCGGAGCGGATTGTAAGGAATTTGGCGGGAAGATGGTAGACGGGCGCGTTAATCGGCGCTTTGATGGGCACCCCGTTACCGGGGTGCCCATTCACTTGCAGGGTTTATTTGACGTCAAAACGATCCGCGTTCATGACCTTGGTCCAGGCCGCAACGAAGTCTTTCACAAACTTTTCTTCGTTGTCGTCCTGGGCGTACAGCTCAGCGTAAGCACGCAGGACGGAGTTGGAGCCGAACACGAGATCCACACGGGTTGCGGTGAACTTGGTGTTGCCGTTCTTACGGTCCACGATGTTGTACGAGTTCTTGCCGGTGGGCTCCCAACGGTTTGACATGTCGGTCAGGTTCACGAAGAAGTCGTTGGTCAATTGCCCGACGCGGTCCGTGAACACGCCGTGCTTCGTGCCACCATGGTTGGTCCCCAGCACCCGCATGCCACCGAGCAGGACGGTCATTTCCGGTGCTGTCAGGCCCATCAGCTGGGCGCGGTCCAGAAGCATTTCCTCCGGCTTGACCACGTAATCCTTCTTCTGCCAGTTGCGGAAGCCATCGGCCAGCGGCTCCATCGGCTCAAAGGACTCTGCATCCGTCATCTCGTCAGTGGCGTCGCCACGACCTTTCAGGAATGGCACATGTACATCATGGCCGGCAGCGTTAGCCGCCATCTCGACGCCCAGGTTACCACCCAGCACGATCACATCTGCAATACTGGCGCCGGTATCGGCTGAGATCTTTTCGTAGACCTTCAACACCCTGGCCAGGCGATCCGGCTCGTTGCCTTCCCAGTCTTTCTGAGGCGCCAGACGGATGCGGGCGCCGTTGGCGCCACCGCGCATGTCGGAGCCGCGGAAGGTGCGGGCGCTGTCCCAGGCGGTGGAGACCAGGTCGTTAAGACTCAGGCCGGCTTCAGAAATCCTCTCTTTGACAACTTCTTCGATGTAGTTGGTCTCTCCCTGCGGGCAGGGATCCTGCCAAATCAGGTCTTCAGCCGGTACGTTCGGGCCGATATAACGGGCCTTCGGCCCCATATCACGGTGAGTCAGCTTGAACCAGGCACGGGCGAAGCAATCCTTGAAGTATTCCGGATCTGCCATGAACTTCTCACAGATCGCGCGGTACTTTGGATCCACCTTCATGGCCATATCCGCATCAGTCATCATCGGATTGCGGCGAACGGATGGGTCGGTGGAGTCAACCGGCTTGTCTTCTTCCCTGATATCAATGGGCTCCCACTGGTTCGCGCCAGCCGGGCTCTTTTTCAGCTCCCATTCATAGCCGAACAGCAGGTCAAAGTAACCCATATCGAACTGGGTCGGGTTGGTAGTCCAGGCACCCTCAAGACCTGAAGTGACTGCATTGGTCGCCTTGCCCTGCAGGTTCGGATTGCGCCAGCCCAAGCCCTGCTCGTGAACATCAGCACCTTCAGGCTCTGGCCCAAGCGCTTCCGCATCACCGTTACCGTGAGTCTTGCCAACGGTGTGGCCACCTGCGGTCAGTGCAGCGGTCTCTTCGTCATTCATTGCCATACGCGCGAAGGTGACACGGACCTGTTCAGCCGTCTTTTGCGGATCTGGTTGACCGTTTACGCCCTCCGGATTTACATAAATCAGGCCCATCTGGACGGCGGCGAGAGGGTTTTCCATGGTGTCGGGCTTTTCCAGATCTTCATACCGGCTGTCAGACGGCGCCAGCCACTCTTTTTCCGCACCCCAGTAAATGTCCGTCTCCGGATGCCAGATGTCCTCACGGCCATAGGAAAAGCCGAAGGTTTTGAGACCAAAGGATTCGTACGCAACGTTGCCGGCCAGGATAAACAGATCGGCCCAGCTCACTTTGTTGCCATACTTTTTCTTGAGCGGCCACAGCAAACGCCGGGCTTTGTCCAGGTTGCCGTTATCAGGCCAGGAATTCAGGGGTGCAAATCTTTGGTTACCAGTACCTGCGCCACCACGGCCATCGGCCAGTCGGTAAGTGCCGGCAGCGTGCCACGCCAGACGGATCATCAGGCCACCATAATGTCCCCAGTCTGCAGGCCACCATTCCTGACTGTTGGTCATCAGCTCATGCATGTCTTTTTCAAGTGCTTCGTGGTCGAGCTTTTTGACCTCTTCCCGGTAGTCGAAATCCTCACCCATCGGATTCGTTTTGCTGTCATGCTGGTGCAGGATGTCCAGGTTTAGATTTTCAGGCCACCAAGCCGCTACACCCGCCTTTTCCTGGGTGTTGGAACCGTGCATTACAGGGCATTTACCACCCGGGCTATTGTTCTCAGTCATTTTTCTCTCCTCATTCGGTTTGGCAAAACGACATTACTTCGACTCAGGTACCACTAACTATAGGCCAGATAATTCACTCTGCTCTGAGTAATTCTTATGCCCCAAATAGTGAATACCTATAAGGTTTCCCGCCAGCGCTGCGGATCTCACTCCGGGCTACTGAGCACACGCAAAATCGCTCGAGTAGTCCGTCAGAATTCCGAGAAAATCACGCCACGCCACAAGGCTGCTGAGTGAAACCAGATCTGACATATTCAGCTCCTGCCTGACGAATACGGCCCAACCTTAGCGTGCGGCAGAACGCTAGATACAATTAATTAAGAATAAACTTACTGAAGGTTTTTTCTATCGGAAGGTTTTATTTATGCGTAGGGATGCGGAAATAATCACAGCCGTTCTATGGACGTGAACTTGCCGGCATCGTCGAACAGAATCCGGAAGCTGCCCCGAATACCGTCCCTGAGGTAAAAACGGGAAAGAATACGGGCCGGGAAACGGACAGAGCGTCCATCCCGGGCCGTGGTGCGAACATCGGTGGCAACGCCCTGATAGAGTTTGATCCACTCATCAGGGCTGATGCTGACATCCACAATGATCTGCTGCATAGACTCTTAGTTTGCCAGTTCCAGCAGTAGACGGTTCAGGCGGGTCACGTAGGCACCCGGGTCCTGTAGTTGCTCGCCACTGGCCAGGGTGGCCTGGTCAAGCAGTACCGCCGAGAGCTCGCTGAAACGCTCCTCGCCCTTCTCCCTTTCGAGACGCTGAACCAGCGGATGGTCCACGTTGATTTCAAAGATCGGCTTGCTGTCCGGCACTTTCTGGCCGGCCGCTTCCATAATCTTCTTCATCTGCGCACCCATGTCAAAGTCACCCACCACCAGGCACGCCGGGGAATCGGTCAGACGGTTGGTAACACGCACTTCCTGAACCTTGTCGCTCAGAGCGCTCTTGATCCGCTCAAGCAGATCCTTGTGCTCCTCGGCGGCTTCTTCCTTGTGCTTCTTGTCCTCCTCGGTTTCCACTTCACCAAGGTCCAGATCACCGCGGGCAACGTCCTGGAACTGCTTGCTGTCGTATTCGCTGAGGTAGCCCATCATCCACTCGTCAATGCGATCGGACAGGATCAGTACCTCAATCCCCTTCTTGCGGAACACTTCCAGATGCGGACTGCTCTTGGCGGCGGTGAAGTTGTCTGCAGTAATGTAGTAGATCTTCTTCTGGCCTTCCTTCATCCGGCTAATGTAGTCATCCAGTGATACATTCTGGGCGCTCTCGCCGGTATGAGTAGACGCAAAACGCAGCAGGCCGGCGATTTTCTCGCGGTTGCTGAAATCCTCAGCCGGGCCTTCCTTGAGCACGGTGCCAAACTCACCCCAGAATTTCTGGTACTGCTCGGGTTCTTTCTTTGCCAGCTTGGACAGCATGTCCAGAACCCGCTTGGTGACCGCGGTACGGATGCTTTCCACCGTGCTGTCATTCTGCAGAATCTCCCTGGACACGTTCAGGGACAGATCGTTGGAATCGATCACGCCCTTGGCAAAACGCAGATACAGCGGCAGGAACTGCTCAGCGTCGTCCATGATGAACACACGCTGCACATACAGCTTCAGACCACGGGGGGCTTCCCGGTTGTACATATCGAAAGGCGCGCGGGCCGGGATGTACAGCAGGCTGGTGTAATCGAGCTTGCCTTCCACCTTGTTGTGGGACCAGGTCAGCGGATCTTCGAAATCGTGAGCGATGTGCTTGTAGAACTCCTTATACTCCTCGTCCTTGATCTCAGTACGCGGCAGAGTCCAGAGTGCGGTGGCATCGTTGACGGTTTCGTACTCGTCTTTCTTCTCTTCTCCCTCCTCAGATTCGGCTTTCATCACTACCGGGAAGGAAATGTGATCGGAGTACTTCTTCACCAGGCTGCGCAACTTCCAGCCGTTGGCAAACTCCTTGGCGTCGCTCTTGAGGTGCAGAACGATTTGAGTGCCACGATGCTCCAGGTTGACCTGTTCAATAGTGAACTCGCCGTCGCCCCTGGATTCCCAATGAACGCCCTCTTCTGCTGGCGCACCGGCACGGCGGGTAAATACATCGACCTTGTCGGCCACGATAAACGACGAGTAGAAACCGACGCCAAACTGACCGATCAGCTTGCTGTCCTTTTTCTCGTCACCGGACAGTTGCTGCAGGAATTCGGCGGTGCCAGAGCGGGCGATAGTGCCCAGGTTCTGAACAACGTCATCACGGGTCATACCGATACCGTTATCGGTCAGCGTGACGGTGTTGGCCTCTTCGTCAAAATCCAGACGAATTTTCAGCTCAGGGTCACTTTCATAAAGGCTGTCGTCTTTCAGCGCCGCAAAGCGAAGTTTGTCTTCGGCATCTGAAGCGTTAGAGATCAGCTCACGAAGGAAGATTTCCTTGTTGGAATACAGGGAATGAATCATCAAATGAAGCAGCTGCTTCACTTCGGTCTGGAATCCAAGCGTTTCTTTCTTTGCTTCAACCGTCATGGCGTTTATGTCTCCTGATACAAATAAGCAGGCACTTAGGTGTGCCCGAGTTACCTCATAGTTCGAAGAGCGGGCGCGGAGGCCGTTCCGAAACCGTGCGGAGCCATGGATGGCGGAGCCGAGCGTACATGGACGTATTCACAGCGTGTTTCGGAACGGCCTCCGCGCCCGCTCCTGCACAAATTTCCTGGTCTGAGCAGGAATTGGGGGCACACCTGGGCATTTCAAGCCCCCGGAGCATCGGCGAACTCAGTCTTCGAGGAGGAAATGAGCCCGTGCAGTTGCGATGGGTTGCGAACGGGATTTCTGCCAGGCGCTGACCATCACATTGGCCACGCGGTTGCCCTGGCGAGTCAGCCGGCACTCGGCATAGGTTTCACGGTCCAGACCCGCGCGCAGGTAATCGAGGGAGAAATCCACAATGCGGGGCATACGCAGGGACTCCTGGGACAGGATCAGGTAGATATTGGCTGACATCTCCATGAAGCCACCAATTACCCCACCATGAATTGCCGGCAGGATCGGATTGCCAAGATTGGATTCTTTCCTCGGCAGGCGAAAAATCAGGTCATCCCCGAAGCGCTCGCACTGCAAACCGATCCAGGTCGCGTAGGGAATGCTTTCAAGCATCCGGGTGAAGTCCCCGGTTTCCTGGGTATAACGGAGGATTTCCGGATCGGTCATTCTTCACCTCCCGTGATCAGGTCCCGGTAATACTTTGGGCTGGCATCCTTTCCGATGCGCATGAAAGTAGCCACACAGTTGGCGATGGTTTCACCCCCTTCCTGGTACGCCTCACAGCGGGTAAAGATAATGTTTCGGGTTACCCGGTAGGTTTCCGCACGGGCGTACACCGGTTTATGGGGCTGTGCGGGACGCATGTAGTCCACACGCAAGTCCAGCGTCGGGCATAGCTCGAAGTCCTCCAGTGCGCACAGAATGACGCAACCAGAGGTAGTGTCCATGAGCGTGGTGATGGCGCCACCGTGGATAACGCCATTGTCCGGGTTGCCAATGATCCGGTCACTGTAGGGAAGGCACAGTGTCAGGCTACCTTCCGTTGCCTCGATAACGGTGAGACCCAACTCTTTCGCCTGGGTGAGCGTTTCGATAAATCGGGTGACCCGCTTCATTCGGGTATCGTCGTTCATTCAGAATCAACCTGTGGATGAGCTTTTGGATTTGGCGTCGGTTTCAGGCTTGATCGGTGCCGGTTCCTCAAAAACCTTACCGGCTCGCAAGGCATGAAGCGCCTCGGAACAGAACTCCCGGCGGTACAGAACGATGACCACCAGGGTAGACGCTGCCATAAAAACAATCGGATGAATAAACCAGCCAACCACAGCCAGTGCATAATAGTACGAGCGCAGGCCAAGGTTGAAAGCATCCCCGGCCAGATTACAGACGTTGCCGGCACTGCGGGCGAAGGCTTCACGGCTTGCCGGGCTGGTTTTGGTGTCGTCGGGGTGCGGCGCGCTACCAATCATTACGGAAACAAAATTGTACATCCGCATCGACCAGGTGAATTTGAAAAAGGCGTAAATAAAGACCACCAGTAGCACCACCATGCGCAGCTCCCAGATCTCCCGGGTCGGCAGTTTTCCGAAGGGCATGGTGCTGAACACTTCCATGACTTCCTGGGTATAACCAAGCGCAGTGATTATACCGGCGAGGATCAACAGGCAGCTGGAGGCGAAGAAGGCGCCGTTACGCTCGAGATTGCCAACCACGGAGGCATCGGCAATGCGGTTTTCCCGCCGGAGCATGACCCGCATCCAGTCTTCCCGGTACATGTCGAGGGTGTTGGATAAGCAGGCGCGATCTGCGGCCCGGCGCTTTGAGTATTCGGTATAACCAAGCCAGCAAACCAGGAACCATAGGAATGCAATCAGTTCGAGTAAATCACCCATTGGCGGCCCTAGGATCAAAAGTACGAATGGTGCGGGAACAGAGGCTCATAATACGCCATGGGCCGGCCCGCCACCACAGCTGGCCATCATCCGGTAATCCAGCGCCAGGCGGCGATGTGCTATAAACTGGCCATTAAGGAATCGGGTATCCGAATAACCGGTAGCCTGACTTTGCATCATCAAAAGGGAGTTCGCTGTGAACCTGTCCGCTTTCAAAACCAGCCTTTTTGCAATTGCCCTGGCCTTGACGCTCAGCGGTTGTACCGTTAACCCAGTCACCGGGGAGAAGCAGCTTTCACTGATCGGGGAGAACCAGGAACTCGCAATGGGCGCCGAACAGTACGTACCCACCCAGCAGACTCAGGGCGGTCAGTTCTATGTCGATCCTGAGCTGACGCTGTACGTGCGGGAAGTTGGCCAGAAAATGGCGGCGGTCAGCGACCGGCCGGATTTGCCCTATGAATTCGTGGTACTGAACAGCAGCGTCCCCAACGCCTGGGCCCTGCCCGGAGGCAAAATTGCCATCAACCGGGGCCTGTTGACAGAGCTCGACGACGAGGCCCAGCTGGCGTCCGTTCTGGGCCATGAAGTTGTTCATGCGGCAGCAAAACACAGTGTTCAGCGGATGCAACAGGGAATGCTGATCAGCGCCGGTGTCGCTGGCCTTGGCTTTGCACTTTCAGACAACGAATGGGCCGGCCTGATTATGGGCGGTGCCGCGCTGGGTGCTCAGCTTGCATTGGCACAGTACAGCCAGGGCGACGAGTTGGAATCCGATCACTACGGCATTCTTTACATGAAGGAGGCAGGCTACGACCCAGCTGCAGCGGTGGAACTTCAGCAAATCTTCCTGGAGTTATCCGAAGGCCGTGAGTCCGGTTTCATCAACGGCCTGTTCGCCACACACCCGCCCTCAGCTGAACGGGTGGAGGAAAACAGGGAACTGGTGAAAAAAATCGGTGCGGGCGGCTACCGGGGCAAGGACGTGTACGATCGCAAAATGGCCAAACTTCGTTCACTTCAGCCCGCCTACGATGCCCATGACAAGGCCATGGAACTTGCCTCAAAAGACGAAATGAAAGCGGCACTGGATAAAGTGAATGAAGCCATTCGCTTACTCCCGAGGGAAGCCATGTTCTACTCGCTCCGCGGGCGCATCTACCAGGAACTGAAAGAGGAAGAAAAAGCGACTGCGGACTTCGAGAAGGCGGTGAGCCTGTATCCGGAGATGTTCACCTATCGTTTGTACAACGGGCTGAATGCTCTCCGCCAAAACAACCTGAACAAGGCCCGGGATAACCTGATCAAAGCCAATGAAACCGTGCCCACGTCCATTGCCTTCCTGCGCCTGGGGGATATTGCGGTGAAGCAGAACAACCGCAGTCAGGCCATTGCCTATTACAGCAAGGCTGCTGAGGCTGGTGGTGAGGTGGCCGAAGAGGCCAAACGGAAACTGACAGCGTTAACGCAGTGACTTACCGTCATAGTGTCCATTGACTTTTAGAGCAATAACTCTAAAAATCATATGACATCAACAACGATTGGATGACGGACATGTTAGCGAAACGTATCCAGCCCATGGTTTTCCAGGCTCGCCGCTACTATGTGGAACTGATGTTCCAGGTGATGGGGCGGGCACTGCAGGCGGTGAGTGAGGTGGACGAGAACGTCCAGAATGAAGCACGGGCGCTACCCGATGGCTTTCTGTTTGAAATGATGGTGATGCCGGACGGCTCGCGGCTGATTGTGGAACATACTGGCCAGGGCCGCTTTCACTATCACGGCAACACTGCGCCCCGCCCGGTGGACCTGTCCATCCAGTTCAAGCACATTGCCCATGCCTTCCTGGTGCTGTCGTTTCAGGAAAAGACCTCGGTGGCATTCGCCAATGACCGCATGCTGGTAGATGGCGATATCAGCTATGCAGTGAGAATGACCCGGGTATTGAATCGCCTAGAATCCTTCATTCTGCCCAAACTGATTGCCCAGCGTGCCGTGAAAGAATATCCCGCTGACCTGCGCCTGCCGAAAAAACTGATCAGTGCCGCGCGCATTTACCTGAAAGTTGCCACCAATTTCGTCGAGACAGCGAGAGCATAATGACCAACAAATACTATGAGTTCTTCTGCCCGGTAAAAGTGATCGCCGGCAAGGCCGCTCTTGAGCACATTCCTTACGAGCTGACCGGCATGGGCGCCAAACGTCCGATGATTGTAACCGACAAGGGCGTGCGCGCGGCTGGTTTGCTGGAGCCGGTCATTGCCGCCTGCGAGGAAAGCGGGCTCGAAATCACCACAATCTATGATGACGTGCCGCCCGACTCCTCCACCACAGTGGTACGCGATATTGCCGGCATCTACCGCCAGGAAAAATGCGATTCCATCATTGCCATAGGTGGTGGCTCGGCCATTGATACAGGCAAGGCGGTCAACATTCTGGTTTCCGAGGGCGGTGACGATATCGCCAAATACAGCGGTGCTGGCGTGCTCAAACATCCGCTGAAACCGTTTTTTGTGGTTCCGACCACGGCAGGCACCGGCTCTGAGGTGACCTCGGTGGCCGTGATTACCGATGAAAACAAGGGTGTAAAACTGCCGTTCACCTCCTCGTTCCTGCTACCGAATGCCGCGATTATTGATCCGAGAATGACGCTGACCCTGCCACCCCATATCACGGCGGCAACAGCGATGGATGCCATGACCCATGCAACCGAAGCTTTCACCTGCATGGCAAAAAACCCGCTGAGCGATGCCTATGCCACGGCGGCAATCAAGAAGGTCAGCCAGTCCCTGCTGAAGGTCATGGACAACCCGAAAGACAGCGACGGCCGGCTGGAACTGGCCCAGGCCTCCACTATGGCAGGCATTGCCTTCTCCAACTCCATGGTAGGCCTCGTGCATGCCTTGGGGCACGCAACCGGAGCCATCTGCCATCTGCCTCACGGGTTGTGCATGAGCCTGTACCTGCCCTACGTGCTGGAATACAACCTGGAGACCATCCGGGAACCACTGGGAGAGCTATTGCTGCACCTCGAAGGGCCGGAGGTGTTCGCAGCTACCCCGGCGAGCCGGAGGGCCGAAGCGAGCATTTCTGCGATCCGAAAATTACGGGATGCCCTCTACAAGCGATGCCAACTGCCACGCACTCTGAAAGAAACCGGCAAGGTGACCGAAAACCAGCTGGATCACATCGCCGAAATGGCACTGGATGACGGCTCCATTATGTTCAACCCGAAGGAAGTAAGCCTTGACGATGCCCGCGCGGTGCTTCGCCGCGCCTGGGCCTGAACCATTCTGATTGCCGATGAAAGGGGCTCCGTCCGCCGGGCCCCTTCCTGCGATCGCCTGAACATAGACCTCAAATCCTTGAAATTGACCTACAAAGGAGTGACAATTAGTTCTTCTGGCAGGGATCTAAGCCGGGTTCGTTCTTCCACCTACAGCACTATTCCGTAGAGAGCCCTCCGCATGCAAAACCGAAGATCCTGCCGTCTTCCCGTAGCAATCAGCGCTCTGCTTCTCGCCTTCTCTCCGCTTGTATTTCGTACTGCAGATGCCCAGGAACAGAAAGTTTTCCACTTCAACATTTCACCTAACGGCTATCCGCCCTACCTGATTGTTGACCAAAATGCACCCTCGGGGATCATGTGGGATGTGGTATCACTGATTACTCAAAGGCTTGGCTACACTGTTGTTTCCGAAAAGATTCCCCGAAAGCGGGTCGACCAGATGCTGCTCGACGGTTACATCGACGCAACGCCCCGGGCCCGAGAATGGACAGACCAACCCGAAAAGTTCCTGTTTACCGACCCGATTGTGAACATTGAGGAAGTTTTTTTCATTCCCAAACACTCAAAGTTATCGTACGACACTCCCGAAGACCTGTACTCGAAGACTGTCGTTACCCACCTGGGGTATCTGTATCCGCAGCTGGAAACCTACTTCGCCGAAGGAAAGATTCGTCGATTCGATGTTTCCCGCGACCGCGACATGTTTACCTTTGTACTCCACGGCGACCGGTTTGATGCCGCTATCGCGGACCGGCTGGTAGGCAGGTGGATTCTGCGCAACGAGGGCTTGCAGGACGAATTCCGGTCCTCCGGCAAGGGCATCAGTGAGTATGGTTTCCGGCTGATGCTTCGGCGTGATTGGCAGACCTTCACCGACCAGTTCAACGAAGAACTGGCCCGCATCAAGCAGAATGGCGAACTGGACGCCATTCTGGCCAATTACCGTTAAACGCCCGTTGGCGCCTGGCCTTTATTCGAGGCGCCTCAGTAGCAGCATTGGCGACACGCTCAGAACCGGCCGCAACTGCCATCGGCCAAAAAGTGCCAAGACAATCGCGCTGATCAGCGGGATCGGCAGAACAACTTGCCAGTGCCACTGAAAAGTACCCTCAAACATCCGGAATTGTAGCGCCCAGACGGCTGCCTCGGCGGCAACCACCCCCAACACCCCGGCGAAGCCGCCCAGCAAGGCGAATTCCAACATCGTGCTGCGAACCAGCAGGCTCTGTCGACCGCCGAGGGTTCTCAACAAGGCGCCCTCCCGCTGCCGGTCACGGAGAGTGGCACTGACCACAGCGGCCATCACCACCAGTGCGGCGGCGAGAATGAGCGCCAGAATCGCTTCAATTGCCTGGGTAACCTGCCGGACAATCTCCTGAATCCGGTCGATGACGTTGTCAATCTCCAGCACTGACACTGTCGGAAACTGTCGGGAGAACTCATTCAGGGCATCTTTTTTATCCCTGGGAAGATAGAAACTGGTGATCCAGGTCGCTGGCATATCCGACAGACCGCCGCCAGGCGGGAACGCCATGTAGAAGTTTGGCTTCATGCTGTCCCACTGAACGGTTCGGATGCTGGTCACCGTTTCCGTCACTTTTTCCGACCCGATGGTGAACGTCAGCTGGTCGCCCAAAGCCAGACCCAGCTTTCCCGCCAGCTCGGACTCAACAGAAACCCCTTCCGTCTGCCCCTGCGAAAACCAGCTGCCCCCCACGATCCGGTTGTCCGCAGGCAGTTCTGACATCCAGGTGAGGTTCAGTTCACGGTTGAGTGCACCAATACGCTCATCCTTGCTGACGGCCTCCTTCACCGGCTGGCCATTGAGCTCGGTCAGGCGGCCGCGAACCATGGGATAGAGCTTGTCCAGTGGCTGACCTCGCTCCTGCCAGAACGCATCGATTTCATCGACCGTATCTGGGGCAATGTTGATCAGGAAATGATTGGGCGCATTGTCGGGCAGTTGTGCCTGCCAGTCTGCCAGCAGAGATGTTCGTACCAGGATCAGCGTGGCGGCCAGCATAAGGGTCATGGCAAAGACCGCAATCTGCGACATGCTTGCTTTACGGTGCCGGTAAAGACCGACAAGTGCCAGGCGCCAGGAATTGCCGCCACCACGGACCCGGCGAAGGGTCGCTACCAGCAGCCACCCTGCCAATCCAAGCGCACCCAGCAACAAGGCAAGACCGCCCAGCAGAGACACCACTAACGCCAGTTCACCGGCGTACATCCACACGAGGCCGAACACCGCCACGATGGCAATAACCAGATCCGGCAGCGCCTCACGCCCGGTTTCTCCCGGCTGACTACGCAACACCCGCATGGCCGGAACATTCCGGAGTCGGCGCACCGGAGGGTAGGCAAAGGCAAACAGGGACACCAGTGCCGTTAGCAAGGCGGGTACCAGAGCTGAAGGGTCGAGCTGGAAGCCCACCGGGCGCTCCAGCACCTCGCTCAGCATACGGGTCAGCAGCCAATACAGCGGAAGTGCGACCAAAAGGCCGCCGGCAATTCCGGCCACCCCCCAGAGCGCGAGGCGCTTGAGATACAACCCGCCAATACCGGCACCACTCAGGCCAAGCGTCTTGAGCAGAGCGACGGTGTCACGCTGGGATAACGCGTATTGCCGGCTTGCCACGGCCACGGCCACAGCGGCGAGCAGCACGGCAAGGCTGCCACCGAGCAACAGGAAGCGTTCTGCACGCTCCAGCGACTGGGAGAAGGTTTCGCCATCGCGCACGCCCTCCCACTCATGACTGGGCTCCATGCGAGGTTGAAGCCATTGGTAATAGGCTTCGAGAGCGGCCTCGTCGCCGGCAAACAGATAAACAAATTCTACCCGGCTACCTTCCTGAACGACGCCGGTAGACGACACATCGTCTACATGCATCATGACCCGGGGCGCGAGGGCTGAAAGACGGAAACCGCCGTCCGGTTCGCGAATCAGCAGACCAGACACGGTCAGGCTTCGGCTTCCCACTTCCAGACTGTCGCCAATTTCCAGATCCAGCAGGCGCAATAAGCGCGGATTGATCCATACTTCACCCGGTCCCGGGCCCTGATTTACCAGTTCTCTTGGTCCATCAGGGTTCTGCTGGATCTCGATATCGCCCCTCAGGGGGTACTCGTTACTCACCGCCTTGACGGACACCAGCTGGAAGTTGTCCGCACCGAACACCATGGTCGAGAACTCGACCATTCGGCCAGTTTCCAGACCACGCTCCCTTGCCTGCTCCAGCCAGGACTCCGGGATCGGGCGGCCATTCTCAGCTTCCAGCTGCCGGTCGGCGGCCAGGAAGGAACTGGCCGAGGTCACCAGAGTTCGCTGCAGCTGGCTGGCAAAAAGTGCAATGGTGGCAACCGTAGCCACGGCAATAATAAGCGCAGCCAGAACAACGCGCACATCCCGTTCCCGCCAGTCCCGGCGGACAGACATCAGTTTTTTTGCAGCGGCCATCAGTGTGCCAGCTCCCGCGCCGCTTCCGGCTCTGTCAGCACCCCGGCTTCAATGTGGAACTGTCGGCTACAGCGGACAGCCAACTGTTCATCGTGGGTCACCATCACCAGCGTGGTGCCCTGCTCTCGGTTCAGTGCCATAAGCAAATCAGAAACCGCAGCGCCGGTGCGGTTATCGAGGTTGCCGGTCGGCTCATCGGCAAACAGGATCAGGGGGTCTGAGGCGAACGCCCGGGCAATCGCCACGCGCTGCTGTTCACCGCCAGATAGCTGTCTTGGCGTGTGAGTCAGGCGCTCGCCCAGCCCCACCCGTTCAAGGAGTTCCCGAGCTCTTTTCTCGGGCGCTTCCATTCCGGCCAACTCCAGTGGCAGCATAACGTTCTCGAGCGCGGTCAGAGCTGGCAGCAGCTGAAATGACTGAAACACAAATCCGACCCGGTGGGCGCGGAGCTTCGCCCGCTCGTCCTCGCTGAGCTCACTGATCACCGAGCCGTCCAGCTCAACCGTTCCGTCACTTGGCGTATCAAGACCCGCAAGCAATCCCAGCAACGTGGTTTTGCCGGAACCGGACCGACCAACGATGGCTACGGATTCTCCCCGATTGATTTCGAGATTGACCCCCTGCAAGATCGTCAGCGTATCGGTTTCAAGGCTGACGCGATGAGTCAGGTTTTCCACTCGTAACATGGGGCTTTGGCTTTCCGGGTTAACATTGGTCATCTGATTCACGGAATCTCCCGATCCTGGGTTCTGAACACGGAATAAGGTGTATAAGTTTTCTATGCATACGGCATTGGTGTACGTCAGATCAATTCTTTTTCTCATGGCAATGTTGCTGGCACTGCCAGCGGCGGCCAGCCAGAACACACTCCTTATTTTGGGAGACAGCCTTAGTGCGGCTTATGGCGTGCCCTCCGAGACTGCCTGGGTGCAGTTGCTGCGTGACCGGCTGGATAACAACGGTCTGGCTGACTGGGAAGTGGTAAATGCCAGCATCAGTGGAGAAACCACCGATGGTGGTGCTCGCCGTCTGCCCGAGCTGATAGAGGAGAACGACCCAGAGGTTGTAATCATCGAACTGGGCGGCAACGATGGCCTGCGCGGTTTTCCACCCAATGTCATCGAATCCAATCTTGCCTCCATGATTAAACAGATTCAGGCTTCCGGCGCCCGGGCGGTGCTGGTGGGCATGCAAATACCGCCGAATTACGGCGAGCGATATACCCAGATGTTTGCCGACATCTATCCGAAACTGTCAGACCGTTATGACACTGACCTGGTTCCCTTCTTTCTTGATGGTATCTACAACCAGGACGGACTGATGCAGGACGACGGCATTCACCCCACGGAAGAGGCCCAGCACAAGCTGCTGGAAAACGTCTGGCCGGTGATCAGGCCGATCCTGAAGTGACGCTGGCTCAGGCCATGGATTGCAGGAAGGCCAGTGCCCGGCGCTCTGACCAGTAGAATCCGTCACGGGCATGCTCTACAAAGCCGACATGGCCGCCCCAACGGGGGACTTCCAGCCCAACATGGGCACCGAGCACGCGGCGGGATTCCGGAAAGCACTCAGGGGACAGGAATGGGTCATCTGCTGCATTCACCATCAGGGCAGGTACCCGGATATCTTTCAGCCGGCCAAGCGCCGAACACCGGGCCCAGTAATCCTGGGCGTCCCTGAAACCGTGCAGAGGCGCCGTGTAATGATTATCGAATTCATGAAAACTGCGGATTGAATCAAAACCGGAAACATCAATCAGCTCCGGGAATTTTTCCGCTTTTTCCTGCATCTTGACCTTGAGGTCCCGCAAAAACCTCTGCATGTAGATCTTCCGACTGGGCAGAGCCAGCATATCCGCACTGCCCGCAAGGTCGCAGGGTACGGAATAGGCGACGGCGCCACAAATTCTGCTGTCCACCTGCTCGCCCTGCTCGCCGAGGTAGAGCAGCGTCAGGTTGCCGCCCATGCTGAAGCCTGACATGAACAAAGTCTCGTAGGTGTCTGCCAATCCTCGATTTACTACCAGACTCAGATCCTCGGTGGCGCCGCTGTGATAGAACCTTGGCTGGTGGTTCATCACGCCACCACAGGAGCGGAAATTCC
This sequence comes from Marinobacter guineae, assembly GCF_002744735.1. GTDB lineage: Bacteria > Pseudomonadota > Gammaproteobacteria > Pseudomonadales > Oleiphilaceae > Marinobacter > Marinobacter guineae. The sequence continues at coordinate 43,942 of NZ_KZ319342.1, read as the reverse complement.
AGGCCAGAACGTCCCAGCCTTCACGGAGGAGAGCCCGGGTCAGACCAAGCACATAGGGCCGGCGGCTGTGCCCCTCCAAACCATGGGAAACAATTGCCAGCCGACTACTCCCCTGCCGATACCAGTCCAGATGCAGCTCATCGTTATCCGGCGTAGGCAGGATTTCAGTTTCCGGATTTACCATCGGCACCCGGCGAAACAACGTTGGCCAGACAGACTGAACATGGCCATTACGCAACCAGGGTGGCGGTCGGTAGTGAAGGATCTTACTTTCGTACAATTTTTAGCCTTTCATATCATGGGGTTGACCCGGCAAATCAAAGCGCTTAATATGCGCGCCGATTGATGCTGTTCCCCGATAGCTCAGTTGGTAGAGCAACGGACTGTTAATCCGTTTGTCGCTGGTTCGAGCCCAGCTCGGGGAGCCACTTATTCCGAAATGCCGCTGTCTCATCTGACACAGCGGCATTTTTCGTTTCAGCTTCAGAAAACCTGTTCGCGCTGCATGAACTCGGCCAGCACCCGGAACAGCGTGAAGCCATCCTCGGTCCCGATCAGTTCACGAATGGAGTGCATGCCAAACTGGGGCACGCCTATATCCAGGGTGGTCACACCCAGATTTCCAGCCGTCAGAGGGCCGATGGTGCTCCCGCAGCCCATGTCGCTTCGCACCACAAAGGTCTGGTGCGGCAGGCCAAGCTCGTCACTGATGTGGCGATACACGGCTGCCGACCGGCTGTTGGTCGCATAGCGCTGGTTATGATTGACCTTTATGACCGGGCCCTGATTCAGAATCGGTCCGTGATTTTCATCGTGCTTGTCCAGGTAATTCGGGTGAACACCATGGGCGTTGTCTGCAGAGACCATCATCGAGCGGGCAATGGCCCGGGCCTTGCCGGCACCGGCCCAACGGTCCAGAACGGCGGTCAGGAACGGCCCCTGGGCACCCTCGGCAGACATGCTGCCAACCTCTTCGTGATCATTGCACACCAGCAGTGCTGCCTCGTCTCCGGACGCCGTCAACAAGGCCTGAAGACCAATGTGACAACTCAGCAGATTGTCCAGCCGGGCGGAGGCAATAAATTCATCCCGCAGACCCACGAATGAGGCTTCCCGGGCATCATAGAAACTCAGTTCGTAACCCAACACCTTGCGGACACTGAGCCCGGATTCGGCGGCAATCTGGCGCGACAACAGGTCGACAAAGCTGGTCGTGTCGTTTTCGGGTACCTGCATCAGGACCGGCGGCAGGTCGGTCTGGGCATTCACCGTTCGATTGGTGTTGGCTTCCCGATCCAGGTGGATGGCGAGGCTCGGAATAAACGCCACAGGCTTACGGAAATCCACCAGGGTATCCCGCACCTTGCCTTCCTCATCCAGCACCGTAACCCGACCAGCCAGAGACAGATCCCGGTCAAACCAGGGATTGAGCAGGACGCCGCCATAGACTTCCACTCCGAGCTGAAAAAAGCCTTTGCGGCGCAACTCGGGATTCGGCTTAACCTTCAGGCAGGGACTGTCAGTGTGAGCACCGACCATGCGGATACCCGATGTGGTGACATCCTTGCTGCCAGTGCGAAAGGCGATGATCGACGAGCCGTTACGGATAACGTAATAACCCTGATTCTGGGCCAGCGACCAGTCCTCGCGCTCGTCCAGCTCCTGAAAACCGGCAGCATCAAGCCGCTGCTTCATGGTCGCCACGGCATGCCAGGGCGTGGGCGACGTGTTCAGAAACTTCAATAAATCTTTGCTAAATTCAGCGTGTTCCATGATGTCCCTGATTGAAAGATAATTGCCATAACAGTATGGCATGAAGCCTCAAAGCCTCATACTGAGTCAACGGACATTCCCTATAACCGGGTCACAAACCAACTACCGGGAGCCCACCGTGCCTGCACCGAGATTTCTCGATATTGAATACTGCCAGACCGACGATGCCCTCTTCCCCATAGCCATGTCCTGGTCACTGGAAGACGGTCGCATGAAAACCGTCGTAATTGCCCCCTCCGACGACTGGCTCCCGGAGGACGGCGACCTGGGCGATATCGACCTGCTGTACCTTGAGGAACAGGGTGTGCCCCTGATCGAACTGGCCCGGGAACTGCACCAGGACCTGCCAGACCAGACCGTATATGTAGACGGCCTGGATCCGGACGAAATCCTGGTTGATCTGATTTTCACCGCGGTGGAGCAGGAAGCGCCCTTCGAGATCGCCCCGATCAGCGAACTCATCACCGACCTGGACAGCGAAACTCTGGAAGACCGCCGCCAGCAGCTCCTGTTCGAGGAGAGTCTGGAACCGCAACTGCCGGAGAGCGGAGTTTACGCCCTACTCCTTATGGCCCGGGAAGAAGGCCTGTTCGACGAAGACTGAAAACAGGGCAAGACCGACACAGGGAAGTGTGACACGGGTCGACGTAACAATCGGTTACACAAGGCAGAATCAGCCCGTATTCGCCTACGTCAGGAAGCCCGATAACAATGAACAAGGTTGTGCGAACGCCCCTAACCACCACATTGGTAACCGCCCTGCTTTTCGCCTCCCAGGCCGTACTGGCCCAGGAAACGTCGAGGGAAGACAAACACTATATCGGCCTGATGGCGACCACCTTCAACCACCGCACAATCGGTGAAACAACCAAGGAAACCGCCTGGGGCACCGGTGGCACGCTAGTGGTCGGCGGCCATATAACCGACCTGTTCCACGCCGAACTCCGCGCCGGCGGCGGATTCAAAGGCGCCGAAGTTCCGGACAGCGACCTCACCCTCACCGTCGACTACTTCGCCAGCTGGTACATGGGCCTGCACTATCCCATCACCGACTACGCCAACCTTTATGGCCAGTTCGGCTTTTCCTACATCCACGGCGAAGCTGAAATCACCAATCCGGCAGCAGACCGCAACAAACCGTTCCTCGACCTCGAAGGCGAATTTCCAGACAGCGGCTTCAGCGTAAGCTGGATTGCCGGCCTGGACTTCGAGGTGATGGACGACACCTATCTGGTGTTTGAAGGTGGGAAGCTGTTCAAGGACACCGGTTCGGATGTGAATACATTCCAGTTCTCAGGCGGCTTGAGGTACGAGTTTTAGTTGGATCAGGCCTGATGGCGAATATGCCAGCACCGGTGAATCCGGGCGTTGCGCTGAAAATCCTTATCCAGAGTATCCTGCGTAACCTCGGTAACCTCGAACTCATTTTCCAACTCATCATCCAGCTTGAACCGGCGGAAATTATTGGAAAAAATCAGCAACCCGTCGGAACTCAGCCGCGCCATGGCCTGCCGGATCAGCTTCGGGTGATCCTTCTGGATATCCAGCACGCCCGCCATCCTCGCTGAATTGGAGAAGGTCGGCGGATCCATGAAAATCAGATCAAATCGCTGATCCGCCGTCTTCCGGTCCGCAAGCCAGGCCAGGCAATCCGCCTGCTCTACCCGGTGTTTCTTTGGGTCGGCGCGATTCAGGGCCAGATTGTCCTCCGCCCAACTGACATAGGTCTTCGACATGTCCAGACTCAGTGACCGGCTGGCGCCACCCACTGCCGCATGCACCGTGGCCGCGCCTGTGTAACAGAACAGGTTCAGGAACCGCTTGTTTGCTGCGTGCTGCTGAATCCAGTGCCGTACCGGACGGTGATCCAGGAACAGCCCGGTATCCAGATAATCCTTCAGGTTGACCTTGAGCACGCAGCCGTATTCGTGCACCTTGAAAAACTCACCGCTGGCCGCCTGTTTCTCGTACTGACTGGTGCCGGTCTGGCGCTGGCGCTGCTTGCACACCATGTTCTCACGCTCGATATCCAGAGCCTCAGGGATCACGGCAAGAGCTTCTGCAAGCCGCTCGCGCGCCGAGCGCTCGTCCACGGATTTTGGCGCCAGATACTCCTGAACGTGCACCCGTCCTTCGTAGATATCGATAGCCAGAGCAAACTCCGGCATATCCGCATCGTACAACCGGTAGCAGCCAATGCCCTGTTTTCTCGCCCACTGGCCGATGGTCTTCATGTTCTTCTTCAACCGGTTGCGCAGCATAGCGGCGCGCTCCTCGTTGGCAATACGGGGCGTCACCTCACCGGGAACGTCGGGTTCCCTTGGGGTCATGGCGCTGACTTCATCCACCTGGAACAACAACAGCTGAGCGGGCAACTTACCGTTGAACAACCGATACTGCTTATAACTGCGCAGACCAATGGACTTACCGAACTCCGGCACACCGGTGAACACGCCGAGACGCCAGCCAGGCACGGTCCGTTTCACCGCTTCGCCCAGGGCCTGATAGAGGGCTCCCAGTTCCTTGCGCTCACTCAGACGCTCACCGTAAGGAGGATTGGTCAGCACCAGTCCCTGCTCCGACCACTCTCCTTCGAGTTGCAAGGCATCCACAGGGCACGTCTCAACGTTCACCTGACTCTCCAGCCCTGCCCGTTGAATATTTTTCCAGGCCGTCGCAATCACCCGGCTGTCCTGATCAAACCCGGCCAGCCTGGGAATGCGGCCCTGTTTGCCTTCGTGAGCACGACGCTCTGCTTCCTGCCGGAGAGACAGCCAAAGGTCGGGTTGATGGCCGGGCCAATGCTCAAACCCGAACCGTTCCTGCTTGCGGCCAGGAGCCAGATCCAGCGCCATCATGGCGGCTTCAATAACCAGGGTGCCGGAACCGCACATGGGGTCTACGAAATCGCCGCCGCCGGCGGCGATCTCTGGCCAGCCTGCCCGTATCAGCAGTGCCGCTGCGAGGTTTTCCTTCAATGGTGCGATGCCTTTGTCGGTCCGATATCCCCGCATATGCAGGCTGTGACCGCTGAGGTCAATGCCAATGGCCAGCCGCCCCCGGTTAAGCCGGGCCGAAATAGTCACATCAGGATTCTTGGCATCCACCGAGGGCCGTGGGCCGCCATTGGCCTGAAACCTGTCAACAATGCCATCCTTAACGCGCTGGGCGCCATATTGGGTGTTGCGGATAGCGTCGTTCTGCCCCAGGAAGGTAACCCGGAAACTGCCCTGCACCGGAATGTGCTGCTGCCAGTCCATGTGCACTACGCCGTCATAGAGCTCATCGCCACTGGTGGCATCCACTTCATCTATGTGAAGGATCACCCGGTTGGCCAGGCGGGACCAGAGACAAGCCCGGTAACCGCCCTCCAGGGGGCCTTCCACCCAGACGCCGGCCGGCGCATTGCGCACGGTGTCCAGCCCGAACGTGTTGAGCTCGTCCGCCAGAAGGTATTCCAGGCCCTTCGGACAGGTTACGAAAAAGACAGATTTGGACAAGATCAACTCCTGGTTCATTGGCGGCTTGGGGGTAAGTTTCCGGAATAGCAGCCGTTACCGAATCCCGGCGCCATTCTTTATTTCATAAAACTATAAAAAAAGCGTCACATAGATGAAATAAATAGTGTACTTCAGCGCGAGGTTCGACTTACCTTGTAATTGACGCGTCGTTCCGGAAGGAAAAAACCTTCCGTTAACAGGATCCTGACTGCTCTGGCTCAAGCTGACAATAGTGGGTTATCCCCGAGAGGATAACACTCGTCAAGGCCACTGCAGATGTGTACACGCTTGTTCTGTTAATCCATTAGTGAGGAACGGCATGAAAAGACAGAAAAGAGACATGTACGCTCGTGCATTCAAGCGGGGTTATCTCGCTGGCGTGTCCGGAAAATCCAAAGACAGCTGCCCGCTTGAACAGGCGGAAGTTCGCCAGGAATGGCTAAACGGGTGGCGAGAAGGCCGCACAGATCAATGGGAGGGCATGACCGGCGTATCCGGCATCCATAAACTGGCGAACGTTACGACGGCGTGACGCCTGAATTAACCCCGAATCTTAATCTGATCTTTTTCTACACAATTTGACGCAGTACTCAGAGCAATCCAAACGGGGCTTCCCGCCCCGTACCATGCGATGAAGCGCCACGGGGTTCATTCCCCGCAAGGGCCCGCTAAGCGGGCCCATCTTCGTTTCAGGGCCCGCAAATCATTTCACCTGCCGGATGGCTTCCACCGCCTCCCGAATCAGATCGGGCCCACGGTAAATAAAGCCGGTGTACACCTGCACCAGTTTTGCGCCGGCACGGACCTTTTCCGCAGCGCTCTCGCCATCGATAATGCCACCCACTCCGATAATCGGCAGTGAATCACCCAGTTCTGCGTAAAGACCCTTGATGACTCTCAGTGAGGCCTCGCGAACAGGCGCACCACTGAGACCGCCGGCTTCGTCTGCATGGCGATGACCCGTAACGGCGTCACGGCTGATAGTGGTGTTAGTGGCGATCACCCCGTCCAGTCCTGTCTCCCTCAAAGCCGTTGCGACGAACCGGATACCCTCGTCGTCCATATCCGGAGCAATTTTCACGGCGACAGGTACATACCGGCCATGCTGTTTCTCGCACTGGAACTGCTCATCCTTGATCGCCGCCAGAAGCCCTTTCAGAGAATCACCAAATTGCAGATCACGAAGCCCGGGCGTGTTGGGCGAGGATACATTTACCGTTATGTAGTCAGCCCGTGTATAGACCGCGGAAATGCCCTTTCGGTAGTCCGACTCGGATTGGTCATTGGGCGTATCCTTATTCTTACCCACGTTTATTCCGAGCACGCCCCTGTAACGGCGTTTATCCACACGGTCGAGCAGGTGTTCCAGCCCTTCGTTATTAAAGCCCATCCGATTAATGATGGCCTGATGCTCCGGCAATCTGAACATGCGAGGCTTGGGGTTGCCAGGCTGGGCAAGTGGTGTGACCGTACCTACTTCTATAAATCCGAAGCCCAGGGCCCCCAGGGCATCGAGATGATCGGCGTTTTTATCCAACCCTGCAGCCAGCCCGACCGGGTTCGGAAAGTCCAGCCCCATAACATTTACTGGCAATGAATCTAACTTTGGCGCGAAAGCGCTCAAAACGCCCAGCCGTTGCGCAACATCAAGACCGTTCAATGCAATATTATGGGCCTGCTCCGGTGGTAATCGGAAAAGCAGGTTGCGGATAACGCCGTACATCTGAAAAACTCCCTTAGTCCAGGTGGGCGGAGTATACCGGAAGTTTTCCACAGCATCCCGGGACAGAACAAAATCAGCTCTAAATGACTGTAAGATGGCAGTCTCATGACCTTTTCCACGGAATCTGTGGATAACCCTGTTGAAAATCGCGGGGCAACGTTTGCTATCCCTTGATAACTGCGCCAGCCTACAGATTGATCATTTTTTAACCAGTTATTTTTCGCTTTATTTTCAATGACCTATGTATTCTTTGCATTGCTATCGACAATACCTGTACAAAATGTTAACGCATCACAGTACTGCAATGATGTGTATAAATCGCAGCAATTCCAGGCCTTGAGCAGGCCTGCCACAACCGGGCCGAATAACGTTATACTGCCTCCTGTCATCTGATCCGGAGTGCCCCTATGCAAGATCCCATCTCCCCCGCACAACAACACCGCGAAAATTTGGCCGGTGAAATGAAGGCGGCGTCGCGGGTCACCATTATCGGAATGATTCTTGATGCTATTCTGGGCGTCATTAAAGTCATTGGTGGTACTCTTTTTCATTCCCAGGCATTGCTGGTGGACGGGATCCACTCATTCACCGATGTTGCGTCAGACCTGGTCGTTCTCGGGGTAATGAAGGTTTCCCGCCAGGAGCCTGACGATGACCACCCCTACGGCCACCAGCGAATCGAAACCTTCGGGACCCTGGTACTTGGCAGTATCCTGATCGCCGTCGGCGCCGCACTGGCATGGGAAAATACACTGCGTCTTATCGAGGGCGGCGTAGACACTGTGCCGGGCTGGCCGGTTCTGGTAGCTGCCGCCGCGTCGGTTGTGGGCAAGGAATGGATTTACCGTTACACCCGCAATGTCGGCCAAGCCATACGATCAGATCTGATTATCGCCAATGCCTGGCATAGCCGTACCGATGCCTTTTCTTCAGTTGTGGTTTTAGTCTCCACCGCCGGGGCGATGCTTGGCATGGTCTGGCTGGATGTGTTCGCGGCGGTCGTGATCGCCGGCATCATTATTCACATCGGCTGGAAGTTTACCTGGGACAGCGTTAAGGAACTGGTGGACACAGGGCTCTCTCCCGAAGACACCGAAATGCTCAAGACCATCGCCCGGGACACCAATGGCGTTCGTAACGTTCATGAACTGCGCAGCCGCCGTATGGGGCATGACATCCTGCTGGATATCCACCTTGTGGTTCGGCCGGAAATCAGCGTATCGGAAGGTCATCAGATTGGCATGCAGGTGGTCTCTGGCATGCGGGATGCGCTCGAAAACATCAGGTACATCAACTTTCACATTGATGCCGAAAACGACGAAGACCAGCCCCCCACGTCAGAGCGCCTGCCTTCAAGGGAAGATATCCGGGGGATTATTTCCCGGCACCTGGGCGAGCTACCACACCACAGCCGTCTGCGACTCCATTACCTCAAGAACAAGGTACATCTGGAGCTGTTCCTGGACGAGCCGGACAAAGATACAATCTTCACGCAACACAACGTCCGCCAGGAGCTCGGAGACTACCCCTGGTTCGGCAGCGTCCGGATATGGGTTGCCGGCCCCTGATATACGGGACACTAGCGACGTCGGTTCTCCTCCATTCGGGACAGGAACTCCTGCATGATCAGGGTGTAGAGTTCCCCTCCCAGAAACTTGTCTTCAACCCCGGCGTCAATGCTCGGGTTATCGTTCACTTCAATCACCGCAACCCGGTTTCCGGACTGCTTGATATCCACGCCATAAAGGCCGTTACCTATCAGCCTGGTTGCGTTCAACGCCGCCTGTATGACGTTCCGAGGAACCTCATAGGTGGGCATGGTCTCGAAACCGCCACTTTCACTTGCCGATTCACCGTGCTGGTAAATCTGCCAGTGGCCTTTGACCATCATATACTTACAGGCGTAGATAGCCCGCCCGCCCAGAACTCCGATCCTCCAGTCGTAATCCGTATACAGATACTCCTGAGCCAGCACCAGGGCCGACTGCTTGAACAGTTCACGAAGACCGGCTCGCAGGGACTTTTCATCTTCGGCTTTGTTGACACCTCTGGAGAACGCTCCATCCGGGATCTTGATGACCACCGGAAAACCCAGGTCCGTGATCACCTGCTCAACGGCATCTTTCTGATCCTTTGAAAGAATCAGCGTTTTGGGCGTCGGAACCTTGTTGTTCTTCAGCAGGTCGGCAAGGAATACCTTGTTGGTGCATTTCAGAATCGATGCCGGATCATCAATCACCACCATGCCCTCAGCATCCGCCTTGCGGGCAAATCGGTAGGTGTGATGGTCAATGGCCGTGGTTTCCCGGATAAACAGGCCGTCGTATTCCGGCAGGCGCATGTAATCCCGACGGGTGATCTGTTCCACGTTGATCCCCAGCTTACGGCCGGCTTTCTCAAAGCGCTTCAGGGCCACCTTGTCGCTTGGCGGCATTTCCTCATCCGGATTCACCAACACCGCCAGATCGAAGCGGTATCGCCGGCGCGTGCGCGGCTTTCGCCAAACCATGCTGCTGAACCGGTCCAGGGCGGCCGCAAACACGTCCTGCTCATGCTCACCCAGATCCGCCGGAGCCGCCGGTTTCATGGATTCAATCTGCCACTGCTTGCGGCGCTTGAACACTATCTCGAGTATCGGGCACGGGAAGCGCTCAAACAGAGCGCGGGCTACAGGTTTGAGATCCGGGTGTTCGGCCTGGCCGAAGTAGGTCCGGATTTTGACTTCGTGGGTCGCTTCCCGCTCATCGCTGGCCGGATCAATCGCCGAACCGGCAGCTTCCAGCCAGTTGATAACACTGGCATCCAGCTCTTCCAGCTCCAGGGAAAAAAGCCCCTTGCGACTCAGGTCGTTGAGGGTCATCACTGAGGGCACCACATGATGGCCGCGGGCCTCCGCCAACAATGAGCAATAGTAGCCCCGGCTCAGGTATTTGGCGCTCTGGCACAAATTGATGACCCGCACCCGGTTGGCCGGCGGTGCCGAGAACTGAAGATACTGGTCAAAAGTCAGAACGTCTTCACTGGGGTAATAAGGTGCCCAGTCTTTGGCGCGGTCCACTACAATGAGCAATCGGGACATTAAAGGCGTTCCTCCCTGAAGGTTATAGCCTGTGTTACCTGCCGCAACGATACGCCGGTAACAATACCCGCACAATCGGCGCATGATGCGTGCTTTTACGCATAGTTACCCGCTTTGCGTATACAGGACTCTCTACCATAATAGCCGGATCAGGGAAGCCCACCAGCATGCCCACACAGATCTTATCAAGGCCGCATTACCATGCCTGATTTCCAGCTCCGACAAGCCACCAGCAAGGACCTCGACACCCTGGTTTTGCTTGAAAACCGGTGTTTCACCGAGGACCGGTTGTCCCGGCGCAGTTTCCGCCGTTTTCTGGACATGCCCAGAGACCGACTGATCGTCGCTGAAGCCGACGGGGAACTGGTGGGCTACTGCCTGGTTCTGATGAGCGCTGCCACCCGGCTGGCCCGAATCTACTCCATTGCGGTATCGCCGGCCTTACGCGGCCAGGGTGTAGGTGAGAAACTGGTTCGGGAAGCGGAAGAAGAAGCCGCTGAAGCTGGCCGCATCGTCATGAGGCTGGAAGTCCGGGAGGATAACCGGGGCGCCATAAATCTTTATAAACGCCTCGGGTATCGCCAGTTCGGAACCTACCGGGACTATTATGAAGACCATGGGAATGCCCTGCGTTTTGAGCGACGGATCCTGTTCTATGAGCCGTCCCGGGAATTCCCGGCGGTGCCCTATTACCCACAGACGACAGACTTTTCCTGCGGCCCCGCTGCTCTGATCATGGCCATGGCCACTCTGGATGAGCAGCAACCGCTCACAACCCTGGAAGAACTGAGGATATGGCGGGAGGCGACAACCATCTTCATGCTTGCTGGCCACGGTGGCTGCGGCCCCCACGGGCTGGCCCTGTCGGCGTGGAACCGGGGCTTTGAAGCCAGTGCGTGGATCAGCATGGAAGGAGCCCTGTTCAAAGACACGGTCAGGAGCGAGGACAAGAAACGGGTTCTGGAACTGGTCCATGAGGGCTTTCTACACGACATCGGCCAGACCGGCATCCAGCTCCACCACGATCCGCTCACCCTGGAAGCCATGGAAGAAGCACTGCACGAAGGTCGGGTACCGGTCATCCTGATCAGCACCTGGCAACTGAACCGCAGCCGCGTCCCCCACTGGGTAACGGTATGTGCCATCGACGACCAGTTCGTGTACCTTCACGACCCGGAAATTGACGTGGAGGTCGGGGAAACCGTCGCCGACAAGCAATACCTGCCAGTCGACAAACGAGTGTTCAGCCAGATTTCCCGATACGGAAGAAATCAGCCGTTACAGGCGGCTGTCATCGTAGGACCCAGGCGATAACGCCCAAGCTGAAATGAGCACTGCAGGGCACCCCTTGCAAAACCGTGGAGCGCCAGGGATGGCGCGACCGAGCCCTACAGGGACGTATTCACGGGCGTGTTTTGCAAGGGGTGCCCTGCAGTGCGCAGCTACCAAACCAGCAGGCTACACAGGCTCGAACCGAACCAGCAACTAGCCAGTCCGCAGAGCCGCCTCTTTCAATTCGGAGATATCGTCCCGAAGGCGTGCAGCCGTCTCGAAATCCAGTTCCGAAGCCGCCTTGTACATCTCGTCCTCCAGACGGGACACTTCCTTGAGGACTTCCTCGGGCGACCGGTTGCCGACTCTCGCCCGGTACCGCTCCGCTTCCTCCGCAGCCTTCTGGCCAGGACGCTCAGCGCGGCGACGTCCGCGACCACCACCGCCGGCACCTTCCATGATATCGGCAATCTTCTTGTTCAGCCCCTGGGGCGTAATACCATGTTCCAGGTTGTGGGCTTCCTGCTTGGCCCGTCGACGATCAGTCTCGTCAATGGCCCGCTGCATGGAGCCTGTCATCCGGTCACCATAGAGGATGGCCTTGCCGTGGAGATTCCGCGCCGCCCGGCCCATGGTCTGGATTAGCGAGCGCTCGGAACGCAGGAAGCCTTCCTTGTCCGCATCCAGGATGGCAACCAGCGACACCTCGGGCATATCGAGCCCTTCCCGTAACAGGTTGATACCCACCAGAACATCAAACTCACCCCGACGAAGGTCCCGGATAATCTCCACCCGCTCCACGGTGTCGATGTCCGAATGCAGGTACCGGACCTTGATGTCATGTTCCATCATGAAGTCCGTCAGGTCTTCCGCCATCCGCTTGGTGAGGGTGGTCACCAAAACCCGTTCCTTGACCTTCACCCGGGCGTGGATTTCCGAGAGCAGATCATCAACCTGTGTAGATGCCGGCCGAACCTCGATTTCCGGATCCAGCAGGCCGGTGGGCCGTACCACCTGCTCCACCACCTGGCCGGCATGCTCGGCTTCATAGTTGCCCGGTGTCGCGGACACAAAAATCATCTGCGGTGCAATGCGCTCCCATTCCTCGAACCGCATTGGACGGTTATCCAGCGCCGACGGCAGGCGGAACCCATACTCCACCAGTGTTTCCTTCCGGGAGCGGTCGCCCTTGTACATGGCGCCGATCTGGGGAATGGTCACGTGGGATTCGTCCACCACCAACAGGGCGTTGGGTGGCAGATAATCGAACAGCGTTGGTGGCGCCTCCCCTGGCCGACGGCCCGAGAGGTAGCGTGAGTAGTTCTCGATGCCATTGCAGTAGCCCAGTTCCATCATCATTTCGATGTCGTACCGGGTGCGTTCCTCAAGCCGCTGGGCTTCCACCAGCCGGTTATTGTCCCGCAGCTGCTGCAGGCGCTCGTCCAGCTCCACCTTGATGAGCTCAATCGCATCGAGCACCTTTTGCCGGGGCGTCACATAGTGCGACTTCGGATAGATGGTGACACGGGGAACCCGGCGCAGAACCTCACCTGTAAGCGGGTCGAAATAGCTGAGATTCTCCACCTCGTCATCGAACAGCTCAATGCGGATGGCCTCCTTCTCGGACTCCGCCGGAAACACATCAATCACATCGCCACGGACCCGGTAATTGGCCCGGTGGAATTCAATGTCGTTGCGGGTGTACTGCAGTTCGGCCAGCCGGCGCAGGATGAACCGCTGATCGATCTGATCCCCGCGATCCAGATGCAGCATCATCTTCAGGTAGGACTGGGGATCACCAAGGCCGTAGATCGAGGACACCGTCGCCACGATGATCGCATCCGGCCGTTCCAGCAGGGCCTTGGTGGCGGAAAGACGCATCTGTTCGATGTGCTCGTTGATGGAGGCGTCTTTTTCGATAAAGGTATCCGACGAAGGCACGTAGGCCTCTGGCTGGTAGTAGTCGTAGTAGGAAACGAAATACTCTACCGCATTGTCCGGAAAGAACTCCCGAAACTCGCCATACAACTGGGCGGCCAGCGTCTTGTTGTGGGCCATGACGATCGTTGGCCGCTGGATCTGCTGGATCACGTTGGCAATAGTGAACGTTTTACCGGAGCCGGTTACCCCCAGCAGGGTCTGATGTGCCAGGCCGGAGTGGATGCCATCCACCAGCCCCTCAATCGCCTTGGGCTGATCGCCTGCAGGCTGGAACGGTGAATCGACTTTGAACACACCCTCTCTGGTGGATACGCTGGATTGATTACTGGCCATAACTGGCGGAAACCTCCGGTAGAACCGTAGCTGGGACGATACAGCCCCACCATTAGAGAAATTTAGCGATATGCTGGCTTCATGATACCATCAGTGCGATCGACGGCTGGGCGAAAATCAGCCAGCAGCTCTGGCACCCGGCGGTCGCAGCCCTATCAGACGCAGCTTTAAGGAGCGCAAGTTTGGACCTTCAACTTTCCAGCCGAGTACAGGCAATCAAGCCCTCTCCCACCCTCGCAGTCACCAACAAGGCCGCGGAACTCCGCGCAGCCGGCCAGGATATTATTGGCCTGGGTGCAGGCGAGCCGGACTTCGATACCCCTGATCACATCAAACAGGCGGCCATTGAAGCCATCAATAACGGACAGACCAAATATACTGCCGTTGATGGTACGCCAGCCCTGAAGAAAGCGATTATTGCGAAGTTCAAACGGGACAACGGCCTGGAATACGAAGCCAACCAGATCTTAGTAAGCAGTGGTGGCAAACAGAGCTTTTTCAACCTCGCACTTGCCACACTGAACCCGGGCGACGAAGCCATCATCCCGGCGCCTTACTGGGTATCCTACCCGGACATGGTCCTGGTAGCCGAAGGCAAACCGGTTATTATCGAAACCGGCGCCGAGACCCGCTTCAAGATCACCCCGGAACAGCTGGAAAACGCCATTACCGAGCGTACCCGCCTGTTCGTGATCAACAGCCCCTCGAACCCGAGCGGCATGGCTTACACTCTGGAAGAGCTGCAGGCCATTGGCGAAGTGCTGAAGAAGCATCCGAACATCATGATCGCCACCGACGACATGTACGAACCGATCCTCTGGACCGGCAAGCCGTTCTGCAACATCCTGAACGCAACACCGGAGCTGTATGACCGAACGTTCGTTCTGAACGGCGTGTCCAAGGCCTACTCCATGACAGGCTGGCGTATCGGCTACGCCGCCGGCCCGGCGAAAATCATCGGTGCCATGAAGAAGATCCAGTCCCAGAGCACCTCCAACCCGGCCTCCATCTCCCAGGCGGCGGCACAGGCTGCGCTGGATGGCGATCAGGCTTGCGTGGGTGAGATGGTCAAGGCGTTCAAGGAACGCCACGACTGGCTGGTTGAGGCCCTGAACCAACTACCGGGCGTCGAATGCCTGCACGGCGACGGAACTTTTTATGTGTTCCCAAGCTTCCAGGGCGCCATCGATGCCGATTCCAGTGTCAGCAATGATGTGGAATTCGCCGAAAAACTGCTGACCGATGCCGGCGTCGCGCTGGTTCCAGGTTCCGCATTCGGATGCCCGGGCCATATGCGCCTGAGCTTCGCGACCAGCATGGACAACCTGCACAAGGCCATTGAGCGTCTGCAGAAAGCGCTTGGCTAAAAAGTTCTGGCCAGGGGTTGACGGGGCGGTATAGCCAACATAATATACGCGCCTCGTCACATGACGACGTTCCCCGATAGCTCAGTTGGTAGAGCAACGGACTGTTAATCCGTTTGTCGCTGGTTCGAGCCCAGCTCGGGGAGCCACTATTCTGAAAACCCGCTAATTCTTTGAGTTAGCGGGTTTTTTATTGCCTTCTTTTGGGTATCACGCTTTCGACCCCACCCTGGGTGGTGATGCCTGCTCCTGCCCTAGCCTGCTGTCATTCGGGGCTGGTGGTGTGGGGCCGCCCTCCCAAAAACCGCTACAAGCACGTCCATGTGCGCTTGACTGTGGCCATCCTTGGCCACAGACATTTTTGGGAGGGCGGCCCCACACCACCGATCCGGCGCTCAAAGATATACTCACGAGATATTTGCTAAATTTTCGCAAGGCGCCTGATGAGATGCAGCTTGGATTGGCACAGACATTCAGGTTGGACTGGCGCAGCGCAAAACGACCTACGCCGTTCAGTAAACAGCGGACAACTGGGAGGTCAAAGCGGGACTGCTGGCAGGGCTTTCCAAAACTGTAGAGGGCCATGGATGGCCCGAAACAAGCGCACAGGGATGTGCTTGTAGCGTGTTTTGGAAAGCCCTGCCAGCAGTCCCAAGCCCCCACCACTGGAAGGCTAGGGCAGAATTCGAGAACGGGACAAAGTCAGAGCCCTATCACTTCTGAGTGAATAGCCTCCAAGGCAGCCAGAGGATCCGACGCCTGAGTAATCGGACGGCCAATCACGAGGTAGTCGGAACCGGCCTTGACGGCATCCGTAGGCGTCATGATGCGCTGCTGGTCGCCTTTGTCGGCGGTCAGCGGCCGGATACCAGGGGTGATCAGCTTGAAGTCGTCGCCCTGCTCGGCTTTGAGCTTCGGCGCTTCCTGGGCCGAACAGACGACGCCGTCTAGGCCGCAGTTTCTGGTGAGGGTTGCCAGGCGGGATACCTGGGCTTCCGGAGAATCGGTGATGCCGATACCGGCCAGGTCGTCAGCATTCATGCTGGTGAGGACGGTGACGGCGATTAATAGTGGGCGATCCGCCCCGAAGGTTTCCAGGCGCTCCCGGCAGGCGGTCATCATTTTCTCGCCGCCGGAGGCATGGACGTTCACCATCCAGACACCGAGATCCGCTGCTGCTGCAACCGCCGCTGATGTCGTGTTGGGAATGTCGTGGAATTTCAGGTCCAGGAACACATCGAATCCGCGCTTTTGCAGGGCCTCGACCAGTTGGGGGCCGGAGCGGGTGAACAGCTCCTTGCCTACCTTCAGTCGGCATTTGGCCGGATCAAGCTTATCAACCAGTCCCAGAGCGGAAGTCTCGGAAGGAAAATCCAGGGCGACGATGATTTTAGGATCGTTTGCGGTTTGCACGTTCAATTGTCCTGCGGAAATTCGGTAAAGGTTTATTCGGCTTCAACGCCCTGGATCGGGCGGACTGTTTCCCACTGTTTGCAGCTTGGGCACAGCCAGTGCAGCTGGCGGCCGGAGAAGCCGCAGTTCACACATCGGTAGACCGGGCGGTTGGCAAGGATCAGATGGCCGATACGGCTCACCAGCCTACCTTCGTCTGTTGTCATGCCCTTTTCATAGCCCGCCATCTCCACAAGCCGCAACAGGCCGCGGACGCTTGGGCGGGGCTCCAGTTCCTGCCGGAGCAGATCAAGCGCCGCAGGTCGGCCAGAGGCCCGCTCTACGGATTCGACCAGTGCGAGCAACAAACTGGTACTTGGGTAACTTTCGTAAAGCTTGCGCAGTTTTTTCGCCAGGCGGCCGATATCACCATGCTCGTGCTCAAGCTTCATCAGACGGTCAACTGCCTCCGGACCGAACTCCGGATTCTGATCGAAGACCTTCAGGCTCTGATTGCCTGCCTCACGGTAGCTGCCCTGGCGAACCAGCAGCTTCATCAGTATCAGTGTGGCCCGAACACAGGAACGGTCGTAGTCCAGCGCTTCGCGGGCGAACTTTTGGGCCTCCCAGCGATCGTCCTGTTTCAATGCTTGCTCAGCAAGCTCACAAGTCAAGTAGGCCAGAACCTTGAACATGGCGGGGTCGGCATCGCCCCGGGTCAATGTTCGGGCAACCTCCGACGCTTTACCCCACTCTTTTTCCTGTTGGTACAGATCAATCAGCTGCTGGGAGGAATGCCGGCCATATTCCCGGTCACCCATGAGCTGATGCAGCAATGCTTCGGCGCGATCCAGCAGGCCGGCATTAAGATAGTCCCGCGCCAGCTCCAGAGTCACCTGGGGTGAAAAGCGTGGCGGCAGCTCGGGCCTTGCCAGAAGGTTTTGATGAATAAGTATGGCCCGGTCCGTTTCACCCTTGTTGCGAAAATGACTGCCAATTGAGAGGTGCAGGCTGACAGTGTCCTTGTTCACAGCCAGGGACTGGACGAAGTTCTCGACCGCCTGGTCGGAATAGTTGGTAAAGAGGAACTGGAGGCGATCCTTTACCGATTCCTCGTCCGAAATCGTTGTCTTGGATCGGCTTTCATTGCTTCCCAGCCGGCCAACCAGCCAGCCAACGGCTACCGCAACTGTCAGCAGCAGCCACTGAAGTACAATATCCATTAAAGAGTCCGGTCGTTCTGGGCCCTGGATTTCTCCAATGCCTGCTCGGCACGATCAAGTCGTTTCTGAAGGGTTCGCCGGGACACCGAGGTACGGACAGTGGCCAGCGTGGTGATCAGTACGCCCACCAGCGCACCGATAACAAAGGCCATGATAATCCACACGGCTACGCCATGAGGCTGGGTTTCAAACAGCAGAAAATTGAGAGACACGGCCATTTGGTTATTAAGCGAGAACACCAACGCCAGCAGAACCAGGACCAAAACCAACAGAATAATGACGATCTTCTGCAACCCTGCCATAGCGATAGCACTCCCTTGGGGCTGTCTGAGCCCAAATTATACGCGTTCCCCGAGCAGCTGTTAAAAGCCTTTCTTCAGACTATCGTTAACCTGCTCTCTCAATTCCTTTCCCGGTTTGAAGTGCGGCACAAACTTGGCCGGTAACTGGACAGCTTCACCGGTTTTCGGATTGCGACCGGTACGCGCCGCCCGGTGGTGAAGAGAAAAACTGCCAAATCCCCGGATCTCAATTCTCTGACCATCGGCGAGCGATTGGGACATGTGTTCAATGATGGTTTTTACAGCCAATTCGACATCTTTAACGGAGAGCTGTGTTTGCTTGGACGCAATCAACTCGACCAGTTCGGACTTCGTCATGAGGCGTTTCCCTCTTTCGTTATTATTCGGCCGTTGGTTACCGGATTCCCATGACTACCTAGTTTAGCCAAACCAGAAAAAAACACAAAAAAAACGGGCTCTTAGAGCCCGTTTTTTTCATACCAACCGGAAATTCATTCCTTGTTGGCGTTTTGCTGCTGCATCTGCTCCTTGATGAGATCACCAATGGTGGTCGCACCAGAAGAGGTTTCGGCAGTCTTGGTCCGCACAGTGTCCAGGGCCTGCTTGTCGTCCTCAACATCTTTGGACTTCACAGACAGGTTGATGATGCGGTTCTTGCGATCGATGCTGATGATCTTCGCTTCAACTTCTTCGCCTTCCTTCAGCGCGTTACGTGCGTCTTCAACACGGTCACGGCTGATTTCAGAGGCTTTCAGTACCGCTTCAACTTCGTCGTTCAGGGCAATGGTAGCTGCCTTGGCATCAACTGCCGACACGGTGCCCTTCACGATAGAGCCCTTGTCATTCAGCTGTACAAACTCGGCAAACGGATCGCTCTCGAGCTGCTTGATACCCAGGGAGATACGCTCACGCTCCGGATCAACAGACAGGATAACGGTTTCAACTTCGTCACCCTTCTTGTATTCACGAACCGCTTCTTCGCCGGTCTCGTTCCAGCTGATATCAGACAAGTGAACCAGGCCGTCGATGCCGCCATCCAGACCGATGAAGATACCGAAGTCAGTGATTGACTTGATCTTACCGGAGATGCGATCACCCTTGTTGAAGTTGCTGGAGAAATCTTCCCACGGGTTGGATACACACTGCTTGATACCCAGGGAAATACGACGACGCTCTTCGTCGATATCCAGAATCATCACGCCCACTTCGTCGCCTACCTGGACAACCTTGGACGGATGGATATTCTTGTTGGTCCAATCCATTTCGGATACGTGAACCAAACCTTCAACACCTTCTTCCAACTCAGCAAAACAGCCGTAATCGGTCAGGTTGGTGACGCGGGCAGTAACCTTGCTGCCTTCCGGATAACGACCCTTGATATCAACCCAGGGATCTTCGCCCAGCTGCTTCAGGCCGAGGGATACACGATTGCGCTCACGATCAAACTTCAGAACCTTGACGCTGATCTCATCGCCCACATTAACGATTTCGCTCGGATGCTTGATGCGCTTCCAGGCCATATCGGTAATGTGCAACAGGCCGTCAACACCGCCCAGATCTACGAACGCGCCGTAGTCGGTCAGGTTCTTGACGATACCCTTGATTTCCATACCTTCGGTCAGGGTTTCCAGCAGAGCTTCGCGCTCAGCGCTGTTTTCAGCTTCCAGAACGGCGCGGCGGGAAACAACCACGTTGTTACGCTTCTGGTCCAGCTTGATAACCTTGAATTCGAGTTCCTTGTTCTCCAGGTGCGCGGTGTCGCGAACCGGACGAACATCTACCAGAGAGCCAGGCAGGAAGGCGCGGATACCGGCCAGATCGACAGTGAAACCGCCTTTGACCTTGCCATTGATAATACCCTTAACCACTTCCTCAGCTTCGAAGGACTTCTCGAGTACCTTCCAGGCTTCTGCACGCTTGGCCTTTTCACGGGACAGACGGGTTTCGCCGAAACCGTCTTCCACAGCGTCGAGAGCTACGTCAACAACGTCGCCAATAGCAACTTCCAACTCGCCTTTTTCGTTCAGGAACTGGGAGGCGGGGATAACGCCTTCGGACTTCAGTCCGGCGTTAACGGTGACCCAGTCGTTATCGACGTCAACTACGGTTCCCTGGACGATGGAACCCGGCTGCATGTCAATTTCTTTTAGGCTTTCTTCAAAAAGATCCGCAAAGCTCTCGCTCATTATGAGTCCTATATGATCAACGCAAGTGTACTCCGTGCCACCAGCAACACGGTCTGTTAATAAGTTCCGGATTAAGCCTGTGACTGGCAGATAACGCTACATCCGGCATTTCAACGACAAAAAGGTGTAGTCAGGCCTGACCTGCTGCGGCCATACACCTGTCTAGCACCTCTTCTATACCCAACCCCGTAGAATCAATGACTTGCGCATCATCTGCGGGCTTGAGAGGGGCTGCGGAACGGTTCATATCCCGTTCATCACGAACCCGTATCTCCTCTAAAAGGGTGTCAATGTTAACATCGACACCCGCGTCCTTCAACTGGCTATAGCGCCTTCTGGCCCTCTCCTCGGCGCTTGCCGTCAGGAAAATCTTGACCGGTGCATCCGGGAACACCACTGTCCCCATATCCCGGCCATCAGCCACCAGGCCCGGAGCCTGCCGGAAGTCCCGCTGGCGCTGCAGCAGCGCATCCCGAACCGGTTGAATGACAGCCACTTTCGACGCGTTATCACCGGCGGATTCTGTACGTATATCTGCGGTCACGTCCTGGCCAGCCAGAATAACCCTGACCGGCTCACCCGCAGGCGTGGGCTCAAATGCCACATCCAGCCCGGCAGCGACTTTGGCCAGACCTTCCTCATCATCAAGGGCAACACTCTGGCGGACAGCGGCCAGAGCCGTCAACCGGTATAAGGCCCCGCTATCCAGCAAATGCCAGCCCAGCTTTCTGGCCAGCATCTGGGTGATGGTGCCCTTGCCGGACCCGCCGGGCCCATCCACCGTGATCACCGGCGCGTTGTTATCCACCATTATTCAGCCCCCTCGGCTGAGATATTGATTCCCGTACCCTTTGCAAGTTCCACAAATCCCGGGAAAGACGTTGCCACATTGGCGCAGTCGGTCACCGTGATCTCGCCTTTGGCCCGAAGCGATGCCACTGCGAAAGACATGGCGATACGGTGGTCACCGTGGCTGTTGACGGTACCGCCGCCAATGGTCTGACCGCCATCGATAATAATGCCGTCCGGCGTTACTGTGGTTTCCACACCCAGGGCAGCAAGGCCATCTGCCATCACCTGGATCCGGTCGCTTTCCTTGACCCGCAGTTCCTCAGCACCGCGCAGCACCGTGCGGCCGGTGGCGCAGGCTGCTGCGATGAACAGAGCCGGGAATTCGTCAATCGCCAGCGGCACCTGGTCTTCCGGGATATCAATGCCCTGAAGTTCAGCGGAGCGCACCCGCAGATCGGCTACCGGCTCACCTCCGATTTCGCGCTCGTCCAGGACCTCGATGTTGGCGCCCATCTGGCGCAGGATGTTGATCACCCCCACCCGGGTCGGATTCATTCCAACATGCCGAAGGATCAGGTCAGAACCGGGCGCGATGCTCGCAGCTACCAGGAAAAAGGCCGAGGAAGAAATGTCGGCGGGCACATCGATGTTGGTGGCAGTCAGTTTGCCACCGCCACTGACGCTGGCCGTCGCGCCGTCACGGTGTACGTGGTAGCCAAAGCCCGCCAGCATGCGCTCGGTATGGTCACGGGTGGGTGCCGGCTCGGTAACGGATGTGCTGCCTTCGGCATAGAGCCCGGCCAGCAACAGGCAGGATTTGACCTGGGCACTGGCTACCGGCATTTCGTAGTGGATACCGGACAACTTCTGGCCACCCCGGATTTTCAGTGGCGGGCGACCACCTTCTGCAGTATCAATCACCGCTCCCATGGCTCGCAACGGATCAGCAACCCGGCCCATGGGACGGCCAGAGAGACTGGCGTCGCCAGTCAGCTCAGAGTCGAACGGCTGGGCCGCCAGCAGGCCCGCAAACAGACGCATAGCGGTTCCGGAATTACCAAGATATAACGGGCCACGGGGCGCCTGCAGCCCATGCATACCAACGCCGCGAATCCGGACAAAACCATCCTCCGGGCCTTCGATTGTGACACCCATATCCCGGAACGCCTGAAGCGTGGCCAGGCTATCCTCACCTTCAAGGAACCCTTTAACCTCGGTTACGCCGTCCGCCAGCGCGCCCAACATAATAGAACGGTGCGACATGGATTTGTCACCGGGCACCCGGATATCACCGGAAATAGCGCCACCGGGCTGAAGACGGAACGTTACCTGCTTTTCACTGTTTTTTGTCACGTAAGCCTGTCCTGAGAGCATCTTCGAAAAATGTTCACGCGCCGCTTTGGCGCGACTGAAAACCCGTAGCAGGGTCGCACTGTCCTGGTTTGCGATGGCCGTGCGTAGCTGTTCCAGGTCGTGCGTAAAATGGTCGATTACCCGAAGAACCGCCTCGCGGTTCGAAAGAAAGATGTCGTGCCACATCACCGGGTCACTGGCAGCAATCCGGGTAAAGTCCCTGAAGCCGCCGGCGGCGTATCGGAAAATATCCATGTTCTCGTCTTCACCCGCGAGGGTGTCGACCAGGGAAAAGGCAATCAGATGGGGCAAGTGGCTGGTGGCCGCCAGAACTTCGTCGTGATAAGCCACAGACATGGTCAACACAGTCGCGCCACAGCCTTCCCATAACCCTTTTAGCCTGGCCAGGTGCGGCTCACTGACGTTTTCAGGAGGCGTAAGAATCACCTTGTGATTGGCAAAAAGTTCCGGATTGGCCGCCCGGATGCCACTTTTTTCAGAGCCCGCGATCGGGTGGCCCGGAATCACCAGTGGCGAAAGGCTGCCAAATACCGCCTCAACATCAGCCACAAAGCTGGACTTGGTACTGCCAACGTCTGTCAGTACGGCGCCAGGCTCAAGACAGGCACGAACTTCCTCCAGGACCGCACGGGTAGCCCGTACCGGCACCGCAAGCACCACCAGGTCGGCACCCCTGACGGCATCGGCCACGGAAGAAGCTGCCTCATCAATAACGCCAAGCTCCTTCCCGAGTTGTAGCTCCTCACTGCGCTGGTCCGCACCAACTACCTTGCCGGCCAGACCATTGCGCCGAATTGCGCTGGCCAGTGAGCCGCCAATTAGCCCCAAACCTATCACCGCTACCCGCTTAAAAAAAGGTTCGGAAGGCGCCATATCAGTCGCTCAACCCCGACGACGTCAAGGCCTGAGCCAACGCGTCGATAAACCGTTCGTTCTCTTCCGGAAGCCCGACCGAAACCCGCAGGTGGCGAGGCATGCCATAGCCCCCAATCGGGCGGACAATCACACCATGGGCCAGAAGGGCCTGGTACACCCCCATGGCCTGCTCCCCCACCTCCACTGCAACAAAGTTGCCGGCGGAGGGAATGTAACTCAGGCCCATCCGATCGAATGCCTGCTCAAGCTGGCGCAATCCGGCGCTGTTCACCTCCCGCGAGCGCTGGAGGTAGTCTTCATCATCCAGCACTGCCGTGGCCGCAGACAGCGCAACCGTGTCTACGTTAAAAGGCTGACGCACGCGGTTAAGGATGTCAGCAATGGCTGCAGAACTGATGCTGTAGCCCACCCGCAAGGCGGCAAGCCCCCAGGCCTTGGAGAAGGTCCGGCACACGATCAGGTTCGGGAACCGGGACAGCAGCTCAACACCGTCAGGGTACTCGTTTCCGGTAAGGTATTCGCAGTAGGCTTCATCAAGCACCACCAGCACGTTGGCCGGAATCTTCTCGAGAAAAGCCTCGATGGCACCGGCCTTGTGCACCGTGCCCGTGGGATTGTTCGGGTTGGCTACAAAAACCAGCCTGGTGCGGTCGGTGACCGCCGCGGCCATGGCGCCCAGATCATGCCCCCAGTCCCAGGCCGGCACCGATACGCCCTTTGCGCCAATAGCCTGGGTCACCAGGGGATACACTGCAAAGGCGTACTGGGAGAAAATGACTTCCGAATCGACATCGGCAAAACAGCGGGTGATCACTTCCAGAACGTCATTGGAGCCGTTGCCCAGAGTGATCTGATCCATCCCCACGCCCAGGCGCTTCGACAGCGCCTGCTTCAGATTGAAGCCGTTACCATCCGGATACAGGCACAGCTCTGACAATGCCTTGCGAGCGGCAGAAAGGGCCTTTTCGCTGGGTCCGAGCGGATTTTCATTGCTGGCAAGCTTGATGATTTCAGCCGGATTCAGCCCCAGCTCCCGGGCCAGTTCCTCAATCGGCTTTCCTGGCTGATAGGGCGACAATGCCTGCACGCCCCGGACCGCCAGACTCTGGTAATCAATGGCCATAAATCATCCTCGGCATTATCTGTTCAAACCATTCAAACTATTCAAAGAACGCCGATCGGGTAGGAACCCAACCGTTTGAGCTCAACCGCTTCGTCTTCCACTTCTGCGAGAACCTTGCGTACCTGCTCATCCTCCATATGCCCCTCAAAATCGATGTAGAACACATAGGCCCAGGTACCACTTGGTGACGGCCGGGTTTCGATGCGGGTCAGGCTGAGACCGTGGCGATGGAACGGCTCAAGCAACTGATAGAGCGCGCCCGGCTTGTTGCGCATGGAAACCAGAATGGACGACTTGTCGTGACCGCTGGCAGGGACTTCTTCCCGGCCGATGATCAGGAAGCGGGTGGTATTGTCAGGACGGTCTTCAATGCTGTTGGCCAGTTTTTCCAGGCCATAAAGCTCCGCTGCCATGTCGCCGGCAATCGCTGCCGTTCCGGGCTCCGCACCGGCCCGTCGCGCCGCTTCGGCATTGCTGGACACGGTCACCCGCTCAATGCCGTAGCGATGGGTATCCAGCCACTGACGGCACTGGGCAAACGACTGCTGATGGGAGTAGATCCGGGTAATTTCCTGGTCTTTGTGCTTCGGGGACACCAACAGGTGGTGATGAATCCGCAGCTGCACTTCACCACAGATTTTCAGGGGCGAAGACATGAACATATCGAGGGTGTGATTGATCATGCCCTCGGTGGAGTTCTCCACCGGCACCACGCCGTAGTGGGCGGCGCCGGATTCCACTTCCCGGAATACCGCATCAATGGCCGGAAGCGGCACGCTTATCACCGAGTGGCCAAAATGCTTGAGCGCTGCCGCCTGGGTAAAGGTACCCACCGGACCCAGGAAGGCAATATGCATGGGCTTTTCCAGCGCCAGGCAGGCCGACATGATTTCCCGGAACAGACGCGCCATTTCCTCACCCGACAATGGCCCAGGATTCTGCTCCTTGATACGGCGCAACACCTGGGCTTCCCGCTCCGGGCGGTAGAAAAATACATCCTGCCCCGGATTGGCGGTTGTTTTAACGTGGGCAACTTCCTGGGCACAGGTTGCCCGGGCACTGATCAGCTCCATGATCTTCTGATCAATCTGATCTATCTCGTCCCTCAGCTCAGCGAGCCTGACCTGCTCATCACTCATGATCAGCCACGCTCCTTCGCAAATTCAGTCATGTACTCAATCAGGGCGTCAACACCCGCCTCGGGCATGGCGTTGTAGATGCTCGCGCGCATGCCACCCACCGAACGGTGCCCAGCCAGGTTCAGCAGGCCACGGGCATTGGCTCCCTTCAGGAACTCGCCGTTCAGGGCGTCATCTGCCAGGGTAAACGGCACGTTCATCCAGGACCGAAAGCGTGGATCAATCGGGTTGGCGTAGAAATCGTTGGTGTCGATAAAGCCATACAGCTTCCTGGCCTTGCGGAGGTTCACCTCACCCATGGCTGTCACACCCCCCTGCCCTTTCAGCCACTGGAAGGTCAGTCCTGCCAGATACCAGGAGTAGGTCGCCGGAGTGTTGTACATAGACCCATTATCGGCAATCACCTGATAGTTCATCATGGTGGGAGTCTCCTTGCGGGCCTTGCCCAGGAGATCCTTGCGGATAATGACCACAACCAGGCCGGAGGGACCGATGTTTTTCTGGGCGCCGGCATAGATCAGGCCAAACTTCGAAACATCCACCGGGCGAGACAACATCGTAGAGGACATATCTGCCACCAGCGGAACCGAAGGGCTTTCCGGGATGAAATCGAATTCCAGGCCACCAATGGTCTCGTTCGGCGTGTAATGCAGGTACGCCGCATCGGCATTGGTCTGCCAGGAGGCCTGGTCTGGAATCGTGGTAAAGCCACTGTCTTCGGAACTGGCCGCCACATTCACCTTGCCGTACCGGCTGGCTTCAGCAATGGCTTTCTTGGACCAGATGCCCGTATTCACATAATCAGCCGAGCCTTTGTCACCCAGCAGGTTCAGGGGAATGGTGGAAAACTGGCTGGACGCCCCACCCTGCATGAAGAGAACGGCGTAATCGTCCGATACGCCGGCCAGTTCACGCAGATCTTTTTCCGCAGTTTCGGCGATCTCGACAAACTCGTCGCTGCGATGGCTCATTTCCATCACCGACATGCCGGTGCCGCGCCAGTCGAGCATTTCATCCCGCGCCTGACGAAGCACGCTTTCCGGCAAGGTTGCCGGGCCTGCACAAAAGTTATACGCCCTGGTCATGTTGCTGTGATCTCTCAAGTCTTGCTGAATCTGTCTGTGGCGGGGCCGGCTTATTCTTCGCCGGCACCCTCACCTTTTTCGCCTTCTTCCGGGTTGCTGTCGGCCGCCTCGGCGTCGCTTTCACCCTCGCCTTCACCGTCGATTTCTTCATCATCGGTTTCGGCAATCCGCTCGACACCCACCAGGCGTTCATCTTCCTGGCTGAGCTTGATCAGGCGGACACCCTGGGTGTTACGGCTAAGGACGGATACCTCGTCTGTGCGGGTACGCACCAGCGTGCCCTTGTCAGAAATCAGCATCATTTCGTCACCTTCGAACAGCTGAAGGGCTGTTACCAGGTTGCCGTTCCGCTCCGAGCACTGCATGGCAATTACGCCCTGACTACCCCGACCATAGGTGGGGAATTCGTCGATGGAGGTACGCTTGCCGTAACCGTTCTCACTGGCAGTCAGGATCACGCCACCTTCCTGCGGGATAATCAGGGACACCACATGGTGACCTTCCGCCATCTTGATACCACGAACACCCCGGGCTGTCCGGCTCATCGGGCGAACCGCGCCCTCGGCAAACCGAACGGCCTTACCAGCGGTGGAGAACAGCATGACCTCAGCATCGCCCTTGGTAATGGCAGCGCCGATCAGGGTATCGCCTTCATCCAGGGACAGGGCGATCAGGCCGCTGCTGCGCGGACGCGAGAAGTTCGGCAGTGGGGTTTTCTTGACCACACCGGCGGAGGTGGCCATCAGTACAAACTGGTCTTCCGGATAGTCCCGTACTGGCAGGAAGGTGGTGATACGCTCACCTTCTTCCAGCGGCAGGATGTTGACCATTGGACGACCACGGGAAGCCCGGCTGGCTCGCGGAATCTCGAACACCCGCAGCCAGTAGACCTTGCCACGGTTGGAGAAGCACAGAATGGTGTCGTGGGAATTGGCAACCAGCAACTTCTCAACGAAGTCTTCATCCTTCATGGAAGTCGCAGCCTTGCCACGGCCACCACGACGCTGGGCCTGGTAATCTTCCACGGCCTGGGTCTTGGCGTAACCACTGTGGGAAATGGTGACCACGAGATCTTCTTCATCAATCAGGTCTGCAATCGTCAGATCACGCTGGGAGCTGGTGATCTCGGTGCGGCGCTCGTCACCGAACTCGGAAACAACCGCTTCCAGTTCTTCACGGATAACCTGCATCAAGCGGTCCGGGTCACCCAGGATCTCCAGCAGGCCGGCAATCTTTTCAAGGATGTCCTTGTATTCGTTCTGCAGCTTCTCGGTTTCAAGACCGGTCAGGCGGTGCAGACGCATATCCAGGATCGCCTGGGTCTGCTCCGGAGACAGGTAATATAGACCGTTACGCAGGCCATAGATTTCCGGCAGATCGTCCGGGCGACAGGCGTCTTCACCAGCGCGCTCCAGCATGGCCAGGACATCGCCCGGGGCCCAACCTCTGGCCATCAGCTTTTCTTTGGCTTCCACCGAACTGGGCGAAGCCTTGATCAGTTCGATCATCTCATCGATGTTAGCCAACGCAACCGTGAGACCTTCGAGAATGTGGCCACGCTCGCGGGCCTTACGCAGTTCATAGATGGTCCGGCGGGTCACCACCTCACGGCGGTGACGCACGAACGCATCAAGCATCTGCTTGAGGTTCAGCGTTTTCGGCTCGCCATTAATCAGCGCAACCATGTTGATACCGAATACCGTCTGCAACTGGGTGTGGGCGAACAGGTTATTGACCACTACATCGGGGTTTTCACCACGGCGCAGTTCGATCACCACACGGATACCTTCCTTGTTAGACTCGTCCCGCAGTTCGGTAATGCCCTCGAGGCGCTTCTCTTTCACCAGCTCGGCGATCTTTTCGATCAGGCGAGCCTTGTTCAGCTGATACGGCAGCTCGGTGATGATGACGGCGTCGCGATTGGTTTTGTTATCGTGCTCGATCTCATGCCGGGCACGGATATAGATACGGCCACGGCCCGTGCGATAGGCCTCTACGATGCCGGCACGGCCATTGATGATGGCCTCGGTGGGGAAATCCGGGCCGGGAATGAAGCCCATCAACTCATCAATGGTGAGATCCGGGTTATCAATCAGCGCCAGGCAGCCGTTAACCACTTCCGTCAGGTTGTGGGGCGGAATATTGGTGGCCATACCCACGGCAATACCGGAGGAACCATTCACCAGCAGGTTCGGCACCCGGGTAGGCAGAACCTCGGGAATCCGCTCGGTGCCGTCATAGTTATCAACGAAATCGACGGTTTCCTTGTCCAGGTCCGCCAGCAGGGAGTGGGCGATCTTCTCCATACGGATTTCGGTGTAACGCATGGCTGCCGCGTTATCACCGTCGATGGAACCGAAGTTACCCTGGCCGTCCACCAGCGGATAGCGCAGCGAGAACGGCTGGGCCATACGAACGATGGTGTCGTATACCGCGGAGTCACCGTGGGGGTGATATTTACCGATAACGTCACCGACCACTCGGGCGGACTTCTTGTAGGCCTTGTTCCAGTCGTTGTTCAGTTCGGACATGGCGAACAGAACACGACGGTGAACCGGCTTGAGGCCATCCCTCACATCCGGAAGCGCCCGCCCGACGATAACGCTCATGGCGTAATCGAGGTAGGACTGTTTTAATTCGTCTTCAATATTGACCGGCAGGATCTCTTTGGCTAACTCACCCATCGAGAAAGGTTCCTTTGCGTTATCTGGAAGTCGTATCGGGGCCGTTTCCGAGCCCCATAGTTATTCTTCAACAAGCCGCCAAGTCTATCACAGTCGCACCCTTTCCGGGGCAACTGTAAGGCAGCCTCAATCAAACACCACAGTCTTGTTTTCGAAGGTAATCACCCGGTCTTCGATGTGAGAACGAAGACCGCGGGCCAGCACGTTCTTTTCCACGTCCTTGCCAAGGCGAACCATATCTTCAATGGAGTCGCTGTGGGTTATGCGGATGACGTCCTGTTCGATGATCGGGCCCTCGTCGAGGTCCTGGGTCACGTAGTGGCAGGTCGCACCAATCAGTTTTACCCCCCGGCTATAGGCCTGGTGGTAAGGCCGTGCACCGGCAAAAGACGGCAGGAAGCTGTGGTGAATGTTGATCACCCTGCCCGCGTATTTCTCACACAGTTCGCCCGGGAGGATTTGCATGTACCGGGCCAGCACTACTACATCGACTTCGTACTTATATAAGAGATCGTCGATGTGGGCGAAGGCTTCGGCCTTGTTTTCCTTGCTCACCGGCACGTGGTGGTAGGGAATCTCATGCCATTCCACCATCCTGCGAAGGTCATCGTGATTGGAAATCACCGCCACAATCTCGGCATTGATTTCCTTGCTGTGCCAGCGGTACAGCAGGTCTGCCACACAGTGGGATTCCTTGCTGCACATCAGGACGACTTTCTTTGGCTGAGCCGAATCGGCAATGTGCCAGTGCATGTTGAATTCACGGGCAATGGGCTCGAACGCGGCGCGGAACTGGTCCAGGCCAAACGGAATCGAGCTGGCCTTGATTTCGTGCCGCATGAAAAACCAGCCGGTATGGGTGTCCGAGTGGTGACTCGCCTCGGTAATCCAGCCATTGTATGTGGACAGAAAATTACTCACCTTGGCGACAATTCCCACCCGATCGGGGCAGGAAATCACAAGACGATAGGTATGCTCCATGAAAGCCTTTCCTTAACTGAAATCCGGGAAAGCAGGTGCGTCGGGGAGTCACCACCGGGATTAACGGCAGGTTAACGGTACGCACCTATGAAAATGACCGGCTATCATAGCCTATCTGAACGCCAGAAACGAGGAATGGAGACATGGACAGAGACCTCTACCAACGCACAACCAAAAACCTCGCCAGGGGGCGCTCAGGCCGCCTTTCGATTGCAGCAGCCCTGGCTTTTCTTGTCGCTATTGGACCGGCGTTCGGCCAGGCCATTCTCGAGGGAGAACGGTTTCACCCAGTCGCCGCGAAACAGGGCATGGTAGCGACCAGCCATACCCTGGCTACCGAAGTGGCGCTCGATGTGCTCAGGGACGGAGGCAACGCAGTTGATGCTGCGGTCACGGCCGGATTTGCCCTGGCAGTAACCCAACCCCGCTCCGGCAACATTGGCGGCGGCGGTTTCATGCTGATCTCCAGAGGGGATGGCTCGGAGCCGGAAGCGATTGATTACCGTGAGAAAGCGCCCGCCGGAGCAACGGAAGCGATGTTTCAGGACGAATCCGGCAATGTGGTCCGCAATCGAAGCCGCTTCACCCACCTGGCCGCCGGTGTTCCCGGAACCGTGGCCGGCCTTGCACTGGCGCTGGAGCGCCACGGCACCATCTCCCTGAAACAGGCACTGACACCGGCCATCAAACTGGCCCGCGAAGGCTTTATCGTGCCCCAGCGCTTTACAGAAGGCCTCGAACAGGCCCGGGGAAGGCTTGAGCGCTGGCCCGCTACCCTCAAAACTTTTTATAAAGAAGATGGCAGCGCCTGGCAGCCCGGAGAACGCTTTCGCCAGCCGGAACTGGCGGACACCCTGCAGCGGATTGCGGATAACGGAGTAAAAGGCTTTTATGAGGGTATAACCGCCGAGCTGATCGCCGACGAAATGGCCCGACACGGCGGCCTGATCACTCTCGAGGATCTGAAAGACTACCGCCCGGAGGTCCGCACTCCGGTACACGGCACCTATCGCGGTTACGATATTTTTTCCATGTCTCCGCCGTCCTCCGGCGGCACCCACATTGTCCAGATACTCAATATTCTGGAAGGCTTTCCCATGGCCGACTTCGGCCACAACTCGGCCAATGCGATTCACCACATGGCAGAAGCCATGAAACTGGCCTACGCCGACCGCTCGGAATACCTCGGCGATACCGACTACGTAGACGTTCCCCTGGAAGGCCTTACCAGCAAGGGATACGCCGAAGAACTCGGTAAAACCATTGATCCCGGGAAAGCCCGCCCTGCCAGCGACATCAATCCAGGCCAGCCTGCCGCGTATGAAAGCCCCGAAACCACCCATTTCTCAGTGGTTGATAAATGGGGCAACGCGGTCTCCAACACCTACACCATCAATTTCAGCTATGGCTCCGGAATCACGGTAAAAGGCGCCGGTTTTCTGCTCAACAATGAAATGGATGATTTCAGCGCCAAGCCGGGCGTGCCTAACGCCTACGGGTTGGTCGGTGGCGAAGCCAACAAGGTTGAGCCCGGCAAACGCATGCTCAGCTCCATGTCGCCCACCATCGTCAAGAAAGACGGCAAAAATGTGCTGGTAACGGGCAGCCCGGGCGGCTCACGGATCATTACCACCACCTTGCAGGTGATCCTGAATGTGGTTGATCATGGCATGAACATCCAGACGGCGGTGAGTGCGCCTCGCATGCATCATCAGTGGTTGCCGGATGAAATCCGCATTGAACAGGGCATCAGCCCGGACACCATTCGCCTTCTGGAAGAGCGGGGCCACAAAGTGGTCCGTAATTCGGCCATGGGCGCCATCCAGAGTATTATGATTGATGAGGATGGCGTTCTGTATGGTGGTGCGGATCCGAGGCGAAGCACATCATCCGCCATGGGCTATTGATTAAGGCCATTGACCAGGGTCACTGACCTGACCGGAGGCATTATGTATCTTTCTGTACAATTAAGCTGTTACCCCCTGAAAGAAGACTATAAGCAGCCGATACGGGACCTCATCGCCCGGCTGGAGCAAACCGGGCTGGAAGTTTTCCCCGGGCGCATGAGCACGGAACTTTTTGGCGACTATGATGAGGTTATGAAGGTTCTCTCGGATACCATGAAATGGTCATTCGAGACTTATGGCAAATCCGTCTTCGTGGCAAAAATCATGGAGGGCGACCGGAGACCGAAATGACAGCACCGAACGGGCCGAACAATCAGCAGAAGCCAGGGAACAATCCACAACCGGCCATTCCCAACCAGTTCTCGTTTCTGTGGCTGAGCGCCGCCATCTTTCTGATGGTGCTCTGGATGCAGGACAGCGGGCAGCCACGGCTTCAGGAACTGGCCTATTCCGACTTCAAAACTGCCGTGATGAACGACCAGGTGGCCGAAGTCACACTCAAGGAAGAATCTATTAACGGCCTGTTCACTGACAGTGGCACTGCGTCGTTCAGCTCAGACAGCCCCTCCCAGGCGAGCACACCGGGTTTCCACACCATACGCCCGCCGATGGAAGATCCATCACTGCTGAGCCTTCTGGAAGAGCATGAAGTAACCATCAGGGCGACGCCCTCAGGACTGACCTGGTGGCAAGAACTGATTCGAGGCTTCCTGCCCTGGATTCTGCTGCTGGCGTTGATGTTCTGGTTCTGGGGCGCCGCACAGAAGCGGATGACCCAGGGCGGAGGCCCCTTTGATTTCGGCCGTTCAAAGGCTCGTAAAGCCCGCAAGGAAACCTCCACCGCCACCCTTGATGACGTTGCCGGCATTGAGTCCGCCAAACGGGAAATTGCCGAGATTATCGACTTCCTCAAATCGCCCGAGAAGTACCGTGCCCTTGGTGCCGTTATGCCCAAGGGCGTCTTACTGGTTGGCCCGCCGGGAACCGGCAAGACCCTGCTGGCCCGAGCCATCGCCGGCGAAGCAGAGGTGCCCTTCTACAGCATTAGTGCGTCGGAATTTATTGAAATGTTTGTGGGTGTAGGCGCAGCCCGGGTGCGGGATATGTTCCAGGAAGCCCGCAAGGACGCACCATCCCTGATCTTCATCGACGAGCTGGATGCCATCGGCCGCTCCCGGGGCGCCGGCCTGGGGGGCGGCCATGACGAGCGGGAACAGACCCTGAACCAGATCCTGACCGAGATGGACGGCTTTGAGGCCCATGAAAATGTCCTGGTTCTGGCCGCCACCAACCGGCCAGATGTTCTGGACAGCGCCCTGCTCCGCCCGGGACGGTTTGACCGAAAGATCACCCTCGACCGCCCCCACAAAGACGCCCGCACTGCCATCCTGAAGGTCCACGTGCGGAAGGTGCCACTGGCCAGCGATGTAAACCTCGAGCAACTGGCAGCCCGGACCATCGGTTTTTCCGGCGCCGATCTGAAAAACCTGGTGAACGAGGCCGCTTTGACAGCGGCCCGGGAAAACCTTCATGAGGTCAACGCCCATTGTTTTGATCTGGCCCGGGACAGGATCATCCTTGGCGAAGAGCGCGATACCAAACTTACTCCCGAGGAACGGGAAGCGGTGGCTTATCACGAATGCGGCCATGCCATCATGGCCTATTACATGCCCAATGCAGATCCGCTCACCAAGGTGACCATCATTCCCCATGGAATGGCTATGGGTGTGACTGAACAAACTCCGAAAGAAGATCATTACACCTACACGGAAAGCTACCTGAAGGACCGGATCAAGGTGATGCTCGG
This sequence comes from Marinobacter guineae, assembly GCF_002744735.1. GTDB lineage: Bacteria > Pseudomonadota > Gammaproteobacteria > Pseudomonadales > Oleiphilaceae > Marinobacter > Marinobacter guineae. Next base: position 10,086 of record NZ_KZ319342.1, on the reverse strand, counting down.
CGGTCGCTGTGCCGAAAAACTCATTTACGGTGAGGTGAGTACTGGTGCCCAGAATGACCTGAAAGAAGCCACGACACTGATTCGCCGGATGATCGGTCAATGGGGCATGAGCGAAAAAATTGGCCCCCTCGGCCTGAGCATCGGCGAAGAGCACGTTTTCCTGGGCCGGGAAATGGGGCTACCGAGAGAATTCAGTGAGAAAATGGCAGAGTTGATCGACACGGAAATCCAGTCACAACTGTTGGCGCTGGAAAAAGCGACATTTGACTTTCTGGCGGAACACCGTGACCAGCTTGAAGCCCTGACCAGAACGGTACTGAAGGAGGAAACCCTGTCAGCCGAGGAAATCGAGGAAATCCTGCGTAAGGAAGACGCCCGCAAGATTGCCTGATGGCCGATTCAGACCCAGCACAAGCTCCACGAGAAAGAACAGAAGCACCTGAGCGGTCTGAAAAGAAACATCCAGCGGGCTTATGGCGTTACTGTCACCGGCAGATTGAGTAACGCCAACAACTGCTCAGCGCCTGGCTGGCGAAGCAGTGCGCATTCCCGGCTAACCACAAGCTGGGTTGCTCTTTCCTGGCGTAAAATCTGCGAGATGGTCACAGGATCAGTAGCCGGAAGCGTCCTCACCCGCATGTCAGACTCGGCAACACCAAGGTCCCGTTTAATCAGTTCCAGCCGGTCGGACGGAATATCAGCACCCTCGCCCAACAGCACAGTCACAGGCTGAAGGGAATGCCTGACGGCTTGCGCAGCAGCCATGATGGCCCGGCGGTTTGCATCATCATGGTCGTTGAGAAAAACCACAACCCTGCCCTGGGGCGAGACCTGTCTTTCACACCACAACAAGACACTCGTCGGAGACCGGCGGAGCAGGCCTCTGGCGGTGGAGCCCAATCGTGCCCCGGGTGCCGACGACCAGCCAACCCGACCAAGAACCAGAAGATCCTGAGGTCCGACCAGTGCCAGCACCTCATCAACGACACTGCCACGGGCAATACTCAGGGTATGCCGGCCCCCGTAATTGGCCACAACGCCGGCGAGAGTCCGGCGGGCCTGGCCCGCCAGCCTCTCTAGGCGCTGTTCAAGCTCAACCGGATCAAACGGTCGGCTGATGCCCGACGAGGAACCGACTTCCCTGGCAAAACCATAGCCGGCGCTACGTAACAGGTTCAGTTCCTCGACAAAAACCCCCAGCACTTCCGCGCCGGTCCGGGCTGCAATCTCTGCAGCGGCATTGAGTGCGGCATAGCTCATCCTGGAACCATCCAGAAGTACCAGCACACGCCCCATTGGCGTGCCGGGGCCGGCCTGATTATCGGGTGCATCAGTCACTGTTCCTGCCCCCGTTCTTGCTGTTCACGTCTCCGTCGTCATCCCGTTTTTTGCTGACTTCGGCAAACTTCGCCAGCCGGTCAGCGACCCGTCGGTTGAAGCTGTTTTCCGGGAACTGGCCGCTGCTATCCGGGTCGCCGGCTTCCATGCCCGTTAAAAGCTCGATAGCCTGGTTGATGTCTGAGACCGGATAGATCCGGAAGCGGCCCTCGGCAATGGCCTGGCGGACATCCGCCTTGAGCATCAGGTGTTCCACATTGCTGGCCGGCAGCAAGACCCCCTGCCCCCGGATTTCACCGGCCTCCCGACAAACGTCGAAAAAGCCCTCTATTTTTTCATTGACGCCACCTACCGCCTGAATCTCGCCTTGCTGGTTCATGGAACCAGTCACGGCAAAGGATTGTTTCAGGGGAACCCGGGAGATGGCTGAAAGCAGCACGCAGGTTTCCGCCACCGAAGCGGAATCCCCTTCTACGCCACCGTAAGACTGCTCAAAAGCCAGGCTGGCCGACAGGGACAAGTCACCCTCGCCGGCATAGCGACTTGCCAGAAACCGGGAGAGAATCATCACCGCTTTGCTGTGAATAGGGCCGCCGAGTTTGGCTTCGCGCTCGATGTCCACAACCTGGCCTTTCCCCGGGCGCGCCGTCGCAGTAATTCGTGTGGGCTGCCCGAACATGGAAGCACCAAGCCTGAGCACAGACAAACCATTGACCTGAGCCACTTCTTCTCCTTCTGTGGCAATCATCACAATGCCCCGGCTGATCTGCTCCCGGCTCCGCTCCCGAACCCGGCTGGCACGGTACTCCCGCTCATCGATAGCCTGCTGGATGTGACAGGCTTCAACGGTATCGGCACCGGACTGCCCAGCCCAGTGATCTGCTTCACTCAGAATATCCCGAAGCACCCGATCATGGGCGGTCAACTTTCGCTGATCCGCCGCCAAACGACTGGCATGCTCAATCAGCCTTGCCACGGCGTCGCGTTCAAGGGCACGCATTTCGAGAGCTCTCGCCATGGTGGCAATCATGCGGGAATACAGCTCGTAACTGTCATCGTCCCGGGCAAGATCGTCCTCGAAATCCGCTTCCACCTTGAACAGGTCCAGAAAATCAGGGTCATAATGGGAAAGCAGGTAGTACAGCATCCGATCCCCTAGCAGCACCACTTTGACCGACACCGGAATCGGCTCCGGTTGCTGGCTCACGGTACTGACCAGGCCATAAATCCGCTCCAGTGATTCAATACGGATTTCGCCCGAGAACAGTATTCGCTTAATGCTTTCCCACGCCATTGGCTGGGTCAGCACACGTCGGGCATCGATGATAAGGTACCCACCGTTGGCCCGATGCATGGAACCGCCGCGAATAAGAGTGAAATCGGTGTACAGATTGCCCTGGTGGGCCCGGTGTTCAATCTGCCCGGTCAAGTGTTGGTGATTGGGGAGGTCCTCATAGATAACCGGCGCTCCCACGGTATCCGCATTATCTACCAGGAGGTTAACCTTGTAGCGGGCCAGCAGGCCGGCCGGGGGGCCATTATCACTGTCCTGGAAGGCTTCCGCATGTTCAACCACGTCTTCCCGGACAGCATCCAGGTAGGCAACAACGTCCGGGAGATGCAACCATTTCTCCCGCAGCTCGCCAATGGGCCCGCCCAGAGTCAGCTGCACCATTTCCTCATTCAGGGCGTGCACCCGCTCCCGCACTTCCTTGCGCATCCTGGGAATCTGCTGGATGGTTTGCTGGAGTTTCTTCTGTAACTCCTCAACCTTGGATTCGATCAGCTGCTTTTCTTCATCAGAGAAGGTTTTGTACTCCTCCGGGTCAATCACCTCCCCTTTTCGCATGGGCGCAAACGTAAAGCCAGCCGGCGTGGTGATCATCGCGATATTATTGCGGTTTGCCTCCTCCTGGATTTCAAACAGGCCCTGGTGCTGGCGTTTTGCCATTTCTTCCTGCAGCTCCTGGAGCCGGGCCTGGTATTCCTCGCTCTCAAAGGCCGCCGGAATGGCCGTGCGCAATTCCTCGGCCAGGTCACTCATGCCTTTCTTGAACTGACGCCCTTCACCTGCCGGCAAGCGGATGGCTTCCGGACGGTCTGAAAACTGAAAGTTAAAAACATGGCACCAGTCGGGGGGTACCGGCTGCCTCGCCGCATGTTGCGAGAGGAAGCGCTCCACCAGTTCGTGCTTACCAGCCCCGGAAGGCCCCAGAACAAACAGATTGAAGCCGCCGGCCTGCATGCTTGCCCCGAACTCCAGGGCCCTCAGAACCCGATCCTGCCCGCAGGGCCTCTCCAGATCTTCAAGATCGTCCGTAGTGATAAAATCCAGCTTTTCCGTTGGGCAACCGTGGTAGACCTGTTCTTCGGTCAACGGGGCGGGTAATGGCATTACATCCTCCTGATGGATTCGACGGTATAGCGAAATGCCTTGATAGCATCGGACCAGTACTCTGGCGCCAGTCCTGCTTTTTGCTTCAGATGACGAAGAAATTCCCGAGGCTCTGGCAGGTTCTCCCACACCGACGGTAAAAAGGTGGCACGCCGATCGCCCAGAACAAGCACCAAGCCATCCGTGCCGGGACGTAACTGCGAGAGCAGATCATCCTCAGACTGGAAATAAAGAGGTGCGGGCACACTCAGGCCCGACACTTGATAGTCCAACAGATCCAGCTCCTGCTCTGCAACCGGGGGAAAGCGGAAGTCGCGGAAAGCTGCGGCAAAGGCGTTTTCCGCACAGTCCAGAACAAGGGGGCGCCAGGCCTCCAGAGAACCGATGCAGCCTCTCAAACGGCCAGAGATTTCCAGTGTGACAAAACAGGCTCCGGGTTTTGCCAGCCTCTCCGGATAATCCTCCGGTTCAATCGGCAACGGCTGTCCGAATTCGAGGCCATGGCTAACCGAGGCTGAAGCCACCTGCAACAGAGTCTGTCGTTCCTGTTCATCAAGCATGCCGGGCCGATGCTTCGGTTAGGGCATAGGCACCGTAGCCGACTACCCGGTCCCTCGGCCCGGCCGTGTCACCGGAATTTCGCAGGTCCAGGGTGGTAACTTTCAGACCTTTTTTCTCTGCCAGATACAACAGTCCGTTAACTGGATTTCGCCCGCAGGCATCATCGTATCCGATATGGCGGTAGTCCAGAGTCTCGATGTTTCTGGTGGTATTGCTGTCCAGCTCCCGGGCAACCGGGTAGCTGTGATAGTGACTCAGATCGGAACTGATCACAATCAGGGTCTCGTTGCCGCCCCAGAGTGCTTCCAGCACCTCGGCCACGTCCTCAGGGGAAGTTTCTCCTACAACAAGCGGCACCAGGGTGAAGCGGTCAAAAACCGATTGCAGGAACGGCAAATGCACCTCCAGGCTGTGTTCAAGCTGGTGAGGTGAATCCAGATAACCAACCTGGGGCAAGGATTGCAGGCTGGCCAGTGTACCCTGCTCCACTGCGACATTGCCCAGCGGCGTCTCGAAGAAATCCGAAGTCGGCGCCGCAATGCCTCTCAGGGGTACGCGGTGGGAAGGCCCCAGAAGGACCACCCTGTGTATGCGGTCGCGAAGAGGTGCAAGCTGTGCGTAAGCGCTAGCGGCAACCGGGCCCGAAAACTGGTATCCGGCATGGGGAACAATAATGGCTTTGGGAGCCGGCCCTTTCACAGGGACCTGTTTCAGGAAACCGTCCACCATGGCTCTGAGCTGGGCAGGATCGTCCGGATAGAACATACCCGCGACAGCGGCTTTTCGTATGTTGGCAGACATAGCAGATCACCTGCTTAACAGAGCGACCGGGGGCGAGCTCGCCCTGTCTATTAAAGAAATTGACACACCCTCGTGAAGAAACTATAGATTATTTGAGGCAGTTCGGAAGCGAAATCGCGAGGGATTTCACTGTGGGCGATATACCGGTTCTTCAGGGCCGCGAGGTCGGGTTCTGGCATTGGCTTGATGACAGCCGCATCCAGTGCGACCTTTGCCCGAGATTTTGCAAACTGCACGAAGGCCAGAGAGGACTTTGCTTCGTTCGTGGACGCCTCAACGACACGATGGTTCTCACTACCTACGGACGTTCCAGTGGTTACTGCATCGACCCGATCGAAAAGAAGCCCCTGAACCATTTTCTGCCCGGCACCCCAACCCTTTCATTTGGCACCGCAGGCTGCAATCTGGCCTGCAAATTCTGCCAGAACTGGGACATGACCAAGTCCCGGGAAACCGACGAACTGGCCGACCAGGCCAGCCCCGAAGACATTGCCCGCGCAGCCCGGAACCTGGGCTGCAAGAGCGTTGCGTTTACGTACAACGACCCGGTGATTTTCCACGAATACGCCATTGATGTGGCCAGGGCGTGCCATGCAGTGGGTGTGCGCTCGGTTGCGGTAACGGCAGGATACGTAACCGAAGAACCCCGCCGGGAATTCTATCAGTACATGGATGCCGCCAACGTTGACCTCAAAGCCTTTACTGAGCACTTCTACCACAAGGTTACAGGCGGGCACCTGCAACCAGTTCTGGAAACCCTCGAATACATAAAACACGAAACCAGCGTATGGCTGGAACTCACCACCCTGCTCATCCCGGGCGAAAATGATTCAGAGCAGGAGCTGAATGAGATGACCCAGTGGGTGGTGGAGAAGCTGGGACCGGACGTACCCATGCACTTCACCGCATTCCATCCGGACTGGAAAATGATGGATACCCCACCAACCCCGCCAGAGACCCTGACCCGGGCCCGTAAGATTGCCATGGAAAATGGCGTTCGCTACGCCTACACCGGCAATGTGCATGATAGCTCCGGCGGCAGCACCTATTGCCACAACTGCGGCGAACTGCTGATTGGCCGCGACTGGTACGTATTAGGCGCCTGGAACCTGACCGATGACGGCCACTGCAAGTCTTGCGGTACCGCCTGTGCCGGTGTCTTTGAAGGCCCGCCGGGGCATTGGGGGGCGCGGAGGCAGCCAGTGCGGCTCAGTGATCACCGGGTGTGACCTGTCTGAGTCGCCACCATTGAGTAGCTTTCTGGCAGCTTCAAACGCCTGGTGGAAGCTTGGATGCCATCATCTTTTTCCGGTCAATGGTTTGCCCGTCGATGATGAACGTTCCGTCACCAACCGCGTGAACCATGCGCTTCTCCTTGCGTGCGGTATCGGTGTATGCGGCAACCGCCTTCAACACAACGATGTTGTGCTTCTCAACGATGTCGATGACCTTGCACTCAATGTTGGCGAGGCATTCTTTGATCAGCGGCGGCCTGACGAGCTTGGCCTGCAGCGGTGTGAGCCTGAATTTGTCAAACTTGTCTGTGTCTGTCCCAGAGCACATCCCTATGCCAACCACCTTATCCAATAGGTCGACGGTGGGAATTGCAATAACGCACTCCCGATTCTTTCGCAACGCCGCGAAGGAGTAATTCCATTCACCCGTGGTGATAGCAAACACCGGAGTGAAATCCATCACCATGGTCCAGGAAATGGTCATGATGTTGTCTTTCTTTCCATCATGGGTTGTCACGAGGACCACAGGCCCGGACTCCATCAGGGTAAAAGCCTTGCTCAGTTCCAACTGAATCATGGGAGCTCCTCACGATCGGCGTCCGGATGAATTTCAATTCTGGACTTCCTCTGAAAAGCATTACAGCCCCGAGCCTCAAACGGAGGCCATTTATACGAGAAGTTTTCCCATTCTCTGGCCTGCGTTGTGTCCGAATACTGTATCTAAGCTATCATAATTACTGTAGACAACTTTCCAGCAGGCTCGATCTTGCAGCAACACAAACGTTTCTGGATGGCTAAAGGGCGGTTGAATGAGTGACAGGGAAGCCAACCAGGATATCTCCTCCGAAAAGAAAGCCAAGGAGGCCTCGGACGAGCAAGAGTCTCGCGCCAAGGCCCAGGATCGCGAATCCCGCGAACAGACACCGACGTCGAGCGAAAAGTCACTGACTAAGAAAGAGCGTGATACCGTAGCCGAACATGGCGGTCTATCTTCGCTGACTGTTTATTCCATCATCCTGCGCGAGGGCGAAGAGGAGCTACAACGCCCGAAAATGTCGCTCTGGTGGTCCGGTGTGGCAGCGGGGATCGGTATTTCGACCTCGGTCCTCGTCGAGGGAATTATCCGCTCCAACCTGGGCTCAGATCACCCCTACCTGACCTTGATTGAAAGCCTTGGCTACTCGTTCGGGTTTGTCCTGGTGATCCTGTGCCGGCTTCAACTATTCACCGAGAATACTATCACCGTCGTGCTGCCGGTTCTGGCCCAGCCGACGGGCAACCGGTTCTATTGCACCGCGCGCCTTTGGGGAATTGTGCTTGCGGCGAATTTGTTTGGCACGTTTATTACCGCCGCCATCGGCGTCCACGGGGGCATCCTTCCCGTCGACGCCCTCGCGGCGATCCTGGAGATATCGCACCACCTGGCTACGCTGACCCCGTCCGAGACGCTTTTGCGGGGTATTCCATCGGGCTTTTTCATAGCTGCTCTGGTGTGGATGCTGCCTTCGGCGAAGAGTTCCGAAGTGCTGGTTATTGTCATATTTACCTGGCTGATCGCGGCGGGTGGCTTTACCCATGTGATTGCCGGGTCAAACGAAATTTTCACTTTGGTGCTCAGTGGGGAAATGAATATCTTTACCGCCTTGATCTACCATATCTCCCCGGTACTCATCGGCAACATTCTCGGCGGTACAGGTTTGTTCGCGATGCTGGCCTATGGCCAGGTTCATGAAGAAATGTAAATCGGCCACTGCTTTGACATTTAACGCCGAAGCGCACCGGTGACTTTGACGTAGCGAAGCGGACACAAAGGCATCCGAGTGACGCGCCTGGTTAGCTGTTCCCAAGCATGTATGCACGAAGCTGCCGCTCCTCTCGCATGACATAGAGGACGAGAACCCGCTTCTCATCCTCACGATAAAAAATGCGACACGGTGGAACCACTACCTCCCTGTATACCGAATCAGGGAGCTCTGGAGGATTCCGTCCGGATTGGGGAAAATCTTCCAAACGCTCGGCCTTATCGAAAACTTCCTGGACCAGATGACTTGCGGCTGCAGGATTATCCAGAGCAATGTACTCAGCGATCGCATCCAGTTCTTGAAGGGCGGGCTCCGTCCAGATTACTTCAGCCATTTACTCATTTTCTCCCTGGCCTCATTTTGGCTGTACGTTCTTCCCTCAAGTACAGCACGCTCTCCCCGTGAAAGCCCCTCAAGCAGCTCAAGTCGGCGCTGCATAAACTCGTAATCCTGCACATCGACAAGGTATGCGGATGGCTGACCATGCTCCGTGATCAATATCGGCTCTTTAGACAAGCGCAGATCTGCCAGAATCTTTGTGGCATGGCGCTTGAGGTTCGTAACAAGCTCAACTTTCATGGGCTCACCCTGAATCAGACTAATAGTGACACTATAGTATCACTTTTCAGGTGAGGCAATCACAACTAATCGGGATAGGGAGGCACCTCACGATGCCCCTCCTCCCACACCACCGGGCATACGGATCACCTACCACGGCGATTCAGTGACTTGATTCAACCCGTTACCGCACTGCCAGTTCTGGCAGTCCATAGCTCCGGCACAGCCGGGCCGTGGGCCGGTTTGGCGGTGTTCCAGGCCAGATCCACCACCCAGTTACGACCTTCCCAAGCGCAGCGCTGTCCGTATCGGACCGCATGATGCGCAGAGCGCCCCGGACGAAAGCCATAGCTGTGTGGGTGGAAGCGGGGTTCCCAATCCTTCTGGATAACCTGGGCAAGCGCCTGCTGGATAAAGCGGTCCAGCACTGTCGGGACACCCAGCGGGCGGGAACCGCCGTTTGGTTTGGGAATGGTGACCCGCCGGACCGGTTTTGGTCGGTAGGTTTGCTGGAGCAATTGGTGCCGAATCTCCAGCCAGTGGTGGCGCAGATAATCTGGCAGCTCATCCACGGTCATGCCGTCGATGCCCGGCGCTCCGCTCCCTAGTTCTGTGCCATGCCCGGCACACACGCCCGGCTCACGCGCCGGTTTGGAGCCGCAAAGCGGCGAGAAATCCGGTCGCTGTGCAGCCGATTGTTATGCTCTCCCTGAAGTGCTAGATTGTGTATAGAAATCGAAAACCATACACATAGGTGCAACATGAGAACGAACATTGTCATTGACGACCAGTTGATGGCCGAAGCCCTCAAAGTCTCCGGCTACGAAACCAAAAAAGAGGCCGTTGAGCAAGGTCTGAAACTTTTGGTCCAGCTGAGCAAGCAGCAGGAAATTCGAAAGCTGCGAGGCAAAATCAAGTGGGAAGGCAATCTGGATGAAATGCGGAGCGCCCGATGATACTGGTGGATACCAGCGTCTGGATCGACTATTTCAACGGAGTCAAAAACCCGCAAACTGACCTGCTGGATGCCTCGATAGTGCAAGGTTCAGTCGCTATCGGTGACCTCATATTTCTGGAAATCCTGCAAGGCATCGGCAACGACAAACAATACCGTCAGACCAAACAAAGCCTGCTTGCGCTGGATCAATATGAAATGTTTGGCAAAGATATGGCAGTCAAGTGCGCCGACAATTATCGAGTGCTTCGTAAAAGGGGCATCACGATCAGAAAAACTGCCGACGTGATCATCGCTACGTTCTGCATAGAGAAGGAGCTACCCCTGCTGTTTTTGGATCGCGACTTTATCCCTTTTGTTGATCACCTTGGACTTGAGCCTGCTCTGAGAGGAACATAACGCCCGGCTCACGCGCCGGTTTGGAGCCGCTATGCGGCGGAA
>NZ_KZ319341.1 GCF_002744735.1 Marinobacter guineae | reverse complement strand
TAATACCCAAACCCCAGTATCTACAGATGCTGGGGTTTTTTATTGCCTGCGAAAAAGTGATGACGCCACGGGGACGGGGTGGTCATCTCCGGGAATCGCACCCTCATTTCCGGCATCCCAGTGATATACTCTCTTCATAAAGAACCAAATCTCTGAATGGAGCCTGCCAATGTCTGCCACCGATCACCTGGTCATCTTCGATACAACGCTCCGTGATGGTGAGCAAAGCCCTGGCGCCACCATGAACAAAGCGGAGAAACTCCGTATTGCCAAGGCGCTGGAAAGGCTTCGCGTTGACGTGATTGAAGCGGGCTTTGCGATTGCCAGCCAGGGTGATTTTGACGCAGTGAAATCGATCGCAGAGTCGATAACAGGCTCAACAGTTTGTAGTCTTGCCCGGGCTCTCGACAAAGACATTGATCGAGCCGCGGAGGCCATCAGGCCGGCCGAGCGCGGCAGGATTCATACCTTTATTGCCACCTCTCCAATCCACATGAAGCACAAGCTTCAGATGCAACCTGACGAAGTTGTTGAGCAGGCTGTCCGGGCCGTGAAGAGAGCTCGCAGTCACGTGGATGATGTGGAGTTTTCCTGCGAAGACGCCGGCCGTTCCGAGTTGGATTTCCTGTGTCGCATCATCGAGGCGGCGATAGATGCCGGAGCACGCACCATAAACATTCCGGATACAGTGGGCTACGCTATTCCGGAACAGTTTGGTGAAACCATTCGCCAGCTCCTGAATCGCATTCCCAATGCCGATAAGGCGATTTTCTCGGTGCATTGTCACAATGATTTGGGGCTGGCTGTGGCCAACTCCCTTGCGGCAGTTTCCCAGGGGGCCCGCCAGGTAGAATGCACCATAAATGGTTTGGGTGAGCGTGCCGGTAACGCTGCACTGGAAGAGATCGTGATGGCCGTTCGTACCCGCCAGGACCTGTTTCATATCGATACCCGAATCGAAGCGCAGCATATTGTTCCGGCGTCGCGTCTGGTCTCGACCATCACCGGCTTCCCGGTTCAGCCCAATAAAGCCATTGTTGGCGCCAATGCTTTCGCCCATGAGTCCGGCATTCATCAGGATGGTGTCCTCAAGCATCGTGAGACCTATGAAATCATGCGTGCCCAGGATGTGGGCTGGCACACCAACAGTCTGGTGCTGGGCAAGCACTCCGGCCGAAATGCCTTCCGCACGCGGTTGCTTGAGTTGGGTATCCAGTTTGAAACCGAGACAGAACTTAATGAGGCGTTCACCCGGTTCAAAGCGCTTGCGGACCTCAAGCACGAAATTTTCGATGAAGACTTGCAGGCGATCGCCAGTGATACCCGCCAGAAAGAGGAAGATGGCCGTTACGGTCTGGTCTGCATGCAAGTCTGTTCGGAGACTGGAGTGGTTCCCAGGGCGAATCTGACCCTGACGGTGGACGGTAAGGAGCATAAGGTGGAAGCTGAAGGTAGCGGCCCGGTAGATGCCACGTTCCAGGCCATTGAGTCCCTGGTGGACTCGGGATGTAACCTCCAGCTATATTCCGTCAATAATATTACCAGTGGTACTGACGCCCAGGGTGAGGTAACGGTGCGTCTTGAGCGCGGGGGCCGGATCGTTAATGGCGTGGGTGCTGACACCGACATCATTATCGCGTCTGCCAAGGCCTACATTGAAGCCCTTAATCTGATCAGCAAAGGTGGCATTCGGCAACATCCACAGGTGGCGGATGTCTGAAGTTTTACAACTGCTTGGAAACCACAGGCGAGCTCAATGATTAGGTCAGAAGCAGAGCGACAGTTCTACCTGGGAGCGGCGGGCATCCGTGTGTGGTATGCCCGGCACCCGCTGCCTGGTGCGGCGCCGAGTCCGGAATTCGAATTCCCGGAGGAGACAGCTTCTGCAGAGGCTCCGCAAGGGATTTCTGATCCTGTCTTTCGTCCGGGCGAGGTTTCCGGAAAGACTGTCCGGCCAATACCGTCGGGCAGGGATCGCAATCAGGGCGCTTCACGAATTGCCGATCTACAGGCATTGATGGAGCGCGGTACCGAGGCTTTGGAGAAGCCTGCCTCTGAGCCTCCGGAGCAGAAATCTCCGGTGGACGCGGGCCAGGTTTCGCTGCAACCAGAACTGGAGGATGAAGTCGCCGCACGGGTTCCAACGAGCCCTGTCGTCAATGTAAACCTGATGCTCTGGGCCGGCGATCATGTGGCCCTGATTGCCGCTGTATCGGCTGAAGCCAGTATCCGGCTTCAGGAAACCCTGGCGGTGAACATTCTCAAGAGTATGGGTGAACAGGGGCCCCGGGTTATGGGCCAGGTGCGCTGGCCCGTGTTCAATAATCTCCTGGTTCCCGGAAATTCTACCGGGGACCTAGTTGAGGTGATGCGCAATGTTCTGTCCAGGCTGGATCACCAGAAAGTGGTTGTACTGGGAGGCGAGGCCGAGACCGGAAAAGATTGGCTGACAAAGGCCCTCGGGCGCGAGGTGGCGGTTAGTTTCCAGTACTCTCTCGCTGAACTAGCCAGTGATCCCGCCATGAAGCGTTCGCTATGGCATCAACTCAAGGCTATGGCTGGCCGCTGATGTCCTGTCCAGAGGCATACCAGAGCGTGATGGAGGCAGATCTTCTGTTTCGGCCGTTGGTGCCACAGGACCTTCCCTCAGTATTGGACATTGAGCTTCAGGGCTACTCTCATCCGTGGAGCGAGGCGGTATTCCTCGACTGCTTCAAGGACAGTTATCATCTTTGGGCCGCCTGCCGTGCCGAATCGCTTGTGGGATACGCTGTTGTCGCCTACATGGTCGACGAGGCGCACCTCCTGAATATCTGCATGCACCCCCGAGTCCGTGGCAAGGGTATTGGCCGACAGCTTCTAAGGCATGTGTTGGCGGCCGCGTCCCGTGAAGGCATGTCACAGCTTTTGCTGGAAGTTAGAGCCAGCAACGAATCCGCCATAGCTCTTTATGAAGATGAAGGTTTCAGGGAAATAGGGCGTCGCCCCGGGTACTACCCTTCAGCCAATGGCCGCGAGGATGCGCGAGTGATGGTTCTCCGGTTCAGCCAGTGAGCGACATTGCTTGTGTTCGCGTAACAGCTGGTTAAGCCCTATAATAGCCGCCTTTTCCAGTACATCAGATTCAGGTTGCTCTTTGACTATGTCTAACCTTTCCCAGGAAGTGGCCAAGCGCCGCACCTTCGCGATCATCTCGCACCCGGACGCCGGTAAAACCACCATTACCGAGAAGGTCCTGTTGTTCGGCCAGGCGATACAGAAGGCCGGGACCGTCAAGGGAAAGAAGTCCGGCCAGCATGCCAAGTCGGACTGGATGGAGATGGAGAAAGAGCGCGGTATTTCCGTGACCACATCGGTCATGCAGTTTCCCTATGGTGGCAAGCTGGTTAACCTGCTGGATACGCCTGGTCACGAGGACTTTTCTGAAGACACGTATCGTACCCTGACTGCGGTCGATTCCTGCCTGATGGTGATCGACAGTGCCAAGGGTGTCGAGGAACGGACCATCAAGCTGATGGAGGTAACGCGTTTGCGTGACACCCCCATCATCACCTTCATGAACAAGCTGGACCGGGATACCCGGGATCCGGTGGAGTTGATGGACGAAGTTGAGGACGTTCTGAAAATTGCCTGCGCGCCAATTACCTGGCCGATCGGAATGGGCAAGAGCTTCAAGGGTGTCTACCACCTGCTTCGGGATGAGGTGGTTCTTTATCAATCCGGTCAGGGCCACACCATTCAGGAAAGACGGGTTATCGCAGGGCTGGATAATCCGGAGCTGGAGCAGGCGATTGGGGCTTACGCGAAAGACTTGCGGGATGAAATCGAATTGGTCAAGGGCGCTTCCCATCAATTTGACCAGGAAGCCTTTCTCGCTGGTCAGCTGACACCGGTTTTCTTTGGTACCGCATTGGGCAACTTCGGCGTAGATCACATGCTTGATGGCCTGGTGGAATGGGCACCGGAGCCCCAGCCCCGGGAAACAGACAAGAGACTTGTGCAGCCGGACGAAGCCGGTTTTTCGGGGTTCGTGTTCAAGATCCAGGCAAACATGGACCCCCAGCATCGTGACCGTGTGGCGTTCCTCCGTATCGTGTCCGGCAACTACAGTCAGGGCATGAAGGCTAGGCATGTACGGATCGGTAAGGAAGTGCGTTTCTCCGACGCACTGACTTTTATGGCCGGTGATCGAGAACACGCTGAAGCGGCTTTTGCTGGCGACATTATCGGCCTGCACAATCACGGTACCATTCAGTTGGGCGATACCTTCACTGCCGGCGAAGACATGAAATTTACCGGGATTCCGAATTTCGCCCCGGAACTGTTCCGTCGTATCCGCCTCAAGGACCCCCTCAAGGCCAAACAGCTCCAGAAGGGGTTGATTCAGCTATCCGAAGAGGGTGCCGTCCAGGTCTTCAGACCGCTTCGCAATAACGATCTTATTGTCGGTGCGGTAGGTGTGTTGCAGTTTGATGTGGTGGTCAGTCGTCTGAAGAGTGAGTACAAGGTCGAGGCTGTCTACGAGCCGATCAATGTGTCCACCGCCCGCTGGGTGACCTGCAGCGATGAGCGCAAGCTCGATGAGTTCCAGCGCAAGAATAACGACAATCTGGCGCTCGATGGCGGCGACCGGCTGGCCTATATTGCCCCGACCATGGTAAACCTGAATCTGGCCCAGGAGCGGTACCCCGACATCCAGTTCCACAAGACCCGGGAGCACTGAGCGCGCCGGGGCGGAGGTGACTTTGCAGCTGATCGACGCCCACTGCCATTTCGATTTTCCGCAGTTTGACGGCCGCCGCGAGACGGAGCTTGAGCAGGCTCGTTCGCACGGTGTAAGCGGTTTGGTCATACCGGGCGTACGCCGACCGGACTGGGGCAGGGTTCGGCAAACAGCATTGGCCCATGACGGTCTGTTTTACTGCCTGGGGATTCACCCCTGGTTTGTGGATGAACATTCAGAGGAAGACCTCGTTGCGCTTGAACAGTTGCTAACGAGTAGGCCTGAACGTTGTGTGGCGATCGGAGAGTGTGGGCTGGACCGGCTACGGGGTAGTCTCGAGGCTCAATGGCCCTGGTTTGAGGCTCAGGTAACTCTGGCCTCCGAATTGAATATGCCGCTGGTTATTCACTCGGTTAAAACCCATGATGAGGTGCATGGCCTGCTCAATCGCAAGCAGTGGGGCGGTCGGGCCCTGATTCACGGTTTTTCCGGAAGCTTTCAGCAGGCCGAAAAACTGGTCGGTCTGGGCTGTTTTATCGGGGTTGGAGGAGTGATTACCCATCCCCTGGCACGCAAGACCCGCGATGCCATTGCAAGGCTGCCACCTGAATCCCTGGTGCTCGAGACAGATGCACCGGATATGGCTCCTGAAGGCGTCCGGCCGGGGCAGAATTCTCCGGTCTATCTTCCGCAAATTCTGGATACTCTAGCGGAAATCCGGGGGGTGGAGCCGGAAGCGCTGGCGCGGGTGCTAAAACGCAATGTGTCGAGATTATATGGGTGGCCTGCGGCCGGTATAGGGGAATAACGAAACAGTACGACACAGGGTTGGATTTCCCGGGAGCTTCGAGTATACTTCGCGCCCTGGCTTTTCAAGGCGATGTCACTATCTCAGCCCCGAATAGTGTCACTGCCGACTAACTAACAGGTATAGAAACCCCTCCGGATGCGAAGCATTTACCGGTGTGGTTTTTAACGTTTCTTATATAGCGTTCAAGGCGGAATCAATGAAGACTCTGAGTGCGAAACCAGAAACAGTAAAGCGTGACTGGTACGTTGTAGACGCAGCCGGCAAGACGCTGGGTCGTCTGTCAACCGAAATCGCCCGTCGTCTGCGGGGCAAGCATAAGCCTGAGTACACCCCCCATGTAGACACTGGCGATTACATTGTTGTGATCAATGCGAGCCAGGTGCGGGTGACTGGCAACAAGGCATCTGACAAGATGTACTATAGTCACACCGGCTTTCCGGGTGGAATCAAATCCATCAACTTCGAGAAGCTGGTCGACAAGGCGCCCGAGCAAATTATTCAGAAGTCTGTCAAAGGCATGCTTCCGAAGGGTCCGCTCGGCCGCGCCATGTTCAAGAAGCTGAAAGTCTATGCCAGCGCTGAGCATCCTCACGCAGCCCAGCAGCCCAAAGAACTCGACATTTAACGGAAGGCGGATATGTCTGTAGCACAAAATTACGGTACTGGTCGCCGCAAGACATCCACGGCTCGAGTCTTTATCAAGCCGGGAAGCGGTAACATTTCCATCAACGGTCGCTCTATCGAAGATTTCTTCGGTCGTGAGACTCTTCGAATGATCGTTCGTCAGCCGCTTGTGGTTGCTGACTCTACCGATCGTTTCGATCTCAATATCACCGTCAAGGGTGGTGGTATCAGTGGCCAGGCTGGCGCTATTCGCCACGGCCTGACCCGTGCGCTGATGGATTATGACGAAACTCTGCGCCCAGCTCTGCGCAAAGCGGGTTATGTTACCCGTGATGCTCGTGAGGTTGAGCGTAAGAAAGTGGGTCTGCGCAAGGCGCGTAAGCGTCCTCAGTACTCCAAGCGTTAATATTGTTGGAGCAGATCCTGGAAACCCGGCCCCTTCGGTCGGGTTTTTTTATGTTCGGATGATTTGCCAGCAAATTGATCTGGAACAGGGATGAGGCGCCAGTCGCGGCTTTCCGACTTGTAAGCCCCTGGTAATTTCATTACCATTTGGGCGCTTATATTTTTGGGTTGTGAAGTCCTTTTAGATGCACATTGCCGGCTGTGTTGCGGGCTGTGACATCGCCTGATGGGAGAAAACCATAATGAGTAATGGCGACGTGAGCCAAGGCCGGCGCCGGTTTCTGATCGGTGCTACGTCTGTGGTGGGTGGAGTCGGCGTCGTCGGTGCGGCCGTCCCTTTCGTGGCATCCTGGAATCCCAGTGCCAAAGCGGAAGCAGCCGGTGCACCGGTAACCGTCAATATCAGCAAGATTGAGCCGGGTCAGCAGATTACGGTCGAGTGGCGGGGTAAACCGGTCTGGATCATCCGCCGTACCGAACAGATGCTGGCAAACATCGAGAAGCTGAACGAGGAAGTGAAAGATCCGAACTCGGAAGCCCCTCAGCAGCCACCGTATATCGACGGCATCTACCGGGCCCTGAAGCCGGAAGTTGCAGTTCTTGTCGGTCTTTGTACCCATTTGGGATGTGTTCCGTCCTATCGCCCGGAACTGGCCCCGGAAGATTTGGGTGAAGATTGGCTGGGCGGTCTGTTTTGTCCGTGTCACGGTTCCAAGTACGATCTCGCCGGCCGGGTTTATGATGCGCAGCCTGCTCCCCTGAACCTTGAGGTGCCGCCTTATCGTTACGACGATGACGTGACCTTAACGATTGGTCTTGATCCGGAGGCAGCGTAATGCAGAAGCTAATTAACTGGGTAGACGAACGTCTGCCGATCGTTGAGGCCTGGAACAAGCACCTGGCCAAGTATTACGCGCCGAAGAACTTCAACGTGTGGTACTTCTTTGGTTCCCTGGCCATGCTGGTGTTGGTTAACCAGCTGGTTACAGGTATCTGGCTGACCATGAGTTATAACCCCTCCGCGGAGGGTGCGTTTGCCTCCGTTGAGTACATCATGCGTGATGTCCAGTGGGGCTGGCTGCTGCGCTATCTGCACTCTACCGGTGCATCGGCTTTCTTCATTGTGGTCTACCTCCACATGTTCCGGGGTCTGATGTATGGCTCCTATCAGAAACCCCGAGAGCTGATCTGGATCTTCGGCATGCTGATCTACCTGGTGCTGATGGCCGAAGCCTTCATGGGCTACCTACTGCCTTGGGGGCAGATGTCCTACTGGGGTGCCCAGGTAATCGTTAACCTGTTTGGTGCTATCCCGGTGATCGGTGAAGACCTGTCTCTGTGGATTCGTGGCGATTACCTCATTTCAGGCATCACCCTGAACCGGTTCTTCGCTTTGCATGTGGTGGCACTGCCGATCGTGCTGTTGGGCCTGGTAGTGCTTCATATCCTGGCGCTCCACGAGGTGGGGTCAAATAACCCTGACGGTATCGACATCAAGAAGAATAAAGATGAAAACGGCATTCCGAAAGATGGCATTCCGTTCCATCCCTACTACAGCGTGCACGATTTGGTGGGTGTCGCGGTATTCTTCTTCATCTTCTTTATTGTCGTGTTCTTCTTCCCGGAAATGGGGGGGCTGTTCCTTGAAAAGCCTAACTTCCAGCCAGCTAACCCCTTGCAAACGCCAGCGCACATTGCGCCGGTGTGGTATTTCACGCCTTTCTACGCCATGTTGCGTGCGGTAACGGTGGATCTTTTCGGCTTGCCTGCGAAGTTCTGGGGTGTGGTCGTGATGGGTGGCGCCATTGCCATTCTCTTCGTCCTTCCCTGGCTGGACAGAAGTCCGGTTCGCTCCATTCGCTACAAGGGCTGGCTGAGCAAGATCGCTCTTGCGGTTTTTGCGGTGAGCTTTGTTGTGCTTGGCTACCTTGGCCTTGTACCGGCGACCGCGGGGCGTACTACCGTGGCCCAGATCCTGACGGCGGTATATTTCCTCTACTTCATTCTGATGCCGTTTTACACGCGCATGGAGAAAACCAAGCCAGTACCAGAGAGGGTGACAGGATAATGAGAAAGCTGATTTTTGGTCTTTTCATCGCATTCCTGCCAGCTCTCGGGCTGGCGGCCGGTGCAGCGGTTCATCTGGACCCGTTCGAGGCAGATCACTCTGATAAAGCGTCTCTCCAGCGTGGTGCGGCTACGTTCACCAACTACTGCATGGGGTGTCACTCCATGGAGTATGCCCGCTACAAGCGGGTTGCCGATGACCTGGAGATTCCGGTCCCGTTGTACGAGGAGAATCTGATCTTTACAGGCGCCAAAATCGGCGAGCTGATGAAGAACTCCATGGATAAGGATATGGCCGCCGGCTGGTTTGGTGCGCCGCCGCCCGATCTGACCCTGGAGACCCGTCTGCGTGGTGAAGCCTGGGTGTATTCTTACCTTCGTGGTTTCTACAAGGATGAGACGCGCCCACTTGGTGTCAACAACGTTGTGTTCCCGGCGGTAGGTATGCCACACGTGATGGTTGAGCTTCAGGGCCTCTGTGCTGTGGCGCCGAACATCGGTGTTGAGGCCAGTGTTGAGCCGCTCAGTGGCAACATCAATAATGCCGATGTCTGTCCTGAATACGCGATTGAGGGCAGCATGACAGGGGCCGAGTTTGATCAGGCCATGTACGACCTGACCAACTTCATGTCCTACATGGCCGATCCGGTCAAACTGGAGCGTGAGCGCTTGGGGATTTTTGTTCTGATCTTTGTTGCCATCTTCTTTGTGTTCGCTTACCTGCTCAATCGTGAGTACTGGAAGGACGTACACTGAGAAATAGGGTATAATCTCACCCCCTGAGTTCCAGCGGGCAATAACCGGCCCGCTGGATTTTTGCGTTTTTTCAGGATCATTTCGGTTTGTTTACTCGTGAGGTAGTTCTATGGGCGTTGTGACCAAGCGGTCATCAATGACGTTTTTCTCGGATCCGGCCAGCCATTACAGCCACAGGGTGCGTATCGTTCTGGCAGAGAAGGGTGTTACCGTTGATATTGTTGATGTGGACCCGGATAACCCGCCGGCCGAACTGGCCGACCTGAACCCATACAACGCCCTGCCGACACTGGTGGATCGTGATTTGGTGCTTTATGAGCCTAATATCATGATGGAGTACCTTGACGAGCGTTTTCCTCACCCACCGTTATTGCCGGTTTATCCGGTCGCCCGAGCCAACAGCCGGCTGATGATCCATCGCATCCAGAAAGACTGGTGTGGCCTGGTTGACCAGATTCTGGCCCAGCCAAACGCCAAGGCCTCCGAGACGGCTCGCAAGGAGCTGCGGGAAAGCCTGTTGGCGACAGCGCCGCTGTTCGCTGAAATGCCTTACTTCCTGTCCGAAGAATTTACCATTGTGGATTGCTGCATTGCGCCGATTCTGTGGCGTCTTCCGGCACTGGGCATTGATCTCAATGATAAGCAGGCCAAGCCACTGCAGAAATATATGGACAGTATCTTCAGCCGGGAAGGTTTCAAGGCAAGCCTGTCTGATCTGGAAGAAGACATTCGCAGCTGATTTGGAAAAGTTCCGCTGGCCGGAGCAGGAGAGTGGCAGTGGCCGAGAGCAAAAACACCATGACGTCCAGCCGTCCGTACCTGGTACGTGCTTTCAATGAGTGGATTCTGGACAATGACTGTACACCCTACATTGTGGTGGACGCAGGCATTCAGGGTGTGCAGGTGCCGACTGAGCATGTGGCGAACGGGCAGATTGTTCTGAACATCAGTTCGGGCGCCGTTCGTGGTTTGGTTATTGGAAATGGTGCGCTGGAGTTCAGTGCCCGCTTCGGAGGTGTGCCCATGCAGGTGTTCATACCTCTGCAGGCTGTTATGGCGATCTACGCGAAGGAAAACGGTGAAGGTATGGTGTTCGGCAGTGAGCCTGGCTCGCCGGACCCTGATGGCACCACTCGTGAGCGCGACGGAGAGCAGTCTGCCTCTGGACAGGAGGAGCGGCCCTCAGGAAGGCCGACGCTCAAGGTGGTTAAATAACTGCTTTTCCCGTTCCAGAAAGCCAGCGTAAGCTGGCTTTTTTTATCCCCCGAAAAGCTTGCCGTCGATCAGTCCGCATAGCGCATTAATGATTAACAGTAGCAGCGGTGTCGCCTCAGTCGGGCTCAGGTTGTTGAGCGCGATCTCGTGGTCCTCGGGATGCATCAGTGAGGTAATATCGGATTTCTCCCTGGCACTGAGGACAACGACGCTCATTTCCCGGTCATGGGCAGCCTGTATAGCCTGAATGAGGTTGGCTTTGTGGCCGTCGTCAACGACCACAAGAAGAAGGTCTCCGGGCTTGCCGATGGCTCTGACCTGGCGGGAGAAGGTGTCGTTGAACCGGTTATCCCGACAGATGGCGGAGTAGGTGGTGGCGTCTGCCCCGAGGTTAATGGCTGGTAGAGCGGGCCGGTCCTGTTCAAACCTGTTAAGAAGTGAGGTGCAGAAATACTGGGCCAGTATATTGGCGTTGCCATTGGCGCAGGTGATGATTTTTCCGTCCTGGAGCAGGGTCGCTACGAAGGCGTCTGCAACATCCTCAATGGCAGGGCCTGCGGTGCTTGCCGCCTGGGCGGTATGCTCCATATGGCTTGCGAACCACTGGTTAATCTGGTGTTCGGTGTCGGTCATCGTCAGTATCACTATCCTGCCAGAATTGCATTCCTGATCCATTGTACCCGGTATTTTTTGACGGTACCCGGGCTGATCGCAACCACATCAATTCGTGAGATGCTATTCCAGAGCCCATGCCTGTGCAGATAAAACGAAACCGCCTTTAACAGTCGCTTCTGTTTTGGGTAATTGATGGAGCTTGCGGGGTCGACGAGGCTGCCGGGCCCGCGATACCGGACTTCAAAGAACACCAGTGTGTCGCCATCCCGGCCGATCAGATCTATCTCACCGCCGCGATTATAAACGTTACGCTCCACAATCCGGACGCCGCGACTGGCAAGGTAGCGAGCTGCCACGCCTTCGAAGTGATTTCCCAGGGTTTTTGTGCCATCCATGGCGATTGAATTGTTCCTTAATTATGCCCGGTGACCGGCATTGCCTCATCCCGGGAGACGGTATCGGAGACCTCGGGCGAGAGCTTCGGCAGAAGTTCCGGCGTTCCGTTCCGGAATTGCGCCCATAGCTGTTCCCGGTGGATGCTGCCTTGAGGCGTCATGGTCAGGACGCCTGTCTGCCCTGCGATCGACGCGCTTTCGACTTGTCTGAGCAGTGGTAGCCGTTTGCTGAGGTGCCAGGCGTCTGCGCCCATGGCAAACAGCCGGCCTGGTTGGCCTCGGGTGCCTGACATGATCTCCGTAGCCCTGGTTCGAAGCTCGTTGTCATCTCCGAGAACCCAGGGGATATCGGTGAAAGTAACCCCGTTCAGATCACGGTCCCGGGAGGGCGACGGGGTGCCTTCGTAGATGATAGAGGGCGAATAAACGGGCAGGTCGCCCCCGAAATAGAAGGCAAACAGCGGCTTGAACTGGCGCGCGACCGTGGCCTCCGCCACCATGACGATGGCGTCCGCGTCCTGACGACGGCGAGGCTCAAATTCAACGTCTATACCAATGGTTCGTTCGACCTGGATGGCCCGGTCACGGGAGACGGTTATGCCGAGCAAGTCGGCTGTCACAGCCCTGAGATTGTCTTCCCTGAAGAAGCGCTCTGTATCCAGGGCGACGCCATCAGACGCGGCCAGCTGCTTCAGCAGAGCTTGTTCCACGCGGTCGCCCCACTCGCCCTGGGGAATGAGTACCAATACCTGGCGTAGCCCTTCGGCCAGTAGTCTGTCGGCTATCTGGCGTGCTTCGTCTTCGGCTGAAAGGCCGAACTGATAGAGGCCATCTGGTGCCTGGCTATCGGATGGCAGATAGTTTAGTCCCAAGGCCGGTATCGGCAGAGTAGTCATGGAGCCAAGTCCGGCGAGGGCCTCCTTCTCAAGAGGGCCGACTACCAGATCAATATCCTGTTCCGAAAGCTCGCGATAAAGTTCGCTGAACGGCGTGTCGGAGGTATCAAAGATCCGGATGTCGGTTTTACTGCTATTGGTGGAGTCGTCGAGGTAGTAGGCGGCAAGAAAACCGTCCCTGATCGCTTTTCCTGCCGTTGCCAGCGGACCTTTAAGGGGCAGCGCCAAAGCGATTTTCTCGGGTCGGCTGTCGGCAAGGGTCGCGATCAGTCGCAGGCCGGAGGGCAGCACCTGCGCGGCTGGATGCCCCGGCCAGTTGTTCTGCCAGCCACGTATGATTCGACCCTGTTCGTCGATGCCGATATCGGGCGCTCGTACAATCCTTGCCAACTCCAGCCAACCCTGGGCTTCATAGCCAATTGCATCTGCTGAGGCGGAATCCAGCCGGTCATCAGGCACTTGCTCCAGCAATGACCAGACCCGATCATGAATTTGCTGTGCATCCGCCGTATTGTCGGTCTGGGCCAGCAATATGAGGGTCATGGCCGCAGACAACGGATTCTCTGCAAGTACCAAGGTGTCTGCTTGCAGGTTCGCGGCTCTTGCCATCAGGTCTGCCGGGTAGTCAATGAAATCTGAAGGCGCCATCTCGCTGGCAAGTTCTCGTGCCCAGGATTGATCGTCAAGCGCCGTTGCACTTGCCATGGACAGGAGCTTTTTCTGGTTATCAAGTGTCGGTGCAGGTTGCGCCAGCCGCTCACTTTGAAGTAGCGTTCGGGCTGCCGCGTGATCGCCCTGGTCCTGGAATCGGCTGGCAATTCTGAGCAGGTAGGCCTGGGCCGTCTCGAGGTTATCTTCCCTGCTGGCCATTTCAAGGGCCTGATCGGCAGTTTGCGCAATGTGCGAATCAAGATTGACGCTGGCACAACCGGCGGAAAAAAGGGCGGCGGCAAGAACGCTGGCCAGGGCTCGTTTATGGATGCGGATCTTTATCATGGCAAGCTCGATATACTCCGGATTATTGGGCTTGTAGCGCCAGACTAACGGTGGCAAGTTTAACAGCTCCGGGGTTAATTCACATGACGTAACTGTCACGGTCCGGAGGTTGGCGTCAATGAGGCAGAAACTTTGAAAAATGTGGTCAGTGATTTCTCCGCTGAGGTGAGTCTGGAAGGCGCTTCAGGCGGAACGCTTTTTATTGTTGCGACGCCCATTGGCAATCTGGACGATATGTCTCCGCGAGCAACCAGGGTCCTGGCCGGTGTTGATGTGGTTGCTGCTGAGGATACAAGGCACAGTGGCCGACTGCTGAGTCATCTGGGCATTCAGAAACGGCTGGTTGCGCTGCACGATCATAACGAAAAAGACCGCGCTGGCAGCTTGCTGGCGGAACTTGAAGCGGGGCGGGATGTGGCTCTGATTTCCGATGCTGGCACTCCGCTGATCTCCGACCCAGGCTATGTTCTGGTTCGCGAAGCCAGAGCCGCTGGCTTCGTAGTCTGTCCCATTCCGGGGCCCTGTGCGCTGGTAGCTGCGTTGAGTGCCGCCGGGTTGCCCACAGATCGGTTCCTGTTTATAGGGTTTCTGCCTGCAAAGCGTTCCGGCCGCCGCGCAAGTCTTGAGTCTCTCTCCAGTGAGGTCGCGACCCTGGTCTTTTACGAGTCGCCCCATCGGATCCTCGAATCGGTACGGGATATCGCTGAGGTTCTGGGGCCTGACCGGGAGACAGTGCTTGGCCGGGAAATCACCAAGACCTTTGAGACCTTCTATTCAGGTTCGGTGCACGAGGTTCTGGCCGAGTTGGAGCAGGATCCCCATGGCACCCGTGGTGAGTTTGTGGTGATGATCCGTGGTGCCGAGCCCTGCGCCGGCGATAGCGATGAGGCGATTCTGGATGTTGATCGGGTGCTCAAGGTGCTGTTGGCGGAACTGCCGGTGAAGAAGGTGGCAAAGATGGCTGCTGAATTGACCGGCCTTTCAAAGAACGAACTTTATCAGCGCGCCCTGGCGCTGAAAGATGACTGAGTGCCGGTGGCGGTTTCTCTTGCAAGGCCCTAGGGTCAGGAGTATCGTCACGCCCGAGCTCGCCAGACAGTCGCCGCCGGTTTCACCGGGGGAGGAAAGTCCGGGCTCCATAGGGCAAGGTGCCAGGTAACGCCTGGGCGGCGTGAGCCGACGGAAAGTGCAACAGAAAGCAGACCGCCTAAGCGCCTTCGGGCGCCGGTAAGGGTGAAACGGTGCGGTAAGAGCGCACCGCGTGGCTGGCAACAGTCCACGGCGATGGTAAACCCCACCTGGAGCAAGACCAAATAGGAATCCAATGGCGTGGCCCGCGCTGGATTCGGGTAGGTTGCTTGAGGCCTGTGGTGACGCAGGCCCTAGATGAATGACTGTCCAAGACAGAACCCGGCTTATCGGCGAGCTCGCTCTTTTTATTCCCTTCATGTGAAGTCTGTCCTTCTCAACAGATGTCTTTTATAGCCAAAAAATCTTAAACCTCACTTGTCTTCTGCAGACTTTTTTGCAGGTGTTTGATTTTGCTTCTTTTCTTTTTCGTAATATCACCATTTCATTGAATCCGTCTCTGTAACCTATTGTCATAAAAGGAACTTTCCCGCGTGTGGCGCTGTTTGCGGCGCTTGCATTGTGTATTGCGTGTTTCTATAGTGTGCGGAAGTGGGAAAAAGTGGTTTCTAGTGGTTTTTTGTGGATTTCAGGCACCCAGAGACAGTGTGAATGAGTAATTTTCTCGGCAGTCATGCCATCAATATGGATGTGAAGGGTCGCCTGGCGATCCCCGCCAAGGTGCGCGAGCAACTCGCGCAGGCCTGTGGTGGGCGCATTGTGTTGACGGCGAATGCCGACGAAGAGCGTTGTTTATTGGTCTATCCCGAACCCGAGTGGGAGGTTCTGAGGCCCAAGATTGAGGCCCTTCCCAATATGAACAAGGCAGCCCGCCGCTTGCAGCGTCTGATTCTGGGTAATGCTGCGCCCATGGAGCTGGACTCAGCCGGGCGCATCCTGATTCCCCCGACACTGAGAAGCTACGCCCATCTGGAGAAAAAGCTGATGTTGATCGGGCAGGGCAAAAAGTTCGAATTATGGAGCGAAGAGCGCTGGTTTGCCTGGCTGGATGAGTCCTCCGATGACGACGAAATGCCGCCAGAGATGGAGGCGCTGTCCCTATGACCTCCGATCGCAGGCAGGAGGCCGGAGCGGCGTATTCACATCGCTCGGTGCTCCTGGACTCGGCGGTCGACTATCTGGTCAACGACCCCGACGGATACTACGTGGATGGAACCTTTGGACGGGGTGGCCACAGTCGCCTGATTCTTGGGCGTCTCGGCGAGGCGGGCCATTTGCTGGGTATTGATAAGGATCCCGAGGCCATCAGAGCAGCCCGGGAGCTCGAAGCGCAAGACACTCGCTTCCACTGTTTCCACGGGTCTTTTGCCGAGCTGGAATCGGCGGTCACCGGGCAGGGCTGGGAGTCGGTAAACGGAGTATTGCTGGATCTTGGTGTCTCGTCACCACAATTGGATGACGCCTCCCGTGGTTTCAGCTTCATGCGCGATGGTCCACTGGACATGCGGATGAACACCGAGCAATCGCCAAGTGCTGCTCAGTGGCTGGCGACGGCAGAAGAAGCCGAAATAGCCGATGTGATCTGGCGGTATGGCGAGGAGCGTTTCTCCCGCCGTATTGCCCGGCTGCTGGTTCAGCGCCGACAGGAAGCGCCTGTTGAGACCACTCGCCAGCTGGCCGAACTGGTCAGCGAGGCGGTGCCCAAAAAAGAGAAACACAAGCACCCGGCCACGCGGACCTTTCAGGCGATCCGGATCTTTATCAACCGGGAGCTGGAAGACCTTGAAATTGGCCTCCGGGCAGCCGTCGACCGACTGGCAACAGGAGGCCGGCTGGTGGTTATCAGCTTTCATTCGCTGGAAGACCGGCTGGTTAAACGGTTTATGCGGGATCTGGCCCGCGGGCCCCAGATGCCCAAAGGTGTGCCGGTGACCGCCGAGCAGGAAGCATCGGACTTCCGGCTAGTTGGCAAGGCCAGTAAGGCCGGTGCCGACGAAGTAAGCGACAACGTACGCGCTCGCAGTGCAGTCATGCGGGTGCTGGAACGCACTGATATCAGAAAAAACTCGCAGGGGAGCGCGTAGTCATGGGCGCGGTAGCTATTGAAGAGCCGGTCAAGACGGCAAAGTTGAACAAACAGAAAGTCCGGGAGGGTGTGGCAACCGCTGTTCGGATTTCACGGCAGGTTTTTGATGCCACGAGGCAGGGCAAGGTCCTGGTGTCTCTCGCTCTGGTGGCGCTGCTGGTCGCATCCTCCGTTGGTGTTGTCGTAAGCGCTCACGAGAACCGTGAACTTTTCAATACCCTGTCGCAACTTCAGGCAGAGCGGGATCGATACCAGAGTGAGTGGAGTCAGCTTCTGCTGGAGCAAAGCGCCCTGAGCGCTCATGGCCGGGTGGAGAACCTGGCGGCAGAGCGCTTCAACATGGTGGTGCCGGGGCGTCAGGACATTGTGCTGGTACCTTTGATGTCTCCGGTTGCCAGTCAGTAACCAACGATAACAACAACGTTCAGGGTGATCGACGTGTCCGATCAGGGAAAGAAGACAACATGGGGGCAGCGTTTGGCGTCCGGGCTGGCAGCCTGGCGCTTTGGCTCCGTGCTGGGCGTCTTTCTCCTGGTTGTCGGGGTGCTGGGCTGGCGTCTGGTCGACCTGCACGTGGTCGACAACGAATTTCTGCGCAAGCAGGGGGACGTCCGGACCATTCGAGTTGAGTCCATCGATGCCCATCGAGGTGTCGTTACTGATCGATATGGAGAACCTCTGGCGGTCAGTACGCCGGTGCAGACCATCTGGGCGAACCCCTCCGAGACCGATCCCTCTGAGCCGCGTCTGACCAATCTTGCCCGGCTGCTCGATATCAGTGAAGCTTCCCTGCGTGAGCGACTGAAGGAGTATTCAGGTCGCGAGTTCATCTACCTGCGCCGCAAGGTTCAGCCTGATCTTGCCAGGCAGGCCCTGGCTCTGGAAATTCAGGGGGTTTATGCGCGCCAGGAATACCGTCGTTACTACCCCGCGGGCGAAGTGACGGCCCACGTGGTCGGTTTTACGAATATCGACGAGCGTGGCCAGGAAGGTATCGAGCTGGCCTACAACCAATGGTTGTCCGGCGAATCCGGCCGCAAGCGCGTTCTCAAGGATAACCGGGGGCGGATTATCAAGGATCTGACGCTGATCAGGGACGCCAGCCCCGGTCGTAATCTCGCGCTCAGTATTGATCTGCGCCTTCAGTACCTGGCTTACCGTGAGCTGAAAGCAGTGGTAACCGCCCACAATGCTCGCGGTGGCACGCTGGTCATGCTGGATGTCGATTCCGGTGAGGTTCTGGCAATGGTGAACCAGGGGTCCTACAACCCCAATGACCGCAGCCAGCTGGCGGCGGAAAACCTCAGAAACAAGGCCATCACTGATCTGTTTGAGCCCGGTTCAACCATGAAGCCGATAAGCATGGCGGCAGCGCTGGAATCTGGCGAATATTCAGTCAAGAGCACCATCGATACCAACCCGGGCTACCGGCGTTTTGGTCGTTTTACCATCCGCGATCATCGCAACTATGGCCTGCTGGATGTGACAGACATTATTGTCAAATCCAGTAACGTGGGAATCAGCAAGATCGCCACCGATCTCGGCGGTGATGTTATCCGCGATCTGTATGCGCGA
The DNA here is from genome assembly GCF_002744735.1 of Marinobacter guineae. GTDB lineage: Bacteria > Pseudomonadota > Gammaproteobacteria > Pseudomonadales > Oleiphilaceae > Marinobacter > Marinobacter guineae. The sequence continues at coordinate 674,818 of NZ_KZ319341.1, read as the reverse complement.
ATGGGGCTTGGTCAGCCAACCGGGATCGGCTTTCCCGGGGAAGCCGTCGGAGTGCTGCCAGCGCCACCGAAGTGGCGGCCGGTGGAAGAGGCGACCCTGTCCTACGGTTACGGTATGAGTGTCAATGCTCTTCAGCTGGCACAGGCCTATATGGTGATTGCCAATGGTGGAGTGCGTTACCCACTGAGCCTTGTGAAGCGCGATGAAGAGCCCGAAGGCCATCGGGTGTTGTCCGAGCAGGTCACCTATGAGGTCCGAAATATGCTCCGGCAAGTGGTTTCCCGTGGTACGGGAAAGCGGGCCCAGCCCGGGTTCTATTCTGCGGGGGGCAAGACCGGAACGGTTCATCTGGTTGGCGCCCAGGGCTACGAGGATAGCCAGTACAAGGCCATTTTTGCCGGGATGGCTCCGATTGATAATCCCAGGTTGGTTACGGTTGTGGCCGTCGATGCGCCGCAGTCCGGTGAATATTACGGCGGGGAAGTGGCAGCGCCGGTGTTCGCCAGGGTGATGAGTGACGCCCTGCGACTGCTGAATGTGAAGCCTGAACTGGAAGTTGGGAAGGCAAAAACTGTTTCTCCAGTGCCCGGGGAGCGAGGATAAGCCTATGTGCATCACATCTCTCAGCACTTTGTTACAAGGAATCGTGGCGGTTCCGTCGGTATTCGACGTGACTATCCATGGCCTGAAGACCGACAGCCGCGAGGTGGCCTCCGGCGACGCGTTTATTGCCCTGTCGGGGAACAGCACGCCGGCTGATTTTCATGTCGATGGGGCGATTAAAGCGGGCGCTACAGTCATTCTTCTGGAATCCGGTCAGGCCGCCGAATGCTCGGAACGACATGGGGCCCTGGTGGTCCCCGTGGTCGGTCTTCGTGGTTTGGTCGGGAGAATTGCAGACCGGTTTTTCGAGCATCCGTCGCAACGCCTTCGCCTGATTGGTGTTACCGGAACCAACGGCAAGACGTCCGTTTGCCAGTACGTTGCCCAGCTCCTTAAAGAGACGGGAACACCCTGCGGTATCCTGGGCACCCTGGGATATGGCATGCCCGGTGCACTGTATCCGGCGACTCATACCACGCCAGACGCGGTTCAGGTGAACCGGGTTCTGTCACGGATCCTGAAACAGGACGGTCGTGCGGCTGTCATGGAAGTCTCCTCCCATGCCCTGGATCAGGGGCGAATCGACAACCTCACCATGACTGGCGCCGTGTTTACCAACCTGACCCGGGATCATCTGGATTACCACGGGTCTATGGAAGCCTACGGCGAGGCGAAGGCCCGTCTGTTCGAGCGCGAGGAGTTGCACTTCTCCGTTATCAACTTTGACGACCCTTTCGGCAGGCAGCTGTTTGATCAGCTGGCCGGCAAATGTGATCGCGTCCGCTACAGCCTGCACGAAGCCCAGACAGAACTCTGGTTGCGGGAATTCCGGCCAACCGATGAGGGCTTTGAGGCGGAAGTCGATGGTGAGTGGGGCCGGTTTGTTATTGCCGTTCCCCTTCTGGGCAGTTTCAATGCCAGTAATGTGCTGGCGGCCATGGCCACGGTTTTGACCCTCGGTGTTCCGGTTGAGCGGGCGCAGCGGGCTGCCGCCCGCTTGACTCCACCGCCGGGAAGACTTGAAAGGTTTGGTGGTGCCAGTGGTGTCAGGGTGGTGGTGGACTACGCCCACACACCGGATGCCCTTGCCAATGCCCTTGCGGCGCTGCGTCCCCATGTTACCGGAGACCTGATCTGCGTGTTCGGATGCGGTGGCGACCGTGACCCCGGCAAGCGTCCGGAAATGGCGTCGGAGGCTGAAAAGCTGGCGGACCGTATTGTCGTCACCGATGACAATCCGCGCAGCGAAGACCCCGCTGTCATTGCCCGTGACATTGTTGCCGGTTTTACTGATCCGGAGAAGGTTGCGGTTATTCATGACCGGGCTGAGGCAATCCAGACGGCTATTCGCACGGCAAAGCCGGATGACCTGGTGCTTATCGCCGGAAAAGGCCATGAGACCTATCAGGAAATCGCCGGCCAGAAGTACCCCTTCAGCGATGCCGAGCACGTTCGCCATATCTTGAAAGTGAACGGGGGTGTGGCATGATGCGCGCCTTTTCACTGGCCGAGGCCCAAAGCTGGCTGGGTGCCGAGTGCGCGTCTGACGATCTGGCGTCAGTGATGTTTGGTGGGGTCTCAACCGATACTCGCACCCTTGAACAGGGGCAGCTGTTCGTTGCTCTTCGGGGCGAGAATTTTGACGGCCACCGTTTTTTGCAGCAGGCCCGCGAGCAAGGTGCCGTTGGTCTGGTAGTCGATGTGCCCGATAACAATGTGCCTTTACCCCAGCTCGTCGTGGGTGACACGCTCATGGCCCTGGCTCAGCTGGCGGCCGGGAATCGCGGAGAGAGTGAAGCCAGGATTCTCGCCATCACCGGCAGCAGTGGCAAAACGACCGTCAAGGAAATGTGTGCCGCGATTCTGTCGCAGAAGGGGCCAACACTGTCTACCCGGGGCAACCTTAACAACCACATCGGTGTGCCGCTTACGCTTTTCGGTCTCTCGCCGGAGCACCGTTATGGCGTGATTGAACTGGGAGCCAGTGGGCTGGGCGAAATCGCCCATGCGGTTGCACTGGCAAAACCCGAGGTTGCCATTCTGACCAACGCGGGACAGGCCCATTTAGAGGGCTTTGGCAGCTACGACAATATTGTGCTGGCCAAAGGCGAAATCATCGATGGTGTTGCTGCCGACGGTCTGGTGGTCCTGAACCGGGATGATCCGGCGTTCAGCCAGTGGCAGCAACGGGCCGGTAGTCGCCGGGTTGCTGGTGTCAGCCGGCTGGATTCGGCAGCGGACTACCATGCCGTGATGGTCAGCCATGACGGCGGCACCAGAACGCTTCAGGTACGCGGGCCGGATAACTGGCGCTGCCGTGTTTCGCTGGCGCTTGAGGGTGATCACAACATCACCAATATGTTGCTGGCCATTGCTGCAACCCGGGAACTGGGCGCCGACGACCAGGCCGTTGTGAACGGGCTGGGGCAGGTTGAGCCGGTCAAGGGACGGCTGCAGGTGTTGAATCTGTCACCGGAACTAACGCTGATTGATGACAGCTACAACGCCAACCCGGCTTCGATGAAAGCTGCTTTGGGTGTTCTGGGTCAGCGGGCGGGGCTGAAAATTGCAGTCCTGGGCGCGATGGCAGAGCTTGGCCCGAACGCACGGGCGCTACACCAGGACGTGGGACAGTACGCCAGGGAGCATGGCATTGACCGAATGATCACTGTAGGGCCTGGCTGTGACGGCTACGTCGATGGGTTTGGTGAGGGTGCAGAGTCGTGCCTGACCCATGATCAGGCAGTTGAATCTGTTGTCAGGGCAAAAAACACACCGTTGACAGTGTTGGTCAAGGGTTCTCGCAGTTCCGCCATGGATCGCGTGGTGGAGGGAATTAAAGAAAAGGTGAATAACTCATGTTGCTCTGGCTGACAGAGGTTCTATCACAATATTTTTCGGCACTGACGGTGTTTCAGTACCTGACCCTGCGCGGAATTCTGGGAACACTCACGGCCCTGCTCATTTCACTGATCATCGGCCCGGTTATGATCCGTAAACTGAGTCAGTACCAGATTGGTCAGGCGGTGCGGGACGACGGCCCGCAAACCCACCTCAGCAAGGCCGGTACGCCCACCATGGGTGGTGCACTGATTCTCGTCGCCATCGGTATCAGCACGCTTCTCTGGGCAGATCTTGGGAATCGCTATGTCTGGGTCACCATTCTCGTGACGCTGCTGTTTGGCGCCATCGGCTGGGTCGACGACTATCGCAAAGTGGTTGAGCGAAATCCGCGCGGCCTGCCGGCCCGCTGGAAGTATTTCTGGCAGTCGGTGATCGGTGCTTCGGCGGCAATTGCACTCTACTTCAGTTCCGCCTTGCCCCAGGAAACCTCCCTGTATGTACCATTCGTCAAACAGGTGTCCCTGACCCTCGGGCCAGTATTTTTCATTCTGCTCAGTTACTTCGTGATTGTCGGAAGCAGTAACGCAGTTAACCTCACGGACGGGCTGGATGGGCTTGCCATCATGCCAACTGTCATGGTGGCCGGTGCCCTTGGCCTTTTTGCCTATCTGTCTGGCCATGCCCAGTTCGCCAATTATCTTCTGATTCCGCATCTGCCCGGAACCGGTGAGCTCATTGTGTTCTGTGGTGCTCTGGTTGGCGCTGGTCTTGGTTTTCTGTGGTTCAACACCTACCCGGCCCAGGTCTTCATGGGTGATGTTGGTGCACTCGCACTCGGTGCGGCTCTTGGGGTGGTTGCGGTTATTGTCCGGCAGGAAATCGTGCTTTTCATTATGGGGGGGGTCTTTGTGATGGAGACGATCTCGGTGATCCTGCAGGTCGCCTCGTTCCGTTTGACCGGGCGCAGAATCTTCCGCATGGCGCCTCTGCACCATCACTTTGAATTGAAAGGCTGGCCAGAGCCCCGGGTTATTGTCCGGTTCTGGGTCATTACCGTTGTTCTGGTCCTGATTGGCATTGCCAGTCTGAAGCTGAGATAGGAAAACGCTGCTGCTATGAGTGTCATTGTTTCGGATCGTCGCACATTGGTTGTAGGGCTCGGTAAAACCGGGCTCTCCTGCGTGCGCTATCTGTCTGAACAAGGGCGGGACATAGTGGTTGCAGACACTCGTACAGCGCCTCCCGGACTGGAGGAGCTCCGAGCAGGCTGGCCAGATATCCCGGTGCACCTCGGGCCTTTTGATCACGACCTGTTTGCAGGTTTCAACGAATTGGTGGTGAGTCCGGGCATCAGTACTGCGGAGCCCGCGATCACTGGTGCCGGCAAGCAGGGCGCACGTTTAAGGGGCGACATTGATCTGTTTGCGGAAGCGGCGGATGCCCCCATCATTGCGATTACCGGCTCCAACGGTAAAACCACGGTCACCACCCTGTTGGGTGAAATGGCCAGGGCTGCGGGCCGCAAGGTGGCAATTGGTGGCAACATCGGTACTCCGGCCCTGGACCTGTTGGGCCAGGGCGCAGACCTTTACGTGCTTGAGTTGTCCAGTTTCCAGTTGGAGACCACAGAAGAGCTTAATGCTCTCGCGGCTACCGTGCTGAACGTCAGCGACGACCACATGGATCGTTACCCGAACAAGATGGCCTACTTCCAGGCCAAACAGCGGATCTTCCGGGGCTGCAGGAATGCTGTCGTCAATCTGGATGATGCCCTGAGCACCCCGATGGCGCGGGATACCCTGAGGTTCCTCTGTTTTGGCTTTTACAGGGTCAATCCGGAAACCTTCAGCACCCGGGATGACGACGAGGGCACATGGATTACTTTCGGTTTCGAAAACCTGATCCTCGCCAGTGACCTCAAGCTACTGGGGCGCCATAACATCAGCAATGTCATGGCGGCCCTGGCATTGGGGCACGCTGCGGGACTGCCGATGGACGTGATGCTGAAGGTGGCCCGGGAGTTTCCTGGGCTGCCACACCGGTGCGAGTTTATTCGCCGGTTTAACGACGTGGATTTCATCAACGACTCCAAAGGCACCAATGTCGGTGCAACTGTGGCAGCTATTGAGAGCCTCGTTCCGGAGACCGGCAAGGTTGTGCTGATTGCCGGCGGTGATGGCAAGGGCGCCGATTTCACCGCTCTGGAAGCACCCATTGCCCTGCATTGCCGGGCGGTGGTGCTGATCGGTCGCGATGCTCCGGCCATTGCCGAGGTTCTTGGCAGCGGTATTCCGGTTTATCGGTCCGCGAGCCTCGCGGATGCGGTTTCCAGGTCTGCGGAACTCGCCCGCCCCGGGGACCGGGTGGTGCTGTCCCCGGCCTGTGCCAGCTTTGATATGTTCCGCGATTACCTGGACCGCGGTGATCAGTTCCGTTCACTGGTGGAGGGCCTGTGATGTACGCAGATCTCTCGTTGCCAAACCGGAACCAGTGGCTTGGAGAAATCCAGCCGCTGGCGATGCTGGTGATCAGCGCTGTGGCCCTGATGGTTGTAGGTATTGTGATGATCTCGTCAGCTTCCATGGACATGGCCGCTGAAACCATGGGTAACAGCTACCACTATGTGATTCGCCAGCTGATGTTTGCCGGGCTTGGTTGTCTTGCGGCACTGGTGGCCGTCAATGTGCCTGTGGCGTGGTGGGAGCGCAGTGGCTGGTTGCTGCTGGGTGTCGGTCTGCTGGTGCTTATTCTGGTTCTCACGCCGCTGGGACGAACCGTGAACGGCTCGACCCGATGGATTCCGTTCGGCCTGTTTAATGTCCAGGTATCGGAAGTGGCCAAGCTATGCCTGATAGCGTACCTGGCCAGCTACGTTGTTCGTCGCCGTGAGGAGTTGCTCAATACCTGGGCCGGCTTCCTGAAACCCCTGGTAGTTCTCGGGCTTGCGTCGGTTCTGCTGGTCATCCAGCCAGACTTTGGTGCCACGGTGGTGCTGGTCACGGCTGCGGCGGGCATGATCTTCCTGAGCGGTGTGCGACTGAGCCGTTTTGTGCCGTTGATCGGCACACTGGTGGTGCTTGGTGCAATACTCATCGTCACCCAGCCATACCGCCTGAAGCGGGTCGTCAGCTATCTCGACCCCTGGAAAGACCAGTTCGACAGCGGCTACCAGCTGACGCAGTCGCTGATTGCCTTTGGTCGTGGAGACTGGGACGGTGTCGGTCTGGGCAACTCCATCCAGAAGCTGTTTTACCTGCCAGAAGCTCATACCGATTTCATCTTCGCGATTATTGCCGAGGAGTTCGGGCTTCTGGGTTCGTTGCTTGTGCTCGGTCTGTTCACACTGCTGGTGGTAACCGGCTTCGTGATCGCCCGCCGGGCCGAGAAAGCGGATATGCCCTTCGCCGCTTGCTTTGCTTACGGGCTGACTTTGCTGATCGGCCTGCAAGCCGGTATTAACATGGCGGTGAGTACCGGTCTGCTGCCCACGAAGGGACTGACTCTGCCGCTGGTCAGCTATGGCGGCTCCAGCCTGATGATCACCTGTATCAGCATCGGCATTCTGGCCCGGGTTGAAATGGAACGCCTTGATCAGGAAAAGCTGGCCCGTGAAAAGGCCGGCCCGAAAAAGCGGGGAGGTGCGGTTTATGACTGATCAGCGCCGCTTTCTGATGATGGCTGGTGGAACCGGTGGGCATGTTTTCCCGGCACTGGCCACGGCACGTGCACTTGAAGCCCTTGGCCATCAGGTTTACTGGCTCGGCGCTCGCGGTGGCATGGAGCAGCGGTTGATCGGAGAGACCGATATTCCGCTTTCGCTGATTCATATCTCCGGTTTGCGGGGTAAGGGCGCGCTTGCGCTGGTGCTCGCACCGTTTCGCCTGATGCGAGCTCTTGGCGAGGCGTTCACCATTCTGCGCCAGATTCGTCCGGATTGTGTGGTCGGCATGGGCGGTTTTGTCACCGGGCCCGGTGGTGTGGCGGCCTGGCTGACCCGGACACCTCTGGTGATACACGAACAGAACGCGATCGCGGGAATGACCAACCGGATTCTGGTGAGGTTTGCAGCAACCGTGCTGGAAGCCTTTCCCGGAAGCTTCGGGCAGAAGGTCGTTACCCGGTGCACCGGCAATCCGGTCCGGGACGACCTGGCGAAATTACCAGCGCCGGAGCAGCGGCTGGCAGGCCGGCAAGGCCCTCTCAGATTGCTGGTGATTGGCGGCAGTCTCGGCGCCCAGGTATTCAACCAGCAGGTGCCCGAGGCGCTGGCCATGCTGCCAGAGGCACAACGGCCGATGGTTCGCCACCAGTGTGGTGAGCGCCATGTTGAAGCTGCCCGGGAGGCCTATGAAAAGCACGGGGTTGAGGCGAGCGTCGAACCGTTTATCAAGGACATGGCGGATGCCTACCAATGGGCCGATCTGGTTCTGTGCCGCGCCGGCGCACTGACCGTCTCTGAACTCTGTGCCGCGGGCATCGGCGCTGTCCTGGTGCCGTTTCCCCATGCGGTAGACGATCACCAGACCAAAAACGGTGAGCAAATGGTGGCCGCGAAGGCAGCCATCATGATTCCGCAATCAAAGATGACCCCGGCCGTACTGGCAGAAACCCTGGGCGATTTATCCCGGGACCGCAGCCGGGTAACCGATATGGCGAAGGCCGCTCGAACACTGGCCCGCCCTGATGCAACGGAGAGAGTCGTGAATTACTGTCTGGAGGCCGCCAATGGCTGATGCAACCAATCCGCCCCTGGTTTATCAGGTGCCTGAAATGCGCCGGATCCGCCACATCCATTTCGTGGGAATTGGTGGTGCCGGTATGAGTGGCATTGCCGAGGTGCTCAAAAACCAGGGGTATGACGTCTCCGGCTCGGATCTGAAAGAAGGCACGGTTACCGATCGCCTGAAAGCCATGGGTGTCGAGGTTCAGATCGGGCATCGGGACGAAAACAGCGCGAGCGCAGATGTGGTGGTGGTTTCGTCTGCCGTGGCGTCAGACAATCCGGAAGTCACCGCTGCCCGCAAACGGCGTGTTCCTATTGTACCCAGGGCCGAAATGCTGGCCGAGATCATGCGTTACCGGCACGGGATCGCCGTGGCTGGTACCCATGGTAAAACCACCACCACCAGTCTGATTGCATCGATTCTGGGTGAAGCCGGGCTGGACCCGACCTTTGTGATCGGCGGCAAGCTGAACAGTGCCGGCACCAATGCCCAGCTCGGTGGATCCCGCTATCTGGTGGCGGAGGCTGACGAAAGCGATGCGTCGTTCCTGCATCTGACCCCGGTCATTTCGGTGGTTACCAATATCGAAGCGGACCACATGGATACCTATGGTGGCGATGTTGAAAAGCTGAAGCAGACCTTCGTCGATTTCCTTCATAACCTGCCGTTTTACGGCGTAGCGGTGATGTGTGTAGATGATGCTTATGTCCAGGAAATCATTCCCCGGATATCGAGAGCGATCATTACCTACGGTATCGACAACCCGGAGGCAGATTACCGGGCCGAGAACATCACCTCTGATGGCTTGCGGACCCACTTTGTGGTGAAGCGCCCGGCCGGCCGGAGCGATCTGACGGTAGAGCTGAAAATGCCCGGTCGTCACAACGTCGCCAACGCGCTCGCTGCGATTGCCGTGGCGACCGATGAGGGTGTCGCAGATGAGGCCATTTGCCGGGGCCTGGCTGGATTTGCCGGTGTCGGCCGCCGATTCCAGGTATACGGCGACTACAGGACACCAAAAGGCACGGTCACCCTGGTGGATGATTATGGTCACCACCCCACCGAGGTTGAGGCGGTTATTCGTGCCGCCCACGATGCCTGGCCGGATCGCCGTCTGGTGATGGTGTACCAGCCGCACCGGTTCAGCCGGACCCGTGATCTTTACGAAGACTTCGTCCGCGTGTTGTCGGAGGTGGACGCTTTACTTCTGATGGATGTCTATTCTGCCGGCGAGCCTGCGATTCCGGGGGCCGATGGTCGCGCCCTTTGCCGCAGCATTCGCCAGAGAGGACAGATAGAGCCGGTGTTCGTTGAGGATAACCGGGAGATTGAGTCCCTGCTGGCGAATGTGCTGCAGGATGGCGACCTGCTGATAACCCAGGGCGCCGGTGATATTGGTGGAGTGGCCGCACGGTTGGCGGCCGCGGGAGTAATCGCAGGTGAGTGAGATGCATCATCCGGAACCACAGGCCTACCAGGCAGACCCGGAGCTCGTTCGGGCTCTCGGACGGGTTGCGGTCTTTATGGGCGGCAATTCCGCCGAGCGGGAAGTGTCCCTGAAAAGCGGCAAGGCGGTTCTGGCTGCACTGGTGTCAGCCGGCGTTGATGCGTATGCCGTCGATGTCCAGGGCTGTTTGTTGAGAACCGTGGATAACCCGGAGTTCGACCGGGTATTCATTGCCTTGCATGGCCGTGGTGGCGAGGACGGAACGCTTCAGGCCATCCTGTCTCAGGCGGGTATTCCCTACACCGGTAGCGAAATGCTCGCCTCGGCACTGGCCATGGACAAGCTGAGAACAAAGTACGTGTTCGAGGGCTGCGGTCTGCCGACTCCGAAATTTCGGACCATGTCCGATGTCGGCCAAGCCGACCAGATCATTGGTGAATTGCGGGTCCCGTTAAGTGTGAAGCCGTCCAGGGAAGGTTCCAGTATTGGCATTCGCAAGGTTCGCACCGCTGCGGAGCTTGCAGAAGCCTATGAGGCGGCTGCCGCTCTGGACAATCTGGTGCTGGTGGAAGAATGGATTGAAGGCCCGGAGTTTACCGTCAGCCTGCTCCAGGACCAGGCGCTCCCGGCGATCGGCCTGAGTACTGATCACGTGTTCTACGACTACGACGCCAAATATCTGGCGGACGATACCCGCTACCGGATCCCCTGTGGTCTGGCGCCGGAGGATGAAGTGCGTCTGCAGCACCTGGCGCTGGATGCCTTTCGTGTTGTCGGCTGTCGAACCTGGGGTCGGGTCGACATCATGCAGGACAACGATGGCAATTTCTGGCTGCTGGAAGTCAATACGGTGCCGGGAATGACCGATCACAGTCTTGTCCCCATGGCGGCCAAAGCCGCCGGAATCAGCTTCGAGGAGCTGGTGGTGAGGATTCTGAGGGACACACTGGAGGCCGCTGATGCTTGAGACACTGCTGATCCGGAGCCGGGCGATACCGTCCGAGCCCCCGCGGCGCCGGGGGGCAACTACCCTCGGGCCTGAGCGGGACCGGTTTGGCGTGTTGAGAGGTGTTCTGGCTGCAGTGCCCTGGCTTCAGGTCGGTATGGGTGCGGTGATTGTTCTGCTGGCGGCTCTGGTGCCCTGGGGAACCGGGAAGGTGCTGGGCGCCATGGATCAGCAGATCCTGGCGGTCGATGTGAAGGGGGATTTTGTAGGTGACAGTCGAGTGGCAATCGAGCGTGCGGCCGGTGACTGGATCGGCAAGAGCTATTTCGCCACGGACCTTTCCGACATCAAGGCCAGCCTGGAGAGCCGGCCCTGGGTTGAATCCGCTGCCGTGCAGCGGGTCTGGCCGGATCGCCTGGTGATTGATATCCGGGAAAAGAAGCCGTTGGCCTACTGGACCGACGGGCGCCTGGTAAGCCGGACCGGAGAGCTGTTTGCGCCATCCAATCCGGAAGTTGCTGGCAGGTTGCCCCGCCTTGCCGGGCCCGATGAACGGGTGCGTGATGTGATCGACATGGCGCGGACCATGAGCGAGAAGCTGGTCGCTCGGGAGTTGGGTTTTGCGGGTCTGTCCCTGGAACATCGTGGAGCCTGGACCCTGCAACTGGCCAATGGCATCGAAGTGGTGCTCGGTCGGGATCAGGTGGAACAGCGCTTTGAACGGTTTATTACGGTTTATGAAAACCGGCTGGCGGCACGGTCGGACGAAGTCAGTCGGGTGGATGCCCGCTACACCAATGGTGTGGCGGTCAAGTGGAAGGCTGCTGTGGCAGCTTCCGGTCCGAAATCATAGCAACGGTTAATTCAGACCTACGGTTTGGTGAAATACATGTCATCGGTTGAAACGGAAAACATGATTGTCGGCCTAGACATCGGAACTTCGAAAGTGGTTGCGATTGTCGGCAAGCGCAAGATGGACGGCACCATTGAAGTGGTGGGAATTGGCTCGCACCCTTCAAGGGGCCTCAAGCGCGGGGTGGTGGTAAACATTGAAACCACTGTCCAGGCGATTCAGCGCGCTGTGGAAGAGGCGGAGCTGATGGCGGGATGTCGCATTCACTCGGTATACGCAGGTATTGCCGGTAGTCATATCAAGAGTCTGAACTCTCACGGGATTGTTGCCATCCGTGATCGGGAAGTCACCCAGGCCGATATCGACCGGGTGATTGATGCCGCCCAGGCGGTTGCAATTCCGGCAGATCAGAAAATTCTGCACATCCTGCCCCAGGAATTCGTGATCGACAGCCAGGAGGGTATCAAGGAGCCGATGGGCATGTCCGGTGTGCGGTTGGAGGCCAAGGTTCACCTGGTGACCTGCGCAGTCAACGCTGCCCAGAACATTGAGAAATGCGTGAAGCGCTGCGGCCTTGAGGTGGATGACATCATCCTCGAGCAGCTGGCGTCCAGTCACGCCATTCTCACTGAAGACGAAAAGGAACTGGGAGTCTGCGTGGTGGACATCGGTGGCGGAACCACCGACATCGCCGTGTTCACCGGTGGTGCCATTCGCCACACCGCGGTGATCCCGATCGCCGGTGATCAGGTGACCAACGACATCGCCATGGCGCTTCGGACACCGACCCAGAACGCCGAAGAAATCAAGATCAAGTATGCCTGCGCGCTGACCCAGCTGGCCGGCGCCGATGAAACCATCAAGGTGCCCAGCGTCGGGGATCGCGCGCCGCGGGATCTGTCGCGACAGGCGCTGGCCGAGGTAGTGGAGCCCCGTTACGAGGAGCTGTTCACCCTGGTGCAGTCAGAATTGCGCCGGTCCGGGTTCGAGGACCTGATTCCGGCAGGCATCGTGATTACCGGCGGTTCGTCCACCATGGAAGGTGTGGTGGAGCTGGCCGAGGAGATCTTCCATATGCCGGTAAGACTGGCCTGTCCGCAGGCAGTCTCCGGTATGACGGAGGTAGTCAACAATCCGATCTACGCCACCGGCGTGGGGTTGTTGATTCATGGTTTCCGCCAGATGGATCTGGGGCGGACACCGGTGCTCAAGGGTGAAGATGCACCCTCGCTGTTTGAGCGCATGAAAGCCTGGTTTACCGGTCATTTCTGACGGTGCCGGGAGTGCAGTGAACGAAGGTATCTCGAAAACACAATCTCGAACAAACAGCCTGCAAAAAGGCTGTAAAACAGCACGAAGGAGTAGGGGAAATGTTTGAACTCGTCGATAATGTCCAGCAAAACGCTGTCATTAAAGTCGTCGGTGTTGGCGGAGGTGGCGGCAACGCCGTGCGCCACATGCTCAACAGCGACATCGAAGGTGTGGAATTCATCTGCGCCAACACGGATGCCCAGGCGCTGACCGATATGGACGCGCGCCAGATCATTCAGCTCGGTGGCAACATCACCAAGGGGCTGGGTGCCGGCGCCAATCCGGAAGTGGGTCGCCAATCCGCCCTGGAAGATCGTGACCGAATTGCCGAAGCGATCAAGGGCGCCGATATGGTGTTCATCACCGCTGGCATGGGTGGTGGTACCGGTACCGGAGCGGCGCCGATTGTGGCGGAAGTGGCCCGTGAGCTTGGCATCCTTACCGTTGCCGTGGTTACCAAGCCGTTCCTGTTCGAGGGTGGCAAGCGCATGAGCGTTGCCGAATCCGGCCTGAGGGAGCTCGAGGAAAGCGTCGACTCCCTGATCACCATCCCCAACGAAAAGCTGCTGGCGGTGATGGGCAAGAAAACCAGTCTGCTGGATGCGTTTGCGGCGGCAAATGATGTGCTGCTGGGCGCGGTTCAGGGTATCGCGGATCTGATTACCCGCAACGGCATGATCAACGTCGACTTTGCCGATGTAAAAACGGTCATGTCCGAAATGGGTATGGCGATGATGGGTACCGCCCGGGCAACCGGCGAAAACCGCGCACGGGAAGCGGCCGAAGCGGCCATCCGAAGCCCGCTGCTGGAAGACATCAACCTGCAGGGAGCCAAGGGTATCCTGGTCAACATCACTGCCGGTATGGACCTGAACCTGGGCGAGTTCTCCGAGGTTGGCGACATAGTGCGTGAGTTCGCTTCCGACTCGGCTACCGTCGTTGTTGGTACCGTTATTGATCCGGAAATGACCGACGAACTGAAAGTGACGGTTGTTGCGACCGGGCTTGGCGGCGACCGCGAGAAGCCGACCAAGGTTGTGGACAATACCCGCACCCTGGATGGAAAAACCGATTACAACCAGCTGGACCGCCCCGCCGTTCTGCGTCGTCGGGCCGTTTCCCGTGGAAATGTGGCGATTGACCAGAGCAAAGAGAGCGAGGAGCAGGGAGTCGATTATCTCGATATTCCCGCATTCCTTCGCCGGCAGGCTGACTGATAATCTGTTGCAATTGTGATCCGGTTCCGGTCTGCGTACGAAAAAACGGAACCTCGAAGCCGGTAAATACGTGCGCTGAGTACCCTGGTCCGGCGCCAGATGAACGTTTGGCAAAGGCTGAGTGGTTAAATGGTATTCAGTCTTATTTTCTGGTATTCTCCGGGCAGAATTTTGCCTAGAATATCGCCTTTTTGTGACGGAATTATGTACCGATGATCAAACAACGGACACTCAAAAACACTATCCGTGCCACCGGCGTTGGCTTGCACTCGGGTGAGAAAGTATATCTGACCCTGAAGCCTGCCCCGGTGGACTCAGGCATCATTTTCCGCCGCTCTGATCTGGACCCGATGGTCGAGATCCGTGCCTGTGCGGAAAATGTGGGTGAGACCATGCTGTCCACGACGCTGGTTAAAGACGGTGTCCGTGTGGCGACTGTGGAGCATCTGCTCTCCGCCATGGCGGGTCTCGGTATTGACAACTGCTTTGTGGAGCTCAGTGCTGCAGAAGTGCCGATCATGGATGGCTCTGCCGGTCCCTTCGTGTTTCTGCTGCAATCTGCCGGCATTGCCGAGCAGGAGGCTGCAAAGCGCTTTATTCGCATCAAGCGTGAAGTGACCATTGAAGAGGGCGACAAGAAGGCGACCTTCCTGCCGTTCGAAGGCTTCAAGGTAAGCTTCGGGATTGATTTCGATCACCCGGTCTTCAAGGGGCGCGCCCAGACTGCCACGGTCGACTTTTCGAGCACGTCCTTCGTGAAGGAAGTCAGCCGCGCACGGACCTTTGGTTTCATGCGCGACATCGAGAAGCTGCGTGCCATGAACCTGGCGCTCGGCGGCAGCGTGGATAACGCCATCGTGGTTGATGACTACAAGATTCTGAACGAAGACGGTCTTCGTTATGACGACGAGTTCGTCAAGCACAAGGTGCTGGACGCGATTGGCGACCTGTATCTGCTGGGCAACAGCCTGATTGGTGAGTTCCGCGGCGTAAAGTCCGGTCACGACCTGAACAACAAGCTGCTGCGTAAGCTCCGGGCCGAGGAAGACGCGTGGGAAGTGGTTACGTTTGACGACGAAGCCACGGCGCCGATTTCCTACATGAAGCCCGCTCTGGCAGCCCAGGCTTAAAGCAGGACGCTTTAATCCCGGACGTGGCTTGCGAGTTTTTCGAGAACCTCGCGTAGTGCTTTATCCTTCGTGTGCCCGGCCTCCTCTTTGAGGAGCCGGGCATTTTCTTTGCTCAAGGGCGCTTTTTTAAACGCAGGCTTCTGTCGGAATCTGGGTGGCGCGACTTTAACCTTCAGCTTCCAGACAAACCGGAACAGCTCGTTCTCCCGAAGCTTTTCCATGATCTCGTGCTGCCGGAAGCGAATCTGGCTGGCCTTGCCGGCAGTTTCTGCAGAAAGAACCAGTTCACCTTCCTTACAGCTCACAAAGCGTGTGCCTTTGACCAGGTCTTCCGGAAGCGCGGCAAGAACCTGCTCCTCGGCCTGACGGTGAAGTTCGGCCCGTGCCACAAGGTCCTTGAGGACCGGCGTCTTGCCGAGCTTGTCGAAGGTCATTTTTTGCTCGCTTTTTCGTTTCATGTGCGCGTTTTTGCTCGACGGCTCTGATTACGATTGGTT
The DNA here is from genome assembly GCF_002744735.1 of Marinobacter guineae. Classification (GTDB taxonomy): domain Bacteria; phylum Pseudomonadota; class Gammaproteobacteria; order Pseudomonadales; family Oleiphilaceae; genus Marinobacter; species Marinobacter guineae. Next base: position 659,246 of record NZ_KZ319341.1, on the reverse strand, counting down.
ACACTTCGGCACGGTTTATGCGTAGTGCCTGTATTACACTCGTTTTACATTGAGGTAAATGAGTATGTCTACCGGGCGCTGCAATTTTTCAGTATGTAGCTGTTGCCAAAGGATGGCAGACCCTCTCGGAAATTCCTCCGGGGCGCAACGCTACAGGATGCGGTTGCGGCTCAACAATGAAACCAGAAGATGATATGAACATTATTCTTGTTGGCAAACACCATGGTAAGTCCCGTGTGTTGGCGATCAATAATTCCCTTGTCGTCGGGCTGTTCTTTTGTGTGTTTTCCATGTTGGTAGCTGCCGGTTGGGCGGGCTACCAGTTCGCTGTGGAACGGGCGGAAACCCGAGAGCCCACAAATTCCGAGCTGGTCGCCGAGTGGCAGCGCAAGCTTGCTAAGCAGAAGTCTGAGCTGGCAGGTATCGAGGAAAACGTGCAGCAGCAAGTGGACGCGCTGACCCTGCGTCTGGGCGAGATCCAGGGGCGGCTGTTACGGCTGGATGCCCTGGGGCAGCGTTTTGTCGAGTCCGGCCTTGTTGCCAGTGATGAGTTCAATTTCGATCAGCCGGCTGCGGTTGGTGGGCCTGAAGACGTGTTGGCTGGCGATTCCTTCTCTGCCCCGGAACTTACCCGCATGATTGAGGAAATGGAGCGGAAGATTGAAGACCGTGAACAGCAATTGCGGTTACTTGATCAACTTGCCTCAAGCCAGAGGTTAGAGGATGAGCTTTACCTTGAGGGGCGTCCGATTACCTGGGGCTGGCTGTCCTCCCGCTACGGTTATCGCTCCGATCCGTTCACCGGTAAGCGCACGTGGCACGCTGGAGTCGACCTTGCTGGCAAGGATGGCAGCGACATTATTTCGGTTGCCGGTGGCGTGGTGACATACGCTGGAGAGCGTTACGGCTATGGCAATCTGGTTGAGATTGATCATGGCGACGGGCTTGTGTCCCGTTATGCTCATTGTAAAACCGTGAAGGTTCAGGTGGGTGATGTCGTCCAGAAGGGCCAGGTGGTGGCTTTGATGGGCAGCACGGGGCGCTCGACCGGCCCGCACGTGCATTTCGAGGTTATCCGTAACGGCAAGTCCGAAAACCCGGAAACCTATATCAAGCGCGCGAGTCGTTGATCCTGCCCTGGCTCGCCTGTACCTTCCAGTTTCGTTTCGCCGTTCAGCGGTAAGTCAGGTTATTTTCCGGAATCCGGTGCTTTGTCGAGGCGTAATCGTGCCTGTGTGAGCCCTGCCTTTTGTCCTGTTACAAAATAAGGTTAGAATGCCGGCTTCCTCCGTTTAATCAAAGAAGCAGTGGTCTATGTTCACAAAGCTTGCAACCAAGATGTTCGGCAGTAAAAACGCCAGAGAAATCAAGAGAATGCGCAAACCAGTCTTGCGCATTAATGAGCTTGAAGAGCAATATGGCAACCTGTCTGACTCCGAGTTGCAAGGCAAGACTTTGGAGTTCCGCCGGCGGATCGACGAGGGTGAATCCCTGGATGCCCTCTTGCCAGAAGCGTTTGCGACAGTACGGGAGGCGGGCCGCCGGGTTATGGGCATGCGTCATTACGACGTTCAGCTGATTGGTGCGATCACCCTGCACGAAGGCCGGATCGCGGAAATGAAAACCGGTGAAGGCAAGACTCTGGTTGCGACTGCTTCGGTCTATCTTAATGCGCTGTCCGGTAAGGGTGTCCATGTCGTTACTGTGAACGATTACCTGGCCCGTCGTGATGCGGACTGGATGGGCAAGATCTATCGCTTCCTGGGAATGCAGGTAGGGGTAGTGGCCTCCGGCCAGCCGCCGGAAGAGAAGCGGGCTGCCTATCAGGCGGACGTAACCTACGGCACGAATAACGAGTTCGGCTTCGACTATTTGCGCGACAACATGGCCTTCAGCACCGAAGACAAGGTTCAAAGGGGGCTGAATTACGCCATCGTGGATGAAGTGGATTCGATCCTGATCGATGAGGCCCGCACACCGCTGATCATTTCCGGTGCCGCTGAGGACAGCTCGAAGCTTTACCTGGCTGTAAACGAGCTGGTTCCCAGTCTCGAAGAGGGAGAGGTTAGCGAGGAAGGTGAGCCCAGTGGCGATTTCACAATAGATGAAAAGTCCCGCCAGGTTGAGCTTACCGAAGCCGGTCACGAGAAAGTCGAAGAGCTGTTACTGAGTCGCGGTCTGCTGAAGGAAGGTGAAAGCCTTTATTCCGCTGCCAACCTCAGCCTGCTGCATCATGTTCACTCGGCGCTGCGTGCCCACCACCTGTTCCAGAAAGATGTGGATTACATTGTCCAGGGTGACCAGGTGGTCATCGTGGATGAGCATACTGGCCGCACCATGCCGGGCCGGCGCTGGAGTGAGGGCCTGCATCAGGCGGTTGAGGCAAAAGAAGGGGTCAGGATCCAGGCTGAGAGCCAGACTCTGGCGTCCACCACGTTCCAGAACTATTTCCGGCTATACGACAAGCTGGCTGGCATGACCGGTACTGCCGATACCGAAGCGTTCGAATTCCGCCAGATTTACGGGCTTGATGTGGTCGTCATTCCGCCCAACAAGCCGATTCAGCGGATTGATTACAACGACCTGGTATATCTCACCCAGGAAGAGAAGTTCCACGCGATTATCGATGAGATTAAGGATGTCACCGCCGAGGGCCGCCCGATTCTGGTGGGCACAGCATCCATCGAGGCGTCCGAACTGCTGTCAATGCTGCTCAAGAAGTCGCGGATCGAGCACAAGATCCTGAACGCCAAGCAACACGAATCCGAAGCCCACATTATTGCCCAGGCGGGCCGCCCGGGCGCTGTTACCATCGCCACCAACATGGCCGGTCGTGGTACGGACATCGTGCTGGGTGGTAACTGGGAGCACGAAGTAGCTGCTATGGACAATCCTTCAGAAGAAGAGGTTGCCCGGATCAAGGCGGAGTGGACGGAGCGTCATAATCAGGTTCTTGAAGCCGGTGGCCTGCACATTGTTGGTACCGAGCGTCACGAGTCCCGCCGGATTGATAACCAGTTGCGAGGCCGTGCCGGACGCCAGGGCGATCCCGGTTCTTCCAGGTTCTTCCTGTCGCTGGAAGACAACCTCATGCGTATCTTCGCGCCTGACCGGGTCAAGAGCCTGATGCAGGCCATGGGTATGAAAAAGGGGGAGGCCATTGAGCACCGGATGGTCACCAACGCCATCGAGAAGTCCCAGCGCAAGGTGGAAGGGCGCAACTTTGATATGCGTAAAACGCTGCTGGAATACGATGACGTCGCAAACGACCAGCGTACGGTTATCTACGAGCAGCGCAATGAAGTCATGTCCTCCGAGGATATCTCGGATATGGTCAAGACCATCCGTGAAGATGTTGTTGACTCGCTGATCAGCGAGTACATCCCGCACCAGAGCATGCCGGAACAATGGGATGTTGCAGGGCTGGAATCCCAGCTGCAGTCGGAGATGGCGATCGACTTGCCGATCCAGAAGTGGCTGGAAGAAGACAGCAAACTGTATGAAGAGAACCTGCGTCAGAAAATTCTGGACGAGATCGTCACTGCGTATGAAGCCAAGGAGGAGATTGCCGGCTCCGAGGCCATGCGCAAGTTCGAGAAGCAGGTCTTCCTGCAGGTGCTTGATACCCTCTGGAAAGAGCATCTTTCCAATATGGATCACCTGCGCCGGGGTATCCACTTGCGCGGCTATGCTCAGAAGAACCCCAAGCAGGAGTATAAGCGCGAGGCGTTCAACCTGTTTGAAACCATGCTCGACACCATGAAACGGGATGTGACCCGTGTGCTCTGCCACGTGCGCGTTCAGAGCCGGGAAGAGATGGAAGAAGTAGAGCGCCGTCGCAAGCAGGAGCTGGAGCAGGAGTTGGCCCGCGCCCGCCTTCGTCATGATGAAACCAGTGCTACCGCCCAGAGCCAGGGTGAGGGCGACGAGGAAGGTGCCCGGCAGTCGACGCCTGACACCTTTGTACGCCAGGAGCGCAAGGTGGGTCGAAATGAGCCCTGTCCCTGCGGGTCCGGCAAGAAGTACAAGCAATGCTGTGGCAAGGTCAGCTGATTCAGTAAACTGACCGGGAGTCCGGAACCCGCAATCGGCCAGCAAGAACTGGCGGGCTGCGGGTTTTTTCGTTTTGAGTTGGCCGTAGGGTCTCTTGTGGGTTTAAAGACAGAGGAGTGACAGAATGGCGGTAGGTCCGGGAACCTTACCTGAGTTTTATCCGGTGGCCGGAGTCCGGCTTGGCATTGCCAGTGCCGGTATCAAGAAGCCGGGGCGAAAGGATGTGGTTTTGTTTGAGCTGGCCCCGGAAAGCCGCGTTGCCGGTATCTTCACCAAAAACCAGTTCTGTGCCGCACCGGTCACGCTGAGCCGCAGGCACCTGGCGGTGGCGTCGCCCCGGTACCTGCTGATCAATACGGGTAATGCCAATGCCGGAACCGGCGAACGGGGTATGCAGGATGCTATTGCCTGTTGTCAGGCCCTGGCAGGTGAAGCTGGCGTCAGTGAGTCTGAGATCCTGCCTTTTTCCACGGGTGTCATTGGCGAGCCGCTGCCGGTTCAGAAGATTGTCGGCGCGCTTCCCGAAGCTCTTGCAAGTGCGGCCGAAGACCGCTGGGCTGAGGCCGCCAGTGGCATTATGACGACAGACACCAGGCCCAAGGGCGCGTCCTGTCAGGTCGAGCTGGGTGGCCACACGGTGACCATCTCCGGCATCAGCAAGGGCGCTGGTATGATTCGCCCCAATATGGCAACGATGCTTGGCTTTATTGCCACCGACGCCCGAATTGCGCCGGAGCTTCTGCAAACTCTCGCCTCTGAGTTGGGAGAGAAGACCTTCAATCGCATTACCATCGATGGCGACACTTCCACCAACGACGCCTGCATGCTGATTGCCAGTGGCCAGTACGGTGGCCCGGAAATTACCGAATCCAGCCCATCGCTGGCTAAGCTCAGGGAGGCTCTTCAGAAGGTGTATCTGGAGCTGGCGCATGCCATCGTCCGTGATGGCGAAGGCGCCACCAAGTTCGTCACCATTGACGTCAGTGGTGCGGCCAGTCAGCAGGAAGCGCTGGATGTGGCCTATACCGTTGCCCATTCGCCACTGGTGAAAACCGCCTTGTATGCCTCAGACCCTAACTGGGGACGGATTCTGGCGGCGGTGGGGCGCGCTGGCGTTGAAGGTCTGGATCTCAATGCCCTGGAAATCTACCTCGGGGACGTCTGTCTGGTGCGAAATGGTGGCCGGGCAGACGATTATTCGGAAGCCCGGGGCCAGGCGGTGATGGACCGGGAAGAGATCACCATTGCCATTGATCTCAAGCGGGGTGAAGTGCGGGAAACCGTTTGGACTTGCGACTTCTCACACGATTACGTCACCATCAACGCCGAGTACCGCAGCTGAGCATGACAGTCCGGGAAGCCCAGGTGAAAGAAATCCACGTTGCCGTGGCGGTTATTATCCGCGATGAGCGGGTGCTCATTGCCCGGCGGCCAGACCATGTGCATCAGGGCGGCTTGCTTGAGTTCCCCGGTGGCAAGGTGGAGCCGGGCGAAAGTGTTCAGGCGGCTCTGGTGCGTGAGATCGCTGAGGAAACGGGCCTGAAGGTACCTGAGGCCTCTCTGGAGCCGGTAATAGGTATCCGCCATGACTATGGCGATAAGCGGGTTTTCCTCGATGTGTGGGCGACCAGAGCCGCTGAAGGCGAGCCTGAGGGCTGTGAGGGCCAGCCGGTGGAATGGCTTGACCCTGACCGGCTCCGGGATCAGGATTTCCCGGCTGCCAACCGGCCTATTATCCGGGCGTTGCGGTTGCCAGCACAGCTGGCGATTACCGGAACGGCAGCCAGTGCTGGAGAGACCATCGAGCGTCTTCGGTCCGGGTTGGCTGGTGCCTCGCAGGCACTGGTGGTGCTCCGTGCCCCGGCTATGACCGGGCCGGATTATCGTCAGCTTGCGGCAGCGGCCGTTCCGGTTTGCGAAGCGGCAGGCGCCGGGCTGATCGTGCACGGTGCCCCAGAGGTTTTTTACGGCACGCCTGGTGCCTGTGGTCTGCACCTGCCCTGGCGGGAAGCGGCCAAACAGGCGGAGAGGCCGATTCCGGTGAGTGCGTGGCTGGGTGTTTCCTGCCATGACGCGACGGAGATTGACCAGGCCGTCGCCATTGGCGCGGACTACGTTACGCTCGGGCCCGTCAAACCAACCCTAAGCCATCCCGAAGAGCCGACCATGGGCTGGGAGGCGTTTGGTACCCTGGTGTCCGGCGCGCCGGTTCCGGTCTTTGGCCTTGGCGGACTCACCCTTGCGGATCTTCCCGAGGCCCGGCAACAGGGTGGGCAGGGGATCGCCGGTATCAGCTTCTGGTGGCCGGAAAACTGACGGTTATCAGCGGCCTCTGCGCCCATCTCTGTTATGCTGATAAGCCTGTATTTTTGTTATCTGGCACAACCAATTCCAGGAGATTCTGTGAGCAAACTGACCCATCTTGATGACAAGGGCGAAGCCCGTATGGTGGATGTGACCGATAAGGCCGCCACCGAACGGGAGGCCCGCGCCGAGGCAACCATTCGAATGGCGCCGGAGACCCTGAACATGATTGTGGATGGTGAGCACCCCAAGGGCGATGTCCTGGCCGTGGCCCGTATTGCCGGGATCATGGCAGCGAAGACAACTCACGACCTGATTCCCCTGTGTCACGCCCTCAATCTCACCTCGGTCAAGGTAGAGCTGACGCCTGGCGAAGATGGTGCTTCGGTCCACATTCTTACCCGCTGCAAGCTGTCCGGCCCGACCGGTGTCGAGATGGAAGCGCTAACCGCTGCGAGCGTCGCAGCATTGACCCTGTACGATATGTGTAAGGCTGTCGACCGGGGCATGGAAATCGGTTCTGTCCGCCTGCTGGAGAAGAAAGGTGGCCGGAGTGGTCACTGGGTGGCCGACAAGTCCTGATCTGGCCGGTCGTCGCGCTCGTAAGTGTTCGGTACTGAGCACATACCGGAGGAGCTACAGTGTCGAGACTACGCCAAGCAGGCGGGCCCGTGATAGAATGCGCGGCCCCAATGACTGAACCACGAGGAACCACTGTGGCTGTTCGTTACATCCAGACCTGCCGGTTGCCGACCCCGTTCGGGGTGTTTGACATGCATGGCTTCGAAGAACCGGACACCGGAAAGGAGCACGTTGCCCTGACTCTGGGCGATCTGGACAGTGACGAACCCATGCTTGCCCGCACTCACTCCGAGTGCCTTACCGGTGATGCTCTCTACAGCATGCGTTGCGACTGTGGCTATCAGCTCGAGGAAGCCCTGCGCAGTATTGCCCGTGAAGGTCGCGGCATCCTGATGTATCTGCGCCAGGAGGGCCGGGGCATCGGGCTTCTGAACAAGATTCGCGCCTATCACCTGCAGGATCAGGGTGCCGACACGGTAGAGGCCAATGAGCGCCTGGGATTTGCCGCCGATCTGCGTGATTACAGCATGTGCAAGGACATGCTGGAGCATCTGGGTATCAAGAGCCTGCGACTGATGACCAACAACCCGAGAAAGGTGAAGGCCCTCTCGTCTTACGGCATCGAGATTGTCGAGCGGATGCCTCTCCACGTTGGTCGTAACCCTCACAACGAGCATTACCTCAATACCAAGCAGAGCAAGCTTGGGCACTGGCTGGAAACGCACCAGGACGACGACCCCGAGGCGTGAACCAGAATTTAAAAAGCCCGCGACAGTCGCGGGCTTTTTTGCGTTTCAGGCACCAGGGTTTGTTTATTTGACGACTTTCAGATTCTGGTGCCGAAGGGTTTCTATTCGCGCGGCAATTGACGCTTCGATTCCTGCAGCGTCCAGACCGCAATCCGCCAGCAATTCGCCATGCTTGCCGTGGTCCATGAAGGTGTCTGGCAGCCCCAGTTGCAGCATCGGCATGGATACCTGATGGCGGTTCAGGAATTCGGTGACAGCACTGCCGGCACCCCCGGCAACGGCGTTTTCTTCCAGGGTCACCAGCAGCTCGTGCTGTTCGGCAAGTTCCAGCACCAGTTCCTCGTCGAGGGGTTTGACGAAACGCATATCTGCCACAGTCGCTCCCAGTGCTTCGGCGGCCTCCAGGGCAGGTGCCAGCAGGGTGCCGAAGTTGAGAATGGCCACCCCTTTGCCAGCACGCACAGTCCGGCCCTTGCCGATTTCCATTGGTGTCAGCGCCTGCCGGATCTCGGCGCCCGGCCCGGTTCCCCTCGGGTAACGAACCGAAGCAGGGCCCTCATACAACATGCCAGTCTGCAGCATCTGACGGGTTTCGTTTTCATCGGACGGGGTCATCACCACCATATTCGGTATGCATCGCAGGTAGCTGATATCGAAGGCCCCGGCGTGGGTGGGGCCGTCCTCGCCCACCAGGCCAGCGCGATCGATGGCAAACAGCACATCCAGATTCTGGATGGCAACATCGTGGATCAGCTGGTCGTAGGCGCGCTGCAGGAAGGTGGAGTAGATTGCAACCACCGGCTTTGCGCCATCACAGGCCAGGCCGGCCGCGAGGGTGACGGCGTGCTGTTCGGCAATCGCAACATCGAAATAGCGATCCGGGAACCGCTGTGAGAAGGCCAGCAGGTCGGAGCCTTCACACATGGCCGGGGTGATGCCGACCACCCGTTCATCCTGCTCCGCCGAATCATACAGCCACTGGCCGAAGACGTTGGCGTACTTGGGCTTCGCGGGCTTTGGTTTGATCGGCTCGGGTTTGCTTGGCGGCACAGGGTCGATCTTGTTGATGGCGTGATACCCAATCGGGTCGGCCTCTGCCGGCGCAAAGCCTTTGCCTTTGGTAGTCACCACATGCAGGAACTGCGGGCCTTCAAGCTCTCGGATGTTTTCCAGGGTTTCAACCAGCAGAGGCAGGTCATGGCCATCAATGGGCCCGATGTAATTGAATCCCAGCTCTTCAAACAAGGTGCCTGGCGCAATCATGCCCTTGAAATGCTCTTCAGTCTTTTTCGCAAGGGCCATCAGGTGCGGTGCGCCCTGAAGGACTTTCTTGCTGCTGTCGCGAACCTGGTTATAGGTACGGCTGGACAGCAGCTTGGCAAAGTAGTTGGACAGCCCCCCGACGTTATGGGAAATCGACATGTCATTGTCGTTCAGAATCACCAGCATGTCGGCGTGCAGGTGGCCGGCATGATTCAGAGCCTCGAATGCCATGCCGGCGGTCATGGCGCCGTCGCCGATCACCGCAATGCTTTTCCGGCCGGTTCGTTGCAGGCGGGCGGCAATGGCCATGCCCAAGGCGGCGCTGATGGATGTGCTGGAGTGGCCTACGCCGAAGGTGTCGTATTCACTTTCGGCCCGTTTGGGAAAGCCGGCAAGCCCTCCCTTGCGCCGGATGCTGCCCATAGCCTCCCGCCGTCCGGTCAGAATCTTGTGGGGGTAAGCCTGGTGACCGACATCCCAGACCAGACGGTCAGTGGGAGTGTTGAAGACATAGTGAAGGGCAACGGTAAGTTCGAGCACGCCGAGACCTGCCCCGAAATGGCCTCCGGTCTGGCCCACAGACCACAACAGGAACGCTCTGAGTTCACGGGCCAGCTGGGTCAGCTGTTCCGGAGCCAGCTCGCGCAGCTGGGCCGGTGCATCAACCCGGTCCAGCAGCGGAGTATTGGGCCGCTGTGACGGGATTTCCTTGAAAATATAAGTATCCTGCATCTGCTCGGGTCTTTTCCGGTACGTTCGATAACTGACTGGCATTATAAGGGAACAGGGGAGCCCGTTTCATACAAGCCAGGCCAGTTGTTACGAAAATATTTAAGGCCAGTGTGCGCCTTCGGGGCACGGGGATTCAATGGGTTCTTGCCACCACGTAATCGGCCATTGCCCGCAACGGGTCTGCTTCGGGACCGAACTCCCGGAGGCTTTGCTGCGCGGTCTCAAGCAGATCCGCCAGATGCTCTCTGGCACCGGCGACGCCAAGCAGGGCGGGGTAGGTGGGTTTGGACCGGGCGGCGTCCGAGCCCTGGGGTTTGCCAATCACTTCGGTGTCCCCTTCGATGTCCAGCAAGTCATCCTGGACCTGGAAAGCCAGGCCAAGGGCCTTGGCATAGCGGGTCAGCGACGCCAGTGCCTGTTTGCTGACCGAGGGCGCGGTGATCGCGCCAATCCGGACGCTGGCTTCGATCAATGCGCCGGTTTTGTGACGGTGCATGGTCTCCAGCTGGCTCAGCGCGAGGGTTTTGCCGACGGATTCAAGATCGATTGCCTGACCACCGACCATGCCCCTGTGGCCGCTGGCGCCAGCGAGTTCCTGCACCATGGCCAGGCGCGCCGACTCAGACAACCCCGGAGCCTCTGCCAGCCAGCCAAACGCCAGCGCCTGGAGGGCATCCCCGGCCAGAATGGCGGTCGCTTCATCAAAGGCGATGTGGGTGGTGGGGCGCCCACGCCGGAGTTCGTCGTCATCCATGGCGGGAAGGTCATCGTGAATCAATGAATAGGCATGGACCAGTTCCACCGCACAGGCGGGAATCAGGGCCTGGTCACCGGACTGGCCCAGAGCCCTGGCGGCGGCCAGGCACAGGGCGGGTCGGATTCGTTTACCGCCGCCCAGAACGCTGTAACGCATGGCTTCCTGCAGGCGCCCTGATGCCGAATCCTGTTCAATGCACCGGTCCAGTTCCGCGTCTACGCGGGCCCGGCAGGTTTCGAGAAAGTCCACTGCAAGCTGGTTTTGTCCGGTCATCAGTCTGCGTCGTCCGGAGAAAACGGACGGGTTTCCAGGGTGCCATCGCTGTTCTGAACCAGCTGCTCGACGCGCTGCTCGGCACTTTTCAGGGCCTGCTGACATTCACGGGTCAGTTTGACGCCGCGTTCAAAGGCTGTCAGAGACTGCTCGAGAGACAGCTCCCCCTGTTCCAGATCGCGAACCAGCTTTTCCAGTTCATCAAGGGATTTTTCAAAATCAGCTATAGATGTGGCGCCTTGTTCACCGGCCATCAGGGGCCCTCCGATCGGGTGGCGGAATTTCGCGAATTATACCAGAGCTTGCTCGCTACCGCTGCCAGTGGAAGTGACGGCGTTCACCGGTTTCGGCATCCGGTCCCCAGCTCTGTTCGGTAACGTGAATTTCTCCGGTGTCGGAAACGCTGATCACAGTCGTCGCCCGGGTGCCGTAGTCTGAGCCGACAATGAAGGGAGACGAGAGAAATCGTTCGGTGTCAATCCCCACTCCGGTGTCGGGCAACAACCGGTCAGGGGCCGGAGTGGTGTCCTGGAGCAGGGTGACGAGCTCATCGTGCAGGGCACCCGCATCGACTCCGGCTGCGACAACGGCATCACCAGCGGCCTGTCGCAGGCGCAGCAGTTTGGGCCAGGGGGTTTGCAGGAGATGGTTGCTGAGTCCATAAACGCCGCGGTGGATATGCCGGCCGGGGTGAGCGTCCCGGTTACTGAAGTACCAGCCGTCCCGGGCGGTCACGTGTACGAGGTTGAAGCCGGAGTAGTGGTCGGCATTATCGAGCAGGTAGCCTTCAAGCTCGCTCCGCGACTCTGTGAGTGCCCGCAAGGGCAGTTCACCCCGGCTGATACGGCCGGTTTCCGAAGTGCCTTCCCGCACGTTGGTAACGGCGCTGACATCACCTTCCGCTGAGATTGCAAGCCAGGTACCCCAGGACTGGAGATCTCTGCCGGCCAGCACCCGGGTGCCTGTATCAGTGGTCCACCAGTCCATGGCGGCGGTGGGGCGACGGAAAAATTCATCCCGGTTTGCCGCGACAACCAGTGGGAAATGAGGGTTCTGGCCAAGGCTAAAGGCGATCAGGCACATGGTTGAGGGTGGGCTCCCGGAGTTAATGAAGTTGACTCTTGCGCTGTGTATCATACCAGCCTTGGTTTTTCCGGGTGTGTGACAAACTATGACCCTGATTTATGTAATTGCATCATATCTGGCCCTCGGCGCCCTTGCCGGCACCGTCGCGGGTCTGTTTGGCATTGGCGGTGGGCTGATCATTGTCCCGGTACTGATTTTCAGTTTCGGCCTCCAGGGCATCAGCCCGGAGATTGCTCCCCACCTGGCGGTGGGTACCTCACTGGCAACCATTGTGTTCACGTCGGTCAGTTCCATCCGTTCCCACCACAAGCATGGTGCTGTGCGCTGGGATCTGTTCATGCCGATGATGGTGGGCATCATTGTCGGAGCCCTGATTGGCGCATGGACAGCGTCGTTGATGAGTGGCCCGGCCCTTGAGCTGGTCATTGGCGTTTTTGTCACGCTCGTCGCCGTCAAGATGTTGTTTGATGTGAGCCCCAAACCCGGCCGGGATGTTCCGGGCCTCGCGGGGTTGGGTGTGGCCGGCGGAGGCATCGGCTGGGCCTCGGCCATCTTCGGGATTGGTGGTGGCACAGTTACCGTTCCCTACCTGAGCTGGTGCAACGTTCGCATGCAACAGGCTGTGGGTACATCCGCCGCCTGCGGCCTGCCTATTGCCATTGCCGGTGCGCTCGGCAACATCTGGACCGGCTGGCAGAATCCAGCTCTGCCGGAACTGAGTGTCGGTTTCGTCCATCTGCCCGCGCTGATCGGTATTATCCTCACCAGCATTTTCTTTGCCCGGATAGGGGCCAACCTGGCCCATCGGCTGAACCCCCGGGTTCTCAAGCGTATTTTTTCCATCATGCTTTTGCTGGTGGGTCTCCGTTTTTTCCTGAGTTGAGAGGTTATCGATGCTGCAACACCCCCAGATTGATCCGGTGGCCATTGCCATTGGCCCCCTCAAGATCCACTGGTACGGCCTGACCTATCTGGTGGGCTTTGTCGCCGGCTGGTGGCTCGGCCGGATCCGCACTCGCAAGCCCTGGTCTCCTATCAACGAAGAACAAATGGGAGATCTGCTGTTTTACCTTGCACTGGGCGTCATTCTTGGCGGTCGCCTGGGTTATGTGCTGTTTTACAATTTTGATGCTTTTCTGGCAGACCCGCTCTGGCTACTGCGAGTCTGGGAAGGTGGTATGTCCTTCCATGGCGGTTTGTTGGGCGTTATGTTTGCCATGTGGTGGTACGGGCGAAAGGTTGGTTCCGGCTTCTGGCGTCTGGCCGATTTTGTCGCACCACTGGTGCCGGTGGGGCTTGGCGCCGGCCGGATAGGAAACTTTATTAACGGCGAGTTGTGGGGCAAACCCACGGACGTTGCCTGGGGCATGGTGTTCCGCACCGCACCGGATTCCCTGGCCCGTCACCCCTCCCAGCTCTACCAGTTTGCCCTGGAAGGCGTTGCTCTGTTTGTCATCCTGTGGTGGTTCTCCTCTCGGCAACGGCCCAGAATGGCGGTGTCGGGCCTGTTCCTGATCTGCTACGGCGTTTTCCGCTTCGTGGTGGAATTTGTGCGCCAGCCAGACCCACAACTGGGTTACCTGGCCTTTGACTGGCTCACCATGGGGCAGGTACTTTCCTTCCCGATGATTATTGCAGGCGCTGCCCTTATGTTTATTGCCTATCGGAGAAAAGCCGAATGAAAGTCTACCTCGACCTGATGCAAGACGTTGTCGACAAAGGATTTAACAAAGGTGACCGTACCGGTGTGGGCACCCGGTCGGTCTTCGGCCGCCAGATACGGTTCAATCTTCAGGACGGCTTTCCCCTGGTAACCACCAAGAAAGTCCACCTGCGCAGCATTATCTATGAACTGCTCTGGTTCCTCCGGGGCTCCACCGACAACACCTGGCTGAAAGAACGCAAGGTATCCATCTGGAATGAATGGGCACTGGAGAACGGCGAGCTTGGCCCCATCTATGGCAAACAATGGCGTAGCTGGGAGTGCCCGAATGGCGAGGTAGTCGACCAGATCAGCGAGGTGATCGAACAGATTCGCAACAAACCGAATTCGCGCCGCCTGATTGTCTCCGCCTGGAACCCGGCGGAGCTCCCGGACGAGTCCATCGGTCCCCAGGATAACGTTCGCGAGGGCCGTATGGCTCTGGCGCCCTGCCACTGTCTGTTCCAGTTCTACGTGGCTGACGGCAAACTCTCGTGCCAGCTTTACCAGCGCAGCGCGGACCTGTTCCTGGGGGTGCCGTTCAATATCGCGTCCTATGCCCTGCTGACTCACATGATCGCTCAGCAGTGTGATCTGGAAGTGGGTGAGTTCGTCCACACATTCGGCGACTGCCATCTGTATCAGAACCACCTGACTGAGGACATTGTCTTCGAGCAACTGAAGCGGGAGCCAAAGGCTTTGCCGAGTCTGGTCATCAAGCGTAAGCCGGCGAGTATCTTCGAGTACGAGCTGGAGGACTTCGAGTTTGAGGGGTATGACCCTTTTCCCGGGATTAAAGCTCCTATCGCGATTTGACTCTCTGTCCGGGTTGGCGGTCCGCTCGATTTTGAGGTGGCAAGTCAGCGGGTGGGGCGTTCCGAAAAACGCTGTGAATACGTCCGTGTACGCTTGGCTCCGCCATCCCTGGCTCCGCACATTTTCGGAACGCCCCACCCGCTGACCTGCGGTCTCGCTGAAGAGATCGAGGATCGAAAAGTTCTAAGCGTTCTGTGGTCAGCGGCGCGATATAAGGTTGCCCGGAAAATTTGAAACTGATGAACCGGCCAATCTGGCTGAGTTGTCGAATCGCAAGAGGGCGGGGTTACCTCTCCAAAAATGTGCGGAGCCAGGGATGGCGGAGCCCAAGCCGCGCAAGGATGCCTTGAGGCGTTTTTTGGAGAGGTAACCCCGCCCTCTTGCAGCCCCCAAGTCATCGGGCCCCGAGTCTGAACGTCCAAATCTGAGGACTGGATATGAGAAAAGCCCTGATAGTAGCCATGTCCCGAAACCGGGTCATAGGCCGGAACAACAATCTGCCGTGGTACCTGCCGGGCGATCTCCGTTACTTCAAGCAGGCCACCATGGGTAAGCCCATTATCATGGGACGGAAAACCTGGGACTCCATTGGCCGGCCGTTACCGGGACGGATGAACGTGGTAATTTCCAGGAACGAAAACTGGGAAGCGCCAGCGGGCACCGTTGCGGCCAAGTCACTGCAGGAAGCGTTGGTGAAAGCCGAGGCTCAGGCCGAGCTCGAAGGCGGAGACGAAGTGATGATAATCGGTGGCGGGCAGATCTATGCTGAGGCGCTGCCGATGGTCGACCGGATGTACGTTACCCAGGTGCACGCTGAGGTGGATGGGGATGCATTCTTTCCGGAAGTAAACTGGGATGAGTGGGAAGAAATCGGACGGGAGGATTTCTCCGCGTCCGATAACAACCCTTACGACTACAGCTTCGTGGTCTATCAGCGCTTGGCGTCTGCCTGACGGGGCGGACGCTTGCCTGCGGGCTTGCCGCCTTTACCAGGTGGCTTGCCCTTCGGTCCGGGGCCGCCACGGCCCTTGGGGCCTTTCTTGAAGCCGGGCTTGTATCCCGGCTTTCCGCCCGGACGACCACCCTGGCGCTCTCGACGCGGCGGGGCGTTGGCTGAAATCTCCGGCAAAGCCTCTGGTTGCTCCAGCGGCAGCGAGCCCGGCTGGGATGCTTCCAGCCAGCAGGCCAGAGCACCGGCTACCATTGCCGTGTCCATCTCATTGCGCTCGGCAATCTCATCCAGCAGTGCCATCGCTTTGGCCAGCTTGCCATCCTCGGCAAAACCCAACAGCTGCGTTTCGAACTGCTCCTCGCGCATTTTTTTCAGTTCAACCGGCGAAGGCAGCTGATAGGCTTGCATGGGCGAGTTGGTGGCGCGCTCCAGGGTGCGCAGCCAGCTGCGTTCCCGGGGCGTGACCAGCAGGATTGCCTTGCCTTCCCGTCCGGCTCGCCCGGTACGGCCGGTGCGGTGGATGTAGGCTTCGGTATCGTAGGGCACATCGTAGTTGATTACGTGGGTGATCCTGGGCACATCCAGACCGCGAGCGGCAACGTCTGTGGCAACGATAATGTCCTTTTTTCCGCTCTTCAGGTCTTCAACGGTCTGCTCACGCTGGCGCTGGTTCAGATCGCCATTGAGCGGCGCTACCGCGTGGCCACGGGCGGAGAGTTTCTCTGCCAGCAGCGTGGTTTCCGCCTTGGTACGCACGAAGATGATGGCGCCATCGAATGGTTCTACTTCAAGAATCCGGGTCAGGGCGTCCAGCTTGCGTTCGGCGTATACCGGCAGAACGAACTGGGAAATACGCTCAACCGTGCGGGTTTCGCTCTCGATGCGAACCTCGACGGCATCCCTCAGGTAGGTATTGGCAACCTTTTTGATCTGTGGCGGCATGGTGGCGGAGAACAGGGCGCGCTGACAGTTCTGCGGCGTTTTCGCCAGAATTGCTTCTACGTCATCGATAAAGCCCATGCGCAGCATTTCGTCCGCTTCATCCAGAACCAGTGCCTTCAGACCGTCCAGCTTCAGGGTGCCCTTGCGCAGGTGGTCAAGCATACGGCCCGGTGTGCCCACGATAACCTGGGCGCCACGGCGAAGGCCCTTGATCTGGGGGAAGAAATCCTGGCCGCCATAAATCGGCAGAACATGGAAATTACGGAACTTGCTGGCGTAGGTGGTAAACGCTTCGGCCACCTGGATGGCCAGTTCGCGCGTAGGCGCCAGGACCAGAATCTGGGGGTCGGTTACAGAGGCGTCAATCCGGCTCAGCAGAGGCAGTGCAAAGGCCGCGGTTTTACCGGTACCTGTCTGGGCTACGCCCAGCAGATGCTTGCCGGCAAGCAGCGCAGGGATGGTCTGGGCCTGGATCGGCGTCGGGGTTTCATAGCCAACGGCGGATACAGCTTCAAGTACGGCTGGATCAAGCCCCAGTTCGGCAAAAGACAATTCAGACATTGATTCACTCGGAATTCGGGAGGTAGAGCATTGCCGGGCAATGCGTAATGTGCACATATTATAGCGGTTTTTTTGTTGCATTAATACGCAAAATATTGCCGGGTCTGTAGGTAGTTGCCGGCAAGCTCCCATTGCTTTGCCGTCCGTTCTTGGGCAGTCTTCGAAACTACCCCGATAGGTTGCTAACAGGAACGTAGAATGACCTTTGATGAATTACTCCGCGCGGCTCATACCAGTCAGGATCTGGTCATGCCCGATAGCTGGTCCCAGGGCAGGGCTACTTTCGGTGGTCTGACCGCGGCGCTGATATTTGAGCGCATGCAGCACCTGGTGGCTGAAGGCAGGGCCATGCGCTCGATGCAGGTGTCTTTTGTAGGTCCGGTGGAGCCGGAGGTGACCGCCAGCTTTGAAGCCGGCATTCTCCGGGAGGGCAAGGCTGTCAGCCAGGTGCAGGGTCGCATTGTCCAGAACGATGAACCCCGGTTGATGTGCCTGGCCAGCTTTGGCGGCGACCGGGATTCGGAGGTGCAGGTAGATGCACTGCCTGCACCGGAAGTGACGCCGGTGAGCCAGTGCCAGGGGCTGGATTATATCGAGGGGGTGACACCGGAATTCATTCGGCAGATCGAGATGCGCTGGGCCTTCGGCAATTTGCCGTTCAGTGGCAAGGGTGGCCGGGAGCTCGGCGGCTGGATGCAGTTCAGGAAAACTCCTGAAACCTTTTCGGATGCCCACATCATTGCGCTGGTGGACGCCTGGCCACCTGCGGTCCTGCCTTACGTGAAGCAGCGCGTAAGAGCCAGCTCCCTGAGCTGGGCGCTTGATATCGTCCACCCCCGACCGGTAATGGAGCCGGGTGACTGGCTGCTGTACAAGGCGTCAATTGATCAGGCCGGCGCCGGATACGGTCATACCCAGGCCGGAATCTGGACGGCTCGCGGAGAACTGGTCGCCCTGAGCCGGCAGACGGTAACGGTATTCGGTTAGTGGGAAGTGGCGGCTCAGGCCGCCATTTCTGATTTCACGGCGTCGATGATGATGCGCGCGAAATCTGCTGGCGAGTCTTCCTGAAGGAAGTGCCCTCCACGTAGGGTAATGTGGGGCTGGCCGTGGGCCCCGGGAATGCGGCGCTGCATGTGCCGGTCGCCGCCGCGGGTGATCGGGTCGCCGCTACTGAAGCAGGTGATGAACGGTTTTTTCCATTTCTCCAGAACCTGCCAGGCGGCTTTGTTGGCTTCGCTGTCCAGAGTCCCCGGTTCTGTTGGCACCAGCTTGGGGAAAGCCCTTGCGCCAGCTTTGAAATCCGCGGACGGGAACGGCGCCTCGTAGGCGGCAAGTTCTGCCTTGCTCAGGGTTCGTTCAGTACCCAGTTGGACAATCCGCCCGATCGGGAACCAGGGGCTGTGGGTGGCAAACGTCTTCCAGACTGAAAACACCGCAGGCACCCGGGCTTCTCCCGTCGGCAACATGCCGTTACCGACAATGATTCGGCTGAATCGCTGCGGATGTTTGGCAGCCAGTCGCAACCCCAACAGTGAGCCCCAGTTCTGGCATACCAGGGTAATATCGGTAAGGTTAAGGTGCTCCAGCCAGTTGGCCAGCCAGGCCAGGTGGCGGCTATAGCTGTAATCCTCGACCGAGTCGGGCTTGTCTGACTTGCCGAAGCCAATCAGGTCCGGCGCCAGCACCCGGTGGCCGGCGTCAGCCACGAGAGGAATCATATGCCGGTAGAGGTAAGACCAGGATGGCTCGCCGTGCAGCATCAGTACCGGGGAGCCATTGCGTGGGCCATCGTCAACGTAGTGCATCCGGAGACCGGGCTCTACGTCCAGATAGTTTGGAGCAAAAGGGTAGTCCGGAAGGCCTGCGAAGCGGGCTTCATCGGTTCTCAGAATACGCATGCCATCGACTGTCCTGACTGATTGGTTGCGTGATTGCCGGGAGCCATCTGGCGGTCAGACCTCCCTAATACAATCGTCGAATGTCAGGATAAATCAGATGGAAATTTTGTGTGTTTGAGTTGCGTAACAGAGCGTTGCCGGTTTGAATCAGGAGGCAATCCCAAACAGGCGTTCCGGGTTTTCAACGCGAGCCAGGGCCTGGTCGCAGCAGTTGACCGCGCCACAGTCATCAGCAGAGCAGAGGCCGATTGTCTTGCACTCCATGTCCTGATGCTGGCTGCCTTTGTTCCGGAAAATACGGGTACGGGAAAGAATGGACCGGCAGTGGCCGCACAGCAGGGTAGGGACCGCGCTGCCCTCAGCGAGAATGGCGGTATAATGGTGTTGTTCAGTCATAAATATCCTCCTGATACTGCCCAACATATGGGCCAAGTATGACAGTTCAAAGTCCTGTCGCCGGATTTGTACGGCTTATTTGTCCGGATCGACCAGTGGTTTACGGTTGGAGCGCTTGTCTTCCCAGTCGAGCTCCTTGGGGTTGTACCAGCCGATGGCGCTCAGCACTCTCTCCCGTGTCTGAGGTGACAGTGTGGGCCAGAGCTCCTGGAAGTCCTCAAGCCCCAGCTCCCGCTGTTTCTGCTGCTTGCTCTGCAGGCGATTGATGATCCGGGGCAGTTGCAGCGCCTCGCCCAGCTGCCCGGGTACCATCACGTCCTGGCCCATCACCTTGCGCCGGTGAGTCCGAGCGGCCAGTACCTTGCGCAACTGCGTAGCAGCTTCCAGGGCGGTTTCTGTGGTAAAGGTTTCCAGTTCCAACAACACGACCTGTTTAGTGGTTGATCAATAACCGTCCACTATAACCCGAAGATGACTACAGTGGCCACGCCAGCGTGGTAGGCTAGAATTGCTTGCCATAAGTCAGAACCATTTCCGGGGAACAGACAGAACTATGTACGCGAAACTTGAAACACGGACTTTCCTTGCTTTGTTGGTGGGGGTCTCTCTGGCTTTCGTGTTTCTTATGAAACCCTTCTTCGGCCCCATATTCTGGGCCGTTGCGATTGCCCTGATTTTTCATCCAGTGCAGGAGATTCTGGTCCGAAAACTGGGCGACCGCCCGAACCTGAATGCTCTGATCACTCTCTTTATCTGCATGTTTATTGTTGTCATACCGGTGCTGGTTCTCGTTACGTCCCTGGTTGCTGAGGGGGTAGCGCTTTACCAGCAGATCCAGAGCGGTGAGCTGCGGCCGGGGGAGTATATAGATCAGGTCAATCAGTCTTTCCCGGCAATTCAGGCTTTTCTGTCCCAATTCGACATCAACTTTAGTGAATGGCGGGATCGACTCGTCAATGCATTCGTTGGTGGCAGCCAATTCCTTGCAAAACAGGCGTTCGGACTTGGCCAGAACACCTTCCAGTTCTTCCTTGGACTGGCCTTGATGGTTTATCTGGCATTTTTTCTTCTGCGTGATGGAAGGGCGCTGGTGGAACTGATGATCCGGGCCTTGCCACTCGGAGATGAGCGGGAAAGGCTGCTGTTTGCCAAATTTGCAGAAGTTACTCGGGCCACGGTGAAGGGCAACCTGTTGATTGCCATCATCCAGGGCGCGCTCGGCGGGCTGATTTTCTGGATACTGGGCATCACCGGCGCCTTGCTTTGGGGGGTGGTGATGGCAATCATGTCTCTTTTACCTGCGGTTGGGGCTGCCCTGGTCTGGGTGCCGGCGGCCATTTACCTGGCGGCGGTGGGTGATCTGGTCGAAGCGACGGTATTGACGGTATTTGGTGTGGTAGTGATTGGCCTGGCGGATAATCTGCTTCGACCAATTCTGGTCGGGCGGGACACCAAACTGCCTGACTACATCGTGCTGCTTTCGACCCTGGGTGGGATTGTGATGTTCGGTATCAATGGTTTCGTGATGGGCCCCCTGGTGGCCGCACTGTTCATGGCGTTTTGGGGTATTTTTATCCGCGAGTTCAGTGAGGAAGCCGATCTGGCGCAGTCGGCGGCCGAAGCCGTCAAACCTGGCCGGAGCACAGATTCCGAGTCTGATGTCCGGTAAGGCGACATGCGACAAAAGTATGGTAGTCTCTAAAATGTTTGCCCCAGCCTGTGGAGATAGGCACCACATAACAAGAAAGAAACGGGTATCGATGAGATATCAGGAGTTAAGCAGGTGAGTACCAAGAGAAACGCAACTATCCGACTGGGACGCCTGGCCGCTGCGGCCGGTATGGCGATTACACTGGGCTTTGCCCCCGCAGCCTTCGCGGACGAGACCGTTGCACTCAAGAACGCACTTTACGGCGCAGGGTATGAGATCACCAATGTCAGCCCGCAAATGGATGACACAACACGGGCTGCACTGACCAAATTCCAGAAGGACAACGGGCTTCAGGCCAGCGGAGTTATGAACGAGCCTACGAAAAAAGCGCTGGGCCTGATATCAGTGCAGGTCGCGTCGGCTCCGGCCCAGTCAGCTGGCGGTTCCGCCGCCACAGCGCAGGAAGCGGTACCTTCCGCCACGTCGGCAGAGGAAGCGGAACCGGAGCAGGACGACGCCATTGAAGAAAAGGACGACGGCGGCTGGTCTCTCTGGTAATTCTGGTTCGCCCATGAAAAAGCCCGTCGGAGAGTATCCGGCGGGCTTTCTGTTGTCCGGCTATCCAGTCTATCAGTCGAGCTTGCTGAGATCCCGGACGGCGCCCTTGTCGGCACTTGTTGCCAGCAGTGCGTAGGCCTTGAGCGCTGCGGACACTTTTCGGTCCCGGGGCAGTTCCGGCTTCCACCCTTTCGCATCCCGGGCCTCCCGGCGACGATCCAGTTCGTGCTGGTCCAGCTCGACATTGATGGTCCGGTTCGGGATGTCGATCCGTATGACGTCGCCGTTCTCAATCAGCCCTATCGCACCACCGGCGGCGGCCTCAGGCGAGGCGTGGCCAATGGAAAGGCCAGAGGTGCCCCCGGAGAAACGCCCGTCGGTCAGCAACGCGCATTCCTTTCCCAGCCCCTTGGATTTCAGATAACTGGTCGGGTAGAGCATTTCCTGCATACCTGGGCCACCACGGGGGCCCTCATAGCGGATGATAACCACCTCGCCGGGTTTGACTTCGTCCGCCAGAATGCCGGCAACCGCCGAGTCCTGGCTTTCGAATACCTTGGCCTTGCCCTCGAAAACATAGATGCTTTCGTCCACGCCCGCGGTTTTGACTACGCAGCCGTCCAGGGCGATGTTGCCAAAAAGTACTGCGAGTCCGCCCTCTGAACTGTAGGCGTTTTCAACCGAACGGATACAGCCTGTTTCCCGGTCACCGTCCAGGCTTGGCCAGCGGGTGTTTTGGGAAAAGGCGGTCTGGGTGGGAATACCGGCCGGCCCGGCCTTGTAGAATTCCACCACTTCCGGGGTCGGGGAGCGCATGATGTCCCAGGTCTCAAGGGCTTCCTTCATGGTTTTGCTGTGAACGGTGGGCAGGTCCGTGTTGATCAGACCGCCCCGTTCCAGTTCCCCCAGAATCCCCATGATGCCGCCGGCCCGGTGTACGTCTTCCATATGGTACTTGGGCGAATTCGGTGCCACCTTGCACAGCTGGGGAACCCGCCGCGATAGCTGGTCGATCTCGTGCAGGGTGAATGGAACGCCACCTTCCTGGGCCGCTGCCAGCAGGTGAAGAATGGTGTTGGTGGAGCCACCCATGGCGATGTCCATGACCATGGCGTTTTCAAAGGCAGCCATGGAGGCAATGCTCAGCGGCAGAACGCTGGCGTCATCTTCTTCGTAATAGCGGCGCGCATTCTCCACAATCTGTCTGCCGGCTTTCAGGAACAGCTGCTCCCGGTCTGCGTGGGTGGCGAGCATTGAGCCGTTGCCGGGCAGGGCCAGACCAATCGCCTCAGTAAGGCAGTTCATGGAGTTGGCAGTAAACATACCGGAGCAGGAGCCACAGGTCGGGCAGGCGCTACGCTCATACTCTTCCACCTGTTCGTCGCTGGCATTCGGGTCCGCGGCGATGACCATGGCATCCACCAGATCCAGTTTGTGCTCAGACAGTTTGGTTTTGCCCGCTTCCATCGGGCCGCCGGAAACAAAAACCGTGGGAATGTTCAGGCGCATGGCCGCCATCAGCATGCCCGGGGTAATCTTGTCGCAGTTGGAGATACACACCAGGGCATCGGCGCAGTGAGCGTTAACCATGTATTCCACTGAGTCCGCGATGATTTCCCGGGAGGGCAGGGAATACAGCATGCCGTCATGGCCCATGGCGATGCCGTCGTCCACGGCAATGGTGTTGAATTCCTTGGCCACGCCGCCGGCAGCCTCGATTTCGCGGCACACCAGTTGCCCGAGATCCTTGAGGTGCACGTGGCCGGGTACAAACTGGGTGAAAGAGTTGGCAACCGCGATGATGGGCTTGCCAAAATCTTCGTTTTTCATACCGGTGGCGCGCCAGAGGGCGCGGGCGCCAGCCATGTTACGGCCTGCGGTGGATGTCCGCGAACGATACTGAGGCATGGTGTTCTGGTCTCTCTGTTGTTACCTGATGTTTACCTGTTGGCGTGAAACAAAAACAGAGAATACCAGATTAGACTCCAGGCGCATGGTTGTTTTCAGGAGCGCTGTTTACAATAGTTAACACAGTTGCCAAATATTTTCCGGTTTGAACCGACAAGGAGTATGCCTATGGCTGGTCAGAAAAGCCTGCCGCTACGTCGCCTGAAAGCGTTTCAGCCGCTGAACCGGCTGACCGATGACCAGCTGGTGCTGCTTGCCAGCCGTGCGGAGCGAAGAACCCACGGTCCGGGACAACGGGTTCTTGAGCGCGGTGTGCGGGACGGTCTCGATTTCTTTCTTATTGCCGGCAAGGTAGAGCTTGAGTCTCTTGACGGTCGGAAATCGTTGGTTGAAGCCGAGACCGAGAAAGCCAATACCCCCATCGCGCGCCTGCAGCCCCGAATGTACGACGTGACGGCGGTCAAGCCGTGCGAATTCCTGGTGGTCGAACAGGAAATCCTCAATCAGCTCTTGCGGGCAGCGCCTGTTGCGCAGGTGGAAATGGACTCCGGAGAGGGTACCGGTGGTATCGAGAGTGAAGAGCACCATCTGCTGATGGAGTTCTACTCGGAACTGCGATCGAATCAGGTCAAGCTTCCCAGTGTTCCCGATGTGGCCTGGAAAGTCCGAAGGGCTGTCGATCGCGAAGAATCCACTGCGGATCAGGTAGCGCAGGCGGTGTCCGCGGATCCGGCCATGGCGGCAAAACTGGTCCGCGCCTGTAACAGCCCACTGTATCGCGGTTTCAGCGACGTCCGGAATGTTCGAGAGGCCGTGGTCCGGTTGGGAATGCGTACCACCCGGCAGCTGGTGACGGTGTTCTCCATGCGGGAAGTGTTCAAGACCCGCCAGGCCGCGCTGCAGAAAGAAATGGAAAAGCTCTGGCGCCATTCACGGGAAGTGGCGGCCCTGTGCTGGGTCCTGGCGGACCATGCCACTCGGCTCAACCCTGAGGAGGCACTGCTGGCGGGCCTGCTTCACGACATCGGAGTGGTACCTGTATTGGTGCAGGCGGAGCACCACGTGAATCTCTTTGCTGATGAGGCCAACCTGAATCATGCTATTAAAGAGCTAAGAGCGGACGTTGGCACGGCGGTTCTTGAGAACTGGTCATTCCCGCCAGCGTTTATCGAAGCGGTTCGGCATGCCGAGGATTGGGGTTATGAATGCCGTGAATCGGCTCCGCAACTGGTGGATGTGGTTATCGTGGCGCAATTGCATTCGATGATTGGTTCCAGCCAGAATGCCGAGTTACCTCCGTTCGACCAGGTGCCGGCTTACCGCCGTCTGGGCGAGCTTGAACTCAACGCCTCACGCAGTTTACAGCTTCTGACGGAGGCCAGGGCCCGGGTAGACGAGGTTCAGCAATTGCTGTCCATCCGATAATTGTCCGGGCTGTGTAAACTGTGGAGTCCGCTTTCCAGTGACTGTTGCACTTATGAATGTACCTCTGTTCCCCCTGAATTCCATTGTCCTGCCCAGGGGAAGGATTCCCCTGCAGCTGTTCGAGCCGCGCTACATCGATATGCTCACCCGCTGCCTGAAGGAGGACCGGGGCTTCGTGGTTGTGCTGCTGAGGGAAGGTGGGGAAGCCGGGCCCACCGCGGCTTTCTATGATATTGGCACCTATGTGCGGATCATTGATTTTCAGCAGCTTGAAAACGGGCTGCTGGGAATCACCGTTGAGGGAGCGTCGAAGGTGTCGGTGGTCCGCAGTTGGCAGCAGGAAGACGGGCTCAATGTCGGTGATGTGGAGTGCCTGATTGAAGAGGCGGAGAGTGAGGTGCCCCCGCATTTTGGCGAGCTGCCTTCGGTGCTCCGGGCGCTGTTCCGGCATCCGGTTATCCGGGACCTGAATATGGATATTGACTACGACGATGCCCGGGATGTTGGCTGGCGCCTGACGGAACTGCTGCCACTGGACAAGCAGGAGAAGCAGAAACTCGTGGAATTGCAGGATCCGCTGGAGCGGCTCAGCCGCCTGCAGGGACTGCTGGAAGCGCTGGAGGAGGGCTAGAGCCCCGGACCTGTCGGCCGTAAGTTCATGATGGCCTCCTCCCAGCACAGGGCAATGTAGGTTCCTGCAAACACCAGCCACAGTACGGTAGCAATCGCGACGAACACATCCGGTGTCAGGGGCACCCGATCATACCGGCTGTAACTGGCCCTCACCGCTCCGGTTACGGCAAGGCCGAGTAGAAGTCCACCGATAACATCCGTAAACCAGTGCACCCCCAGGTAAAGCCGGCTCAGGGCCACAGGCACCAGTGGAAGTGACAGAGTGACGTATGATTGCCAGCGCTTGCGATTCCGGGTTTCGCCTGCAACAAAACTGGCCAGCAAGGTAACCATCAGCGTGATCCCGGCCGTGTGGCCGCTGGGGAAGGCGCCGGAATCCGGCGGGCTCAGGACTTCATCCGGCCGGGGAATGCCGAGCGTGGATTTTAGGCCCCATACCAGTATTACGGTCATCAGGGCAGCAACCATGATGTGAACAGCGGCGGCATAGTAGCCTCTGAACAGTAGCACCGCGCAGGCCAGGACTCCGGCAGCAATAAGAACAGGCGGGTCGCCCAGCAGGGTGATGGCAATGAACGGACCGTCCAGCAACGGTTGGCGCAGTTGCTCAAACCAGAGCAGGGTTGCCTGATTGAATCCCTCCAGCAAATGGGTTGTCGTGGCCAGTTGGCCCCAGATCAGCAGCAGGGCGGTGGCACCCAGCGCGAGCATGAAGGAGGCCAGCGGGAATTCCCCCTCCCGTGCTGGTCGCTGGTTGGTGTAGAGGCGCCAGAAACGGTGAGTGGTATCGTACTGCCCCATCCACTGTTTCAGCCATTGGTAAAAGCGGCTCTCTTCCCCGAGCCCGAGTTGAAATCGCAAGAGTACGAAATAGACGACGACCAGCGCAGAAAGGCTGATGCCGGTGACCGCATAAAAATGGGCCGGAGGTCGGATTTCGCTGGCCAGGGCGCTGCCCACCAGGAAACCGGGGAAAACGTACGCCGGCGCCCAGGCGATTGCCGACCCGATGTTGAATGCCAGAAAGCGATGCCATGGCATCATCAGCGCCCCGGCAATCAGAGGGATTACTGGCCGTACCGGCCCTACAAAACGTCCGATAATGACACTCTTGCCACCGTGGCGATTAAAGAAGCGCTCACCCTTGTCGATGATCATCGGGTAGCGTCTCAGCGGCCAGACGGTGGTCAGTCGTCCTTGCATCAGGCGCCCGAGGCCAAAGCTCAAGGTGTCGCCCGCGACTGCGCCCAGGCCTGCCCAGATCAGTGCCTCTGGCAACGGCATCCCGGTCTCACCTGCCAGCAAGGCCACCGCAAAAAGGATAGCGACGCCAGGAACAATGATGCCGGCAATGGCCAGGGATTCAGTGAAGGCGGTGGTAAAAAGAGCCAATGCCAGCCAGCCTGGATGCATGCTCAGCCAGGCCGACAGTTCGTTAAGCCAGGCATTGCTCATGTCTCGATGGTTTCTCCGGGGCTGAACCAGGCTGAATCCGGGCCTCGCCTGCGTGCCTCTTCCATGGCCTGATGGGCCCGCTTACGGAGTGTGTCGGTCCGGGTGTCGCCGCTGCCTCGGGTGGTGCAACCCAGGCTGACGGTTGCCTTGCCAACCACCGGCCATTTCTGCTCGGCTATGGTCCGGCGGATGCGTTCGGCAATCACTCGCACCCCCTCTTCCGGGGTGAATGGCAGTATCAGGAAAAACTCGGAGTCATTCAGGGTATACAGGGTGTCGCCAGCACGGATAACGCCAAACAGGTGTCCGGTCATGTGCCGGAACAGTCCCTGAACCTGGTCCTTGCCGTGCAGGTCGGCAACTTCGTCCGCGTAATCGATGCTCAGGTCTATCACGGACAGGGGGTGCCCGGTGGCGATTGCCCGGCTGATTTCCTTTTGCAGGGTTTCGTCCAGAAAACGGGAATTATGCGCGCCGGTGACCGGATCAGTGATGGCGAGATCCTCGGCGGACTGCGCCATATGATCGTAATGCCAGATATACAGCGCGGCAACTGAGAGCAGAATGAAGAGCCCCCCGATGACAGTGATTGCTTCAGCCGGAGCCTGCTGCAGAAACAGGATAACCGACATCGGAATCAGCAGCAGAAGTGACAGCGCCAGGCCCTGGCGCAATGGCAGAACCAGTAGGTTCAGTGCGACCAGGGGCATGGCCCAGTGGGTAATGCCCGGCGCATCCATGGTCAGCAAGGCGGCCAGCATGCCGCTGTTCAGGCCGGAGAGAATGATCAGGTGGCCCGGAGCTGAAAGTTGGTGCCGGCGGCAGATGACGGTGTAAATGGCGCCGGCCAGGGTCAGGGCCGCCATGCCTGTGGCCAGGTAAAACAGCTCGTAAAAGCCGTAACGGAGATTCTGCATGGCCAGTGTGAAAATAAACAGGCAGGCGATGCTGTAGCCGAAGGCGTGTGTCCAGGTTCTGAGACGGGTTTCAGTCATGAAACAGGCCCCTGTGTCTGTGCCTGCGGCTGGCTCGGTTGCGCCGGCTGTGACCAGGAGCTGTAAGCCTGGCTTCGGTTGCCCCCCTGTTGTTGGGCCCGGCGCAGGGCGTTGGCAGCACTTTGCTGAAGCGTGTTGGCGTCATCACCTATGTTGAGCCCGGCGATGCCTGTACTGACCGTGAGATTCATGCCGTGGTTTTCCAGCAGTGTTGCCAGCCCCTTGCGCACGGTTTCGCCCCGGGCGATGGCTTCACTGGTGGAAATGCCCGGGAGAATAACCAGGAACTGGAGATCCGCCACCCGGTAATAGGTATCAAAATCCCGTATCTGGGAATGCAGGTAGCGGCCGATGCGTGGCAGGATCGAACGGATATCCTCGTCCGGATCATTATCGCTCAAGTGGGTGTCCAGCCCGATCATGATAATGGACATGTCCGTACCTTCCCGTTCGCTGCGCTGAATCTCCTTGTGCAGATCGGCAGAGAGGTATTCGCGGCTCGCGGCCTGGGTCAGTTCATCGGTCCGGCGCAGTGGCGCCAGTTGTCGGGTTTTGTATTCACGCAGGAAAACCAGCAGGGCAGACAGAAGTATGGTCAGAAGAAAGGCGCTGATCATCTGGTGGCGATCAGCCAGCCCAACGGCCCACTGGGTTGCAACCATGGCCAGAACAACGATGACCAGGGTAATGAGTGCTGCTGCCGCAGGCGGAACAAGCGCAAAAGCAACCAGAGGGATGGCATACAGCCAGTGGCTCAGAACCCAGGGGCCGGTCCAGAAACTGGTCAGAAGAATCAGCAGGAGAACCAGAAAGAAAGCCTGCTGAACCCTCGGCCAGGGTTGGTTTACCCGGCTGGGGTGAAATGTTTTGCCAGCAATCACGACACCGGCGGCTGCGCCCGCCGCCGCCGCAACCATGGGTTCGCCCAGTGTGGCACACAGAACCGCAATGGCGGTCAGGGCCACGAAGCCTGCCCGTGACAACTTGCTTAACAGGAATTTTTCGGCCATTTGGGCCATGGTGTCCTTCCTTTTTCTCAACTCCCTGAAAAAACCTTCCCGAGGTTTCCGAGTATGGCATACCGCAGCGGTATAATATCTGTTTGGGGTGCGTACTTGAAACGGGAAAGGTAAAGTTAGGGACTTACTTCCTGATTTGTGCTTTGAAACAGCGCTTTGAAAACGAAAAGGTAACTGAATGGATATTGCAGCTTACATGGCTGAGGTGGGGCAACAGGCCCGTGCAGCGGCAACAGGGGTGGCCCGCTCGACCACCGCCGTGCGCAACCAGGCCCTGCTGGCGACCGCAGAGGCGCTGGATGCGGCACGGGATATATTGGCTGTGGCTAATGGCAAAGATCTGGAGCAGGCCAGGGAAAACGGCCTCGATTCGGCCATGCTGGACAGGCTTGAGCTTACGCCCACCCGGATCGATGCCATGATCGAAGGCCTGAAGCAGGTGGCATCGTTGCCGGACCCTATTGGCGCCATTACCGATATGGCATACCGTCCTTCGGGCATTCAGGTCGGCAAGATGCGGGTTCCCCTTGGTGTGGTCGGCATCATTTACGAGTCACGCCCCAATGTGACCGTTGAGGCCGCCAGTCTGTGCCTGAAGTCCGGAAACGCCACCATTCTGCGGGGTGGCTCCGAATCGATCCACTCGAATCAGGCGATTGCCCGCTGTATCGCGGAGGGGTTGGCGAAAGCTGGCCTGCCTGAAATGGCCGTGCAAGTGATCAAAACAACGGACCGCGCCGCCGTGGGTGAGCTGATCACCATGCCCGCGTATGTGGATGTCATCGTGCCCAGAGGGGGTAAAGGTCTGATTGAGCGCATCAGCCGGGATGCCAGGGTACCGGTGATCAAGCATCTCGATGGTGTATGCCACGTCTACATTGACAGCCATGCTGATCCGGAGAAGGCACTGAAGGTGGCGGTCAATGCCAAAACCCAGCGGTACGGCACCTGCAACACCATGGAAACGCTGCTGGTGGACCGTGAAATTGCCGAGGATATCCTGCCGCTTCTCGTACCGGCCTTCGTCGAGAAAGGCGTGGAGCTTCGCGGCTGTGAGCAGACCCGCGCCATCGTTGACGGCCTCGCCGAGGCGACCGAGGCGGACTGGGAAGCCGAGTATCTGGCCCCGGTTCTGGCCGTGCGAGTGGTCGACGGGCTGGACGGTGCTATTGACCACATCAACCGTTACAGCTCGCAGCACACTGACAGCATCGTTACCGAGAATTACACCCGGGCGCGCCGGTTTATCACTGAGGTGGATTCCAGCTCGGTGATGGTTAACGCCTCCACACGCTTCGCGGATGGCTTCGAATATGGCCTGGGCGCGGAGATCGGTATCTCCACTGACAAGATCCATGCCCGCGGACCGGTGGGGCTGGAGGGGCTCACGTCCCAGAAGTACGTTGTCTTCGGCGACGGGCACATCCGGACCTGATGCCCATGCATGTGATTTATGGCGGAACCTTTGATCCGGTGCACCATGGCCATCTGCGGCTGGCCCTTGAAATCAGTGACCGCCTCGGGGTCGGGGTCGTCAGCCTCGTGCCGTGTCATATTCCGCCGCATCGAGGGCAGACTGGCGCGTCTTCAGACCAGCGTCTGGACATGCTCAGGCTGGCGGTATCCGGGGAGCCTCAGTTACAAATTGACGACCGGGAGCTGGCGCGAGAGGGTGCATCTTACACGGCTGATACTCTTCGCCAGTTACGGTCGGAACTTGGCCCGGATGAGCCATTGGTAATGGTGGTTGGCACGGATGCCTTTGCCAGCTTTGATCGCTGGCGCGAATGGCAGGCAATTCCCGATCTTGCCCATGTGGTTGTGGTTCGCCGACCGGGCCCGGCGCTGGACCCAACTGGCAAGCCGGCGCAGTTGCTGGCGGAGCGGGCTGTGACAGGGCTTGAGGCCCTGCATTGCCGCCCCTGTGGCGCTTTTCTTGAGCTGGATCCGCCGCTTCTGGATATCTCTGCCACGGGAATCCGGGAGCGTATTCGTGACGGTCGTTCGCCACGTTACCTCGTGCCCGATCCGGTCTGGTGGGAAATTCGCCGCCAGGGGCTTTACGGCGCATGCCCAGACGGGAACTTTTAGTGCTACAATCGCGTCTGAATATGACATTTCGGGCGGCCATTCCGGCAAACGCCCGTCCAACAGGGTGATTATGCAGGCAGAGCAACTGAAAGACCTGGTAGTAAATGCGCTTGAAGATGTGAAAGCACAGGACATCAGCGTGATTGATGTCCGTGACCGAACCAGTGTCACCGACTTCATGGTTCTGGCATCCGGAACGTCCAACCGACATGTGAAATCCCTTGCCGATTCAGTGGTTGTTGAAGCCAAAGAGCAGGGCGTCCGCGCGAGCAACGTGGAAGGTGCCGGCGTCAGTGACTGGATTCTGGTGGATCTTGGCGATGTGGTTGTCCATGTCATGATGCCTGCCACGCGGGAGTTTTACGATCTGGAGCGGTTCTGGCGCGATGCTCCGGATCTTGGTGTTGCAGGCAGCGAATAATCATGCGGCTACGCCTGATCTGTGTGGGGCAGAAAATGCCCGACTGGGTCAGTACCGGATTCGGAGATTACGCCCGCCGCATGCCGCCGGAGTTGCCCCTGGAGCTGGTGGAAATACCCTTGGCTCACCGGGGCAAGAATCCCGATATTCCCAGACTGATGCAGCGTGAAAGTGACGGCATTCTTGCAGCGACGGGCCCGAAAGACCGGGTGATTGCGCTGGAAGTTGGCGGGCGGCCCTGGTCGACCGAAAAACTGGCCGGCCAGCTTGAAAACTGGCAACAGGACGGCCGGGATGTGAACTTTCTGGTTGGTGGCCCCGACGGTCTGGCGGAAGACTGCCGGAAGCGAGCTGATCAGCAGTGGTCCCTTTCGCCGCTTACCTTACCTCATCCCCTGGTGCGTATCGTTCTCGCGGAACAGCTGTACCGGGCCTGGTCGATTACCCGCAATCACCCGTACCACCGGGCTTAGGGGGCTTCTATGCCTTGGGGCGAATTCAAGGATACTGCAGCAGAACGCCGGCTTTTTCAGCGCCGGACTGTGGTCATGCTGGTGGTCATTATGCTGGCAATTGGCGGCCTGATTGCGCGCATGTATCAGCTCCAGATCGTGGAGCATGACGTTTACACAACCCTGTCTGACAAGAACCGCGTGCAGGTCCAGTCAGTCCCCCCGCCCCGAGGTCTTGTCTACGATCGCAGTAACACCCTGCTGGCCGAGAATCGCCCGGTTTTCAGCGTCACACTGGTGCCGGAGCGTGTTGACGGCATGGATGACACTCTCGGGCAATTGGGCACCATTCTGGATATTTCCGAGGAAGACCTTGAGCGCTTCCGGCGCCGCCTTCAGGAACCCCGGAGGCCCTTTCAGGAAATTCCCCTTCGTTATGATCTCAATGAGCAGGAGATGGCTCGCCTGGCGGTGCATCGCCACGAACTTCCCGGTGTGGAGGTGAGTGCCGAGCTCGTGCGGTATTACCCGCACAGCGAGCTGACAGCCCATGCGCTTGGTTTTGTTGGCCGAATCAATAGGGATGAGCTGCAACGTATCGACCCGGTGAACTACGCGGGCACCAACTACATCGGAAAATCAGGTATCGAGCGGTTTTACGAGGAAATCCTCCACGGCCAGGTCGGTTATCAACATGTTGAGACCAACGCCCGCGGGCGGACCCTGAGGGTTCTGGAGCGTGAAAACCCGGTGCCCGGTGAGGACGTTCAGTTGCATCTCGATCTCAGGTTGCAACAACGTGCCCATGAGCTGCTGGACGGGCGCCGGGGCGCCATTGTCGCGATTGAACCTGACACAGGAGGTATCCTGGCGCTGGCCAGCGTACCGGGGTTCGATGCCAACAAATTTGTCACCGGTATCAGTGTCAAGGATTACCGTAAGCTCAGTGAAAGCAGGGACAAACCTCTCTTCAACCGCGCTCTGCGTGGGCAGTACCCACCGGGCTCGACGCTCAAGCCCATGCTTGCGGTTGCCGCGCTCGACAGTGGGGCCGTCACTCGGGATTACACCATATGGGATCCCGGATACTTCCGCCTGAATGCTGGTGGTCGGCTCTGGCGCGACTGGAAGCGGGGTGGCCATGGCTGGGTGGATCTCAAAGACGCCGTGGCAGAATCCTGCGACGTCTATTTTTACGAAGCAGCTGTCGAGATGGGCGTGGACACCATGTACAACTATCTGTCCCGGTTTGGTTTTGGAGAGGACGCCGCCCTCGATGTGTCTGGCGCCCTGAGTGGCTTGCTCCCCTCGCGGGACTGGAAGCAGGCGGTCAGGAATGAGCCCTGGTACCCGGGCGATTCCGTGAACTTTGGTATAGGCCAGGGATTCATGCTTGCCACACCGCTGCAACTGGCCACTGCAACCGCCCTGATAGCCAATCGGGGCAAGTGGGTGGAGCCGAGGCTGCTGAAGGACATCAAGGGGGATCACCCGGTCGATGAATATTTGCCTGAGGAAACCCACGAGCCACTCAAGCTGAAAAATCACGATGACTGGGAGTACGTGGTGGAGACGATGGTCGAGGTAATGCACGGGCGGAAAGGAACCGCCCGGGGTGCGGCCCGCGGCGCTCCCTACAAGATGGCTGGCAAAACCGGAACGGCTCAGGTATTCAGCCTGGCAGAAGATGAGGAATACGACGCGGAAGAAATCCGTGAGCGACTCAGGGACCATGCTCTCTTCGTCGGCTTTGCTCCTGTGGATAACCCGAAGATTGCGGTGGCGGTGATCGTTGAGAATGGTGGCAGTGGTAGCGGCACGGCGGCACCGGTTGCCCGGGCTCTGTTCGATGCCTGGTTGCTAGAGTATTCCGAACAGTCTGAGGGTGCGCTGGTCAGCGGCGTTGAGGGGCAGGTGGCGAACTGATGGCTTTCAAGGCGTTACTGGATCCAACCGCAACCAATCCCCTGGGCCGGCAACGGAGCATCTGGACGGCGTTGCATCTTGATCCGATCCTGCTGTTACTGTTGCTTTTGTTGGTTTTCGGCGGTCTGTTCGTGCTGTATAGCGGTGCTGACAGGAACCTGGAAGTGGTCAAAGCGCAGGGAATCCGAATGGGTGTGGCCTTCGTGGTGATGCTCGTGTTCGCGCAACTGGACCCGTCGGTTTTTCGTCGCTGGGCGCCCTGGCTCTACGGAGCCGGCGTCATTTCGCTGATTGCGGTCATTCTGGTGGGTGTGGGGGCAAAGGGTGCGCAGCGCTGGCTGGCTTTGCCGGGACTGCCCCGTTTTCAACCTTCCGAACTGATGAAACTCGTGGTGCCGATGATGGCGGCCTGGTATCTCTCCAGGCACTATCTGCCTCCGCGGGTCCGGCACGTGGCAGTGGGGCTTGGAATAGTTCTAATGCCCATGGTCATGATCATGAAGCAACCGGATCTGGGCACCTCACTTTTGGTGGGGATGGCCGGTATTTTCGTGGTGTTTTTTGCCGGTATCAGCTGGAAACTGATCGCCGCCTTTGTTGCCATGGTGTCCGTTTCCGCACCGCTGATGTGGTTTTTTGTCATGCGGGAATACCAGAAGCAGCGGGTCTTGACGTTGCTGGATCCCCAAAGTGACCCGCTTGGTGCCGGCTGGAATATTATCCAGTCCAAAACCGCGATTGGCTCCGGAGGGTTTGAAGGCAAGGGCTGGCTGCAGGGTACCCAGTCCCATCTGGAGTTCTTGCCGGAGAGCCACACCGACTTTATCGTCGCCGTGCTGGCGGAGGAGTTCGGTTTTATCGGGATGCTAGCTCTGATGACCATGTATTTCCTGATCATACTCAGATGCCTGTATATCGCCGCCACGGCCCAGGACTCCTTCAGCCGGCTGCTGGCCGGCGCACTGACAATGACCTTCTTTATTTACATCTTTGTGAATGTCGGGATGGTAAGTGGACTTTTGCCCGTGGTGGGTGTGCCATTGCCCCTGATCAGTTATGGTGGGACCTCCAGCGTTACCCTGATGGCCGCATTCGGAGTGTTGATGTCGATCCATACTCACCGGCGAATGATCGGCGCCTGACCGGAATGCTGTCAACCATGGCTGCCGGGTAATGGTGAAGGCCGCGGATAACCCGTTACAATGGGATAATGCCGCCGGAACTTTGATCACGGCGGCCCAGGTGGTCAAGAGGAAATCCGGACTGTGAATTGCAAACCTTCCATATTGTTCGTTCTGGTGGTTTTCGGGGCAGCGATCCTCAGTGGTTGCGCCTCTGCACCCGAGACGGATCATTCATCCCGTTATACCCTCACGAAGGACCGGGCACCTTCGGGCAATTTTGATACCTCCGGGCTCAACGACGCCGTTCCGGTATACGAGACACCCCGTCGTGCCGGGAACAAGTCCCCTTACACGGTCTGGGGCAAGCAGTATCATGTTGTCGACAGTAACAATGGTTATACAGCCAGGGGCACGGCGAGCTGGTATGGCGAGAAATTTCACGGCCATAAGACGTCCAACGGCGAAACCTTTGACATGTATTCCATGTCTGCGGCCCACAAATCATTACGGATCCCCGGCTACGCCCGGGTAACGAATCTTGATAACGGTCGCTCGGTGATTGTCCGGGTTAATGATCGTGGGCCTTTCCATGGCGATCGGATTATCGATCTTTCCTACGCCGCAGCCAAAAAGCTGGGTTACCAGGCCCGGGGCACTGCAAGAGTTGAGGTCGCCGCGATTACGGTGAAGCCAGATGGCTCCATGTTTCTTGCTGGCAAGCCCTTTTCGCCGGTGGATGCCGCCGGACCCGCCGAAAGTCGGGTGAGGGCCAGTGGAGAGATGGCAATGGAGGACCGTTCGCTTTTTGTGCAGCTGGGCTCCTTCAGTAGCCGCGACCCGGCCGAGAAGATGCTAAGCCAGCTTAGGGCGGTACTTGAGAACCCGATGCGGGTAAGAGCTGTCGATACCGCTTCCGGAAGGTTTCACCGTGTTCAGGTGGGACCATTCCGGGATGAAGATTCCGCCAGGAAGACCCAGAGTCTCCTGGAAGCCCGTGGATTTGATCAGTCCATCCTGCTGACGGATTCACACTGAACAAGCCAGAAAAGACGCTGAAAAAGAAACACACCTAACGACGAACGAATGGACCCATGGCCTTAAAATCTGCTTTCCGAACACTATCTGTTGTCTTTGTACTGATGCTCGCCCTGACCGGCAAGGTGATGTCGCAATCGGTGCTGATCCCGTCGCCACCCCAGATTGCCGGCAGCTCCTATGTCCTGATGGACCCGAAAAGCGGCCGGATTATCATGGAAGAGAACAGCCATGAGCGTCTGCCGCCGGCGAGCCTGACCAAGATGATGACCGCCTATATTGTTGAGCGGGAGTTGGACGAAGGGCGAATCTCCATGTCCGACATGGTCCCGATCAGCGTCAAGGCCTGGAAAACAGAAGGTTCCCGCACCTTTATAAAGGAAGGTACCCAGGTTGCAGTCGAGGATCTTCTCAGAGGGGTGATTATCCAGTCAGGTAATGATGCCTCGGTAGCGCTGGCCGAATTCGTTGCCGGCAGTGAAGGTGCCTTTGTTGATATCATGAACCAGCAAGCGCAGTTGTTGGGCATGAAAGACACCCATTTCGAGAATGCTACGGGTCTGCCGTCTCCGGATCATTTCTCGACGGCCTTCGATCTCGCGATCCTGGCCCGGGCGATCATCAACGATTACCCGGAGAACTATCCGCTTTATGCGGAAAAACATTTTACCTACAACAATATCCGTCAGCCGAACCGGAACAGCCTCCTGTGGCGCGACAGCAGCGTCGATGGCCTGAAGACAGGACATACCGAAGAGGCGGGCTATTGCCTGGTCGCCTCCGCCAAGCGTAACGATACCCGCTTCATTGCAGTGGTTATGGGCACCAGCAGTACCGATTCACGGGCCCAGGAAATTCAGAAAATGCTGAATTATGGTTTCCGTTACTACGAGAGTGAACGCCTGTTCCGGGCCGGACAGGAATTGATTGAGGCCCGTATCTGGGGCGGCCAGGCCGACCAGATTTCGATCGGCATGGCGGAAGATGTTTACGTCACCATCCCCCGCGGCTCCAGGGACAGCCTGGAATCGACAGTAGACCTTGATTCTGTAATCAAAGCACCCATCAAAGTGGGAGATGAGCTGGGACGGGTCAAGGTGTCGTACAACGGTGAAGTGCTGGTTGACCAGCCAGTACTGGCTTTGACCGATGTTCCCGAGGGCGGTTTCATCAAACGCATCTGGGATGCCATAAAGCTCTTTTTCGTTCAGTTATTTCAGTAGGGTGACTTTGGTCCCCGGGAGTAAGGTGGCATGAGTCAGCCGAAAGTACCAAAAATTGAGTTTCCATGCGATTACGTGATCAGGGTGATTGGTAATTCTGCACCGGATTTCACTGAATTCGTGGTAGATGTTGTGGAACAGCACGCGCCAGGGATCTGCGAAACCGATATATCGGTGAATGAGAGCAGCAAGGGCCGCTTTTCATCGGTGCAGCTGAAAATAGTGGCGACCGGAGAAACTCAACTGAAAGCCCTGTTTGAAGAGCTCAAGGCCAGTGGCCGTGTGCATATGGTGCTCTGATCCTGATGGCTGAATTGATCGTCCGATCTCTGGGAGAGCAACCCTACCTGGAAACCTGGGAGGCCATGAAAACCTTCACCGCCAACCGGGATGACACCGTGGCCGATGAGCTCTGGTGTCTTGAACATCCACGGGTTTACACCCAGGGCCAGGCGGGCAAGGCCGAGCACATTCTGGCGCCGGGCGATATCCCGGTGATTCAGGTAGACCGCGGTGGCCAGGTGACCTATCACGGTCCGGGTCAATTGGTGATTTACCTGATGATTAATCTGTCCCGGAAAAAACTGGGTATCCGCGGCCTGGTGGACGAGATTGAACAGGCCATCGTGCGCACCCTCGCCGGATTGGGTGTGGAATCCGCACCAAGACCTGATGCACCGGGTGTCTACGTGGGCGCGTCAAAAATTGCGTCACTCGGCCTTCGGGTACGCCGGGGCTGTTCTTTTCACGGGCTGGCCCTGAATGTGGACATGGATATGGAACCCTTCCGACGCATCAACCCCTGCGGTTACGCCGGGTTGGCCATGTGTCAGGTCCGCGATTTTGTACCCGGTGTAACAGTGGCGGATGTTCAGCAGCGCTTGGCGGAGCAGTTGGTCGGCGGGCTGGGCCACTCAGCGGTGGAGTTTCATCAGGGCTGGTAGCTCAGGCTGCCGCCTCGCTGTTGTATCCGCAGACACGGTTTCGGCCCTCTGTCTTGGCCTGGTAGAGTGCTTCGTCTGATCGCTGGAGCAGCCGGTCGATGGATTCGGATCCCCGAGTTGTTGCAACGCCCACACTGATTGTGGCCCGAGCCACGCCCTGTCCGGTGCTGACAGAGGCCTCCGCGATCGCCTGCCGAATCCGGTTGGCGGTCTGCAGGGCCTGGTCCGGGCTCGTCTCCGGAAGCAGTACCAGGTACTCCTCGCCTCCCCACCGGGCCAGAGTATCCACCTTCCGGCATTGCTCGCGCAGGGTCTGGGCAACCAGGATGATCAGCTCATCTCCCACGTGATGTCCGTAATTATCGTTGACACTCTTGAACAGGTCGATATCCATCAGCATGACGGAAAAAGGGCGGGCATTCCGGAGGTAGCGTTGATATTCGGCATCAAGTTGTTCAAGGGCTTCCCGTCGATTCGCCAGCCCGGTCAGTGCATCATGCTTGGCGGCATACTCGAATTCTGCCGCCAGTTTCAGCAGTCCCAGCTTGCTGCGCCGGCGGCTCTGGTCAAGGATGTAGCAGGTGACCATTTCAAAGCCCAGCACAGCGATCATGGTTAACCGGAAGCTGGCGTTGTACGGGGGCTCAAAGAGCATGTCGCCTAGCGGGCTGAACAGGAAAATAACAGCGGCAAAGCCCCCGCTGCAGGCCGCAACGCCAACCCGGGACTCACTGATATAGAAGATGATGGGTGGGTAAGCGAACAGCCAGATAATGGCAGAGCCATCTTCCACCGCATGAACGGCCAGGTAGGTGAACAGCATGGAAATCAGCGTGATGAATCCACGACGCTGCAGGGTCTTGTTGTCGGATAGCCAGTAAACGAGAGAGTTGGCGGTCAGCAGCACGGCAAAGCCGAGCAGCAGCGGGGGCGTGACCGAATCGTCCCGCAGGCTTGATCTCCAGGCAAAAAAGAACAGCAGAGGAACGGCAACGGTTGTCAGCCAGTTTATCAGGATCGGGACAGGAATCTCGCCCTTGACACGGAACTGGGACAGTTCCGTGTCCGGCGTTTTTCTCGCAGTTTGCGACATGTTCGGATCTTTTTCTTGTGATATTCGATATCGGACCTTACGTATGACCAGATAGTAGAACGGTTTTCCGGTGTAGACTGTATCGAAACGTAAACGATTTTGTTGTCCAGATGTAAACTGGCGACGGGCCCGGTACATTGGCCCCATGGCCGGTCAAACCCGGTCGACTCGGTTAGGTCAGCCCACCGGACTGTCCGTATAATGGTCCAGGCCGCCAGTAGTGGTGAAACTCTCTGATCCATACAGGTCATTCATGTCATCCAGACGTTCAGGAAATTCTGTTTCCCGCATCAAGACAGGCAGCTTTGAACGCCGCTTAAGCCTGACTCGTGCCGGTTTGTATGCTGGTACGCGGATGGCCTCGCATATGGCGACCAACTGGTTCAGCGGCAAGGAAAACCGGGACAAACGCCACCGGGCCATGCTTTCAAGCCAGGCGCGCTTCCTGGTGGACGAACTGGGCCAGCTCAAAGGCAGCGTGGTCAAGATCGGCCAGGTGATGGCCCTGTATGGCGAGCACTTCCTGCCGGACGAAGTGACCGAAGCCCTGCACACCCTGGAAGATCAGACGACATCGCTGGAGTGGCCGGCAATTGAGCGGGTGCTGAAAGCCGAATTGGGCGAGGAACGGCTGGCGGAACTGGAGGTGGATCCTGAGCCCATTGGCGCGGCCTCCCTGGGCCAGGTGCACCGCGCCCTGCGCCGAAGCGACGGGCTTGAGTTGGTTCTGAAAGTGCAATACCCGGGCGTGGCTGATGCGGTGGACAGTGATCTGAACGCTGTCGCCCAGTTGCTCCGGGTCGCCAGGCTGGTCAGTTTCGGCCCGGAGTTTAACGACTGGCTGGAAGAAGTCCGGGAGATGATGCACCGGGAGGTGGACTACCGCCTGGAAGCAAAGACGACGGAAAAGTTCCGCCAGATGCTTGCTGACGATCCCCGGTTTATCGTGCCGAGGGTTTTACCGGAATTCTCAACCGCGCACATAATCGCCTCAACCTTTGAGCATGGCCACTCGGTAAGTTCCCAGCCCGTCAAAGACTTGCCTCTGGCGCGCCGCAGTGCGTTGGGGGAGGCAGCACTGGAGCTGTTTTTCCGGGAGCTGTTTGTCTGGGGAGAAATCCAGACCGATCCCAACTTCGGCAATTACCGTATCCGGATTGCCGGCGAGGAGGGCGAAGATCCCGGGTATGATCGTATCGTCCTGCTCGATTTCGGGGCTGTGCAGGCTTACTCGGACGAGTTTCTCCAGCCGGTGATCCAGATGATCAGGGCTTCCTATGAGAACGATCTGCAGGCGGTGATTGACGGTGGCGTGAAGCTGCGATTCATGAGCACGGAATGGCCGGAGGAAGTTCTGCAGAAGTTTGGTTTGGTGTGCATGTCGGTACTCGAACCCCTGTCCAGTGACAAGGATTCGTGGCCGGATTATGCCGTCAACAGCCATGGCCAATACCGCTGGAAGCAAAGCGACCTGCCTTCCCGGGTGGCCCGGCAGGCGGCCCGTTCCGCTATCAGCCGGTATTTCCGGGTACCTCCCAAGGAATTCGTGTTCCTGAATCGCAAGCTGATCGGGGTTTACACCTTTATCGCTGTTCTGAACGCCGAGTTTAATGGCGAGCCACTGTTGCGAAAATACCTTTATGGCGAGGGCGACGATGCCCCGGATGCTTCGGCCACCAGCCAGAGCACGAAGCCGTAGCGGACGCCCTTGCCGATACCCACCAGAACAATGAAGTTCAGCCAGGGCACGCGCATGATGCCACCTACCAGGGTCAGCGCGTCGCCCCCCAGGGGAAGCCAGCCCATCAGCAGTGACCACTGGCCATAACGATTGAAACGGTTCCGCGCCTTGTGTAACTGCAATTCGCTGATCGGAAACCAGCGTTTGTGCTTAAAGCGATCCACTTGCCGGCCGATAACTCCATTAACGACCGAGCCAAGCGTATTGCCCAGCGTTGCCCAGAACCAGAGCCACCACCAGGAATAACCCTGGGTGACCATGGTGCCAAGCAGAATTTCCGAGTAGGCAGGCAGCAGTGTGGCGGCGGCGAACGCGGTCACAAATAGCGTCAGGTAAGCCACCAGGCTCTCCTTGCTTTACGTTGAAATGAATCTCCAATACCCCGCAGGTCTCGCTTTAAGATGAAACAGTTATCGCTTCGCTTCAAGCTCTATGCCCTCGTTGTGTCACTACTCCTGATCATGGGCATCAGCATCGTCGTTACTGCCCAGTTGTCACTTGGGGCTATGGAGGAGCGGCTCACGGCTGAAACCCGGAATACGGTGCAGGGTATTGTGATGGATCAGCTTGGCGCAACCGCCGGAAAATATGGCGAGCTGGTGAGCGGTCAGTTTGCAACGGCATTTCGGACTCCGGAAGTCGTTCGTAACGTGATTATCCGCAATATCCAGGCCGACAGCTCCGGTCGTATCAGCCGTACAGCCCTTCAGGAGACCGTGGGGGCGGTGCTGGAGGAGCAGAAAAGCCTGAGTTCTGTCTACGCCCAGTTTGAACCCGACGCGTACGATGGTCAGGACCGCTATTTTACCGGTGGCGTTGAAGACCACAGCAGCGACGAAGGCACACTGGAGATCTATTACTACCGGGGGCCAGACGGCAATGTAATGTTCAGCCGTACCGAAGATCCGGCCACCAAATACCTGGATAGCAGGAATGAATTTGGTATCCGTGATGCCGAGTGGTACCTGTGCTCCCGGGATACCAAATCTCCCTGCATCATGGAACCCTACGATTACGAAATCAGCCAAGGCTATTCCGAGCTGATGACCAGTCTCGTGGTGCCGATCCTGGATGGCGGTACCTTTGCAGGTGTCGTTGGCGTAGACATCAACCTGTCGACCCTGCAAAAAACCATTGCCGGAGTCAGCCAGGCGCTTTTCGACGGTCAGTCCCGGGTAACCCTTCTTAGCAGGCAGGGTCTGATTGCCGCGTCCAGCCACTACCAAGAAAGTCTCGGCCGACCCCTGCAGGAAGCGGTTCCCGACCTTGGGGATACGTTTTCCGAGCTGCATCAGCGCGAGGGTACCTACGATGACGGGGAAATCCTTGCAGTCGCCTACCCCGTGGACATTCGCCTGCCGGATACCCAGTGGTCACTGCTGATTGAACTGCCCCGGGGTGCGGCCCTTGCGGGCGTGTCCGAAATTACCGGTCTGCTGTCCAGTGAAGTGGCCACCACGGCTACCCGCCAAACCCTGGTGGGTATCGGCGTGGTTGTCGTAGCCATTATTGCGCTGGTGCTTCTGGTCCGTTCGGTGACACGGCCGCTGGATGAGATCCGCGACCGGATGAAGAATCTGGCCAGTTCTGAAGGGGACCTGACCCATGAGCTGGACATCGACACCCACGCAGAATTGATTGAACTCGCTGGTGGATTCAACGCCTTCCTCGCCCGACTGAGGGAAATGATCAACGATCTGAAGGGAGTGAATGCCAAGGTTCATAAGCAGGCGCGGGATGTTGGCGCCATTGCGGACGAGACCGACGGGCAAACCGCCAGGCAGCACCAGGATATCGACAGTGTGGTGACCGCCATGAACGAGATGTCCGCGGCTGCAGGTGAGGTGGCCGGGTTTGCCGGCGAGGCGGCCGAGAACGCCCGGATGGCCCAGGACGGTATCCGGTTCACCCAGGATACGCTCTCCTCCGCAGTGACTGGTGTGAGTGCGGTTGCCAGCGATATGGGCGAAGCCAGCACGGCAATCGGTCGCGTTGCCAATCGCAGTGAGGACATCAACCGGATCATCGATGTGATTCGGGGCATTGCCGAGCAAACCAATCTGCTGGCCCTGAACGCGGCAATCGAGGCGGCCCGGGCCGGTGAGCAGGGCCGAGGCTTTGCTGTGGTCGCCGATGAGGTGCGAACCCTGGCCTCCCGGACCCGGGAATCCACCGATGAAATCAGCGGCATGATCGACGGCCTGAAGGAGGATGTGAACGGCGCCGTCTCCGTGATCCAGAGTGGCGTTGACCGGGCTACTTCGGCGGTTGATGGTACCCAGGAAGCTGCCCACTCGCTGGCCACTGTCGTCGACCGGATCGGAACCATTGTCGAGCACGTGACC
Organism: Marinobacter guineae; assembly: GCF_002744735.1. GTDB lineage: Bacteria > Pseudomonadota > Gammaproteobacteria > Pseudomonadales > Oleiphilaceae > Marinobacter > Marinobacter guineae. The sequence goes on along the minus strand of NZ_KZ319341.1, from coordinate 616,138 downwards.
CAGGTGGCCACGGCGGCGGAAGAGCAAAGCTCTGTGAGTGAGGAAATCAATCGCAACCTGACCCACATCGGCGATGTCGCCAACGACCTGAGAGAGCTGGCCGGACGGGTCAAGGGCAGTGGCCAGGCGCTGGACAATGAGGTGCAGGTATTGGAGCGGGAGCTCAGCCGCCTCAGAACCTGACAGCTGGCTTGATGTATCGCAGGGGCGCGGGAGTGTGAGCCAGATATGGTTGGCTACTATGGCGGCGATTCAAAGCATCAATTTTCAATTCCAGTATGCCGTGTCATCATTCAACCATTGTTCTACCAATCTCAAAATTTATCGCTATAGACGTTTCGGAGGTCTTTATGGAGCAGGTCACGATTTACGGCCGTTCAAGTTGTGGATTCTGTGTTCGGGCAAGGGACCTGTGCGAGACCAGAAACATTCCTTATGTCTGGGTCGATATGATCGAGAAGGGCATGAGTAAACAGGATATTGCCGACAAAATAGGCCGGCCGGTGCACACCGTGCCCCAGATCCTCGTTGGGGATCGGTACGTGGGCGGTTTCGACCAGTTTCAGGCCTATCTGCGTCAACACGAAGCGGAGCTGGCGCGTTAAAGACGCGTTGGTGGGCCGCAAATCGAAAAGGGCCTGACAGTTGATCTGTCAGGCCCTTTTTTGTGCGTCCCGGAAGAGCTGAGACCCTGGACTAGAACTGGAACTCGGTTTTCAGCTTCTTTTCGACCAGAGTATTCTGAAGCTTGGCAACCCGCGGCAGCCCATTGTCGAACGGCGGGAAGCTTTCCCCGAAAATCAGGGGTTCCAGATAGTCCCGGCAATCCTGGGTGATGCCAAAACCATCGTCGGTAATATAGTGAATCGGCATCTTCTTTTCCTGGTTGGCCACTTCACTCAGGGGCGCCTCACCAATCTTCCAGCGATAAGGCTTCGCCTGTTCGCGAACGATGGTGGGCATTAGCGCCTGTTTGCCATCCAGAGCCATTTCCACTGCGGCCTTGCCGACTGCGTAGGCCTGTTCCACATCGGTGGCTGATGCGATGTGGCGGGCACTGCGCTGAAGATAGTCGGCCACGGCCCAATGGTACTTATGACCCAGGGCCTGCTTGACCATGTTGGCCAGGGCGGGAGCTACACCGCCGAGCTGGGTATGGCCGAAGGCATCCTTGGCACCGGCGTCGGCCAGGAAACGGCCGTCTTCGTACTGAGCGCCTTCGGAGGCGACGACAACACAGTAGCCGTACTCCTTGACGCAGTGGTCCACGCGGGCCAGGAAGCTATCTCGATTAAACGGGATTTCCGGGAACAGGATGATATGGGGCGGCTCGCCTTCTCCCTGGCCTGCCAGACCGCCGGAGGCCGCAATCCAGCCGGCATGGCGCCCCATGACCTCGAGGATGAAGACCTTGGTTGAGGTCTCGCACATGGACTTGATGTCGAGGCTCGCTTCCATTGTGGAGGTGGCAATGTATTTGGCCACCGAACCAAAGCCCGGACAGCAGTCGGTGAACGGCAGATCGTTGTCTACGGTTTTGGGAATCCCGATGCAGGTGATGGGATACCCCATCTTTTCTGAAATCTGGGACACCTTGAAAGCAGTGTCCTGGGAATCCCCGCCGCCGTTGTAAAAGAAATAGCCAATGTCGTGGGCCCGGAACACTTCGATCAGGCGCTCATATTCACGAGGATTTTCAGTAATGTTCTTCAGTTTGTGCCGACAGGAGCCGAAGGCGCCGCCTGGCGTGTGAATCAATGCCTGAATGGCATCATCTCGTTCGATGCTGGTATCAATCAGCTCTTCTTTCAGCGCTCCGAGAATGCCGTTGCGTCCGGCAAACACCTTGCCGATTTTGTCCGGATGCTTGCGGGCGGTCTGGATAACCCCGCAGGCACTGGCATTGATGACGGCGGTGACACCGCCGGACTGAGCGTAAAATGCGTTCTTGATGGCCATCTCGGGCTGGAGCCTCCTGCTGGTTCGACAATGGGGCAGATGATACGCCAAACGCTGCCAATTTTCATGAGCAGGATTGCGGATAGCGTGGCTCTTGACGGGCTGGGGCGGATACGGGAGGCTTGTCGGGTTTCAACGGAGAGGGCAGTCGCCGAATGCACATTCATATTCTTGGAATCTGTGGCACGTTCATGGGCAGTCTGGCCGTTCTGGCCCGGGAACTCGGGCATACGGTGACCGGTTCCGATCAGGGGGTCTATCCACCCATGAGCACCCAGCTGGAGGCCCAGGGCATCAGCCTGATGGAAGGTTACAGCCCGGACCATCTGGAGCCACAGCCGGATCTTGTGCTTATTGGTAACGCCATGTCCCGTGGCAACGCCGAAGTGGAAGCCGTGCTCAACCGCAACATCGACTATATGTCCGGGCCGGAATGGCTGGCGCGGGAGGTGCTTCGGCACCGTTGGGTGCTGGCAGTGGCGGGCACCCATGGCAAAACCACGACCACCGCCATGCTGCTCTGGATACTGGATCAGGCCGGTTTTGAGCCTGGGTACCTGGTAGGGGGTGTTCCCCGGGACTTTCCGGTGTCGGCCCGCCTTGGTAACAGCGATTTCTTTGTTATCGAGGCAGATGAATACGACAGCGCGTTTTTCGATAAGCGCTCCAAATTCATCCATTACCGGCCCCATACCCTGATCCTGAACAACCTGGAGTTCGATCACGCGGATATTTTCGAGAACGTCGAAGCCATTGAGCGGCAGTTCCATCACCTGGTCCGAACCGTTCCCTCCCAGGGCCTGATTATCCGGCCGGCGATCGACGGGCACCTGGATAACGCCCTCGCCATGGGCTGCTGGAGCCCGGTTCAGGACACCGCTATCGGCAGTGAAACTCCGCGCACCTCTGACTGGCGGGCAGAACTGCTCTCTGAAGACGGCAGCCGGTTCATGGTAATTCACCATGAACAGCCGGTGGCCACCCTGAAGTGGGATCAGACCGGCCTCCATAATGTCCGCAATGCCTTGTCTGCCATTGCCGCCGCCCGTCATGTGGGTGTAACCCCCGATCATGCGGTGGCCGCCCTGTGTCGGTTCTCTGGCGTAAAGCGGCGAATGGAGCTGCTGGCGGATATTGATGGCGTGCGGATTTACGATGATTTTGCCCATCACCCGACCGCCATTGCCACCACCCTTGAGGGCTTGCGCAACCGGGTTGGGGATGAACCGATCCTGGCGCTGATTGAACCACGCTCAAATACCATGAAGCAGGGCGTGCATCAGCAGGCGTTGCTGCCCAGTGCCAACGCAGCCGACCGGGTGTTATGGGCCAATCTCAATGCCATGGACTGGCTGCCGGCCCTGATTTCCGATTGGCAGCAAGACAATCCCGGGTCGGCTCTGCACCGCGTAGAGCCCTCTGTGGAGAATCTGATAGCCCGAGTACTGGAAGATCTGCCCAGCCCTTGCCACATTGTGATCATGAGCAACGGAGGGTTTGGCGGTATTCACGGTAAACTCATTGCCGAGCTTGAGCGTATCCGTGGCTGATCCGGCACGGCCGGTGGCTTCATTTGACTGACGAGTGGCGGAATTCATGACCAACGACCAAACCCGGGTATCGACTGTTAATCTGGCTTTGACCGGCGCCTCCGGCGCCCAGTACGGCTTGCGGCTGTTGCAGTGCCTGGTGTCGGCCGGGTGTCGGGTGAACGTGATGGTCAGCCGGGCAGCCCAGGTAGTGATTGCCACGGAAACCGATCTGAAACTGCCGGGAACGCCACCCGCCATGCAGGACACCCTCTCGGCGTATGCCGGCGCTACGCCAGGCCAGGTTCTGGTGTTCGGCCGGGAAGACTGGTTCGCACCGCCAGCCTCCGGCTCCGGGGAAAAAGCCCCGCTGGTGGTTTGTCCCTGCAGCACCGGCACGCTCTCGGCACTGGCAACCGGGGCCAGCAACAACCTGATTGAGCGGGCGGGCGACGTTGCCCTGAAAGAGCGGCGGCCCCTGATCCTGGTTCCCCGGGAAGCGCCTTTCTCGGAGGTGCACCTGGAGAACATGCTGAAGCTGACTCGCATGGGTGCTGTGATCATGCCGGCCAGTCCCGGCTTCTACCACAAACCCCAATCGGTCGGGGATCTGGTGGACTTCATTGTCGCCCGTATTCTCGACCATCTGAACCTGCCCCAGGACCTGATGCCCCGCTGGGGCGAAGCCCGTGCCGAGGACAAGCGCAAGGGCTGAGGCGGCCCGGAGCGATGGTTTTGGCCAGCCCGATTGATGCTTTTCATCATTGAGCAAACCGGGCTCCGGGCAGAGACTTGGTGAACGACAATCACAACACAGGTTATTCACCGAGGTTCACCATGATTCCACGTACTCTCTTCGACGCCGACCTTGAAGGCTTTCGCGATTCTGTCCGCAAGTTTCTGGAGCAGGAAGCCGTGCCTTACCATGATCAGTGGGAGAAAGACGGCCAGGTCAGCCGCGAACTCTGGCAAAAGGCCGGTGAGCTTGGATTCCTTTGCCCGTGCCTGCCGGAAGAGTTTGGCGGTGTAGGTGCGGATTTCCGCTACAGCGCGGTGTTGATCGAAGAGGTGGCCAGGGCCGGCTTGACGGGGATAGGCTGGGGCTTGCACTCTGACATTGTAGCGCCCTACGTGCTTAATTATGGTTCCGACGAGCTCAAAAACCAGTATTTACCGAAGCTGGCCAGCGGTGAGATGATCGGTGCTATCGCCATGACCGAGCCCGGCGCTGGTTCGGATCTGCAGGGCGTGAAAACCACGGCGGTCAAGAACGGCGACCATTACGTTCTGAACGGTTCGAAAACCTTCATTACCAACGGACAGTTGGCGGACGTGGTGATTGTTGTTGCCAAAACTGATCCCAAGGAAGGCGCCAAGGGCATCAGTCTGTTCGTGGTGGAAACCGCGTGGGAAGGTTTTGAGAAAGGTCAGAACCTGAACAAGGTGGGTATGAAGGCCCAGGACACCTCCGAGCTGTTTTTCCAGGACGTGAAAGTGCCTGCAGGAAATCTGATCGGCCCCGGCGAGGGGCAGGGCTTTTTCCAGCTGATGCAGGAACTGGCGGCCGAGCGTCTGCAGGTTGCCCTCGGGGCTGTCGCCGCGGCTGAAGCTGCCTGGGGGTGGACCCTGGATTACGTCAAGGAGCGGAATGCCTTCGGCAAGCCGGTGATTGCTTTTCAGAATACCCGCTTCAAGATGGCGGAGATGAAAGCGGAAATCACCGCCGCCCGGGTATTCACCGATCGGTGCCTGGAACTGCATCTGGACAAAAAGCTCGACATTCCCACCGCGGCGATGTTGAAGCAGCTCACCACGGACCTGCAGTGTAAGGTGATGGACGAGTGTGTTCAGTTGCACGGTGGCTACGGCTACATGTGGGAGTACCCGATTGCACGGGCCTGGGCAGACTCACGGGTGCAGCGGATTTATGCCGGCACCAATGAAATCATGAAGGAAATCGTTGCCCGCTCATTCTGAGTATGGCCCCGGGGGTTCTGGTCACCCTCGGGTTCTGATCAAAGGGGCAGCCGAAGGCGGTGTTAGCACTGCCTGTTTCCTTGGATCAGGAGGGGCGCAGATGAGTCATCAATTGCCACGAGAAAACAACTTCGAAGTGACCAGCCTCGAAGAGCTTGCACCGATGGCAGACTATTCCCTGATGAATAGTCTGAACTGCGATCCGGATGCAACGCCCGATGGAGTTGACTTCCGGCCACGACAGGTATTCTCGGGGCACTACGTTCCGGTCAGGCCAACGCCCATCGAGACCCCTGAATACGTGGCTCACAGTGAAGGTTTGTTCCGCGAATTAAACTTTGCCGACAGCCTGGCCCAGTTCGCTGACTTTATCCGTATGTTCTCCGGAGACCTTTCACTCGTCCCGGAGCCGATGAGCAAAGTCGGTTGGGCATGTGGCTATGCGCTTTCCATTTACGGCACCGAGTACGTCCAGCAGTGCCCGTTTCAGACCGGCAACGGCTATGGTGACGGCCGTGCCATTTCGGTACTTGAAGCGGTCATCAATGGTCGGCGCTGGGAAATGCAGCTAAAAGGTGGCGGACGGACTCCATATTGTCGCGGCGCCGACGGCCGGGCTGTTCTGCGTTCCAGCGTTCGTGAATTCCTGGCGCAGGAACACATGCACGCGTTGGGAGTGCCGACCTCCCGGTCTTTGAGTCTGTATGTATCGAAAACGGAGAAGGTGCGGCGCCCCTGGTACTCCGAGGGCTCCCATTCCCGGGATCCCGACCAGCTCATTTCGGAGCCGGTTGCCATCTCCACCCGCGTGGCCCCGTCCTTCATTCGGGTGGGTCAACTCGAACTCTTCGGTCGCAGGGCCCGAAAGCAGGAGCACCCCGGTGCGCCTGAAGAACTCGAGCAACTGGTACTGCACCTGATTGACCGGGAATACAACGGCGTTATTGACCAAACACTTGCGACTCCCACAAAAATCGTGATGCTCGCGCGGGCGTTCCGCAGCCGTCTTGCCTCCCTGGTCGCGAACTGGATCCGGGTTGGTTACTGCCAGGGTAATTTCAACAGTGACAACTGCGCCGCCGGAGGCTTCACTCTGGATTATGGTCCCTTCGGCTTCTGTGAAGTATTTGAACCCTTTTACCAACCATGGACCGGTGGCGGACAGCACTTCTCTTTTCTGAACCAACCCGTGGCAGCAGAATGGAACTTCAAGAGTTTCTGTTCAGCCCTGCAGCCTCTGTTAAACGCTCACGAGGACGAACTGGCTGAGCTCGAGGAGATTCAGGAAGGTTTCCCGGAAGTGATGCAGGCGGAATTGCAGAAAATGTGGGCAGCGAAGCTCGGGCTTGACGCGTTTGACGCTGGACTCTTCAGGGAGCTGATGATGCTGATGACGCAAACCCCCGTGGATTACACCGTCTTTTTTCGCGAACTCTCATCAATACCTGACGACATCGGGCCAATCGAAAAGAGCTTTTACAGGTCACTGAATCAAGCGGGAGGGGCTGACACGGACGCGTTGCTCAAGCGTTGGTCAGAATGGCTTGCCGAGTGGAAATCGCGAATTGGAATCGACGGGGATGGCCCGGGTAGCAGCGGTTCCCAATTCCGCGAGGAACTCTCCCGAAGCATGAAACTCGTGAATCCAAAATACACCATGCGCGAGTGGTTCGTGGTGCCTGCCTATCAGCGAGCGGCCGATGGTGATTACCGGCCACTTAGAGCACTGCAGGATGTATTGACTCAACCCTACGCCGAACAGTCGAATGCCGTCGAGGCGCGATATTACCGGCTGAAACCGTCAGAGTTGTTCGATCTTGGCGGTTTTTCCCATTACAGCTGCTCGTCGTGACTTGTTACCAAACTTTACAAATTGCCAAACCTATCAAGGTCTCCGGCCACCACATCCCCTAAAGTAGCGGCACAACCTCTAACAAGGATAAACGGTTGCCGCGATGAAATGCCTACTCTGCCTCTCTGTTTCTGCTTTATCCCTCGCCCTGGCCGGTTGCGGCAAGGAATCCGATCAGCTGCCCGTGGACGGTCGCGATTTTGATGGTGTGGAGTACAGTGAGCCTGCGCCCTATACCGGTAAGGTCATCGACGGTTACCTGAACAACGCCCGGGTCTGGCTGGATATGGATAGCGACAGCCAATTCACCCCCGGGCCTCTGGTTATCAAACTGGAGAATGGCCGCGAAGTCACCCTTGGCTCCGGCGAACCGACCGCCATGAGCGGACCGGGGGGCCAGTTCTCACTGGATATCTCAGAGCTGGTTCTGGAGCCGGCAGTAGGTCCGGATATTGATCCCCGGGACTATCCGCTCTATGCCCTGGCGCTGCCCGGCAAGACTCTGGAAGAGACCCGCAGTGGGGAGGTGCCGGTCGCCAGTGCCTATATGATGTCGGCGCCTCCCGGTGTCCGGAACCTTACACCCCTTACCACTCTGGCCCGGTACCGCGGCCTGGTGGGGTTGGGGTCTTTCCTGGAAACCCCGGCAGGGGCAGCTGCCAGTCTGGCGGATCTGAACCTGGTGCGGGATTACATCCTGGCGCAGGATGACCGCTCCCACGCCTACGCCCGCGCGCTGGCCCGATTCATGGCCAGCCAGATTCCCGACGCCTACAACGAGCTGCTGGCGAAGGAAGGCAGTGACGGTACAGAGCGCTTTCTCAGCAAGGAGGCGGCATTCCTGCTGGGTCTTTCCGTGGTCCAGAACGCCGGGGATGTGATCGCCGTGGTTGATGCGGCTGCTCAGGGGGGATACGCCAATGTTGATGTCGATGCACTGGAACTGCCCCAGGTGAATGTGGAGCTTCGGGATCCGGTTCTGCTGACCAGCCAGGCCATTTTCGCCGAACCCTCCAGCCAGGGAACCTTGCCCTCACTCCGCTCCGGCCTGCAGATCTCTGCAGAGTTGAACTTCGATTACACCGAGAGCGGTCGCCTGCTCTCGGTCTCAGCGAATGGCTGCCTTGCGCCGTCCATGCTGGAGCTGGCCAGGCTTGTGCGTGTAAACGGCTACATGGCTAACCTCGAAACCCAGTGGCTGCCGGCAGTTGCGCTCTCCGGGCAGAGCCGGGTGAACTACGATCTTGAGGGTATCGATGAGCGCCTGATCTTCGACTGGGACAACCAGCGAATCTATTTCGAGACCAGTACCACCTGCCACCAGCACGTTGGCATTCCGGCGGGGTCAACCGAACTGGCGGGCAATCCTGAAATTGAATATCGCTGGACAAAAGATGGCGGCGTACTTGTGGAGCTTGTTGCGGAATACGCCGGGGGCGTTACCCGCACTCTTGTTCCTGACAACACTCCTCTTCCGGATGGATCTGACGCACCACAGGAATTCCCCGGGTATCGGATTCTCGAGGACGGTGTCGAAAAAGAAGCTGTAACCCTGACCTCTGGCATAGAAACCTGCGATTCCCAGTTGGACGCTGTGGGAGCAAACCAGGTGGTTACCGGTTATCTGAGCTATGATTTTGCCGGTTTTGAGCCTCAGCCAACCGGTTTCGCCGATCTGCTCCTTGAGTTTGATACCAGGGATTTTTCAGAGTCGGAACAGCCAAACCTGCATCTGTTGCGCTACGGTTTCCTGGATCCGTCACTTTCTGATCTGGGCCGGGTGACAGGCGATGGCAGTTTTGAGTGGGCGATGAATTATCAGGTCGTGGGTGCGCCAGGCTTCGTTCCTGACCAGCCGAATCTTATTCGCGATGCGTTTTTGAAGAGTTATAAAGGCGCCGGTGACTGTGGCCGGAAGCTCGATGAATTACCAACTTCAGCCTATGCGCAGGTCGAGTACAGCTATCAGCGGTTGTCTCAGTACCTGGTGGATTTGCTTGAGTAATTGATTGAAATATTGGGAATGAAGCTCTGGCAGTGTTATTCGCCTGCGCAGATTTATATTGCAGAAGCAAATAATTGCAGTAATTGGATATCGGTAGAATGTACCCTTCTGTAAGCTTCCGGGACATGCGTTAATTAGCATGCGCATTAAAGGGGCTTATCTGTTATGCGTGCGTGTAGTACCCAGTTTTATGTACTTGAGCATTACCTACGATTGGCCACCAAAATACCTGAGGACTGGTTGTCCTCTCTTCAGATCATGACTCGCAGCCCGCGGCTTTCGATGGAAGTTGATCTTGCCGGTAAGCATCAGGGTTTTTGCTCCCGTCTGGCATTTCTGGAAGCCGGTGGCATTAATGTCTGCGGTGTCTACCTGAAGTCCGCATCTAGTATTTGTGGTTCGAATGCCTCTACCTCGGCGATTATTTTTCCCCTGCACGGAACGGTAGACTTCGATATTAATGGTAAGCATTTTGTCAGTGCGCCAGGAGTTCCTTTTATACTCGATCCTGATGTGGAATTCTGTGCTCGTCTGTCTCCAGAGTTACACTTATTGATTGTTCAGTTGAGTCAGCCAACTTTCCTGAAAGGCATCCGGCCTCCACAGCATGGTGATTCGGAGTTGGTAAAGTTGCTTGAGTCCTATCTGGTGGAAACGGCGTTTTTTCGGGATCACCAGCATGCCAATCAACGAACATGCCTTTTGGGGAACGCGCTGAACAACTACTTTTCCGAAGGAAGACTCGAAACCCGGGAGTTAAAAAATAAGGTTCTGATCGGTACAGATCGGCGGCTTTGTCAGGCTTTCGAATTAATTAACGACAACCTGAAGACAACTGTAGATCTGGAGGCAATCGCCAAGGGCTCTGGCCTGAGCCTCAGAAACCTTTATTACCTTATGCGAAAGTACACGGGTATGACTCCGTACGGCTATTGTCAGTCACGCCGGTTAATCAAGGCCCGTGAATCGTTGATCTGTCACCATTCCGAGAATCCAGTGATTGCAGACCACGCATTGAGGCAGGGGTTTAACCACGCTGGCCGCTTTTCATCCTATTATTACGATCATTTTGGCGAGTATCCCAGCGAAACCCTTCAGAACCTGACCGCACTTAAACAAAATGCTGAAAAAGTGCTGTCGGTGGATGCCGGGGCAATGAAACGCAAAAAGTACTGGTACACATCGTCAGCTTCTCCTTAATTTGAATTCGAAGACAGGCTGCATGAAAATTCTCATGTCGATGTACTGGGGCGGCAGACTTAGTCGCATGTGCTGACATTGTTTCGGGCATTGGCTTTGCTCCGATAAAGTGCTCCGTCGGCCCTTTTTAAGGCATCTTCGAAGCAGCGGTCGTCGCTTCGGAATTTTGCAATGCCGAGGCTGATAGTGGCGCATGTCCGCACGTCGTCGATTTTGAAGCGAGCCGCTTCGACTGATTTGCGGATCCGTTCCGCGAAAGTCTTGGCATCATCCGTATCGGTGCCGTTGAGCAGAATGGCAAATTCCTCGCCACCAAGTCTGTAAGCATTGTCGGACGGTCTGAGTTGGTCCACTACCAGACTAGCCGCCTGTTTCAGAACTTCGTCTCCCATCGCATGCCCGTATACGTCGTTGATGTTTTTGAAGTGATCAAAGTCATACATGACAATGGAGGATATAATTCCTGATCGGATAAACGAAGAATAGCGGCTGTTCAGATCCTGGTTGAACTGCTTTCGATTGAACAGTCCGGTTAGCTCGTCGGTGACCGACTCTGTTCGTAATTTCTCTTCCAGATTCTTCTGGTCTGTTATGTCACGCATGACGCCGATTACGATATGGTCCGCTTCTTGATGGACTGTTTCCTCGATCCAGCGGATTTCTCCCTCCTTCTTCCGAATTCTGTAACAAACGGTTCGGGCAGAAATGGCGCCCCAATGACCATGAAAGGCGTCGAACTGCAGCCGGTCTTCTGGGACACACATACTTTGTGCGGCCGGGAAGGAAGGCTTCTCATCGGGTTGCAGCCCCAGAAGTTGTGGAACTGTCGTTGACCAAATTAGTTGACCGGTCTCCAGGTTAGTTTCCCACCAGGCCAGGCCACCGACTTCCTGGGCTCTCGCCAGACGGGCATTAGCAGATTGAAGCTTCTCTTGCATCGCTTGTACCTCCGCTCTTTCGGAGTCGTCACGAATCACGGCAAGGGTGTAGTCAAGAGATTCAACCCTGAACTGACTCAGCATAATGTCTACAGGGAAAGTGGAGCTATCCTCCCGCTGGCCATGAAAGCGAAGACCTGTTCCCATGGGACGTTGTTGGGGTTGGCTAAAATACCGTCTGACATGGTCATGGTGAGATTTGACAGAGGACTCAGGTATCAGGATGTCCAGCGGAGCGTCCTCCAGACTCTCCGTCGTCCTGTCGAAAAGATCGGCAGCCTTCAGGTTGGCAGCGACAATCTGCTGTTCCTGATTTACCAGAATGGCGGCATCGGGAATCGCGTTGATCATCCATTTCAGGTTTTCAGGATTCATGGGTGCAGTTGTTCCGGGTAGTCTTGATAGGCATTTTTTATTTCTACGAAGCTCTCAATATCCTCAAGAAACAGGTCTGTAAGTTCCGGGTCAAAATGTTTGCCGCGATTATCTCTGATCAGTTGCACGGCATCGGCCACAGACCACGCTTTTTTGTAAGGGCGCACGGAAGTGAGCGCATCGAATACGTCGGCTAATGCCGCAATTCTTCCTGAAACTGGAATTTCTTCACCTTTGAGCCCGCGAGGGTAACCACTTCCATCCCATTTTTCATGGTGATTCAGGGCAATTTCCCGTGCCAGGACTATGAGGTCGCTGTCATTACCCTCCAGAAGCCGGCCGCCGATTTCGGCGTGATTTTTCATCGTTTGCCACTCGCTGGGCTCCAACTTTCCCGGCTTCAGGAGTATGGCGTCGGGGATGCCGATTTTGCCGATGTCATGCATCGGGCTGGCCTGAAGCATAAGGTCGCATTGCTGCGCAGACCAGCCTGCTTTTTTGGCGAGCAAGGCGCACATTTTGCTCATTCTTATGATGTGGTTTCCTGTTTCCTCGTCGCGGTATTCCGCTGCATGGCCCAGCCGGCGAATGATTTCCAGCCGGGTTTCCTGTAGCTCCCGCGTCCGCTGGCCTACCAGAATTTCCAGGTGGTCTTTCTGGTTGCGTACTAGCCTGTGAGCAACGTGAGCGTCAAGGAAATTCCGGACTCGCATCAGTAGTTCACGCCGATCAAACGGCTTACTGATGAAATCCCGGGCACCAGCTTCCAAAGCTTTCAGCAGATACTCTTGTTGGTGCTGGGCGGTCAGGATAATAATCGGTGGCAAAAGGGGGTCATCCAGCCCGGCCAGCTGTTCCATGACATGATAGCCATCAATGCCTGGCATATTCAGATCCAGGAGAATCAGAGCAGGGCGGTGTTCCAGATAGGCATTAAGTACCTGTCCAGGGTCGCTGATTAAAACCAGGTTCGTGTAGCCCGCCGAGGTAAGGATTTTGTCCAGCAGCTTCAGATTGACCAGTTCGTCGTCCACGACAAATATGGTCTGTTCATGAAGGTTTTTTTCTGAAAAAGCGTACATGAGCGAGCTACCCTAAATATTTTTCCAGTGTGTTCATCAGTTCGTTGATATTGATGGGCTTGGTCAGATAGTCATCGAAACCGGCATTCCTGGCCCTTTGCATATCGTCGCTCATGGCGTTTGCAGTTAGCGCGAGCATGGGCTTCTCACACAGGTGTTTAACAGACTTCAGTTTGCCAAGGAGCGAGAAACCGTCCATGTCGGGCAGATTTATGTCTACCAGAATAAGATCCGGAGGATAGTTGCTGGCGAGTCTCAGGCCGTCAGACGCGCTGGTTGCGGAGATTAGAGTAAATCGGGGTTGGCGATTAATAATTCGCTCAACGAGTTTCAGGTTTGCAGGATTGTCTTCAATATAGAGTATCGTGCATTCGCCTGCGTGGAGATTCTCGTCACTGTTATCCGGAGCAGGGTTTGAATGGAGCGTTGGCAAGCCGTTGGTAAATGTGTCGCGGTTTTCAGCCGGCAAGCGTATCCAGAAGGTTGAGCCCTTGCCGACGGTACTGGTGACACCCATGCTGCCGCCCATTAGCTCGACCAGTTGTCGAGTCAGCGATAGCCCGATCCCGGTGCCTTCAATATGGCTGAGCTCTGCTCCCAGTCGGTTAAAGGGCTGGAATAAATCCGGGAAGCGGGACTCGGGAATGCCGTTCCCGGTGTCTGAGACCCGGATGTCTATCCAGGACTCCTGATACCGCCTGGCTTCAACCTCGATGCTCCCGTTCAGCCGATTATATTTCACTGCATTGGATAGGAGGTTCAGCAGGGCCTGTTTGAGACGAGTCCAGTCAGCGGTTACGTGGAAGTTGTCAATGCCACAGGTCGTGATAGTGAGGCCCCGCTGTTCAGCAGAATGTTTGATCAGTATCAGCGCATCATGAATAACTGAGCTGACCGGTAAGTTTTCAAGGGACAGCTCCAATTTGCCGGACTCTATTCTGGCCAGGTCCAGCACTTCATTTATCAGTGCTAGCAGATGGGTGCTGGCGGAAAGGACCTCACCAATGCTGTCTTGCTGATCTTCATTGAGCTTCGGGTCGCTTTGCAGTAACTGCCCAAAGCCCTGAATGGCGTTCAGAGGCGTACGCAGCTCGTGGCTCATACTGGATAGAAATTCGGATTTGGCGCGATTCGCCTGGTCGGCCCGCAATTTTGCACGGATCAGGCTCTTCCGGTTCACCTCCTCCATATCGAGCATTCTCTGGGAATTGATGATGACGCCATAGGTCGCCATGAATGGCCGTAAAAACTCGATAATCGAAGCGTCATAACCTGAACGCCGGTTCGCAAGCGCAAAGTTGCCAACCAGCTCGGCGCCGATAAAAACAGGCACACTGAGAAGCGTCCGGATTTCCGGGTGCCCGTTGGGAAGGCCGGTAAAAAGCCCCTCGGACTGAGACGCACTGACGGTTATGATTTCTCTTTGGCGAATGGATTCCCCCAGCATGTTATCCAGGTCATGGAATTCGAATTTTTCAGTACCGACACGGCTGTACATTTCGGCAGATTCGGGATCCCAGGAAATATCCGTAATAGCCTGCACTCTGAGAAAAGGGACATCGCCAGGAGTGAAAAGCACCTCCGCCAGGAAGCCGAACTCACTGTCCGTAAGCTCGAGCAAACTCCTGAGCATGGAGTTGAGGGTTCCCCTGAATTTGCCTTCCAGAACAAATGCAGTGAGGGAGTCGTGAAGCATGTTCAAGAGCGCGGTCTGACGTGCCAGCTGCTGCTTGGTTTCGTGCATCGCGGTGATATCTTCCACCACGCCCAGCATCTGTTTTGCGTTGCCATCGGTTCCACGGACGACTGCTCCGGTTTCGAGTAACCACCGCACAGCACCGTCGGGCCAGATAATCCTGTGCTCTATTTGATAGGGAACGTCGTGTTCGATGGATGCCTGTATCGCCTGCCGTACCCTGTCCCTGTCGTCCGGATGTATCGCTTCAATAAAGTTCTCGAAAGAGGTCTCGAGGTCGCCCTCAGGGTACCCGAACAGCATGGGGACCCGCTCAGTCCAGAACAGTTCGTCGTTATCGAGGTTCCACTCCCAGGTTCCAATATTTGCAAAAGATTGTGCCCTGCGCAGACGTTCGCGGCTGCGTTCCTGATGGAACTCCGATATCCAGCGGGCGAGGGAATGGGAAACGACGTTACCTAGTACGTTAATCAGGCCCTGCTCGCAAAAGACTTCAGTCAGTCTGCTGGCCTTTGCGTAAAGCGCGAGGGAGCCTATTTCCGCCTCATTTGCCCGTAGGGTTGTTTCAAATCTTTGGTTATTGGCTTCCAGCGGCGCAGTATCGTTAGTGTCTGAAATGGAAATGGTCGGGATCGTGCTCGCGTCTGTTGTAAACCTCTGCCAGGTTGGCAGAATGTGATCAGTCTGGTGAACTTTAATGGAGATATGGCTGACCCCCAGAAACTCGCTAAGAGGCTGGAGGGCAGCCAGAAGCGTTAGCGGAGCATCAGCCCAGTGTCCGGAAAGAATGCCCGCGCTTACCTCGCTGACCAGACTTGCAAGCTTGCTTTGTAATTCCACGTACTGCTCAGATTTTTTAACGTGCGTGATATCTTTGCGGATAGCAATGAACTGATATGGGCGCTTTCTGTTGTCCAGAAAGGGCACAATGGTAGAGGACACCCAATACAGGGTACCGTCCTTTGCCCGGTTACATATCTCACCCTGCCAGACGTCGCCACGGGATATGGTTTTCCAGAGATCCCGGTAAAACTCGGGTGAATGATGGCCGGATTTCAGGATACGGTGATTGTTCCCGAGAAGTTCCTGTTCGGAGTACTGGCTGATATCGCAAAAGCGTCTGTTTACTTCGGTTATTTGTCCCTGATGGTTGGTTTTGCTGACAATGGCGTGGTGGTTAAGAGCCAAATGCTCCTGTTCCCGCTCATACAGGATATCGTAGACCCGGCCGCCTGGCGTTTTTTGCTCGGCGCGCTGACTCAATTGTTCCAGGATGACCTGACCCAAATTTGGGTAGTCGACACAGTAGAGGTTAGCTCGACCCTGTGCCAGGCACTTTCTCAAGTCAGAATCCTGTACTTCTTCTGCTATGAGAATAATTGGCAGGCCTGAGCTTCCTGGGAAAAAACCCAACAGGCCAATGAGGTCGGTATAGTTTGTTTCGCATGGGCAGTGGCTTATCACTACCGCATCCGGCTTGTATTTGGCGAGAAGGTCAAACAGGGAGTTGGCATCATTTGCACGGATTGCCTGCACCGATTGCTTTGAGAGGTCCGCATGGATTGTTTTATGAACAGCGTCCCGGTCCTCCAGAACCAGGACGCTTCTGGTTGCCAGCAGGTCAGAAATACCCAGTTCCCTGCAGGTATCCGCCAGCATTCGGGAGGTTGCGGGCTTTGCCAGAAAGCGACGTGCGCCAGCGCCAACAGCGTCGCGGGCTTTGTCCAGTGATATTGACTTCCCCATGACCACGGCGGGCGCGGTGCCAGATTGACTGCACGCCAGTTCCTGGAGGATGCCCCTCAAGGCTTTCGTTTCGCAGCCATCGGCGTCAATAAGCCACATGTCAGGTGCTTCGCTGACCTCGAAGGCATCTGATGCAGGCGAATACCGGCAATGTAACCCCGAAGCCGATAGCGCTTTTTGCTGCCGCTTCAGCCAACCGATGGTGTTGTCGTTTCCCAATACCTGGATATCAATCATTTGCGAGTTGTCAGGCGCTGTTTCGCTCTCGTAATCGATAAACCAGCCCGGCAACTTCACCGATCTGTCGTTTCAGCTCGTGCATGGATTCCTGAGCTTCTTTTACTACCGACATGGCGGTATCGCCAAGGTCATTGATGCTGACAATCTTCCCTGATATTTCAGAGGATGCGTTGTGCTGCTGTTCTGCCGCGGCAGAGGTGCCGTCGCATGCCTCGGAAATCCGCTCTATAAACGTGACCAGCTCTGCGAGTGTATTTTCGGAGCTGATGGCATTTTCAACGGTTTTTTGCGCGTAGCTGTCGCAACGCTGCATGGACTCGGTGGCGTTCGAAACGGTCTCGTGAAAGTGGCCAAGGGTGGCGTTGATCTGCTCCGTTGTCGTTTTTGTTCGCAAAGCCAGACTACGGACCTCGTCTGCTACCACTGCGAAACCCCGGCCAGCGTCGCCTGCTCTGGCGGCCTCTATGGAGGCGTTCAGTGCGAGCAGGTTGGTTTGCTCAGTGATTTCACCAATAACGCTGAGTGCCTGGGCGACGCCCTTACTTGCCTCAGTTAACTGGCCGACGGTCCGGGAAGCTTCGGAAAGCTCTTTGGAAAGCGCATCCATACTGTGGCGGGTTTCCCGGGTCAGGGCCTGGCCACTGGAGACCCGATCATTAGCCATGCGCACCTGATCAAGCATGCCGGACGCATTACTCGCCACTTCCCGGGAGGTGGCGGACATCTCTTCGCTGGCAGAGGCAATGGTATCGGTAGCAGTGGATTGCTCCTGAACGGCAGAATGAGCGTCATTGCTTCGGGAAATTGTGTGCTCGGCACCGCTTTCCAGTTTACCGATGACATCGTCCATCCGTTTTACGATGGCGTCGAGTTCTGCTTGCTGTTGGCTTATAACCAGTTCCAGACTGCCGATATCATCGACTCGTCCGGTAAAAATCTGCTCTGCAACGCTGTCATTGATGACTTCGCGGGCTCTCTGAACGCATTTTCTCAATGGGCTGGTGAGCCCGGTAATAACGGCGGCGGTTATCAGAAGTGCGCCAAACCAGATTCCGAGAATGGCGTAGAGGGAGGTAGCGAAGAACTGCGCGATGCCCGCCGCCGCAAGAACAAGAGCCATCGCAATGATCAGCTTCACATTCAATGACAACCCCCGGCGAAGGCTTGCTGCTTCGACCGGGCCTTTGGTCGGCTGGGTCTGGCGCAGTTTGGCGTATAGTTTCTCTGCCCGGTATTCCGCCTCAGGGGATAGCTTTGAGCGAATCGATTGCAGCTCAACAATTTCTCCGTTCTTGCCGGTCACAGGAATCGCGTAGGCTCTGACCCAGTAATGATCGCCATTCTTGCAGCGGTTTTTTACCGCGCCGAGCCAGGTTTCTCCTGCTTTAAGTCTTCGCCACATCTCCTCGTAGGCTGCCCGGGGCATATCCGGGTGACGAATAATGTTGTGGGGCTGACCAATCAGTTCTTCCCGCGAGAATCCGCTGATCTCAACGAACTCATCATTAATATGAGTGATCTGTCCCTTGGGGTTTGTTGTCGAAAGTATGTTGGCGCCCTGACTGACAGGCACGCTTCGGTTGGTGACAGGATGGTTCGCTCGCACGGATGAATCTCTCTTGAAACAGTACGATGGATGAAATTTCGACAGGTTTTACTGGTTCAAGTATGGTTCAGATCACTACATGTTGAGCTTTAAGAGACAGGCCATAAACAGCAGAATGTTTCAAATTTAGGTTTTTAGTTCCTTGTTTTTAAAGATAAAAATTAAATTTAATCGTTAATTCTGAAGATTGTTCTCTGTATTTTTTGCAGAAACCGGATAGCGAAGTTCTGTTTTTTGCAGAATCTGGATAAGACAGAAGCGCCCGTTTCCCGAATTGCGTTGGGCATGGGCCGCAACGTTGCTGGCCGGATGTTGACTGATAGCTGCCGAACATAGGTAGTCATTTTCGGCTCGTCGTCTGGCCCCCGGTGTCCTTCCCGAACACCATGCGGTACCTGTTGATGAGAGTGGCATGGCAGTCGCAGGCAGCGCTCTCAAGCCCGGCGTGATCAAGAATGCGGATCTCGCCACGGGAGTGGCTGATCAGGCCCCGCCGATGCAGGGAGCAAACGGCAAGGGTAATTCCGCTTCGGCGAACTCCAAGCGCATGGGCAAGCTGGGAGTGGGTGAGATGGACCGTATCGGTGAGGCCCAGCTCCTGGGTCATCAGCAGCCACCGAGCCAGGCGGGGCTCGATCTCGTGGAAATGTATGCAGGCAGCGGTCTGTAAGGTCTGCATCATCAACCGAAACTGGTAGTGATGCACCAACTCCAGCAGACGCGCGTTGGCACGCAGTTCCTGTTCCAATTGTGCCGTCGCCATCACCAGGGAGGCGCCGGCTACCTGAACTATCGCGCGCATGGGCGCAGCCAGGATGCCCAGTGATAACGTAGCTCCGAGCATACCGTCGCGGCCGATCAGGCCCAATTCGAGCGGCGACCGGTCATCAAGCGTCATAGCCAGTGAAATGACTCCGGATGTCGGAAAGTACGCCTTTTGCAGGTCCTGATTCGACTCACAGAGAACATCGCCCTGATTGAGCGCGGTTCTGTGACACTTCGCGGCAAACCGGTGGCCCTCCTTGCCCGGCAGCGTTTCGATTATGGAGTTTCTCTCCCGTTCACAACCCTCAGTCATCATGACGGTTTCCCTGCGGCGTTCCGGCCATTCAAGCTTCCTTAACGTGGACCGGCAGAATTTCCTGATTACCCTGTGCGCATGCGTGATCAAGGTCTGTGCGCTGGCGCACCCTTTATTTCTCAAGCACGTTTTGGCTGGTGAGCAATTGACGCCAACTGGGCTCGGGGATCGCGTGGCGTGGCGCAGCTTTGTTGTCATGTCCACGGTTTCGCGTGTTTGATGCTCAAGCGCCTTGATGTCGACGACCACTATCGGGCTAGCCGGGTGCAGAGTCTTGTTTCTGGGGTGCTCTTCAAGGCGCTGGGCGAAGCCTTCCGGGGATAGAAGGCCAGTCAGCCTGTCCTCAAAAGCGGCACGTTCAACTTCCTTCTGTGCGTGTTTCAGTTCAGTGGTGTCGGAAAAGGCTGCGATAACACGAAAGTCATCGCCTTCACCATAGGAACTCAGGCCCACATCAAGTGAAAACTGGGTTCCATCTTTGCGCAGGCCCTCTATTTCGCGTTCTGGGCCCATCCGTTGCGCCCCCGGGCCTTCCAGGAAATCTGCACCCAAGTGACTATGCTGTGACCTGACCAGGGATGGGACGAGCGCGTCGACGGGCATGCCTATTAATTCCTCTGGCGAATAGCCAAACAATAGCGCCGCTTGAGTATTGGCGAGCGTGATGCTGCCCACTTTGTTGATCACGATCATCCCGGTGGGCGCTGCGTCAATAATTCGCTGGAGGTCCTGTTCGGCGCGTTTCAACTCAGTAATTTCCTGAGAGGCGGCAATCCACTCAAGAAGTCTACTTTCGTCATCGAGCTGGATACCAATTATGTGGGAGACGGTGCCATCAGTTCATTGGCGATTTCCGTCGTCAGGGCGTGCACCAGCGCCACAGCGCGCTCGCAATCAATCAGGTGCTTGCCCGCGAACACAATCACTGACGACTGTGATTGTGGGTGGGGGATGCTTAGGGCTTCAACAGCGATGAAGGCGGTTTCGGCCAGAGCCGTGTCGAATGGCGGTGTTTCTGTCCGGGGAATACCGTCAGCCAATGTTGCCTGAACGCTGTCGAGCGTTATCAACAGCTTCGCGGCCTCCGGGTCACCGACGAAATGGCTCGGAGAATCTTCGTCTTTGATAATGACCGCCGCGCAAACCACTGAGCAGGCCATGGCTAACGCCTCGGTGAGGTCAGTGAATAGCTCGTTGTTGTTTGGCGGTCCTGCCATGTATCGCTCCTGAGAATCGGGCTATCACAGTTTCGGATTCTAGGCTCAGAAGAACAACATTGTCAGTACGTTACCGCACATACGGAAGTCGGCTGTTCCTGATAGCGTGAGACCAACGGGAAATTATGACGGAACCAGGTTGGGAGCTAATAATATTTCACGGAGGAGGCCGATCGCTATGAAGCTGGTGCAATTTATCCAGATGGAAATGGAGCAGCTGCTCGAGCACTGGGAAGACGCCGAGCCCAAAATCGCCCCGGAATTGCAAGGCAAACGTCGCCGCGCCCTTAAGGATCAAGCCCGTGAGATGCTGGAGCTGGTAACCCAAGGCCTGGACACTTCCCAACCCGAAGACGAGGCAACACGAAAGGCTCTTGCCAAAGGCAAATTTCCAGTCTTAGGCCTCGATAGTGATCATGGAACACGCCGTTTCCAACAGGGTTTTTCCATGCTTCAAATGATACGAGAACTCCGGGCCCGGGTTACCAGGGCTTGGGGCTATGAACAGAGGAGTCTCACCGAAAAAGACATCGATGAACTGGTGCGGTTCAATGAGGCCATCGACGGGCTGATTGCCAACTTGGTGTCCAGCTTCTCAACCCACAAGGGACAGGGTACGCGGCTGATAGAAACCATGCTAAAAACCTATATTGATCCCGCCGCCATATTTGATACCAATGGCAAGCCCCTGTTTGTCGAAACGGAGATAGCAGACCTGGTCAATGCGTCGCAGCGGAACGTTATTGGCGCAACTCCACTTGAACTGGTTCTGGACTTGGCCACCGAGTTGCTAGATGCAATCACCACAACCGTTGCCACCGGCGAGACTCAGCACAGGGAATTTCATCACGGCGTACCCTTCAATTTTGAATGCCAGTTTGTCCCCGTTTTTAACGACCGCAACGAAGTGAAAGCTGTCGTCAAGACGTCGCGGAAAGTCACTGAGCGCAAACAGACAGACTTTCAGGTCTGGCGAAGCGCTAATTTTGATGCGCTAACCGGCCTTCCCAATCGGCGACTGTTCCTCGATCGGCTCGAGCAGACCTTTCTTGAGGCTCAACGAGAGGGCAGCTCCTTTGCCCTGTTATTGATCGATTTCGACCGCTTCAAGCAAGCCGAAGACCAGCTCGGAAAGGAGGCCGGGGACCGGCTCCTGGAGCAAGTGGCCGAACGTATCAGCGCCAAAGTCAGGGCCATCGACACCTTCGCCCGTCTAGAGGAAGAAGAATTCACCCTGATCTTGAAGAAAACCGGCAGTGACGGGGCAAAGAAAGCTGCCAAGGGACTTTTGACCAGCTTCGAGCAGGCGTTTGAAGTTGATTCTCAACGAGTCCACCTTTCTGCCAGTATTGGCCTAACGCTTTTCCCCGATGACGGCAAGAATATCGACCAGATGATGCACAATGCCCATAATGCTAAAGAAGCCGCCAAAGCGCATGGAGGCCATCAGGTTCAATTCTACGAGCCCTGGATGGTGTAGACCGAACCAGAGCATCTGCGGCTGCGCAGGGACTGTTGGCACCATCGTTACTGTGGCCCAAGCGATAGACGTCCGGGTAGTTGGAGTGGGCGTTCAAAGGGTTGAGGTGTTGCTACGGCGAGACAGCCAGATAAGGCCTTCTGGCAATCAAGACAATATAATCTGGAAAGTAATTCTGACCAACTTCCTGAGGGAGGAAGTGGTGCCGAGGAGAGGACTTGAACCTCCACGGGGTTGCCCCCACTAGCACCTGAAGCTAGCGTGTCTACCAATTTCACCACCTCGGCAGGTGATTTGCAGATCGTTAGCTTGTTGAAAACTAGACGTTTCTGCCAACGTTGAGGTTTGTCCCTCAACCGATGGCGCGTACTTTAATAATTCCCGTCGGGGCTGTCAAACGTTTTTTTGCAAAAAGAATGGCAGGTATTTGTGCCTATTCGAGGCAGGTTGATAGGCAGGAGCTACATCCCGACGTTATACTCCATTGCAAATGAATCCAGACTGTGCCGTTGGGGTGCAGAAGTAAAGCAAGGATCCGAATGGTTTCCAGAAATAAGAAAGACCGGGATCCTCACGCCAGTCGTGAGGCCCAAAATTACGATAACCCTATTCAAAGCCGGGAATTTATCCTCTCGCATCTTAAGGATCGCGGGGCTCCCGCAACACATGAAACATTGTGTTCCGAGCTTGGACAGAACTCGCCGGAAGGGATCGAAGCCCTCCGTCGTCGTCTTATTGCCATGTGCAGAGACGGCCAGCTCATCTGTAACCGCCGTGGCGCTTACCTTCCTATTGAAGAAGCTGATCTGGTAACGGGCCGGGTTACCGGTCACAAGGATGGTTTCGGATTTCTGGTGCCGGACGATGGCGGCTCCGATCTGTTCCTGACTGCGCGCCAGATGCGCCAGGTGTTCCATGGTGACCGGGTTGCTGCCCGGGTTGACCGGATCGATGACCGCGGTCGGCGGGAAGGCGTCATTGTTGAGGTGCTGGAGCACCGCACCGAGCAGACAGTTGGTCGCTTTTTCAAGGAAAGTGGTATCGCCTTCGTTGTTCCGGAGAATGCCCGGATCAACCACGAGGTATTGATACCGGAGGAGCATGCCGGCGAGGCGTATCACGGCCAGTATGTGGTGGTGGAAATTCTGCGCCAGCCCACAGTTCGCACCCAGCCAACGGGCAAGGTGATCGAGATTCTCGGCGAGCACATGGCGCCGGGAATGGAAATTGATGTTGCCATCCGTTCCTACGACATTCCCCACAGTTGGCCACCTGCAGTGGGGGAACAGGCTGCGTCAATTTCCTCCGAGGTTGCCGAAAAAGACAAGGCAAACCGGGTCGACATCCGCAATATGCGATTGGTCACCATTGACGATGAAAGTGCCCGGGATTTTGACGACGCGATTTATTGCGAGCCTCGTCCCCGTGGCGGTTATCGTCTGGTCGTGGCGATTGCCGATGTGTCTCATTATGTTCGGCCTGAGTCTCCGCTGGATGAAGAAGCCATCCGCCGGGGCAACTCGGTGTACTTCCCGGACCATGTTGTGCCAATGCTGCCGGAGAAACTCTCCAACGGATTGTGCTCCCTGAATCCGGATGTCGATCGCCTGTGTATGGTGGCCGACATGACCATCAGTGCGGCCGGTAACATCAGCGGCTATACCTTTTATCAGGCGGTGATGCGCAGCCATGCCCGGCTGACCTACAACAAGGTCAGCGACATGCTGGAGCGGCCGGATGCCGAGCAGGGTTACCGACTGGCGGCCCAGTACGCGGATCTTCTGCCGCACCTTCACAACCTGTACGACCTGTACAAGTTGCTGCGCCGGGCGCGGACCGAGCGCGGGGCGATCGATTTCGAGACCACCGAAACCAAGATTGTGTTCGATGCGGAGCGCAAGATTGAGGAAATCGTGCCGGTGCAACGCAACGATGCGCACAAGATTGTGGAAGAGTGCATGCTCTGCGCCAACGTGGCCACGGCCCGCTTCCTCAAGAAGCATGAGATGCCCGCCCTGTACCGGGTTCACGACGGCCCCTCGGAAGAACGACTGAATGCCCTTCGCCTGTTCCTGGGTGAGTTGGGCCTGCAGTTAGGTGGCGGAGACAAGCCGGCCTCGTCCGATTACCAGGCTTTGCTGGCGGAAGTGGCCGACCGGTCTGATGCCAATGTGATCCAGATGGTCATGTTGCGATCGCTCAGCCAGGCGGTGTATAGCCCGGAAGAGAGCGGTCACTTCGGCCTAGGGTTTGCGAGTTATACCCACTTTACCTCGCCGATTCGCCGTTATCCGGATCTGATCGTGCATCGGGCGATCAAGTCCCGCATTCACAATCCCGAGGTGAAGAAGGATGTCGTAACACCACCGGTTACGGATCCCCAGCTCGCTGAATACCCCTACGATTATGCCAGCATGGAGCGGCTCGGCGAGCACGTGTCCATGACCGAGCGCCGGGCGGACGATGCCACCCGGGATGTCATGGCCTGGCTCAAGTGCGAGTTTCTCAAGGACCATGAAGGCCAAGAGTACGATGGCATTATTGCTGCCGTGGTGCCATTTGGCTTTTTTGTGAATCTGTCAGGTATCTATATCGAAGGGCTGGTTCACGTCTCCACCCTCAGTGGCGACTATTTCCATCATGACGCGGCCAAGCACCGCCTGATTGGTGAGCGGACGGCGGTAAGCTTCCGTCTGGGTGATGAAGTCCGTGTACGGGTTGTCCGCGTGGGGATGGAAGATCGCAAAATCGATCTGGAGCTGATCAGCACTCCGCAGCGGCGCCAGGCCGACCGGGATGCCCTCGACATGTCCAAGCGCGAGACCCGTGGCAAGGACGGCAAGCGTGGCGAGAAAAGCCGGGGAGGGAAAGGCAGTCGCAAGAAAGGCGGCGGCCCTTCAGGCTCGGGCGATCAGGGGAAGCCCGCGAGCGCGAAGCCCAAAAAGGGTGGAAAGCCTGCCAGTGCCAGGGACCAACTGGTCGCGGACGCGGCCAAAGAAGCGACAAAGAAGAAGCCCGCCAAAGGGTCGGGCAAGTCTTCCGGCGCCAGCAAACAGCGCAAGCCCCGTAATTCGGGCAAGTAACAGGAAACAGAATCAGTGTCCGGAGAGTTTGTGTTTGGCTGGCACGCGGTTGAGGCGGTTCTCAAGCGCGAGCCTGAACGATTGCAGCAGGTCTGGATTCAGACCGGCAGGCAGGACAAACGGGTCAAGAGCATTACCGATGCGTTGGATACGCTGGGTGTGCGCTGGAAAGTGGTGCATCGCAAGGAACTCGACGAGCGGGTTGGCGGTGTACACCAAGGGATTGTGGCAGAGGTCAGTGAAAGCCGGGAGTGGACTGAAGATGATCTTCTGGCGCAGCTGGCCAGCAGTGACAAGCCGCCATTCCTGCTGGTGCTTGACGGGGTAACCGACCCCCACAATCTTGGCGCCTGCATGCGTACGGCCGATGCCGTGGGTATTCAGGCGGTGATTGTGCCGAAAGACAAATCCGCCACACTGACACCGGTAGCCCGCAAGGTTGCGTGTGGTGCTGCAGAGACGGTGCCGTTTGTTCGGGTGACCAATCTCGCCCGCTTCCTCCGGGGCCTCCAGGAACAGGGGGTCTGGCTGATCGGTACCGCCGGTGAAGCGGATGCAACGCTTTACCAGGCCGATTTCAAGGGGCCGATGGCGCTGGTGATGGGCGCCGAGGGCAAGGGCATGCGCCGTTTGACCCGCGATCACTGCGATCAGCTGATCAATATCCCCATGCTGGGGCATGTGGACAGCCTCAATGTGTCCGTGGCTACGGGTGTTTGCCTATACGAAGCCCTGCGTCAGCGACTTGGTTAACCCTTGCACACAGGGGCTCACCCGCCTAGAATACGTCACCCCTTTTCTAAGGGGTGGTTTTGTATTGCCTGAATGTTGGTAGTGCAAAGTCTCGCTTTTGATCAAGCCTTTCTTGCAAAGCCTTATTGATAAAGCAAAAAGAAACCGGCAGCTCAGGCTGTCAACTCCTTGCTTTCACATTTGTCGGTCGCGAATTTTTCAATCTGGCCGGTAAAAAGGAAGCTGTTTAAACCGTAGGGAGAACTCATGCGTCACTACGAAATCGTTTTTATGGTACATCCGGATCAGAGCGAGCAGGTGCCCGCGATGATCGAGCGTTATACCGGCGTCATCACTGAAGATGGCGGTCAGGTACATCGCCTGGAAGATTGGGGCCGTCGTCACCTGGCTTACCCGATCAACAAGATTCACAAGGCTCACTACGTACTGATGAACGTTGAATGTTCGCAGGCCGCAATGGACGAGCTGACTCACAACTTCCGTTTCAACGATGCCATCATCCGCGACATGATCCTGCGCCGCGATGGTGCAGACACGGACCTGTCCCCGATGAAAGCTTCCGAGTCCCGTGAAGACCGTCGTGGCGGCGATGATCGCCCGCGTCGTTCAGCTGAATCTGACGAGCCACGTCAGCAGGCTGAAACCCAGGACGAAGAAGAGTAATTAACCGGAGTTGAGGAGTTAAGTTATGGCTCGTTTTTTCAGACGTCGTAAGTTCTGCCGCTTCACGGCAGAGGGTGTTAAAGAGATCGATTACAAGGATCTGGACACTCTGAAAGGCTACATCACTGAAACCGGCAAAATCGTGCCCAGCCGCATCACCGGCACCAAAGCACGTTATCAGCGTCAGCTGGCAACCGCTATCAAGCGTGCCCGCTACCTGGCACTGCTGCCGTACTCGGACAGCCACGATAACTAAGTAACAGAAACACAGGATTTGGGACCATGCGTGCACTTGCACAGTATGTAATGCGCGGTCCCCTGCAGGCGGGCGGGGTAGCAGCAGTAACCACTGCAATACCCCTGCTGTTCTGGATTGGCGCAGCCGTTGTCGGCCTGGTTTTTCTCAGGCTCGGCATCAGCCAGGGGCTCAGTATCGGGCTCTGGGCATTGCTACCGGCACTCGGCTGGAGCATTTTCGGGCAAGACCCGACGGCTCTTGCGGTACTGCTTCAGGTAATGCTGATGGCGGCGCTTATCCGGACGACGCAGTCCTGGGAGAAGGCCCTTCTCGGAGGGAGTTTTCTCGGAATCGTCACAGGGCTGATCTTGCCTGTGATCTATCCCGGACTGCTGGATGATCTGGTCCAGGCCGGGGTGAGCTTTTACCAACAGTACAACGCCGAAATTGCGAAGAGTCTCGGGGACGACCTTGAGAGGGTAATTCGGGACACCATGAACGCGAGTATGGCAGGCACCTACCTGGCAACAGGTGTGGGCATGACATTGCTGGCGCGGGCGTGGCAGGCCGGGCTTTATAACCCGGGCGGATTCCGCAGGGAGTTCCATAGCCTGAAGCTGTCTCCCCCGATTGCGGTGTTGTGTGCGGTAACCATGGTGGTGGGTCCGTTTCTCGGGCTGAACGCCATGCTGCTGGCCTGGGCTGCGGGAACGCCGCTGTTTTTGGCGAGTCTGGCGCTGGTTCACGGCATTGTTGGTTTGAAAAAGCTGAGTGGGCAGTGGTTGGCGCTGTTTTATATAGCACTGGTTCTGTTGGGCCCAAGCCTGATGATTCTGTTAGTGGTTCTGGCTTTTGTGGATAGCTGGCTGGATATCCGGAGGCGTATAAAGCCTGCCGGACCGGCTGAATAAAGCACGAAGAGGTTAACGAGATGGAAGTTATTCTGCTCGAGAAAGTTGCAAACCTTGGCTCCCTAGGTGACAAGGTAAAGGTTAAGGCCGGTTACGGTCGTAATTTCCTGCTTCCGTATGGCAAGGCTGTACCTGCCAGCGAAGCAAACCTGAAGGCGTTCGAAGAGCGTCGTGCCGAGCTTGAGAAAGCAGCCGCTGAAAAGCTGTCTGCTGCCCAGGCCCGTGCCGAGGCTCTGGAAGGTGCTTCCTTCACCATCAGCTCCAAGGCTGGTGAAGAAGGTAAGCTGTTCGGCTCTATCGGTGTGCGTGACATTGCTGACGCGATCACTGCCGGTGGCACCGAAGTTGAGAAAAGCGAAGTTCGTCTGCCGGAAGGCCCGCTCCGTCTGACCGGCGAATACGAGATCGAGCTTCAGCTGCACTCAGACGTCGAAGTTAGCATCAAGCTGGCGATTGTTGCCGAGTAATCCGTTTTCCCTGAAAGCGGAGCCGGGTATTTCCCGGCCTTGGTAATGCGCCGGTGGCCGGCACTGCCTTTTCGAAGGCATTCACCGGCCAACCCAACAGGCCCGAACCGCATCTTGCGGCTTTCGGGCCTGTTGCTTTCTGGTATGCTGTTATCTTCTGGTAACCCTCTCCCATTGCAGCGGCAGGTCGCTTAAACTGTCGTGGTTTTGACGTCCAACTGAAGATGTTTTCATGGCCAAGCCCAATCTGAAGCCCGCGAGTACCGATCTCGAAACCAGTCGCATCAAGGTTCCTCCCCACTCTGTTGAAGCAGAGCAGGCGGTATTGGGTGGCCTGATGCTGGACAACCGCCGGTTCGACGAGATTTCCGAAGTTATATCGGCTGCCGATTTCTACCGGCAGGATCACCGGTTGATTTTTGGCGCCGTGGAGCGCCTGGCCAGTGAAAGTGAGCCGCTGGATGTGGTGACCCTCGCCGAATTTCTGGAGCGGGCCGGAGATATTGAAGATGCCGGGGGGCTATCCTATCTGGCCGAACTGGCGGAAAAGACGCCGGGGGCGGCCAACATCCAGGCCTACGCCAATATTGTTCGGGAGCGCTCTGTCCTGCGCCAGCTGGTGGAGGTTTCCGGCAAAATTTCCGATTCCGCATTTAACCCGCAGGGCCGGAACAGTAACGAAATTCTGGATGAGGCCGAACGGAACGTGTTCCAGATTGCCGAAGCGCGGGTCAAGGAAGGTTCCGGACCCCAGGCAATCAACCCGATTCTGGCAAAGACCCTGAGCCGGATCGAGGAGCTGTTTGAATCCGGTGAGCAAACCACCGGACTGACCACCGGCTTCAAGGATCTGGATGAGCAGACCTCGGGTATGCAGCCTTCGGACCTGATTATTGTGGCCGGTCGTCCTTCCATGGGTAAGACCACCTTCGCCATGAACATTGTTGAAAACGCCCTGATCAGCACCGGCACGCCGGTTCTGGTGTTCAGTATGGAGATGCCGGCCGATGCACTGGCCATGCGTATGCTCTCTTCACTCGGGCGTATCGACCAGACCAAGGTCCGGGGCGGCAAACTGGAAGAAGACGACTGGCCCCGCCTGACGTCTGCGGTCAGCCTGCTCAAGGACAAACCGCTTTATATTGACGATACGCCGGGCCTGAGCCCCACCGAGTTGCGCTCCCGGGCTCGACGTATAGCCCGTGAGAACGGCGGCAAGATTGGCCTGATTATGGTCGACTACCTGCAGCTGATGCGGGTGCCGGGTAATACCGAGGGCCGGACGGCGGAGATCTCAGAAATATCCCGGTCCCTGAAGGGGATTGCCAAGGAGCTGAGTTGCCCGGTGGTTGCCCTGTCGCAGCTTAACCGGAGTCTTGAGCAGCGGCCCAACAAACGCCCGGTTAACTCGGATCTGCGGGAATCCGGTGCGATCGAGCAGGATGCCGACGTAATCATGTTCGTTTACCGGGACGAAGTGTACAACGAGGATACGTCGGACAAGGGCATCGCCGAGATCATCATCGGCAAGCAGCGGAACGGCCCTATCGGAACCATTCGCCTAGCGTTTATCGGCAAGTACACCAAATTCGAGGATCTGGCCCACGGCGATTACAGCGACTACGGTGGAGAGTATTAATGCCCCGGAGTACCGTCGCCCGGATTGATCTTGAGGCGCTTCGCCGGAATTACCAGACCGCCTGCCGGCGTGCCGGCGGCACTCAGGTGATGGCTGTGGTAAAGGCCGATGGCTACGGCCACGGCATTGGTCCGGTGGCGTCCGCCCTGGATAGCCTGGTCCCAAAATTCGCGGTGGCCTGTCTGGAAGAGGCTGTGGCCATTCGTGAGAGTGGGCTGGAACAGCCTGTTGTGCTGCTTCAGGGTGTCCATGCCGGTCCCGATCTGGCCGAATGTGCGCAGCATGATTTTGAGCCGGTGCTTCACAGTGTCCAGCAGCTTGACTGGCTGGAGAATTCTGATCAACTGCCGGCATGCTGGCTGAAAGTGAACAGCGGCATGAACCGGCTGGGATTTCATCCGGACGAGCTGGCCGGGGTGATGGCTCGACTGGAAGCCCTGAGGGCCAGTGACAGGCTGCTGGGTTTTGTGACCCATTTTGCCTGTGCCGACGATGCCGAAAGCACCATGACGGCCGAGCAAACGTCGGTCTTTGAGCAGGCAACTGCGCCCTGGCCCGGATTAATGAGAAGTGTTGGTAACTCGGCCGCCCATTTTCTTGCCGACCAACCCCTGTATGACTGGAGTCGCCCCGGCATCATGCTTTATGGCGGCTCTCCGATGATTGGCAAGACCGGCCCTGACCTTGGCCTTGAGCCGGCCATGTCGCTGGAAGCGCCGCTAATCAGTACTCGCGTTGTTCGCTCCGGAGAATCCGTCGGCTATGGTGCCGGTTGGGTGGCTGACCGGGACACCCGGATGGGCATGGTGGCCATTGGTTACGGTGACGGTTACCCAAGACACGCCGGAACCAATACTCCTGCCGCTATTAACGGCCAGAGGATCCGGCTCATCGGCCGGGTGTCCATGGACATGCTGGCGGTCGATCTGACTGGAGCCCCGGAGGCCAGAGAAGGAGATAGCGTGGAGCTTTGGGGTAGAACGGTCGGTGTTGACGAGGTGGCTGCCTGTGCCGGCACGATCTCCTATGAGCTTCTGACCGGTATCACTGCGCGGGTAACGCGGCAATACCGGTGATCGTGCCGGGCTGGCCGTCAGGTCTGCTCCGGCTCGTGAATGATTTCCTCGATAAAGTCGAGAATGGCAGCCAGGCTGCGGTCGTCCAGTTTTTTCAGTACCTTGTGAACGACCATCTTGCTGCCCTTGAGCATGCTGCTGATCCCCATTTTTGCCATGCCCATCATCATGCTGCTGGCGTGCAGCCGCCGGAGTGGTTCAAGGAAAAAGAAATCCAGACCTTGTTCGGTCATGTCCACGATCAGGTTGAAAAGTTTGTCGATGGCTTCCTTGTCGGCCTTGCCCCGCTCGCGCAGTTCGTTGACGGTATACAGGGCGCGGGTTCGCAATTCATCGGGAATTGGCGCCACAATGTGGCTCTGTTGTTTCAGCATGACAGTTCCTGTTGTTGTATGCTCTTGAAAGGGATGGCAAAGAAGTCATCTCAGGCTGAATCCCAGTGTAAGGAACGGAAATGGTAAGCCATTGGCCAGACCGGTTCGGGACTACCGTCACATCAGTGATATCCGGAGGCATTGAACCCGCGTGCATGTACTTGTAGTTCACGATTACGGCCCCTTGGGGAAGATTTTGCTGGAGCGACTGC
This sequence comes from Marinobacter guineae, assembly GCF_002744735.1. Lineage (GTDB taxonomy): Bacteria > Pseudomonadota > Gammaproteobacteria > Pseudomonadales > Oleiphilaceae > Marinobacter > Marinobacter guineae. The sequence continues at coordinate 584,739 of NZ_KZ319341.1, read as the reverse complement.
GGGAAACCCACCTGCACGTCAGCCCGTTGCTCGTCAGCGACCCCTCCAACGCGGATCTCGACGCGCTGGAAAACTGGATTCCCGAGGACACCGATCTGATCGTGAATGCGCTCTGGATGGCGGATCCAGAAGTCGCCGAGAAGGACCCTGAGGGCGCTCATATGGCGGCGTTTTCGCTGCCAGTGGCCATGGCCGAGTTTGCCCGTGATCACGGTATGGCGCTGTTCCAGCTGTCCTCATGCTATGTCTTTGACGGCCGCAAGCAAAGTGGCTACATCACCTCCAACCCCGGTCAGCCGGTGAACGAGTTGGGCAACTGGCAATGGGAGTGTGAGCAGGCGTTGCGTACTCTGCTGCCCAGGCACATGATCCTGCGCACCGGCTGGAGCCTGGCCCGGTTCATCCGGAAGATGCAGGCCAGTACCGCTGCAGGCGAGACCCTGTCACTGCCCGGGCGCTGTCGGGGGCAACCCGTCGCAGTCCGGGATCTGGCGCGGGTTATGGCGGCGATGGTGTTGCAGATTGATTGTGGGGCCGAAGTCTGGGGCACCTATCAATATGCCGGAGCCGAGGAAATCAACCTGTATGAGCTTGGGCTGGCCATTGCCGGGCTTCCGGGTATCCCCGAGGGTATCCGGGTGGTCGATGAGGTGCCAGGTTGGGGGCATCTTGAGCCAGTGAATACCACACTGATCTGCACCAAGATCCGCAATACTTTCGGTATCAAACAGCAGCCCTGGCGCTCCGGGCTGGTGGATGAGCTGTCAATGCTGAAACAGGCTAACAGCAGGGAAGTGGCCCGAGAGCCCGCCGGATAACTCCCGGGCGGGCGCTTTATTGGCTGAGCTCAGGGGTGAGACTGTCGGGAGAACTCGCGGGTAACCAGCTGCAGGGCCTCGACATCCAGCAATTCAACTTCCCGGCCACGGGCCTTGATAATCCCCTGGTTCTGGAACCGTGTGAACACCCGGCTGACGGTTTCCACGGCAAGGCCGAGGAAGTTGGCAATGTCGTTTCGCGCCATCGGCAGGCTGAAATTGGTGGCGGACATGCGCCGGCGCTGGAATCGACTGGACAGCGACAGCAGCAGGGCGGCGATGCGCTCTTCGGCCGTATTCTTGCTCAGCAGCATGGCGAGCTGGTGGCTGTTCTGGATTTCCTGGCTCATCAGATGGTACATGTGGTGCTGCAGTTCCGGCAGCTTGCCGGTCAGCTCCTCCAGTTTGTCCACCGGAAATTCGCAAACGCTGGTTCGCTCCAGGGCCTTGGCTGTGCAGGCATAGTTCTCACTGCCAATGCTGTCGAGGCCGACCAGTTCACCGGGCATGAAAAAGCCGGTGACCTGCTCCTCACCGCCTTCGGTAATGATCGACGTCTTGATGGATCCGCTTTTCACCGCAAAACAGGAGCGATAAGGCGTGCTCTGGTCAAAGATGTGTTCGCCGCGGTTGAAGATCCGCCCCTGCTGGACAATATCTTCCAGCCGGTCCAGATCGTTCTCTTCAATTGCCAGGGGCAGGCACAGGTTGCTAAGGCTGCACTGGTGGCAAGACGCCTTCAGGGGAGATGCCTGACGAAACGGAATTGCTTGAGCCATACGTGATAATCCGTCCGATTTGATCCATATCAACTATGTACCTTAATACGGATGACCGTCTTTGCCAATGATCAAGCGGAATGAACTTCGAATATCGTATTTTAAAATAAGGGCCCGAGGGCCCTTACAGGTGACGGTTTACAGTTTTTCAAAGATCAGTGAGGCGTTGGTGCCACCGAAACCAAAGCTGTTGGACATCACGGTGTTAAGCTCTGCCTCCCGACCTTGCGGGCCGACTAACGGAATATCGCCGATTTTCTCGTCCACATTTGCCAGGTTTGCCGTGCCGGCCATGAAGCCGTTCTGCAACATCAGCAGCGAGTAAATCGCCTCCTGTGCCCCGGCAGCCCCCAGGGAGTGCCCTGACAGTGACTTGGTTGAGGAAATGGCGGGAATGTCCGATCCGAAGGTGGCTCGCACAGCGCCCATCTCGGCCACATCACCTACCGGGGTGCTGGTGCCATGGGCGTTGATGTAGTCGACCTTGCCACGGATCGTGGCCATGGCCTGCTTCATGCAGCGCTGAGCGCCTTCCCCTGAAGGGGCCACCATGTCATAGCCGTCAGAGGTGGCGCCATAGCCTGTCAGCTCGGCAATAATACTGGCACCCCTTTTCTTCGCATGCTCCAGTTCTTCCAGAACCACCATGCCGCCCCCGCCGGCGATGACGAAGCCGTCCCGACCGCTATCGAAGGGTCGGGAGGCCGTTTCCGGCGCGTCGTTGTATTTGGTTGAGAGGGCTCCCATGGCGTCGAACATCATGGTCAGGCTCCAGTCTTCTTCCTCGCCACCACCGGCGAACACGATGTCCTGCTTACCGGTCTGGATCTGCTCCATGGCATGTCCAATACAGTGGGCACTGGTGGCACAGGCAGACGACATGGAATAATTCACGCCCCGAATTTTGAAGGCGGTGGCCAGGCAGGCGGATACCGTGCTGGTCATGATGCGCGGCACCATATAGGGCCCGATACGCTTGACGCCTTTTGCACGCATGATATCCGTGGCTTCCACCTGGCTGGAGCAGGAGGCGCCACCGGAACCGGCAATCAGGCCGGTGCGGTCGTTGGAGATCAGGTCTTCGGTCAGGCCCGCCTGGGCAATTGCCTGTTCCATGGCCAGGTAGCTGTACATGGCGGAAGGACCCATGAAGCGGCGGATCTTGCGGTCGATAACGGATGTGTCTACGTCCACAGAGCCGGCAATCTGGCTGCGGAATCCCATTTCCTTATAGGTTTCGTTGAAGCGGATGCCGGACTTTCCGTTTTTCAGGCTGTCTCTAACCTCATCCAGTGAGTTGCCGAGGCAGGAAACGATGCCCATGCCGGTGACGACGACGCGTCTCATAAGTTCCTCCTTACCGGCCGGCCGAAATGGCCGACCTTGCGATCAATTACGTTATTTAACAGTTTAGGCGCTTTGGGCCGGATGCGATATTTGACCTTGGTAAGGGGCGGTGTTTTGAGTAGGACTCACGGTTGGATCAGTGTTTGCCGCTGCGGCCTTTTCTGGCTCCCTTTTTTGTTCCTTTGGCTTCATCGAGAGCGGCCTTCTCGGCGGCAGCTGCCGCTGCCTCCCGGGCTTCATGCTCAACCATCTCCGGCGTTTCCAGAGAAATACGCCCCAGCGTGCCGGCCCGGAATTCGTTGAGTAACACTTCCGACACCTTGTGCAGATCCGGAACGCCACCCCGACCAAAAAACCGGCGTTTCGCGGCAATACCGTCCATCAGCGCCAGCCCGTCTTTCGGCAGTTCATCAAAGCCATAGCGGGCTCTGACCAGCTCCGGGTAGACCTCCAGCAGGTACTCGGCCTCGAACATGGCAATGTCCTCGAAATCCAGCACCGAGCTGCGAATGGCGCCGGTAACTGCCAGGCGATAGCCGCAGGCTTCCGGAGACAGTTTTGGCCACAGGAAGCCGGGGGTATCGTATAGAAGAATGTTGTTGGGCAGCTTGATGGCCTGCTGGGCCCTGGTGACCGCGGGCTCGTTTCCGGTTTTGGCGGCGGGCCGTCCCGCCAGGGTATTGATCAGGGTGGACTTGCCGACATTGGGAATGCCCAGGATCATTACCCGCAGCGCGCTTTTCTGGCGGTCGTGATCCGGCGTCATCTCCTCGGCCAGCTTGAGGATAGACAGTGCCTCGGTGCGTTGATTGTGGGTGAGGGTAATGGCTCGCACGCCACGCTCTTTTTCCAGCCAGGCCCGCCATTGCTCGGTGATTTCCGGATCGGCCAGATCGCGTTTGTTAAGAACCTTGATCAGCGGTTTTTCGCCACGCAGGGCCGGCACCAGCGGATTTTCGCTGCTGAAAGGAATCCGCGCATCCACCACCTCAATGATGAGGTCCATCTGCGGCATTACCTGTTTGATCTCCTTGCGGGCCTTGTGCATGTGCCCTGGAAACCAGTTAATTGCCATCGTTTCTGCTCCGGCTGACTGTAATCGGCGCCATTATGAAGGGGAATGACTAAACTTTCACATTTGTTTGAATGCCCGTGTGTGGCGGTTTGTGGCGGGGGACAGTGAGAAGTATGTACAAAAACAGGGCTGGTCGGGGTGAAAAACCGAGTGCGGATGTTTTAGGGTGTAGGGTCTGAACATCGAAACCAATAAATATCGGTGGTATTCAAGTTGTGGCCACCCTGTTAACGGAGAACTTTATGAAGCTTGTAAAACTGTTTGGTACTGCCCTGGTAGCCCTGAGCCTTTCGGTCCCGGCCATGGCCCAACAGGCCGCTGGTGGCCAGCCAGACCAGGTTGATCAGCTGGCGCAAATGGTGGGCCTGTCTGAGGATCAGCAAACCGAAATTCGCGCCATCATCGATGAGATGCAGGGTGAAATCGGTGAGCTCCGCCAGGAGGCCCGTGCACTGCAGCAGCAGATGCAGGGTGAGATCAAGTCAGACTTTGACGAAGACGCGATCCGCGAGCGTGCCGAGGAACTGGGCGATGTAACCGGCGAGATTGCCGCCCTGTCCACTCTGATGCAGGCCAAGGTAGACAAGGTGTTTACCCAGGAGCAGCGTGACGAGCTGGATAAGCGCATGAAGCAGATGCAGCAACAAATGCAGCAGCGTCAGATGATGCAACAGCAGCAGGGCCAAGGCCAGGGCATGCAGTGATCTAGCCTCGGGCTAGCTGTTTTGGAGAAGGGTCGCATCGTTTGGTGTGGCCCTTTTTTTGTTTTTAGCCTGATCGTTTTGGGGTAGGAACAGTGGTGTTTGGCCCTCCCAAAAACCGCTACGAGCACGTCCATGTGCGCTTGTTTCCGGCCATCCTTGGCCTCCAACATTTTTGGGAGGGCCAAACACCACTGTTCTTCAAGTCTGGCAAATATCGCAGATTTCTTTTAAAGGCCCAGGGCACTATGTGAACGAACTTCGCTTTCCTATCACTCCGGATTCTGAAGCGCGGCGAACCCTATGCCCGCCGCGCCAACCCAACCCCCGAACCAAAAGGCTAGGAACCCAATCCAGACTCACCGCTGGAGCCAAAGGGCTTAACCAGAACAATCAGGCGCGGAAGCAAAGTAAGCGCCCCCACCAGGGCCATGAACATGGCAAACCCGGTGAACAACCCGAAGTAGATGGTCGGGATAAAGTTGGATAGCACCAGTATCGAAAACCCGGAGATAATGGTCAGCGAGGTGAAGAACATGGCCTGGCCAATACTGCGGTGGCAGCGGTGCATGGTGGCGATGTAGTCGCCGTCTTTTTTGAACTCGGTCTGGAAACGGTGGATGTAGTGGATGGTGTCGTCCACCGCAATGCCCACGGTGATGGCGGCCACTGTGATGGTCATCATGTCCAGCGGGATGCCCAGCCAGCCCATCAGGCCGAGTACCGAGCCCGCTGCAATGAGGTTCGGGGCGATGCCGATCAATGCCAGTTTCAGGGAACGAAACAGCAGCAGGAACATCGCCATAATGGCGGCGAAGACCACGCCGATGGTTTTGATCTGGGAATCGAACAGGCTTTGCAGCATGTTGTTGTACATTACCGTCATGCCGGCGAAGAGAATCTGGTCGTCGTTGTAACCCAGGTCCGTTGTCAGGTGGCTGCGGATGCGGTCCAGCAGTTCCTGTCGGCGGAGGTCGGGCATGGTTTCCAGGAGGCGGACGCTGAAGCGGGCCTGGTCGTGTTCCTCGGAGATGTAGGGGGTTAGCAGCACATCCTGTAGGTCATCCGGCACCGCTGCCGGCACGAAGGCCAGTTCCAGGGCATCCAGGGGCTCGCCCTGATTGATTTTCGCCAGAATATCCAGGGTGGTGTTGATGGACAGAACCTTGCCGGTCTCCGGCAGACCTTCCAGGTAGGTATGAACAGCCTCCAGCTCTTCCATTTTCTGGTAGGTATACCAGGTGTCGCGGTACTCCTCTGTCTCGCCGCAGTCTTCCACGAACGGGTCGCAGTCACTGGCGAACGGGTCGCCTGTGCCCGCGCCTTCCGGGGGCGGGTCGTCGGTGATTACGACGTCAAGCGGTGTGGTGCCGCCCAGGCGGTTGTCGATGGTGATCATGCCCTGGTGAATTTCGGTCGAGGATTTGAAGTAGTCGATAAAGCTGTTTTCCACGGTCAGCTTGCTGAGGCCGACCACACAAAGCACCGCAATCACCCCGGAACCCACCAGCACCGTTTTGCCGAAATGCTCGGTGAACCGGGCAAAGGCATCGGTAAAGGGAATCCGATCGGACGTTACCCGGCTGTCCAGGGGAGGTGGCAGCAGCGTCAGCAGGGCCGGGAACACGATAAAGGTAATCAGGAAGGCGACGGTCAGGCCCAGGGTCATCATCCAGCCGAAGTCGATCACGGGGCGAATACCGCTGAAGGTGAGGGAGCCGAAAGCAACGATGGTGGTAATGGCCATGTAGAAGCAGGGCTTGATCATCGCCATTACCGTATTGCGAAGGATATCTCTGGGGCCGGCTCCGGGATCGTCGTGCTGGAATTCCCGGTAGCGCACGATCAGGTGGATGGTGAGCGACAGGGTCATGATCAGCAACAGAGAAATGAAGTTGGAGGAAATCACCGTGACCGGCCACTGGGCCCAGCCCAGGAAGCCGATCATCAGCCACACGGTAAACCCGCAACACAGAAGTGGCACTATCACCCAGCGCCACTGGCGGAAGATGATGGCCAGGGTCAGCAGCAGGAAGGCAAGCACCCCCAGTCCGAAGGTGGAGAGGTCGTTCTCAATGAATCGGATCATGTCCGCCACAATCATTGGCACGCCACCGAGGTGAATTTCCGCGCCGTCCCGGTAGTCATCGAGAATCGAGCGGACGGTCCGTATGGTGGCATCGCGCTCGACGCCAAGGGTTTCGGTGAAGGCGATGAATTCCTGTTTTACCTGTTCCAGCTCCGAAAGTTCTGCTTCGGAGGCTTTGCCGGCGTCGGCCTTGTCTCGCAGGTCGTTACGTTTTCTCAGCAGTTCAAAGTAACGATCCGGTGTGGGCAGGTTCACCTGGATGGCAGTAGTGCGGCCATCTTCACTGATCAGCAGGTTAGGGTAGAGCGGGTTGTTCAGCAGTGCCTTACGGGCGGTTTCCGGCGGCACATCGTTTTGGTCGAGAGTCTTGATCTGGCTGTCCACGGTATCCAGGGTCAGCTCCGGGCTGTGGAGCAGGGGCACGTTCAGGATGCTGTTGGTGGAGCCCACCGCTTCCAGACTTTGCAGTTCGTCCCGCAATGAAGCCAGGCTGGCCAGGCCGTCCTTGGAGAAGAGTTCATCCTCCGGAGTGTAGGTCACGATCAGGAAGTCGTCGGAGGTGGTGAACCGGCGGTTTACCTGACGGTACTGTTCGAGGGAGCGGTCGTTTTCCAGGACCAGGGATTCGGCTGAGGCATCCAGGCGGAACTCGCCGAATTTGAAGGCAGCGAGGGCCAGTAACAGGCCAAAGGCCGCGAGGATAATGAACGGGTGCGGAAAAATCAGGCGGTCATAGAGGATGCGGAGACGATTCATGGACTACTACTCTGCCGGTTCAAACGAGTGCAGAGTGTGCCATAAACCTCAGTAAACCGTGACCTTTGAGGACGCTTCTTCCAGGGAATCAATCAGCCGTTTCAGGCGCTTGCTCATTTCGGCGCTCTCGGCAAGCTGGGTCACCATGTTCTGGGTGGTTTCGCGAATGCCCTGAACATTGGCCAGGACATCGTCGGTGCCGGCGGCCTGATCCGCCGACACATTCGCGATCTCCTGATTAGTCTGATCAATCCGGCTGACCACCTCGTTAATGGCCTCCAGGGCGCGGCGGCCTTGCTCGGATTCCTCGACGCAGCGGCCGGCATCCTCGGAGCTGCCGGTCATCTGGTTCACAGCGGTATTCATGGCATTGAGCAACCGATCGATAGTGCCCTGAATCTGATCGGTGGAGTCCTGAACCCTTTGCGCAAGATTTCGCACTTCATCGGCCACCACTGCAAATCCTCGACCCTGTTCGCCGGCCCGGGCCGCCTCGATGGCTGCGTTCAGGGCCAACAGGTTGGTCTGCTCGGCAATGCCCCGGATCTCGGTAATAGCATGGCTGATTTCGTGGCTGTTCTCGGCCAGGGCTTCGACACTGCTGGCAGAATTGCGCACCACATCGGCGAGTTTGCGGATGCTGTCGGCACTCTGGCCAACACGTTTGCTGCCGTCCCGCGCGGCATCGCTGGCCTCGTGGGACAGGGTTTTGGCGATCCCGGCCTGTTCGGCAATGCCGGTAAAGCTTTGCAGCATGGTTTCAATGACCTCCGCAGACCGGTCAGCGCCGGCCTGCTGTCGGCCCAGATCATCCCGGCGGGCTTCGGCGGCCGAGGTCAGTTCCTGAACTTCGCTGTGCAGCCGTTCGATGGCTTCCTTCATGCTGCGGACCACACCTACGGTTCGGTCCTGCATGGCGTTGAAGGCACTGGCCATTTCGCCGATTTCGTCGGTGGAGTCTACATTAGCCCGCTGGCTCAGATTGCCGGAGGACTGGACGTCCACCATGGTGTCTTTCAAGCGATTCACATGGCGTTCAATAAAGGAGATCAGTAATTGGGAACCGGCCATTTCGAGTGCCATGAGAATGGCAACCACCAGCGCAAATCCCGGCGCCGTTTCGGCAAACACGTCATTGAAGGCTTTGCCGGTTTGCCCCGCAATGGTGTCCATGGAATAGAGCACCAGCAGGCAAAGCACTGCAAAAACGACAATGTTCAACAACCAGAATTTGTACTTCAGCCGGGCATTTCGCAGCAGTTTCAGCATGGGCGCTCTCAGTCGACGGCCTTCACCGGAATCTGCATGGCGTCGGAGGCCTGGGGAAATTCTTGCACGCCAAGGCCAAGATTGTTTTTGTCAAAGACTTTGTCTGCCCGGTAACTGGAGCGCACCATGGGGCCGGATGGCACTTCCATGAAGCCTTTCTCCAGACCGATCTCGCGGAAGCGATTGAACTCTTCCGGCGTTACGTAGCGTTCCACCGGCAGGTGATTCGGGGTGGGGCGGAGGTACTGGCCCAGAGTCAGGATATCCACGCCAATGGCGCGCAGGTCGTCCATGGTTGCCAGGATTTCTTCCTCGGTTTCACCGAGGCCAAGCATCAGGCTGGTCTTGGTGAGCACGTCCGGGCGGTGCTTCTTGGCGTGTTCCAGCACACTCAGGGTTTTCTCGTATCCCGCGCGGGGGTCCCGCACCTGGCTGGTCAGGCGTTTCACGGTTTCAACATTCTGGGCAAAGACATCCAGCCCGGAGTCCACCACCTTTTCGACATCGGACATCACCGCATCAAAATCCGGAGTCAGGGCTTCCACCGCCACTTCCGGAGTGCGCCGTTTGATGGCGGAGACGCAGGCGGCGTAGTGCGCGGCACCACCGTCGTCCAGATCGTCCCGGTCCACTGAGGTGAGCACGATGTAGCGAAGGCCCATGAGCTCCACCGATTTGGCGGTATTCTCCGGCTCTTCCGCATCCAGCCAGCCTTTCGGGTTGCCGGTATCCACTGCGCAGAATTTGCAGGCCCGGGTACACACAGACCCCATCACCATGATGGTGGCGGTTCCCGCGGTCCAGCACTCACCGATGTTGGGGCAATGGGATTCCTGGCAAACGGTGCTCAGGCGGTGTTCACTCACGTTCTTGCGAACAGCCTCATAGCGTTCGCCTCCGGGCATGCGTGCCCGCAGCCATTTGGGCTTGCGCTCTACCGGTGTGGCTTCCTGCTTTGATGATCGCTTGACGCCATCCTTGATGGCTGAAAAACCATGTTCATTGCGGAATTTTGAACCACTGGTAATGCGGGGCTTTGCGCTGTCGCTCATTGCAACCGGACTCTCATAAAGGCTTGGGGAACACTAAAGAGTAATGGGCCGGCGGGGGAGTTACAAGACGGGTAGGGGCAATCACGGGGATACCGGGCACGACATTGGTCGTACCCGGTTGATCGTCATCAAGCCTTGGCTTTGTCCAGGGCCTGAGTGATGTCGGCGATGATGTCGTCGACGTGTTCAATGCCGATCGACAGCCGCACCAGATCCTCGCTCACGCCGGCACTTTTCAGTTCGTCCGGGTTCAGCTGCCTGTGGGTTGTGGTGGCCGGATGGCAGGCCAGGGATTTGGCGTCACCAATGTTCACCAGGCGCAGGATCAGGTCCAGCGCATCGATGAATCTGGCGCCCGCTTCCCGGCCACCCTTGATGCCAAAGCTCAGAATCCCGGAGGCCTTGCCGCCACAGATCTTGTCGCAGGTGGCCTTGTACGGGCTGTTGGCAAGAGTCGCGTAGTTCACCCACTCCACTGACGGGTGGTTCTGCAGGAAGTTGGCCACTTTCTCCGCGTTCTCGCAATGGCGCTCCATGCGCAGGGCGAGGGTTTCCAGGCCCTGCATGATCAGGAAGGCGTTGAACGGGGCCAGGGCGGCACCGGTGTTACGCAGTGGCACCACACGGCAGCGACCGATAAAGGCAGCAGGGCCGAGGGCGTCGGTATAGACCACACCGTGGTAGGAGGGATCCGGCTCATTCAGCATCGGGAATTTGGCAGCGCTGGCTTTCCAGTCGAATTTGCCGGAATCCACCACAACGCCAGCCACCGTGGTGCCATGGCCGCCGATGTACTTGGTGAGGGAGTGAATGACAATATCGGCGCCATGCTCAAAGGGGCGACACAGGAACGGCGTCGCGACGGTGTTGTCCACCATCAGCGGAATGCCATGCTTGTGGGCAATCTCGGCCCAACGCTGGATATCCACCACGTTGCCCGCCGGGTTGCCGATGGACTCGCAGAACAGGGCGCGGGTGTTGTCATCAATGGCCTTTTCCACGGCATCGAAATCATCATGACGCACCATCCGGCAGTCAATGCCCTGGTTTGGCAGAGAATGGGCAAACAGGTTATAGGTGCCGCCATACAGCTGGCTGGTGCTGACGATGTTGTTGCCCACCTTGCAGATAGTCTGCAGGGCATAGGTGATGGCGGCCATGCCAGAGGCCACAGCCAGGGCGCCAACGCCCCCTTCCAGTTCGGCCATCCGCTCTTCCAGAACCGCGTTGGTTGGATTCATGATGCGGGTGTAGATGTTGCCCTGGACCTTCAGATCAAAAAGATCGGCACCGTGCTGGGTGTCGTCAAAGGTATAGGACGTGGTCTGGTAGATCGGCGTGGTGGCGGCCCGGGTAGTAGGGTCGCTTTTGAAGCCTGCGTGCAGGGCGAGGGTTTCCGGTTTCATGTCAACGGTCCTTGCTGGTGATTTGTTCTTTGTGAGTTTCGGTCAGTGAGTATGCCACAGAGTTTGGCTGTGGTGGATTGTGCTGATTCGTGGCATCGGTGTCCGGAAACACCGTGTCGTAGCACCAGGTGAAAACGAACGCATACACCAGGTAGAAGGCGATAAACGCAAGATCCACGATCAGGGCTTCCAGCAAACTGATGTCCATCCACCAGGCGATGATTGGCAGAAAGGCCATCATCAACCCCAGCTCAAAACTAATGGCATGGAGGAAGCGGATTGTCAGGGATTTGTGGGTGGAGCCGTTCAGCTTTTTAAGGCCGTGATCGAAGAGCAGGTTGAACACATAATTCCAGAGGGTTGCCAGGGTTGCGCCCACGACACCCAGGATGCCGGTTTTGCCCAGGTCAAAACTGAAGGCAAGCGCAGCGAGGGGGACGGACAGGAATATACCGATGAGTTCAAAGGAAACGGCTTGCCGGATTCTGTCTTTCGTTGTTCGCATAGCAGGGAAGTACACAAGCGGGTCGTCCCGCGTTCAGTTCCCGCAAAGGGTGGGGTCGTCCCCAAAAACGGAAAAAGCCCGACGTTTTCGAGGAGGGCTTTCTGGTTGGAACAGTTAAAGGATAGCCGATATCAGTCTCGCCCTCGTCTGTTCCGGTCTTTAAGGTAATCGTTTATCGATGGATAGAAAAAGATCCCGAGGCAGGCCCAAAAAACCAATATCGACAGAGCGGCAGCTTTCAGGCTTGCGGCAGCAAATGCAAGCGCAGCAGGCACGAAGACCGCTGCCAGAAAAACACTGAATGTGTGACGGGAGTTCATGATGCGATACAGCCTTGAAACGCATTCTGCGGGAAGTTCCCATCTTATCTGAATAATCGTTCTGGAATTGTCAAAGGTTGTGTAAGAGTTGAAGCCGCGAAGAGTGTCTATATCGGGAGGCAAGGGGGCAACCGACATCAAGCCGATGCACGGTTGTCTTCTACGGCCTCCAGCTTCACCCTAAATCCACAGGCAGCAGCATATTTGTTAAGCGTGCTCCAGCTCGGATTGCCTTTGCCATGCTCAAGCCTGGAGATGTTGCTTTTATTGGTGCCCAGCTTATTGGCAACTTCCTCCTGGGTAAGACCGGCCGAAGTCCTCATGGTGACCAACTGATCAATCAGGTTGAACTCGTCCTGGAGGGCGTCGTACTCCTTCCGGACCTCGGGGTTTTCCAGTGCCTTCTTCTTAAAGTCGTTAAAGCTTTTCATTTCCTGACCTCCTTTAACCGCTCTTTCGCGAGCTCCAGGTCTTTCTTCGGTGTCTTCTGATCTTTTTTTACAAATACGTGCAGCACCACGATTCGTTTGCCCTGCATGTAGCAGAAGATACCTCTGCCGATCCCTTCTTTCGCCTTGGCCCGGATCTCGAACAGCTCATCACCCAGTGGCTTTGTGTGTGGCTCCCCAAGATTGGCGCCGTGCTTCTCCATCAGTTCCATCAGGCGAATCATTCGGGCCTGGATCTTGGGTGGCATTGCTGCCAAGTCTTCGTCTACCTTTCCGTAAAGCTCAATTTCCCAGGCCATTCCATCTCCCATTTCCTTGGATAGTTATCATAAATGATAACCTGTGCTGGTGAGAAATACTCGTATGGAATAAGGCGCGTCGTGCTTACTCTATGGGTATTGAAGAACACCGTTTTATGAGACCTGTGTGAGGCGTTCATTAAAGTGCATAGGCGTTCAAAAACAGCTACTTGCGTATTCTGTCCAGTCGTTAACGGGCACTAAGGTACATGGCGGTAGGCAAGGGGGCAACCGAGATCAGGCTGTTGCCTGGCTAACCTAAGCGTGTAGGAGGTACCAATTTCCTGGCAGCCTCCCCGGCGAGACCAACGGACTCTCTCATGTTGATTAATGAATCCATCAGGTTGAACTCTATCTAGAGGGCGAAAAAACCTCCACAGACTACAGCGTTATCCAAACCTTTGTCCTTGAAGCTTGTAAAGAAAATTTTATCCTAGTCTCATTAATCCTGGCTTCGCGAGCGCTAGGCTGGTAACTGCTTAAACTACTTCATCATCGCAGGCGAGTTCGAGACTGCTTTTTTTGAGGTATGGGATTACCAGCTAGTACTAGAAGTTAAGTGAATAAGTGGAAAGCTTCGGTAGGCTTGGCTATGCTCATTCTCCATTGGATCTTCAGGAAAACGCGCGGAACCTTTTGATTTTTAAACACGAACTGGTCCAGTTTTTCTAGCCAAGAGTTGATTTGAGAATTTTTGCTATTTTTGACTTGACTGTGTCGAATTCAGAAAAATTATAGGTGATTATGTCTCACAATAGAAATGACACTAACGCGGGGGTTGAAGCTTTAACTGGATTTTCGTTCCAAAGAAACAGCGCCATATTTCTTGTGTTAGAGAACTACGACATATTGGTTGGTAGCGAATTCTTCATCTGCATAGAGCACCATGATGATGTAATATTTGCCGAACTTAACGACTCAAATGAAATTGATAAAATAAAAGCTTACCAAGCTAAAAAGTCTTCGTCTGAATGGGCTGTTGGGAAAAATTTAGCTGAAATTATAGCGAAAATGACGAAAGTTGGGAGTGCTTTAGAAGCTGACCAAATTTCTAAGGTTAGCGGCTATTCACATGAATTGATATTTTTGACAAATAAGAGCATAAGATTAGGTTGTGGTAAAAAAGGCAAGGGTGAAAAGTTCAGTGAAATAATAAGAGAAAGCAACGTTTTTGTTTGCTATAGCAATTTGCATGGCAATATACAGAGCAATATATTAAAGAGGTTGGGTGACTTTTCATTCGACGATCAGCAGCTAGATAATCTTTATTTTAAATATATAGATGTTGGAAATACTGATAGATCCCAACGACATCAGCTAGCCGGTATGCTTTCAGATCTTTTTAAAGATAAAGTGACTGATTCTGCGGCTGCAGTAGATCTCTTGTTAAAGCTATTCAGGGAAGTTGAAACTGTTTACAATCAAGGAAATAAAAGCAAACTTCTTGATGTAAGTAAGAGGGTATATAGTAAAGAGATATTTAAAGCTATAGATATAATTTGCAGTAAAGCAAAAGCATTTAGGTTGTGGCGTGAGAATGCTCAGGATTTATCTAAAGCCCTTCGGATACCGGTTAGTAAGAGTAGTAGGTATGCGGAATATCTCAACGATTGTTTTGATTATTTTAAAGATCTGAAGCAGGTTGAATTTCAGAAGATCTTCCGTTTCGTGGATGATAATAGAGATATTGACGAAGTGTCATTTTCAGACGTGGAATGTATAACAAAGCTTAGTGAAAGATTTGCAAGAATGCATCAAACGCAGCTAAATGAAACGTTGGTGTCTTTTGCAATAGTTGCTGCTTATGTAGAAACTAGGAATGCAAGATAATGTTGGTCAAATTTAAAAGTCTGTTTGTATTTTCTGAAAAAAATAAAAAGTGTTTCTATACGGATTTTTCTGATGGAATCAATATCATCAAAGGGAAGAATACGTCTGGAAAAAGTACATTAATCCAATCAATAATTTATTGCTTTGGTATAAATGACAGCAATGATAAGCTGCAGGAAATTTTAGACGAGGATCTTGTATTTCGACTTGATCTTGAGAAGAAAAATGACAATGCGGTGAGTGATATTACTTTAATACGTGACGGGCAGTCTTATTTTATACTTGAGCCTGGGAAAAGTACCTTTCGGTTTGACGGTATTGGTTCAGATAATTCCAACGAGCATATAAAGCTTAAAGAGAAATTGTCTTCAATATTTGGGTTCAAGTTAGCTCTCGAAAGTAAAGAAGATTTGAAGCCAGCTCCTTTGGAAGTTATGCTTCTCCCTTATTATGTTTCTCAATCTGTTGGGTGGGTTTATTTAAGGGAATCGTTTAGTGGTCTGAATTACTATAAGAACTTCAAGTTTGATTATCTTGACTACTATTTGGGAATAACTTCTGATATCGACAGGATTGAGTTGCATAAGCTTCTGCGTACTAAATCAGAGCTTGTTCGAGAAATAGAATTTCTAGAAAAAATGAAGAATAATGATGAAAAGTTACAGCTTTCTCAGTTGCTTGATGAGGAATTTAGAGGTGAGGCATCTAAGTACCTCAGTGAGTACTCTCAGCTTAGAGAAAGTCTTGTAAAAGAGGAAACTCATCATGTTCATCTTTGTAATAAGAAAAGTTTGGCTACCAATAGGAAGGTTGTTCTTAATAGGGTTAGGCGTAACATTTTACATCAACGACCTGAAATAGATTCTTGTCCGGTTTGCTCTCAATTATTGCCAAACTCTCTTGAGGACGTATATGTCCATCAGCAGGATATAAATGATACGGAGAGTGAGATTGTCTCGGTGAAAGCCGAAATTGTTGATTTGCAGTCAAAAATAAATTCTGTAAATAATAAGATAGACAAAATTAGTGACATTCTAGAAGACAAGTACTCAGTGGTTATGAATTATCAGTCTTCCAGTTCAAATGTTAGTTTTGACACTTGGTTAGATCATAAGTCAAATGTGAAGCTTATAGGAAATATAAATAACTCATTATCTGACAAGGCTGTGGAACTAAAGGAGATCATTCGAGAAATAGAAGGTTTTGGTGTTGATAAGGATATTGATAGTGTTAGGAGCGCAAAGGAGCAGCTATTTTGGAGTTATTTCAAGGATTGTCTTTCAGACTTGAATCTTGCAAATTTTGAAGAGTCGAGATACAAGCAACTTTATAAGATAAACTCCTTCCCACGGCAAGGTGTCGAGCTTCACAAAACAGTAATTGCATATCATTTTGCTTTAAATAAGTTGATATCAAAGACGCAGGGTATTCATCGGTTCCCATTTATTCTTGACGCAGTTATGAAGGAAGATATTGAAGAAGAAAATAGAAAGACAATTTTTTTATTTCTTAATGATCATGCCCCTAGCGATACGCAAATGATTTTTTCGGTTTCAGAATCGTTATCGCATTCAAAAGGTGATGATAAAACTACAAATAATATTGAATTGGTGAATGAGATATACTTTTCAGGGAAAGGAAAGATAATTCAGATTGGAGATGGCGACTCTGAACGATCTTTTTTAAATGAATGTGGTGAAGATCATGAACAGTTGATTCAGTCCACGTTAGATATGATAAATATTGCCTAGCGCCCCTTTAATAGATGGAGTTTAAATTAATCTATCTTCGGCTTTTCTTTGATGGCGGTCTGTATTAGAACTGGCGTAGCCAGACCCAAGTGTATCGCCATCATTGGATTTATTTTTACGCCAATATGGTGATAAAGGAAAGCGGTCCCTCCCCCCAATGCCACCATAAATATTGTGGTTATCCAATAAAACCCTGATGATAGCCAAAGTGGTCGGCTTTCCTTTTTATAGTGTCTTATTCTGTAAATAGCATAAAATTCAGGAAGCGCACCACCAATAACTCCGAAAGCTAAGACCTCTCCAGGTGTCATGATTCATCCATATTTTTGTGCTGTCATGCTTCTAAAGCTAGACCAATAGTCTTGAAGCTTGCTTTTTTTGTTTTTCAGCGCATAAAGCTCTTCCCCTTTTGGGCTTTTCATCGCCGAAATCAATACTTTATCTCTGTTTTCCCTTATTACCTCAACAACGACGTATTTTGGGATTTTTAATTCTTTGGCAATTCCTGCGACAGTCCGGTAATCCCAATTCGAATTCTTCAGCGCTGCAAGCACTTGGCCTTTCATTCGCGCAGTATTCCTTTGCGGGGTTCTATTTCTTGCGGTAGAAGGCTTCGGTCTGTTTTGTCTATGTGCCATCTTTCTGCCTCAATCATCCAGTTTGCTATCGCCGCGTTTACGGAACCATCTTTCCATGACTCTATTCGTTACTGCTATCCCTCGGCGCGACTGTCTAACTTTGAGTTGACTTCGTCATATTCAGGGCTGGTCTGGCCGATTTCAGGCGCTATTTCTCCTGAAGCAATCCATAAAGCGTAGTGAGGATAGAGTTTCACTACTGCCTCTATCTCTTCCGTTTTTAACTCTCTTTCCGGCTTGTTCCTTATGTTCTGCCAAGTATAGCGACCTATTCCCGTTTGCGCTTCCAGCTCCGGGTTCTTCATCCCTGAATGTTTGATGATTGTTATAACCCGTTCTTTGATCATGAGAAAAAGGTATAAAAATGACTTAAGCCAATATGGCTAAGACAGAAAAGCTAAGCTGATATGGCTTAAGTGAATCTGGAATTAGCCGTTTTTGGACGTTTTTGACCAATGACTATGATAGACGAACAACTAGCCGAACGCATTAAACAGCTGAACTGGCCCGTTCTGATGGACTGGCGCGAGTTCGCCGACTGGGTCCGAGTAGACCAGGGCGTAGTAGAGGGCTGGATCAAACGCGCCTACATCCCGACCCACAAGATCGGTCGTCACCGCATGGTCAACATTCCCCGTCTCCTGGAACAGATGGAAGAAGAGGAGGTATGACCATGAAGCCCCTGAACCGAGTCGGTCAAAAAGCCCAGACCATCGTCCGTGTCGCTCACGACAAAGACCGCACACTTTCCTGCACCTTCTACTTTTTCAATGGCTCTGAGTTTGTCGCGTCCTCTGACCGCCTGGGCCCCGCTCGAATGGTCAGACCGGGAACCGTTGCGGTCAGCAAGTCAGGCCGTCAGTGGTTGGCGGTTGGTGGCAACCACACCAACGGTGCCGCCGGCTGGCGCTTCGTGTCTTCCCGGATCGACCAACCGCCGGTTGGTGGCGACGTCGTCCGATTCATCGACAACCCCAGGGCCTTGAAGATCCGCGCCAACCTCGATGCCTACCTGAACTACTACCAGGGCGTTTATTCGGTCCCTGCCGGTCGGCATTCCGGGCGGCTTATAAACGGTGTGGATTCTCGACGCCACAACAGCTGACGCACATCCTCCGGCACACCTTTGCCAGTCACTACATTATGAATGGCGGGGACATACTCACGCTTCAGCGTATTCTCGGACATGGCAACATCACCATGACCATGAAATACGCACATCTTTCGCCTGATCACTTAGAATCGGCAGTGCGGCTTTCGCCAGTTGTTCGCATAAACACACTGTAGAGGCATTCGTAATATCCTTTGTAATCGATTGAGTAATTCTTCCTAGTGATTGCAGATGTGATATATCTTGCACTTTGTGCGTGCGTGGCATGCTTTCAGTTCTTGTTTGGAAGCCGGGATAATCAGTCTGAAAAATTTGTTAATGCCGGTATTGTGAGGTCTTTAGGGTGAGATTCGTCATTTTAACTTGTGCGCTGCTTATTTGGTCTTTGACTTACGCACACTCTTCAGAACGTCTGTCTGTTGGTGTCATTGATGACACTGTCGGATGGATCGGCGTTGAGGAAGGGCAGCTCACTGGCGATTTATCTAAACCTTATAACTGCGTATTCGACCACTCCGGGTTAGAGATCGAAGCTAGCTCTGTCTCTTTGAAGCGTGGCCTGGTTGAGCTTGATCTGGGCAGGCTCGATATCATGCTACCAATAGCTAGAACATCACAAAGGGACGAGAAAGCCGATTTCGCTGGCCCCTTGTACAACGCTGGATTTTCGATCGTAAGCTTGCGATCGTTGCAGCTTGATGGGGCTTTTGCTGAAACGCCCGGGCTACGATATGGGATCGTTTTGGGTTTTGTAGGCAAACAGTTTATTCCAGAGTCTGCGGTTAGAGTCGAAGAAGTATCAGATTGGTCGCAGTTAGTGGATATGCTCAAGCTTCAGCGAATCGATGTTGCTGTAATGCCATCAGGTATGGCGAAGCATTTTCTGGAACGCGAGCAGGAAGTACTTTCCTCCTGGGAAGTCGGCGTCATTCCTGTTTCCTTATACATTTCGAAAAAATGGCGGGGCACCGAAGTTAAGCGCGCTCTGATGCTGGCGGTCCAGCGCTGCAAAATAGAAGATGCTATTAATACGGAGATTGTCGACGTTGACTCGCACTCCCCGTCCTCGATGTAGACAATTTGTAGTCAACCAAAAAAAAAGGGTCACGACTTGCGTCGTAACCCTCTGAATCTTGGTAGCAAGGGGCGGAGTCGAACCGCCGACCCCAGCATTATGAGTGCTGTGCTCTAACCAACTGAGCTACCTTGCCATTTCGCTTTGGGCATCGCCCCAAACGAGGCGCGTATTTTCAGTATTTGGGCCCCGTGTGTCAAGGCTTGAAGCCCATTTTTTCTTAAAAGTTACACGTTGAAGCGGAAGTGGATTACGTCGCCGTCTTTAACGATGTACTCCTTGCCTTCCAGGCGCCATTTACCGGCATCCTTGGCACCGGCTTCGCCGTTGTACTTCACGAAATCGTCGTAGCTCACCACTTCTGCCCTGATAAAGCCGCGCTCGAAATCAGTGTGGATTACAGCAGCTGCCTGGGGCGCTGTCGCACCGATTTTAACGGTCCAGGCGCGTACTTCCTTTACCCCGGCGGTAAAGTAGGTCTGCAGGCCGAGGAGGCTGTAGCCGGCGCGAATCACGCGGTCGAGGCCCGGCTCTTCCATGCCCATCTCATCCAGGAACATGGCTTTTTCGTCGTCTTCCAGTTCGGAGATCTCTGCTTCCAGCTTGTTGCAGATCGGCACCACGACGGCGTTCTCGGATTCGGCGATCTTGCGCACGGTATCCAGGTGCGGGTTGTTCTCGAAGCCGTCTTCGTTGACGTTGGCGATGTACATGGTGGGCTTGACGGTGAGCAGGCATAGTTCACGGATGAGGGCCATCTGGTCCTTGTCGAGGTTCATGCTGCGTACCGGTTGGCCTTCGTTCAGCACCGGCATAAGCTTCTCGAACATCTCAAGCTGGGCTTTGGCTTCCTTGTCACCGCTCTTGGCTACGCGCTGTACGCGTTTAATGGCCTTTTCCACCGTTTCCAGATCGGCCAGCGCCAGTTCGGTGTTGATTACTTCAATGTCGGAGGCGGGATCGACCTTGTTGGCCACATGAATAACGTTGCCGTCTTCAAAGCAGCGTACCACGTGTGCGATGGCGTCGGTCTGGCGGATGTTGGCCAGGAACTGGTTACCCAGGCCTTCACCTTTTGAGGCGCCCGCTACGAGGCCGGCGATGTCGACGAATT
Source organism: Marinobacter guineae (assembly GCF_002744735.1). Taxonomy (GTDB): domain Bacteria; phylum Pseudomonadota; class Gammaproteobacteria; order Pseudomonadales; family Oleiphilaceae; genus Marinobacter; species Marinobacter guineae. The sequence goes on along the minus strand of NZ_KZ319341.1, from coordinate 564,355 downwards.
CCATGGTGGTGGGCACGACGCGCTCGGGCTTTACGATCTCGGCCAGTTTGTTCAGGCGTGGGTCTGGCATGGCGACAACACCGGCGTTTGGCTCGATGGTGCAGAAAGGGAAGTTTTCCGCACCGATGCCGGACTTGGTGAGCGCGTTGAACAGGGTGGATTTGCCGACGTTGGGAAGGCCGACGATGCCGCAGTTAAATCCCATGGAATGCCTCTGCTGGTACTGGAAAATTTGGCTGGATTATACCGGTTTGAAACTGTGCAAGCGATTCATGGCGGCGGAGAGTTTGCCGCTGGCTGCATCGGGTAGCACCCGTATGATTTCATCAAGCACGGCGTTCAGTTCTTCGGTTTCCTGTTTGCTCAGGCGGCCGAGAACATAGCCGGTTACCTTGCGGCTGTCGCCGGGATGGCCGATGCCGATGCGCAGCCTCTGGAACTCGTTGGTGCCCAGGTGGGCGATGGTGTCCCGCAGGCCGTTGTGTCCGCCGTGGCCGCCGCCTTTCTTGAGTTTTGCGGTACCTGGTGGCAGATCAAGCTCGTCGTGGGCAACCAGAATCTGTTGGGGTTCAATCTTGAAAAAGTCCGCCAGCGCCTTGATGGCCAGGCCACTGCGATTCATAAAGGTGGTGGGGTTCAGGAGGTGCAGGTCGAGGCCCTGCCACTGAATGCGGGCGTAAAGCCCGTGGTACTTCTTTTCGGGGCGGAGCGTCTGGCCCGCAGAACGGGCCAGAGCTTCGACGAACAGGGCGCCGGCGTTATGGCGGGTATTCGCATAGTCGGGGCCTGGGTTACCCAGCCCCACCACCATGAGGATATCCTGTGCCATTCGCCATTGCCCTCATCGGTACAGGAGTAATTACTCCTTGTCTTCGCCTTCTTCGCCTTCTTCGCCTTCTTCGGCGTCATCAACCTTGGCGCCGCGCGGCTTGTGTACAGCTACAACAGGCAGGTCGTGATCTTCGCCCTGAAGCAGAGCAGCGATCTTGACGTCTTTCGGCAGTTTCAGGTCGCTCAGGTGAACTACCTGATCCATTTCCACGGTAGCCATGTCCACTTCGATGAACTCGGGCAGGTTCTGCGGCAGACAGATCACTTCTACTTCGGTGATCTGGTGGTTCGCTACGCCGCCCTGAAGCTTGATGGCCGGTGCGCTTTCTTCATTAAGGAAGTGCAGCGGAACGTTAACGTGGATCTCGTGATCCTTGTCGACGCGCAGGAAGTCAGCGTGAGTCAGCAGCGGCTTGTACGGGTGACGCTGCAGATCTTTCAGGATGACGCTTTCTTTCTTGCCGTTCAGGTCGATGGTCAGAACGTGAGAGAAGAAGGCCTCATTTTCCAGAGCTTTTTTCAGCTCGTTGTGCCAGATAGAGATTGAGACGGCTTCTTTATCACCGCCATAGACGATGGCCGGGATTTTTCGTTCCTCACGACGCAGGCGGCGGCTCGCACCTCTCCCCTGATCGTCGCGAGGAAATGCTTCGATAACAAATTCCTGAGACATGGTAGTAACCTCAATCGTCACCTGAACTGCCCGCGACCAGGCGTTGGATCAGGTGATGTTTCTGAAAAGCCGGATTATTCCGGCTGACTAAAAGAGTCGGGAGCCTGATGAGGCTCCCGACTCGGTAACTGCCTGTTTTGCCAGAGCGTTATGGCGCTGTGCCGGCTCAGGCGTTCTCGAACATGGCGCTGATGGACTCTTCGTTGCTGACGCGGCGGATGGACTCCGCGAGCAGACCAGCCATGCTGAGGACGCGGATTCTATCACAGTTCTTCGCTTTGTCACCCAGCGGGATGGTATCGCACACCACAAGTTCGTCCAGCTCGGACTCATTAATGTTATCAATGGCAGGGCCAGAAAGAACAGGGTGGGTGATGTAGGCGACGACTTTGGCAGCACCATGCTCTTTTAGCGCCTTTGCCGCCTTGCAAAGGGTGCCGGCGGTATCAATGATGTCGTCCACCAGAATGCAGGTTTTATCCTTAACGTCTCCGATAATATGCATAACCTGAGAGACATTGGCTTTCGGGCGACGTTTGTCGATGATGGCCAGATCGGCATCGTCCAGTTTCTTGGCAACGGCGCGGGCGCGAACCACACCGCCAACGTCCGGAGACACCACAACAAAGTTTTCGAAGCGCTGCTTCTCGATGTCTTCGAGCATGACCGGTGTGGCGTAGATATTGTCCACAGGAATGTCGAAGAAGCCCTGGATCTGGTCAGCGTGCAGGTCCAGCGTCAACACGCGGTCCACGCCGATGCTTGAGATCATGTCAGCAACGACCTTGGCGCTGATGGCGACCCGGGTGGAGCGTACACGGCGATCCTGACGGGCGTATCCGTAATATGGGATAACGGCGGTGACACGTGTTGCGGAAGCACGGCGAAGTGCGTCGGCCATCACGATCAGTTCCATCAGGTTATCGTTTGTGGGGTAGCAGGTCGGCTGGATGATGAACACATCATGACCGCGGACGTTCTCATTGATCTCGACGGTGGTTTCGCCGTCGCTGAAACGGCCTACAGTAGCCTGACCCATTGGAATATGGAGTTTCTGGGCGATGGCCTTGGCAAGCTCAGGGTTCGCGTTGCCAGCAAAAATCATCAGTTTGGACACGACGGCATCCTTCTCAGTATCGGCGGTTGATTCAGGAGAAGCGGGAGAAAGGTGGCTGGGGTGGCAGGATTCGAACCTGCGCATGACGGGATCAAAACCCGTTGCCTTACCACTTGGCGACACCCCAGTATCGTGCTTTTTTGGCATCATTTCAGCTCTGTTAGCTTTGTGTGAAGAGGTGAAACGTTCACCCCTTTAGCTACGAACCCCGTGACGCCGGAGGGTTTGCTTTCCCAGATAATCCGGGCTGCGGATTCTGTCGGGAAACGTCCAAATATGCAAGCCCCGGTTCCGGTTAATCTTGCAGGTCCGAATTTTGAAAGCCATTCCAGGCTCTGATTAACCTCAGGATACAGTTCGCGAACTACACCCTCACAGTCGTTTCGGTACCTCGAGGCGTCTCCCTCAAAAGCGGGCGCTATTTTGATTCTCGGGGTGTTCCTTGTCAACCCTTGCTCGGAAAAAATCTTGCCAGTGTTTATGTTACACGCAGGCTTGATAACCACGAACCAGTCTTCCGGTGGATTCGCGTTGGTCAGCTTTTCACCAACGCCCTCACCAAATGCGGCGTGGCCACGAACAAACACCGGTACGTCGGCGCCCAGGTCCAGGCCAATGTTTGCCAGTTGATCGATGCTGAGGTCCAGGTTCCACAGATAGTTGAGCCCGAGAAGTGTGGTGGCCGCGTTGGAACTGCCGCCCCCGAGGCCGCCGCCCATCGGCAGTCGTTTGGTAATGGCGATGGTTACGCCGGGTAGTTCTTCGCCGTTGTGTTCCATGAGCGCTTTGGCGGCCCGAGTGATCAGGTTGTCGTCATCGGGCACGTCCGGGACGGACTCCACAAGCCTTACGCCGGGCTGTTCAGGGGTAAGGGTGAAGGTGAGTTCGTCGCCGTAATCGAGAAACTGGAAGAGGGTCTGTAGCTCGTGGTAGCCGTCTGGCCGGCGCCCGACAATGTGCAGAAACAGGTTCAGTTTGGCGGGCGAGGGCAGGGTGATGCCGAGGCTCACGGTGTCTCCTCCTGCCAGTCGGAGACTACCAGCCTCACCCGTTTGTCTTCTTTCAGGGCAGTGATTCGGGCGGGCAGTTCCGGGTAGCTGGCAAGAAAGTCCTGCCAGCGGTCGTAGCGGATCTCCCAGCCGTCTTGACGGATAATCGCGAGGCTGCCTTGTTCATCAAACAGCAGGCGGTAATCACTGCCGGGTGAGGGTAGGCCGCGGATCCACCAGGTCAGGTTCTCCAGGGGCAGCCGCCAGCCCGTGGCTGCTTGCACCAGGGACTCCGGTTCGCCAGAGCGGTAGGTCTCGCCATTGGGGAGTGTCAGCTCAATGAAGCCGGGAACGCCTTTGAGTCTGGTGCTGCCCATGCCCAAAAAGGAGGAAGAAAGGGCCAGGTCGTAGGACTCGCCGTCCTGAATCCAGTGATTGATGATGGCAGTGCCGCTGTCCGATGGCTGGCGGACCGCCAGCTTACCGGTGAGCTTCCAGTGATCCAATTGCCCGAGACTGGCTGATCGGGCGGCCCAGTTCGCCGGTGGCTGGTCTGTCATGCCCTCCGGCAGAGGTTCGATCTGAATGGTGGTACAGGCGCCGAGGGTAGCGAGCATGAGGAGTGCCGCCAGGATTCGGGCAAGTTTCATTACTGCTCACCAGCATTTGTCAGCCGGTCGATGGTTTCATTGAGTACTTCGTGACCGGGGTCCTGATCTAGGCCTTTCTGCCAGATGATTCTGGCCTGGTCCTCGGCCCCGCTCATCCACAGGGCCTCACCGTAATGGGCGGCGACTTCCGGATCCGGGTAGGCGGCCCAGGCGCGGGACAGGTACTCGAGCGCAGGCTCGATCTGTCCCTCAAGGAACAGGACCCAGCCCATGCTGTCGAGAATGGCCGGATTCTCCGGATCCAGTGCCAGTGCCTGCTCGATGTAACCGCGGGCCTCCCTCAGTCGATCGGTACGGGTGGTCAGAATGTAGCCGAGGGCGTTCAGGGCAACGGCGTTTTCAGGGTCTCGCTCGACGATCTGTTTCAGGTCGGCCTCCGCATCAGCCGGCCGATCAAGTGTGTCGTAAAGCATGGCCCGGGCGTAGCGGATCTGAAGGCTGTCCGGGTGTTCCTCCAGAGCTTCCGTTGCTGTGCTCAGGGCCTCTTGTTGCTGTCCTTCGTCGAGGAGCAGATTTACCTCCAGTAACCAGAAATTTTCTGCCTGTCTGGGGTTGGCATCCCTGAGTCTCCGGATTCTGTCAACGGCGTCGTCCAGCTGACCATTTTCGGCAAGCAGTGAGCTGGCGCGGGCGAGCGCAGGGAAGTAGTAGTTGCCCTGTTCAACGCTCTGATAGAAGCCAATGGCCTGTTCGGTATTGCCAGACTGGTCTTCAATGCGGCCCAGATAGAAGTTGGCTTCGCTGGCGTGGTGGCCCTGTTCTGCGAGCCGTGTCAGTTCTTCCTTCGCCAGGGTTGTCTGCCCGTTTTCCATGGCGACCAGGGCGTGGGAAAGTCGGAGGCCCGGGATGTCCGGGTGTTGCTGCACCAGGCGACTGAATTCGTCTTGGGCAGCCTGCAGTTCGCCTTCATTAATCAGCATCCGGCCGTAAAGCGTGCCCATCTGCCGGTTGCCGGGAAATCGCCGGGTATTTGCCAGGAGGTAGTCCAGGGCGCTGCCTTTCTCGCCGGTCTGGTAAAGCAGATCAGCTCTGAGGATGATCGCCGGCTGGAAGTTGGGGTTCTCTTCCTGCAGCGGCTTCAGCCGGTCCAGTGCCTGTTCCGGTTGCCCCGTGATCTTGAGCAATAACGCGATGCTGTAATCAAGCTCAGGGGTGTTGGGGTGGCGTAGGGACATTTCTTCATATAACGAGAGTAGTTCGTGCTGTTGTTCCGGGGGCAGATTGGAGGCCATCGCCGCGAGGCTGTCGAAATCGGCATCGCCCCCTTGCTCCATGATCTGCTCCATGTGGAACATAGCGGTCTGGAGGTCATTGCTCTTCACTGCCTGAATCGCGGAAACCCGGTGCGCCTGCAGGTTGTCCGGGTCAACCTCCAGCCACAGGTCGGCCAGCTGCTTCTGGGCGTTGTCGCCGTTCAGGGACTGGGCAATTCGCATGGCGCGTTGAATTACGCCTGAGTCCCGGGACTGTTTGGCGGCCTTGAGGTAGTTCACCAGGGTAATGTCATAACGGCCGCGCTGGGCTGCAATTTCGGCGGACAGAAGCAGGTAGAGCGTTTCCGGCTCGAAATCCGCGTATTCCAGCGGCGGCGGTGCATCGGTTTTTTTGTCGGCAACTGCTGTTTCTTTCGGGGCGGGCATTTCCTCGGTGCCGGTGAAGCTGGCACAGCCTGTCAGTGTCAGGCCAAGCAGGCAGGTAACCAGGAACGGTACGGATTTGTGCATGCAACTTCCCATGATCAGTCGAAAACGCATCAGAAATAACCACTCTCTACCCATTTTTTGAGGTAGATCGGGTGCCGGCCTCGGCCGAGTCCCTATAATGGCATAAGCGCCTGATCTTGCCCAACCTGTCCGCACTTGCCGAAGCTGTTGCGGTTTTGGGTGGCAGGTCAGGCCTCTGGCCGTTAAAATGGCCGGTAATTGCGCGTATCCGCACCGCTCATCGGCAAAAGGTTGTACAACCACGAAATGGCACTGGTAACGCTGGGAATCAATCATCGCACGGCCCCCGTTGAATTGCGGGAGCGGGTGGCGTTTACGCCCGAGCGCATGGCGGAGGCGTTTGCGGAGCTCCGGGCGACCTCCGGTGCCAGCGAGGCGGCCATCCTTTCTACCTGCAATCGCACCGAACTTTACCTGGCGGGTGATGACGACTGTGCCCCCATGGTGCTTCGCTGGCTGGCCGGGTTTCATGATCTGGACGCCGGCGAGCTCGAAGAAGTGCTGTATGTGCATCGGGACGGCGAAGCGGTCCGGCACATGATGCGAGTGGCAGCCGGCCTTGATTCCATGGTGCTGGGCGAGCCGCAGATTCTCGGGCAGCTCAAGGATGCCTACTCTCTGGCGCGGGAGAATGGTGCCAGTGGCCCCTTCCTTTCCCGATTGTTTGAGCACACCTTTTCTGTTGCGAAGCGCGTGCGCACCCAGACCGCCATTGGTGAGAATCCGGTTTCCGTCGCCTATGCAGCCGTGAGCATGGCTCACCATATTTTTGCTGACATGTCCCACAACAAGGCGTTGCTGATTGGCGCCGGCAAAACCATTGAGCTGGTGGCCCGGCACCTCGCGGATGCCGGGGTCAAGGATTTCCTGGTGGCCAACCGTACCCTGGAGCGGGCGCAGGCGCTGGCCGAATCCCGTGGTGGCAAGGGCATCGTCCTCTCCGAGATTCCGGAACATCTGGCTGATGTTGACATTATTATTTCCTCCACCGCGAGCCCACTGCCGATCCTTGGCAAGGGCGCTGTTGAGCGTGCCCTGAAAAAGCGCAAGCACCGCCCTTACTTCATGGTGGATATTGCGGTGCCCCGGGATATCGAACCGGAGGTGGCCTCACTGGCAGATGTCTATTTGTATACCGTCGATGACTTGCGCCAGGTCATCGAGGAAAACATCCGTTCCCGTGAGGGCGCTGCCCGGGAAGCGGAGAATCTGGTGGCTGCAGGGGTTCAGGATTTTCTGAACCAGCTGAGAGCGCTCGATGCGGTCTCTACTCTGAAGCAGTTCCGCCAGCGCGCTGAAATACTGCGCGATGCCGAGACCGAAAAAGCCCTGCGTGCCCTGCGTAACGGAACAGACCCTGAGACCGTACTGCGCAGCATGGCACGGGGTCTTACCAACAAACTCCTGCACGAACCTTCTGTTCAGGTTCGCAAGGCCACGACAGAAGGTCGGACCGAGGTGACAGAGTGGCTGCGTGAGTTGCACCAGCTGGATGCACTGGACGCGGACGCGACGACTACCCCGGAAAAACTATGAAGCCATCGATCCAATCCCGCCTCGAACAGCTCACAGAGCGCTTCGAGGAAGTCAGCGCGTTGCTCAGTGATTCTTCCACCATCTCGCAGCAGGATAAATTCCGGGACCTTTCCCGGGAGTTCGCCGAGATTGAGCCTGTTGTTCATTGCTTCCAGGCCTGGCGGGAGTCGCTCGATGATATCGAGGCTGCCAGAGAGCTGGCAAAAGATGGCGATGCCGACATGCGGGAGATGGCCGAGGAAGAGCTGAAACTCGCGCAGCAGAAAAACGAGGAGCTGGATGAAGAGCTCCAGCGCCTGATGTTGCCGAAAGACCCCAACGACGGCAAGAACGTGTTCCTGGAGATCCGCGCTGGCACCGGCGGAGACGAAGCGGCCATTTTTGCCGGCGATCTGTTCAAAATGTATCTGCGATACGCCGAGCGTCGCCGCTGGCAGGTTGAAGTGTTGAACGAGAGTGAGGGCGAACACGGCGGGTACAAGGAACTGATTGCCCGGGTCGCCGGCGATGGCGTCTATGGCGCCCTCAAGTTTGAATCTGGCGCGCACCGGGTGCAGCGGGTGCCGGAAACCGAATCCCAGGGCCGTATTCATACCTCGGCCTGTACGGTGGCCGTCATGCCGGAGGTCGATGAAGCTGAGGCCATTGAGATCAACAAGGCGGATCTGCGAGTGGACACTTTCCGCTCATCAGGCGCAGGTGGTCAGCACGTGAACAAGACCGACTCAGCTATCCGGCTAACTCACCTGCCTACCGGTATGGTGGTGGAGTGTCAGGAAGAGCGTTCGCAGCACAAGAACCGGGCCAAGGCCATGAGCCTTCTGGCGTCCCGGTTGCAGAATGCGGAAACTGAACGTCAGCAGAAGACTATGGCGGAAACCCGCAAAAGCCTTGTTGGCAGCGGCGATCGTTCCGAGCGCATCCGCACCTACAACTTCCCTCAGGGCCGGGTGACAGACCACCGGATTAATCTGACACTCTACAAGCTCGACGAAGTGATTGCCGGTGATCTGGATGCGGTGGTTGTGCCGTTGCAGCAGGAGCACCAGGCGGAACTGCTCGCCTCCCTCGCCGATGACAAGTAAACCCTCACTGACCTGTGAAACACTTTTGAAACAGGCTGCTGGTCGCATTGACAGTGATTCGCCAAGGCTGGATGCCGAGCTGCTGCTAAGTCACGTCACAGGGCTTGGCCGGACCAGCTTCCGGGCCTGGCCGGAACGCGAAGTCACCGAATCGCAGGTCGGGGCGTTCGAGGCGCTGGTGGCTGAGCGCGTTACCGGCAAGCCAGTGGCTTACCTGCTCGGGCATCAGGAGTTCTGGTCGCTGCCGCTGAAAGTGAGTGCTTCCACCCTGATCCCCCGGCCGGATACCGAGTGCCTGGTGGAGGCCGCCCTTGGTTTGCCGTTGCCGGAACAGGCCAGAGTTCTGGATCTTGGTACCGGTACCGGCGCCATTGCCCTGGCTTTGGCCAGTGAACATTCCGGCTGGCGGATAACGGCATGCGATGACGTGGAGGAGGCGGTCGAGCTGGCACGGGAAAATGCCCGAGTGCTGGGCTTACCGGTTTCAGTGGTTAAAAGTTCCTGGTTCTCGCGGCTGGAACCCGCCCGTTTTGACCTGATTGTTTCCAATCCGCCCTATATACCGGACAACGACCGCCATCTGGGCGAAGGCGATGTGCGCTTCGAGCCGGCCTCGGCCCTGGTCTCTGGCAGCGATGGTCTGGAGGATCTCCGGTTGATTGTGACACAGTCGCCGGACTGGCTGATTGAAGGTGGCTGGTTGTTGGTGGAGCATGGTTTTGACCAGGCTGAGGCGGTGGCTGGGCTGTTCCGGGAACGGGGGTTTGCCAAGGTGCAGAACCTGCAGGACTATGGCCGTCGTGACCGGATGACTCTCGGACAATGGTGCCGCTCAACTGCGGTGAACGGTCGGGATTTCAACAGGGGAGATGCGGATGCTCAGTGACGAGGAATTATTGCGCTACAGCCGGCAAATCCTGATGTCGCGGTTCGATATTGCCGGCCAGGAAAAGCTGAAATCCGCCCGGGTTCTGGTGATCGGCGCAGGCGGCCTGGGCTGCCCGGTGGCGCTCTACCTTGGCGCAGCCGGTGTTGGGCATCTCACATTGGTGGATGACGATAACATCGAACTTGCCAACCTCCAGCGTCAGATTGGTTTTGAAACAGGGCAACTGGGTGAATCGAAGGCGGAAAGCCTCGCCGACCGGATTCGGCGGATCAATCCGCTGGTGTCCGTGGCTGCCCTGAACCAGCGACTTGAGGGTGAAGCCCTGGCGCGGAAAGTTGAAGAGGCGACCCTGGTGGTCGATTGCACGGATAACTTCAACACCCGGTTCGCCCTGAACCGGGCCTGCGTATCGGCAAAAGTGCCCCTGGTGTCCGGTGCTGCGATTCGTGGCGAGGGACAGGTTTCGGTGTACGACAGCCGCTTGGAAGAAAGCCCCTGTTACCACTGTCTGTACCCGGAGCAGGGCAATGAGGATCTGACCTGTTCAGAGGCGGGGGTGATTGCGCCGTTGGTGGGGATGATCGGGGCGGCCCAGGCGATGGAGGTTATCAAGGTGATTTCTGGCGTGGGGACACCTTTGGTTGGGCGGTTGTTGATTCTGGATGCCTGGGAGATGCAGTGGCGGGAGATGAAGCTGGCTCGCGATCCTTCCTGTCCGGTTTGTTCTGTCTGACTTCTGTGCCGGCGGGCTTGCGAGCTTTCGGGCTGCAGCGCCGGGGACGGCCTTCCCAAAACACGCTCCTTGCGGCACCCCTCCGCGGTCCAGCCTGCAATCGCAGATTGCAGTCGTTCGGCTGTCGCATGAAGCTTCGCTTCATAAACGCTCGGCCTCACCCCTGTGACGCTTGGGCTCCGCCATCCATGGCTCCGCACCGTTTTGGGAAGGCCGTCCCCGGCACTGCGTCAGAGCTTTGATTTAGCCCGCCTCGTTGTGTATCTCAGTTCTTCAGCGCCTGAAATTTTGCGATAGCCTCTTTCCTGCTTTCTTTCAGATCAACGATCTGCCTCGGATACTCCTTCGGAATAACACCAGCTTTTGCGCCGGGATCGTGAATCCGTTTATTGTCCAGCTTGGCCAGTTCCGGGACCCATTGGCGGATGAATTCGCCATTGGGGTCGAAGCGTTCGCTTTGGGTGACCGGGTTGAACACGCGGAAGTAGGGTGCGGCGTCGGTGCCGGTTGAGGCGCTCCATTGCCAGCCGCCGTTGTTGGATGCCAAGAAGCCATCCACCAGTCTAGACATGAAGTAGGCCTCGCCCAGGCGCCAGTCGATGAACAGGTTTTTGGTGAGGTACATGGCGGTGATCATGCGCAGGCGGTTGTGCATCCAGCCGGTTTCGTTGAGCTGGCGCATGGCGGCGTCGACGATGGGGACGCCGGTGTTGCCGGTTTTCCAGGCGTCGAATTTGTCGCCGGCTTCGTTCCACGCCAGGGCTTCGGTTTCCGGCTTGAAGGCTCGATGCATACTGACCCGGGGGTAGTGGTACAGGATGTTGATGTAGAAATCCCGCCAGGCGATTTCGTTGATCCAGGTGGCCAGGCCTTCCTGGTTGCGGGCCATTCCCTGGGCCTGTTTTGCGGCCAGCAGGCATTGGCGGCCGGACAGTATGCCGTTGGCCAGGTAAGGGGAGAGCTGGCTGGTGCCGTCAATGGCGGGGAAATCACGTTCGGCTTTGTAGTCACCACCGCGTTCCTGCAGAAAACGTTCGAGTTGGTCGTGGGCGGCGCCCTCGCCGGTTGGCACCAATGGTTTCGGTGCGTTCTGGAACGCTTCCGGGACGGTGCCGATTTTTTCCGGGGCCACCGGATTGCCCCGGGCTTTGGGAGACGGGAAAACACCGGGGTGGGTTTCGTCGATCCAGCTGCGCCAGCGTCGTGAGAAGGGGGTGAATACCGAATAAGGCTCATTTTGCTGGGTAAGGATCTCGCCTACCGGTGCAACGGTCTGGTCACGGTATTTGCACACTCGGATGCCCAGGTGATCAAAGCGGTGCTTGATGTCCTTGTCCCGCTTACGCTCGTTTACGCCGTACTCTTCGTTGAAACGCACCGTTTTAATGCCGTGTTCAGCGCAGTGGCTTTCCAGTTTACGGATACTGTCTTCGAAGCATTCGGCCTGGATGAAAGAAAGCGGTATACCCAGGCTGGCCAGTTCCTCAGAGAGGGCATTGGCATGGGCGATCACAAATTGCACGCGTGCCGGTGAGCAGTCGTGCTCCTGCCACTGGCCCGGGGTGACAATAAAGCAGGCTCGCACTTGTTCGGAGCCGTCGCAGGCAGCCGTGAGGGCCGGGTTGTCGGCAACCCGGAGATCGTTTCGGAACCAGACCAGTTGCGTCATCCGTCATCCATAGTCGTTCGATGAGTTGGCGTAGGGGTAATTACATCCCGGTGTTTCAATAAAATCACTGATTTGGATATTCGCCCGGGGTGGCTGATTGGATTATAGTTAATGCGCCTTTGTCTACAATTTTGCCTGAACCTTTGTCTACACCTCAGGCCGCAGCGTTTCAGGGAGTGTTGTGCCGGGAATAGAGATGAACACAGAAGGCCGTCGGGACGGCGTCTGGGCCCAGCCGTACGCTCTGGCTTCCGGGCAGACCCAGTATCATCAGTTGGGCCACATTCGTTTATGGGTTACTTTGCTGGATCTGGAATGGCAGATCCGCTCGGAAACACTTGATCTGGATACCGATCCGGCCAGTTGGACGGAAACCATTGGCCACACCCTGCCGGCAGCTACGGTTCCCCTGCAACGGTTCGTCCGGGAGAACGAGGCGTCGACCGTAACGTTTATACCGGCAGTCGCCAACCTTCCCATCGTGATCCGTCCTTACCAGCCTCTGACGATTCCCGCGGGCGGGCGCTGCACGATTTACGTGGGAACGCCCCTATGGATGAAGATCTGTGTGGGTGAGCAGCAAACCGTGCTAACGGAAGTCCCGCTTGCGCTTCCCTCGCTGACCTGGGTCGGCCGGAATACCATGGAAGGGGAGCTATGCTATTCCTCAGCCAGCTTCGCGCGGCTGGTGCTTGAGGCTGTACCCAAGCGGCCCTGGCGGGGGGTGACGCCGGTTACCCTGATTAACGGGCGTTCCGAGCCTTTATTGCTGGAACGCTTCAGCTTGCCCGCTCCGTTGCTTTCGCTGTATCAGAACGAGCGCGGGCAGCTTTGGACGCCCGGAGTAACGGTGGAGGTGGAGACTGACATGAATTCCGCCAGCCTGCATGTCGACGAGTCAGTGTTGGCGGCCGCTGGAACCTGTCGGCCCGTGGCAGATGCCCGGGAAAAATTGGCCCGTGGTCGACTGGTGCGGGCTTTTGACCGGATGTTTGGTTAATACGGAACTGACGGAGTTGATACTTTGCTAGAGGCAATTGAATCAGGCGTTATGAAGGTGTTTACCGACATTGCCTGGGGGCAGTGGCTGAGTTCCGCCTTTTTGCTGGTGCTCGGGCTGTTTCTCGGGTCGATGGCGGCCCGGAGTGTTTCCGGATTCATGGCGCAGCGGTCCTCCCGCCATCATACCGTGATGGTGCGGCGGCTGGTGTTTTACGTCATTGTCGTCGTGTTCAGTATCGCGGCGCTTCGGGAAGCCGGTTTTTCTCTGGATGTGGTGCTGGGCGCCGCTGGTATACTCACCGTGGCTATCGGTTTTGCGTCACAGACCTCTGCCTCCAACATGATCAGCGGTCTGTTTCTCCTGGTTGAGAAGCCCTTTGAAATTGGTGACTTTATTGAAGTGGATGCCACCCTGGGTGAAGTGATTGGTATCGATATGCTCAGCGTGAAGTTGCGCACCCCGGACAACCTGTATGTACGTATTCCCAACGAAACCCTGATCAAGACCCGGGTGGTTAATCGTTCCCGGTTCCCGATCCGTCGGCTCGACCTGACGGTGGGAATTGCCTACGCTGAAGACGTAGAGCGAGTAGAGGCATTGCTCCTGGCGCTGGCAGAGAAAGATCCATGCTGCCTGGAAGAGCCCAAGCCATTTACCCTGGTGACATCGTTTGGTCCGTCTTCCGTGGATCTGCAGTTTTCCTTCTGGGTTCCCAGGGACAAGGTGCTTGAGGGTCGAAGTGGCATGATGGTCGCGGTCAAGAAAGCCCTGGATCGTGAAGGCATTGAAATTCCGTTCCCCCATACCAGCGTTTATGCAGGTAGCCATTCGGAGCCCTTCCGTGTTCAGCTGTTGGGGCCGGAACAAATCACTGAAAAGGATCTCCTGGATGTCGACAAAGACAGCTGAAGTCATCAAAACCGTTGCTCCTATACCTGCCGAGAACAAGATCAGTCTCGGCTGGCGTGAATGGGTGGCGTTGCCGGATCTGGATATTGGCCGTATCAAGGCGAAGATTGATACCGGTGCCCGAACTTCCTGCCTTCATACATTTCGAACTGAGCCATACACTGAAAACGGCGAGCGGCGAGTGCGGTTCTGGGTGCATCCAATACAGAACGATCTGCACCAGGTTGTGGAGTGCGATGCCAAAGTCCTGGATGAGCGAAACGTATCCGATTCGGGAGGGCACAAGGAAATGCGCCTGGTGATCGAAACCACACTGGTTGTCGGTGGCCAGAGCTGGCCCATTGAAATGACATTGACGAACCGCGATTCCATGCGATTCCGGATGCTGCTTGGCCGGACTGCCATGGCCGGGCGCTCAGTGATCTATCCCGAAGCTTCCTATCTTGCCGGTGAACCGGCCCCAAAGGACTGAAAAATGAAAATTGCAGTATTGTCGCGAAACCGTCACCTCTACTCGACCCGTCGTCTGGTTGAGGAAGGTATCAACCGTGGCCACGAAGTGAAGGTTATTGACTGCCTTCACTGCTCGATGAATATCACCTCAGCCAAGCCGCAGATCCATTACCACGAAGAAGTACTCGAGAATTTTGATGTGGTGGTCCCCCGGATTGGGGCATCGGTAACCTTCTACGGGACAGCGGTATTGCGCCAATTCGAGATGATGGGCGTGTTTCCGGTCAATGAATCCGTTGCCATCACCCGTTCCCGGGATAAATTGCGCTCGCTGCAACTGCTGGCACGAAAAGGCGTCGGCATGCCAGTCACTGGCTTCGCCAACAAGCCGGACAATGTTCCCGAACTGCTGGAGATGGTTGGCGGTGCGCCGGTGGTGATCAAGTTGCTGCAGGGTACCCAGGGCATTGGCGTCGTGCTGGCGGAAACCCGAAAGGCAGCGGAGAGTGTGATTGAGGCCTTTATGGGCCTGAAAGCCGACATTCTCGTGCAGGAATTTATCAAGGAAGCTGGCGGTGCAGATATTCGCTGCTTCGTGATTGGCGACAAGGTGATTGCGGCCATGAAGCGGCAGGGCGCCGAGGGCGAGTTCCGATCGAACCTTCACCGTGGCGGCACTGCCTCGCTGATTCGGATTACGCCGGAAGAGCGCCGTACTGCGATTACCGCAGCCAAGGCCATGGGCCTGAATGTGGCGGGCGTTGACCTCTTGCGTTCCAGCCGCGGGCCACTGGTGATGGAAGTAAACTCTTCGCCGGGTCTCGAGGGAATTGAAAACGCGACTGGTAAGAACGTGGCCGGAATGATTCTCACCTGGATAGAAAAGAACCAGCAGCCCTGGAAAACCAGAACCAAGGGGAGAGGCTAGAGCATGGCCCGTGCGCCTTTTGAAATTGCCGGTACCCAGATCAAGGCCGGCACCCGGGTAACAGTAGAGATTCCGGTCGCCAAGCTATACACCCACACGCCTCTGAATGTTCCTGTTGAAGTAATTCATGGTCGCCGGGACGGCCCCGTTCTGATGGTGTGTGGTGCCATTCACGGAGATGAAATCAACGGCGTGGAAATCGTCCGCCGTGTGCTGACCAATTCGGCCCTGCGGCATCTTCGGGGCACCCTGGTGGCGGTGCCCATCGTCAATATCCTCGGATTTGTGCAGCGTACCCGTTATCTGCCGGACAGGCGCGACCTGAATCGGTGCTTTCCCGGTAGTGAGCGCGGTTCCCTGGGCGGACGTATTGCGTACTTGCTGCGAACGCAGATTATGGAAAATGTTACCCACATCATTGACCTCCATACCGGTGCCATCCATCGGTTCAACCTGCCGCAGATCCGGGCGGAGCTGAAAAACCCGGAGACCATCCGCATGGCGGAGGCCTTTGGTGCACCGATCATCATCAACGCCGGTTTGCGGGAGGGTAGCCTCCGTGCCTATGCTGATTCCCAGGATATTCCGGTAGTTACCTTCGAGGGGGGCGAAGCCCTGCGGTTCGACGATGTGGTGATTTCAAGTGGCGTGAAGGGTGTGATCCGGGTGATGCGGGAACTGGAAATGATTCCCGCCAAGAAGGGCCCGATAGCACCCAGAAAACGCTCGGAAACCGCAGCCAACTCACAATGGGTGCGAACTGATACAGACGGCATCATGCGCCCGGTGGCAAGTCTCGGGCAAAAGGTTCGCAAGGGCCAGAAGTTGGCGATGGTGGCGGACCCGTTCGGTGAGGCGGAAGCGGCCATACTTTCCCCGTGTTCCGGCATTGTGATTTGCGTGAATAACCTGCCTCTGGTCAACGAGGGCGAGGCCATTTACCACATTGCCCGGTTCGATGAACTCAATGAGGCGGAAAAGGCCATGGATTATTTTCGCAGTAGCTACGAGGGAGACGTGGGTGACGATGTTGTTCCAGTTCATCCCTGGGATGACCGGCAGAGATAATCATGAGGTGAGCTATGATCTGGGATCAGACCTTTATTGAACTGGCGCCGCTACCAAGAGGTTTTCACCTGGTCACCAACGAAATCCTCGCCCAGGCGCCACAACTTACCAATTGTGAAGTCGGGTTGCTGCATCTGTTCATTCAGCATACCTCTGCGTCTCTCGCGGTTAATGAGAATGCCGATCCGGATGTGCGGGGCGATCTGGAGCGCCACTTCAACGTGATGGTGCCGGAGAATGCGCCGCATTATGAACACGTGATGGAAGGCCCGGACGATATGCCCGCACATATCAAGAGCATCCTGATCGGCCCGTCCCTGACCCTGCCGGTAAACCATGGCCATCTCGCTCTGGGTACCTGGCAAGGTATTTACCTCTGTGAGCACCGAGATCGCCCTGGGGCTCGCAGGATCGTGGCGACGCTGCAGGGGCGGTGGTGAGCCGATGGACACTGTTAATGGCCAGTTGTCCCAACCGGCTCGTACCTGAAATTGTTTCTGCCACTCCCCTTGACTGCGTAAAGGGCCCTGTCTGCCGCCCTGACAAGATCCCCCGTCGTAAGGTCACCATGGGGCACCACCGATGAAATTCCGATGCTGATAGTCAGGAAGGGCTCGATAGGGCTGCAGTCGTGCTCAATATTTGCGGCAATGACTTGCTCCCTTATAGACGCGGCGATACCCAGGGCGTCTTCGGCGTTTGTGCCCGGGAGCACCAAAAGGAATTCCTCACCACCGTATCGTGCGGCCATGTCCGATTTCCGCTGCATGGCGCTCGCCAGGATGTCCGCAACCTGCTTCAGGGATTGGTCGCCCGCCTGATGCCCATAGCGGTCGTTGTACAGTTTGAATAAGTCGATATCGACGAGCATGACGGTGAGAGGGTCGCCGGTTCGGCAGAGTATTCCCCAGGCCTGCTCCAATTTCTTCTCGAGGGCCAGGCGGTTTGAGAGGCCGGTGAGAGGGTCGTGCTCTGACAGACGCTTCAGTTCAGCGTTGGCTGCCTGAAGGTCACTCTGGACTGCAAGCACCGTTTGATGCTTCGAGGTCAACTCGGCATTCAGCCGCAGCAATTCCGTGTTGTTATATTCAATCATCTGCAGCATGGAGTTGAATTCCCGTGACAGGGCCCCGATTTCGTCGTTGTTCCTGATACTGGCCCGGAGGGAATAATCCATGGCACTGGATATACTCGATATATCGGCCTTAAGGCTCATGATCGGCTTTACGACAATCCAGCGGAACAGTGCCAGTAGTGCCGCTGCGAGGGCAATGCACAACAGAATTAGCAGGGCGATACCGTAATAGGTAATGTCTCTGCCAAGTTCGGTGATGTTGCGGGGCAGAATGGCTGTTGCCCTCAGGGTTGGTATGCCGTCGATACTGTAGATCTTCGAGGCGGACAGTGTGCTCTGGTCAATGATTTTCAGCGAGTAGTTGTCGGGGGCAGCGGGGGCGGTGTTTTCCGAGACTGGCTCAATGCTGAAACCCTGGACAATCTGATCTGAAAGGGTGGTTATCAGCTCGTCATCCAGAAACTGGCCAAACACCACATAACCCTTGTGGGGACCAGAGCCGTCGCTCTGCACAATTGGCCGCATGGCGAATAGAACCGGGATGCCGTCCACCTGGACAACACCGCTCGTTGTCTGGTCATCAATGTCTTCTTCCGGATCAATTCGGCCAGTGAATTTGGCCGTAGCCGCCACTATGTCATCAAGGTAGGTTGCAGTCAGGTCGACGATGCTGCCGTCCGATGGGAAGTCGTACACACTGCCCCAGACCACCTCCCCGTCAAGGTTAAGAAATAGCGCAACATCGAACCCGAAGTTGAGGAAGGTGTCCGGATACAGATTGGACTCGATGTACTCCGGATCGCCGCTTTGTATGAACGAGTAGGTATCATTCCATGCCGACCAGTCGTACACCGTGAAATCAATGGTTTGTCGCTGGGTATCCAGTCGCCGGACCACCCGGTCAATGTTGTTCCTGGCGTAATCCACCTCGATTTCATGAAAGGCGGGATAGACAACGCTGCGTTGGATAAAAAAGGCCGATAATGAAAGCAAAATACCCATCAGCACAATCAATGCAGTGGTTTTTGCGGAAATCGACATGGCTTCGGCCTTGATGTGGGCGGCTGTTCCAGAGTGGGCTGGGCGCAATATGAGTGGTGAGATTGACCTGCTCAGAGTTTGAACAGTTAATTCCGGCAATGGAAGACGTCGCACAACATTTGACAGTTTGGGGCGATTGTCACCCATTGCCAGATTTGTTTGGGTGATATCTCACCCATTTTCAAGCGCTGTAGTCCAGGTTCACTCAAAAGAACTCTGTTTTTCAAGCAGTTTTCGAATTTGGTCTGCTCCTTGCCTCTATTCACGTCATCGAAGCCTGTAGCGCTTCGTGAAACACCTAACAAACATAA
The DNA here is from genome assembly GCF_002744735.1 of Marinobacter guineae. Lineage (GTDB taxonomy): Bacteria > Pseudomonadota > Gammaproteobacteria > Pseudomonadales > Oleiphilaceae > Marinobacter > Marinobacter guineae. The sequence goes on along the minus strand of NZ_KZ319341.1, from coordinate 545,650 downwards.
TGAAACGGGGAGCACCCTTTATGAAAACCCAAATGGTTATGGCGGCAGCGTTCGCTTCTACTCTGGTTGCAGCCAATCCGGTTGCCGCTCAGGATCGTGAGGGCTGGCCGGACAACTTTACCGTGGGTACAGCAAGTCAGGGCGGGACCTACTTCGCCTATGGTTCTGGCTGGGCCAACTTTGTAGCCGAGAACCTGGGAGTATCCGGCGGCGCCGAGATCACCGGTGGCCCGATGCAGAACATGGCTCTGGTGCACACCGGCAACCTGCAGTTTGGTCTGACTACCATGGGCCCGGCCCGGGAATCCATGGAAGGCAACAGCCCAATAGCGCCGGGTGTGAATATGGACAACGTGTGTGCCATCTTCCCGATGTATGAGACTCCGTTCTCGGTTACAGCACTGTCTGATTCTGGCATTACCTCAATTTCTGACATTCCCGACGGTGCTACCATCGGCTTTGGCCCCGCAGGTTCCACGTCTGACACCTATTTCCCGCGCATGATGGAAACCCTGGGCGTGGATTTCGAGCGTCGTAACGGTAGCTGGTCTGACCTGGGCACCCAGTTGCAGGATGGACTGATTGATGTGGTGGCTTTTGCTGCGGGTATTCCTATCCCGGCTGTTAGTCAGCTGGAAGTTCAGACGGATGTAAACATCATCGGCATGACCGATGCGGAAGCCAAGAAGATCACTGATAACTTCCCGGTCTCCGAGTTCATCATCCCGGCGAGCACTTACCAGTCCCTGGAAAACGACTCCCGTGTGGTATCCATGTGGAACTTTTCCATCGCCAACTGCGACGTTCCGGAAAGCATGGTGTATGAAATCACCAAGCTGACCATGGAGAACAACGACAAGATGGTGTCGATCCACAAGGCAGCCACAACGTCTGTTCCGAAAAACTACACCAAGAACACTGTTCTGCCTTGGCATCCGGGTGCAGCTCGTTGGTTCAACGAAAACGGTTACGAGATTCCTGAAAGCCAGATCAAGTAACAATCCTTGTGTGTCTGGGGCCCGCTGGGCCCCAGTCGGAGGCCGGCTTAATGCCGGCCCAGTTTTCCTGTAGGCAGGGCTTATCATGACCACCGAACACTCTCCCAAGGATCCGACCCCGACGCTGTCGGATGACGATCATATTCTTGCCCACGATGTCGACGAGGAGCCGGTTGAGGCCAATCGCCGAATGTTTGATGGCTGGCTGCTGAAATTCGTTACCTTGCTGACGATCGGCTACTCATCATTCCATCTTTACTCCCTGAACATTGCCCCGATGGAAACCTGGAGTTACCGCATTGTTCATGTGGCGGGCGCGCTGGTGCTGGGCTTCATACTGTACGCAGGTGCCCGGTTTGTGTCCCCTGAAGAGGGTGGTGCACGACATAAGTGGACCACTTGGTTTGGCGGCGTCGCGCTGTTGCCGGCTCTCTATGCGCTTTATCAGACGTTTGTCTTTAACCAGTTGGTAGCCGGCGGCGCCATGCGGATTCCGCCCGAGCTGGAAACATGGCATTTTGGTTGGCCTCTGCTGGCGGCTACCGCTTTGGGTATTGTTCTGAGCTGGTTCCATCAGCGTGAACGCTCGCGGTTCAGCGTGCCCGATCTGGTGCTGATTGTGTCTTCGATCGCCGTTGCGGCTTATTTTCTGGTGGCATACAACACCAACATGCGTATGAGCACGGGCACCTCGTTTGCGCCCGTGGGTATTTCCTTTGCCGCCGTTGCCGGCACCGCCCTGATCATGGAGTTGACCCGCCGGGTCGCGGGCCTGGCGCTGGTGGTGATTGGTCTGGTTTTCCTGGTTTATGTTTTTGTCGGTCCCTATCTGCCTGGCTTCCTGGGTTTTCCGGGCTTGTCTGTGCAGCGGTTCTTCAGCCAGGTGTATACCGATGCTGGTATTCTGGGGCCCACCACAGCGGTGTCCTCAACCTACATCATTCTGTTTATTGTTTTTGCCGCCTTCCTTCAGGCGTCGAAGGTCGGTGATTACTTCGTAAACTTCGCCTTCGCAGCAGCCGGTCGCTCCCGGGGCGGCCCCGCCAAGGTAGCCATCTTTGCCTCGGGTCTGATGGGTATGATCAATGGCACCAGTGCCGGTAATGTGGTTTCCACCGGCTCGCTGACTATCCCGCTGATGAAGAAAGTGGGCTACTCCAAGAAATCCGCCGGCGCGGTCGAGGCTGCGGCATCTACCGGTGGGCAGATCATGCCACCGATCATGGGTGCGGGCGCCTTCATCATGGCGGAGATTACCGGTATTCCCTATACCGAGATTGCCATTGCGGCGATCATTCCCTCGGTACTGTACTTCGCATCAGTCTATTTCATGGTGGATTTCGAGGCCGCGAAACTGGGCATGCGCGGCATGCGCGAGGATGAGCTGCCGAAGCTTCGCAAGCTGATCAAGCAGGTTTACCTGTTCATTCCCATCATCATACTGATTTACGCCCTGTTCCAGGGGTATTCGGTAATTCGTGCAGGTACGCTGGCTACAGTGTCTGCTGCGGTAGTGAGCTGGTTAACACCCAACAAGATGGGTTTCCGCTCAATTCTGAGGGCGCTGGATATTGCATCAATGATGGCGATCCAGATTATCGTGGTGTGTGCGGCGGCCGGTGTTATTGTCGGCGTGATCTCACTGACTGGTGTCGGGGCGCGATTCTCGGTGCTGTTGCTGGATGTGGCCCAGACCAGCCAGCTGCTGGCGCTGGTTTTCGCCATGTTCATATCCATCCTGTTAGGTATGGGCATGCCTACGACGGCGGCTTACGCTGTAGCCGCGTCGGTGGTGGCGCCAGGCCTGGTGAAGTTGGGGATTGAGCCACTTACGGCGCACTTCTTCGTGTTCTACTTCGCGGTAGTATCCGCTATTACGCCGCCCGTTGCCCTGGCGTCTTACGCGGCAGCTGGTATTTCCGGGGCCAATGCCATGGAAACCTCGGTGGCCTCGTTCCGGATTGGTATTGCGGCGTTCATCGTACCCTTCATGTTCTTCTATAACAGTGCGCTGTTGATGGATGGGGACTGGTTCGTTATCGCCCGCGCCCTGGTCACTGCGACCTTTGGTGTTTATCTGCTGTCTGGCGGTGTGCTGGGCTGGTTCGGTAAGGTCAACGCCGGCTGGCCGGTTCGTATCATGCTGATTGTCTCGGCGTTGCTGATGATCGAAGGGGGGCTCTGGACGGATCTGGCGGGCGTAACCCTGGCAGTGGTCTCGTTTCTGGTCCAGCGTCAACGCAGGCTGCGTGTGGCGGCGGCAGCTGCCTGATCGTGAGCAGGACAACCTCGGTCATGAGAGGTTGTCCTGCCCGGTTCCGGGCGTTACGCTTGCGGTTTTTTCAGGGACCCGGCTTCATGTCCTACCGGATTGGCGCTTTTGTCATTTTTTGCCTGACCCTCCTGGTGTCCGGGACACTGGGAGGTTGGGTGGGCTATCGGCAGGTGGAACAGGAAAGCCTCGAGGAGTCATTCCGTTACCGCCAGCTTGTCGCCAACGAGCTGAACCGGTACCTGCCTATCCCTGAACTCATGGCTGAGCATCCCCTGCTCGAGAAGGCCCTGATAAACCCGGACGATCCGGGAGTTATTTTGCAGGCCAACGAAGAGATGCAGCGAATGGCCACGATCGTAGGCAGCTCTGATGTCTATCTGATGGATGTGACCGGCATGACCATTGCTGCCAACAACTATCTGCAGGAAGACAGCTTCGTAGGTAGCAACTACGCTTTTCGCCCATACTTTTCAGAGGCTCTGGCAACCCGGGATTCGGCCATCTATTTTGCCCTTGGGCTGATGTCGAATGTGCGTGGCCTGTATTTTTCCCACCCGGTTCTGAATAGCCAGGGCGTGGTTCTGGGCGTCATTGCAGTCAAAGTCCTTGTGCATGAGCTGGAGTCCCAGTGGCACCGCCCTGCGTCGTTAAGTGAAGCGGAAATGGTGGTGCTGGACCGGGCCGGTATCAGCTTTCTTGCCAGTAAGCCACGCTGGCTTTATCGGGACTTCGAACCCTATTCCGGCACCACACCGGAGGCCGAATCCTACCAACGCTATCCGGACAGGGACCTGACGCCCATCAACATGGGGCGGCTGGGGCGTCCCTGGGGCGTGTCTGACCGGTCTGAAAAAATCCATCTGGTTGGGAGTGACGCTGGCGGGAATTATCTGAGTGTCCGTACCGATCTGCCGAGGCTGGATTGGACGCTGCAGGTAATGGTGAGCACCCGCTCCGTTATCTGGACCCGGCTGGCCTTTCTGGTCGGTGGTGCCGCATTGTTTTTCGGAGGTTTGCTGACCTGGCTCTATCTCCGGGAGCGCTATCGCCGGGAGGCCGAGCTGGCGTTGAGGGGAGAGCAGCTGGAACGGAGGGTGGCCGAACGCACCGCCGATCTGGAGAGCTCTAATCGCAAGCTACTGGAAGAGATTCGCGAGCGTGAGCGCACCCAGAGCGAACTCCGGGAAACCCAGCAGGAGCTGATTCAGGCAGCCAAGCTGGCTGTTCTGGGGCAAATGTCGGCGGGCCTGAACCATGAAATGAACCAGCCGCTGACTGCTATCCAGACCTATGCAAGAAACAGCCGCCGTTTCCTTGAGAAAGGTGCGCAAGACATGGTCGACGCCAACCTGTCCGAGATTATCGCGCTGTGTGACAAGATGGCTGAGCTGACGAGGCAGTTCAAGGTGTTTGCCCGCAAATCCGAGGGGCCCCCTGCGGTGGTGGATTTGCGGCAGCCCGTGGATGCGTCCCTCAAGATCATCGCTGCCCAGACATCCAGTGCTGATATCGACATTCAGTGGAACCGGCCGGAACACCCCGTGATGTGCCATGGTGACCTGATCCGCATTGAGCAGGTGATGGTAAACCTGATGGCCAATGCGGTACAGGCGGTGGAGGAATCGCAGCATCCGCAGGTCCGGATTGATATTGAGGAAACCGATGACTGCTGGAAATGCCTGGTGCGCGATAACGGGCCGGGCCTACAGGGCAATACCGAACAGATCTTTGAGCCGTTTTTCACCACCAAATCGGTGAAACAGGGGCTGGGCCTCGGGCTTTCAATCTCACGACAGATTGTCGATGCCCTCGGCGGCAGCCTCACAGGCCGGAACCGGATCGACGGCCCGGGTGCCGAATTTGTGTTAACCCTCAGGAAGCGGGAGGCCACGGAATGACAGAACCTTCGGTAATCTTTGTGGATGATGATCCCCATATCCGCCAGGCCATTGCCCAGACACTGACTCTGGAGGACCTGCCGGTCAGCTGTTTTGAAGGCGCGCCTTCCGCTCTCGGACACATCAGTGCCGACTATGAGGGCGTTGTCCTGTGTGATTACAACATGCCGGAGATGAACGGCCTGGACATGCTGGAACGGATCCGGGCAGTGGATGAGGCCATCCCGGTGATCATCCTGACCGGCCAGGGCGATATCAGCACCGCCGTAACCGCCATGCAGCAGGGCGCCTACGATTTCATAGAAAAGCCTTTTGATCACGACGAGTTGATCGAACTGCTGCGGCATGCCCTGGAAAAGCGCCACCTGGCGCTCGAGAACCGGCGCCTGAAAGCTCAGTTGCGCCATCTGGCGAGGCCCGGCCCCCGGATTCTGGGGGATTCACCGTCAATGCAGAAAGTGATGGCGACCATTGATCCGATCCTGGACATATCCGCCAATATCCTGCTGCATGGCGAAACCGGCTCCGGTAAGGACGCGCTGGCCAGATATATTCACGAAAACAGTGCCCGAAGCGCCCACAACTTTGTCGCCATCAATTGCGGTGCGGTTCCGGAGAACCTGATCGAGAGCGAGCTGTTCGGCCACGAGGCCGGCGCCTTCACCGGCGCGGACAAACGCCGCATCGGAAAAATCGAGCACGCTCACAAGGGCACCCTGTTTCTGGATGAGGTCGAGAGCATGCCCATGCCGCTGCAGGTAAAGCTGTTGCGGGTGCTGGAGGAGCAGCGGGTGGAACGTCTGGGTAGCAATCAGGTGCAGGAGGTGGATGTTCGCATCATCGCGGCCACCAAGGCGGACCTGAAAAAGCTCAGTGAGGAGGGCGACTTTCGTCCTGATCTCTATTACCGGCTGAACGTTGTGAAGGTGGACATACCGCCCTTGCGGGAGCGCAAGGACGATATCCCGACCCTGTTTCACCACTTTGTACTGATCGCTGCCGCCCGGTATGACCGGGAGAGTATTCCCCTGAATGCAGGCCAGGCAGCGCGCCTGATGCAGCACACATGGCCCGGTAATGTCCGTGAGCTCAGGAATCTCGCCGAACGCTATGTTTTGCTGGGGCTGGCGGCGTTGAATGAAAACGAACCATTGGCCACCGACAATGTGGCAGGCCGGCAGACCCTCGCCGAGATGATGGATGGGTTCGAGCGTTCGGCTATTATCAGTGCCCTGAATACCTGCCACGGCAGCATCAAGGACACCATGGTACAGCTCGGTATCGCCCGCAAAACGCTGTACGACAAGATGCGTAAACATGGCCTGGATAAGGCGCAGTTCAAGGACTGATTCAGCGGGGTGCTGTTACAGACCGTATACAAAGTTCACAGTATCCTAGATGCAAATTTACCTACCTATTAGGTAGTATCCTGGCCTTTCCTGAACAGTCGGAGCTTCCGACCATTTCCCGCAACAGCCAGAAGATCTACCCCACATGAAGAACCTGACCATCCAGACACGGGTGCTGCTACTGGCGCTCGTTCCAGTGATCGCGCTTACTGCTTTTCTGACAACGTTCAATCTGAACCAGGCTCGCGATATTGGCGAGGAGGCCGTGACTGGTTTTTCGTCCGATATGGAAAAAAGCAAACGACAGGAGCTGAAAAACTACATGGCGCTGGCGCGCTCGTCGATTGAGCACCTTTACCAGCAACCTGGTTCTGCGAATGATCCCGAAGTAAGGGAGCGAGCGTGGGAAATTCTGCGACAGCTGCGTTTCGATGATTCCGGTAGTGTCGGATATTTTTTTGCCTCTGAGACTGACGGCAAGAATGTAATGCACGGCGTAAACCAGTCTGTGGAAGGTAAAAATACATGGGATTTCAAGGACCCTAATGGCATTTACTTTATCCGTGAGCTGGTGAAAGCAGCACGAAACGGCGGTGGCTATGTCTCTTACAGCTGGAAGAATGCTGACACGGGTGAGGTCGCCCCGAAACTGGGCTACGCCGAGATGCTGCCACAATGGGATATCATAATTGGTACCGGCTTCTGGGTGGACGGTCTGGAGAACCAGGTAGCCGCCATGGGTGACAAGGTGGGCGAGTCGCTCGGCGATGCACTCGTCGGTTCCGTGACCACATCTATGATTGCGCTGGCAATCATTGTGTTTCTGGCCCTGATCGTAGTGCGGAGCATCATTCGGCCGTTGAAGTCGGCTGTTGCCGCTATGAATGGCATTGCCAGTGGTGATGGTGATCTCACACGGCGCCTTGAGGTCCACGGCAAGGACGAACTTAGCCAGCTGGCCACCGCATTTAACAGCTTTGCAGACCAGGTGCACGGTCTCGTGGAACGGGTATTGTCTTCTACTCGTACCCTGAACGAAGCGACTGCTGATCTGAGTCAGGTCATGGATGAGGCGGAGCAGGGAGTTGAACGGCAGAAATCCGAGAGCGACCAGGTGGCAACGGCCATGAATGAGATGACCGCCGCCGCCCAGGAAGTCGCCGGCAATGCCAGTGAGGCATCCGAAGCTGCTGACCATGCCAACGGCCAGGTCTGTGATGCCCAGGGCTTGGTGCATCAGGCCATTGGCGTTATTGGCGGGCTTTCCGAGCAGGTAGAAGAGGGTGTTCAGGTCATTGAGAGGCTGGGTGCTGATTCCCGCCGGATTGACAGTGTGCTGGAGGTGATCCGTGAGATCGCCGACCAGACCAACCTGTTGGCACTGAACGCGGCCATCGAAGCGGCCCGGGCCGGTGATGCCGGTCGTGGCTTTGCGGTTGTAGCGGATGAGGTGCGCACGCTTGCCCGTCGCACACAGCAGAGCACCCAGGAAATCCAGGATATGATCGAGCGCCTCCAGACTGGCGCGGGCAATGCTGTGAAACTAATTGGCTCAATCAGCGAGCGCAGCGAGGCGACCGTAGAAGAAACCCGTCGGGTGAACGAAGCCCTGCAGCGTATTGGCCAGGCCGTGGCTACCATCACGGATATGAACACCCAGATTGCCAGTGCTGCGGAAGAGCAGACCAGTGTGTCTGAAACCATCAACCGGAACGTGCATGAGATTGTCGCCATTACTGAGCAGACCGCCCAGGGAACCCGGCGTGCGGGTGATGCCACCCAGCGCCTGAGGAACCTGGCTTCCGACATGTCGGAACAGGTGAGTCGTTATCGAGTGTGATCCCGGTGGGCTGAACAAGAGGGGCAGAACTGCGGTTTTGCCCCTCTTTTTTGCCAACCTCTAATTTTCAGCCAGCAGGTCAGAGATTAGCCTCGGCAAATTCCGCCAGTACCGAGCGTGGAACGCCCTGCAGGTGAATGTGGCCGCCGTGGCGGAAGCCCTTGAAGCGTTCCGTCATGTAAGTGAGGCCTGAACTCAGGGCGCTCAGGTAGGGGGTGTCGATCTGTGCCAGGTTGCCCAGGCAGATCACCTTGGAGCCGTTCCCAGCCCGGGTAATGATGGTCTTGATCTGGTGCGGCGTCAGGTTCTGCGACTCATCAATGATGATCAGGCTATGCTGGAAGCTGCGGCCGCGGATGTAGTTCATGGACTTGAAGTGCAGGGGCACCTTGCTGAGGATGTAGTCCACACTGGCGGTCATGTTCTCGTCGTCTTCGTGCAGCGCTTCCAGGTTGTCCACAATGGCACCGAGCCAGGGTTCCATCTTCTCGGCCTCGGTACCAGGCAGGAAACCGATGTCCTCGTCCAGCCCCTGGGTGGAGCGGGTGGCGATAATGCGCTTGTACAGTTTGCTGGCGACCGTCATCTCGATACAGGCGGCCAGCGCCAGGATGGTTTTACCGGAGCCGGCGGAGCCGGTGAGGTTGACCAGATGGATGTCCGGGTCCAGCAGCAGGTTCAGGGCCATGGCCTGATAGATATCCCGGGGGACCAGGCCCCAGACCTCCTCGTTCATCAGGTCGTGCTGGTGCAGGTCCTTGATGATGATCTGGGTGTCGGTCAGGTCCAACACCTGGCCGACAAAGCCGAGCTCGTCCACCACAAATTCGTTGATGTTGAGCCTGGCCAGTTCCCCCTCCCGCTTGAGGATGTGTTCGGTGCTGCCTTCGCGCTGAACGGTTTCGACTTTCTCGATGGTGTCCCAGAACGAATTGGGAAATTCCCGGTATCCTTTGGGCAGCAGGTCGATGTCATCAAGCAGCTGGTCGTTGTGATAGTCCTGGGCTTCCACCCCGAAGCCGCGCGCTTTCAGGCGCATGTTGATGTCTTTGGACACCAGGATGATATCCCGGGATTTATGCCGGTTCTGCAGTGCGGCCAGGGTGTTGATGATCTTGTTGTCGTTGAGGTGCTCCGGGAGGGAGTGATCGCCCGTCTCTTTCGTGCTCATCAGGATCGACAGGCTGCCCAGGGGTGCGGCCTTTCTGCCCCTTACGATGGGAACGCCTTTCTCGATTTCCTTCGGACTGGCATCGCCCAGCAGTTTGTCGATGTTACGGATGGCCTGGCGACAGTCTGCGGCCACGGCCTGTTTGCCGGATTTGAGGCTGTCGAGTTCTTCGAGGACCGTCATCGGGATGATGACATCGTGTTCTTCAAAGTTCAGGAGGGCGTTCGGGTCGTGAATCAGGACATTGGTGTCGAGGACGTACATCTTTCGGCGAGCTTGCGGTGCTCTGGGCATAGGTGGCGCTACCTCTCTGGTGGCTCAGTCGTTACGGGCGCAGCGTTGCGTGAGTTCCTCATCCGAGATCACTTTCAGCATATCGTAAGTGGTTACGATGCCTGTAATTTTTGAATCCCTGGTGACAAATATCCGGTGCAGGTGCTCGCGCATCATGATATTCGCAATGTCGCGCACCGGCGTCGTCTCGTCAACTGATAATACGATGGGCGTCATGATATCCCGCACTTCAACCGGCACCTTGCCCATCTCTTCAAAGATAACCATGCGCAGCTGGCGGGCTGCCTGACGTTCCTCGGGCGTCAAGTGCCGGTCAGCATCGGACCGTGTGGCGTTCCAGCGAAACTCGGTGATGTCCTTCAGGGTGGCGATACCGACAATCTCGCCGTGGTCATCGGTTACGGGGCTGCCGGTTATTTCGTTGTCGGTGAGAAAACGAGCAAGCCGGTCCATTGTCCAGGATTGCGGAACGGCTTTGATACTCGGTGTCATGATCTCGTAAGCGAGAACGGTCATTAAATGGGGCCTGCCTTATGAAGTCCTTTTCCAAAGCTTAGCGCGTGATACCTTTTGCGTCATCCTTTCTGGGATCTGACGGCTCAGGGGTTTGACCGGCTGAGCCCAGCCAGTTCGCCGCCTTCGCCGTAAATCAGCTGATATCCCTGATACTTTTCCAGGTTAGCCACCCGCTCCAGTTCTTCCATGGATTGCAGGGGGATATCCACCACCAGCGAATTGACCAGCCAGCCGGGCAATGAACCGTTGGGGTCGGTATGCTGAACCCACAACATCCGGGTCTTGTCGCCCTCCGGGGTGAACCGGTACAGGGTGTCGGAACGGTCAACCCGAACCCGGCTGCTGCTCTCCGCCCGCTGATTCGGGGTGGCGTTCAGGTCCATGACAACTTCTCCGGAAGACCGGTCACCCCGGGTCCGGATGCGCAGTACATAGTCCCTGTCGGTCACGGGCCAGGGCATATCGTTCACGGAGTAGGCGTACCGATCATGGAAGCCACCGTTACCAAAGGCATAGGATTCGATGCAGTTGTGGACCCACTCGACACAGGAGCCGGGGCTCGCCATCACCGCCATCAGGTTTTCGATGGGGGCATCGAGTACACCGACGGCCTTGAAAGCCTTGAAGCTGGAGCCTGGCTGCTCGATGGTATAGATACGGATGTGGTCTGTTTCCTTGCGCAGCGTCCATCCCTCGTCGCTTTCGGGCGGCAGTTCCGCCCGGGCCGTGGCGGCCGCAAGGGCCGATACCAGGAACGCACAGACAAGCCCGCTGATGACAGAGGCCCAGCCCGCAATGCCATGGGCTCTGGTCTTTCTCATAAGGTACACTTCCTTGATGATGGTGGGCCGAGTCTAGCATGAGGTTCTGACCGGCACGGCCACGGAAACAGGGGATTGTGAACCAGGTAACTACCTGTTGGTCACGTCCTTCAAATTGGCCTGATCTGACGATGACTATGACAACAACAAAGCTGATCAATGCGAAAGGACAGGTTGCTCCGGGTGTTCTGGATGAACCGGTTGAGGAGATTAACTATCTGGATTACGACCTGCGTACGGTGATGGATCGCCGGCGTTCCCGCCTGGCCCGGCGCTGGCGGTTCAACCAGTTCCAGTTTGTCAGTGCCATGGGCCCCGGGTGGGTATTTGGCCTGGCGGTGGTCGATCTGAAACTGCTCGGAAACGGCTTCTTCTATCTTTACGATTTCGAGACCGGCCAGATGATGGAGCAGACGTTTCTGCAGCCCCTGGCCCGGGAAACCCGAATTGAACCCTTTCCCGAGCATGGTACAGCGTCTTTCGGCAAGGGCGACGTTATCATGCGGATTCTCCCTTTTGCAGGTGGCCGCAATATTTCGGTATCGGCTCCCGGTGGTATCCGGATCGACCTGACCCTGAAGGAGGACCGGGACCCTCTCCGCCTGGTTTGCCCGGCCGGTTATAACGGCTGGGTTTTTACCCGAAAATCGGCAGGATTGCCGGTTGAGGGGGAGGTGCGTTGGGATCACCGCATCTGGCGTTGCGATGAGGCGACCCGGGGATCCATCGACTGGAGTTGCGGCTTCATGCGCCGGGAGACGGCGTGGAACTGGGCCTGTCTGGCCGGCTTGTTACAGGATGGCCGGTCCCTGGGGCTGAACCTGGCCGCAGGCGTGAACGAGACCGGTATGACTGAAAACGCGCTCTGGCTGGATGGCAAGTGCCACAGGCTCGGCGCCGCTCAATTCCGATTCGATCGATATCAGCCAGGCAACGACTGGCACGTGACCACTGAAGATGGTCGCGTTGATCTGCACTTCGTTCCGGCCGGTGTGCGCAAGGAGAAGCTGAATGCCCTGGTGCTGGCTTCCAATTTTCGCCAGTACGTAGGCACGTTTAACGGAACGGTGACCGATGAGGCAGGCACCAGCATTACCGTAAAGGGCCTACGGGGGGTGGTGGAGGATCATTTTGCCCGGTGGTAGGAAGCCACCTGCCCCGGTCAGGGCAGGTGCTCGGGGTTATCGCTCGGGTAGCGTGACGTTCAGCTCCAGGATGGAACAGCTTTCGTTGCGGTCAACTTCCACCTGAACCATGTCGTCGCTGATCTGAACGTACTTGCGAATCACCGCGAGAAGTTCCTGTTGCAGCTGTGGTAGGTAATCCGGCTGGTCACGCTGGCCTCGTTCATGGGCGACGATGATCTGCAGCCGTTCTTTGGCGACGTTGGCCGTGTTATTACTCTTTTTGCCTTTGAAGTAATCCAGGAAACTCATCCCTTAGCCTCCCTTGAACATCCGTGAGAAGAAACCCTTTTTCTGGGAGGTCATGAAACGGTGTTCCCGTTCCTCGCCCAGCAGGCGTGCTACTGCGTCTTCATAGGCCTGGCCGGCATCGCTGTCCTCTTCCAGAATAACCGGCACGCCCTGGTTGGAGGCGTTCAGCACAATCTGACTTTCCGGGATCACGCCCAGCAGCGGAATGGCGAGAATTTCCTCGACGTCGGCCACCGACAGCATCTCGCCCCTTTCCACACGAGCAGGGTTGTAGCGGGTGAGCAGCAGGTGTTCTTTCACCGGATCCTGGCTCATTTCGGCCCGCCGGGATTTGCTTTGCAGAATACCCAGAATGCGATCCGAGTCCCGGACCGAGGACACTTCCGGGTTGGTGACCACCACCGCCTCGTCGGCATAGTACAGGGCCATCATGGCGCCGTGTTCGATGCCAGCCGGAGAGTCACAGACGATGTAGTCAAACGTCTCGGACAGCTCGTTAATGACTTTTTCAACGCCTTCCTTGGTGAGGGCTTCTTTCTCCCGGGTCTGGGACGCGGGGAGGATATACAACGTGTTGACCCGTTTGTCCCGAATCAGCGCCTGGTTGAGCGACGCCTCGCCCTGAATGACGTTAACAAAATCGTACACGACGCGGCGCTCGCAGTTCATGATCAGGTCAAGGTTGCGCAGGCCCACATCGAAATCAATAACGACGGTTTTGTGGCCTCGTTTGGCAAGGCCGGTGCTGATCGAGGCGCTGGTGGTGGTTTTACCAACGCCGCCTTTTCCTGAGGTAACGACAATGATTCTAGCCAAGGTTCTGTTCCTGTTTCGCGGTGGATTCGTCGTGTCTGCCGAATTATCCGGTCAAATTATTGTATTCAGCTCCAATATCAGGCCTTGTCCAGTGGTGTCACCACCAGCAGGTCGTCCCTGAGCTGGATCTGCACAGCGCTTTTCCAGCCATTCTCCTGAAGATCTTCAGAGATTTTATAGTGTCCCGCAATGGACACAAGCTCTGCCTCCAGGGATTGGCAAAATATCCGCGCGGACTCCGCCCCGTGGATGCCTGCCAATGCCCGGCCCCGTAGCGGGCCGTAAACGTGAATGTTGCCTGCCGCAAGTACTTCGGCGCCGGCCTGGACCGGCGCCAGAATCACCAGGTCGCCGTCCGGCGCGTGGATTTGCTGGCCAGAGCGGACGGGCTGGCTGATGATACGTGCGGGAGGCGGATCACCGGCGCCGGCCGAAGGAGGCTGGGCAACCGCTGTCTCTGCTTCCGGAGCGGCGGGTTGATCGGTTTCGTGGGTCCGGTCCCGCTGGCCACTGCCGGGCAGGAGTGCCAGGGCCGCGCCGCGGGCCAGCCGGCGCTGGTCTTCATTGCCGCCCCGGACGCCGATCACGTGGATGTGATTGCGCCGGCAGGTGCCAATAATCTTGAAGAAGTCGAGTTCACTGTCCAGCCCCTGGTACTTTTCCAGGCTGATGATCAGTGGCGTGTCCTTGAAAAATCCCGGCGCCTGGCTGATCTTGTCCCGCAGGACTTCCTCGAACTCACCGTCGTCAAAATAATAGAGCTCCAGGGCAGTCATGGACACGCTGGCGCTTTTTAGCTGAAAACCCTGTTTTACCCCGGAGGTGGCGGTATCGCTCATGAATGAGTCTCTTCCCTGGTGGTGTTCTCTGATGGATTGGCGCGCTGCCGGAGCGGGACACCGTCAAATCGGATACCGGACCAGCCGGTGCTGATGAACTGGCGGATATTGCCGTGGCTTTCGCCGGCCGGGTCATCCAGCACCTGCTGGTAGTGCTGGGCAAACAGTTTCAGTGTATCGGGCTCACTGAGGTTGCAGTACTGGCCAAGGCCAAAGATCCGGCAGGATCCGGCGTTCTCGCCGGCGGCGTTGACCACGTGGCCATTCCGGAAGCCGCAGGGCTGATACTCAAAGTGCCGCTCGATCAGCGCAAGAGAATCCTCGAAACTGGCATGGCCAGCTTCCAGGGATGCCAGGTGGATTCTCACAGCATCGTTGACATTCATTACTTGTGGTCCTGCTTCGGGCCGGTCTGGTATAGGGCTTTCCAGTCCTCGTAGGGCATCCCGTAAATTTCTTCCCGGGCTTGCGGGTCTGAAATCTCGAAGCCTCGCTCGTCAGCCTCGGCCCGATACCATTTGGACAGGCAGTTGCGGCAGAAACCGGCCAGGTTCATCAGGTCGATGTTCTGGACCTCGGTATTGTCGCGCAGGTGCTTGACCAGCCGACGGAATGCCGCGGCTTCAATTTCGGTGCGTTCTGTTTCGGGAATCGGGTTGCTCATAGGGGGCCTCGCAATGGTTTGTACGCCGATTATCAGGGTTCCTGACATTCTCTGCATGTTAGCTTAAGATACAAGGCTGTATAAATGTACAGAATCTCGACGCGAGCCGCCTGATTATGCCACAACGCAAGATCATCCATGTGGATTGTGACTGCTTCTACGCGGCGGTGGAAATGCGGGACGATCCCAGCCTGCGGGATGTTCCGCTGGCGGTGGGTGGCGACGGAGGCCGGGGGGTGGTGACCACCTGCAACTACAAGGCCCGTGCTTTCGGGGTGCGCTCGGCCATGCCCGGCAGTGAGGCACGGCGGCTTTGCCCGGGGCTGGTGACGGTGCCGCCGGATATGGGGAGGTATCGGGCGGTATCGCAGCAAGTGATGGCCATACTGAGAGAACTGACAGATCTGGTGGAACCCCTGTCCCTGGATGAGGCTTTTCTCGATGTGTCAGATATTTCCGAGTACAAGGGCAGTGCCACGCTGATGGCCCGTCACCTCCGCGAGCGGGTGCGCTCGGAGGTGGGTATTACCATCTCCGCCGGTGTCGCGCCTAACAAGTTTCTTGCCAAGATCGCCAGTGACTGGGAAAAGCCCGACGGATTGTTTGTCATTCGGCCCGAAGATATAGAAGGGTTTGTCCGGCAACTCCCGGTTGAAAAACTGTTCGGGGTTGGCCAGGTGACCGCAGCAAAATTGCATGCCCTGGGTGTTCAGACCTGTGGTGACATGCAGGCCCTCGGAGCGGATGTATTGATTGAGCGCTTCGGTAAGCAGGGGTACCGGTTGCATGAAATGGCCCATGGTCGGGATGAGCGAGCGGTGGTGGTGTCGCGGATCGCAAAATCGGTGAGCGTTGAAAAGACGTTTTCCCAGGACCTGCCGGACATGGCAGCCTGCGAAACGGTCATGGCATCCCTGGTGGCTGACCTGAACCTGAGGCTGTCCCGCAAGGCTCGCCAGAAGCCCATCCACAAGCTTTTTATCAAGATCCGGTACAGCGATTTCTCGACCCATACCCTGGAGAGGGTCCGGGAGCATGTCAGGGAGCCTGCGCTGGAAGATTACCTGCCTCTGCTTACTGAACTGGTGACCAACCGGGAGCGACCGGTGCGCTTACTGGGGCTGGGAGTGCGCTTTCGCAATGATGACGCACCGGTTACCCAGCTGCGTCTGTTCGATTAGAAGGGGCTGCCAAAGAGCATTCTTAAGTCTGCGTACAGGAGGACCATGGCTGCGTAGCCCATCAGCCCACCGACCAGGGCACCTGCGAGGACGTCGCTAGGGTAGTGAAGCCCGAGAATCACTCGCGAAGCGGCAACGCTGAGGGTGAACGGCAGAACAAGCAATGCCAGGGCCGGTTCTGCCAGGGCCAGCATCACCTGAAAGCAGACTGCGTGGAGGGTGTGGCCGGAGGGGAAGCTGTAACGGTCCAGCGGCGGCGTGCCGCAATTGATTGCAGGAAACGAGATAAACGGGCGTTCCCGGATCAGCCATCGCTTAAGCAGCTTGTAGGCGAGGGTGCAGGTAAGCCCGGTCAATGCCATAAGCAGTGCCAGGCCGGGTCCCGATATAGGGTAGATGAAGGGAATGGACAGAATCAGGGCGTACCAGAACCAGCCGTCTCCAAGGCGGCTGACCAGCCGGAAGTAGCCCAGGGCTGCCCGGAAACGGACGGCGCGGTTGATGGACTGGCAGAATGCGTATTCCCGCTGGTCTGCCAGTTCAAAGAAGCGAGACGCTTTGCTTGTTGATGCCATGGTATCCGGCCTGTGCGGTTTGATTGAAAACCAGTTGTTCAAACTGTTCGATTTGCGAGTTCCAGCTCAGTTCCAGGGCATCGAGCCGGGCCTGGGCCCGGACCCGGTTCAGCAGTGTCGGCTGGTCGGCCAGCCGGAGCGCACTGTCAACATAGGCTTCGTCCTGATCCAGAGGCACCTTCATGCCATTTTCTTCGTGCCGGATATGCTCGGCCGCCGCAGCATCATCGAAAGCAACCACGCCAAGGCCACTGGCCATGGCTTCGAGGACCACGTTGCCGAAGGTGTCGGTTTTGCTCGGGAACAGGAACAGGTCGCCGGAGGCGAAGTGTCGGGCAAGGTCGTTGCCCCGCTGGGGGCCACAAAAAATGTAATCCGGGTGGCGCTCGGCCAGTTGCCGCCGAAGGGGGCCATCTCCCACCAGCACAAATTTTGCCTGGGGATGAAGCCCCCGGATGCGCTCGAAGCAGGCAACCGCCATGCGAAGGTTTTTCTCCGGTGCCAGCCGGCCGACATAAAGGATGGCACGGTCGTTGGCTTGCAGCCCCCAGGATTCCCGCAGGACGTTATCCCGTTTGTGGGGGGTGAAGCGGTGACAGTCGACACCCCGGCTCCAAAGTCCTGTTGCCGGAATGCCCATGGCAACGGTTTTCTGCTGCATTCGCCGGGTTGGTACCAGGGTAATGGCAGTGCGGTTGTGGAACCACCGTCCATATAGACACAGCAGCCGTTCGAGCATGCCAACACCGTAATAGTGGCTGTAACTGTGGAAGTTGGTATGGAATCCTGAGCTTACCGGGACGCCCAGTTGCCGTGCCGCAGATGTGGCGGCCACACCCAGCGGGCCCTGGGTTGCTACGTAAACGGCGTCGGGGCGGTCGGCCGTCCAGAGCTTTTTCAGGCGGTTGCTGCGCACGAGCCCGAAGCGCAGATCCGCGTAGCCGGGCAGGGGGAGTCCGGTCACCACATGTTCGCGAGTAAACAGGGCCTCGCCAGCGCTGGCGAAATGGCCTTTGCTCTCATGTTGCTGTCGTGGCCGTATAACGGTTACCCGGTGCCCGCGCTGCATCAGCCCCTGGCACAGATGCCTGAGTGTATTTGCCACGCCATTGATTTCCGGCGGAAAAGTCTCCGAAACAATGGTAATGTGTTGGTGGCGCCGGCTGGCCTGCATGGACTCGGTCACGGTCACGGTGTTTCCTGTGTTTCCTCGGACATGCCTCTACTATGGAAACCTGGCATGACAGTTATGCGACACTCCCGTGACATTCCCTTTACCCGTTAACCGCACCAACTCGGAGACGATATGCAAACACGAAAGCTTGGAAAGACGGATATCGACGTTACCCTGATCTGCCTGGGCACCATGACCTGGGGCGAGCAGAACACCGAGCAGGAGGCCTTCGAGCAACTGGATTACGCCGTGGCCGAAGGCATTAACTTCATTGATGCCGCGGAGATGTACCCGGTGCCTCCCAGGGCCGAGACCCAGGGGCTCACCGAAACCTATCTGGGCAACTGGCTGGCCAGGAGGGGCCAGCGGGATGATCTGGTGATTGCGTCCAAGGTGGCCGGGCCTGGTAATGGGCTGGCCTACCTCCGTAATGGTCCGCGCCTGACCCGCGACCATATTGTCGAAGCCTGCGACGCCAGCCTGAAGCGTCTGCAGACCGATTACATCGATCTGTACCAGGTGCACTGGCCTGACCGCAGCACGAACTTTTTCGGTAAGCTCGGTTATGAACACAACCCCGATGAGAATTTCACGCCAATCGAAGAAACCCTTGAGGCGCTGGACGGGTTGGTGAAGGCGGGGAAAGTTCGGCATATCGGCCTATCCAATGAAACGCCCTGGGGCACCATGGAATATCTGCGCCTGGCCCAGGAGAGAGAGTGGCCACGGGTGGCCAGTATCCAGAACCCCTACAATCTCCTGAACCGCTCGTTCGAGGTAGGTATGGCGGAAATTGCCCATCGGGAACAGGCGGGTTTGCTGGCCTATTCGCCGCTGGCCTTTGGCATGTTGTCTGGCAAGTACCTGGGCGGCAAGTGGCCGGAAAAAGCGCGCATGACCCTGTATGAGCGATTCAGCCGGTACACCGGTAGCCGTGGCATGGAGGCCACCCGGGCCTATGTCGAGCTTGCGAAGGAGCACGGGTTGTCGCCAGTTCAGATGGCGCTCGCCTATGTTAACAGCCGCAGTTTTGTCACCAGTAACATCATCGGTGCCACGTCCATGGCGCAGCTGCGTGAGAACATTGGTTCCGCAAGAGTCACCCTGAGCCCTGAGTTGCAGGAAGCCATTGAGGCGATTCACCAGGAATTTACCTACCCCTGTCCCTGAGATTCTTCTGGCATAAGGGATGCAGCCCTGTTCATCCAACGGGTCGGGCGGGGCTGCAGTTACAGTCTGAAATATCGGGGATTATTTTTTGACAGAAACGAGCTGATCTGGTGACAAAAAGACGGCGTATTTGTGTGCAGATTCACATCTTTCTGGCGCTGAACCTTTAGACTTTAGCCATAGGTATCCGTAGACTCCCGTCCCGGAAAAAAGGTCTCAGTCAGCGTCATGATTATTCGCATCTTTGTTGCATTACTCGCTCTAAATCTCGTCGCTTTCGTCGTTCGCGCCGAAGCTTCCGGGCGTGTGTTTGAAGAAGTCGAAAATGCCCCGACGACCGAAGAAATTTATGAGCTGCAGGAGCGGATGTCCGGCGATTTCGAGAATGACAGCTCCGAGGCCTTTACCGAAATTGGCTCACGCCTGCTGAGCCTCACACTGACCCGTTCAGAGAGTTCCGGGAAGCGCTATGCGTCTGATCCGGCCCAGGCCGACCACGGCATTGCGTTGCTGAACGAGGGCGCCTGCCTGAACCTGAAATGGAACTTCTGAGCGCTTTCTTTCTCCTGCCTTGAATCCGTCGTTATCGGGGTTTCCGCGCCCATCTGTCACCGCCACTGCCTGCTGCAAACCCCGGAATCATGATCTGGCGCATTGTCAGTGCCGGAAGCTCGTGTGATTATCCCTCTGGTGACATCCGGTTTAGCCAATAAGGAGCTTGGTAATGGCAGGGGAAAGAGGGCAGGTATCTAACGATGTGAACGCCTGTGTTGATGAGGTGATTCGCCGGGTTGGCAAGAACATCACGCTGGGGTTGCCTCTGGGGCTGGGGAAGCCCGTCCGGTTTGTTAACGCGCTTTACCAGCGGGCCAAAGATGACCCCGAAATCCGCTTGCACATTGTCACTGCGCTTTCGCTTCTGGCCCCGAAAGGCGGTTCATCACTGGAGCAGCGCTTCCTGGGGCCATTCGTGGAGCGCCTGTACGGCGCCATTCCGGAACTGGCCTATGCCCGGGACGTATCGTCAAATCGTCTGCCAGAAAACGTCCAGGTCTCCGAGTTTTTCTTCAAGGCCGGGAGTTACCTCAACAATCGTTCCCAGCAGCGCCATTACGTTTGCACCAATTACACCCATGCTGTCCGTGACCTGATGGCTGTGGGTGTCAATGTGGTCGCACAGATGGTGGCGCCGGGCGAAGCTCACGGCCAACCCGGGCAGGTCAGTCTGAGCTGTAATCCGGACCTGACGCTGGACCTGATCCCACTGCTTCGGGAGCGTGAAGACGCGGGTACGCCCGTGGCACTGGTCGCAGAGATGAACCGGAATCTGCCATGGTTCGGGCACGATGCCGCCATCGGGGCAGATCGTTTTGATATTGTGCTTGATCAGCCCTCCAGCGATCACCCGCTGTTTTCGGCGCCCCAGATGTCGGTGAGCCCGGAAGATCATCTGATCGGTTTTTATGCCAGCGCCTTGCTGAAAGACGGTGGCACCCTTCAGGTCGGCATCGGTTCACTGGGTGCTGCCCTGGTCCACAGTGCCATTCTCAGACATAAGCACAACGATGCCTGGCGCGCTGTGTTTGACCACCTTCGGGTTGATGAGCATTTCCCTCTGGTCAGCGAAGCCGGCGGTACCGGTCCGTTTGAGCAGGGGCTGTATGGCTGTAGCGA
The DNA here is from genome assembly GCF_002744735.1 of Marinobacter guineae. Lineage (GTDB taxonomy): Bacteria > Pseudomonadota > Gammaproteobacteria > Pseudomonadales > Oleiphilaceae > Marinobacter > Marinobacter guineae. The sequence goes on along the minus strand of NZ_KZ319341.1, from coordinate 524,959 downwards.
GATGATGGTCGATGGCTTTCTCTATCTGATGGAGCAAGGCATTCTGCGTCGCGAAGTCTATGATCATGCAGGTCTGCAGTCCCTGATCAATAATGGGGAAATTGCAGAGCAGGTGTCGCTGGCCACTCTGGATGTGTTGCGCCGGGAGAAGTTGATCGACAGTCCGTTGCGGGCCCGGGACGTGCGCTGGCTGATTCGTTACGGAATTTTCAGGGGCGCCGTGGAATTCAAGGGCGGCCGGCTGCGTGCCGGCGATCAGTCCGTTGAGGGCGATCTGGACAATTCCGAAGCGCGGGAAGCCATTGAAACGCTGGTGTTGGGAGACCGGCTCACCGGTGGCATCGCCATGCATGGTGGCTTCTATGTGGGCCCGGAAAGGTTCTACCAGTCCCTCAGGGAATTGTCGGACGAGCAGCGTGCCAGAATCTGCATGACCAGCGTGAATTTCATCAATCACCTCTATGATCACCGGTTTGGCGATCAGAAGCTGAAGGTGGCACAGCGGGTTCATGGCCGTTTTATTAATTCGGCGATGATGTACACCCTGAATGGTGCCGGCGTGTCGGATGGCCTGGAAGATGGTCGGGTTGTCAGTGGTGTAGGCGGCCAATACAACTTCGTAGCCATGGCTCACGAACTGCCGGGGGCCCGTTCCATACTTACGCTGCGCAGCACCAGGCAGTCCCACGGCAAGGTGTTGTCGAACATTGTATTCAACTATGGCCACTGCACCATTCCGCGCCACCTCCGGGATATTGTGATAACCGAATACGGTATTGCGGATCTTCGAGGGCAGTCCGATGAGCAAGTATTCCTGAGGCTGATCCGCATTGCCGACTCCCGGTTCCAGCAGGAGCTTCTGAAAAAGGCCCAGAAGGTGGGCAAGGTGGATCCCGCCTTCAAATTGCCGGACTCCTGGTGCAACAACACCCCCGCAGCGATCCGTAGCGCGATGTCGGTGACCGGCGATGCTGGCCTGTTCCCGCCATTTCCGTTTGGCCGGGATTTCACTGATGAAGAACTGACGTTAGGGAAAGCCCTTAAGGGGCTAAAGGCCGCAACGGCTACTCGCCGTGGTAAACTGGCGACCCTGTGGCAGGCCCTCCGGGCCCGGGACGACGAAGGCCGTTATGAAGCCCTGCTAGAGCGCATGGGGCTGTCTGGCCCTTCGGGATTGCGGGAAAAGCTGGATCAGCGACTGGTTATTCATGGTCTGCAACAGCTCGAATCACCACCGGATACAGGAAACTCGAAAACCTGATGACAGCTTCACAAGCAAGACCCGACGTTTTTACTATCCACTATGTGCTGAAGAACAAGATCGGCGAGCTGGTTGATACTTCCGAGGGCAGTGAGCCTCTTCATTTTGTCTACGGCAGCCCCGAGATTATTGAGGGTATCCAGCAAGCCGTGAAGGACCGCAACGTGGGCGACTGCCTTGAGGTGACGGTGCCTCCGGCGATGGCCTATGGCGAACATAAGCCGGAGCTGGTGCGCAAGGTGCCGCGTTCGTTGTTTGAAGGGATTGAAAACCTGCAGGTTGGCATGAAGTTTCAGACCAACACCGGGGATGAAGCGCAAATCGTGCAGGTAGTCGGTATCGATGGCAACCTGGTCAGGGTTGATGCCAACCACCCGCTGGCGGGCTTTACCCTGTACTTTGATCTGGAGATTGTCGGCCGCCGTGAAGCGACGGAAGACGAGGTGGCTCAGGGTCGCCCGTTGTTCTGATTGGGCAGTCTTCGCCCTGGTCCAGTTCGCCCCTGTGGATGCGGGCGAGTCCGTCCAGTATCAGCTCACGGAGCTGGCGGGTAAGATCGCCGGCTCCGGTTTCAACCGCCGGACTTATGGGGCTATGGAAAATAATGTCGACCCTCGCCGACGGCTGACGGAGCATTCTCAGCAGGTGTGTGTGAAATTCATCGTCACCAATGAACGGGGCCAGATGGTCCGGCCGCCCCGCGCGACGGTAACTGATGGTGACTGGCTGAACGGGTGTATTGCTGTCCGGGCCGGCTTTCAGCAGTAGCCCGTGGAAAGGCAGTACGGTCAGCCCGGCACTGGTTGTGCCTTCCGGGAAAACCAGAACGGACTCTCCCGCTCCCAGGTTTTCCATGATCTGGTTGCGGACCCGCCTGGCCTGACCACCGCCACGCTTGATGAAGAGCGTGCCCGCCTGTCTGGCGAGCCAGCCGATCAACGGCCACTGACCAACCTCCGCTTTGGACAGGAACCGGACCTGTGCCAGGCTGCCCAGAATTGGAATATCCGACCAGCTTATGTGATTGCTGACAAACAGAACGGTGCTGTCTGAGGGTGAGCCGTGCTGGTGTATGTCCAATCCCAGGCAGCGACAAGCCCACCGGAAGCAGAATCCTGCCCAGGGCGTCCGGTCGATGGTTTTCCCGGTGACCATTTCAGTGAGTCGCAATCCCGCAGCCAGCATCGTGGTCGCTGCCAGAAAAGCAACAAAACTGGTGAGGCGGCCGCCCAGTCGAATCCAGCCCATCCCTTAACCTCCCCGGAATTCCGGATTCAGGATGCAGTGCGCATGAAGTGCCGGCTGTAGCGGCCGGCCAGTTTGCTGACTTCCAGCACAACCAGAAGGTCAGCACAACGAAATTCCGGATCCCAGCAAGGTTCACCGCAGACTCTCGCACCCAGGCGCATGTAAGCGCGAATAAGGGCAGGTACGTCAACCGGGCGGTCATTGTCCCGGGTGTGGGTCAGGTGCGGTAGCTCCCGGAGCGGTTTGACCAGAAACTCCGGATCGGCCAGGTATTCCTTCTGGAGATGGCGGGCAATGCGCCAGGCTTTCAGGCCGCCGTCGGACATACCGATGCTGGCGCAGCCGATCATGTAGTCCACATCCCGTTCAACCAGATATTCGGCGACGGCGGACCAGAGCAGGCTGATGGTAGCGCCGTTACGGTAGTCCGGATGGACACAGGTGCGTCCCAGTTCGGCGATCGTCCCCGGCAGTTTTTCCAGGGCGCTCAGGTCGAACTCGCCCGCCGAGTAAAAGCCGCCAGCGGCCCGGGTGTTTGCCTGGTGCAGGATCCGGGTAGTTGCCACCAGTTCGCCGGAATCCAGATCTGTCACAATGAGGTGGTCGCACACAGTGTCGAACGCGTCTTTATCGATTCCCGGCGTTTCCGCGCCCAGGTCACTTCCATACTCTTCCGAGAATACCCGATAGCGCAGTCGCTGCGCCGCTTCTACCAGATCGGGGCACCGGGTCATGTCGGTTTTCAGCCGACGGGCACTGCGGCGGGCTTTCGCGGTTTGTGTGGTCATGGCATGGTCTCTTTTGTTTCCATTTCCCGACAAGCCTATGAAGCCGGTGTGACACATCAGTGACCACGAGGTGACGTGTCTATGACATCGCAGGGCAAACTGACTTCGCCGGGAGCTGTGTCACGGGCTGTAACGAAGCAGCGGTTCCATGTATATTTCTGAATAGCATGTATAATTGCTGTTACAGCAGGTTGCCTGTATTGTCAGGTACACAGAATGACCTGAAACCGGAATAACAAAACCAGAGATGGATGGCGTGGAACAGACAAACGAAAGTTGGCGAATTCTGATTGTCGAGGACGACGAGCGGTTGGCTGAGTTAACCCGTGAGTATCTTGAAAGCAACGGGTTGACGGTCTCCCTGGAAACTCATGGTGGCCCTGCGGTAGAGCGGATCCGCAACGAACAGCCCGACCTGGTGGTGCTGGACCTGATGTTACCGGGGGAAGATGGCCTGTCCATCTGTCGCCGGGTCCGTCCCTTCTATTCCGGCCCTATCATCATGCTGACAGCTCGTACGGATGATCTGGATCAGGTTCTTGGTCTGGAAATGGGCGCAGACGATTACATCGGCAAACCGGTCAAACCCAGGGTTTTGCTCGCCCGTATCCGCGCCATGCTGAGACGGGTAACCGAGACGGCGCAGAGCTCAGCTGATGAATCGAGCGGCGAAGAGCCGGTTCGTCTTCAGTTCAATGACCTGGTTGTCGATCGCTCCATGCGGGAAGCCTGGTTGAGTGAAGAGAGTATCGACCTGACCAGCGCCGAATTCGACCTGCTTTGGCTGCTCGCCAGTAATGCGGGCCGGGTCCTGAGTCGGGAAGAAATCTTTACCGCCCTGCGCGGTATCGAGTACGACGGCCAGGATCGGTCGATTGATGTGAGGGTGTCTCGGATTCGCCCCAAAATCGGTGATGATCCTATCCATCCACGGCGCATCAAGACCGTTCGCAGTAAAGGCTACCTGTTCGTAAAGGAAGCCTGACGATTCAGTCTCTGGACCCGGTGTGCAAACGGCCTGCACATCGGTGTTCCATGCCAGGGTTGGTATCATGCCCCTGAAGCTCTTCCTCAAGCTCTATGCCCGCCTTGCCGGCCTCACTGCGCTGGTTGTCCTTTTGTGTGCTCTCCTGTTTGCCGGTATCAATTCTGTTCGTTCCCAGTTCTGGCATGAGCGCTTTCCTGAGCCTGTGCTGCGGTGGCTGGCAGCAGCGCCTGCTCCGGCGCAGCAATATCATTGGCTGAGATCGACAGTTGATCTCCGTGTCGGCGCCGCTTCGGAGTTTGAGATTTCTCCGGTTGCGCTCGAGAGACTGGGTTACGGTCAGGTGGTCGGAATTGAGAGTGGTGCCGGGTATCGGGTTCTCATCATGGGGCTCTCCGGGCAGATTTTGCAACTGCGCCTGACCAACCCGTACCGCGATGTGGCTGAAACCACCGGGCTTTTCTTCCGTTGGCATCTTGATTCAGCGTCGCCTGAGAATCGTCCTGATGTTGCTGCTCAAATGGCCCAGGCTCTCAACGTTGAGGTTCGTCCTTTGGATGACTCAACCCTGCTGCCGGGTTCAGATGTTCTGGATCAGGTTGCCGAGCGTGGCCTGGCATTCTACACAGAGGGCTCTGATGGCTGCGGCAGAGTCATTATTCAACTCTCGAATGGTGAGCTGTTCCGGATTGATATACCTGCTCCCTTCAATGCCTGGTCCTGGCCCGTTGTTCTCCTGCTGGTGATGGTGCTGGGTGGCGTGCTTGCGGTCGCCCTGTTCCTGGCGCTTCGGGAAGTGGACAACAATCTCAGAACCGTGGAGTCGGTGGCTGTTCGAATAGCTCGCGGTGAAATGGGAGCAAGGGTTCAGGCGGGCGAAGGGACCCTGGTTTCCCGGCTGGCCTCTTCCTTTAACGGCATGGCGGAACATATCCAGCGGCTGGTGCATGTGCAGCGGGAAATGATTCATGCGGTATCGCACGAATTACGTACCCCAGTGGCCCGAATCCGGTTTGGCGTCCAGATGATCGAGGATTGTCAGGATCAGGCCTCTCTGCAGAAGCAGCTGGACGGTATCGACGGCGATATTCAGGAGCTGGACGAACTGATCGACGAGATTCTCACCTACGCCAGGCTGGAACAGGGTGGCCCGGTTTTCTCTCTTCATGAAACCTCGGTAACCGACATTGTCCGCCAGGTGGTTTCGGAGCAGCAGCTGGTGCGACCGGAGCTGAGTATTCAAGGCAATATTGATGAGACGTCCGAACGCTGGGCATTGTCGGATGTTGAGCCCCGTTACCTGCACCGGGCGATCCAGAATCTGGTTGGTAATGCTGGACGCTATGCTGCTGGCAGGGTCGCCGTAAACTGTCATTTTGACGAGGATAATTGCCGGATTGACGTAGAGGATGATGGCCCCGGGATTCCGGAGGGGGAGTGGGAGAAAGTATTCACGGCCTTCGCCCGGCTGGACGATAGCCGTACCCGTACCTCCGGCGGCTATGGTCTCGGTTTGTCCATCGTCCGGCGGATTCTGTATTGGCATGGCGGCCAGGCCTTCGTCAGCAGAAGCGACAACCTCGGCGGAGCGAAGTTCAGTCTGGTCTGGCCCAGAAAGAAACCACTGGATTCAATTGTGTGAACCAGGACTTGCTGACTCACCTGATGTAACAAAGCTGCTACACAAGCGCTACTGAAGTTTTCTGCTTTGGCGTCGATAATCGAAAGCGTAAGGGATGACTTTTGAGGTTGTAGTTCTTACGAACTTTCCTTGTTTCATTCGTCATTTGAGGGCCGGTTTTCCGGCCCTTTTTTTATGTCTGCCGCCAAATACCGGATTGGTCACTCTTTCCCGGTGCCTCTGCTGTTAGAATCGAAAAAAACAACAGGAGGCCGTCCATGACCCGCTATCTGCTCGCCATTGACCAGGGCACAACCAGCTCCCGCGCGATCGTTTTCGACCAGACGGGCAACAGCGTTGCTACTGATCAGCAGGAATTCCATCAGTATTTCCCAAAGGACGGCTGGGTTGAGCATGATGCCCTCGAAATCTGGGACAGCACGCTGGCGGTGTGCCGGGGTGCCCTGGAGAAGGCCGGCATTGAGGCCGGTGACCTGGCAGGCATTGGCATCACCAATCAGCGCGAAACCACGGTGATCTGGGAGCGGGCCACCGGCAAGCCCGTATATCATGCCATTGTCTGGCAGGATCGTCGGACTGCGTCCTGGTGTACCAAGCTCAAGTCGGACGGGCATGAAGATAGCGTCGTCGAGCGGACGGGGTTGCTGATAGACCCTTATTTCTCGGCGACCAAGATCGCCTGGATACTGGACAATGTGGAGGGTGCCCGTGAGCGGGCAGAATCCGGTGAGCTGGCGTTCGGAACAGTGGACAGCTGGCTGCTCTGGAATCTGACTGGCGGCAAGTCACATTGCACCGATGCCACCAATGCCTCGCGCACAGCGCTTTTCAACATTTACGGGCAGGACTGGGACGACGAGCTTCTGGCTCTGTTCCGTGTGCCCCGCGCCCTGTTACCCATCGTGCTGGATAGTGCCGCGAATTACGGTACTGCGGAATCACATTGGCTGGGAAGTCCGGTCATGATTGCGGGCATTGCCGGCGATCAACACGCCGCTCTGGTGGGACAGGCCTGCTTCAAGCCGGGGATGGCCAAGAGCACCTATGGCACCGGGTGCTTTCTGATGCTCAATACCGGGGATCAGGCCATTCGTTCCGAGAACCGTTTGCTGACAACAATGGCCTACCGCCTCAACGGGAAGCCCTGCTACGCGGTGGAGGGCAGTATTTTTGTCGCCGGTGCCGCCATGCAATGGCTGAGGGATGGGCTGAAGCTGATTGCACATGCCAATGAATCCGTGGCCCACGCCGAGGCCGTTGGTGTCGAGAATCCGGTTTATCTGGTACCGGCGTTTACCGGTCTGGGCGCGCCCCACTGGGATCCCCATGCCCGTGGGGCGATCATGGGGCTGACCCGGGATACGGGGATTGGCGAGATAGTCACGGCGGGCCTGCAGTCGGTGTGTTATCAGACCAAGGACCTGGTTCGCGCTATCCAGAATGATGGCGCCCGGCTTGATTCCCTGCGAGTGGATGGCGGCATGGTGGTGAATGACTGGGTGATGCAGTTCCTGGCAGATATTCTGAATGTCACCGTTTATCGGCCAAGGGTAACGGAAACAACAGCACTCGGGGCCGCCTACCTCGCCGGACTGCAGACGGGTGTGTTCGAGAGTCTCGAGCAGATATCCGGGCTTTGGGAGTGTGAGCGTCAGTTCCATCCCGGCATGCGGCCAGCCCTGCGTGAATCCCTTTATGCTGGCTGGATCGATGCCGTTGAGCGGGTCTGTAACAACTGAGTGTGGTTCAGGCGGTGCGCTCAAAAGCGATCAGGTGATCCGCCTCGACGCGCACCGGCACGTGCTCGCCCAGATGGAAGTCCAGATGGCTTCGGAAAAGGGCCTCGAATTCAGTGTCTTCCGAACAGCGGAAGCGGTAAAGCGTTGAGGTTCCTGCGAAGGTTTTCTCGATAACTTTCGGTCGAAGATCCGAGTCTGGATCGTGGACAATGTCATCCGGCCGGATCAGTACGTCTACAAGGGTGCCCGAGGACCACTTGTAGGCCCGGTTGCCGTGAATAATGCCCAGTTCCGATTCAATGGTATCTGGCCCCAGGGCCTTGCCGGGGATGAATCCGCCCTGGCCGACGAAGCTCGCCACGAAGCGGTTTGCCGGCTCATGATAGAGATTGTAAGGCACGTCCCACTGCTGGATCATGCCGTCCCGCAACACCGCAACCTGATCGCACATGGCGAAGGCTTCCTGTTGATCGTGGGTCACCAGGATGGCGCTTATCCCCAGTGTTTTGAGAATTTCCCGAACATCCAGGCTCAGGCGCCGGCGCAAGTCCGCATCCAGATTGGAAAACGGCTCGTCCAGCAGGATCAGGGTTGGTTCGGGTGCCAGCGCGCGGGCCAGGGCAACTCGTTGCTGCTGACCGCCGGACAGTTCGTGGGGGTAGTTATCGGCCAGGTCCTGGAGGTGAACGACATTGAGCAGCTCCATTACCTTCTGCCGCTTCTCCGCCTTGCCCAGATTGCGCAGGCCAAAGCCAACGTTATCGGCGATCGTCAGGTGCGGAAACAGGGCATAGTCCTGAAACACCATGCCGATCCGACGCTTCTCGGGCGGCAGGGTGCGACCGGGCAGGCTGATGGCCTGAGACTGGAGGCAGATCTCACCACCCGTCAACGGCAGAAAGCCGGCCAGAGCCCGAAGGATGGTGCTTTTGCCGCAGCCGCTGGGGCCCAACAGACAGCCGATGTCGCCGTGGCTCAGCGCGAAGTTGACATCCTTGACCACGGAATCCCCGCCGTAGCCACAAGACAGGTTGTTGACCTCAAGCAGCCAGTCTGCAGGAGATTGCGCGGTCGTACTCATGGGGTCAGTCCAGGTGGTTCAGAATGAGAAACTCAAGCAGGGCTTTCTGTGCGTGCAGGCGGTTTTCTGCCTCGTCCCACACCACCGAAGCGGGATGTTCCATCATGTCTGCGGAAATCTCTTCGCCCCGGTGCGCCGGCAGGCAGTGCATGAACAAGGCGTCCTTATCCGCCATGGCCAGCAGCTCCGGGTTGATCTGGTAGCCACTGAACGCTTTCTGACGGGCTTTCTGTTCGTCTTCCTGACCCATGGACGCCCAAACATCGGTTACCAAGAGGTGGGCATTGCGCGCGGCTTCTGCCGGTTCGCGAAACAGGGTTATGCGATCGCTGTGTGCCTTGATCAGGGATTCGGCGGGCTCGTAGCCCTTTGGGCAGGCAACATTCAGGTGGAAATCAAACTGGGCCGCCGCGTTGATGTAGGAGTGGCACATGTTGTTACCATCGCCGATCCAGGCCACGGTGGCACCGCGGATGCTGCCGCGGTGTTCCCGGTACGTCTGCATATCGGCCAGAAGCTGGCACGGGTGGAACTCATCCGTCAGGGCGTTAATCACCGGCACCCGGGAAGCGGCAGCAAAGCGCTCGACCGTCTCGTGGGCGAAGGTGCGGATCATCACCGCATCTACCATGCTGGAGATTACGATGGCGGAGTCCTCAATGGGTTCGCCCCGGCCAAGCTGGGTGTCCCTTGAAGACAGGAACATCGCGGAGCCGCCGAGCTGGGTCATGCCTGCTTCAAAGGAAACTCGGGTCCGCGTTGATGACTTTTCGAAAATCATCGCAAGCACACGATTTTCAAGAGAGTTGCGAACCTTGCCCTGCCGCCATTCGTTGCGCAAAGCAGTGGCATGATCAACGAGGCTTTCCAGCTCACTGGTTGTCATGTCATTCAATGTCAGAAAATGTCTTGCTGCCATGAAATGGCCCTTATCTCAACGAACCCCGCAGCGTGCGGGATTGCCTGAACGTTGGCTGAAAAAACGGGGCATCAAGTCTAGCCCTTCGGGGCAGGTATGACAACGCTGCAACCGGGCCGGAACCGGTGGCGTTGTCTGAGGTCAAATCACTGTGTTTGGTGAGCGGTCAGGCACCCGTGTACAATACCGTTAATCAAATTGCCGTGTGGCAAGACTGTTCCAACAGAGGTGAATGTTCATGGATATCAATGAAACCATCAAAAGCCAGCTCGACGAAAACCCGATCATCCTGTACATGAAGGGCAGCCCCCAGGCGCCCCAGTGTGGCTTTTCCGCTAAAACCGTGCAGGCTCTGATGGCCTGTGGCGAGCGTTTTGCGTTCGTGAATATTTTGGACAACCAAGAGCTCCGCGAGGGTCTCAAGGTGTATTCCAGCTGGCCGACCTATCCGCAGCTGTACATCAGCGGCGAGCTCGTTGGGGGTTGTGACATCATTCTGGAAATGTCCGAGAGTGGTGAGCTGGCCAAGATGGTCAAAGAGGCTGCGAAGCAGGCAGAAGCCTGAAAGCAGTCTTGAGTCAGAGCCGTTTCGGAGTGAACACCAGTTCAACTTCGAAACGATTCTGGCTGTTTCCACCTTCGGGCGGTCTGGGGTAGGGACTTGCTGCCAGAGCGGCCCGGTAGGCGGCCTCATCGATACCCTTGATTCCCGTCGATTTCAGTACTCGTGCCCTGGTCAGGGCGCCGTTACCAAGCAGTTGTAGCTCCACCTCCATAGCCACAGTTCGGGACAATTTTCTCACTGCCGGAACCCTGACTTGTTCGAGCTGGCGCGCCAGATGTGTAGCCAAAATTACCACGTATGGGTCCTGCTCCGTTGGGGATTTGGTAATGCGGGTTACGGCTGCGTCGGCGGCATCCACTTCCTGCTGAGCAACTTTCCCGGCGCGGACGCTGTTACTGGCTGTTGATTTACGGCTATTCTCCGCTGTTTCGGGCTTTGGTACAGGCGGCTCGGGGCCGACCTGTGGGGGGGCATCCGGGGGGGCAGGCTTCTGCCGGGTGATTATCGGTTCGACAGGCTCAGTCGTGAAACGTGGAATGGGAGGTATCGGCCGACTGGTTGCGGAGGATTCCGGGCTGGGGCGGGAAGTCTCGTCAATGCCCGGGGGAATCAGTTCTAATTTCAGGCTTTCGCGATGGGCCTCCTCTTGCTCTCTGACCGGCGAAGGAATGCCAGCGAGCAAAAGGGTATGAAACAGTAGCGCCAGGGATAGTGCAAGGCCGATCCGGTATTGTGCCGGAAGGGCACTGGCACTGCCATTTTCGACCATTAATGTCAGGCCGTTTTGCTCCGTAAGGTGCCGACAACAGCGTCCAGAGCCCGGTCAATCAGAGCGCCCTGTTCCAGCAGAGTCAGGCGACCACGGCGCATTTCGTGGGCCAGCTGGATCCGTGTTTTTTCGATTACCTTCAGCCCCATCCGGTTCACGAAGACAAAGCAGTCGGCTTCCTCGATAATGGCGGAAAGCTTGCAGCGGAAGTTGGCACCATTGACCAGGCGAAACTCTACCCAGTTACCGATTTCAATGCTGTCAATCTGAGCCACGTATTCGGAAATTGCAGCCTCTTCCAGCTCCTGCTGCCGTTCGACTGCGGTCTGGTGAACGGTAGCGATTTCCTCTTCTTCAATCTCTTGGGGCGAGTCCTGCCGTGCTTCTATGGCTGCATTGGTTCTGAATGCTTCGGCCAGTTCATGTTTCAGATGGCCCATCATTTCGTCCAGCCTGGACGAATTGTAGGAAACTTCCTCCAGACCTGATTTCAGAGCTTTCAAAAGGCCCGGCACAACCCGAACCCACTGGTCCCTCTCGTCATCCTCCTGATGGGGATGCAGGCACCAGATCAGGTCATCAACCACCTTCACCGTCGCATTCCAGCGATGCTCAACGTCGTCCCTGAGGTAGGCGAGAAACATCACCCGACTCCAACCGTTCATCAGAATGTCGTGGATCGATTCTGGCAGCTTGTAGCGTGACACTTTTTCTTTCAGCAAATTATCGACGGTTTGCTGTGCCGTCTGGGACTTGATACGGCCCCGTTCCGATTCCCGGGTCCGCTGCTCAACCAGTGAGGCTTTACGGTTCTCCCGTTCCAGGAATTGCTCAAACTCCTGGTTCAATGTCTCGAACAACGCTATGTCCCCATCAAATTCGTTGAGAATCCTCTGAACAATGTTGTGAATCTGGCCGTACAGTTTGTCCTTGGTTTTCTCGTCACTACTGCTCCAGCCGATGCCTGCCCGGGCGAGGGAGTTCAGCAGGCGTCGGGCCGGGTGTGTGGCCTGGCTAAAGAAGCTCTTGTCCCGAATGACTACTTTGAGTATCGGAATCTGAAGGCGGCTGATTAATACCTGGACCGGGGCAGAAAGGTTGTAATCATCAAGAATAAACTCGAACAACATGGACACCAGATTGATGAGGTCTTCGTCGATCTCGTTCAGTGCCGGTTTTCGGCCATCCCCTGCATCTGCCTTGGCAAGCAGTTGCTGCATCAACTGTCTGAGATCGATACTGACAGGCTCCCCGTAACTCAGGTCGCCCTGGTCGTGTCTGGCGCCTGCGAGAGGCAGCGAATTCAGCAGACTGGCCAGCTCGGAATCGCCGACTACGCGAACGTTTGGGTCAGATGATCGGGGCGGTATCCCGGCATTGGCCCTTTGATGTGCCAACATCTGCCTGATCTGGTCGAAAACAGCGCTGCTGTTACCGGATTCTCCGGCCATCGTTTGAGTTGCGGAGCCTGAGGCCCCGGATGTCTCCTTGCCGGTGTCTTGTGCCTTTGAAGCACCATGCTGCTGTCCCGCTTTGCCGTGATAACGGAAATTCGGGATGACGCCGGCCTGAATCAGAATGCGGTTGGCTTCGTCCAGCAACATTCCAAGGTTGGAGACAACGTAGCGGTCAAATTGCTTGAGCAGAATCAGGCGTTCCCGGATCTGGATTTCCAGGGCCTGTATCGCCTCGGTAAAGGCGCTGCATAGATGTTCTGGCGCCATCGGGTTAACCGGTGACTCGTCGGTGGCCTCGGGATAAACCTGAGTGAAGCGGGTCTGGAGTTGGAGTAGTGGACCCTGAAAATGGGCTTTTGCTTTGGTAATCATGGCGTTGAGCGCAACCTGCTCTTCCAGGTCGTCATTGCCGACCAGAGACAGCGTGTCGGCACTGGCCTGTTTGCTCAGGTTTTCTTCCTGGAGAAGGCCAGTATGTGGCGGATTCGAGAAGTACTGGGCGACTGTGTTCTGGAAATGCCGCTCCACACCCTTCCGCTTGATGCGGATTTCACGCATCGCCTCGAAATACCGATTCTGCTCGTTATTGCTGCGTGCGTTATTGGCCAGTTCGAACAGTGAATCGTCGACGGCGTCGAAAGCACCCTGCAGCAAATCGCCCAGCCCGGCGACAACAGTGTCCCGGATGCGGGTGACCTCCGCGGGAACCGGCTTGCTACTTCCTGCTTCCCGATGCTCACGGAGGTAATGTATGCCGGACTGCTTGTTCATGGCAGACTCCTGATTACGCCTCAACCGGATACATGACCGAGCTAAAGATCCTTGTATTCTCGTTATTGGCTAAACTTACCGCATTTTCACTAAAGTTAACATGACTAAACGCTAACCTGGGACCGAATTCAAAAAACACAGGGTGCCCCTCAGGGCACCCTTATGCATGTTACTGACTTGCCAGAGATATCGCGGTCAGTTCACATAGACAGGGCCTACGCCCATGCTCCAGATGACAACGCTGATGGCCAGCAAGGCAACAAACATCACCAGTCCGACTGTGAGCACGGCAGAGGCAAACATGAAGCCTCGCTCTTCGGGGATTTTCATCAGGATGGGGAGTCCTTCGTAGAGCAGATAGACTGCATAGGCGGCAGCTACGAGCCCGGCCAGCATGTTAACCCAGATGTTGGGATATGCTGCGATGACGCCAATCAGGAAGATTGGCGTCGCAGTGTAGGCCGCCAGGGCGACGCCTCTCGGTATCCGCTCAACCGCATCGTAGGTGGCGGCAAAAAAATCGATGAACTTGCCCAGCACAAATATGCCCGCGAGCATGGCGACATAGAACAGTGCTGATAGCTGAAGCGCACTGGCTGTGGAGAGTCGGGTTATCTGGCCGTCACCAATTTGCCAGCCAACCTGGGTTGTTCCATAAAAACCTGCAACGGCGGGGATCAAGGCCAGTAACAAAATGTGGCCGACATAGAGTTTGGTGACAGATTCGGATTCTTTGCGTATCGCTTCCCATTCCTGGTCCGGGTGGGTAAGCAGGCCAAAACTGTGTGTCAGGCTCATGGACGAATTCCTTTTGGTTGTTTTTGTGTCGCACGCACTCTCAGTGTTGGTGGGGGATTGATAACGGTCAAGCCGGTGATTACATTTTGATCTTTCAAGAATAGGTACCGCTATAACTTAAAGGTCTATAGCGACAGGGAAGCGAAAAGGTCGGGTTTGTTCAGGTCAGCGAAAGTGAACGCTTTTTGCGCTTTTTCGGGTGCACAATAGCCGCTTTCACAACATTGTCCTTGATCTGCAATACCTCCACCCGGTGCCCATCCACTTTCAGGCAGACGTTGGTGTCCGGAATGTTCTCCAGGGTTTCGGTAATCAGGCCGTTGAGGGTTTTTGGCCCGTCCGTGGGGAGTTTCCATCCCAGGGTCTTGTTGATGGTGCGCACGGCTGAGGCGCCGTCAATGATAAACGTGCCATCGTCCTGGGGAATGATGTCGGGGCTGGTTGCTGCGTAATCCGTTGTGAAGTCGCCGACAATTTCTTCCAGTATGTCCTCCAGTGTCGCAAGGCCGAGAACGTCTCCATACTCGTCGACCACCACACCAAACCTTCGCCGGCCTTTCTGGAAATTGATTAGTTGGGTATTCAGCGGGGTGCTTTCCGGGACGAAGTAGGGTTCCTGGCAAAGCTGCATGATCATGGCCTTGTTGATTTCCTCCTGTTGAAGCAGCTTGGATGCGCTCCGGAGGTGCAGGATGCCCTGAATGTTGTTGATGTCACCTTTGTAGACTGGCAGTCGGGTGTGCTGACTGCTGCGTAACTGGCGCAGGATCGTGTCGGTGTCGTCCTCCAGATCGATGCCAACCACCTCATTGCGAGGCACCATGATGTCGTTCACCGTCACTTTTTCCAGATCGAGTATGCTGACCAGCATGTCTTTGTGCTTGGCGGGAATCAGCGCACCAGCTTCATTGACGAGGGTTCTGAGTTCCTCCCGACTGAGGTGGTCATTGGCAGCATCTGCCGCAGAAACACCAAGCAGCTTCAATATGCCACCGGTAAACAGGTTAACTGCCCAAACAATGGGGTAGAGGATTTTCAATAACGGCCCGAGTATGTAGCTGGCAGGGAATGCGATTTTCTCCGGGAACAGCGCTGCCAGGGTCTTGGGAGTCACCTCTGCAAAAATCAGGATCACGATGGTCAACAGGACCGTTGCTATCGCTATGCCGGCGTCGCCCCAGACACGTATCGCAATAACTGTGGCAATCGACGATGCGAAGATATTGACGAAGTTGTTGCCAATCAGAATAACGCCGATCAGCTGGTCCGTGCGTTGCAGTAAACCCTGGGCACGTTTGGCGCCTTTATGGCCGGTCTTGGCCATATGTTTGAGACGATACCTGTTGAGGGACATCATCCCCGTTTCTGAACTGGAGAAGAATCCGGAGAGCACGATCAGTCCGACAAGGAGAATAAACAGCGCGGTAAGCGATGTTTCGTTCAAAAGGGGTGTCCTTATATTGCTGGCAAGTAGCGAAAATAGGGTGTGGGAGAGCCCCGTGTCAAGAGAGTGACGGGCGTTTCAGGGAGTCAGCCGCCTCTCTGGAAGATGAGTTCCAGGACAAATTTGCTGCCATAGAACGCCAGCATCAGCAGGGCACAGCCCGCCAGTGTCCACCGGCTTGCGGTGATGCCGCGCCAGCCTTTGGTGTAGCGACCAATCAGGAGTGCCACGAAGACGAGCAGGGAAAGTATCGAGAAGAGGGTTTTGTGGGCGAGATTCTGGGCAAAAAGATCTTCGATGAAGAGCGCGCCGGTCACAATCGCCAGAATGAGCATGACCACCCCTGCCCAGACCATCTCGAACAGCAGCGACTCCATGGTTTGCAGCGGTGGCAGGTTGCGGACCAGAAGGCTGTTGTAATTGTGCTTCAGTTGGCGATTCTGGAAATACAGGAGCACGGCTTGGATAGCCGCCAGGGTAAAGAGGCTGTAGGCTGTCACTGATAATGCGATATGGGACAGCATGCCGTAGCTCTGGTCTGACACCAGCCTGGAAGGTCCATGGGTGACCAGTGCCACGATAATCGTGAGTATGGCCAGCGGGTACACGCCCAGGAACAGGCTTTGAACCGGCTTTTTCAGATTCAGCCCAAGCAGCAGGAAGACGATCAGCCAGGATATCAGCACTGAGCTTTTGAAAAAGCTGAAGTCGAAGCCCCCATCATGGTGAACGGTCTGGGCTATCAGAAGGCCATGACTGGTCAGGGCGAGTACGCCAATCAGGGTGGTAATGGCAAGATTGCTTTGAACCCGGCCCCTGAAATGCAGGGCTTGCAGCGCAGTACCAACGCTGTAAAGAAAAAGAGAGGTGACCGCGAGAATCAGCGTTCCCATGACTTCCTTATTTACCACTGTTCTGACTGGAGATCGGCATTGGTTTCAGCCGATTTGACCGGGCTGGTCGTTTCAGGGCGATAGTCTGGTTATAATGTCGCGATTATGCAACTGGAATCAAGGAGCCGACGCTGGCTCTGTGGTTCATGCACTCAATTTATCCGGGGTACGGAAGAGCAACATGTTTGATAACCTCCAAGACCGACTTTCCGGCAGTCTGCGCAAGATTTCCGGCCAGGCGCGCCTCACCGACGAGAATATAAAGGACACCCTCAGAGAGGTGCGGATGGCACTGCTGGAGGCCGACGTTGCCCTCCCGGTAGTGAAGGATTTTGTTGAGGGTGTCCGCACGCGCGCTATCGGGCAGGAGGTGCAGCGCAGCCTTACGCCTGGCCAGGTATTCGTAAAGGTTGTTCAGCAGGAACTTGAGCGAGTGATGGGTGAGGGTAACGAATCCCTGAACCTGAACGTTCAGCCGCCGGCCGTGATTATGATGGCCGGCTTGCAGGGTGCTGGTAAGACCACCACTGTTGCCAAACTCTCCCGCTTTCTCAAGGAACGCCAGAAGAAGTCCGTGATGGTTGTCAGTGCTGACATATACCGTCCGGCAGCGATTCGCCAGCTGGAAACCCTGGCAGGCGAGGTCGGCGTCGAGTTTTTCCCGAGCACTGCTGACCAGGACCCCGTGGAAATTGCCGAAGGCGCAATTGCTGCCGCGCGGAAAAAGCATATTGATGTGGTGATTCTCGATACCGCGGGTCGTCTTCACGTTGATGAGCAGATGATGGGTGAGATTGGCAGGCTTCATAAAGCCGTCAATCCGGTAGAAACCCTGTTTGTGGTTGACGCCATGACAGGTCAGGATGCGGCCAACACAGCCAAAGCCTTCAACGACGCCTTACCGCTGACAGGCGTGGTGCTGACCAAAACCGATGGCGACGCCAGGGGTGGTGCAGCCTTGTCCGTCCGCCACATCACCGGCAAACCGATTAAATTCCTGGGTGTGGGTGAGAAGTCCGATGCCCTGGAGCCGTTCTACCCTGACCGGATCGCCTCCCGGATTCTGGGTATGGGCGATGTGCTCTCCCTTATAGAGGACGCGGAGCGCAAGCTGGACCAGAAAAAGGCCCAGAAGCTCACCAAGAAGATCAAGAAGGGCAAGAGCTTTGATCTGGAAGACTTCCGTGACCAGTTGCAGCAAATGAAGAATATGGGAGGCATTGGTGGTTTGCTCGACAAGCTTCCGGGTATGGGGCAGATGGCCCAGATGGCCCAGCAGCAGGTAAACGACAAGTCCATGGGGCAGATGGAGGCCATCATTTGCTCGATGACCCCGAAGGAGCGTCGCTACCCGGATGTCATCAACAACTCCCGCAAGCGCCGCATTGCCACCGGGTCTGGCACACAGATCCAGGATGTGAATCGTTTGCTCAAGCAGCACAAGCAAATGCAGAAAATGATGAAAAAGTTTGGCAAAAAGGGTGGCATGGCGAATATGATGCGCGGCATGGGTGGCATGATGCCACCGGGCGGCGGAGGTGGTGGCGCGCCTCCATTTGGCCGTATGTAAAAAGCCTTACATGGAAAACTGGGAAACAACCGGTTTTCCTGTTTTCTTTGGCGTTCATTTAGCATAGAATAGCGCCCCTTTCGAGTATGGCTCTTCGCGTCAGCTGTTGTTCAGCAGGCGGGAATCGTACAAAGTTCGTACAACAGAACAGGATATTGGTTAAATGGTAATAATCCGTTTGGCTCGCGGCGGCTCCAAGAAGCGCCCGTTCTACCATCTGACAGTCACCGACAGCCGCAAATCACGCGACGGTCGTTTTATTGAGCGTGTTGGCTTTTTCAACCCGGTCGCCCGCGGCCAGGAAGAGCGTTTGCGCGTAGATCGTGACCGTATCAACCACTGGCTTGGCCAGGGTGCTCAGGCCAGCGATCGCGTTGCCCAGCTGCTGAAGGCTGCTGAGTAACTCAGTATTGACACCGGGGTTTATGGCATGACACAGAATTCGCAGGAAACTGTGATCGGCCGGATTACCTCGGTATTTGGGGTCAAGGGGTGGCTGAAAGTCTTCTCCTACACGGATCCCAAGGAAGGAATACTGAACTATCCGGACTGGACTCTGGATCTGGACGGTAGATGTATTCCAGTCAAGCTTGAGGAAGGTCGCCGCCAAGGGCAGGCCATTGTCGTCAGGCTGAAGGGAATTGATGATCGTGAGTTGGCGCGCACTTATTGTGGTGCTGAGGTCAGGGTTTCCAGGGCAGAGTTGCCCGAGCTCCCCGAGGGCGAGTTCTACTGGTTTCAGCTGGAAGGCCTTGAGGTTGTCACGGTCGAGGATGAATGCCTTGGTAAAGTGCATCATCTGATTGAAACCGGTTCCAACGATGTTCTGGTGGTGCAAGCGACGACGGGCTCCATCGATCAGCGTGAGCGTCTGATCCCTTACCTTCCGGACCAGGTGGTCCAGAAAGTTGATCTGGCTGCCAAGCGCATGGTTGTGGACTGGGATCCGGAGTTCTGACGGGTGTGGATTGGCGCAGTCAGTCTGTTCCCGGATATGTTCAGTGCGGTAACGGATTATGGGATTACGGGTAGGGCAGTCCGGGATGGTCTTCTGACTTTCCAGAGCTGGAATCCCCGTGACTACACCCACGATCGGCACCGCACAGTGGATGACCGGCCCTATGGTGGCGGCCCGGGTATGCTGATGAAAATTCAGCCCCTCCGGGATGCCATTCACGTGGCACGGGAGGCGGCGCCTGGCAAGGCTTGCGTGGTTTACCTGTCGCCCCAGGGCGAGACCTTGGATCAGACTGTTGTCGAGTCTCTTGCGGCCGAAAAGCGGCTGATTCTCGTGGCAGGCCGGTACGAAGGTGTTGATGAGCGCCTGATAGCGACGGAAGTCGATCGGGAGGTGTCGCTGGGCGACTTTGTTCTTTCTGGTGGCGAGCTGGCAGCGATGGCTGTTATCGATGCGGTTACACGCCTCATCCCCGGAGCGCTGGGTCATGCGCAGTCGGCAGAGCAGGATTCTTTTGCTGACGGTTTGCTGGATTGTCCGCACTACACCCGGCCCGAGGTCTACGAAGGTCTGGCGGTGCCGGATGTTTTATTGGGCGGTCATCATGATCAGATCCGGCGTTGGCGACTCAAGCAGTCGCTGAGGCGAACCCGGCAGCGACGCCCCGACCTGCTTGAAAAGCGGGTGTTTACGGACGAAGAGCGTCAGCTGCTGGTAGAGATTTTGAACGAACCGGGTGCCTCTGAATGATCAGGGCATTAACAGATTAGGTATCAGGAGCATTACGATGAGTGGCAAGAACAACATCATCAGTCAACTTGAAGCAGAACAGATGACCAAGGAAATCCCTGCGTTTGCGCCGGGTGACACCGTGGTCGTTCAGGTCCGCGTAACTGAGGGTAACCGTGAGCGTCTGCAGGCGTTCGAGGGTGTTGTCATCGGTAAGCGTAACCGTGGCATGAACTCCTCCTTCACCGTCCGTAAGATCTCTTACGGTGTTGGTGTAGAGCGTACCTTCCAGACCTTCTCCAAGCTGATTGACAGCCTCAGTGTGAAGCGCCGCGGGGACGTACGCCAGGCCAAGCTTTATTATCTGCGCGACCTGTCTGGCAAGGCAGCTCGTATCAAGGAAAAGCTGGGCTGATCAGCGTATTGCTGAGCACCAGGCAAGAAAAAAGGCAGCCCATGGCTGCCTTTTTTGTGTCTGACGATCCGGTATGCTTGCTGTGGCTTAGTCGCAGTTCGAGGGCTTGGGCGTGAGATCAGAAGACGAATCAGTGATCGGTCGGTTTGTCGATGCCATCTGGCTTGAGGATGGCCTTGGCGAAAAGACGAGGCAGGCATACCGGAGTGATCTGTCCCGGTTGTCAGAATGGCTACAGGATCAGCCGGGTCGACCGTTATTGAAGGAGGTTCGCCGAACCGACCTTCTGGCCTGGATGTCCCGAGGGCTTGCAGAAGGGCTAAAGAGCTCCACGGCCGCAAGGCGCCTTTCGGGGCTCCGCCGGTTTTACCGATTTTTGTTGCGGGAAAGTCTGATCGCTGAGGATCCGACCCTACGTATTGATAGCCCGCGGTTGCCACGACGCCTGCCGGATTCCCTGACAGAAGAGGAGGTGGATGCGCTCCTTTCAGAACCCGACCCCGGTATTGCCATTGAGCTCCGCGACAAGGCCATGATGGAGATTCTCTACGGGTGCGGCCTGCGGGTGTCCGAGCTGACGGAGCTGAGGGTTGATCAGGTAAATCTGCGCCAGGGTGTGGTCCGGATTACCGGCAAGGGTGACAAGGAACGGCTGGTGCCCCTGGGCGAAGAAGCTGTGGACTGGTTGGTCCAGTATATGAAAGAAGGGCGTCCGGAACTCCTGAAGGGTCGGTCCTGTGACGCGCTGTTCCCCGGTAACCGGGCAGCGGCCATGACGCGTCAGACTTTCTGGCATCGCATCAAACACTACGCCCTGCGAGTGGGTATCCGAAAACACCTGTCCCCCCATACGCTCAGGCATGCGTTTGCCACCCATCTCCTCAATCATGGTGCGGACTTGCGTGTTGTCCAGATGCTGCTCGGTCACTCGGACTTGTCCACGACCCAGATCTACACCCATGTGGCCCGCCAGCGGCTGCATTCATTGCACCAGGCCCATCATCCTCGAGGCTGAGTGCAGACAGAATGCAAGGTGAACTTTCCCTGCAAGGGGATGTCGCATTGAATTGATTCCCGGCCTGTGCCAATACTGCCCGGGTTGTTTAACCGATTACCGGAAAAGGGTTGTTTGCCAGAATGAATATTAAAAGTCTTGTCGTGGTGTTCAGTGTCTTGGGCGGCTTGTTGGGAGTGGCCAGCGTCAGTGCCGGCGAAGTGGAAGATCGGATTGCCGAGCGCCTGACCCAGGCCGTGCCGGGCCTCGAGGTGGTGTCGGTGCGGCAATCCGAAGCGCAAGGCCTCTACGAGGTTCAGAGCAACAACGGTGACACTATTTACACAACAGAAGATGGCCAGTATCTGATGACCGGCGATCTGCTGAAAATCACTGATCAGGGTATCGCTAATGTCACTGAAGCCGCCCGCGCCGAGTCTCGCAAGGCGATCATGGCCGGCTTTGGGGACGATGGCGTGATTAGCTTTCCAGCCAAAAACGAAAAGGCGGTGGTAGATGTCTTCACTGATATTGACTGCCCATATTGCCGGAAGCTGCACGATGAGGTGCCGCAACTCAATGAGTACGGTATTACTGTTAATTACTACGCGTTTCCCCGCTCAGGCCCCAATACGGCTTCATTCAGAAAGTACGAGTCGGTCTGGTGTGCCGAGAATCAGCAGGCTGCCATGGACGCTGCCAAGGCGGGCCGCAAGGTTGATGAGGCAAGTTGCGAAAATCCGGTTCAGGAGCAGTACCGGCTTGGCGGCCGGATTGGCGTAACGGGCACGCCAGCCATTGTGCTGGAAGATGGCAATATGGTTCGAGGTTATGTCCCGGCGAAGCGTCTGGCCGAGGGCCTTGGGCTGCTCTGATTGCAGTTTTGGTCGTCAGGGCTTCCCGAAAGTTTCGGTATTTGAGTTGGTTCCGATTCAGGGCTTATTCAGTGAGGCCTGAATCGGTATACTATGCCCCCTTATTGCAATCCATCAGCACCCCTTCGGGATCAGAGGTGAGAGTTTGAAAGACGTCAGTGTCGGAATCTGCGGACTGGGAACCGTCGGCGGCGGTACCTTTAATGTCTTGACCCGGAATGCCAGGCTCATTGCCGGCCGGGCCGGCTGTAACATACGGATTACCCGGATCGCCAGTCGCCGTGCTCGCGAGGACATGGACCTCGGAGACGTACCCTTCAGCACCGACATTTACGACGTAGTTAACGATCCGGGCGTGGATATCGTGGTGGAACTCATTGGCGGTTACGACGCAGCCCGTGAACTCGTGCTGGCGGCCATCCGCAATGGCAAGCATGTTGTGACGGCCAACAAGGCCCTGATCGCCGTGCACGGCAACGAAATCTTCGAGGCCGCCGAGAAGGCCGGCGTTGTGGTTGCCTACGAGGCCGGAGTAGCTGGTGGTATTCCGGTGATCAAGGCTGTGCGTGAAGGCATGGCGGCAAACCGTATCGACTGGATTGCCGGCATTATCAATGGCACAGGCAATTACATCCTCACCGAAATGCGTGCAGGTCGGGAGTTTACCGAAGTGCTCAAGGAAGCTCAGGATCTGGGCTACGCCGAGGCCGATCCGACCTTTGACGTTGAAGGTATTGATGCAGCCCATAAGCTGACCATCCTGGCATCGGCCGGCTTCGGCGTGCCGCTGCAGTTTGAAAAAGCCTACACCGAGGGGATTTCGAAGATCACTCCCTACGATATCGCCCACGCCGAATTGTTGGGCTATCGCATCAAGCATCTGGGTATCGCCCGGCGCCGGGACGATGGCATCGAATTGCGGGTTCATCCCACCCTGGTTCCCCAGAGCCACCTGATTGCCCAGGTTGATGGCGTCCTGAACGCGGTACTGGTTGATGGCGATGCCGTTGGTCAGACCATGTACTATGGCCCGGGCGCCGGCGATGAAGCGACTGCCTCCGCCGTAATCGCCGATATTGTGGATGTTGCCCGCGGCGTGGCCAGCGAAAGCAAACAGCGTGTGCCTTACCTCGGTTTCGCACCGGAGGCGATGGAGGATCTGGACGTCCTTTCCATGGAGGATATCCAGTCAGCCTATTACCTTCGTATTACTGCTCTGGACCGCCCGGGTGTGCTGGCAAAGATTGCCTCCATCCTGAGTGAGCACGGCATCAATATCGAGTCGATCATGCAGAAGGAATCCGAGCTGAAAGACGGCCGAATTCCGGTGATTATCCTGACCCACACGGTTCAGGAGCGGCAGATTAACCGTGCGATCGAAGAGCTGGAAGCCCTGTCCGACACCGATGGCCAGGTTGTCCGCATCCGCGCTGAAAACTTTAACTGACAGGTACACATGTGAGATACATCAGTACGCGGGGTGAAGCGCCCGCACTGGGCTTTGAAGACGTTTTGCTGACTGGGCTGGCCACCGATGGTGGCCTTTATGTTCCGGAATCGCTGCCGCATTTCAGTCTCGAGGAAATCCGGAGCTGGCGCGGGCTTTCCTACAGCGAACTTGCCTTTAACGTCATGCACCCGTTTGTAGACGATGCGATTCCTGCGGACGACTTTCGCAAGATGCTGGATGAAACCTACGCCGTGTTCGCCCACAAGGCCGTTGCACCGCTGGTACAGCTGGACACCAATGAGTGGGTGATGGAGCTGTTCCATGGCCCGACTCTGGCGTTCAAGGATTTCGCCCTGCAGTTGCTGGGTCGATTGCTGGATTATGTGCTGGAGAAGCGCCAGCAGCACGTGGTCATCATGGGGGCCACCTCCGGTGATACCGGCTCTGCGGCCATTGAAGGTTGCCGTCGCTGTAAGCATGTGGATATCTTCATCCTGCACCCGTACCAGCGGGTGTCAGAAGTCCAACGCCGCCAGATGACCACTGTTGAAGGTGATAACATTCACAACATTGCCGTGCGCGGCAATTTTGATGACTGCCAGCGGATGGTGAAGGAGAGCTTTGGCAATCAGTCCTTCCTGGGCGGGAAGACCCAGCTGGCGGCAGTGAATTCCATTAACTGGGCACGGATCATGGCCCAGATCGTTTACTACTTCCATGCCTCACTGGCGCTGGGCGGGCCGGATCGAAGCATGGCCTTCTCGGTACCCACTGGCAACTTCGGCGATATCTTTGCCGGCTACCTGGCAAAGAAGATGGGGCTGCCGATTTCCCAGCTGGTTATTGCCACAAACCGGAACGATATCCTGCATCGCTTCATGAGTGGTAACAAATACGAGCAGCACCAGCTCGAGCACACCCTGTCTCCGAGTATGGATATCATGGTGTCCAGTAACTTCGAGCGCCTGCTGTTTGACCTTCATGGCCGGGATGGGCTGGCGGTGAAAACGCTGCTGGAAAATGCCGCCAAAGGCCCGGTCAGCATCGAGGATTACCGCTGGAAGCACGCCCGCAAGCTGTTTGACAGCGATGCGGTGGATGATAAAACCACCTGCGACACTATCCGCGAGACCTACGATCAGAACGAGTATCTGCTGGATCCCCACACGGCGATCGGCGTCCGTGCTGCCCGCAACTGTCGCCGTGATCCGGCGGTGCCGATGATTACTCTGGGAACCGCCCATCCTGCCAAGTTCCCGGATGCCGTCGCCGAGTCCGGCCTGAGTGTGCAGCCGCCACTGCCGGCCCACATGGCGGACCTGTTTGAGCGGGAAGAACGTTACACGGTGTTGGATAACAACATCGCTGGCGTTCAGGAATTCATCGCCAAGAACTGGAAGAAGACCTGACCTGGCATGGCATCCAAAAAGATCCTGCGTCGCCCCCAGCCGGAATCGCTTGCCGGCTGGGGGCAAAAGCTGCCCCCCTTGCTTCGCCGGCTGTATGCGGCCCGCGGCGTCACCTCCGACGAGCAGTTGAGCTACACCCTCAAGCATCTGGCCTCGCCCATGTCCTTGCAGGGCATTGACCGTGCCGTTGAGCTTCTGGCCGAGGCCATTGGCCAGCAGGAGCGAGTGCTGGTTCTGGGTGACTTCGACGCAGACGGCGCCACCAGCACCGCCGTGGCTATGCTCGGTCTGTCCATGCTCGGTTTGCAGAGTATTGACTTCCGGGTGCCCAGCCGATTTGCTGACGGCTATGGTCTGACCCCCGGGATCATTGAGCGCCTACGTGACGAAGGTGAGTTGCCAGACCTGATGGTCACGGTGGATAACGGTATATCAGCCATTGAAGGTGTCCGTGTTGCCCGGGAGTTGGGTGTGAAGGTGGTGGTCACCGATCATCACCTGGCCGGGGAAGAGCTCCCGGATGCCGACGCCATCGTGAATCCGAATCAGCCTGGCTGCCCCTTTCTGAGCAAGAATGCCGCCGGGGTTGGCGTGATGTTTTATGTACTTACGGCGCTACGCAAACACCTCCGGGAAACCGGACGCTTGCCGCAGCCGGAGCCTAACCTGGGAAGCCTGCTTGATCTGGTGGCGCTGGGGACGGTTGCTGATGTGGTACCCCTGGACCACAACAACCGCATTTTCGTAGAGCAGGGCCTGCGCCGGATACGCCAGGGCGAGGCTCGCCCCGGCATACTGGCTCTGTTGGAAGTGGCTGGTAGGGACCACACGGCTATAAGCTCAACAGACCTCGGATTCGTGGTCGGCCCCCGCCTGAACGCGGCGGGCCGTCTGGATGACATGAGCATCGGCATCGCCTGCCTGCTGGCAGATAGCCCTGATGAGGCCCGCCGGCTCGCCCGGGAGCTGGATACCTTCAACCGGGAGCGCAGAACCATAGAGAAAGACATGAAAGCCCAGGCGCAGGATCTGTTGGCGTCCATGTCGCTGGATCTGGAAGGTTTGCCCTGGGGCCTGGCGCTGTTTGATCTTGACTGGCATCAGGGGGTCATCGGCATCCTTGCCGCCCGCATCCGGGAACAGACCCACCGACCCACCATTGCCTTTGCCCCGGACGATAACGGCGAAGACATCAAGGGCTCCGCCCGCTCTATCCCCGGCTTGCATATCCGAGATGTTCTCGCGGCTGTCGACTCCCGTCATCCCGGCATGATGAAAAAGTTTGGTGGTCACGCCATGGCCGCTGGCATGACCCTGGCAAAAGCGGATCTGGACGCCTTTTCCGCGGCTTTCGACCAGGCTGTTCGCGACACGCTCTGCGCGGAAGATCTCGAAGCGGCTATTACCACTGATGGACCCTTGGGCCCGGATGAGCTTTCCCTCGACACGGCCGCGCTGCTCAAGCGCGCCGGCCCTTGGGGGCAGCATTTTCCGGAGCCGCTGTTCGATGGCGAGTTCCGGGTAGTGAGTCAGCGTATCGTCGGTGAGAACCATCTTAAGCTAGTGTTGCAGCCTGTTGACGGCGGCGGCATTGTCGACGGCATTGCCTTCAACACCGGTCCCGAAGTGCCCGACTATACCCGTACCGGGGCACGGGTAGTTTACAAACCGGATGCCAATACCTTCCGGGGGCGCACCAACCTGCAACTGTTGGTGGATTACCTGGAACCACTGTAAGCAATTCCCCGCAGGCTGATTTACAGACAGATTTCCGGTAGAATCCGGCCTCTGTTTTACTCTCCATTTTCAAGAGCGAGTAAGGGTTTCATGGAAATTAATCCCATTGTTACGAAGATTAAAGAGCTTCGTGAGCGCACTGAAGCGCTCAGGGGGTATCTTTGACTACGATCAGCGGAATGAGCGACTGGTCGAAGTAGAGCGGGAACTGGAGCAGCCCACGGTCTGGGATGACCCCGACCGGGCCCAGGCACTGGGCAAGGAACGAGCCGATCTTGAGCTGATCGTCAAAACTATCGACAACCTCACTTCGGGCCTCGAGGACGCCGAAGGCCTGCTGGATATAGCCGCAGAAGAGGATGACGAAGGCACTGTGGCCGAGATCGAGTCCGATCTGGACAGCCTGGACAAAGAGCTCGAGAAGCTCGAGTTCCGCCGCATGTTCTCTGGCGAAATGGACGCCAACAACGCGTATCTGGATATCCAGGCCGGTTCCGGCGGTACGGAAGCCCAGGACTGGGCCAACATGCTTCTGCGCATGTACCTGCGCTGGGCGGAGCGCCGTGGTTTCAAGGCCGAGATCGTCGAGCTGATGGAAGGTGAAGTGGCGGGCATCAAGAGTGCCACCATTCACGTTCAGGGTGACTACGCCTATGGCTGGCTGCGCACGGAAACCGGCGTTCACCGGTTGGTTCGCAAGTCGCCATTCGATTCCGGCAACCGCCGTCACACTTCTTTTTCATCGGTGTTTGTGTCTCCAGAAGTGGACGACAGCTTCGTCATTGAAATCAACCCGGCGGATCTGCGGGTGGACGTCTACCGTGCTTCGGGTGCTGGTGGTCAGCATGTTAACCGGACCGAGTCTGCGGTGCGTCTGACCCACAATCCCACCGGCATTGTTGTGGCCTGTCAGGCTGGCCGAAGCCAGCACCAGAACAAGGATCAGGCCATGAAGCAGCTGAAGGCGAAGCTGTTTGAGCGTGAGATGCAGGAGCGTAACGCCGAGAAGCAGAAGGCTGAGGATGCCAAGGCCGATATCGGCTGGGGCAGTCAGATCCGCTCTTATGTGCTGGATGACAGCCGCATCAAGGACCTGCGCACCAAGGTGGAAACCAGCAACACCCAGGCGGTGCTGGACGGTGACATCGACAAGTTCATCGAAGCCAGCCTGAAGATGGCGCTGTAATCAGCGCCTTTGCCACGCTAACCCGGACAACCCCTGATTTCTAGTGAGCGAAAATGACTGATCAAACTCAGAATGCCGCACAGCATGAGGACAACAAGCTGATTGCCGAGCGCCGCGCCAAACTCTCAGAGATGCGCGAGCAGGGCAATGCCTTCCCCAACGACTTTCGTCGTGATGCAACCGCTGCCGAGCTTCAGGCGAAATATGGCGACAAGAGCAAGGAAGAGCTGGCCGAAATGGGTATTCAGGTGGCCATTGCTGGCCGCATGATGCTCGATCGCAAGGCGTTCAAAGTGGTTCAGGACATGACCGGCCGTATCCAGATATACGCCTCCAAGGATGTCCAGAAAGACACCAAACACTGGGATCTCGGGGATATCGTGGGAGTGCGTGGCGTGCTGTGCAAGTCCGGTAAGGGCGACCTGTACGTGACTATGGACGAGTACGTGATGCTCACCAAGTCCCTCCGGCCGCTGCCAGAAAAGCACAAAGGCCTGACAGACACAGAAGCCCGCTACCGTCACCGTTACGTGGATCTCATGGTCAACGAGGACAGCCGCCGGGTGTTCTATGCACGCTCAAAAATCATCAGCGTCATGCGCCAGTACTTTACCGACCGGGACTTCATGGAAGTGGAAACCCCGATGCTGCAGGTGATCCCCGGTGGCGCCACGGCGCGCCCGTTCGTGACCCACCATAACGCCCTTGGCATCGATATGTACCTGCGGATTGCGCCGGAACTTTTTCTCAAGCGCCTGGTGGTGGGAGGCTTTGAGCGGGTGTTCGAGATCAACCGCAATTTCCGCAATGAAGGCCTCTCCACCCGTCACAATCCGGAATTTACCATGGTGGAGTTCTATCAGGCCTACGCCGACCATAACGACCTGATGGACCTGACCGAAGATATGCTGCGCACCATCACCCAGAAGGTGCTGGGGACCACCACCGTGGTGAATACCCGCATCCTGGCGGACGGTGAAGAAGAAACCATCGAATACGACTTTGGCAAGACGTTCGAGCGCCTGACCGTGGTGGATGCCATCCTGCGCCACAATCCCGACATCAAAGCTGAACAGTTGTCGAATGAGTCTGGTGCCCGCCAGGTGGCAAAAGATCTCGGCATTTACATCAAAAATGGTTGGGGGCTTGGCAAGGTCCAGATCGAAATTTTCGAAGCGACCGCCGAACACCGCCTGATGCAGCCGACGTTTATTACCGATTACCCGAAAGAAGTGTCCCCACTGGCCCGCTGCAAGGACAACGACCCGTTCGTCACCGAGCGTTTCGAATTCTTCGTGGGCGGCCGGGAGATTGCCAACGGCTTCTCCGAGCTTAACGATGCGGAAGACCAGGCTGAACGCTTCCAGGACCAGGTGGCCGAAAAGGACGCCGGCGACGACGAGGCCATGTTCTACGATGAAGATTACATCATGGCACTGGAGTACGGCCTGCCGCCCACCGCCGGTGAGGGCATCGGCATCGACCGCCTGGCCATGCTGCTGACCAATTCCGCCTCCATCCGCGACGTCATCCTGTTCCCGGCCATGCGCCCGGAGAACAAGGCAGATTACCGGAAGGACGAGGCGTAATCCATGACCCCGGTTGAGGAACTGGCCAGCCAGCTCAGGCCCGACCGGGGTTGGCAAGAACACCTCTCGGAAGAGTTTCGCCAGCCCTACATGCAGAACCTGGCGGAACTTCTGGCAGCCGAGGAGCAGGCCGGAAAAGTCCTGTTCCCGGCCAGTCACCACTGCTTCAATGCCCTGAACAGCACACCGCTGGAACAGGTGCGGGTGGTGATTCTGGGGCAAGACCCCTACCACGGCCCCGGCCAGGCCCACGGCTTGTGTTTCTCCGTGCGCCCCAACGTGGCAACCCCGCCGTCACTGGTCAATATCTTCAAGGAAATCCAGGACGATCTGGGCATCGCCCCGCCAGACCATGGCTGCCTGCAGCCCTGGGCAGAGCAGGGCGTGCTGCTGCTCAACAGCGTCCTGACTGTCGTTCAGGGCCAGGCCGGTGCCCATCAGGGCAAAGGCTGGGAAACCTTTACCGACAGGGTCATCGAAACGATCAATCGTGAACGGGAAGGGGTGGTGTTCCTGCTATGGGGAAGTTACGCCAAAAAGAAAGGCCGGCACATCGACCGCAGCCGGCACCTGGTACTCGAAGGCCCCCACCCGTCACCCTTAAGTGCCTACCGGGGGTTCTTTGGCTGCAAGCACTTCTCAAAGGCAAATGACTGGCTACAGCAACAGGGGAAGCCTGCGATCAACTGGGAATTGCCTTTGAAAGTGGATCTGTTGGAGCGCTACCGGAAAGCCTGAGCTCCATTGAGTGTGCCGCCCTCCCAAAAATGTGCGGAGCCATGGATGGCGGAGCCAAGCGTACAGGGACGTATTTACAGCGGTTTTTGGGAGGGCGGCACACTCAATGGAGCCGCCCCCAAGGTTGGGACTTACTGAAGCAACGCCATGGCAGCTTCCATCTGCGCATTCAGATCCTCTTCCTCGCTCATGTCGATATTCGGATCCAACCCGAGACGATCAAAGGCAGAAATCTTCGTCCAGTCCATCTCCGTCCAGGGGTGCTCGGAGCCCGCAACCAGCTGCAGATTGGCAACCATTACCAGGTCCGCATAGTCCGCTGTCGGAACCTCACGATTGAAGCTGGCGTATTCCAGTGGAACATTCTGAAGATCCTTCGGGAAGTCCCACTTCTTGAGAATCGTCGCCCCGATTTTCGGATGCAGCTCTTCAATTACGTTGTCCAGCATGATGCTGCTGATCTGGATGTCCTGATCTTCCACGTACCGAAGGATCGGCAGCACCCCGATCAGATGAACCAGGCCCGCAAGAGTTGCCTGGTCCGGCTTGAGCTTGGTGTAGTGCTGAGCCAGTACGTGACAGACACCGGCAACTTCGGTGCTGGTCTGCCAGGTGGCGCGCATCCGCTTGTCGATCATGTCAGAGGTAGCCTGGAACATCTGCTCCATGGCCAGGCCCATCGCCAGATTACTGGTGTAGGCCATGCCGAGGCGGCTCACCGCCATATTCAGGTTCTCAATGGCCCGGCTGCCACGGAACAGCGGGCTGTTGCACACCCGGATAATGCGTGCGGAAAGGGCGGTATCATTGCTGATCACCTTCACCAGGTCAGCGATTGCCGAATCTTCGGATTGAGCAATGTCCCGTACCTGCAGGGCCACTTCCGGAAGGGTCGGCAGCACAAGCTTGTCATTTTCGATGGCGGCATTAAGGTCGGCTTTAATGGTTTCGACAATATTCGACATGGTCAGTTACGGTCCGCGTGTAGGTTCCGGATACCGACCACTGATGCTGGCCGTTACCCTTGAAAATCAGATATGTGAGCTACTGCATAGCAAAATAGCAAATTCTGAGGGATTTGCCTGTCAACTTATGTATCTGATTGTGCGCTTTTTTCCCTCTCGGGTACGGCGTAGGGTAGGGGCATCGGAACAAGGGCGGCGTTGGGCTGCCCCTCCGGATGAAGGTTTTTTTCGGCCGCATCATGGCGAACTACGGCCAGCAACTCACCGCTGCCGTCCTGGTATTTTACGGCGTTGACCACTTCACCCACCGAACGTTCGCCTGCAACCAATGCGCTGCCAGGAACCGGGAGCTCCCCAGCCTGTTTAATCCGGAACCGGAACAGGCTCTTTTTCAGTTGGCCGAGGAAGTGCATCCGGGCAATAACCTCCTGACCCGTGTAACAGCCCTTCTTGAAGTGAACCCCGCCCAGATGTTGCCAGTTCAGCATCTGGGGTACGAAGGACTCCCGTGTGGTGGCAGTGAGGGATGCGACGCCGGCAGTGATCTCTGAGGCGTACCAGTCTGCCTGGGGCAGCTGGCCAGTGGTGTCGAGGCCGATCTCATTCCCCGTGGTTTGCCAGAATTCAAAACGGGCTGTGCCCTCGGCGGTCGGCTCTGTTCTCACCAGAAAACCGGTATTCAGCTCGGCAGAGTCCCCGGGTTCCTTCAGATTGTTCATGGCATTTCCCGCCACTGTCTCGGCCACCCGGTTTCCGAGAATGCCGACAAGGCTGGCTGCCGGAATCACGTCCATGGAAGTGCCCCGGAACAGCATCAGGTACTTGCGCAGGTGAGTGAGGGTGTCGTCAGCCAGATCGGAGGAAAAGTCCATCAGGATATCTTCTCCGTCCCTGACCATGCGGGTCAGACAGTAAGCGCGGCCTTTCGGTGTTGAGGCGGCAGCCCGGGGAGAGTGCCCGGCGGTCACTTCATTGAGGTTCTGACTGAACTGGCCCTGGAGAAACTTGTCGGTTCCCGGGCCGCTGATCCGCACGATAATCCGGTCGCTCAGGACCGTCCAGCCATCACCTGGCAAAGGGAAGTCTGCAACCGCTGGTAAAGGTGTGTCTGGGTCATTCATGGAGTGCTCCAGATCGGTACATCATGTGGATGGTGGCCTGGAGCGGCCCAGTCTGAGCCAAATTCTCAGGCGACGGAATTCCTCTTCCGCAACGTTGCCGGGCCGGCCCGATGACGGTGTCAGAACGATAGTCGTGTATGACCAGTATCTGGTGTCAGCAGGGCGAAGTTTCAAGAGCCCCAGCCCGGACCAGATCCGGCTGGCCGCCGACGGGACTACCGGGATCTGCCGATTGTCTCCGGTTCTCGCGTATAGCTGGTCTTGCTCTACGAACAGTGCTTTGACGGAACGACGGCCTTTGAGGAGGCCATTGCACCGGTATTGCAACAGCGCACCCGTCAAAACGACCGGAATGGTGGCCAGCAACCAGGCTTTGCCAGCCAGAGCCGCAACAATCAGAAAGGCCAGCAGTGCCAGCCAGGGTCCAATTGCCATCACCCCGACCAGCCGGGACGGTGAGAGCGTCAGCTCAATCCGGCTGGACACGATTGAGGATCAGGTCGACCATCCGTTGCAGGTCCGGGTCTTGCGGACGGCTGCGCTGCATGAACCATTCGAACATGTCGTTATCTTCGCAGCTGAGCAGTTTTTTATATCGGGCCTGGTCATCGGCGCCAAGGTCGCGATACGCCTGCTCTACGAAAGGAATCAGGAGGTTGTCCAATTCCAGCATGCCTCGACGACTGTGCCACCAAAGGCGGTTGTATTCTGTTTTTGCGGAAGATGCAGGAGTCTCTGACATAGTCTTTACCATCGAATAGGTTGCAAAAGTCTGCTTTGGTTTACGGCGAAAGGGTACGGTAAGTCGTCGGGACCAGTACGGTATCACGGACCTCATGGAGCAGTCCCGGATAATCCAGTGTGTAGTGCAGCCCCCGGCTTTCCCGGCGCTGGAGTGCCGAACAGATGATCAGATCAGATACGGTCACCAGGTTTCGCAACTCAAGCAGGTCATTGGATACCCGGTAGTTGCTGTAGAACTCGCCAATCTCCGCTGACAGCAAGTCGACACGGTGTTTTGCCCGCTGTAGCCGCTTGGTGGTGCGCACAATGCCGACATAGTCCCACATGAAGTGGCGCAGTTCGTCCCAGTTGTGGGAAATAACAACGTCTTCATCGGAGTCACGCACCTGGCTTTCATCCCAGTCCGGGGCTTCCGGGGGGGGCGGGATGTCGGCTTCACGTCGAGTAATGTCTGCCGCCGCGGCCCGGCCATAGACCAGACATTCCAGCAGGGAGTTGCTGGCCATACGGTTGGCGCCGTGGAGCCCCGTGAAAGCGGCTTCGCCCACTACATAAAGTTGGTTGATATCCGTTCTGGCGCGTTCGTCGCTGACAATGCCGCCGCAGGTGTAATGGGCGGCCGGAACCACGGGAATGGGTTCTTTGGTGATATCAATGCCAAATC
Source organism: Marinobacter guineae (assembly GCF_002744735.1). Classification (GTDB taxonomy): domain Bacteria; phylum Pseudomonadota; class Gammaproteobacteria; order Pseudomonadales; family Oleiphilaceae; genus Marinobacter; species Marinobacter guineae. The sequence continues at coordinate 491,455 of NZ_KZ319341.1, read as the reverse complement.
CCAGGCACTTCTCGTAAATGGTCGGGAAGTGGTGCTTTATAAAGTCTTCGGGTTTGTGGCTGATATCCAGGTACAGGTGATCGGCACCCAGGCGTTTCATCTCATGGTCAATGGCCCGGGCAACGATGTCCCGGGGCGCCAGTTCTCCGCGCTCATCGAAGCGGTCCATGAACCGGGTGCCATCGGGCAGTTTCAGCAAGCCACCTTCACCCCGTACTGCTTCGGTAATCAGGAAGGACTTTGCATGGGGATGATACAGGCAGGTCGGGTGGAACTGGTTGAATTCCATGTTCGCTACCCGGCAGCCGGCCCGCCAGGCCATGGCGATACCATCACCGGATGCCCCGTCCGGATTGGTGGTGTAGCGGTAGGCCTTGGAAGCGCCCCCGGTGGCAATAACGGTGAACCGGGCCCGGAACAACTCCACATGGCTGTCCTCAAGGTTCAGGATATAAGCGCCGACACAGCGGTTCCCTGGCAGGGACAGCTTCCGGTTGGTTATCAGGTCCACCGCCACCCGGCCAGACAAGAGTTCGATGTTGGGCCTGGCCTGGGCCTGGGATGTGAGGGTTGTAGAGACGGCATGACCGGTGGCATCGGCAGCGTGGATGATGCGCCGATGGCTGTGACCGCCTTCCCGGGTCAGGTGATAGTGGGCATCCTGGTCCCGGGTAAAATCCACTCCGGAATCAATCAGCCAGTCGATGCTTTCTTTGGCGTGCTCCACGGTGAAACGGACAGCGTCCTCATGGCACAGACCGGCCCCGGCGTTCAGAGTGTCGGTGATGTGGTTTTCGGTTGAATCCTGATCATCCAGTACCGCAGCAATACCTCCCTGGGCCCAGAGTGTGGCGCCGCTGCTGATCTCGGCCTTGCTGACCACGCACACTTTCAGATGCTCTGGCAGATTGAGGGCAACGGTCAGACCGGCAGCACCGCTGCCGATAATGAGAACATCGTATTCGTAGGACTGTGGCATCGGGTCGTTATCGCAGGCCATAATGTGGACGTGTATTGAACTAAACTTTACGCTTGCTGTCTATTTGGCCTGACAGGGTGAGCTGCCTGGCAGGTGGCGCAGCCCGTTTCATGAACGGACGCCGGATAGCATCAATGACGCAACGAAACTTGGTACAGGCCGGACAGCTGGCCGTCAAATCAGGGAACCCCGGCAAACAGTCCATGACTCCTGATACAGACAAACAACAGGGTGAGCATTCCGACAGCCAGACGGACCTGCAGTTGGTGCGCAAGGTCAAGAACGGCGATCGTGCCGCGTTCGACCTGCTGGTCGTCAAGTATCAGTCCAGAGTCGCGTCTATCATCAGCCGTTACGTTTACGATAGTCAGGAAGTCATGGATCTGACCCAGGAGACCTTCGTCAAGGCATTCCGGGCGATCGAACGCTTCCGGGGTGACAGTGCCTTTTATACCTGGCTTTACCGGATTGCCGTGAATACCGCCAAGAACTATCTGGAATCCCGGGGGCGGCGTCCCCAGGGCAGTGCCGATTCCGCCGAGGCGGAGAATTTTGATGAAGGCTCCAGGCTCCGGGATAACGCTTCACCTGAGCGGCTCCTGCAGAGGGAGCAGCTCCAGAAGGAGTTGACCAAGGCTATTGCCCAGCTGCCGGAAGAACTGCGTTCGGCATTTTTGTTACGGGAATACGATGGTCTCAGCTATGAAGATATTGCCGGCATTCTGGAGTGCCCCATCGGTACCGTCCGTTCACGAATTTTCAGGGCCCGGGATGCGGTTGATCGTCATCTCGGACCTCTGCTCAACCACTCGGTTACGTAATTGAGGTTGCATCCCATGGATGATCGTCTCAGAGAAACACTGTCCGCCATGATGGACGACGAAGCTGACGAACTGTCGGTGCGTCGCCTGTTGTCGCACGATAGCCAGGATGAGGTTCGGGCCCAGTGGCAGCGATGGCAAGACGTGCGGGATCTTCTGCATGACGGCCACTCACCGGCCCATGGAGTGGATGTGAGTGTTGCTGTGCGTGAATTGCTCGATGGCCGAACGTCCGCTTTGGCGCGGTCTCAGGTCCTGGGATCGAACACGAATGTTCGCCGCTGGCACTGGCCTGCCGCAGCCATGGTTGCCATGGCGCTGCTCGTTGGGTTCGGCGCTGGCGCAGGTTGGGATTCTTCGGATGTCGGCCCTGGACCTGTTCAGCCTGCGACGGCGGCTGCGACAGATGTGTCGACACAGGATCAGCCGGTCAGGGAGATTGCACTGCAGGGTCTGGATGACGAGCAGTGGGAGTATATGAGTCGTTATTTGCTGGAGCATGCGCAGCACAACAGTGTCGGCGCCGGTCGGGGAGCCGTTGGCTATGCCCGCCTGGTCAGCGCTAATGGCAGCGGTTACTGACCCCTGGAGTGAGTGTGATCATACCCAAAGCCCTGAATGCTGTTTCCCGGAATCTTTCACTGTCATTGTTGATGGTTCTGGTGTTCGTGCTTGCCGTCCCAATGCCGGTGGCCGCCGATGAAGAGGAGGCAGCGGCCTGGCTCAAACGCCTCGGCCCGGCTCTGAACATGACCTCCTATCGCGGCGTTTTCGTGTACGCCCGGGGTGACAGCGTGCATTCAATGCAGATTGCGCACCGTTACCATGATGGTGTTGTCGAGGAGCGGTTGGTTCTGCAGGACGGCGGCAGCGGCGAAATCGTCCGCAAGGGAATGAACGTGGTCTGCGTGCTTCCTGAAAGGGGCCGCATCAAACTCAATCAGGTCATTCCATCCGGTCCTTTCGCAGAGGCGTTTACCAGCCAGCTGGTACCAGTGAGTCGCTGGTATCGTGCAGAAATGAAGGGTGAGGATCGAGTCGCGGGTTACGATGTGGTGACCGTGGCCCTTAGTGCCAGGGATCCCTACCGCTACAGTCACCGGTTGTGGCTCGAAAAGTCCACGGGGCTTCTGGTCAAGAGTCATGTGCGCAACGCCGAGGGCGAGGTTCTGGAGCATTTCCAGTTCACCAGTTTGCAAATCGGCGAAAACATCCCCGACAGTGAGTTTGAAATTCGCACCCGGGGCCGGGAAATGTCGAGGACGCTTGAGGACTCGACGCCCCAGGCATCGGCGGTTCAGCGCATGGATGGTTGGCAGCTTGGCTGGAGGCCGGAGGGTTTCGTGCCGGCTGCAGCTCCTCGTTCCGGCAAGGGACAGGCGGTTGCTTTCTCTGACGGCCTGGCGGCGTTTTCGGTCTTTGTCGAGCCCGCTGGCGCGATAAACATGCCCACAGGCGCCTCCCGAATCGGTGCCACGACAGTCTATATGCACAAGGTCAGTTATGACGGCAACGCATTTCTGGTCACTGTTGTTGGTGAATTACCGCCACAAGCTGCTCGCCAGGTTGCTGAATCAGTCCGGGTCGAGAATGCGTTGGCGCTCAGTGCAGGTGAACTGTGATCACGGAAACGGGCAAAGTTGTTGCGCTGAAAGGCGAACGGGTTTGGGTGCAGACCATCCGCGCCAGTGCGTGTCAGAGCTGTGCTGCCCGCAATGGGTGCGGGCAGAAGGTGCTGGCAGCCGCAACTGGTGGGCGGGCGAACCAGATTCTGGTGACGAACACAATCAACGCCCGGGTCGGGGATGAGGTCACCATCGGAATTGATGAACAGGCGCTGCTTGGCGCCTCGCTGGTAGTTTATGCGATCCCGCTGATTCTGATGGTGGTGGCGAGTATTCTTGGCCATCATTTATCGGGCGGGCAGGATATTGCTGCCATGTTCTCCGCTGCGGGTGGCCTGGCCCTGGGCTTTCTGGTTGTCCGTAAACTGCAGCGTCCGGGCATAACGGATTACGAGCCCCGATTGGTCCGGGTTAACCGGATTTCATCCGGAAACTGTCTATGAACCCTACCGTTTTTTAAGTTGAAAATCGGTTTCCTGATCCCAAAACTACCGCAAGGTCTTTGCAATACAAGGGGTACATCATGTCGAGAACAACAGAAGTTGCCCAGCAGTCCCGGAATATTCAGTCCGGTGGCGCCCTGGCCATTCTGCTAATGGTGCTGTCCGTCATGGTGCTGACGGGCTGGAGTCAGGCCGGGTTAGCCCAGGGGTTGCCCGACTTTACTGAACTCGTTGAAGATAACGCAGGTGCTGTGGTCAACATAAGCACCACAAGTGCGCCCAAGGCAGGAAACACGCGTGGTATGCCGTTTGACGAGCGCCAGCTCGAACAAATGCCCGAATTTTTCCAGGATTTTTTCCGCGGCCCCCAGTCTCCTTTTGGTGGCTCCCCGGGGAATTCCCAGCCTCGCCGGTCCATGGGCTCCGGTTTTATTGTGTCTGAGGATGGCTACGTACTCACCAACAACCATGTGGTTGAAGGTGCCGATGAAATCATTGTTCGCCTGAATGACCGTAGGGAACTGCCAGCAACCTTGGTGGGAACGGATCCAAGGTCTGATATGGCGGTCCTGAAACTTGAGAATGGCGAAGATTTGCCCGTGGTGAAAGTTGGCCGCTCAAGCGAGTTGAAAGTCGGTGAATGGGTGTTTGCAATCGGTTCCCCGTTTGGTTTCGATTACACCGTTACCGCCGGAATCGTGAGTGCCCTGGGCCGTTCTCTGCCGTCTGAAAATTATGTTCCCTTCATTCAGACCGACGTTGCCATTAATCCGGGTAATTCCGGTGGCCCCCTGTTCAACCTGGACGGTGAAGTGGTCGGTATCAATTCCCAGATCTACACTCGCTCCGGCGGCTTTATGGGCGTCTCTTTTGCCATCCCCATTGATGATGCCATGAACGTTTTCCGTCAGTTGCGCGACAAGGGCGTCGTTTCCCGTGGCTGGCTGGGTGTATTGATCCAGGAAGTGAATCGTGATCTGGCGGAGTCCTTCGGCCTTGAACGTCCTCGAGGCGCATTGATTGCCGAAGTCATGGCAGATTCTCCAGCCCAACAGGCAGGCCTCCAGGCGGGTGACATCGTGCTCAGTTACGACGGTGAACCTGTTGAGCTTTCGTCGGACCTGCCGCCCATGGTGGGTCGCACCCCAGTCGGGGAAACGGCCGGTCTCAGGGTGCTCCGTGGTGGAGAAGTCATTGAAATGGGCGTCGAAATTGGCCGGCTGCCCGAGGAAGGAAGCCAGCAGGCAGCAGTTCCTTCGGGTGAAAGTGGCGGTCCTACCTCTGCGCCTCTGGGTATGATGGTGGAGCCTCTGCCCGCGGATATGGCCGATTCCCTCGGTGTCGATCGCGGGGTCGTTGTAGCAGACGTTGCCCGTGGCCCAGCCTATGAAGCTGGCATCCGACCGAGAGACGTGATCACGGAAATCAACCGCAAGAAGGTTGCATCCGTTGAAGATTTTCGTGAGGTGGTCCGGGCGCTGCCCGACGACAAGGCGGTGTCGGTGAGAGTGGTGCGGCAGGGGCGGGCTCTGTACCTGGTGATGAAGCCCTGACCCTGAGTCCCTGAACACCAATCAGGCCCTCAAAGCCTCCGGGTGTGTTGGAAACGACATGCCCGGGGGCTTTTGTTATACTCGCCGTCATAAATAAAAACGAGTGGCCATGGAACGGACCAGGACCCATGATGAACAGACAGGAACTCCCCCTCCGCAAACTGCTTGAGTTTCGCAATGCCTGGGTAGGGTGGCTGATTTTTGCGGTGGCGGTTGCTGTTACTATTCTGCTTTGGCAGGTCTCGATCAGGCTTGTTGAAGACCGCACCGAAGCCAGATTCCGTACCCAGTCGCTGCAGTTGAAATCGGCCATCGAAGAACGCCTCCTGAATTATGAGCAGGTACTGGCCGGAAGCGCCGGGCTTTTCGCCGTGGCTGGCGATGTGTCCCGGGACCAGTGGCGAGAATACGTCGACAAGGTTGATATCAACCGTTATTACCCGGGTATACAGGGAATTGGCTATGTCCGTCGAATTGGCGTGCGGCAGATGGCCGAGCACATATCATCGGTTCGGGCCAACGGTGTTCCCAATTACCTGGTAAAGCCGCTCGGAACCGGTCCCTATTATTACCCCATGGTCTACCTGGAACCGGGAACCGAGCGTAATCGTCGCGCCTTGGGCTACGATGCTTTTAGTGACCCGGTCCATCGCCGGGCCATGGAGCGGGCCCGTGATGATGCCATTCCCACCGTAACCGCCAAAGTCGTGCTGGTTCAGGAAGAACTCGGAGAGGACCAGGCAAGCTTTCTGATGTATTACCCCGTGTTTCAGGGCGGCGAGGTTCCCGAGATCCGGGCCGAGCGCCGCATGATGCTGGCGGGTTACGTGTTCAGTGCGTTCCGCATGAACAACCTGATTGACGGGATCGTTGGCCTGATATCGCCCTTTCTCGACGTCCGGATCTATGATGCCGGCGTCGCCGAGCGCCAGAATCTGATGTATGGCTCGAACCTGGGATCGCTTGATAACGAGTTCAGTTTCGAAATGAGCCAGACGATCAGCCATGGCGGGCGTGACTGGTTACTTCAGACCCGTTCCACACCGGCGTTCGACTTTCTGGCATCGGATCCCCGACCGCCCATCGTGCTTGGTTCGGGCCTGGTTATCAGCGTGCTCTTGTTCCTGTTTGTACTGGCTCTTATCCGCTCACGACTGATGGCCCAGATAAGTGCTGGACGCTACCGGGCCATTACCGAAGGGGCTGCCAACGTCACGTTGGTGATGGACCGCGCAGGGCAGGCTCTCTATGCCAGTCCGTCGAGCCTGGACATTCTGGGTTTTGAACCGGACCAGGTGCAGGCCCTGAGCTTTGAAGAGCTGGTTCATGGAGATGACTGGCCCCAGTTAAAAAAGGGCTTTGATGACTCTGTGACCGCGCCGGGTAAACAAATGCCTGTTATCCGGGTCCGGATTCGTGATGCCGAGGGCCGCTGGCGGGATATGGAAGGCACTTTTACGGCGATGCTGTCGGTGCCAGGCGTTAACGGCGTTGTCCTCAGTCTCCGGGATCTGACCCAGCTGAAAGCTGCCCAGTCCGAGCTGCACCGCCTGGCCTTCTACGACCCCCTGACCGGACTGGCAAATCGGCAGCTGTTCCGGGATCGTCTCAATCATGTGGTGAGCCGCAGTCGTCGCAGCGGGGAGCCGGCCGCCCTGATGTTCCTGGATCTGGACGGATTCAAGCGCATCAACGATACCCTCGGGCATGATTCCGGCGATGAGCTACTGTGCCAGGTGGCGCAGTGGCTGGTGGGCTGCGTTCGCGAAGAGGATTCGGTTGCCCGGCTTGGAGGCGACGAATTTGTTGTCCTGCTGTCCCGGATCAGCGGTCCGGACGCCGCCGGCAAGGTGGCAGAGACCATTCTGCGCAGACTGTGCCAGCGCATGCGCCTTAACGATCATGAGGTCGGCATCACCGTCAGTATCGGCATTACCATGATCCCTCACGACAGCGAAGACGCCGGAACCCTGATGAAGTATGCGGACCTGGCCATGTACCGGGCCAAGGAGCTGGGCCGGAATACCTTCCAGTTCTTCACTCCCGCCATGAATATCAAGGCGGCCCGCAGGCTGTTGCAGCAGGAGGAGTTGGCAACGGCTCTGGATGGCGACCGCTTTGTTCTGCATTACCAGCCCAAGATTGATCTGGCCAGCGAGCGGGTGATCGGCGTGGAGGCATTCCTGCGCTGGCACCATCCCGAGAAAGGGCTGGTATCGGCCCAGCAGTTTATCGGGCTGGCGGAAGAGACCGGTCTCATCGTGCGCCTCGGCGAGATTGCGCTTCGCCAGGCCTGTATCCAGGTTCAGGCCCTTGAGCGGGCCGGTTTCGAATCCTTGAAGATGGCGGTAAACCTGTCGGTGCGCCAGTTGACGGACTCCGGCTTCCTGGACATGATCCGGCAGGTAATTACCGAGACAGGCGTGTCGCCTGAGCGCCTGGAGCTGGAAATGCCAGCCGAGCTGCTCAACGAAGACCCGAGAATGCTGCGCGAGTTGCTGGTTTCGCTCCACGATCTGGGCGTGTGCCTGATTCTCGATGATTTCGGCACCGGCTCCTGTTCGCTGGTCGCGTTGCAACAACTGCCGCTGGATGTCATCAAGATCGACCACCGATTTATTCGCGACATACCCTACAACGTAAGCGCCACCGATGTTGCCTCGGCTGTTATTGCCCTGGCTCGCAAGCTCCACCTCACGGTGGTGGCCGAGGGCGTGGAAACGCCGCAGCAACTGAGCTTCCTGAAATCCCACGGTTGTGCCCAGTGTCAGGGCAACCTGTTCAGTTACCCGCTGGACGAGGATGCCTTGATTGGCTTCCTGATCCGGCAGTACGAAAGGCCGCTGATTTCCTGATCATGGCAATGGCGGCCGGTAACCGGTAAAATCACGCCGTTCCCGGGTCCGGGTCGTGGCCTCTCCGGGCTCAAACCTTCGTCTTAACTGAGTATTTATTGTCTGTGACTGAACTGAGCCGAATCCGTAACTTTTCCATTATCGCCCACATCGACCATGGTAAATCCACACTTGCAGACCGTTTCATCCAGCTCTGTGGTGGCCTGACCAATCGTGAAATGGCAGAACAGGTCCTGGACTCCATGGATCTTGAGCGTGAGCGAGGGATTACCATCAAGGCCCAGAGTGTCACGCTCAATTACAAAGCCCGGGATGGCCAGATATACAAGCTGAACTTTATCGATACACCGGGCCATGTGGATTTCTCCTACGAAGTGTCGCGTTCGCTTTACGCCTGCGAAGGGGCGTTGCTGGTGGTGGACGCCGGGCAGGGTGTGGAAGCGCAGTCAGTGGCCAACTGCTATACCGCCATTGAGCAGGGGCTGGAAGTGGTGCCAGTCCTGAACAAGATGGACCTGCCCCAGGCCGAGCCGGAGCGGGTGGCGGCGGAAATTGAGGACATCATTGGTATCGAGGCGTCTGATGCCGTGCGCTGCAGCGCCAAAAGCGGCATGGGCGTGGAAGATGTGCTGGAAGACCTGATCAAAAAGATTCCACCACCCAAAGGCGATCGCAGCGCGCCTCTGCAAGCGCTGATCATTGATTCTTGGTTCGATAATTACCTGGGCGTCGTATCCCTTGTCAGAGTGACCGAAGGCACCCTGAAAAAGGGCGACAGGATCGTCATCAAGTCCACCGGCAAAGCCTGGAACGCGGACAAGGTCGGGATTTTCAATCCCAAGCCAACCGATACGGACGTGCTGGAAGCCGGCGACGTCGGCTTTGTCGTGGCCGGTATCAAGGATATTCATGGTGCGCCGGTCGGCGATACCATCGTGCACCAGAAGTTTGCTGCTGAAACACCCATGCTGCCTGGCTTCAAGAAGGTCAAACCGCAGGTATACGCTGGTCTGTTTCCGGTGAGTGCTGACGATTACAACGATTTTCGGGATGCGCTGGAAAAACTGACCCTGAACGATGCCTCCCTGTTCTTCGAGCCCGAAAGCTCGGACGCCCTTGGTTTTGGTTTCCGTTGCGGTTTTCTCGGTATGTTGCACATGGAAATCATCCAGGAGCGGCTGGAGCGGGAATACGACATCGACCTGATTACCACCGCGCCTACGGTGATCTATGAGGTGGTTACCAAGCAAGGTGAGACCTTGTCGGTGGACAACCCGTCAAGCCTTCCGGATATTGGCTCTATTGAGGAAATGCGAGAGCCGATGGTGGAAGCGAACATTCTGGTGCCCCAGGAGCATCTCGGTAACGTGATTGCCCTGTGTGAGGAGAAGCGGGGCGTTCAGAAGAACATGCATTTCATGTCGACCCAGGTTCAGGTTACCTATGAGCTGCCCATGGCGGAAGTGGTGATGGATTTCTTCGACCGCATCAAGTCCGCCAGCCGTGGCTTTGCCTCGCTGGATTACCATTTCACCCGTTTCCAGACCGCCAACCTGGTACGGCTGGATGTGCTGATCAATGGTGAGCGGGTGGATGCGCTGGCGCTGATCGTCCATAAGGAACAGGCGCATCGCAAGGGGCGTCAGCTGATCGAGAAGATGAAGGAACTGATTCCGCGGCAGATGTTTGATATTGCCATTCAGGCCGCCATCGGAAACCAGGTGGTATCGCGGGTTACTGTGAAGGCGCTGCGCAAGAATGTAACCGCCAAGTGTTATGGTGGCGACGTCAGCCGGAAGAAGAAACTGCTGCAGAAGCAGAAAGAAGGTAAAAAGCGTATGAAGCAACTGGGTAATGTCGAGGTGCCTCAGGAAGCGTTTCTTGCCGTACTGAAAGTGGATAACTAAAAGGCCCCCTGGATGGATATCGATTTTCCCCTGGTTCTGGTGGTACTGACCTTTGCAACGGGTCTGATCTGGCTGGCTGACAAGCTGTTTCTTCGAGAGCGTCGCCTCGCTGGTTCCCGTGCCGGTGACAACGCTGCAGGTGGCTCAGCCGGTGAAGAAGACGAACCCAAAGAGCCATACCTCGTTGATCTCAGCCGTTCTTTTTTCCCGGTGCTGGCGATTGTGCTGGTACTGCGATCCTTTCTGGTGGAGCCGTTCCAGATTCCGTCCGGCTCCATGTTGCCAACGCTTGAGGTCGGGGATTTTATTCTGGTCAACAAGTACGCTTACGGGCTTCGGTTGCCCGTCGCGGGCACCAAGGTCCTGACTGTTGATGATCCTCAGCGGGGCGATGTGATGGTGTTCAAGTACCCGAAAGATGGCGAGACCAACTACATCAAGCGGGTCATTGGCGAGCCAGGCGACCGCATCCGGTATCAGGACAAGCAGCTATTCATCAACGGCGAGCTTGTGGAGACCCGATTTATCGCGAGGCTGCCGCCCATGGAGTTGCGCCGGGAAGATCTTGGCCAGGTTGAACACGACATCTACCTGACTCTGGGCCGCCCCGGTGGAAGTGGTGAAGGCGAATGGCAGGTGCCCGAGGGCCACTATTTTGTCATGGGCGATAATCGCGATAACAGCAACGACAGCCGCTACTGGGGCATGGTCCCTGACGAGCTGGTAGTCGGCAAGGCCTTTGCAATCTGGATGCACTGGAAATCCCTGACCAGTCTGCCATCCTTTGATCGTGTCGGCGGAATCGAGTAACTCGGACTATCTGGAGTGCAGGCATAATGAAGAAAAACAAACTTTCCGGCATGAGCCGTCAAAGGGGTGCCTCGGCACTGACGATGATGGTTATGGTGCTGTTTTTTGGTGGCTTGCTGACTCTGGTGATCAAGCTCGGTCCCGCTTACCTGGATGACGTTACCATCCAGGAGGCGCTGGAAAGCCTTGATGGCACCGAGGGTCTCTCGCAGATGGGGCCGGCGCAGGTGCGCACGCTGATTAACAAGCGCCTCAGTGTAAACAATGTCCGGGGCTTTGATGCCAAAAACATTTCCGTTGAGAAAGACGGCGAATTTGTCGTTATAAACGTTGATTACGAAGTGCGTAATAACCTGTTCAGTAACGTGGATACGGTCGTTCACTTCAAGCATGAATATGAGATGAAGGGCAAGTGAGTTCACAACCGGATCTGGATCAGTTACAGCGCCGCATAGGCTATCAGTTCCAATCGCCGGAGCGGCTTTTGCTGGCGCTTACCCACCGGAGTTACGGGAACCAGAATAACGAGCGCCTTGAGTTCCTTGGTGATTCCATTGTGAACATGGTCATTGCAGAATACCTGTACCTCCATTTTGAAAAAGCCCGGGAAGGGCAGCTAAGCCGGCTTCGTGCTCGCATGGTCAAGGGTGTCACGCTGGCGGAAATTGGCCGGGAGTTCCAGCTTGGCAATTACCTGCGCCTGGGGTCTGGTGAGCTGAAAAGCGGCGGGTTCCGTCGGGAGTCGATTCTGGCCGATGCGGTGGAATCCATCATCGGTGCCATTTATCTGGACAGCGACTTTCACACCTGCCGTGAGCAGGTATTGCGCTGGTTCGAACACCGTCTGGAGAAACTGGACCTTCAGGACACCCAGAAAGACCCGAAAACCCGTCTTCAGGAGTACCTTCAGTCCCGGCAGTTTCCGCTGCCGAGGTACGATGTGATTACCGTGGACGGTGAAGCTCACAACCAGACCTTCCACGTATCCTGTGCGCTGCCTTCGCTGGATCGAAAAACCACCGGGACCGGCAGCAGCCGCCGCGTGGCCGAGCAGCAGGCAGCCCGTAACGCCCTGAAAGAACTGGGCGTGGAGAACCAGTAATGAACGATATCACCCGTCCGGAGAATCCGGACAGTCGCTGCGGTTTTGTGGCCATCGTCGGTCGCCCGAATGTGGGTAAATCCACCTTGCTGAATCATATTCTCGGGCAGAAGCTGAGTATTACCTCCCGCAAGCCCCAGACGACCCGGCATCAGGTGCTTGGGATCAAGACCGTCGGCCCAGTCCAGGCGATTTATGTAGATACGCCAGGCATGCACGAAGAAGAACCCCGGGCCCTGAACCGCTATATGAACAAGGCGGCCACGTCGGCATTGATTGACGTGGATGTCGTGGTTTTTGTAGTGGATCAGCTGGCCTGGACCACTGCCGATGAAATGGTACTGGAGAAACTCAGCAAGCTGAAATGCCCGGTTATCCTGGCGGTCAATAAGGTCGACAAGATCGAGAAGCGGGAAAGCCTGCTGCCACACCTGGATATGGTCTCGAAAAAGCGTGAGTTCGCAGAGATTATTCCGCTTTCAGCCCTCAAGGAAACCAACCTGAAGCCTCTTGAAGAGGCGGTGGGCCGTTTCCTGCCGGAGAGTATCCATTTCTACCCGGATGACCAGATCACCGATCGCAGCGAACGCTTTCTTGCCTCCGAAATTGTCCGGGAAAAAATCACCCGGCAATTGGGTGCAGAGCTGCCGTACTCGGTAGCGGTTGAAATCGAAGAGTTTAAGCGCGAGGGCAAGACCCTGCACATTTCTGCGCTCATCCTGGTAGAACGAGAAGGTCAGAAAAAGATCATGATCGGGGACAAGGGCGAACGGATGCGCCGTATCGGACAGGAGGCGCGTGCAGATATGGAGCGTATGTTCGATAGCAAAATCATGCTGCGGCTCTGGGTGAAGGTAAAGCGTGGCTGGGCCGACAGCGACCGGGCACTCAAAAGCCTGGGCATGAACGACCTCTGAGGCGGGTATGAGAGGGCCTGAGTTGCAAGAGCCCGCCTATGTCCTTCACCGCCGCCCATGGCGGGAAACCAGCCTCATGGTTGATGTGTTCACCCTGAATCACGGCCGCATGACCGTGATCGCCAAGGGCGCCAATAGCGCCAAGAGTCCCCTGAAAGCCCAACTTCAGCCTTTCCAGCCGTTGGTTATGGACTGGGTGGGTCGGGGTGACCTGAAAACACTTACCCAGGTGGATGTGCGCAGTGGCCCGGCGTTGACCCGGACTATCTCCCTGTACAGTGGTCTTTACCTCAATGAACTGCTGCAGCGGGTTCTTCCGGCTTCTGATCCACACCCGACTCTGTTTGCGGCCTACATCGATGCCATCGGCCAGCTGTCAGGCACAACAGATGTCGAGCCGGTGCTCCGGCACTTCGAACTGGCGTTCGCATATGCCCTGGGCTACGGCTTTGCCTGGGATGTCACCACTGACACGCGGCAACCCGTCGAGGCCAGCCAGCAGTATTGTTATGATCCGGAGCAGGGCATTGTGTCCGGGGTCTCGCCCGGAGTACGCCTGCAAAGTCTACCGGGGGAGGTGTTGTTAGCCCTGGCCCGGGAGGATTTTCAATCGGATACCTGTCGCAGGGTGTCCAAGCGGGTTATGCGGGTGCTCACCGATTACCTTCTGCAGGGGCGGCCCCTGAACAGTCGCAGCCTTTTCACTCACCTTCGGGGAGAATCACATGAATCCTAGAGTTCTGCTTGGCGTCAATATTGATCACGTTGCCACCCTCCGGCAGGCGCGGGGAACCCGGTATCCGGACCCGGTACAGGCGGCGCTGATGGCAGAGGAAGCGGGTGCAGATGGCATCACCATCCATCCGAGGGAAGATCGGCGTCATATCCAGGACCGGGACGTGCTGCTCCTGAAAGAAGTACTGCAAACCAAGATGAACCTCGAAATGGCCGTTACCGATGCCATGCTGGCGTTTGCAGAGCAGGTGCGGCCGGAGTGTGTTTGTCTGGTGCCGGAAAAACGGGAAGAGCTGACCACCGAAGGTGGTCTGGATGTCGATGGCCAGGAATCCAGGGTGGCAAAGGCCTGTGAACGCCTCGCCCGGATCGGCGCCGAGGTGTCACTGTTTATTGATCCGGACCCGGTGCAAATTGATGCTGCGGTTCGCTGCGGTGCCCCGGTGGTGGAGCTGCATACCGGCGAATATGCAGAATCCGGCACTGGCGAGGCGGAGGAGGTGGCTTTCAAGACTATTGCCGATGCTGTCGCCTATGCGCGCAAGAGGGGGCTGATTGTGAACGCCGGCCATGGCCTGCACTATCATAACACCGAACGAGTGGCCGCGATTCAGGGCATCAACGAACTGAATATTGGCCATGCCATTATTGCCCGCGCCGTCTTCACCGGCTTGAAGGAGGCAGTCCGAGATATGAAAGCCATTCTTGATCAGGCTCGGCCCCGGGCCTGATCAGGCAGGCTCAGGAGGTTTCGGCGGCCTGGTGCCGTTCGCGAAACAGCTGCTGCCAGTCGGTCTGTTCGCTCCAGATCTGCAGGCGCTCCATGGCGGAAAGGAGCTGGTCTTTCTGTTGTTCCATATCCGGTGCGGAGCACTTGATGGCTGTTTCCAGCCGGTTGGCCGCGGTTCGAAGTTCCGGAACACCGCAGTAGCGGGTAGCACCATGGAGTTTGTGAACGCACTCCAGCAGCTCATCCATGCACTGGTTTACCCAGAATTCTGATACCCGTTCCAGATCGACGTGGACCTGCTCCAGCAGCATGCTGAACAGTTCCTCGGCCAGGTCCGCTTTGCCGGCCGCCAACTGAATGCTCTCATCAACACTCATGCAGTCCTGTTGCATCTGGCGTGTTGACGGACGCAGGGCGCGGCGGGTGTCCCGGACTTCCGGTATCCGGGTTCGCCCGGTGCCGGCCATACTCGGGCAGACATAGCCGGTGTACTCGTGAATGATTTCGGTGAGTTGGCTGCTGCTGATGGGTTTCGGCATGTAGCCGTCGAATCCCTGCCTGGTCAGCCTCTCCTGCTCCTCGGCCAATGCATGTGCGGTAAGAGCAATGATCGTAGTCCGGTGATCGCCGGTATCCATCTCCCTTAACCGGGCAGCCGTTTCAACGCCATCCATGCCCGGCATCTGAAGGTCCATGAATATCAGGTCGAAGGGTTTCTGCCTGGCCTTGCTGAGGGCTTCAAATCCACTGGATGCCCCTTCGGCTTCCAGTTGGCAGTCTTCGAGCAGGGTAAGGACCAGTTTCAGGTTGGCGTCGTTGTCATCCACGGCGAGAACTCTGGGCACGTCGCCAGTGGACAGCAGATGTCCGGCAGTTTCATATTCCACAGTGGTGCGTCCCGCGGAGTCGATGCCATGCACCAGAAGCAAGAGCTCGTCGTAAAGGGCGTCGCGGCACACCGGTTTGGTCAGGTGACCGCTGGCCAGAGCCGAGAGTGGGGTTTCGTGGGTTTCAAGCGTTGGAGTCAACAGCAGTGTCCGGCAATCCCGTTCGATTTCCAGGGTGCGCACCAGCCCGCAGTACTGGCTGGAATTGAGCAGGTGGCGGGTAATGCCAACAATGGCCACGGCATACCCCGACTGGCTTTTCTGGGCTTCCTCGATCTGCTCCTGCAGGGCTCCGGGTGACGTCACCCGGTCAACCACCATGCCCCAGTCGCGCAGCAGGTGTTCTACCGCCAGGCCCGTGGTTTTTTGTTGCTCAAGGTAGATAACCCGCTCACCACGCAGCGCATCCCTCGGTGCGATGGCTTCACCGCTGGTTGCCAGCTCCGATGTCAGGGTAAACCAGAAGGTCGAGCCCTTGCCCAGCTCACTATCGAGCCCGATCTTGCCGCCCATTTCCTCGACCAGCCGCTTGGATATGGCCAGGCCGAGGCCGGTACCGCCATATTGGCGGGCAGTGGATGCGTCCGCCTGACTGAAGGCATTGAACAGGGATTGCTGCTGGGCCCGGGAAAGGCCCACGCCGGAATCGGAAATGCTCAGGCGGAGGGTGACCCGATTGGTGTCTTTCTCTTCTTCTTCCAGGCTTGCTCGGAGAACCACTTCACCCGTCTGGGTAAACTTGATGGCGTTATTGACCAGGTTGGTGATGACCTGTTTGACCCGCAACGGGTCGCCCATGATGTTGTCCGGTACATCGGTATAGACAAGGGGTACCAGATCCAGGTTTTTAGCATGGGCGGCCGGTGCCAGCATCACCATGACCTCCTCGACGATATCCCGTAACTGGAACGGTACCCGGTCGAGAATGAGTTTTCCGGCCTCGATCTTGGAGAAGTCCAGTATATCGTTGATGATCGTCAGCAGGATTTCCGAGGACTTCCGGATCGTGCTCAGGTGGTCCCTCTGCTGCCTCGGCAGCGGGCTTTTCAGCAGCAGTTCGGTGAAACCGATAATTCCATTGAGCGGCGTGCGGATTTCGTGGGACATATTGGCCAGGAATTCCGATTTGATCCGGCTCGCCTCCAGAGCCTCTTTCCGGGCAAAGTCGAGCTCAATGTTCTGGATTTCGATGGTTTCCAGGGTTTCCCGCAGGTCTTCGGTGGCCTGGTCAATGTTCTGCTGCATCTCGGCCTGGGCCTTGCTCAGTTCCTCAGCCATGGCATTGAGCCCCGATTCAAGCTGCTCGAATTCAGGGCCTGCCCCGGTGTAAACACGGGTATCCAGCTTTCCTTCCTTGAGCTTGGCAACGGCTGCATTCAGTTCGAATACCGGGTTGGTGAATGCGCGGCTAAGCCTCAGGGCAATGGCCATACTGAGGATAACGCCACCGAGTACCAGCAGCAGGGAAATCAGCAGCGCCTTGTAGGTCTCCTTCTCGGTTCGGATGTGGGACATCTCCACAACAACCCAGCCAAGCGGTTCCCGCAGGCCGGACATGGACTGGCGGGCATCCGGGTCCATCATGCTCTCAATCATCAGGTCCTGAAGGAAAACCGGGGTAATGAAACGGGTGCTGTCCTCCCGGAAGATTCGTGTCGCTCGCTCCGCTGTCAGCTCGTCGGTTTTCACGGTGTCAGAACTGCCCGGCCCGGTGTGCAGCAGGCGTGAGCCGTCGCTGCTAAAAAAGGTGATTGAGCGAACGTCCTGCTCTTCAAGAAGGGCATTGGAGAGGCTGCTGAGAAGGCTCCGGTTGGCGGTGAACAGACCGTATTCCGAACCCGCCGCCAACTGGCGTGACAGTGATTCGCCACGGTCCCTGAGCAGGCTTTCAATATTGGTGACCCAGCTGTAGGTGAAAAAGAGCCCCAGCATCAAGGTAGTCAGAAGCGTGGGAACCAGGGTTACCACCAAAACTTTCTTGCGAATGCCCCAACGTCGCATACCATGTTCCTGAATTATTGCTTTTGTCCGTACTCAGGTACGGAAAACTTCCCTGTTAAGCATAGATGATCTGGAAGTGGATAACTGAGGTATCAGTCCCGGCAGCACCGGAAATTCCCCTGGGGGATATAGCCACCGGTCATGGATATAGCGAGAAGCTGTATTGGGAGACCGGGCCGATAACGCGTATCATGCGAAACCAAAAGTGTACCATAGGGTTATCATATGAACTTTTCCACCATTGCAGATTATGTCGGGCACACCCCTCTGGTTCGCCTCCAGCGTCTCCCCGGTGAGACCAGCAACATTATCCTGGCCAAACTGGAAGGCAACAATCCTGCCGGCTCGGTGAAGGATCGCCCGGCCATCAGTATGATCCAGGAGGCGGAACGCCGCGGTGAAATCAAACCCGGGGATACCCTGATCGAGGCAACCAGTGGCAATACCGGTATAGCACTCGCCATGGCTGCAGCAATAAAGGGCTACCGCATGGTGCTGATCATGCCTGCCAATATGAGTGAAGAGCGACGGGCCTCCATGCGCGCCTACGGTGCGGAGATCGTCACGGTCTCTAAAGAAGAGGGCATGGAAACCGCACGCGACCTGGCCCTGAAGATGGAAGCAGAAGGCAAGGGCAAGGTACTGGACCAGTTCAGCAACCAGGATAACCCGCTGGCGCACTACCGGACGACAGGCCCGGAAATCTGGGAGCAAACTGAGGGGCGTGTCACCCACTTTGTCAGTTCCATGGGTACCACTGGCACCATCATGGGCGTTTCCCGGTACCTCAAGGAACGTAACCCGGATATTCGCATTATTGGTCTGCAGCCGAAAGAGGGCGCATCCATCCCCGGAATCCGGCGCTGGCCGGAGGCCTACCTGCCGAAAATCTACGATGCTGCCCGAGTGGACCAGGTACTGGATATCGGGCAGGAAGAGGCCGAGACCACCATGAGGGCCCTTGCCTCAGAAGAAGGTATCTTTTGTGGGGTATCCTCGGGCGGTTCCATTGCCGCCGCTCTGAAACTGTCGCAGCAGGTTGAAAATGCCATCATCGTGGCCATTATCTGTGACCGCGGCGACCGCTATTTGTCCACCGGTGTGTTTCCCGGCGCCTGAATCCGTTTTCACCAAGAGACTTGAGTATGAGCAGACGACGCAGGAAGGTTCTTCCCAAAGAGCCTGTGCGCTGTGAAATTGAAACCCTGAGCCACGATGGCCGGGGAATCGCCCGTCAGGACGGCAAGACCCAGTTTGTGGATGGCGCCCTGCCCGGGGAAACGGTCATGGCCAAAGTAGTATCCAGTCGTAGCAAATTCGATGAGTTACGAACCGAGCAGGTGCTGGAAGCTGCGCCGGACCGGCAGACACCGCCGTGCGAGTTCGCCGACCTGTGCGGGGGCTGCAGCCTTCAGCACATGAGTGGTGACGCCCAGATACAGTTCAAGGAAAACACCCTGCGTGAGCATTTTGCTCACTTTGGGGGCATTGAGCCTGAAGAATGGGTCGAACCCCTGCGCTCGGAAAGCAGCCTGGGCTATCGCCGCAAGGCGCGCCTTGGGGTCCGTTACGTGAAGGCCCGGGAGTCCGTTCTGGTGGGTTTCCGGGAGAAGCGCAACAGCTTCCTGACCGACATAGATCGTTGCGTTGTGCTGGATCCGCGCATCGGGGAGCGGGTGCTGCCCCTGCGCAACATGCTTCATGATCTGGAGGCATACAGCCGGATTGCCCAGGTGGAAGTGGCTTGTGGTGATGATGTGGCGGTGATGGTGTTCCGGAACATGGATGAGCTATCGGCGGGTGACCGGGAGAAGCTCATTGCCTTTGGTCAGGCCCACGATTTGCATATTTACCTGCAGCCCAAGGGGCCGGATACCGTGCACCGGATCTGGCCAGAATCCGCTGGCCGGGATGACGAGCGCCTGAGTTACCGGCTGGAAGAATTCGACCTGACCATGCGGTTTCATCCCATGGATTTTACCCAGGTCAATGCAGGCATTAACCGGGCGATGGTACACAGGGCGGTCGAGTGGCTGGATGTTGAGCCAGAGGAGCGGGTACTGGACCTGTTTTGCGGCCTTGGCAATTTTACCCTGCCACTGGCCAGGAAGGGCGCGCAGGTTGTAGGCGTGGAAGGGGATGAGGCCATGGTGGTTCGCGGCCAGGAAAACGCGGAACTTAATGGTCTGGACAATGTCGCTTTTCACGGTACCGACCTGCACGGGGACTTTACCGGCCAGGGCTGGGCAAAGGAAGGTTTTGACAAGATCCTCATCGATCCGCCCCGCTCGGGCGCTGAGGAAATCTGCAAGTACCTCACGGCGTTCGGCGCCAGGAAAATTGTTTATGTGTCCTGCAATCCGGCGACGCTGGCGCGGGACGCCGGCGTTATGGTGCGTAACGGCTATCGCTTGGTACGCGCGGGTGTGATGGACATGTTTCCCCACACCACCCATGTGGAATCCATCGCGCTTTTCGAGCGGGATTCCGGCTGAAGATGTCGTGGGCAGTCAGGGATGGCTGTGTAAACCATCAGGAACAACAAGACTGATATGGTAAAAGTTCGCGAAGACTACGCAATGACTGGCGACGGCCAGGTGGATATTGAGGGCTGGGTACACCAGATTGCCTCGCAAACACATCTGGAAAACGTTGACCAGTTCCGGCGAGCCTGCGAAAAGGCGGCTGAAATTGATCTGCAGGCGTTCCGGGAAGACCGCCTGTGGGCGCCCGGTTCCAGCAGTTTTCGTATTGGTATCGAAATGGCCCAGGTGCTGGCGGAGCTGCATCTGGACCAGGCCAGCCTCGTGGCCGCGATTCTGTATCGGGCAGTTCGTGAGGAACGGGTTCCTCTTGAAGATATCCGCAAGGAATTTGGCGATGAGGTCGCAGGCCTGATCAACGGCGTTCAGCAAATGGCGGCGATTTCCTCCATTCATCACCCGCTTAAGGGCAATGTGCTGGGGCAGAGTGAAGGCCAGCTGGACAACGTTCGCAAGATGCTCGTTACCATGATTGACGACGTGCGTGTTGCCCTGATCAAGCTCGCAGAGCGAACCTGTGCCATCCGGGCCGTCAAGAATGGCACCGAAGAGAAGCGCATGCGTGTCGCCCGGGAAGTGTTCGATATTTATGCCCCGCTTGCCCATCGCCTTGGCATAGGCCACATCAAATGGGAGCTGGAGGATCTGTCCTTCCGCTACCTGCACGGGTCTGCCTACAAAAAGATTGCCAAGCTGCTTGATGAAAAGCGCCTGGACCGGGAAGGCTACATCAAGCGGGTGCTTGAGACCCTGCAGACAGAGCTGAAAGCATTCGGCATCGAGGGCGAGCTCTCCGGCCGGGCCAAGCACATCTACAGCATCTGGCGGAAGATGCGGCGCAAGGGTATCGACTTTTCCCAGGTGTATGACGTCCGTGCGGTTCGAATTCTGGTGCCGGAAGTTCGGGACTGCTATGCCGCACTCGGGATCGTCCATACCCTGTGGCGCCATATCCCGAACGAGTTCGACGACTATATTGCCAACCCCAAGGAAAACGGGTACCAGTCGCTGCATACGGCGGTGATCGGGCCGGAAGGCAAGGTCATGGAAGTCCAGATCCGTACTCACAAGATGCACGAGGAAGCGGAGCTGGGCGTGTGTGCCCACTGGCTGTACAAGGGCACGGACAAAGGCAACAAGTCCACTGGGTACGATGCCAAGATTAACTGGCTGCGCCAGGTTCTTGAGTGGCAGGAAGAGCTTGGCGACCTGTCCGGGCTGGCGGACCATCTGAAATCCGATGTGACATCGGACCGGGTATACGTATTCACGCCCGAGGGCCATGTGGTGGATCTGCCCCAGGGTGCGACCCCGGTGGATTTCGCCTATCGGGTCCATACCGAGATCGGCCATGCCTGCCGCGGAGCGCGGGTGAACAGCCGTATCGTGCCGCTGACCTATCCACTGAGAACCGGGGACCAGGTGTTTGTCCTGACCTCCAACAATCCGTCCCCCAGCCGGGACTGGCTGAACCCGAGCCTCGGCTACATCCAGACCTCCCGGGCCCGGGCCAAGGTGACGCACTGGTTCAAGCAACAGGATCGCGGCCGCAATATCATTGACGGCCGGGCTATCCTTGAAGACGAATTCAGACGCCTGTCGCTTTACGACGTGGATCTGGGCGAGTTGGCAGCGAAGGTGAATTACCACAGCGCCGAGGACATGTTTGCCGCCGTTGGTGCCGGCGATCTGCGCCCGACCCATGTCGCCAACGTTGCCCAGCAGATGCTGGAGCCGAAATCCGAGCAACTGGACCTCAAGCTCAGCTCCCAGCGGCGCAAGCCTTACGACACCGAATCCGATATCCAGATTGTTGGCGTAGGCAAGCTAAAAACCCAGGTAGCGAAATGCTGCAAGCCCTTGCCCGGAGATGCCATCGGTGGCTATATCACGGTAGGGCGCGGGGTGACGGTGCACCGTCAGGATTGCCTGACGTTCCTGAATCTGCGGGAGTTTGAACCGAACCGGATAATCGAGGTGAGCTGGGGTGGGCGGCCGGCGGCTGTCTACCCGGTGGACGTCGAGATTGAAGCCTACGACCGGTCCGGATTACTGAGGGACATTACCCAGGTTCTGTCCTCGTCCAAGAGTGATGTTCTGGCACTGAATACCCTGAGTAACAAGGATGAAAACACGGCCACTATGTTATTGACTGTGGAAATTTCCAGTCTGGAGCAGTTGGCCCGTTTGCTGGCGCAGATCCGTAACCTGCCCAATATCATTGATGTAAGGCGTAAGCGCGGATGAGCTACACCATGGACGACCTGAAAACCCTGATGGCCCGGCTCCGGGATCCGGAGACCGGCTGCCCGTGGGACACCCGACAGACCTACAAGACCATTGTGCCCCACACCCTTGAAGAGGCCTACGAAGTCGCCGATGCCATCGAACGCGAGGATTACCCGCATTTGAAGGATGAATTGGGCGACCTTCTGTTCCAGGTGATCTTCTACGCCCAGATCGGACGGGAAGACGGGCATTTTGATTTTGACGGTGTGGTCGATCATCTGGTCCGGAAACTGGTACGTCGGCACCCACACGTCTTTCCCGAGGGGACACTGGAAAGCTGTATCGACCCGGATAACCGGCCGGATGAAGGCTGGATCAAGGAAAGCTGGGAGCGCATCAAGGCGGAAGAGAGGGCACTGGCACCCGCACCGGAGACCAATGAGCCATCCAGTCGGCTTGATGGCATTGCCCGAACCCTGCCGGCTATGGCCCGGGCTGAAAAGCTCCAGAAACGTGCCGCCCGCCACGGCTTTGACTGGCCGGATATCGGCCCCGTGTTCGACAAGCTCCATGAAGAGATCGACGAGCTCAAGGAAGCCTGGGGAGCGGCGCAATCAGGTAAGGGAGATCCCGATGCCGTGGAAGATGAGCTGGGCGATCTCCTGTTTGTCTGTGTAAACCTGGCACGGTTCATGAAAGTCAATCCTGAGCAGGCCCTCAAACGAACCAACCACAAATTTGATGCCCGCTTCCGGGCGATTGAACGGGTGCTTGAGCGTGAGGGACGCAACATGGACGAAGAATCGCTGGAGGCGCTGGATGCCGTCTGGCAGGCGGTCAAAGGCGTGGAGCGGGGCGGAAATGGCTGACTGACAAAGCCTGCCGGTAGGTACAATCCGTTACCAATTTTCTGGCCCCCGGAGCGATGGCTTCGTCTACACTTCCGGAAACGGACGCACAGTTTTCGTGCGCCGTGCGGTATCAATAAGATGCAGGAGTGAAGGCACCATGAAAATCAAAGATCTGGTCAACTACTGGGACAAGCATGCTCGTGGTCGGCTTACCCGAGACGCTTATTTCACAGCGTTGTCTGACCAGCATCACAAGCGCCTCGAAAAGCTCGCAGCGCTCTATCCAATGAAGTCATCCCAGGATCTGATGCGGGATCTGATTTCCGCAGCACTGGATGAGATGGAAACCAGCTTCCCTTATGTTCAGGGCACCAAAGTGGTGGCTTATGACGAGGATGGTTTTGAGATCTACGAGGATCAGGGCCTGACTCCGAGGTTTGTCAGTCTGAGCCAGAAGCACATTCAGCGTCTCAAGGCTCGCCAGCTGGAATCAGTAGCCTGACGGGCAGTTAATTGCCCGTCGTTGCCTATTTGCCTGTCTTGTCCTTTCCTTCCAGTCTGTCCTTCAGCGGACTCTGGCGAACCAGATCGTCCAGAGCCGCACCAATCATATCGTTCAGGATATCGCTCTCACTGCGGTCCGGGTATAGCTCGGCCAGTGCAGCCACCCGTGCAGCATCCTCCAATGGAAGGCGCAAATTGTAATCGTGCGTGCGTTCCACGGGCTCCTTTTGCTTTTCCCAGTGTTTGGGCAGGTCAGTAACCTTCATGATGACTCCTTATAGCTAGAGGCTTGAATCGCCAATAGACTTTCTCGACTGTTCCTTAGTATCGTAAGTTTACTTTGCCTCCGTCAATTCAAAAGGACGTCAATGTGACTGAGTTACACCCCGATCTCCGAGAAAACGTGCGAATGTTGGGCGAGCTGCTGGGCCAGAGCATACGACGATACCCCGGGCAGGATTGTTATGAGTTGATCGAGGAAATCCGGGCCGCGGCAAAGGCGGACCGCCTTCACGAAAGTGGCTCGGGCCAGAGGCTGGTGAGCTTGCTGGGCAAGCTGCGCGATGACGAGCTCCTGCCGGTTACCCGGGCTTTCAACCAGTTTCTGAACCTCGCCAACCTGGCTGAGCAATACCATGGCATACGGCGTAAACGAGGCCATCAGTCTGATCTCATGGTTGAATCTCTGAGTGAGGTTTTTGATCGCCTGAAAACCGGGGGCATCAGTCCGGAGGAGCTCCACAAGCGGGTTGCCGATCTGCGGATCGAATTTGTTCTGACCGCTCATCCCACCGAAGTGGCCCGCCGCACACTGATCATGAAATACGATGAAATGTCGGATTGCCTGGCCAGGCTGGACCATGACGACCTGATGCCCGCGGAGAGCGAGGAAATTGCGAACCGCCTGTCCCAGCTGGTTACAGAAGCCTGGCATACCGACGAGATTCGCCATGAGCGGCCAACAGCAGTGGATGAAGCCAAATGGGGATTTGCGGTGATTGAAAACAGCCTCTGGCAGGCGTTACCGCAGTTTCTGAGAAGCCTCGACACCTCCTTGGAGGGGGCTACTGGTAATGGGCTGCCCTTGCAGGCGTCTCCAATCCGGATTGCGTCCTGGATGGGGGGCGACCGCGACGGTAATCCGAACGTGACCCATAAAGTTACCCGCAAGGTTTTCCTGCTGGGGCGCTGGATGGCTGCGGATCTATACCTGAGGGATATTCAGGCATTGAGAGCCGAGCTGTCCATGTGGCAGGCAAGCGATGAGCTGATGGCAGTTGCTGGTGGTTCCCGGGAACCCTATCGGCATGTCCTCGCCGAACTCCGTGACCGGCTGATTAAAACTCGAGAGTGGGCCGAAGCGAGCATTAACGGCGAACCGGCGGATAACACCGGAATTTTATTCGAAAACGAGGGCTTTACCGGGCCTCTGGAGCTCTGTTACCGGTCTCTGGTTGATTGCGGCCTGGAAACAATTGCCAATGGCCCGCTGCTCGACACAATTCGCCGGGCCCACACCTTCGGCCTTCCTCTGATCCGGCTGGATATTCGCCAGGAGGCTAGTCGTCATGCCGAAGCGGTGGCCGAGATGGTGGATTATCTTGGTTTGGGGGATTACCTGTCCTGGTCCGAGCAGGAGCGTCAGGCATTTCTGGTGCAAGAGCTTCAGGGCCGCCGGCCAATGGTGCCCCGGAACTGGGAACTCTCGGAGTCGGTTGCGGAGGTGCTTGCTACCTGTGAGGTCGTGGCTCAGCAGACCCCCCAGGCTTTGGGTTCCTACGTAATCTCCATGGCCAGCAAGCCATCCGACGTACTGAGCGTGATTCTGCTACTGCGGGAATCCGGAATGAAATACCCGATGCGGGTGGTGCCCCTGTTTGAAACCCTGGACGACCTGCGTGGCGCGCCGGAAAGTATGGCTGCTCTGTATGAGGTGGAGTGGTACCGGGAATATTGCCAGGGTCGCCAGGAAGTCATGATTGGTTACTCCGATTCCTCCAAGGATGCCGGCCAGCTCATGGCCGCCTGGGCGCAGTATCAGGCCCAGGAGAAGCTCACCCACGTTGCGAACCAGTACGGTGTGCACCTGACTCTGTTCCATGGTCGTGGCGGCACCGTCGGTCGTGGCGGTGGTCCGGCCAATCGGGCGATTTTGTCCCAGCCGCCGGGCTCGGTAAACGGCAGTTTCCGGATTACCGAGCAGGGTGAAATGATCCGCTTCAAGTTCGGTTTGCCCAGGCTGGCGGTGCAGAGCCTGACCCTTTACACCACAGCGGTTATCGAGGCGACCCTGGCCCCGCCACCGAAGCCGGAGGACAGTTGGCGTGAAACCATGGACTGGCTCACTGAGCGCTCCCTAAAGGCATACCGGGACGTGGTCCGGGAGAATCCGGATTTTGTACCCTATTTTCGCCAGGTCACGCCGGAGCAGGCCCTGGGTAAACTGGCGCTTGGCAGCCGGCCGGCACGCAGAAAAGCGACCGGTGGCGTGGAGAGTCTCCGGGCTATTCCCTGGATTTTCGCCTGGACCCAGATGCGGCTGATGTTGCCCAGCTGGCTTGGCAGTGATGTGGCTCTGGAAGAGGCAGCTCGGGATAATCGGCTCCCCGTCCTCAGAGAGATGATGCAGGGCTGGCCGTTCTTCCGCACCTATGTGGATATGCTGGAAATGGTGCTGGCAAAAGCAGATTTGCGCATTGCCAGCTATTATGAGCAGACCTTGCTGGATGACGAGAAACTCAAAGCTCTCGGCGAAAGCTTGAGAGCGCGACTTATGGGTTGCATTCAGCGGCTTCTTGAGCTCAAGGAGCAGAACGACTTGCTGGAGGACGAACCGGTGTTCGCCCACTCCATGCGGGTGCGTAATCCCTACACGGATCCGCTGCATTATTTGCAGGCCGAGTTGCTCAGACGTGATCGGGAAAGTGAGGGCAAAGGCGAAGTGCCTGAGCTGGTAGAGCGGGCCCTGAAAGTGACCATGGCGGGTATCTCTGCGGGCATGCGCAACACCGGCTAATAGTGCTGGATGGAGGTCGGGTAGCCCGACCGCTGACGTTGGATAACAGGAGTAAGCTGTGGCACTGGCTGCACGATTGGAGCGTTTTCTGGCCCGCAAGGGCATTGGTTTTCAGGAGTTGCCGATTGATCAGGTTACCAGCCTGGATTCAGCGGTAATCGCCTCAGGGTTGCCCCAGGCGGATTTTATCCGGGGAACATTGTTGATTGATATCAACGGAGTGATGATGGCCGTCCACAAGTTCGATAGCTCTCTGGACCTGGATGCGGTTCATCAATTGACCAGTCGCCGGTTGCAACCTCTGACCGCTCGTCAGACCATGCGCCTTTTCGCGGATTGTGATCCGGGATTTACTCCACCTGTAGGCCAGGCTTATGAGCTTCCGGTGGTGGTGGATGAAGATGTCCTCAAGGCGGAGAGGGTGCTTTTCTCCAGCGGTACCGATCACTCTCTGGTAGAAATGGATGGCCGGTCCCTCAGGTTGGCGCTGGAGGGTGCCAGGGAAGGGCATCTGGTCATCCGTGGGCCGGGAAATGGCAACCGTGAGGCGCTGACCCTGGAGGAAGTGGCCGACAAACTCCAGAAACTCTACCGCCTGCCACCAATGCCAGCCCTTGCCCTGCGCATTCTCCGGCTGACCGCAAATACCGATGCCACCGCCCGCGAGCTGGCCGAGCTCATTGAGTTTGACCCGAGTCTGACGGCCCAGATCATGCGTTATGCCCGATCTGCCCTGTTCAATTATCCCGGCCAGATCAATTCGGTGCAGGAAGCGGTAACCCGAGTGCTCGGCTTTGATCGCGTCGCCCATATTGCCCTCGGTATCGCGTCTGTCAGGGCATTTGAGGTGCCCCGCCAGGGGATGCTGGGTATGGATAATTTCTGGTGCCACTCGCTGTATTGTGCGTTTCTGTGCCAGACCATTGCACCAAAATGCGGTGCCGAGAAAGGCCTTGGTTATCTGTGCGGGCTGCTACATAACTTTGGCCTGTTGCTGGTGGGGCACCTGTTCCCCTCCGAATTTGATGAGCTTAATCAGCTCCGTGAAGCCAACCCTGAAGCCAGCATGCATTCCCTTGAGCAGCAGGTATTCGGCCAGGGGGATGGGCAGGAAATTCTTGCTGTGGGCCATGGTGCCATTGGCGGAATCCTCCATCGCCTGTGGCAGTTGCCTGATCCAGTGGTCAAGGCAGCCGGCGTTCATCAGCAGCCCGGCTATCATGGTGAGCATGAAAATTATGTGTTGATGGTGCAGCTGTCGAATGCCTTGCTCAAAGAACGCGGCATCGGTGATGAGTTCAATCCCGACGATGTGCCAGCGCTGGTGGAAGGACTGGGCCTGCAGCCAAATATGCTGGATGAACTCAAAGCAGAAATTGACCGGGTGGCTCCGGATCTGGACGCCTTGGCCAGCTCCCTGTCATCCTGACATCCTGGCGTTGTTTGCGGGGGAAATGCGCACTTCCGGTGCATGATACGGAGGTCGACTTTCTCTGAGGTGGCTGACTTCGTATAATGCGCCCTCGCTGATTCCGGCTAACACCTGTTCCGGATAGGAGAGGCTGTCGCAAAGGCGGGGGTTTTTGCCACAGCTTTTCAAACGATAATGACTAAAACGGGAGCACAGCGTTATGCGAATCATCATGTTAGGCGCGCCGGGCGCAGGTAAGGGGACTCAGGCCCAGTTCATAACCGAACGGTTTGATATTCCCCAGATCTCCACCGGTGACATGCTGCGGGCGGCGGTCAAAGCAGAGTCCGAGCTGGGTAAGCAGGTGAAGGAAGTCATGGCGACCGGCGGCCTGGTGTCCGACGATATCATCATTGCTCTGATTGAAGAGCGTATCCAGCAGCCGGATTGCAAGAACGGCTTCCTGCTGGACGGTTTCCCCCGCACCATTCCCCAGGCTGAGGCCTTGAAAGATCAGGGGATTGCCATTGATTATGTTGTCGAGATTGCTGTCGACGACGAAGAGATCGTCAGCCGCCTGTCCGGCCGCCGGGTTCACGAAGGTAGTGGCCGGATTTACCATGTAAAATATGATCCGCCCAAGGTGGAAGGCAAGGACAACGAAACCGGTGAGCCACTGGTTCAGCGTGAAGATGACAAGGAAGAAACGGTGCGCAAGCGTCTGAAAATCTACCACGACCAGACTGCACCGCTGATCGGTTACTACCAGGACTGGGCATCAAAAGATCCGGCCGCGGCGCCCAGGTACGTGCGCGTTGAAGGTGTTGGCAGCCTGGACAGCATTCGCGACCAGATTCTGTCCGAACTCAAGTAAATCCACGGCATCCTGACCTGAGGTTTTCACACGCGTGAAACTGCTGGCACTGGATACGTCATCAGAGGGCTGCTCCGCAGCCCTTCTTGTTGATGGCGAGATCTCTGAACGTTTTGAGCTTGCCCCGCGAGGCCACACCCGGCTGCTGATGCCGATGGTACGGGAGCTGCTCCTGGCGCAGGACCTTGTGCCTGCCGATCTGGATGCCCTGGCGTTTGCCTGTGGCCCAGGTTCCTTTACCGGCCTGCGTATCGCAACCGGGGTGGTACAGGGGCTAGCCTGGGGGCTGGATATTCCGGTGGTACCGGTTTCTTCTCTTGAAGCGGTTGCTCTTGGCGCGATCGAAACCCTGGCTGTTCCCGAGAACAGCGGTATCGCCGTGGCCTTTGATGCCCGCATGGGGGAGGTCTACTGGGGCTGTTTCGAGTGTCGTGCCGGTCTTCCGGTTTTGCTGGGTGAAGAGCATGTGTGTCCTCCTGCAAACGTTACTCTCCCGTCGGGGCCCGATTACTGGTATGGCGTTGGGCAGGGCTGGCAGTATCGCTCCGGAATGCCCTCCGCAATAACCGGGCAGGTAGAAACAGTCGACGAGGCTTTGGTGCTTCGCGCCTCCTGGGTTGCCCGGTTGGCCGCTATCGCGTTCCGGCAGGGTAAGGCGGTTCCGGCGGAGCAGGCCCAACCGGTGTATATCCGCGACGAAGTGGCCTGGAAAAAGTTGCCCGGTCGGTAGCCTGTTCGATCACCCAGGCCTGAGTGAAGACTGAACAGCTGTCTTTTCTTCCGGGCAATAATCTTCCATACTTCCATCTAAAGTTTTCCTGTCATCCAGCCATCGGTACCTGAACATGATTGGCGGTATCAATCCGGGCAACAATTTCGCTTCGCAGACCGGCAATAACAGCCAGGTCCGCGAGCGCAGTGATGTCGCACGCGCTCCCGCTTCATCGCCTGAGAAAACGGGCGAATCAGCTCGTCGTGATCTTGCCGATGGCCGCCAGGGTTTGACCAGTGAGCGAAACCCCACCGAAAGTATCGAGCGCAGAGTCGAAGCCAGGCGTGCTTCCGAAGATGCCCGTCTCGAACGTTTCCGGGCTGATGAAGTCTCCTTGCCCGCCGCCCGGGCCCTGTCGACATTTGCTTCCGTTGCGGCCGCCGGTCAGGAAGCCAGTAACGGCGGCAGCCTGGCCGGAATTGATATTCTGGTCTGATGCCTGATTCTTCTGCTTCTTTTGTAATGCCCCCCGACTGGCACCAAACCATTGCCATTGCCCGAAGTCCACTGGGGGACAGGTTTCAGGCCGAGTCTCTGGCCGAGTCACTGTTACTGGAGAATCTGGGCGTGGTGCGACCCAGGGACGTTCGCGACTTCCCGGTTCTGTTGTTCCTGGATGAGCAGGGCCTGGGCCTGCAAGTTACCGGTAAGGGAGCGCCCGGGCCGGTGCGGGCGGAATTCGTTACCGGCAAGATGGGTTATCGGCGTGAACATGGCGGAGGGGCAGGTCAGCTGGTTGCCAAGGCTGTCGGCCTGCAGAAAACCCGCGCCAACCTGCATATTGTCGATGCCACGGCCGGGCTTGGCCAGGATGCGTTTATCCTGGCCGCTCTGGGGTGCCGGGTAACGCTGTTTGAGCGCAATCCGGTGATCCATGCGCTCCTGGCGGATGGCCTGGCCCGTGCCGCTCTGAACGTGGACTGCGCGGCAATCGTTGAACGCATGCAGTTGATGGAAGGCAGCAGTATTGATTGGCTTGAACGGGCTGGTGGTGAGGCCGCGGATGTAATCTATCTGGACCCGATGTTTCCGCACCGGGATAAGTCGGCCCTGGTCAAAAAGGAAATGCAGGTGTTCCGGACGGTTGTCGGTGACGACGATGATTCCGGGTCGCTGCTTACCGCGGCTCTTGCAGCCGCACGTTATCGGGTGGTGGTCAAGCGGCCGCGAAAAGCGCCGGCAATTGCCGGGCCGGAGCCAACCACCCGCACCGAGGGCAAAAGCAGCCGCTACGATGTCTATTCCATCAAGGCCCTGCCGCCCCAGTAAACCGTTAGCCTGGGAGAAGCCCTCAGTCCAATCAAGAGCCTCAGGCTCCCATCATCGTAACCTGTTGAATCGCCTGTCGCTTCTCGACGCTCAGCACCAGCCGTGCGTCTTCTGCCACCTCGTCAAGACCCCCGCCATAACACAACAAGCCGTTGTCATCGGTGGTGATCACGCCGTTCTTCTGCATGTTGGCGATGAAATTCCGGAACAGACTCTTGTCGAAGAACTCCGGGGCATTCAGGCCAAACAGGATCGACATGCGTTCGGCAAGCAGCGCGCTCTGCTCTTCCAGTTCCGCTGCACTGATCTTGCCCGAGCCGTATTTCCGGAGGATACCGAGCGCGATGTGGTAGCGCTCGACGGTCTGGATGATGAAACGTGACAGCACCCGAAGTCTCAGCATGGCTTCGGTGCCTTCGCCCGGTCGGCCGATCCGGTCGCCGTCCAGAGGCTTCAGCAAACCCTGGGCGATCAGAACATCGATCCACTGATTGATGACGGTTTCGGTCTCATCCGGCTGGTACTTCAGGAACAGCTCGGATTGCAGATAGGGATAGGCCACGCTGGCCAGGAACACGATTTTCTCGCGCCTCAGGGAATCCTTGTTCTCAAAGAGGCTGGCAATCAGCGACGGCAGCGCGAACAGGTGCTGGATATTGTTACGGTAGTAGGTCATCAGAATCGCATTGCTGCCTTCCAGGGCGATGATGTCGCCCAGCTTCTGGGGCTGGCGGTTGATCAGCCCCATGCCCTCGCAGTATGCCACCCAGTCTTTACCGCTGCCTTCAGGCAGGGTGACCGTCTCGGCATAGGGGAAGGCTTTAAGCAGGGCGACGTACTGATCCATCAGCCGGATCAGCTGGCCTTCGTCCATGGCCAGGCGCTCGGTCCCGAGCAGAACCGTCGCTGCCATGCCAATTGGATTAACCGCGACAGAGGCATTGATGTTGGAGGCTACCCGGAATGCGAGCTCGGATACGGCCGTGTTAAGCCAGGCTGGGCGGTACCCGGCGTCGTAGGCTTCCTCGCGCCAGCTGTCGTGGACATCATCCAGAACTTCGGAAAGGTGAATGGCCTCACCGAAATTTACCGCCACGCGACCAAAGGAATTGCTCAGTTTGCGCGCCGTTTTGGCCAACCCGAAGACACTCTCTTTTTCTTTTTTCTTGCCGCGTAGTTCACCAAGATACGAGCGCCCCTCCATAACCTTTTCGTAGCCAATGTAAACCGGCACAAAAACAATGGGCTTGCGGTGGTCCCGGAGGAAGCTGCGGACGGTCATCGCCAGCATGCCTGGGCGGGGTTGCAGCATCCGCCCTGTTCGGCTTCGGCCGCCCTCGACAAAGTATTCCACCGAATATCCCCGGGAAAACATCACATGCATGTATTCGTTGAAAACGGTGGCGTACAGCGGGTTGTCCTTGAAACTGCGGCGCATGAAAAAGGCGCCGCCCCGGCGCAGGACAGGACCCACGATGGGCATGTTGAGGTTGATTCCTGCCGCAATGTGGGGTGGCATCAGGCCGTTCTTGTAGAGCACGTAGGACAGCAGCAGATAGTCGATGTGGGAACGATGGCAGGGCACGTAAACGACTGCATTGTCCTGGGCGACCTCTTTCACCACCCGGATGTTATTGATGGCAATGCCTTTGTAGATCCGGTTCCACAGCCGGGACAGCACCACCTCAAGAACGCGAATGGTGACGACAGACATGCTGGCGGCAATTTCGTCGGCATACCTGTAGGCTTTGGCGCGAACCTTTTCCGGCGGAATATCGTCTTTGGCGGCCGTTTCCCGAATCGCTTCCTTTACTGCCTGGGTCCGCACCAGACCTGCGACGAGGGTGCGGCGGTGGGAGAGGTCCGGTCCCAGGACAGCCTGGCGTACCCGACGGAAGTGGGTTCTGAGTATCCGGGCCAGTTTACGGTTGGCGCGCTCTTCGTTATGGCGGTATTCATCAATGACCTGTTTGAGCGAAAGGGGCTGATTGAACTGGACGTATGTGTTGCGGCCGTGGACCATAATGATCAGAAGCTTCTGCAGCCTGCCGGCAATGGACCAGGTGTCAGACAGCAACAGTTTTACCAGGGATTTCTCCTTGTCCGGGGAGCGGCCCCAAAACAGGGAAACCGGAACGATCTGGACGTCCTGATCCGGGTGTTCGAGGCCGTAGTGAACCAGGGCCTGGAACTCGCTGGTGGGCGCCGGTGCCTGGCGTCCCCGGAAAAAGCCGCCAATCCGGCGGTATAGAAAAAAGAATGAATGCGATGGCCCATTTTTAACCGGCAGTGCTTCTGCCGCTCCGGGCAATCCGGCCCGGATAACTTCCTGTTCCAGAACCAGCCGGCCGGAGAGGGAGCTGTATTGCAGCACGTAACATACCGGCTTGTCCGGATCCAGGGCGAGGGCGTCAACGCTGTTGCCGCTGACATCTGTCCGGACCCAGATAAACAGTATCTTGCGCAAAAGGGTCAGGATCAGGCTGCGAATGCCCTGGTAAAGACGCATAGAGTGCAACTCCGTTGAAAAGACAGGTGCCAAGTTTACTTGGTTGAGTACAGAGCGGAAAGTCGAGGTTGCATTCTTGGCCAGTGAGGCAATGTGGTACATTTCAGCCAGGCCTTATAATCACTCAGGCAGCACATCAAATGGTGGTCTCGATGACTCAGTGGAAACCCGGCTGGACAAACATGCCGCCGGATCAGAACGACCTGATTCTGGCGTTTTCGGGGTCGGGCGTGGTGAAGCCGGATAACGGCTGGCTGCACCCCCGTGGCAGCGCGCTATTCGGGGATCTCCTGTCCGGTGCCGTCTCTTTGGGAACCTTCGACGGTCGTGATGTATTCGTGACCGAATTGCCGGAAAGTGTTGTCGAAGACCAGGAGATCATTCCTCTAAGGGATGCTCTGCTAATGATGAGCGATGCCCCTGCGGATATGCTGAGTACTGGTTTCCAGGTCTGGCAGTGGTGGCGGGACCATCAGTATTGCGGGCGCTGCGGTGAGGAAACCGGCTTTCATCCCCGGGAACGTGCCAAATGGTGTGAACCCTGCGGGATTCCCTGGTACCCGAGGCTCGCCCCCTGCGTTATTGTCGTTATTCGTCGGGATGATCGTCTGCTGCTGGCCAGGTCGTCACGGGTCAAACGCCACTTCTACAGTCTGATTGCCGGATTTGTTGAGCCGGGAGAGAGTCTGGAGGGTGCGGTTTGCCGGGAGGTGAAAGAGGAGACCGGCCTGGATGTGACCAATATCCGATACCACGCGTCTCAGCCTTGGCCCTTCCCGCACCAGCTGATGGTTGGATTCTTCGCTGATTACGCCGGAGGGGACCTGGTGTTGCAGGAAGACGAGCTCGCGGATGCCGACTGGTTTTTACCCGGTGACACCCCACCGGTGCCCCCGGAAAGCACGATTGCAGGACGTCTGATTCGGGCGATGGAAAAGGAAATTTCCCGGGGAGGCATTCCGGTTTGAGCGATCAGATGCCGCCAAGGATTCTGGTATTCGATTCCGGCATCGGTGGTCTGAGTGTTGCCTCCTGCATTCACCGGCACCTGCCGGGGGTAGACCTGGTCTACCTGGCGGATAACGCCGGATTTCCCTACGGTGACAAGCCCGAAACGGTGGTCATCGACCGCTGCTGTACCCTGATTGCCCGTGCCCTTGAGCAATACCCCTCCGATGTCATCGTGGTGGCCTGTAATACGGCCAGTACCGTGGTCTTGCCCCATTTGCGAGCAATGACGTCGGTGCCAGTGGTGGGCGTGGTGCCCGCGATCAAGCCCGCGGCAGCGAAAACCCGGAATCGTCGTATCGGACTCCTGGCAACGCCGGCCACCGTTCGGAGACCTTATCTGGACAGGCTGATTGAGGAATTCGCCGGCGATTGCCTGGTGGAGCGTATCGGGCATCCCAGCCTGGTGCGCTGGGCGGAAGATCTGGTTTGCGGCGGCGTGGTTCCGGTCGAGGAGCTGACGGATGCCATGACGGCTTTTCGTGAGGCCGGGGTAGATACGGTGGTACTGGGTTGCACCCATTATCCGTTGTTACTGGAGAGCCTGAAGCAGAGCCTTCCTTCAGTCCGGTTCTGGATGGATTCCGGAGAGGCGATCGCTCGCCGAGTAGCGTGGCTATTGGCACAGACAAATCAGCTGGTCGATGCCGGGCGTCCGGTCGCTGAACCCGCACCTTCGCCAGTCAGTGCCGCACTTTTTTCGGGTTCAGCGCCCGAAGGTATCGCCCGGTTCATGTCTGAACTGGGCTTGTGCGTGCAGCTGGTGAGAGGAGACTGGCCCGCCGAGCCCCCGGCGCCTAAAGAAGCCGGGTCAGCTTGAACATGGCGAGAAATTCCAACGCCGGAATAGACCGCTTGTGGCAGCAGTAGGTCTTGAAGTTGTCTCCCCGAAAGCGTGACTTGGTGAACTCCAGCCCTTTGAAGTTGTAAAGGAAGTTGCCTTTCTCATAGAGCCCGTGCAGCAGGCCTTTGAGCAGGCGGCTTTCTTGATGTTCAGTCGCCGGATCGAGAGACAGGGGAATCAGTCCCAGATCCAGGTAGGGCACGCCTTCGGCTTTGAAAACGTCCATGGCATGGGCCATTAGGGTGTAGAAAATACCCTGGCGAAAATCGGCATTGGCCCGGGAAATGTTGGGCACGTAGCTGATGATTTCGTTGTTACGGTAAATCGGATCAAAGTAGATAAAGCCGACGGCCCTGCCATCCTGGTAGGCGTAAAAGTGCCGTTCATTCTCCCGGTATTCCATTTCCATGGGCCGGATCAGGAAGCGGATCTCATTGCTTTTACACTTTCGGGTCCGTATCCAGGCCTCGGAGATTTCCCGGGTATGATCGTCGCTGAAGCGTTCCATGACGGTAATGCCGGTCTTTTCCGCCTGGTTCAGCGCGGTTCTGAGGATCTGTTTCTTTTTCCCGCTGAGCGACCACCGTGCAAGATCGATTCGGGATTCACTGCCGAACTGGGTACCGTAGAGACCAAAGCGCAGATGCAGAAAATCCACCACTGGCTTTGATACCTGAATGTAACTGGCGCTCGGGAAGCGTTGATGAAAACTTTCCAGTAGCCTGCCGAAATCGCCCGGCGCACAAACCGGATCCGAGAGGACAAATGTCCCGCCCCATTTTCGCATGTAGGCGATATAGCCCATGCCCGGCACATCAAAATACTGCATGCCCGGCTGGAGCGTTGAAAAGGACTGGGAGTGGGTTCCGAATTTCTTCAGATAGCCAACCCGTTCGCTGAAGGTGAACGAACCGCTATCCAGTGTGCCGATTCTGTCCAGTGCGAGTATCTGATCCGACATGCTGCTGCTCCCCGATTGTTTTTGTTGGATGATCCTTGAGCGACGGAACTCAGGCCTGCTTGCGCCCGAGAATGGACCAGTAGCAGTTCATGTTCAGGAGCTTGAAATGCTTCTTCTCGGTGACCTGGAGGCCAAGGCGCTGCATGTGTTCTGGGTAGTTGTAGATCTTGTGGAATGCGTTGTTGGCAAACAGCCAGAAAGTGAATACGGCCATGTACCAGTACAGCTTCTTGAACATCCGGGAGAGGATGTTCCCGGTGGGGTAGCAGAAGTCGCCGACAACCACTCTGGCCTCTGGCTTGCCCAGGCGAATCAGGTGCTCCAGGACGCGGACCATCATGTCTTCATCAAATACGTTGAGGAAGAAGTTGGCCACCACCATGTCGTATTGCTCGAACTCGTCCACTGTCATGATGTCGCTGTGGATACGGCGAATGGTCAGGTGGGGGGCCTCTTTCTTCTGGGCTTCGCCAAACTTGCGCAACATGGTTTCTGAGAGGTCTACAACGGTAACGTCCGCGCCCAGTTCGGCTGCACGGATGGCGTCCCGGCCATGGCCAACGCCGGCAAACAGAATCCGGTCTCCGGGTTTGACGGTCTCAACGTCCAGCATGGCGGTTTTGCAGCGGTGGATATTCTTTCCGCTGTAGAGGTTGCTCAGGAAATCGTAGACGGGCCCAATGTATTTGTACTTGTCGCGCATGATGACTGCTGCCTGTTCTTGTTCCTTGGATGCCGCCACCGTTTTTATCATTTTTGGCCCGACAGGCTGTCGGGCATTCCGGTGGTCAACGCCTGATGGATTTGAGCTTAGAGAACAGGGTGGGAGAAATATGTGCAGTAATGCGCATTTCCGGATACACAAAGTAACGAACTGCAATACTTTGCAAACCAGATCGCGGTTTTATATCTGAATGTCCGACAATCGATAATTGTCTAACCGAACGAGGCTGCCCGGGCTCTGGTGATTCCGAGGGTTTTCGCAATTTCGGCCGCGGGCCGTGCAGGGCCGTAGAAGAAGCCCTGAACCTGATGACAACCAAGGCTTCTGAGATACTCAAGCTGTTCGTCGGTTTCCACACCTTCCGCAACAATCTCGAGCTTTAGGCCGTGGGCCATGGCCACAATGGCATTCACGATGCAGGCGCCGTCGTCGCCGCTGCGAATGGCCTTTACGAAGGACTGATCCACCTTCAGGGTGTGTATGGGAAGGCGGTGCAGGTAGTTCAGGGAGGAGTAGCCGGTGCCGAAGTCATCAATTGCAATTCGTACTCCGAAGGAGGCGAGTTCGCGGAGCTTCTGGCTGATCTGCTCCAGATCATTCATGATCACATTTTCGGTGATTTCAATCTCCAGGTTGCCGGCCGGGAATTTGTGAGCCTCGACCTGTTGCATCAGGGTCTCCACAAACCGGGGGTGCTCCACCTGGATGGGGGACAGGTTGACCGCCAGGCGGAGATCCGAATGGCCTGAACGAATCCAACGCCCGACATCCTGGCAGGCCTGGTCGAGAACACGCTCACTGAGTTGGCCAATAAGCTTGGTTTCCTCTGCCAGTGGCAGGAAATCCCGGGGATAGAGCAGGCCTCTTTCCGGGTGCTGCCAGCGTACCAGTGCCTCCAGCCCAACCACTCGGTTGGTTTTGGAGCACACCTGAGGTTGATAGAAAACCCGCAGCTCATCACGCTCCAGCGCCTGGCGCAGATCCCGTTCCAGATTCAGCCGGTTGGCAGTATCGATGCTCATGCTTTCGGAATAGAAACGATAGCTGTCCTTGCCCTTGGCCTTCACGTGGTACATGGCAATATCGGCGTTCTGGATCAGATGATCCATGGTCTCGCCAGCCTCCGGGAAGATGGAGATACCGATGCTTACGCCGACAAACACTTCATGGTCGCCCAGTTGGAAAGGCGCTCGAAGTGCATCGATCAGCTTTTTTGCAATTTGCCTCGCATCCTCATGGTTGTGGATGGATGGCAGCAACAGGGTGAATTCATCACCGCCGAACCGGGACAGGGTGTCGCCCTTGCGAAGGCATTTTTCCAGCCGGTGCGTTACTGCCTGAAGCAAACGATCCCCCATGGCGTGCCCCAGGGTATCGTTGATGACCTTGAAACGATCCAGATCAAGGAACATCACCGCCAGTTTCTGGCCGCCGCGCTTGGCATGTGTGATCGCCAGTTCGAGACGGTCTTTGAACAGGGCCCGGTTTGGCAGGCGGGTGAGCAGGTCGTGGTAGGCCTGGAAGTTAATAAACGCCTCGGCCTCTTTCCGTTCGGTCACATCCCTGGCGGTACCGTAATATTGAGCGCCGTTACCGTTGCCACCCCCCTGGGTTGCCCCGGAGTGAGGCCAGGTCTGAGGATCAATGGGAAAGGCGGTAATCTCGAAATGGCGGGTTGCCCGGCGGCTGCCGCGGGTTTTCAGGCGGACTTCCAGGGTTCGGGGGTTGTCTGCAGTGATGTTGGGCCCCTTCAGGGCCATGGTTCCCCGGGTGACATCCCGATCGTCAAGGATATGCCGGAAATGCTGACCGCAAAGTTCCGAAGGCTGGTATCCCAGCAAACTTTCGACCTTGCTGTTTATAAAGCAGAAGTGGCCCTCCTGATCGAGCATGAAGACAATATCAGGAGAGCTGTTGACGATGTACCGGTGCAGGGCCTCGGATTTCTCAAGCCGCAACTGGATGTGTTCGTGGGCTTTGAGGAGGGATTTTTTGCCGATGACGCTTTCGACAGTCGCCAGTAATTCCTCGGGATCAAATGGTTTGCGGATATAATCCAGGGCGCCCCGTCGCAGTGCCCGGCTGACGGAACTGAAGGAACTTTCGCCGCTGACAACGATCACGCCGCATTCCGGTTGTCCTTTGGCAAGGTGGGCCATAACGTCAAACCCGGTCACGTCCGGCATTCGCAGATCCAGTAGCGCCAGGTCGAACCCCTGCTGGTCGATCAATTCGCAGGCTTTCCTGCCACCATGGGCTTCTGATACGTCGTAACCACGACTGCGCAGCAGCGAGGCCAGTGTGTCGAGCAGGCGGGGTTCGTCATCCGCCACCAGTATCCGTGCCGTTAACCCGTGACTGAAAGGCTGATCAGTGAGTTCAGGTGCCATCGGTCTGTGTCCGTTGTTTCTGCGTCAGTCGGTCTCGTTTTTTTTATGGCTGGCCGCCGGGAACAGAATCCTGAAGGTGGTGCCTTCCTGTCCCGTGCGACAAGCTATGATGCCCTCCATGTCATCAACAAGCTGTTTCACAATGCTCAGGCCCAAACCGCTGTGGCCCTCTCCTTTTGTGGTCCTTACTGGTGAAAACAGGGTGTCCCTGACTTCATCGGGTATTCCGGTACCCGTGTCCGTGATCTCCAGTTCTACCCATGTGCGCTGATTCTGCCACACCGGGCAAGACGTGCGGACCTCTACGGTACCACCTTCATCCGGAAGACTCTCGGCCGCATTGCGGACCAGATTGATCACAACCTGGCGAATCCGGGTGGTGCCAGCGGCAACCAGTGATGGCTGGCTGCAAAGCGTTAACTTCAGATTGCGATTGTCGGAACTGAACAGGCTATCTTCCAGAATCCGGGCCAGGCTTTCCAGCTCTGGATTCAGTTCAACACTATCCGAATTGTGTTCCGTGGCGTCCGTGTGGCTCATCTGCAATAAAAGGTTACCCGCCCGGTCAAGCTCATCCCGGATGACGTCCAGTTCCTGTTTAACCCCGGCATCCTCCAGCCGGCCTCTGAGCTGATAAATATACTGCCGGATGATGGTCAGGGGATTGCTGACCTCATGAACCTGTTTGCGTAGCTGGTCACGGGCTATTTCCTGGTCCAGCTGTTTGTCGTCAGCTGCGGCTTTTCCGTCCGGGAGAGGCCGGTTAGCGAGTACAGTTGACAGCTGGCGAGTGAAAATACCCGCCAGCTCCAGTGTGGTCTGCAACTGGTCGTTGTCGGTGCCAAGGGCAAAGACTCCTGGGCAGTCGTCGCCATTGACGACCGGAACGGCCAAAAGCGACGGGGTATGTAACAAGGATAGCAGCTGCCGGTCGAGTACGGTTGGTGATCGCTCCCCGAGGGTGACGGGCAGTCCTGAAATAAAGGCCTCGGTCAGAACGCTGCCGCCAGGTTTGGCAGTCACCGCCAGGTCCGGAATATCGCCAATGGTTCCGGACAGGAGCACCAGATTGTCCCCGGCATGTCCAAAACACAGTGCGGGGAGGCCTGTGATCAGGGTCAGACTGTTGACGGTTTCGGCGAGGATGTCCTTGGTTTCACCGGTTACATCGGCAAGGTTGATCGCCTGGCTGGCCATGGCCTGGCGCAGAATGGTCTGCTTCAGTTGCCTGGATGCGTTCTCGCCGTTGTATTCCTCATCCAGTGGGATGCCAAGGGATGCCGCCATGCCGGACACCTCATGCCCGATCCGGCGATTGATCTCACGGGTGAGCTCCTCATTCAGCCCGAATACCGTACCGGCCGCCGCAATGCCTGCAGCATCGGACAGAGCAAGACGGGTAGCCAGGCTGATCAGCTTCACCAGGTGCCCGGCATCCCGCAGTTCCGAAGGGAGTGCCTGCTGGTAGCGCATGGCATCGGCCGCCATTGGCCCCAGGCCCCACGAAGACACAAGCTCGGCGGCAATGTCGGATTGATGATCAAGATAGTGTTGCTTCGTTTCGGTCGCTGGCGTTTTAATAGCAATCAGTTCACCGATGTTGTGAAGCATGCCCAACATGAATGCTTCGTCAGGCTCCGGGTAGCGGGTCAGGGTGGCAAGTGCCCGTGCGGTCAATGCCGTGGTCAGTGAGTGCCGCCAGAAATCCCTGAGTTGCTGCCACTCGTCACCCCCGAGTTCAAACAGGAGCTGGCGCAGGGCTGCGGTCAGGACAAGTGTATGGAATCGCCGGGTACCCAGCCTTAACAGGGCCTGATCTACTGACCGGATCGGGGTTGAAGGGCCATATAGTGCAGAATTGGCGATGGCCAGTATGCGGCTTACCAGGGCTGTGTCGGCGGATACGATCTCGCTGATCTTTCGGTAGCTTTCGTCCTGATGACATGCATCGAGCGCCCGCAGGGTCACCTCCGGGAGGCTCGGAAGCTGTAAATCAGGCGAAACGTGCATAGGCTTACCTGCCGTGCGATAAAAAAAGTCAGTGGCTGACGGATCGTTCATTCTTGTTGTCCGAAAAGAGCTTAGACAATAATACGTCGTTATTAAATACTTATTGCTGTTTTTTTGAGCAATATATTATCTGATTCGTGATATGTGTAGAATTTTGACAGGTTAAATAGCCCGCAACCGTAAAATCAGGGACCTAGATTACCGGTGATGACTGCCAAAGAACCTGTAAAGCACAATCCGAACCAACCCCGAACCATCGCTATTACCGGAGGTAAGGGTGGCGTGGGCAAGACCTCGGTCGCCTTGAACCTGGCGCTTACCCTGGCGAGACAGGATAAACGGGTTTTGCTTCTGGATGGTGACACCGATCTGGCTAACGTCAGCATCATGGTGGGCCTCTATCCTCGTAAAACCCTTGCCAACGTGATGGCCGGGGAGTGTCGGCTTGAGGACATCATTCTGGAGACCGACTACGGTCTTCACATTGTTCCGGGTGCCTCCGGCGTCCAGGAATGTATGGATATGGGGCCGGCCGAAAGCCTGCGCATACTCCGGGCGCTCTACAATCTTGAAACCCGTTACGACTATGTGATTACCGACACCGCGGCGGGTTTACAGGCCGCCGGGCTGCATATGATTGCAGCCACGGAGCTGGCCTGCATGGTGGTAACCCCGGATCCTGCATCCCTGACAGATGCCTTCTCCCTGATCAAGGTCCTCCGGCGCAGGGGCTATAACCGAACCCCCAGCATTCTTGTCAACATGGCCCAGGGGGCCAGCCAGGCCCGCTCCGTTTTCCAGCGCCTTGATGCAGCCGCACAGCGCCATCTGGAGATCTCGCTGCATTATATGGGCGGAATATGGCGGGACGAAACTCTCCGCCAGTCAGTTCTGAACCAGAAGCCCGTTGCGCTGTTACCGGTGTCAGACCCATCCTGCCGTCAATTTCATACCCTCGCGGATATGCTGAATGTACGGCTCTCCCAGCTTCCCAGACGAAAGGCCGGTATCGCAGCATACTGGCACAAGGTGTCTCGCCGGGCGCCGGTAGCTATACCAGCCCCGGCATCTGCGCCCGGGAATGTGGCGGAAGAGGAAGCTCCAGATGTTAAAACGCAGTGCCTGAATGCGGTGAGCCAACTGGAGGCGGTTTTCGCCCAGACGCCGGTCGACCCGATGCTGCGTTATGAAGCATTTACCCGGCTTTTTGCACTTCTGGGGCGCACGCTGGACAGCGATG
Organism: Marinobacter guineae; assembly: GCF_002744735.1. Classification (GTDB taxonomy): domain Bacteria; phylum Pseudomonadota; class Gammaproteobacteria; order Pseudomonadales; family Oleiphilaceae; genus Marinobacter; species Marinobacter guineae. Next base: position 448,935 of record NZ_KZ319341.1, on the reverse strand, counting down.
TCATTGAAATCGTTCAGACCGGGCTCGGGTCGTTTCAGTGGGAAAACCTCAATCCGGAGCGTAAGAGCCACCTGGCCACTCACCTGCGGGAGCTTGCGGACCAGATTTCGCCTCCCCCACGAGAAACAAAGAAACCGGAACCTGCTTCTTCGGTTCTGCGCGAGCCCTTTTACGACCGCGTCAGTTTTGGAGAGCAGGATCGTCTGGTGCGCGTGTTGAAGGAGCAGCCCGCGGATATTTCCCTGGATCAGCTTCTGCGATCACTCTCGGGCAATGATCAGGGCCGATCCTGATAGGCAGTAAAACCTACCTCCTTTTCCGTCATTTTATTAGCACTTTTTGTAGCGTAACTTTGCAGTGTGTCACCGCTCTGTCACCAAAGTTGTGCAAGGATTGAGCATTAATCTGAATCGTGGCCCGCAATATGCAGTGGATCTGGTGTATCTGATTCGCAAACTTTCCTCTGCCGGCAGGTATGCGCCGGCGACGCATTGAAATGAGAAGGAGTTCTCCCATGGCAACACAGCAGCTGAATCCCGGTGCATCTTCAAAGGTGCTGGAACAGCTCCGCGGAAGGCACGTACTGATCACCGGCACCACCGGTTTTCTCGGCAAGGTGGTACTGGAAAAGCTTATTCGCGCCGTTCCCGATATCGGCGGCGTTCACCTGCTGATCCGTGGTAACAAGCGCCACCCGGATGCCCGGGGGCGTTTTCTCGATGAAATTGCTACATCGTCGGTATTTGATCGCCTTCGCCAGGAGGATAACGAGGCTTTCGAAACTTTCATTGAGGAGCGGGTGTATTGCGTTACCGGTGAAGTCACAGAGCCACTGTTCGGCTTGTCCGGTGATCGCTTTCGCAAGCTGGCCAGCGGCATTGATGCGGTGATCAACTCAGCCGCCAGTGTCAACTTCCGTGAAGAGCTGGACAAAGCCCTGGCGATCAACACCCGGTGCCTGGAAAACGTTGCCGAGCTGGCGCGCCAGAACAAGTCACTGGCAGTGCTTCAGGTTTCCACCTGCTACGTTAACGGTATGAATGCCGGCCAGATTACCGAATCGGTGATCAAGCCTGCGGGCGAGTCCATTCCCCGCAGCACGGAGGGCTATTACGAGATTGGCGAGCTGGTCCGGTTGCTAGAAGACAAGATTGCCGATGTCCGGTCACGGTATTCTGGAAAGATGCTGGAAAAGAAACTGGTGGACCTGGGCATTCGTGAAGCCAATCACTATGGCTGGAGTGACACCTACACCTTCACCAAATGGCTGGGTGAGCAGCTTCTGATGAAGGCACTGTCGGGTAGGGCATTGACCATTTTGCGTCCCTCAATTATTGAAAGCGCCCTAGAGGAGCCTGCACCCGGCTGGATTGAAGGTGTAAAGGTGGCAGATGCCATTATCCTTGCCTATGCCCGTGAGAAGGTCACGCTGTTCCCGGGCAAGCGCTCAGGGGTCATTGATGTTATTCCCGTGGATCTGGTGGCCAACGCCATCATCCTGGCCACCGCCGAGGCGATAGGGAAATCCCCGCGTCACCGAATTTACCAGTGTTGCAGCGGCAGCTCCAACCCGGTTTCCCTGGGCGAATTCATTGATCACCTGATGGCGGAATCCAGAGTCAATTACGCGGAATACGATCAGCTGTTCTATCGGCAGCCGACCAAGCCGTTCATTGCCGTAAATCGCAGGCTTTTTGATGCCGTGGTCGGTGGCGTGCGCATTCCCCTTAGCATTACCGGGAAGGTGTTGAAAATGTTGGGCCAGAACCGGGAATTGAAAGTGCTTCGGAATCTGGATACCACTCGCTCTCTGGCAACCATTTTTGGCTTCTACACGGCGCCGGATTACATCTTCCGCAACGATGACCTGCTGGCTCTGGCCTCGCGTATGGGAGAGCTGGACAAAGTGCTGTTCCCGGTCGATGCCCGCCAGATCGACTGGGCGGTTTACCTGCGCAAGATTCACCTTGCCGGGCTCAACCGGTATGCCCTGAAGGAGCGTAAGGTCTACAGCCTTCGTTCGGCAAAGACCCGCAAGAAAGCGGCGTAAAAAACCTGAGCCCGGTCGCTGCGGCCGGGCCGCCTTCCAATGTTGCCAGTTTCCCTTACCGGTTTGCCATTGGCCCCGATAGAACTATCCTTTAAAGAGCTTCTCGTTCGGCACAAATAACCCTTGTTTTCTTGTGGGTTAGCGGCCAGTTTTGGCCAAAAGTTCAGGCGCATTAGGACGTTAGTCTAATTCATTGTGTAGTGGCACACATGTTGAACTACGACTATCCGTCTAGAGGACCGGAGAGGTCCCAGCGCTCAGAATTCCAAAAACCGACAATGACAACAGACTCTGACAAAGGGGGAGCACAATGACTGATAAACAGGTATATCCGGTGAGCCCGGAAGTGGCCAATCGGGCCCTTCTGAACCGGGAACAGTATGAAGAAATGTATCGTCAGTCAGTTGAAGACCCGGATACTTTCTGGGGTGAGCACGGCAAACGCCTTGACTGGATCAAGCCTTACACCAAGGTGAAGAACACGAGCTACGATTACAACAATCTGTCCATTAAGTGGTTTGAAGATGGCCAGCTGAACGCATCCGCCAACTGCCTGGACCGTCATCTGGAAAAGCGTGGGGACCAGACAGCTATCATCTTTGAAGGTGATGATCCTGCCGACTCCCGCAAAGTCACCTACCGCGAACTGCACGAAGAAACCAGCAAGTTTGCCAACGTCCTGAAAGATCTGGGCGTGAAGAAGGGCGACGTTGTGACCATCTACATGCCGATGATCGTGGAAACGGCTGTTGCCATGCTGGCCTGCGCCCGCATAGGGGCGATTCACTCCGTTGTATTCGGCGGTTTCTCTCCAGAAGCACTGGGTGCCCGGATTGTTAACGGTAAATCCCGTTTCGTGATCACTTCCGATGAAGGTGTTCGCGGCGGGCGCAAGATTCCGCTGAAGAAGAACGTGGATGCGGCCCTGAAGAACGAAGACGCCGCCAGCGTTGAAAAAGTGGTTGTTGTAACCCGCACCGGTAACTCCGAAGTGCCCTGGAACGATGCCCGCGACGCGCGTTATGAAGATCTGATGAAGACTGCGTCGGCCGACTGCCCGCCGGAGCCCATGAACGCCGAGGATCCGCTGTTCATGCTGTACACTTCCGGCTCCACCGGTGCGCCAAAGGGCGTTCTGCATACCACTGGCGGTTACATGGTCTACACGTCCATGACCCACGAGTACGTGTTCGATTACCACGATGGCGACGTGTATTGGTGTACCGCAGACTTTGGCTGGGTTACCGGCCACAGCTACATCCTGTACGGCCCGCTGGCCAATGGTGCCGTAACCGTTCTGTTTGAGGGTGTGCCCAACTACCCGGACAGTTCCCGCATGGGCCAGGTAGTCGACAAACACAAGGTGAACATTCTTTACACCGCGCCGACCGCGATCCGTGCCCTGATGGCGGAAGGTGAGTCCTGCATGGACGGCACCAAACGCGATAGCCTGAAACTGCTGGGTTCCGTGGGCGAGCCGATCAATCCGGAAGCCTGGGAGTGGTACCACCGCGTTATTGGTAACAGCAAGTGCCCCATTGTGGACACCTGGTGGCAGACCGAGACCGGCGGGATCCTGATTTCCCCGCTGCCTGGCGCTATTGATCTGAAGCCGGGTTCCGCCACGGTTCCCTTCTTCGGTGTCCAGCCTGCTCTGGTGGATAACGATGGCAATATCCTGGAAGGCAAAACCGAAGGTAACCTGGTTATCCTGGACAGCTGGCCTGGCCAGATGCGCACGATCTATGGTGATCATGAGCGTTTTGTCCAGACCTACTTCAGCACCTACAAAGGCATGTACTTCACCGGTGACGGCGCCCGTCGCGATGAAGATGGCTACTACTGGATTACTGGCCGGGTCGATGACGTTCTGAACGTTTCCGGTCACCGTCTGGGTACCGCGGAAGTTGAAAGCGCACTGGTCTCCCACGACAAGGTTGCGGAAGCGGCTGTTGTTGGCTACCCACACGAGATCAAGGGGCAGGGCATCTATGTCTACGTCACCCTGGTTCACGGTGAAGAGCCATCCGATGAGTTGAAGAAGGAACTGGTCCAGTGGGTGCGTAAGGAAATTGGTCCCATCGCTTCTCCGGACGTGATTCAGTGGGCACCCGGATTACCCAAAACCCGATCTGGCAAGATAATGCGCAGGATTTTGCGTAAGATTGCGTCAAACGAGCACGATCAGCTGGGCGACACCTCCACTCTGGCGGACCCTGGCGTGGTGGATGATCTGATCAGCGGTCGTGCAAACAAGTAAAGCCCGCTATTAATCGGGCTTAGCACCTGTAAGGAATCTGTTGAATGGCACAAACTATTATCGTCGCTGATGATCACCCACTGTTTCGAGCAGCACTGAAGCAGGCGGTCAGTCAGGCGGTGCCGGATGCCGAGACGGTTGAAGTCGACAGCATCAAGGCGCTGCAGGCGGCGGTAGAGTCGCACCCGGACGCGGATCTGGTCTTGCTGGATCTCAATATGCCGGGTGCCCATGGCTTCTCGGGGCTCGTGTTTATGCGCGGGCAATACCCGGGGCTGCCGGTGGTGGTTGTGTCGGGTTCCGAGGAATTGCAGGTGATGCGCCGCTCGATTGACTACGGTGCCTCCGGCTTCATTCCGAAGTCGGCACCGTTGCCCACCATCACTGAGGCCATTCAGGCCGTCCTGGAAGGGGATGTCTGGTTGCCGCCAGGTGTGGCGGACAAGATCGAGCGGATGCACTCGGACGCCACGGACTTTTCAGAAAAACTGGCGTCGCTGACACCGCAACAGTTCCGAGTGCTGGGTATGCTGGCCGAGGGGCTTCTGAACAAGCAGATTGCCTATGATCTGGATGTTTCAGAGGCGACCATCAAGGCGCATATTACGGCGGTGTTCCGGAAACTGGGTGTTCGTAACCGCACTCAGGCGGTGATTGCAATTCAGCAGATGGAGATTGATCCTTCGGATCAGTCGTTGTCTGGTAGCTGATGCTCAGCTTTGCTTATGAATAGAAAACGGGAGCCTTCGGGCTCCCGTTTTTTGTACTGATGAAGTTAAAAAATTTAGCATTGAGGAGTGAGCGGCGGGGCAGCATTCCAAAACCGTGCGGAGCCATGGATGGCGGAGCCGAGCGTACAGGGACGTATTCACAGCGTGTTTTGGAATGCTGCCCCGCCGCTCGCTCCGGTGTCTGTCACACCACAGTTACTTGCTGCCGGCGTACCCCAGTTCCTTGTCGACCAGGTTGAAGAGCTCTTCTCCCTTGTGCCACCGGTCAAAATTCTCCAGGAACTGATCAGTCAACGCCCGCTTCCAACCAATGAAGTCACCTGCCATATGGGCGGTCATGGTCACGTTCTCCATGTCCCAGAGCGGATGATCTTCCGTCAATGGTTCCTCCTCGAACACATCCAGCCCGGCTCCGGCGATGTCGCCATTCCTCAGTGCGGCAACCAGGTCGTCGGTTTTAACGATCGGGCCGCGGCCGATGTTGATCAGGCGTGCAGAGTTCTTCATGGCTTTGAAGGCCTTCTCATTAAACAGGCCCTCCGTCTGCGGTGTCAGCGGGGCGGCAATCACCACAAAGTCGGCGTGGCCGAGCTGTTCGTACAGATCGTCGTTGCCATGCACGGCAACAAAATCCGGGTCATCACGCCTTGGTTTGCGGGCAATACCGTGGGCCTTCAAACCAGCGGCACTGACCAGGCGGCCAATCTGGCGGCCGATGGAACCGGCGCCCACCACCAGAACCTGCTTGCCTTCCGCTCGTTCCGTATCCCGATGCTTCCATTGGTGTTTCATCTGCAGCCTGATGGAACTCGGGAAATCCTTGGCGAACATCAGAATGGTACAGAGCACGTATTCGGCGATGGTGCGGTCGAAGATGCCGCGGGCATTGGTAACCGTTACATCACCCTTGATCAGGTCCGGGAACATCAGGGCATCAACCCCGGCACTGGTGGCATGGATCCATTCTAGCTTGTCGGCTGTGTGCCAGGCGGCAGCCAGGGCTTCGGTGCGAAAGTCCGTCACCATCATGATTTCGGTACCGGGCAGGGTTTCCCGGAGCGTTGGTTCGTCACAGGCAAAACGCACATCCGCGCGGGCCCTGAGTGCGTCCATTCCCGGCGGTTCCTGTTCTCCCGGTGCGGTGAGAACGGTTACAACAGGTTTGCTGTGCTGAGTCATTAAGCCTCCGCCTTTTTGATGTGCGACTGGTGATTGCCCGTGAGGGATATTTACAGTCTGGTCGGCAGGCCCGGTCTGGTCAACTTGCTGCGCGCATGATTTGCCTGCAACGGCGGTTATGGCGGTACTTTCACCTACCTCCACATACATCATCTTTATGACGTTTTGTCTTGTAGAGCCCCTCTTTACTGACTAACCTGCAGGAGTGGATTTTATCAGCCCCGTTTGCAGGAGGTGTTTATGGCAGAAGCCGCCAACAAAGAAACCGGCCAGACCAAACCGCGTAAAGTGAAGTACCGGAAGACCAAGGCCAGTTGGAACCCTGCCATGCAGGCGGTTCCAGTGCCGGGCATCCGTCGTATGGTGAACATGGCGGCCACCATGAAGGATGTGATTCATCTTTCCATCGGTCAGCCGGATCTGCCGACACCCAAGCATATTATTGATGCCTATATTGATGCCCTGAACGCGGGTCAGACCGGCTATACCATGGATGCCGGACTGCCGGAGCTGCTGGTGGCGCTGCGTGACTACTACGGCAAGCGTTACAACCGGAAGCTGACCCGGGACAACATCCTGGTCACCAGTGGCGCCACCGAGGCCATGTACCTCGCCATTTCCGCCACGTCTGCGCCGGGCAGGCAGTTTATCGTGACTGACCCGTCGTTCCTGCTGTACGCCCCTCTGATCCGGATGAACGGCGGCGAGGTGAAGTTTGTACCAACCCGGGCTGAGAACAATCACCAGTTGGATCCTGACGAAGTCATCCGTGCCATGGGCTCGCGTACTTTTGCCCTCATCCTGAACAACCCGAACAACCCGACCGGCGCGGTCTACCCACGCAGCACGGTGGAGACCATTCTAGAGGAGTGCGCCTACCGCGGGATTCAGGTGTATGCCGATGAGGTGTACGACCACCTGATTTTTGACGACGACGATTTCGCCAGTGTGCTGAACTGCTCGATGGATCTGGACAACATCATGTGCATCAGCAGCTTCTCGAAAACCTACAGCATGGCGGGCTTGCGGATCGGCTGGGTGATTTCGAGCCAGGCGGCCATCAAGTCGCTGCGCCGTTATCATATGTTTACCACATCGGTAGCCAATACACCGTCCCAGTTCGCAGGTGTGGCCGCGCTGACGGGCGACCAGCAGTGTGTGCGGGATATGGTGGATATCTACCGGGAGCGTAGGGACAAGGTGGTTGAACTGATAGACCAGACTCCCTACATGACCGGATATAAGCCCGGCGGCGCCTTTTTCGCATTCCCGGACCTGCCTCCCCATGTAGACGGTTCGGATCTTGCCCTGCGGATGCTGAAGGAAACCGGCGTCTGTCTGGTGCCGGGCGATGCTTTCGGGGAAGGTTGTACCAACGCTGTGCGGATCAGTTTCTCCACCACTTGCGAGAAGCTCGAGCAGGCGTTTGACCGAATCATTCCCTGGATGGCAAAACAACAGTTCTGAGGTGACGCCATGCCAGCCCTGGACTCGGTTCTCATTCAGTGCCCGTACTGCTGGGAGATGCTGGAAGTCAGCGTAGACCCGTCGGTGCCTGAACAGGAGTATGTCGAGGACTGCCAGGTCTGCTGCCAGCCCATTCTGTTGCGCGTCGTCTTTGACGACAACCTCACGCCTCACGTAGATGCCCGGGCCGAGAACGACTAACCGGCCCGGGCCGTTTCTGACCAATCATTAACCCACCGGTCTTGCCCGGGCTACCTCTGTGCCGCAGGATATAGTTATATTCTCTGGAGAAACCCCGATGAACATGACACCCCTGAGAGGCCTTTGGGCCCTTCTGATTCTGGCACTGGCACTGACAAGCGGCTGTGCCAGCATGTCCCCCTACTCCATTTCCGAAGGTGAGCTGGAGAGCCACCTTCAGGACGTGGTCAGTGAGTTCGACCGCCAGCAGTTGAGCAGCGGTTCGCCACTGAGCCTGAGCCTTGACGACGCCGACATTACCCTGGGTCCGGATGGCCGGGACGTGGTCGTGATCGATTTGCGGGGGCAGGTGGCTCTGAACGCACTGATGGCAAAGTTGCCAGTGGATATTGCCCTGAAGGTGGAAGGAGCTCCAGTTTACGACAGTACGGAAAAAGCGATCTTCATCAGGCGACTGCAGTTGCTGGACAGCAGCATTGATTCACCGTTTTTCAAAGGGGACCTGAAGCCGGTTACCGACACGGTGATGCGGCTTGTCGCCCAGATGCTGGAAACCATGCCGGTGTACCGTCTTGACGAGACCGATTTTGCCCAGCGAATGTTTGGCATGATGCCGGTGGATGTTCGGGTGGCGCCGGGTCGGCTTGAGTTTGTTATGGCGGACGAGTAAATCCGTGGCCAGGTACTCTGGGTCTGGCCACGAAGATGCAGGCTTCCGGATCAGGGGGACGGTTTCACGCAGACAGGCGCTTGCAGATCGCTGCCCCGATCTCATGAGTGCCCCGCCGGGTTCCGGAGTTCTCCGCAAGATCTGCTGCAACCGCATCGAACAGTTCCTTGCCAGCGGCAGCAATTGCTGGGTCTTTTCGGCCCAGCCATTCCAGCATGCGCGCCGTGGTGAACAGCATGGCGGTCGGGTCCGCGAGGCCCTGGCCCGCAATGTCCGGCGCGCTGCCGTGGGTGGGCTCGAACATGGAAGGCATATCCGGGTCTGTGGGGTTCAGGTTGCACGAGGGCGCGACGCCCATGCCACCTGAAAGCACGGCTGCAAGGTCGGTAAGAATATCGCCCTGTAAGTTGCTGGCAACCACCACATCAAAGGCCCAGGGGCTCTGTACAAACTTCATGCAGGCGGCGTCCACCAGTTCATGGTGGGTAGCCACATCCGGGTACTCCTTGCTGATATCTTCAAAGGCTTCGGTGTACATGTCGCCCCAATAGCGCAGGGCATTCCGCTTGGTGACCAGGCATACCTGGCTTTCGCAGGTTCGGCCATCCAGAGTACGGAAAGTGCGGGTCCGGCCTTCGTTAACCCGGTCTGTAGCCCGGATTCGGGCCTGTTCAAAGCCATACCGGATGATCCGGTCTGTGGCTTTTCGGGTAAACACCTCCATCTGGGTCGCCACTTCATCGGGAGTGCCCTTTCGCAAGCGGCCACCCTGGCTGACGTATTCCCCCTCGGAGTTTTCCCGGATCACCAGCATGTCGATGTCTTTGGCGCGTTCATCCGCCAGATACTGGCGGGCGCCGGGAAGCAGCCTCGCCGGGCGCTCGCAGACCCACTGGTCAAAGCCCTTGCGCATATCCAGAAGCGGCGCCAGGGAGATGCTGTCGGGCAGCAGGTAGCGTTCCGGGTCATCCATAGGGCCCGGATCGCCCAAAGCGCCCAGCAGAATGGCATCGTATTTTTGCAACTGTTCCAGCGCATCCTGCGGCATGGATTCTCCGTGTTCCTCATGCCAGGCATGGGAAGGCCAGGGGAATCGCGTCCACTCAATGGCAAGGCTGTGCTTGGCACGCAGGGTTTCCAGGCAACGCACAGCTTCGGCCACCACTTCTGGGCCAATGCCATCGCCCGGGGTGACAGCGATTCGGGTAGTTTCGGCCATTCGGGAGACTCCTTTTGTAAACAGACTCGTATAAGCAACAAACCCCAGTTTAGTCATGTAAACCGGGGATGCCAGCGTTTCACGTGCTTTAACCAAAAGTGGTTTTACCAGGGAAGGGATCGAGGCTATAGTGAATTGAAAATACGTCTTATTGACGTAGCAAAATCGCCAGATTTGAAGTTCAGGAGTTGAAGTGAACCAACCCGCCGTACTGTTTGATGAATCCCATTGTGAGCAATGTGCCTGTGGAGCGGGACTGGATTTTTCCTTTACCTTTGCGTTCCAGCCGATTGTAGACGTGCTCAACACGTCTGTTTTTGCCTACGAAGCTCTGGTGCGGGGGCCTGAAGGGCAGGGCGCCATGAGTATTCTTTCCAGGGTAAATGAACGAAATCGTTACGCGTTTGATCAGGTGTGTCGCGTAAAGGCCGTGAAGCTTGCCGCAAAGCTCAAGATGGAACCTATGCTCAGCATTAATTTCATGCCCAACGCGGTCTACCGTGCTGAGTACTGTATCCGGACCACTCTTGCCGCGGCAAAGACTTACAATTTCGATACTCGCAAGATCATTTTCGAGCTAACTGAAGACGAACATCTGAACTCAACATCCGTTGACCATCTGGTGTCCATTATCGAAGCTTACAAGGAGATGGGGTTCAGCACTGCCATTGATGATTTTGGTGCCGGTTTTTCCCGCTACAACATCATGATGGCCAGTCCGCCGGACCTTCTTAAACTGGATATGGGTTTGATACGTAATATTCATCAGGAGCCTAACAAGCAAGCAGTTGTGGCAGGAATCATCACCATGATGAGACAGCTGGGCGGCCAGATCATTGCCGAGGGCGTTGAAACCAAGGAAGAGTACTTCTGGTTACGCTCCCAGGGGATCAGCCTGTATCAGGGCTACCTGTTTGCCAAGCCAGGTTTTGAGTGTCTCCCGGAGCCTGAGTTTCCGGCCTGAACCATATTTAAACTGACAGGATTAACCCTGTGCTCTACCGAGTCATAACGATTGTTGGCGGACTGGTATTTGTTATTGTCCTGTTCGCTTTGCTCTGGTTTTTCTGCAAGAAGTTCCTGGAACACCATGGTGTGACCGATCAGGCAAAAGATCGTGCCATGGTGCTTGCCACCTGGACCTTTGCCGGCATCAGTGTCGGGCTTGTTTTCGCTGTCGTGGGTGCGTTTGTTCTTGGGCCCTGGGCCTTCTACCGAACTTTGCGGGGGCATGGCGTCGGTATTTCCGATGCCGCTGCGATCTGGTGGGGCTTCGGCATTGTTCTGGCGGCCCTTGCCATTACCGGGATCGGCTTTTTCGGGTTTCTGATGGCCGTGGGTGCGTATTAGCGGTCAGCTGACTGCCTTGAGTTGTTCCCGGAACCAGATCAGCGCAGGCTCTCTCTCATAGGCTTTGTGCCAGTATAGATGCACGTCAATGGATGGCAGATCCACTGGCGGATCCATAATCCGGATATTTGCCCTCTCGGCGATGATTCGGGCGTAGGCTTCCGGCATGGTCAGCAGCAGGTCGGTATCCTCAACTACCCGGCAAGCCGCGTAGTAATGCTGGCACCTCAGCCTGATACTGCGCTGCACACCCAGTCTGGACAGCTCAAAGTCCTCAATGCCTGGTCCCTCGGTGCGTGAGGACACCAGAATGTGCTTCGCAGACAGGTAACCCTCCATATCCATTGTCTTTGCAGTCAGCGAGTGGCCGTCCCGTGCCAGCACGACCAGGCGGTCCCGACGGAGTAATTCGTGGGCGGTCTGGTTACTGACCGGCAGCAGCACATCCACCGAAAAATCCAGTTTGCCGGCGGCCAATTGTGTCTCCATATCGCGCCGCGCGGTCCGCTGGCTGACAATCTCCAGCTCCGGATAGGCGTCCAGACGCTTCATCAACCGGGGCAGAAAGGTAGATTCCAGAATGTCCCTCAATCCCAGCGAATAGGTCTTGCGCTGAGTTGCAGGGTCGAAAGCATGGAACTGGTTTACCGCGCCCTGAATCTGGGTTAGCCCCGGGCGCATGGACTCCAGGAACCGCCGGGCCAGGGGTGTTGGCACCATCTGATTGCCCTGACGGGTAAACAGAGGATCATCAAAGTGATCCCGCAGTCGGGACAGGGAGTGGCTGACCGCCGGCTGTGTCAGGTGCAGCGCCTTTGCGGCGCGGGTCAGGCTGCCTTCCCGGTAGATGGTGTCGAAAACGTGCAGCAGGTTCAGGTCCAGGCGATTCAGGGCCATGATTAACGTCCGCTTTGGAATAAGTTTGGCTAATAATAAACGATAAGAATAATTCAGTCGCGTAATAGTTAAGTCATCCCTAGACTGGTCTCAACGTAATTATTCCATGCACCCGAAGGTGCGATTGTCAGCGAGGATACGGCGATGGATTTCAATATTTCCGAGAAAGGCCAGGATTACCTCAACCGCGTGAAGAACTTCATGAAGGATGAGGTTTTTCCGATCGAGGCGCAGTACCACAAAGAGCTGGCGTCTCTGGATAACCGCTGGGTTGTGCTGCCGATCATCCGGGAACTGAAAGAGAAGGCCAAAGCCCGGGGCTTGTGGAACATGTTCTTTCCGGATGAGAAATACGGTTGTGGCCTGCTGAATTCTGACTATGCCCTCATTGCAGAGGAAACCGGCCGCAGTTTCATTGCACCGGAAATCTTCAACTGCAATGCGCCGGACACTGGCAATATGGAAGTGCTGATTCACTACGGCTCTGAAGAGCAGAAAGCCGAATGGCTGCCCCGGCTGCTCAGCGGCGAAATCCGTTCCGCGTTCTGCATGACCGAACCGGCGGTGGCTTCGTCCGATGCCACCAATATGGAAGCAACCGCCGTTGTTGAGGGCGACGAAGTGGTTTTGAACGGCCGCAAGTGGTGGAGCACCGGCATCGGCCACCCGGATTGCAGGGTGGCCATTTTCATGGGCCTGACCGATCCGGATGCCCACAAGCACCGCCGTCATTCCATGGTGTTGGTACCGCTGGACGCCCCGGGGGTAAAAATCGAACGAATGCTCCCGGTATTCGGTGAATACGACGAGCCGTATGGCCACGGTGAAGTGCTCTTCGACAATGTTCGCCTGCCCAGGAGTGCATTCATCGCCGGCCCCGGCCGTGGTTTTGAAATTGCCCAGGGCCGTTTGGGACCAGGGCGCGTCCACCATTGCATGCGAGCTATCGGTGCAGCAGAGCGCACATTGGAATTGTTGATCAGGCGGGCGACAACCAGGGAAGCGTTCGGGCGTCCGATCGCCAAACTGGGTGGCAATCCGGACATCATTGCCAATGCCCGCATGTCCATTGAGCAGGCGCGTTTGCTGACTCTCAAATGCGCCTGGGCGTTGGATACCAAGGGCATTATGGGGGCGCTGCAGGAGGTCTCGATGATCAAGGCGGTGGTTCCGTCCATGCTGCAGACCATTGTCGATCAGGCCATTCAGATTCATGGTGGTGCCGGTGTCAGCGATGACGACTTCCCGCTGACGCAATTGTTCGCCTATGCTCGTGTTTTGCGGTTGGCCGACGGGCCTGACGAGGTTCACCGGGCCATGGTGGCCAGGCTGGAACTCCGTAAATATAAAAACTGAATCTCGAACTTCGGGGGCGGGAGCCGGCGGGAAGGGGGTTCTGAAACACGCTCAAGCACATCCATGTGGCGCTTGGGCTTCGCCATCCATGGCTCCGCACAGTTTCAGAACCCCCTTCCCGCCGGCTCCTTCTGACTTGTGAGTGGATTTCCGGGGTGCTTTTTGTGCAATTGGTGCGGACTCTCAAAAACAAAAGTTGTTAGACCTTTGCAAGAACCTGGTTCCGGCTGACTCAGAAATCGGGGAGCTGCTGCCGGGAGGGGCTTTCCAAAACCTTGCGGAGCCATGGATGGCGGAGCAGAGCGTACATGGACGTATTCACAGCGTGTTTTGGAAAGCCCCTCCCGGCAGCAGCTCTTGCACCAAAAAAAGAATACGAACTCCAAACGTAACGGAGAGAAACAGCGATGACACAGAGAATATTCATAACCGGCGGGGCCAGTGGTCTCGGTCGGGCGATTGCATTGAGATACGCCAGAGAAGGCGCCAGGGTCTGCATCGGCGACATTAACCCGGAGCAGGGCGTTGGTGTTGAGAAAGAGATCAATGCGGCTGGCGGCGAAGGTTATTTCATGGAGTGTGACGTCCGCAGGCTGACCGATTTTGAGAAAGTCCGGGATGATCTGGTCAAGAAGTGGGGTGGTGTCGATGTGGTGGTGAACAACGCCGGTGTTGCTTCTGCCGGTTCCATTGAAGACACCACCATGACCGATTGGGAGTGGATTCTGGATATCAACGTGCTGGGTGTGGTCCGGGGCTGCAAGGCGTTTACGCCGCAGTTCAAGCAACAGGGTTCTGGTGCGTTTGTGAATGTGGCCTCCATGGCCGGCCTGATGCTGGCGCCGTTGATGGACAGCTACAATGTCACCAAGGCCGGGGTTATTGCCCTGTCAGAGACTTTGAGCCAGGAGCTTCGGGAATCCGGCATTCACGTGAGCTGTGTGTGCCCGGCGTTCTTCCAGACCAACCTGACCAGCAGCATGCGCTCCGATATTCCCGGTATCCAGCAGAACGTGAACAAGCTGATGAAGCGCTCCACTATTACTGCTGAAGATGTCGCCGAGGATATCTTCCGTTCGGTGAAAGATAAGACTTTCTGGGTGCTGCCCCATGCCAGGGAGCGTCGTATGTGGATGGTAAAACGCCATGCACCCTGGGCTTTTGACTGGCTGATGCACCAGGAAAGCAAGCGCTGGATGAGCAAGATGGGTGGTAGCAAAGCCTGATTCGGGCCGTTACCGCCCGATAAAAAAGATTCAAGAGGAGAGTCCTGAATGACCCAGATCGACCAGGCCGTGGACATCCGCGAAGGCGAGGAACTGGACACCGGCGCAGTGGACCAGTTCATGAAGCAGGCCATACCGGATCTGCAGGGTGAGCCCGAGATTCGCCAGTATCCGGGTGGTGCTTCCAATCTGACCTATCAGGTGGACTATGGTGAACGTTCCTACGTTCTGCGCCGGCCGCCGTTTGGCAAGATAGCCAAATCGGCCCATGACATGCTTCGTGAGGCCAGGGTGATGCAGGCGCTGAAGCCGGTCTATCCCTATGTGCCCAACATTATTGCCATTTGTGATGATCATGACATTCTTGGCTGCGATTTCTACGTAATGGAACGCCTCAAAGGCATCATCCTGCGCCAGGATTTCCCGAAGGACTTTGAGCTCAGCAAGGCGGATACCCGCAAGCTTTGCCTGAACGTGATCGACAAACTGGTGGACCTGCATCAGGTGGATGCCAGGGCGGCGGGCCTGGACACGCTGGGCAAGGGCGCCGGTTACGTTCAGCGCCAGATAGACGGCTGGAGTGATCGGTTTCGCAAGGCACGCACGGATGATGTCGGGGACTTCGAAGCGGTGGTGAGCTGGCTCAACGACAAGATGCCGGAGGACACCGCCCAGGTGGTGATTCATAACGATTTCCGCTTCGACAACGTGGTGCTGAATCCGGGCAACCCGTTTGAAGTCATCGGTGTGCTCGACTGGGAAATGGCCACCATTGGTGACCCGCTGATGGATCTGGGTAACAGTCTGGCCTACTGGATCGAGGCGGATGACGAGGGCCCGTTCCAGATGCTACGCCGACAGCCCACACACCGCCCGGGGATGCTGACGCGCAAGGAAGTGGTGGATTACTACATGGAGAAGTCCGGCTTCTACGTTGATAACTTCGATTACTACGAAATCTACGGACTGTTCCGCCTGGCGGCCATCGTCCAGCAGATCTATTATCGCTTCTATCATGGCCAGACCAGGGACAAGCGTTTTGCGGCCTTTGGTCATGCCGCCAATTACCTGGAGAAGCGGTGCCAGCGACTGATCTCGGAGAGCTCCCTGTAATGGCAACGATTTATCTGGTTCGCCACGGCCAGGCCAGTTTCGGCAAAGACAACTACGACCAGCTTTCTCCCCGCGGGTGGGAGCAGGGCCGGGTGCTGGGTCGATGGCTGGTGGGCAAGGTGCAGCCCAATGCGGTGTTTGGCGGCAATATGGAGCGCCACCGCGAGACCGTTGAAGCCATCACCAGTGGTTTTGGTGACGCATTACCCGATATGCAGGCGGTCGAAGGGCTGAATGAGTTTGATCACATGCAAGTGGTTGAGCGCTTGCGGCCGGAATGGGCGGACCGGCAGCGCATGGCATCGGATCTGGCATCGTTCCCGAAACCGGCCCGGGCATTCCAGCAGTCGTTTGAGAAAGCCATGGCCCGGTGGGTCAGTGGTGAATTCGATAGCGACTACACCGAAACCTGGCAGGCGTTTCGTTCACGGGTGATTAGCGCACTCGATGAGCTTATTGAATATACCGATGGTGGAGACACCCTGGTGTCCACTTCCGGCGGTCCCATCGCCGTTATCGCCCAGCACTTGCTTGATCTGAGTGACAGGAAAGCGCTGGAGATGAACAACGTTATTGCCAACACCAGTGTGTCCCGCGTTCTTCATTCGGGACCCCGTCGCAATCTGGCCGTCTTCAACAACTATAGCCACCTGGAAGCGGAAGATCCCGCCCTGGTGACATTCCGATAACGAATCGAGGTGAATGAATGAGTAGCAAAAACCTGTTTGATCTGACGGGCAGGGTTGCCCTGATTACCGGCGCCAGCCGTGGCATTGGTGAGAACATCGCCCGCACCCTGGCGGATTACGGTGCCCATGTGATCGTCAGCAGCCGCAAGATCGACGGCTGCGAAGCGGTGGCGAGCAGCATCCGCGACGCCGGCGGCAGCGCCGAAGCCTATGCCTGCCACATCGGGGAAATGGATCAGATCGAAAATATCTGGGCCCACATTGAACAAACCCACGGAAAACTGGATATCCTCGTAAATAACGCCGCAGCCAACCCCTATTTTGGGCCGGTGGAGGAGACTGACCTGGGCGCCTTCAACAAGACTGTGGACGTGAATATCCGTGGCTATTTCTTCATGTGTGCCCGCGGCGCCCAGATGATGAAAAAGGCTGGCGGTGGCTCCATTGTCAATGTGGCTTCCGTGAATGGCGTGAACCCGGGGCACTTCCAGGGTATCTATTCGGTGACCAAGGCGGCCGTGATTTCCATGACCAAATCTTTTGCCATGGAACTGGGACAACAAAAGATTCGTGTGAATGCCTTGTTGCCTGGCCTGACCGACACCAAGTTCGCCAGCGCCCTGACTACCAATGAAGCAATCAAGAAGCAGGCCATGGCCCACATTCCCATGAAACGGGTGGCTGATCCGAGTGAAATGGCGGGTACGGTGCTGTATCTGGTTTCCGATGCGTCCAGCTATACCACTGGGGCTTGTATCAATGCGGACGGCGGTTACCTGACTATCTGAATGTGAACCGCGTAGCGTGAAACCGGGGTCAGATGAACGCTTTCATCTGACCCAAATGGCACGGTTCACGCCGGTGAGCAGGTCAGACTTTCGAAGTCGCTGTTCAGTTCCGACGCCCGGTTCTGCAGATGCGCCAGGGTGGAAGCATCGCCTGTCTTGATCAGATCGTGCATCAGCGAAGCCATGGCCGGCCGGCTTTCGGCCATCATGGCTTCATAGGCTTTTCCCCGGAACTTTTCGGAATTCATGATCAGGTTCTCCAGTTCCCCCGGGAATGTTGGCTCATTCCTTCGCTCAAGCACTTCCAGCAGCGCCAGCTGCCAGTTTCTGCGGCCCTGAAGCCAGATTTCGGTCTGCGTCCCGCGATTGGCGGACCAGGTCTCAACAATCTGCCGCTGTTCACTATTGAGCCTGCCCAGCCAGCGTTCCACCCGCTCCACTGTGCGGTCAGCCCGAGCTTCGGCTGTTGCTTTCGGGGAAGCGGCCAGGAATTCTTCCTCCATCTTCTGCTGGTTCTGTTCCATGTTTTCAGCAAGCTCATGCACCTGCTTATCACTCAGACTGGAAAGCAGGTTGACGGCAACTGGAGTGACCTGTTGGAGAAGGCCGGGAACGAAACCAAACAGCTGTTCCTGATGGTAAGCCACAGTTGCCTTGCCAACTGGGCCCTCCGAGACGTCGGATTCAAGCTCATTCAGCCAGGCCTGATAGCGGGGAAGCTCGGCCCTGCAATGCCACTGCCTGAGGTTGTTGATGTCGGCGTTGAGTTGTTGCTTCTGTGCGTTAGTGAGGGCTATATAATCTTCCACCCACCAGACGATGCCCCAGTCTGCGTAACGATAGGCTGTCTTGGTGGAGCTGCAGCCTGCCAGGGCAACGGCCAGTACCAGCAATAAGGCGACCTTTGAGAAAACATTAATCGGATTGCGGCCGTAGAAATCCATATATCACCCGACTTGGTCAAAAGACGTATCGAAAAAAGATTGCAAGCTCATTATCCTTCAGGCTCAGCGTTATTTAAGTTTACGATAGCTGAACAAGTTCAGATGCAACCACCCCGGTACCGATCCGCCCACCAGGAGACGCCATGAGCAGAATAAAGATTTCACGCATACGCCAGTTGGTATTCGGTTTTTACATGTCCGGCATCATGTCCCTGCTGATGTCCAGTGTGATCACGTTCATTAACACAGGTCTGGACAGCGGATTTGTTTATCGCTGGATGGCTGCTTTTATAGTTGCCTGGGCTGTTGCCTTCCCCTTGGTAACCTTCATCGCGCCCTTGGCGGGGAAAATGACTGCATTCACCATGCGCCGGTTTGAGGAAAAAAGTACACCTGCAAACTGAATTGTTAAATAGTGTAAATCCGATTTTTCTGTCACCTCGTAAGTTGCAATAACGCATGATTCAGGGACTGAAATTATGCAGGTTCGAACCACTCAATCCTGGTAATCAACCTCTGCAAGTGGGGAACAGAAACAATGAAAACGAACTTTGCTCTACCAATGGTTGTAGCGGGCAGCGTCTTGCTCGCAGGATGTTTCGACGGCTCGGATTCTGCGCCGAGCACCGATGTTCGAATCTTGCACGCCTCGTCTGATGCGCCTGCCGTAAATGTCCGTGTGAATGGAGACGTCGTCGTGTCAGGCGCGGACTACAAACAGGCTGCCGTGCTCAAACCCGATTCAGGCACTGCATCGATTGATGTCGACGGACTGTTGCCTGGCGGTGAGACCGCCACGGTAATAGAAGCGGATGGAGTGTCTCTTCGCTCTGATACCAAGTATGACGTGATTGCTGTTGGCAAGGTTGGCGACTCAACGATTGAGCCTCTGATATTGACCGATGATGGAGTCCGGGATGACGCTAACAGTGCGCGTCTCAGGGTCGCCCACCTATCGCCGGGGGCGGAAGCTGCCGCCGGTGGTCCGGTAGATGTTTACCTGACTGCGTTCGGTGATCCCCTTCCTGCTGAAGCAACGTTCAGCTTTTCCTTCAAGGAAAGTATAGGTCCCCTGGAAGTTCCGGCAGCTGACAGTTATCAGATACGCGTTACGCCCTCAGGGTCAGATGCTGTTGTGTATGACAGTGGTGAGATTGCACTTCCCGCGGGAGCGGATCTTTTGGTGGGGGCGGTCGACAATACGGTTTACGGGAATTCGCCCGTGAGCCTTCTGATTCTCAGTGGAGCCCAGGTAACAGAGGTTCTTGATGCCGGAACAGGTGCCGGTATCCGGGCTGTTCATAACTCCGCGGACGCTGGCCTTGTCGACCTGTACGTGAATGGCGCGCCCGGTATCGATCCTGCTGCGGTCCAGGATCTGGAATTCACCCAAACTGTCCCAGCCGACCCTGTGACTGGCGGTTACGTCGGTCTTAATAACGGTGAGAATCAAATCATTGTTACGGGTGCAAATGGAACTGAGGCGGCTATTGATGCGACACTTGATCTGGCGTTGGGCGATATTTCAACCGTGATTGCTGCCGGGACTATTGCTAGCAGCAGTTTGCAGGCACTTGCATTCCCAGACGACAACCGAAGCATTGCCACTGCAGCAAAGCTCCGCGTGATCCACGGCGCATTTGAGGCACAGGTTGTGGATGTCTATCTCCTACCGACTGCTGAGGGTGGTCCTGCTGCGACTCAGATTAATACTGCTGCGCCGGCACTGGATGACTTCGAATTCGGTGAGTCGTCCGGATACTTGCAGGTTGCGGAAGGGGATTATGTAGTCTTTATTACAACAACGGATGGCAGTGAACTGCTGAAAACCGGCAATATCACCTTGGCTGCCGGTGGTGTTTACACCGCCGTTGCGCGACTGGCAGCCCCGGGTGAAACGGGCAACATTGCTGGACTAACGTTAATGGATCACTTCGTTTCGGTGCAGTAAATCAGAAGCCACTTACAATGTTGGTGAAGCCCCGGATCTGCCGGGGCTTTGTCATTGTATGGAAGTCTCGGAAGAGCCGGAACCGGCCTGTGAAATAGCAGTTCCTGTCGGCGGTCTGAAATGAAGTGAATACAGAATCCGGTCCAGCACCGCCTGACCATTCCAGGCCGGATCATTATTGACCATGCCCACCACTGCCCAGGTTGTATTGTTAGCGTCGCGAGTAAAGCCAGCGATCGATCTAACATTCTCCAGATAGCCGGTCTTGATGCGGCCTTCTCCATCCATGCCTGTATTGCGGAGGCGACGGGCCATGGTTCCGTCCATGGCAATAATGGGCATGGAGGCCATCAGGTCCGCCGAGTATGCGCTGTTCCAGGCGTGCTGCAGTATCTGTGCGCCCTGTCGTGCAGAAATTCTTCCATGGCGGGTAAGCCCGGCTCCGTTATCGATCACCATGCCGGTGGTGTTGATGCCTTTGTCATCCAGCCATTCGTAGATCACCCGAATGCCGGCTACCCGGTCATCGTTTTCGTCCTCCAGTCGGTTTTCGGCACCAATGGTGAGCAACAGTTGGCGGGCCATGACGTTGCTGCTCCATTTATTGATGTCTCGCACCATGGATACCAGATCCGGCGAAGTGGTTTTCATGACCAGCCTCGCTCCGTCCGGGGTAACGCCATTGAGGTCGCCGCCGGAAATAACCACGCCCATGTCCATCAGAAGTGAACGGATCAATGAGGCGGTATACTGCTCAGGGGGAACCAGGGACATGTAGGTCGTGGTACGGCAGCCCTGAGGCAATTCACCGGTTACCCGCACCGTAACCCTCTGGTTATCATGAAAAATAGGCTCCCACTCAAAACTGCGACGGGAGGGGCATGGTCCTTCCGCCGTTGCGATGACGCGGTTGTCGATCACTATCTCTCCCAGGGAAGGGGTGCTCCAGGCCTGGGTGCCCCGTTCATCCGCTCGCACCTGAAGGTGCATCAGATTCAGGTTGGTCAGGTAAGCGGAAGGCTCAACGAGGAAGGGGGCGTGGGGATTGTCACCATTGTCTTCGAAGGTCGGGAAACCACCATCGACTTCAAAGTAGCTGCCATCCAGCACCAGATCCCCTTCGATTCTGGTGATGCCCATGCTCCGCAAATCTCTCAGGGTCGTCCAGAGCCGCTCAATGGTGAGCTTGGGGTCACCGCCAAAGCGGACGTAAAGATTGCCTTTCAGGGTGTCGCCGACCATGGGCCCGTCGGTCAGGAAATCGGTGTCCCAGCGATGGTTGGGACCGAGGACCTCCAGCGCTGCAAAGGTTGTAACCAGCTTCATGATTGAACCGGGGCTCATAAGCGTATCAGCATTGACGTACTGGTTAATGCCCGGGCCATTCAAGGGAATGGCGGCCATGCTCATGGCATTCTCATTGTGGAGCGATTCCTGCGCGTAATCTCTGAGCTGGTTGCTCCATAGAGGGTTACCGGAGAATCCTTTTCCTTCGGTCTCGGCGGTTGCAGCGAGCGGAGACGCCATCAGGGCAAAAGCCGCCAGTGATGCCAGGGCGGAACGTCTGAATTCAGGCCACATTATTTCTTCTCTGCCAGAGAGTCGCATTCCCGGAATTACCATCGTCGCAGTCCAGTGAGTTCTTATGAATAGACAATAGCCCATCCTGGCCGGTTGTACTATGCAGAAAAGCTCTACATGACGTTAAAAAATGGCAGTAGTGTCGTTGTTTGTATTGGATTTTTGTGACGCCATGTAAGTGCCCTTTCGAATCATGCAGTTAGGTGGATAAAAATTAATGTTTTCGGCGCGCCCCCGGGAGCCAATGGAAAATCGTCAGATTGCGTGATAATGGTGCGATCTCCAACAGAAGGTTTGTTTATGTCGAATTTGCTGTCTCATAACGCTCACGTGCTGGGTTCGGTCACCACCTCGTCGTTGACGGCGTGGCGCGGCTGCCTGGTGGTGAAAACGGTACCTCAGCCGGAAAAGCCGATCGTGCTCTACGATATGGAGGGCTGTCCCTACTGCCGCCGGGTCCGTGAAGTCCTGACCGCCCTGAATCTGGATGTTGAAATCCGCCCCTGTCCGAAAGGCGGTTCGGTGTTTCGGGCGCAGGCGGAGGCTCTGGGTGGCAAGCAGCAGTTCCCGTTGCTGGCGGACCAGAACACGGGGACGGTGATGTATGAGTCCGAGGAGATTATTGAGTATCTGTTCCGCCAGTATGCCGGGCGGCCGGTGCCCAAATATTACCGTGGCCGGGTCTGGCAGCCGGTTCTGGGTTCGGTAGCCTCGGTGGCCAGTGCCATGAGGGGGCTGAGAGTGAGCCCCGGGAAGCGGCCGGAGCAGCCTTTGCACCTGTGGAGCTTTGAGGGCAGCCCGTTTTCCCGTTTGGTGAGGGAGCGGCTGTGTGAGCTGGAGATTCCTTACACGCTGCACAATCTGGCCAAGGAGCATTGGTCGGAGATCGGGCCGGCGAAGCAACGGATTAAGCCCGGGCCTTATACGCCGATTCCCGGTGGCAAGCGGGATGCGTTTTTTCAGGTGCACAAGCGGGTTCAGGTGCCTTATCTCGAGGATCCCAATACCGGCGAGGGTTTGTTCGAGTCTTCCCGAATTCTCAAGTATCTGGACACGCACTACGGGAACTGACCTGTTTTGAGGACTGTCAGCTATGGGGTGGCCGCGCGGGCGGGTCATCCCTTTGCCAGACACGCCGTAAATACATCCATGTAGGCTCGGTCGGGCCATCCCTGGCCCTCCACGGTCTGGCAAAGGGATGACCCGCCCGCGCTTTGAGAACGTGTGCCATTCGCACTGAGTATTGTCAGAGTGGGAGCGCAGACATGGAACGACGATTTAATCGAAGACAATTCCTTATCAACACAGGCCTTGCCGGGCTCGCATTGAAATCTCAGGTTCTGTTCGCGAACACGTCTGGAACTCCCGCTTCATCCCCCATTACTCGCCGGGTTCCCGGAACGGGCGAAGCCATTCCTGTTATCGGGATGGGTACCTGGATTACTTTCAACGTGGGTGGCGATACGAAGCTTGTGGAACAGCGTACCGAGGTGTTGAGAACGTTTTTCGATCTTGGCGGCACCGTGGTGGATGGCTCGCCGATGTATGGTTCAGCGTCGGATGTGGTTGGTGAGGCGCTTGAGGCCCTTGGCGCCCGGGATCGGATTTTTGCTGCCACCAAGATCTGGACCGGGGATGAGTCGGAGACCCGGGAGCAGGCGGAGCAGTCTCGCCGGCGCTGGGGCGTTGATCGGTTTGATCTGTTGCAGGTGCATAACCTGTTGGGATGGCAGGGACATCTTGAGACCCTGAAGGCTATGAAGGCGGACGGTGAGGTTCGGTATATCGGGATCACCACCTCCCACGGCCGCCGGCATCGTGAATTTGAGCAGATCATGAAACGGGAGCCCCTGGATTTTGTGCAGCTGACCTATAACCTGCTGGATCGTGAAGTTGAAGATCGGTTGTTGCCTTTGGCCAGGGAGCGGGGGATTGCGGTGATCGTGAACCGGCCATTCCAGGGTGGTTCCCTGTTCAGGCGGTTCCAGTCGGAGCCGCTGCCGGGGTGGGCCGGTGATGCGGGGGTGGGTAACTGGGCTGAGTTTTTCCTTAAATACATTATTTCTCACCCGGCGGTGACTTGTGCGATTCCGGCAACAACCAGAGTTGAGCACATGAAGGAAAACATGGGGGCGCTATACGGGGCGTTGCCGAATGCGGAGCAGCGTCAGCGTATGGCGGATTATGTGAGGTCTCTGTGAGCGGCGCCGATTGGCTGAGCTACTCGTTGCAGGACTTTGTGATGTTCGGGCCGCAGGTGTTTCTGAGGCTTTTCGTAAGGATCAATCAGGATATCTGGCCTTGGCAGTTACTGGCTGTGCTGGTCGCTATTGCTGTACCGGCACTCCTTCTGAAGCAGGATGGTCGGTCCCGGCGTATGGCACTCGGGCTGGTGTCAATGGCCTGGATAGCCAGTGGATACGGGTTTCTGGTGGGGTATTTCGGGCCCATTAACTGGCCAGCCGGGTGGTTTGGCTGGGCGTTTGTGGTTCAGGGTGGTTTGTTGGCGGCGGCAGTGCTCTTTGGCGGTGTCCACGAGCGGAGACTGCGGAACGGGCCGTTGGTTTTGTGCTGGTTGATGGCGGTGTGCGGGTTGCTCTGGTTGCCAGTGGTGGAGGCCGGCAGCTGGCAGGCCATTGCCCTGTTCGGTGTGGCGCCGGGCACTACAGCAGCGACCGGCATGTTGGCCCTCGCCTTGATGACAGGCTCCTGGCGCGGGCTCTATCTGATAGTGCCGCTACTTTGGAGCCTGTTCAGCGCGGCCATGTTCTGGGTGCTGAAAACCTGGTGGTTGCTGTTGCTCCCAATGGCCACGCTGATGGGCATCGGCGCCGCGTTCTGGTTCAGTCCCAGGCAGGGGCGAAGCCCGGGTTAGCAATCCGCTCGTTGCGATCCAGCGCGTCGATGGCGCGAATCTCATCCTCATTCAGCTGGATGTCCAGTGCGTCCAGATTTGCCTTCTGATGCGCTGGGCGAGTGGATGAAGGAATGGGAACCACGCCTCTTGAGGCGACCCAGGCGATGGTTATTTGTGCCGCGGTGGCGTTTCGCTCCCGGGCAATGCGTTGCAGGGTTTCGTCTTCCAATACCTTGCCAACGGCCAGCGGCATGTAGCCGGTAACGGTAATGCCAAGCTTCCTGGCATGTTCCACTACCTTACGGTTGGCCAGGAAGGGGTGGACTTCCACCTGGTTGGTCAGAATCGCGTTATCGCCAAGGATCTCTTTGGCCTGATTCATCTGGGCACAGGTGAAGTTGGAAATGCCGATGTGCTCTGCAAGGCCTTCCCGCTGGGCATCACGCAAGGCGCCAAGGTACTCTTTCATCGGTACTTCATCGTCCGGCGAGGGCCAGTGAATCAGCGCCAGATCAACGTGGTCGGTCTTCAGGCGTGCGAGGCTGTCGTGCAGGCTGTTGATCAGATCACTGGCGTGAAGCTGGTCGTGCCAAATCTTGGTGGTGACAAAAATCTCGCGGCGCGGAATGCCGCTGGAGGTGATGCCATCGCCAACTTCCGCTTCATTCCCGTACATCTGGGCGGTATCAATATGGCGGTAGCCCAGGGAAAGGGCACTCTTTACGGCGTCCCGGGCATCATTGCCCTTGAGCCGGAAAGTTCCCATTCCGATTTTAGGAAGTGCGCTGAATGACATACTGTCCTCCTTTGCGAATCGTGTGTCTTTAACGTGGTGCCGGCACGCTGGTTCTTCAAGTAGCCCCCGGGTATCATTGGCGCCTGACAACTCTCGATCATTCCAAGCCATTCCGAACCGCAACCCTGGGGGCCCACCATGTACACCGGCCATTGCCTGTGTGGCGACATCCGATTTGAATACGATGGCCGCCTCGGCCCAGTTGCCCTGTGTCACTGCAGCCAGTGCCGCCGGGCACACGGCAGTGCCTTTTCGGCCAGTGCGCCGGTACAGAAGGTGCGGTTCCGTTTTGTGTCTGGCGAAGACAACATTACCGAGTTTGAATCCCGCCCCGGCAAGTTTCGGGGCTTCTGCAGCCGTTGCGGCAGTCAGCTCTACAGCCGTGTTGATGCCATTCCCGGGATTCTCCGTCTGCGGGTCGGGTGGCTCAACGAACCCCTGGGCAAGGGGCCGGCCCACCACGTTTTCGTCGGCTCAAAATCCGACTGGTTCGAGATTACCGACGAACTGCCACAGTTCGACAAAACCGAGCGAACCAACGATCCTCACTGAACCGGTACCATTCGGTAGACTTTCCCCCTCGGTGAATCCGTCAACAGCCAGAGGGCCCCGTCCGGGCCCATGCGTACGTCACGGATGCGTTCACCCAGACCGGTCAGTAAATCCTCTTCCCCAGTTACCTTGCCGTCTTCGAGCTCAAGTCGAACCAGTTTGCGCATCTTGAGTGCGCCGACAAAAAGATCGCCCTGCCATTGCGGGAACAGCTCGCCGGTATAAAAGGCCATCCCAGAGGGGGCGATGGACGGGTCCCAATAGTGCAAAGGCTGAGCCATACCTTTTTTCTCGGTTTCGCTCGTGATGGGAAGCCCCGAGTAATCGATCCCGTAGGTGATCTCCGGCCAGCCATAATTGGTTCCCGCCCGGATGATGTTGATCTCGTCGCCACCCCGGGGACCGTGCTCATGGCTCCAGATCTCGCCGGTCTCCGGGTGGATGGTCATGCCCTGGATATTCCGGTTGCCGAATGTGAAAAAAGAGTCGTTGACCCCGCTGTCATCAAGGAAGGGATTGTCCGGGGCCGGGTGGCCGTCCGTGGTAATCCTGTGAACGCCGCCGGCATCATCTTCAGTGTCCTGGGCGCGGTCCATTTCTCCCCGGTCCCCCACGGACACGTACAGGTTGCCTTCCCGATCAAATTCCATGCGCCCGGCAAAGTGGCGGCTGGTGCCGGAGCGGGGCAGGGCTTCGAAAATCACCTCTACCTCAGTCAGTTGGTTCCCATCGAGAATCGCCCGCGCAACCCGGGTGGTCATACCGTTCCGGTTTTGGTGGGCATAGCTCAGGAACAGGGTCTGATTTTTTTCGAAGTCCGGGTGCAGGAGTACATCCAGCAAACCACCCTGGCCTGATACAACGAGCTCAGGGAGGCCGCCGACCGGCTTGTCGACCAGTTGGCCACCTCGGATAACTCTCAACCGACCGGCCCGCTCGGTGACCAGGCTGGATCCATCCGGCAGAAAGGCAAGACTCCATGGGTGCTCAAGGTCCTGTGCCACGGTTTCCAGCCGGAAATCCGCCTGGTCAGAGGAAAAGGTCTGGCTCGCCATGCTGCCGGCAGACGTCAGCAGCAGGCTGCTTGCGAGAATCAGGTGCTTGCAGATGGGCATGGAAACCTCCGTTTCGCCGGCGCCAATCAATGAAGGGGTGCTGATTGAGAATAGCAGTGGGGATATATAGGGCGGTAGAAACTTTCCGGATCATCTGTTTTGGTGTTTTAAATCATAATGATTCGCATTAAGATATGTGGGTAACATACAACGCTGTATCAAACCAAGAACGGAGAAGAAGATGTCCCGAATTCCGGAACCCCTGTTCCGCCGCAAGGCGCTGTTTACTGCCATCCTGTGCGCGACCCTGCCTGCTATGGCGTCGGCGCAGGACGCCGGGCCCACCATCCTCGACGTACTGGACGTGTCTGCTAAACGCGGCCAGGTCTCATCCGAGTCCACCGGCAGTTACACCAGTGGTGCGACCACAACCTCCATGAAGATGGAGCTTGGCCACCGGGAAACGCCACAGGCGGTCACGGTAGTAACCCGCGAGCAGATGGATGATTTCGCCCAGAACGATATCAACGACGTTCTGGAAGGCACCACCGGCGTAACGGTGGAATCGGTTGAGACGGATCGCACCTATTACACCTCCCGCGGCTTCGACATCAACAACTTCCAGTATGACGGCGTCGGCCTGCCAGCGGTGTATGAGAACGTTCAGGGTGAGCTGGACACTGCGTTCTTCGACAGGGTGGAGGTGGTGCGCGGCGCCAATGGCCTGATGGCCGGTTCCGGGAGCCCGGCGGCAACGGTCAACTTCATTCGCAAACGTCCGACCGCGGAAACCAACGCCTCCGTGACGGTTACCGGTGGCTCCTGGGACAAGAAGCGCATTGTCGGGGACGTCTCCGGCGCCGTTTCCGAATCCGGCGCTGTGCGCGGTCGGGTGGTGGCCGGATACGAGGACAAGAACTCCTACCTGGACCGCTACAGCAACGAAAAGCAGATGTTCTACGGGGTGCTCGAGGCCGATCTGACGGAAACCACCCTGCTGACTCTGGGCCACTCCAGCCAGACCTCGGATACCGACAGCCCGCTGTGGGGTGCGTTGCCGCTGTTCTACACCGATGGCAGCGCAACCGATTTTGCCCGGTCCACCAGTACCGCTTCGGACTGGTCCTATTGGGACAACACCCAGCACAACAGTTTTGTCGAGCTGCAACAGGAGCTGGCGGGTGGCTGGCGGGTCAAGGGCTCGGTATTGCGGTTGGAAAAAGACAGCAATTCAGAGTTGTTCTATCAGTACGGCACTCCGGATCCGCGAACCGGTGACGGACTGCTGGCCTACCCGAGCCAGTATGATCTGAATGTCGAGCAGTGGGTGGCAGATGTCTACGCAACCGGTCCCTTCAATCTGGCCAACCGAACCCACGAGCTGGTATTGGGTACTACCTGGTCGCGCTCCGAGACCGTGGATGAGTCCCGCTATGGCCAGGGTATTGGCGACCCGCTGCCACCTTTGAGCGAATGGGATGGCAATTACCCCCGGCCAACCTTCGACAACGGCGTTGCCGGATCGGACTGGACCGATCGTGAAACCGCAACCTACGCCGCTGCCCGCTGGACTCTGACCGACAGCCTGACAGCCATTACCGGCGTCCGGCTCACCTGGCTCGACAGCGAGGGGACCAGTTACGGAGCAACGAAAAACACCAGTTACCACGCGGTGGAAACTCCCTATGCAGGGCTGATTTACGATCTCGACAGCGATCATTCGGTATACGCCAGTTACACAGAGATCTTCACCCCGCAAACCGAAGTGGACATCAGCCGGGACCGCCTGGACCCGATCGACGGGGTTAACTACGAGCTGGGGCTGAAAAGTGAATTCCTGGACGACCGGGTGAATACCACCGTGGCCCTGTTTCAGACCGAGCAGCAGAACGTGGCCGAGGTGGCAGGAACCTTCCCGGGCACCCAGGACGCGTATTACCGCGGCATAGACGGGCTTCAGAGCGAGGGCATTGAACTGGAGTTTGTTGGCGAGGTAACCGACCGCATCCAGCTGTTTGCGGGCTACACCTACGTGAACATTGAAGGTGCCGATGGTGACTCCGCGAAATCCTTTGTACCGGAGCATCTGGCCCAGTTGAGAGGAACCTGGGAAGTGCCGGGTGTCGAGGGGCTCAAGGTTGGCAGTGAAATTCGCTGGCAGTCGTCAATTACTCAGGAGCAGGGCGTTGCCACAACCGGGCCCAATGCCGGGGCTACGATTATTACCAAACAGGAAAGCTATGCGGTGGTCGACCTGATGGCCAGCTACGATTTCGCACGCAACTGGAACGCCACCCTGAACGTGAACAATGTGACCGACGAAAAATACATCGAGAGCCTCAAGAAGTTTGGCGCTTCGGCCCAGGGCTTCTATGGAGATCCGGCCAACGCCAGCCTGACAGTTTCCTGGGTTTACTGACCGGGAGTGTGAGGGCGGGAACTATTCCCGCCCTCTTTATTCAGTGTTCATGGGGAGGAAACGGAATGACACCCGAGCAGGAAATGATTGAAGGATTAAAGCTGGCAGCCGGCGCTGGTGCGTTTATTGGTCTGATTGCCATCGGACTGGCCCTGGGTTCGGCGTTTGGTACCTGAGTGTTGCCTGAGAGCCGCTAAACGCTCCTTGCGATAAACGCCACAGGTACCACAATAACCGCCTTCAGGTAGCAGATACCTCAGGCAGCATCCCTTCCGCTGCGGAATTGCGGTCCTTTGTTCACCGAAGACCGCCGGAATCCAGTCAATGAACTGGTTGGCGTCATTGCCAAACTCCTCAAGCCAGCGCTGAGCCAGGTCACAGAGCGCTTCAGGCTCTGCCAGGTTCCACACGGCCGAAAACGGCGCCCCAAGCCCCAGCCCGATGCTGCTCCAGTATGCCCCGGGGCTGACACCGAGTGCCTTCCGGAAAACCGGATACCAGTCTGAGGCCAGGCGGCCCAGTGACCGGATAAACGCGGGTTCATCGACCAGGCCGCCGTACGCCACATGGAACCATCGGGATATGGTTTGTGCCCCTTGCCCAACGGGGGCGAGGAAAATGCGGTCGGGATCAGGCAGGGGAGACCGGCCATCCCGGAAGAGGCGCAAGGTGAGAGGGCCAATAATGCTTAACGCCAGATCCTGCTGAAGCACGGAAACCTGCGCCCTGATGGCCCTGGCATCGGACGCGTGTGGGTAATCCCTGGCCACCTGATCGATCAGCAGTGCCGGCTGCTCCAGGCACTGTGCCAGAGAAAAGAGTGCCCGGCGCTCACCGGGAGCCGGCTGAAGCGCCTGACCAAAAACGGATTCCGTGTCCAGCCCGGATGCCTGCAGCAGACGGGCGTAGCGTTCTGACCAGGCGCCCGGGATTCCGGCAGCTTCAGGCCCGGCCATGACGACTCAGCCCCCAGAGAAAATACACGCCACCGACAAGGGCCGCCAGCAGTCCTGCCGGCAGCTGGTTGGGATAGACCACAATCCGGGACAGATAGTCGGCAATGCCGAGCAGCAAGCCGCCGGCTAGAGCCGCCACAATCAGCTGCCGGCCAACAGTCTGCTGGCCCAGCACTCGTGCCAGGTGCGGCGCAATCAACCCGACAAAACTCAACGGTCCGATCACCACGGTTGCCGAGGCTGTCAGCAGCGCTGCCAGCAGCAACAGGACAAGGCGCATCTTTGTCACCGGCAACCCCAGGGCACTGGCCGAGGTTTCTCCGAGGGGAAGAATGGTCAGCGGGCGGACAACCAGCAGCAGGGTGGCGGAGATCAACAGGATCAGCGCCAGAAGTCCCAGGGCCTCATTCTCCGACACCAGCCAGGTTGAGCCGTACATCCAGTTGAGTAGTTGCGAGGCCACGGTGCCGCCCGAAGCCATCACCAGCCGCAGGCCGGCGTCCATAAAGACATACAATGCCAGGCCACCAAGCAGAAGCTGATTGCCGGCAAAGTGGTGTTTTCGCGCCAGCAGGATCAGTAGGCCCAGTGCTGCGGCCGCACCCAGGGTTGCGCCACCCAGTTGCCCGGCTCGGCCAATGTCGGCGCCGGACAGCACAATCAACACCATCACAACGGCTGCTCCACCACTGATGCCAAGCATTTCCGGGCTGGCCATGGCATTGCCTGTCATACGCTGAATGAGTGTTCCGGCCAGGCCGAGAGCTACGCCAGCGAGGATGGCCGCCAGCAATCTCGGGCCGCGCCATACCCAGGCCTCATGCCATTGTGAAAACGCTGTCCAGCTCCATCCCTCGAGGCCCGGGGACCAGCTCATGGAAATGACCGTGGTGACCAGGAGGAGTGTGATCGCCACGCTACCTACAAGCATCACCGGACGTCGCTTCGGCAGGAAACCGGCCGGACTGGCATCCTGGCCGGGCATATGGTGAGTGTTTTTGAAGCCCTGGAGCGCCACCAGGATAATGGGGCCACCGATCAGCGCGGTGGTGGTGCCGGTGGGTACCAGGGAGCCGTCGCCCCAGGTCGATGCCCAGTGGGCCAGGGTATCGGCCAGTAGCAGCAGGCCCCCGCCGAGAAGGCTGCTCCAGAGCAGGCGCGCGCCAAGGGTTCGGGCGCCGAGCAGGCGAGCCAGCACCGGTGCCGCCAGACCCACGAAGGCCACCACACCAACCCGGCTGACCACGGTGGCGGTCATCAGCACCACCAACAGCAGTGTCAGCAGGCGAATCATCCCCACTTTGGCACCGAGTGAGCTTGCCGAGGTCTGCCCCAGCTGCAGCACCCGCAGGGGGCGCATCAGTAACAGCATCAGCACAGCAAGCGCCAGAACCCGGGGCCAGAGCTCCATAAAGGGGTGCCAGTTATTCTGAACCAGAGACCCGGCTCCCCAGATAAACAGGTTTCCCAGCCATTCGCCCTTGAGCAGCAGAAACGCCATGTTCACGGCGCCGAGGAAAAAGGTGACCACCAGGCCGGCAAGAATGACCGTCACCGGCGAAAAGCCGAGCCGCCAGGTGAGTGCGATCACCAGCCCGATGGCCATTAAGCCTCCGGCAACGGCAACCAGATCGGGGCTGAAAGCCAGTAGCCCGGGAAAAAACATGGTGCCAACCGTTACGCCAAACTGGCCGCCGGCCTCCACTCCCAGCGTCGTCGGAGACGCCAGAGGATTGCCCAGAATCTGCTGGGTTACTGCACCGGCAAGACCAAGCCCGCAGCCAATGAGGATGGCAATGGAAACCCTGGGCGCCCAGCTGTAATGGGCGAGGACGGAGGAGTAATCACCGGCATCGAAGGTCCAGAAAGCCGCGAGCAGTGCGCCGGGGTCCAGTTCGCCAAACCAGGGCGCAGCGCTGGCCAGCAAGGCGCCCATCCAGAGCAATGTCGCGGTGATGGGCAGCCCGGGCGGAAGAACCGGTTGCCGGGCCGGTATAGCGGCAGATTCAGCGTACATTGTCCGACCCTCCTGCCAGCAGGCTGTCGGTCAGCAATGTCGCCAGGCGCTTGACCGGGTAGACACCTCCGAACGGCCAGACCGGCGCAATGCGGTACACCTGCTCGCGTTGGACCGGTGGCAGGTAGGTCCAGAACGGACTGCTGGCCAGGCTGTCGGCCAGACCGGGCAGGGTGGGGGAGATGACCACGATGCGGCTGTCCTGGTAGGGCGCGATGGCTTCCAGTCCCACCACTGAAAAGCCCCAGTAGTTGCCCTGGTGTGGCCAGGCATTTTCAAGCCCCAGGGCATCCAGCGCATGCTGGAACAGGCCGTTGGGTGTGTAAATACGAACGTGCCGGTCGTCCAGAAAGTTCACCAGTGTTACAGGCCGGTCCGTCAATCCGGCATCTTCCAGGCGATGCCTCTGGGTTTCCAGGGTCTGTTCAATATCGCGCAGAATAGCCTCTGCCCGGGCCTTGCGATCCAGAATCTGGCCAAGTGTGATCAGCATGTCACGGGCTTTCTCGAAGGGCCGGGAGCCTTCCTTGTAGACGCTGGCCACGTAAGTCGGTGCAATACGCTGCAGCAAATCAGCCGCCGGGGCCATCTCGGAGCTGGTGACAATCAGATCGGGCTTGAGTTCGGCGATGGCCTCCAGGCTCGGCGCAACCCGTGTGCCGATGTTGGCAACGCCTTCGGGTAGCTCAGGCTCCTTCACCCACACCTTGTAGCCATCCCGGTCGGCAATGCCAACCGGGATGACACCGAGCAGCAACAGCGCTTCTGTGGCTGCCCAGTTCAGAGCGATGATTCGCTGAGGTGGCACTTCGAGTGTGAGGGTGCCTTGTTCGTGTTGCCAGGTTCCGGCAGTGGCGAGAACAGGCAATAGCCCGAGTACCGCCAACGCACACCAGCGCCAGGAAATGAGCCTAGTGCACATAGGAAACCCACTGCCCTGGCGCACGCTCCATCACCCCCATCGGTACGCCATAGATGGATTCGAGAATGCCGGTATCCATGATTTCCCGGGGGCTGCCGTCAGCCACCAGCTGCCCTTCTTTCAGCGCGACCAGGCGGTCGCAGAAACGGGCGGCAAGATCGACATCGTGCAGCACAACGATCACCGTCAGTGCCCGGTCTTCGGCGAGGTGATGCACCAGCCGGAGAGTTTCCACCTGATGTTTCACATCCAGTGCGGAGATGGGTTCGTCCAGCAGCAGGCAGCGGGTCTGCTGGGCCAGCAACATGGCTATCCAGGCGCGCTGGCGTTCACCGCCGGAGAGGGTGTCCACCGACCGGTGGCGGAACTGGCAAAGTCCGGTGTCTTCAATGGCATGGTCAATCCGCCGGTGATCGTCTTCGTTGTAACGTCCGAGGGGGCCTCGCCAGGGATATCGCCCGAGTGCAACCAGTTCACGAACGGTCAGGCCGTCGGTGCCGGGTGGATGCTGGGGCAGGTAGCCCACGTTGCGGGCAAACTCCCGGGCGCCGGTATGATTGAAGCATTTACCCAGCAGATGAACATTACCGGACGAAGGCGCGAGCTGGCGGGCCAGCACTTTCAGAAGGGTGGATTTCCCGGACCCGTTATGGCCAAGCAGGGCGGTGACCTCGCCCTCGCGAAAGCCAAGATTCATGTTGCGAAGAATGGCCATGCCACCGATGTGCACGCTCAGGTTGGATACGTCGAAGAAAGCAGACATGCAGGCTCCCAAAAGGCTGAGGGCCTGCAGAATAATCTAAATGCGAATCACTATCAATATATAGTGCAATAATGAACCGGCCTGATTCAGACCTGCCCGGTCTGAACCCGCCACTGGACAGCGTAGGCGCCGTCTTCCTGGAGCAGTTCTTTATGGGTGCCCCGCTCCACCACTTTGCCTCCTTCGACCACGGCAATGTTGTCGGCATCAACGATGGTGGAAAGGCGGTGAGCAATCATGATCACGGTCCGGTTATGGCCGATCCGTCTCAGGGAGCGCTGAATGGCGGCTTCGGTTTCATTGTCCACCGCACTGGTGGCCTCATCCAGCACCAGGATGGGAGGGTCTTTCAACAGGGCTCTGGCCAATGAAAGGCGCTGGCGCTGGCCGCCGGACAGTCGGACGCCGCGCTCGCCCACCGGTGTTTCCAGCCCCTCTGGCAGGGCTTCGATAAAGGACCAGGCTTCGGCGGTTTTTGCGGCCTCCATGATCTCGGCATCGGAGGCATCCGGCTTGCCGTAGGCCAGGTTCTCGCGAATGCTGCCCTCGAACAGGTAGACATCCTGGCTGACCAGCCCGATGGCGCCACGCAGGGATTTCAGGCTGACATCCCGGATTGGCTGGCCGTCGATCCGGATTTCGCCATGGCTGGGGTCGTAAAACCGTAGCAACAGCTTGATCAGGGTTGATTTTCCGGAACCGGTCGCACCCACCAGAGCCAGGGTATTTCCAGCTGGCACCGTCAGGCTGATATCCCGGATGCCGGCGCCGCTGGTGGGATAGTGAAAGCTTACTTTGTCCAGCTCCACGGTGCCTTTCACCGGCGCCTCAAGTTCCTGTCCGGCCTCGTCCCGAACGTGCACGGGCTCGGCCAGCAGGTCCAGGATCCGCCGGGTGCTGGCCATGGCACGTTCGAACAGGTCGATGACTTCGGCAAGGCCGGTCAGGGGCCAGAGCAGGCGCTGGGTAAGGAATACCAGCACGCCGTAGGCGCCCACATTCAGGGAGCCCTCGAGTGCCATCATGCCACCCACCGTGAAGGTGGCCAGGAAGCCGGCCAGGATCGCCATGCGGATGACCGGAATGAATGCAGAGCTGATGCGGATGGCCCGGCGGTTGGCCTCAACATACGCCTCACTGCTTTCCTTGAGGCGCCTGGCTTCCCGTTGTTCCGCGGTGAAGCTCTTGATGGTAGCAATGCCGCCGAGGTTGTTGGCGAGCCGGCTCGAGAGGTCGCCCACTTTTTCCCGGACATCGGCATAGAGCGGGCCAGCCTTGCGCTGGAAATAGAAGGCGCCCCAGATGATCAGGGGAATCGGCGTGAACGCCAGCAAGGCAATTATTGGCGAAAGTACGAAGAATACCGCACCCACGGCCACCACCGTCACCACCACCTGAATCATGGCGTTGGCGCCACCATCGAGGAAACGTTCAAGCTGGTTCACGTCGTCGTTCATAGTGGCCACTAACTGACCGGAGCTGCGGGCCTCGAAGAAGCTCATGTCGAGGCGCTGTGCGTGCTCGTAGGCATCCTGCCGCAAGTCCGACTGAAGCCGCTGGGCCAGGTTGCGCCAGAGGATCTGGAACAGGTATTCGAACAGCGATTCCCCGGCCCAGATAAAGAACGTGAGGATGGCCAGAATGGTGATCTGTTCCTGGGCTGTTTCAAACCCCAGGCCTGCAACAAAGCTCTCTTCCTTGTTGACGACCACATCGATGGCGACGCCGATCAGTATTTCCGGGGCAATGTCGAACAGTTTGTTGATGACAGAGCAGGTGGAGGCCGCAATGATCTGCCTGCGGTAACCCCGGGCGTATCTGAGCAGGCGGGCCAGGGCGGCGAAGCTGCTGGTGGCGTTGTGGCTGTGTGAGGACATATCTGGCTACTCTCCCGTGAAGTACGCAGGCATCAGGGCGGCAAGGGTAGCGGATTCTCCAGGGTTTTAAAATAGAATCATTATCACTTGCGTCCGTTGCGCTGTAGCCAACGATCCAGTTTGTCGGCGAATTCCTTGCGGTCGGTCTGGCTGAAGGGGGCCGGGCCGCCGGTCACCTGGCCGGCGTTTCGCATTTCTTCCATGAAGTTGCGCATGGCGAGGCGCTGTCGAATATTCTCTTTGGTGAAGGCCTGGCCGCGGGGGTTGAAGACGTCGGCGCCTTTTTCGATGGCTTCGGCGGCCAGGGGGATGTCCTGGGTAATGACGAGGTCCCCTTGTTGCATCTGGTCCATGATTTCGTTGTCAGCAACGTCAAAGCCCTGGGGGACCTGGCGACGTTTGATGTAGGGGCTCGGGGGCAGGGTGATCACGTGGTTGGCGATGAATGTTGTCTCGATCTGCCAACGGGTGGCGGCGCGGCAGAGGATCTCCCGGATGGGGACGGGGCAGGCGTCGGCGTCGACCCAGATTGGCATGGTTGGTTCCTTCTTTTGGCTTGGTTTTTGGTGAGTTTACCGTTTGTTGTTGTGAGCCTGGTAGGGGAGGTCCGCGTATCTCGTTATGTGGATCTGGCTTTTGGTGGAGGAGGCATTGGGGCCGCCCTTCCAAAAACCGCTACGAGCACTTCCATGTGCGCTTGTTTCCGGCCGTCCATGGCCTCCAACATTTTTGGAAGGGCGGCCCCAATGCCTCTGCCGGACATCAGAGGTTTACCCGCGGTATCAGAGAGACGCTGCAATCTTTTTTTGGAGGTGTTGGCCATGATTAGTCGGATTCTATTCTCTGGATTGTTAACCGTTTTCTTTTCTTTCTCGGCGTTCGCCGCTGATAGTAACGCAGAAGCTTGGCAAGCCCTTCGTGAGGGCCGGGCGGTTTTGATGCTTCGTCATGCCCTGGCGCCGGGTACCGGGGATCCGGCCAGTTTTGATATCAACGACTGCAGGACCCAGCGGAATCTGAACGATACGGGGCGGGAGCAGGCGCGGGCGTGGAAGCCGTTTCTGGAGAGCCACGGGATTACTGAGGCGCGGGTGTTCAGCAGTCAGTGGTGTCGGTGTCTGGATACGGCGCGGGGCATGAACATGGGGGAGGTTACTGAGTGGCCGTCGCTGAATTCTTTTTTTGGCAATCGTGGGGATGGTTCGGCGCAGACTCGGCAAACCATTTCTCTGGTTAACGGGCTGGGGGTCGGGGCGCCGGTGATTCTGGTGTCCCATCAGGTGAATACCACGGCGCTGACCGGTGTGTATCCTTCGTCCAATGAGGGGGTAATTATCGGACTGCCCTTGTCTGATGATCCGAGGGTGCTGGCGAGAGTTTCACCCGAGAGTTGATGGTATAATCCAGCACTCATTCAATTAACAGGAAATGATAATGTCCCAACTTCCTCCATGCCCGCAGTGCAGTTCCGAATACACATACGAGGACGGTGTCCAGCTTGTTTGTCCAGAGTGCGGGCATGAATGGTCTGAGGCGGAGGCTGCGGCTGATGCGGCCGGGAAGCTGATTCGGGATGCCAACGGCAATGAACTTCAGGATGGCGACACGGTCACTGTGATCAAGGATCTGAAGGTCAAGGGCTCCAGCTCTGTGGTGAAGGTGGGTACCAAGGTAAAGAATATCCGTCTTGTGGAGGGCGATCACGATATCGACTGCAAGGTCGATGGCATTGGTGCCATGAAGCTGAAATCGGAATTCGTTAAGAAGGCCTGATTCTAAAAGGTGTTAGGGGTCGGCAGGGAGAAATCGAATGGTTGATCATGATGATGAAAACAAGCCGGTTCAATCGCCGTCAGAGCGCAAGCATGAGCTCCATCAGGAACTGCCGGTCGATTTCCCCGATCCGTTTTTTCGCGGCCTGCACCGGGTTATTCGTTTCGCAATCCGGGTGCTTGCCGTGTTGATGGTCGCTGTTATCCTCTGGGGTGTCGGCGATGTCATTTACATCATTTACGACAGGCTCATCACGCCGCCCTTCCTGCTTCTGAACATCAACGATATTTTTTACACCTTTGGTGCGTTCATGGCGGTTCTGATTGCGGTGGAGATCTTCATCAACATCCGGCTTTATCTCGGCACCAATGTCTTCCCGGTGCAGCTGGTTGTGGCCACGGCTCTTATGGCTATCGCCCGGAAAGTGATTGTGCTCGATTTCGAGACACTGACACCCATGTATCTGATCGGGATTGCCGCAACCACGCTGGCGCTCGGGGTTACCTACTGGTTGCTGAGACAGGGCAATCAGTACCATGACTGGGATGACTGATTGCCCTGCCTCAGAGGTTGGTTGATCAGGCCTTTGTGGCAACCTGGATTTGTTGCTCCAGCTCTCGGGCCATTCCGGTATCAAGGTTCAGAGCCGAGGCCAGCTGGTCCAGCCATGCCCGCTCCATGGGGTTTTGCTCGTCGATCATCACCGCGCTGACGATGTAGATTTCCCGGCTTGCCTGGGGTGAGTCTGCGTTCCGGGCGAGGGCTTTTGCGTCCAGTGGGGCGTCAAACTGTTGTTGTATCCAGGCGTGTAATTCGTCATCGGGACCCAGTTTCTCGATTTCCTGGGTCAGCAGGGCACGTTCGTTAGCGTCGATGTGGCCATCGGCGCGGGCTGCCATGATCATGGCTTGCAGTATCTCCAGGCCTCGTTGTTCCTGCGCCTGGCCCTGCAGCTGTTCCAGAGGCTGACCTTGCTGGGCCAATGCAGGCTGCGATGTGCCCTGGTTGCTGGACTGGTAGTTCTGGTACGCCTTCCAGGCCAGTACACCCACGCCAGCCAGGGCGCCGTACTTCAGGGCTTTGCCGCCCATCTTCCGGCCGCGTTTTGAGCCGAGCATCATGCCGAGGGCGCCGCCGCCCAAAAGACTTTTGACGTCGATGCCTGAACCCGAGCCTTGTCCGCCTTTGAGTTGGCTGCCAAGGCTGTCCATCATCCTGTTGATGTCCATTCCTCCACTGCGGGACTGGCCTCCCTGGGCCTGTTTCATTACCTGGTTCAACACCGACATCACGTTCATATTCAGCTCCTGCTAATCGGGTCACTGGTTGGCTTCTGCGGTCATTCTATGTCCGCCGGGCTCCCGGGTCATGAGGCCGAGATTAATCTGTTGTCATGAATCAGGGCATTTAGTTCCGTTGATCACTGCTGCATTAGCCCGGAGGTACGAAGCTTCTGCTGGCTGGCTATTGCAATGGCCAGCTGCGACTATTCGCCGCATCCAGCCTTGCTCGCTTGTCATCAGGAGATCCAGAGGCAACACTAGGATTGAATGACGTTTCCAAAAAACGGATCGACGCGAGACACCATGAACAGACTCACCGCATTGACCACCGGCCTGCTGATTGCCTGCAGTGCACTGATCACCACACCTGTCCTGGCCCAGGATTACAGTCAGGGCGATGTAAAAATCGATCACCCGTGGAGTCGCCCCACACCACCGGGTACGCCCATGGGTGTGGGCTATATGAGCATTTCAAACACTGGCGGCAGCGAGATCGTTCTTACCGGTGCCCGAACCCCCCGGGCAGAAAGGGTCTCCATCCACAGGAGCAGCATGCAGGATGGCGTTATGCGCATGGCGCCAGTGAAAGGCGGGTTGGCCATTCCAGCCGGCGCAACCGTGGAGCTGAAACCCCACAGCTACCATCTGATGCTGGAAAACCTGAACAGCCCGCTTCGGGAGGATGAAACCATTCCGCTAACCCTCAGTTTTGAGGGCGCGGCGGATATGGAAGTTGAGCTGAACGTTGCGCCGCTGGATGGGCAAACCATGATGAACAACCAGAAGATGGATCACTCCGGTCAGGGTATGGACCACAGCGGCGACTGAACGCTGAATCAGCCTCGCCCGCGAAGCTTGTCCAGGATGCCCTGAACCCACCCTTTGGCTTCGTCGAGGGTGTGGTTTTCTTCCACCAGTCGGCGGATAGCCTGTAACTGGTTGTCGAACAGCCCGGATTTATGCAGATCCGCCGGGTCTTCATCCGGACCAAGTGGCAGAATATTTTCAAAGTAAGTGCCGCCCAGGAGGCGGCGCAGAATGCCCTCGCCCAGAAACGCTTCGTTGCTGTTAAGGGTACGGGTTGCCCTCAGCAAACGCCGTATATCGTATTGCCCCGGATAAATATCGGGCACCTGCTTGTTGATGCCAAGAAGGCTGTAAACCCCGATGCGGGCAGTACGAACCGAGCTTTCCAGTGTGAACACAACGTCGTTATGGGTTTCAACGAACTGCCCCATGAAGGCGAGGTTGGTGCAGCCCTCGGGGACCACCTGAGGGCGATCGCCTCTGGCCCTTGGCATGAATTGCGAAGTGATATAGGGCATCAGTGCGATCCGGGTTTTCGTGGCAGCCAGTATTTCATCGAGATGGTCGGTCAACCCGAGGTGGTAGCACATCTCGATCAAAACCTCCCTGCCACTACATTCGGGCATTGGCTTATTGACGTAATCGCCTGGCTTATCCATCAACAAAGCGTAGGTCCACAGCACAATCACGTCGTCGGGCTGGTCGGGGAAGTGTGGCTGGCGATTGCAGGTGAAGCTCATCAGCCAGGAGGAGTCTGTAAAGGTGATAATTCCGCCAGTAGCCGTGAACCCGGAGTAAGGGTCGTTTACCGACAGCTCTTTGAGCTTGTCCATCAACGGGGAGGGTTTGCAGGTAAGAGTCACTGACTCCCAGGTTGAGCCGGGTATGTCTCCGCAGAATTTTTCCGGCCGCCCGAAGACTTCGGATTTCTCGGCGAGATTCCTCCAGAGTTGCCAGCCAGACCCTTGGCCGGCCTCGTTACTATCTTTCAATCTCGGGGCGTTATCGTCATCGCCGTAGGCTGTATCCTCGGTCATTGAGCCGGTCGTGACGAACACCAGATCACGTGCGCCGACGTTGAATGTCTTGTCGCCATCTCCGCCATGGCACTGGATGGATTTGACGGCCCTGCTGCCATCCCCGGTATCCATATCCATATCCAGGTCTGTAACGGTCATGTCGTACTGGATATTAACGCCCTGGTCTTTCAGCCAGATCATGAGAGGCCTGACAAAACTGTCGTACTGGTTATATTTCGGGAAAACCAGTGACGTCATGTCGTTCAGTCCGTCCATCAGATGCAGGAAACGATGCATGTAGAGCTTCATCTCGAGCACCGAGTGCCAGTTCTGAAACGCAAACATGGTTCGCCAGAGCGTGTAGAAATTGGTGTTCAGGAACCCTTCACTGAACCATTGCTCAACCGTGATATCGTCCAGATCTTCCTTCCGGGCCAATAGCAGCCTGATGACCTCAAGCTGCTGGCGCCTGGTAAGATCCATGGTGGAGAAGTCTTTGATCTGTCCCTGGTTTTCCAGGAGCCGGGCTTTTGACCAGTTCTTGTCGGCATCATTCACGATGCGGTATTCATCCAGTACGGTAAATGGAGCCGGCAATTCGAGTGCGGGTATTTCCGAGAAAACATCCCAGAAGTTCTGGTAGGTCATCTCCATTTCACGACCTCCCCGGACGATATAGCCGTCCTCGGCATTACCAGCGCCATCCAGCGAACCACCCTCTATGTCCTGCTCCTCAAGGAAAGTAATGTTGCTCGCGGGCATGTGGCCGTCGCGAATGAGAAAAAAGGCAGCAGACAGGCCCGCAATACCGCTTCCGACAATCCACGCCTGACGCTCGGTAATGCCCTCTGTCGGAAGTGGCCGATTGTTGGTGTAGCTTCCGTGCAGGTCTGCCGGTGGCAGGGGCGTGTCGATTCCGTTGTGCAGGTGGCTTGATGAGGCGTCCGGGGTTACATCGACACCCTGCTTTTCAAGCGCTTCAATATAACGTGCGAG
Source organism: Marinobacter guineae (assembly GCF_002744735.1). GTDB lineage: Bacteria > Pseudomonadota > Gammaproteobacteria > Pseudomonadales > Oleiphilaceae > Marinobacter > Marinobacter guineae. Next base: position 407,171 of record NZ_KZ319341.1, on the reverse strand, counting down.
TTTTGAGCCGAGATTTCTGGGGGTAGTGGATCTGGTCATGCTGGGATCTCCTTTCCTGAAGAGTGACTATCCGTATACTGTGCTGGAAGGGCAGTGATTCCGGGTGACACACGTCAACCGGGCTTAAGTCTTCACGAAGCATTCACGGGAGAGGCATGAGCAGGTCGTTACGACTCCCTGTCTTCGGCGCTCTCCTCGGCCTCGACTTCCGCCTTGCGGGCCTGGATTTTCTTCATTTTCTCGTCGGAGATTTTCATGCTGTGGGCGCTGTTACGCAGTATCATCATGCTGCCCACTATCAGCGCCAGTGCGAGAAACAGAATGACCCATCCTATCGTTGGCATGTGCGTGGCTCCCTGATTGGTCCGGTTTCCTTTATAGTGAACCACCCAATACCCTATCGACAACCAGATATCCGGACGGGACACGAAATGTCTTTCTCCCGAATCCATGATCAGGCGATCGCCCACAAGGGCGGTGCAGATGCATTACACGCCCTTCTGCCTCCTGTGGCCGAGCATGGCGAACTGGAAGCCAGAGGTGACGACCGATATTTGTCCGAGGTAACCCGTTGTATCTTCAAGGCCGGATTCGTCTGGCGGGTGATCGAGAACAAATGGTCGGGCTTCGAGGCGGCTTTTGAAGGCTTTGTGCCACTGTACTGGCAGCAGGTGCCGCCGGAAGTACTTGAGGATCTCTGCCAGGATGAGCGCATCGTCCGTAACATGCAGAAGATCCGTACCGTGCCGGAGAACGCCCGGATGATCGTGGATGCGGCCCGGGAGCATGGCAGTTTCGGGCGCTTTCTGGCGCAGTGGCCATCGGAAGATCAGGTTGGCCTTCTCCTCTGGCTGAAACGCAATGGTGCCCGCCTTGGCGGCAATACCGCCCAGTATTTTCTGCGCCGTGTTGGTTGGGACGGCTTCATTCTCTCCAGCGATGTGGTTGCAGGTTTGCGTCGGGAAGCGTTGCTGGATGCGAGCCCGGGAAGCAAGAAGGCGCTTGTACAGGCGCAACAGGCCTTCAACACCTGGCATGGTGAAACCGGGCTGCCCTATAGTCACCTGTCCCGGATTCTGGCCTGTTCTGTCGGTGAATAACGCCGACGGCGGGTGAGCTTAAGGCTTGGCAGACTCATCTGATAGATTCATCGGATCCAGCCGGTAGTACCCCTGAAGAGCCTTGTACACTTCAGATTGCTTGTCCTTCAAGTGGCCAGGTTGCTGGAAAAAGGCTTCCGTCAGCACTGCAAAAAACTCAGCTGGCTCGGTTGCGCCATAAGGATCGAGCCAGGGTTTGTGGTGATGACTCAGTGAGTGCCTCAAATCCTCGTAGGCTTTTGTCATTGTATGCTGCCAGTGTTCGGCTTGCTCACCGCTCAGGGGTGGCGCACCATCGGCGGTGCCGTCCAGATAATCCAGCTGGTGGGCAAATTCGTGGAGGATGACGTTGTGACTGCTGTGCAGGTTGCCGGCAGCATGTTCGCACTCCTTCCAGGCCAGGACGACCTGGCCCCGGCTCGATGCCTCGCCCGCCCGGATTTCATGACTCTCTCTGACCACCATGCCATCGCTATGGACGCCTCGCACGTGGTAGGCATCGGGGTAAACCAGAATGCTGCGAACGTCATCGAAATCCGAGTAGGGGCGGGCGAGTATCAGCATGCAGGCATGGCCGGCGATGGTCAGTTTCACGCGTTCATTCACTTCGAAGCCATCACAGCCGTAAAATTCCTTCTCGGCAAGAAAAAGCTGTACCCTCTGTTCAAGCGCTTGCTTGAGGTGTTTGGGAAGTATCCGGTAAAGCGGCACCTGCGTTTCCATATGGCGGCGCCAGGATTTTGGAAACGGTCCCCTCAACTCACGCTCCCTTCGCCATGTCCGGTAGTAGAACAGGAAGAAAACCGCTGCTGCTATGAGGGTCACTGCGAAGACTGCAAATACGAGTGCTGCTGACATGTTTCTCCAAGCGACCGTCCGGTGAGTTAACGAGTATCTTAACGAAAAACGGCACCTGACAGCAGATTGGTTCCTTGCTGATGGTGTTTTTCCGGGCCCGGAAAACGGGGAAATAATTTTCAGTTGTTTGCATTTCCATGGCGCAAGGTTCCGGATTTCAGGGTAATCTTGTGTCACATCCAAGGAATTATGCAGTCTATGGAAAGCTTCAATACCACAGCGACCTATGAGCCGGCACGAGAGCGCCGGCCGCAGTTCTGGCGCCTGGCCATGCGATGTGCCCAGATTGCAGGCACGGTCGACGTTATCTTCTTCTTCCTTTTTCTTGCGCTGGGTTCCCCGATTCTGGCGTGGGTGAACGTGGTCAGTGTCGCCATGTATACGGGCGCCTATTACGCGCTCAAATACCACAAGAATAAAATCGCAGTCGTATTGATCTGGGCCGAAGTGCTGATCCACGCGGCACTTGGCATCATTCTGATCGGTTGGGGTAGCGGCTTTCATTATTACCTGCTGATGTTCATACCGGCGATCTGCGTTTCAGCATCACGACGTTGGGCCGTCTATGCCCTGTTGGGGCTATGGGGCTACTACATAGCCCTGGATGTACTGATGTGGTTTATCGAGCCCTTACAGCCTATCCCCCAAACCGCCCTGCATATCGTCCATCTGTTCAACCTGAGCGTGGTCTTTGCCATGTTCAGCTACCTTTCTTCGTATTACCTGAGGATGGTGGTGTCCGCTCAGCGCAAATTACGTGAGATGGCAACGACGGATTCACTGACCGGACTTTCCAATCGCCGCCACATGACCTACCTGGCTGAAAAAGAACTTGCCCGGTTCCAGCGCAGTGGTCACCCGGTGGGGTTTCTTCTCCTCGATGTGGATCACTTCAAATCCATCAATGATGCCTACGGCCATGAAACCGGTGACAGGGTGCTCAGCTGCGTAGCGGATGTGATCCGTAAGGAACTGCGGGCACAGGATCTGGTCGGACGATGGGGGGGAGAGGAATTCCTGGCCATTCTTCCGGATACCGATTCCGGGAAGGCTCAGGCGAGCGCCGAGCGGGTGAGAAATGCCTTTTTGGCGAAGGACTGGAAAGCCATCATCGGAGGCGAAGTAGACATTACGGTCAGCATAGGGGTGAGTGAGCTTCGTCCCGACGAAGACCTGAGTACTGCTGTCAGCCGGGCCGATGCCGCGCTTTACCGGGGCAAAACCAGTGGCCGGAATCGGGTGGAGCTGGAAACCGTTTGAAGACCGGGGCAGTAACAAAGTCCAGAGCGATCCAGGACCAGCGTGTTTTGTTGCATCAGTTCCCTTTCATCACTTCACGTTCAAAGAGGCCGAGTACCACCATAATAATCAATGCCAGAATGGTCACCATGCCAGCCAGTGCGAAGTTGCCTATGCCGCAGGCCACACCAATGGCACCTGATGTCCAGATTGATGCTCCCGTGGTGATTCCCTGGACAGTGCCGCGGCTCTGTATGATGCTCCCGGCACCGAGAAACCCGATACCACCAATCACGCCCTGGACAATGCGGGTGGGGTCGATTCGGGCAGAGGGGTCGCCAGCGGCGGTGGAGAACATAATATCCAGGCCCATCATGATGAAGGCCGAAGCCCCCAGTGAAACCAGCATGTGGGAGCGCAAGCCTGCGGCCTTGCCCCGGAGTTCCCTTTCAAGCCCCAATGCCAGACCCAATCCGGCGGCGGCTAAAAGCCGGATAAACATGTCCAGTATGGGGATTTCACTCTCGAACATCCTATGGCTCCTCTCAGACGAGCTGTTGCCATGTTAAGTTAGCAGTTATCTGATTCTGGAGGGAGTGTTCTGATGGGTTTAGCAATTGCGTTACACGTTCTGTCGGCGGTTATCTGGGTTGGGGGCATGTTCTTTGCCTATATGGCGATGCGCCCGGCTGTGGTTGAAGTTGTTGAAGCCTCACAGCGAGGCGTTCTCTGGTGTAAGACACTCTCTCGTTTTTTCCAGTGGGTGTGGCTGGCTGTCCTGATGCTCCTGGTCACCGGCTACTGGATGATCTTCAGTGTCTTTGGTGGCATGGCTGGTGCAGGCTGGCACATTCATGCCATGCAAATGCTCGGCCTGGTTATGATGCTGCTGTACTTTCACGTTTACTTTGCGCCTTTCCGCCGGCTCAAGCAGGCGGTTGTAGATAAGAATCCACAAGAGGGTGGCCTTCAGGTAGGCCGCATTCGAAGGCTGGTGGGTATCAATCTGATTCTCGGGCTGATTGTGGTGGCTATCGGGGCTGGTGGTCGTTACCTTTAGGCTTTTGGCCGTTCGAGAATTGATTGCATGTCTGAGATCCGAAAGAAAACCATCGCAGGCCTGAAAGCGGGGGATTCGTTCACCCTGACACGAACCTTTACCGAAGAGGAAACCCTGTCCTTTGGTGAAATCAGTCGCGATCAGAATCCGGTCCATTACAGCGATGACTTTGCCCGCGCGAAAAACCTTGAAGGCAAGATCTGCCATGGCCTGCTAGTGGGTGGCATGATTACGGAAGTAGGTGGGCAGATCGGGTGGCTGGCGTCCGGCATGAATTTCCGTTTCCGCCGGCCCGTCTATTTCGGTGACACCATCACCTGCGTATTCACCCTTACTGAAGTGGATGAGCGGAATCGTGCCCGGGCCGAGGCGGTGCTGTCGAACCAGCATGGCGAAACGGTGATCGATGCCTGGTTGACGGGGGTGTTACCAGGACCTGAGGAGCAGGAAGTCATGTCGGCGATGCTCAGTGAGAAAGAGGCCATGTCCCGCGGATAGCCCCGCTCTCTCAGTCTTCCTCATCATCTTTCATGCGTTCCTGGCGTTCCCATTCCTCTTCCTTGGCGGCGTCGATAATTTCCATCAGTTCGTCGACGTCGGCGGCCGTATCGTCGTGCTGGAAGCATCCGGTGAGCTTGCTGTCCGGGTGCAGATCGCCAGATTCATAGAGAGCCCAGATCTCCTTGCCGTAATCGGTGGTCAGGAGCTCCGGCGCGAAACGCCCGAAATACCGGCGCATATTGTCGACGTCGCGCTCCAGCATCCGTTCCGCATTGTTGTTGCCGGAGGCATTGACTGCCTGGGGCAAATCAATGATGACCGGTCCGTCGGGATCAACCAGAACGTTGAACTCAGACAAATCACCATGGATAAGCCCGGCGCTCAGCATGCGGACCACTTCCCGGATGACCTGTCCGTGAAAGTCCCGGGCCTGCTCGGCTGACAGGGTAACGTCGCCCAGCCGCGGTGCGGCCTTGCCGTCCTCATCTGCCACCAGTTCCATCAGCAGCACACCATCTACAAACCCCAGAGGCTCAGGAACCCGGACGCCGGCCGCAGCCAGTCGGTAGAGGGCGTCGACCTCGGCATTCAGCCAGGCATCTTCCTGCTCTTTCTGGCCATATTTCGTTTTCTTGCTCATGGCCCGGGCCCGCCGGCTGTTCCGAACCTTTCGGCCTTCCTGGTATTCCACTGCCTGCTTGAAGCTTCGTTTTGAGGCTTCCTTGAATACCTTGGCGCAGCGTATCTGGTCGCCGCAACGCACCACGTACACCTGAGCTTCCTTGCCGCTCATGAGCTGGTAAAGCACTTCGTCCACCATGCCATCGTCAACAAGGGGTTGTAATCTTTTCGGTACTTTCATAAAACCTTTCAGACTAACAGTGAGCGTGCCGACCGTGTTCGTTGATCTGGGGCAAGGCCGGGTATGAGCAGGGCAGGGAAAATAGCCACTACGGAGCATAGCTTACATGAAAATCTTTCTGTTAATCCTGTTGATTTTGGTAGCCGCCGTTGTTGCGGGGTTGTGGCTCTGGCGCCAGGCTGACCACAACGCTGACCGTTCTGCAGTGGCGCGGTTGGTGGCCATTCAGCCGGCCACACCGGAACGGTTTGATCCTGCCATTGTTCAAAACCTGCCGGAGCCAGCGCGGCGGTATTTCCTTTTCACCATTCATAAGGGCACGCCGCTTTATACCGTGGCGCAGATCGCCATGGCGGGAAAATTCGGCATGGGTAACCGGGAGGCTCCGGACTATGTGGAGATGTTGGCGAGTCAGACGCTCGCCATGCCGAAAGGGTTTATCTGGAAGATGAGCGCCCGGCGGGGACAGTTGCGGTTATCAGGATCGGATACGGAGCAGTGGACCCGGTTCTGGCTGATGGGAATTGTGCCGGTGGCGCGGATGGGCGGGAACCTGGACCATACCCGCTCTGCCTTTGGCCGCTATGTGGCAGAAGCCGTGTTCTGGACGCCTGCCGCCTTGTTGCCTCGCCCGGGTATCGTATGGAAGTTGGTTGATGTGAATACGGCCAGAGTCATCGTTCGCCACAATGGCATGGAACAGGCAGTTGATGTCGTTGTAGCCGACGACGGCCGGCCAGTGCAGGTGAGTTTCGATCGCTGGAGCAATGCCAACCCGGAAAAGGTTCACCGCTGGCAGCCGTTCGGAGGATACCTCTCGGAGTTCCGTGAGTTTGGTGGTTTCAGGCTGCCAACCCGCGTGGAAGCGGGAAATTTCTTTGGCACGGAGGCGTATTTCCCATTTTTTGTTGCTAAGGTCAGCAGCGTTGAATTCCCAGGATCCGATGTCCGCAAGGAGCCCTGATTAATGCCCTGGATGGTTATCTTTACCCAAATCGCTCTGCCGGTCCTCCTGCTGATCTGGCTGGCGCTGTTTCCCGCCGCAGGTCTGTTTTCGCTTGGGCTGCAAGCTCTGTCCGTCGGCGCTGTGTTGTCCGGGATCGGGCTGGCGGCCTTGTGGACGATGCCGCCATACTGGGTGCCGTACCTGTATTACGGAGTTTTTGCGGTGATCGTGGCCTGGCATCTGTTCCGGAGCCGTTTTTCCGGCGAAGGCTTCTGGCGTGCGAGCGCGGGCCCGACAACGCTGGTCCTGGTGGCGCTCGGCTTTGGCTGCGTTGGCGGGTATATGGCGTATATGGCGTATCAGGGGAAGACTGTGCCGGCGGTTGAGACAGCCGACATCGCACCGCCGTTCGGGCCGGGCACCTACCTCGTTGCCCATGGTGGTTCCACCAACATGGTGAACATTCACCTGCATACCCTGAACCGATCGATCGAGCGTTTCATACCATGGCGGGGCCAGAGTCGGGCCATGGATATCTTCCGCATCTCATCACTGGGTCTGCACAAGGACGGGTGGCTGCCTTCCGACCCGGCCCGCTATCTAACGTTTGGTACACCCGTATTGTCGCCTTGCGACGGCGCAATTGCGAAAGTGGTCGATGGCATTGAAGACATGAAGGTTCCTGACATGAACCGGGACAACATGGCGGGAAACTACGTGGCTATCGACTGCGGTCGTTTCTTCGTGATCGTGGCTCACCTGCGACAGGGCAGCATCCCGGTACAACCCGGTGACAGGGTTGAAACCGGAAACCCTCTGGGCGAGATGGGGAACTCTGGTAACAGCTCAGAACCCCACCTTCACATCCATGCCCAGCGGGGACTGCCTGAAGAAGCGCCTTTTGGGGGAAAGCCTTTGGCGCTGACCATCGATGGAGTGTTCCCTGTGAGAAATGACAGAATCAGGGTCAAGGGTACTGTCCCTCAATAAGGGCGGCCTCAGCGCACCACGAAAACCGAAATATCACTGTGCCTGACGATGTTGGCCCCATTGGAATGGAGAATGTGGAGCCTGTCTCCGATGCCGGGTGCATGTGAGGCCATTACGACCAGGTCGGCACCGGTGGTTTTAATGGCTTCTAGCAACTTGTCATCCAGCTCAACAGCGGTATCGGCGGATTCCATGACGATGCTGTCGGTATCAATGCCGTGTGATTGCCCCTGCTCCTCTGCGAACACGCTGAGTTTCTCTGCCAATTCCTCCGGGCTATGGGCGGCGGCCGAGGGCGTGCTGTTGGTCACCGTCACGTAACAGAGAGTGGCTTTGTAGTGTTTGGCAATATCGATGGCGGTGTCGAGTGCCTTTACCATTTTGTCGGTATGGGCGAGGTCTACCGGAACGAGGATTTTTTTGTACATGGCGTACTCCTTACTTCCGTTAAGGCATTGAAGCCGGAAATTCCCTGGCCCCACATTGGCAGCACTATCTGTTGATTGTCAAAAGGCCCGGTGGATTACGCCGGGCCTTTTGCAGTCGAACAACTCGGTACTGTTGAAAGTGCGGTCAAATCAGGTTGTAAAGGAACACTACCCCGATACCCGCGGGTGTCAGATAGCGGAGCACAAACATAAAGGCCCTGAAAGCACCACCTTGCAGGCCTATATCCGCCGGCAGACCTTCCCGCTTCATGGCCCAGCCCGCGAACAGGGCAATGGCAAGACCGCCCAGGGGCATCATCAGGTTGGACACCAGGAAGTCGAGGAGGTCGAATACGGTCTTGCCTTCAAAGAAGGCGATGAAGCCCAGTGGATGCAGGTCTTCCCAGACGTTGAACGATAGTACTGTGCCGATGCCGATGAACCAGATCGCCAGTCCGCCACCAAACGCGCTTTTGGCCCGGCTGACACCTTTATGTTCTTCCAGCCATTCCACCACCGGCTCCAGCATGGAAATGGCGGAGGTAATGGCAGCCACCAGTAGCAGGGCGAAGAAAATGGTACCGAACAGGGCGCCACCACTCATCTGGCCAAAAGCCAGCGGCAGGGTCACAAAGATCAGGCCAGGGCCGGCGCCCGGCTCAAGGCCGTTGGCAAAAACCAGAGGAAAAATGGCGAGTCCGGCCAGCAGCGCAACACTGGTGTCCAGAACGGCGATGGTCATTGCGGTTCTGGCAATATTGACGTCCTTCGGCAGGTAGGAGCCATAAGCCATGAGCACACCAATACCAATGCTCAGGGTGAAGGCGGCATGCCCCAGGGCGGTCAGCACGCCGGCCGTGGTCAGCTTGCTGAAATCCGGGGAGAACATGAAGCTCACGGCACGGCCAAAGCTGCCATTGTTCATGGCGTAGATCACCATGGCAATCAGCAGCACGAACAACAGTGGCATCAGCATGTTCACGGCTTTCTCAAGCCCTGAGCGAATGCCGCGGCCAACGATAAACACAACAATGGCCATGAACACCGAGTGCCACAGCAACAGTTCCCAGGGGTTTGCAAGAAATCCGCCGAACTGACCGCCAATGGTTTCGGCATCGGCCCCAGTAAACAGGCCAGAAGCCGCCTTGCCAATGTAAACCAGGGCCCAGCCGCCGATCACGGCATAGAAAGACAGCACCAGAAAAGAAGCGATAACGCCGTTCCAGCCGATGATTCTCCAGCCCCTCGCGGTGCCCTCGGTTTGGGTCAGGGTTCGCATGGTGGCTACCGGGCTCTGGCCGCCGCGGCGGCCAATCATGGTTTCAGCGATCAATACCGGCACGCCAATAAGAAAAATACAGGCAAGGTAGACAAGGACGAAAGCGCCCCCGCCGTTCTCACCGGTAATGTAGGGAAACTTCCAGATGTTTCCGAGGCCGACTGCCGAGCCGGCAGCGGCGAGGATGAAAGCCATCCGTGAAGACCAGAGGTTGTTGGCCTGCTGGTGTGGTTGGGTATTCTGACTCATTGGGGTCTCCGGCTAGTTGTTTTTGTCGGATTGACGTTTCTGGTCTGATTTATTGTCTGAGCTGTCTGCCTACTTGAGGACGTCGCGTATTGCGTCTGCTACCCGTGGCATGACCTGGTCGTTGAGCCCTGCAACATTCACCCGGCTGCTCTCCAGCATGTAGATGCCATGCTCGGTCCGTAACTGGTTAACCTGCTCCGGGCTGATGCCGAGGAACGAGAACATGCCCCGCTGACGGGCGATAAAACTGAAATCACCAACTGGCGCCAGTGCGGCGGCAAAGCCATGGCGCAGGTGCAGGATGCGCTCGCACATTCCGCTCAGCTCCTCCTGCCATTGGGCCCGCAACCCGTCATCCCCCAGAATGGTCTCCACGATGGCGGCGCCATGGGCCGGAGGCATGGAGTAGTGGGAGCGGATGACGCTCAGCAGCTGGCTGGTGGCCGCCGAGCTGACGGTTGCCGTGGCGGAGATCAGGGCCAGGGCCCCGGTGCGCTCACGGTACAGGCCAAAGTTCTTGGAGCAGGACGCCGCAATCAGCATTTCCGGCACCGAACCGGCCAGGTGTCTCAAGCCTGCTGCATCGGCTTCCAGACCCTCACCAAGACCCTGGTAGGCCATATCCACGAACGGCAGTAGGCCCTTGCGCTGAATCAGGCTGGTGATTTCCTGCCATTGCGACTGGCTCAGGTCGGCGCCTGACGGGTTATGACAGCAGCCATGGAGTAATACCACATCACCTGCTTTAGCCCCTTCGAGGATGCCCAGCATGGCGGCGAAGTCTACCTCCAGCGTTTCTGGATTGAGGTACGGATATTCCCGGATGGCAAGGCCTGCTCCTCCAAGCAGGGGGAGATGATTGGCCCAGGTCGGAGTGCTCACCCACACCGTGGTGTCCGGTTTGCACAGGCGCAGGAATTCAGCTGCCATGCGAAGCGCGCCGCAGCCGCCCGGCGTCTGGACAACGGATGTCCGGCCGTCCCGGATGAGACGGCTGTTGCTTCCCAGGATCAGCTCCGCCATTGCATTGTTGAATCCGGCAGCGCCTGCGGGCCCCACATAGCTCTTGGTGGTTTCGCCCTCAAGCAGACGCCGTTCGGCTTCATGCACAGCGGCCATGATCGGTGTATTGCCGGCGTCATCCTTGTATACACCGATGCCCAGATCCACCTTATCCGGCCGGGTATCTTCCCGGAATGTCTGCATCAGTTGCAGGATCGGGTCCTGTGGCAGGGGCTTGAGGGCTTCAAACATGGTTCGCCTCCTTATCGGCCAGTTGGGTGCGGATGAGGGTAGGGCGGCCAGTGTCCAGCGCCTTGATCAGTTGGGTCTGTTTTTCCCGGATGCCTTCTGCCGCCTGTTCGCGTACCGGCCCGTAGCCCCGGACCTCGGCTGGCAATTCTGCCAGTTGCAGGAAGGTTTCGTAGTTGCTGGCGTCCAGTTCCCGGCCAATGCGAGCCACCAGGTTTTGATAGTCCTTCAACATGGCGCGATCCAGCTTCCGGTCTGCTGAGTAACTGAACGGATCCACCGCGGTTCCGCGCAGGCTGCGGAATTTTGCCAGTAACCTGAAGGCCCGGAACATCCAGGGACCAAATCGGCGCTTCTTCGGGCGTCCCTGGGCATCGGTTTCCTTGCTGAGCAATGGCGGGGCCAGGTGAAAGTGGACCTTGAAGTCACCTTCAAAGGTTTCCTTCACTTCCTTCATGAAGTCGGTTTCCGCGAACAGCCGGGCCACTTCGTACTCGTCCTTGTAGGCCATGACGCGATACAGCTGCTGCGCCACGGCCCGGGTCAGGAGCAGGTTTGTCTGTCCCAGGGCTTCCTCGGCCTTCCGGACTTCGGCAACACTGGCCCGGTACTGATCGGCCCAGCGCCGGTTCTGGTAGTTGACCAGATGGCCGTGACGGGTCTCGATCAGCTCATCAAGGGTCGGCTCGGACTGGGCGTTCACAACCTTTGCGCTTCCGGTGTCCAGCAGGTCCGTTACCGCGCTCAGATCAACAGCGGCCACGCGGCCCCAGCCGAAGGCTTCCTTGTTGCGATCAATCGCCACGCCGTTGAGTTCGATGGCCTTCATCAAGGCTGCTTCAGACAGGGGCAACAGTCCTTTCTGCCAGGCAAAACCCAGCATCATCACGTTTGAGAACACGGTATCGCCCATCAGCTTCTCGGCGATCCCATTGGCGTCGAGTTGACTGAAATGGTCCTGCACTACCGCATCCCGGAGCAGGCCCAGGCGCTTGTCGGCCTTCATGTCGGCATCGCGGAAGAGCACATAGTCGGCGGTAGGCAGTTCCGCTTCGTTGGCAACAATCCGGGTGTGATTCGGCCTCAGTACACTCAGGGCTTTCTGGGAGGAAGCCACCACCAGATCACAGGCGATAACCGCATCGGCCTGGCCATTGCTGATTCGAACCTGGTGCAGCTTATCCGGAGACGGCGCCATGCGCACATAGCTCAGAACGGTACCACCCTTCTGGGCGAAGCCCATGAAATCCAGTACCGAAGCACCCCGGGATTCCAGGTGCGCGGCCATGGTGATCAACTGTCCCACGGTGACCACGCCTGTGCCACCGACGCCGCCAACGAGCAGGTCATAGGAGCCGGTCATCTCCGGCAGTTCCGGAGCTGGAATGTTGGCCAGTTTGCCGGTCAGTACCGAGCCGGTGTCCATACCCCGGGATTTGCGCAACTGCCCGCCTTCAATGGTGACAAAGCTGGGGCAGAAGCCGTTGACGCAGGAAAAGTCCTTGTTGCAGGACGACTGGTCGATCTTGCGCTTACGGCCCAGCTCGGTTTTGCGGGGCACAACGGAGAGGCAGTTGGACTGCACCGAGCAATCGCCACAACCCTCGCAGACGTGATGGTTGATAAATGCCCGTTTTGCCGGATCCGGGAACTGATTGCGCTTGCGACGCCGGCGCTTTTCAGCGGCACAGGTCTGGTCGTAGATCAGCACGGTGCAGCCCGGAATGTCCCGCAATTCGCGCTGAACCGTATCCAGTTCGGAGCGGTCATGGAAGGTAACGTCCTTCGGGAACTGGTCTTTATGGCCATCGTACTTTTCGGGTTCATCACTGAGCACCACGACCCGGCGAACACCCTCGGCTGCCATCTGCTGGGCAATCATGGGCACGGTGATCTGGCCATCCACCGGCTGGCCGCCAGTCATGGCCACGGCATCGTTGAACAGTATCTTGTAGGTGATGTTGATGCCTGCCGCCACAGCCTGGCGGATGGCCATGGAGCCGGAGTGGAAATAGGTGCCTTCACCCAGGTTCTGAAACACGTGGGGGTTGCCGATATAACGGCTCTTGCCGATCCAGTTGACCCCTTCGCCACCCATCTGGATCAGGGATTCCGTGTTACGGCCCATCCAGGAGGCCATGAAGTGGCAGCCAATGCCAGCCAGAGCCTTGCTGCCTTCCGGGACCTTGGTGGACGTGTTGTGGGGGCAGCCGGAGCAGAAATAGGGCATCCGTTTGACGCCACCCGGGTCCTGGGCATTGGACATGGCACTGATCTCGGCCATGCGCTCGCTGAAGTCCAGCGAGAAGAACCGGCCAAGCCGGGCAGCCAGGAAGCCGGCCACCAGTTTCGGGCTCAGCTCACCCACGTAGGGAATCAGCGGGCGGCCCAGCTCATCCTGTTTGCCGGTAATCAGCACTTCGCCGGGGCGATCCGGCTCGGACATGGTTTCCTTGATCTGGCTCTCGATGATGCCCCGCTTTTCTTCAATGACCAGGACTTCTTCCTTGCCATGAACGAAGTTGAGAATGCCGCGGCGCTCCAGGGGCCAGACCATACCGATCTTGTAAATATCCAGCCCCATGTCCCGGGCCTTGTCTTCATCAATGCCCAGCAGGTCGAGGGCTTCGAGCAGGTCCAGGTGACCCTTGCCGGTGGTCACAATGCCAAAGCGGGCTTCCGGGTTGTTGTACAGGCAGCGGTCAATGGGGTTGGCCCTGGCGAAGGCCTGCACGGCGGCCAGCTTGTGTTCGATTCGGGTTTCCAGTTGGGGCCCGGGCAGGTCCGGCCAGCGGTAGTGGAGGCCGCTTTCGGGTGCGGTGAAGTCATCGGGGGTTACGAACTCCGGCAGAGGGGGCAGCTCCACGGATGCCGCGCTTTCAACCGTCTCCGAGATCGCCTTGAAACCCACCCAGCAGCCACTGTAACGGGACAGGGCATAGCCCCATAGGCCGAATTCCAGATACTCGGCGAGGCTGGCCGGGTTGATGGTGGGCATGAAGAAGCTCATGAACGCCACATCGGACTGGTGGGGCATGGAGGAAGACACGCAGCCATGATCATCACCGGCAACCACCAGAACACCGCCGTGGGGGGATGAACCATAGGTGGTGCCGTGCTTGAGGGCATCGCCGGCGCGGTCAACCCCGGGGCCTTTGCCATACCAGAGGCCGAATACACCATCCACCTGCCGGTCATCATCGGTCTCCACCTGCTGGGTGCCCAGCATGATGGTGGCAGCCAGGTCTTCGTTAATCGCTGGCACGAAATCGATACGGTTTTCATCGAGCAGGTTCTGGGCCTGCCAGAGCGCCTGGTCGTAAGCCCCCAGGGGAGAACCCCGGTAGCCACTGACCATGCCGGCGGTATTCAGCCCCTGTTTGCGATCCAGGGCGGCCTGCATCAAAGGGATACGGACCAGAGCCTGTGTTCCGGTCAGGAAAACCCGGCCTGATTCCCGCAGGTAGCGGTCTTCCAGTTTGTAATTGTCGAGCTGTGGGGTATCGGCGGACATGGTGCCCTCCTTTTGTCGATTTTGAGGAGCCTCTGATTGACTCCTGAGTCACCTCTGCGCGTTCTGAAGGCTGTAGGTGCAAGGCGGGGTTCGCAGCCAATGGCCGTAGCCCTTGGTAAGAACCGCAACGCTGCAGATGCAGCCTTCAGAGCGTGCCCTTCGGGGCATTCAGAGCGATCCACACTCCGCGTTGCGACTTCTTGAAAGGTCCAGACATTCCTGCAAAGTCGCGCCTAGATTGTGAATCGCTCTGAATGCCAGAGGCGACTCAGGAGTCAATCAGAGGCTCCTGAACCCAGAATTCTAGAGGGAAGTTCGCAAAAGGTGCTTGCTTATTGGGTGAGGGTTTTCGGGGTTTGCGAAAGGATGTTTGATAAAAGACAATAGTAAGCAAGAACCTTTGATAAAAATCAGGTGTTACCAAATGAAACAGGTCAATCTCGATAAACTGGATCGGCGGATCCTGTCCGTGCTTCAAGAGGACGGGCGCATCAGTAACCAGTTACTGGCGGAACAGGTGGGGTTGTCGCCGGCGGCGTGCTGGAGGCGGGTAAGGACCCTGGAGGAAAGCGGTGTCATCCAGGGATACAGCGCACGACTGGATCCGGAGCGCATCGGTCAGGGCTTGTGCGTGCTGGTCAACCTGTCATTACAGCGACACAATATTGATAGCACCGCGGAGATTGAGCAGCAGGTCAGCAGTTACCCCGAGGTACTCCAGTGTTTTGCGGTTACCGGGAATGCCGATTTCGTACTGAGGGTTATCGTGCCGGATATGGCCAGCTACGACCGCTTTCTGAACGAAAAGATCTTCACATTGCAGGGCATTGCCCAAGTGAATTCAAACTTTGCGTTGCGGGAGATAAAAAATACCGAGACGATCCCGGTGGAGGGGGCAGAGTAAAGCCAGAGAAGAAAGTCAGAAACGAAAAAAGGCAGCCGAAGCTGCCTTTTTTATTACGTGTTGTCTGTTATTTAAACAGCAACTACGTTTTCCGCCTGAGGACCTTTCTGGCCCTGGGTAACGGTGAACTCGACCTGCTGGCCTTCAGCCAGAGTCTTGAAACCGCCGCCCTGAATAGCGCTGTAGTGAACAAAAACGTCCGGGCCGCTTTCGCGAGTGATAAAGCCAAAACCTTTTGCTTCGTTGAAAAACTTAACGTTGCCGGTAACTGTAGACATAATATACTTTCCTGAATTCAATCTTTTAATGTGCTGTCAGATCATCTTCATGATGCCTGATCAGCGGTATGCGGAAACAAAAAACTTGCGTGATCAAAAACAGGACATGCTACTTGTTACAACTGAGCGGTCTTATTGATGAAATGCTTTGCTAAATCTTTCCAACGAGGCCCACTGTACTCTTACTGCCGGGAAATGCAAAGCTATTTCTTGTAGGCATAAACCGGGGTATCGGCTTTTCCGGTACCGAGACTATCCAGCTTGCGCGGTTTGGCAATGGCGAAGCCCTGTGCGTAGTCCACCTGGATCTCCTTCAGGGTATCCATGATTTCCATATCCTCGACGTATTCGGCAATCGTCTGAAGGTCCAGGAAATGGCACAGTTCATTGATGGAGCGCACCATGGCGTAATTTGTCAGGTTTGTGGCCATGTCCCGGACGAATATGCCATCGATCTTCACGAAATCCACAGGAAGTTTCTGAAGGTAGGCGTAGGAAGACAGCCCGGTGCCGAAGTCATCAAGGGCAAACCGGCAATTGAGGCGCTTCATCTCGCGCATGAAGTCGGAGGCAAAGTGCAGGTTGGCAACGGCTGAGGTTTCGGTCACCTCGAAGCAGAGTTTGTGGGCAAGTTCAGGGCTTGCCCTCAGATTTGACTCCAGGCCGAGCATGAAACCGTCATCACTCAACGACGAGCCTGACAGGTTTACGTTCAGGGTAGCGATATTGGCCAGGGTCTCGGGATTGCTACGCATCCAGGCCATGGCCTCTGAAATGACCCACAGATCGACCCGGGTACTGCGGTGGAACTGTTCCGCTGCCTCGATATAACCCTGAGGTGAAATCTCCTTGCCGGAGCTGTCCCGGAGCCCCAGCAAAAGCTCATACATTTTGCCTTCGCCGGTTTCCGGGCCCAGGGTGACAATGGGCTGGGCCCGAAGGTAAAGACTGCCATCTCGGATGGTACGATCAATTTCGGTCACCCATTGCGGAGTGCCAATCTGCGAGGAGTCGCGGCTTTCTCTGGCCAGTTCAATCCGGTTGCCGCCCTGCTTTTTGGCAGCCTTGAGCGACAGGCTCGCCTGGTTCAGAAGGTCTCCGGCGGAATGTGCGGCGCTGGTAACCGGCCGGATGCTGATGCTTACCGTCGCCCGGTACTCTGCCTGCCCGTGCTGAACGACCTGTTGCTCGAAGTTGCGACGAATGGATTCCGCCAGGTCAAGGCTGTCTTCGACGGTGATGTCGTCGATGAGTATGGCAAACTCATTGCCGCTGATCCGGCCAACGTGTGCTGCCGGAAATCTGGCGTGGCCGTCTGTGCGAATGGTTTCGGCGACCTGTTTCAGCAAGGCATCGCCGGCTTCCGCGCCATAAGAGGCATTGATAACGCTGAACTCATCAATGTCGAGAACAATTAACGCGCCGTTCCCGGGTTCCGACGATGATGGTGAGGCGCTTATCAAGCGGGAGATCTGCTTTTCGAAGTCGTGACGATGCATGCAGCCGGTAAGGGCATCGTGGGTGGCCTGGAAATTCAGCTTCCGGTAAACATCCTCAACAATAGTGAAAAGGCTCTGATCGAGAAACGGTATTTCTCCATCCTCTACCCGCCATGCGCTACCGTTTGCCAGTTTCTCGACAAATTCCGGAAAACCGTAACTGACTTCACTCATGCCTTTGGGCGAGAGGAAAACAAATCTGAGGGAATCCTCCCCACCCCAGACCAGTCGCATGCGGCGCGGTTCGCCTTCGTCCAGTCGGACTTCAACCCAGTCCCCAACCGAAATCTCCTTCGCCCTCGAGACCCAACGACTCTGTTCAAGTTCCAACGGTACCGCCGGCGCAGGCTCATCCGCCTCTCCGTATTTTTCGACCCAGAGCGTGTCCGCCGCTGTCTGGCCCTGAAGCTGTCTGGCCAGCTCCTCCATGACCGGGATAATTCGCGATATCTCACCGGCTGTCTTGAGCTCGCGCTCGACGAACTGAAGCATCACACTGCTCTCGAGCTCCCGTTCGAAGGCAAGCTCGCCCGTGGTTCCGGCGGGGGACAGCCAGGCCTGAAGTTGTGCTACTACATCGAACAGCTCCTCACAGTGTTGGCTGTCGGCGCCTTCCCTAAGCATGGTAAGTATGATTATCTGCTCCCACCCGGCCTGAAGAAGCCGGATCAGGATTTTCGGAACCTCTCTCTGCCTCAGAAGGGCGTCGAGACGGTTCTGTGCGTCTTTTCGTGTCTTGCGTAGGCGCTCCTTGCCCTCCAGGGTTTTTGCCAGTCGCTCGGAGTTTCTGATAAACGACTGATCCTGCCGTTCCACCAGTTGTCTTAGCTTCTGGCTGAGGCTTTCCAGCATATCCGGCTGGGATGACTCGATTCCGGTGAGCTCATCAACAATGTCGGCAACCGTGGCTTCAAGTTTTTTGCTGGAAGCCCTTTCCGCAAGACACAGGCGCATCAGGTTGTTAATGATTTCCCGGGCCGGGTGGTTTTCAGCATTCAGGAAGTCCGGCGTTTCGATGAGGGCTTCAAAAACCGGTAACCGGAGCTGTTGCAATTGATGGCGAAGCGATCCGGAAAGCTCGTCGTGGGCCTGAAGAGGCGCAAACAGACGGTCGACAAGGCCGGCTTTTTCGACCGCCGTCCGGTCAAGCACCTTGGCCAGATCGGAATCTGAATCGGCCAGCTCCCGAAGCAACCCTGCCATTTCGGGCTCGTCGTCGCGTAAGCGATCCAGAAGTTCACTGCGTCGGGATCGGATGTTTTCCGAGAGCTGCGGGTTGGGTTCTTCCCAGTCTCCGGCCTCGGATGTCGGGTTGCCCTCCAGAGCCATAAGCTGGAACAGGGCTCGTCCGGCTGATGCCGTATCCGTTGGAGCGTCGCCAAGCGTTTCCGCTGCCGGATTGTCGCCGGAGCCGGGTGTCTTTTCGTCGTTTTCTCCCGAAGAGCTGCTGCTTTCGGGTGCGCTTTCCCTGCGAGACCAGTTCGCCGGCAATTCGCTGATGTCGAGGGCCTCCAGTCCGGCCCGGCGGCAGTCATTGATCAGGGATTGAACCGCTACGGGCCAGATTCTGCCAAGGGCATTCTCCCAGGCTTTGTAGATCGTGAGGCGGTGTTCCCGCGCAATGCCCAGATGATCCACCATATGTTGCAGGCACACGCACAGGGCTCTTGGTGTCAGGGGGTTGTTGTCATCATTGATGTCTTGCCGGAACATCTGGTTTAACAGCTGATTGAGCACGAAGGTCGTGCCGGTATTCGCCTTGCTTGTCCTGGCCGCGATCGCTTGCAAATCGAGCCAGTCCTCGAACTCATGCTGTTGCAACAGGTGGAGCTCTGTTGTCCGGGGCTTTGAATCTGAAGTTGGCTCCAGGATGGCTTGATTGGCCTGAAACCGGGCCTGGAAATCCTGGAGCATTCGTTGCTGCCGGCTTTGGAAAATGAACCGCATGTCCTTGAGGCGCGTGATCTCGCGGAGCTCCGCCGCCTGCGCCAGATCGGCCTCAATGCCCTCGAAGGTGCCATCCATGAATTCAGGCAGTAACTGCTCCAGAAGGCGACGGCAGTGCTGGTGATAGAGTCTTTTCAGTGAAGGATCTGATTCCGATTCAGCGAGCCGTGACCTACCGTTGCCTTTGAACACTTGCTCGATATCGTTGGTCGTGGCCGCCGTCAGGTTGGCAATTTCAAACGAAACACTATCCCCGGGGCCGGGCCGGGCGAAGCCCTTGAGGTGGATGTGCGGCTTCTCCTGATTATTGTCGAGGAAGACGTGCAGATCGGCCTGTGCCGCTGCCTGGGAGGACAGCTGCGTGAATACCCCGGGAGAAGAAAAGTGCTTCAGGCCAAGGCGAAGCTCGTTGTTATTGCGAGTCACACTGTCGATGGCACAGCCGCAGGGGATAAAGCCCTGGGTAACGACAATCGCATCCGTGTTGAGTCTGGAGCTGGTGACGCTGGCCCGGGTCATTGACCGCCTTCCTGAGCAGTGAGAATTGAATCGAATTTCAGTTTATTCCTGGCGTTAGTGTAATTTGATATTCGCCGAACGCAAAGTGAATATATTAAAGCGACATATATAAGGCCAGGCGAAGCCTTGCAAGTACCTATCAGCGTGAACTTTACTCGCTGATTCTCAGAATCAGATCCTTGCCAAGCGCATAGCTCGCAAAATCCCGGGCCAGAAACAGGTTGCCGCGGTAAATCCCTCTCGCTTCAGACTCGATCTCTCCGATGTGCGGGTAGGCATTCGGACTGAACTGGTAGCGGGAACTGAAGTGGGTGAGTACGAGGTTCGGAACACCAGCGGAATCCGCGAAACGGGCCACCTGGGCGGCCGAGCTGTGCTGTGGCCACGGGCCTACGCGGTCGGAAACCTCCTGAGTGTAAGTGGCCTCATGGACCAGAACGTCGATATCGGAACAGGCTTCCCGTAGCAGTTCGGGACGGTCGTTATCGCCAGCCACGATCACTTTCCGTGGTTTTCTGGCAATTCGGGTGTAGTCCTCGCAACGCACCAGTCGCCCGTCGTCCAGTATCGCATCATGGCCCTGCTGAATGCGGCCCCAGGCTGGACCTGCCTCAATGCCATCGGCTTCGAGTTTGTCACGGAGCAACTGGCGTTCAAGTTTCTTTTCGGTCAATGCGAAGGCCCGGCAGGACACACGGTGAGAAAGGGGGGTGGCGGTTACAGTCAGGGCCTCATCCTCCCAGTGGAAGTTGTCTGCTTCGGAATCCACAAACCTCAGTTCGAAGTTGAGATTGGAATCACTGTTGCCGATGGCAGCTTCCACGAAGGTTTTTACCGGTCTCGGTGCAACAAGGACCAGTGGCTCGGTGCGCCCGAGCATCGAGGCACTGGTCAGCAGTCCCGGAAGGCCGAAGGTATGATCGCCGTGGATATGGGTAATAAAGATCGCCTGCAACTGCATCACCGAGTGCCGCGTCCTCAGCAGCTGGTGCTGGGTGCCTTCCCCGCAGTCGATCAGATACCAGCGCTTCGGGCCGCCGTGGCTCAGTGCGAGGCCGGTCACGTTCCGTGATTTCGTCGGTGTTCCGGCGGAGGTTCCGAGGAAGGTGAATTCCATGCTGTACCTTTTCGGGTTAACTTGTGATCCCATAATACGAAGGTAGAAGAATTGAGGATACCTTTGTCCGGAAATGCCAGTCCGGGATGCCGCTAATGAACAGAACGTTGAACATTACATAAGGAGTGCCGTCTTGTCTGACCTGTCCAGTTACGAGAGTTTTTCAATCGAAGTAAACGACCACATTGCCCACGTTCAGTTCAGTCGCCCGGAGGCGCTGAACACCATGAACAAGGCATTCTGGCTCGAGTTGCCTCGCTGCATGCAGGATGTTGAAGCCAACACTGACGCCCGTGTGATTGTTATTTCCTCCACCGGCAAACACTTCTCCGCGGGCATGGATCTGGGGGTGTTCAGCGACCCCAAAGCGGTGCCGATGAATGGCGACCCCGGCCGAATGGCGGAAAACCTGCGCCGCGTGGTGTTGCAGCTGCAGGATACGCTGACATCCCTGGAGAAGATCCGGCTGCCTGTGCTGGCGGCCATTCATGGTGGCTGCATTGGCGGCGCCCTTGATATGGTCTGTGCCGCCGATAGCCGGTACTGCACGGAAGATGCTTATTTCACCATCAAGGAAACCGAGCTGGGCATGACGGCGGACGTGGGTACCCTCCAGCGTCTGCCGAAACTGATGCCGGAAGGTGTTGTGCGCGAACTGGCTTACACCGGGCGCAAGTTCTCTTCGGAAGAGGCTCGGAGTCTGGGGTTCGTCAATTCGGTCTATCCGGATCAGGAAACCCTGCTGGCGGCGGTCATGAAAATAGCCGGGCAGATCGCGGCCAACTCTCCGCTGGCAGTGACCGGTTGCAAGGAAATGCTGAACTACAGCCGCGATCACAGCGTGGAGGACAGCCTGAAATACATGGCTACCTGGCAGGCGGGGATGTTTCGCCCCACGGATATGATGAAATCTTTCCAGGCCAAGGCTCAGAAGCAGGCTCCCCAGTACGATGCCCTGTTCCCGGTAAAGCCATTGTTCGAGCAATAAATGGCACTCCGAACCCGGCGCAAATCCGGCATTTCTTCCAATGCCGCCCTGATGTTCCAGGGTGGCATTGGTGTGCTGGGGCTGATCGCCATTGTGGTTTTCGGCATTCCGGTGCTGCACAGTGGCCCGGGCCTCTGGCAGAGTGTTTTTTACGGGATGCTGGGCGCCACAGGGACCTACGGCTTGCTGTTCCTGTTCACACGGATTCCGGGGTTGTTCCCGGACAACCTCGAGCGTCAGATGCAGGGGTTGTATAACTTTGCATCAGGTTATTCCCCAACTGTGCTGATTCTGTTGTCCTTGCTGGCCGGTGTCGGAGAAGAACTGCTTTTCCGTGGCGCGGTGCAGGGCTGGCTGATGGAGTACACCAACCCATCAACGGCGGTGCTGGCGGCATCGGTGTTATTCGGGCTGGTGCACTATGTGTCGTTTACCTATTTTCTGGTTGCAACCGGCCTGGGGCTGATTCTGGGTGGGGCTTATGTCCAGTCAGAGAGCATCCTGCTGGTCATGGTCTGGCACGCTGTCTACGACATGATCGCGCTGTTCTGCCTGCTTCGTTTTCCCCGGTGGTTTGGCGTCAGGGTGCGGCATCCTGACCATTCAGAGCCTCAGGAATAGTCGACGTCTTCCTTGCCCGCACTTTTCCTGGCCTCGAAGCTGGCCAGTTCGACGTTGATGGCATTGGTGGAAATCTGGATCTCGTACAGCGAATACAGCAAAGAGAGCGACAGCAGCACCAGGCTGGCACCAAACGCCACCACGCCGGGCAAATTGGTGCCCAGGAAAAGCAGGAACATGGAGACCGTGCACAGTAAAAAGCTGAGCACGCCATAGGCCTGCATTCGCTTGGTCAGCACAATTCGCTTTCTCAGCATGCTTATCTGCCGAGCGATTAATCCGTGGTCTTCTTCGGTGTCCATTTGCTTGAGTTGGCGGATCAGCTGCGCCAGGACCAGAAAACGGTTGGTGTAGGCGAGCAACAGCAGCGAAATGGCAGGGAAAAGCAAAGCGGGGGTTGTCAGATCCAATCTTCTGTTCCTTTCATAGAGCGCGGCAAAGTAGTTCGAGTCGTCTGAATCTGTGGCGGGTCAGCGGGAGTCGAAAGTTTCAGCCGTTTGCAGAGCCTGTGTCAAACGGTCCATAACCCCGCCACCGTGGCGCCAGAAGTGCCAGTATAGCCGCACTTCCAGCGTCTGCCCCGGAGCGATGCTGATCAGGCGGCCGGCCGCAATTTCCGGGCGGGCCTGCATCTCCGGAATCATGCCGTAACCCATACCGGCCAGTGCCAGTTTCACAAAACCTTCCGAGGAAGGGCATAGGTGATGGGGGAAGGTGCCATGGTAACCGCATTGGGCCAGAAACCGGTGCTGCAACTGGTCGTTAGGCCCGAAGACTATTGCTGGAGCGTGCTGCAGAGTGTGTTCGCTGAAACCTCCGCCAAAATACCTTCGGACATAATCCGGAGTTGCCAGAGGCAGGTAGGTCATGGTGCCGACCGGGACACAGCGGGCACCTGCCACAGGCTGGGGACTGCTGCAAAGGCAGGCGGCAACGTCCCCTTCGCGCATTCGACGCAAGCCAATGTCCTGATCCTCGATCACCAGATCAAGCAGCAGGGCTTCATCGGCGCAGAAATTGCCCACGGCGGCTGACCACCAAGTTGCCAGGCTGTCCGCATTCAGGGCAATACGCAGCCGCGCGGCAGGCTCGGACAGCGCCGGGATGGATTTCGAAAGATCCCTTTCCAGGAGTTGTACCTGCTGAACATGGTTGAGTAGCCGCTGCCCGGCCGGGGTGGCTTTAAGGACCGGACTGCGCACCAGCACTGGTTGCCCAAGGCGAATCTCCAGAGTACGGATCCGTTGCGAAACCGCAGACTGGCTGAGCCCCAGAGCCAGGCCAGCGCGTTCAAAGCCACCACTTTCAATGACGGTGGCCAGGGCCTCCAGAAGCTTATAATCAATCATAAGAAAAACTGATGCAGCATTATGAGTATGAATTTCCAGTATAAAGGTAAACCGGTAACCTTGCGCTATTGAGTGAGGAGAGTCGAACGTGCTGGAAAGTTACCTGACAGGATTGATTGTGTGCGGCGGCATCATCGTTGCCATCGGGGCCCAGAATGCCTATGTGTTGAGCCAGGCAATCCGCCGGGAACACCATTGGTGGTCGGCCGGGCTGTGCATGGTGGCGGATGTCACGCTGTTTACTCTGGGCATGTTCGGTATCAGTGCGGCGCTGATGGCGATGCCTGAGGCGTTGGAGATCCTGCGCTGGTTGGGCGTGGCGTTCCTTGGCTGGCTGGCCGTCCAGGCATTTGTCCGTGCCGGCCGGGGCAGGGTGGCGCTTGAAACCGGGGAGGTAACCAAGCGCAGCCTGAAAGCGGTAGTATTTACCACCCTGGCGGTCACGTTGCTGAATCCTCAGGTCTATCTCGACACCTTGCTGTTGATTCCGGCGGTGGGTGCCCAGCAGCAGGATGCAACCACTTTTGTTGCCGGCGCCAGCAGTGCCTCCATCCTCTGGTTCGGGCTGCTTGCCTGGAGTGGGTCGGCGCTGGCACCAGTGCTTTCGCGCCCCGTAGCCTGGCGGATCATTGATGGCGTGATAGGCCTGATGATGGCTGGTATCGCGCTGCATCTTGCCGTCGGTGGTGCGCTATAGGATTGGGATTTTCCGAAAGCGAGCCCCGTTCAGGTCAGTCTGGATTAGTCAAAACGTCGGGCCTGAGTGAGGCGGCCCTTCCAGTAATAACCGCTGATCGAGGATTGGGAAACCCCGGTTGAGGTGGAGGCGTGGATGAACCGGTCTCCACCCATGTAGATGCCGGCGTGCTGTTCCTTGCCGCCGATGCGGAAAAACACCACATCACCGGGTTGGATTTCGCCGGGATGAACTACGTCACCACTGGCCAACATCTGCGAGGTGGTTCGGGGCAGTTGTTTGCCGAGGCCTTCCTGATAGGCCGTGAGAATGAATCCGGAGCAATCAAAGCCGTCAGAAGAGGTGCCGCCATACTCATAGGGCGCGCCCCGGTAACGCTCGAATACCTGCCAGAGCTTCTGTGCTTTGCCTGATTCCTCTATGGCTGCGGGTGGCAATTGCCGTGGTTGAGCCGACTGATCCGGTTGCATACTCCCGCTGCTGGCACAGCCACCGAGTGCTACCGTGATGCAGGCCAGAAAAATGACATGTCGGAATGAATTAACCATGTTGCCGCCCTGAGCGAGTGTCCCCTGTTGCCACTGTATTATCCGAACCCGACTATGTCAGGTTACGGTTCGTGCGATTTTGTTGGCGGAGGCCTTGGAGTCCCGGCAGTCGTTGGCTATCTTTTTCCGACAGGCGGGAATAGTCTGGGTTCAGACCAACGAGGAGAGTCGCTTATGAGCGAAGGATACCGCCCGAATTCAATATCACCAGATACCCTTGCAGCCATTCTGGAAAGTGCCGTTCTGGCCCCTTCCAGCCACAACACCCAGCCCTGGCGCTTTGAAATCAGCAGGAGTGGCGTTTCACTGTTCGCGGACCGGTTACGGGCGTTGCCGGTGAACGATCCGGACGACAGGGAGCTCACCATCAGTTGCGGTTGTGCCCTGCTCAATCTCCGGATTGCTGCCGCCCACGTGGGGTTTACCGCAAATTGCGCCCTGCTGCCGGATCCGGAAGATGAGGATCTGCTCGCCACGGTTTCGTTTGAACCCTTTTCTCAGACAGTTGGAATAGAACATCGGGAAACTGCGCTGTTCCGGGCAATCACCAGACGACGCACCTACCGCAAGCGTTTCGAGCCAAAACAGGTGCCAACCGGTGTGCTGGACACACTGGCCAAAGCGGCACTGGCCGAAGGGGCCTGGTTCCATGTTCTGGAATCTGAGCAGGTCCGCCACCAGGTGGCTGAACTGGTGGCCGAAGGCGATGCTGCCCAGTGGTCCAATCCCAGCTGGCGGCGGGAGCTGGCAGCCTGGATGCATCCACGCCGCAAAGGCGATGGCCTGACAGTACCGGGCTTGGTTGCCCCGGTGGCACAGTTGGTCGTGCGCACCTTCGATATGGGTAACGGTGTCGGTGCCAAGGACCGGCAACTGGCGGATGAATCCCCGGTTATTGCAGCGCTGGGAACTTCCGGAGACGGCGACGAAGACTGGCTGAAAGCGGGGCAGGCACTGGAGCGGGTGCTACTCACCTCCCTGGGCCAGGGGCTGCAGGCCTCCTACCTGAACCAGCCAATCCAGGTGGCGGTACTTCGCCCGAAACTTCAGCATCTTCTGGGTAGATCAGGTTTTCCGCAGATCCTGCTCAGGCTCGGTTACCCGGCTACAGACCTGCCAGCTGCGCCGAGACGCAATCTGCAGGAAGTTGTTGAAACCCAGGATTCGGGAGAGATCACAGCAAAGCACTATGGCCGGAATTAGCAGTCATGGGAGAAGTCGTTGCCGATCAGTGTGTGGATTTATTCACCACTTTCGGCGGAACGGGTTCGTTTCGCCTGCCGCTAAGAATGCGGTCTGCATCGAGGGAAGCGATGGGCACCCGGGTATCCCTCGGAACGTCGCCACTTAACTGGAGCTCCAGATAGCGAAGGGCGCATACCCGCAGGAACGAAGTGAAGTTTCCGAGGTCGTGGCCCGCATCAATGGACTCGTGATAAAGCCGGGTGATCATCTGGGGCAGGTTCATGCCGTCCCTTTCCGCCAGCTCCGCCAGTACATGCCAGAAGGCGTTTTCCATGCGCACGCTGGTGACCATGCCGTCAATACGCAGGGAGTGAGTCTTGCTGACCCATAGCTCCGGATCGGCATTGATAAAGAGCTTGCACATGGCGGTCTCCCTGTGGTTAACGAGGGGCTGGCATGCCGGCCCCGCGTCATTATTTATCCAGCAACTTGAAGAATTGCGCCAGCCAGTCCGGGTGGGCGGGCCAGGCAGGTGCAGTTACCAGATTAGCATCGGTTACGGCCTGATCAACCTCGATTCCGGCAAAGGTGCCCCCCGCCAGTTCCACTTCCGGCTGACAGGCCGGATAGGCAGAGCATTTGCGGCCCTCAAGCACTCCCGCCGCCGCCAGCAACTGGGCACCATGGCAGATTGCCGCGACCGGCTTGTCGGTTTCGAAGAAGTGGCGAACGAGGTTCAGCACGTCCTTGTTCAGGCGCAGGTATTCCGGAGCACGGCCACCGGGAATCACCAGGGCATCATAATCCGCTGGGTCCAGGCCCTCGAAATCCGCATTCAGGGCAAACCGGTGTCCGGGTTTTTCGGTGTAGGTCTGGTCACCTTCAAAGTCATGGATGGCGGTGGCGACAGTGTCACCCGCTTTCTTGTCCGGGCAGATCGCATGAACCGTATGGCCAACGGCCTGAAGTGCCTGGAACGGCACCATGGTTTCGTAGTCTTCGGTGAAATCACCGGTAATCATCAGAATCTTCTTTCCGCTCATGGCTGTCTCCTTGTGATTGTCATGCCAGGTAAGAAAACAGTAGCAGCGGCGATGGCGTAGCAGGTATTAACGGACTACTACAGGTTTCACAACTCGCGTATCAGGTCCGGGGTGTTGTGCTTCGGGTTATTGACTTCGGCAGAGACGGTCACCGCTTTCAGTTGGTCGGCAGTCAGGCGACGGGTAACTGTCCGCACCTGCTTCCGATCGGTGATTTCCGGGTTTAGCCAGTCCCTGAGGCAGGTCGGGTCAAGAACCACCGGCTGGCGGTCATGGATGTGCTTCAGGTGTTCGCTGGCAGGCTCTGTGATGATGGCGCAGGCGGTGGTTTCATCTCCCTCTCTGGGTGTCCACAGGCCGGCAAAGAAAATCGCGGGGTACTTTTGAGAATCGGCCGGCGTCACGTAGTGAGGCTCTTTGCCATGCTCTGTTTGCGTCCACTCGTACCAGCCATTGGCCGGAATCAGGCACCGGTGGTGGGCGAACGCCTCCCGGAAGTATTTTGAGGTAGCCACACTTTCCGCCCTGGCATTAATTGGAGCAGGCGCCTTGTCGCCGGCCCAGACCGGGCGGAACCCCCAGTGGGAGTGGGCCATGATCAGGGTGCCGTTCATGCTCATCCGGATCATGGGAATGCCGATGCCCGGGGGAATGTTGTAGCTGGGGTCAAACTGGCCATCCACTTCCATGCCTTCCGGAAAGAACTCGAGGATCAGGGTGTCGGGTGGCGTGTAGAAAGTGAATCGTCCGCACATGATGGTTGATTACCCCGTTTTCGAAGCCCGGTTGTCCGGGATTTGTTAACCTTAGCAGATGCTGAAACTATCCAACGCTGTTGAACTTGCTGACTGGGAAATCGAAATTACCCAGATCCGTGCCCAGGGCGCCGGTGGCCAGAATGTCAATAAAGTGGCTTCCGCCGTGCACCTGCGCTTTGATATTCCTCACTCCACCTTGCCACCGTTCTACAAGGAACGGCTGATGTCGCTCAATGACCAGCGAATCAGCAAGGAGGGAGTGCTGATCATCAAGGCGCAATCCTTTCGGACCCTGGAACTGAACAAGGAGGACGCCCTTGAGCGCCTGAAAGAACTGATCCAGGAAGCGGTGAAACCCCGAAAAGCCCGGCGGCCCACCAAACCGACTCGCTCCTCCCAGCGCAAACGTGTCGACAAGAAAACCAAGAAGGGCAAAACCAAGGCGCTTCGCGGCAAGGTTCAGGTTTGAGCTGCCTGCTGCGTCTTGCCCTCTGATTCAACCTGCTCCAGAAACAGTCTTATATCCTCGAAGGCCTCTTCCGCCTCCGGAAGCAGAGGTACAAAGATCTGCCATACGTGCACCATCCCGGGCCAGGTGCGAAAGGTTACCGGGGAGCCCGCAGCCTTTGCCCGGGAGGCGTACCGCCGGGCGTTATCCAGTAGCATTTCTGTATCGCTGGCCTGAATGAGGGTTGGCGGCAGATTCCGCAGGTCGCCCCTCAGGGGTGACGCCACAGGGCTGGTGGGAGAGACCCGGAAAGCCGCCAGGGTCGCCCACCAGATTACCGGCAGGGGGATTTTCGATAATCCGCCAAACGCTGGTCCGAGAAGAGGGTCGGTACCAATATTGGCGCGATTACTCGGGGCAGTCAGAGTCAGGTCTGTTGAAGGCGAGAACGCGATCGCAGCATCCGCCTGGCGTAGCCCCGTATCCCGTATCCAGGCAATCAAACTGAGAGTATGGCTGCCGCCGGCGGAGTCTCCGGCGACTACCATGAAATCGGCAGGTTCGGTGCCCTCGGGACCGTGTTTCAGAAGCCAGGTGTAGGCATCCCGGCAGTCCCGGACACCGTCCATAAACCGGTTTTCGGGCATTAGCCGGTAGTCCACGGCAAACACCGCAGCCCTGGTTACCTGTGACAACCGGTCGGTAATTGCCCGGTGGCTTCGGGGACTGCCCGCGGCCCAGGCTCCGCCATGGATGTACAGAACGCGGCGACGGGTATCGCAGTCCGGGGCAAGGACCCATTCACCGCGGGGCGATTCGCAGTGGCGGAATTCGGACGCCAGCTCGATCCCCTCACTGAGTCCGTCCATGTGTTTTCGCAGGGCCATCAGCCGCGCCTTGCCGCGCAGACCTTTTGATGATTGCCCCAGCTCGCGAATGCGCCCCAGAACCTCCCGGTTCGCATCGCTGGGTTTGCCCTCCCGGACGGGATATTCGTCCTGGTCAAGATGGGACAGATCCTCAAGGCGGAACAGCAGCAGTGTTGCGGCAATAATAAGCACAATGATGGCAAGAATAATCCAGAGCATGAGCCGTCCATATGTTATTGGCCCCACCAGGCGGGGCGAACTATGCTTTAGAGAGCCTCTGAATAATACTCGCAGATTTGTTCCGGTTCTGCCCGGAACAGTCACAGAAGGAGTCGCGTGTTGCAAATTGCCTATCGGGCGCGAGACATTACCGAGGCACACATTGTCGCTGGCTTGCTGGAAGCCAACGGCATTGAGGCCTTTGTGGGCGGGCATTACCTGCAGGGCGCCATGGGCGAGATCGGCGCTGCCGGTTTCAGCAATGTTCACGTTGACGACGACGATCTGTACCAGGCGCGCCAGCTGGTAATCGAGTATGAGGCCAGCGCTGACGGCAGTTCCAGCCGCGTGACGGATGAGGATGACGACCGCCCTGATCACTACGCCCGCTGGTTTCTGCTGGCCCTGGCCATTGTCGGCCTGCTGTTGTTTCAAATCTACTGAATGATCGGGCTGGCGCCTGCCGGCGTAGGCCCTCCCCGAACTATCGAAACCACAGGAGAACAAAGCTATGGCAGATCAACCTGTAATGCTGATCACCGGCGCCTCATCGGGCATTGGTGCAGAAACGGCCCGTGCGGCGGCGAAACAGGGATACCGTCTGGTGTTGGCGGCCCGCTCCGAAGACAAACTGAAAGGCCTGCAGCAGGAACTGGGTGGCGAGGCGCAAGTGCTGACGGTTCAGTGTGACGTCCAGCGCGGCGATGATCAGAAAAACATGGTCGATCAGGCCCTGAAGACCTTTGGCCGCATTGACGCCGTATTTGCTAACGCTGGCCGCGGCGGCGAGCCCGGTGGATTCAGTGAAGCCGACCCGGACGTGTGGAAGGACATGATCCTGACCAACATTTACGGTGTTGGCCTGACACTTCAACACTGCCTGCCCGCGCTGCGGAAAAGCAAGGGCCACCTGCTGCTGACCGGCTCGGCAGCCGGCCGTGTCACGATTCCCGGTTCCATGTACAGTGCCACCAAATGGGCGGTTTCCGCCATCGGTTACGGTGTTCGTGAGGAACTTCGTGGCTCTGGCATCCGGGTCACGCTCATAGAGCCCGGCATGGTGGATACACCATTCTTTGACGAGCCACCGGCTCACGCCCTCAAGCCGGAGGACATTGCCAACGCGGTGATGTACGCCGTGGCGCAACCGGCCCATGTTGATGTGAATGAAATTCTGGTGCGGCCAACCCCCCTGGTTGAGTAAATTCAGTCATTGGGTAAAACGGAGGTCATTTTGAATCAATCGGAACGGGTTGCCCTGGTTACCGGCGGTGCCAGAGGCATCGGGCGGGGCATTGTGCTTAACCTGGCCGCCGCAGGCTGGAAAGTGGCGTTCTGTGACACCGACGAAGAGATCGGACAGCAACTGGCTTCCAGTGGCGGGCACGAACTTCGTTTCCTGCCCGGCGATGTGGCGTCCGAAGCCGATGTTGAACGAATTGTCCGAGACACTGCAGCGTGGGCAGGGCGCCTGGATGCGGTGATCAACAATGCAGCTATCGCCAATCCCGAGACGGGTCCGGTTGAGGAACTGAGCCTGCAGCAGTGGCAGCGGCGCCTCGACGTCAATCTGACCGGGCCATTTCTGGTGACCAAGCACGCAGTGCCACATCTCCGGAAAACGAAGGGCGCCATTGTCAATATGGCCTCCACCCGTGCACTTCAGTCGGAGCCTGACACCGAAGCCTATGCCGCCACCAAGGGTGGCATTGTGGCCTTGACCCACGCGCTGGCTGTGAGTCTTGGGCCGGATATCCGTGTCAACTGCATCAGCCCCGGCTGGATAGATACCCGGGCCTGGCAGGGCGGCTCAGAAGAGGTCGCACCACTGTCCGACCGGGACCATCAGCAGCATCCTGCAGGCCGGGTGGGGCAGCCTGGAGATATCGCGTCGCTGGCGGCCTACCTGATTTCACCCGAAGCCTCGTTTATCACCGGTCAGAATTTTGTGGCAGACGGAGGCATGGTGCGCAAGATGATCTACGAGGAATAAAGGCATGCCCCGGCTTTTCTTCGGGCTGGAGATTCCGGCTGAGATCAAAGACCGCTTGCTGAAAGTGAGGACGGAAGTCTCAGGTGCCAAATGGCAAAGCGCTGAGCAGATGCACATCACCCTGTTGTTTCTTGGGCGCGTGGAAGAAGAGCGGCAAGCGGCGGTGTGCAACGCTGCACGGGAGATTCCGATGGAGGCTTTTGAGCTGGATGTCGTCGGTCTGGGCTGTTTCGGTCAGCCTCGCAGTCCCCGTAACCTCTGGGTGGGCGTCCAGCCAGCGGCGCCCGTTGCCGGTCTCAACGACGCGCTCAAAGACCGAATGGAGAGCCTTGGACTGGCAACGGAAAGTCGGGCATTTCGTCCCCACATTACGCTGGCCAGGTTCAGGCGCCAGTCCGGTTCGGTCGAGAGCTTACTGGCCGGGCATGGCGAAACAACGTTTGGGCGGTTTCCAGTGAATGAGTTTGTGCTGTTTGAAAGCAAACAGGACACCGGCAATTCTGTGTACACGGTGATTGAACGCTACCGTCTGTCACTCAGTGATTAATCTGTCGCTCAGTGATTAACTGATTTCCCTTGACGAAAACCCGCTTGGCCACCAAAGATGAAGGCAAATCAACGCCTTTTCGAGGTGTCTATGTGTCCGCCGTTTTCCGACCCGGATCAGCGCCTGTATGTCCGCAATGCCACTCTGGCGGATATTCCCGGCATCATCCAGCTTAGTCGCCGTGTCTACGAAGGCACCGGCATGTATGGTTATACCAAGGGGCCGCTGACCGGTCAGATCAATACCTTCCCGGACGGCCAGTTTGTCGCCATGCTGGGCGATACCGTGGTGGGATACTGCGCGACCTTCCGTATTGCTGAAGAAGTGGCTCTGGCTGCCCACGACTGGACCTCCATCACCGGCAATGGTTACGCCTCACGGCATGATCCGGAGGGTGACTGGCTGTACGGCATGGAAGTCTGTGTTGACCCGGAATGCCGTGGTTATCGCATCGGAGAGCGGCTGTACAACGAGCGCAAGCAACTGTGCCAGGCCCTGAATCTGCAGGGGGTGGTATTTGCCGGGCGCCTGCCAAGCCTGCGCCAGCGCCTGAAAAAGTTTGGCAGTGTTGAAGCCTACGTTGAGGCCATCAAGGGCAAGGAACAGAAGGATCCGGTGCTGTCCTTCCAGCTTCATCAGGGTTTCGAGGTGCACGGCATCATTCCCCATTATCTCGACGCCGATCATGATTCCATGGGTTACGGCATTCACCTGGTCTGGCGCAACCCGAAAGTCCCTCAGATCGAAAACAGCGAGCGCCGCAAACGTTATGGCCACCGAATGCGGGATACTGTGCGTATTGGCACGGTTCAGTATCAGCAGCGACCGGTGGGATCCTTTGATGAATTCAGCGAAATTGTCCGTTATTTTGTGGATGTTGTGTCCACCTACAAGGGTGATTTTGTGGTGTTTCCGGAACTGTTTACTCTCCAGTTGTTATCAATTGAGGCCCGCAAAGGCAGCCCGGCGGAAACCTTCGCGGCGGTCACCCATTACGCCGAGCGCTACCGGGAACTGATGCGGGATCTGGCCCTTCGATACAACATCAACATTGTGGCCGGCTCCACTCCGGTGCGTGAAGAGGATGGCACCATTCGGAACATGGCCCATGTGTTCCTCAGGGATGGCCAGGTTTTCACCCAGCCCAAGATTCACCCGACCCCGAACGAAGCTTTCTGGTGGAACGTGCAGGGCGGTAATCGGGTTAGCGCCATTGAAACCGACTGCGGCACCATCGGGGTGCTTATCTGTTATGACGCGGAGTTCCCGGAACTGACCCGTCATCTGGTGGACCAGGGGGTTCATATTATCTTCGTGCCCTTCTGTACCGACGAACGCCAGAGCTATCTGAGGGTGCGTTACTGCTGTCAGGCCAGGGCGGTGGAAAACCAGGTTTACGTGGTGATGTCCGGTAATGTGGGCAACCTGCCCAAGGTGCCGAACATGGAAATCCAGTATGGCCAGAGCTGCATACTCACGCCTTGTGATTTTCCGTTTGCCCGGGATGGTATTGCCGCAGACACCGAACCCAATGTTGAAACCGTCGCCTTTGCCGACCTCCGGCCGGAGGTGCTGATCACGGCCCGTAACAGTGGCACCGTGAAAAACCTTCAGGATCGTCGTCACGACCTTTACAGCGTGACCTGGCGTGGTGAGTAGCCCGAGTCGACAGGAGCCTCGTTTTGCACCTTGAAGGATATGGAAAGCCAAGCCGCACGATCCGGCGGGTCCTTCTGGTTGGCTCGATTGTATTGGCCTGGCCAGCCGTTGCCACAGGCTGGTCGCTGGTGGTCGAGCAGGGAAAGATCGGCATGGCGTTGCCGGATATCAACACTGGTGGCTGGGAAGTGACGGGGAGCAAGGCCGATGTCATGTCTTCGGTCACCGCCAGTGGTGAGTCGGCGGTCATCCGGTTCAATCCCACCTCCACGGTATTTACCGAACGACTGGCGTACACCGATTCGGAACAGCCTCTGCTGCTACAGAATCTCCGCACCAATCTCAGTAATGTAACGCTTACACTCGATTATGGCGCATCAGGTACCTGGGCCGAGCGGATCGCGATGGAAGGCGAGGTGCAGATCGAGGCATCCCGGATTGAACACCCACGCCTGGTGCCGCAGGCGTGGGTGTTCCAGGGCAGGGTGCAGGGCCGCCTGGCTGATCTCCGAGTTCGGGGTTCGCTGGTCTCCGCCGCCGGGCTCGAGGCCGGCCTTGATGTTCAGCTGAACCCGGATGGCGCGGTCGCGGTTTCGGTCAACTCCACGATTGAGGGGCAAGCAGGCATTCGCACCCTGGCCGAAACCTTTACTGGATGGCCCGAGCTGCTGACCGTGGATTCAGGCAGTGCAGGGGTGTCGGCAGAGGTTCGCCTGGGCCCGGATGGTGAGCTGGAAGCAAGCGGCAGCTCCAACCTCGAGAATGTTACTGGCGTGTTCAATCGAACCGCTTTCTCCGGACTGAGCGGGCGGGTTCTTGTCTCTCTGGAAGATGACCGGTTGATCGCCGGGTTCCGGGATCTGACCGTTGAGCAGGTGAATCCTGGTATTCCGGTGAACTCCATTCGCTTTACCGGCGACTACACTGGGCCAATTGCCAATATGCTGGAAGGCCAGCTGGAGGTGCAGCAGGCGAGGGCCCAATTCCTTGAGGGGGCACTGAGAATACCGCCGGGCGTCTATGATCTGGAAGGCAGTTCTGGCGGGATACCCGTGGAGGTGCAGGATATCTCTCTGGACAGACTGATGGAAGTCTATCCTGCGGAGGGGCTTGAGGGCAGTGGTCTGCTCAGTGGTCGTATTCCCATTGGCTTCAGTAGTGATGGTGTTCAGGTGGCGCAAGGTCGCATTTCAGCGGAGGCGCCGGGCGGTCGGTTACGTCTGCCAGCCGAGAAACTGCAGGCCATGCTTGGTGGCAACCAGGCCATGGATGTGGTGGTTCAAGCCTTGCAAAACTTTCACTATTCGGTGCTGGCGAGCACGATAGACTACGATGAAAAGGGGAAGTTAACGCTGGATCTTCGCATTGAGGGAAAGAACCCGGAACTCAGGGGCGGGCAGCCGGTTGTGCTTAACGTGAACCTTGAGGAAGACATTCCCGCGCTGCTGACCAGCCTGCAGTTAAGTGGCAGGGTAAACGAAGCCGTTACAGAACGGGTCCGGAAGCTGTTGCAAGAGTCCGGCAAGGAGGCAGTACCATGAAAAAACCGTTGCGGCCAACAGGGTTGCTTTTGGCAAGAGCACTGATGATATTGACGCTGCCGCTGGCCATGGTTGCCTGCACGCCAACGGTGCAGATGGCGGCACCCAAAGAGCCGATTACAGTGAATCTGAACGTGAAAATTCAGCACGAAATCTACGTCAAAGTCGATAAGGACGTGGAAGACCTTTTCAGCGAAAAAGGGTTGTTCTGACCGAATCCGGATAGCTTAAGGGGTTGAAAATGAAACGATTCATACCGATGAGTGCCTTGATTCTGGCGTTCGGTGTCAGTCTGTCGGTGTTCGCGATGGGGCTGGATGAGGCCAAGCAGAAACTGGATGCCGTCAAGCACCAAGGGCTGGTGGGAGAAACGCCGACGGGGTACCTGGAGGTGGTTCGTGCCGAAGGCCAGGCCAGGGAAGTGGTTGAGGCGATCAACAGTGCCCGCCGGGATGAATACAAGCGCATTGCCGAGAAGCACGACATTCCGGTCACCCAGGTCGAAACCGTTGCCGGGAAGAAGGCCATCGAAAAAACGCCCGATGGCCAATACATTCAGGTTAATGACAGGTGGGTGAAAAAGTAGCCTGGCGCTCTGAGAGCCAGGCCAGAGCTACCGCTTAACGCTCTTCTGCCGGGGTTTCCCGGTCTTTGGGCGTTTGCCCGATGCAGGCTTCTTGCCGGCGGCAGGCTTACCTTTCGGTCCGGGCCCCTGAGAACCGCCGGGGGCGCCCCGTTTGGCTTTGGGGCGTTGCTTTGGCTTTGCTGCAGGCGTCCTTTTAGCAGGTTTTCCGGGCTGGGGCGGCGCCTCTGAGGAGGAGCCCCGGATAGCATCAAACAGTCCGGCCAGTTCTTTTTCCGTCAGATCGCGCCACTGGCCCACAGCCAGACCCTTCAGGCTGACGTTCATGATCCGGATGCGCTCCAGTTTGGTCACTTCATAACCGAAGTATTCACACATGCGGCGAATTTGCCGGTTGAGGCCCTGAACCAGGGTAATGCGGAATACGAACCGGGATTCCGGGGCCACTTTACACTTCTTCGTGACCGTCCCCAGGATCGGCACCCCATTGGCCATACCCTCAACGAACTCCCGGGTAACCGGTTTGTCGACGGTGACCAGGTATTCCTTTTCATGATTGTTTCCGGCCCGCAGGATCTTGTTGACAAGGTCGCCGTTGCTGGTCATGAAGATCAGGCCCTGGGAATCCTTGTCCAGCCGCCCGATCGGGAAAATTCGTTCACTATGGCCGACAAACCGCTGGATGTTGTGCTTCTCGGCACTGTCGGTGGTGCTGACAATGCCAACCGGCTTGTTCAGGGCAATAAAGACCAGGTCCTCTTCGGAGCGGGGCTCAATCACCTGGCCGTTGACCTTGACCGTATCCCCGGGCAGTACCTGATCGCCAACAATGGCACGTTTGCCGTTAATGTAGACGTTGCCCTGTTCAATATATCGATCGGCCTCCCTGCGGGAACACATGCCGCTTTCGCTAATGTATTTATTGAGACGGGTCGAATTGCCAGTGGTCATCGGTTTTCCGGTTGCCGGTTGGAATGTGGGGCATCATATCAGGCTGGAACACGGGTCGCAGCAGGGGGTGGCTCTTTCATTGCGTCTCTGCCATTCTTTGCGGCGCTACCCATAAATCCAACAAATTCAGAGCCGCCATGGAAAAGACACGCATAACCATCGTAGCTGTAACCTGCATTGCCCTGTTCTTCCTCGCCAACTACCTGTTCCGGTACCTGATCGGATTTACGGGGTTGCTTGCCTCCCTGGTGATCGCCGCCCTGATTGCGGTCTACATGAGCTTTTCCGTAGCTCGAACGCTGGAGCGGCTGCCGATGGCGGAGGAGCGCTCCCGGGCGCTCTGGATTTACGGTGGCTTTCTCGGCGCGCTGTTTGTCGCTTTCGGCGCCTGGATGTTCCTTGATGCGGGGATGGATGCTGTCACGCTCGCCACTCTGTTTGTTCACTATCTGCCGTACCCGGCCCTTGCACACGTGCTGCTGTCGGATAAAGCGGTCAGCGTTTTTCTGAAGAAGGGTCAATGAAACAAGCCATTCCAACCAGCCTTATTCTTGGTTTTCTGGGTGTTGGTAAAACCACCGCCATTCTCGAACTGTTGACAAGCAAACCTGAAGACGAGGTCTGGGCTGTGCTGGTCAGCGAGTTTGGCGAGGTCGGCATCGACGGCGCCCTCCTGCAAACCGACGGGGCTTTCGTAGTGCCATGAGCCTTTGTCCGGTTTGTGATCAGGGAAGCCATGTGGAATTCCGGGTGGTTAAGGCCCAGCGTTATCTCCGTTGCCCGGTATGCGAGGCAACGGTAATGGATGAATCGTGCCGGCTTTCTTCTGATCAGGAGCGGGATATCTACCAGCTGCACGATAACAACCTGTCTGATCCGGGCTATCGAAAATTTCTTTCAAAACTGGCAGACCCTCTGCTTGAGCGCCTGCCACCGGGCGCGACCGGGCTGGACTTCGGCTGTGGGCCAGGGCCGGCCCTGGCCAAGATGCTGGAGGCTGAAGGCATGGTTGTCAGCCTTTATGATCCGTATTTTTACCCCTCTGAAACAGCCTTGTCCCGTACCTATGATTTCATAACCTGTACCGAGGTGGTGGAGCATCTGCACGAGCCGGCCGAGGTGTTCCGGCAACTGGATCAATTGCTCAAACCGGGCGGCTGGCTGGGGGTGATGACTTGCTTCCAGACCGATGACGACCGGTTCGACACCTGGCATTACCGTCGCGACCCCACTCATGTTGTGTTCTACCGTGAGTCCACCCTGGCATTTCTGGCTGAAAAATTTGGCTGGCGTTTGGAAATCCCGAGAAAGGACGTGGCGCTTTTCAGGAAGCGCGGCTAGTGCGCTTCCCTGGGGCATTCCGGTAATGCCGGGCAGTCTTTCGGGGAAGTGCCGGGCTTTTCGTTGAGTAATGTTGAGCCGCCAAAGCGTTCAGGTGCCAGGGAAGCTGCGCAGCGGGCGGCCTCAGTGGCATTTACCGGGCAACTTGTCTCTTCCAGGGCGAAGGCCAGGTTGTTCCAGCCTTCGGCGAATTCCGGGAAACGGTGAACTGTGCGGAGGAAGTGCCCTGTCGCCTCGGTATGCTTGCCCAGCTGCCAGGCCAGATTGCCTCTGGCCATGATGGCGGCTGGTTGCTCCGGCCAGGCGGTTTCCGCAGTCTTGTATGCTATCGCCGCAGCGGTGGTTCGCCCGGTTGTCTCCAGATCGTGGGCAGACTGGAGAAATCTAAGCGGTTTTGCGGTTGCCGGTACCTGATCGGGGGGCAGAATCACCACGGACCAGTTGTCGGCCCGCCCCCAGGTGTTGGCAAACACTTCAAGAGCCACGGGCTGGCGTTCGCGGGTATCGGTATGAAGAATCAGGTCCCTTTTCTCAGCGTCGTAACCGATAACAACCGCGAAGTGCCACTGGGGCCACCAGCCAAACCTCAGATTCTGCATCACCAGCACCGGGTTGCCGGCCGCCACTTCTGCCAGCATGCTCCCAAGCTCACCGTTCAGCGGATAGACCAGCATTCCGTGGGACCGGGCACCGGCGACCATCTCAACCTGCAGGGAACCTTCCCGGCCAGGGATGAAAACCAGTTCTTTAAGAACTTCGGGATCGCTATCAAGACCCTGGCTGTTGAGCATCATGGCCAGAGACGCTGGCCCGCATTGGTACCTTTCCTGGGGAAAAAAGGGAACATCTTCAAGCACTGTCTGTTCTGGCAGGGTGTGGCGGGAGGCCCCGGAGTCCGGGGCAGGCCATTGGGGAGCGCTCGCGCAACCGGCCAGCAGGGTGACTAGAAAAAACAGGATCAGCCTGCCGGACGTTGCGTTCTCAGCGGAGAAGTTGATGGCCATAGCCCCGTTGCTATCGGAGGCAGTTCACAAACGGGAATACGTTAGTGGCACACAGCATATCGGTGATAATGAACACCAGCAGGAACAGCACAATGATGCCAACCACATCCTGGCCAGCAGGGGCTTCGGCCAGCTGACGCTCGAAATCCGCCAATTCCGCAGGCGTGAGATTCTGGATGCGTTCCTTGACCTGGTCCTGGCTCACACCAAGGTCTGCCAGTTTGTCCTGAACTTCCTGTTTCTCAAGCATATCGACGAGCTGTTGTCTGTCCAGCTGAACCTGTTGTTCGCTAATCATCTCGCCGGTTCCCACCATCCCCGCGGTTGCGGTGACCGACCAGACAGAGCCAAGCGCCATCATCATGGCCATAAAAAAAGAAACATACCGCAGGTGTTTGCGAATTCCTGACATGGTTAACTCCTGTTGTTGGCTACTTCCTGTGCAACTGATTGGGGTCAGTTACGCTGTACTAACCGGACGATAGAATATCCCAGTGCGTTCCCTAAACATACAAAACGTTCAGACTCCGCGCACTTCCAACTTTCGTTCAGGCCAGTGGAGTATAGCTGAGCGGATGATCATGCGTCTTGCCAGTTCCGGATAATCGTCGCGAATCACGCCCGCGGCAAAATCCGAGAGGAAATCCGACTTCAGGGCTGCCCGGGCTTTCTGGGTACCGGGCTCCTGGTAAGGGGCGGAGGACAACAGCAGAAAGCCGTCCTCGGGAATCCGGCCGTTGTCCATATTGCTTTTGATGATGCCCGCGGCCTGACGGATAGGATGTGAAAGGTCGGGGCTGTAGGGGCCGATAATCAGGGCCACATTGGGCGCATGCAGGAAATCGAAACCTCGGCCCAGGCAGATCACCCATTCCCTGTGTTCAATGTTCAGCTCCCGGTCACTGTGGCGGATCTCGGCAACATGCCGGATGTTACCCCGGACCAGGGGCAACAGATCACGTCGCACCGGGCCTGGCATGTCCGGGCAAAGGGCTGCGATCTCAGCGGGCATGTCCTCTAGCCGTGATATCGGGACGGAAGAAAGGTCAAGGATCTGCTCCGGGCTACCGTGCAACACCAGTGCGTCCTCATCGGTCTCAAAGCCACACACCAGCGGGTAAACCGTCTGGTGCCCGGTGCCAAAAAGCTTTTCCATCTGGCTTTTAATCTGGAACGCGTGGTTCATGGCTGCCTGGCGGTCACAATCGAAACCGGCGCAGCCTCGCTCCCGGGCTCCCTTCGAGTAGTGGTAGGTGATGATCACCAGTACCCGCCGCCCCTGGCTAACGGCTTCCTGTACGGTATCGGCCAGCATGTCGCCCAGGTAAGGCCAGCCCAGCTCAAAAATCCCGCCCAGATTGCGGAACGGGTGAATAACACCCAGCGGTGTCTGGGTGACGTAAGGCAGGTGAATGCGACCATCCATACATTTCATCGCGATGATCTGGGTGTTGTGCTCCGCCAGGTATCGCTGCCTTGCCAGGTGGTTTTCAGGACTGCAGAAGCTGGCGGAATGGGCGCGGCTCAGTTCCATCAACCAGTCAATGCGTTCCCTGATGGGGCGGGCATGCACAGGTGTTGTCATTGGTCTTATCCTGTTGTGTTCAGAAGGTCGACAGGCCGGTCGCCTCCATAATCCG
Organism: Marinobacter guineae; assembly: GCF_002744735.1. Taxonomy (GTDB): domain Bacteria; phylum Pseudomonadota; class Gammaproteobacteria; order Pseudomonadales; family Oleiphilaceae; genus Marinobacter; species Marinobacter guineae. The sequence continues at coordinate 366,646 of NZ_KZ319341.1, read as the reverse complement.
GTAACGCCAGTAGCGCAGCCTTGATTCGTCGGCCCAGCGTTCATAGGGCAGGCTCAGGACCGGTTCGTTACCAGGGCCTTTGTGCCATTGCTCGTCGAAGAATGCTCTTGCTTTCATGGCGACTGCAGAGCGGTCCTCAACCGAGATCCAAACGTCTGTTTCCAGGTTCAGGTCATCCAGATTGCGGCGGGTGAAATTGGCAGAGCCCAGGAGCATCTGGGTTTTGTTGTTTTGTTTTGCCAGTATCAGCAGCTTACTGTGGCATTGCTCACCCCGGGTATTACACCAACGTACAGGAATACCCGCCCGGACAAGCTCCATGGCGACCTGCCGGTTGGGGATGCCGCTTTTCTGAAGACCAAAGGCCTCGCTGTTGGCATCAAGCAGAATCCGAAGCTGTGCGCCACGTTCTGAGGCCCTGGCCAGCGCCTCGACAATCTGCCGGTGTGACAGATAGAACATCGCAAGATCGAGCTGGTCGCCTTCTGTCGCCGCGCGAATCATTTCCAGAGCCTGGTCGAGTATGGCCGATTCGGTCAGTACAGCCACTTTGCCGTTGTCTCTCTCTCCGGATTCCGGTGCTTGTTCAACGCGGCTGATCCAGTCATCAAGGGTTTCTGTACCCACACCGGACATGGCCAGAACCGCTCGTTCACTTCGCAACACATCGGCCACGGCGGGGCCCTTGAAGCTCAGCCCGAGGTTGCCGTGGCGGCTACTGCCATCATGCGGGTTGGCTGAGGTCACAAGGGCTCTCAGGGAGCCGGCTTCATCCACCACCACAAGTTTGCGGTGATTGGCCTTGAAGTTCAGCAGGGCCAGGTAGCTTCGAATGGTAACCGGGGTTTTGCCCAGGGCATTGTCGAGCCAACCGCCGCCCGGGTTATTACCGAACCATTGGCAGCAAAACCGCCAGATTGAAGACCAGGTGGGGTTGCTGTCCCTGAGGGGACGAAGCGCCGTTTCGTATACGGGAATGCCGGCCTTGTGCAAGGCTTCAAACCAGGATGACGTTGTCCCGCCATACATGGTGTTCAGCGGATCGGAAATCACGATCACAGACAGCCTCGGTTTTGCCGACTTCCGGGTCAGCAGGGCTTCAGTCAATTGCTGTGCCAGGGGGCGATGAACCACACTTTCCGGTTTGGTGCTGTTGAACAGGAACATGTCGACAAGAATGAACTCTTCGGCCTGCCCGATCAGCCGGAACACCTCGTTGAAGATTTCGTGGTCTTTCTCTTCGTGACCATCCGTGTAGTGACGGGTGACATCGGTCAGCAGGACAGGATCTTCCAGCGGTAAGACTTCACCGCGATAACTGATGCCCTGAGGCAAGGGTTTGTGGGTGTGGTAAAGCCCGATTCCAGCCAGCGCGAGCAGAAACAGGGGTAAAAGTAACTTCAGTGTCATACCGGTAATTCCATCATCCTTGAGTGAAACGGTGAAATTAACATACGTGACCTTCCTCTCAGGTGAACAAACACTTACAAAAAACACCCCTGTCGCTGTATCACCCGACACCAACGCTTTCTAAACTAGGCAGATCAATCATTTATAACAAAGTTGCCTGTGAACGCCACTATGTCATTCATACCGCGTCTGTTCAGCCTTCGGACGGTTGTTTTTTTGGCTGCCGTGGTGTTTGCCCTGGCAGGAGAACAGCTGGCGGTTGTTGGCTGGGCCGACCGGGTGCTGTTCAGTATTCTTGGAGTGCCAGAGGGCGCCAGCCCCGCCATCATCCTGTCACAGGATGCTCTTCGTGAAGCACTGGCTGATCGGGGGCTGGTGGAACCTCTGTGGGCGGATATTGCGGTGACTGCCGGGCTGGCCGTTACGGCGCTCTACCTGACGTTTGCTGTCCCGGCGATGGGCGCAGCCGTTGCCCTGCCCGTTACTCTGCTGCTTGGTGGTTCCCTGGTGGTTCTGCAGGCGGCCCTGATGTTCTATCGCAATGCCTGGGTGCCCCTGGGGGAAGTGCTGACCCTGCTGGTGGTAGGTTTTGTGGTGATGTTGTTCTGGCTTCAGCCCCACAATCGTATTCGTGCCCTGACGGACAATGTCCGTGAGGCACGTCTGAGGTTGGCGAAACTGATTTTACAACAGGGGCACACCGACGATGCCCTCGAGGCACTCAATCACTGCCCGGACTGCGAGGGGGCGCTGGAATTGCGTTACGACATCGCCATCCAGCAGGAACGCAAACGCCAGTATGAGAAGGCTGTGAACACGTATCGCAGCATCCAGGAGCGCCAGAAGAATTTCCGGGATACCGCCGCCCGCCTGGGGGCACTGCAGAAACTGGCTCCGGACGGTTCAATGGTGCAAGCCGGCAGCTTCGACAATACCCGCACCCTGTTAATGCCGGAGCCCTCGGTGAGTCGGCCAACCCTGGGGCGCTATGAGATCGAGCGGGAGATCGGCCGGGGCGCCATGGGAGTGGTTTATCTCGGCAAGGATCCGAAAATTGCCCGCACCGTTGCCATCAAGACCCTGAGCTACCAGGCGTTTGATGACGGCCTGCTTCAGGATCTGAAGGAACGTTTCTTCCGGGAGGCCGAAGCGGCTGGTCGTCTGAATCACCCGGCTATCGTAACGGTGTATGACGTCGGAGAAGAGGCGGACCTTGCCTACATCGCCATGGATTACGCCAAGGGTCGGCCGCTGAGTGAGTTTGGTAAACCGGGGCGGCTGCTGCCGTTGCCCAGGGTGCTGGATATTGTCGCGCGGGTTGCCGAGGCACTGGCCTACGCCCACAGCCAGAAAATTGTCCATCGTGATATCAAGCCGGGGAACATTATTTTCAATCCCGACACCGGCGACATAAAAATCACCGACTTTGGCATTGCCAAAATCTCCGACGACTCGCGGACCCGCACCGGCGCTGTTATGGGCAGCCCCCTCTACATGTCCCCGGAGCAGCTCAAGGGCCAGAAGGTAACGGGCGCTTCCGATATCTACAGTCTGGGGGTCACCCTGTACAAACTGGTTAGCGGTGAAACACCGTATCAGGGCGATACCCTGGCAAATCTGACATACCAGATTCTCAACAAACGCCCGCGCAGTGTCCGGGAATTCAATGCTGAGTTGCCCAATGGGGTGGTTCGGTTGATCAACAAGGCGATCCGGCGTGAGCCGGATAAACGCTTTGCCAGCGCCGCCACCATGGCCGAAGCAGTTCGTCGCCTGGCGGTGCGGGAAGCGGGCCAGGAGGTGTCCTGATGAGATATCGCATTGCAGGCCAGAGTCACCGGGGTGCAGTCAGGGAATCGAACCAGGATGTGGTGGACTGGCGGGTTAACGATTCCGGTGATCAGGCGCTGGTGGTGGTTGCCGATGGCATGGGCGGTTACCAGGGCGGCGAGATCGCCAGCAGTCTGGCGGTTGAGGCGGTTGTGGAGTTGTTTGAGGCAGAGCTATCCGGATCACTGTCGGTAACGACAGACGCTTCCATCAGGGATGGCCTGGAGCGGGCTTTTGCCCTGGCCAATGAGCGAATACTGAGCAAGCGCACAGAGGATGCAAAGCTTGGCAAAATGGGTACAACCCTGGTCGTGGCCTGGCTAACTGGAAACAGGGCGCACATTGCCCATATCGGCGATTCCCGGTGTTACTGCCTGCGTGGCGACCAGGCGATCTGCCTGACCCGGGACGATACCGTCGTTCAGAACATGCTTGAAGATGGCAGTATTACCGAGGAGGACGTACCCAATGTGCCCTTTAAAAATGTACTTACCAGTGCGGTGGGCGCCGTTGAGCTGGTGCAGCCCAGTTACCGGGTTGAGGCTTTGCAAAACGGTGATGTGCTGTTGCTGTGTTCCGACGGGCTGACGAATTCTGTCCCGGAAACCCAGTGGCTTGAGATTATGAAGGAAAGTGACGGCATGGAGAGCACGGTTCAGGCATTGATCAACGCCGGCCTGGCAAACGAGGCTGGCGATAACGTGTCTGTGGTATTACTGACGTTGGAGTATTGAGGAAACTGACATGGCTTCGCTTTCGCAACTGGTGGACCACGTGGTGGTCAACACCTTTGAACTCGGACAGCCGGAAACCCGCCTTGGCCGCCGCCCGGATAATGATATCCGGATCGATGAGATCTCGGTGAGTGGCCAGCATGCCCTGATTGAAGCAGTACCCAATGCCTATCTCGAAGGTACCGTGGACTACTACATCATCGACAGCAACAGCACCAATGGTACCTTTGTGAACGAATTGAGGGTTGAGGGCCGGCAGCGGCTGAACAGTAACGACATGGTGCGTATCGGCTGGAATGAGTTTCGCTTCATTGATGAAGAAGAGCAGGCGATGGAAAAGACCGCCTATATCCTAGACTGAAGGAAAATGCCGGCCCGGGTATTACCGGGCTCGTTCCATAACCAGCCTTGAAAAACGAGGGAGAAGCGAGGACGCATCCGGGGCGGGCTTCACACCGGCAATCAGGGCTTCCGCATCAAGCCCTTCCCGGGTCAGGTCCGGCGCCTGTACTTCCAGGTAGGCCCTCATCACAGTATCTGTGAACTCCGGATGGAACTGCACGCCCCAGGCGCAGGGGCCGATTCTGAACGCCTGGTTAGGCTCGAAACCGTTGCGTCCCAGCAGCACGGCACCTTCGGGCAGGCGCAGCACGGATTGCCGGTGCGTCAGCTGGGCCGGGAATGTTTTAGGTAGCTCCCGGAACAGGGCGTCCGAGTCCGCCTCGGGAAGCAGTTCAATCTCATGGGTACCGGTTTCCCGGCCGTCCGGGTGGTAACCTGCTTCCCCGCCCAGCGCATGGGCCAGTAACTGATGCCCATAGCAGACACCGAGTACCGGGATTTCGCTTCTAACCGCTGTTGCCAGCCAACGCCCCGCGTTCTCGCTCCATTCGGCCCGGTCGCTGACCATAGCAGGAGAGCCTGTTACCACAATGCCGTCCCAGTCTTCCGGGTTTCCGGGTAGCTCGCCGGCTTCCACATTTATGACGGTAATATCCAGTTCCGTTGACAGTCCGCGCAGGAACCAGTCGTCGAAATCGCCGAACTGAGCCAGCAGGCGGGGGTAGGTGCTGCCTGTTTTCAGCACCACCACCCGAGCCTTTCGGTTCAGAGAAGGGTTCTGTTGCACGGTGTTGTCTTCCTGCATGGCATGAGCCTCGGGCTTACTGGTCCGGCAGCTCGGCGTTGTGGAATACGTTCTGCACGTCGTCCAGTTCGTTCAGCATATCCAGGAATTTCTCGAACATGGGGATGTCATCACCTTCCACCACTGTAGTGGTCTTGGGGAGGAACTGGATTTCGTCGACCTCAAAATCGATGCCTTCGATGGCGTCCACCAGTGCCTGACGGGCCTTGGCATATTCCGTGTTCGGTGTGAAAACAGTAATCAGGCCATCTTCGTTTTCAATATCGGTTACGTCTACGTCCGCCTCCATCAGTGCTTCCAGAACAGCTTCCTCATCATCGCTCTTGAACGCAAAAATGGCACTGTGATCAAACATGTGGGCAACGGTGCCCGGGGTGCCGATCTTGGACTTGGTTTTGGTAAAGGCCAGGCGTACGTCGCCAAAGGTGCGATTCGGGTTGTCCGTCAGACAGTCCACAATCACCATGCAGTTGCCCGGTCCATAGCCTTCATAGCGGGCAGGGGAATAGTCCTCACCGGCGCCGCCCCGGGCCTTGTCAATCGCCTTCTCGATAACGTGGGAGGGCACCTGGTCTTTCTTTGCTCGGTCAATCAGGCCACGAAGCGACAGGTTGCCATCCGGGTCTGTTCCGCCGGATTTGGCGCTCATGTAAATCTCGCGCCCGTACTTGCTATAGACCTTGGTTTTTGCCGCGGCCGTCTTGGCCATGGACTCTTTGCGGTTCTGGTAGGCTCTGCCCATTTGCACTGCCTCTTGGTTTTCTGGAAAAGGCCGGATTTTACTCAACATTGCCGGTTTGCGACAGACCTATTTGGCACCGATTCCGCGGTGCCTTTCCTGAAAGGGTCTTTATCAAGGTGTCGTGCCAAGGTGCCAACGGCGCAGCAATTTCTGGCGGGTCTTCCCTCGGCTAGACGTAATCGACCGGACGACGATAGTTGTCCTGAGTCATAAGGTCGATCCCGCACTCCATATCACTCACCCAGTTCAGGAAGCGATCAACCATAACCGGTCCTTCAAAGCGCTTTCCGTGCTGGGGAACAATCATCGCCACGTCCATTTCGCGAACCATGTTCGCCCACAGCCGACACACTTTTTGGGAAGCGATATACCGGCGGTGGAAGCCGATCATGCTCGGGATATGTTTGTCGAAATCCTTCACCGGAAGGTGATCGTCCTCACCTCCAAGCGACGCACCAAGATCCCCGGAGAACAGAATTTTCGAGACCGGATCATAAAACTGAAGGTTGCCGACTGAATGCATGAAGTGCGCGGGCAGGCACTGCAGGAACGAGTCGCCGAACTTAACGTTGGCGCCGGCATCGGGGATGCTGACGATACGGTCGTACACACTGCCGCTCAGCTGGTTGGTGACGTAGCTGGAAACCAGATGCGGAAGGAACCGGGCCCACAGTCTCGAGGTCACGATTTTGGCGCGGGTATGCACAATCCAGCGGTCGATAGCACCGATGATGTCCGGATCCTGGTGGGATGCAAACACGTAGTCCATATCCCGGATGTTCATGTAACGGGAAGCGGCAACCGACAGCGGCGTGTAAGTCAGGTCACCGCCCGGATCGATCAGTGCTTCGTGTTTGCCATCGACAATAAGGAACTGGTTGGACTGAACGCCCTCGCCGGTTACCAGGGAATCGAACATCAGGCATTTGTGGTGTCCGTCATCGAACAGGACAATCGGTTCGGCTGCCATTTCGGTCTCCCGCTGAAAACATAGGAACCCGGCCGGAATGGCCGGATATTGCAAACTGCGCGGAGATTACAAAATTGATAAAAGCCAACTCTTGCCACAGGTCAATTATCTGATATTCATCAAGTAACGATTTGTTTACGCCGCAATTCAGGCGAGTTGCGGCACCCGTTTGATCCCGCGGCGAATTCCCTGTTCAAGGGCTGTACTCACCACTTTTCCGGTAAACGGCACAATGTCTTCAAAAGAGATGGTGTAATTCACCCGGGTCTTGCCTTCCGGAGTGTCTTCGAACCGGATTCGCCCCAGATGATTCCGGATCGGGCTCATGCTGGTGATGGTATATTCAATCAGCGAATCCGGTTCGAAATTGGTGACCGTCTCTTCCAGGCCTACCGGCCCGATACCAATCTTGCGGACGGAACCGATGCCATTCGGGTCGGCCTGGTGGCTGTCCTTGATGCGTTTGACCGGCGCACCCAGAAGTTTGCCAAAACGATGGTGATCGGCAAACAGGGCAAACACCTTTTTTCGGGGCACATCTAGGGTTTCGTCAATTTCAATCCTGTACATGGCCATGGGCTCACTCTTTCTATCCATTTGTCGACCAAGACTAACTCGTTGGCTTCTACAACAAAAGTCGTAGCAGGCGGCAGGTTTCAATCTGGCCTGGAGCGCGGTGTCAGTGGCGGGCGGTATGCCGGTAATCCCGGGGTGACTGGCCCATAACCTTTTTGAAAAGCCGAGAAAAATAATAGGCATCGTCGTACCCGAGGCGCCGGCTGATGTCGGCAAAACTCAGGCTACTGGTGTCCAGCATCTGACAGGCCCGTTCTACCTTCAGGTGCAGGAAGTGCTGTATCGGAGAGGTGCCGGTCTGCTCCCGGTAACGGGTGGCAAAATGGGCCGGAGACAGGCCGGCAAGGTCCGCAAGCTGCTCCAGGCTGATGCGCTCATCCAGGTGTTCACGCATATAGTTGTGGATGGTTTCGAGTTCAGCCTGCCGTTCGTGCCCGGTTTCATCGGCGTTGATTGGAACGGCTGCCATTAGTTGCCGGAGCCGGTTGGCGGCGTGGATAAGCCCGCGAGCCCGGAAACCGGTCTGGCGTACCGATAACAGGCCGTTGAAATCCACCAGCAGCCGCGGCTGTCGTCCCAGGTGGCGAATGCGGGTTTGGCCGTCAAACCCCATGTAGTTCCGGAAATCCTCGGCCAGTGGTCCAGTGTAATGAACCCAGTGAATGGTCCAGGGATTCTCCGGATCTGCAGTGTAGCGGTGGTTGGCTCCGGCCGGCAGAAGAAGCAGGTCTCCGGCTTCCACGGTGTATGGCTCGCCCCGGACATTCAGGAACGCCTTGCCTTCGGTGCAGTAAATCAAAAGATTGTCGTGGTGATATTCCCGGTGCATGTGATGGCCCACGGCCCGGCGATAATGGCCAAAGGCGAGTGGGTACAGGTCCCGGGTTAGTGGGTGGCTGGCCAGAAGCCGGATAATTGGCTCAGGTACCACGTAGCGAATGCTGTCCTTGGGTACCGGCCATTGTGAGGTTTGAGTCATTTTTCTTGTCGCTTCGATTTCCGGTGTCGAAAGATAGTCCATCACGGGCGAAATTTAGTCAATCACACTGTTGCCTCACCCGTGCTAGTCTTTTGTTAAACGTGGCTGGAACCCGAGGGGTTTCCGCTTGCTTCCCGGATAACAACAAACAGGGATATGAACATGAAAAAAGTACCTCTTTTTCTCGCAGGTGAGTTTGTCGACAGCAATACCCGTGAATGGATTGATGTCACCAACCCCGCCACCAACGAAGTGATTGCCAAGGCTCCGTGCACCACAAATGGCGAAATGCGCAAGGCCATCGAAAGCGCCGGCGAAGCGTTCAAGACCTGGAAGGAAGTTCCGGTCTCTGACCGTGCCCGCGTGATGTTGCGTTACCAGGCCCTGCTGAAAGCCCATCACGACGAGATTGCAGAAATCCTGTCCCAGGAAACCGGCAAGACTTTTGATGACGCCAAGGGCGATGTATGGCGTGGTATTGAAGTGGTTGAACACGCCGCTAATGTCGCATCCATGATGATGGGCGAGACCGTTGAAAACGTGGCCCGTGAAGTGGACACCCACTCCTGGATACAGCCGCTGGGCGTCTGCGCCGGTATCACCCCGTTCAACTTCCCGGCCATGATCCCGCTGTGGATGTTCCCGATGGCGATCGCCTGTGGTAACACCTTTATCCTGAAGCCGTCCGAACAGGACCCGCTGACTCCAATGCGCCTTGCCGAGCTGTTTGAAGAGGCCGGTGCACCCAAGGGTGTTCTGCAGGTGGTTCACGGAGGTAAGGAGCAGGTAGACGTGCTGCTGACCGATCCGGCGATCAGGGCCGTTTCTTTCGTGGGTTCTGTTCCTGTCGGCCGTTACATCTATGAAACCGGTACCCGTAACATGAAGCGCGTTCAGAGCTTCGCCGGTGCCAAGAACCACATGGTCATCATGCCGGATGCGGACAAACAGCAGGTGCTCAATGCCCTGGTGGGCGCTTCTGTTGGCGCAGCCGGCCAACGCTGCATGGCGATCTCCGTTGCCGTTTTCGTAGGCGAAGCCCAGCAGTGGATTCCGGAATTGAAAGAAGCCATGGCCAAAGTCCGTCCCGGTGCCTGGAACGACGCCGGAGCCAGCTACGGTCCGGTGATTTCCTCCAAAGCGAAAGACCGTATCGAATCTCTCATCGCCACGGGCGAGGCGCAGGGCGCCAAACTGCTTCTGGATGGCCGGGGTTGCACGGTGGATGGTCTGCCTGACGGCAACTGGGTTGGCCCGACACTGTTCTCCGGTGTGACCACCGAGATGGACATCTACAATGAGGAAGTCTTCGGTCCGGTTTTGTCCTGTGTTGAGCTGGATAGCCTGGGAGAGGCGATCAAGCTGATCAATAACAGCCCATACGGAAACGGTGTTTCCATCTTCACCAGTTCCGGTGGCGCTGCACGTCGCTTCCAGCACGAGATCGATGTAGGCCAGGTGGGTGTGAACATCCCCATTCCGGTGCCCCTGCCGTTCTTCTCGTTCACCGGTTGGAAAGGCTCCTTCTACGGTGACCAGCACGCTTACGGCAAGCAGGCGGTTCGCTTCTACACCGAAACCAAAACCGTTACCTCCCGCTGGTTCTCCAGTGAGGCGACAAGCTCGGAAGCCAACTTCTCTATCCAGTTGCGTTAATTGCGTTGAAGGTGGGGTATTTGGGCCGGAATTCGTTTCCGGCCCCTTGTTTATTGCCCCTTTCAATGTAAAGCCTCTATTACTTGGAGCGTAACGATGGACTTTAACCTCACTGAAGACCAGCAGGCGTTTCGCGAAGCGGCCCGGGCGTTTGCAGAGAAATCCATGGCGCCTTACGCGGCAAAGTGGGATGACGAACATATCTTTCCGAAAGACGTACTCAAAGAAGCCGGCGAGATGGGCTTCATGGGCATATACACCCCGGAAGCTCTGGGAGGCATGGGCCTGTCACGGCTGGACACCTCCGTCATCGTGGAAGAGCTCGCCGCTGCCTGCCCCTCAACCGCCGCGTTTATCACCATCCACAATATGGCGACCTGGATGGTTGCCAGCTTCGCCTCGGATGACCTCAAACAGGAAATTGTGCCGAAGCTGGCCTGCGGCGAATGGCTGGCGTCCTACTGCCTGACTGAACCAGGTGCCGGCTCTGATGCAGCCAGCCTGCGCACCAAGGCAGCACGGGACGGCGACAGCTATGTGATTAACGGCAGTAAAGTATTTATTTCCGGCGCCGGTGCGACCGACATTCTGGTGCTGATGGCCCGCACCGGAGCGCCGGATTCCGGCTACAAAGGGATTTCCACCTTCGTGATACCCGCGGATGCCGATGGGGTTTCCTATGGCAAGAACGAAGAGAAGATGGGATGGCACAGCCAGCCGACCCGGATGATCAGCCTCGAAAACGTCCGCATTCCTGCCAGCAACCGTGTGGGCGAGGAAGGCGACGGTTTTGCCATTGCCATGAAAGGCCTTGATGGCGGGCGCCTGAACATCGCCACTTGTTCCCTCGGCGGTGCTCAGGCGGCCCTGCTGCGAGCCCGCAACTACATGCATGAGCGTGAACAGTTCGGCAAACCGCTGGCTGCCTTTCAGGCTTTGCAGTTCAAACTGGCCGATATGGCCACCAACCTGGTGGCTGCCCGGCAGATGGTTCGGCTTGGTGCCTTCAAGCTGGATAACGCCGATCCGGAAGCGACGCTGCATTGTGCCATGGCGAAGCGCTTCGCTACCGACGCCTGCTTTGAGGTGGTCAACGATGCGCTGCAGCTGCACGGCGGTTATGGCTATATTCGAGAGTACCCGCTGGAGCGCTATCTGCGAGATCTGCGAGTGCACCAGATTCTGGAAGGCACCAACGAAATCATGCGCCTGATTATTGCCCGCCGCCTGCTCGATGACGGCGTGGCTGAGGCCATTCAGTAAGCATAAAGAGGGGGTCAGATGAAAATTTCATCTGACCCCCTCTTTATGACCCCATTTTCAGAAGAGGAACATGAAATGAGCGACCTGATTCAGCTCGAAAAACGCGGCCACATTGCGGTCTTGACCATTAACAATCCCCCGGCCAATACCTGGACCCGGGATTCACTGGTTGCCCTGATGGACACGGTTCGTGAACTCAACGAAGACCGGAACATCTTTGCCCTGGTAATGACCGGGCAGGGCGAGAAATTTTTCTCCGCCGGCGCCGACCTTAAAACCTTCGCTGACGGTGACAAGGCCCGGGCTAATGAAATGGGCCAGCTGTTTGGTGAAGCCTTTGCGACCCTGAGCCGGTTCCGGGGTGTGTCGATCGCAGCGGTGAATGGCTACGCCATGGGCGGCGGCCTGGAGTGCGCCATGGCCTGCGACATCCGAATTGCCGAAGAGCATGCGCAGATGGCCTTGCCGGAAGCGTCCGTCGGCCTGTTGCCCTGTGCCGGTGGCACCCAGAATCTACCCTGGCTGGTGGGTGAAGGTTGGGCCAAACGTATGATTCTGTGTGGCGAGCGCGTAAATGCAGATACCGCCTTGAGAATCGGTCTGGTCGAGGAAGTGGTGCCCTCAGGCAAAGGGCTCGAAAAGGCCCTGGAGCTGGCAGAAATGGCTTGCAAGCAGAGCCCATCTTCCACGGCCCGTTGCAAGACCCTGGTCATGAGCGCCCGGGATGGCCGTAGCCACGACGATGGCTGGCGCATGGAGAGAGAACTCTTTGTTGAGCTGTTCTCCACCGAAGACCAGAAAGAAGGCGTGAATGCGTTTCTCGACAAGCGCAAGCCGGAATGGAAAAACCGCTGAGGCCGGCGCCTGAAAGCTGGCTCAAGGACCTGATATGAGTGATCACCCCATTATCTTTGAAGAGTGGAAAACGGGCGACGGTGCGCTAATTGCTGTGGCCCGGCTGAACATGCCCAAGACGCTTAACTCGCTGTCTCTGGAGATGATTCGCCTGCTGACACCGCAGCTGAAACGCTGGGCGGAAGATCCGGCGACTCAGGCAGTCTGGCTTGAAGCCGAAGGCGATAAGGCGTTCTGTGCGGGTGGCGACATCGTGGCCCTGTATCGGAGCATGACCGAGCCCCAGGGTGGTAACGCCAGTGAGGGTGAGGCATTTTTCACCGAAGAATACGAGCTGGATTACCTGATCCACACCTTCCCGAAGCCCGTTGTGTGCTGGGGGCATGGCATTGTGATGGGCGGCGGCATGGGTATCATGCAAGGCGCTTCCCACCGGGTAGTGACTGAGGGCTCGAAACTGGCCATGCCGGAAATCACCATCGGCCTTTATCCGGATGTGGCGGCTGGCTGGTTCCTGAACCGCACCCCTGGCCGTACGGGGTTGTTCCTGGGCCTGACCGGCGCTCGCCTTAACGGCCCGGACGCCTTGTTTACCGGCCTCGCAGACCGGTTCATCCGGCACGACCTGAAAGCCGATGTGGTCGCAGAGCTTTGCAAACGCAACTGGCAGGACGACGATGGTCACGCCGTGGTGGGTAGCGTGCTCAGACAGTTTGAACGTCAGAGTACCGATGCCATTCCAGAATCACCGGTACGCACCCATTTTGACGAGATTAACCGCGTAACCGATGCCGACTCCCTCGAAGCGACCGTAAGCCAGCTCGGCGAGCTTGCCGGGGGCGAGGGTTGGGTGGCAAAGGCGACCCGTTCCCTGGCCGGTGCCTCGCCGACGTCCCTGGCTCTGGTCTGGCACCATTTGCATGGCTGCAAACACGACAGCCTGAAAGAGGTGCTCGATAAAGAGTTGGCGTTGTCTAAAAAATGCCTGATAAAAGGGGAATTCGCAGAGGGTGTTCGTGCACTTCTGATCGACAAGGACCAGCAGCCGCGTTGGCGGTACGCGTCCCTGGCCGAGATGGAGAGTGCCTGGATCGACGATTTTTTCGCCCGGTAGAATGCCTGGTGGCCTTTTGTCGGATTACGCTACGCTAATCCGACAAGCTCTGGTTCGTGACCTTCAGGACCGTCCGACAAGGCCGGCCTGCTAAACCGCATACAACAAGAAAGGAGAAAAGACATGGCAACAATTACCTTCATCGGACTGGGCAATATGGGTGGCCCCATGGCCAGCAACCTGGTTAAAGCCGGCCACGATGTCACCGTGTTCGATCTTTCAAAAGACGCAGTCGCTGCACTGGTGTCCGAAGGCGCGAAAACCGCGGACACTGCCCATGCAGCCGCCAAAGGCGCTGAGTGTGTAATCACCATGCTGCCCGCCGGCCAGCACGTTGAAGCCGTGTATCTGGGTGACGATGGTCTCCTGGCCAAGTTACCTGCCGGCACCCTGGTAATCGACTCATCCACCATCGCACCGGAGACGGCCCGTGGTGTGGCCGAGGCCGCAAAAGCCAAAAAAATTCCGTTCCTGGACGCACCGGTTTCCGGTGGTGTGGGTGGCGCAAAAGCTGGGACACTGACCTTCATCTGTGGTGGTGCGGAAGAAGACTTTAACAAGGCAAAGCCGATCCTTGACGCTATGGGAAAGAATATCTTCCACGCGGGCGAGCACGGCTCCGGCCAGGTTGCCAAGATCTGCAACAACATGCTGCTAGCTATCCTGATGGCGGGCACCAGTGAAGCCCTGGCGTTGGGCGTGAAGAACGGCCTTGATCCCGCTGTGCTTTCGGAAATCATGAAGCAGAGCTCCGGTGGCAACTGGGCGCTGAATGTTTACAACCCCTGGCCGGGCGTGATGGACGGCGTTCCAGCATCCCGTGGCTACGAGGGCGGCTTCCTGGTGAACCTGATGAACAAGGATCTCGGGCTGGCCTTCGACAACGCGGTGAAGAATCACGCCGCCATTCCCATGGGTTCACTGGCCCGCAACCTGTTTGAGCTCCATGCCGGGCAAGGTAATGGCACGCTGGACTTCTCCAGCATTCAGAGGCTTTACAAGCCCGAGTAATGTGAAACCCGTGAGTCTGGATGAACTCTCGATGATGGTGATTAGGCGCTTGCGGGAGTAATGGATACCCGCAACACGCGCTGACACACCCGGGAATCTCACCTATTCTGTCTGGATACCCAAAATTCAGCAGACAGGGAGGATCATCCGCCCATGATCCCGAATACCATGAAGGCCATGGTTCTCACTGGTCACGGTGATATCGACAAACTCGAATTTCAGGATGTACCCACGCCCAAACCGGGGCCTGACGAGGTTCTTGTTCAGGTTACTGCAACCGCGAAGAACAATACCGATCGGAAAGCACGGGAAGGGCTCTACCCCACCAAAAAGGGTGAGATGACATCCTTCCAGATGGGCGGCAAGCCCACGCTGGTTTTCCCCCGGATTCAGGGGGCGGATATTGCCGGTCGTGTGGTTGCTGTTGGTGAAGGGGTCGAAGAAGGCAGAATTGGCGAGCGGGGCCTGCTGGATTTCAACATCTACGCCAATGACCGTCGGGATATCAATCTCACTCCGGACTACTATGGCCACGGCGCCGATGGCGGATACGCGGAATACGTTACTCTGCCAGCGGACCAGTTTCACCACATTCCCAACCCCGAGCTGGCGGATGCCGAAGTGGCATCAATGGGTATGTGTTCCTATCAGACCGCCATGCACATGGTCACCGCGGCCAACATCAAGGCCGGTGAACGGGTGCTGGTAACTGGCGCAAGCGGCGGTGTGGGCACAGCGCTGATCCAGCTGTGCCGGATAATGGGAGCGATTCCCTATGCACTGAGCAAACAGGACAAGACCGGACCGCTTCTGAAACTGGGAGCCGAAGCAGTGTTGGATCGGTCCGATATGGCCACATTTGTGGAGCGTGTAAAAGCAGAAACCGGTGGGAAACCCATTGATGCCGTCATGGATCTGGTGGGTGGTGAAATGACGGACGTGTTCATCGACACCATGATCTTCGATATGAACGCCCGCAGCACGTACCCGCGCCTGAGTATTGCCGGGGCCAGCGGTGGCAACATCAGCGAAATCCTGTGGACCCGCATCTATCTCTATCAGGTGCAGATTTTCGGAGTATCCCATGGCACCCGCGAAGAGGCGGACCAGCTAATGGCCTGGATTCGGGGCGGGCAGTTGAAGCCTGTCCTGCACGGTGCCTTCAGACTCTCTGACCTGCACCGGGCAGAAGAGTACTTTGTGAGCCGAGGTAGCAATTATCTCGGCAAGATCGTGATTGTTCCTGACTCACAATGGGAAGAGCACGGCCAACCCTGGTCACTGGAGAGCGCCTGATGAAACCGGAACTGACCATTCAGCTGATGGATACCCACGCAGGCGGAGATGTCAGCCGCATCGTGACAGGGGGGATTGAGCCGCTGCCCGGAGGCACAGTGCGGGCTCAGATGGAATACCTGCGGGATGATGCCGATGGTCTGCGTCGTCTTCTGCTGGAAGAGCCTTATGGCCTGCCGGAAATGTCTGTGGACCTCCTGGTGCCGCCAACGGATCCAAGGGCAGCGGCCGGTTACATCATCATGGAGGTGATGGGCTATCCGATTTACTCTGGCTCCAACACCATTTGCACCGCCACGGCTGTTCTGGAATTGGGCATCGTGCCCAAGCAGGAAGGCAAGCAGAGTTTCATGCTGGAATCTCCGGCAGGACTGGTGCAAATCGAGGCTACCGTTCATGGCGGCGTGGTGGAAGCTATCACCTGTGAGGGCCTGCCGAGTTACATTCATACCTACAAGGCCACTATTGATGTGCCTTCGCTCGGTGAGATCACCTACAGCGTGGCCTATAGCGGCGGCTTCTATGCGTTGGTCGATGCGGCCAGCATGGGCTTTGGTCTGACACTTGACGAAGAGCGCAAGCTGGCGGAAGCCGCCCACGCCATCGTCGAGGCCATTCAGGCCGAGAGTGGCTTTTCTCATTACACCCTGGGCGATGTTGGCCCGCTGCCCTTCCTTCACTTCATGGGGCCGGTGGAGCACGTAGGCGAGGGTTATTATCGCTCCCGTTCCGCGACCTATGTTCACCCCGGGGTGATCTGCCGCAGCACTACGGGCACCGGCACTTCGGCGCGACTGGCGCTGATGAACTACGAAGGCAGTATTAAACAGGGCGATAAGCTGGAAACCATATCTCTGAGGGAGACCGGCTTTATCGGCGAATTTACCTCAGCTGAAGAAGCGGGCGAGTACCAGGTCATCAAGAACAGCATTACCGGCAAAGGTTTCGTCATCGCCCGCTCGGATATTGTCGTGAACTGCGACGACCCTATGGTGGAATGCGGTTCGTTGCACCATATTCTTGCCAGCCGCCACTCCGGAAATATCACCCCGAAATCTTGATCTCCTCACCGGGCGCCGCCTGCCGGCGGCGCCCGTTTTCCACCTCATAAGACGAGTGGAGTTTCTTCCTATTTGGTCTAAAGTTTACCTTTACGTAAAGTGAAGCCTGTGCTAAACCTTGACCCGTGCTTTAAATGATAAAAACAACAGGAGTTGAGAATGAGCCTTCCGGAATATACCGACGTTTACAACAACTTCGATCCTGCTGCTCTGGAAGCGGACATCCTGGATGGACGTCTGGATAGCGGGCTCAACGTATGCCACGAAATCTGCGATAAATGGGCGGATGACCCCAGCCGTGTCGCTCTCTACTACGAAAAAGAAGATGGTGGTGACGGCACTCTGACCTTCGCCGAGCTGAAGGCCGCCTCTGCACGGTTCGCCAATTACCTGAAATCCCAGGGCATCGGGAAGGGCGACCGGGTGGCTGCACTCCTGCCGCGCACCCCGGAGCTGCTGATCGTTATCGCCGGAACCCTCCGTGCCGGTGCCGTGTACCAGCCGCTGTTCACTGCTTTTGGTTCCGGTGCAATAGAATACCGTTTTGAGCGGGCCAGCACCAAGCTGGTGGTGACCAACCCGGAGAACTATCCCAAGCTGAACGACGTCAAAGTCTGCCCGCCAGTGGTGGGTGTCAACGCCAGAGAGATTGACGCAGACATCCCCGACTTCCAGGAAACCCTGGCGGCTCAGTCGAGCGAGTTCGAGCCTGTCATGATCAAGGGCGACGATCCGTTCCTCCAGATGTTCACTTCCGGCACCGTGGGCAAATCCAAGGGTGTTGCTGTTCCCGCCAAGGCGCTGTTGGCGTTCTATGTCTACATGAAATACGCCATCGATCTGCAGGATGGAGACAAATTCTGGAACGTGGCCGATCCCGGCTGGGCCTACGGCCTCTATTACGCCGTGGTAGGGCCTCTGCTGATGGGGCATGCGACCCATTTCAACCCGGGCGGTTTTACCCCAGAATCCACCTACGACATGATCCGGAAATACAAGATCACCAACCTGGCGGCGGCGCCTACAGCCTATCGCCTGCTCAAAGCCAACGATCACGTGCTGCCAGAAGGTGAAAATCTGGGTCTGCGGGTCGCCAGCAGTGCCGGCGAGCCCCTTAATCCGGAGGTGGTGAACTGGATCCGTAATCGCCACTTCTGCCCGGTAAAAGATCACTACGGCCAGACCGAGACCGGGATGACCTGCTGCAACTTCCACGGCCTTGCGCATCCGGTCCGTGAAGGTTCCATGGGCTATGCCTCCCCGGGCCACAAGGTTGTCGCACTGAACGAGAAAAACGAAGAAGTGGGCGAGGGTGAAGTCGGCCAGTTGGCAGTCGATGTAAAAGCCTCGCCGCTGTTCCACTTTGATGGCTACACCTGGGGTGAAAAGGATCCGTTCGTGAACGGCTATTACCTCACCGGCGACATGGTGATCAATCATGGCGACGGCTGTTTCTCCTTCAGCGGTCGGGATGACGACATCATCACCACTGCCGGTTACCGTGTAGGCCCGGCGGACGTCGAAAGCACGCTGCTGGAGCACGCCGCTGTGGCGGAGTCCGGCGTTGTCGGCAAGCCGGATGAAAAGCGCGGTTCCATCATCAAAGCTTATGTGGTGATCAAGGGCGATTACGCTCTTGGAGACGAGCAGGCTCTGAAAGACGAACTTCAGGAACTGGTGCGTCGCAGGCTCTCTACCCACGCCTTCCCCCGGGAAATCGAGTTTGTTGATGAGTTGCCCAAGACACCCAGTGGAAAAATCCAGCGGTTTGTTCTGCGTAATCAGGCCAAGGAAGAAATCGGCACATGATCATTACGTTTGAAGAGCTGCAGGCCTTCCTTGACGAGCAGTTTCCGCAGGGGGAAGCCTACGGCACCCTGCAGAAGCTCGGGGATGGCTGGGCGGAAATGAAGCTGGACGTGGATGAGGCGCATCTCAGGCCCGGGGGAACCGTCTCCGGGCCGGCCATGATGGGGCTGGCGGACGTCACCCTGTATGCCGCGCTGCTGAGCAAGATTGGCCTGGTGCCTTTGGCGGTAACCACCAACCTCAACATCAATTTCCTGCGCAAGCCAGTGGCGCACCAGCCAATCTGGGCCCGAGCAACGATGTTGAAGGTCGGCCGCACCATGGGTGTAGGCGAAGTGTTCGTTTACTCCAAAGGTGCGGAAGAGCCCGTGGCTCACTCCACTATGACCTATTCGATCCCCCCGAACCGGTAGCGTCATGCAGATAAGAGACATGATGGTGCCGGTGGGCGAGGGCGTTGAGCTGGAAGTCAGGCGAATGCAGCATCACGACCCGAAAGGGCCGGTTCTGGTTTTCCTGCACGAATCCCTTGGCAGCATTGCCTTGTGGCGCAAGTTCCCGGAAAAACTGGCCCGGGCGACTGGCTGCGATGCCCTGATCTACAACCGGCGGGGTTACGGTCATTCCAGCGACGAAACCCTGCCGCGCCCCTACGACTTTCAGGAAAAGGAAGGCTCCGTCTGGTTGCCCCGCCTCCTGGACGAGCTCGGTATTGAGAGGGTGGTGCTGATCGGCCACAGCGATGGCGGATCCATTGCTTTGATATCAGCGGGCGCCATGGGCAGCCGCGTGCAGGCGCTCGTCACCATGGCTGCCCATATTTACGCCGATCATCTTACCCTGGCAGGCCTCGAGGAAATGGCTATCCGCTACCGGGAAACCGATATTCGTGAGCGCCTGGAGCGGTATCACGGTCATCGCACCGACGATCTGTTCAACGCCTGGCAAAACGTATGGCGTGATGAAGGATTCCATGCAGCAATGGATTTCAGCCGCTGGCTGGCGGCGATCGAATGTCCGGCTATGATCATTCAGGGGGAAAACGACGAATATGGAGTACCGGAGCAGGTAACCGACATTGTAGCCGGCATAGGCGCCAATGCCCGCGAGGTCTTTCTCGAGGACACTGGCCACTCGCCGCATCTGGAAAAAACGGACCAGGTGGTGGCTTTGATCTGCGACTTTTTGTGTGGCGAGATTGAACTGAAAAAACAGAATTAACTGTTGACGTTTACGTATACGTCAATCTAATCTGTGATATAGATAACATGCACAACAATAACAAAGGTAGATTGGCTCATGAGTGAACAGTACGTTCTGGAGACTCGTAACCTTGTTAAGGAATTCAAGGGCTTCGTTGCGGTCGACGACGTGAACCTGAAGATTCGTAAAGGCCACATACACGCCCTGATTGGCCCCAACGGTGCCGGCAAGACTACGGTCTTCAATCTGCTCACCAAGTTTCTCATCCCGACTCGGGGCCAGATCCTGTTCAAGGGTCAGGACATCACACCTCTGAAATCCGCTGCCATTGCGCGCAGGGGCATTGTTCGCTCATTCCAGATTTCCGCGGTGTTTCCTCACATGACGGCACTGGAAAATATCCGCGTGGCCCTGCAAACCTCAGAAAACAACTCCTACAGCTTCTGGAAGTCCGGTGCTTCGCTGAACAAACTGAACCAGCGTTGCATGGAACTGCTCGATTCAGTGGGGCTTGCAGAGTTCGCTAACACCACAACCGTGGAGCTGGCCTATGGCCGCAAGCGGGCGTTGGAGCTGGCCACCACTCTGGCCATGGAGCCCGAATTGCTGCTTCTTGACGAACCTACTCAGGGCATGGGCGGCGAAGACGTCGACAGCGTGGTTGAACTTGTTCGAAAGGCAGCCAAGGGTCGCACGGTCCTGATGGTGGAACACAACCTCGGGGTAGTCAGCAAACTGTGCGACCGCATTACGGTGCTGGCCCAGGGGGCCGTTCTGACAGAGGGAGAGTATAGCGAGGTGTCTGCAGATCCCCGAGTGCGCGAAGTCTACATGGGCACCGCGAACGATAAAGCTACTGCGGACCGGGAGACAGCAGAATGAGCCACCGCCCGGACAAAGAATACGAACAGCTGCGAGTTTCCGGCCTGCACGCGTTTTACGGTGAATCTCATATCCTGCACGGGATCGATCTGGTGGTTAACCGCGGCGAGCTGGTCACCCTGCTCGGGCGCAACGGCGCCGGCCGCAGTACCACGCTCAAGGCCATCATGAACATGGTGGGCCGCCGCACCGGCTCCATCATGATTAACGGCGAAGAGACCATGTCTTGTGCGCCGCACCATATTGCCAGGTTGGGTGTCGGGTATTGCCCCGAACATCGGGGCATTTTTTCCGCACTCAACGTCCAGGAGAACCTGACCCTGCCGCCGGTAGTGCGCAGCGGCGGCATGAGCCTGGAAGAAATTTACAGCATGTTCCCTAACCTCTATGAGCGCCGCTTCAGCCAGGGCACGAAGCTGTCCGGTGGTGAGCAACAGATGCTGGCCATGGCCCGCATCCTCCGGACTGGCGCCAATATGCTGCTTCTCGACGAAATCACCGAGGGGCTGGCACCAGTCATCGTGGAAAAGCTTGCCGAAGTGCTGATCAAACTCAAGAACAAAGGCCTGACCATTGTGCTGGTGGAGCAGAATTTCCATTTCGCCGCGCCTCTGGCCGATCGCCACTACGTTGTGGAGCACGGTCAGATCGTGGAAGAGATAAGCGCCGACGAGCTTGAAGCCAAGCAGTCGCTGCTGAACGACTATTTGGGTGTGTAACACCGGATAGAAGAGAGCAACAACCAAAAAAAGCAACAACAACCCGAACAACCAACGCAAGACAGTAGCGGAGATACAACAATGACAATGATGAAAAAGCTTCTGACATCAGCCGTTGCAACAGCCATGATGGTGGGTGGCGCCCAGGCGGCCGTTTCAAATGACACCGTTAAGATTGGCTATCTGGCCGATATGTCCGGTACCTACCGTGATCTGGCCGGTCCCAATGGCATGAAGGCCCTGGAAATGGCCATTGCTGATTTCGGCGGAAAAGTGAACGGCGCCAAAATCGAAGTTGTAAGCGCGGATGACCGTAACAGCCCGGATGTCGCCTCCAGCACAGTCCGCCGTTGGGTCGAAAACGAGAATGTCGACCTGGTCGCCGGCCTCGTTGCGTCCTCTGTTTCCATCGCCGTGAGCGACATTCTTGAAGAGAATGACAAGCTGGGTATCGTTTCGGGCTCTGCGGCTTCCAGCATCACCAACGAGCACTGCACGCCAAACCACATCCACTATGTGTATGACACCTATCCGCTGGCCAACGGTACCGCCAGTGCGGTGGTAAAAGAAGGCGGTAAAACCTGGTATATCCTGACTGCGGATTATGCGTTTGGTCACGCACTTGAAGGTGACGTAACCCGCGTTGTTGAAGCCAACGGTGGCGAGATCATTGGCACCCTGCGGCACCCGTTCCCCACGCCTGATTTCTCCTCTTTCATCCTTCAGGCCCAGGCTTCCGGTGCTGATGTAGTAGCACTGGCGAATGCCGGCGCGGATACCACCAACGCCATCAACACCGCCAGTGAGTTCGGCGTAACCCAGTCCGGACAGACCCTTGCAGCTCTGCTGCTGTTCCTGACAGATGTGCACGCACTGGGTGTAGATGCCGCTCAGGGCATTCAACTGACAACAGGCTGGTACTGGGATATGAACGATGAGACCCGCGCCTGGTCCGATCGTTTCGAGGAGGAAACCGGAGTACGCCCGACCATGGTTCACGCCGGTATCTATTCGAGCACCATGCAATATCTGAAAGCGGTTGAAGCCACCGGTTCCGACGACGCACAGACTGTACGCAAGCAAATGATGGATACGCCGATCAACGACATGTTCGCCAAGAACGGCAAGATCCGAGCTGATGGTCGTATGGTGCACGACATGTACCTGGCGGAAGTCAAGACACCGGCCGAGTCCAAAGGTGAGTGGGATCTTTACAAGATTCTTCGCACTATCCCGGCTGACGAAGCTTATCGCCCGCTCTCCGAGAGCAAGTGCCCGCTGGTCACCAGCAAGTAAAGAGAAAAGCGTAATCTTCGGGGCTCCCCTCCCTCCGGTGGGGCAGCCCCGGGAACTCGCAACGATGATTCCCGGTATCACGTTTGCGCTGCTTTTGGAGTGAGCAACATGTCCATGATTTTCGGTGTCCCCCTTGCTGTGCTGGCTGGTCAGCTTCTGATCGGGGTCATTAATGGCGCCTTTTATGCGCTCTTGAGCCTTGGGTTGGCGGTTATCTTTGGCCTGCTCAAGATAATTAACTTCGCCCATGGCGCGATGTACATGCTGGGCGCCATGTCCACTGTCATCCTTTTCGACTCGCTTGGTGTCAATTACTGGGTCGCTCTTTTCCTCGCGCCACTTCTGGTTGGCGCGGTTGGCGTGGTGATCGAATACTTTCTGCTGCGGAGGATCGCAGGCCAGGATCACATCTACAGCCTCTTGCTCACCTTTGGTGTGGCTCTGCTTTTAGGAGGTGTGCTTACGAATATCTACGGGGTATCCGGGCTCCGTTATGCGATGCCTGACGTGTTCCAGGGTGGAATGAAACTTGGATTCATGTTCCTGCCCTATTACCGGCTCTGGGTTATCGTGATGGCATTGCTGGTCTGTTTCGGCACATGGTTCATGATCGAAAAAACCAAACTTGGGGCCTATCTGCGGGCCGGAACCGAAGACTCACAGCTGATGCAGGGGTTCGGCATCAACGTGCCATTGCTGATCAGCCTTACCTACGGGTTTGGCGTTATGCTGGCGGCGTTTGCGGGTGTTCTGGCTGCGCCCATCTATTCGGTAACGCCGGTGATGGGGTCTCACATCCTGATCACCGTCTTTGCGGTGGTGGTTATCGGGGGCATGGGTTCCATTGGTGGCGCAATCATCACCGGCATTCTTATGGGTGTGATTGAAGGCCTTACCAAAACCTTTTATCCACCTGCTTCATCCGCGGTGATCTTCCTGGTCATGGTGGTCGTTCTGATGTTCCGCCCCAGTGGCTTGTTTGGTAAGGAGGCGTAACCATGACTCAGCCTGTCAATCAGACCGAGATCCAAAAAGCCATTCTGGAACAGCAGAGCGCGGACAACCGGAAAAAAATGATACTGAACGGTGTTCTGCTGCTGCTTCTGCTCGCAGCACCGTTTGCCATGTATCCAGTGTTCCTGATGAAGATTCTGTGTTTTGCGCTGTTTGCAGTGGCCTTTAACCTTCTGTTCGGTTTTACCGGCCTGCTGTCCTTCGGCCACGCGGCGTTCCTTGCCGCAGGTGGCTATACCACCGGTTATCTGCTGAGTAACTTTTCCGGTCTGACGACTGAATTGGGAATTATTGCCGGTACCGTGGCGGCCACCGTTCTGGGCCTGGGGTTTGCACTGTTATCGATTCGCCGGCAGGGTATCTATTTTGCGATGGTTACCCTTGCGCTGTCCCAACTAGTGTTCTTTTTCCTGGTCCAGTCGGAATTCACCGGCGGGGAAGACGGGATGCACGGTATTCCCAGGGGCCATCTGTTTGGTCTCGTTGATCTCTCGGACAACTACAACCTGTATTATTTCGTGCTGGCGGTGTTCCTCGGTTGCTATCTCCTGGTCCAGCGGATTGTAAGCAGCCCCTACGGCCAGGTGTTAAAGGCGATAAAACAGAACGAGCCCCGGGCCATATCACTTGGCTACAATGTTAATCGATATAAGGTGCTGGCATTTGTCATCTCGGCAGCACTGGCAGGGCTTGCCGGTTCCCTGAAATCGGTGGTGTTCCAGCTGGCTTCTCTGAATGATGCGCACTGGCATATGTCCGGTGAAGTCATCCTGATGACCCTGGTCGGTGGCATGGGCACCTTGCTTGGACCGGTGGTGGGCGCTACCTTCGTAGTTAACATTGAGTATCAGCTGTCCCAGGGCCCGCTCCGGGACTGGGTAGACCCGATTCTTGGTGGTATCTTTGTGATCACGGTTCTGGCATTCCGCAGCGGTATCGTTGGTGAAATCCAGAAGTTCGTAAAGAAGAACCTGGGGTAGAGCCCCGACAACAAATAAGGAAGTTCTGATGCTGAAGTCCAAAACGCTTCTTGCTGTCGCTGCCGCGTCAATACTGTTCAGCTCTGTTGTGGCTGCCCAATACAAGGACGAATACACAGTATCCACGGTTTTGCCGTCCGCATTTCCCTGGGGCCAGGCAGCTGATAAGTGGGTTGAGCTGGTCAGGGAACGCTCGGATGGCCGGATCAACATGAAAATTTACAGCAACTCCCAACTGGTCTCCGGTGACCAGACCAAGGAGTTCTCGGCCATGCGTTCCGGCCTGATTGATATGGCGGTTGGGTCGACCATCAACTGGTCGCCCCAGGTGCCTCAGCTCAACCTGTTTTCCCTGCCGTTCCTGATGCCGGATTATGATGCCATTGATGCCATCACCCAGGGTGAGGCTGGAGATGTGATTTTTGCGGCCATTAAAGAGCGTGGTGTCACGCCGCTGGCCTGGGGTGAAAACGGCTTCCGCGAGCTTTCCAATTCCCAACGTGTGATTGACGAGCCTGCGGATCTGGATGGTCTTAAGATCCGGGTAGTGGGCTCGCCACTGTTCCAGGACACCTTTAACGCGTTGGGTGCCAACCCCACGCAAATGAGCTGGGCTGACGCGAAACCGGCACTGACCACTGGCGCCGTTGATGGCCAGGAAAACCCGCTGTCGGTGTTTGATGTGGCCCGCATTGATCAGGTCGGTCAGAACTACCTCACGCTTTGGCATTACATGGCCGACCCGCTGGTCTTTGCGGTGAGCAACCGCATCTGGAGCCAGTTCAGTCCCGAGGATCAGGCCCTACTGAAGCAGGCTGCGATTGACGCAGGGCAATGGGAGATCGAGAAATCCCGTGCTGAGCTGGATGAGACCCTGGCGACCATCAAGGAGCGTGGTGTGCAGGTTACCGAACTGACCGACGCACAGCATGACGCCTTCGTGGAAGCAACAAAATCCGTCTACGATACCTGGACACCCAAAATTGGCGAAGATCTGGTGAAAATGGCGCAAGACGCCGTTGCCAACCGTTCCCGCTGATTCCGTCGTGGCCCTGCGCCCGCCTATACTGGCGGGCGTCGTTGTTTGATACGGAGTCACCATGTCCGCCCGCCCCCCCAAGTTCCGACTGGATGCCTTGCTGGCGTCGCTGGCGCTGATCATCATCTGTATTATCAGCCTGGGCAACGTTATTGTGCGCTACGCGACCGATGCCTCGTTTGCGTTTACCGAGGAATTCTCCGTGTTCCTGCTGGTTATCCTGACCTTTGCAGGGGCCTCTGTGGCGGCACGTCATAATCAGCAGATCCGGATCGAACTGGTTGAACACTATCTTCCGCCCCGGCTTAAGAAGGCAGTGTTCGTACTGCAGTGGCTCGCGGGTGTTGTGGTGCTCGGACTGACCACCTGGTATGGCGGCAAGTTCGCACTTGAGGAGTACCAGTGGCAATCGCTCTCCCCCGGGTTGGGGTTGCCTAACTGGATATATGTGGTCTGGCTGCCGGTCTTGTCGGCCGCGATTCTGATCCGGATGACACAGAATCTGGTGGACAGGCTCAGGGGCAGGGAAGATCCGGAGGTCATCCATGAGTCCTGACCTGCTGATGGTCGGCAGCTTTTTTATCGCGCTGCTGCTAGGTGTGCCGGTGGCTATCGCACTCGGGTTGGGTGGTGTGGTCGGGATCGTTGCGGGCCTGCCAACGGTGATGCTGGCTACTCTGGGAACCAACACCTACAACAGCGTAGCCAAATACCCACTGATTGCCATTCCTCTGTTCATTCTTACCGGACTGATTTTCGAGCGGGCCGGTGTGGCCGCCAGCCTGGTACGTTTTGCCCAGTCTATCATCGGCCCGCGACACGGGGGTCTTACGGTCGTGGCTGTGCTGGTGTGCCTGATCATGGGTGGCATGAGCGGCTCCGGGCCGGCAGATGCGGCGGCAGTGGCCATGGTGATGCTGCCAAGTATGCGCAAGGCGGGCTACCCGCCGCCATTCTCGGCAAGCCTGATTGCCGCGTCTTCATCCACTGCGATCCTGATTCCTCCATCGATTGCCCTGATTCTGTATTCCATCGTGGTGCCGGGTGTTGATCTGCGGGCGCTGTTTGCGGCGGGAGTTTTTCCCGGCATCCTTGCCGGGCTTTCGCTGCTGGTACCGGCACTGTACCTGGCCCGCAAATATAGCTGGGAGGATCCGACAGACGTCGAGCGGCCCGAGTTCTGGCCAAGTTTCAGGGCCGCGCTTCCGGCCCTGTTTGCACCGGTGATCATCCTTGGCGGCCTGCGCTCCGGACTGTTCACGCCTACGGAGGCTGCGGTGGTCGCGGTTGCCTACGGTGTCATTGTCGGTTGCCTGGTCTATCGCAATCTCAGCCTGAAAGACTTGTACACCCTGGTAACAGACGCGGCAGTCACCTCCGGCGTAGTGATGTTTATCATTGCCCTGGCGGGAATCTTTGCCTGGGCCGGTACCACTCTGGGCACCTTCCAGCACCTGGCCAATGCCTTGCTCTCTCTGTCTGAGAACAGCTGGGTTTTGCTGGGCCTGGTCATGGTGCTGGTACTGATCGCCGGCATGTTACTGGATGCGATATCGATCTACCTGATTCTGACACCCATTATCATCCCATTGATGGACCACTTCGGCTGGAACCCGGTCTGGTTTGGTATCCTGCTGGCCATGAACATCGCCATCGGCCAGTTTACGCCGCCGGTGGCGGTCAACCTTATGGTGACGACCCGTATAGCCAATATAAGGCTGGAGCATACGCTCGGCTGGGCCGCAATATTTATTGCCGCCATGGCCGTGAGTCTGCTCCTGGTAATGCTGTTTCCCGCTATTGCCCTGTGGTTGCCAGAGCAAATGGGATTTGTTGTCGGGGAGTGGTAAGGGCTACGCAACGGCCTTTGCCTGCAGTGTAGTTCCTTGCCGGTTTAGGCCGGGTAATGAAAAACAAAGGCGTCCATGGCCAGAACACCGTGTTCGATGCCGCCATCAATCAGGACGCCGGGTCGCTGATCTCCGGCAGCACCGGCAGCCACTAACAGAGGCAGGAAATGCTCGGAGGTGGGATGCGCCCTTTGGGCATGTGGGGCTTGCTCCAACGTTGCTATCAGATGCTGGTGGTCGCCGGCATGTACCTTTGTACGGACCCAGTCAGTAAATTCCCGCGCGTACACTGATGCGTTCTGGTCGCCCCAACGAACTTCGTACAGGTTATGGGTCAGGCTGCCAGATCCGACGATGAGCACACCCTCATATTCGAGCGGCTGCAGTATCTGACCCAGTCGCCAGGCTGACTCAGGATCAAGATCCGTTGGCATCGAAACCTGGAATACCGGAACCGATTGATCGGGGAACAGATGCATCAGGGGAACCCAGGCCCCGTGATCCAGCCCCCGGCTTT
This sequence comes from Marinobacter guineae, assembly GCF_002744735.1. Lineage (GTDB taxonomy): Bacteria > Pseudomonadota > Gammaproteobacteria > Pseudomonadales > Oleiphilaceae > Marinobacter > Marinobacter guineae. The sequence continues at coordinate 338,693 of NZ_KZ319341.1, read as the reverse complement.
CGTCAGCTCTGGCGTTCCAGCCCGACTCCTCCAGCAATGCCAGGGCGGTTCGCGCCAGTCGTGGATGACCGGAGACCGGGTAGTCGAGGTCATAAAGTTCGGGCGGAAAACCCCGGAAATCATGAATGGTCTCCGGGGCTTCGGAGACACCCACCCGGATCTCGCTGGTCATCCAGTGGGGTGAAACCACCAGCACGGCTTCGGGCCTGGTCAGGCGTTTGCCCAGCTCGGTCAGGGCCGGGCCAGCGAGCCCCGGCTCCAGTGCGAAGGTGGGAGCGCCGTGGGAGACAAACAGACTCATGATCGATACCTCCGGATAGCTGTTGTTATCGGGCTGCAATGGCGCGGTCAATGGACGCCCGACCTGCTCCGCTGAATACCAGGGAGACGGATACGCCCAGCAAGGCCAGGCCAAACTCGTAACCATTGTTACTCATGAACAGGCCGTTGCCGATATGAACGCTGAATATGGCGATCAGCATGGCAAACGCCAGTACCGCGCTGGCCGGGCGAACCAGCAGGCCGATGATCAGGGCCAGGCCACCAAAGAATTCCGCACTGCCGGCCAAAAGCGCCATCAGGTAGCCGGGGCTCAGGCCGATGGAATCCATCCATTGCCCGGTACCTTCCAGTCCGTAGCCTCCGAACCAGCCAAACAGTTTCTGTGCGCCGTGGGCGGCGAAAATGATTCCAACGGGAATACGAAGGGCCAGTGCGCCCCAGCCCGTGTCAGTGGCGGTCAGTTTGTTCAGGAATGCGTTGTTCATGATGAATCTCCGTGGATGTGTTTTGAGCGTGTGGGCACTTTACAAATATCAATAAACGGGATAAACCTTGTGTTTATGAATTAATTATTCCGGAAAATGAAATAATGGATCGATTGCTGGAGATGCAGACGTTCTGCACCGTGGTTGAGGCGGGGAGCTTCGTGGGCGCTTCAGAGAGTCTGGGTATGTCCAAGGCTGCCGTCTCGCGCTATGTCAGCGAACTGGAAACCCGTCTGGCGGTTCGGCTTCTGCAACGAACAACCCGCCGCCTGTCTCTCACGGGGGAAGGGGAGGTGTTCTATGTTCGATGCCGGGAGTTACTCGCGGGCGTTGAGGAGGCCGAAGCGGAAATTACGTCCCGCAATGACGTGGCCCGGGGCACGTTGAGGGTAAATGCGCCAGTCAGTTTCGGGATCAGCCACCTGGCGCCTTTGTGGGGGGAGTTTCACGCCCGCTATCCGGATGTGGAGCTGTCTATCGACCTTTCAGACCGACTGGTGGATATCGTCGAGGAAGGCTTTGATCTGGCCATCCGCATTGCCACCCTGCAAAGCTCAACGCTGGTCAGCCGACGGATAACCTCAACCCGGCTGATGGCCTGCGCCTCACCTGATTACCTGGCGATTCACGGTGCTCCGGCCTGCCCGGTGGATCTGGCCAGTCACAGAATCATTGGCTACAGCAATTTCACCACGGGCAATGACTGGCCTTTCGAAGGACCAGATGGCCCGGCCAGTGTCCGTGTGCGGCCCTGGATGTACGCCAATAATGGCGAAACCTGCTGTGGGGCTGCGGTGGCCGGCCAGGGCGTGGTACTGCAGCCCGGCTTTCTGGTAAACAAAGAGTTGGAAGCTGGCCGGCTGGTGGAAGTGATGCCGGGGTATCGCTCCACCGAGCTGGGCGTATATGCGTTGTACCCTTCACGGAAGTTCGTTACACCCAAAGTTCGGGCAATGGTGGATTTTCTGGTGTCGGCCTTTCCCGAATCCTTGTGATGGGGCGGGTTTCTATAGCTTTTTTCAAAGCCCGAGTGTGCGCGCTTCGCTCGTGCGTCGTCGGAGCAGATCAAGTACAGCGCCGGCGCCGAGAAGCGCAAAGCCGAGCATCTCAGTTAGTATGTGGTATTCAATGAACAGCGCGTACTGCACGGTTGCCACGCCCACGGCAGCAAGGAGCACCGGCACCGGATATCGGTGCTGAAGAAAGCCCGCAGCAACCATACCTCCGGCCAGCAACGTGGTGACGGCAATTGCCAGAGCCCAGAGATCCGGTGAAAGTGTCAGCCGCACACCGGCAAGGGCCAGCAGACCGGTGATGGCAAGCACGCCATAGCAACTAATGATTGCCAGACCGAGTGCGGCCACACCCGAAAAACCACGGCGGTGGAGGTGGCGGATCCAACGCATCGGGTTGCTGCGTCGGAGAAATTTTTGGACTTTTCCCGGGTTCCTTGGGCCACGTCGGGCGGAAACCTCAACCGAGTGAGCGCCAAAGCTTCTGGCAATTTCACGGGTCTGCGAACTGGGGCTCAGTGAAAAATAGTCATGGCGTTTCAGAACCCGAACATCGTCAAAGCCCGCATCACCGAGCATGGCCAGGAGGTCCTCTTCAACGGTGGCGCCCACCACGCATTCTACCCATAGTCGCGGGTCGCTCTCGCAATCTACGCTGACCGGACGGCGAATAACTACATCTGCCAGCTGTAGTCTGCCTCCGGGCCTGAGTACCCGAAACATTTCGCCGATTGCCTGACGCTTTGAAGGAACGAGATTGATCGCCCCATTGCTGGTAATACTGTCCAGGGTCTTGCTGGCTATGGGTATCGACTCGGCCGTGGCCTGGATCACGCTGATGCCTGGGGCGTTGGAAACGACGTGTTGCAGCTTCTGGCTCATGGCGGCGGTAACGTCCAGCGCGATGACGTGCCCGTTGGGCCCTACAATTCGGCTCGCAATGAGGCTGTCGTTGCCGGCGCCGGCGCCCAGATCCAATGTGATGTCGCCCGGCCGGAGGGCCTGGCCCCGGAACGGCCAGCCGACTCCTGCGAATGAGGCGAGGGTATCCTCAGGAAGTTCCTTAATCTGGTCCCCGGGATAACCAAGTTTAAGGCATGCTCCTGCACCAACCGGAAAGTGGAAAGGAGATTCCGGTGCCCTCGCGACACTGGTATACATCTCCTGCACCGCTTCCCGGATCTGTTCTTTTGAATAGCCGAGAATCGCAACCATAATCAGATTCCTGCGGATCGGAGTGGCGGCATTATTCGGTCAGTTCCCTGATCCGCTTCTTCAGGCGCTCCGGTGCCTTCTGGCTACCAGTTGCCGCAATCCGCTCCCTTAATCGACGTTCAAACTCCGCCCTGCTGAAACAATCGTAGCACCGCTTCAAATGCCGATCGATCTCCTCCTGGCTGACGTCGTCCAGTTCCCTGTCCAGGAACTCGAACAGCCGTTCAATGACTTCTTCGCAGGACAACTCCGGTGTGTTCATCGTCTATCTCCGACCCTAAACCCGGTATTCGTTCCGATCAGGCCTGCGTCGCGCCCCTGCTGCCAGAGAGACTTTTGCAGAAGGCTGCGGGCCCGATTAAGTCGTGATCTGACCGTGCCCAGCGGAAGATCAAGAATGGCTGCAACCTCTTCGTAGGTGTAACCCTGAATTTCAACCATCACCACGACAATCCGAAACGGGTCGGGCAGGTGATCAACGGCTTTTCTCAGGTCTGCTTCAAGAAGACGGTTGATAAATTCTTTTTCAGGTCGGCCCACCCAGAGCAGAAACGGCTGATGAAGGTGCTCGAACAACGAAAACCGTGTGTCGTCATCTTCCATTTCCTGGTCAAAGGACACCTCTTTGTCTTCCCGGCAATAGCGACGGCGCCGGAGGCTTATGAACGTGTTATGCAGAATCCTGAACAGCCAGCCATCCAGGTGGGACAGATCGTTGAGTTGGTCCAGTCGTTGCCAGGCGCTGGCAACAGCCTCCCCGACAACGTCTTCCGCCTCATCCGGGTTCCGGGTCAGACGCAAAGCGGTACCGTAGAGGCGGTCCATAAGAAGCTCCACATGTTCCCTGAATACACGCTGGGACTCATTCGCCGCTGATGCCTGGCCGGGTTGTTTCGATTCCACAGGCGTCATGGTGTCACCTCCATGGCATTGATACAGGGACGCGCCAAAGCACAATAATGTTCCCGAAACATTGCCGGGAACAAATCTGCGGGTCGCTGCGTCCTTGCGACCAAGCCGGTCAGAGGCCCGGCTTGGTGGTACATCCTGGCCATCGATAAGAGGGGAAAAGGCAATGGACAAGTTCTCAGAAACACAGTGTATCCAGAGCAGTTTTGTGACCGCGGTTCTTCTGGCAGCAGGGCTGGCAGGGGGTGCTTCAGACGCCCTGGCAAAGACCCCCTACGAGGGCGACGGACAAGTCATGGTGGAGCCTTCGGAGCTTTCCTGGAAACCCGTGGGCTCAATGGCGGAGGGTGCCGAGATTTCGATTCTGGAGGGGGATCTCAGCAGTGGCGACCCGTTCACCATCCGCCTTCGTCTGCCAGCGGATTATGAAGTGGCTCCGCATATTCACCCGGCCTACGAGCGGGTAACCGTTCTCTCAGGCACCTTTCATTTCGCCCATGGCAAGGAGTTCCAGCGCGATGAGGCCAGGGCTCTGCCCACCGGCAGCCTGGCGATCATGGCGCCCGGCGAGCCGATGTTTGGCTATACAGGGGATGAGGGCGCGGTTATTCAGCTGCATGGCAACGGACCCTGGGGGATTGAGTACCTTAATCCGGAAGACGATCCCCGCAACTGAGCAATTGGCGGTGGCCTGATTTTCAGTCGGGCTACTGCCTTTTCCGCTCCGCCCGACGCATCAGATACCAGGCAATAAACGCAATCAGCGAGACGGAGAGAATGATCAGCGTAGCCAGCGCATTGATCTCTGGCGATACCCCCATTCGTACGGATGAGAACACCACCATGGGCAGGGTGGTGGCGCCCGGACCAGATACGAAGCTGGCAATCACTAGGTCATCGAGGGACAGGGTAAAGGCCAGCAACCAGCCGGAAACCAGGGCAGGGGCAATCACCGGAAGGGTGATTACGAAGAACGTTTTCAGAGGCGTGCAGCCAAGGTCCATGGCGGCCTCCTCGATGGAACGGTCCACCTCCTGTAGCCGAGCCGATACGACTACCGCCACATAGGCACTGCAGAAGGTGGTGTGGGCAATCCAGATCGTCGCCATACCACGGTCCGTTGGCCAGCCGATGGTCTGTGCCATCTGCACAAAGAGCAGCAACAGCGACAGCCCGGTGATCACCTCCGGCATCACAAGTGGTGCCGTGATCATGCTGGACAACAAAGTGCGGCCCCGCATCTTCTTGAACCGGGTGATGACAAACGCGCACAGGGTGCCCAGACACACCGCCATGCTGGCGGAGTAAAAGGCGATACGCAGGCTCATCCACACGGCAGACAGAATCTGTTCATTGGCGAACAGTGCCCCGTACCACTTGGTTGAGAAGCCAGCCCACACCGACACCAGTCGCGAAGCGTTGAACGAGTAAACGATCAGTACCACCATCGGCAAATACAGGAACAGCATGCCCAGCACCAGCATGGTTTTCGAGAAACCGGGGGTTTTTAACCTAACCATGCTTTTCCATCTCCCGGGCCTGGAACCTATGGAAAAGCACGATGGGTACCAGCAGCAGTGCAAGCATGACAATGGCCAGCGCTGAGGCCACCGGCCAGTCGCGGTTGTTGAAGAACTCCTCCCACAACACCTTGCCGATCATCAGGGTATCCGGACCGCCCAGCAGCTCCGGAATCACGAACTCGCCCACTGCCGGAATAAAGACCAGCATGGAACCTGCCAGAATGCCAGCTTTTGACAGCGGCAGGGTGATCGCCCAGAAGGTGGTGATGCTGCGGCAACCGAGGTCGGATGCAGCTTCCAGCAGGCGCTCATCCAGCTTCACAAGATTGGTGTAGATGGGCAGCACCATGAACGGCAGGTAGGCGTAGACAATGCCCAGCACTACCGCAAAGTTGGTGTTCAGCATCTTCAGAGGGGCATCAATCAAGCCCAGCCACATCAGGAAGGTATTCAACAGCCCCTGGTTTCCGAGGATGCCCATCCAGGCATAGACACGGATCAGGAACGAGGTCCAGGAGGGCAGCATGACCATCAGAAGCAATACCAGTTGCCAGTGCCTGGGCGCCCTTGCCATGGCATAGGCCATCGGATATCCGATCAGCAGACATACCACGGTCGCCATGAAAGCGGTTTTTACCGAGCCCCAGTAGGCAGCGATATACAGACTGTCTGACAGCAGGAACAGGTAGTTCCCGACATTCACTACCACCGACAGCGTATTGTCCACCCAGCGGAATACCGGCTCGTACGGGGGAATGGCCATCACCGCTGAGGTCAGGCTGATCTTCAGCACCAGCGCAAAGGGCAGGAGGAAGAACAGCAGAAGCCACAGGAACGGGATACCAAGCACCACCCGGCGATGGAACAGCAGCGCGCGCACCCGCTCGGTCAGAGGGGCAGGAAACAGTCTCCGTTTCATGGCTTCAGTTCCAGAGCAGGATGGGGCTGGAGGCTTCCCAGGATACGAATACCCTGTCTCCCCAGGTTGGCCGCTCACCACGGCGTTCCACGTTCGCCATGGTCGCCTGCACGCGTTTGCCGCTGGCTAGTTTCACGTAGTAGGACGTGATGTCACCCAGGTAGGCAATATTGTCCACCGTACCGCAGCTCCAGTTGTGCTCGCCCTCAGGCTTGTCGGCGGTGAGGTAGATCTTCTCCGGACGCAGGGCGATCAGGGTTTCGGTGGATTCGGCCGGGGTTGTTACCCCGCGGTCGATGAACACCGGCGCGTCCAGCAGATCGCTGGTAAGCGTAACGCTGTCCGTCTCGTCTTCCCGAATGTGAGCCTCGAAGATATTCACCGAGCCAATGAATTCCGCTGTCATGCGGCTGTTCGGGCTTTCGTAGATATCGATCGGGGAGCCGATCTGGGCAATTCGGCCCTGTGCCATGATGGCGATTCGACTGGCCATGGTCATGGCCTCTTCCTGGTCGTGAGTGACCATCAGACAGGTGGCGCCCACGTTTTCCAGAATCTCCACCAGTTCCAGCTGCATTTCCGTGCGCAGTTTCTTGTCCAGAGCACCCATGGGCTCGTCCAGTAACAGCAGTTTGGGACGTTTGGCCAGTGAGCGGGCCAGGGCAACGCGTTGCTGCTGACCACCAGAAAGTTGCTGGGGCTTGCGCCGGGCATAGGGTTCCATCTTGACCAGCTTCAGCATGGCCGCGACCCGGTCGCGGATCTCGGTCTTGGGCAGCTTGTCCTGTTTCAGACCCATGGCAATGTTCTGCTCCACCGTCATATGAGGGAACAGGGCGTAAGACTGGAACATCATATTGGTCGGGCGCAGGTAAGGAGGCAGGGCGGTAATGTCCTGGCCATCCAGTACGACTTTTCCGGCGTTGGGCGTCTCGAAACCTGCCAGCATACGCAGCAAGGTGGACTTGCCGGAACCGGAACCACCCAGCAGGGCGAAAATCTCGCCCTTGTGGATGTTCAGGTTCACATTGTCCACCGCCAGCGTGCCTTCAAAGCTCTTGGAGATGCCCCGAATGCTGAGTAGCACCTCCGCTTGCGCGGAGGTGCTGTTGCCGTTTTCCACCCCTTAACGACCAGACTTCACGTTGGTCCAGGTGCGGGTCATCAGACGCTGGGCGTCCTGAGGCCGGCCTTCCATGATGTACAGCTTTTTCATCACCTCATCCGTGGGGTAAATGCTGGTATCGCCCAGAATTTCCGGATCAACAAACTCGTTGGCCGGCTTGTTCGGGTTGGCGTACCACACGTAGTTTGTCACGTCCGCGATGATTTCCGGACGCATCAGGAAGTTCATCAGTTTGTGGGCGTTCTCCACGTTCGGTGCGCCGGCCGGGATGGTCATCATGTCGAACCACAGCACCGCACCCTCTTTGGGAATGGTGTAGCGGATGACGTTGCCGTTCTCGGCTTCCTCCGCGCGGGCAGCGGCCTGAAGGATGTCGCCGGAGTAGCCCGCAGCCACGCACAGGTCACCGTTGGCCAGGTCACCAATGTAACGGGACGAGTGGAAGTAGGTGATGTTCGGACGAATGGCCTTGATCACCTCACCGCCTTGCTTGATGTCGTCGGCTTTGTTGCTGTTCGGGTCCAGGCCGATGTAGGCCATGGCGGCACGCACCATCTCCTCGCCGGAATCGAGCATAGCAATACCACAACCACCCGAAGCCAGTTTTCCGGTCACTTCTGGGTCAAACACAAGTGCCCAGGAGTCGGTGGGGGCGTCGTCGCCCAGGATTTCCTGGATGCGGCCTTCATTGTAGCCATAACCATTCGTGCCCCACAGGTAAGGCAGAGAGAACTGGCTGCCCGGGTCAACCTTTTCCAGGTCGTCCATCAGATCCGGGTTCAGGTTGGCCATGTTGGGCAGTTTGCTGTGATCCAAAGGCACGAACGCCTTGGCAGAGATCTGCTTGGCCACGTAGTGGTTGGAAGGCACAACAAGATCGTAGCCGGAACGACCGGAAAGCAGGGCGGCTTCGAGGATCTCGTTACTGTCGTAAACGTCGTAGATGACCTTGATGCCGGTTTCTTCCGTGAACTTCGCCAGGGTGTCCTCAGCAATGTAATCGGACCAGTTGTAGACACGTACTTCCTCAGCGGCAAAAGCGGAAGAGGCACACAGAGACAACGCAACAGAGGCGGCCAGCGCCTGTGGCTTACACAACTTCAACATTGGATGATGTCCCTCACTCAAAAGGGATTAATACAAAACGTGCAGGACGCACGCAGTGTTGTGCAGGTCTGCTGAGGGTGGCCGCAGGGCGGCTCCTTTGAGGCTTGTCCTGGAAACGGCGGTGGGGAACCGGCCGTACTCGCGCGATATTTAGCACGAGAATCTCCGGTGCGCTACAAAAATTTCGGTGCCGGGGATGGGTGGTTGTGCTTATCCGGGCCAGGTCGTCCCTGTTTTAATTTGTAATCACCTTCCACTGGCATCTCGCAGGCCGCTTCGTTGAATGGCCCCTCAGGCCTGAATAAACGCACGCCAAAACAGAGCGTTAACTGCGGATATTCAGGTCCTTACGATGTTACGTTCAATCACAACGTGTATCACTCCGTAAGCGCCAAATTTCTGACGAGTTCATCCGGATAAATCCGGAACCAGGCCGCACATAGCCAAAAACCGCCGCTGTATGATTCGTCCGAACTCGTCAATAAATTGGTGCGAAAAATGTCATATTGCGGCAAAAAGTTATCGAGGCAAGGACTGCTGATGTTACCTGCGGTGGTTCTGCTTTCTGGCTGCGGTCTGGGCATTCCTACCGACGACAGCACTGCAACGACGCAATCCCGGGGTGCAACCGAACCGACAGTGCAGATTGCCGGTGCCGCCATGAAGGGCGTTATCCAGCAGGGTCTTGTCGTCGCCAACCGCCTGATTGCGGATAAAGACGGCAATTACGCCCCGCAACGTCAGGCCGCAAAGCCCGTGCGTACGGCTAAAGACGGCAGTTACGAATGGCAGCTTCGGGGCAAGGCGGAAGGCTGGGCCCTGGTAGAGCTCCAGGCCGATGGCAGCACCCGCATGATCTGCGACGTTGTTCCCCAGTGTGATCAAGCCGGTTCGGCGCCCGTTGCCTTTGGTCAGCCAATGGCGCTGGACACCAACTTCAGCCTTCGCGGCGCCGGCGATCTGAGTATGGAAACCGTCAACCTGACTCCGTTGACACACCTGGCCGTTACCTTGGCAGAACGCGGTGCCAACGGACTTTCGCCGAATGCGCTCTCAAGTGCCTACACAACGGTGGAAAACTGGTTTGGGCTCCCGGCCGGGGCGCTCCGTCTCACGCCGCCGGATGTGACCCAGCTTGACAACTTGACCAGTGTTTCCGCTGACGCGATTCAGGTCGCTATCGCTAACGCCGCCTTCCTGGCTCTGGTAAACGACAGCGCCCGGTGGAACTCGATTTCTGATGTACTGAACGACCTCACCTCTCAGGTCAGTGCCACGGGCCAGATCAGTGTGATGGGCGATGGCACCAACGTAGCACTCGCGGACCTTGTCTCTGCCGCAGCACTGCAGGCCTCCGAGCTCCAGGCAACCACAGACTCAAGCATAATCAGCCAGAAACTGGCGGTGGTTCAGAACCGCAACGTACAGCGCTTCAAGACCATTGCCGACGTTAACGCCGGCAGCGACACCAGTGTTGCTGACACCGAGGAAACAACGAATAATCCAACCGGGGACTCCACGAACGATAATACCGGTACCACCGAAGAAACGGTTGGAACTGGCGACAACAGCACTGGTGAAACGGTAGCCGATACCGGAACCATTCAACCGCCGGCCAATGAAATAGTTCCGGAAGAAACCGTTCCGGCGAATACTGCACTGTTGAGCTGGACCGCGCCGTTGACCCGCGAGAATGGTGCCAGCCTGGCCATGGGTGAAATCGCCGGCTTCGAAGTGGTCTACGGTACCAGCGCAGAAGCCCTGGACCAGAGCATCGCCATTGGCGATGCCTCCGTCGACGAACTGCTGGTCGATGAGCTCACCGAAGGTACCTGGTACTTCGCTATCCGCACCCTGGACACCGATGGCAACCGCAGCCGGCTGTCGGAGGTTGTTTACAAGCAAATCTGAGTTGGCATGAAAGACAGCGGTCGCCCTCTGGGGCTGCCGCTGCCAGACTGCTACTATGTACCGGTCCAATCTTCATGCCGAGTACATAATGCCTGACCCAGACCCCCTGCAAACCCTCCTGGAAGTCATCCCGGATGCCCGCGACGGCCTCACCCGCACCGAGCGCATCATTCTGTATGTGCTGCATGAAACCCAGCGGGAACTGAAGGGCCGCAACGTGCCGACCGCCATGCTTTATGGACGGGTGCTGGAGTATGTGGATATGAGTGAAGCGGAGCTTCACGTCTATCTTGACCGGCTGGGAGTAAAGGGGGACGGTTTGTGACTATCGATTTCAAAGCCCTGTATCCCAAGCTGATCAATCTGTTACTCGATACGGTGTTCGTGGTCGATGAATTCGGCCAAATTGTGTTTATCAGTGATGCCTGCGAGCAGCTGCTTGGTTATTCCGCCAGCGAGATGACCGACACCCGGATTCTGGATTACATCCACCCTGATGACCTGGATCGCACGCTTGCCGCTGCCAGAAACGTGATGAGTGGCCAGTCCCACTCGGATTTCGAGAATCGTTACCTGCACAAAGATGGCAGCATTGTTCATATCCTTTGGTCCGCACGCTGGTCCGATCAGGATCGCCTGAGGATTGCCGTGGCGCGGAATGTTACCGCCCTTCGACGGGAAGATCAGACCCGGAACGCGTTGTATCGGATTTCCGAAGCGGCCCATGCAGCAGACACTATCCGAACGCTGTGCGATGGTGTCCGCGAGGTGATCCGCGAGCTGTTCCCGGAATCTGACCTGTGCCTTGCGTTTTACGACGCTGGCAGGGGGATGCTCAGTGTTCCGGACTGGTCCGCTGGACCGTCCAGTGGCTGGATCGATAAGCCGATGGAAACCGGCACAGCCATTGCCGATGTTATCAGCGCAGGGCAGGCTTTGGTGGCGTCCCGTGATCCTGTCCGTCACGGAGTGGGGCTAAATGACCTTACACAACCTGACGGTGCCAATTGGTTGGGTGTCCCCCTGATGTCCCGGGACGCTGCACTTGGTGCACTGGTTATTGAAAATCCGTCGCCGGGCACGCGCTACCGCAAAGCGGATCAGGCGTTGCTGCAGTTTGTGGCCACCCAGCTTGCGACAGTGTTTGAGCGCAAACGGGCAGAAGAACGTCTTCGGTTCATGGCGCACCACGACGGACTGACTGGTTTGACCAACCGTTCATTATTCTACGACCGCCTGGAAATGGCCCTGCGTTCGGCCGGCAGGAACGAAGGCCGTCTGGCATTGTTGTACCTTGATCTCAATGATTTCAAAAAGATCAACGACACCGAAGGACATGAGGCAGGAGATCAATTGCTCATCGAGATGGCCCGCAGGCTGGAGGACTGTACACGGGATACGGATACTGTCGCGCGTATGGGTGGCGACGAATTCACGGTGCTTTTGACCGATGTTCATGGCCACCACTCCGTCGAGACAGCGGTTGCCAAGATCAGTGAACTCATGTCATTGCCGATGAATCTTGAAGGCAAGGCCTTTCACGTTTCATGCAGCATCGGCACCGCGCTGTACCCGGAAGACGGGTTAACGGCCCGGGAGTTACTGAGCAAGGCCGACGCCAACATGTATTTGAGCAAAAGGCATACAACCTAGTGCGGCATCAGGAGTTGGGCAGGCAGACCTTTTTGCTCCGGGAGGACAGTCTGTCCCATTTCTGCTTGTTGTTACTTCGAACCTTTTTCAGGTAGCCGGCGACGTCTTCAAAGTGTTTTTGCGTGGCACCCAATTTCCTGCCCTCATCACGATGCATCTTGGACAGGAAGGCCAGAGCCTGGTACTCATCTCCTTTTTCGTCGAGCGATTCACTGATCACTGCCAGGTGGGACGAGCAGAAAATATGAGTGTTGCGCTTTTTGTAATCGATCTCCTGAGCCCCGCTAATGAGGCTGAACGCCATCAGAAATACTGATAGGCCGACGGCTGTTTTCATGGGGGTACTCCCTGGAACGACAGTAAATGTGAGCTCAATCGCAGCAATGAACCTTACATCCTATGGAAGTTATCCTCTAGATTTTTGTGCCCAGCACATCACAGCCTCCGCTGGCCAATTCGGACACCACCGGTTGATACGGTATATGCCTATCTTGCAAAACACTCCGAAAAACCGGATAAAGGAGCGTTAAGACCCCCTGTGCCGGCCCCTCGCCACAGGCCTGTCAGTGTTTGTGGAAGGCTTTCCCTATGGGTTCTGGTTTTGAGAGCGCTGAGGCGTTCCTGCAGGCGCACCCGGAACTGCAGTTCGTTGATCTGCTGATTCCGGATATGAATGGCATTGTTCGTGGTAAGCGGGTGGACCCGTCGACCTTGGCGAAAGTGTTCGAGCGGGGCGTTGCAATGCCGGCGTCCATTTTTGCCCTGAACATCCAGGGCACCACCGTGGAAGAAACCGGCTTGGGCCTGGATATCGGCGAAGCGGACCGGATCTGCCTGCCCATTGACGGCACCCTCACCATGGAGCCCTGGCAGAAGCGGCCTACCGCCCAGCTTTTGCTGACCATGTTTGAACTGGATCGCGAAACGCCGTTTTTTGCGGACCCGCGCGTGGTGCTGCAGAACATCGTCAAACGCTTCGAGGAACTGGGGCTGACACCGGTTGCCGCCTTTGAGCTGGAGTTCTACCTGATTGATCAGGAGAACCTTGCAGGCAGGCCTCAGCCACCCAAGTCGCCCATTTCGGGCAAGCGCCCGGCGGGTACCCAGGCCTATTCCATTGATGATCTCGATGAGTACGCGGAATTCCTGGCGGACGTACTGGATGCGGCCCATGAGCAGGAATTGCCGGCGGATGCCCTGGTGGCGGAATCCGCCCCTGGCCAGTTTGAGGTAAACCTGCATTATGTGGACGACGCCGTGCGCGCCTGTGACCATGCCACTCTGCTCAAGCGCCTGATCAAGAACATGGCCTACGATCACGAGATGGACACCACCTTCATGGCCAAGCCCTATCACAATCAGGCGGGAAGCGGCATGCACCTGCATGTGAGCCTGGTGGACGGGGAAGGGCGCAACGTATTCGCCGGCGATGCCGAGCAACCCAACGACATGCTGCGTTGGGCGATTGGCGGGCTGGTGGCCACCATGAACGATGCCATGGCGCTGTTCTGCCCCAACATCAACTCCTACCGCCGGTTCAGCCCGGAGTATTACGTTCCCAGCGCGGCCACCTGGGGCGTGGACAACCGCACCGCGTCACTGCGATTGCCGGGTGGGGATCCCGAAGCACTGCGCATTGAGCACCGAGTAGCCGGCGCCGATGCAAACTCCTACCTTTTGATGGCAGCCGTGCTGGCAGGCATCCATTACGGCATCTCCAACAGGATTGAGCCGCCGCCGGTGACGGTCGGAAACGCCCATGAGCAGCACGAAGCAACGCTGGTGAACAACCTGCGGGATGCCTTGCGGGAGCTGGGCCAGTCCACAGTGATGGCGGACTATCTCGGCAGCCAGTTCCTGGATGTGTTCGTGGCCTGTAAGGAGCACGAGTTGAACGAGTTCGAGATGACCATCTCGGACCTGGAATACCTGTGGTACCTGCACACCGTATAAACGGTCAACTCGCAGTGAACAACGGCGCCCGCAAGGCGCCGTTGTTCACTGGGGGCTATTCAATCACCAGCCAGGTGGCCTTGATTTCGGTGTACTTGTCGAAGGCGTGCAGGGACTTGTCACGGCCATTGCCGGACTGTTTGAACCCGCCAAAGGGCGCGGTCATGTCGCCGCCGTCGTAATGGTTGATCCAGACGCTGCCAGCTTTGAGCGCCTTGGCGACCTTATGGGCGGTGTTGATGTTGGACGTCCACACCGCCGCCGCCAGGCCATAAATGGAATCGTTGGCAATGGTTATGGCTTCCTCGGCAGTATTAAACCCGATCACCGACAGCACCGGCCCGAAGATTTCCTCTGAGGCAATGCGCATGCGGTTATTCACCCCGTCAAATACCGTAGGCTGAACAAACAGCCCGCCGGTCTCTTCCATCACTCGCTTACCGCCCTCCACCAGGGTCGCCCCTTCGGACTTGCCGATACCGATATACTCGATGATGCGGTCCAGTTGGGCCTGATCGACAATCGCACCACAAGTCGTTGCCGGGTCCAGGGGGTGGCCGGGGCGCCACGTTGTCAGGGCCTCACGAATCAGGCCAAGGAACTCTGTGCGGATGCTTTCCTCTACCAACAGGCGGCTGCCGGCGGTGCACACTTCACCCTGGTTGAAGGCAATGGCACTGGCGGCTTCTGCAGCGGCTTTTTTCAGGTCCGGGGCATCCGCAAAGACGATGTTGGGGCTCTTGCCGCCGGCCTCCAGCCACACCCGTTTCATGTTGGACTGGCCTGCATAGATCATCAGCTGCTTGGCCACGTTGGTGGAGCCGGTGAATACCAGACAATCAACGTCCATGTGCAGGGCCAGGGCCTTGCCCACGGTGTGGCCATAGCCTGGCAGCACGTTGAACACGCCATTGGGAATACCCGCTTCCTCCGCCAGAGCCGCCAGGCGAATGGCGGTGAGCGGAGATTTCTCGGAGGGCTTGAGAATGACCGAATTTCCGGCGGCCAGGGCCGGTGCAATTTTCCAGGAGGCCATGATCATCGGGAAGTTCCAGGGCACGATGGCCGCAACGACGCCGATAGGTTCCCGGGAAATCATGCCGATCTGGTCGTGGGGCGTGGCGGCCAGTTCGCCATACACCTTGTCGATGGCCTCGGCGGTCCAGCGGATCGCGCGTACGGTTGCCGGCACATCGACTGCCCGGGCGTGGCCGATGGGCTTGCCCATGTCCAGGGTTTCCAGCAGGGCCAGTTCGTCTCCATGGGCGTCGATCAGGTCCGCGAAACGAAGCAATACGGCTTTACGTTTGGTGGGTGCAAGGTGGCTCCAGGCGCCGCTTTCAAAAGCCTTTCTGGCGGCAGCAACGGCAAGCTCGGCATCGGCCTGGTCGCAACTGGCGATCTGTGCCAGCTCGCGGCCGTCCACCGGGCTGATGCAGGCAAAGGTCTCGTTGTTACTGGCCCACTGATAAGCGCCATCTACGTACGCCCGGCCCTCCAGAGTGAGCTGATCTGCCAGCGCCTGCCATCCGGCCTGGTCTGTGGGTGTGGTGGAATACGTGGATTGATTCATGGCCGTCTCGCAGGCAGGGGAATTGGCCAATCATAGCAGCACTTCTGCAACCAATCGCGGCCTCAGATATAGGTAGAAGAACGTGTCTTCACGGATGTCGACCGCTGGCATAGACTTGCTTCGGCGGCCGATGTTTTGTGCCGTCTCCTGAACTCTTACCACTGCCTGTCTGATCGTTACCCGATCAGTCCGACACCCTGCGTGGCGCCACCCTATGACCCAGTATCCCAAGGTTCCTTCCTATTACGTGGCCTCTGCCAATCCGGCACCGAGACGCCCTGCGCTGAAGGGCCAGTGTGCGGCGGATGTGTGCGTGGTGGGTGCGGGTTATACCGGTCTGTCCACGGCTCTGTTTCTGGCCGAGGCGGGTTTCCGGGTGGTCGTGCTGGAAGCGGCGACCGTGGGCTGGGGTGCCTCCGGCCGTAACGGTGGTCAGATCGTTAACAGCTTCAGCCGGGACCTGGACGCTATTGAGCGCCAGACCACGCCAGACCATGCGCGCCTGCTGGCGGATATGGCCTTTGAAGGCAGCCAGATTATCCGGCAACGGGTACGGAGTTACGGTATAAAGTGCGACCTGAAAGAGGGTGGCATTTTCGCCGCTGTGAACGCGCGCCAGCTCAAACATCTGGAAGCCCAGCAGGGGCTGTGGCGCCGGTTCGGCTATGACAAGCTGGAACTGCTGGATGAGGAAGCCATCCGCACTCGTGTCGGCACCGATCGCTATGTGGGTGGGGCGATCGACCACACCGGTGGACATATCCATCCCCTGAACCTGGCGCTGGGCGAAGCGGCAGCGCTGGAATCCCGGGGTGGGGTGATCCACGAACATTCCGAGGTCACGCAGATTCTTCCTGGCCAGCCGGCAACGGTGAAAACCAACGAAGGTGAGGTGAGGGCTCCATTTGTAGTGCTGGCAGGCAACGCCTACCTGGGCGGTCTGGTGCCCGAGCTGGGCGCCAAATCCATGCCCTGCGGTTCACAGATCATTGCCACTGCGCCACTGGACGAAGCCACGGCAAAACGACTGCTGCCAGAAGATAACTGCGTGGAAGACTGCAACTACCTGCTGGACTACTTCCGCCTCTCCGGCGACAAACGCCTGATCTATGGCGGCGGTGTGACCTATGGTGCCCGCGACCCGGCCAATATCGAACGTCTGATTCGCCCCCACATGCTGAAAACCTTTCCAGAACTGGCAGGAGTCAAAATCGATTACGCGTGGACCGGCAACTTCCTCCTTACGCTCTCACGCCTCCCGCAATTGGGTCGCCTGCAGGACAACATATTCTATTCCCAGGGCTGTTCCGGCCATGGCGTTACTTTCACTCACGTGGCAGGAAAAGCCCTCGCGCTTGCGATTCAGGGTCAGGCCGAACGCTTTGACGCATTCGCCAGCCTGCCGCATTACCCATTTCCCGGCGGACGGACCTTCCGGGTACCGTTGACGGCAATGGGGGCCTGGTATTACGCGTTGCGCGACAGGTTGGGAGTTTGAATCACCGGGTAGCTTGAGAATCACTGTAAACGGATAGTTCGCGCCCATGTCGCTCAGGTCTGGGATCGTCAATGGCCTCCACGGCTTCGATCTGCGCGATGTACTCAGCCGGCAGGCCATTTTCCCTGGCGCCGATCAGGACGTGGTCTTTGTACCAGTGGAAGGGTTTTAACGCCTTATTGATGCGCGTGGCGTAATACATCCCGGCCTGAAGTTTGCCCTTCCCGGTTCTCAGCGTTACCTGCTTTTCATCGTAGCCAAACCCCAAAGCCTCATGTCGATCAAGGTCAGGCTTTTCTGCATCGGCAATCTCGTAAACCACACCAATCACGCGATCGTCCGGGTTGCCGGTTTCTTCCGCATCGCATTTGGCGGAGCCATCTCCAGCAGATTTATGGAAGCAAAGCCGATGGGCGGGTAACTCTGCCACAGCCACAAACCGGGCTGATGGAACCCGAGCCTGCACTCGTCGTTGTGACATGTTGGAGCCGTAGCTGAAGCAGAGCATTGAGCCTCCTTAATTTGCCATCCTGGTGATTCGGGCCGTCTTCTTTGCCGCCCGATGGTATGGGCTTGTTCCGGGTTACCGGTGGTCATTCGTCAACAATGACAGAAAAACCCCCATAAATTAGTCTCTTGCCATCAAACGGCATGGGGTTTACATCGGGGCTCAGGCGAGGGTCTTCCATGATTCGTGGCATGGCCTGATCACGGACTTCCCGGGACGGCCACAGCAGCCATGCGAACACAACCGTTTCGTCAGGCTTGCACTGGACAGCCATGGGAAAGGACGTCACTTCACCTTCCGGGACATCATCGCCCCAGCATTCGACCATCTGCAGGACACCGTGCTCCTTGAAAACCACAGCGGCATCGCTGGCGTGCTTGATGTATTTCTCCTTGTTGGCCGTTGGTACAGCTGCAACAAACCCGTCGACATAGCTCATGGCGTTTCTCCTTTTCAATCTTCAGGGGGCAGTTCCCGCGCCGGCCGCACTTCAATGCTGCCAAAGCGGGCCGGTGGGATCCGGCTGGCGAGTTGCACGGCTTCGTTCAGGTCATGGGCGTCCAGCAGGTAGAAGCCTGCCAGCTGTTCCTTGGTTTCGGCGAACGGGCCGTCGGAAACCAATACTTCCTCGTCGCGGACCCTTACCGTTGTTGCGGTGTCCACCGGCTGCAGCGGCTGGCCGGTTATGAAATTGCCCTGTTGGGTCAGCCGCTCCACCCCAGCCACACATTCCTGGTTGAGATCGTGCCATTCCTGTTCTGTCATGGCGTTGATAATGCTTTCCTGGTAGTAAACCAGGGCTATGTATTTCATGGGCGCTCCTCCGTTTTTGTGCCGTGTTCCTGAAAGGTAGTCGTATGGCGCAGAGGGAAATCGACAGGACCGGGAAAATTCAGGAAGATTCAGTGAGCTCTGCCAGTCTGCGCTCCAGAAACCGACGCTCGGGCCCCTGGGACACGAGCGCGAGGGCGCGGTCGTAAGACTGCCGTGCCTCCTCAATATGGCCGTTCCGGCGCTGCAGGTCTGCGCGCGCAGCGTGGAACAGGTGGTAACCAGCCATGGCCTTCTGGCTCATAAGCTCTTCAAGGAGTCGCAGGCCATCCGCCGGCGTGTCTCGCATGGCAATGGCCACCGCGCGGTTAAGCGCAATCACCGGCGATGGTTGCTGTTGGTAGAGCGCATCGTAAAGGCGCACTATTCGGGCCCAGTCTGTTTTGCACGCTTCTTCAGCGTCGGCATGGACGGCGGCGATCGAAGCCTGCAAGGTGTAGGGCCCAGTGGGTGTGCGAGCCAGGGCGGCCTCCAGCCACCGAAAACCCGAGTCTATACTGGCCCGGTCCCACAGTGAGCGATCCTGATTTTCCAGAGTGATCAGATTCCCATCCTCATCCTGGCGTGCTTTCTGTCTTGAATTCTGCAGCAGCATCAGCGCGAGCAAACCGAACACCTCCCCTTCAGGAAGCAGTCTCGCCAGCACTTCAGCCAGGCGAATGGCGTCCGCCGACAGGTGAACATCGAACAGGTGGTCGCCATCGCTTCGGGAATAGCCTTCATTGAATACCAGATAGATAACCCGAAGAACGCCGGGCAGCCTCTCGGGCAACTCTCGCGCCTCGGGCACTTCATAGGGGATGCCAGCGTCACGAATCTTGCGCTTGGCGCGCACGATCCGCTGAGCCAGGGTTGCCGGTTTCTGCAGGAGGCCACTGGCGACCTGTTCGGTGGTCAGTCCGCACATCTCACGCAGTGTGAGGGCGATTCGCGCGTCCAGGGACAGGGCCGGGTGGCAGCAGGTAAACAGCAGCCGGAGCTGATCGTCATGGATGGTCTGTTCGTTGGGTTCCGTGATGACCGCAGACGGTTCACTGACGAGGTGGGAATAGCTGTGTGCGGTCCGGGCCCGTCGAATCTGGTCAATACCCCGGCGTTGACCGGTGCGAATGAGCCAGGCAGTCGGATTATCCGGTACGCCTTCAACGGGCCACTGGCGCACGGCGGCGGCGAAGGCCTCCTGCATCGACTCCTCGGCCAGTGAAAAGTCACCGAGCAACCGGATCAGGGTAGAGAGCACCCTGCGTGACTGTTGCTGGTATATTTGCCCAATCCATCGGTCATCGGTAATCATCGTGTTGGTCTGCCCCTGTGGCTTCAGGTGTTGAACTTCACCCTGTTTTTTCGTACCGGTAAGTCTTTACCAAAGCAAAGGAGGTTTCCATGCCAGACAACAAAACTGTAATTATTACCGGGGCCAACCGCGGCATCGGCCTGGAGCTCGCCCGCCATTATGCCTCCGAAGGCTGGGCGGTGATCGGTGTTTGCCGGCAATCCGCCGGCGAGCTTGACGAAGTTGCAGCCAGGGTGATCGATGGCGTAGATGTGACAACCGACACAGGCATCCGGAAGCTCACCGAAGAGCTGGCCGGGCAAACCATCGACCTGCTGATCAACAACGCCGGCCTGCTACAGGATGAGAAGCTGGGCAGCATTGATTTCGATTCCATCCGCACGCAGATGGAGATCAACGCCTACGCGCCGTTGCGGGTTGCCGAGGCTCTGGTCTCGCAGATTCCCTCCGGTGGCAAGATTGCCAACATCACCAGCCGGATGGGCTCCATCGCGGATAACGATTCCGGTGGTCGTTATGGTTACCGGGCTTCAAAAGCGGCATTGAACGCCTTTGGCAAATCCCTCGCCATGGATCTGAAGCCCAGGGGGATTGCTGTGGCCCAGCTGCACCCCGGGTATGTGCAAACCCGCATGGTGAATTTCGGCGGGCTGATTACGCCCGAGGAATCAGCCAAAGGCCTGGCGGCCAGGATTGACGGCCTGAGCCTGGAAAACACCGGCTCCTTCTGGCACAGCAATGGTGAAGAGCTGCCCTGGTAACTGGGCTTTAGCCGCTGCGAGCCGCCTCAATTGCCGCCAATATTTGCTAACGTGCGGATGTCACGGAAGCATGGCTTTGCGCCATCGAACCGGGGGCGACCCCGTCCAGCGCTTGAAGGCGCGGTAGAACGTGCTCACTTCAGCAAAGCCAAGTGCTTCTGCTATTTCGGGCAGGGTAGTAGTGGTATCGGCAACCGCTTGAAGGGCTTTTTCACGGCGCACGTCGTCCAGCAGGGCATCAAAGGTCTGCCCCTGTTCCCGAAGCCGCCGCGCCAGAGTCCGTTCGCTGATACCCAACGCCCCGGCCGCCTCGGCTCGACGGGGAAGTGCCGGGCCCAGGCGGGCCATCAGCCACCTCCGTATCTCCGGCACGGAAGCGCTGTTAATGGACAACGCGGCAAGCCGGGCGGTGGTGTAGCGTTCGTGCACCTGCGCGAGTTCCGGATCCGCCTGGGGCAGGGCCTGGTCCAGAACGGCATTGTCTACCAGCACACCGCTGAACGCCTGCTCGAATTCCACCGGGCAGTTGAACACGGCCTGGTATCCCGCCAGGGGCCCGAGCCGCGGCTGGCTGAACTGCACCCGTGAAGGCTGCATGCGGGTACCGGTTACCCAACTGGCAAACCCGACCACCGCGGCCAGAACTGCCTCGATCTGATGCGGGCTGAAAGCCAGTTTCCCCTGCCGGGGATGGTAAACCAGCCAGGTTGCAGAATGGCCTGGGAGGATCTGGAAGCGACCGCCGTCGGAGATCAGCCGCTGGAACCTCTGGCCCATCACAATGGCTTCACGCAGGGTAGCGGCAGACTGCAGCGCAAAGCCCACACCGCTGATGCTCATCGGGGTGAACTCAGCCCCCACTTTCAAACCAAAACCGGGATCGCCGGTGCAACGCTCTGCCGCGTGCCAGAGCCGGGTGATGTCATCAATGGGCCAGCGTTCCCGGGTACTGGCGGCCTCCGGAATACCGGCGGTTGTCAGCAAAGTACCCTCATCCACAGACAGCCTTTGCGCCGCCGCGATAACAGTATTTACCCAGCCGATGGAAACCGTGGCCTCTAAAGTCAATTTTGCTGGCCTCTGAAGTCAATTTTAAAGCCATGGTACCGGTATATCTTTAAAGCTGACAACTCATTGCAATCAGGTCGGATGCACTATGGCCAAGGTGATTTCCTCAGATATTCTGGTGGTTGGCGGCGGGCTGGCTGGCATTGTCGCGGCGCTTGAAGGCTTGCGCGCCGGCAAGTCCGTGACCCTGGCAGACCGGGACACGGAAGAACGGATGGGCGGCCTTGCGCTGTGGGCCTTTGGCGGCATGATGCTGGTGGGCACGCCACTGCAGAAACGCATGAAGATTGCCGACACACCGGAGATTGCCCTGGACGACTGGCTCAGCTTTGGCGAGCTGGCGCCCGACGATGAATTGCCCCTGCAATGGGCCCGTTACTACGTGGAGCATTCACGCTCCGAGGTTTACGACTGGCTTAGCAACGAAGGCATAAAATTCCTGCCGGCGGTGAACTGGGTTGAGCGTGGCCGCTTCGGCGATGGCAACCGTCTGCCCCGCTACCATGTGGTCTGGGGCACCGCCCGGGAGCTGGTTCGTCGCCTGATGACGGCGCTGCACCGGGAGAATACCAGCGGCAAACTCACCCTGCTGCACCAGCACCGCATCACCGAACTGGACCACGAAGCGGACAAAGTGAGCGGCGCCCTGGCCATCAATGAGGCCACCGGGGAGGAAGTCCGCTTCGCGGCTCCGGCCGTGATTCTGGCCACCGGCGGCATCAACGGCAGCCACAAGGAATGCCGCGCCAACTGGCCGGTGGATCGCCCGCAACCCACCCGCATGTTGAACGGTGCTCATCCCTATGCGGACGGCCACATGCATCACTGGGTGGCCGACACCCTCGGGGGCCAGATTACCCATGCCGGCGAGATGTGGAACTACGCGGCCGGCTTCCCGCATCCGTACCCGCACTTTACCGGCCATGGCCTTTCCACCATCCCCTGCAAATCGGCCCTGTGGCTGAACCATCGGGGCGAGCGGATTGGCCCGGAGCCCCTGGTCACCGGCTTCGATACTCACTGGCTATGCCAGCGGGTGGCAGAACAGGAAAAACCCTGGACCTGGCACCTGCTGAACTGGCGCATTGCCGCCAAGGAATTTGCCATCTCCGGCGCTGAGCACAATGCCCGGATCCGGGACAAACAGTTCCCCCTGTTCGTGAAAGAGCTGTTGCTGGGCAACCATGCCCTGGTGCGGCAAATGCAGCATGAAAGCCGGGATTTCCTGGTGGCGGATAACCTCGCCGACCTGGCCGGCAAGATGAACGCGCTGACCTGTTCCCACGACATCAACCCGGGCACGCTCCAGGCCACCGCCGATGCCTTCGATGCCAATTTCACCAAGGGCACCAGTCTTCATAACGATGCGCAGATCCGGATGATCCAGCACGCCCGGGAATGGAAGCCGGACCGCCTTCGCACCTGCAAACCGGCCCCACTGCAGAAACCGGGCGCCGGCCCGTACATCGCCATCCGCATGCAGCTGATCACCCGCAAAAGCCTGGGAGGGCTGCAAACCGATCTCCAAAGCCGCATCCTCAACACCCGGGGAACGCCTGTTGAAGGCCTGTACTGTGTGGGGGAAGCTGCAGGCTTTGGTGGTGGCGGTGTGAACGGAAGACGCTCCCTGGAAGGCACATTCCTGCCTGGGTGCATCATGACGGCAAGGGCAGCGGTTCGTTCTATTGCTTCGGGAGACTGACAGCGTGAACCTGATCATGGCGCTGCTGGCTAACTCCCTGATAACTGAATTCCAAACGGTTGGAGAACAACAATGACAAACGGCGCACAAGCCCTGATGAAAACCCTGGTGGACGCCGGTGTTGAGGTCTGCTTCAGCAACCCCGGCACCAGTGAGATGCATTTTGTGGCCGCCCTGGATGACGAGCCCAAAATGCGGGCTGTTCTCGCCCTGTTTGAGGGAGTCGCCACCGGCGCCGCCGACGGCTATGCCCGCATGGCCGACAAACCCGCCGCTACCCTGTTGCACCTGGGCTGCGGGCTGGGCAACGGCCTGGCCAACCTGCACAACGCCCGCAAGGGCAAGGTGCCTGTGCTGAACATTGTTGGCGACCACGCCACCTACCACGTGAAATACGATGCCCAGCTGCAGTCTGATATCGAGACCGTTGCCCGCAACGTTTCGCCGGGGTTTGTACGCACGGCCAAGAGCACAGAAACCCTGTGCCAGGATGCCGCCGAAGCCATTGCCGCAGCCCGTACGGCGCCCGGGCAGGTTGCCACGCTGATACTGCCGGCCGATGTATCCTGGGGGGAGGGCGGCGTGCCCAGCGCGCCTATGGCGCCGCCGACGCCGGAGCTGGCAGACGATGCCACGGTGGAGGCCATTGCCTCGGCCATCCGTTCCGGCAAGAAAACCGCTCTGCTGATGGGCGGCCATTCCCTGCGCGAACCCAGCATGCTGGCGGCCGCCAAGCTGGCCGCCCACAGCGGCGTGACCCTGTTGGCGGAAACCTTCCCGACCCGTATGGAGCGGGGCGCCGGCCTGCCTTACATCGAACGCCTGGCCTACCTGGCCGAGCTGGCCACGGTGCAACTGACGGACGTGGAACACCTGGTTCTGGTGGACGCCAAGGCGCCGGTTTCCTTCTTCGCCTATCCCGGCAAGAAGAGCTACCTGGTGCCGGATACCTGCGAGGTACATACCCTGGTAGCTCCCGACCAGGACATCCTGGCAAGCCTGAACAAACTCAACGACGCCGTCGGCGCCAGCCAGGCCGAACCCAGGCTACAGCCCGAGAAACGGCCGGGCCGGCCAAGGGGCAAGCTGACCGCCGAGAAAGTCTGCAAAGCGGTGGGTGAACTGATGCCGGAGAACGCCATCATCGTGGACGAGGGCATTACCTCCAGCCTGATGCTCTCGGTCATGACCGCCGGCGCACCCCGTCACGACATGATCACCCTCACCGGCGGCGCCATTGGCCAGGGCCTTCCCAATGCCGTAGGTGCTGCCGTAGCCTGCCCGGACCGGCCGGTAATAGCCCTGATCGGTGATGGCACCGCCATGTACACCATCCAGGCCCTGTGGACCATGGCCCGGGAGCAGCTGAACGTCACCTCCATCATCTTCAACAACGCCTCCTACTCCGTGCTCAACATCGAACTGGAGCGGGTAGGCGCCGAAGAGGCCGGAGAGAAGGCCAAATCCCAGCTGGACCTGCGCGGTCCGGTGATCAACTTCGCTGAAATGGCCAACGGTATGGGCGTTCACGCCGTGCGGGTACACACTGCCGAGGAAATGGCAAAAGCCCTGGAATACGCCCAGAGAATGCCAGGGCCACACCTGATTGAAGCCGTGATCCCGGAATCCCTGAGCGGGGTCAAGCGCCGGATACTGCCCTGGATGCTGCGCTCATTGCCCAGCCTGCCGCTGTCAGTTTCCAAAGCGTTGAAGCGCAAACTGGCACCCTGAAGGTGAAAGGTGCAATAAACGCCATCAGCCCCGACGCGCCGCCTCAATGGCGGCGATGTCGATCTTGCCCATGGTCATCATGGCCTCGAAGGCCCGCTTGGCAGCGGCGGGGTCAGGATCGTTTATGGCATCGGTGAGAGCGACCGGGGTGATCTGCCACGAGATGCCCCATGTGTCTTTGCACCAGCCGCAAGCACTCTCTTCGCCGCCATTGCCAACAATCGCGTTCCAGTAACGATCCGTTTCCTCCTGGTCCGAGGTAGCCACCTGAAACGAAAAGGCCTCGTTGTGCTGGAAGGCCGGGCCGCCATTGAGGCCAAGGCAGGGAACGCCCAACGCGGTGAACTCCACCGTCAGTACATCGCCCTCCGAGCCTGCGGGATAGTCCGCAGGCGCACGAAGTACCCTGCCCACCGAGGAATCCGGGAAGGTCTTTGCGTAAAATCGGGCGGCTTCTTCCGCTTCGCTCTCATACCAGAGACAAATGGTATTTTTTGGATGGGGCATTGAGCTGATCCTCCGGGTTGGCGTTACTGACAGTGTTCAATCTGATTGCTGATCATCCACTGGACACCGAAACGGTCCGTGGTCATTCCGAAACGATGTGCCCAGAAGGTTTCTGCAAACGGCATGATGATTGAACCCCCATCGGACAGGGCATTGAAAACCCATTCGGCCTGTTTTGGATCGTCGTATTCAAGGTGGATCTGGGCACCCTGGGGTGGCTGGTAGCAGTCGCCCGCCATATCAGCGCCCATCAACCGGCGCCCGCGGAGATTCAGGGACGAATGCACGATTCTGTCATGCATTTCTGGCGGCACATCCCCCGCCGCCGGTGTTTCCCCATAGGAGATCATGGCTTCCAGTTTGCCTGCGGTTACCTCCGAATAGAACTCCATGGCTTCTTTACAGTTGCCGGCAAAAGCCACATGAACGTTCATCTCCCGTGGGAGCCGTCCCAGGGCACGATGTTGCTCAAGCGCCTGGCTGGGTTCGAAATCCTCGAGCTCGAAAAAACGCCGAAGCTCAAGGGTCACATTCTCGCCAGCATCCTCCCGGGGCCATTGTTTGGCCCAGGCAATGGCGTCTTCCAACGAGTCCACTTCGAGAACGCTGTAACCGGCCAGCAACTCACCGGCTGGCTCGAATGGGCCGGAAATAACGCTTGGCTCACCACCCCGGAACTGAATGCGGCAGCCATCGCTCGTAGGCCTCAACCCATGACCGTCGGTAAAAACTCCGGCCTGTGTCATTCGCTCATTGTAGTCCGCCATCCACTGCAGCAACTCTTCCGAGGGCATTACGCCCTTCTCGGTATCGGCATCGGCCTTGCGCATCAACATGTATTTCATCGTGTTGGTCTCCAGTGAAAAATAGATTGTCTTCACTGGTTAGTCGCGCAACGCAACCGGACATCGACACCGAGAAAAAAGATTCCTGATGGAGTCTCAGTCGGACCTCTCCAGATCCTGGAGCGCAATGGTGTATTCATCTTTCCCGGCATCAAATCCGATCCGGTAGGCCGCTGGGTACCAGGCGGGATAGCTGTACCTCTGCGGCTTTTTGATCGGTGACGTCATGTCCGGAAGTGACTCAAGAAAACTCAAAGACACCATCGGCTCAACGAACATCAGCTCGCCCTTGTAATAGCCGTAGATGAAGTTATGGCTGAACGGTTGGCCATGGAATTCATGCCCCGCAGGGTCCAGGCCGTGCATTCCCATCCGGTCCACGGCCGCATCCGGGGGGATAACGTATCCCGCAGGTACGAGTTGCGGGTCTGGTGCCGCCATGGCCAGTTCACGGCCCTCGCCATGGAAGGTTATGGCTTCACGTTCACCCCCGCTGATCAGGTAGAAATGCACGTCAAAATGCGGAACGTTGTAGACCCCCTCCGGAATATGCCCGGCCGGGTTCCAGTCCAGGACTACGTGATCGTAGCCTGTTTGCGGGCCGGCTTCCGGCATGGGTAATGAAAACTCCCAGACCATTTGGTCGGCCTGAACCGCAGGAAGTCCCTGAATCGCATTCTTGCTCATAACCACCGACACGGACTCGGGTTCGTCCGTCCCGTTGGTGGTTACCTCCACTCGCGCGGTGCCATTACCGACGGCGACCGGGGCTCCTGTAAAAACCTGCAGATCGGCGGCGATGGCGACATGGGCAAAACCAAGGCAGGCCAGCGTAATTACGGAAAGGTTGGATCGGAACAGACAAAGAGCAGGTTTCATCTCATCACTCCTCAATGACAGAGACCCTGCGGCACTATCCAGTTAGCCAGTTAGCCAGTTAGCCAGTTAGCCTGGTTAGTGACCCACAAGGTCGTTAAGCCATCGCCCTTCGGACTGACTCAGAGGAGATCGGATTTGGCAGGCTGGGCTGACAGCAGTAAAACGCGCTTCCTGTCTGCACGCTTCTCCCTACTACCACCAGAACGGGATTTGGCTGGATGGAATTAATATATCAGTTGGTCTAGTTTTCTCCACTGAAAAGTTGTTCAGGGATGGCTTTGTCTGCCAGTGCCTCGGCAATATACCGGTAGCCTTTCTTGCCGGGGTGATAACCATCACTGGCCAGAAGTTCAGGGTCGGTGACCACCGGGTAGTTCACGTAGCTGAAGTCTTCAGGAAACCGCCGTGCGACGCGAATATAGAGATTATCCAGCTGCCGTGCCCGCCAACCCACCACGTACCGAAGCGGCGAGGGCAGTGCCGTGAACAGATGCATCGGCGGCACGCTGAGAAGCAGCATGGGCCCCGAATACCGTGATGTGAGCAATCGGCGCAATTCCCGCAACTGCCGGCGGAAGCGATAGCGGGGAGTGAACCCCGTGGTGTCGTTCACCCCCATACTCAACAGCACCACATCCGCCTCTGGTAGTTCGGCGGTTTCCAGCTCGCGAACCAAGGCCCCAAGCCGAATGCCGTTGATCCCGAAGGTGTGCCAGGCAATGGTCTGGCCGGTGCGCTCATGAATCTGACGCGCCAACTGGCTGGCCAGGCCCTGATCGTGGGTTTCAACACCGACACCGGCCGCGGTGGATTCGCCGATCACCAGCACTCGCCTGGCAGGAGTGCCTTCACCGTATTGACCGCACGGCGAGCCCCCGGCTTCCGGCAGCCTGGGCGTTGTGCGGCGCGCCTGTTTGCCCTGGTACAGCAGTACCGGAAACAGAAGGGCGGTGGTCAGCCAGAAAGGGAGGTGCATCTGAAAGGGCTCCGTTTTTGCCGACAGATCAGTGAGCGACTGATTTGGAAAACAGATTGATCACCGCAACGCCGGTGATGATCAGCACCATACCAATCACACTGGCGGCATCCAGCGTTTGCCCGTAAATCAGCCAGCCGATAAACGCCACCAACACAATACCCAGCCCCGCCCAGATGGCATAGGCCAGGCCCACCGGGATCTCCTTAAGTGTGATCGAAAGGAAGTAGAACGCAACGGCATAGCCCGCAATCACCAAAAGGCTGGGCCCGAGTCTGGTAAACCCTTCACTGGCCTTCAGCCCGCTGGTTGCCACCACTTCCGCAACAATGGCAATGCCCAGAAATAACCAACTTTTCACAGAGAATCTCCAGTACCGCAAGAAATTGGGAAGCAGACGATACCAGCCCTCTGCGCCACCTGACAGGGTGGCTATCGAAAAGGCGAACTACACTGGGTTTTGATTGTATTCCGGGGATAGACAAACGCGTTCGCAAAACTCCGGAATTCCGAGTGAGAAATGAAGGTAACTATCTGATAGGGTTGATCCGGATACTGAGCCGCCGAACACGGGGCCACTCACTCGTTTAACCAGTGGGTGAAACCGACCGTTACTCCGCTGCGCTCCGTCCAGGCTACTATGAATATACAAACTTATTCTGCAGACAAGGCTAGGGAAGTTGCTGAACTGTTTCATCAATCTGTTCATGCAATTGATCCTTCGTTGTATACCTCAGAGCAAAAAGAAGCTTGGGCTCCTACCCCTGTCGATTACGCGAGCTGGTCTGAGCGACTGAAGGTGAAACAACCGTTCATAGCTTTAATTGAAAATTGTGTAGCTGGTTTTATCGAATTGGATGCTGATGGTCATATCGACTGTACTTATACCCATCCGAATTTTCAGGGAAGAGGTGTTGCATCTGCCTTGTATGAGCATTTACTTACGGAGGCAAGGGCCAGAAATCTCAAACGCTTATACGTTGAGGCTTCACTCATTGTTAAGCCGTTCTTCGAGCACCGCGGCTTCTCTGTGGTCAAGAAAAATGAAGTGCAAAGAAACGGGGTTTCGTTAGTGAATTTCTCAATGGAAAGGTATCTAAGCCCTGACAATCAAATGCAGCCGACCGCTAACGCGTCGGCTGATTAGGGCGTCAGGGAGGAAACTGTGATTAGGTATCAAATTGCGCAACTCAACATTGCCACGCTTATGGCGCCGATTGATTCGCCGCAGCTATCGGATTTTGTCGCTAACCTCGATAGGATCAACGCGTTGGCAGAGGACTCCCCGGGTTTTGTTTGGAGGCTCCAAACTGAAGAAGGTGATGCTACCGGCATCGATTATTTTGGCGCCGATAAGATTGTGAATCTTTCCCTCTGGGACTCGATCGAGGCTTTGCATAGTTATGTTTATCGGTCTGCCCACGTTGAGATCATGCGCCGCAAAAAAGAGTGGTTTCATAAAATGGGTGAGGCATACATGGTGCTTTGGTGGGTACCTGCCGGTCACACTCCGTCAATCGAAGAGGCGGCGCAAAAACTGAGCATCCTGCGAGAGAGCGGCCCAAGCGCGGAGGCTTTCACATTCAAGAAAGCTTTCCCGGCTCCTGATGAACCCACCGATGTGCCAACCGATAATTGCGGTGGTGAATGTCCAGCCACTTAACAAATCAATTCAGTTCGTTCCGGCGTTATCCGCCATGCACCGTGTCTAGCCAAGAGTGACGGCCAATGAGAATTCAGGATCTTCTGGGTATAGAGCTTCCAATCATTCAAGCGCCGATGGCGGGTGTGCAGGGCAGTGCCCTCGCAATCGCAGTATCCGGTGCTGGTGCGCTCGGGTCGCTCCCTTTCGGCATGCTCAGTGTTGAAGCTATGCGCAAGGAGATGGCGGCTATAAAGGCGCAGACCAAACGGCCCTTCAACGTTAATTTCTTTTGCCATACGCAGCCCGAGCCGAATAGCGAGCATGAAGCGGCTTGGAGGGTGGCACTGTCACCTTATTATGAAGAGTATGGGATCGACCTAAGCACTATCGCTGGTGGCTCCGGGCGTTTGCCTTTTAGCGCTGAAGCCGCCGACGTTCTGGCGGAATTTGAGCCTGCCGTTGTAAGTTTCCATTACGGCTTGCCCGAGCAAGATTTGTTGGACCAAGTGCGGAAGTGGGGTGCGAAAATACTCTCTACGGCGACAACTGTGGATGAAGCCCGCTGGTTGGAGGCGCACGGAGTCGACGCCATAATCGCGCAAGGTATAGAGGCTGGGGGCCACCGCGGGATTTTCCTATCGGAAGATCTGAACACCCAGGTTGGAACCTTCGCTTTGCTCCCGCAAATCGTTCAGGCAGTAAATATTCCGGTTATCGCTGCAGGAGGCATCGCTGACGCAAACGGCGTTGCTGCTGCTATGTCGCTAGGTGCTGCAGGGGTGCAAGTAGGCACGGCTTATATGCTGTGCCCGGAAGCCACTACGAGTGCAGTGCACCGAGTTGCCATCAAGAGCGACGCGGCGATATTTACCGCCCTTACCAATGTGTTTTCTGGCCGACCGGCTCGAGGCATTATGAACCGTCTGATGAAGGGGCTCGGGCCTATCAGCCCCGTGGCCCCGGCTTTTCCATTGGCCGCAGCCGCTTTGGCTCCGCTGCGTGCCGAAGCCGAGCGCCTGGGAACGGGGGATTTCTCGCCGTTGTGGGCGGGGCAAAATGTAAGCGGCTGCAAGGAAATTTCGGCAGCGGATCTAACCCTTGAGTTGGCCAAGGGCGCTAACGAGGCGCACTAACCAGTGTTAACAAGCCGCGTAAGGCGGACGGTTTTCAGCCGTGGCTCAAATGAATGTCCAGGCCAATACCCTCGTAATCTTATTTCCCTGCTTCATCTCTATTTCCCGTATATCAACGGCACCGAGCTTACGAATCAACTTCTTTGCAGGCTTAACATTGTCGGTTTTTGAAACCAGGCTGGTGAACCAGCGGCATTGAGTTGAATATACCTGGCTTTCTTTTATCAGCTTTTTCAGGCACAGCTGTTCACCCCCCTTACACCAAAGCTCCGCTCCCAGCCCGCCAAAGGTCAGAGTGGGGGAGTCGGTTTTCGCCTTTTGTTCACCGCGACTACGAGCAAGGTTATTGAGTTTAAGCCGGCTACGTTTAAGTGCTTCATCGGGCGAGGCATGGAAGGGTGGGTTGCATACGCTGACGTCAAAGAACTCCCCAGCTTCAATGATCCCTTCAAAAATGTGGTTTTTATCGTGCTGCGTGCACAGCGTGAAGTGGTCTTTGAGTGTGGGATTGTTGGCGATAATCGTGGCGACGTTCTCAAGCGACTGAGTGTTAATGTCACTACCGACACACTGCCAGCCGTAAATTTGGCAGGCCAGTAGCGGGTAGATTCCATTGGCTCCCGTTCCTATATCGAGCAGTTTGATGCTGGGCTGTTCAAGCCCGGTCCCAAGTCCAAGCAGGTCGGCCATGTAATCGATATAGTCGGCTCTGCCCGGGATGGGAGGGCAAAGCGCGCCCTCTGGAATATCCCAATCGGCAATGTTGTAGTATCGGCTCAATAACGCGGCGTTGAGAGTTTTGACTGCGAGTGGGTCTGCGAATTCGATGGAAAGGTCGCCGTGAGCGTTTGGTTTCACATGAGGGGCGAGTGCCGGGTGGCTTTCTACAAGAGCTGGGAAGTCATAGCCTTCGTTGTGGAGATTCCTCGGGTGCAGACCTTTGCGAACAGGCTTGGCTTGGCTTTTTTCACGTCGATGGAGGGTGCTCACAGTAATCGGCCCGAGGCTTGGAGTTCAAAGGAAGAGTGGGTCTGGCTTGGTCCGTGAGGCGCGCCGCCCTTTGTATAAGCGTAGTCATCACTTTTGCTGCTGCATAATACCATCAGGGCACCAAGAGCCCCTGGATCTATAGAAATTTCGCTATAATGAGTGGCTTAGTCAATTCAGCCAGGAAACACGCCATCACCGTCTCACTGCATCGTTTTTACTCCTTCCGTCGTTGCCCTTACGCTATGCGCGCTCGACTCGGTATCTTGTTTGCCGAGCTGAGGGTGGAGCTGCGGGAGATAGTGCTGAAAAACAAACCGGCGCAGATGCTGGCTATCAGTCCTAAAGGCACGGTTCCTGTTCTGGAGCTGGCTGGGGGTGATAGCTCCAAGAGACTCGTAATCGAGGAAAGCAGGGAAATACTGGAATGGGCGCTGCAGCAGAGTGATCCGCAAGGTTTGTTGAACATCGATTTAGTAAGCGCTAATGCCCTGATCGACCGTAACGATTACGAATTTAAACACTGGCTAGATCGCTATAAATACGCTGATCGCCATCCAGAACTAACCCAGCTAGATTACCAGCAACAGGGTGAGGTGTTTTTGCAGGAGTTAGAAAGCTTATTAGCCAAGAATAGGTATCTCCTGGGGAGCAACATCAGCATCGCTGATATTGGCATCATGCCTTTTGTACGCCAGTTCGCCCATGTAGATCGGGAGGTGTTTTATAGTCTGCCCTATCCGAATCTACAGCAATGGCTGAGGGATTGGCTGGAACACCCAGTGTTCCAGCAGGTCATGATCAAATTCCAGCCCTGGCAGGAAGGTGATGACATGGTGGTATTTCCAAGCGACAGCCATAGTGTCTTCAAAGCCGGTCGCGTGAAGACTGCGCACCCTTAAAGTACGATCGACAATCTGTCTGCGAAGCTCCCAAAACCAAACACCTATGCCCGCTTGCATCAATCATCACTGGAGAAAAAGACGGCTCCCGCAGCCTATCCAATTGGTACGCCCGGCGCTCCCTGGGGCGAGGTTGAACGCGCCGAGTGGCTGTCACGACAGCCCCGTCAACGCAGCTACGAGTTCCGAGGTAGTGAGTGTGATCGAGCGCCTGCGCCCGCGCTTCGACGCGGAAGAGTATGGCCGTCTGGACTATGGCCCCGACAGTTATTCGCTGATGGCGATCCGGAGCCGCGACTGGCGTGATGATCTGCCGGTCGTGCTGGTAACGGGTGGGGTACACGGCTATGAAACCAGCGGCGTACATGGTGCGCTGCAGTTCGTCGATCAGCATGCAGCGGATTACGTGGGCCGCGTCAACCTGCTGGTGGCGCCCGTTCGCGATCACGCATTGCTGCATATCGATCTGCACGAGACCACCGATACCGACGAAACCGAGTTTCGCCCAGCGCTGGCTGCCCGCGACGGCAAGCCGTTCGAGCCGGGCGGGATTCCCGATGGCTTTTATCTGGTCGATGACAGCGAGAACCCGCAGCCTGCATTCCAGCAGGCGCTGATCGAGGCGGTGGAGCAGATTACCCATATCGCGCCGGCCGATGACAAGGGCGAGCTCTTCGGCTCACCGGTAGGGAAGGGCAATTAGGGGCAGGGGGAGTCCATATCATTCGTTAGGCGAATAAAATATCCATCGACGAAATACTCGTATCAAAGGCTTTTTTTACTAAGCTTTCTATAATTCGGGTGTTCAGCTTACACAGCCCATTCTGACCCTGAAAAGGACGCTCTAAACCCTGAAAACAGGTTGTATTTCAACATAAATGCGAGAGAACAATATGTTAGCTTGGTGCGACCCTAATGTTCTAATGTTACCTCGCCATGAGTAGACGATTCCTGTCGCGCCTGTGGGGGTGCCTGCGCCACGTTCACCTCTGGGTGCTGGTGGCCGTCGCGTTGTACACGCTCGCGGGTTTTTTCCTGGTGCCGTGGCTCGCCGGTTGGATCGCGGAAGACAAGGTGCGAGAGGACCTTGGTCGCGAGCTTCGCATCGGCGATATCGATTTCAATCCCTACACGTTCACCCTGCAAGTGACCGATTTCGCCCTCGCGGATCCCGACGGCCACGAGCTCGTCGCTTTCGACCGGCTGTTCGTCAATTTCACGCTGGTCAGCCTCATCGACCAGGCCTGGACCTTCCAGCAGATACGCCTCGAAGGCCCGGCGATTCAGGAGGAACGCTTCGCCTCGGGCGAGACGCGCTTCGCCCGGCTGAAGGATGACGCCTCGGGCGAGCCGGAAGCGACGGGCGAAGGCGGGATGCCGGCGATGGTGATCCGTCATCTGGATGTTGTGGGAGGAACGATCCGCTTCGCGAATCACCTGACCACCGCGTCCGACCCGTCAGGCACGACCGCCACCATCGCGGTGCAGGAATTTGCCTTGTCGCTGGATGATGCCGCCCTGCACGAGAACACCGGGTTCCCGGTCCAATTCGCTGGGCAACTCAAGGCGGGCGGTGCCTTCTCGTTCGATGGCGAAATGCGGGTGTCGCCGGCATTCGAGATCAACGGCGGCCTGCGCTTGGAGGCGCTGGCCCTGAGCCCGGCCGAGCCTTACCTGCAACAACTCGCACGGCTGGCGATCAAGGGTGGGAATCTGCGCCTCGACGGACGACTGTCCGTCAGCGACGATGAGCACCTGGCCTATCGCGGCAGTGCCGGCGTGGACGGGCTCAGCCTCGCGCCCCTGGACCCCGGCGACACCGAGCCGGTGGTGGGCTGGCAAGCCATGGAGATCGAGCAGCTCGACCTGAGCCTGGCACAGCGCAGCATCGAGGCCTCTAGCGTGTCCATCGAGGGCGGCTCCGGCCGGGTCATCATCCACGAGGATAGGACCACGAATTTCAATCGCCTGCTCGTGGCGCGCGCCGAGGGAGATGACCCCGCTCTCGAAGGGGATGACGGCGAAGACGCCGCCCCATTACGCGTCAGCATCGCCGGCATCGTCATGGCCGACAGTCGTCTCCAGTTCGCGGACCAGTCGCTGCCGCTGCCCTTCTCGACGCGCATCCAAAAGCTGAACGGCGAGGTCTCCACACTGGCTTCGGACACACAGACTCCGGCCGACGTTCAGCTCGAAGGTCAGGTGGGTGAGTATGGCATGGCGCGCATCGAGGGCACGATTCACGCCTGGCAGCCGACACGGGACACGAACGTCACGCTGACCTTCCGTAACCTGATGGTGCCGGACTACTCGCCGTACACAGTCGCCTTCGCCGGTCGCCGGATCGCGGAAGGCCGCATGGACCTCGATCTCGGCTATCGCCTCGCGGACGGCAAACTCGAGGGCAGTAATGCGATAGTGCTGCACGATCTGGAACTGGGCGAGAAGGTCGAGATCCCGGGCGCGATGGACCTGCCGCTCAGCCTCGCCGTCGCGCTGCTCAAGGACAGCGAGGGCGTGATCCGGATGGATATCCCGGTCACAGGAGATCTCGGCGATCCGAACTTCGAGCTGGGCGGCGCGGTTCGCAGCGCCATCGGTGACGCGATCGGCACCATCGTCAGCGCGCCGTTCCGCTTCCTGGCGGGGCTGCTCGGGGCTGGCGAAGAGGACCTGCAACGGATCGCATACCCGGCGGGCCGCAGCGACCTGACACCGCCGCAGCGCCAGCGCGTCGGGCTGCTCCGCAAGGCTCTCGTGAAGCGTCCGGAACTGGCGCTGGAGCTTGCCGGTCCCTTCGACCCGGATGTGGACGGCCCGGCACTGAAGCGCCAACACGCCGTCGAGCAACTCGCCGAGTGGTTGCGCGAGCAGGGACGCGAGGTTTCGTCCCCGGACCTGACCGCGGAACCTACGCAAGACGCGATGGAGGCGATTTTCTCAAGCGCCTACCCGGAAACCAGCCTGGACGAGGTCCGTGAGCGGTTTACGCGCGAGCCGGACGAGAACCCGGAGGGCCGCTCGGCGTTCGACGCTGTCGCCTACCGAGCTCATCTCGCCGAGGAGGTGATCGCGGCGCAACCCGTCACCGATGCCGATCTCGTGGCACTCGGCCAGGCACGGGCCGCCGCCGTGCGGGATCGCCTGCTGGCGGATGCGTCCGACGGCCCGGAAAAAGGCACCGCGGTCGAGCCCGAGCGGGTCCTCCTGGCGGAGCCCAGGGAAGTCGAGTCCGAGAACGACGAGCAGGTCGTGATGGAGGTCGGTCTATCCTTAGACTGAGGCGGCGCTAACGCGCCGCCGCGCCTATACTGGGCGTTCGGCTGTGTATGACATGCGAGTGACTGAGGTGCCGTTATCGTGAGGGTGCAGTTCTTCAAGTTCTGGGATCGCGTTCGATCCAGTTTCTGGTTCATTCCGGCGGTCATGGCCGGTGTGGCCGTGGGGTTGGCCCTCGTGGGCGTCACGATAGACGAGCCGGTGACAGAGTGGCTATCGCTCAAACTGGGGTGGACGTTCGCCGGTGGAGCGGAAGGAGCTAGCGCCGTGATGGGGATTGTCGCCGGTTCGATGATCGCCATCGCCGGCGTGGTTTTCTCGATGACATTGGTCGCCCTTTCGTTAGCCTCGTCCCAGCTTGGACCCCGTTTGCTGCGCAGTTTCATGAGCGATTCCACCACACAGGTGGCCCTCGGCACGTTCATCGCCACGTTCCTCTACTGCCTGGTCGTTCTCCGCACGATCCGCCGTGTGGAGGAGGTCACTTTCGTCCCGCACCTGTCGGTCACCCTGGGTGTTCTACTTGCAGTGGTGAGCGTGGGGGTGTTCATCTACTTCATCCATCACGTGTCCGTATCCATCCAGGCCAATGAGATAGCCGCGCGGATCGGCGAGGAATTGATAGAGGGGATCGACTGCCTGTTCCCGGAACAGATTGGACAGGGAGCGTCACGGATCCCGGTAGAGTCACTCGGCGCTGGCTTTCCCGAGGTGTTCGATCAGGAGGCTTGGCCGGTCCGCGCGAACGGTGACGGCTATCTCCAGTTCATCGATGCGGAGGCCTTACTTGCGCTGGCGGTGGAGGAGGACCTGATCGTTCGACTGGAGGAAAGGCCAGGAAACTATGTCGTCGCCGGTTGTCCGCTTGCGCAGATCTGGCCAGGAAGCAAAGTGACCGACGGGCTTGCGGACAAAGTCCATCCCCTCTTCATACTGGGTCATCAGCGGACTTCCGGCCAGGACCTCGAGTTCGCGGTGAGTCAGTTGGTGGAAATTGCGGTCCGGGCTCTCTCCCCAGGGATGAACGACCCGTTCACGGCGATCACGTGTCTCGACCACTTGGGGTCCGGGTTGTGTCTTTGGCTTCACGAGATATGCCGTCGCCTTATCGCCATGACGGCCAGAATCAGCTTCGGGTGATTGCGCCTGCCGATACATTCCCGAAGATCATGGATGCGGCGTTCAACCAGATCCGGCAATATGGCCGCTCCAGCGCCGCGGTAACCATCCGCCTGCTGGAAACGATCATCGTGGTCGCGGGATTCGCACACCGTGCCGAGGACCGAGCCGCGCTCTTGCGGCACGCTGAAATGATCGCGCGAGGGGCTAACGAGGGGCTGCCCGAAGACGAGGACCGCCGGTCGGTGGAAGAGCGCTACCAAACGGTGAGGAAGTTGTGCAGCGAACCGGATTAGTCTCGCCGCCGCTGAGGCTGGGCGGTGTGTAGCCTTGTGGGCAGTGCTTGTGTTTGCGAATCTTCCCAGCATCGTCTTTGCCCAATCATCGTGTTCCGGAATTCAAGTGAAAATTCCGAACATTAAAAACAGCACTGGGGTTGTATCTTGTGCGCTTTTCGAATCGTCAGCGGGTTTCCCTACTGAATTTTTGCACTCCGCAACCAATATAACGATGATAAAAATTCGAGATACGCAGGCGCGTTGCAACAGCTTCGATGAGTGCGCCTTCGTTCGAGGACGCCAGCTTTTCGTACGATGGGCAAAACCTTGATCTGACGATCAGATTGAATTACTGAACGAGCTTTCCATGAATACCGGGTGCTTTCAATCCAGAACGACCATCCAGAGTCTCTGGGCCTAACAATTTGCGCCACACGGACGCATTGACGTGCGCCGGTGCGCTCTGGCGTTAAATGTCCTTGATTGAGAGGTCCAGGGCTCCAACAATCTGGTTCCTGAAATGTGATAGGGAGCCAGCGGGGCTTTATTCGAGTTGCCAGCCTGCTCAGGAGACTATTCTGATTATCGACCTAGACCGGAGAACACCATGACTTCCCCCCTCGTGACCACCGACTGGCTGCAGGACAACCTGGATAACGAACATTTGGTACTGATCGACGCGAGTATGGCCAATGTCATTGGCAAGGAGCCGATCGTTTATGACCGTCCGATGTTGATCCCGGGTAGTTACCGGATCGACCTGGAAGGAACGCTTTGCGATACCGGAGCTTTCCAGGTTCACGCCTTCCCGACGGAAGAGCAGTTCACGGCGGAGGTCCGCAGACTGGGCATTACGCCCGAAAGCCTGGTGGTGCTGTACGACAACCAGGGCATCTACTCGGCACCCCGGGCCTGGTGGATTCTGCGGGCTATGGGTCTCAAACAGGTGTTTGTTCTGGATGGCGGCCTGCCGCAGTGGTTGGCCGAAGGGCGGGACATCGTTTCTGCTCCGGTTGCAGATGCGGCCGTGCATGGCGGCGTGGTGGGCAAGCTCGACCGTACCCTGGTTCGGGATTCAGCCTACGTTTTCCAACATCTGGAGGACGAGCGAGTAACGGT
The DNA here is from genome assembly GCF_002744735.1 of Marinobacter guineae. GTDB lineage: Bacteria > Pseudomonadota > Gammaproteobacteria > Pseudomonadales > Oleiphilaceae > Marinobacter > Marinobacter guineae. The sequence continues at coordinate 299,962 of NZ_KZ319341.1, read as the reverse complement.
CATCGATGCGCGATCACAGGCACGTTTCCTGGCGCAGGCGCCAGAGCCAAGGCCTGGTGTGCGCGGTGGCCACATCCCCCATTCCCTCAACCTGCCGTTTACGGAGGTGCTGGAGGGTTATCGGTTCAAGCCTGCCAGCCGGCTGGCGTCAACGTTTGCCCTCCTCGCGCCCTCCCTTCAGCCCGGCAACGGGCACCAACTGGTGTTTTCCTGTGGTTCCGGTATCACCGCCTGCATCATCCTGCTGGCGGCCGAGCTGGCCGGGTATACTCAGCTGTCGCTGTACGATGGCTCCTGGGCCGACTGGGGCAGTAATGAGTCGTTGCCGGTGGCGTAGCGCACATCACATCTCGCCAGGATCAACATCCCGGCCTTCCGTTAGTGGTAGTCGCTGACTTGGCCTCAGGTCCTGTTGTTATGGCGTATTTTCCGAAACTGCTATTGAGTTTCATGAATTGCTTGGTGCTAAACCCAAAAGTGAATGGGCTGGCTATCAGTTAACTGGTTCCGAGTTACTTTCTTTGGCTGAGAGCTGAAGCTAAATGGTTCAGGTGGTCGGAGTTTCCATGCCTCCGGAGTGCATCTGTTTCGCCACGAGGTGGTCCGGTAACTCCGGTATCATTTCCTTGAGTAAACCGACCAACCGATTGTTCGCCCATTTCTGCTTGTACACCAGTCCAAAACGATAGTGAAAGGCCGGCTTGAACGGCTTTATCAGAAGGTCATTGCGGGCCGCCTGGTGGTCGTAAGCTGTAATGGGGTTGATCAGGGTGATGCCGACACCGTTTGCGACCAGTGAGCAAATGGCAGCGATGTTGGCTTCGGTTTTACCGGCAATGCGAATGTTCTTCTCCGACAGGTGCAGCAGGAGCTGGTCGGCTGCCAGGTTGGGCTGGTTGGGTATGACCAGATGCTGGCCTTTCAGGTCCTCTGTTGTGATCACTTCGGCTTTGGCCAGGCTGTGGTTTTTGGGCATCAGGCACACGGCCTCGGTTGAGATCAACTCATCAACCGCCAACACCTGACTGGTAACCGGAAGGGTGACAAATCCGACATCGAAATAACCCGCTTCAACCGCCCGCACCACTTCCGGGCTGGGCATGATGTCCAGATAGATGCTGTATTTAGGGTTGTCACTCAGGATGCGGGCGATGGTTTTGGGGACATAGGCAAAACCCAGAGCCGGTGCCGAGGCGATGCGGATGCGCGAAGCACCAAATTCTCGCAGTGACACAATGCTGTGCTTCATGTTCTCCAGGTTGCTCAGCAAACCAAGAATCTCACCATAGAGCTCATCGGCCTCAGGCAGAGCGACTAGCCGCTTCTTGTGCCGCATGAACAGCGGAATTCCAATATTTTCTTCCAACTGCGCCAGAGATCGACTGACGCCAGACTGGGTAATGCCTAAATCCTTGGCGGTCCGTGTGGCGGTGCCGGTCTCATAAAGCATTTTAAAAATGAGCAAAGATTTCAGAGAGTTAAGATTTATGTCGCTCATAGTGGCTGGTCCCGAGGGGTGTTTTTTTGGCCCAAAACATGAGTATAAATCATCAAATAATGAATAAACATTATGCATTGAAATTAAGTTATAGCTGTTCTTTAATGAAAATAGATTAAAAAAACAACGATTTTTCAAGGGCCGTTGATGCAATGTCCAGCAACGCTTTGTTCTACCTGACCAGTAATGACATGCCGCTGGTCAGCCATGCCGATGGCATTTATATATGGGATACCACAGGTCGTCGTTACATCGATGCCTGCTCAGGCGCCATCACCTGTAATGTTGGCCACAATCACCCCACCGTAAAACGCGCCATGGTTGAGCAGCTCGATAAGGTTGCTTTCAGCTATCGCACCCAGTTCGAAAGCCAGGTCGCGCTTGACCTGGCGGCTCGATTGGTCGATCTCACCGACGGTGAGATCGACAAAGTCTTTTTTGTCGGCAGTGGTTCGGAAGCGGTCGAGAGTGCAATCAAACTGGCGGTCCAGTATTTCGTCGCCAAAGGGCAGCCGGAGCGGTGCAAGTTTGTGTCGCTGCGCCCTTCCTATCATGGCAGTACCATCGGAGCACTGGGGCTAACCGGATACGAACCCCTGGAGGCACCTTATCGCTCAATCACTCTTGGCTCGGTCAAAGTGCCCTCTCCGGACTTGTACCGTTACCAGGAAGCCAGCGCTGAAGAACACATTGCATCGGTGCTGGAACAGACCGAAAGCGCCATTCTGGCGGCGGGCCCGGAAACCATTGCCGCCGTGGCGCTTGAGCCGGTGGGCGGTGCCAGCACTGGAGGGCGCATGGTCACCAGGGCCTATATGGAAGGGGTGCGGGCTTTGTGTGACCGTTACGGTTGCCTGTTGGTCATGGACGAAGTGCTTAGCGGCATGGGGCGCACCGGCGCCTGGTTTGCTTACCAGCATTTTGGTGTGGTGCCCGACATTATCGCGCTGGCCAAAGGGCTCGGTTCCGGCTATTACCCCATAGCCGCAATGATGGCGCGTCAGGAGCTGGTAGATGAGGTGAGCCGCAGTGGTGGTTTCATGCACGGTCATACCTACGCCGGTAACCCCCTGGCCTGTGCCACGGGCCTTGCTGTTATTGATGTGATGGACTCGGAGCGGCTGGTTAGCAATGCCGCAGAGCAAGGTACCTATCTTCGCCAGCAACTTGACCAACTGGCTCAAAAGTACGATTGCATTGGCAATGTACGCGGGGTTGGCTTGTTGCAGGGGGTGGAACTGGTGCAGGACAAGGCCAGAAAACAGCCGTTCCCGGCCTCGTTCAATGCTTTCGACAAGCTCACGGCCCTGGCCAAGGCCCGTGGCTTGCTGATTTACCCGAGGCGTTCCCTGAATGGCCTGGAGGGGGATCATGTGTTGATTACGCCGCCACTGACGGTCACCGCTTCAGACATTGACGACATAATCGCCCTGCTGGATGACAGCCTCGCGGCCTTCGAACAGGCGTCGCTGGAGCTGGAGGTCTGTTCATGAAAAAGAACCAGACCCTGGAAAATGCCATCGCCGCCATTCCCTCCGGGGCTGTGGTCATGGTCGGTGGTTTTGGCAACCCGGGTACGCCCTTTAGCCTGATCAACGAATTGGTGCGTCAGGGGCAGACCGGTCTGACGATCATCAAGAACGATGCCAATGAACCCGGTCATGGCTTGAGCCGGCTGATCGAGAATGGCCAGGTGCGCAAGTTGATCACCACGCACATTGGCCTGAACAAAGGCGTGATTGAGCTGATGAATCAGGGCGACCTCGAGGTCGCGTTTCATCCCCAGGGCATGCTGGCCGAAAAGATTCGCACTGCCGGTGCCGGCAGCTTTGGTTTCCTCACTGACATCGGTATTGATTCCGAGATTACCCAGCCAGAAGATCTGCTCGAATGGCAAGGCCAGACCTACAAGGTCGAGATGGCGTTGCCGGCTGCCTACGCACTTATTCATGCCGCACAGGCGGACTGGATCGGCAATCTGGTGTATCAGGGCTCGGCTATCAATTTCAGCCCTCTGATGGCCATGGCTGCGAACCACGTTATTGTCGAGACGCCGGATCTCGGTGCGCCGGGCCGTTTCAAGCCGGAACACGTGCATACGCCGGGTGCCTTTGTCGACAGCATTGTACCGCTGGAATCACTCACCTCTGAATACGGGGTCCTGGAACATCATGTCCGCCGCTGAACGCATTTTGAGCCGGGCGGTGAATGAAATCACCCCGGGCAGCATTGTCAATCTGGGCATTGGTTTGCCCACGCAGGTTATCCGTTACCTACCGGACGACTTCGATGTACAGATCCATTCAGAGAACGGCATTCTGGGTGCCTGGAAGCAGAGTCCACCAGAGGCAATGGACCCCTTCCTCATTGATGCCGCCGGTGCCTATGTTTCCCTTCGCGAAGGCGCCAGTCTGTTCGACAGCGCTGTCTCTTTCGCCCTGATTCGTCGCGCTCGCCTGGATTTGACCATGATTGGCGCCTTCGAAGTCGACGAGCAGGGCAACCTTGCCAACTGGAAAATTCCGGGCAAATTTTCGCCGGGGATTGGTGGTGCCATGGAGCTGGCACAAAAGACGCCGCGCATCGTCGTGCTGACAACCCATACCGACAAACACGGGCGACCCAAGATCCTGAAGTCTTGCCGCCTGCCGTTAACTGCCAAAGCCTGCGTCAGCCGCATAGTATCCGACCTCGCTGTAATGGACGTTACCCCGCAAGGTCTGGTGGTGCGCGAAAAACTGGTCGAGATCAGTGACGCCGATTTGCAGGCCCGGACCGAAGCGGAGCTGACGTTTGCCGCGTGAGAGGAGGTGACCATCGCAGCATACAAGGTAGACAAACCTATAATTGATCTGGACGGATGAAAACGATCGATCCTGGCTCAACGGGTACGGTCATTAACCAGTGTGAAGAGGTGCGATGCATTGATGTGCGTTGCGTTATAAATAAGTCTGAACAGGAAGAAGAATATGAAGGCTCTTACTAAAAAGTTCTCTCAATCTCTGGCTGTCGCAGCAATCGTCACAAGCGCAGCGGTCATGGTCGCCATGCCGGCCCAGGCGCGTGATCTGGCTGAAATTCGTGACGACGTATTCCAGGTGGTAAATTCCGGCGCGTACCCTCCCTTCAGTTTTGTCGATACCCAGGGCAACCTGGTTGGCTTTGACGTTGATATTGCTGAGGCTCTGGCTGAAAAGATGGGTGTTGAGGTTAACGTACAGTCCTCCCCCTGGAACGGCATCATCGCCGCCCTGGTCGGTGGCCGTTTTGATGCCTGCATTTGCAGCATGAGCAACACTGAAGAACGTCGGCAGGCGGTTGACTTTACCGATCCCTACTACAGCGCGGGTCTCTCAGTCTGGGTGCAAGGAAGTACCGACGATATCAATAGCATCGATGACTTTGCAGGCAAGCGTATTGGTTCCACTCTGGGTGAAACCGGTAACCAGTGGGCGGTGGAAAACGCTGACGGCAAATGGCGTAACCAGACCTTCCAGGGCTTACCTGACATGATGAATGGCCTGACCACAGGCCGCATCGATGCCATGATCGCTGATGACGTGCCCGTGCTGGTTGCCATGCAGGAAAATGCACCCGACATCAAGATGGTAGACGTTGGTGAATTGCCACGCTGGCCTGCCGCCATTTCTATTCAAAAGAATCACCCTGAGCTGCTTAAGGCTCTGAACTCAGCCCTGAAAGAAATCAAGGCTGATGGTACTTACCAGGCCATTGTCGATAAGTGGATTGGCGAAGGCGCCAACATCGAGTAAAGGCTGGGCAAGGGGAGAGCCTGTTGCAGCCTGCGCTTTAAGGCTCTCCCCTGGGTCAACACTTCGAGCGTCGTATTACCAATAACAGTGAAAAGGTAAGACCATGGATTTCAACCTGATGGTCGAGGTCACGCCCTTGTTGATCAAGGCGGCCTGGGTCACGATCGACATCTCGGCCCGTGGCCTGCTCTTTGGATTTTTCGTGGCCTGTGGGCTGGTCTTCTTGCAGTCTTTTCGCTTTGCACCCATCCGCTGGTTTGCCCGTGGCTATATCAGCGTGGTTCGCGGGACTCCCTATTTCGTCCAATTGTTGCTGGTGTTTTATGGTGGCCCCAGTATTGGCTTAAAGCTTGACCCCTTCACGTGTGGTGTCGTCGTGGGTGCTTTCAATATTGGCGCCTATATGAGTGAAGCGATTCGCGGCTCCATTGAATCGGTGGATAAAGGTCAGGCGGAAGCCGCCAGGTCACTGGGGTTTGGCAAGGTACACACGATGGTGTCTGTCGTGTTGCCGCAAGCTGCCGCACTGATGATTCGTTCTGTCGGGGTGTTGGCCATTGTACTGGTGAAAAACTCCTCCCTGGTTTCCATCATCTCGGTGGTTGAGTTGACGTATCAGGCTCAGCGCCTGATTGGTTCGACCTACAAGCCGCTGGAGATTTTCACCCTCAGTGCATTGATGTACATCGTTATTGTCTACGCGGTGATGGGCATCATCGAACTGGCCTATCGTCGCGCGACGCGCTACACAACCCAATAGAAGGGCGCAGAGATGGAATTTGATTTCGGTCCGGTAATAACCTATTTCCCTACCTTGTTGAAAGGCCTTGGTGTGGGTTTCCTGGTGGCCCTTGTCGTTGCATTCATGTCTATTGTGGGTGGGCTGTTGGTGGCGGTGATTTCCATTTATATCAATAAGGTTGTGAGCTGGCCATTGCGCTTTTTTATCTGGCTGTTCATGACCACGCCACTGCTGCTACAACTCTACTTTTTGTATTTTGGCCTCGGCGAGTGGATTCTGATTCCCGCCATCCTGGTTGGCATTCTTGGGCTGGGTTTTCACTACATGGCCTACAACGCCGACATTTTCATTGCCACCATCAAATCAGTGTCCGACGGTCAGTATGAAGCTTCACGGTCCCTCGGCTTTGGGCATGGTGCCACCATTTTCTACATTATTGTGCCGCAGGCCTTTATTCGCGCGATCCCGCAGCTGGGCAACAATATGATTTTAATGGTGAAAGATACGTCCGTCTTATCCGCCATTGGTGTGGCTGAGCTGGTGTATGCCTCTCAGTATGCGATCAGCGTAACGTTCCGGCCATTCGAGTTTTTCATCGTTATCGCCACGCTGTACTACCTGATCAACATTTTTATGGAGCTAGGCCAGGCCTGGCTGGAGCGGCAGACGGCCTATCGTCGCTAAACCCTAATCTATTGCAGCATGACAGGCGGGAGAATCCATGAGCACTGAACATCAAACCGAAACTCCGATGGTCGAAATCCGCAACGTGCACAAGCGGTTTGGCGATCTGGAAGTTTTGAAGGGCATCAACCTGACGGTAAATCGCGGAAAGATCATATCCATTATTGGTCCTTCCGGTTCCGGCAAGAGCACGCTGTTACGCTCGGTGAACCAACTGGAGGTGATTGACCAGGGTGAGATTCTTCTCGACGGCATCCAGGTGAACCGCCCCGATAAAAAAGGCCTGGCATTTGAACGCCATATCAACCATATCCGTCAGAACATGGGCATGGTCTTTCAACACTTCAATCTCTTTCCTCACCTGTCCACGATCGACAACGTCACCCTGGCACCACGCAAACTGAAAGGTATGGATAAAAACGTGGCCCGGGAGTTGGGCATGGAATTGCTTGACCGGGTTGGTCTTGCCGAGAAAGCTGAGGTGTTTCCAAACTGGTTGTCGGGTGGCCAGAAGCAAAGGGTGGCGATCGCCCGGGCGCTGGCGATGCAGCCCAAAGTGATGCTCTTTGACGAGGCGACTTCAGCACTGGATCCGGAGCTTGTCGAAGAAGTTAACCGGGTCATGCGCGGCCTGGCAGAAGAACATATGACCATGTTGATCGTGACACACGAGATGGGATTTGCGCGTGATGTTTCGGACTGGGCCATGTTTATGGATGGGGGAGTCGTCGTTGAAGAAGGCACCCCGGATAAGCTGTTTAGTGATCCGGATCAGGAGCGAACGCGCAACTTCCTGAGCAAACACCTCGGTGATCATCACTAGGCGGTGAACCGTGAAATGTTTTTACCATGAGGCGCAAAAATCTCACGCCCCCAAGCACTTTTTGCTCCGTGGCCAACCCGCGCCCTCACCAGAGCAACCGGTTCGCTCTGAGTGCCTGAAAGCGGCGATTGAAGCGACGAGTGCCAGTCTGATTCTGTTGCCACCGCTTACCAGGGATACGCTACTTCTGGACCGGCTGAAGCGTATTCACACCTCTCGCTATCTTAGCTTCCTTGAGAGTGTGGTGGAGCGTTGGCGGGCCATGCCCGGTGCTTCCGATGTGGTTGCTCCCAATGTACATCCTTGTGGCTATGCCCGTTTTTACCCTCGCCACATAATCGGCCAGGCAGGGTGGCACATGAATGATATGGCGTGCCCGATGGATGAAGGCAGTTATACCGGCATTCTCGCCAGTGCAACAACAGCCCAGGCAGCGGCGGATGCCGTGCTGCAAGGCGAGGTTGCCAGCTATGCTCTGTGTCGACCGCCGGGCCACCATGCCGGGCCGGAACGGGCAGGCGGCTTCTGCTTCCTGAACAACTCGGCTCTGGCAGCCACCGTGTTGCGTGAGCGCTATGAGCGCGTAGCCATCATCGATGTCGATGTCCATCACGGCAACGGAACTCAGGACATTTTTTGGCAACGAAACGACGTCTGGACTGGATCGGTCCACGTCGACCCTGCGGATTTCTACCCCTTTTACTGGGGTGCGGCGGATGAAGTGGGGGAAGGTAATGGCGAGGGGTATAACCGAAATGTACCTCTGGCACTGGGTGCCAATGGCATTGATTTTTTACAGGCCCTGTCGCGCCTGTTGTCAGCGCTTGCCGAATTTCAGCCTCAGGCCATCGTCATCGCACTCGGGCTTGATGCCCATAAGGATGACCCCCTGGCTGGGATGACGCTGGAAACCGAGGATTTTTACCGCATTGGCCAGCGCCTGGCGCAGGTCAAAGGCCCGAAAGTGATCGTTCAGGAGGGCGGATATCCAACTGACAGCCTTGGTGATAATCTTGCCGCCTTCTTGCAGGGCTTCCGTTGTGGTTAATGGCGCGGGCTTCCCGCTTTATTCAACTAGAAAGAGTGTATTTTATGAGTGATCGTTACATCGACAGCAACCAACGTATGAGTCAGGTCGTCGTGCATGGCAACACGGCCTATCTGGCAGGCCAGGTAGCTCATGACGCCAGTGCCGGCATGCGCGGACAAACCGAACAGATTCTGGAAGGCATCGATCAGCTGCTGGCCAAGGCCGGTACTGATAAATCCCACATCCTGTCTGCGACCATCTGGGTAACTGACATGGCCGAGTTCCAGGAAATGAACACGGCCTGGGATGCCTGGGTTACACCAGGACGTACCCCAGCTCGTGCCTGTGTCACAGGCAATCTGGCCAAACCGGAATGGAAAGTGGAAATTATGGTCATTGCCGCCATTCCCGCTTGAGGAAGCGGGTTTTATCGGTTCGGGTTACCCCTCTGGTGTATCGCAGATACGGGGCCTTTCGGTTTTACCCGTTCATAGCGAAAGCTGTGTAACCCGAACTTCACCGCGGAGCCGGTCGACCGTTTCCTTATTGAACAACTCGGTTCCTGGCTGCATCACCGTTGCCGCGCTGCAGGCAATGCCTTCACGTAATGCATCCCGTTCCGATGCGCCCTGCGCCAGTAGCCCCGCAATACCGGCCACCATCGAATCACCGGCCCCGACCGTGGAGAGCAGGGGGACCGAGGGTGCTTCCCCCTTCAGGACACTGGACGAAGTCACCAGCAACGCACCCTCAGCGCCCATGGAGACGCAGACCCAGGTCACGCCCCGCTCTTGCAGTTGGCGGGCTTCCCGAACGATATCCTGTTGATTCGTAAGAGGCTGCCCGACCAGGGCTTCCAGTTCGAAACGGTTGGGCTTGATCATGAAAGGTTGGGCTTCGATCGCATGCTGCAGAAGTTCATCATGAGAGTCGACGAGTGCACGCCCCCCGGCCGCTTGCACCCGTCGGACCGCTTCGGCGTAAAGGTCCTTCGGCAAGTCCCGCTGTAACGATCCGGTGATAACCCCCAACCCCTCGTTGCAATGGGTCACGAATTGGTCGAGCAAATGTTCCCACTGTGCCGTCGACACCACGGGGCCGACGCCACTGACCTCAAACTGGGCACCAGTCAGGCTTTCGAGAATGGTGCCATTGATCCGGGTTTCGCCGTCTACCTCCTGGTAACTGACCTGATCCAGCTGCGCATCAAGCTGATGGCGCAGGAAACGACCGATTTCGCCAGCGACAACACAGAAGGTGCAAGCTTGGACCTCAAGTCGTTTGAGACCGCGACCGACATTTATCCCGTTACCGCCGGGATCGTACCTGGAACTCACGGCGTGGACTTTCTGGTCAGCAATCAGCTGGGGGATTTGATAGGTGATATCAACAGCCGGATTCAGGCTTAAAACGGCTACGGGCAGTTGTGTGAATGCGTCGACCATCAGGTGCTCCTGGGTGGCGGCGGTTTGCCAACGCCAATCAGCGGGAGGGTGAGGACATCATAAAACCGGTGACGTTCCTTCACCAGCAGTTCCTATCCAACACAGCCACGGCGATGTCTACTGCATTGTGGCTTCGTCTCCATTCCATAGGCGCGCATGTGCTGGCGGCGTTGAGGCTGTAGAAAAATCCCGAAAATCCCATCTCGGTTTGGTAGGATCAGGCAAACAGACAAGGAGCCGTCGGAATGCCCCGCTTCAAGCACTACAACTACGATCAGGACGCTATGGTCGTGATCAACTACCAGGAACAACTCCAGCCGGGAGATCCAGTGGTGCTGCGAGACCAACATTATCTTCAAGGCACTGTCTTGCGATACCGTCCCGCACTTCACCACGCTGGCCAAGTTCGTCAGTCGCCATGCCGATGAGATCGAAGAGCTGTTCGAGAAAATCTTGCTGGTGTGCCACGAACAAGGCCTGTTGGGTAACGAGCTGTTTGCCATCGACGGCTGATCCGCCACCACCTGAAAGAGCACCACGAACGGGACGAGGCAGAAACCGAGGCCGAGCTGGACCGGGACATCCGCCGGGCGAAGACGGCTCTCTCCCTGGATGAGTCCCTGAAGAAAGTGGACCGCTTCCTAAAGACGAGCCGCCCAAGGATGGGCCGTGGTCACCGCCGACACTGCCTTAAGAAGCATCAATGTATGCAGAACCCGGAGTCTGCCAATCACCGCAAAGGCAAAGGGCGGCAAGTCTCCTATACCCTGGAGCTGAAGCGCGGGCCCACCCACACCGACTGGATGAAGCAACGCGTCGACAGCCAGCAGGGCAAAGAGATCTACAGTCACCGAATGTCGGTTGTGGAACCGGTGTTCGGCAACATTGGCACGAACAAAGGACTCAATCGCTTCAGTTTGCGCGGCCGGAAAAAGGGACAGGGCCAGTGGCAGCTATACTGCCTGGTGCACAATATTGAGAAGCTTACGAATTACGGGCAGTTGGCAGCGTGATACCGAGAGTGGAGACGCTGAGGAAGAGCTTGCTGGAAGCCAGCAATACTGGCGCTTAGCACGTCGAAAAGCCGAAGTTCATGGTTGGGGCCTGAATTCGGGATTATCGGTCAGTTGATGGCCGCAATAAAAATTACAGGAATCAGGCGGTAGGCATGGCTCGCAATCGGGTTTTTCTAAAGCCTCGTTATGTGTCCGTCACCTGCAGACCATAGAAGGGAATCCTATGACTAAACATGTTGGTTCTTGCCTGTGTGGCACAGTGAGATTTGAGGTCCATGGGGACTTCGACAGCTTTTACCTGTGTCATTGTGAGTATTGCCAAAAAGATACGGGATCTGCTCATGCGGCAAATTTATTTTCGCAGTCAGCTAAACTGACCTGGCTGGCGGGTGCAGATGCTGTGACTTCCTTTACGCTTCCAGGTACTCGCCACAACAAAAGCTTTTGTAGATCGTGTGGTTCAGCATTACCAAGCACTCAACTTACTGACCAGCTCGTCGTTCCCGCAGGGTGTTTGGACACTGAAGTCTCTGTGTTGCCAACTGCGCACATCTTCACATCGAGTAGAGCGGTTTGGGACGGGGCGATTGGTGACGTGCCAGAGTTCGAGGGCCTGCCAGAGTAAGCTAAGATTACATAACCAGCGGCTGTTGGCGGACGCACCTTCGCTGGCGCTCCGGCACGCCGCAAAACCAAGGCTATGGAGAAAGCCGTCTCCGCCAGTAGCCTGGTTTTCTTGAGTGGTGAGCAAAAGCAACGACTATGATAGCTTGGTTTCTTTCGATAATTGCAAGCGTGAACGGGAATCTATGAAGGATGAGTTGTTTTGCCCCGGATTCTGCGGCGAATCTCACGGTCCCACGCTTCTGCAACACCTTCATCTGTAGGGCCATCCAGGCTTGCCACTAGGTCTTTGGCTAGAGCGGCGCGCTCCTGTTCGGGGAGCGTCATGGCAGCGTTTCTGAGGGTTTCGAGTTCGAGCGTAGTCATTTGTGATCACCGCCGATACCGGCTTCGCCAACGAAGCCAACATGAAGTACCCGCACGAACGGCAGATCAACGGCTACGTGCCGGACAACAAATTCCGCAGTCGCGACCCGAAGTTCCAGAACCAGAAAGACAAGTATGGCAAGCGTCATCAGAACCTGCCGGATACGGCCTCGTTAAATGCCGGTAATAGCCAGGTCCAGGGCTCCAACAATCTGGTTTCCGAAATGCGATAGAGAACCAACCGGGTTTTTGAGATGCTTTTCAGAAACAGAGGAAATTTGTGGGGTAAACAGTAGTAGCTCCTGGTCTGCAAAGCTGATTTCCGGCATGAGTCCTTGCATGGCTTCGCCACCAAACGCGGAGCGTTTCCCCAAAGGGATAACGATGCGAGTTGCCAGTTCGTTCAGCAGGCTGCTCTGAATATCGACAAGGTAAGGGTAGTGGGCTTTGCTGGTTTTGCTTGGGTTGGGGTAGACATCGAACTGTGCCATCAAAACTCCCTGAATTCGTCGCCGAAGCATCCATGTTGTTCGACAAAATTGTTGTAACTTTTTATCGCAGCTCGATTTTCTTCAACCCATTGTTCTGCCTCGCGTTTGGCGAGCTCTTCTCTCAGGGCTCGCTCCAGGGTAGCAGACAAGTTAATGTTCAGTTCACGGGTCTTACGAAGCAGATCGCTATTGATGGAGAGGTTCGCCGCTTTTTTGGGGGCGCCTTCGTTGTAGAGTTCGGCCATTGGAGCCTCCAGGTGGCTGTTTGATGCATAACCTTAGTTTATGCGCACGGGCATGCGCATTCAAGCATTTAACCAATGACTGTTGTCGGACGCGCTTACGCTGGTGCGCCGTAAAGCCAAAGCTTGACTGCTTTTACCGAACCCATTGGCACCTGTAAGGAAATCTTCGCAATGGACATCCCACGCATCTTCAACATTATGGAAAGTGGTCACCGCATCCATAACCCGTTCACACCCGAAAAGCTTGCCACTCTTGGTGCAGCCCTGCATCTGGAATCGGGTACCCGGGTTCTTGATCTTGGCAGTGGTTCTGGAGAGATGCTGTGTACATGGGCACGTGATTACGGTGTCATTGGCACCGGTGTCGACATGAGCCAATTGTTCACAGAGCAGGCTATATTACGTGCCGAAGAACTGTGCGTGGACCATCAAGTCCGGTTCATCCATGACGATGCGGCAGGCTATGTCTCGGACGAAAAAGTCGATGTGGCGGCCTGCCTGGGTGCTTCCTGGATCGCTGGGGGTGTCGCCGGGACGATTGAGCTTCTGGCGCGGAGCCTACGCACTGGTGGAATCATCCTTATCGGCGAGCCTTACTGGCGGCAGTTGCCACCAACGGAAGATATTGCCAAGGGGTGTCTGGCGACCGCAATCTCTGACTTCCTTGTGCTGCCAGAACTGGTCGCATCTTTCGGTCGCCTGGGTTACGACGTGGTTGAAATGGTTCTGGCTAATCAAGACGATTGGGACAGATACGAGGCGGCCAAATGGCTCACTATTCGCCGGTGGCTTGAAGCCAATCCCGGTGATGAATTGGCCCCAGAGGTGCAATCCAGGCTGACCTCGGAACCACAGCGCCATGCTGCGTACACACGTGAATATCTGGGCTGGGGCGTGTTCGCGCTGATGCCGCGGATCTTCCTCAAACAGGCCTGATAATCCATTCAGGCCGACGCCAGAGACGTTAGCACTCAGGAAGAAAGTGAATGTTTATCGCAGTCTATAACCGTCACATTGACGATCACCGGAGAAAACAAGCGATATGAACACGGCTCCAACACCCTATCCAATCGGCACACCCGGCACCCACTGGGGCGAGGCGGAACGCGCCGAGTGGTTGTCACGGCAGACCCGTCAGCGCAGTTACGAGTCGGAGGTGTTGAGTGTGATCGAGCGTCTGCGCTCGCGCTTTGATGTTGAAGAGTACGGTGCTCTGGATTACGGCCCGGATTATTATCCGCTGATGGCGATTCGCAGCCGGGATTGGAATGACGATCTGCCGGTGGTGCTGGTAACAGGCGGGGTTCACGGGTACGAAACCAGCGGTGTGCACGGCGCGCTGCAGTTCCTCAATCAGTATGCTGCGGACTATGCCGGCCGCGTGAACCTGCTGGTTGCGCCGTGCGTCAGTCCCTGGGCTTACGAGCGCATTCATCGCTGGAACCCGAACGCGATTGATCCGAACCGCTCATTCCACGAGGGCAGTCCGGCTGGGGAGTCGGCCGCACTCATGCGATTGGTGGCGCCTGTTCGTGATCGTGCACTGATTCATATCGACCTTCACGAGACCACCGATACCGACGAAACCGAGTTTCGCCCGGCGCTTGCCGCGCGCGATGGCACGCCGTTCGAGCCGGCCGGGGTTCCCGATGGCTTCTACGTAGTCGATGACAGCGAGAACCCGCAGCCTGAATTCCAGCAGGCGTTGATCAGGGCGGTCGAGCAGGTTACGCATATCGCGCCGGCCGATGACAGCGGCGAGATCTTTGGCTCACCGGTAGTCGCCCGGGGCGTCATCGAGTATCCGCTCCAGCAGTGGGGCCTGTGCGCCGGTATTACTAACGCTCACTACCGGACCACCACCGAGGTCTATCCCGACAGTCCCCGTGTAACCCCCGAGCAATGCAATGCCGCGCAGGCTGTCGCGGTGTGTGCGGCGATCGACTACGGGCTGGCTGCACGGCACACCTCACATTGAGGTGGTCGTGGGTTCGCCGGGATTCACCATGGTTTCTGGGGGTGTTGTTGATTCTGAGAGGTAAGACTGCGACAACGCCTCCAGCTTCTCCTGTCTCAACTGCCCAACCGCATTCCAGATCTGCTCTGAGAGCTCCGGGTTCTCAGCTTTGAACTGCCGGGACAGCATCAGATAGTAGGGTTTGGTTCTCAGGGGCGGGTCGATCCGGACAATCCCCGAGAGTTGGTCGGCGTTCCTGGTTAACAGGAAATCCGCCGTGACCGACTGGAGGGCAACGGCATCCACCCGCCTTGCGATCAGCAGTTGGAGGCTTTGCATGGAGCTGCGAACCTTCATCACCGAGACTTCCAGGTCCTCCAGGTCATTCACTATGGAGTAACCCAGTGGGGCGCCAATTTCCAGGTCAGGGTTCGCGAAGGTCTTGCCGTTCCAGCCGAGGTCAGCATTGGGCAGGGAATATAGATGGTAACTTATGGTGGTCAGGCGGCGTGAGGGGTCCACCTGCCCATCCTTCCGGGGGTACGCCCCAATGCGGGTGCGCTCTTCATTGTAGGAGGCATTAAAGATCCCATCCACCTGGCCCGTTTCGAGCATGGCAAGGCAGCGTTTCCAGGGGTAGCGGCTGAATTTGATCTGCAATCCCGGTATCCGCTCCTCCAGCAGTTTGACCAGCTCCACCGCCGCACCAGGCTTTTCCAGTACCCGCTGGGTCTCACCCATGTAGTAGGGGAACTGGGTTTTATCCTCATAGGCGACATGCAGGACAGTTTCGGCAACCGCAGGCTGGGCCGCAGCCAGGAGCAGGCAGATCGGGAACAAAGCGAGATAAGACTGCACACAGGCCTTCAATGTCAGAGTCCAGCAGACAGATTGCAGTAACAATGTCATCTTGTCGTCAGGGCAGAATCACCAAATGATTGGGCAGTTCATTGCGCTCGTGAGTGGCGGGCACGTGCTCTTTCAGGAGCTTGCCGCAGGCAGCAATGCAGTCAAGAAATCCCTGCCGGGTCTGGCCCTGGTGCACCTTCGCGGTGAAGTCCGCCACGATGTCTTCCCATGCCGAGTTATCCAGCACGTCGGCAATGCCCTGATCCACCAGAATCTCAACATAGCGCTCTGCTTCCGAGACGAAGATCAGCATGCCGGTGCCGCCTTCGGTGTGGTGCAGGTTCTGCTCAAGGAATTGTCGCCGTGCGAGGTTGGACGCCCGCCAGTAGCGCACCTGTCGGGGAATCAGGCGGGTGTTTATGCCGGGCATCCGGAACAGCAGGCTGAGCACGACGAAAGTACCCCACTGCACCAGCATGAGCATGTCGGCTCCGAACCAGTTCCCGAAATAGTTGCCGATACCTGGCGCAAGTAACGCCAGGATGCCGGCCCAGACCAGTGGAATATAGTTGTAGTTATCCGATTGGGCCGTCAGTACGGTGACCAGTTCGGCGTCGGTTTCCCGTTCCACCTCGTTGATGGCAGCGGTAACGGCTTCCTGATCGCTTTTGCTTAATAATGTCATGATTCTGTGATTCTCATTGTCAGGTGAGGGGGTTCCGCGCGTACGGATACCAATACGGAGCTACCAGCCACCGGAGGCACCGCCGCCGCCGAAGCCGCCTCCGCCACCGCCAAAACCGCCACCACCGAAGCCGCCGCCACGGCCGCCCATGGCGCCACCCAACAGAGCCGCGCCTAACAGGGCAGCACCCCCGCGGCCACCACGGCCACCGCGACTGCCGATGAAGAACACCACCGCCATCATGATGATGAAGAACAGCGCGACCATGCCGGCCTTTGGCTTCTCCTGGAGTGGGCGGGTCTGCTCCTGGGGAACCGCCATGGGCTCTCCGCCGAGAACCTGGATCATGGCGGCGGTGCCGTTGACGATACCGGCCTCAAAATCGCCCTGGCGGAAAGCCGGGCTTATCGCCTGACTGATGATGACGGAGGATTGCGCGTCGGTGAGCCGGCCTTCAAGGCCATAGCCCACTTCGATGCGGATAGCACGCTCTTCCTCTGCCACGATCAGCAGGGCGCCGTTATCCTCGCCCTCCTGACCAATACCCCAGTGCCGGCCCAACTGATAGCCGAAATCCTCAATGGGATAACCCTGCAGGTTGGGCAGGGTAATCACCACAACCTGTTCGGTGCTGGCCTGTTCGTGGGCCTGAAGCATCTGAGTCAGGCGCGTTTCCACTTGCGGGGAGAGCATGTCTGCCTGGTCTACCACCCGGCCAGTCAGTTCGGGAAATTCTGGCGATGACTGGGCCCAGACGGTAGCCGGGAGCAACAGCAATAACGTTAACAGCAGGCTTTTCCGGGGCAGTGCAACCATCAGAATGTCACCGCTGGTGCGTCTTCCGCATTGTCCGCGGTGGCTTCAAAGTTGGCGCGGGGCTCGAGATCACTATACAGGATGCTGTGCCAGATTTTCCCCGGGAAGGTGCGCAGCTCGGTGTTGTAGCGTTCCACCGCCTGGATGAAATCCCGGCGCGCGACGGCAATACGATTCTCTGTGCCTTCAAGCTGGGACTGCAAGGCCAGGAAGTTCTGGTTCGACTTCAGGTCCGGATAACGTTCGGACACCGCCATCAGGCGGCTCAGGGCACTGCTCAGTTCACCTTGGGCCTGCTGGAACTGCTGCAGCTTCTCGGGATTGTTGAGAATGCTCTCGTCCACCTGAATCGAGGTGGCCTTGGAGCGCGCCTCAATCACCGCGGTCAGGGTTTCCTGCTCCTGGGCCGCGAAGCCCTTGACGGTTTCCACCAGGTTGGGAATCAGGTCTGCACGGCGCTGGTACTGGTTCTCCACCTGGGCCCAGGCGGCCGTCACTCTCTCATCGTAGGTGGGGATGTTATTGATTCCGCAGCCACTGAGTAACAAAACCAGCGCCATCAGAGATGTCAGCTGCCAGGCAGACCGCTGTTGAAACGGTTTTTGAAGGATTCCCATAGTGCTCTGTCCCGGTGATGGTTGTCTTAAGAAGGGAAGATGCCCGGCCCGCAGGCGAAGACATCGAACTCCCGTCTAGATGGGGGCAGAGCTACTGTTTTCAAGGTGGCCAGCGTGGACTAAGCCCAGTGTGGTGGGCAAAAATTGAACAGATCAGGGCTTGTCATGAGCATCAGACATTAAATCATTGACCCTGTTTCTGCGCCTGCTCCCTTTCCCGCTTATTATCCCTGGCCGTAAAACCCCAGCCTACGGCGGTAAGGAGAATCAATCCGGTGATGATCGGTGAAACTTCGCCATAGGTAACCACTGCCCCGATGACTGACGCCACTGCAGCCGCTGCGGACAGTTTCCATGAGTAGCCGCTGGTTCCGGATTGTTTCTGTTGTACTTCTCGCATATAAGGGTCCTCGTGAGCCAACGCTAACAGTAACAGGAATCGCTGAAAAACCGGGGCTTAGTATGACCGAATATCAAATTTAGGAAACGCTTCCTTTTCCCGGTATGCTGCCGCAACACATCTCATTTGATCCCGGGAGATCCCATCAGTGAAATTGAAAAGTTCTATGCTTCTTATGGCAGTGGCGGCCTTGGCTGGCTGCCAGACCTCATCCTACGTATCCTCCGCTGCCACTGATGGCGATGGCGTTACCTGCGGCGAAATCTACCAGGCTTTTTCAGCCTACCAACAGGACCGCCAATCTGCAGGGGCATGGGCTCAGCTGGGCCAACTGATCAGCCCCACCGCTGGCAACTATGCTGATATGGGCGTTCAAACGGCCGCCAGATATTACGATCAGATCAAGGCGACCACCAACGTGGCCCTCGCGGTTCGAGGGTGTCAGCCAGTGCAATGAGGCCATCCGTATGCAAAACGAATGGATTAGTTTTGCATACGGATATCGTCCTTCCAGCGGAATCCCACCCCACCGGCTTGCCAGACGCCATCCTTGTTGAAGGGGTGAGGCCCGGCCATATTGATGTATTGGGGCAAACCGAAATGGGGTGCCAGGTTCTGTCTTGCCTTGATGGTGACACGGTCCATGATCCTCAGCCCCTGCTGTTCCGCCGGCAGATGAGCCTCGGGGGATGCCCTGTGAGCGACTGCCCAGTTACCAATGAACAGCAAATCGCCAGTGTCGTAGTGGTACCTGATGCCGTAGCCGCCATCGAAGGACTCGTTCAACAGATCGTTGTAGTCATTGAACAGCGCCTTCATCGCGTCTTCGTTCAGCAAACGAAACTTGTCGGCGGATGCCGACATGGTCTTTAGCTGATCCAGGGTGAGTTCATCGTCCGGCAGCCTTTCGATAACAGCGCCGGTCATCCCAAGATGAAGCCATACGCTTTTGCGCCCGGAAATCGGATGGGTATGGACGACGGGATGGGTCACGCTTGACGCGGAATTGACAGAAACGAGGCGTTCCCAGAATTCCTGTTTCTCCTTTGGCAGAACATCGAAGGCCGCACCCTGGTGGGCGAAATGGGTGCCGCCCCCGCGTTCCGGCGCCCGGGCCATGTAATAGGCGCTGTGGGAAAATGTTGCGGCTTCAAAGCTGCCATCGTTATGCCACTGAGGGCCGACCCCAAGGATTCCGTGGCGGCTGTCGTTGGAACAACGAAAAATGTGCCTGTTTCGTCCCGGTGTGGCGGGGTGGACCCCATGGGTGGAGTGGATTTCCCGGGCGCCCCACCATTTGCTCGCTTCCACCAGTTCATCGGGTGAGAGGTCTGTTTGGTGCTTGAAGACGATAAATCCGCGATTCGCCATTTCAACTTCCAGAGCCTCGATGACAGGCTCGGGAAGTCTGGTACGAACATCTGCGCCGTAGATCTCAACGCCCAGTGGTTCCAGCTGTCTGACTTTTAAACCTTCCTTTTCGATCAATGCAGCGCGCTTTGGGTCGACCGGAAGGATAGCCGATGCCAGTGTGCCGGGTTTTTCCGAAATCTGTCCCATAGCCGTTACTCACCATGCTGTTCGTTTTACAGACAGCCTAACCCGGCGCGTTTTTTGAACACAAACTTGGCTGGAGGTTTCCTTTCCGGCTACGCTGAAACTTGCAGTGGATATACATGGCACGGGTGTCTGGCGGAGGTGGAATGAAGTTTCCCTCGAGTACAGCGTTTGCGCTTTTAGGGGCCGCACTGATTGCGATCAGTTACGGGCTCGCACGCTTTGCATTTGGTTTGTTTGTGCCCCCGATCCGGGCCGAGTTGGGTCTGACGCCGGAAGTGATCGGTATCATTGGCGCGCTGCCGCTGATCAGTTTTGTCCTCGCCACGATGGTTGCACCACTATCTGCTGATCGTCTCGGCGCCCGTAACACGGCAATGGTGTCTGGAATTTTTGGTGTTGTCGGTCTGGCACTGATCAGTCAGGCTTCTGGCGCGGTGTCCCTCGGTGTGGGAGTGGTTGCTTGCGGCATCTGCACGGGTCTGATGATGCCGGCGCTCACGGCGGCGATGCAGGCCCTGGTGAAACGTTCCCTGCACGGGCGGGTCAGCTCGGTGATGAATGCTGGCACCAGTATTGGCGTGGTGGTTGCCGTGCCGACGATTCTGTTCCTGGCCGGGGCCTGGCGCTATGCCTATGCGTCCTTTGCAGTTCTGGCGCTCCTCGGGGTGCTTGCCACGTGGTTTTTCATTCCTTCCGTGTCCCGTGTCACGCCGTCGAATGCCGCACCTGCGTCTCCTATCAGTGCGCAGCAGTGGTGGCGCCTGTTAAGACTCTCACTGTTTGCCTTCATGATGGGCTTCGTTTCCGCCGCATACTGGATCTTCGCACCGGATCTGGTGGTCAACCTGGGCGCGATGCCGCCCGATGCCACCGGTTGGCTGTGGCTGGCGGTTGGTATCGCCGGCCTTGGCGGCGCGGTGGTGGCTGATCTGGCCGATCGCAACAACCCGCCGATCACCCAGGCGCTGATGCTGATGATGCTGGCTGCGAGCCTGGCCTTGCTTGCTGCCAGCCCCGACAACCTGCTGATTGCGACGTTTTCCGCGCTGGTCTTTGGCCTGGCTTACATGAGTCTGACGGGGCTCTACCTGATGACAGGCATCCGTCTGTTGCCGGGTCGGCTGTCCATGGGGCCGGTACTGCCATTTATGGCGGTCTCGCTTGGCCAGGCTGCCGGCTCGCCGATCGTCGGTGTGCTGGTCAACGAAGTCGGTTATGCCGATGCGTTTGCCATGTTCTGCGCCATCGGCATTCTCGTTGCGATGCTTTCGCCACTGTATCCGCGCTACCTTGACTATGAGCCCGAGGAAGAGGTTGAAGAAGAGACCGGCCTGCAGGCAGCCTACGATTACCAGCTGCAGAATGAGGAAGGCGAGCCGTTAACGCCGCCAACCGGTAACACGGAAAGTTACTAGCTGGGCCTTCACTCCGGCGATGGGTCGGAGGATGCCGCCCAACTGGTGTAGCCAAGCTCCTTCACCCGGGCAACTTCCTCATCCGGTATTGCCGAGAGGTCGCCAAGTTCCAGCGGGTCGTAATGGAATGCATACAGCCTGGAGGTGAATTCGGCAATGGGCAGGGAGGCCTCGCCGCGAAATTCGCCGTGGCCCCGGGTGGAGCAGGTAATTCCCTGACCCCAGTCCTGGCCGCTGTCGTTGTTGGGGTTGAAAAAGTAAACCCGCATCTCGTTACGGGGGCTGAGCCCGACCCTGAGAATATTGATGGCGTGGCGGCCTACAAAACGTGCCGCGCTGTCGGTAACGGCAATGCCGGCCGGCTGCGCGTGGATCACTGGCATGTTGCCGTTGTAAAAAGGGTGGTAGCTGGCGTAGAAGTGCCGGATGAAGCCCTCGTAGTCGTTCACTTCCCCGGTGTGGACATCGGCCACCACACGGAACCCATGGCTGACCCACCAGCCGTAGAATTCCGGGTTGATCCAGCGATGGGCATCGTCGTCCCGGTTTTCACAACGGCGCCACATTTCGCCGTAGATGCGATCCAGATGGGGTATGAGGATCAGCGATACCGGGTCCACATCGACCGGTGTTTCCTTGACCAGCCCGGGCTCCAGATCTCTGGAAGAGACGTTCTCACCTTCGAAGCGGCACAGAACTTCGTTGTCCCGGGCCGCCCAGGTCAGTACCTGAAGCAGATAATCAGCCTCGTTGGATGCCCATACCGACAGACCAATAGCAGACTGGCAAGTGGGGTTGTTGCCCTGGCCCACCCCCAGCGGCTGTCCCAAAAGGTTGAGGACACCAGCCAGCAGAAATACTCGGGGTGGTTGGGCATCGCCAAAGGCTTCCTGAAGGGTGTTTGCGGTCTCCGCTGACAGGGGTAGTTTGATCTGCCGCCACAGGGCCTGGGCTACGGATGGTGTAAACAGGGAACCCCGCTCCAGCATCATGGTTAAGCCATAAACGGCCTGGCAGGTTTCCGGGTAGATAGCTTCGTCAATCAGGGCGTGGACCAACTCGGTGTAGCAGTAGAGGTCGTCCATGCCGGTCATGGTGAGCCCCAGTATGCTGGGTATCAGATCGTCCTGATCATTGTTGCGCAGGAACCTCAGCATAACCGCGTGATAGGGCGAGGCCAGGCCGCTGTCGTGCATGCTGCGGGCAAAGTAGGTGGCTTCGGAAGCCAGAGTGACGTCGTCCATCTCCGCCAGTCGCTGCTCATAGACCTCTAGGCCCGGGTCTTCGGCGCTGCCCGGTGTGGGCGCAAACAGGGCGTTGACCAGGCGGGTGGCGTTTGCGTTACTGGTGGTTTTTATCTTCGGATCGTAAAGGCACTTGGCGATCTGGCCAATCATCTCGCAGATGCTGTCGACCTGCACCGGCCCTTGTTCCAGGAGGCGCCAGACCTCCGCCACCAGGCTGTCCAGCAGGCTCTCATAACCGAGGTGGGAAATCAGATACTGGTATAGTTCCTGGACAATCATGCCGAGCTGTTTCGGGCGTTCCCGGTCGGCTTCAGTGAGTTGGCCAGAGAGCAGATCCAGGTTCAAAGCCATAACCTGGGTCAGGAAATAGCGTGCCTGTTCTGCAGAAATGCCGGGGTGGAAGTAATCACCTCGGGTGACGGCAAGCATCCGAAGCTCGCTGATGGCCTCCACGATGGTCGTAACAGCACCAGCCTCGCGCAGGGAGTGCTTGGCCAGTGCCGGCTGCAGGATGGCCGGCTGAGCCCAGTCGCTGGTGCCGAAGATGCCGGCAGATTCCAGCGAGCGGACCCGCCGGTACAGGGCATCAAAGCCGCCCGGCAGCGTCATCAGCATTCGGGAGCGCTCAAGCAGTCCAAGGCTGGATGCCCTGGGGTCGGTGCGACGGGCTCGGGCGAAATCTCCCAGCGCTACGTCAAACTGCATCAATGCCGGCCCGAGCGCAGGGTCTGAGTTCTGACGCCCCATAGCTTTGGCTCCCTCGATTTCTTCTGGGTAGATGTTGTCTCCCCAACAACGATTCAGTCCGTATGCAACTCCCGAACGGCCTGTGCAAACAGCCCGGCAACCGCGATGGTGGCGACCCGGCCTTGTGCCCCCGGTTCCTGCTGCGGTGTCACGCTGTCGGTGATGAAAAGCTGATCCATTGCGCCCGCGCGGTAAAGCTGCTCCGAACCCGGACCGAACAGGGCGTGGGTGATAACCCCGAAAACCCTTGTGGCTCCCTTGTTCTTGCAAGCTTCGGCGGCGCGCAACAGGGTGGTGCCGCTAGCCACCATATCGTCGACGATGATGGCAACCTTGCCTGTCATGTCCCCGACCACGGCATCGCCGGTTATTTTGCCGTCGGTACGCCGTTTTTCCAGGAAAGCTGTGGGTGGTTGTTCGCCAGCGACCCCCGCCCAGGCGTCCCGGAACCGGTCCACGCGTTTGGTGCCGCCGGCGTCCGGGGAAACAATCACGACCGGCTCGTTACCAATACGGTCTATGAGTGCGTTGACGAACAGGCTGTGGGCTTCCAGATGCACTGTCCGACAGCGAAAAGCATTGTCGAAAGCGCCCTGGTTGTGAACTTCCAGTGCCACTATGCAATCCACTCCCATGGCTTCAAACAGTTGCGCCACATAGCGTGTGGTGACTGGATCCTGGCTCTTGGCGCGACGATCCTTGCGGGCATAGGCCAGGTACGGCAGCAGCGCGCTGACGCGTTTTGCACCGGCATCTTTAACGGTCGCGATGAAAAACAGGAGGCGCAGCAACTTGTCGTTAACGCTTAAAGCTTCCTCGCCAAACAGGGTGTGCAGCACGTAAACGTCCCGGCCCCGCAAATTCTGCAGTGGCCGTGACTTGTGTTCGCCATCTTCAAAGGCTCGATCCTCATGGGTGGCCAGGCTAACGCCGAGCTGTGAGGCAACGGCTTGCCCAAACTCCTGGCTCCCTTCCAGGGCAAACAGAACCGGCTCACTGTCCATACCAACTCCTTGATGGCACTTGTTCGATGCCCGTTTGCGGCCAACGCACAATCGCGCCAGGCGTTAACTGCCCTCGCGGAAGCGTCGGATAAAGGCTTCGGATTCCGCAATCGACTGTTCCATATTGCGAATCAGCTTATCCACGTCCTGGCGGATACCCACCAGCTCGTTCTCCAGGGAACCTATCGCCTGGGCGTTGAGGTTGTGTTTGAGATACAGCACCTGATCCTGAAATGCCTGCAAGACCGGGTCCATGCGATCTTCGGCTTCGTGCATACGGCTGATCAGTTGGCTGTATTGCACGCGGGTCTCATCAAGTTGCTGTTTGCTGCTGCGCCGAAGAGAGGTGCTCTCATACTGATCAAGTTCATCCTCCCATTCATCGAACAGATCGTCCGCGACATCTTCCACCTCGTGGATACGCTCGCGGACCTTTTCCGCGCTGGACTTGCTGTCTTCGTAGGCATCGCTGATCTCGGCGTACTGATCCTTGAGCTCGGTATCCGGCGTATCCACTACGCTCTGGAAGCGCTCCAGAGACGAGCGGAAGGTTTCCTGGGCGTCATTCTGGCTGTCCCTCGCGTCTTCCACCCGATCCACCAGGATGTCGCGCTTTTCATACCCGAATTTTTCCATGGTTTTGTAGTACATCGAAGAACACCCACCCAGAAGTGCGGCACTGAGCAGCAACAGCCACAGCCGCCGGGCACCGGGTAGCGTTATTGAACTGACAGTGGCGGCGTTGGACATAGGGTAGTCTCCGGTTGGGATGTGGGTGCGGGTCCCGAAAGTGAAGCATGGTGACGGGGTGCTGACAAGCGCTGATTCAGGCGCTGGCCTCCCGATAGGACACCATACGCTGTTTCTCTTCATCCCAAAGCGCGTACCGGAAGCAGTCTGCAATGTCACCGGGTGCAAGGGTCGTTGTGAGCGGTGATTGCAGTTCAGGAATGGCCGCCATCACTTCGGGAAGGCGGTAAAAGGGAATTCGAACGTTAAGATGGTGAATATGGTGGTAGCCAATATTCCCGGTAAACCACTGCATAACCCGGTTCATTCGCATGTAGCTTGAAGACTCCAGGGCCCCCCGGTAATAGGTCCATGCTTCGGGCGACGCAATCTGCATGCGCCGGAAACTGTGCTGCGCAAAGAACAGGTAGCACCCCATCGCAGAGGCAAGAGTCATGGGCAGCAGGATGACAAAGAAGACCAGGCTGAACCCGCCCAGTACCCATACCACGGCGATCAACGCGAAATGACTGACCAGTGCTGTCAGGGAGTCGATGTGTTTGCGGGGGTTCTTCAGCAAGGGCATGAGCGTAATGTTCAAACCGAAAACAACCGGGTAGCTCAAAAGCACCACCAGGGGATTCCGCTGGGCGCGATAGGTAAAGCGCTGCCACCGCGTTGAGTCCCGCCACATACGTGCGGTTATAAGTGGAAAAGCACCGACGCTGGCCTCCGAAATCTGGCCCACATGGCCGTGGTGATAATTGTGGCTGGCACTCCAGGAGCGTGTTGGTGTCAGCATCAGGGCGCCGAAGGCATGGAAGAGCCAGTAGGCAACCCGGGAGCCTTTGAGAATCGCACCGTGCAGGTAATCGTGAAAGGTGATGAAGGCGCGCACCATCACCAGGGCGCCCAGTACCGAAAACACCAGTCGGAGGGGCCACCACGGGATCATTCCGGCGGCGGTCAGTGCGGCAATCATCAACACAAAGGTGGAGCCGACGTGCCACCAGCTTGTTGCGGCAGATTGTTCAACGTAAGGTCTCGTGGCCTCCAGCAGCTCCCGGCCTACCCGGATGCCCTCGCTGTGTTCCGGCAAGTTGTCGTCCGATACCTGGACATTATCCTGACGCATGGTCCGTCCCTCCCTGCCTGTAAAATTAGATCTTTTGGCAGGTAATTTCCAATGATTGAATGGCGGCGATGGCGAGATATGGTAATGCCCGGTTTTCCTTAGGACATGAGCCCCATGGCCCGTGTCACGGCAGAAGGAGGTACACGGGTCAGGCTGGCGGCGAGACTCAGACTGCGAGGCGTCAAACCAGCCCAGCCCATGAACAACCGCTGGCCGGGCGCCCAGCGGCTGGCGCGATAGAGGAGGCCGGCTCGCCAGATCTGGCTGGCAATATCGTGACGGATCTGGCGATGATAATTGCCCGCGCCTGAACCCGCGAGATAATGGGTGGCAGCGACTACTCCACTGTGGAGCGCAACCAAAAGCCCAGCCTAAAGCTTGAGCTGTACTGACACTGGCGACAATAGAAAGGGTCGTCAGGTGAAATGAGAATAAACTTAAGCCGAAGAGCCGTATGTGCGGTAACAGACAGCCTGCCTCTGTACGCTCTTAAGTTTTTCGCACTCAGTGAATTTTTTTCGTACTCCGTGCGACAGCGAACAGACCGAATAAACTGAAAAGCCCATTCTGGACTCAGATGAGGCGATGGACCTGCCTATACAGGATGTTACATCATGCGCCGCAAGGATGAGGCGCAACTAGAATTCGGGATATAGAAAAAAAGGATCTACATATGAACAGGATTGTCTATATCGTCGGTGCCGTGGTTATCATTTTGGTGATTCTTTCCTTTTTCGGCTTTCGGTGAGTTGGGGCCGTTAACGCGGCCTCTCTTTGGCAGTATGGCTATGGACCCCCAGAGCCTCATTTGATCGGCCTCGCGCCCAGCGCAGGCCGTTTTTTTATGTGGCTTTAACCTGCTGACAACCAGCATCCGCCGTGGGGCTTGGTTACGCTTGAACTTGGTGGCAGGCTGACCTTTTGCAACATCAATCATTCAGAGATTGGAGAACGCTATGGCTGGTGGTTGGTCACGGGATGGCGCCGTTCAGGATCAAATTGACGCGAGCGTTGAAGATGCAGTTCAACGCGCACGGAGCCAATTGACTATCGGTGAGAGCGCCGTCCATTGCGATGAGTGCGATTGTGCTATTTCAGAGGAGCGCCGCAAAGCGATTCCCGGAGTCCGGCTTTGCATTGCGTGCCAATCCGCGCTAGAAAAGCAGGATACCTATACAGGCGGCATTAATCGCCGTGGCAGCAAGGACAGTCAACTCAGGTAACCCACGTCGATAGGCAGCCACTGAGTAATCCAGTTCGACGGCCTCCTCCCTCCACCAACCCGCGAATACCCAAGGTGGGCAACCGCACATACTCCGCTCTCACCAAACGCTAGTGTTTTTTCAGAGCCTCATCAAGATCCTCTGGTGGACAAAGCTGAGCAGACGAGTGCACTCAAATAGGGAAATCCAGGAGGTCAACATGGCTGATGGCGCTCAGAATGAAAATCTCGACCCTTCCGGCGCAGATCCGCGAAATAGCCGAAATGAAGCTGCTCCTGAATGACATTGCACAAAACGGAGAAAGGGGCGAGGCTGAGCTTCCTCCGCGTTCCACCGAGATAACCCCAGAAATGGAGCGCAAGATCGAGCAGGTGGTGCAATGAGTGAGCGGCGTCAACGGAGGAGTTCAATGCTCATCGTTATTGGCGCGTCCGCCGGTGGCATGGCCGCGTTAAAGCAGCTGGTCGCACAATTTCCACAGGATTTTCCGGCGCCCATCTTCATAGTCAACCACATGAGTGCCGATACCACCGGAGAAGCGCTGGTCAGAGTTTTAGACGGGAGCAGCAGTCTGACATGTGTGCATGCGCACAATAACCAGGCATTCAAAAGAGGCAATATCTACCTGGCGCCATCGGATCAACACATGCTGATCGTGAAAGGAAAGATCCTCATCACCAAAGGTGCCAGGGAAAACCGGTCACGACCCGCGATTGATCCCCTGTTCCGTTCCGCAGCCGTGGCTTATGGCAACCGGGTGGTCGGAATCATCCTTACCGGGTACCTGGATGATGGCACCAGTGGCATGATGGCGATCAAACGATGCGGAGGCGTCTGCATTGCACAGGACCCTGAGGATGCCGCTTATCCGGACATGCCGCAGTCGGTAATAACAAATGTTGGAGCCGATTATTGTGTGCCGATATCCGAGATGGGGGCGGTGTTGTCCGAGCTTGTAAGGAGAAAACTACCGGAGTACAAGCCGGCTCCGGAGGACCTGGTGATCGAGGCAAAGATTGCACAGCGGGTTTTGAGCGATTTGCCTTCTGTCGAGGCGCTCGGCGAGCAGGTGCCATACAACTGTCCGGACTGTGGCGGGGTGTTATGGAAGGTGGCAGACGGGGACCTTCTCAGATATCGCTGTCATACCGGCCATGCGTTTACCTCCTCGGTGCTGCTTGCTCAACAAACCGAAAAGATTGAAGAAACGCTCTGGGTTGCGCTGAGGATGTTTGAGGAGCGCCAGAACCTGCTCGAAACCATGAGTAAAAACGAAAGCAAAAAACCTCCCTCATCGATCTCCCAGCGGGCCAGGGATTCTCAAATTCACATTGACCGCATTCGTGCCATGCTGAAAGCTACTGATAAAGATTTTCACGGTGAAGGGGCGGGGTAAGAGCATGCCCCTCTTACAAATGGAGTCTAGTCATGCAGCCAAAAGACATCGTGGCGCAATTCATTGCTGATATCCATGCCCAGCGTTTTGAGGAGGCAAAGAGCCTGCTGGTTGCTGAAGGGTTTGAGTATGTGGGGCCGAATATGCGCTTCCTTCGTCCGGATGACATGCTGTCCTATCAATTCGGTATGGCTGCCATACAGAAAGATCTGATCGTACGTCAGCTCAGTGCCGACGGGGAACACGTGTTCGCGATTCTTGACTACCGGACCAACTTTGAACCGATCGGGGATGTGCGGCTTGCCGTCTGGTTTCGTGTGCGGGACGACAAAATCCAGACGGTTGAAGCCTTCTATAATGCGGCGGTGGTCGAAAACATGCTGGGAGGCAACCTGCCGTCAGCCGATTAAAGGCCGTATTCACGCTCGACCTTCGCTATCCGAACCCAAAAACCGGAATACCATTGCTGATGGCCAAGCCGCTGGGCCTCCTGGTGCTGTCTTGGCTACATACGCGGGTTATCGGACTAGCTTGTTCTGCACTTCTCACCTCAACGCCTGCAAAGGCTTTGGGGCTTGTCGACGCCGAGCGTATCCAGGGTGTTAATGCTGTGTTCAAAGCCTGTCAGGGGCGCGATGGAAATAACCGCATTGTGCGTCGCGAGCAGGACGGGCTGACGGAGTTGGCCATTCCACGTTCGAAAACTGCCGCGAACGCCTTTGTAGAGGTCCATGGCAAACGCTTCCGAACGAATATGGTCTGCGACGGCTTTTGGGTCGGCGGCACGCAGTTCGGTGACAGCAGTGACGACCGCACGCACCGCGGCCCAGGCGGCAAAATCTTCGGAGGTCATATCCCGCCCGTGGTCGCGCCGGAAGCGCTGATTGAGCTGAGGCGCGCCGTAGCGTTCAAGCGTCCAGTGCCATGCGTGGGCCGACAGACCTTCCGAACCGACGATCGGGCGCGGTGACTGGGTTGCATAAGGCACGTACCGGCCGAACTCACCTTCGCTATCGATGAGCCAGACAACATCATGGGTCACGCCGCCAGTCAGCAGCGCAATGTTGCTCATGTTCCGTTGGCGTGGATCGTTTGTGAGTTTGAATTCGCGCTGAACGACAATGTTGAGGCCGAACTTGGCGGCTGACTGACGGGCAGCCTCTGCCTTCAAACGATTTTCGTCGCCGCTGCCCGTGAGCAGTAAAATTTTCTGCCAGCCGTGGAATTTCAGATGCTGGGCCAGGGCATCACTGAGCATGGCGTGGGAGGGCAGGGTGTGCAAAAGCGCCGGTGCACAATCTTCGGCCCGCCACAGCGCTTCGCGATGGCGTATATTGAACAACAGGCCTTCAGTACCTTCAGGCCCTGCGACCGCCGCCATTGCCTCTGCCGGAAGGTCCAGCAGTACCGCCAGGGCTCCGCTTTCACGTGCTTCCCGCACGGCCGTTACCGGGGACTGGTCCGGGGTCATTAATACGACGTCCAGTGCAAAAGACAAACCCAGTGCGCGTTCAAGAATCCGGGTACCTCGAAGCGCCACCTGGGCTGCGTCTACGGGTCTTTTGCGGTCACGCAGGGACAAACCGGTATAGACGGTTTGCGGTTCATAAAAGTCATCGTTCGCACTGCCGATATAAACAATTCGGGCCGGCTCGCTGGCAAACGCGAAGGGTATGTTCAGAAGCACGACAGCCAGAAGCAGTCTACTGATCATCGATCAGAACCCCGTAGGGAACGCGCCCGACCGGCACCGTTTTCAGAGGCTTGAGAGTGTCAGTATCGATGACCGTAACGTCGTCCGATAGGCCGTTAGCCACATACAGGGTTTTTTCGTCGGCCGTCAGGCCAAGGCCCCAGGCCCGGTTTCCCACCAGCACGTACTCAATCACCTCGCGATTGGGCACATCAATGACCGCTACATGATTGGCGCGTCCAAGCGCAGCATAGGCACGGCTTCCATCCGCGGTCATTCGCAAATCCACGGGTGTGACCTGGTCGGGCCGAAATCCGGTGGGGAGGAAGAGGATGTCTGCAACCAGCTTGAGCGTATCCACATCGATAATGTTCACCATCCCTGCCAGTTCGGCGGACACCCAT
The DNA here is from genome assembly GCF_002744735.1 of Marinobacter guineae. GTDB lineage: Bacteria > Pseudomonadota > Gammaproteobacteria > Pseudomonadales > Oleiphilaceae > Marinobacter > Marinobacter guineae. The sequence continues at coordinate 269,348 of NZ_KZ319341.1, read as the reverse complement.
AGCTCCTTGCCATCGGGCGTAAGCGCAAAACGCCGCGGCCGGGTATCCACCAGTATGTCAGCAATGACTTCGTCGGCTTCCAGGTCGATGACATGCACAAGATTCGCTGCTTCCGAGGCGACGAAAACGAGGCGGCCGTCGGGGGTGACCTGAACACCTTCCGGCTCTTCACCCGTTTCATATTCTGCCAGAAGTTCGCCCGTCTGAATGTCATAGACGGTCGCCAGGGCATCTTCTTCGTTGGAGACGATCAGGCGTCGGCCGTCGGGGTGAAGATCAAAGGTCTCCGGAGCGGAGACACCGCGAATACGGCGCAAAAGCCTGCGGGATTCCGTACTGTAGATTGCGATCATGTCGTCGTCGGCGCAGGCCACGAAAAACTCCGACCGGTCAGCGCTGAAATGCATACCTCTCGGGCGGGCACACACAGGAATTTCTTCTATTACTTCAGTATCAGGCGACAGAATCGTAAGGCTATTACCGCGCTCATTGGCAACGATCACGTCCCCTGTTTTGGCCGCGAGTAGAGGGCTCAACAAGATGGTTGCGACCAAGAGTGTTCCTGCCAGGCACTTCATTGGACCTCCTTTGATGCGCCGCAAACGCGCGACGCTAATAGTTCAAGCGTCGGCCCAGGCCTAAAAACGTCGTCCTTGCGCTCTTTCGATATAACCATCGCTGGCTGCAGTCTGTAGTTAAACTAATATCAATCATGCTAGAACAAAAAATAAAACTGGCCAACGCTCTTTCACGAAAGGAGTCAAAAGATGATCGTTAACAGAGTCACTGCAACTTTCGTAATGCTGGTGCTTGCAGGCCTGTTTCAGGCAACTGCGCAGGCGCAGGACGAAACCTCCGACAGTTCATACTACGGCGACCTTCGAAACGTCGACCAACGCATGCTTACCCGCGCCGCCGGCGACGGCAACAATTTCCTTCACACCAATGGCAATTACGAGCAGACCCGGTACTACCCGGCGAGCCAGATCAACACCGAAAACGTTGGCAAGCTGCGCCCGGCCTGGATATTCCAGACCGAAGTCGTTGACTCGATGGAAACCTCACCCATCGTGGTCAATGGCATCATGTACGTCACCACCGCTTTTAACCACGTCTACGCGCTTAACGCACGGACCGGTGAGGAAATCTGGCACTACAAGCACGACATGGGGCCGATCACCACGTATTGCTGCGGCCCTAACAACCGCGGCGTCGCTGTCCATGGCAATAAGGTGTTCATGGGCACGCTGGATGCCCAGCTTGTCGCACTTGATGCCAGAACCGGCAAACAGATCTGGTCGACCCAGATTGCCGATCCGGAGTTTGGTTATTCCGAAACCATGGCTCCCTCAGTCGCGAACGGTAAAGTGCTGATCGGCACCAACGGCGGCGAATACGGCATCCGTGGCTTCGTTAAAGCCTTTGACACCGAAACCGGCGAGCTGCTCTGGACATTCAACACGACCGCAGAAAACTCGGTCGGTGTATGGGCAACACACGACGCCACTGGCCGCGACATGCATCGCGACATTGAAGCGGAAAAAGCGGCTCTTCAAGAAGCAGGGGACCCCTATGAGACGCTGGGTGGCGGCGTATGGCAGAACCCCGCGGTAGACCTTGAAACCAACAGGGTCTACTTCGTGGTCGGCAACCCCTCCCCGGATCTGGACGGTTCCTTGCGCCCTGGCGACAACCTGTACACTGACAGCCTGGTAGCGGTGAATCTGGACACCGGCGAATATGTCTGTCACTTCCAGTACATTCCGCACGATGTCTGGGATCTGGACTCGGTATCTCCGCCAATCATCACAACGGTGAAAGACGGCAATGGCGAGGATGTCAAAGGCATCCTGCACGGCGGAAAAACCGGTCACGTGTACGTCAATAAGGCGAGTGACTGCTCGATGATCCGGTTCTCGGAGGCCATGGTTCCGCAAGAGGATATGTGGACACTGCCGACCGCTGACGGTGCGCGTATGCTGCCCGGTGCCAATGGCGGCGTCGAATGGTCACCCATGGCGATCGACCCCACCGAACGCCTGAGCTATGCGATCAACCTGCATCAGCCCATGACCTACACCGTGCGCTCAACCCCTTATCCTGAGGGCAAGCTGTGGCTTGGCGGCTCCTTTGATGTTATCCCTGAGGAGCAGCAGTGGGGTAACGTAACTGCGGTAGATTACGACACCGGCAAGATCTCCTGGCAGGTTCGTACCGCCCAGCCGATGATCGGCGGCGTTCTGGCCACAGCCGGTGGACTGTTGTTCACAGGTGAAGGCAATGGTCTTTTCAAGGCCTATGACTCAAAGAATGGCTCTGAACTGTGGCGCTTCCAGGCGGGCGCCGGCGTGAATGCACCTCCTTCCAGCTACACGGTGGAAGGCAAGCAATACATTGTTGTGGGCGCTGGCGGTAATGCTCAGCTGAACTACAAGCGCGGCAACAACATCATTGCCTTTACCTTGGCCGACTGATCCAGCCGTCATGTAAAACCGGGAGTGGGCCATGCGCCCACTCTTTTTTCTGACAGGAAAAGCCTCTATGAAAATTGCTTTCGGTTTACTTGCGGCGCTCCTGGCAACAGGGGCTGCCCATGCAGAAGCGGAATTTGATGTCGAGGCGGCCGCGGGCCAGTGTGCGGCCTGTCACGGTGCTGAAGGGTTGCCGTCAGATCCGGCAATCCCGATCATTCACGGCCAGGAGTTTTTCTACCTGTACACCCAGCTTAAGGATTACGCCGCAGAGCGACGCGCAAACGACATTATGAGCCCCATGGCGGCGCAGTTTGATCGAAGCCAGATGAAGGCGCTCGCCCAGTATTTCTCGGACAAATCATGGCCGGCGATTCAGACCAAGACGCAAGAGGGGGATGCTCAACTGGCACAGCGAGCGATGTCACGCGGCCAATGCAGTGCCTGTCACGGCGAATGGCAGGGCGATAGTCGGATTCCACGTGCAGCCGGACAGCAACCTGGCTATCTGGAGAAAACGATGAAGGATTTCAAGAACGAAGTCCGGCTGAACGCGGCTGCCAAGATAAGCGTCATGAAAAAGGTTGAGGACGACGAGATCGAAGCGCTTGCCCGTTATCTTGGAGACCTTTAAAACAGGCACCCGCAAGAGTGGGCATTCGGGGGAGGGGGGAGTCACCGGGCCAGGAGAGTGCGTAGTTCATCATTGGTGGCAAGGTCATAGGCGCTTTTGCCTGATTTGTCTTTGCGGTCCGTTGTTGCCCCTTTGCCGATAAGAAAGCGGACCATCTGATCGTGTCCCCGGCTCGCTGCAATCATCAGGGCGTCCCGGCCCCGGTTGTCCACGCGCGAAAGGTCCGCTCCCGCCTCCAGCAGCAGTTCAGCGGTTTCGATTGCGGCCAGTCGCGGTGCATCATTGGCGTGGCCTGCAGCCCACATTAAAGGCGTCAGATCGTTGCCCCAGATGCCGTCTGCATCTGCGCCTGCCGCCAGCAGCTGCGATACAATCCGGGTATCCGCTTTGCCCGCGGCATAGATCAGCGCAACCTTACCGCTTTCGTCCGGTCTGTCCGGTTTCGCGCCCGCATCAAGCAACAGACTGACTGTTCGCGAGTCACCGTTAAAAGCAGCGGCAGCCAGCGCTGTCACACCCTTCTTGTTCTGGATGTTCACGTCTGCGCCGGCCTCAAGCAGAAACTTCACCATCCGGGTTCGGCGGGCCTCGGCGGCCAATAAAAGCGGTGTCGAGTCGGAAAGATCCCGATGATGGATGTCGGCCCCTGCCGATATCAGCAAGGATGCCACGTCGATGGCCCCTCGTTTCGCGGCGACCGAAAGGGCTGACTCTCCTCTTCGGTTGCGTGCCTCCACCGACGCGCCCCTGGCGAGCAGGTCGGCGACAACCCCCTCGCATTTAACCTCGGCCCCCTGGAACAGGGCTTCATTCAAATGACGCCCCTCAAGGGCAGCGGCGGACTGCTCCAGTCTCTGAACCAGGGCGTCGCAGACAAGGCTGGCGGGTTGGCCCAACGCCGGAACGGGAACGATCAGAGCTGAGACCAGCAATAACCACAGCTTCTGTTTATTCATTTGACCACAAACTCTCCACTGAATCCCTGGCGCTCCAGGCCTTCAATGTAAAACGGATACGTGCCGGGGCGGATGGTGACGAACCAGACATCCATTTCTCCGGATCGATCAAACTCAATCGCATGCAGCCCCATGGGCTTCACTTCGAGGCCCTCAACAACCACTTGATCAACCCAGCTTTCCCGGAAAAAATCCGGTGCCAATAATTTGTATTCCTCAAGGCCGTCGCTCTGGATACGCCAGCGGTAATAGACCCCCGCCTCAAGCTCGTATCGCTTGATGGAAAACCCGTCGGCTGCGTTTAGCACAAGAGGCTCCAGGCGCGTGGCGCGGCGGGTAATATCATCTGCGGCAACCGATTGTGAAGCCAGCAAACAGACCAGGAGGGAGGCGCAGAATGAGTATCTGAGTGTCATCATTGTGCTTCTTTAAGAATGGATTGGAAACAGCCCTCGAATGAACATAGACCATAAGGCTAGCCTTGTCCTCTGGGATCAGGGAACTCTTGCTCGTCCGCAGCCACCCTGGCCAGAGTGCAGTGTCCGCCCATTCAGCAAGGGTCAGGGTGTTGTATGTGAAAACCGGAGCCAGATCAGATTTGTTTTCTATGGCTCCCCGGAACGGCATACTCTTAAATCACGATTAGCCGCGAGCTCCAGGATCACTTGTTCAGTAGCCCGGCACTGACACCAAAATCACATAAGAAGGTGCCCCCTCTATGATGGAACCCAAACAGGTTGCCGGCCTTGCACTGGACCGTCTTGCCAATATTCAAGGCCACCTTGACCGTCGTTATATCCAGCCTGGAAGGTTGCCCGGCGCGCTGACATTGGTGGCCCGGCGAGGAGAAATTGCCTATGTGAACGCGCAAGGACTGATGGATGTGGAACGCAACAAGCCGGTCCGCCGGGATACTGTTTTCCGCATTTATTCCATGACCAAGCCGATCACGTCTATCGCCATGATGCAGCTGTATGAGCAGGGGCGCTTTTTGCTGGATGATCCCGTACACAAGTACATTCCAGCCTGGAAAAACCAGCGGATTTATAAAAGCGGTGTCTATCCCAGTTTCCTGACCACGCCTGCAACCCGCACCATGACCATTCGCGACCTGCTCACGCATATGTCAGGGCTGACCTACGGATTTATGAACCGCACCAACGTTGACGCTGCTTACCGGGACCTGAAGCTGGATGGCAGCCGGAGTATGACGCTGGAAACACTGGTCAATCAGCTGGCGGAACTGCCGCTGGAGTTCTCACCAGGTACGGCCTGGAACTATTCGATCAGCACGGATGTTCTGGGGTATCTGGTGCAATTGCTGGCTGATAAGCCGTTTGATGAGTATCTGCGAGAGCATATTTTCGAACCTTTGGCCATGTCTGACACTGGCTTTCAGGTCCGCGACGATCAGCTTGACCGCTTTGCGGCCTGCTACCAGTACCAGCCCGGCGATCAGTTCAAGCTGCAGGACGATCCACAGACGTCGCCTTTCCGGCACAAACCTCAGTTTGTGTCTGGCGGCGGTGGGCTGGTTTCCACCATTGACGATTATTTCCACTTTGCCCAGGCCCTCTGTCAGGGTGGAGAGTTTCGGGGGCGGCGGATTATTGGTCGAAAAACTCTGGAATTCATGCGTCGCAACCACCTGCCTGACAATCAGGATCTGCCTGGCCTATCCGTTGGCGCCTTCAGCGAGACACCCTATGCCGGGAGTGGTTTTGGACTGGGCTTTTCGGTAAAAACTGACGTCGCCAAATCCCAGATCAACGGGTCGGTTGGCGAGTACGGCTGGGGCGGCCTGGCGAGCACCAACTTTTTTATCGATCCCGTCGAGGAACTGGTGGTGATCTTCATGACACAACTGATCCCCTCGTCGACTTACCCGATCCGTCAGGAGTTGCGGGCCATCGTTAATGGAGCGTTAGTGTGATCCACAGACCCCTAAAAACCGGGGTCTGAAGGTTTTCACGAAGCAGGGGCAGCGATTACTTCTTCAGCCCCATCTCCTCAATAGAAATCTCCCGCATCTTGAACTTCTGGATTTTCCCGGTGACGGTCATCGGGAATTCATCCACGAACTTGTAGTTCTTCGGGATCTTGAAGTGGGCGATCTTGCCTTTGCAGAAGGCCTGCAGGTCTTCTGCGGTGACTGGAGCCGCCTCGGGGGCCAGTTTCACCCAGGCGATGAGCTCTTCACCGTATTTGTCATCGGGGATGCCGGTTACCTGCACTTCCTCGATGGCGGGGTGGGTGTAGAGGAACTCTTCGATTTCTTTCGGGTAGATGTTTTCACCGCCGCGGATCACCATATCCTTGATGCGGCCGACAATCTGGATGTAGCCCTCTTCGTCCATGGTGGCCAGGTCGCCGGTGTGCATCCAGCCGGCATTGTCGATGGCTTCGCGGGTTTTCTCTTCGTTGTTCCAGTACTTCAGCATCACACTGTAGCCACGGGTGCACAGCTCGCCGATCTCTCCCCGGGGGACGACGTTGCCGTTGGCCGGGTCCACGATCTTGGTTTCCAGGTGCGGCTGGGTGCGGCCCACGGTGGTTACCTGCTTCTCGAACGGGTCGAGGGAGCTGGTCTGGGTGGATACCGGGCTGGTTTCGGTCATGCCGTAGGCAATCTGAACTTCTTTCATGTTCATCTTGCCGTTGACCTTCTTCATTACTTCGGCCGGGCAGATGGAGCCGGCCATGATGCCGGTGCGCAGGCTGGAGAGGTCGTAGGTTTCAAACTCAGGCTCGGCCAGTTCAGCGATGAACATGGTGGGCACGCCATACAGGGCTGTGGCTTTTTCCTGATGCACGGCCTGCAGAACGGACTTGGGCTCGAAGCCTTCACCCGGGTAGATCATGGTGGCGCCGTGGGTAATGCAGCCCAGGTTGCCCATCACCATGCCGAAGCAGTGGTACAGGGGCACAGGGATGACCAGGCGGTCTTTTTCGGTGAACAACTGGCTTTCCGCCACAAAGTATCCGTTGTTGAGGATGTTGTGGTGGGTGAGGGTGGCGCCTTTGGGGTTGCCGGTGGTGCCGGAGGTGAACTGGATGTTGATGGGGTCATCGAACTGCAGCTCGCTCTGGCGCTTGGTCAGATCGTCTTCGGAGACGTCGCCGGCGAAGCCCAGGAACTCTTTCCAGGTCCACATGCCGTCATGCTTTTCTTCGTGCACGTTGATCACGGCGCGAAGGTCCGGTACGTGGTCGGCCTTGAGTTTGCCCGGGGCGCTGCGTTTCAGTTCCGGCGCCAGCTCGTAGATCATTTCCCGGTAGTTGGAGCCTTTGAAGGCGTCCGCCGTTACCAGGGTGGTGATGCCGGCCAGGTTCAGGGCGTATTGCAGCTCGTGCACGCCATAGGCCGGGTTGATGTTCACCAGGATGGCGCCGACTTTCGCGGTGGCGAACTGGGTAACGGTCCACTCGTAACGGTTGGGGGACCAGATGCCCACGCGGTCGCCGCGCTTCATGCCGATGGCCATGAAGGCCCGAGCGGCTTCGTCGACTTTTTCGACAAACTCTTTATAGGTCCAGCGAATGTCCTGGTGCAGGCACACCAGGGCTTCGTTGTCTGGATACTGTTCGGCGGTGCGGTCGAGCATTTCACCGATGGTCATGCCCAGCAGGGGCACTTCGGCGGTTCCGCTGGTATAGCTTGGTAGAGTCTTGCTCATATCTCTGCCTCCGTTGTTTTTGTATTCGAGGGCGAGCAGGGTTGCGGCCCTGCTAGCGACTCTGACTGTGGTACTCGGGGTTAGGTTGCATATCGCTGGCAATCGCCACGCGATTGGACATGTTGTAAAAACCGATCAGGTTGCTCAGGTCCCAGATGCCCCGGTCGCTGAGGCCTGCATCCCGAAGGGCCTGAATGTCGTCTTCGGTCACGGTGGCCGGTGAGCGGGTGAGGTGTGATGCAAAGTCCAGCATTGCCCGCTGGCGCTTGTCGAGTTTGGCGCTGCGGTAGTTCATCACCATGTGTTCGCCCAGTTGGGGATCGCCACTCAGTACCCGCACTGCGGCGCCGTGGGCTACCAGGCAGTAGAAGCATTTGTTTTCTGAGGACACCACCACGGCGACCATTTCCCGCTCGAGTTTGCTCAGCTCGCTTTCGCCCATCATCAGTTCGTTATACAGACGGGTGAAGCCTTCGAGCTGTTTGAGATTCTGGCTGTAGGCGGTGAGTACATTGGGGACCATGCCGAGTTTTTCCTGGCAGATCTGGAAGTACTTTTGGGTGTCTTCGGGCATGTCGCTGATCTCGGGGATCGGCAGGTCCAGTGCGACTACATTTTTGTTGCTCATTTTTGCTCCTAGTCTTTTTGTTTGATGCTGTACCCGCCCGCCAGGTCAATCATTGGCAGTTACCGCCCATTGCCTGGCCGACTTTTGAGCCGTTGTGGCGGTTTAGCTGGCCACATATCCAGTCGCCGGTAGCGACCAGTTTTTCCAGATCAACACCGGTTTCTATGCCCAAACCGTTAAGCAGATATAGCACGTCTTCAGTGGCGACGTTGCCGGAGGCGCCCTTGGCGTAAGGGCAGCCGCCAAGGCCGGCGACGGAGGCATCGATAACCGACACGCCTTCTTCCAGCACCGCATACAGGTTGGCCAGGGCCTGGCCGTAGGTGTCGTGGAAGTGGGCGGCCAGTTTTGCCATGGGGACATGGGCGGCGACTGCTTCGAGCATGCGTTTGGCTTTGATCGGGGTGCCTGTGCCGATGGTGTCGCCCAGGGAGATTTCGTGGCAACCCATGTCGTACAGGGCTTTGGCAACGTAAGCGACCTGTTCCGGGGCGATGTCGCCTTCGTACGGGCAACCCATGACGGTGGAGACGTAGCCGCGCACGGGGATGCCGTGCTTGCGGGCTTCTTCCACCACCGGGGCGAAGCGTTCGAGGCTTTCGGCGATGGTGCAGTTGATGTTCTTCTTGGTGAAGGATTCGGAGGCGGCGCCGAACACGGCCACTTCGTCGGCCTTCGCTGCCAGTGCCCCTTCGAACCCTCTCAGGTTCGGGGTGAGGGCGGAGTAGCGTACGCCGGCTTTGCGGGTGATGCCGGCCATGACTTCGGCAGCGTCGCCCATCTGTGGCACCCATTTCGGGGACACAAAGCTGGCGGCCTCGATGTGGCTCAGGCCGCTGTCGGCCAGGCGGTCGATCAGCCCGGTTTTGATGGCGGTGGCAATCACTGGGCCGGGCTCGTTCTGGAGTCCGTCCCGGGGGCTCATCTCAACCAGGCGAACCTGTTTGGGAAAGACCATCAGCCTGCCTCCTCTTGGTTCGCTTCAGTGTCTTCTACCTCAATGGCAATCAGCTCGGCACCTTCGGAGACCTGGTCGCCTTCGAGGAAGAAGATTTCGGTCACCACGCCGTCGGCCGGGGCCTTGATGGCGTGTTCCATCTTCATGGCTTCCATGATCACCAGGGTCTGGCCCGCGGTTACCTGGTCGCCCACCTTGGCCTGTACGGCCACGATAGCGCCGTTCATGGGTGCCGCGAGGCTGCCTTCGCCGGCCATTTCCTCGAAGCCGTAGCTTTCCTTGTACACGGTGCAGTTGAAGGTGTCGCCCTCGTAGAACAGCACCAGCTGGTCGTTGTGCAGGTTGCCGTGGATGCTGATGCGGTGGCCGTTGATGACGGCCTGCATGTAATCGTCATCCAGGCGGGCAGTGAGGTTGTAAACGCTGTCGCCCACGAACACCTGGTAGCGGTCGTCCCGTTCCAGGATCTTCAGGTCGTGAATTTCCTCGCCTACCTGAAGCTGCAGGGGCTGGGCGTATTCGGAGTTCATGCGCCAGCTGTTCTGGCGGCCAAAGGGCGACCAGGGGTCGGTGCTGACCACTTCCCGGGACTTGCGCTGCTCCAGCACGAAGCCGGCGGCCAGTACCAGGGCCTTGTGGGTATCAAGCCGGGATTTCGGGAACAGCAGTTCCCGGTGATCCTCGATAAACCCGGTGGTCAGGTCTGCTTCCCGGAACGGCTGGGCGTCGGCCAGGGCGTGCAGGAACCGGATGTTGGTCTTCACGCCAGCAATGCGGTAGTGCTCCAGGGCCTGAACCATGCGGTTGATGGCCTGGTCCCGGGTTTCGTCCCACACGATCAGTTTGGCGATCATGGGGTCGTAATGGATGCTGATGTCGTCGCCTTCGGTCACGCCGGTGTCTACCCTTACATGGGCGCTTTCATCAGGGGTGCTCAGGTAGCGCAGGTTGCCGGTGGCGGGCAGGAAGTCCTGGTCCGGGTCTTCGGCGTAGATGCGTGCTTCCAGGGCGTGGCCCCGGGTTTTTACCTGGGACTGTTCCAGCGGCAGGGGCTCGCCCCAGGCGACTTTCAATTGCCACTCCACCAGATCCTGGCCAGTGACCATTTCGGTAACCGGGTGCTCGACCTGCAGGCGGGTGTTCATTTCCATGAAGAAGAAGGAACCGTCCACGTCGTACAGGAACTCGACGGTGCCGGCGCCTACGTAATTGATGGCCTGGGCGGCTTTAACCGCCGCTTCACCCATGGCTTTGCGGGTTTCTTCACTCAGGCCAGGGGCCGGCGCTTCTTCCAATACCTTCTGGTGGCGGCGCTGCACAGAGCAGTCACGCTCGGCCAGGTACACGCCGTTGCCGTCCTGGTCGCAGAAGACCTGGATTTCCACGTGCCGTGGTTGGGTCAGGTAGCGTTCGATCAGCATGTCCGGATTGCCGAAGGCGTTCTTCGATTCCCGTTTGGCGGCGGCCAGGGCGTCGTCAAAGTCTTCCATGCGCTCGACGACGCGCATGCCTTTACCACCACCGCCCGCGACAGCTTTCAGCAGCAGCGGGAAGCCGCATTTTTCGGCTTCCTTGCGCAGGGTGTCCGGGGACTGGTCATCACCGTGGTAGCCAGGCACCAGTGGCACGCCGGCTTTTTCCATGATGGCCTTGGCGGCGGACTTGGAGCCCATGGCGGCAATGGCCGAGGAGGGTGGGCCGATGAACACCAGATCGTTGGCTTCACAGGCTTCGGCAAAGCCAGTGTTTTCCGAGAGGAAGCCGTAGCCCGGGTGAATGGCCTGGGCACCGCTCTGTTTGGCAATCTCGATAATCTTGTCAGCCCGAAGGTAGCTCTCGGAGCTGGGTGCAGGGCCAATGTGGAAGGCTTCGTCGGCCATGGCCACGTGCCGGGCGTTGGCGTCTGCCTCGGAATAAACGGCCACGCAGCGAATGCCCATGCGGTGGGCGGTTTGTATGATCCGGCAGGCGATTTCGCCCCGGTTGGCAATGAGAATTTTGCTGAACATTATTCTTTCTCCGGAACCCAGTTGGCCTTTCGCTTGTTCAGGAAGGCGCTGAGCCCTTCCTGCCCTTCTTCACCCACCCGGATATCCGCAATGCGGTGCGCGGTGTCTTCAATCACTTCTTTATTAATGGGCTTTTGGCTGACGGCAAATACCAGGTCCTTGGCGGCCCGCATGGCTTCCGGGCCGTTCGTGGCCAGTTGCTGTACCATCTCGTTGCAGCGGGTTTCCATGGCCCTGGCATCGTCGCAGACGATGTGCACCAGGCCGTACTCCTGTGCCTGCCGGGCGTTGAACACTTCGGCAGAGATAAAGTAACGGCGGGCCTGGCGCTCACCGATGGCGCGCACCACGTACGGGCTGATAACTGCCGGGATCAGGCCGAGTTTCACTTCGCTCAGGCAGAAGCTGGATTGTTCGGTGGCGATGACGATGTCGCAGCAGGCGGCCAGGCCCACGGCTCCGCCATAGGCGGCTCCCTGCACCAGGCCGATCACCGGCTTGCGCAGGCCATTGAGTACTTCCATCAGCCGTGCCAGCTGACGGGCATCGTCCAGGTTTTCCTTGTGGCCGTTGTCGGCCATTCGGCGCATCCAGCCAAGGTCGGCCCCGGCGGAGAAATGCTTGCCTTCGGAGCGCAGGATCACCACCCTGGTTTTGCTGTTGGAGCTCACCTCGGTGAGGGTGTTGATCAGTTGCTGGATGATCACATCGTCAAAGGCGTTGCGTTTGTCGGGGCGGTTGAGGACCACCTCGGCAATGCCTCCGTCACGGTGTTTGAGCAGAACTGCGGCTTCTTTGTCTGTCATGTCATTCTCCCCGATTACATCCGGAACACGCCGAAGCGTGTCGGTTTGGCCGGGCGGTTAAGTGTCGCAGACAGGCTCAGGGCAACCACTTCGCGGGTCTGGGCCGGGTCGATGACGCCATCGTCCCACAGCCGGGCGCTGGCGTAGTAGGGGTGGCCCTGGTGCTCGTAGGTGTCGATGATCGGCTGCTTGAACTGGACCTCTTCCTCGGCACTCCAGTCCTGGCCTTTGCGCTCCATGCCTTCACGCTTAACGGTGGCCATGACGCCGGCGGCCTGTTCCCCGCCCATCACGGAGATGCGGGCGTTGGGCCACATCCACAGGAAGTCCGGGCTGTAGGCGCGGCCGCACATGCCGTAGTTGCCGGCGCCGAAGCTGCCGCCAATCAGTACGGTGATCTTGGGCACGTTGGCGCAGGCCACGGCCATCACCATCTTGGCGCCGTGCTTGGCGATGCCTTCGGCCTCGTATTTCTGGCCAACCATGAAGCCGGTGATATTCTGCAGGAACAGCAGCGGGATGTTGCGCTGGCAGCAGAGCTCCACAAAGTGGGCGCCTTTCTGGGCGGACTCACCGAACAGGATGCCGTTGTTGGCGATGATGCCCACGGGGTAACCGTGAATGTGGGCAAAGCCGGTGACGAGGGTCTGGCCGTAGTAGCGTTTGAATTCGTCAAACTCGGAGCCGTCGACGACTCGGGCGATCACATCACGCACGTCGAACTGTTTGCGCAAGTCGGTGCCGACGATGCCGTAGATTTCTTCGGCGTCGTACAGCGGTGCTTTCGGTTTGCGGATCTCGACGTCGGTCGGTTTGCGGCGGTTGAGGTTGGAGACGCAGCGCCGGGCGATTTCCAGGGCGTGGGCGTCGTTTTCGGCGTAATGGTCGGCAACACCGGAGATTTTGCAGTGTACGTCTGCGCCGCCAAGATCTTCGGCGCTGACCACTTCTCCGGTGGCGGCTTTTACCAGCGGCGGGCCGGCCAGGAAGATGGTGCCCTGGTTGCGGACGATGATGGATTCGTCGGCCATGGCGGGTACGTAGGCGCCGCCGGCGGTGCACAGGCCCATGACAACGGCGATCTGGGGGATGTCGTCGGCGGACATGCGGGCCTGGTTGTAGAAGATGCGGCCGAAGTGGTCACGATCCGGGAAGACTTCGTCCTGCCGTGGCAGGTTGGCACCGCCGGAGTCTACGAGGTAGATGCAGGGCAGGCGGTTCTGCAGGGCGATTTCCTGGGCGCGCAGGTGTTTTTTCACCGTCAGCGGGTAGTAGCTGCCGCCTTTTACGGTGGCGTCGTTGGCGATGATCATGCATTCGGTGCCGGAGACGCGGCCAACGCCGGTGATGACGCCCGCTGCGGGGACTTCTTCATCGTAGACGTTGTAGGCGGCGAACTGGCCGATTTCCAGGAAGGGGGAGCCGTCGTCCAGGAGGCGGTTGATACGCTCCCGTGGCAGGAGTTTGCCCCGGGCGATGTGGCGCTCCTGGTAGGAGGGGCCGCCGCCTTGCTGGATGGTGGAGACTTTTTCCCGCAGGTCTGCAACGGCGGTTGCCATGGAGTCCTGGTTGGCCTGGAATTCGTCAGACCTCGGGTTTATTTTGCTTTGCAGTATCGTCATGTTTTCCGGGCCTCGAGTTTCGGGGCGGCGGGACTGGCGGGGTGTCGCTCCGGGAACCGCTACGAGCACGTCCATGTGCGCTTGTTTCCGGCCATCCTTGGCCTCCAACATTCCCGGAGCGACACCCCGCCAGTCCCTCGTCGTACTTTGGGTGGTGGCCTCTGTAAAACTTTAAAGTTTTGGAGGCCTCTGGCTTGAAGCTGCTTTATTTGTTCAGGTACAGCTCTCGGCCGATCAGCATTCGGCGGATTTCCGACGTGCCGGCACCGATTTCGTAGAGTTTGGCGTCCCGCAGCAGGCGGCCTGTCGGGTACTCGTTGATGTAGCCGTTACCGCCGAGCAGCTGGATGGCATCCAGGGCAATTTTGGTGGCCATTTCGGCGGAGTAGAGGATGGCGCCCGCGGCGTCTTTACGGGTGGTTTCCGCGCCGCGGTCGGCGGACATGGCGACCATGTAGACGTAGGATTTGGCGGTGTTCATCCAGGTGTACATGTCGGCGACTTTGCCCTGTACCAGTTCGAATTCGCCGATGGCCTGGCCGAACTGTTTGCGCTCGCGGATGTAGGGTACGACCACATCCATGGCTGCCTGCATGATGCCCAGCGGGCCGCCGGAGAGAACGAGGCGTTCGTAGTCGAGGCCGCTCATCAGGACTTTGGCGCCGTTGCCAACGCCGCCGAGGACGTTTTCCTTGGGTACCTTGCAGTCCTGGAACACCAGTTCACAGGTGTTGGAGCCGCGCATGCCGAGTTTGTCGAGTTTCTGGTGGCGGCTGAAGCCCGGTGCGTCGCGCTCTACGATGAAGGCGGTGACGCCACGTGAGCCGGCCTGGGTGTCGGTTTTGGCGTAGATCACGTAGGTGTGTGCGTCCGGGCCATTGGTGATCCACATCTTGTTGCCGTTCAGGACGTAATGGTCGCCTTCGTCACGGGCGGAGAGCTTCATGGAGATGACGTCGGAACCGGCGTTGGGCTCAGACATGGCCAGTGCGCCGATGTGTTCGCCGCTTACCAGTTTTGGCAGGTATTTCTGTTTCTGTTCTTCGGTGCCGTTACGGTGAATCTGATTCACGCACAGGTTGGAATGGGCGCCGTAGGAGAGGCCAACGGAGGCGGAGGCGCGGCTGATTTCTTCCATGGCGATCACGTGCGCCAGGTAGCCCATTTCTGAGCCGCCGTATTCTTCACTCACGGTGATACCCAGCAGGCCCATGTCGCCCATTTTCCGCCACAGGTCCATGGGGAACTCGTTGTTGCGGTCGATTTCCTCGGCGCGGGGTGCGATTTCGGCAGCGGCGAAGCCGTTGATCTGTTCGCGCAGCATGTCGAGGGTCTCACCAAGACCGAAGTTGAGCTCTGAGTACTGTGATTTCATCGTTGGCTACCTTTGGTTTTCTGTCATTTGTGTTCAGCGGTCTGCCTGGCTTCGTCGTTGGCCGGGGCCTGCTGTTTCTTTTTCTTCTGCAGCTCTTCCAGGGCTTCACGGCACCGGGTTTCGGCTGTGTCTATTTCCATTTCCGCTTGTGCGATGTCGTTCTTCTGCTGTTCCAGCATGGCTCTCCGCCCTTCCAGGATTTCCAGCATTTTTAGCAGCTGCTTTTCATTACCTGTCAGGGTCTCGTCCCACAGGTCGAAAAGTTCCTTGGTTTCTGCAAGGGTGAACCCCATGCGTTTGCCGCGGAGAATCAGCTTCAGGCGAACCCGGTCTTTGGTGCTGAAGATGCGGGTTTGCCCGCGCCGCCTGGGTTTGAGCAGGCCCTGATCTTCGTAGAAACGTATGCTTCGAGTTGTTACATCAAACTCCTGTGAGAGCTCGCTGATGCTGAAGTTTCTTTTTTCGATCATGACGATTTCCTTTTTAGACTTAGGTTAGATAAAGTTTACGTAAACGTAAAGTAGTTTTAGGGTCCGATTTTTAACAAACAGAATCCTGAAAAGGGGAATGAACGATGGAATTCAAAAATGTGGCAGCCATTGTAACAGGCGGGGCTTCGGGGCTGGGCGAGGGCGCTGCCCGTGCGCTGGCGGCTGCGGGGTGCAAGGTGGCTATCCTGGATCTTCAGAAGGAACAGGGTGAAAAGGTTGCTGCGGACATCGGCGGGATCTTCCTGGAATGCGATGTGAGTTCCCCGGACAGCGCCGAGGCGGCTATCAATGCAGCGCGGGAAGCTCATGGCCTCTGCGGTATTGCCGTGAACTGTGCCGGTATTGCCACCGCATCCAAGATTCTGGGCCGCGACGGTGTCATGCCCCTGGAGAACTTCAGCAAGGTTATCCAGGTCAACCTTATTGGCACCTTTAACATCATGCGTCTGGCGGCGGCGGATATGGCCCGGCGTGAGCCGAACACCGATGGTGAGCGTGGCGTGATCATCAACACCGCGTCGGTGGCGGCTTATGAGGGCCAGATCGGCCAGGCGGCGTATAGTGCTTCCAAGGGTGGCGTGGTGTCCCTGACTCTGCAGTCGGCCCGTGAGCTGGCTCGCGAGGGCATCCGTGTAAATACGATTGCACCGGGCCTGTTTATGACCCCCATGATGGCGGGTATGCCCGAGGAGGTTCAGGAAAGCCTGGCCGCCACGCTGCCTTTCCCGAAACGTCTCGGCAAGCCCGAAGAGTTTGGCATGATGGTCGATCAGATGGTGCGTAACCCGGTTCTCAATGGCGAAGTTATTCGCCTCGACTGCGCGCTGCGTATGGCGCCCAAGTGACAGCATTCAATTGCAGGAGACATTCATGACCGTGTCTGTTGATAAAGAAGAACTGGCGATGTTCCGTGAGTCGGTGATCAAGGCTCTGGAAATCGAGGTGAAGCCTCATTACGAAGCCTGGGAAAAGACCGGTATCGTGCCCCGGGAGCTCTGGAACACGCTCGGCAACGCCGGCATGCTGTGTGTCGACGTGCCCGAAGAGTGCGGCGGGATCGGTGCGCCCTTCCAGTTTTCCGTGGTGGTGGGTGAGGAGCTGGCCCGGATGGGGTTCGGCGCGCTGTCCACCAACGTGATGGTGCACTCGGACATCGTTGCGCCGTACCTCAGCCACCTTGCCAGCGAAGAGCAGAAGCAGCAGTGGCTGCCAAAGCTGGTCTCCGGTGAGGCGGTTGGCGCCATCGCCATGACTGAGCCGGGCGCCGGCAGTGACCTGCAGGCGATCCGCAGCAGTGCAGTGAAGGATGGCGACGGCTATATTCTGAACGGTTCCAAGACCTTTATCACCAACGGCCAGCACGCGGACATGGTGATCGTCGCCGCCAAGACTGACCCGAAAGCTGGTGCCCGGGGCATCAGCCTGTTCCTGGTAGACACGTCACTGCCGGGTTACAGCAAGGGCCGGAACCTCGACAAGATCGGCCAGCATTCCGGTGACACCTCCGAGATGTTCTTCTCGGATATGCGCATCCCGGCCTCTGCCCTGCTGGGCGAGGAAGGGCAGGGCTTCATGTATCTGATGCGTGAACTGCCCCGCGAGCGGCTGGTGATCGGTGCCCTCGGCGTCGCGGCTGCCCGTGGTTCACTGGACCTGACCATTGCCTATGCCCAGGAGCGGGAACTGTTTGGCCAGAAGCTGGCCCAACTGCAGAACACCCGTTTTGAAATTGCCCGCATGGAAACCGACTACCGGGTGAACAAGGCCTTCGTGGACCAGTGTATCGAACAGTACGACCGCGGCGAACTGGATGCCCCGACCGCCTCCATGGCCAAGTACAGCGCCACCGAAATGCAGTGTCGCGTCGCCGATGGTTGTCTGCAGCTGTTTGGTGGCTACGGTTACACCACCGAGTACCCGATTTCCCGGAACTTTATTGATGCCCGGGTGCAGCGGATTTACGGCGGCACTTCGGAAGTGATGAAAGAAATTATTGCCCGGTCTGTGCTGGGCAAAGCCTGATTGAGTGAGGAATGTTATGAGTGACAACAGCGTTGTAATTGCGGGTTCGGCCCGTACCCCAATGGGCGGCATGATGGGCTCCCTGAGCTCCGTTCGCTCCCCGGACTTGGGTGCCGCCGCCATCAAGGCCGCCATCGAACGCTCCGGCCTGCAGCCGGCGGATGTCCAGGAAGTGATCATGGGCTGCGTATTGCCCGCCGGCCTCGGCCAGGCCCCGGCGCGCCAAGCATCCCGCGCCTCGGGCATTCCGGACAGCTCCGGCTGCACCACCATCAACAAGATGTGCGGCTCCGGCATGCAGGCCGTGATCATGGCCCACGACCAGATCAAGGCCGGCACCAACAACATCATGATTGCCGGCGGCATGGAAAACATGAGCCAGGCGCCGTACCTGCTGCCCAAAGCCCGCGCCGGCATGCGCATGGGCCATGGCCAGGTGATGGACAGCATGTTCCTGGACGGGCTTGAAGACGCCTACGAAGGCGGCCTGATGGGCGTCTTCGCCCAGCGCACCGCTGATAAATACGACATCAGCCGCCAGGCGATGGATGAGTTTGCTATCGGCTCCCTGCAGAAATCCCTGGCGGCCATCGAAAACGGCTGGTTCCGTGACGAGATTGTTCCGGTAACCGTATCTGGCCGTGGCGGCGACACCGAAGTCGACACCGACGAGCAGCCGGGCAACGCCAAACCGGAGAAAATCCCGCATCTGAAACCGGCCTTCGCCAAAGACGGCTCGGTAACTGCTGCGAACTCCAGCTCCATCAGCGACGGTGCTTCCGCCCTGGTTCTGGCCTCTGCCGCCGAAGCCGACGCCCGCGGCCTGACACCCCAGGCCCGTATCGTGGCCCACGCCACCCACGCCCGCTTGCCTTCAGAGTTCACCCTTGCACCTATCGGTGCCATTGAGAAGGTTCTGAAGAAAGCCGGCTGGAGCGTG
Organism: Marinobacter guineae; assembly: GCF_002744735.1. GTDB lineage: Bacteria > Pseudomonadota > Gammaproteobacteria > Pseudomonadales > Oleiphilaceae > Marinobacter > Marinobacter guineae. Next base: position 250,759 of record NZ_KZ319341.1, on the reverse strand, counting down.
GACGATGTGGATCTGTTCGAGATCAACGAAGCCTTCGCGGTGGTTACCCTGGCGGCGATCAATGAGCTCAAGCTTCCGGCCGAGAAGGTCAACGTCCACGGTGGCGCCTGTGCCCTCGGGCATCCGATCGGCTCTTCCGGCTCGCGGATCATCGTTACCCTGATGAATGCGCTGAAACAGCGTGGGCTCAAGCGTGGGGTTGCGTCGCTCTGCATTGGCGGTGGTGAAGGTACTGCGGTGGCCATTGAGTTGATCTAATCTGGCCCGGGAGGCAGTCCCCGGTTCGGGCTGCCTCCCCGAATTCTTTATGCCTGCCTCGGCTGGAAGTTCCTGGGTTCAATCTTCAGTTTCTTCAGTCGTGAGGTGAGGGTGGTGGGTTTGATGCCCAGCAGCGCCGCCGCCCCATCATCCCCGAAGACCCGTCCCCCGCTCATTTCCAGAGCCCTTGTCAGGTTCTGTTTTTCCAGCTCCCTGAGCTCCATTTCTGTCATCAGTTCGCCGTCAAAGTGCCGGATTGGCGGCGTTTGTATTGCCGTCGGTCTGGCACCGGAATCGGGTCCGGGCAAATCCAGGTCCAGCCTGCCGTCGGCGGTAATAACCTGGCGCTCGATCACGTTTTCCAGTTCCCGTACGTTGCCGGGCCAGTGGTAGGCCTTGAGGGTTTCAACGTCGCGTTCTCTCAAAGCCAGGAGAGGGCGGTTGAACTTCTGGCAGGCGCGGATGAGGAACTCCTGGGCGAGGATGGGGATGTCCTCAAGACGCCGGCTCAGGGGAACGGATTCGATGGGGAAGACATTGAGGCGGAAGTAGAGGTCTTCCCGGAAGGTTTTTTCCTGGATCTCCGCTTTCAGGTCCCGGTTGGTGGCGGCGATGACGCGGACATCGACCGCTCTTGTGCGGTTTTCGCCGACCCGTTCAAACTGCTGGTCCTGTAAAACCCTTAACAGTTTGCCCTGCAGTTCCAGGGGGATTTCGCCCACTTCGTCCAGGAAAAGCGTGCCACCATCGGCCAGTTCAAACCGGCCGACGCGGTCGCTGACGGCGCCGGTAAAAGCGCCCTTGATGTGGCCGAAGAACTCGCTCTCGAACAGGTCCTTCGGGATCGCTGCGCAGTTCACCCGGATCAGCGGCCGGTCGCGGCGGGTGCTGGACTGGTGGATGGCTCGGGCGATCAGTTCCTTGCCGGTGCCGGATTCCCCGGTGACCAGCACGTTGGCGTCGGTGGGTGCGACCATGCCGATCCGGCGCACAATGGCTTTTATGGCTTCGCTCTGGCCGAAGATTTCGTGGAAGTGGTACTCGGCGCTGAGCTCTTCCTGCAGGTAGGCGTTTTCCATTTCCAGGCGGTGTTTGAGGCTTTCCACTTCTTCCAGTGCCTTTTGCAGTTCCTTCTGGGCCTGCAGCCGCGGTGAAATATCCCGGAACACCACCACAGCACCGACCGGATGGCCATTGTCCAGGATGGGAGTGCTGGTGTATTCCACCGGGAATCCGGTGCCGTCCTTGCGCCAGAACCAGTCTTCGCCCACCCGTTTGACGCTGGCATCCCGAAAGGCGGCGTAAATGGGGCACTCTTTCAGGGGGTAGAGGCTGCCATCCTCGTGGGAATGGTGCACTACCCGGTGAATCACCCGGCCCATTAGCTCATCGATTCGCCAGCCCAGCATGCGCTCCGCCGCCGGGTTGGCGAAGGTGGTGCGGCCCTCGGCATCCACGCCATAAATGCCTTCCCCGACGGCGTGGAGGATCAACTGGTTTTCCCGCTCCATATCCTTGAACAGTTCCTCGACCCGCCGCCACTCCAGCAATCCGCCCCGGTGGTAGTGGTTGGCATCGTGCCGTTCCCGAAGGGTTCGCAACTGGCGCCGATCCCGAAGCAGCAGCAACACCTTCTGGGATTCTTCCTCGCCGACCCGGGAGGAGGAAATTTCCAGTTCCACAGTATGACCGGCCCGGTGTTTGAATATGAAATCCCGACTCCAGCCGTGGCTCCTGAACAGGGTTTCTTCGGTGAAGGCGATCAGTTGCGGGCGTTGGTCGGTGAACAGGTGGGTGCAGGGGGTGCCTGCCAGGGATTTTCGGTCTGTGCCGATCATGCGGCCCATGGCGCTGTTGGCGGCGACGATCAGATCCTGGCCGGCATCCACCAGAAGAGCGGCTTCGGGTAAATGGTCAATCCAATTGGTGGTGGCTGTGGGGGCGAGGATGGTCTCGGGGCTCATGGGTCTGTCCTGTGTTATCCGGTAAAAAACATAACAAACCCTGTGCCAACTACGAATAATCGTGGTGCCCACTACGAAAAATCGTTAACTACGAAATCCCGTAGTTGCTGTCAGCCCCGCCTTGTTATTTAAAAGGTATTAAAAACAGTGAATTAAAAAAATTTCAGCAGTTGGCACAAACCCTGCGATAGCTCTCTCAGAACACGTAACCGGCCCGGCCACTTTTCAGCTGCCAGGCCCCGGCCGTACCTTTGCCGCACCGCAAGAGTGCAAAAACAGTCCGAGAGTAGGGAGAGTGACCCATGACCACGAAAAGCCTTGGTAATCCGTTTGACGGTGACCAGTCTCTGATTCACGCAAAAACCTGCGGTTGTCCGGAGTGTAAACCCGGACAGGAAATGCCGTCTGTGTCTCTCAACTTGCAGCAATCGCTGAGCCACGACGTCTCGGTATCTGATGGCGGGATGGATTCCGAGGCCATGATGGACCGGGCGATCGAGAGTGCCGTGGTCCGGTCGGTGTTCGGCCACAACGATCACAGCCGCCGGAGCTTCATGAAGATGATGGGGGCAGGTACTGCGGCCGCCATGTTGGGCAGTGTCTTCCCCATGGACAAGGCCAAGGCGGCGGTGAAGGAATCTCTTGGCAAGCTGGAGAAAACCAAACTGAACGTGGGGTTTGTGCCCATTACCTGCGCCACACCGATCATTATGGCGCATCCCATGGGTTTCTATGAGCGCTACGGTCTGGATGTGACGGTCACCAAAACCGCCGGTTGGGCCGTGGCCCGTGACAAATCCCTGGCCGGTGAATACGACGCTTCCCACATGCTCACCCCCATGCCCCTGGCCATGAGCATGGGCGCTGGCTCAACGCCGGAACCCTACATTATGCCGGCGGTTGAGAATATCAACGGCCAGGCCATCGTTCTGCACGTTGATCACAAGGACAAGCGGGATCCGAAGCAGTGGAAGGGCTTCAAGTTCGGGGTTCCGTTCGAGTATTCCATGCATAACTTTCTACTGCGCTACTACCTGGCCGAGAATGGCATCGACCCGGACAAGGACGTGCAGATCCGTGTGGTACCGCCACCCGAGATGGTCGCCAACCTGCGCGCTGGCAACCTGGACGGCTACCTGTCGCCGGATCCGTTCAATCAGCGTGCGGTGTGGGAAAAGGTGGGCTTCATCCACCTACTCACCAAGGACATCTGGGAAGGCCATCCGTGCTGCGCCTTTGCCTGCAGCCAGAAGTTCGCCACCGAGAACCCGAATACCTATGGCGCTCTGTTACGCGCCATCATCGACGCGACCCAGTACTCGAACAATCCTGATAACCGTAAGGAAATCTCCGAAGCCATTGCACCCAAGAACTACCTGAACCAGCCGGTACCGGTGATCCAGCAGGTGCTGACCGGCTACTACGCCGACGGCCTTGGCGAGGTGCAGAACGTGCCGGACCGCATCGATTTCGATCCGTTCCCCTGGCACTCCATGGGTGTCTGGATTCTGACCCAGATGAAGCGCTGGGGCTATATCGAAGGCGATGTGGATTACAAGGGAATTGCGGAGCAGGTCTATCTGGCGGGTGAGACCGGCAAGATCATGGAAGAGCTGGGCTACACGGCGCCAGACAAGACCTACAAGCCCCACACCATCATGGGCAAGACCTTTGATTCGGATCGTGCGGAAGAGTACACCCGCAGCTTCGCCATCGGGAGGGTGTAACCATGGCTTCCCTGAACGTTCGGGCAGCGCTGCTGTCGGTGTCGTTCCTGATTCTGGCCCTGGGGCTCTGGGAAATGGCGACCCAGCCCCCGGAAGCCCAGACCGGAATGACCGAATACGAAATGTTGATGGGCGGTGCCGATCAGGAATCCCGGGTACCGCCGCCCTCTGCGGTGCTAAAGCTGGCCTGGGCCGAATTGTCCAACCCGTTCTATGACGCCGGCGCCAACGACAAGGGCATTGGCATCCAGTTGGGGTATTCGGTTTACCGGGTGCTGACCGGCTACCTTGCGGCCATGGCCATCGCCTTGCCCGTCGGCTTCCTGATCGGCATGTCGCCGCTGATGTACAAGGCCCTGAACCCCTACATCCAGGTGTTGAGGCCCATCTCGCCCCTGGCCTGGATGCCACTGGCCCTGTTCATTATCCAGGACTCGGATGCCTCGGCGATCTTCGTGATCTTTATCTGCTCGATATGGCCCATGTTGCTCAACACCGCCTTTGGTGTGGCCAATGTGAGGCAGGACTGGGTCAACGTGGCCCGTACCCACGAACTCGGCCCGCTGCGCACCGCCATTACGGTGATCCTGCCAGCCGCCGCACCCACCATCCTGACCGGCATGCGCATTTCGATCGGCATCGCCTGGCTGGTCATCGTGGCTGCGGAGATGCTCGTGGGCGGTACCGGCATCGGCTACTACGTGTGGAACGAGTGGAACAATCTGGATCTGGCCAGTGTGATCTTCTCCATCCTGATGATCGGGGTGGTGGGTATGCTGTTGGACCTGGCGCTGGGCAAGGCCCAGAAGCTGGTGGAGTACAAAGAGTGAGCGGTCCGGCACCGGTAAGCGGTGCCGGCCTCAACCCTCCGAATGGAGACCTGTTATGAGTAAATCATTCCTGGAAGTAGATGGCTTGTTCAAAATCTACCCGGATGGCCAGGGCGGCGAGCTGACCGTCTTCGAGGATATCCGATTTGCCCTGGAGAAGGGCGAGTTCGTCTGCATCATCGGCCACTCCGGTTGCGGTAAATCCACCATCCTGAACGTGCTGGCCGGTCTGGACGAAGCCAGCGCCGGCAACGTGGTGATGAATGGCAAGGAAATAAAAGGCCCCGGCCTTGAGCGCGGGGTAGTGTTCCAGAACTACAGCCTGCTGCCCTGGAAAACCACGCTGAACAACATCGTCTTCGCCGTGCGCGCCCGTTGGCCCGAGTGGTCCAAGGAAAAGGTGAAGGAGCACAGTGAACGCTACCTGAAGATGGTGGGTCTGGACCATGCCCTCAACCGTAAGCCGTCCCAGCTATCTGGCGGCATGCGCCAGCGGGTGAGTATCGCCCGGGCCTTTGCCACCCAGCCGGAACTCCTGCTGCTGGACGAACCCTTTGGTGCGCTGGATGCCCTGACTCGGGGTGTGATTCAGGACGAGCTGGTCAAGATCTGGGAAGAAACCCGCCAGACCGTGTTCATGATCACCCATGATGTGGACGAAGCCATTCTGCTCTCCGACCGCATCTTCCTGATGTCCAATGGCCCCAACGCCCGCATCGCTGAAAGCGTGAAAGTGGACATCCCGCATCCACGGGCCCGGGCCACCATTTTCCAGAACCCGGCTTACCACAAGACCCGGGACTATCTGGTGGACTTCCTGGTGAATCGAAGCGGCTCGGCGCTGCCGGAAAAAGACGGCACCCCGAAGATCGTCGAGCCCGCGAAGGGCGTTGCCCAGTCCACGCCAGCGTCTTTCGATTCTGAAACCGAATCCGAATCCGACACCGCCGCCCGTGCGGTGAATGCCTGACGTTAAAACCCAAGAGAGGAAACAGCCATGATGAACAAAGAACTGATGACCGCCAAAATCCTGGAAGCCAAAGTGTCCAAGGGCATGACCTGGGAAGCCATCGCCGAAACCATCGGTATGTCCCCGGTGTTCACCACTTCAGCGGCCCTGGGCATGAACAGCCTCACCGAAGACAAGGCCTTTGCCCTTTGCGAAGTCCTCGACCTCGACAAGCCCGTAGCGGAAGCCCTTCAGGTCTGCCCCAAGAAAGCATGGGACGGCGCCGTTCCCCAGGATCCGCTGATTTACCGTTTGTACGAAGTGGTGGGTGTGTACGGCGATACCATGAAGGAACTGATCCATGAAAAGTTCGGTGACGGCATCATGAGTGCCATCGATTTCACCATGGACATCGAGAAGGAAGAGAATTCGAAGGGCGACCGTGTTGTGATTACCATGAACGGCAAGTTCCTGCCTTATAAGGCCTGGTAACTTTTCGAGTCTGGGTCCACTGCCCTGGGGATTTGGGGGCTGGTCCCGGGGTGGAGTACCTTTTCTTCTGGGAAAAACAACTCGCTGCGCTCAGACATTTTTTCCCGACAGAAAAGGTACTCCACCCCGTGACCGTCACACAGTGGCGGGTTTACAGAGGTCAGGCAATCCGTGAACGAATAGCCGCTGAACCTTCCAAAGCAACTTCCGCAACCGTGTGGAGTTTCTCCAGCTGCGACTGCAACATGGCGATCGGCCGTGTGCCCTCCAGAGTCAGAGCGATATCGAGATGTTCCCCGGCGCTTTCGACGGCCATTCTTGCAATCCTGAACCCGCGAATGCGAACTACCTGACAAAGGCGCTCCAGGGCGGCGGCTTCCTGTGACATTCGGCAGTTGAGGGTATAACTGGGCGTTGAGATATCCGCTTTCGGGTTCATGCTACGTGCTCCTTGTTTGCAGGGCTGGTGCGTCGGGTTTCGTCGATCATTTCGCGGTTGCTGGCTCCGGGTTTGACGATGGGCCAGACATTTTCTTCACGGCTGATGGCTACGTGCAGCAGCATTGGGCCATTGAACGCCAGGATGGTTTCGATGCCCCGGCGGATCTGGTCGGTGCGTTCGATGTGCAGGGCCGGGATATCGAAGGCCCGGGCCATGGCGACAAAGTCCGGATTGTCGTCCAGGTTTATCTGGCTTTCCCGGTTGTTGTAGAACAGTTCCTGCTGCTGGCGGACCATGCCCAGGCACTGGTTGTCCATTACGATGAGTTTTACCGGCAGGTTGTAGCGGCGGATGGTGGCCAGTTCCTGGGCGTTCATCATGAATGACCCGTCGCCGGTGACGTTGATAACGGTGCCGTTGCGGTCTGCGAACTGGGCGCCAATGGCAGCAGGCAGGCCGAAGCCCATGGTGCCGAGGCCGCCACTGGTGAGGTGGTGACGTGGGTGGTCGAACTCGTAGTGCTGGGCCACCCACATCTGGTGCTGGCCGACGTCGCAGGCGATCACGGTGTCGTCCGGGGCGATCCGTGAGAGCTGGCGGATGAAGGCGGGGCCGGTGATCGGGGCCATCGGATCGTCGTTATCAGCTGCTTGGAAGCCGCCTGTGGTGTGCCAGGTTCGGCACTGTTTCTGCCAGTCGCTGATGGCCAGTGGCTTGTCCTTTAATGCTCCGGTCAAAGCCTCAAGGGTTTCATTCAGATCCCCGCGGATGGCCAGGTCGGCCGGGCGCAGTTTGTTGATTTCGGCAGCGTCGGCGTCGATGTGAATCATCTTCGCGTTCGGGGCGAACCCGGCCAGATTGCCAGTGGCGCGGTCGTCCAGGCGGGCACCGATGACCAGTAGCAGGTCGCATTCGTCCACGGCCTTGTTGGCGGCCCGGGAGCCGTGCATGCCCAGCATGCCGAGGTTGTATGGACTGTGTTTGCCCGGGTTCCCGATGCCTTTAAGGGTGACAACTGCAGGCAGGGCGGAGGTTTCGGCAAACGTCCGAAAGCTGTCCTCGGCGTGGCCCAAGCTGATGCCGCCGCCACTGTAAAGCAGAGGCTTTCGGGCGGCGCGAAGCATGGCCAGCGCTTCAGCCAGGTCCGGACAGCCGGTGTGCTGTGGTTCAGGCTTCGGGAAAGGCGTATCTGCAACGTCGGTCAGCAGCAGGTCTTTGGGTATGTCTATCCACACCGGTCCCGGTCGACCGCTCTGGGCCAGTTCGATAGCCTCTTCCATGATGGCCGGCAGGCTGTCCGCATCGCCAATCAGGTAACTGTGTTTGACGATACCGAGGGTCATGCCCAGCACGTCGGTTTCCTGGAACGCATCGGTGCCGATCAGCCCGGAGGGCACCTGGCCGGTGATGACCAGCATGGGGATGGAATCCCGGTGGGCATTGGCCACGCCGGTGATCAGGTTGGTGGCGCCGGGGCCGGAGGTGGCAATGCACACCCCCAGCTTGCCGCTGGCCCGGGCATAGCCGTCGGCGGCCAGGGCGCAGCCCTGTTCATGGCGGCACAGCACGTGCTCCACGCCCACATCGTCCACCAGCGCGTCGTAGAGCGGCATGATGCAGCCGCCCGGATACCCGAAAACCGTGCTGATGTTGTGGCGGTGGAACGCTTCAAGAATGTGCTGTGCGCCGTTCATGGTCGTTTTTCCTTTTTTCTTTGCCGCAAAAAAGAAACCCCCGGGACCTTTCGGTGCCGGGGGTTTCTGGTGTCTTGTCAGGTTTGTCGCTATCTCACCCGCTTGTCCACACAGAAGCCCCCGGACGGTACCACGACCACCAGGACAAGCTTCACAAGGACAATCACTGCGTTGAGATTCATAAAATCGACAGTCTGCTCTGAATTCATTAAAAGATTCTGTGTAGAATCTACCCCATGTTTTTAGCCGGATGCAACGGTTAATCGTCGGTTTTTTCTCTCAGCCTTACGAAAGGATTCACACATTCCATGACGAAAGCTAAATGGGGTTCCCTCGGTCTGTCACTTCTGATTGTGATCGCACTGGTAATCTGGATGGTTACCGGCGAGGTGAAGGTGGCCAGTGATGAGGCTCCGGAACGCCAGGATTCCGGCGATGGCCAGCTGACAAGCGTGCAGGTGGAAATCCTGTCTGCCAGGCAGCATGAACCGGGCCTGATGCTTCAGGGTCAGCTGGAACCGTGGAATTCAGTGATGCTGAGTGCCCAGGTTTCCGGCCGGGTGGAATCCCTGGCTGTGGGTCTAGGCGAGCAGGTCAAGGAAGGGCAGAAGCTTCTCACGATTTCCGATGAAGGTCGCAGTTCCGCGGTTCTTCGCTGGCAGTCCAGGGTGCGCAAACTGGAAGCCGACCTGGCTGCTGCGCGCCGGCTGAGGGCCGACAATCTTGCCGCTCAGTCTGAAGTGCTGGCCCTTGAAAGTGAGCTTGCCGCCGCCAATGCGGAACTGACCAGTGCCCGGCAGGCGGTCAGTCATCTCACCCCAGAGGCGCCTTTCGACGGGGTCATCAACAGCAAATCCGTGGAGACCGGGGATCTGGTGCAGGTGGGCGCACCGATGTTCCAGTTGGTGAGCGTAGACCGTCTTAAGGCGACCGCGCAGATTCCGCAGCAGTCGGTGACCAATGTGGCACCCGGTCAGGCCGTTCGTGTGGATCTGCTGGACGGCAGCCGGCTCTCCGGCGTTGTTACCTTTGTCGCAAGTGCGGCCTCCCCGGAAACCCGCAGCTTTGCAGTAGAAATTGCCGTGGAGAATCCGGACCGCCGGCGCGTGGCCGGTGGCAGCGCCAGCCTGCGAGTAGCGCTGCCTGAGGTGAAGGCAATGTTTATCTCTCCGGCTTACCTTTCGCTGGGGGATGATGGCCGCCCGGGGGTGAAGTACGTGGATGACCAGAACCGGGTGGTGTTCGGCGAAGTGACATTGCTGAGCGTTTCCACCGATGGGGCCTGGGTATCCGGGTTGCCGGATGAAATCCGTCTCATCACCCGGGGTGGCGGTTTCGTAAGTACCGGAGAGAAAGTGATGCCGGTCGACGCCTCTGAAGACAGGGGCTAGGCGAGATGCGTACACTGATATTTGCGGCCATTGATCGCAGCCGTACCACGCTGCTGACTCTGCTGTTCCTGATTCTCGGCGGTATCGCCGCGTTTCAGACCATTCCCAAGGAAGCCAACCCCGACGTCACCATCCCGGTGATCTACGTGTCCATGACCCTGGACGGGATCAGTCCTGAGGACGCCGAACGGCTGCTGGTGCGACCCATGGAGCAGGAGTTGCGATCGCTCGAGGGCATCAAGGAAATGCGGGGTACCGCGTCCGAGGGGCATGCCTCGGTGATGCTGGAATTCGATGCCGGTTTTGATCCGGACAAAGCTTTGCAGGACGTGCGGGAGAAAGTCGACACCGCCCGCAGCAAGCTGCCCGGGGAGGCAGACGAGCCGAGGGTAAACGAAATCAATGTATCCCTGTTCCCGGTTTTGTCGGTCGGGCTGTCCGGCCCCTTGTCGGAGCGGGAGCTGATTACCATTGCCCGGCAGTTCCAGGATGCCATTGAATCCATACCGGAGGTTCTGGAAGTTGAGATCGGCGGTGACCGGGAAGACCTGCTGGAAATCGTGGTGGATCCCCAGGTTCTGGAAAGCTACGGCATCGAATTCGATCAGCTTGCCTCACTGGTAACCCGCAACAATCAACTGGTAGCGGCCGGCTCGCTGGATACCGGAAACGGTCGCATGGCTCTGAAAGTGCCCGGGGTGATCGAAACCATCGAGGACGTGATGTCCATGCCGATCAAAGTGGATGGCGATACGGTGGTCACCTTCGGTGATGTCGCCATGCTCCAGCGGACCTTCAAGGACCCCACCGGGTTTGCCCGTATCAACGGCGAGCCGGCGCTGGTGCTGGAAGTCTCCAAGCGCTCCGGGGCCAACATCATCGAAACCATTGGCCAGGTCCGTGACCTGATCGACCAGGCCAGGCCCCAGCTGCCGGAAAGCCTGGAAATCCGCTACATAATGGATCAGTCGGAGGAAGTGCGGGACATTCTCAGCGACCTGCTGAACAACGTACTCACGGCCATCGTGCTGGTCATCATCGTGGTGATTGCGGCCATGGGACCACGTTCCGCATTCATGGTTGGGTTGACCATACCGGGCGCTTTTCTCACCGGTATTCTGGTGATCTGGACCATGGGTCTCACCCTCAATATTGTGGTGTTGTTCAGCCTGATTCTGGTGGCCGGCATGCTGGTGGATGGTGCCATCGTCGTGTCCGAGCTGGCGGACCGGAACCTGTCGGATGGCCAGACGGTGAAAAATGCCTGGGCCGAGGCCGCAAGCCGAATGGCGTGGCCGATCATTGCTTCCACGGCCACGACCCTGGCGGTATTTGTGCCCCTGCTGTTCTGGCCCGGCGTGGTGGGGGAGTTCATGAAGTTCCTGCCTTTGACGGTCATTATCTGTCTGGTGGCATCGCTGGCGATGGCGCTGGTGTTTCTGCCGGTGCTGGGCAGCGTCAGTGGCGGCCGGAGGGGCCGGCAGAGTGAAACAACAGGCCGGCTGATGCAACGCTACCGCGGGTTGCTGTCGGTACTGCTGAAGTCACCGGGGCTGACGCTGATTGGTGTGCTGTGTGTCATCGCGGTGATCTACGCCGCCTACGCACGCTTCAATTACGGCGTGGAGTTTTTCCCGAGTGTCGAGCCGGATTCGGCCCAGGTGCAGGTGCGGGCCAGAGGCGATCTGTCGGTGTGGGAGCGGGATGCGATCGTGCGTGACGTGGAACAGCGCCTGGAAGGAATGCCGGAGGTAAAGGCCCTTTACGCGCGTTCAATGGTCAGCGCCGGTTCGCAGATGGCGCCGGATGTGATTGGTGTTCTGCAGTTCCAGTTTACCGACTGGTACACCCGGCGGCCCGCAAGTGCCATTCTGGATGATTTCCGGGAGCTGACCGACGATATTCCGGGCGTTGAGCTGGAATTCCGCAAACAGGAGGGTGGACCGAACGAGGGCAAGCCCATTGAGCTGCAGGTGAGCAGCCGCGCGGCCAATAGCCTCAACGGTTATGTGGACAGGATCAAAGACCACATGCGGGAGCTGGGTGGTTTTGTGGATATCGAGGATGACCGGAGCCTGCCGGGAATTGAATGGCGGCTGCAGGTTGACCGGGAAGCCGCCGCCCGGTTCGGCACTGATGTGCTCGGTATTGGCAGTGCGGTGCGGCTTGTTACCAATGGCCTGGTACTGGCAACCTATCGCCCTGAGGATGTTCGGGACGAAGTCGATATCGTGGTGCGGGTGCCGAACAACTGGCGCGAGCTTGACCATCTGCAGCGGCAGACTCTCCACACCTCCCGGGGCCAGGTACCACTCTCGCAGTTCGTCGATCTTCAGCCGGGAGACAAGACCGGCAGTATCGTCCGGGTTGACGGCCAGCGCACCGTGACCATCAAATCCGATCTGGCCCCGGGCCGGCGTGTGGATGAGCTTCTTCGCTCGCTTCAGGCGGAAATGCCTGAGCCACCGGAAGGCATTTCGGTAAAGTTTGCCGGCGAAAACGAAGATCAGCAGCAGGCCTCCAACTTCCTGGTCACTGCGTTTCTGGTGGCTATCGGGCTGATGCTGCTGATTCTGGTGACCCAATTCAATTCACTCTACCAGACCTTCCTGATCCTCTCGGCCATTGTGCTTTCAACTGCCGGGGTGCTTCTTGGCCTGCTGGTCAACGGCCAGTCGTTCGGCATTGTTATGGTGGGTATGGGAACCATTGCCCTGGCGGGCATTGTGGTGAACAACAACATTATCCTGATCGATACCTACAACCAGATGCGCAAGGAAGGGCTCGCCGCCTACGAGGCGGCCCTGGAAACCGGTTGTCTTCGTTTGCGGCCGGTGTTGCTCACTGCCATCACCACCGTGTTGGGCCTGATGCCCATGGTGCTGGGGGTGAACGTGGACTTGCTGACGCCTTCCCTGGGCCTCGGGGCGCCATCTACCCAGTGGTGGACCCAGCTATCCAGTGCCATCGCCGGCGGGTTGGCCTTCGCCACGGTGCTGACGCTGTTGCTGACGCCCGCCCTGCTGGTGCTGGGCAGCCGGGCCGGCGAGGCACTGGGCAGGCTGACCGCCCGGGTAAACAGTCACTGATGTTGATGCGCAATCCACTGACCGTTCTATTTCGCGACGATCACCTGCTTGTTGTCCACAAGCCGGCGGGGCTGCTGGTGCATCGCAGTCCCATCGACAGGCACGAAACCGAGTTTGCCCTGCAATACGCGCGGGCGCTCAACGGTGGTCGGCATGTCTTCCCGGTGCACCGTCTGGACAGGCCCACATCCGGTATTCTGGTGTTTGCCAGGGACAGTGTCACAGCGCGCACTATGGGCCTTGCGATGATGTCGGGGGAGGTTAACAAGACCTATCTGGCGATGGTTCGGGGCTGGCCGGAGGAGTGTGGTGAAATTGATTACCCGCTTAAAGAAGAGCCTGAAGATCGTCGCCTGAAGGGTATCGAGCAACCAGTGCGGGAAGCGTTCACACGTTACAGGACCCTGTCCACTACCGAGATACCGGTGGCTATCGAGAAATATCCGACCAGCCGGTACGCGGTGGTTGAGCTTTGCCCGAGAACCGGCAGAAAGCATCAGCTGCGGAGGCACATGAAACATATCAACCACCCGATTGTTGGCGATGCCAATCACGGCCGGGGCCGGCATAATCGTTATTTTGCGGAGCGTTTCGGTCAGGGGCGGCTGATGCTGGCGGCGACCCGGATGGAATTCACGCACCCCGCCTCCGGGGAGCAGATGGTGGTTACCGCCACGCCGGAGGACAGCTTTCTTGAGGTGTTGTCAGTCTTTCCGGAGTTTCCGGTTTCTGGTCAGTCGGAGTAATAGCGGCCAATGATTTCGGAAAACGGCAGCGGTTTGCTATACAGGTAGCCTTGGAGATAGTCGCAGCCTTTCTCGAACAACCAGGCTTCATGGGCTTTGTTCTCGACGCCCTCCGCCACCACGGAAAGTCCCAGCCCCCGGGCCAGACCGATGATGGATAGGGTAATGGCGCAATCGTCTTCGTCGTCCGGCAGGTTATTGATGAACGAGCGATCGATCTTGATCCGCGAAAACGGCAGGCTTTTCAACCGGGATAACGATGAGTAGCCGGTACCGAAATCGTCGATGGCCAGTTCAGCGCCGGCATCAACCAGCTGTTCCAGAACCTTCCCTATGACCCCTGAATCCCCCTGGATAGAGTCCTCGGTTACTTCAAATTGAAGGGCGCTGACTGGCATTTGTTGCTCATTGCAGATCTGCTTCACCAGCTTCGGCAACTCAGGAACCAGCACCTGCTCCGCAGAGAGGTTGACCGAGACGGTCGGCACGTGAATACCCCTGTCTGTCGCTTCGCGCCACTGCTCACAAACCCGGCGAAGCACGCAGGCTCCGAGTTTGTACATAAGCCCGGCGCTGCGCGCCACATCCAGAAACTCAATGGGTGAAAGCCAGCCCCGTGTCGGGTGGTGCCAACGAACCAGCGCCTCCAGGCTTTCGACCTTTTTGCCCATGCGATCCATGATCGGCTGGTAAAACACGTCCAGGGAACTTGTTTGCAGGGTTTCCCGCAATTCGCTCTCAAGGGCGAAGCGCGAGCGTGCGGTCATCTGTATTTCGGAATCGAACAGAGTGGAGCGATCCCGGCCTTGTCGTTTGGCGTGATACATGGCGGCTTCTGCGCCTCGAAGTAGCTCTTCTGGCTCCTGGCAGTCGCCGGGGAAGTGGCAGATGCCCATGCTGGCACTGACGTTCAGATCCTGGTCTGACACCCGGATAGGCTTGCGAATGCGGCTCTGGATCTCCTCGGTTACTTCTTCCAGAAATTCGGGCAGCGTGTAATTCCGGATGACCATTGCAAATTCATCTCCCCCGATCCGGGCGATAAAGTCCTTGCCGGCCAGCTGAATCTCATTCAGTCGCTGCCCTATATCGGCAATAACCTGGTCCCCCGCCTGTGGTCCCAGCCCATCGTTGATGACTTTTAGCCGGTCTACATCGATCCAGAGCAGTGCAAGGCTACCTGCCCCCCGGCGTTTGATCTTGCGCACCAGATGGCCGAGTCGGTCGCGGAGGGAATCGATATTGGCGAGGCCGGTCAGGGAATCGTAACGCTTGACGTAGTCCAGCGCCCGTTTGGATCTCAGCCAGGCTTCGTGGGTGTTCATCAGGCTGATGGTGTCAGCAATGGCTACAGCCAGGGAGATATCCGGGACGGACCACTCCCGGCGTTCATGGGATTCCAGGCAGACCACTCCGCTGAGCTGCTCACCATCGAAGATGGGGGCATCGAGCATGGCGTGAATATTCTGGACCGACAGATAGTCGCGGTCGAAAGATCGGGTTCGGGGATCGTTCTGGGCATCGTCCACCGCAATAACTCGTGCCGCTGTAATGGCCTGGAAGTATTCGGGGTGGTCGGACCGGAAGAGGTTGTAGCCGGAATCCTGTTGCGGTACGCAGCTGTTGCGGCCGGGTTGCTCCTCATCGTGCAGCCACTCGCAACTGATGCGGTCACGCTCCGGTGGAAACAGCCAGACACTAGCCCGCTTGATGCCGAGCCGCTGGGTGCACAGTTCAGCAAGGGCCGCCAGTTTCCGGGGCCGGGGCATTTCGATGAAACCGTTGTTGTGAGTCAGCTCCATCAAGGCCTTGTGGTGGGTCACGAGGACTTCGCTGTCACGCATGGCCGGGCTCAATATGATGTCCTTTTCTTTTGCAGTACGAACGGCGTTGGGTCTTGGTTCGTTGCAGAGAACAGATAATATCTGAGCTTGCTATAAAATAGGGCAGCTGTCGATACGTGTGTCCAATTCAGCCAATCCCGGTCAGCGAATCGGCACGCAGCGCTGAGCCACTGTCTTGATCCTGACAAATCAGATCACTGAGCAGCGGCCAGGGATTCTCAGCCTCCAGCGTAAAGGCAATGTCCAGGAGGGTGCGCTCGCCACCGTGGCGGCCCATGAACTGGACAGATACCGGCAGTCGATCCGGCGTGCGCGCCATGGGTATCGAGATCGCCGGGGCACCCGTGGCATTGGCCAGAGGCGTGAAACTGACATACTTTCGCAGGCGGTCGAACAGGATGTCAAAAGGTACCTCGGGGCTGAGGTGGCCGAGTGGCGGCGTTGTGTGGCCCAGCACCGGAGTGAGCACGGCATCGAAGCCAGCCATGGCATGTGCGTAGTCATGCCAGGAGCGTTTCAGTCGCCAGAGTGCGGTGGGTAGACGCCAGAACTGCCGCCGGGCCATCTTGTCGAGGCCGTTGGTCAGGGCGTCGGTTTTTTGTTTATCGAACGCCGGATGAATCAGTTTTTTGCCCTTGGCTCTCACGCCGAAGGCCAGCAGCGCCCAGTACAGGGCGAAGTCGTCCGGGAATAAGCTATGCACTGGAACGGGGACCGGCTCAATCTGGTGTCCCAGCTTTTCCAGTTTCCGCGCTGTCTCCTCAACTGTCTGTCTGGTTATGTCGTCAGTTTTGTGGCCGTTGATGGAATCCAGTACCAGACCAATCTTCAGTGGTCTGCCCGAGGGCCCCTCAATCCTGCCGACCGCTGGCAGTTTCGGGTTTCGGTAGAAGGCCTCGGCCTGATCCAGGAAATTGGCCGTGTCCCGCACGGAGCGGCTGACTACGCCATCGGTGATGATGTTTACCGGCAGTGATGCAGCGGCCTCGTTATCCACCAGGCGGCCCCGGGTTGGTTTCAGCCCCACAAGCCCGCAACAGGCCGCCGGAATCCGGGTTGATCCGCCGCCATCATTAGCGTGGGCGATGGGTACTACGCCGGCCGCCACAAGGGCCGCTGAGCCGCCGGAAGAGGCGCCGGATGAGTAGGCCAGATTCCATGGGTTGCGGGTGGGCACGTCGTGGGCAGGCTCGGTGCTGGCGTTAAAACCGAATTCCGGGAGCGTGCTTTTGCCCAGACAAAGAAACCCCTGGGCCAGCATCTGCCGGGCAAACTGGCTGGTTTTCCCCGCTCTGTTTTCGGGAACGGCAAGAGAGCCATGCCGGGTGGCCAGGCCAGCCACGTCGGTGTTGTCCTTGAAAAAGGTGGGAACGCCCCGGAACAGGGGTAGGGTGATCGATTCTTCTGATGCATCCAAGCGTGAGGCTGCCTTTATGGCTGCTTCATAGTTTTCCGAGACGACGCCATTAATCAGCGGTTCCGCCGCACGGGCGCGGGCAATCGCAGCCCTGGTCAGTTCCGTGATCGAGATGTCTCGGGAGCGAATCCGGTTGGCCAGCGCTGTGGCATCCTCCTCGCCCATGGCGTCGTTGCTGAAAACATGGCAAGACCTGATTGTCTCAGAAGCGGGCATGGCTGGGCTCTCCTGGGAAATGGGCCTTTTACTCTACTGCATTCAAAAACGTGACGATATGTCATTTTGGGTAGCTTTAGGACTGTAATCGTGCAAAGCCGTGGCCAGAGTGCTTTTCATAAACGTTATCAGGTAATAAGCTGACAGGCTCAACCCGTTGTTTGCGATCCTGATGGAATTTACAGAACCTCTCGTACGTCACTTTCTCGGCATCTTCTTCCTGATGATCGGCTTGCAGTTTGCCAGCCGGGGCCTGGGCCTGTTCCGGCGTATGCGCTTTTCCCACATTAATTATGGAGAGCGGGGAAGTGCGCCCTGGTGGCACCGGCATATTTTTAATGTGTTCCGGGCACTGATTCTGGGTGTTTGCGTAGCGCGGATTTTCGCGGATATCGACGGCTGGCTCGGCGTTTTTGGCTGGCTCTACCATTGGCCGGTGCTGTTGGCCGGAATGCTATTGCTATTGGCATCGTTCACTGTGGTGAACTACCTGCAGGCATACATGCACGAGGACTGGCGCTCCGGTATTGACCCACGGAAGGACCAGCGAAAGCTGCTGACAGACGGGCCCTTTGCCCGCTCACGGAACCCGTTGTTCCTGACAGTGATGGCGGGCCAGCTGGGATTTGTCCTGGCTCTGCCCAGCGTGTTCTCGCTGGTCTGCCTGGTGGCCGGTGTGCTGGTAATCACCCGCCAGGCCCGTGAGGAAGAAAAGGCGCTGGCGGTCAAATTTGGAGAGGACTACGAGCGTTACCGGGTTCGGGTCCCGCGCTGGTTCTGAGCCGCGTCCGGTGAAAAGCCCAGGGCATTACGCCGACGTTTTCCGGGCTTCCTTGATCACATCGTAGGCGTGACTGATCTCCCGGGTGCGCTCTTCCGCCATTTCCCGCATGCTTTCGGGCAAGCCCCGCCCCGCCAGTTTATCCGGGTGGTTTTCGCTCATCAGCTTGCGATAGGCCTTCTTGAGCTCCGCATCGCTGGCTGAAGATGAAACCCCCAGAACCTTGTAGGCATCACTGATCTGATCGGCAGAAGATGGCTGGCCAGCCCCGGCCCGATTGGTATGGGCGCCCCGTAGCATGGCTTCCAACTGATCCACCTGGCTCTCGGGCAGACCCAGACCGCGGGCGATTTTTACCAGCATTTCATGTTCGGCCGGGTGAACAACTCCATCCGCCGCCACGGCTGAGACCTGCACCTGAAGAAACATCTGCAGAAATGCAGGCTGCCGGCCACTGGCCTGGAGGAAACGGTTCAGCTCTGCGTCCAGGTCAAAATCCGGTTCCTTGCCGCGGTTGAAGGCGGATTTGGCCCTGGCTCTCTGCTCTTCATTCAGGCGGAAGCGCACAAACATGGTTTCCGCCATCTGGATTTCATCCCGGGATATAACGCCGTCAGCCTTGCAGAGCGCGCCCATGACAGCAAAAACGGACTCAACAAAGCCCATCTGTATGTTCTGGAGCTTGCCCAGCAGACGGCGCTTGAGCCGATTGAAAAGAAAGGCGCCGATTGCCGCGCCGACCAGGAAACCCGGGAATTTGCCAAAGGCGTAACCGATCAGACCGCCAACGATGATTGCAAACAGCATTAAATTGTCCTTACCAGGGATGAATCAGCCTATAGAATATACGTGTTTTTTAGTCCGGCTTCATGAACAGGCTTTCATCGACGTAATCGATCTGCCCGGGATGCAAGTGGGCTTCGGCATAGCGTTGGTAAGTGCCTGAGCGGACAAACAGCTCAAATACCGCCCGGTCGATGTGGCCCTCATCGGCCATCCTGTCCATGATTTCAAGGGATTCGGTGAGGGTTTTGCCCGCCTTGTAGGGCCGGTCCACGGCCGTCAGTGCCTCGAACACATCAGCAACCGCCATGATCCGCTCGGGAATGCCAAGGTCGGCGGCGGTCAGGCCACCGGGGTAGCCTGTGCCGTCCATCCGTTCGTGATGCGAACCTGCCAGTCTTGGCACATTGGCCAGCCTGTCCGGCAGGGGCAGGGCGTCGAGCATGCAGATGGTCTGCACGATGTGTTCGTTGATCTTGAAGCGTTCTTCCTCGGTCAGAGTGCCTTTGGCGACGGTGAGATTGTGAAGTTCGCCCCGATTGTAGAGGTATTCCGGCAGTTCCATGTCGAAGCCCCAGCGGTTGCGTGGGTCGTCTTTGCGGACCGGGGGAACGTGTTCGCCCCAGAATCGCAATTGCTCGGGTTTGTCTGCCAGCAGTTGTTCGGTTGCCGGCAGTGCCGGCTCCGGAACATCCTGGAGTGCCTGTTTTTCGTCGGGAGACAGGCCGAGGCGGTCGCTGAAATGGCGTAACCAGGTTTGCTGGCCTATGGTGCGAATCCGCTCGATATCCTCCTCATGCATGAATTCGCTTCCCTGATTGGCATGAGCGATAAACTTGAATTCTTCCTCCAGGCGAGACCGGGTTTGCTGGCGCTCCCGGTCTGCGACTGCTTCGTCCTCACCCTGCAGCACCCGATTCAGGTAGCGAATCTCGGCATCCCGGTGCAGCACTTCAAACCGGGTACGAATTTCATGAATCCGGTTGTGAATGGTTTCCAGCTTTACCGACTTGTCGACCACATACTCCGGGCTGGTGATTTTGCCGCAATCGTGCAGCCAGGCTGCCAGATGGAATTCTTGGAGCTGCTCTTCGCTCATGCTGAAGGGACCAAAAAACGGGTCGTCACTGGCGATGGCTTCATTAACCAGCATCTGGGCAAGCTTTGGCACCCGCTCGCAGTGGCCACCGGTGTAGGGGGATTTTGCGTCGATGGCGTTGGCCACCAGCCGGATGATGCCGTCGAGCAGGGCCTGCTGGCTTTCAATCAGTTCCCGGGTTTCGATGGCAACGGCCGCTGAACCTGCGATTTCATCCACAAAGACAATCAGATCGTCGCTCAGGTGGGTGTTGTCGCCCCGTTCCATTTCAATCGCCAGAACGCCAATCAGCTGTTTGTTTCGGTTGCGGAGAATGGCAAACACCGGGTGGCCGGAGATGTGGTTCTGCAGCAGCCGGATGATCTCGTTATCGTTGCTGTCTGCCGGAAGTCCGCTGATGATTTCCGGTAGCTCCAGGCACTGATCCACCGCCAGGTTAAGTTGCTCCTGCTGGCGGCTGAACAGGTAGATGCCGCCCCGCTCCTGGCCAAGAATGTGAACAATCTGTTCCAGAATGTCCCGCAGCAGGTTGTTCAGGTCCTGGCCCCGGTTCAGCACGGTGGCAATGTTCTGGAAGCTGCGGATGGTTTTGGCCATATCATCCAGCGCTACGCCTAGCTGGCGAGCTTCTCGGATATGGGAATCGGATCTGACTGGGGTATCAAACCGGAACCGCGACAGCCGGCTGACCTGATCGGTCAGGTGCTCCAGCGGACGGCCGACCTGGCGGCCCAGGAACCAGCCGAGCACCAGTAACAGCAGGGCAATCAGGCCGGCAATGACGGTCTGTCGGGCGAGGGCCTGCCAGACCTCGGCGAGCAGTTCGTCGGCCGGAATCGCTACCGCTATAGTCAGTTCTTCTTCCTGCAGGGCGCCGAGGGGTTCGGTCATGCCATACCAGTCCCTTCCCTCGGCAGTGAACTGGTTGACGGGGCTGCCCTCAATGTCTTCGCCGGCCTGATCCAGTGCTCCCGCAATGGCGGGTCCGGGGTTGTTGCGGTTTCCGGAATCTGCCAGTACCTGACGATCCCGGTTAACTATCGCAATTCGGGTGTGAGGTGTCTGGCGCAGTCCCGCCAGCTGGCTGCTCAGATCGGTGATGGTGACATCGATGCCAAAGATGGTACCGGCGCCGCCAGTCTCCGGAGAGGCTTTGCGCGAAAGAGTGATACCTGTTTCCCCTGTTGTGAAAAATGCGTAGGGCGCAGACAGTTCCGTCATTTCTGACTTTGCCGCAGTTTCGAACCAGGGTCGGGTGCGTGGATCGTAGGTGTAAGCCGGCACCGGCATGCGCTTGATCAGCTGCATATCGGCGCGGTAGAAACGCCATTCCCCCGGGGGGCCATCGGGACCGTGGGTAATGGTCTGCAACACAAACCGGGTTGCTTCGGGCGCATCCGGAAACTGCAGGGTTCCGGAACTGCGAACCTTGCGCAGGAGAATAAAGTCGCCATTGGCGTAACCGGCGTAGACAGCGCTGACAATGTTGCTGCTTTGCAGAATGTCTGCAAACACTGGAAGTCGCTCAAGGCGACCGGCCAGGGTTTGGGCGCCTGCGAGAGAGTCATGGCTGAGTACGGCCAGGGCGGTTGATGGCGGCGCCGTGATGGAATGAATCCGGTCATCAACGCTGATGGCCAGTTGTTTTGCTGTTGCGCTGGCGGCGGACACCTTGGCGGTTTCCATGCCCCTGAAGCTTTGGCCAATCAGTACGATCGTCAGTACGAGCATGCCCAGGGTGATGGCCGATGCAATCAGAAGGGCCAGTGAAACCTGGGCCGACTGGCGGTTTCGATGCATGGTTGATCCTTGCGGGTGTACATTGGCGTAAGACGACAGGACATCGCCAAGGGGGTTCAATAGTAAAAGAGTAGACCCTCAGGGCCATTTTTTCCGTTTTTTCCATAAAAAGTCGCAAGTTATGACACAAGACCTGTTTGGTGAATTGCCAGCGGAGCTGACCCGGGAAAACCTGATGGAGGGGGCGATGGTGTTGCGCCAGTTTGCCCTGGCCGACGCAGGGCAGCTCCTGAATGACATTCAGCAAGTAACGGTGCAGGCGCCGTTCCGGCAGATGAAAACCCCTGGCGGCCACACCATGTCGGTAGCCATGAGCTGCTGCGGCGTGCTGGGCTGGGTGACGGACAGCAGGGGTTATCGCTATCAGTCCGAAGACCCGGTCTCGGGCAGACCCTGGCCGGCCATGCCTGAATCGTTTTGCAAGCTTGCCAGGGACGCCGCAACTGCCGCGGGTTTTGCAGGGTTTGAGCCAGACGCCTGCCTGATCAACCGGTACCAACCCGGCGCAAAAATGGGCCTGCATCAGGACAAGGACGAGCGGGATTTCAGTCAACCGATTGTGTCTGTATCCATCGGGTTGCCGGTGGCATTCCAGTTTGGCGGGCTGAAGCGCAATGACCGTCCCGTCAGGGTTCCGCTTACCCATGGCGACGTTGTGGTCTGGGGTGGAGCCGCGCGCCTTCGGTACCATGGGGTGTTAACCCTGAAGGCGGGCGGGCATCCGCTGACCGGACCCTATCGCTACAACCTGACGTTTCGCAGAGCCTGTTAACCGGTTATTGCAGCCAGGCAACCAGCAGGCCCGCCGCCAGTGATAGCACCATTGGCATGCCCACCAACAGTCCCGTCTGGCGGTTGCCAATGAACCCGGCCATGGCGGATTTGACCAGATTGTTGGTGGCTGCCGCGATCACGATGCCAATCACTGCCGTATTCATGGCCAGGCTGTTGTTGGACATGCGGGTCAGAGAGAGGGTAATGGCATCCACATCGGCCACTCCCGATGTCGCTGCGAGGACATAGATGCCAGCATTGCCGAGCCAGTTCCCCAGGAACTCGCCCAGCAACAGGATGGCGGTGAGCAACACTCCGAATACCAGCGCTGAGGTGAGATCCAGCGGGTTCTGGCTCAGGGTCGGTTGGCTGACCTCGAGTTCCCGGTTGTTTCTGCGCCAGATAAACAGAGCCGGTAAGTAGAGCAGAAGCGTCATAACAACAACTGGCCCGATCAGGCTAGGCAGCAATTCCCTGTTGATGACAAAGCAGTAAACCAGGATGCGGGGAAACATGGTGCCGCAGGCAATCAGAATGCCGGTTGCAAACTGGGCGTTGAGCAGCGGATTTTTCGAGGCCTGGCGAGCAAAGTGCAGGGTGAGGGCGGTGGATGAGCTTAGCCCGGCAAACAGGCTGGTAAACAGGATACCCTTGCGAGTACCAGCCACCCGAATTGCGAAGTACCCCACAAAGGAAATGGAGGCGATCATCACCACCATCCACCAGATTTCCCTGGGATTGAGCACGCCACCAGGGCCCATTTTCTCATTGGGCAGCAGGGGCAGCATCACCACGGAAATCAGCAGTAGCTTGAGCGCCGCATCCAGTTCGTGCTCTTTCAGTTTGTTGACCCAACCGTGAATATCTTCCTTGTTATCCAGAATGATGGCGGTAATGACGGCCGCAGCCGTCGCCATCACGGGGTCCACGGCAACTGCCACCGCACCGAAGCAGAAGGTCAGAACCATGCCGACCATGCCGGTGATACTGAAATTGCGGATGTGCTCAAGACGCTCGCTATAGGCCACAATCGCCATGGCCACCACGCTAACCAGCAACACCGGAAACGCCCACTCGGTGATCTCCCGCGCCAGTACCGCAGAAATGCCCCCCAGCAGCCCAACAAGTGCAAAGGTCCGGATGCCGGCAATCCGTTCTCCGGATTTTTGTTCCCGGGCATCCCATCCCCGCTCCAGGCCAATAATGGCACCGAGCAGAAGAGCGACGGCAAGATTCAGAGTGGTCTGGTTTCCGGCCAGAAACTGGGAAGCAACATCATCCATGGGCGGGTACAGACTCCTGTTAATGATTAAATATCTTAATGATAGCAGCAGAGGCAGCCGGTCGTTACGGCTCTAAGAATATACCCCTAGCCAACTTACTTTCCTGCAAGTGGTCTGGTAAGCTTCGCGACCCAAAATTCGCAGTTACCTGATTTTCATCAACCGTGCAGCAAACCAAAATCGTGACGATCCTTCCGCCCTAGCGTTCAGATTCCTCTTCCTCTGGTTAATATCCTGAGCAATATGCCTGTAGCCAACGCCTGTTATGTTGGGTGCAATCGACGGTTTTGTCTCAGCTTTTTCTTTCCTCGCAGCAAACTGGAAACCCCAAATTATGGTGAATTCCTTAAGGGCCAACTGGCTTTCAAACATTCGTGGCGATGTACTTGCCGGCATTGTAGTGGCCCTGGCCCTGATTCCGGAGGCCATCGCCTTTTCCATCATCGCCGGTGTCGACCCCAAGGTGGGCCTTTACGCGTCCTTCTGTATTGCAGTGATCATTGCCTTTGTGGGCGGCCGCCCCGGTATGATTTCAGCAGCTACCGGCGCCATGGCCTTGTTGATGGTCACTCTGGTGAAGGATCATGGCCTTGAATACCTCCTGGCGGCAACGTTGCTGACGGGTGTGATCCAGATTGTTTTCGGCTACCTCAAGCTTGGCAGCCTGATGCGCTTTGTTTCCCGTTCGGTTGTTACGGGGTTCGTGAACGCGCTGGCGATCCTTATCTTCATGGCTCAGCTGCCGGAGCTGACCAATGTCACCTGGCACGTGTACGCCATGACGGCGGCGGGTCTCGGCATTATCTACCTGTTCCCGCTGCTGCCCGGAATTGGCAAAATCCTGCCTTCGCCACTGGTATGCATCGTTGTGCTCACCGGCGTTGCCATGTACCTGAACCTCGACATCCGTACGGTCGGCGATATGGGTGAGTTGCCCGATACACTGCCGATTTTTCTGTGGCCGGATGTGCCACTGAATTTTGAAACCCTGATGATTATTTTGCCGTACTCCGTGGGGCTGGCGCTTGTTGGTCTGCTGGAGTCGATGATGACCGCAACCATCGTCGATGACCTGACTGACACTACCAGCGATCGTAACCGAGAGTGCAAGGGCCAGGGTATTGCCAACATCGGCTCGGGCCTGCTTGGTGGAATGGCCGGTTGCGCGATGATCGGGCAGTCCATCATTAACGTGAAGTCCGGCGGCCGTACCCGCCTGTCAACACTGACTGCCGGCGTGTTTCTGCTGGTTATGGTATTGGTGTTGGACAAGTGGCTGGTTCAGATTCCCATGGCGGCCCTGGTTGCGGTCATGATTATGGTTTCGATTGGAACCTTCAGTTGGGGCTCTATCAAGAATCTGCGGGAGCACCCGCTCTCCACCAACATTGTGATGGTTGTTACCGTTATCGTGGTGGTGGCCACTCACAACCTGGCGTTCGGTGTGCTGGCGGGCGTGTTGCTGGCGGCCCTGTTCTTCGCCAACAAAGTGGGACACTACATGCTCGTCACCTCGGAGCTGGATGAGGCAACGGATACCCGCACCTACCGGGTTGTTGGGCAGGTATTCTTCAGTTCCTCGGAAAAATTCACCGAATCCTTTGATTTCAAGGAAGCAGTCGATAATGTGGTGATTGATCTGAGCCGAGCGCACTTCTGGGACATAACAGCCGTAGGTGCTCTGGACAAGGCGGTGATCAAATTCCGCCGTGAAGGGTCGGAAGTTGAGGTTATCGGGCTGAATGAAGCCAGTGCCACAATCGTTGACCGCTTCGGTGTACACGACAAGCCGGACGCCGTTGACCAGCTGATGGGGCACTGACATGACTCAGACCAAGGAATCCAACAACGATCGCAGTCAGAATAACAATCACAAAGATCATGAAGGCGAGGTTGAGATGTTACGAGTAGTTGCTTGTATCGATGGCTCCGAGGCGGCCCCAGCGGTGTGCGATTATGCCGCCTGGGCCAGCAAGCACATGGAAACGCCCATGATGCTGCTGCACGTGCTGGACGAAGAGCGGTACCCGGCGGAGCCGGACCTGGCCGGAAACATCGGCCTTGGCAGCCGTGAGCAGTTGCTGGAAGATCTGGCAGAGCTTGACCGAAAACGTGCCAAGCTGGCCCTGGAGCACGGTCACCACATGCTGGATGAGGCGGAAAAGCGGGTCAAGGAAGCCGGCATTACCGAGGTGGTACAGCGCCAGCGCCACGGCGACCTGACCGAATCCCTGCTGGCCTTGGAAAACCAGACCCGCCTGCTGGTGATGGGTCTGCATGGCGAGAGCAGCTCTGAGCGCGATACCCACATCGGCAGCCAGCTGGAAACGGTGATTCGCAGCATGCACCGCCCGATTCTGCTGGTACCGGACGAGTTCACCCAGCCCCGCAGTGCCATGTTCGCCTTCGACGGCAGCGCGACGGCGTTCAAAGGGGCAGAGCTGCTGGCCGGCAGCCCGGTTCTGAAGGGCATGCCTCTGCACCTGGTGATGATCGGCGCGGACACCAATGACCGCTGGGAGCAGCTCAGGAAAGCCGAGAAAATGCTGGCGGGACTGGAATCCGAGATCACCCTGGCCATCCGGGCCGGAGAGGTGGAGCCTGCGTTGCATGCCTACCAGGACGAACACGATATCGACATCCTGGTAATGGGTGCCTACGGCCATTCCCGCATCCGGCAGTTCCTGGTGGGCAGCACAACCACTACCATGCTGAAAACCGCCAGGAAACCGCTGGTGGTTCTTCGCTAATCAGTCGTGGCAACTCTTCTCAGGAGGTTGCCTGGGAAGAATTGCCAAATTTTTTGACCTGCGATACGAAGTCGCTGAACCGGGTGCCCTGGATGAGTACATGCTCCTTCAGGTATTGCTCGGCGTCCCGTTCCCTGCCGCTCTCGATGGCCTTGAAAATTTTCCGATGCTCTTCGCTTGAGTTGGCAACCCGGTTGCGAGCCTGCAGTTGCAGGCGGCGATAAGGTTTCAAGCGCTGTTTGAGCTGCCGCGCCTCTGCTGCGAGAAACTCGTTGTGGCTGGCCGTGTAAATGCAGTTGTGGAATTCTTCATTTTCGTAGTAATAGTCGTCTGGGTCGGCCATTACCTCGGGGTCTTCGCAGCGAAGTAGGGCTGACCGAAGGGCCTCCAGCTCCCCGGTTTGAATCCTTCTGGCTGCCAGCCGGCCGCACATGCCCTCCAGCTCCGCCATGACTTCAAACATCTCAATCAGCTGATCCAGGCTCATTTTGGCGACAAACGTGCCTTTTTTGGGCTTTACGTTCACAAGTCCGCTGACCACCAACTGCTGGACGGCCTCGCGAATAGGGGTTCTGGACACGCCGTATTGCCTGGCAAGCGCATCGTGGTCCAGCTTCTCACCCGGTAACAGGCGGCCGTTGATGATGTCTTCTTCAAGAGCGTCTTTCAGCTTCTGGGTATTCGAGCGTTTCATTGGTTCTTCTCTGCTCGCGGTGAAAACCGATTTGGTCATACTTTAGTCAATACCTGTTGACAAGAGTATACATCAAGTCTAATGATGTATACATCAGATCATTCTGATTGATATTACAAAAACAATTACGGAGACAAAACGATGAAAATGCCCTTCGCTAAGCTGGCCATAGCGGCCTCTCTTTCTGTGTTTTTTTCCGGTATTGCCGCGGCTGATACCGTTTTGCGAGTTTCGCACCAGTTCCCGGGCGGTAAAGGGGATGTCAGGGACGAAATGGTTCAGCTGATGGCCCGTGAAGTCGCCGCCGCAGATGTTGGTCTGGAGCTTCAGATCTATCCGGGCCAATCCCTGTTCAAGGCAAAAGAGCAGTGGGGTGCCCTGGTTCGTGGCCGAGTCGACATGATTTCTCTGCCATTGGACTACGCCAGTGGTCGCCACCCCGAGTTCTCTGCAACGTTGATGCCCGGGCTGGTTCGTAGCCACGAGCGCGCCCAGCGCCTGAATGATTCCGAGTTCATGGGTATGATCAAGAAAGTCATTGATGACGCAGGTGCCAGGGTGCTGGCGGATGCGTGGCTTGCGGGTGGCTTTGCCTCGAACAAACAGTGTATTACTTCACCCGATACAGTAGAAGGGCAAACCCTCCGCGCTGCCGGGCCAGCGTTTGACGAAATGCTGGCAACCGCAGGTGCTTCCATTGCGTCCATGCCCTCGTCGGAAATTTACACCGCGATGCAGACAGGCGTGCTTGATGGTGCCAATACCTC
The DNA here is from genome assembly GCF_002744735.1 of Marinobacter guineae. Classification (GTDB taxonomy): domain Bacteria; phylum Pseudomonadota; class Gammaproteobacteria; order Pseudomonadales; family Oleiphilaceae; genus Marinobacter; species Marinobacter guineae. The sequence continues at coordinate 222,969 of NZ_KZ319341.1, read as the reverse complement.
CTCAGGTTCTTTCGTATCCTACCGCATTTATGAGCAGGTCACCTGCCTGACGGCGCCGGGAGAGAACGCACTCTGGTTCATGTATGAGCCTGTCCTGATTTCCGAGCGCAGCTGGAACAATCTCAATGAGGAGCAACAAGCTGCGCTGGCCGCGGCTGGCCAGAAAGCAGAAGAGTATTTTGCCGAAGAGGCCGCCGGGCTCGACCAGAAGATGATCGACGTCTTTTCTGAGAACGGCGTTGAAGTTGTCAACATGACGCCGGAAAACTATCAGGCATGGCTCGACATCGCCAAAAAGAGTTCCTATAAAACGTTCGCGGAAAATGTTCCCAACGGGCAAGCCCTGATTGATGCCGCATTGGCGGTCGAATAACACATCCATTATTGAACCTTATGTTCATCACGCCCTGTCCCGGCTTGTCGCCGGGCAGGGTTGGAACAACTTTCCCTGGGTTTTTCCTATGTCCCAACCTTCCAGTTATCGGCGAGCCTCAGAGCGAGGTATACCCGGCGGGTATATCCGCTGCATGGACGCCATCTCGGTTGCCGCTGCGATTGTAGCGGGAGCCTTGCTTGCCCTCGGCGTTCTCTCTGTTGTCCACATGGTGTTTGTCCGTTACGCGATGGGTGAGAGTACTGTCTGGCAAACTGAGTTCACGACCTTCGCAATTACTGCGTCCATGCTGTTGGGTGCGCCCTATGTGCTCAAAACCGGTGGTCATGTTGCGGTGACGGTTTTACCCGACGCGCTGAGAGGATTGCCCAAGCGCCTGATGCGTCTGTCGGCCTCCCTGGTGGGCCTGGTCTTCTGCCTGGCTCTGGCATATGGGTCCTGGTATTACTTCTATGAGGCCTACACGCTCGACTGGACCACCGGCACTGTCTGGAATCCACCGCTGTGGCCGGCAGTCCTGCCGGTGGCCCTGGGTGCGTCTCTGCTGTCTCTGCAATACCTGGCTGAAATTCTGCGAGCGGAGCTGTAATCATGGATCCGATCACTAGCGGTATTCTCGTTGTTGTGGTTTTGCTGGTATTGATGGCCATCGGAACGCCGATTGCGTTTGCGCTCGGGGCCGTGTCACTGGGTGCTCTGATCCTGGACCGTGGCGTCGGTGAACTGATCTATTTTGGCGAAACCTTTTTCGGCAGTGTGGCCTCTTTCGGCTTCGTTGCCATTCCCATGTTCATCCTGATGGGCGCTGCGGTGGCTTCCTCGCCGACGGGACGTGACCTGTATCGTTCCCTGGACCTCTGGATGGGCAAACTGCCGGGTGGCCTTGCGATCTCCAATATTGCAGCCTGTTCGATTTTTGCGGCGCTCTCCGGCTCCTCGCCGGCAACCAGTGCCGCCATCGGCAAGCTCGGTATTCCCGAGATGCGCAAGCGCGGATATCCCGATGGTGTGGCAGCCGGCTGTATCGCTGCCGGCGGTACCCTGGGCATTCTTATTCCCCCTTCGGTGACGATGATTGTCTATGGCATCTCGACCGAGACGTCCATCGGCCGCCTATTTATAGCTGGTGCCGTCCCGGGACTGATGCTGGCGGGGTTGTTCATGGTCTGGACCCTGATTGCCTGCAAGCTTGCCGGTGGCTACAACAGCCCGAACCCGGTGGCCGAGGCCGCGGCTCAGATCAAGGAAAACGTTGAAGGCAACCTCAAGGCCCTGGTGCGGGTAGTTCCGTTCCTGTTGGTGGTCTTGGGTATCCTGTTTGCGCTCTATGGCGGGGTGGCAACCCCTTCTGAGGCGGCTGGCGTCGGCGCCTTCCTGTGCCTGGGGCTTGCCGTCATTGTCTATCGCATGTGGCAGGTCAAACCGGTAGGCAAGATCATGCGCGACGCTCTTCGCGAGAGCGTGATGATCATGTTGATCATTGCTACCGCCGAAATCTTCGCCTTTGCCCTGTCGTCCCTGTTCATCACGCAGACGGTGGCAGAAGCTATCGCCAACCTCGAGGTGAATCGCTGGGTACTGATGGGTGTGATCAACATCTTCCTGCTGGTTGCCGGCTTCTTCCTTCCGCCGGTTGCGGTCATCGTAATGGCGGCGCCGATCCTGTTGCCGATCATTCTTGCGGCGAATTTTGATCCCTACTGGTTTGCGGTCATTCTGACCATCAACCTGGAGATCGGCCTGATTACGCCGCCCGTTGGCCTGAACCTTTTTATTATCAAGGGCATTGCCCCCGATATAGCACTTAAGGACATCCTCCTGGGCAGCTTGCCTTATGCACTTTGCATGGTGCTTGGCATCTTGCTGCTGTGTTTCTTCCCGGAAATTGCCTTGTGGCTGCCGGATCTGATTATGGGCGAAGGCACCTGATGCCAGAACCAGGGATATCATTATGAAAATGAGTTTTCTGCAAGAGTTTTTCAGTAGCATCACCCAGCGCGACGCGCTGCAGCGCAAATTCGGCTCAAGGAAGACGCCATACGACCACACGGATCTGGAGGAAGCCTGTCAGGAGCTGCTGAATAGCGATGGCGAGGCAGCCAGTATTGTTATGGCCAGCCGCGCGCTGGATATTTATGAGTCTCTTGGCGATGATGATAAGCGGGCGTTCTTCGGAACGCTGGCCCGGAACTTTACCGCCGACCCGGAAAAAATCGACGACGCCTACAGAATTTACAAGAGCGACCGTAGCAACAAACACCTTGCAAAACTGTTTGAAGTCAGTGAGCCGCTCCGGCAGGAGTTGCTCCGGCGGCTTAATCTGGCAAAGGGTGCGACCTATGAGCTGGTGAAAATGCGCCAGGACTTCCTGACGCTGATGCAGGGCGACAAGGATTTTGAACCGATCAACGCGGACTTCATCCATCTCTTCGGCTCCTGGTTCAACCGTGGTTTTCTGGTGCTACGACGAATCGACTGGACTACGCCGGCCTCGATTCTGGAGAAAATCATCCGGTATGAGGCAGTGCATAAGATTCAGGGATGGGACGACTTGCGGCGCCGGCTGGATAACCGCGACCGTCGCTGCTTTGGCTTTTTCCATCCCGCCATCGGTGATGAACCGCTGGTTTTTGTTGAGGTGGCCCTGACCAAGGGACTTCCTGACAAGATCCAGCCCATTCTCGCCCACGACCGTTACGAGATCGATGCCCCCGAGCTGGCAGATTCCGCAGCCTTCTATGGCATAAGCAACTGTCAGGTTGGATTGCGGGGTATTTCCTTCGGTAATTTCCTGATCAAACAGGTGGTGCAGGAACTCAAGCAGGAACTGCCAAACCTGAAGAACTTTGTGACCCTGTCACCATTGCCAATGTTCCGCGACTGGCTGGAGAAAACCTATCACCCGGATTCCGGCTTGCTGACACCAGAGGCCCAGGAGGTGCTGAGCCATCTGGATGACCCGGAGTGGAACAACCAACCGGAGCTGGCAGAGCGACTGGAAGAGGTGGTGAGTCCTCTGGCGGCCCGTTACCTGTTGAAGGAAAAAAACGGATCAAACCTGCCACTCAACCCGGTGGCGCGGTTTCACCTGGGAAATGGCGCCGAACTGCACCGGATCAACTGGCTTGGCGATGTCTCGGAAAGCGGTATGAAACAGTCTGCAGGCCTGCTGGTTAACTACCTGTATGTGCTGGAAAATATTGAACGGAATAACGAAAAATACTCCACCAGGGGTGAGATTGTCTGCTCCTCCAGCGTACGTGAACTAAGCAAGCTTGGTCGGAAACTGTTCCAGGGAGAACTTGAGAAATGAACCAGAACCTATTTGATACCCTTGCCACCAGGATGGAGGCCCGTGGTACCGCGAACTTCATCACTACCCCGGAAGGCAAGGGATATTCCTACGCAGAAGCGCTGGCTATAACCGAGCGGATTGCCGGTGCCTTGAAGCAGCTTGGTGTCAAACCCGGCGACAGGGTTGCAGTTCAGGTCGACAAGAGCCCTGAGGCCATTCTGCTGTATCTCGCGACCCTGCGGGTGGGTGGCGTTTACCTGCCTCTCAACACCGGTTATACGGCTGATGAAATTGGCTACTTCCTGGGTGATGCCGAGCCCGCGCTGTTTGTATGCCAGCCGGAGGCTTTGGATGCCGCAAAGGCCATTGCTGCCGAAACCGGGTGTCCCCGTGTCGAGACGCTCGGCACCAGTGCGGACGGCTCATTGATGGACGTTGTGGCCAGTGCGGAAGCGTTCACTGGCATTGAGCAGCGTAGCGATGATGATCTGGCAGCCATTCTCTACACGTCAGGCACCACCGGCCGTTCCAAGGGCGCCATGCTTACCCACAAAAACCTGGGTTCGAACGGCAGGAGCCTAGTCGAGGCCTGGCGCTTCACCGAAAATGACCGACTGATTCACGCCCTGCCGATCTTTCACACTCACGGCCTATTCGTGGCCTGCAACGTGATGTTGATTTCCGGTGGCAGCCTGTACTTCATGTCGAAATTTGACGTGGATACGATCATTGCCGCCATGCCAGAAGGTACAGCGCTTATGGGTGTGCCAACCTTCTACACCAGACTTCTTCAGGATGACCGCCTGACGCCGGAGTTGACGGCAAATATGCGATTATTCACCTCCGGCTCGGCACCATTGACAGCGGAAACCCATCAGCAGTTCGAGCAGCGGACAGGGCATGCCATTCTTGAACGCTATGGCATGACCGAAACCAACATGAACACCTCCAACCCTTATGACGGCGACCGTATCGCCGGTACCGTGGGTATGCCCCTTCCAGGCGTGGAAATTCGCATTACCAACCCGGAAACCGGCGATCATCAACCACTGCCGCAGGGTGAGATCGGTATGCTGGAAGTGCGTGGCCCGAACGTTTTCAAGGGTTACTGGCGCATGCCGGAGAAGACCAGGGCGGAGTTACTCGATGACGGGTTCTTTGTGACTGGTGACCTGGCCGTGATCGACGAACGTGGCTATGTCCAGATTGTCGGCCGCGACAAGGATCTGGTGATATCCGGCGGTTTCAACGTTTACCCGAAAGAAGTGGAACAGGTGATCGATGCCATGCCGGAAGTGATGGAATCGGCAGTAATCGGTGTGCCGCACCCGGATTTTGGCGAGGGCGTAACGGCGGTTGTGGTGCTCCTGCCTGGACAGAAGCTGGAAGAGACCGATGTCATCAAGGCGTTGGCGGGTCATCTGGCCAAATTCAAGCAGCCCAAGCGGGTCTTCTTTGTCGAAGCCTTGCCCCGCAACACCATGGGTAAGGTCCAGAAGAAGCAGCTACGGGATCAGTACAAAGACATCTACCAGGACACTTGATCGGTCCCGGCGCTGGAGAGGTAATCATGACCAGAAGTTTTCGTATCGGCCAGATCGTACCGAGTTCCAACACCACCATGGAGACGGAAATTCCCGCCATGCTGCGTGCCCGTGAGGCGGTGGAACCTGAGCGTTTCACCTTTCATTCCAGCAGGATGCGAATGAAAAAGGTCACCAGGGAAGAGCTGGCGGCCATGGATGATGAGTCGGATCGCTGCGCGCTTGAGCTGTCCGATGCCGCCGTAGACGTGATGGGTTACGCTTGCCTAGTGGCCATCATGAGCCGGGGAGCGGGTTACCACCGTGAATCCCGGTCCCGGTTGCACGGTGTCACCGTGGAAAACGGACACCCAACTCCAATCGTCAGCAGTGCCGGCGCCCTTACGGAGGGCCTTGGTATCCTGGGGGCCAAGCGTGTGGCCATCATCACACCCTACATGAAACCTCTCACCCAAATGGTCATTGACTACATCGAGGCGGAGGGCATTCAGGTGGTGGACAGCATTGCCCTGGAAATCCCCGATAATTTGGAGGTAGGCCGACGGGACCCGTTGGCTTTGACTGAGATTGTGAAGCGCCTGGATATCAGCGAGGCCGATGCAGTTGTTCTTTCGGCTTGTGTGCAGATGCCGTCGCTGGCATCGATTCAGCAGGTTGAGGATTCATTGGGATTACCGGTGGTGTCCGCAGCAACCTGCACTGCCTATCAGATCCTGAAGGAGCTCAAACTCAAACCTCTGGTGCCCAATGCTGGCAGGCTTCTTGGTGGTCGCTATATCTAACCAGAGCGTTGCGGTGAGCTGGAGCAGTTTTCTCGGTCGGAATTCATTTCATGGCCAAATTCAGGCACTGTTCCCCGCTGCAACACCGGACGCCCAGGCCCACTGGAAATTGTGGCCGCCGAGGTGCCCGGTGACATCCACCACCTCGCCGATGAAATACAGGCTGGGCCGCTCCAGAACCGCCATGGTTTTGGAGGAGAGCTGGCGGGTGTCTACACCACCGAGGGTGACCTCAGCGGTTCGATAGCCTTCGGTCCCAGCAGGTTTGATTGACCACTGGCCCAGGATTTCTGCCACCTGTTCGATATCGCTGTTCTTGTAGCTCTGCAAAGGTCCGGTCCAGCCCTGCATTTCGTTAAAGGCCTGGGCAAACCGTTTAGGCAGGTATTGAGCCAGATACTGACCAATCGTCGATTGCGGGCGGGTATTGCGCAGGTTGAGCAGGTCTTCCGTGATTTTACAGGCCGGCAGCAGGTTAATGGTCAGGCTGTCTCCGGGTTCCCAGAAACTGGAAATCTGCAGCATGGCCGGCCCACTGAGTCCACGGTGTGTCACCAGCATGGGGTCCCGGAAATGCTGATCATGGCATTGCACATCCACCGGGCAACTGACACCCGACAGGGGCGCGAGCTGCGCCTTCAGTTCCGGGTGCAGGGTGAACGGAACCAGTCCCGCCCGGGTGGGCAGTATCTCCAGTCCGAACTGCTTTGCCACCTCGTATCCGAAGCCGGTGGCACCCATGGTGGGAATCGACAGCCCGCCGGTGGCGATCACCAGAGATTCACAGGCTAGATCACCTGAACCGCTACGCAGACGGTAACCAGACTCGGTTTCGCTGATGCGTTCGACGGTTGTCTTCATGCGAACTTCTGCGCCCGCCCATTCGCACTCGGTAAGCAGCATGTTGAGGATGTCCTTTGCGCTGTCCTTGCAGAACAGCTGGCCGGGCGCCTTCTCCTCGTGTTCGATGCCATGTCGTTCCACCAGCTCCAGAAAATCCTGGGGGGTGTAGCGCTTCAGTGCGGAAATACAGTAGTGAGGATTGTCCGAGAGGAAGTTAGCGGGTGTGCTGTTCAGGTTGGTGAAGTTACAGCGCCCGCCGCCGGACATCAGGATTTTCTTGCCCGGTTTGTTGGCGTGGTCCAGCACCAGCACCCGGCGGCCCCGGTATCCGGCGGTTGCCGCGCACATCAGGCCTGCTGCGCCGGCGCCGATGATGATTACGTCGTACTGTGATGCTGAACCTGCCGCCATACTGCCCGCCAATCGAAGGAAAACGGCGGGCAGTATACCAGTCTCAGGGCAGGTAGACGGAGCCTTCCATGTAGAAGGCGGCCTGGCCGGCGATGTCCACCCGGTCGCCCTTCAGTTCGCAGCGCAGTACACCGCCCCGGGCTGAAATCTGCCGGGCCTCAAGCCGGTTCTTTCCGAGCCTCTCGGCCCAGAAGGGCACCAGTACGCTGTGGATGGAACCGGTAACCGGGTCCTCATCAATGCCTCCCCCCGGGGCAAAGTAGCGACTGACAAAATCACACTCGGCGCCCGGTGCGGTCACAATCAGTCCCAGATTACCCAGCTGTTTCAGTTTCCGGATATCCGGCTGGGCAGCCCGCACAGCAGCTTCGTCTTCGAGAACCACCATGTAATTGGTGTCATTCTGGACAAAAAACGCGGTTTCGGGTGCACCTTTCAGCGCTTCCCGAATCAATGCCGGCGTTGGCTGCTCCTCGCAAGCAAAATTCGGAAAATCCAATACCAGCCAGCCATCGTCGGTTTGCTTGACTGCGAGAGGGCCGCTTTTGGAGCGGAAACGGATCTGCTCCTGGTCCCAACCGAGCTTGTTGAACATCACCCAGGCGCTGGCCAGGGTGGCATGGCCACACAATGGCACTTCGATGCCTGGCGTAAACCAGCGAATGTGGAAGTCGGCCTCGTCCTCTTCTGGCAGGGGCACGAAAAAGGCGGTTTCTGAAAGATTGTTCTCCAGGGCAAGCGAGAGCATGGTCTCATCCGGAAGCCAGCTCTCCAGCGGCATAACCGCCGCCGGATTGCCACCGAAGATCCTGCTGGTAAAGGCGTCAACCTGGTAGATGGGTTGTTTCATGGTCTGTTCTCCTTGAACGATCGTCTAGCGTAGTGGTGAGCTCGGTGCCTGGCAAACAGTTCCAGTTCCAGGGCGCTGTAAAAATGCAGTTCCGGCAGCGGCGCCAAATGCGTGAGCACCCAATGCTCCGGACGCCGTTGATCGATCGAAAACCCCAGGTCATCAAGCCATTGCCGGGTTACGTCAATTCCCTTCAAGAGAGGCGCGGCGCAGGCCTGCAGTCCGAACAGGTCTTTGGACGTTGCTGCCGGTGAGTACAGATGTGTGGTGGCGATCCCCATGGTGAAACTCCTTCTTCTGTTTCCGATGCTGTAATTGTCCACCTGTGCTGACAGCCATAACAGATTCAGATAATCTGTTTTTGAACCGGTACAGCGAAGCAATGGCGGTATCTGTGCCGGTCCGATTCGGGGGTATCTGTACTGCACGGATGAGCTGCGGGTCTGGTGCAATAGATTCGTGACTCCCGAAGGCCCCATAGACGAGGGACGTGTGATGGGCATTCTCTACAATCAGGTGGCGGATCAGCTCCAGGCGCTGATTCACGAAGGTGTTTACCGGGACGGCGACCGGCTGCCCGGGGTGCGGGTACTCAGCCGGCAGCTCGGCGTGAGTATTTCGACCATTTTGCAGGCGCACCAGACCCTTGAAGCCCGTGGCTTTCTCCAGGCCCGGGAGCGCAGTGGTTACTTCGTGCGTCTGCCTGCCGTCGATGCGCCGGAGCCGGTGATGCACCGCCACCGAAGCAGGCCGGTGCCGGTAAGCGCCCGGGAAATGACACTCGACCTGTGTGCCGATGAACAGAAGCGCATGGTGCCTCTGGCTACCGCCATTCCCCATCCGGATTATCTGCCTCTCCGGCAGATTCAGCAGAGTACCCTGTGGGCCGCCCGAAGGGGATTGGAAACCCTGGATTACGCCTTCCCCGGGAAAGAATCCTTTCGTCGGCAGATCGCCCAACGCATGGCGACGCTGGGGGTCCCGGTAACACCGGATGATGTACTGGCCACCAATGGCGCCCAGGAAGCCATCATTCTGGCGCTCCGGGCGGTTACCCAGCCCGGCGATATAGTGGCGGTTGAATCGCCATCCTTTCCCGGTATTCTCCAGGCCCTTGAGGTCGTCGGGCTGAAAGTTATCGAGATACCCACCCATCCCTCCGAGGGGCTGAGCCTGGAAGGGTTACAGCTGGCACTGGAGCAGTGGCCCCTGAAAGCGTGCGTTGTGGTAACCAATCACAGTAACCCCATGGGCGCGAGAATGTCGGACGAGCGCAAGAAGCAGCTGGTTTCCATGCTGGCCGCCGCCGCAGTACCGCTGATCGAAGACGATATTTATGGCGACTTGCACCACTCCGGGGACAGGCCGCGCCCGGCCAAGGCGTTTGACCGTACCGATAACGTGATTTACTGCAGCTCTTTCTCGAAAACCATCTCACCGGGCCTGCGGCTTGGCTGGATGGTTCCCGGGCGGTATATGGCCAGTGCCAGGCAGCACAAGTATTTCGTCAACCTTGCCACGTCTTCCATTCCGCAGATGGCGGTGGCGCACTTTCTGGAGCAGGGTGGCTATGATCGCTACCTGCGTACGGCGCGTCAGCATTATCGGGAGGGAACCGAGCGCATGCGCACGGCGGTAGCCCGGTCTTTTCCGGAGGGTACAGCGGTGAGCCGGCCCCAGGGCGGGTTCGTGCTGTGGGTTCAGTTACCGGACGGCATTTCCGGGACCGAGGTTTACCAACGGGCCCGGGCTGAAAACATCAACGTGGCGCCGGGGCTGATGTTCTCAACCGCCAACAAATATGAGAACTGCCTGAGACTGAACGGCGCCAACCCCTGGAGTGAACGGATTGAACAGGCGGTGGCCAGGCTTGGGACGCTGGCCCACGAGATTCAGGCCGCTGGGCAGTAGAGCTCAGATTCTGTCGCCGCGTAGGTCCAGCGGGTCCGCCAGACCGGCGGCAATGGCGGTGCCGGTAACGTCCGGTAATCGTTCCGCACCCAGGCGTTTCATTACCCGCGCCCGATAGAGGTCAATGGTCTTTACGCTCACACCCAACTGGTCCGCGATTTCCCGGCTGGTGTAGCCCTTGGCCAGCGGAAGAAAAACGTCCCGCTCCCGGCGGGTAAGGGTGCCGAGCAGGGCTTCGGTTTCTTCATCACCCTGCAGCTGGTTGCCGGACTGCCGGCGCTCCTGCAAGGCCTGTTGCACACTGTCCAGCAGCAGCTGTTCGTTGAAAGGTTTCTCGATAAAATCAAACGCCCCGGATTTGAATGCCCTGACCACAATGGGCACGTCGGCATGGCCGGAAACGAAGATGATGGGCAATTCAAGGCCCCGTTTCTGCAGTTCTTCCTGAACATTCAGGCCCCCGAGGCCGGGCATACGCACATCCAGAACCACGCAACCGGCTTTCTTGTTGCCAACAGCGTCCAGGAATTTCCGGCCGTCGCTGTAAGCCTCGACTTTCAGGCCAACGGATTCCAGCAGCCATTGGGTGGATTCCAGCATGCCGGCGTCGTCGTCAACCACATAGACGGTGGTGGCTTCCGGGGCAGAATGGTCACTCATCAGGCTGGTTCTCCGTGGTTTCAGTTCTGTTCCTGTGGCTCAGGCTGGCGGGGAAACGACAAATCAGGGAAAGACCGTCAGTGGCCGCCGGCCGGGCATCCAGGAAACCACCGAAGCCTTCAATAATCGAGCGGCTCATGGAGAGCCCCAGGCCCAGCCCCTGGGGCTTGCTGGTGTAGAACGGCTGGAACATCTGACGGATGCCCTGTTCGTCAAGGCCGGGCCCCTCGTCAGTCACTTCAATCAGGGTTTCCCTGTGCTCGTTCACATAGGTACTGATCACGATCGCCGAGGGGGCGCCCGGGTTTTCCTCACCACGAGCTTCTACATTGGCCTCGATACCGTTGCGGATCAGGTTGATCAATACCTGTTCCAGCAAAACCGGATCGGCGGTAATCACCGGGGCACAGCGGGCCAGTTTCTCGTAGATCCGCACGCAGTTCTTCTCGGCTTCCCATTGGCACAGGCGGGCAACGTTGGTGACGACATCATTCAGGGCCAGGGGGGCCGTGCGTTTCTGGCCCTTGCGCAGGAAAGCCCGAAGCCGCTTGATGACTTCCGACGCGCGGTTGGCGTGGTGGACAATTTTCTGGAGGCCATCATCCACGCGGTCCAGGCATTCCGGGTTGGTTCGGGCATTATTCAGGTAACGCTGGCTGGCGCTGGCGAAGTTCACGATGGTGGCCAGCGGTTGGTTCATCTCGTGGGCAATGCTGGAGGCCAGTTCCCCCAGGGTTGCCAGCCTTGCGGTGTGTGCCAGTTCATCGGCGAGCCGGCGGTTGTTCTCTTCGGATTCCACCCGGGCGGTGATATCCCGGGATACGCTGATCACCTCAATCACGGCGCCTGTGTAGGTCTCCCGAATGGCCCGGCTGGCAATTTCGAACCAGCGTCGGGAGCCGTCCCGGTGGATGATTTCGAGGGTCATGGTGGCGTAGCCGTCGTCCCGCAGCAGGTTGCGGGTTTCCGCCAGTTTCTGGACCACATCGTTGCCGACGAAAACCTCTTCGAGAGGTTTGCCTCGCAGTTCTTCGGGCCAGTAACCCAGCAGGCGCCAGGACGCGGGGGTGGCATCGATAAAGCACCCGTCCGGGGCGTGGCGTGAAATCAGGTCGGTGGTGTTTTCAGTGATCAGCCGGTACAGGCGGTTGGAACGGGTTGCCTCTTCCTGGGTCAGGACATCTTCCGTGGCGTCCCTTGCCCGTGCCAGAACCCGGGCTGTTCCGGCGTCGGGTATGAAGGTCCACATCAGGATGGTGCCGGGAATCCGGGCTTCCACGTTTTCAATGGCCCGGCCCTGCTTAAGGGAAGAATTCACCAATGCATGGACGTTGATCGGCAGGAGCCGGGAGGGCGAATCCAGGCCGGCAACCCGGCACAGGTCCCGGGTCGCCCGGTTCCCCCTGAGGACGGCGCCCGTTGCATTCAGGATCAATCCGGGTTGCGGGTCGGCGTCGTGCAAACTAAATACACTTGGAGGGGAAGAATCGTTCATGGCTTAAAGAATATAGTATTACCACTATAAGACGTTGGTGTAATTTCTAGTAATTCTACTATCAAATACTATTTTGGCCAGCCCGAAGTATAGCTAGTTTAGCGATATTCCTGAATACGTCATAAGAACAACAGCGCTTAAGAGGACCACACAATGACCTCGATTTTTGATCAGGGCCTTGCGCCCATCGATGCCAACTACGCCGTTCAATCCCCGATCGATTTTATCGAACGCACCGCCACTGTTTACCCGGAGTATCCTTCGGTCATTCACGGGGCGATCCGCTACAACTGGGCGCAGACCTATGATCGCTGCCGGCGTCTGGCTTCTGCCCTGAAAGGCCGTGGTATTGGCCCCGGCGATACCGTTGCCGTGATGCTGCCAAATATTCCGGCCATGGTGGAATCCCACTTCGGGGTACCCATGATCGGCGCGGTGCTCAATACCCTGAATGTCCGCCTGGACGCGGAGGCCATTGCCTTCATGCTGGAACACGGTGAAGCCAAGGTAATAATTGCGGACCGGGAATTCGGGGAAGTAATCAGGGATGCCGTCAGCCGGCTGGATACCAAGCCGCTGGTGATCGATGTCGACGATCCCGAGTACGGGGAAGGTGTCCAGGTCAGCGATCTCGACTACGAAGCCTTTTTGCAGGAAGGAGATCCGGCGTTCCAGTGGAGCTTCCCGGAGAACGAGTGGGATGCGATTTCCCTGAACTACACCTCCGGTACTACCGGCAACCCGAAAGGTGTGGTCTATCACCATCGCGGCGCCTACCTGAACGCCATTGGCAACCAGGCCGTCTGGTCGATGGACATGCACCCGGTGTATCTGTGGACCCTGCCGATGTTCCACTGCAACGGCTGGTGTTTCCCCTGGACCATCACGGCCATGGCCGGTATCCACGTGTGTCTCCGCCGCGTTGATCCGGAGAAGATCCTGCAGCTCATTCGTGATCATCAGGTCACCCACATGTGTGGGGCACCGATCGTACTTAATGCGCTGCTGAACGTGCCGGAATCCGCAAAGGCCGGCATCGACCATGAAGTGAAGTCCATGACTGCCGGCGCGGCGCCCCCCGCCCAGGTGATCGGGGCCATCGAGGAGATGGGCATTCAGGTGACCCACGTTTACGGTCTGACCGAGGTCTACGGCCCGGTGACTGTCTGCGCCTGGAAAACCGAGTGGGACAAGCTGCCCCTGCACGACCGTGCCCGGAAAAAGGCTCGCCAGGGCGTCCGTTACCATACTCTGGCCGGTACCATGGTTGGCGACCCGAACAGCATGGAGCCGGTACCCAAAGACGGCAAGACCATCGGTGAAATCTTCCTGCGCGGCAACACCGTGATGAAAGGTTACCTGAAGAACCCGAAGGCGACCGAAGAGGCGTTCCGTGGTGGCTGGTTCCACACCGGTGATCTGGCGGTGTGGCACGAAGACGGCTACATGGAGATCAAGGACCGGCTCAAGGACATCATCATCTCCGGTGGCGAGAACATTTCCACCATCGAGGTGGAGGATACCCTGTACCGCCACCCGGCCGTTCTGGAAGCTGCCGTGGTCGCCCGGCCAGACGAGAAGTGGGGCGAAACACCCTGCGCTTTCGTAACCCTCAAGCCGGAAGCCGGACAGGTGACCGAGGAAGACATCATCAGCTTCTGCCGCGAGCACCTGGCCCGCTTCAAGGTGCCCAAAACCATTGTCTTCTCTGAGCTGCCCAAGACTTCCACGGGCAAGATCCAGAAGTTCGTGCTGAGGGACCAGGCCAAAGAACTGGACTGACTCTCTGACCGGCTGCGCCGGGCGTACAAGCCGCAGAAGAGCACTAAACCCGAGCCTTCCGGCTTTGCATCGGAAGGCTCGGACCCCTTGTGTGTCCTTGGGAGGCCTCGTGCCTTCCTTTTTTTATTCCCGGTGTCCGGCGCCGGTCCCTCGCTCGGTTTTGACAAGATGTCATTTCGTGACAATTTGTCCGATTTTTCTCTCGGCTCTCTTCCTTCGTTCTTGTTTTCAGGTTTAAACTGCCTGGACTGATGATTTTTTGTTCGCTGTTCATTACTGACAACAACACTAAAAAAAGGAGGCAGTCATGACCATCAGCTCCACTCCCGAGGGCGTGTCCGTCGAGCCGAGGCACCTTCGCTTTGATATCGGCGAAGATCTGAAAACGCTCTGGCACGGAAACGATGCCTTCCGGACGGCCTTCTTCAATGCCCTGTCACTCCAGTTTCCCGATGGCGAGCAGCAGTTCATCAACGCGGTGCGGCTGTACCGGGACAAAATCGACGATCCCAAGCTGAAGGCCGAGATTCGTGGCTTTATCGGGCAGGAGGCGCTCCACAGCCGTGAGCACAAGCACTACAACGAGGCATTGAGGGCGCGGGGCTACGATATCGATGCCATTGACCGGCGTTTTGAGAAACATATGGCGTGGGTGGGTAAACTTCCGCCGAGCCGGCAACTGGCAGGCACCTGTGGCGCGGAGCATTACACTGCCGTTTTGGCGAACGCCATCCTGAGCCATCCGGAATGGATGGAAGGTGCGACCCCGGCCATGGCGAAACTGTGGCGCTGGCATGCCATCGAGGAAACCGAGCATAAATCCGTCGCTTTTGATGTTTACCAGGCGTGCGTCGGTAACGAGCGCCTGCGACGAGTTGTCTTCTTGTTCGTTACCTGGAACTTCTTCAAGTACACCTTTCTGAACACCTGTAGTCTGCTGAAGACTGATGGCAAACTCTGGAGCTTGCGCACCTGGATAGGCGGTTTCAACTTCCTTTGGGGCAAGCCGGGGGTTTTGCGAAAGTGCCTGCCGGAATTCCTGGCCTACTTCCGCGAGGGTTTTCATCCCTGGCAGCAGGACAACCGGGAACTACTTGAGCGCAACCTGAAGGAACTGGAATTGGCATCTCCTGCCGGATAAGCCGGGATTGCTGAAATTCCGGTCAGGTTGTGTAAGACTGGGCGGCATAAAAAACAACGACAATGAAGGGCGCTTCCGGCCGAGGAGTGGCCCGGAGCTGGAGGCCCCCATGCGTGTTGGTTTGATTGTCGACTCTGCGTGTGATCTACCCTACGAATTTAGCCGCAAGCACGATTTGTTCATCCTTCCTGTTACTGCCGTTATCGACGGCCAGACCTACATTGACGAACACGACCCGGTCCGGACCCAGGAGTTCTACCAGAGCGGTCTCCTGCAGAAGGGCCACCAGGCGGAAACCCGGGCATTTACGGCCGAACAGATCCACGACCTGTTCATCGAGAAAATCGTCACTCAGTTCGATGTGGCTATCTGTGAGACGGTGACCAAAAGCCGCAGCCTGATTTTTCAGAATGCCACCGAAGCCATGAATAGCGTTCTGGCCCATTACGAACGTGCCCGCGAAGCAGCGGGGCGGGATGGCAGGTTCTACATGCGGGTGATTGACAGCAAGCAGATTTTTGCCGGCCAGGGGTTATTGGCTGCGCATACGTTGAAGCTGATCAACCAGAATATGTCCAAGAACGCTCTTCGCCACGAGGTGGAAACCTTCACAGACAAGATTTATACCTGCGTGATTCCCCGGGACCTTCACTACATTCGTGAACGGGCCAGGCGGCGTGGTGACAAGAGCGTATCGGCACTGGTGGCCTTCCTGGGCAAGGCGCTCAACATTACCCCGGTGATTTTCGGGCAGGGCGCCGAGGGACAGCCGGCAGCCAAGACCCGCAGCTTCGATATGGCGGTCGAAAAAGTGATGAACTACGCCGCGGCAAGGGTCGAAGCCGGCCTCTTGACGCCCTATGTAAGCCTCTCTTGTGGCCTGGCCTGGACCGAAATCGAAGACCTTCCCGGGCTCAATCGCCTGCGGGATGCCTGTGAAAGCAATGGCGTGGAATTGCTGCTGTCCCAGATGGGGATAACCAGCAGTATCTATGTTGGACCCGGCAGCCTTTGTCTCGCCCTGGCCGCCGAACCGCACAGCTTCAACGATTTCCAGTAATTACTTGTTTATCATCTGCACCTGGTCATGACTGGCCCGGCCGCAGCCCTTTCCCTGTAGTTTTGGCGAACCGGTCGGCCCGGACTTCATGTTAGCCTCTTGTCATTGTGTTTCATCTCAACCACAGGACAACTGACGCCATGACCAAAGGCAAAGCGGATCTCGCCAATCAGCTGCTGGAACAGCATGTGAAGCATGAACTGGCATCGTTGAAGGGTGCCAGGCTGCGCAAATTCCTGGAGCAGGAACTGAATGAGCTCTGGAGTTATGCCGGCGAGATAACCCTGAGCCGAATTACCTCGGAGGGACAGGTGATGGGGGTTATCCAGCGCATTGTGATGGACATGGAGCTGGACGCGGGGATCCCTGAGCTTGCGGCTGAAATGGCGACTGAGGTGCTCAATGCCGAGGTGCAGTCGAAGACAACCCTGGGCCAGATTATTACCCGTGAACAGGCCACGGGCTTCCTGGAAGAGGCGCTTGAACTGAAGCGTCAGCGGGAGCAGGTGATCAGTGAGATCATGGCTCATCCGGTGTATCAGGAATTGGTATCCAATCTGGTGTACCACGGGTTGGTGAATTATCTGTATGAGGACAACCTGATCACGAAATCCGTGCCGGGTGTTGGCTCGATGATGAAGTTTGGCAAGCGTATGGCCAACAGGGCCGTGCCGGGCCTGGATGAAACCTTCGAGCGGCGGCTCAAAGTCTGGCTATCCGATAGCCTGCCGGGCCTGATCAGCCGAAGTGAGCAGTTCCTGCACCGGGCGCTGTCTGATGATGAGTTGCGGGACAGCGTGATGGCCGCCTGGGTTTCGCTGGAGGATCGCACGATTGCGGAGCTGCATGAAGGCCTGGGGGATGTTGAACTGCAGGAATTCGTGGTGCTCGGGTATGAGTTCTGGCTGCAGTTCCGAAAGACCGGGTATTTTGAAGGCTGTGCCAGGGCCGTGGTTTCCCACTTGTTCGTGAAGTACGGCGAGCGCCCGATCACCGACCTGCTCGGGGACATGGGCGTAACCCGGGAAGTGGTGATGGCGGAAGTTGATGCCTACGCAATTCCGGTTATAGACGTTTTACGGGAAGAGGGCTATGTTGAAGCCCTGATTCGCCGGCGGCTCACGCCTTTCTACAAGTCTGCCGCTGCGCACAAGATTCTCCAGCAGGAGGCCTGATTATTCCAGCCTCCCTGGACCGTTTTGGGAGGTATGGTTTTGATCTCGGATCTATTCTGGGCCTATCTGATTGCCATCACACTGCTTACCATTACGCCGGGTGTTGATACGCTTCTGGTAATGCGTAATACCGGCCGCGGCGGCTTGAGAGATGGCTGCGTGACCAGCGTTGGCATATGCAGTGGCCTGTTCATCCATGCGACTCTCTCGGCCCTGGGTATTTCCCTCCTGCTGGTAGAAACCGCCTGGGCATTTTCAGCGCTGAAGTGGGCCGGTGCCTGCTATCTGGTGTGGTTGGGTCTCGGCTCGCTGCGTCAGGCTCTGAATCGGGGCGAGGAGCCTTCGGCCCGGACCGTGGCGGTTGCCCGCCGGAATGTCCCCATGCTGGCTTCCTTCCGGGAAGGTTTGTTATCCAACGTGCTGAATCCGAAAACCGCGCTGTTCTACATGGCGTTGTTGCCACAGTTTGTTAACCCCGCCGGTAACGCCTTTCAGCAATCCCTGATGCTGGCAGGGGTGCATTTCATGCTGGCGATGCTCTGGCAGTGCGGCCTGGCCTGGATGGTGGTGAGTTTCCGGAACCTGGGCGTGAATACGCGGCTAAAGCGAGTGCTGAATGGCCTTACTGGCGGATTTTTTGTGGCCATGGGGGCCAAACTGGCAAGTACCTGAACACTGGGCATGTAAAGAAAAAGGGAAGCCGAGGCTTCCCTTTTTCGCATTCAGTTCCGGTAAATCACTTCTCCAGATACTGGAGCTTGTTCGGCTTGCCATCCCACTCTTCGGCGTCTGGCAGCGGGTCTTTCTTCTCGGTGATGTTCGGCCATTTGGCGGCCAGCTCGGCATTCAGCTCCACAAACTGGACCTGATCGGCAGGCAGCTCGTCTTCCGAGAAGATGGCTTCGGCCGGGCACTCAGGCTCGCACAGGGCGCAGTCGATACATTCGTCCGGGTCGATTACCAGAAAGTTCGGGCCTTCGTAGAAGCAGTCTACCGGGCAGACTTCCACGCAGTCCGTGTATTTACACTTGATGCAGTTATCAGTAACGATAAACGCCATAGTCAGATCCCTGGTCCAGTGGTCGGTCAGTCTCATCAGGAGCGCCGGTATGGCGCCACCGTTATATTTTAGTGCGCGATATTGTAGGGAGCGACCCGCACAGCCGCAAGCGTTCGGCTGCTATAACCTTATTACACAGATCAATTTTCCGCTATTTCCTCATCAGTTCCTTCAACTCGTACAACTGATTGATGGCGTCGCGGGGACTCAGTCCATCCAGGTCCAGCGCCATGAGGGCTTCTTCCACTGCGCTTGGCTCGATGCTCGCAAACATATCCCCCTGGTACACGGGGTCGCTGACCTGCTTTGTAACCTTGCCACGGGGCGATTCACTCTGCTTATCGCTGGAGGCGCCTGCCGGTGACACAGGTGTTGCGCTGCCTTCCAGATGAGAAAGCTGGGCCTTGGCGTTGCGGATTACATCCTGGGGCACACCGGCAAGCTTGGCCACCTGGAGCCCGTAACTCTGGCTGGCCGGGCCATCGTGAACGTTGTGCAGGAACACGATGCTGTCGTCGTGCTCGGTGGCTGTCAGGTGCACGTTCACCGCGTGTTGCAGCTCATCCGCCAGTTGCGTGAGCTCGAAATAGTGAGTGGCAAACAGGGTGTAGCAACGGATTTCCCGGGCCAGGTGCTCGGCAGTGGCCCAGGCCAGTGACAGGCCATCGAAGGTGCTGGTACCGCGACCCACTTCATCCATCAACACCAGGCTGTGTTCGGTGGCATTGTGAAGAATGTTGGCGGTTTCGGTCATCTCCACCATGAAGGTGGATCGGCCACCGGCGATATCGTCCGAGGCCCCCATACGGGTGAAAATCCTGTCCACCGGGCCTAGCACCGCACGATTGGCGGGTACAAAACTGCCGGTATAGGCGAGCAGGGCAATCAGCGCGGCCTGGCGCATGTAGGTGGACTTACCGCCCATGTTCGGGCCGGTAATTACCAGCATGCGCCGCTGGGCATCCATCAGCAGATCGTTGGGCACGAAGGGTTCGTCCAGCAACTGCTCCACCACCGGATGCCGGCCTTCCTCGATATCGAAGCCGGTGGATTCACTGAATTCCGGGGCCGAGAAGCGCAACGAAGTGGCCCGCTCCGCGAAGTTGCTCAGTACATCCAGTTCTGCCAGTGCCTGGGCGGCATCCTGCAGCGGCGCCAGCTCCCCGGCTACTGTTTCGAGAACATTGTCATAAAGCCCTTTCTCTCGTGCCAGGGCACGGCTTTTGGCGCTCAGGGCCTTATCTTCGAATTCTTTGAGTTCCGGGGTGATAAAACGCTCGGCGTTTTTCAGGGTCTGTCGGCGGATGTAATCTACCGGGGCCTGACCGGACTGGGCCCGGCTGATTTCAATGTAATAGCCGTGAACCCGGTTGTAACCCACTTTCAGAGTGCTGATTCCGGTACGTTCGCGTTCACGGGTTTCGACATCCAGCAGGTATTGGCCGGCGTTCTCGCTGATGTTGCGCAGTTCGTCCAGTTCCTCGTCGAACCCTTCCCGGATGACGCCGCCTTCCCGAATAACCACGGGTGGGTTTTCAATGATGGCCCGTTCCAGTAGATCCGCCAGTTCCGGGTATTCGCCGATGGTGGTAGCGAGTTTGACGATGTGGTGCGAGTTCACCGGTTTCAGGGTTTCCTGCAGATCCGGCAGGGCCTGAAAGGCATCTCGCAGGCGGGCCAGGTCCCGCGGGCGGGCGGAGCGCAGCGCAACCCGGGCCAGTACCCGTTCGATATCGCCCACTTTTTTCAGTAAATCGTGCACCGGCTCGTAATGAAACCCATCGAGCAGTGCCGAGACTGCCTGCTGGCGCTGGCGGACGGTGTCTACCTCCCGCAGCGGCCGGTTCAGCCAGCGCCGGAGTTCCCGCCCACCCATGGAGGTTGCCGTGCGGTCCATCACCCAGGCCAGGGTGTACTGATGGCCGCCCATCAGGTTGGTGTCGATCTCAAGGTTACGGCGACTGGCGGCATCCATTATGACGGCTTCATCCCGCCGTTCGCGGGTAAGCTTGCGAATGTGGGGCAGGGCGGTGCGCTGGGTTTCCCTGGCGTACTGCAGCAAACAACCAGCGGCACATACGGCGAGATCGAGATCCTCGCATCCAAAGCCGGTCAGGTCCCGGACCTGAAGTTGCTGGGTAATCACCCGGCGGGCGGTATCGGGTTCAAACAGCCAGGGGCCCTGGCGACGGATTCCGGTGAAGCCTTCCAGCACTTCCTGATAGGGAAAATCCTCGCTGATCAGGATCTCTGCTGGTCGCAGCCGTTGGAGCTCGCCCTGCAGCGCTTCCAGGTTTTCCAGTTCCGAGACGGTAAAACGACCGCTGGAAATATCCAGCGAGGCAAAGCCGAACTGTTCCCGGTGGTTATAGATGGCCACCAGCAGGTTGTCTCGGCGGTCTTCCAGGTAGGCATCATCACTCAGTGTGCCCGGTGTGACTATCCGCACCACCTGGCGATCAACCGGCCCCTTGCTGGTAGCCGGGTCGCCGATCTGCTCACAGATGGCGATGGATTGACCTGCCCGGACCAGCCGGGCAATGTAGCCTTCAGACGAGTGATAGGGGATGCCCGCCATGGGGATCGGATTGCCCCCTGACTGGCCGCGGGCGGTCAGGGTAATGTCCATCAGCTCGGCTGCTTTCTTGGCGTCTTCGTAGAAGAGCTCGTAGAAATCCCCCATACGGTAGAACACCAGTTCACTGGGGTGCTGGCCCTTGATCTTCAGGTATTGCTGCATCATTGGTGTGTGCTTGGAAAGATCGGTCTGAGCTGCTGACATGGACGGGTCCGGATTGCCTTGCTTTGGGTGAAGGCGTGAATTGTAAGAAAATAACGGCTCTGATGAAACGAAGGAGGTCATTATGCTGGCCAGCGATCACGAATTGGAAGAGGCGGGTAACCGCCTCGGTGAACGGCTGCTGCAATTGGGGCGTACCGTTGCTACCGCCGAAAGCTGTACCGGAGGCTGGGTGGCCAAGGTTCTGACCGACCGGGCCGGCTCGTCCGGTTATGTGCTGGGTGGCCTGGTAACTTACAGCAACAAAGCCAAGCAGGACCTGTTGGGAGTGACCCGGAAGTCGCTGGATGAACATGGCGCGGTCAGCGAGCCGGTCGTGCGGGAAATGGTTGCTGGCGCCCTTGCGGCCACTGGCGCCAATATTGCCGTTGCCATCAGCGGCGTGGCGGGCCCCGGCGGGGGTAGTGAGGAAAAGCCCGTTGGCACTGTCTGGTTCGCCTGGGGCAGCAGTCCGGCCAGTACCGTAGCCGTGATCAAGCGCTTTGACGGCGATAGGGACCAGGTCAGGCGACAGGCTGTTCTCTTTGCTCTTCAGGGGGTTAACGGGTTTGTCGATGAACTCTGACGGCTTTCACATCAAGAGGGGTTGGTCTCCCTTGCCGGTTATGTTTTAATACTGTTCAAATATACAGGGAATTGACTGGTAACGCTGTACAGATTCCCGGTTCACAATTCCGCTATCGGGGTGTTTAACGGCTTCGGTGGCCAAGGCGACAGAGGGTTTTGCACTGATGGAAGACAACCGCAAGAAAGCATTGAGCGCAGCACTGGGCCAAATCGAGCGCCAATTCGGTAAAGGCGCCGTGATGAAAATGGGCGACCAGCCCCGTGAAGCCATTCCTGCAGTCTCCACCGGCTCCCTCGGGCTGGATGTCGCCCTGGGTATTGGCGGCCTGCCTTACGGTCGTATCTGTGAGATCTACGGTCCAGAAAGCTCCGGTAAAACCACATTGACCCTGCAGGTGATTGCCGAGGCCCAGAAGGCCGGTAAAACCTGCGCCTTCGTGGATGCTGAGCATGCTCTGGACCCGATCTACGCCGAAAAGCTGGGCGTCAACGTAGACGAACTGCTGGTGTCCCAGCCGGATACCGGTGAACAGGCACTGGAAATCTGCGATATGCTGGTTCGTTCC
The DNA here is from genome assembly GCF_002744735.1 of Marinobacter guineae. Lineage (GTDB taxonomy): Bacteria > Pseudomonadota > Gammaproteobacteria > Pseudomonadales > Oleiphilaceae > Marinobacter > Marinobacter guineae. The sequence goes on along the minus strand of NZ_KZ319341.1, from coordinate 200,633 downwards.
AATGCGGTAGACGTGATCATCGTCGACTCCGTTGCCGCCCTGACGCCAAAAGCGGAAATCGAAGGCGAAATGGGCGATAGCCACGTGGGCCTTCAGGCACGACTGATGTCCCAAGCGTTGCGTAAGCTGACAGGTAACGTCAAGCACGCCAACTGCCTGTTGATCTTCATCAACCAGATCCGTATGAAAATCGGTGTCATGTTCGGCTCTCCCGAAACCACCACCGGCGGTAACGCCCTGAAGTTCTATGCCTCTGTTCGCCTGGACATCCGCCGTATTGGCTCGGTGAAAGACGGCGATGAGGTAGTCGGTAACGAGACCCGGGTAAAAGTGGTCAAGAACAAGGTCTCCCCGCCGTTCAAGCAGGCCGAGTTCCAGATCATGTATGGCAAGGGCATCTACCACATGGCCGAAGTGCTCGATATGGGTGTGAAAGAAGGCTTTGTCGACAAGTCCGGCGCCTGGTACGCCTACAAGGGCGACAAGATTGGCCAGGGCAAGGCGAACGCCTGCAAGTTCCTGGAAGAAAATCTGGACATTGCCAAGGAAATTGAAGCTGCAGTGCGGGACAAGCTGATGCCGAAACCAGTCTCTAAAAAAGAGGCTGCTGAGGCGCCGGCGGAAGCCAACGGCGAGTTGCTTTAAACCTTCCCGGGGGGAAGGTGAATGGACGGCAGGGGTGAATTCCAGCCTGCCGTACCATTGCTTTCCTCGTTCGCGCGCTTCTTTCCAGGTATCAGCTTTTTATCCAGCTCGTTCCGGAAGTAACCCGGCTCAGCGCCAATGTCGATCTCCAGGCGCTTGAGATATTCCTCGCCACCAGCCTGCTGGAGCTGGCTTCTGATCCAGCTCCGATATTTCATTCGGCTGTAAAACTCATGTAGTTTTTCAAGATTGCGATAACTCATCGACTTTCCCTCCTTACGCTGTCTAGACATACTAACCAGAGCCCTTTGCAAGGTATCGGTCCAGATCGTTTAAAAACTCCCGTTACAGATCGCCATTTGTCGCTTCTGTGCTGCTCTAAATAACAAGCGACTGTGCTCGCCTGTTGCGTCTGGTTAAAGCTGGCTTTGAGTACAGTATTGAGTCTGTCGGGCTGGAACTTGGGAGGAGGCTGGTGGCAGAATGAATTTTTACCTGATGAATGCCAGGGTTGATTGCTCCGAAGTTACAGGTGGGATGCAGTATGGACGCAAAAAAGAAATTGCTGATTGTTGCTCATGCGCCTTCCCCGAATACCCTCAAGCTGCGGGAAGCGGCAGAGCAGGGTGCCCACCACGAAGACATCGAAAACGTTGAGGTAAAGGTTCTGGCGCCATTGGATGCCGGCCCCGAGGACGTTCTTGCCTGCGACGCCATCATTTTGGGGACCACCGAAAACCTGGGGTATATGAGCGGTGCGCTGAAGGACTTCTTTGATCGCAGCTACTATCCCTGCCTGGAGAAAACTCAGGGCCTGCCCTTTGCCTACTACATCCGGGCAGGACATGACGGTACAGGGACCAATCGGGCCATTGAAAGCATTACCACGGGGCTGCGCTGGAAGCAGATCCAGGAGCCCCTGATCTGCCGGGGTGAGTATCGGGATGAGTTCGAAGATCAGTGCAGGGAGCTGGGAATGTACGTGGCGGCCAGCCTGGATGCCGGGCTGGTGTAAGGGCGAGAGCTCGGCTCAGCTGGCAAACCGGTTGTAAAAGCCCTCAATCCGGGACAGGGCGTTGTCGACAGTTCGTGAATACCCCTTCTTGTCCAGACAATAGCTGAACTGGACGCTCACGCGGTAGCCGGTCTGGTAGGGCTGGCAATCCACCACCCGGGCGCAAACCCGCGATTCGCTGATGTATTTGCCGTCAAAATCCATAAAGAGCCGGGCGCCCGGATCCACTGGTCTGGGGCACAGTATTGCCATGCCGTAGCGGTTTAGATCCAGGCAGGTGACGGGTGTGGCGGGCTTGCCACGCCCAAAAAAGCCGTGCTTCCGAAGTTGAACCTTCAGGCAGGAAGCGGGATAACGATCCTTGATTCTGCGGTCTGCGGAATCAGTGGTCATACGCTGGCATCCATTGCGTGCATTGTTTTTGTTTCCGGGAGATGAAGTGTAGTTTCGGAACAACTGCCTGAAAAATGAACGCCGGCAAAACTGTGAACTGACTAACAAATTTCTGCGCATTTTGCGCAACTCCAGAAATCTGCTCGCTGAACGCGACAGGGCCGACCGCAGAATCTACAATGACCGGCCAATGAGTCAACCGTTACAGGACCGAACCTTGAAGTCACTGTCCCTGCATCAGCTTTACAAAGCCTGTGTTCTGAAAGATCTGCCATTCAAAACTACCAAGCAACTGGAGCCTCTGGCCGAAATCGTGGGCCAGAACCGTGCCCAGGAAGCTGTGCGTTTTGCGCTGGCCATGCCCCATGGCGGTTACAACGTGTACGCCGTGGGCCGAAATGGCCTGGGTAAGCGCACCATGATGCTGCGGTACCTGGAGCATCATTTGGATACCGATCAGCAGAGCCATGACTGGTGCTACGTAGCCAACTTCGAGGAACCCCGTATTCCGAAGCTGTTGCAGCTTCCGGCGGGCAAGGGTACCCAGCTCAAGCAGGATATGGAAAAACTGATGAGTCGCCTGGTCAAGGTGATTCCCCAGACCTTCGACAGCGACAGTTTCCTTGAGCGCTCGGAACAGCTGAAGAATGAATACGTCAAGAAACAGGAAGATGAGCTGGAAAAAGTGGCCGCCCAGGCCAAGCGCAAAAAAGTCAGCCTGACCGTGACCACCCCCGGCGGTTACCGGCTGGTTGCCATGAACGGAGATGAGCCTCATACCGCGGAATCCTTCCAGGCGCTGACCGATGAGCAGCGTGACAAGTTTGAAGACACCATCAACAAGCTGGAGAAAAAGCTTCGGCAGGCTCTGCGTAAGCTCGCGGACTGGGAACAGGAATACGCTGATAAGCAGCAGGCGCTGAACCAGGAGACCCTGGAGAGCATTTCCGGCCACCAGATTGATGAACTGATCGAGAAGTACAAGGATCTTCCCGACGTTGTTGCCTTTTTTGAGGCGGTCCGGGCAGATCTGGTGGAGAACCTCGAGATTTTCCTGGACGATAACGAGGAGCAGGCGGCGATTGCCTACGCGTCCCTCGATAAGAAGATGCCCCGCCGGTACCTGGTGAACGTGCTGGTGCACCAGAAAACCAACGAGGTTCCCATGGTGGTTGAGGACAATCCCACCTACCATAACCTGTTCGGGTATGTGGAAAACGTGACCTACAAGGGCACGGTGTTTACGGACTTCTCCCTGATCCGGCCGGGCAGTCTGCATCGGGCCAACGGTGGTTACCTGTTGATGGATGCCATCAAGGTGTTGGAGCAGCCATTCGTGTGGGATGGACTGAAGCGAGCCCTGCGCTCGAAATCGATACAGATTAATTCCCTGGAACGTGAGTTGACTCTTTCCGGCACGATTTCCATTGAACCGGAATCGGTCCCGCTGGACGTTAAAATTGTCCTGTTTGGTGATCGCGAGACCTGGATGCTGCTGCAGGAGTACGACTCAGAATTTGCCGAGCTGTTCCGGGTAACGGCGGATTTCGAGAACGAGATGTACCGCTCTGATGACAGCCAGTTGCTGTACGCCAAGTTCATTGCCAGCCTGGTGAGCGAGAAAAAACTGCTGCACTGCTCAAACAAGGCGGTCGCCCGGGTAATTGAGCACAGTGCTCGTATGGCGGAGCATCAGGACCGTTTGTCTCTGCATGCGGCGGATATCGCCAATCTTTTGAGGGAATCAGATTTCTGGGCCCGGCAGGCAGGGGCACGGCTGATCCAGGATATTCATGTTGAACGGGCCCTGGAAAGCGCCAAATATCGGGATAGCCGGATCCGCGACCAGTTCTATGATTCCATTCGTGATGGCACCACACTCGTAACTACGGGTGGAACCTGCGTTGGCCAGGTGAACGCGTTGTCAGTGTTGTCCACAGGCGGGTTTGAATTCGGACTTTCCAACCGCGTGACTGCGACCTGCTATTATGGAGATGGCGCGGTGATGGATATTGAGCGCGATGTGAAGCTCGGAGGCAACCTTCACTCCAAGGGCGTGATGATCCTGAGTTCCTGGCTGGCGTCCCATTTTGCGGTTAACGACCCGATGCATCTGTCGGCCAGTCTGACCTTCGAGCAAAACTACGGCGAGGTGGATGGCGACAGTGCCTCTCTTGCCGAGCTATGCGCGCTGGTATCTTCCCTGTCCGGCATTCCGGTCCGTCAGGATCTGGCGATCACCGGATCCGTAAACCAGTTTGGTGAGGTTCAGCCCATTGGCGGCGTGAACGAGAAAGTGGAAGGCTTTTTTACAACCTGCCAGCTCAAAGGCGGGCTCTCAGGTACCCAGGGCGTGATCGTGCCAGCCACGAACGTGCAGAATCTGATGCTCGACAGCGAATTGGTGCAGGCTGTGCGCGAAGGCCGGTTTGCGGTGTATTCGGTTGGCCGTGTTGAAGAGGCTATTACTCTGCTGCTGGGTAGGCCCGCTGGCAAGGCTGATGACAAAGGCAGGTACCCGAAGCAGAGTGTTTTTGGCATTATCCAACAACGACTTGAAAAAATGCGGGAACACGAGCGACAGGAACATGCACGTGATGATCACAAAGACCCGTCAATTCACTGACCGGCAATCATAAGAAAACGGACAGGAGAGAACACACCCATGACTGATATCCAGCAAACCGTATACGTCGTAGAGGACGATGAAGCAGTCCGCGACTCCCTGGAACTGCTGCTGAAATCCGACGGCAAGCCGGTCAAGCCCTATGAGAGTGCGACGGCTTTCCTGAAGGATTATTCCGACAAGATGGCGGGCTGTATTGTGCTGGATATCCGCATGCCCGGTATGGACGGCATGGAGCTGCAGAAGAAGCTGAACGAAAAGCACTCCATCCTGCCGATTATTTTCGTAACCGGGCACGGCGATGTGCCCATGGCGGTTGACGCCATGAAAGAAGGGGCTGTGGACTTTATCCAGAAACCCTACCGGGAAGAGGCGCTGCTGGAAAAAATCGAAGCGGCGCTGAAGCAGGACCTGGAACAGCGCAAATCCCTGGATGAGAAGCAGGAGATTATCCGCCGTATCAAGAGTCTGACCCCCAGGGAGCACGAGATCATGGACCGGATGATTGCCGGCCAGGCCAACAAGGTGATTGCCATTGAGTTGGAAATCAGCCAGCGCACAGTAGAGATTCACCGTTCCCGTGTTATGCACAAGATGGGCACCCATTCCCTGGCACATCTGGTTCGTATGGTCCTGTCCGTAAAGGACCTTATCGACGCACGGTGATCTCGTCGGCATCATACGGTTACGTTTTTAACCGGCCTTGAATATATGACTGAATCTGTCAGCGAGAACTCGGAGGTGACGGTTCTGCTTGTGGATGACAATCCACAGAACCTCAAAGTCCTCTATGAGACCCTGAAAGACAAAGGTTACCGGCTGCTGATTGCCAATGAAGGCGAAAAGGCCCTCGACCTTGCCCACCGCCACCAGCCTGAAGTGATTCTTCTGGACATCATGATGCCGGAGATGGACGGCTATGAGGTTTGTGAACGACTCAAAGCCGATCCGGAAACGACGGATTGTGCCGTGGTGTTCCTTTCCGCTCTCGATGATCTGCAGGCCAAGGTTAAAGGCTTCTCCCTCGGTGGAGCTGACTACATTTCCAAGCCGTTCCAGTCCCAGGAAGTGATTGCCCGGGTGAAAACCCATGCCTCGGTTATCCGCCTTGAAAGAGAGCTCCAAGCCCGTAACCGGGAGCTCCAGAGTGATCAGGCCCGCATTCTGAATTCCATCAGCGAGGGCATTTACGGCCTTGATGAGCAAGGCGTTATCGAGTTTGCCAACCCAGCTGCGGCGCTGATTGTCGGCTGCCCGGTGGAAGAGCTGATCGGCCGAAACTTCTTCGAATCCCATTTCGCCACCGCGGCGGACAACCCGGAAGGCCTGCCAGTAAAAGCAACCTGCCAGCAGGGTGTTGCCGAAAATCAGCGGAATATCCGTATGCTTCGGGCGGACGGAACCGGCTTTCCGGCGGAGTATCGCTCGACCCCCAAGCTGGATGGAGACGAGCTTCACGGGGCCGTTGTGGTGTTTCGGGACATCACTGCCGAGCTGGATAATGAAAAGGCTCTGGAAGAGGCGCGGCAACTGGTTCAGGAACAGCGCGACCAGCTGGCCCATACCTCGCGCCTGACCACCATGGGTGAAATGGCTGCGGGCGTTGCCCATGAGGTCAATCAGCCGCTGACGGCAATCACCAACTATGCCCGGGTTGCCAAGCGGATGATGGCGAAAGAGTCGGCGGATATGGGGCTGCTACAGGAGACCCTGGACAAGATCGAAGCCCAGTCCCACCGCGCCAGCGAGATCATTCGGCGAATACGGCGGTTCATGAAGAAGCCGGCAACTGGCAAGGAAGTGCTTTCGGTATCCGCGCTGCTGGAGGACACCCGGCAGTTTGCCGAAGTGGATATGCGCAATAACAAGGGTGCCATAGTAGTTTTGGTGCCAGAGGATATGCCAGATGTTCTGGCTGACCCCGTTCAGGTACAACAGGTTGCTCTGAATCTGATCCGGAATGCCCTCGAAGCGACCAGTAGCGTGGATTCAACGGCTCCGGTCGAGGTATCAGCCAGCCTTCAGGGTGATACCTGTGTGCGAATCCAGGTGCGGGACCAAGGAGTTGGCTTGCCAGATGGCGCCGAGGAAAAACTGTTCCTGCCGTTTTTCACCACCAAGGATGATGGCATGGGCATTGGCCTCTCAACCTGCCGCTCCCTGATTCAGGCCCAGGGCGGAGACATCGGTTTCTTACGCCCCGAAGATGGCGGCGCCTGTTTTTACTTCACCCTTCCGGTAGCCGGTGCCCAGGGTTCACCCTGCGCAGCGGAAGACGAGGCTTCTCGGAGTTAGAGGAAGCCCCCGGGGTCAGAGCCAGTCGATGCGACCGCTCAGATGTGGCGCATCGCCTTTCGCATTCAGTACCTGGTAGTCCCATCCGTTGCCCCCCGCTTGCCAGTTCAATTGGGCTGTGCCCGGCAGGAACAGTGGTTTCTTGAACTGGCAGCTGACCCTTAGGGCGCCCGGGCGCCAACCTTCCTGTTGTTCCAATAATGCCAGTGCGTGGGCCTTGGTCCACATGCCGTGGGCGATTGCCTGGGGAAAACCGAAGACCTTGGCGCTCAGGGCATGCATGTGAATCGGGTTGCTGTCTCCGGACACACGGGCATACTGCCGGCCAATGGATTCTTCCGCCTTCAGGCTCAGTGTGTTGGGATAGCGTTCCAGTTCAGGCGGGGCTTTTCGGCCAGGCGATTTCTCATCATCTTGTGGTTGCCGGAACAGGGTCGTGCTCGCTTCCTCCCAGACCAGTTTGCCTGCCGAGCGGGCCTCGGTGATGAGATCGAACTCCACCCCACGGCTACTCTTTACCGAATTTCCCAGACGTACGCTGATATCCAGGTTTTCGCCGGCGCCGATTGGCCGGTGCTGGGTAATGGTGTTTCTCAGGTGCACCAGGCCGAGTAGCGGCAAGGGAAAGTGCTTCTCGGTCAGTAGTTTGAGGTGCAGGGGGAAGGCCAGTACATGGGGCCAGGTGAGCGGTAAGTGGGTGTGCGGAGTGAACCCGCAAACCTTTTGGTAGCGTTTCAGGTTATCGCCGCCGGTGCTCACGCCCAGCAGGCTGGCAGACAATTCCGGGATAGTAATGTCACCACCACTCTGTGTCTGCTTCGCCAGCAGTGCCTTGCCGTAAAGCGGCAGCAATGACGGTGGTGATTTGTGGTAAACGAGAGTCTCTGGCATTGGTCGTTCTCCTTCACATCCTGTGTCGATCACGGTCAGTATGGCATTACCGTGATGGAAAGTTTTGTCGCGCAGGTCATGCCGATTTTTACAAACTGGTACAACTGTGTGTTTGTGGCCTGATATGCTCTAATATAAGACGATTGTCTAACAGGGTGCTGTTTTCAGGCCCCATAAGTCTGGCAAACCCGGCCAGATCAGGCATTGACCTGGCGTGCTCCGGCAATTGTCCGGCCGGTCAAAGTAGTAGTAATCCAATAAAAAAGCGGGATCTTATGCAGGAACTTCGTGACGCGGGAGTGATGTTACGCCTCATCTTTGAGGCGATGAAAAAGAAGGGAATCAACACCAATGCCATCTTCAGCCGTCTGGGTGTGGATGAGAATTACGTTTATACCGAACAGCTTCGAACCCCCCATAGTGCCCAGATGTACTTCTGGCAGGCCGTTGAAGACGTCTCCGGCGATCCGGATGTCGGGTTGCACCTTGGGCAACTGTTGCCCGCCTACAAAGGCCAGGTACTGGAATATCTTTTTCTGAGCAGCCCGACCTTTGGGGAAGGATTGCGGCGAGCGCAGAATTATCAGCGGTTGCTGAGCGATGCCGCCAATACGGATTTCTTCATTGAAGGTGACGACGCCTGCATGGTTCTGGACGCTGCGTCTGGTGATGTCCGCCGGCTACGGCATTTCAACGAATGCTTCGTGCAGGGTCTGATCACCTTTTTCCGCTCCATCACCGATGATAGTTTCCATCCCTCACGAATCGAGTTTGAGCACGAACGGGCCGAAGGCCAGGATCATGTGAGGGAAGTACTCGGCTGTGACGTCTCCTTCGGTGCTGAAGAGAATCGCCTGTACTTTCCTGCTACCTTGTTGTCCCATGCGTCGCCTCATGCCGAACCTGAGCTTCTGGACCTCCATGAGCGATTTGCCAGCGAGCAGGTGGCCCGGCTTGAAAAGAAAGATATTGTCGGGCAGGTGGAACGGATTGTGGCTGAGCTTCTGGACAGCGGCGTGGTAACTCTGGATGCGGTGGCCGAGCGTTTAGGCATCAAGCCGCGAACCCTTCGTACCCGCCTGACAGAAGCCGAAACCAGTTTTAACCAGGTGTTGGCTGATTTCCGTTACCGGCTGGCGCGTCAACTGCTGGCAACCACTGACGAATCCATCGATGAAATCGTGTATCTCACCGGCTTCTCGGAGCCGAGCACTTTCTATCGGGCTTTCAAGCGCTGGTCGAGTATGACCCCCATCGAGTATCGCAAAACCGCACAGGGCAAGGATGCCATGATTGATGCCATGTAACGGCGCGCGGCTTCTGAACTTTTTTCAGAAAAAGCGTTGACATAACGGGGCGCCTCTTTATAATGCGCCCTCGTTGTCACCGAGCAGTCACACCCTTGATTGCACTGCCTTGAACAGGCAAGACGTGATGACTAACGCGGAGCGGTAGTTCAGCTGGTTAGAATACCGGCCTGTCACGCCGGGGGTCGCGGGTTCGAGTCCCGTCCGCTCCGCCATTTTTCCCCTCCTGTTTTTCGTTTAACCTGCTAGCGTGTCATTTTCCTGTCATACATCCGCTCTAGTCTGTTTTCTGATTCAGAACACAGGATAATAACCATGCGGGATTATGAAGAAGAATTGATTGAAAGCCAGTTCGAGGAATATGAAGACGATGCCGGCTGGGACGATGCCACTGAACTCTAGTAGCTGCTGATCTGTTTTCGGTGCTCCCCGGGGCTCAGGCCGAACCAACGCCGATAGGCCTTGTGAAATGCCGCCGGGTTGGCGAATCCCAAAAGCCAGGCAATCTCTGACATTGATGTGCCGGTCTCCCGGATGTAGTCCCGGGCTAGCTGTTTTCGTGTCTCATCCACCAGCTCCCTGAATCCCGTTCCCTCTGCGGCAAGTTGCCTTTGCAGTGTCCACGGCGCAATGCCAAGTTTCATGGCAATGGTCCCCAGGTTGGGCGTTTCTCCCCGGAACAGAGGGGTAAGAAGGTTCTTTACCCGGTCTCCGGTTGTCCAGCCACGCCGGATCTGCTGCATCTCCCGCTCGCAAATTCCAGACAGTTTTTCGTGCATTGCCGGCTGCGCTTGCAGGCTCGGGCTTTCCCAGACATCCCGGCGGACAGTGAGGCTGTTTGTTGGTGCTCCGAAGTGTACCGGGCAGCGAAACCAGCTTTCGAACAACTCATCCAGGCCGATGGCCGGGTATTCGATGGTGACCTTTTCCAGAACCTCATACCGGCCGGTTACGTTGCGGAGGAACTGAGTCCAGGCTGCCAGCACCGAATCCACCACAAAATAGTTGAAGCCGTTGTAGGGGCGAATCGAGTAAAACTGCACCTGTCGAGTGTCCGGTTTGATGGTCGGACTTCCGCGGCTGTTCCTGCTGGTCAGCAGGGCGTAACGGATCAGCGTGCTGATGGCGGCGCCAGCGGTGCAGGCAGTTTCCCCGGCAAGCCCGGCGATGCCAGCATCGACAGGTCGTGACAGCGCACCCATACGTAACCCCAGAGCCGGATTGCCGGTTTCACTGATTGCTGCGTGCCCAAGGCGCATGAAGCGAGGGATGCTGATGCGTGCGGCGGATGAGGTCAGTGTCTGCCGGTCAAGCTGGAAGCGGGATGCCAGTTCCGTGGTATCTGCCCCCTCCGCTGCGGCAGCCCGCATCAGTACGGAAACGTAGAGAACACTGATGTCTCCGAGGGCATTACGGGTTTGCCGGGCGTCTGTCGATTTTGAGTTCATTAAAGCCTTTGTCGGACATGTTATCCAAAGATAACAAAATGTTATTCCGGGATATTGTTGATAGCAAGGCACACCGGTAATTTAGGTCTCAATAATGAGCAGGGCTCTGCAAGCCCGCCGATGATCACGATGAGGAGACAGAATATGACCACAAGCACGACTCCGGGCGTTGCCAAATACCCCAACCTGCTTGAGCCGCTGGACCTTGGGTTTACCAAGCTGCGTAACCGTACGCTGATGGGTTCCATGCATACAGGGCTTGAGGAGGCCAGAAACGGATTCGAACGCCTGGCGGCTTTCTATGGGGAGCGCGCCCGTGGTGGTGCCGGCCTGATTGTCACCGGCGGTATCGCGCCCAATGTTGAAGGCGGGGTATTCCAGCATGCGGCCAAGATGACCACCGAGGAGGAATCCGACAAGCACAGGATCATTACCGATGCGGTGCATGGTGCCGACGGCAAGATCTGTATGCAGATTCTTCATGCCGGCCGCTACGCCTATTCCCCGGAACTGGTCGCGCCTTCCGCCATTCAGGCACCGATTAACCCGTTCAAGCCGAAGGAGTTGGATGAGGCAGGCATTGAAAAGCAGATTCAGGCCTATGCCGACTGTGCCGCCCTGGCCCAGAGAGCCGGATACGACGGCGTTGAGGTCATGGGTTCGGAAGGTTATTTCATTAACCAGTTCATCGTCTCCCATACCAACCACCGGACCGATCGTTGGGGTGGCAGCTACGAGAATCGTATCCGCCTGCCCATCGAAATCGTGCGCCGGGTGCGCGAGCGGGTGGGCGAGAACTTTATCCTGATTTACCGCCTCTCCATGCTGGATCTGATTGAAGACGGCAGCACCTGGGAAGAGGTTGTTCAACTGGCCAAGGAAATCGAGAAGGCTGGCGCCACCATCATCAATACCGGTATCGGCTGGCACGAGGCCCGGGTGCCCACGATTGCTACGTCGGTTCCCCGAGGTGCCTTTACCAAGGTGACGGCGCGCCTGAAAGGCGAAGTGAGCATTCCGCTGGTAACCACAAACCGGATCAACATGCCGGACGTGGCCGAGAAGATTCTGGCTGAAGGCGACGCCGATATGGTGTCCATGGCTCGCCCGTTCCTTGCCGATGCGGATTTGGTCCTGAAAGCTGCGGAAGATCGCGCCGATGAGATCAACACCTGTATTGGCTGCAACCAGGCCTGTCTTGACCACACTTTCAGCGGCAAGCTGACCTCGTGCCTGGTCAATCCCCGGGCCTGCCACGAGACCGAACTGACATACGTTAAAACAGCTGCGCCAAAATCCATTGCAGTGGTTGGTGCCGGGCCTGCTGGCCTGGCCTTTGCCACTGTGGCTGCGGAACGTGGCCACAAGGTAACCCTGTTTGATTCCGGCAGTGAAATCGGAGGCCAGTTTAACGTTGCCAAGCTGATTCCGGGCAAGGAAGAGTTTTTTGAAACCCTTCGCTACTTCCGGGTCATGCTGGACAAGCATCGGGTGGAGGTGCGGTTGAACACCCGGGTCAGTGCCGACGATCTCAAGGCGGGCGGCTTTGACGAGGTGATTCTGGCTACTGGCGTCAAGCCGCGGACTCCGGATATCGAAGGAATTGATCACCCGAAGGTGATTGGCTATCTGGATGCTCTTCTTGAGCGCAAACCGGTTGGCCAGAAGGTGGCGGTTATCGGCGCCGGCGGAATCGGCTTCGATGTCTCCGAGTTTATCGTTCACAAGGGGACCTCTGCGGCGCTGGACACCGAGCATTTCATGCGTGAATGGGGAGTCGATCTGAGCGTTGAGCATCGCGGCGGCATCCAGGGTGTTACACCAGAGGTTCCCGAACCTGCCAGGAAGGTTTACCTGCTCCAGCGTAAGGCCTCCAAGGTAGGTAAAAATCTCGGCAAGACTACGGGCTGGATTCACCGTACCTCTTTGAAGAATCGTGAGGTCCAGATGGTCCCCGGGGTAACCTACCGCAAGATTGATGACGAAGGGCTTCATATCACGGTTACTCCGAAGGGGGCCGAGCAGGGTGAGGACAGGGTGTTGCCCGTGGATACCATTATCGTGTGTGCAGGGCAGGAGCCGTTGCGCGAACTGCAGGCGGACCTGGAGGCGGCCGGCCTGCCGGTTCATCTGATTGGTGGCTCGGATGTCGCGGCAGAGCTGGATGCCAAGCGGGCCATTGATCAGGGAAGTCGTCTGGCTGCGGAGCTATAAGCCCGGGCACGATCACAAAATGTTGCAGTTTTTCCCTGTGCAGCAAGGATTGTCTGGCTAGACTATTGGGTTTGAGTCAGTCGAATCTTTGAATCGTGGGAGTCAGCAATGGTGTCTGCCGACCAGGCAACCGACGGATATTCGGCGGTATTTTTCATGGAGGGGGGCCAGGTGGCGCGGGAGATGCGTGCCAGCGAATTCGGCGCCTTTCTGGACGGCTATGTGGGCCTGTCCGATCTCGCCGAAACCGAAGTCAGGGCCGTTCTGGTCGAGCTGACCGGTGATCTTCTCGTGCAGGCTCTGGTTTTCTTCCGCATCTGGTTTGATGAAGAAGGCCGGGCAGACAGCCACTGGAACGTGCCCATTGAGGAGTTGGCGGGGCGTGGTGCCAAGGGGCCGGACATGGGTGGTGGCGCTATCCGCCTTGTTTGCCGCAGCCAATGCCCCGATCCCCAATACAAGGAAGATCTGTGGGACCCGGACATGACGCCGGGGAACAACCACTTCCAGGCGATCCGTAAGGCGGTCGAGGCCAATAACCTCAAACTCCGCAAGATTGAACCGGTTCAGGAGGAGAATATTCCGGTTCTGAATGCGGAGTCTGAGGATTCTGGCGATACGGAAGAGGCATCCTCTGCAGTGAATCGCTCCCGCCTGGCGCAACTCATTCGGGAGCAGCGCCTGCGGATCAAGACACTGCAAAGCGTCCACCGGGATTCCCTGTCAGATATTCAGCGGGAGCATCGGCTGGAAATGCAGGGCCTGCGCAGTGAAATGGCAACTCTTGAGCAGAAATATGAGCGCCAGCGCCTTAGCAATGAGCAGCTCAAGAAGCGTCTGTCGGAACGTAATGAGCAATACCTGACCATGCAGGAGCAGATGGCCTCGGGCGGTGAGGACAAGCAGCGGGACGATGCCAATGCAGATGCAGAGTTGGTGCTGCTGCGGGAGCAGCTTGAGCGCCGGCAGCGGGAGCTGGAGCTGCGGGACGAAAAGATCGTTGCTCTTGAACAGGAGAATCACGAGCTTCGACATCGTGAGCCGGCTGAAAACTCCATCCTCGACCACCTCAAACGCCAGTCCGTGTTTCTGGTGGCCTATCATCCCGGCGTAGGGCATGTAACGCTGCCCTACGGCGACATCGAAACCTACTTCAACAATCCCACCGCCTACGCGACTGACCGCTGTGGCATGAATGAGCCGGCCTACCGGGAATGGCTGGAGCATTACGAAAACCCGGTCTGCAAACACAAGGGAAAAGGTGGCAAACTCTGTGAAGAGCCCATCCTTCGGGTAAGCCAGCCGGCGGAGTTCCGCCCGGGGACTGATGACCGCTGCGAGAAACACCAGGCCTGAGTACGGGAAGTTTTTTCAGTATCGGGGTGACTTTCGTTAAACTGTACGCCAGATTGTCACGGGGGTAACGGATTCGTTCGGCCCCGCCGCATCCCGAGACCACAGGAAACTTCATGGATCAGTTCAGGAACATTGGTGTGATTGGCCGGATGGGCAGCGTTAAAGTGGTTGAATCACTGCGCCAGCTCAAACAGTATCTGATCGCCAATCACTACCACGTTATTCTCGAGGAAGACACGGCCAGTATGCTGCCCGGTCACGGCTTGCAGGTGGCGAGCAAAAAACTGCTGGGCGAAATCTGTGATCTGGTGATCGTGGTGGGCGGTGACGGCAGCCTGCTGGGTGCCGCACGGGAACTGGCTAAGTCCAAGATTCCACTGCTTGGGGTAAATCGTGGCCGGCTGGGTTTTCTGACCGATATTTCACCGGCTGATCTGGAAGAGCGCCTGGGCAAAGTGCTGCAGGGCGAATACATGGAGGAAACCCGTTTTCTTCTGGATGGCAATGTCGAGCGAAACGGTCAACCCCTCGGCTTTGGTACTGCGCTGAATGATGTCGTTCTTCACCCGGGAAAATCCACCCGGATGATCGGCTTTGATCTGTTTATTGATGGCCACTTTGTCTACAGCCAGCGCTCGGACGGCCTGATTGTCTCCACGCCCACGGGATCGACCGCCTACTCGCTGTCGGCGGGCGGGCCGATCATGCATCCGAAACTGGATGCCATTGTTCTGGTGCCGATGTTCCCCCACACTCTGAGCAGCCGGCCGATTGTGGTCGACGGCAAGAGTGAGATCAAACTGGTGATCGGAGAGACCAACGAAACCTACCCGCAAATCAGTTTTGATGGGCAGATGAACATTGCCTGTGCGCCGGGCGACATCATCCGCATCACCAAAAAGCCGTTCAAGATCCGGCTGATCCATCCCACCGATCACAATTTCTACGCCACCTGCCGTGACAAGCTTGGCTGGGCTAGCGAAATATCAGCGAGTTGAACATGGCTGGAAACAGACAAACCGCAAATCGCGGTTATGACATCATTGGCGATATTCACGGCTGTGCGAACACGCTCGCCAGGCTTCTGGACCAGATGGGCTATCGCAAGGTCAACGGCGTTTACCAGCACCCGCGCCGGCAGGCCATTTTTATTGGCGATATCATTGATCGGGGGCCCCGTATCCGGGAAGCGCTGCACCTTGTCAGAGACATGGTAGAACACGGCTCGGCCCGGATTGTCATGGGCAACCACGAGTACAATGCTCTGGGCTACTGCACCCGTGCCCGGCCGGGCAGTAACAGGAAGTGGTTGCGGGAACATAACGCCCGTCATGACCGCCTGATCAAGGAGACTCTTGATCAGTTTGAAGCTTACCCGCACGAGTGGAACGAGTTTCTTGAATGGTTTTACACCATTCCCCTGTTCATTGAGGATGAGAGTTTTCGGGCGGTTCACGCCTGTTGGGACGGCGACCTGATCGAAAAATTCAAGCGGGTGCAGGGTGGTGCCTGTATTGATGAGGATTTTCTGCACGCCTCTGCGGCCATTGAATCTTTCGCCGGGCAGGTGATGGATACCCTTCTCCGTGGCACCGATCTCCGGTTGCCCGAGGGCATGTCAATTACCGGAAAGGACGGCTATGTCCGCGAGTTTTTCCGCACCAAGTTCTGGGCGGATGATCCCCACACTTATGCAGATGTGGTGTTCCAACCGGACCCACTGCCGCCGGAAGTGGCGCGCCGTGTGTTAACAGAGAACGAGCGAAAGCAGTTGATCAGCTATCCCCTGGATGCACCGCCGGTCTTCGTCGGGCATTACTGGATGGAGGGTGAGCCGGCGCCGCTCAAGTCCAATGTGGCCTGTATTGATTTCAGCGCCGTGAAGTACGGCCGGTTGGTGGCCTACCGGATGGACGGAGAGCGGGCACTTTCCCGGGACAAGTTTGTCTGGGTAGAGGTGGAACGGCCTGAGCAGCCGGATTATCCCACCAGTGAAGACAGTGTCGCACGCTAGCCCGTATAGCAGGGCCCAACTAATCCCGGAGGCGGAGTAAACGGTGTACCGAGTCAAACAGGTGGATACCACAGTGAATCTGGCCGGCTTCAGCCGCTGGCTGAACGGGCAGGGTGTTGCTCATCGGATTACCGAGGAGGGTGGTTTTCAGGTGATCTGGCTGGAAGATCCGGCCCACGCTGAGCCGGTGCTTGCAGCTCTTGATCGCTTCATGGCGGAACCGCAACTCAGAGATGCGGTAGATCGCCAGAGCCGGTCGCCGGTTTTTGTTGGTGGGCGGTGGCAACCTTCGCCTCGCCATGCGCCATTGGTTCTGGGCATCATCGGCTTTGCAGTGATTATGGTCTGGTTCACGGCCATGGGTCAGAATGAACTGGCCGCCACGCTGATGATGATTGATCCGCGTGATTATGACTGGAGCACCATGGCCGGTCGTATTGAAGCCTTGTCAGCGACTCTCGCCAGCGGCCAGGTGTGGCGTCTGCTGACTCCGGATTTTCTGCACTTCAGTTGGACCCATATAATTTTCAACTCGGTGATGCTCTGGTTTCTTGGCAGTCAGATTGAATGGTTTGACGGGCGGGGGCGGCTGATTACCCTGTTCCTGGTAACCAGCGTGGTCTCCAACGGGTTGCAGTACTTTGTTTCCGGGCCTCTTTTTGGCGGGCTGTCTGGTGTTGTCTACGGGATTCTGGGTTACTGCTGGCTGAGCCAGCGGTCTGCGCCACGGTTCCAGTTTCCGCCGGCATTGGTAACCTTCGCCGTGGTGTGGATGGTAATCGGTTTTACCGCGCTTCCTGAAATGCTCGGACTCGGTCGTATGGCAAATGAAGCCCATCTGGGGGGATTTGTCGCGGGATTGGCCCTTGCGGTGATTTTGCCCGTAAGGATGAGGCGCGGAGCATAAAAAAGCCCCGCCAGAGGCGGGGCATGAAAAGAGCTGTAAGCTCCTGATGAGAGAGACCAAATGATACGACCGTCGTCATTTGGTGAAGTAATGATAATCATTATCGTTTGGTTCTGTCAAACGATTCCGCCACTTTTTTACGAACGTTTTTTCAGGAGAGCGGGATGACATACGAAGAATTGATTGACCGGCTGGATCCTAGTGTATACCGGAGTCTCCGGCAGTCCATTGAGCTCGGTAAATGGCCTGACGGCCGCAAGCTGACTCCTGAGCAGCGGGAAATCAGCCTGGAGGCAGTCATCTATTACGAAAACCTGCACAATATTCCCGAAAAGGAGCGTGTCGGTTACCTCGACAGAGGCAGTAAGGCGGGAACCGCCTGTGATCCTTCCGTACAGCGTAATCAGGGTAATGGCGACGTAGACCCGGATCAGTTTGTTGAGGTCAAGTCTTGAGCGAACCCATAGATGTAACCGGCCGGCTTCGTAAGATGCCGGCAGAGGCGGGAGAGCCGGTGGCCTACACCATTGCCGTCGGCGATACCCGTATTCCCCTGAACGAGCTGATTGGCAAACCTTTGCGGTTTGATTTCAACGGCATCATCCGTTGTATCCACTGCGACCGTACCACCAAAAAGAGTTTTAGCCAGGGGTTCTGCTATCCCTGTTTTCGCAAGCTTGCCGCCTGCGACAGTTGCATCATGAGTCCGGAAAAGTGCCATTATCATCTGGGCACCTGTCGTGAGCCGGAGTGGGGCGAGACCCACTGTATGGTGGAGCACGTGGTTTACCTCGCGAACTCGTCTGGCCTCAAGGTGGGCATCACCCGGGCCTCCCAGGTGCCCACCCGCTGGATTGATCAGGGCGCGGTAGATGCGATTCCCATGGTGAGGGTTGCGACCCGATACATCGCGGGGTTGGTGGAAGTTGCCTGCAAGGCCCACGTTGCTGACCGAACCAACTGGCGAGCGATGCTCAAAGGCGACGTACCGACGCTGTCCCTGGGGGACGAGCGCCGGAGAATTCTGGGGCTGATTGCCGGCGATCTTGAAGTACTGAGAGAAGCCCACGGCCAGGAGTCTATCCGTGAGGTGGATGAGCAGGGGCTCGCCCTCAGCTACCCCGTTGAGGTCTGGCCAGAGAAGATCAAAGCCCATAACCTCGACAAAACGCCGGAAGTTGAAGGCGTTCTTGAAGGCATCAAGGGTCAGTACCTTATTCTTGATACCGGTGTAATCAACATCAGGAAGTTCACCGGTTATGAAGTCCGTTTCCGGGTCGTGGAGAGCTGAATAACTCCCCCCCGGCCATTTTGTTCATGCCAATGGCCCCTGATTTTCGGCCAATGCAGGCAGCGAATTCTGGAGAAAACCAATGCGTACCAGCCAGCCACAAACCATTTACCTGAGCGATTACAAGGTGCCGGCGTATCTGGTCGATACCGTGGAACTGACCTTCGAGCTTTTTGAGGATGGTGCCAGGGTACACAGCACACTTGAACTTCGTCGGAATCCCGAATCCGCCGATGTATCCGCCCCCCTGGAGCTTGACGGTGACAGCCTGAAGCTGGAGTCCGTTGCCCTGGATGGCGCCAAACTGGCGGCGAGCGATTATGAGGACCGGGGTGATCAGCTGGTCATTCGCTCGGTGCCGGACCAGTTCCGTCTGACCGTCGTGACCTGGATCGAACCCCAGAATAACACCCGGCTTGAAGGTCTCTACAAATCCTCGGGCATGTTCTGTACTCAGTGTGAAGCCGAGGGGTTCCGCTGTATTACCTTCTTCCCGGATCGTCCCGACGTTATGGCACGTTTCCGTACCCGCATTGAGGCCAACAAGGAGGCGTATCCGATCCTGTTGTCCAATGGTAACGACGTCGAGAAGGGCGAGCTGGAAAACGGCCGCCACTTCGTGACCTGGGAAGATCCGTTCCCCAAACCCTGCTATCTCTTTGCCCTGGTAGCCGGGGATCTTGTGGAAAAGCGCGACAGCTTTACCACCTGCTCCGGTCGTGACATTGATCTGCGCATGTATGTGGAGCCCCGGAACGCCGAGAAATGTGACCACGCCATGGACTCCCTGAAGCGGTCCATGCGCTGGGATGAAGAGGTCTACGGCCGGGAATACGATCTGGATATTTTCATGATCGTGGCGGTGGACGACTTCAACATGGGCGCCATGGAAAACAAGGGCCTCAACATCTTCAACTCCTCCTGCGTGCTGGCCAGCCAGGAAACGGCAACGGATCTGGCATTTCAGCGCATTGAAGCCATCGTCGCCCACGAATACTTCCACAACTGGTCCGGCAACCGGGTTACCTGCCGTGACTGGTTCCAGCTGAGCCTGAAAGAAGGCTTTACCGTCTTCCGGGATGCCCAGTTCTCAGCGGATATGGGCTCGCCCACCGTCAAGCGGATTGAAGATGTCACGCTGCTCCGTACGGCCCAGTTTGCTGAAGACAGCGGCCCGATGGCGCACCCGGTTCGGCCAGCTTCCTATATGGAAATTACCAACTTCTATACCCTGACTATTTACGAGAAGGGGGAAGAGGTGGTGCGCATGATCCACACCCTGCTGGGGCCGGATATGTTCCGAAAGGGCAGTGATCTGTACTTTGAGCGCCATGACGGCCAGGCGGTCACGACCGACGATTTCGTGAGAGCCATGGAGGATGCTTCGGGTCGTGATCTGAGCCAGTTCCGGCTGTGGTACGAGCAGGCGGGGACGCCGGTACTGACTGTTTCCGATGAATTCGACGCTGGCCAGGGCGTTTACCGACTGACGATTGAGCAGAGCATTCCGGATACACCGGGCCAGACCAATAAAAAGCCCCAGCACATTCCTTTTGCTTTGGGACTTCTGGGGCAGGATGGCCAACCACTGGCGTTGCAGCTGGAGGCGGATGCATCTGAATCGCCCATTGAGCGCGTGCTTGAGCTTACCGATGCTTCTCACACATTTGAGTTTCATGGTCTTGATGCAAAGCCGGTCCCCTCCCTGCTGCGGCACTTCTCGGCACCGGTCCGGGTTCGCTATCCGTGGACACGCGAGCAGCTGCTGTTCCTGATGAGTCACGATCCCGATGGATTCAACCGTTGGGATGCCGGCCAGAGACTGGCTGTGGATGTGATTCAGTCCCTGGTGGGTGCCGCGGATGACGCGGAAGTGGAGCCAAGGCTGATAGAGGCTTACCGGAGCCTGGTTTCCGATACGGACCTTGATCAGGCATTGGTGGCAAAAATGCTTCAGCTGCCGTCAGAGGCGTACCTGATCGAGTTGGCGGAAAATGCTGATGTTCCCGCGATTCACCAGGCCCGTGAAGCAGTGCTCAAATGCCTGGCCCACGCCCTGAGGGACGAGCTACTGGCGTGTTACCAGCGTAATCTCGAAACCGGTGCCTATGAGGTGACTCCGGAGGCCATTGCCCGGCGCAGCCTGCGTAATACCGCACTCGCCTGGTTACTCATGATCAATGATGAGAAAGGCCGCACTATGGCGGTGAGCCAGATGAACGACGCCGACAATATGACAGACCGTATGGGTGCCCTGCGGGCGCTGGTCAATTCCGATTACGAGGATGATCGGCGTCAGGCTCTGGACGAGTTCTACAACAGCTTTCGGGACGATCCGCAGGTTGTTGAGCAATGGTTCTCCGTTCAGGCGGCCAGCGACCGGGCGGGGCAGCTGCCGGATATCAGGAAGTTGCTGGAGCATCCGGCCTTTGACTGGAAGAATCCGAACAAGATTCGCTCAGTGGTAGGTGCATTTGCCGGGCAGAACCTGGCGGCTTTCCACAATCCGGATGGTTCCGGCTATGACTTCCTCGCGGATCAGGTTTGCCGGCTGGATGACAGCAATCCGCAGATCGCTGCGCGCCTGGTGACGCCGCTGACCCGATGGCAGAAATTTGCGCCGGCTTACAGCGGTCAGATGAAATCCGCGCTGGAACGCATCCGCGACAAGGAAGGCTTGTCCCGGGATGTCTATGAGGTGGTGCACAAGAGCCTTGCCGGCTGAATCTGGAGGTGGTTGAGGTATCCTGCTGTGACCGGGAGCTATGTCACAGCAGGATACAAAATCGCACTTTCGGTCGATAGACTTCAAGGCGTGATCCGTTAATCTGGTTGAAGGTCTGTATTCCCCGCAGACGACAATAAAAAGCCTCTACAGAGGCTTCCAGACGCACTTAAGGTTTCACAATGACACACAATAAAAATGCGATTCTCGGCGGTCTGCTGGCTCTCTCCGTGGCATCATCAACTGCATTGGCAGCTGTATCCCCCAGTGAAGCGGCCCGTCTTGGCCAGGACCTGACCCCCTTTGGCTCACCCAAGGCTGGTAACAGCGCCGGTACCGTTCCACCCTGGACCGGCGGTCTGACAGAGCCTCCTGCCGGTTATGAAGGCAGCGGTCAGCATCACATCAACCCGTTTCCGGACGATGAAGTCCTGTTTACCATCACGCCTGCCAACATGGATCAGTATGAGGAGTACCTGACGGACGGTGTGAAGGCCATGCTGGAAACCTATCCGACTACCTTCCGTGTACCGGTATACCAGTCACGTCGGACCCATGCCGTTCCTGACTGGGTGGCCGAGAACACCCGCGAGAACGCGGTGAACGCTGAAATCGTGGGCAAGGGTGAAGGCCTTGATGGCGCGTTCGGGGGCTACCCGTTCCCCATCCTTCATGGCAACAATGAGGAAAAAGCCTGGCAGGCAATCTGGAACCATCTGACCCGCTGGCGCGGCGTTTCGGTTACCCGCCGATCCAGTGAGGTTGCTGTCCAGACTGATGGCGATTATTCACTCGTAACCTCCCAGCAGGAGGCATTCTTCAATTTCTACAATCCGGAAGGTAGTGAAGAAGAGCTGGACAACGTCATCTTCTATTACCTGTCGTTTACCCAGTCCCCCCCCCGGCTTGCCGGCGGTGCCATTCTCATTCATGAGACCCTGAACCAGATCATCAATCCGCGCAATGGCTGGGGCTACAACGCGGGCCAGCGTCGTGTACGCAGGGCGCCAAACCTGGGCTACGATTCGCCAATTGCAGCCTCGGACAACCTACGTACCGCGGATGACACAGATATCTTTAACGGTGCCCTGGACCGATATAATTGGAACTACGAAGGGATGCGGGAAATCTACATTCCCTATAACAACTACCGGATTGGAGAGAAGGGCACGCCTTACTCTGAAATTCTGGGGATTTCACACCTGAACCCGGACCTCACTCGCTGGGAACTGCATCGGGTCCACGTCGTTGAAGCCAGGCTGAAAGAGGGCGAGCGTCATATCTACGGTAAGCGCCGCTTCTATATCGACGAAGACAGCTGGAACACGGTTTTGCTGGATCAGTATGACGGTCGGGGCGAGCTCTGGCGCGTAACCATGGGCCTCCCGAAAAATTATTATGAGCTTCCGGGTGTGTGGACCGTGCTGGACGTCTATCATGACCTTCAGGCACGTCGTTATCATGTGCTTGGCCTGGACACCGAAGAACCCAATACCCGGGTATTTTCCAATGAGGTTCCGAACACACGCTATTTCTCACCGGCGTCTCTGCGCCGCAGGAGTGTTCGCTAGGGGTTAGTGGCCAAGGGATGCGTCCCCGCCCACAGGAAGTGGTGACTCAACATACCGGCAACTGGAAGGCTGCCGGTATGTTCATCGTTATTGCCGGCAAGACCGGCCAGAGACACAAAGTTCAAAACAACATGAATAGGCAACTGAATGGCTAAAAGGTTGATGTGCAAGACGTTGGGGGCGGTTTGCCTAGGGCTTTCCATGGTGTGGTCAGCGCCGGCGGCGTTTGCGCTTGCAGATGTCATCGAAACCCCGGCCCGGCCCACTGATCTGGCTCCCGAGAGACTGCTCAATGATGTCACAAAAGCCGGTGACCGCATCGTGGCAGTAGGGGAGCGGGGCCATATCATCTACTCCGATGATGAGGGGCAGAGCTGGACCCAGAGCGACGTGCCGGTGTCCGTGACCCTCACCGGTGTGGACTTTGGATCAGACACACAAGGTTGGGCCGTGGGCCACAGTGGCGTAATTCTGCACTCTGAGGATGCCGGTGAAACCTGGAAACTTCAGTTAACCGGTGTTCAAGCCCTTGAGATTGCTATCCAGACCAAGGAAGACCAGGCCGCTGCTATGGAGGAGCGTATTGAAGCCGCCCCCGAGGCCGAGAAAGGCGACCTTGAGTGGGCGCTGGATGACATTCTTTTTACCATGGAGAACATGCAGTCAGACCTCGACATCGGGCCGGTGAATCCGTTGCTTGATGTCTGGTTCGAGAACGACAACCATGGTTTTGTGGTGGGTGCCTACGGCATGATACTGCGCACCACCGACGGCGGAGAAAGCTGGCAGGACTGGGCTCCACGCATCGACAATGCCACCAACTTTCACCTCAACGGCGTGACTCAGATTACTGGTGGGGCTTTGGTTGTGGTCGGTGAGTCAGGCCAGATTCATGTTTCAGTGGATGGTGGACAGACCTGGGAGCGTCGTGAAAGCCCTTACGAAGGTTCTTTGTTCGGTGTCATTGGCACCGGCCAGGTGAACGAGATCCTGGCCTTCGGTCTTCGTGGCAACATGTTGTTTTCAAGCGATCTTGGCAAGACCTGGCGCGTTGTTCCAAGCACCGCGGATGCCACCCTCAACGACGGGACCGTAGTTGACGATGGCCGCATCATCCTTGTTGGTAATGGTGGTGTTGTGTTGACGAGCAGCAATGGCGCCGAGTCATTTCGTGAATACTTCCGCAGCGACCGGGAAGGTGTCATGAGCGTGGTTCCGGTCTCGGGTACCGGGCTTCTGATCGTAGGTGAAGGCGGTGCGACGATAACAGACGCCCGCGGAAAGAACCTTCAATAACGCCCTGATGTGGCAACAACCGAACGGAAAATAGAGGGGCTTTTGAATGTCCAATCCGAAGCATGACAAGGGCGAGCACTACCTGACGACGCCCAAGGCGGAACCTTTCCTGGAGCGGATGATTTTTAACAACCGCGCCATCATTCTGGTCGCCTTTTTTCTGCTGACTCTGTTTCTTGGCTACAACGCCACCAAGATTCAGCCTGATGCCAGTTTTGAGCGGATGATCCCGCTTCAGCATCCGTATATCGTGAACATGCTGGAGAACCGGGATGATCTCCAGAACCTCGGCAACTTTGTGCGAATCGCAGTCGAGGTTGAAGAGGGGGATATCTTCACCAAGGAATACATGGAAACCCTCAAGCAGATTACCGATGAGGTTTTCTATCTGAATGGTGTGGATCGGTCTGGCCTGCAAACCCTCTGGACATCGAACGTGCGGTGGGTGGAGGTGACAGAGCAGGGCTTCCAGGGCGGCACGGTAATACCGGACACATACGATGGCTCGGATGCCAGCCTCGAACAGCTCCGGCAGAACGTTCTGCGATCGAATGAGGTCGGTCGTCTGGTGGCGGACAATTTCAAGTCCACGATTGTTTATGCACCCCTCTACGAAAAGAATCCGGAAACGGGCGAGCCCCTTGATTACGGCGAGTTTTCCCGCCAGTTGGAAGAGAAGATCCGCGAGAAATACGAGGCCGAGAATCCGAACGTCGAGATTCACATTGTCGGCTTCGCCAAAAAGGTCGGTGATCTGATTGAGGGGATTGGTTCAATCGCCTGGTTTGCTGGCATCACCATCATTCTGACTACCTTGTTGTTGTTCTGGTATTCCCGTTCCATTACCGGAACTCTGGTACCTGTCTTTACCTCGATCATCGCAGTTTTCCTGCAACTGGGTACTTTGAGGTTGCTGGGCTATGGTCTGGACCCCTATTCCGTTCTGGTGCCGTTTCTGGTGTTTGCCATTGGTATCAGCCATGGTGTCCAGATTGTTAACGCCATTGCCGTCGAGGCCGCCAAGGGCTTTGATGCGGTTACCGCTGCTCGCCTGGCGTTCCGGGCGCTCTACATTCCGGGCATGCTGGCGCTGATATCAGATGCCTTCGGCTTCCTGACGCTGATCTTCATCGAAATTGACGTGATCCGGGATCTGGCAGTCGCGGCAGGTATTGGTGTCGCCTTTGTGATCATCACCAACCTGGTGCTCCATGTCCTGATCATGTCTTACATCGGAATCTCGAAGGGCGGTATTCGCCATGTTCAAAACCATGGTGAAAAGCAGGACCGGAAGTGGCGGGTTATGTCGTACTTCGCCCATCCCGGAGTTGCGCCGATTTCTCTTCTGATTGCGGTAATTGGCCTTGGCTTGGGTCTTTATTACAAACAGAACCTGAAAGTGGGTGACCTTGATCGCGGCGCGCCGGAGTTGCGTGCTGACTCAAGGTACAACACCGATAACGCCTTCATAATTGACAATTATTCAACCAGTGCCGATGTTCTGGTAGTGATGGTTGAAACTCCGGTTGAGCAGTGCACGCAATATGAGGTGCTGCGCGCCATGGATGCGCTGCAATGGGAACTTGAGAATACACCGGGCGTTCAGTCTTCCGCGTCTCTGGCAGATGTCTCGAAGATCGTCACCAAGGCGCTGAACGAAGGCAACTGGAAGTGGTATGAGATCTCCCGGAACCAGACCATTATCAATGCCTCCATACGGAGCGCGCCCTCGGGACTGATCAATACCGATTGTAGTCTGACGCCGGTGCTGGTGTTCCTGGAAGACCATAAGGCGGAAACTCTGCAGACTGTTGTCGACCGTGTTGAGGCGTTTGCGGTCAACAATAACTCTGAGGATCACACCTTTCTGCTGGCAGCTGGTAACGCAGGGGTTGAGGCAGCTACCAATGAGGTGATCTCCAGCGCCAAGGACATGATGCTGTTGATGGTCTATGGCGTGGTGAGTTTGTTGTGCCTGATCACCTTCCGCTCCGTGCGGGCCGTACTGTGTATTGTGGTACCGCTGGGCCTGACGTCGATTCTTTGTGAAGCGATCATGGCTGTGTCCGGTATTGGTATCAAGGTGGCGACCCTGCCAGTTATTGCCCTGGGGGTCGGTATTGGTGTTGACTACGGTATCTATATCTACAGCAAGCTGGAGAAGTATCTGCTGGAGGGCAAGACCCTGCAGGAGGCCTATTTTGAGACTCTGCGTTCAACCGGTAAGGCTGTCATGTTTACCGGCGTAACCCTGGGTCTCGGTGTTGTGACCTGGATCTTCTCGCCGATCAAGTTCCAGGCAGACATGGGCTTCCTGCTGTTCTTCATGTTCCTGTGGAATATGGTTGGCGCTATCTGGCTGCTTCCCGCTCTGGCCCGGTTCCTGTTAAGGCCGGACCAGATGCTTGCCAAGGCCCGTGCTGCGAAATAACATTCGCAGCAGTGCGTAAAAAGCCCGCAATGCGGGCTTTTTTTGTTGTTCGCTCAACCGGTTAGCGAGCTAATCCATACTTTATTTATGCTCTCAAGTGGTCTATGTTCTAAGACGACCGTGTTGTCTGTCCGCATCATATAGCGGGCAATTGATTATAACGACCAGAAAAAGGAAGAACTCACATGACACTGAAACTCAAAGCCTCTGCATTTGCCGTTGCTGCCGCCGTAGGCCTGGGTGTGGCCTCGGCACCAGTGAGCGCCCAGGAGCAACAGTTCGTGACCATCGGTACCGGCGGTGTAACCGGGGTTTATTACCCGGCCGGCGGCGCCATCTGTCGCCTGGTGAACATGGATCGCAAGGAGCATGGCATTCGGTGCTCCGTCGAAAGCACCGGCGGTTCTGTCTACAACCTGAATGCCATTCGCCAGGGCGAGCTGGATCTGGCGGTTGCCCAGTCCGATTGGCAGTACCATGGCTACAATGGCACCAGCCAGTTTAAAGACGACGGCGCCAACAAGGAGCTGCGTGCGGTGTTCTCCTTGCATCCGGAACCGTTCACAGTCGTTGCCAGTAAGGGCTCCGGCATCAAAACCTTTGAAGATCTGGAAGGCAAGCGCGTTTCTGTCGGTAACCCGGGTTCTGGCCAGCGTGCCACGGCTGAAGTGCTGATGGACGAAATGGGCTGGACCCTGGACAAGTTCTCACTGGCTGCTGAGCTGAAAGCGGCGGAACAGTCCCAGGCGCTGTGTGATGGCAACATCGATGCCTTCTTCTACACGGTTGGGCATCCCTCCGGCTCTATCAAGGAAGCGACCACTTCCTGCGACAGCGTCATCGTAGAAGTGGATAATGCCGCCACCAAAAAACTGATCGACGAGAACCCGTACTATCGTAAAGCCATTATTCCCGGTGGTATGTACCGCGGAAGCGACGAGGATGTGGCCACCTTCGGTGTAGCGGCGACCTTCGTGTCCTCTACCGATGTGTCCGAAAAGGTGGTTTACGAAGTGGTCAAGGCAGTGTTCGAAAACTTTGACAGCTTCAAGCGTCTGCACCCGGCGTTTGCGAACCTGGAGAAGGAAGAAATGGTATCGGATGCCCTGAGTGCGCCTCTGCATCCGGGCGCCCTGAAGTACTACAAGGAAGCGGGTCTGATCAAATAACGACTGACCGGGTAATCGGGTGTGGCCTGTGCCACCCCGATTGCTGTTTCCTTTCCCTCCTTCACAGGACATACCTATGACCGGCAAAGATCCTAACTCCGGGGACTCCGTTGAGACATCAGCCGTTGATCAGTTCCTGAAGACAGAAACCGGCGGACGTGCCGGCACCGGATATGCCGCGGTGCTTTTGTTTATCATTCCCGTGGTCTGGTCCCTGTTTCAATTGTGGATTGCTTCGCCACTACCCTACATTTTTGAAATAGGGGTGTTTAACTCAACAGAGGCACGTTCGATCCACCTGGCATTTGCGTCTTTCCTGGCGTTTGCCGCCTTCCCCATGATCAAAGGGCGGCATGACACCTCCAATGCAGTGCCCTTTTACGACTGGATTCTTGCTCTCCTGGCCGCGTTCTCGTCAGCGTACCTATACATATTCTATGAGGAGCTGTCGACTCGGCCGGGTGCGCCAATTCTGCAGGATCTAATCATCGCAATGCTCGGCCTGGTGCTTCTACTTGAAGCGACCCGCCGTGCCCTCGGCCTGCCACTCACGATTGTGGCTGCCGTGTTCATTTTCTATTCGCTCGCTGGCCCCTACATGCCGGATGTCATTTCTCATGGTGGCGCTAGCCTGCAAAAACTTGCCTCGCATCAGTGGTTGGGTACCGAAGGCGTATTCGGTGTTGCACTGGGTGTCTCAACGAGCTTCGTGTTCTTGTTTGTGCTTTTTGGTGCCTTGCTGGAGAGAGCCGGAGCAGGTAACTATTTCATCAAGGTTGCCTATGCCTCCCTGGGCCATATGAAGGGTGGTCCGGCCAAAGCGGCGGTGGTGTCCAGTGGCCTGAGTGGGATCATCTCCGGCTCTTCCATTGCCAACGTGGTGACCACCGGCACGTTTACCATTCCGCTGATGAAGCGGGTGGGATTTCCTGCCACAAAAGCCGGTGCGGTAGAGGTGGCGGCGTCCACCAATGGCCAGCTGACACCGCCAGTGATGGGGGCGGCAGCTTTTCTGATGGTGGAATATGTGGGTATCTCCTATCTGGAGGTGATGAAACACGCGATTCTCCCCGCAATGATTTCCTACATAGCCCTGATCTATATTGTTCACCTTGAGGCCTGCAAACTGAACATGCAGGGCCTCGAGCAGCCGAACAAGCGGACGCTTGCCCAGCGCATGCTGACCTGGGTCTTTATGCTTCTGGGTCTGTCAGTGCTGACCCTGGCTGTGTATTACGGCATTGGCTGGACGAAAGCGGTATTTGGCGACGCGGCTGCGTGGGTTCTGGGGCCCGCGCTGCTCGCCATCTACATCGGACTGGTTGGGTACGCAGCGCAGTTCCCGGACTTGGAGGAAGATGATCCGGCCGATGCGATGGACAAGCTGCCGCCACTGGGACGCACCGTAAAAACCGGTCTGTACTACCTATTGCCAGTGGTGGTCCTCATCTGGTGCCTCACGGTGGAGCGTTTCTCACCCCAGCTTTCGGCGTTCTGGGCGACCATGCTGATGGTCTTTATTGTGGTTACCCAGGTCCCGCTCAAGAATCTGTTTCGCAAAAAGGGAAAGCTCCCGGCGGCGTTCAAGCAGGGCGGTGTGGATGTGGTGCGTTCACTGGCAACCGGCGCCCGAAACATGATTGGCATTGGTGTGGCGACGGCAACAGCCGGTATCGTTGTTGGAACGGTCACACTCACCGGCGTTGGCCTGGTTATGGCTCAGTTTGTCGAGTTTATCTCGGGCGGCAATCTGATGCTGATGCTGATTTTCACCGCCGTGATCAGTCTTATCCTGGGCATGGGGTTGCCGACCACCGCCAATTACATTGTGGTATCGACCCTGATGGCTCCGGTCATCGTAACGCTGGGTGCCCAGAGCGGACTGATCGTTCCGCTCATTGCCGTGCATCTGTTTGTGTTCTACTTCGGGATACTGGCGGACGATACGCCGCCAGTGGGGTTGGCGGCTTACGCTGCCGCTGCGATATCCGGAGCGGATCCCATACGAACGGGTGTTCAGGGCTTTACCTATGATATCCGGACCGCGATCCTCCCGTTCATGTTCATCTTCAACACTCAGTTGCTGCTCATCGGGCTGACCGGATGGTTTGATCTTCTGGTCACTATAGCCAGTGCCGTCACGGCCATGCTGGTTTTCTCCGCCGCGACACAGGGTTTCTGGTTCACCCACACTCGCTGGTGGGAAACACTGGGCTTGCTGTTGATAACCTTCACCCTGTTCCGGCCGGGGTTCTGGTGGGACATGGTCTATCCCCCGGTCGAGAACCGGCCCGGGACCGAGATTATGGAATACATCGAGACGGTTCCCGCGGGCGAGGATATTGTAATCAAGGCCTCGGGCACGACGATTGATGGTGATGAGAAGTCCACATTCCTGCAGTTGCCGTTACCTGCGGGTGAGAACCCTGAAGCCCGGCTTCAGGAATCAGGGCTTGGTCTGCGCCAGGACGGTGATCAGATGATTGTGGACTTTGTGTCCTATGGCAGCGTGGCAGAAAATGCCGGGCTTTATTTCGACTGGACAATTGATGCCTTCCAGGTGCCGCAGGAACGACCACCGAAAGAGCTGATGTTCATTCCGGCACTGATCCTTCTCGGACTCGTTGCCTTCGGTCAATTGCGTCGACGGGCCAGGGAAGAAGAGACGGCGCAGCCAGTCTGAGCATCGATTCTGTCCGTAAAAACCCGGCATTAACCTGCCGGGTTTTTTTCTGTTAGACTTCGCCTCGAACCGGCCCGCGGTTTGTATCGCGCAGTGCCGTCAACATGTGGTCTCTGGTATAGATCACCGCTGAGTAACTCACAGGAGCTTTCCATGCCCGTCGTAACCCTGCCTGATGGCAGCCATCGCAGTTTTGCCGAACCCGTAACCGTTCATGACGTCGCCGCCGATATTGGTGCTGGCCTCGCCAAAGCCGCCCTCGCCGGAAAGGTGGATGGCCGGCTTGTAGACACCAGCTACCGTATTGAAGACGATGCCCAGCTGGCCATTGTCACCGAGCGTGATGAAGATGGCGTAGATATCATCCGTCACTCCACTGCCCATTTGCTGGCAATGGCTGTCAAGGAGCTGTTTCCGGCAGCTCAGGTTACCATCGGCCCGGTCATCGACAACGGCTTCTATTACGACTTCAAGTTCGACCGCCCCTTTACCAATGAGGACCTGGCGCGGATCGAGAAGCGTATGGAAGAGCTCTCGAAGCAGGATATTCCGGTTTCCCGGTCTGTTATGTCCCGGGAAGACGCCGTCAAGCTGTTTGACGAGATGGGTGAAGAGTACAAGGTGCGCATCATTGAGGACATTCCCGGTGATGAAGACCTGTCTTTCTATCGCCAGGGCGATTTCATTGACCTGTGCCGGGGCCCCCACGTGCCCAGTACCGGCAAGCTGAAGGCGTTCAAGCTGACCAAGGTGTCCGGTGCTTTCTGGCGTGGTGACACCAGCAACGAACAGCTGCAGCGTGTTTACGGCACAGCCTGGGGTAACAAGAAGGACCTGAAGGCCTACCTCCACCGTCTGGAAGAAGCTGAGAAGCGTGATCACCGAAAGGTTGGCAAGAAACTCAACCTTTTCCATATGCAGGAAGAGGCGCCCGGGATGGTATTCTGGCACCCGGATGGCTGGTCGCTGTATCAGGAGATTGAACAGTACATGCGCCGCAAGCAGCACGAGCATGGCTACAAGGAGATCAAGACGCCCCAGGTTGTGTCTCGTACTCTTTGGGAAAAATCCGGCCATTGGGACAAGTTCAAAGACGACATGTTTACTACGGAGTCTGAGAAGCACGACTACGCCATCAAGCCCATGAACTGCCCCTGTCACGTTCAGGTTTTCAACCAGGGGCTGAAGAGCTACAAGGATCTTCCCCTGCGACTGGCAGAGTTCGGTTCCTGTCACCGAAACGAGGCGTCCGGCGCTCTGCATGGCCTGATGCGTGTTCGCGGCTTTACACAGGATGATGCCCACATCTTCTGCGAAGAAGACGCGATCCAGAAGGAAGTGTCAGCATTCATTGAAATGTTGCACGAAATCTACTC
Source organism: Marinobacter guineae (assembly GCF_002744735.1). Lineage (GTDB taxonomy): Bacteria > Pseudomonadota > Gammaproteobacteria > Pseudomonadales > Oleiphilaceae > Marinobacter > Marinobacter guineae. Next base: position 168,980 of record NZ_KZ319341.1, on the reverse strand, counting down.
AGATTTCGGGTTTACTGAGATCCTGTACAAACTGTCCACTCGTCCTGAGAAGCGGGTCGGTTCCGACGAAGTCTGGGACAAGGCCGAAGCCGCCCTGGAAGAGGCGCTGAATCGTGAGGGCGTGGACTGGGAGCTTTTACCGGGCGAAGGTGCTTTCTACGGCCCTAAAATCGAATTCTCCCTGAAAGACTGTATCGGCCGGGTATGGCAATGCGGTACCATTCAGGTCGATTTTTCCATGCCGGGCCGCCTGGGCGCCCAGTATGTGGCAGATAATTCCGAGCGTAAGACGCCGGTCATGCTGCACCGAGCGGTACTCGGGTCGTTCGAACGTTTCATCGGTATTCTGATTGAAGAATACGAAGGCGCATTCCCCACCTGGTTGGCACCAACTCAGGCTGTGGTCCTCAATATCACTGATAATCAGCGTGATTATTGTCAGAATCTGGCGAAAAAGTGGGATTCTTTGGGCTTTAGGGTTAATGCTGACTTGAGAAACGAGAAGATCGGCTTTAAAATCCGCGAGCATACTATTAATAAAGTTCCCTTTTTGATTGTTGTCGGAGACAAAGAAATCGAGAGCAACACCGTAGCGGTGAGAACCCGCAAAGGTGAAGATTTGGGAACTATGTCGCTTGAAGCGTTCGAACAGCTATTGGCTGATGACATCCAACGCAAGGGCAAAACCAAAACGGAGATCTGATTATTAAACAGCGAGCGAATCGGGGTGGGCGCACACCTAAAGCGCCGATCAATGAGAATATTGACGCAACGGAAGTCCGTCTGATCGATGCCGAAGGCAATCAGGTTGGTGTCGTACCGATTGGAGATGCAATCAAGCAGGCAGAAGAAGCGTCTCTTGACCTGGTTCAGGTTACGGATTCCGATCCGATCGTCTGTAAGATAATGGACTACGGCAAGAAAATCTTCGATGAGAAGAAGGCCAAGGCGGCTGCCAAGAAAAAACAGAAGCAGACGCAGGTCAAAGAGCTTAAGTTCCGTCCAGGAACTGAAGAAGGGGATTATCAGGTCAAACTACGCAACCTGGTACGTTTCCTTGAAAACGGGGACCGCGGCAAAATCACGATCCGCTTCCGTGGCCGTGAGATGGCACACCAGGAAATTGGTATGCAACTCATGCAGCGTATTGAAGCAGACATTGATGAGATTGCCCAGGTAGAGATGCGGCCGAAAATGGAAGGCCGGCAGATGACCATGATTGTGGCGCCCCGCAAGAAGAAGTGAACCTGATCGGGTGCTTGTCCCCCGCGCACGCGGGGGATTTGTCGTTCAGGGGCACATTATTGTTTACTTAAAAATAGAATGCGGAGTTTTAAAAAATGCCTAAGATGAAAACCAAAAGCGGAGCCACCAAGCGGTTCAAGAAAACCGCGACTGGCTTCAAGCACAAGCAGTCCTTCACCAGTCATATCTTGACCAAGAAGAGCCCCAAGCGTAAGCGTCAGCTCCGTGGTACCAAGCTGATTGCCAAGTCTGATGTGGCTTCCATCAAGCGTATGACAGCGTGCTGATTCAGCCGCTAACGATTCCTGCAAAGGTTTAAGGTAGAAGGATTAAAGTATGGCTCGTGTAAAACGTGGTGTGGTCGCACGCCGTCGTCACAAAAAGATTCTCAGTCAGGCCAAAGGTTACTACGGCGCTCGTAGTCGGGTATTCCGTGTAGCCAAGCAAGCGGTAATCAAGGCCGGTCAGTACGCCTACCGTGACCGTCGTAACCGTAAGCGTGCTTTCCGCGCTCTGTGGATTGCCCGTATCAATGCTGGTGCCCGCGCCAACGGTCTGTCGTACAGCCGTCTGATCGCTGGACTGAAAAAGGCTAACGTTGAAATCGATCGTAAGGTTCTGGCCGATCTGGCAATGAACGAGCAGCAGGCGTTTGCCGCTGTTGTCGAGAAGGCCAAAGCGTCCCTGTGATCGCTTAGCTCTTTCATCGATTACTGATCGATATGGGCGTCTCATGACTTCATGATGGCGCCTTCTGATAGGGGAAGGGCACGCTCTTCCCCTATTTTTGTTTCTGAAATTTCGTTTTTAGCACTTCCATTTCTGGTTTGGAGCAGGGTCAATGGAAAACCTGGAGCAACTGGTTCAGGACGGTCTGGCGGCAGTAGACAGCGCTGACAGCCTGCAGGCACTTGATCAAATTCGCGTTGAGTATCTTGGCAAAAAGGGTGTCATTACCCAGCAGGCCAAAACCCTGGGCAAGCTTTCCGCAGAAGAGCGGCCGGCGGCCGGCCAGAAGATCAACGAAGCCAAGGGGCAGGTGGAGCAAGCGATCAATGCCAGGCGAGGTGATCTTGAGCGCGTCGCCATTGAGCAGAAACTTGCCAGTGAATCCATTGACGTTACCCTCCCTGGCCGCGGCCAGGAGCTTGGCGGTTTGCATCCGGTTACCCGCACCCTGCAGCGGATTGAGCAGTTTTTCTCCCGGGCAGGCTATACCATTGAGCAGGGGCCCGAAATCGAAGACGATTACCATAACTTCGAAGCCCTGAACATTCCCGGGCACCATCCGGCCCGCGCCATGCACGACACCTTCTATTTCAACCCGGGCATCCTGCTGCGCACTCACACCTCTCCGGTGCAGATCCGTACCATGGAGGCTGGTCAGCCTCCTTTCAGAATGATCTGTCCGGGGCGTGTGTACCGCTGCGATTCGGATATGACCCATACGCCGATGTTCCATCAGGTGGAAGGTCTGCTCGTCGAGAAAAACGTCAGCTTTGCGGACCTGAAAAGCACGGTGGAGGAGTTTCTCCGGGTCTTTTTCGAGCAGGATCTTCAGGTTCGCTTTCGTCCGTCCTATTTCCCCTTCACCGAGCCCTCCGCGGAAGTGGATATTGAATGGGGGCGGGAAGCGGATGGCAGCATCAAGTGGCTGGAAGTGATGGGTTGCGGGATGGTGCACCCCAAAGTATTCGAATATTGCGGAATTGATGCCGAGGAGTACCGTGGCTTCGCTTTTGGTATGGGCGTAGAGCGCCTGGCCATGCTTCGTTACGGCGTGAACGACCTGCGAATGTTTTTTGAAAACGATCTGCGTTTCCTGCGCCAGTTCCGTTAAAAGGGCAGTCATCAGGGCATTCAAACAAACAGGCAAAACCGCATCAGGACAAGGCAATAACCATGAAATTCAGTGAACAGTGGCTGCGCGAGTGGGTTAATCCGCAAATCGGTACCCAGGAATTGATGGACCAGATCACCATGGCGGGTCTGGAAGTGGACGGTTTTGAGCCGGTGGCAGGCCAGTTTAGCGGAGTGGTTGTCGGTGAAGTGCAGTCAGTGCAGCCCCATCCGGATGCGGACAAACTCCGTGTCTGCCAGGTCAGTGATGGCAAAGACACCGTGCAGGTGGTTTGCGGCGCCCCCAATGTTCGGCAAGGCCTCAAGGTACCGTTTGCCGTAGTTGGTGCGGTTCTGCCCGGTGATTTCAGGATCAAGAAAGCCAAGCTCCGTGGTCAGCCTTCAGAAGGAATGCTGTGTTCCGAGTCGGAGCTTGGGCTTTCCGAGAATCATGATGGCCTGATGGAGTTGCCGTCCGATGCACCGGTTGGCCAGGACGTCGCGGACTACCTCAAGCTGAACGATGTAACCATCGATGTGGATCTGACCCCCAACCGAGCCGACTGCCTTTCTATCAAGGGTATTGCCCGGGAAGTGGGTGTACTTAATGGGGTGCTGGTGGACGCTCCGGTCATTGAACCGGTAGAAGCTGTGCATTCCGAAGTCCCTGATATACGCGTCGAGGCGCCGGCGGGTTGCCCGCGCTATCTCGGCCGGATTCTGCGTAATGTGAACCTTCAGGCCGAATCCCCCCTTTGGATGCAGGAGAAGCTGCGCCGCTCGGGTATTCGTTCCATAGATGCTGCTGTGGACGTAACCAACTACGTGATGCTGGAGCTCGGTCAGCCCATGCACGCGTTTGACCGTGATGAAATCCATGGTGGTATTGTTGTGCGTATGGCTCGGGCCGGCGAGAAACTGGTGCTGCTCGATGGCCAGGAAGTGGCGCTGACCCAGGGCACCCTGGTGATTGCTGACCATGAAAAACCCATCGCCATTGCCGGTGTTATGGGCGGCGAGCATTCCGGTGTCAGTCCGAAAACCCGGGATCTGGTTCTGGAGTCGGCTTACTTCGACCCCATCACCCTGGCCGGTAAGGCGCGCCATTATGGCTTGCATACCGATGCCTCTCACCGATTCGAGCGCGGTGTCGATTACAAGCTGGCTCGTGAAGCCATGGAGCGTGCAACCCGGTTGCTGAGGGACATTGTCGGCGGCGAGCCCGGCGAGATTGTCGAGGTCGCCAGCGATGAGGACATTCCTAAGGACCGGGTTGTTGATCTGCGTGCCCGCCGGCTTAACGATGTGCTGGGCATGGAGATCGACCGAACGACCGTCGAGGAAATCCTGACCCGGCTGGGGCTGCGGGTGGAAAAGCTATTGAAAGACGGATGGCGGGTCAGCGTTCCCAGTTTCCGCCCGGATATCTCTATTGAAGAAGATCTGATTGAGGAAGTCGGGCGGATCTACGGCTACAACAATCTGCCGGTAACGGAGCCAACGGGCTCACTCGGTCTTCGTCCGGAGCAGGAAGCTGTTCGCCCGGTATCCGCCATTCGCAACTTCTTTGTGGACCATGGTTACCAGGAGGCGGTGACCTACAGTTTCGTCGATCCGAAAGTACAACAACTGGTTGATCCGGATCGGCAGGGTATTGCCCTGGCCAATCCGATCTCGTCGGATCTGTCGGTAATGCGCACCAGCCTCTGGAGTGGCCTGCTGAAAACTGTGGCCTATAACCAGAATCGTCAGCAGCCGCGCATACGTCTGTTCGAAACCGGACTCCGCTTCCTGCAGGAGGGCGAGCGGATTGACCAACAGCCGATGCTTGCCGGCGTAGTGGTTGGCAGCCAGTATCCCGAAAACTGGGCAAACGGTCGCAGAACAGCGGATTTCTTTGATGTAAAAGGGGATTTGGAGAGTCTGTTTCGTTTACTGGGTGTCGATATTCAGTTTGTCGGCAGTCAGCATCCTGCCCTGCACCCTGGGCAAACTGCGGAGCTGTTGCGGGGTGGCGAACATGTAGGCTGGCTAGGCACGTTGCATCCACAAGTTCAGAAAAATCTTGAACTTAATGGCACGATCCTGATGTTTGAGCTATTCTTGAATTCGGTCGTTACCGGACATGTGCCTAATTTCAATGAAATTTCGAAATTCCCGGAAGTTCGTCGTGATTTGGCTATTATTATCGGGAGCGATGTGGCGTTTGCGGATGTGGAGCGTGTGGCCAGAAAGCATGCCGGTGAGCGCCTGACAGCGTTACGTGCGTTCGATGTCTACGAAGGCGAGGGCTTGGGTGAGGGTAACCGTAGCCTGGCGCTGAGTCTGTTCTGGCAGCACCCCGAGCGCACGTTGAACGAGGATGAAGTGCATTCGCTCTTCAGCGGTGTGATCGACGCATTGAAAGAAGAGCTGGGGGCAACACTGAGGAGTTGAGACATGACGGCTTTGACGAAAGCGGAAATGGCAGAGCGGTTGTATGAGGAATTGGGCCTGAACAAACGCGAAGCCAAGGAAATGGTAGAAGCTTTTTTCGATGAAATCAGAGGCGCTCTCAGTCACAATGAGCAAGTGAAGTTGTCAGGTTTTGGTAACTTCGATCTGCGCGACAAGAAGCAGCGGCCGGGACGGAACCCGAAAACCGGGGAAGAGATTCCGATCAGTGCACGGCGTGTAGTTACGTTTCGCCCGGGACAGAAACTAAAGCAAAAAGTAGAAGCGTATGCTGGAACCCAGTCATAACAACGAACTTCCCGCAATTCCGGGAAAACGTTATTTTACTATTGGTGAAGTCGCGGACCTGTGTGCGGTAAAAGCACATGTCCTGCGATATTGGGAGCAGGAATTTCCTCAGCTGTCGCCGGTCAAGCGCCGGGGCAACCGTCGCTACTATCAGCGGGCGGACGTCATCACCATTCGTCAGATTCGCAGTCTGCTCTATGATCAGGGATATACCATTGGTGGTGCCAAGCAGAAGCTCAGTAGCCACGAGGTAAAAGACGACACCTCTCAATACAAACAGTTGATCCGACAGATGATTTCGGAGCTGGAAGAGGTGCTCGATGTTCTGAACGCGCCGGTTAAATAGAGCGCTTGCAGACATAAAAAAACCGGGCCAGCGAGTGTTGGCCCGGTTTTTTTATGTCTGTGGGGTTACTGCTGTTTCTTGCAGGTCTTGATGCCCAGCACCGAGTAGGCCGGGCAGACGCCCACCAGCGCGGTAGCCAGAGGCACAATGCCAATCCAACCCCAGGGTGTCTGCGGGCCCACGAAAACCAATGCCAAAAGCACAATGCCGACAATGGCGCGAATGATCCGGTCAGCTGATCCCATATTGATACTCATAATCCCTTCTCCTTTGTTGGCATGAGGCGACAATTCGGAGTCTAACGCCTGCCCTCTGAACCGTTCAGTGATAAAGTCACACAGCACAGTAATCTTTACCAGAAACCCTTTCACTTCTCTATGGAAAGCAGATGTTTCACCACAGCATTCTCGACACACTGCCTGAGTCTCTTCGCCGGGACGCCCTGAGCAATGTAAAGACCGTGCGAATCGAACAGGGACGAATCCTTTTCCGGGCCGGGGACCCCTGCCAGGGCCTGCCTTTGGTACTTAACGGGACAGTGAAGGTTCAGATGACAGGCGTATCGGGCAACAGTATTGTGCTCTATCGGATGGGCTCCGACGACATCTGCACTCTGTCGATCGGCTGTCTGATGACCGGCCACGGTTATCGGGCGGAAGCGGTTGTCGAGGAGGACGCTGAAGCGGCTATGGTGCCCAGGGGATTATTTGACCGACTGATGGATCAGTCTGCCAGTTTTCGGCTTGGCATCATGGAGTCTTACGGTCGTCGCCTGGATGATTTGATGCTGCTGGTGGAAGAGGTGGCTTTTCGGCGAATGGACGAGCGCCTTGAGCGCTGGCTTGAAGTGCGGGCCGGGCAGGGCGCCATTACCATCACGCATCAGGAACTGGCTGTTGAGCTTGGCACTGCCAGGGAGGTGATCAGCCGGCTGTTGAAGGAGCTGGAGCGCCGGGGCAAATTAAGGCTTTCCCGGGGCAGGATTCAGTTCATCGGGGCATTTTCCGGATAACAAAAAGCCCGGACCTTTCGGCCCGGGCTTTTTGTCGGAATCTGGTCGGGACGGTAGGATTTGAACCTACGACCCCTTGCACCCCATGCAAGTGCGCTACCAAGCTGCGCTACGCCCCGATTCGCTGTTAGCAACTGAGTGGAACTTAAGAGTATTCTCAGTGGCTTAGCGGGAGCGAAGTCTACACGAGCCCATGGCAAAAATAAACAGCCTTGGGCGATTTTGGTCCCCGTTTTTTACCGAAGCTTGGTCTCCCGGAGTTTCAGGACAAATTCGGGCGGTTCGAAAGTGTCCGGCCGTGCACTTTCCCAATATTTGTCGAACACCGTCAGGTCGGTTTTGCCTTCAAGCAGGGCCCCGGGCTCAAGGAAGGGAAAGAGATCAAGGTAAGAGTGTACCTCGGTTTTCGATACTCGCCGCACAATGTGTTCCGGGCCGAGTTCCGATGGATGTCTGAGGCCGGAAGCTTCAAGCAGGTTCTGAAGGGCATCCAGAGTATTCTTGTGGTAGTTGTATACCCTCTGGCTCTTGTGCTCCACATCAAGCTTGTTACCGCGCCTGGGGTCCTGAGTGGCTACCCCGCTGGGGCAGCGACCGGTGTGGCAATTTAGCGCTTGAATGCAGCCCAGGGCAAACATATAGCCCCTGGCTGCATTACACCAGTCAGCGCCGAGGGCCAGGGTACGGGCAATATTGAACGCCGAGGTGATTTTGCCGGCCGCACCGAGGGCAATCTCTTCCCGCAGGTTGGTTCCTACCAGTGTGTTGTGAACCAGCAACAGGGCTTCAGTCATCGGCATCCCCAGCCGGTTGATAAATTCCAGCGGCGCTGCACCGGTGCCGCCTTCGCCACCATCCACGACGATAAAATCGGGTTTCCGGCCGGTCTTCAGCATGGCTTTGACGATGGCGAACCACTCCCACGGGTGCCCGATGGCCAGCTTGAATCCCACCGGTTTCCCACCGGACAATTCCCGCAGGTGGTCAATAAATTCCAGCAACTCCACCGGGGTTGAGAAGGCGGAGTGGCTGGCCGGGGATACGCAGTCCTCGCCCACAGACACCCCGCGGGCTTCCGCAATTTCCGGAGTTACCTTGGCGCCGGGCAGAATGCCTCCGTGACCGGGTTTTGCACCCTGAGATAGTTTGAGCTCTATCATTTTAACCTGTTCCAGGGAGGCGTTTTTCCGGAACATGTCCTCATTGAATGAGCCGTCTTTGTGGCGACATCCGAAATAGCCGGAACCGATCTCCCAGACCAGATCGCCCCCGGGTTGCCGGTGGTATCGGGAAATCGAGCCTTCGCCTGTATCGTGGTAGAAACTGCCCATTCTGGCGCCGGTATTCAGGCTGAGGATGGCATTGGCCGAAAGCGAACCGAAACTCATGGCAGAGATGTTGAAGACGCTGGCGCTGTATGGTTTCTCGCAGTTTTTCCCGATCAGGATCCGGAAGTCGCTGCCTGTCATCCGGGTTGGGGTGAGGGAGTGGTTCATCCATTCAAAGCCTTCGTCATACATGCCCAGTTGTGAGCCGAAGGGACGCTTGTCGAGAATGTTTTTTGCTCTCTGGTACACAATGGTGCGTTGTTCCCGCGAGAAAGGGCGTTCTTCCGTATCAGACTGAATAAAATACTGCCGGATCTCCGGACCAACGGATTCAAGAAGATATCGGAAATTGGCCGTGATCGGATAGTTCCGGCTAATCGTATGCTTGCGCTGCAGGAGATCATAGGTGCCCAAAGCGACAAATACGCCGAAAAGAACCGGGAAAACATACCCGCCACCAAGAATCAACGCCATTACCAGAGAGCCAATACAACCGGCAATGCATAAAGCGTAAACGGTATAGCGGAGCGGAAAGGTTTTCGTTTTTTCCATGGATTCCTCAGTTTGGCCTGGAATTTCGGGGTTCTGGGATTTATACGAGAGTATACCGGTACGTTCAGAGATCTCTAATCGATTGATCTCGCAGATGGCTGGCCGGTTGAGGAAGGTGGTCTATGCTTAAAGTCGATGTGGCAAAATGCTGCGCTTTTGATGTTTTGAGCTCAAAACATTATGATGGCGCGCTTGTAATGTTTGAGTTCCGATTCTGAATAAACGACTTATCAACTCAGGAGGCGCCAAAACGTGGGCGACGTAGTTAAAGACGAATATCAGACGGATTACGTGGCCGGCCAGGACAATATTACCCGGTTCGGGCTGGATCTCCACGCGCCGGTATTCCCGGTTACGGCAATACTGGTCGTTCTATTTGTAGTAGGCACCCTGATGTTTCCCGGGCAGGCCAAAGAGCTGCTGGATGGTGCTAAATGGGATATTATCGCGACCTTCGACTGGTTTTTCCTGATCAGTGCCAACATCTTTGTAGTGGTGTGTCTGGCCCTGATCGTCTTGCCGATGGGCAAGATTCGCCTCGGTGGTATGGATGCGAAACCCGAGTTCTCCACCATTTCGTGGTTTTCCATGCTGTTCGCAGCGGGTATGGGCATTGGTCTGATGTTCTGGGCTGTGGCAGAGCCCGTGGCATATTACACCGGCTGGTATGAAACGCCGTTTAACGTGGAGGCGAATACGCCACAAGCGGAGAACCTGGCGATGGGCTCAACCATGTACCACTGGGGTCTGCATCCATGGGCAATCTATGCGGTTGTCGCCCTTTCGCTGGCGTTCTTTGCGTTTAACAAGAATATGCCTCTGACGATCCGGTCCGCCTTCTTCCCGCTGCTGAAGGACAAGGTCTGGGGCTGGCCGGGCCACATCATTGATATCCTGGCCGTCGTTGCCACGATTTTTGGTCTGGCTACATCCCTTGGTTTCGGCGCCCAGCAGGCAGCTTCCGGTCTCAATTATCTGTTCGACACAGGTAGCGGGACCAACGTTCAGATGGCGATCATTGTTGCCGTTACGGCGTGTGCATTGATTTCCGTACTCCGCGGCCTGGATGGCGGCGTGAAGGTCCTGAGTAACATCAACATGGGCCTTGCGGGCATTCTTCTGTTCTTCATTATTTTCGCCGGCCCGACAATGGCGATACTGGAAACACTGTGGGTAACTTCTTCGAGCTATGTCGGTAACATTGTTCCCCTGAGTAACCCGTTCGGTCGTGAAGACGAAGCCTGGTTCCAGGGCTGGACCGTCTTTTACTGGGCGTGGTGGATTTCCTGGTCACCGTTCGTTGGTATGTTTATCGCCCGTGTATCCAGAGGTCGGACCGTACGTGAGTTCGTAACGGCTGTGCTGATCGTTCCGACCGTTATCACTGTGGTCTGGATGAGCGCCTTTGGTGGTTCCGCCCTCGAGCAGATTCGGCAGGGTATTGGTTCCCTGGCCGAAAACGGCCTGACAGAGGTGCCGTTGGCCATGTTCCAGATGTTCGCGAACTTCCCGCTTACTGAAATCATTTCCTTCGTAGCAATTATTCTGGTGCTGGTGTTCTTTATTACCTCTTCGGACTCCGGCTCGCTGGTTATTGACAGTATTACTGCCGGCGGCAAGACCGATGCGCCCACTGCTCAGCGTGTGTTCTGGGTGGTTGCGGAAAGTGCCATTGCTGCTGCGTTGATTTTCGGTGGTGGTGAAGATGCGCTCGGAGCCATTCAGGCGACGGCAATCAGCGCAGGACTGCCCTTTACGGTTGTTCTGTTGATTATGACCTGGGGCCTGCTCAAGGGCTTGAGTCATGAGCGCAAGCTTCTGATTGCCAGAGGTGAAATGACGTGAGTATCGGCTGAAATGAAAAACCGGGGTTTTGGCCCCGGTTTTTTTATGCGAGTCGGAAAGGTCAAATGCTGGCGAAGACTTCCATTGCGTGGTTGGCCCGCTCGCTGGGAGTGAAGTGTGGCCGCTTGAGGCTTTCAATCGCCCGCAGGCGAGGTAGCAGACCCCGGCCGTTTGCCATCTGGATCGCCAACCCCGGCCGGGCGTTGAGTTCAAGCAACAACGGACCCTCGTTGGCGTCGACCACCAGATCAACGCCCATGTAGCCCAGCCCCGTTGCCTCGTAGCAACGTGCAGCCATTTCCAGCATCTCGTCCCAGGCCTCTATGTTGATATTCTCCAGTGCCAGCCCGGTGTCCGGGTGGAGTGTGATCGGTCGATTGAACTGAACCGCATTCAGGCTTCGGCCGGTGCCGATATCCAGGCCAACCCCCACGGCGCCCTGGTGCAGGTTGGCCTTGCCGTCTGATGCGGTAGTGGCGAGTCTCAGCATGGCCATCACCGGATAACCCTGGAAAACGATAATCCGGATATCCGGCACACCCTGGTGAGAATACCTGGCGAGGGAGGGTGCTGACTCCACCAGGCTTTCGACAATGGCTACATCCGGAGTGCCGGCCAGTGAATAGAGCCCCGCAAGAATGTTGGTCAGATGGCGCTCAAGAAAGGGAGAGTCAACCCGGGAGCCGGAAGCCTTGATGTATTCATCGCCGTCGCGCCCGGTAATAACAGTGATGCCTTTGCCGCCAGATCCCTTAGCCGGTTTGATGGCAAATCCCGCTAGCCCCTCCGCCATTTCCCGGAAATGGGAAATCTCATGCTGCTGGCGAACAACCTGAAGCAGCTTCGGGGTTTTAACACCGTATTCGGCGACCACCAGCTTGGTTTTCAGCTTGTTGTCCACCAGCGGGTAGGAGGAGCGCTCATTGTACCGGGCAATGTAATCCACATTGCGACGGTTCATGTTGAGCATGCCCAGCCGTTTAAGTGCTCGCGGTGAGATCCAGTCCATGTCAGTCGTAGACCTTCATTGGCGTGAACCGCTTCAGCTCGCTGAGTTTGTAGCCGGTGTACTGGCCCATCAGCAGGATCAGCCCGAGGATCACCAGGTGCAGCTCCGGGAAGTTGAACGTGAGGTGGCCGGCAAGAGGCGCGCTCATGAGCAGATAGGCGCAGATGGCGACAAACAGGCTGCCCGTTCCCTGAACAACGACCTCGCGGGCACCTTCCTCTTCCCAGAGGATGGACATACGCTCAATGGTCCACGCGATGATGACCATCGGGAAAAACGTCACTGTCATGCCAGTGTTGAATCCCATCTGGTAACCGATGATGCTCAGCCCGGCGGTGATAAAGATCACCAGAATAATCAGTGCAGATATCCGGGAAACCAGCAGCAGGTTGAGGCTGGACAGGTAGCCCCGCATTGACAGACCAATAGCTACCACCGACAGGAATGCAATCAGGCCCGGAATCAGGGTGGTCTGGACGAAGGCTACGGCAATCAGCACGGGCATGAAGGTGCCAGACGTGCGAATACCGATCACGATACGCATAAAGGCCACCATGAGTGCGCCCAATGGTAGCAGTAGGAGCATCCGGAACATGCTCTGCTCCTCAATAGGCAGCTCGTAAAAGCTCAGAAATCCCAGACCATTGGATGCCGACTGCATGGTGGCCAGTTGCAGGGCCGGGACGGTTTGCCGAAGCATGGAGAAGCTGACTTCCGAGTTCTCTCCGCCAACCACATCAAGCAGCGAGGCCGAACCCTGGCGCCATAGCAGCAGGTTCTCGGGCACGCCCTGTTCGGCCGTTTTCGGATTGAACGTAAGCCATTGCCTGCCGTTGTAAATCTGTAGGTAGGGCATCAGCTGTTGCCGGCGGCGGGCGTCTTCAAGGCGGAGTCCGTCGGCGATTCTCGCGGCAATGCCGGCGTGGTTCAGCATGTCGATCAGCAGGTCGAGATAGTTTTCTTCAGCGATCAGCAGTGTGGTGTTCTGTGTACGGGTGTCGGGCTGCATTAGGCGAATCAGCTCCCGGGTCATACTCTCCGGAGTGCTGGAGCGGGCTTTGGCCTGATCCAGTATTTCCTGGACGGCGGTAGCCTCAGGTTCTTCCCAGAATACTCGTCGGGTCGTCGGCTCCCGGGTGGGTATATCGGGCTGCGCTGTGGGGTTCGGTACGAACTGTGCTTTGAAATACAGCGTTTGTGGTCCGGAGGCTTCGCGCTTGCTCCACTCCGCTCGGCGACTGCCCGCGCTGTTGATGATCGAGAAACCATAGCCGGGTGATGCGGCCTGTTCAGTCAGAATCTGGAAACCGGGAGGTTGTTGCGGGATGTTGAGGCTCGCTAACACTGGGCTGTTACTCGCATCAAAATCAATTCGCGCCTCAACCATCCAGACCGGGCGTTGTTCGCCGGTAAGCCAGGGGATGCCGAGCTCTATATGCCGCCACACGGCAAGCGAAATGCCAGCGGCGATCAGCAGACAGACTGCGACGTAAAACGGCAGGCGAGAGCGGGCGGTCACGATTCGCTCCCGTTGCTGTTCCGGATGGACTCGGGTAACTCCGTTGCGTATTCCTTGCCAACGTCGATCAGCATGACGTCGCGCAGGATGTTCCGTCCAATAAGAACTTCATAGGTCAGATTCGTTCGGTCCGCGAGGGTGAACTCTGCAACCTGCTGATGGTCTCCAATAAAAAACTGCAGTTCGACCACTACCCTGCGTTCCGCTTCCTCTGAACTGGCCTGGATAACCCGGACCCGGCGGGACACTTCTTTTTCGAGGGTCACGAATTCATCGTTGCCAGGCACCGGAACATCAAATCGAACCCAGTTGCTGCCGTCGCGTTCAAAGCGTGTGATATTGCGGGCGTCAATGGAGGAAGTTTCAGCACCACTGTCGATCCGGGCCTTGTAGATCAGCCCTGGCCCAGCGAGATAGAAGTTCTCTACTTCACCCACGATAACTTTTCCCTTGAGGCGGTCTGCGCGGCCTTTCGACATGTCTGTCGCCGGGCACGCCGTTTGCGTCGGTATGGGAGGGCATTCGGGTTTTTCCACCTGGGTGGCGATGGCATTCAGTATGGTGTCGGTAGTCGCGCGGTTCTGTTCAATCACTTGCTGGTGCCGAACGGAAGCGTTGTTCTCCATGGTAACCAGGGTTGCGCGCTGACTTTTTACCGACGCTCCGAGCTCATTCAGATCCGTCTTGGGAACCATAAAATAACGGTCTGCGGAGCATCCTGTCAGCAGGATGACACCTGCAATCAGGGTAACGGGAAGCTTGTGCAGACCAGCCCGAAAACGTTTAAAACCCATGAAGAACTCCCGAGCCGGCAGCCTGTCACACCCGGAATCAGGAAGTTGTGACGGTCTGTGCATGTAAATCCAAGTCAATTCGGAGCGGAAGTATACAGCATCCAACCTGTGTGGTTGATTTACAGATGGTTAAGGGGAGTAGTGTTTACCGCGACAGGAAATGCCCTTCACCCAAAACTGTCTCCGATCGGAGATACTCCTGAATGACTGGTGAACAATTCAGATAGAAAAGCAGCAGCTCCCTTTGCACGTCCTGGTCCTGAATCCGTGCGGCAAAACTGATCAGTTCCCGAATCCCCTCGTCGCTATCATTCCGGCTTGAGGGCATTCCGAAACTCTTGCCATATCGGGATTTCAGAACGTTGGTCAGGCGCTCGAGGTGAAACTCACCGGTGTGAGTGATGTGAGGAAGGATGCGGAACTCGTCCCTGTTGGCAGCGGGGCCGTTGCCGAAAAAACTCCCGCAGCTCTCTTGCGTGGAGCAGTCTGTTTGAAGAAATTCCGCCCCCAGTTTTCGCCACAGCTCTTTCAGCATGATCGGTTATCCGTTTCTGATCGGATTCCAGCCCGCTATGCGATTAATAAAAGGTAATAACCGCAAGGACAAGGAACATTTTAACGTTTTAAACGATATTACGATGGGCGTCCAGAGATGGATCCCAGCGCTTTGCAATATTGCTAAACAGTCGTGGTCCTCGTTTTGGTGCTGTCACTCCGAGTGACGGCGTGCCGGGCAAAAGGTTCCCTTCCTGAGGTAGACTATCTTGCAGTTTCGATAACAGCGATCGTTCGATTGATCAATGATTTACAAAGGGGAGTGCTGTGCAGTGCCTGAAGCCATCACGGAATTGATGTTATCCCGGCCTGATCTGGTGTCCGGGTTGATGGTTGTATTTTTTGTTTCAGCAATTGTGCTGGCAGGCCTGCTGGCTAGATCCGCAGCTGAAAAGCGGGGGTTAACTCGGGACACCAGCGAACTGGAGGCGGTCAAAGCTGTTCTTGAGAAGCAATTGAATGAGGCCGAACACGAGCAGGCCATGGGCGCTCAGCGGGCCCAACAGCTTGAATCTGCCGTGACTGAACAGCGAGATAAGAATGCCCGTATCGAGCGCGATATCGAGCAGTGGCGGCAAAGGGCTGCGGGCCTTGAGAACCGGGTGGCGGCACTGGAATCAGACCTGGAAGGGCGAAAGCAGAGAATCCGACAGCTGGAAGAGGAACGTCAGAGTCTGCAGGGAAAAGCGGAGGACCTTGGCCGGCAATTGGGGGAGGCTCGTGTTTCGCTGCGAGAGCAGGAAGTAACACTCGACAAGGAGCGGCGGTCCACCACCGAGAAACTGGAACTGCTGGAACGTAACCGCGACGCCTTAAAACAGGAGTTCGAGAATCTCGCCAACAAGATTTTCGAGCAGAAAAGCGAACGGTTCAGCCAGCAAACCCGCACCAGTCTCGATACCCTTCTGAACCCGTTCCGTGACCAGCTACAGGACTTCCGAAAGCGGGTTGAAGACGTTTATACCAGCGAAACCCGGGATCGCCAGGCCCTGCGTAGTGAGATTAAATCACTTCAGGATCTGAACCGCCAGATCACCGAAGAGGCCTCCAACCTGACTCGGGCACTGAAGGGCGACAAGAAAATTCAGGGCAACTGGGGCGAGTTGATCCTGGAGCGGGTACTGGAAAAGTCCGGTTTGAGAAAAGGTGTTGAATACGATACCCAGGGCAGCTACCGGGATGGAGACAACCAGCTGTACCGGCCAGATGTTGTTGTTCATCTGCCGGACAGCCGGAACCTGATCGTTGATTCCAAGGTCTCCTTGCTGGCCTACCAGAGGTGGGTGACCGAGGAAGAGGATTCCGAGGCAAGAGACGACGCCCTCAAACAACACGTTGACGCGGTAAGGACCCATATCCGAACCCTCAGCGAAAAGGATTACAGTCAGCTCCATGGACTGCATTCGCCGGATTTCGTGTTGCTGTTCATGCCTATTGAACCGGCGTTTGTGGCAGCATTTCAGCAGGACGAGAACCTTTTCGCAGAAGCCTTTGAGCGAAAGATTATTGTGGTAACACCCACCACGTTGCTGGCAACACTGAGAACCATTGAAAACATCTGGCGGTACGAGCGCCAGAGCCAGAACGCGAGGCTCATTGCCGAGCGGGCCGGCGCGGTGTATGACAAACTACGGGTGTTCGTGGAAGCAATGGAGCGTCTGGGCAGCCAGCTGCACACCGCCCAGGGAACCTATGATTCGGCCATGAATAACCTGACCCGGGGCCGTGGTAATCTGATCTCCCAGGCGAATCGCTTTGTTGAGCTTGGCGTTCGGGTTAAAAAGGAATTGCCGAAAGCGATCATGGACCAGGCTGAAGTGGACGATGGCGAGGAATCCGACATCGCTGACGACAATGATCTGTCTGATACTGAACAGCAGACGATTGGTGCAGACAACCAGCAGGAGTAAATGTCATGGCAGTATCGTTTGGAACAGGTCGCCGGTTGGCGCGTGGAGCCGTCCTTGCATCCGTGCTTCTGGGCGGGCAGGCGCTGGCGCTGGCGCCAGAGCACGAAACCCGCAGGCTCATGCTGGCAACGGAAGAGGCTGTGGTGGCGGAGAAATGGGGTGAGGCCGGTGAGTACCTGAACCGGTTGCAACAACTCAAAGGGGAAAAACCGCTTGATTACCACTTTTACCGTGGCCGGGTGATGCTGCAATCATCCCATCTCAATGAGGCTCAGTCAGCCCTGGAGACTTACGTTACCCGCGCAGGTGCCGAGGGTACCCATTATCAGGAGTCCCTGAAGCTGATTACCGATATTGAAAAGGCGAGAAAGGAAAGTGCCCTTGCACCTCAGGGCACCGGCGAGCGGGAGAGGGTTGCAGTAATTGAGCCGGCGGGAGACGGCCGGGTGGCATCCCTGCGCAAGCTCTACCTTGCGGATTCGGACCGGGAGGCACTCACTCTGCACATCAACAGCCTGCTGGAGCTTGCGGGCTGGCGACGTGATCAGACGGTGGTCAGACTTGACCGGCCAGCCGACGTGGAATACCGCCTGGGCACCCAGGGCAGCGAAATCCAGATTCAGGAAATCAGGCGTGGTGAGGACGGGCGAGTTATGCGAAGCACCGAGCCGATGTCGGTTTTTGGCATTAATCCGAGAGTGGAATGGCGCTGTGAAACAGCGATCTCAACCTGTTGGGTCTATGATCCCAGGGATGGCTCCCGGCTGTTCCAACTTGCCTTGAACCGGGATCAGGCTCAGGAGATTGCGGATACGTTGGGGCACCTCATCCGTACCGTTCAGGCGCCTTCGGACTCCTGATTCAGCTCGAAAGGTTTCCGCGCTCACCCTCCCGGTAGGCGCCCGGTGTTACCCCGGTCCACTTCTTGAAGGCCCGGTGGAAGGTTGAGGGCTCGGTAAATCCGACCTTGGCCGCGATGTCGTTAATGGGCAGCTCCTGCCGGCTCAGGTAGTAGATCGCCATGTCCCGGCGCAACAGATCCTTGATCTCCTGGAACGAGGTGTTTTCCTGCTTCAGCCGGCGCCGGAGTGTTTGCGGGCTGGTGTGCAGCTCTGCAGCGATCCATTCAAAGTCCGGCAGCGGTTTCGAGAAATCCCGTCCGATAAGCGCCCGAATTCGTCCCGTAAACGTGTTGCTCTCATCCGGGCGAGACAACAGATCCGCCGGAGAGGTTTTCAGGAACTGCCGCATTTCCGGCTTGTCCCGGATTACCGGAGCCGACAGGAAGCGCTTGTCGAAGGTGAGGGCGGTTTTGTCAGACTCGAAGGCCAGTGGGCAATGAAAAATATGCCGGTACTCGTCGCCATGCGCCGGCCGGGGATAATCAAACTCGGCTTTCTCCAGCTCAATCGGTTGCCCGATCAGCCAGCTGCCCAGCCGGTGCCAGATCACCAGAATGCTCTCCCGCAGGAAAAAACAGGGATCGTGGATTTCACCCTCAATCCGGGTAACCAACTGCGCCTTGTTTTCCCCGATTTCCAGCTCCATCGCTACCATGGGCTCAAACAGGCGTGAGAACTGGAATGCCTGACGGTACACCGATTCCAGATTCGGGCAGTCCATGACCAGCGCGCACATGGTTGCAAACGTTCCGGTCCTGGCCCGTCTGGGTCCAAACCCCATGAATTCGTCGCCCATCCTGTTCCAGAGCACCTGCATCAGATGGCTGAACTGATCGCTGCTTACCCTGGCCATCTCAATACGCAGGAGATCCGGAGAAATGCCAGCTTCCAGGAGCATTTCGCGGGTATCAAAACCAAGCGTCTCGGCCCCCACCAGAGCGGCCTGAACAAAGTGCCTTGAAACCGTCAGATCGGACATCGTACTCGCCATTCCATGAAAACGAGACCCATCATAAAACCCCCGTGGAACAATGCAACCGAAGCCGGATCAACAGGATGGAAGAAACGGCCAACTGGAATGACCGAAGCAGTAGTTGGCCTCACCTGCAAAACCGGGCAGCATGGTGGGGATAACAACGAGTAGTGGAACCACTCTCACAACAAAAGGAGATCACCATGGCCGGTCCACTGACCTCATTGAAAGTTCTGGACTTCAGCACCTTGTTGCCGGGCCCCTATGCCACCATGTTGCTGGCGGATATGGGCGCTGAGGTGTTGCGTATCGAGGCACCGGACAGGGTGGACCTGACCCGGGTGATGCCTCCCCACGATGCCGGCGTGAGTACCGCCCACGGCTTTCTGAGTCGTGGCAAGAAGTCACTGGCGCTCAACCTCAAGGAAGAGGGCAGCGCAGACAAGGTGCTGGAGCTGGTGAAACACTTTGACATCGTGATCGAGCAGTTCCGGCCAGGCGTTATGGACCGCCTTGGCATCGGGTACGAAGCCCTCAAGGCCGTCAACCCGAGTCTCATCTACTGCTCCATTACCGGCTATGGCCAGACCGGCCCTTACAAGGACCGCGCGGGCCATGACATTAATTATCTTTCCCTGGCCGGCGTCAGCAGCCACTGTGGCCGCGCGGACAGCGGTCCGCCCCCGATGGGAATACAGATTGCCGATGTCGCCGGCGGCTCCCACCACGCTGTGATGGGTGTCCTGGCGGCGGTGATACACCGACAGCAAACCGGAGAAGGGCAGTTTGTGGATATCAGCATGACCGATGCCGCCTTTGCCCTGAACGGCATGTCCGGCGCCGCCTGCCTCGCTGGTGGGCAGGAGCAGAAACCTGAGAGTTCTTTACTCAACGGTGGCTCCTTCTATGACTACTACCAGACCAGTGACGGTCGCTGGCTGTCGATCGGCAGCCTGGAACCCCAGTTCTCCGCCCGCCTGTGCGACACCCTTGGAATAGCTGACATGAAAAGCTACGCCCAGAGCCAGAAGCCTGAACATCAGCAACAGCTCAAAGCTGCTGTGAAAGAAAAGATTGCTGCGAAAACCCTGGCCGAGTGGCAGCAGATTTTTGCCGATCAGGATGCTTGCGTGGAGCCGGTTCTGACGATCTCCGAGGCTGCGGAGCACCCGCAGCTGCAGGCAAGGGAAATGGTGATTGGAGTGGACCGGGGTGACGGTACCAAACAGAGGCAGATCGGGTTTCCGATCAAGTTCGAGAAAACGCCGTCTGAGACGTCCCGAATCGGGAAAATGCTTGGGGCTGATAACGGACAGTATCTTTGATGCGGATTGCGTGAAAACTGCGCCGTTTTTCTGGTCTAACGCGAGGGCTCTGCTAGCTTTATTAGTATCACCTGTAACGGTGAATCTGTAGACAACCAGCATCAAGGATGACGCCATGAAAATCAGGAATATATGTGACCGCCCCGGCGCCCGCTGGGCCTTCGGTCTTGCTATGCTGCTTACCGGGAGTACGGTGCTGGCGGCGGGTTTCCAGGCCAAGCTTTTTCCGGTAGACGGAAAGCTTGAGGCCAACATACGCCGTACTACCGGTGGGGTTCCCCACATTACAGCCGATAACCTGAAATCTGCGGCCTTCGGTCATGGCTATGCCCAAGCGCAGGATAATGTTTGCCTGTTGGCCGAAGCGATTGTAAAGGCAAGAAGTGAGCGTGCCAGGTATTTTGGCCCGGGGCCTGGCACTGAAATTGGAGTAGGGCTGAACATCATCAATGATTTCAGCTACAAGGCTCAGGAAATATACAGTGGCGCCGAGCGGGAGTACCGCTCCCTCAGTAACGAAAGCCGCGCTTTAACCCAGGGTTTTGCGGAGGGCTACAATCGATACGTGAGAGAAACAGCGCCTGGCGACCTTCCGGCGGAATGCCGTGATCAACCCTGGGTAACCGAGATCACTCCCGTGGACCTGCTTGCGTACTATCGGGTGGTTGGTCAATACGCCAGCGGAGGGCAATTTGCGACGGGGGCGGTCTTTCTTGCGGTTCCCCCGGGCGTGAGTCCCGCGCCCAGGGTTGCCCACTCCGTCACGGATTCCGGGGCTGTTGAAAAGCTGAGGGACCAGGTGGTGGCAACAGCCCAGGCCGGCGCCGGGTCGATTGAGAACTTCACTGATACCGGGCTCGCCAGCAATGCCTGGGGCATCGGCAAGGCCATGACGGAACAGGGGAGAGGCGCGCTCCTGGCCAACCCGCATTTTCCCTACACTGGTCCCCGGCGGTTGTATGAGGTCCAGATGACGGTTCGCGGCTACCTGAATGTCCATGGGGCCGGCCTTCTCGGCACCGCCGTGCCATTGATCAGCTTCAACAGAAACCTGGCCTGGTCCCATACGGTTTCCACCAGTCGTCGCTTCACCTGGTATGAGCTCGTATTGAATGCTGGAGACAACCTGACTTATGTGAAAGACGGCGTGGAAAAACCCATACGTACGGAGACCTATCAGATCGAAGTGGATATGGGGATGACCGAGCCCGTTGTTCTCGAACGGAAGTTCTATTTTTCCGAGTACGGTCCCATGATCGCGGCCAATGCTGTAAACAGCAATCTACCGGGTTGGGGTGACAACGGTGCGCTGAACCCGGAGAGCCCGGTAGCGATCACCTACAGGGATGCCAATGCCAGCACGGGTGGCCTTCTGGATACCTGGCTGCAGATGAGCCGGGCCAGGAATCTCAACCAGTTCCAAAAAGTGTTCCGGAATTGCGGCTCCACTCTCTGGACGAACACAACCTACGCAGACGACAAGGGTAACGCCTTCTATATCGACAGCAGCTCGGTACCTAACCTGTCTGAGCAGGCGATTGACCTCGTGAACCTCCGCAGGGCCAACAGCCCGTTTTACGCTGCGCTGTTTGATCAAGGTGTTACTTTGTTGGATGGCGGTACGTCGACCGAAGACTGGGAGGAAACCGAATGCGGATCGCTTGTCCCCTATGACCAGAAACCCATGCTGGTTCGTTCGGATTGGGTCCAGAATTCGAACAGCAGTTACTGGTCGACCAACCCCTCAGAGTTCCTGGCCGGATTCTCCCCTCTGTTCGGCGACGAAAAAGCACCCATCAACCCCCGAACCCGGTTGGGTATCAAGATGCTCCAGAACCCGATGGAGGCAGGCTTCCCCGGTGCCCCTTTACCTGCCGGCCAGGATGGAAAGTTCAGTGCTGAAGAGCTGCTTGGCGTTATCTGGAACAACCGAGCCTGGTACGCGGAGCAGTTCCTTCCGGAGCTATTGAACCGGTGTGCCATGATTGGCTTCACAACCGTGAATGGCATCGATCTGTCCCCTTGGTGCCAGGCTTTGGATGGCTGGGATGGGCTATACAACCGCGACAGCGTCGGCGCTCATATTTTCCGGGTCTTCATGGCACACTACATAAACAGGCTGGATACAGACCTGACAACGGCTTTCAGCGCGGATGATCCTGTGGGCACGCCCGCCGATCCGTCCGAGGAGGGCGCGGGTACGCCGAGCGATACGATGCTGCAGGCTCTTGCCAGTGGGGTGAGCGCTCTGCAGTCACAGGGAATTGCGCCCAACGAGCCGCTGGGCGACCTTCAATACTACCGGGCGTCCGGTGGGGTAGAGCCCGGAAGTGGCGGAATGCCGGTCTTCCAGACCCAGCCCATCCCTTGGCATGGGGGTGATGGCAATATCGACGGTGCCTTCAACGCAGTCGGGGTCGCTACCACCGTATTTGCCGAGGATACCCGATTCCCGAGGATTACGCCGGAGGTGATTGATAACACCGCCGGGCTGTCTGATGGCTCCGGGGGTATCAACGGGTGGCTTATGGCCCGAGGGACCAGTTGGCATTTCGGGCTGGAGTTTACCAACCACGGCCCGGAAGCCTACGGCTTGGTCAGGTACTCCCAGTCAACCGATGCAATGTCTCCCTATTTCAGTGACCAGAGCGTGCAGTACTCCAATAAGGAATACCGTCAGATTCTGTTCTCGGAATCTGAAATCGAGGCCCATCTGTTACCCCAGGGTGAGACGGTGATTTCGCAGTAGTTTGCAGAGCATGAGTAGGTGACGTTCCCACAGAAACTGAAGCCCATGTTCAGGCAGGCGCGGGATTCACTCGTGGACGAACGCGGAGCCGCTCATCTTCCAGCGCTCTTTCCAGGGGCTTGATATTTTGCTCGGGTGTCTCCTGGGGTCGGCTCATTGTCGAGCTCCTCGATAAGCGCCAGTCTAATTCACCGTGTTTTCGGAGCAACATGAGCTCCGTATTACTGCCCTGAATTCCCAAAATTCTTGGGCTTGCTTACAGGTAAATTCGCCGTTTTCAGCTTGATCGACATCGGTCAATTTAGAATTCAGGTTTTAATCTCCCTGAGTGCGCTTTTTGCTGATGCGAGTAACATTGTCTATCTGCTCATTACCCAGATGACAACGTATTTCAGGACGGGACACCGCAATAAAAAACCCCGGAGTTCCGGGGTTTTCGGGGTAAGGGGCAATCCCTCTTTAATAATTTAAGACACAATCTTTGTTAGTTCTCGGTTGGGTCTCCGTCCACAACTACCGGTGCTGCGCCAGCGAAACCAATACTGGCGCCATTTGAACCAAAGAAGCTCACAATATTGGTTGCCATGTCAGCGAACACAGCCTCGCCAATGGCTGAAGCTGGCTTGATGATGGTGGTATGAGTGCCTGTGTTAAAGCGAACCGCCACGTTGCCGCTAACCGGTCCATTGGTACTGACAGCTGTTGTATTCAAAAGGTCAAGCAGTGGTTCAGTGCCGGATAGTGGTGCGGGATTGGCTTCACCCAGAGGTGCTGTGTAAGCCCCGGCAAAAAGAGTGTCTGCGGCGACAGGAATGGTTTGATCCTGAGTCGCACGGGACGAACCATCCCCATATATCTCGTTGGCATAGACGGGGGTTGCCCCTTCTGCCAAAGCCTCCGCGAAGTTGATGGAATCCGAGGAGTCCACGGCAGCCTGTGCCACGCTCAGGTAAATCTCAAACGCGGACGAACCCTGTGTGACACCATTTTCCGCAAGTCCACCAATAACAACTGGGCCGATATTTGGGGAGTTCTCAAGCAGCCGAGCAATACCGCCGCCAGAGGTCACCAGCGCTGCTGCGTTGATGGGGTTCAGTTCGCTGTTGGTGTCGTTGGCTACTGCCTTGTTGTTGGTTGCCACAAACGTGGTGCCTACAATGCCGCCAAGTGAGTGACCCACAAAGTACACTTGGGATGGGTTGAGATCAGGCGTGCCGTCAGCATCAAAGTCAATGTCGGCGATGGACGCATTCAGGTTCATCAGATCAACCACTGCCTGGCGGGCCGCATCGCGCGGCAAGGGCAGAACGCTAAGATTCAGGTAGTTTGCACCTGAGGTACCGTTGGCGTTTTCTCCATAGTTGATCGAGACGACGTCACCCTCTGCGTTTGTTGCGTAGCCAAAGTGACGTTCCTGCAAATCGGCGAACGTCGGGATCGCTTTGAAGGGAGGCTCGTTATCCGGCGTAGTCGCATCATAGTCCACGCTAAGTGGAAGTAGCGGGTTAGCCGAACCGTCGCTAGGCAGCAAGGGTGCGACACCATGCAGGGGCAGGTCAATTGCAAGCGTTGCGTAACCGGCCGCTGCCAGCTGGTTGCCCAGGACCAAGGAATGTCCACGCTCACCAAAGATGCCGTGCTGGTAGATCACAACAGGCAATCCACTTGCGCCAGTCGATCCCGCGCTGCCAGCTCCTGCCGGCGTTTGCAGAAGCACCGGTGCCTGAACGGCAGTGCCGCCGGTTTCCCCGCCAGGGAACGGGTAGCGGTAGGTTACCTTGTCGGTTGGCGGTGTCGTGCCGGCCTCATTGCCCTGGGCAGTGTCAATTGCCCCGCCGATTACTTCGTTGGCCTGCCAGGCTGTAGTCAGAGCAGCTGGCGCATCGGCTTCTGACTCAGGAACCTGAAGATAGTAGGGCAACTCAATTTGCCCCAAGTGGATGTCGGCTGCATTGGGAAGACCGAACGCAGCTGCTGGTTGGGGTGAACTACCGAGCCCCGTGGCAGTGTAGAACGCGGTGTTGCGATCTGTCGGTTGTGGCAGAGCGGATACCAAAGCGCCCTCAGTTCCCCCGGCAACCTGGGCAAAGGTGAGGCCATCACCGCAAGAGAAGCCACCGACATCTGCATCGTTGATCTCTTCGTTCTCAATTTTTTCATTTGCCCCTGCCACAGCACTTTGGGCTACCGCTTTTTTGGAGTTACTCGGTAACTGGGCGAAGGTTGTGATGCTCGAGTCATACGCTGAACTGGCCGGGTCAAGCTCCGGAATATAGGCGGGGCTGCTTGAGTCTGTCACGGTGCCGATAAGCGCTGCGTTCAAACACTGATTTTCTGCCGCTACTTCGTTGCTAGGAAAACCTCCGCCGACTTCCACGGCTGAGAGCGTCAGTTGTCCAGTTACGAGCTTATAGATGGCGTCTTGTTTTGCCTCGGTCCGAAGTCCTTTCTCAAAGAAGGAAGCTGGGTTGGCAATGCTGTCCAGCACGGCGGAGGTGCCGCCGGTCGTGGCGGTATAGGCCAGTGCGATGTTGCTACGATCAATCGCAGGCAGACCGTTTGCCTGGCGGACCTGGTTGGTTGCGGCATTGAAGTATGCTTCAGCCAGAGATTGCCAGCCCAGCGCGGCATCCCGTACTGGGGCCAAAGCGCTGGCATTACCCAGAACTGCATCCTGATCGGCTACGGACTCGAAAAGCGGGTCTTTGATGATTTTGTCATCGTTAAGGTCGGTGATGCTGTCGGTGACCACGACCAGATAACGAGTTTGTGGTTTCAGCGGTTTCAGCGGGGTAATTCGCAAATAATTTGCCGTACCACCGTCGAGATTAATCACCTCTGCGCGGAAGTCCACAGGGTTGGCGCCAGTTGCGATAGCCGGAACTGGTATTTCCACACTCTTTGTTTGAGGCAAGCCGGTAGACCGGTTAATGCGGGCTTCGCTTTCGACAGCCGTCAGTTCATCACTGCTGATGCCATCTTCGTAGTCTGATGGAGCCAAACCACCCTTAACGAAGAGACTGGTTGAACTCAGAGCGTCACCACCCGGGTAGGCCAGTTCGAGCAAGAACACGTTCTGTCCGGGGTTAGGAACATTGGGAGCGACAAACTGAGTGTCCTTGACGCTTCCTTCCTTGATGGAGCCTTCGAAAGGCAGGTCAATAGGGGCCACCGTTGAGATGCCGTCCAGGAAGCCGAGAGCATACTCCACGGCGTTGGGGTTGGCGCTGGCGGCATCGATAAAGGTTCCGTCGGCCTTCGTAGGGGGGGCCGTGTTAAGGCTGGCTTGCTGGAACAGCAAATCGTTGGGCAGCGGCAGAGCCGTACCTGTGTCGATAAACTGATCAGCGATGATCGGGTTGAACCTTGGATACGACTTGCCATCAATGGCTGGGTTACTAATCTTATAATCCGGATTAGCATTCGCCCCCGTCTCGCCACTATCAAAGCAGCCTGTAAGCCCTAGGGAAGACGCCACGGCAAGACTTATTAGAGTTTTCTTGAACATGGGTGGAACCTTTTCCTGTTGTTGTGTCGTTATGTTCGGCAGCTGACGGGGCCGGTCTGATCCGGTAAGCCCGTTGTCAGTGGCCTGTTCTGCTTAAACTGTTGTCTGAAATTGTAGCCAGCGCTGTAAGCCAATTTCTGTATCTATGACTATAGCGGCAGTATGGCAAGTGTTGATCAGCCAAAAGTGTGATTCTGGTAGTTTGAAACCTCCCCGCACGGTTGGAGATTGGCATTTGTGAAAAATAGTTGGCGGTTACCAGTTTGTCGAGCCCGCAGGGCCGGTAACTTCCCTGTTTTTGCTCAAAAGCTTTCGCCATCTGTCGGGTCCCTCGCCAAACCGATTTTCTGGTAAACTCTCGCCTCCCGATTTTTTGATAACACGACATAACGATACCAAGCTGATGAGGCGCCTATGACCACCGTAATCCGCCAGGACGACCTGATTGAAAGTGTAGCGGACGCGCTGCAGTTCATTTCCTACTATCACCCCAAGGATTTCATTGACGCGGTTCATGAAGCCTACCAGCGGGAAGAGAGCGAGGCGGCCAAGGATGCCATGGCCCAGATTCTGATCAATTCACGGATGTGTGCCCAGGGTCACCGGCCGCTGTGCCAGGACACCGGTATTGTTACCGTATTCGTGAACATCGGCATGAACGTGCAGTGGGATTGTGAACTGCCGCTGGATGAAGTGATCAACGAAGGCGTGCGCCGGGCGTACACGAATCCGGATAACGTGCTACGGGCTTCGATCCTGGCGGATCCGGATGGCAAACGCCAGAACACCGGTGACAACACGCCGGCCATTATCCATTACAAGATGGTGCCGGGCGATAAGGTCGAGGTGCATGTGGCCGCCAAGGGCGGCGGTTCCGAGGCAAAATCCAAGTTCGCCATGCTGAATCCCTCGGATTCCGTTGTCGACTGGGTGCTGAAGATGGTGCCGCAAATGGGCGCCGGCTGGTGTCCGCCCGGCATGCTCGGTATTGGTATCGGTGGTACCGCGGAGAAAGCCATGGAAATGGCCAAAGAATCACTGCTGGACCCGATCGATATTCACGATCTGCAAGAGCGTGGTGCCTCCAACCGCGCAGAAGAGCTGCGCCTGGAGCTGTTCGAAAAGGTGAATGAGCTGGGTATCGGCGCCCAGGGCCTCGGCGGCCTGACCACGGTTCTGGATGTGAAGGTCAAGGATTACCCGACTCACGCCGCCAACAAACCCGTGGCCATCATTCCGAACTGCGCTGCCACTCGGCATGCCCATTTCACCCTGGATGGCACCGGCCCCTCCCTGCAGACCCCGCCGAGCCTGGAAGACTGGCCGGAAATTACCTGGGAAGTGGGTGAGAACGTTCGCCGCGTGAATCTGGATACGGTTACTCCGGAGGATGTAAAAGAGTGGCAGCCAGGTGAAACCGTTCTGCTGTCCGGCAAGATGCTGACCGGCCGTGACGCGGCCCACAAGAAGATGGTGGACATGATCGAGAAAGGTGAGGAACTGCCGGTCGATCTGAAGGGGCGTTTCATTTACTACGTGGGCCCTGTGGATCCGGTGCGAGAAGAAGTGGTTGGCCCCGCAGGTCCGACGACTGCAACCCGCATGGACAAGTTTACCCACACCATGCTGGAGAAGACCGGCCTCACCGGCATGATCGGTAAAGCCGAGCGCGGCCAGGTGGCCATTGATGCCATCAAGGAATTTGGCGCGGTCTACCTGATGGCCGTGGGCGGCTCCGCTTACCTGGTTTCCAAGGCGATCAAGCACGCCGAAGTGGTTGCCTTCCCGGAACTGGGCATGGAAGCCATTTACGAGTTTGAGGTGGAAGATATGCCAGTCACGGTAGCCGTGGATTCTCGCGGTTCTTCAGTGCATCAGACCGGTCCGGCTGAATGGCACGATAAGATTATTGCCGCCAAGGCGGTTTGATGAGCTAGCCACGGACACGTCACGGACGAAAAGATCAGGAACACAGGCCTTTTTCTTTTTTGTCCGTGAGTGTCCGTGGCCAAGCGTCATTTCAAGAGGAGCAGCTGATATTCAGATGCTTGCCCCAGTCCGGCGGTAATGCAGCGTAAGCCTCGTTTTCCGGCTGCTCATCGAACGGTCGTTCCAGTACCTTGAGCAGTGCCTTCATCGGCTCATAATCCCCGTTCTGAGCTTCCAGGATAACCTGCTGGGCCAGATAGTTTCTCAGCACATACTTCGGGTTCACCCCGCGCATGGCATACTCCCGCTCATCGTGGGCACGGGTCTCGCCCATCAGCCGCTCTTCATGGCGTTCCAGCCACTGGTCCGCCACACTGCGATCCACGAACAGATCCCTGACCGGCCCATGGCCGTTGGCATAGAGGTTCGACAACGCCCGGAAAAACGCGGTGTAGTCCACATGGTGCTCATGCAGCATGCTGAAGGTGTCCATGATCAGGCCCAGGTCTCCCTCATCTTCGATTGCCAGGCCCAGCTTGTCGCGCATGTTTTGCAGGAACCGTTCATTGTAGGCGGTTTCATAGCGGCGCAGGCCCCGGCGCACATCATCTTCATCCATGATCGGGAGCAGGGCGCGAGCCAGGTACTGGCAATTATCAAAGCCCACCTGCGGCTGGCGGTTGTAGGCGTATCGGCCGGCCTGGTCGGTGTGATTGGAGATGTAGCCGGCATCGAAATCGTCCAGGAACGCATAGGGGCCATAATCGAAGGTGTCTCCGATGATCGACATATTGTCGCTGTTCATTACGCCATGGCAGAAGCCGACGGCCTGCCAGTCTGCAATCATCCGGGCTGTGCGTTCTACCACTTCCTCAAACCAGCGGGTGTAGCGCTCGTCATCCGGCAGGCCGATCAAATGGGGAAAGTGCAGTGAGATCACGTGCTCCAGCAGGGTTTTGACCGTTTCTGGCCCTTCATGATGGGCGGCAAACTCGAAATGGCCGAAACGGATATGGCTCTGCGCCACCCTAACCAGCGCTGCTGCGGTTTCGATGGATTCCCGGCGAACCGGGTCTTTTGCGCTGATCATAAACAGGGCCCGGGTGGTGGAAATGCCCAGGCCATGCATGGCCTCACTGCACAGGTATTCGCGGATGGTGGAACGCAGAACGGCCCGTCCATCGCCAAAGCGGGAATAGGGTGTCGTGCCGGCGCCTTTCAGGTGCCAGTCCCATCGGCGGCCGTCCGGCCCGTTGGTTTCCCACAGCAATAGGCCGCGGCCGTCGCCCAGCTCCGGATTGTAAACGCCGAACTGGTGGCCGGTGTATTTCATCGCCACCGGGTCCATGCCCTCAAGCAACTCGGTGCCCGCGCCCACGCCGGTCCAGTCGGATTCAGACCTGGCATGGAAGCCCATCTGCTCAGCGAGCTGATGATTGAAGCACACCATCTTTGCACCGCTTAGGGGCGAGGGCTGGACTCTTGTGTAAAAGCTGTCCGGGAGCTCCAGGTAGCGATGCTCTACGCGAAAACCGTTGCTACTCATAAAATGCCTATACTCCCATTGGTATGAATTCTGCTGACCTGTTTCATAAACCATCTGTGCAAACCGGGAAAACCAACGTGTCTGACCGATCACTCGAACAAACCATTAAGGCCCTGATTCAACAGGAAGGCCTGCCTGAAACCTACGCCCGAACCGTGGAACAGACCATCTTGCCGCTGGTGGATCACATCCTGGCTCTCCATGATGCGGAAAAGCGTCCGGTTGTGGTGGGTCTCCACGGCGCCCAGGGCACCGGCAAGTCTACGCTGACCCTGTTTCTGCGGGAGATTCTGGTCCGGCATCGGAGCTGCCCCACCGCAAGCTTTTCCCTGGATGACATCTACCTTACCAGAGCAGAGCGCCAAGGCCTTGCCGAACGGGTTCACCCCCTGTTCAAAACCCGTGGGGTGCCCGGCACCCACGATGTTTCTCTTGGGCAAAGAATACTGGCCCAGCTTCGCTCCGCGGGGCCCGATGACAGCACCCCGATCCCTTCATTTGACAAGTCCCGGGACGATCGGGTTCCACCTGATGCCTGGCCTGTGTTTTCCGGCCGGGCTGAGGTGATCCTGGTTGAAGGGTGGTGTCTGGATGCAAGGCCCGAGGATGCGGAGGCGCTGAGATCTCCGATCAATCGGCTGGAGGCGGACGAAGATCCCCACGGAACCTGGCGAACCTATGTCAATGAGCAGTTGAAAGGTGAGTACCGCAATTTTTTCGGCCAGATCGACTGCCTGGTGATGCTTAAAGCCCCCTCCATGAAGTGTGTTCTGGAATGGCGCAGTCTTCAGGAGAAGAAGCTGGCCCGGAAAACCCGGAGTGCACCAGAAGAGGGCGAGGTCGGCACTGGCGCACAAGGTTTGCGCATAATGAATGATGACGAAGTCGGCCGGTTCGTCATGCACTACGAGCGTGTTACCCGGGCCTGTCTTGCTGAAATGCCGGGCAGGGCTGATGTTCTGATCAATGTGGCCGAGGACCACTCCCTTGGCCTTCCCCAGTTCCGTGCAGATTAACGGAGATCCTCCATGCCCAGACCCCACCTGCTCATTTTTTCCGATCTCGATGGCACCCTGCTGGATCACGATGATTATCGCTGGCAGCCCGCCGGCCCCGCGTTGGCAAAGCTTCGTGCGGCGGGGATTCCCCTGGTGCTCAATTCCAGCAAAACCCTGCCGGAAATCCGGGCGTTGCGGGCGGAGCTGGGCAATACCGACCCCTTTATTGTCGAAAACGGTGCAGCGATCATTATTCCTCCTCATACCTTCGGCAACACCGATGAGGAAGTGGTGAATTTTGGTGCAACCAGGGACCAGGTGCTCGAAGTGCTTGGGGCCCAACGGCAGGCGGGTGCGCGGTTTCGGGGCTTCGATGACATGACTGCCGAAGAGCTGGCCGCTGAAACCGGCCTTGATCGAGCTGCGGCAGAGCGGGCAAAACAGCGTTTAGGCACCGAACCTCTGATCTGGCAGGGCTCCGAGGAGGCACTGGCCGAATTTGAAGCGGCCCTGGCAGATGAAGGTCTCCGGCTAGTGCCGGGAGGGCGCTTCCTCCACGCCATGGGCATTTTCGATAAAGCCGAAGGGGCCCGTTTCTTGCTGGGCAAATACAGGGAGCGTTATGGCGCGCATCCGTTGGTGGCCATTGCCCTCGGTGACAGCCCCAACGATCAGCGAATGCTCGAATCAGCGGATATACCGGTGGTGATCCGGGGCGTAAAAAGCGAAGAGGTCAGGTTACCTTCGGCAAAGCACGCCATGCGCTCCCTCAAGCCCGGCCCCGAAGGCTGGAATGAGTGTGTGCTCAATCTCCTGTTTGAGTACGGTTACTGACCTGATTGAGTCAGGATTTAAAAAGGAGAGCCGCCATGGGCGACTTTTACCAGAATGGCATTATCACCACCCTCCATAACCTGGTTCGGCGCCCGGTGGAGGACCTCGAAGCGGAGTTGATGAGCTTCCGCAAGGCCCGCCCCATGTCCCTGGTGCTGCCGTCGCTCTATTCCGAACTGGAAGGCCCGGCCCTGAAGAACATCGTGCATGAGCTTGGCAAGGTGCCCTATCTGGATCAGGTCGTAATCGGGCTGGACCGGGCTAACGAAGCGCAATACCGCCACGCCCTCGAGTACTTCTCGGAGTTGCCCCAGAACTTCAAGGTGCTGTGGAACGACGGCCCCCGATTGCGGGCCATTGATCTCCAGCTCCGGGAGCAGAACCTGGCGCCGACTGAAATGGGCAAGGGCCGGAATGTCTGGTATTGCTTTGGGTATGTGCTGGCATCCGGGGTGAGCAAGTCCGTTGCGCTGCACGATTGCGATATTCTGACCTATTCCAGGGATCTGGTGGCGCGGCTGATTTATCCCGTGGCGAATCCGGGTTTCAACTACATGTTCTGCAAGGGCTATTACGCCCGGGTGGCGGACGGAAAAATGAACGGCCGGGTCAGCCGACTGCTGGTGACACCACTGATACGGGCCCTGAAAAAGGTGTGCGGGCCCAACGATTTTCTGGATTACCTGGACAGCTACCGCTACCCACTGGCCGGTGAATTCTCGTTCCGTACTGATGTAATCGACGATCTGCGCATCCCCAGCGACTGGGGGCTGGAGATTGGGGTGCTTTCCGAGATGAAGCGCAACTACGCCACCAACCGCCTGTGCCAGGTAGACATCGCCGATGTCTACGATCACAAACACCAGGAACTGTCCCCGGCGGACGCCAGCAAGGGGCTCTCGAAGATGAGCGTGGACATCGCCAAGGCGCTGTTTCGCAAACTGGCCACCAACGGTGAGATCTTCTCCAACGAGAAGTTCCGGACCCTCAAGGCCACATATTTCCGGATAGCCCTGGACTTTGTCGAGACCTACCAGAACGATGCCATCATTAATGGCCTGACCTTCGACCGGCACAAGGAAGAGAAGGCGGTGGAGCTGTTTGCCCAGAACGTAATGCGGGCCGGTGCCTACTTTCTCGACAATCCCATGGACACGCCTTTCATTCCCAGCTGGAACCGGGTGACGAGCGCCATTCCGGATATCAAGGAACAGTTGCTGGAGGCGGTCGAGCTGGATAATGAGGAATTCCGGCCATGAACCAGCCCCTGAAAGCCAAACTGGTAGCCATGCTGGAGGTGGTCTACCCGGAACTGGATTGTGACTTCCTGTCGGAACAGCTGCTGACTACCATGGGGTTGCCGCCCAATCAGGAGCCGCCTCCGGCCCATCAGAATAACTGGGATGAGTCGGATATAGTGTTGATCACCTACGCCGACACGGTGCAGCAGCCGGAAGAAAAGCCTCTGGTGACCCTGCATCGGTTCCTCGGTGACTGCCTTGCCGACAGCATCTCATCCGTTCACATACTGCCGTTTTTTCCCTACAGCTCAGACGATGGTTTCTCGGTGATGGACTACCTGGCCGTCAACGAATCCCACGGCAGTTGGGAAGATATCGAACGGATCGCCCGGGATTACAAGCTCATGGCGGATCTGGTCATCAACCACATGTCGGCCCGCAGTCGCTGGTTCGAGAACTTTCGAAAACGCGTGGAGCCGGGCAAGGACTATTTCTTTGAGGGCAATCCCCGGGATGATCTAAGCGCCGTCGTTCGCCCCCGTACTTCACCGCTGCTGAATCCGGTGCAGACGGACGATGGGGAGCGCTACGTCTGGTGCACCTTCAGTGAGGATCAGGTGGATCTGAACTTTGCAAACCCGGAGGTGCTGATCGAGTTCGTGGGTATCATCCGGCAATATCTGGAGCGGGGCATCATCCTGTTTCGACTGGATGCGGTCGCCTTTCTCTGGAAAGAGCCGGGCACCCCCTGCATTCATTTGCAGCAAACCCATGAGCTGATCAAGATAATGCGTTTGCTGATTGAGCATCACAGCCCGGACGCAGTGATCATCACCGAGACCAATGTGCCCAACCGGGAAAACCTGACCTACTTCGGCAACGCCAACGAAGCCCACGTAATCTACAATTTTTCCCTGCCACCGCTGCTGATCAACACCCTGGTGACCGGAGACTGCAAACACCTGAAGACCTGGCTGATGAGCATGCCACCGGCGCAATTGGGCACCACCTACCTGAATTTCATTGCCTCCCACGACGGCATTGGCATGCGCCCGACCGACGGTCTGCTGACTGACGAGGAAAAGCAGCGCCTGATTAATACCATGGATTCCTTTGGAGGCAAGGTGTCCTACCGCCGCACGGCCGATGGCCGGGACCAGCCCTACGAAATCAACATCGCCCTGTACGATGCCCTGCAGGGCACGGCGGAATCCGGCACGGACCACTGGCAGCTGCAGCGCTTTATCTGCGCCCACACGGTTATGCTGGCGCTGGAGGGGATTCCTGCTTTCTACATCCACAGCCTGCTGGCCTCCAGGAATGATCTGGAGAGAGTGGAGCACACCGGCCGCTTGCGTTCCATCAACCGCAGCCAATGGCAGCTGGACGATCTGGAGCACAAACTTGAAGACCCACTAAGCCATCACAGCAAGGCCTTCCACAAGCTGAAACGATTGATCGCCATTCGCCGCAAACAGCCGGCGTTCCATCCCAACGCCACCCAGTTCACCCTGCATCTGGGCCTCCAGCTATTCGGTTTCTGGCGCCAGAGCATGCGGCGGGACCAGTCCATCTTCTGCATCCACAACATCAGCGATGACGTTCAGCTGGTGGCTCTGAGCGACATCAACCTGATAGGCACCGATCACTGGCAGGACCTGATCTCGGGCATGAAGATTGATGACCTGTCTGGGTCGATCACCCTCAAGCCCTATCAGAGCGTCTGGTTAGCCAACCGGGAAGTTACCGTCTGATTATCTGACGACGTCATTTGTGCAATGCTCGAAAAACATAGGGTATCCTGTGCCCATATGCGCAAGGCCGAGACGTCAGACATGAACAAAGCTATCAAGGTAACCGCGGGCAACCTGAGCTGGGCGCCCTGGGAAGGGCCGGGTGAGCCGCCGGCGGACCAGGTTGAAATCGAAGTCGTCTGGACAGCGATCAACCGGGCGGACCTTATGCAGCGGGCCGGTGTTTATCCGCCACCGCCGGGTGCCTCGGATATCCTGGGCCTGGAAGTAAGTGGCCGGATTGCCTCGGTTGGCCCCGGTGTTACTCGGTTCCAGCCCGGGGATGAAGTGTGTGCCCTGCTGACCGGTGGTGGCTACGCCACACGGGTAGTCGTGCCAGAGGTTCAGGTGCTGCCGGTGCCCAAAGGCTTTTCCCTGGAGAAGGCTGCAGCAATTCCCGAGGTTTTTGCCACGGCCTGGCTGAACCTCTACCGCGAGGCCGCGCTGAAGCCCGGTGAACGGGTACTTCTGCACGCGGGCGGCAGCGGTCTGGGCACCGCTGTTATCCAGCTGGCCACGGCGTTTGGCAACCCGGTGTTTGCGACCGCCGGCGATGCCGCCAAGCTGGAGATCTGCCGCAACCTCGGAGCCAGTGGTGTCTGGAACCGTAAAGAGGGTTCCTTCATTGATGCGGTTAAAAACTGGGGCGGCGTGGATATGGTGCTGGATCCGGTCGGAGGCAGTTATATTGCGGACGACCAGAAGGTCCTGAACGTGGACGGTCGAATTGTGCTGATCGGACTGATGGGTGGCCGAATGGCCGAGGTGGACCTGGGCATCATGCTGGTCAAGCGCCAGCGACTGATCGGCTCCACGCTTCGCTCCCGCACCGTCGAGGATAAGGGCGAGGTGATGCAGGCCCTGCACAGGCATGTATGGCCACTGCTCAGTGCCGGCCAGATCGAACCGTTGATTGATAGCACCTGGCCGATCGAGCAGGTGGAGGAAGCGATGGCCTACGTCGCTGAGAACAAGAACACCGGAAAGGTGCTTCTGAAAATCTCAGACTGATACCCTAGGCCTTCGCCTCTCTTCGGAAACAATCAGTCCGCGATGTGGACCAGTTGCTTGCCGAAGTTCCTGCCCTTGAGCAGTCCCTTGAAAGCCTCAACGGCATTTTCAAGGCCTTCGGCAACCGTTTCCCGGTATTTCAGTTCACCGGAAGCAACCCGGGAGGCCAGAATGTCCGTGATTTCCTGGTGCCGGTCCTGCCACTCGGTGACCAGGAAAAAACGGTGCTCGGGTACCGGATCAAGTGCCTTGAGCACATGGAACGGGGTTTCCACGCTCGACATGTCCGTTGCATTGTAAGCGGATACAAAACCACAGATAGGTACCCGTGCACCGGCGTTCAACAGCGGGGCAACAGCGCGGGTAACGGCGCCTCCCACGTTTTCAAAGTAGATGTCGATGCCATCCGGGCAGGCGTCTTTAAGATCCGTTTCCAGATTGCCCGCCTTGTAATCAACACAGGCGTCAAAGCCGAGTTCATTGACTACGTAATCGCACTTCTCTGGGCCGCCTGCAACGCCCACAACCCGGCAGCCTTCTGACTTCGCGGTCTGGCCGACGA
This sequence comes from Marinobacter guineae, assembly GCF_002744735.1. Taxonomy (GTDB): domain Bacteria; phylum Pseudomonadota; class Gammaproteobacteria; order Pseudomonadales; family Oleiphilaceae; genus Marinobacter; species Marinobacter guineae. Next base: position 132,913 of record NZ_KZ319341.1, on the reverse strand, counting down.
CCGTGCCCACGGGGCCGGATGCGGCAGAGACAACCACAGTTTCTCCGGCTCTCGGTTTGCCCACATACATCAGGCCGCAGTAACCGGTACGCCCGGGCATCCCGGCAACGCCCAGGTAAGCCTGCAGGGGCACGTTGTCGCGTTCCTGAATCTCGTACACCATCGGGGCATCCGCAGGAAAAGTAACGTACTCCTGCCAGCCGGAATAACAGGTGACCAGATCCCCGACCTTCAGGTCGTCTGACCGGGATTCCACCACCCGCGCAACGCTCTCCCCAACAATGGGCTCGTCAATGCCAATGGGATCCATATAACCCTTGGCGTCATTCATGCGGGGGCGCATGTAGGGATCCAGAGACAACCAGAGCACCTGGGCAACCACCTCTCCCTCATCTGGGGATCGAACCGGGCGGTCCTCCAGTACCAGATCGCCTTGCTGAATCTCGCCTTGTGGGCGCTGCTTGAGCACAACGGCTCGGTTTCGATAATCACTCACACGCTTTCTCCGGTTGCATAATGAAACCAGATTAGGGTGCAGGAGAACGTTGCGTTGGTCAACCTCTCAACTTTCTCAACCGAGACAGCAGGGGTCTCCGGGTGTTGCAAGCTGCAACAACCGTGGTAACCTGTATCAAACGCCAAGCTACACATCAGGAGGCCACCATGACCACTGCTGTCCGTCTCGACGACACGCTGGTTCGACACGCCGCTGCCGAGGGTGCGGTTCACAGGCGCTCAACGCCCAAGCAGATCGAGTATTGGGCCGAGATTGGTCGGGCCGTTGCCGGTGAGGTGAGTGCCGAGGATCTGATTGCCATCGCTCAGGGTATTCGCCGGGTTAGGGTTGAGCCGGTGGTGGCTGACCCGGTCACCAGTGATGATTTGTGGGCAGAGGTGGATCAGGCCCGTGAAAGCGGCGAGTTAAGTCGTTCCATTGCCCGGGGACGGACGGTATATCAGGCCTCTGGTGACAAGCCCGGTTATCTCGAGGCTGTTTATCCGGATGGCTCCCGGGAAGTCGGGCAGTTCCGCAACGGGCGTTTTGAGGCACTGAGTGACCGTGACAACGCAGCCTGAACTCTGGCTGCTGGTTGGCGGTAACGGGGCTGGCAAGACAACTTTCTACGAGCGATTCCTGGCCCGCCGGAAGATTCCTCTGGTGAATGCCGACAACATTGCCCGCAGCGTGTGGCCGGATGCGCCTGAGAAACATAGTTATGAAGCTGCGCTGATTGCGGAGAAGGAGCGGTTCCGGTTACTTGAGGAGCGCCAGAGTTTCTGTTTTGAAACCGTTTTTTCTCATCCGTCGAAAGTGGACTTCGTGGCGGCCGCCAAAGCGGCGGGTTTTCGAATCCGGCTGTTTTATTTCCATCTGGAGTTGGCGTCGCTGAACATGGCCCGGGTTGCCTCTCGGGTGAAGTCGGGAGGCCACAATGTGCCTGAGACCAAGATAGAGGCGCGCATTCCAAGAACCCTGGCGAATCTTCGGCAGTGTGTGGGGCTGGCGGATGAACTACACCTTGTTGATAACACCAGCCTCGATCAACCCTATGTGCGGGTTGCAGTCTGGGAAGAAGGGCAGTGGCGCTCCTGTCAAGAGATCTTGCCGCAGTGGGCGAAGGATCTCATCGACACCTGATCGGCTGCTATGGCCAGTTGTCGGGCACCACAAATATCCGGTCGGTTTCCTGCCAGAGGCCGGTGCTTGAATCTCTCACCAGGTTAGCGAACAACAGAGGCATGGCGTGGCGCTCAATTTTGTTCAGTGCAACTGATACCTCTTCTGATTCAGGCGCCTCACTCTGTCGCCAGGACCCAATCCAGTGAGGCTTGTTCAGTACCACCCAGCCGGCAATATCCGAGCTTTTGAGCTGTGAGAGATAGCGCCACCGCCCGCGTAGATGATTGGCAGGCACATAATCCGGAACGGTAACCTGCTGATCGGCGGGATAGAACAGGTACCCAGGCATGAAGATTCGTGGCGTCACTGGCCCCGAGACACCGGCCGCACCCAATAAGGTTCTGGCCTCTGGCAGTTGGGTCCGCTGGCTTTGCTGGCGCAGCATCCGGTCGGTTTTCAGGTCAAGCCGGTCTGTGGCGTTAGGTCCGTACCACAGGGTCTTCCCGTGCAGATCGGGAACGCCCAGGTAATATTTGATGGCAATTTCGTGGTGCTCTATCCGGTTATCAGCGCGATTGTGGACCACAAAATCCAGCTCTCCGATGGTTCGCCCGTTCGACTGTATTTGCCTATTCTGTAGAAGAATATTCCAGCCAAGCAAGTCCTCCAGCAATACCCGGTAAAGCCGCTCGAAATAGAAGCCCAGTCGCTTCTGGGGTGCCTCTCTCAAAAGCGCTGGTGCCGCATCGGGGCTGCAATCCCATGCACTGAATTTGCTGTTCAAATCTTCGGGGAGGTATCGGGCAGGCTCAAAGGTCAGTGGCGAATGCAACAGCTGAGGTGCCCGGCACAGCCAGGCAAGGTGTCGGATAGCCGGTGTATTCAGCTGTGAGATGAGATTGTCCGTTGTTTTTGCATCCATGCAGCAAGAATACCGTAAACTGTGCTCAAGGTAAGATGATGAAATCGTGATTAATCCTGTTCAGAAGGAGGCCCCATGCAATATCTCCATACCATGATCCGGGTGAGTAACCTGGACGAGACCCTTCATTTCTTCTGCGATCTGCTGGGAATGATTGAAATCAGTCGAAAAAGCAGCGACAAGGGCCGCTTCACCCTGGTATTCCTGGCCGCCCCTGAAGACGAGGCCCGCGCCCGTGAGGACAAGGCCCCGATGATCGAACTCACCTATAACTGGGATCCGGAGGAGTACACCGGCGGGCGGAATTTCGGTCATCTTGCTTATCGGGTTGATGACATTTACGCACTGTGTGAGCACTTGAAGGCCAATGGCGTCACCATCAACAGGCCGCCACGGGATGGTCACATGGCCTTTATCCGGACGCCGGACAACATTTCCATAGAATTGCTGCAAAAAGGGGAGGCGCTGCCGGCGAAGGAGCCCTGGGCCAGCATGGAAAACATCGGTACCTGGTAAGGGGTGAGAACCCGTTACGGGTCGCTAATCGCCTGGAAATGTTATTATAGCGACCCGCAAAACAGCTTTTGCATCAGGATGATGCGTCAAGAACATGGAGAAGTTTGATGGAAGATTGGCAAGGATGCCTGGATCCCGAGTGCCAGACAGCGTTAGTACGAGCCCGTGACAGCGTTGAACATCGCGGCGGCTCGGTGGTTACTGTTGAAGATTATCTGCTCGCCCTTCTCGATTCCGGCCCGGCAATAGCCCGCTTTCTGCGGGGCTGCGGGGTGGATATGGACGAATTCATCCGCACCATTCAGTGTGAGCAACCCATCGTGACCGAAGTTGGTGGCGAGGGCCAGTTATCGTCCCAGCTCATTTACTGGTTTGCAACGGCCCGGGAGGTCAGCCAGTCACCCTGGCTGGGGTGGACTCAATTGCTGGAAACCCTGGTTCGCCACACAGAGCGGCTGCAGGAAAAGGCTTATGTGGCAGTCCTGGAGCTGGTCGCCCGGTGGCCAGACCAGGCTGAGGATGGGGGCCCTCCACCCATTGATGACCTTCAGAGAGCGCCGGTGGTGGTTACTGATTCCTCGTGGACTGAGCTTTCTGAAGATGTGGCGGTCAGCCTGGAAGCTTCGCCCTCAGCTTTGGTCTGGGTGCGTGGCGAGCGGGGTTCCGGAAAGACCTCGTGGCTGCAATCGCTGCTGTCTGCTATGGAACAGGATTACGTCGAGCTGGACCTGAGGCGCGAAGCGGAGATCATGGCCAGTGATTTGCCGGTGCTTCCGGAGCGAGTGGGCAATGGAGATTCCCCGGACGATCGCCCCCGCTGGCCGGTTCTGGTGCTCGACAACATCTCTCCCGCTGACCTGGTCGCCTTGATGGCATTGCCCGATGCCCTGGCGTCCGCCCTGGTTCTTCACTGGGAAGGCCCGATCCTGCTACTTGGTCCGGATGCATCTGGCATTGGCCATGGAGTGCCGATGCTGCAGCATCGCCTTGGCCGAACTCTGGACACCTTCGATATGCCGGTTTCAAGCGTGGTTCAGCGCCAGGCGATTCTTATCGCCCATCAGGCAGCCATCGAAAAACAGTGGAATGTGCAGATTCCCGGGACAGTGATCCGCTTCGTCTCTTCCCGGCGCAGCCGTTGTGTCAGCACGCCGGGTGGAATGTTGCAGTGGCTCGAGCGGGCCGCCGCCCGGCTGAACCTGTTTGCTCGCAGAGGGCCGACAGATTCGGTAGCGCTTGCTGGGCAGGCAGATACCCTGCGGCGCCAGTCTCTGGTAGCTTTGGCGAGGAAGGAATCGGTTGAAGACATCGAGACCTCGCTGGCTGAAATCCAGCTCCAGCGTGTGGCCGCAGAAGTGGCCTGGCATGAGCGCAAGGCGGCGGGCACGCTCCGTCAGCTCGGTATTGAGGATTTGCGGCAGGAACTGGAACGCTGGGTTGCAGCACGACGCGGCCCGGTTCACTATGTGCTGCATTGTGAGCAGCAGGATGGAGATTCAGCGGGTGCAGGATCTGGAAATTTATATTCGTGATCTGAAATCAGGTGCGGTTTCGGGATGGCTTGAGAGCCACCTCGACGAATTGAAACTTGACGACAATGAGGTTTCAGGGGTGGTCAACGGTTCAGCCCGTTATCAGGGCGAGTCGCTTCGGATAGCCCTGTATCCGGGGGCTTTCGGAAAGCGTTTTACGTCATTGGTCATTGAGGGTGAGCGTTTGCCCTGGAGCAGCGATCTGGACTGCGCCCGCAGCGCCTGGCGCGCCATGGATACCGAGATCCGTTGCAGCCCGGGAGACTGGAAGGAAGGCGAGCCGGTTGAGGCAGAAAAGTGGTGGCGCCTGGACCACCGGGGTGAGCAACAGGTCGTCTGGAACTGAAAGAGGCAGCCCGGGGGCTGCCTCTTTGTTTTCAGTGGACTGTGATTCAGTCGCTCAGGATGGAAACGTTATCGGCTTGCAGCCCCTTGTCGGCTTCCACAACATTAAAGCGAACCAGCTGCCCCTGGCGAAGAACCCGGCGGCCGCGGCCACGGATGGCACGGAAGTGAACGAAAACCTCATCGCCACTGTCACGCACGATAAAGCCAAAGCCTTTCTTGACGTTGAACCACTTGACGGTACCTTCTTCGTTACCCTCAGGGCTGTTTTCGTCGTAGCCGTCGTCTTCGTCCTCATCGTAGTGCTGGCTCGGTGCACGGTTGTCAGGCTGGGAAGTGCTGCGCTGGCTGACCGGTTGCCTGGCTGAGAACGCAATGGCCAGGAAGCCCGCAATACCGAAAAGAACCAGGGCAATAAGGTAAGCGGCGATGCCACGAGTGCTTCCCAGTGCTTCTACAAATTCGCCAACGGCAATGAGGCGAAGTGGCTCGGGGGTGAGTGACAGCAACAGGGCAAGTACCAACGGTGCGGGAATGGCGATCAGGAGAGCAACAAGGATCGCTTTGGATGGATTACGCATTGAGTAAAATTTCTCCATTCTTGTAACGCTAACGATAAAAACCGGATATCGGGTAAAATCGGGCATCCGGCCGGTGAAAACCGCCAGTTCCCCGGAAAACGGGAGTGCTGGCGGGCAAAGGCGGCATGATACCAGATTATTCCAAGCGCTGACCAAGCAACGGGGTAAGCAGTGTCATCAATAACATTCTTCAGAGATCCACCCAGGGGAGTACCAATACCCAATGAGCGAGAACGATCTGGAATCCCGACTGGACGAGCTGGAAACACGGCTGGCGTTTCAGGATGATGTTATCAACACTCTGAGCGAGCAGGTGGCGAAGCAGGAAATGGACATTCGGGAGTTGTGGGAGGCCAAGCGCTTGTTGCACAAACAACTGAAGGATGTATCCCCGTCCGATATAAAATCCGAACAGGACGAATCCCCACCGCCTCACTACTGAAAACGGGGTCAGACGAAGCTTTCATCTGACCCCAAGTTTGCGGTTTATGCCAGCAGCTCGATCAGAATCTGCTCGTAAATCTCTGACAGCGTGTCCAGATCCTCGGCTTTCACACACTCATCGACCTTGTGGATGGTGGCGTTGATCGGGCCAAGCTCGACTACCTGTGCGCCGGTCGGTGCAATGAATCGGCCATCTGAGGTGCCGCCTGAGGTCGAAAGCTCGGTTTCCCGACCGGTAACCGAACGAATGGCATCCTGGCTGGCGGACACCAGTGCGCCCTTGTCGGTCAGGAAGGGTCGCCCGCTAAGGTGCCACTGGAGATCGTACTTCAGGTTGTGGCGGTCCAGAATAGCCACTACCCGTTCTTCCAGACTCTCTGCAGTATTTTCGGTGCAGTAGCGGAAGTTGAAGTGCACCAGACACTCACCGGGAATGATGTTGCTGCCGGTACCGGCTTCCACCTTGGTGATCTGGAAGGTGGTCGGCGGGAAGAAATCGTTGCCGTTATCCCAGAACTCGTTCGCCAGTGCATCCAGGGCCGGGGCCACCGAATGCACCGGGTTCTCGGCCATGTGCGGATAAGCCACGTGGCCCTGCACGCCGTGAACCGTAAGGTACCCATGGAGAGAGCCCCGCCGCCCGTTCTTGATCACGTCCCCCACCGCGTTCGTGCTGGACGGTTCGCCAATCAGGCACCAGTCGATCTTCTCGTTCCTGGCTTCCAGGGTTTCCACAACTTTGACAGTGCCATGTTGCGCAGGGCCTTCTTCATCACTGGTGATCAGCAGGGCGATGGAGCCACGATGGTCCGGGTATTTCGCTACAAATCGCTCACAAGCTGTGATGAAAGCAGCGAGACTGCCCTTCATATCAGCAGCGCCCCGGCCGTACAGGTAACCGTTCTTGATCACCGGATCGAAGGGCGGGTGGGCCCAGTTTTTTTCCGGCCCGGTAGGGACCACGTCGGTATGCCCGGCGAAGGCCAGAACCGGATCTTCCGAGCCCTTGCGGGCCCAGAGGTTATCGGTATCGCCAAAGCGCAAATGGTCCCCGGCAAAGCCAAGGGGCGCCAGGCGCGACATCATCAGTTCCTGGCAGCCGGCATCGTCTGGAGTGACGGATCGCCGGCTGATCAGATCAATGGCAAGATCCAGTGTCGGAGAATCAGTTGTTTGCATGCAGCTCTTCATTCAGCTCGATCGCGGACTTGTTGGTTTTGCACTCCACCGCGCCGGTCTGGCTGTTACGACGGAACAGCAGGTCTGCCTGGTTGGCCAGGTCCCGGGCCTTGATCACTTCTACCAGCTCGTTGTTATCGTCCAGCAGGGCAACCTTGGTGCCTGCGGTAATGTACAGGCCAGCTTCAACCTTGCAGCGGTCTCCCAGCGGGATGCCGATACCGGCGTTGGCGCCAATCAGGCAGTTCTCGCCAACGGCAATGACAATGTTACCGCCGCCGGACAGGGTGCCCATGGTGGAGCAGCCGCCGCCCAGGTCCGAGCCCTTGCCAACCATAACGCCGGCAGAAATACGGCCTTCAATCATGCTGGTGCCTTCGGTACCGGCGTTGAAGTTGATGAAGCCTTCATGCATGACCGTGGTGCCTTCACCCACGTAGGCGCCGAGGCGGACACGGGCAGTATCGGCAATACGCACACCTGCAGGTACCACGTAGTCGGTCATTTGCGGGAACTTGTCCACCGATTTCACTTCCAGGGTGCGGCCTTCCAGTCGAGCCTGGAGCTGGCGCTCTGGCAGCTCATTCAGATCAATAGCGCCTTCGTTGGTCCACGCCAGGTTCGGCAGCAGGCCGAAAATGCCCTCAAGCTTCAGACCGTGAGGTTTTGCCAGGCGATGGGAGATCAGGTGCAGCTTCAGGTAAACCTCAGGAGTGCTTGAGGCGGCGTCATCAGTTTCCAGGATAGTGACCGCCACCGGGCGTTTGCTGTTGGCAGCTTTTTCCGCCAGGGCCGCCTGGTCGATCTCACCAACCTGGCGCAGAGCGTTGGCAAGCTGGCTGAGTTGTTCGGCAGTGGCGCTCATTGCCTGGTTGCCACCCTGATAGTCCATCGCATTGCGAATGACTTCCATGAGGGTGTTGTCAGGTGTGATGACCGGCTGCTGGTAAAAGACTTCCAGCCACTCGCCCTGGTTGTTCTGGGTGCCGATACCGATACCGAATGCAAAACTCATCAGGTGGTTGCTCCTGTTCTGAATATGGGGTCAGACGAAAGCGTTGTTCTGGCCCCGGAGTTAAATTTTGAAATTGGGTTGGACCTGGAATTCAGGATAGCCACGCAGCCCATTCGTCTGCATTAAATCCCACGGATACATTCCCGACTCGTTCGACGACCGGGCGCTTAATGATGGATGGATTCTCCAGCATGATCTCGTGGGCGCTCTGGGCGCTAATGGTACCACGAACCTCTTCGGGAAGTTTGCGCCAGGTGGTTCCGCGGCGGTTCAGCAGGGTTTCCCAGCCAACCGCCTGTTCCCAGCGGGACAGCAGCTCGTTGTTCAGTCCGTCTTTCTTGAAATCGTGGAACTCGTAGTCGATTCCGTTTTCATCCAGCCACTTCCGGGCTTTTTTGACCGTATCGCAGTTCTTGATGCCATATAGTTTCATGGTTCTAAAGCCTTTTGGCCACGGACACTCAGTTCTGTTTAACAAACTCAACAATTCGTCGAGCTGCCTCAACACACTCCTCCAGCGGCGCGACGAGGGCCATCCGTACCCTGTTCTGTCCGGGATTATGACCGTCTACCGTCCGCGACAGGTACCGGCCCGGCAGCACGTGCACATTCTGCTGAGCGGAAAGCTCCCGGGCGAAGGTTTCATCATCCATTGGCGTGAATGGCCATAAATAGAACCCGGCGTCCGGGAAATCCACATCCATCACTTCTCGCAGGATCGGAACCACGGCCTCAAACTTGGCGCGGTAGGCTGCACGGTTCTCCCGCACGTGGTCCTCATCGTTCCAGGCAGCGATGCTGGCCAGTTGATTATGGATGGGCATGGCGCAACCGTGATAGGTCCGGTATTTCAGGTAGCCCTCCAGAATGCGAGCGTCACCGGCCACGAACCCCGAACGAAGCCCTGGCAAGTTGCTGCGCTTGGACAGACTATGGAACACCACGCACCTGGCGTAGTCATCTCGACCGATGGCGGCGCAGGTCTGCAAAAGACCTTCCGGAGGATTGCCTTCGTCGGGATACAGCTCGGAATAGCACTCGTCGGAGGCGACAATAAATTCATACCTGTCGGCAAGGGCAATCACCTTTGCCAGCGTTTCTCTGGGAATCACCGCACCACTCGGGTTACCCGGCGAGCACAGGAAAAGAACCTGGCAGTCCAGCCAGGTAGATTCTGGCACCGACTCAAAATCCGGAATAAAACCGTTGGAGGCGTCGCAAGGCAGGTACACGGGTGTGGCACCCGCCAGGAACGCGGCTCCCTCGTACACCTGGTAAAACGGGTTCGGGCTTACCACGGTAGCCGGCTTGCTGGCATCCACCACGGCCTGAACCAGAGAGAAGATGGCTTCGCGGGTTCCGTTCACCGGCACAATATGGCGGGCCGGGCTGAGAGTGCCGGGCGTCAGGTCAAAGCGTCGGGTGGCCCACTGGCTGATCGCCTCACGGAGTTCATCTGTTCCCCGGGTGGTTGGGTAATTGGCGAGCTTGTCCAGGTTGTGCGCGATGACGTGCTTCACGAAGTCCGGAGACGGATGCTTCGGCTCACCTATGCCCAGTGAGATTGGCCGGAGATGGTCGGGCACGGCAATGCCGGCTTTAAGCTTTGCCAGTTTTTCAAACGGATAGGGATGAAGTCTGTCCAGATTCGGATTCATTGAATATCGTCCAGCATTTTACAGAGATCTTGCTGCAGGGCCTGGCACACAGCTGGATCCCGGATAGGTTCGCCGTGCTCGTCGGTAACGAAGAAAACGTCCTCAACCCGCTCCCCCAGGGTGGCAATCTTGGCGTTACTCAGGCGAACGCGATGCTCCAGCAACACCTGTCCAACTCGTGCCAGAAGGCCGGGGCGGTCCGGGGTGACCACTTCCATCACCGTTCGCTGGTTGATGGTGTCGTTGGAAAACGTCACTTCCGTCGGGAAGGCGAAGTGTTTTAGTTGCCTTGGCGTGCGCCGATGAATGATATCCGGGTAGTCATCGGGGTCATCCAGTTCCTCAATCAGGCGCTTGCGTGTGCGTTCTTTACGGGCAGGGTCTGTGCCCAGAGGCTGGCCTTTCTCGTCCAGCACCACGTAGGAGCTGATGGAGTAGGGGCCTTCGCTGGAGCTGATCCTGGCATCCACGATGTTCAGATTGAGTTGCTCCAGCACCGCCGTGGTCGCGGCAAACAAGGCCACCCGATCTTTCATGTAGATGATGATCTGGGAATAGCCCTCGGAGGGACCGCCCCGGGTGTCGCGAATCAGCACCAGTGGGTCGGGATTATCGCCATGGCGGATTATGGCGGCCGTTTGCCAGGCGATATCCACAGTGGAGTCCTGAAGGAAGTAGTCCTCGTCCACGGTGTCCCAGATGGCATCAATCTGCTCGTCGGTCATGTTCTGGGCGTGCAGGATCTCCCTGGCTTCGGACTGGGTGGCACGCACCCACTCCTGCCGATCGATGGGCGTTTCCGTTCCGCGCCGCAATGCCCGCTTTGCCTCGATATAGAGCTGGCGCAGGAGTGATGCGCGCCATGTATTCCAGAGCTTGGGATTGGTCGCGCTGATATCACAAACGGTCAGCACGTACAGGTAATCCAGGTGCGCCTGGCTTGGCACCGCCCTGGCAAAGCCGTGGATGATATCCGGGTCCGAGATGTCCTTGCGCTGTGCGGTCATGGACATCAGCAGGTGGTTTTCAACCAGCCAGGAAACCAACTGGGTGTCCCGCTCACTGAGGTGATGGCGTTTGCAGAATGCTTCTGCGTCTATGGCGCCCAGTTCTGAATGGTCGCCGCCCCGGCCCTTGGCGACGTCATGGTAAATGCCGGCGATGTACAGGGTTTCCAGTTTTGGCAGCCGGTGAATCAGGCGGGAAGCCAGGGGGTACTCTGTCTGCGCTTCTGTTCCGTTGAGCCGGACCATGTTCCGGATCACCCGCATGGTGTGGGCATCCACCGTGTAAATGTGGAACAGGTCGTGCTGCATCTGGCCGATGATCTGGCCGAACTCTGGCAGGTAGCGGCCAAGCACGCTGTACTTTTTCATGGCGGACAGGGTCTGGTCCAGCGCATGGGGGGTTCTCAACAGCTCCATGAACAGTGTTGTTACTGCGAGATCGGAACGGAAAGCGTCATCAATCAGGTGTCGGTGTGCGCGCAGGGAGCGAATCGTGGTGGCCCGAATGCCCTTGATTTCGGGGTGCTGCGCCATCAGCACAAAGATTTCCATGATGGCGTAAGGTGCGTAAGCAAAGACCTGGTTGTTGACCGCTTCTATATAGTAATTGCGAATCTGGAAGCGCTTGTTGATCGGCTGGATCGCATCCTCCGAAGCGCTGCCGAGTATCGCTTCGTCGTAATACTGCAGAATCACATCGGCCAGCTCGGCGAGGGCGAGAACGGTCCGGTAGTAGGACTGCATCATCAGCTCAACACCAAGGCGTTTGCCTTCATCCTTGTAGCCAAGCATCTGGGCCAGTGCCCGCTGGTGATCAAACAGAAGCCGGTTCTCGTTCCTGTCGGCCAGAAGCTGGAGACCGTAACGCAGCTGCCACAGGAAGGTCTCTCCCTGGAACAGGATCTGGTGCTCTTCTTCGGTAAGGATGCTGAAACGGGTGAGGTCGGCGATATTCTGGAGGCCGAAATGCCGCTTGGTAATCCAGCCAATGGTCTGAATATCACGAAGCGCGCCCGGAGAGCCTTTCACATTGGGTTCGAGGTTGTACTCGGTATCGCCGTATTTCTGGTGCCGCTGTTGCTGCTCTTCACGCTTGGCAATGAAATAGTCGCGATCGGTACTGACATTATCGGAATAGACCTGCTCGCTGAGCTCCATGCGCAGCTCATCCGGCCCCGCAATGGTTCTGGTCTCAAGCAGATTGGTTAGTATGGTGATGTCTTCGCGGGCAGCGGCCTTGCTCTCCTCGATACTGCGAACGCTGTGGCCGATATCAAGCCTCAGGTCCCAGAGCAGCGTAATGAAGGCGCCGAGATCGTCGTGCCACCGGTCTTCAATGCCGTTCCGGGTGAGAATTAACAGATCAATGTCGGAGTGGGGGTGGAGCTCGCCCCGACCGTAGCCACCCACGGCAATCAGGGCGATATCCGGTGAGCTGGAAAAGGGGTAGCGGTTCCAGGTCAGCCTCAGAACGGTATCGACCGTGTCAGCCCTGGAGTGGACAAGGGCGCGAACATCGGCGCCCTGTCTGAAGGCCTCTGCATCGGCGTTATACCTTTGCTTTAGCAGCTCCCGGGCAGCTTTAACCGGAGAGGGATCATTGCTGATACGGGATTCCAGCTCGCTTCGGTCCACTTAGAAGGACTCTTCCGATCGCTTGGTAAGAACCTCATGACCGTCTGCAGTCACAAGGATGGTGTGTTCCCACTGCGCAGACAGCTTGTGGTCCTTGGTGACCACCGTCCATCCGTCTGGTAGCAGCTTGGTCTGGTATTTGCCCTGGTTGATCATCGGCTCAATCGTGAAGGTCATACCTTCCTGCAGCTCCATGCCGGTGCCGGGTTTTCCGTAGTGCATCACCTGTGGTTCCTCATGGAATACCGCGCCAATTCCATGACCACAGTAATCTCGCACCACCGAGTAACGATGTTTCTCGGCATGCTGCTGGATAACGTTACCGATATCGCCGAGGCGGGTTCCCGGTCTCACCAGTTCAATACCTTTATATAGGCATTCCTGAGTTATCTGGATCAGGCGCTCGGTGCCCGGCTTCGGCTTGCCGACAATCCACATCTTGCTGGTGTCGCCGTGGTAGCCATCCTTTATTACGGTCACATCAATGTTCAGGATGTCTCCGTCCTTGAGTGTTTTCTTCTCGGAAGGAATGCCGTGGCAGATGACATGGTTGACCGAGGTGCAGATGGATTTCGGAAAACCCTTGTAGTTGAGCGGGGCCGGAATGGCCTTCTGCTCGTTCACAATGTAATCGTGGCAAATCCGGTCGAGCTCTTCGGTGGATACGCCAGGCTTGACGTGTTCACCGATCATCTCGAGAACATTGGCGGCCAGGCGGCCTGCGACGCGCATCTTTTCAATTTCTTCCGGAGTCTTGATCGATACCTGCATTGGGCTTCCCGTTGATTTGTATCAAACCGGCATTTTAAGGGGGAGTGTGGCCCGGTACAAGGAAGAGCCGGTCGCCGACCCATTTTCCGGGCCACAAATTAATGGAATCAGGCGGCCGATTTATGGTATAAACGCGCCCGCTGGAAACAAATCCGGCAAATTCGCACACGCGTCGGCACGTTGTCCCAGGGTGCCTGATTCTGTTGCTCACATTACAAGCAACGGGTTCAGGTTGGGTCAATCGGACGCGTGGAGGACTAACCCGAAGCTAAAAAGGTAACTATCATGGCTCAGGTAAATATGCGTGACCTGCTCAAAGCAGGTGCTCACTTCGGTCACCAGACCCGCTACTGGAATCCGAAAATGTCGAAGTTCATCTTCGGCGCCCGTAACAAGATTCATATCATCAACCTTGAGCAGACTGTTCCTGCCATGAACGATGCGCTGAAGTTCATTCAGCAGTTGGCAGAGAACAAGAACAAGATCCTGTTCGTTGGTACCAAACGTGCCGCGGCCAAGATCATCAAGGAAGAAGCCGAGCGTGCCGGTCAGCCGTTCGTAAACCACCGCTGGCTCGGTGGCATGCTGACCAACTACAAGACCATCCGTCAGTCTATCCGTCGCTACCGTGATCTGGAAGCCCAGAGCAAGGACGGCACCTTCGACAAGCTGACCAAGAAAGAAGCTCTGGATCGTACCCGTGAAATGGACCGCCTTGAGCGTTCTATTGGTGGTATCAAGGACATGGGCGGCCTGCCGGACGCTATGTTTGTGATCGACGTGGACCACGAGCGTATCGCTATCAAGGAGGCCAACAAGCTGGGCATCCCTGTTATCGGTGTTGTGGATACCAACAGCGATCCTGACGGTGTTGATTACGTCATTCCGGGCAACGATGACGCCATTCGCGCTATTCAGATTTACGTGCAAGCTGTTGCAAACACCTGCATCGAAGCCGCCCAGTCTGGCGGTGCCGGAGCTGACGAGTTTATTGAAGTCAGCGAAGATGCTGAAGGCGCTGCTCCAGCCGCTGAGTGACGCTATATCTTCACGTTTGAGATATAAGGTATGCCCGGGTTTGCTTCGGGCATACCTCCCCACCGAATTCGGAACAGTTGAGAGGATTGAACATGGCTGCAATTACCGCTGCAATGGTCAAAGAGCTGCGTGAGCGTACCGGCCTTGGCATGATGGAGTGCAAGAAAGCACTCGTGGAAGCTGAAGGCAGTGTTGACGCTGCAATCGAAGAGCTGCGTAAGTCTTCCGGTCTGAAGGCCGCCAAGAAAGCTGGCCGTACCGCCGCTGAAGGTGTGTCTCTGATCAAGATCTCTGACGACAACACCGTTGCCTACATTCTTGAAGTTAACTCAGAAACAGACTTCGTTGCCCGTGACGACAACTTCGTCAATTTTGCCAACGACGTTCTGAATGTGGCTTTCGAGAAAGGCGAAACCGACGTTGCCAAGCTGATGGAAGGCGATCTGGAAGCCAAGCGCGAAGCGTTGGTTCAGAAGATCGGCGAGAATATCACCGTACGTCGCATTGTTAAGGTTGAAGGGCCGGTTGTGGGTGGCTATGTCCACAGCACCAACAAGATCGCTTCCGTTGTTGCGCTGACTGCCGGTGATCCGGAATTGGCCCGCGACATCGCCATGCACGCTGCGGCCGTTAACCCGCGCGTTGGCAAGCCGGAAGACATGCCTGCCGATGAGCTCGAGAAAGAGAAAGAAGTCATCAAGGCCCAGCCGGATATGGAAGGCAAGCCTGCCGAAATCGTCGAGAAGATGATGGGCGGCCGCATCAAGAAGTTCCTCAAGGAAAACAGCCTTGTTGAGCAGCCTTTCGTCAAGAACCCGGACCAGACCGTGGGTGAGCTGATCAAGTCCGCCGGTGGCGAGCTGGTCGGTTTCGTTCGCCTGGAAGTGGGTGAAGGCATTGAGAAGGAAGAAGTGGACTTTGCTGCCGAGGTTGCTGCTGCAGCCGGTACAGGCAAGGCCTGATCCTTCTTTTGGTGTGGCGGGCCCATAGCCGCTGCGCCAGCTGAGTCTGCCACGTTAGCCGGGAATTTTCGGCTCTCGTGGCGGGCTTGTATCTGAGATACCCCTTTTGCGAGGAGTATGTCAGATACAAGCCTGCAACGGGTATCACGCCGGATAGCAGCCAACAGACGAAAAGGGGATCACCATGCCGACATCATCGAAAACCCAGCCCAGATACAAGCGTGTTCTGCTCAAGCTCAGCGGCGAGGCCCTGATGGGGGAGCACGATTTCGGTATTGATCCCAAAGTTCTTGATCGCATGGCCCTCGAAATTGGTGCGCTGATTGGCATCGGTGTCCAGGTTGGCCTGGTCATCGGTGGTGGCAACCTGTTTCGGGGCGCAGCCCTGAATGCCGCCGGCATGGACCGGGTGACCGGTGACCATATGGGCATGCTGGCTACCGTTATGAACGGTCTGGCCATGCGTGATGCCCTTGAGCGTTCCAACATCCGGACCCGCGTAATGTCTGCAATCCCCATGAGTGGGATTGTCGAGCACTACGATCGCCGTCGGGCGGTGCGGGACCTGAAGGATGGTGATGTGGTGATTTTCTGTGCCGGCACCGGCAACCCCTTCTTCACCACCGATTCAGCCGCTTGCCTCCGTGGAATCGAGATTGAGGCGGATGCCGTGCTCAAGGCCACCAAGGTAGACGGCGTATACTCTGCTGATCCGCACCTGGACAGCAGTGCCGAGAAATACGACAACCTCACCTACGATGAGGTCCTGGACAAGAAGCTGGGCGTGATGGACTTGACCGCGATCTGTCTCGCCCGGGATCACCACATGCCGCTACGGGTATTCGACATGAACCGCGCAGGGGCTCTGATTCGCATCGTAACCGGCGAAAAAGAAGGTACACTGATCGAATAACATGGCTGTCCGGGCCCCTTTGGCCAGTGCCTTTCAAAGGGGCCAGAATACTGAATGACATGACGAACGAATTGAGGATGCTGAAGTGATTAACGACATCAAAGCAGAAGCCGAAAAGAAAATGAAGAAGAGCCTGGAGTCTTTGCACTCGGCGTTTAACAAGATCCGTACTGGCCGGGCCCACCCGTCCATTCTGGACAGTGTCATGGTGAACTACTATGGCCAGGAGACACCGCTGAAGCAGGTGGCCAGTGTCAATGTCGAAGACAACCGGACTCTGACAGTCTCCCCTTGGGAGAAGAATCTGATGCCGACCATCGAGAAGGCCATCATGAGTTCTGATTTGGGCCTCAATCCGGCCACCAGTGGCGACATCATCCGCATTCCGATGCCCATGCTGACCGAAGAAACCCGCAAGGAAATGGTCAAGCAGGCGAAAGCCGATGCCGAGCACGGTCGCGTGTCTGTTCGCAACGCCCGCCGTGATGCCAACAGCATGATTAAAGAGCTGTTGAAGGAAAAGGAAATCACCGAAGACGACGAGCGTAAGGGCGAGGAAGATATCCAGAAGCTGACCGACCGCTACATCGCCGAAGTCGAGAAAATGCTCAAGGCCAAAGAAGAGGACCTGATGGCAGTTTAAATGCCCGGGTTCACTTGCAAGCGAATTGAAAGGCCGGTGCAACGATGCGCCCCGGCCGCACAGGGGATTTCATGACGGGAAATGTATCCGCGGAGATTCCGGTGTCGGCAGACAGCCGGCCCCGGCATGTGGCCATTATCATGGACGGCAACAACCGATGGGCCAAGGCCCGTCGGCTCAAGGGAGTAGCCGGCCACAAGGCCGGGGTGGATGCAGTCAGGGCGGTCGTGGAAACCTGCGCTCGCGAAGGCGTGGAAGTGCTGACCCTGTTCGCCTTCTCGAGCGAGAACTGGCGTCGCCCCAAGGATGAAGTTTCCGCACTGATGAAGCTTTTTCTGTTCGCACTGGAGCGGGAAGTGCGAAAGCTCCATCGCAATGACATTCGTCTCCGAATCATCGGCGACCGCTCCGCGTTCAGCTCCGCCTTGCGTGAGCACATGGAGGCGGCAGAAGAGCTGACCCGCGATAATTCCCGCATGACCCTGGTGATAGCCGCGAACTACGGTGGCCACTGGGATATCACCCAGGCGACGCGCCAGGTGGCCGAGCAGGTGCGGGCAGGGCAGTTGGCACCGTCGGATATCACCGATGACCTTATCCAGCAGCACCTCAGTATTGGTGATCTGCCGATGCCGGACCTGATGATCCGGACAGCCGGTGAGCAGCGCATCAGCAATTTCATGCTGTGGCACCTGGCTTACACAGAACTATACTTCTCACCGGTGTACTGGCCCGATTTCCAGGAAGAGGAAATGCGCAGGGCCCTGCAGGCCTACGCCGGTCGCCAGCGTCGTTTTGGCCAGACAGATGATCAGATAACGGCCAAGGCCCCACAACAATAACGAACGATAGCGACGTTAACCGTGTTAAAAACCCGAATTATCACCGCACTGATCCTCGCGCCCATTGCCATTGGCGGGATTTTCTTCCTCCCGCCCCTGGGTTTCGCACTCTTTACGGGTGCCATCGTTTCCGTGGGTGCCTGGGAGTGGGCGAATATGTCCGGCATTGAGACTCCTTCGGGCCGTGTGGCGTACGCCCTGATGACTGCAGCCATCCTGTACGGTTTGCTGAACGTTCCTTTTGTTGCGGTGCTCTGGCTGGCGCTCGCCTGGTGGTTTATCTGTTTTCTGCTGGTTCGCAGCTACCCAGCTGGCTCAGAAAAATGGGGCAGCGTGGTCGCACGAGCGGTTATGGGGCTGCTTGTTCTGGTGCCCGCATGGGTCGGGTTGAATCATCTGCGCACAGGCGGGTTCCAGTTTGGTGACAGCACCAACAACCTGCTCCTAATCCTGTATGTTTTTTGTGTGGTCTGGGTTGCAGATATCGGTGCCTACTTTGCCGGGCGGGCTTTTGGTAAGGCCAAGCTGGCGCCCCGGGTAAGTCCTGGAAAATCCTGGGCGGGTGTCTGGGGTGGGCTTGTGGCCGTTGGCGTTTTCGCTCTGGTGGTAAGCTTCATTGCATCCGCCGGAACCGGCGAGACCCTGTTGCTGGTCGCTGCCAGCCTGATAACCGGGTTTGTCTCGGTGCTGGGAGATTTGCTGGAGAGCATGCTCAAACGCTTTCGTGGCATCAAGGACAGCAGCCAGCTGCTTCCCGGTCATGGGGGTATAATGGACCGGATTGACAGCCTTACCGCCGCCATCCCAGTGTTCGCCCTGATCATTACCCAGTTGGGTTGGCTGACAGCCGGACACTGGTGATTATGGTAACTATGGTAACCCGTCATATCAGTGTATTGGGAGCCACTGGCTCCATCGGACTGAGTACGTTGGATGTCATTCGCCGGCACCCTGACCGGTTCTCGGTCTATGCGCTGACAGCCAGTACCCGTGCGGAAGAACTCGCGATATTGTGCCGCGAATTCCGACCCCGGGTAGCCGTTATGGCGAATCCTGAAGCGGCGCGAACGCTCGTCGGGTTATTGTCCGATTTGCCGGATATTCAGGTTCTGGGGGGCGTGGAAGGGCTGTGCGAAGTGGCTTCGGCCCCGGAAATTGATACCGTGATGGCAGCCATTGTCGGCGCCGCTGGCCTGTCGCCGACCCTCGCAGCCGTGCGTGCCAGCAAGCGGGTCCTGCTGGCCAACAAGGAAGCGCTGGTGATGTCCGGGAAGCTGTTTATGGACGCCGTGGCCGAGGCTGGCGCTGAGCTCCTGCCTATTGATTCCGAACACAATGCCATTTTCCAGTGTATGCCGGCCGATAAAATCCGGGACCCCGCCGGCGCCGGTATTACCCGAATTCTGCTGACAGCCTCCGGCGGGCCGTTCCGGGAACACAGTGCCGAAGCGCTTCGGTCGGTAACGCCTTCACAGGCCTGTGCCCACCCGAACTGGTCCATGGGGCAGAAGATTTCCGTAGACTCAGCAACACTGATGAACAAAGGCCTGGAGTTGATTGAAGCCTGCTGGCTTTTTAATACAACCCCGGAACGGGTGGAAGTGCATGTTCACCCGGAGAGTATAATCCACTCCATGGTGGAGTATGCGGATGGTTCTGTGCTTGCCCAGCTTGGCAGCCCGGATATGAGAACCCCCATTGCCAACGGTCTGGCCTGGCCCGAGCGGATTGATGCAGGCGTCGCGCCGCTGGATCTGTTCGCCATCGGCCGTTTCCATTTCGAGCGCCCGGACCTGGTTCGCTTCCCCTGCCTTCGCCTGGCTGCGGAAGCCTTCCAGGCTGGAGGCACGGCACCAGCCGTCCTGAACGCAGCAAATGAAGTGGCGGTTGCCGCTTTTCTCGAAGGAAACCTTTGTTTTGCCGATATCCCCGTTATCATAGAGCGCACGCTGGTTGCGACCGCGGTTGAATCAGCTGACAGTTTTGAGGTTATCTTCGCAAAGGACACCGAAGCACGGGCCCGGGCACGGGAACAGATTGGTCTGTTAACTGTCTGATACTCGCAGCCATATGCTGCTCGGCTGAAGCCATTAACCAGGAACGCTATGCAGATTATTGAAACTGTCCTCGCACTTGCGCTGACCCTGGGTATCCTCGTGACCCTGCATGAATACGGTCATTTCTGGGTTGCCCGCCGTTGCGGTGTTAAAGTGCTCCGCTTCTCCGTTGGTTTCGGAAAGCCTCTGTATTCCTGGTACGACAGGCACGGCACCGAATTCGCCATAGCTGCCATTCCGCTTGGCGGCTATGTCAAAATGCTGGACGAGCGGGAAGGGCCGGTACCCGAAGAACTGAAAGACCAGGCCTTCACTTCCAAACCACCATCCCGTCGTATTGCCATTGCCGCAGCGGGTCCGTTGGCAAACTTCATTTTTGCGATTTTCGCCTACTGGCTGCTGAGCGTGGTCGGGGTTACCCATGTTGCCCCCATCGTGGGGCAGGTGGCGGATGAGAGTGTGGCAGCGCGCGTCGGCTTGCAGGAAGGCATGGAAATCCATTCTGTGGACGGCCATCAGGTTTCCTCCTGGCGCGATGTCAACATGCGTATTCTGGAGCGAACCGGTGAGCAGGGCCTGATTTCCATGGAGGTGACTGACGGCGGCGCCCGTGGCACGGTCAGCGGGGAGCTTGCTGGCTGGGGTCTGAGCGACGACACTCCAAACCCGCTGGCGGAATTCGGTATTACACCCTGGCGCCCCGCGGTGCCTCCTGTGTTGGGCCAGATTTCCGAGGGTGGCCGGGCCCAGGCCGCCGGCCTTCAAGCCGGGGATCGCGTAGTTGCCGTTGACGGAGAGCCCATCAGTAGCTGGTTTGATCTGGTCGAGTTCATTCGCAAGGCCCCTGAACAAACGTTACAGGTAACCATAAAGCGCAATGGCGCGGAACGCTCAATCAGTGTTACGCCGGAAGCGAAAAGCGAAGAGAGTGGCGAATCAATAGGCTTTATTGGCGCCGGCGTTGAAGCCATCTCATGGCCGGATGAAGTGCTGCGCGAAGTCAGCTATGGTCCGTTTGCTGCGGTTCCCGTTGCCCTCAGTGAAACCTGGGCCGACACCCGGCTGACTCTCGTGGCCATCAAGAAAATGGTCACTGGCCTGCTGTCACCCACCAATCTCAGCGGGCCAATCACTATTGCCAGGGTTGCTGAAGCCAGTGTCAGCTCCGGATTTGAAGATTTTGTTCGGTTTCTCGCCTACCTCAGTGTGAGTCTGGGCATCCTGAATCTTCTGCCGGTGCCAGTGCTCGATGGTGGCCATATTGTGTACTACACCATCGAGGCCCTGCGCGGAAAGCCACTTTCCGAGCAGGTTCAGGCGCTCGGGTTACGAATTGGTATGGCAATGATCCTCACATTAATGGTGTTTGCTCTTTACAACGACCTGATGCGGTTGTGAGAATTGCGGGCTCCTTACGCGCATTAACCAGGCGAAATATTTGAATGAGACGTTCTCTTCTAGGTGTAGCCATTGGCCTCGCTGTAGCCATGTCTGGCATGAAGCCGGCACTTGCTGATCAGTTCACAGTTGCAGATATTGAGGTGGAAGGCCTGCAGAGGGTATCTGCCGGTACTGTTTTCTCCGCGTTCCCCGTCAATATCGGTGAGCAGGTGGACGAGACCGAGTTGGCCGACGCCATCAAGTCCCTGTTCCGGACCGGATTGTTTACCGACATTGAGGCCAGCCGCGATGCCGGCGTTCTCATCCTGACGGTTCGTGAGCGCCCGTCCATCAGCAACATCGAGATCGAAGGCAACAAGAATATCGAAACCGAGATGCTGATGGATGCTCTCGCGGGTGCCGGGCTCCAGGAAGGCCAGGTGTTCCGGCGGGCAACCCTTGAACGTCTTGAGCTGGAAATCCTGCGCTCCTACATCGCCCAGGGTCGTTACAACGCCCGGGTAAAGGCAACGGCTGAGGAGCTGGCCCGGAATCGCGTTTCTATCCGCCTGGACATCAACGAAGGCTCCGTGGCGGCAATACACCATATAAATCTGATCGGGAATCAGGACTTCAGCGACGAAGAGCTCCAGGGCCTGTTTGAGCTGCAGACCACGAGCTGGTGGAACTCGATCACCAACTCGGACAAATACGCGCGAGAGCGCCTCAGTGGTGATCTGGAATCCCTGCGCTCGTTCTATCTGGATCGCGGCTATCTGGACTTCAATGTGGAGTCCAGCCAGGTCTCCATCTCGCCGGACAAACAGAAGGTCTTCATCGCCATCGCCCTGAATGAAGGGCCCCAGTACACTATCTCGGAGATCAATCTGCGTGGTGAGCTGATTGTGGGCGAGGAAGAACTGCGGTCACTGATCCCGGTGGAAGAGGGTGACGTTTTCTCCCGCTCCCGTATGACCGCCATATCTGAAGCCCTGGCATTCAGGCTCGGCCGCGAAGGCTATGCTTTTGCCAACGTCAATGCCGTTCCTGAGCCGGGCGAGGGCAATACTGCTGCGGTGACCTTTTTCGTAGAACCGGGCAAGCGGGCCTATGTGCGCCGTATCAATTTCGATGGCAACGTTTCCACTCGCGATGATGTTCTTCGCCAGGAAATGACCCAGATGGAAGGCGGTGTCGCCTCCTCAGACCGCATCGAATTTTCCAAGACCAAGCTGGAACGCCTGGGTTTCTTCAAGACAGTGAATGTTGAGACAGTTCCGGTTCCGGGCACCGACGACCTGGTTGACGTGAATTACTCGGTGGAAGAGCAACCAACGGGTAGTCTGTCGGCCTCCGTCGGTTTCTCTCAGGATTCCGGGGTCATTCTTGGTGCCAATGTTTCCGAGAACAACTTCTTCGGTACCGGCAAACGGGTCTCATTTGGCGTAAACGTCAGTGATTCGGTAAAGAGTGCAAATATTTCCTATCTGGATCCCTACTACACCGTTGATGGTGTGAGCCGTGGCTTCAGCGTATTTGCTCGCGAAACCGACTATGAAGATGAAGATATTTCATCATTCCTGCTGGACGAATATGGCGGTCGTGTCACCTTCGGTTACCCGACGGACAGCATCACCCGACTGAACTTCGGTGCTGGTTTCACCCAGTCCAACCTGAAAGAAGGCCTCTTCACCTCCCAGGAGGTAATGGAGTTTATTGACGAAGAAGGGGACACGTTCAACAACTTCTTCCTGTTCGGCAGCTGGCGCCGCAGCACACTCAACCGGGGCGTGCTGCCCTCTGATGGCTACAGCCAGTCCCTATCGTTGGACGTGGCGGTACCGGGCAGTGATCTGACATTCTATAAAGTGAGCCACAAGACCGATTTCTATTACCCGATCACTGATAATAATCGCTGGGTATTCCGTGCGCGATCGGATATTGGCTATGGTGACGGGTACGGGGATCGGACCCAGATGCCATTCTATGAGCATTTCTACACAGGGGGGTATGGCTCGGTTCGCGGTTACCAGTCCAATTCCCTGGGCAACAGGGCAACGAATAACGTTAACGACTTTTCTGATCCGGACCCGTTCGGTGGCAACCTGCTCACCGAAGGTGGTCTTGAGTTGATTTTCCCGACTCCCTTTGCAGGTGACACACGCTCCATGAGGACATCCTTCTTCCTCGATGCCGGTCAGGTTTTTGACACGGAACGCGGGTTTGACCCGGAACTGGGGGAGGTTAGGCTGTCGGCCGGTGTCGGCTTCCAGTGGATTACCGCAGTTGGCCCACTTGCCTTCAGTCTGGCGATGCCGCTGAATGACAAACCCGGTGACGACACCCAGATGTTCCAGTTCTCACTGGGCCAGACCTTCTAAAGCATGGATAATAACAACCTACGGATGAAAACCAGGAGAAAACCAATGTCTCGATTCATATTGATGTTCGCCGCTGTGATCATGGCGTTTTCAATGCCTGCCGTGGCAGAAACCCGTATTGGTGTGGTCGATTTGCGGCAGGCACTGTTTTCTTCGAACGATGCCAAGGCGTTCAGCGAATCGCTCCAGAAGGATTTTGCCGGCGATGAAGCCAAAGTCCGTGAAGTGCAGGAAGAAGCCCGTAAGCTCAAAGAGCGCCTTGAAAAAGACGGCGCCATGATGAACGAGACCGAACGTAACAAACTTGCCGGTGAGTTCCAGGAAAAAGTGAAAGAGTTCAACTTTCTCAAGCAGCGGCTCGATTCCACGGTCAATCAGCGCAAGCAGGCGTTCCTGGAAGAGGCCCGCCCGGAAGTGGACGCGGCTGTGAAACAACTTCTTGAAGAAAATGATCTCGACCTGATTCTCCCGAGCGAAGCGGTCGTCTATGTGAAGCCTGAAATGAATCTGACCTCTCAGCTTCTCGAAAAGCTGAACCGTTAACTCGTGACGGGCACCCGGGTGCCCGGAAAGTTGCTTGGGAGCACGCAATGACAGATAGGTCGTACTGCCTGGGGGAAATTGCCAGCGCCCTGGGTGCAGAGCTGCGGGGGGATCCTGATGTGCGGGTTTCTGGCCTGGCAACACTGCAGGCAGCCGGGCCTGGCCAGATCAGTTTCCTGGCTAACCCCTCCTACGCCAAGTATCTGGCTGACACCCATGCGTCGGCGGTCATTGCATCCCCCGCCACTGCAAAGGACGCTCCTACCAACGTCCTGTTACTGGACAACCCCTACCTCGGTTATGCTCGCCTCAGTCACTGGTTTGATCCGGCACCGGTTGCCTCTCCAGGCGTTCATCCGACTGCGGTGATTGACCCCTCGGCAACCCTGGCTGAAGACGCCTGCATCGGTCCTAACGTGGTTGTGGAAGCTGACGCCGAAATTGGTGCAAAAGCGGTGATCGGTGCCGGTTCGATCATTGGCGCCCGCACTCGAATTGGCGCCCGGACTGTGATCCGGCCACGGGTGACCCTGGCTCACGACGTTGTGGTTGGCCAGCGTTGCCATATTCTCAGTGGCGCCGTTATCGGCTCCGACGGTTTTGGTTTTGCCAGCGAGAAGGGCGTATGGCACCGCATTGCGCAACTGGGCCGCGTTGTTCTCGGGGATGATGTGGAAGTGGGTGCGAACACCACCATCGATAGGGGCGCTCTCGACGACACCGTTATTGGCAACGGTGTGAAACTCGACAACCTGATTCAGATTGCTCACAACGTCTGCATTGGCGATCACAGTGCCATGGCCGCCATGGTGGGGATTGCGGGGAGTACCCGTATTGGCAGGCATTGTGTCTTTGGCGGTGCTTCCGGCGTGGCAGGCCATCTCGAGATTGGCGACCAGGTTCACCTGACGGGCATGACCCTCGTGACCGGCGATATCCGGGAACCGGGCGTGTACTCTTCCGGAACCAGCGCGGATACCAACCGCCAATGGCGCAAGAACGCCGTACGTTTTCGCCAGCTTGATACCTTGGCGCGACGTATTAAAGAACTGGAAAAAAAATCAGAGGGCCGAGGCTGATCAACATGATAATGACCACCAAAGAAATACTGGAATACCTGCCGCACCGATACCCGTTTTTGCTGGTGGATCGGGTAACAGAGCTCGAAAAGGGAAAGTCGATCAAGGGCTACAAGAATCTTTCATTCAACGAGGAGTTCTTCCAGGGGCATTTCCCGAACAACCCGATCATGCCGGGTGTTCTGATCATTGAAGCCATGGCCCAGCTTTCAGGCATTCTTGGTTTTGTGACCGTGGGCCGGAAACCCTCTGACGGCGTGGTACAATATCTGGCTGGAGCCAGCAAGGTACGCTGGAAGCGGCCCGTTTTGCCGGGTGACCAACTGCGCATGGAATCGGAACTCGTCTCCGGAAAACGTGGTATTTACAAATTCGATTGTCGCGCGCTGGTCGACGGTGAAGTCGTCTGCGTGGCAGAGATTCTGACCGCTGAGAGAGAAGTTTGATGGCGACAAATGACTGGTCGGGTGTCCATCCTCAGGCGATTGTAGACCCGTCAGCCAGGCTCGGGGACAACGTTACCGTTGGCCCCTGGAGCTACATTGGCCCAGATGTGGAGATCGGAGACGGTACCGAAATCCTTTCCCATGTGGTGGTCAAAGGTCCAGCAGTGATTGGCCGAAACAACCGTATTTTCCAGTTTTGCAGCATTGGTGAAGAGTGCCAGGACAAGAAATACGCAGGCGAGCTTACAACTCTGGTAATCGGTGACAACAATGTCATTCGAGAGAACTGCACCATCCACCGGGGTACGGTCCAGGACCGTGGCGAGACCCGGATTGGCAGCGGTAACCTGCTAATGGCCTACGTGCATGTGGCCCATGACTGCATCGTGGGTGACAACACCATCCTGGCCAACTGCGCGACCCTCGCAGGCCATGTATCGGTGGGTGATTACGCCATTCTGGGGGGTGGCACCATGGTGCATCAGTTCTGCCACATCGGCACGCACAGCATGGCCGCCGGCGGCAGTATCGTATTGAAAGACATACCCGCATACGTGATGGCCAGCGGCCAGTCTGCCCAGCCCCATGGCATGAACGTGGAGGGCCTGAGGCGCCGCGGATTCGGCAAGGATGTGCTGCTGGCGTTACGTCGGGCCTACAAGGTGATCTACCGCCAGGGCCTGACCACCGAGCAGGCTGTGGTAGAACTGGAAAGAGCCTATTCCGAGGTTCCGGAAGTGCGGCCTCTTATAGACTCCCTGCGTGCAGCAGACCGCGGCATCATCCGCTAACCCGGCGGGGAGCCAGTCGGTGACGGACAATCCTTCACGCGCGATCATCAGCGAGCGCAGTATCACTTTCGGAATCATTGCTGGCGAGGCATCGGGAGACATTCTCGGTGCCGGGCTGATCCGCTCCCTCCGGCATCGTTATCCCCATGCCCGTTTTGTGGGAATCGGTGGCGACGAAATGATCGCCGAAGGCTTCCATTCCCTGGTGCCCATGGAGCGCCTGTCGGTGATGGGTCTGGTGGAAGTCCTGGGTAGAATCCGCGAGCTGTTCAGCATTCGCGCTCGCTTACTCGAATACTTTTTCACCACACCACCGGATGTGGTCATCGGCATCGATTCCCCGGATTTCACCCTGGCGATTGAGCGGCGCTGCCGGGAAGCCGGCATACTCTCGGTTCATTATGTGAGCCCCTCGGTGTGGGCTTGGCGCCAGAAGCGGATCTTCAAGATCGCCAAATCTGTCAACCTAATGCTCACCCTGTTTCCCTTTGAAGCCCGGTTCTACGAGGAACACCAGATTCCGGTAGCTTTCGTGGGTCACCCCCTGGCAGACCGCATCCCCATGGAACCGGACACCTTGAAGATGAGGCAGTCCTTTGGCCTTGATGCCAGCGCGCCGGTTCTGGCGGTTCTGCCTGGAAGCCGGGCAGGGGAGGTGGGGCGCCTTGGCACCCTGTTTCTGGAAGCTGCCCGTTGGATTCAGGAAAAACGTCCGGATCTTCAGCTGGTGATTCCCTGTGTGAACCGCGATCGCGAGAAGCAGGTCCGGGAGTTGGTGGATGCACTGGATGTGAAGCTGCCGGTCACCATCGTCCTGGGTCGATCCCGGGATGTGATGGCCGCTTCCGATGTGGTTCTGCTCGCATCCGGTACGGCCACTCTGGAAGCCATGCTGTTGAAAAAGCCCATGGTGGTGGGTTACCGCCTGAGCGGATTCAGTTACGCCTTACTTTCCAAATTGGTGAAGGTGCCCCACGTGGCACTCCCCAACCTGCTGGCGAAACGCGAGTTGGTGCCTGAGCTGCTTCAGGATGACGCCACCGCCGAAAGCCTTGGCGCCGCCGTGCTCGAACGCCTGGAGAACAGCAATGAACGGGCCCGGCTCAAGGAAGCGTTCACCGAACTGCATTACACCCTGAAGCAGGGCGCCGACGAGAAAGCGGCCCAGGCTATCTCGGAACTGGTGGAAGGAGCGGCAAACTGATGGCCAAGACACTCTTGCCGCCATTTGTATGCCGTTACACCGGCTCGCTCCTGGCCGGTGTAGACGAAGTCGGTCGGGGGCCGCTGATCGGCGCCGTCGTCACTGCTGCCGTCATTCTGGATCCGGAACGGCCCATCGCCGGCCTGGCAGACTCCAAGAAACTCACCGAAAAGCGCCGAAATGTCCTTTACGACGAAATCCTCGAGCATGCTCATGCCTGGAGCATTGGAAGATGTGAGGCTCAAGAGATCGATAAGCTGAACATCTACCAGGCCACCATGCTGGCAATGGAGCGCGCCGTTTCCGGTCTCGTCATTGCGCCCGAGTATGTGCTGGTAGACGGAAACCGCTGCCCCAAATGGCATTGGCCCTCGGAGCCCGTGATAAAAGGTGACAGCCGCGTAGAAGCAATCAGCGCCGCCTCCATCATCGCCAAGGTAACCCGCGACCGCGAGATGGAAGAGCTGGAAACCCGATTCCCCGGCTTCGGCCTGGCACAGCACAAAGGCTACCCAACCCCGGTGCACCTGGAGGCACTGCGGCGCCTCGGAGCAACGCCTGAACACCGCCGCTCTTTCCGGCCGGTTCGGGAAGTCATTGATAAGGTGGGCCTCTACCAGCAAATCGTGCCGACAGAACCAGAAGAACTCCAATACCGCACTGACCTTTTTGAAGATATAGATTGACAGCGATCGATCGAATCCTTAGTATACGCGCACGTTGATCGGGGTTGCCCCGGTAAACAACCAGTTTGATGCGGGGTGGAGCAGTCTGGTAGCTCGTCGGGCTCATAACCCGAAGGTCGTAGGTTCGAATCCTGCCCCCGCTACCATTTTTAAAAGCAGATCAGTCATTGACTGATCTGCTTTTTTTTTGTGTCTTCGCGTTGACCGACAAACAGGCGTATGCTGAACGCATTGTCCACCATATACGGCCCGAAGGGTTCGGGAGCCAGTATCCAGGGATTGGGAGCATTGGCACAGATAGGGACCAACTGAACTCATCCAGGGTAATGCGCATGATGATGTACTACACGCACGAAATGGGCCGTCTTGCTCTGACTCCAGCCCGCTTGCTGGCTAACACCCAGAGCAAGATGCTTCGCCACCGGCTGAACCCCTGGTCCAGAGTTCCCGGAACCCGCAGTATTGCCTCGGCACTCAACGTGTTTGGAGATCTCACCAGGCGGTATCCCAAGCCTGCCTTCAATCTGGATACAACGGTTTGCGATGGTGAGACGGTTCTGGTCAACGAGACCATCGTCAAACGCAAACCTTTCTGCCAGCTCAAGCACTTCCAGCGCAACATTGATCGTCCCGATGACCCCAAGTTGTTAATCGTGGCGCCATTGTCCGGCCATTTTGCTTCGCTTCTCAGAGGCACTGTGGAAGCCATGTTACCGGAGCACGACGTTTACATTACAGACTGGCGGGATGCCAGTATGGTGCCGATTACGGAAGGCAATTTCGGCCTCGACGACTACATTGATTATGTTATTGATTTTATTGATCACATTGGGCCTGACACCCACGTTCTGGCAGTTTGCCAGCCGGTCGTGCCGGTGCTGGCGGCTACCGCGTTGATGGCTCAGGATGATCATCCGTCGGCGCCCCGTTCTCTGGCCCTGATGAGCGGCCCGGTGGATGGACGCGTTGATCCGACAGAACCTTGCGAGCTGGCCAGCAAACACAAGCTTTCCTGGTTCAGACGCAACCTGATTCATAGTGTGCCAGCGCCTTACCCGGGCACCATGCGCAAAGTTTACCCCGGATTTTTACAGCTGACGGGCTTCATCAATATGAATTTCGACCGCCACCTGGATGCCTATCGGGGACTGTTCAGGTCCATTCGCGATGATGACGTGCAAGAAGTCGCCCGCCACAGAGAGTTTTACGACGAATATCTGGCGGTCATGGACCTGCCCGATGCCTACTACCTGGACACCATTGAACGTGTCTTCCAGGAATTTCACCTGGCTCGTGGCTGCTTCAAGCACCGTGGCAGGCTGGTGGACCCTGCGGCCATCCGCAAAACGGCGCTGATGACAATAGAGGGCGAGAAAGATGACATTTCCAGCCCCGGCCAGACCCGCGCCGCCCACACACTCTGCGGCAACATTCCTGACGACCGCCGCGTGCACCACTTGCAGCCTGGAGTCGGCCATTACGGGACGTTCAACGGCCGCCGCTGGCGAGAGGAGATTGCTCCCAGCCTTCAGAAATTCATTCGCAAAGCCTGAGCGGACCACTGCTCAGGTTTCTTGTTGCACCTGCTTCCCTCTGCTAGTTTGAATTCATTGCTTCGAACAATACTTCAACAATGCAGCAGTGGTGAATCGAGGGAAAAGATCCATGTCCACGAAGCCCGTCAAGTCACTTTCTGGTGGCGGTGAGGAATCCCAAGGTGTCGGTAAGTCCCTTGTCAGCGCCGGGAAGCATGGCAGCCGACTGATTGCGCGTTCTGTGCTCAGACGCCTGAAAGGCGGCCGACCCAACCCGGTCAGTCTGAAGAGTATGGCAACACCCTTTGTTCGCTTTACCATGAAATTCGCCTCCCAGCCAGATGCGGTTATTACCGCTCAGATGAGGCTGGTGCAGAACGCGACCATCCTGGGAGGCGGTGCGGTGACGAGTCTGATCAGCCGGGAGCCGATGCGGGTGGCTTCACCTGAACGAGGAGATGGCCGCTTCAAGGATGATGCCTGGACCGACGTCGCCTACTTCAACTTGCTCAAGCAGGCTTATCTGATGTCGGATCGTTGGGTCAGCGACACTATCGATGATGTCCGGGGCCTTGATGACCACGACCGCCGTAAAGTTCGCTTCTTTACCAGTCAGATCACCGCCGCACTGTCACCCAGCAACTTTGTTCTGACCAATCCCGAAGTGCTGCGGGCAACGGTAGACAGCCGGGGACGCAACCTGGTGCGTGGCTTCGCCAATTTTCTTCGGGATCTCGACGAAGCCGATGGTCAGCTGTCCTTCAGAATGACAGACCCGGACGCCTTTGAGGTTGGCAAGAACCTGGCCGATACCCCTGGTGATGTCATCTACCAGAATGATCTGATGCAGCTTATCCAGTACCGACCAACCACGGAGACGGTGCATCGCCGGCCGCTTCTCGTGGTGCCGCCCTGGATCAACAAGTATTACATTCTGGACCTGGGTGCGAAAAAGTCGTTCATCCGCTATTGGGTCGAGAAAGGGCATACGGTGTTCGTTATTTCCTGGGTTAACCCGGGAAAGGAGCACGCGAGCAAGGGATTCGAGGACTACATGCTTGAGGGGCCGGTGGCGGCCCTGGATGCCATTCAGAAAGCCACCGGAGAGAGGGAGATAAACACGATCGGTTACTGCATCGGCGGGACATTGCTAGGCTGCGCGCTCGCCTGGTTGGCCGCTCGCGGCGACGATCGCGTGAAGAGTGCCACCTTCTTCAACAGCCTGCTGGACTTTTCAGACGTTGGCGATCTGGAGGTCTTTATCGACGAGGACATGATCCAGAAGATGGAAAAGGCCATGAAGAAGCAGGGCTATCTTGATGGCGCCTCCATGGCGATGGCCTTCAATATGTTGCGCGCCAACAGCCTGATCTGGTCCTTCTTTATCAACAATTACCTGCTGGGCCGCGACACGCCGCCTTTCGACCTGCTGCACTGGAATTCAGACTGCACCCGGCTACCAGGCGCCATGCACAGTTTTTACCTGCGTAACATGTATCTCGAGAATCGCCTGGGTAAGCCCGGTGGCATCACCCTTGCCGGAACGCCGATCGATCTTTCACAGGTCAAAGTGCCCGCCTATTTCGCCTCGGCCATCGAGGATCACATTGCTCTCTGGGTGTCCTGCTACAAGGGGTCGCGCTATCTGGGTGGCCCCGTTCGCTTTGTGCTGGGTGGCTCTGGCCATATCGCCGGAATCATAAACCCGCCTGACAAGCACAAATACGGCTATCGGATCAACGAAAACACGGACCTGTCACCGGATGAGTGGCTTACCGGTGCAGAGCAGTTTGAGGGCTCCTGGTGGCCGGACTGGGTCAAGTGGGCCGAGCAGTTCAGTGGCGGTGAAGTTCCGGCGAGAATGCCGGGAGACGGCGAATTGCCCGTTATTGAGCCGGCTCCTGGCTCCTATGTGCGCAATCAGCCGGCGCCGGAAGCACCCCCGCAACGCAAACCCAGGGCCGTCGCCGCCAGGAGTACAACCCGAAAGCCCGCAACGAAGAAATCGCCTCAAAGCCAGAGAAGCCGCAAACCCGTCAAAGCGAGCTGACCTCCAGTGCCCCGCCTGGTCCAGGCGGGGCACTGACTCGTTGCTTTCGCGACATTATTTGTCGCTGACTGTCGGTACGATATCTGTTACAAAGTCCCCGGCGGCTAAAACAGCCCACGGTTTCGTACTGATCCAGGAAAGGTAACATGCCCAAGTTTTTACACACGGCAGACTGGCAAATGGGGCGGGCGTTCAGTCGCTTCGAAACAGAAGATGGCGCTGCTCTGGTTGAGGCGCGGTTTGAGGCCATTGAAAAACTCGCACGGTTGGCTAACGAGCACCAGTGCGATGCGGTCCTGGTGGCAGGGGATGTCTTTGACGCCCAGACTGTCGCGGACCGGACCATTCGCCGCGTCTTCAACGCCACCAGAGAATTCACGGGCCCTTGGGTCATGCTGCCCGGAAACCATGATGCGGCATTGGCGGAAAGTGTCTGGACGCGAGCGAAGCGCCTGGGCGCGGTGCCAGATAATGTCCATCTGGCTCTGGAGCCGGGCGTTATCAATCTTAAGCCTCAAGGTCTGGCGATTCTCTGTGCCCCTCTGACGCAACGCAACACCTACAGTGACCTTACGGAAACCTTCAACACCTTGGAAACCCCGGAAAGCCTGATTCGGGTTGGGCTTGCCCATGGCAGCGTGCAGGGCGTATTGCCTGAGGACATCGACTCGACCAATCCCATACTGCCGAACCGTGCCGAAACAGCGCGCCTGGATTATCTCGCCCTTGGTGACTGGCACGGTACCAAGCAGATTGATGAGCGCACCTGGTACAGCGGCACTCCAGAGCCGGAGCGGTTCCGCAACAACGGTGCCGGCTACGCCCTGGTGGTGAACGTGCCCAAGCCAGGAGCGTTGCCGAAGGTGACGCCACTGGAAACCGCTCGCTACCAATGGCACCAGTGGCGGGAAATCCTGACTGTTGAATCTGATCTGGACCAGTTGCTGGACAGGCTCCAGGCACTGCCTGAGCTCTCCGTCGTTGATCTCCGCCTGGAAGGATCCATCACTCTGGCCGGTGAGGAGAAACTGATCAATGCACTGTCCGTGGCAGAGGCCAGATTCCGCAGCATCCAGTGTGATCGAAGCGGGTTACAGCTGGAGCCCACCGATGACGATATTGCCGCACTGAAGGCGGATGGTTACGTTGGGGAAGTGATTGAACATCTCAGGATCCAGCAACAGGACGAGGATGCTGAAGCTGCCCGGGATGCACTCGCCATTCTGGCAGGGCTGCTGAAAGACCGGAAGCAGGAGGCCAGCGAATGAGGCTTCGTCGTCTGAAGGTGGAACAGCTTCGCCAGTTCCGGCAGCCGTTTGTCATGGACGATCTGCAGCCGGGCCTCAACCTGATTCATGGCCCAAACGAGTCTGGCAAGAGCACCCTGGTGCGGGCCATTCGTGCCGCCTTTTTCGAGCGCTACCGAACCAGCTCCGTTGATGATCTTCGTCCCTGGGGCGATTCTGCTGCAGCCCCGACCATCACGCTGGACTTTGATGCCCAGCACAAATCCTGGCACTTGGTTAAAAGCTTTCTCCAGCGCAAACGCTGCGACCTTACGATTGATTCAACCAGCTACACTGAAGACGAGGCCGAAGAAAAGCTCGCGGAACTCCTGGGCTTCCAGTTCTCCGCCAAGGGTGTCAGTAAGCCCGAGCACTGGGGCGTGCCCGGATTGCTGTGGGTTGAACAGGGTACCGGGCAGAACATCGAGCAGGCGGTAGAGCACGCCGGCGAGCATCTGAAATCCGCACTCAATTCCCTGGTCGGCGAAGTGGCCAGCACCGGCGGTGACGAGCTGATCGAACAGGTCAAGGCCCGCTGGAGTGAACTGTTTACACCTACCGGCAAACCCAGTGGCGATTATCAGAGGCTGGAAAAGGAGCGGGAAGTACACCAACAGGAAATCGACGAGCTGCAGGCCCGCATCCAGAAATACCAGGAGCAGGTAGACCGGCTTGGCAAACTGACCCAGGACTACGAGCGCACCCAGCACGAACGCCCCTGGGAAGAGGTCGAGCGGCAACTTGAGCAGACGAAAGAGCGTTATCGGCAAGTCCAGAAGCTGGAACAACAGCAGGCCCAGGAAAAAGAAACCCTGACCCACCTGCAGAATAACCAACAGCTGTTACGGCAGAACCAGGAACAGCTTTGGAGCCTGAACAAAAAACTGGAAGTCCGCAAAGCAGAACTGGATAAGGCCCAGCGGGAACTGGAGCAGGCCGAGGCCCGCAGCCCCGCCACTGCGAGCAGCATCAAGGCAGCAAAAACCGCCTATGAGGCAGCCGCCAAGCAGCTCGAGCAGGCGCGCCTGCAGGACATTCGTTCCCGGCTGGAGCAGGATATCCGTCGGCTGGAACAGCAGAACCAGACTCTGACTCAGAACCTCGAAAAAGCCCGGCAATATCAGCAAGAACTGGAGCAAGCCAGGGAGCAGTCCCGACAAAATCAGATTGATTCCAGGGAAGTGAAAGTTCTCAAGAACACCGAGCATCAACTGAAAGAAGAGAGAATCCGCTCGCAAACCATCGCAACCCGATTAACCTGGCAGCTCGAGCCGGGCGCCAGGCTGGCGCTGAATGAGGAACCGCTTGAGGGGCAGGGCGAGCGACAACTGCTCGAGGAATCCAGCCTGGTGATTACTGGTGTGGGCACATTGGGAATCACCCCTGGTGGCGAGGATCTAGCCAGTACCCGCCGTAAACTGTCTGCGTTGGAGCAAAGCCTGACCGAGCAAATGACAACGCTGGGTGTGGACTCCGTTCAGCAGGCAGAGTATCGCGTTGCAGCCCATGAAGCGGCTGAAAGGACGCTGCGGCATTCCCGCGAATTGCTCGGGTCTGTCGCACCTGTGGGGATCGATCAGCTCCTGGCTGACCAGAAAGAAACCGAATCCGAGCTGCAAAAGGCAAAAGCCCAATTGCAGAACAGCCCTGCGCCAGAACCGGGCCAGCAGGCCCAGGTAACCGACGTTGCGTCGGCGGAGGCCAAGCGAACCCAGGCTGAAACCCGATTGGCCGAAGCCGAGGCCGAGGAACGCAAGCACCAAACGGAACTTTTGACCCGCCGCCAGACCCGTGACAACGCAGAATCCGAGTGGTACCAGCTGCAGGACGAAGTGCAAAACCCGGAACACCAGAAACAGCTCCAGAAGCTCTCCGCGGAACTGGCAGGAATCGAAGACAAACGGGTTCGGCTGGAAGCCACCCTGCAGGCTCGTGAGCAGGAAATAATTGAAGCCCGCCCATCGATCCTGAAACAGGACATCGAACGCTATCAGCGCAGCATCAGCAACCTGCGCCAGACCCAGGAAGAACGGCAACGGGAATTGAGAGACATACAGGTAAGGCTCGAAGCCTGGGGTGCCGAGGGCCTGGAAGAGCAATGCAACGAAAAAGTGGCTGAACTCGAGAAGTGCCATCGTCGCTACCAGGAGCTTCATCGTCGCGCCCAGGCGCTGAACCTTCTGCTTACTTTGCTGACAGAAAAACGGCAGGCACTGACCCGCCGCCTGCAGGCCCCTCTGCAAAAGCACCTGAACCACTATCTCTCGCTACTGTTCCCCCAAGCCACCCTGGAAGTGGACGAACACCTGCGGCCGGGAACCTTCTCACGAGGAACCGAACTGGGGCAGATCGCCGAGCTGAGTTTTGGCGCCCGCGAACAAATGGGATTGATCAGTCGCCTGGCCTACGCAGACCTGCTGCGGGAAGCTGGAAGGCCTACCCTGGTGATACTGGACGACACGCTGGTACACAGCGACACAGACCGCCTTGAAGACATGAAGCGAATTCTTTTCGATGCCGCCAACCGGCATCAGATACTGCTTTTTACCTGCCATCCGGAAAAGTGGAGTGACCTGGGTGTGGCGCCCAGAGACATTCTGGCAATGAAAGAGCAGGCTTGTAGTGCCCCGGGTTAGAAAGCTGCAGATGATGGCACCGGCGCACTTCCAACGTTGTAGAAAATCATCGCCGAAGATTAAATCTCGCCCGGCTACAAGCGTTGTTGGGGGCAATCGCCGCCAACGTCCTTGAGGGTATGCTGCAACAACGTCTGCGTTTGAAAACCAACCTTCAGGTAGCTGAGTGGTTGGGCGTGTAATCACCCTGCCCGGGCAAGAAAACCCCGCTCTACCAGCACCTGTCTCCCTATTCAATAACCTTTGACCGACAATAAACTGACGATTTCGTAACTTGGAAAGTGACGGGATTCGCATCGATAATCGGCGCCGTTTTATAAAATTTCACAAATTCGATGAAATAGTGGTGCTGAATGTATACCAAGCGCGTCATCAAAATGTCACAGGCATGGATTGCCGCGTTTATTTTTGGGATTCTGCTTACAGGGTGTGGCGGGGGTGGTTCTTCTGAATCTGCCAGTTCTCGCTTACCGGATTCACAGGCTGGTTCCAGTGGGCCGGTTTCAGCGCCGGAGCGCACTGCGGTTCTAAGCTGGAGCGCACCGCTTACCCGGGTTAATGGCGAGAGTATCCCGATGGGCGAACTGGACAAATACGTTATCCGGTACGGTCAGGATACCGATAACCTCAGCGAAAAAGTCGTTGTCACGAATGCTGCTACCGAGGCAGAGATGTCATACGAAGTAGGCGGCCTGGGGAATGGCACCTGGTACTTCACTATTCAGGTGGAGGATATTAACGGGCTGATCAGCGAGCCCTCCGAAGTGGTGAGCAAGTCCGTCAGTTCCTGATGTTCCCAGCCCGTTTGCCTGACGGTATGTGGTCTCAGGCCAACGGGTCGGCAATCGGCAGTTTCAGAGTGAAGGCAGAGCCTTCGCCCACAGTGGAGGAGACCGAAATCTCCCCTCGGTGTTTCTCCACCACGGTTTTTACGAAGGAAAGTCCGAGTCCGGTGCCGTGCACTCCGGCCAGCTCGCTGCTTTTTTGACGCCGGTAACGGTCAAACAGGTATGGCAGCTCCTCGGGATCTATTCCGGAGCCTTCGTCGGCGATGGTCAGGCACGCCTGGTGGCCCGCCCGGAATACCTGAATGCTGACGCCGGAGCCTCCCGGACTGTACTGAACCGCGTTGGTAAGCAGGTTGATCACCGCTCGCTCCAATAGCTCGGCGTTACCCCTGAGCCAAAGATCCTCCGTGCCCTGCAGCTGAAGCTGTAT
This sequence comes from Marinobacter guineae, assembly GCF_002744735.1. Classification (GTDB taxonomy): domain Bacteria; phylum Pseudomonadota; class Gammaproteobacteria; order Pseudomonadales; family Oleiphilaceae; genus Marinobacter; species Marinobacter guineae. The sequence continues at coordinate 95,997 of NZ_KZ319341.1, read as the reverse complement.
CTGTTTCTCCACCGCTTGTTCACTAACGCTGTCACGGGCGTTTTCAACGATGGCGAGGAACTCGCATTCGTAGAACCGGGTTTCAGTAAGCTGCTCGGCCCGGGCAAGCTGTACGAATTCCTCTGCCAGGTGATAGCTTCGCCGGGCGAGTCTTCCCAGTTGCTCCAGCTGGCTTTGTTCAATGTGGCTGGGGTCGCGTTTGAGCTGTTCAATAAGTGCTAGCTGAGACACCAGAGGTGAGCGGACATCGTGGGAAATAAAGTCGATGGCCTCGCGATGCTGGCGCTGCTGCTCCCGCAGTTCCGAGATGTCGGAAATGTTGGCGATGATGCCTTGCTGGTCAGTGTCGGGCAGCGAAAACGGGGCGAAATGAATCAGGAAGTCCTTGTCGCGAATTCTCAGATCCACGGTGCGACTTTGCCGCAGTGTCAGGGTGTCTGAAACCGTTTCATGCCAGGGAGGGGTTTCCCGGGGGTCGTGGCCCTCAAGGAGTCTGACCAGAGGCAGACCGCCCAGGCTGGGCATGGGCTCCCGAAACCATTCTTCGATATGGCCATTGGCAAAGCGGATAACGCCCAGCTCGTCGGTCACGATGATGCCATCTGGCATTCGTTCGAAGCTCCTGCGGATGAACTGCTGCATCTGATTCAGCCGATCCGTGGCAACGCGAACCCGTTCGATTCGTGCGGAGATGTTCTCGTTGGGCCGGGCGTTGCGGTTTGCCCGTGCTGTCTGCTCAAGATGAAGCCTGCCAAGATAGCGCTGGATGGCTTCGCGGCCGAGGTCGTTGGGCAGTAACAGGCCAAGGTGGTAGCGGGTGTCTCCGCGCAAGAGCTGAATCCAGCTGCGGTTGCTGTCGTGGAGCCAGTCGCCAGGTGTCAGATCTTCCGGAATGTCTGCGGGGCAGAGGTTTCGCCTGGACAGGATGTCGCCTTCTTCCGTGAGCAGCCATCCGGTGGGCTGGAACAGGGCCTGTAAATGCTCCAGCAGCTGTGTTGGGTGTCGACCTGAAGGTGCGGGGAGGGCAACCTGGGGGCTTCTGGCCAGATCATCCAGCTGGCGGTTCAGGAACCGGTTGGTCATGGCCAGACGAAGGCCGCTGGATACCGGGAAGGCCAGGAAAGGAACGATCATCGCACTGGCGAGTGGTACCCACCATCTGAGAACCAGAAGCATGAACAGATAAAATCCGGCCAGCGCAACCACTGCAGTTGCGCAGGCCAGGAGAGTCCGTGCCGGCCGCATGGGAGGCAGGGCAAGTGCGAACACCAGAATCGTTGCCAGTGCCAGAAGCGCAGATACCCAGTCCGGTGCCGGGCGAATAAGCAGGCTCCTGGCCTGGGCAGAAAACACATTGGCGTGGAACTCCACACCGGACATGGGCCGGCTGAGGCCGGAGAAGGGCGTTGGCAGTATGTCTCCGAAGCCTGCGGCCGTGGCACCGACAAATACGGTCTTGCCGCTGAAAAGTTCCGGCGCCGGTGCGTGAGTCAGTACCTGGGCGAACGAGTACGCCGGCAGGGAACCGGCACCGCCGATCAGGGGAACGGCCCGGTACTGATCCCGCACGTTCACGTATGGGGGTGTGTCTTCGGTTTTCGCGCGTTGCGGCCCTTCGCCCGTTGCGGCCAGGGAAAGGCTGGGCCAGAGACGCTCGCCGAGACCGTTATAGAGATAAAGACCCCGGGCAACACCGTCGCTGTCCAGCTCGACATGGGCGTGGCCAAGGCCAGCGGCCGCTGAAGCAAGTGGACCGACGGGAAGTTGTTCGCTTAACAGGTACTGGGAGGTGGGTGGTGACAGATATGCCGGCAGAATCACATTGCCGTGGTCATGCATCTGTTCGGCCAGTTCGTCATCATCGGGTGAGGGCTCAGCAAACAGGATGTCGAAAACGATGGTTTCAGCGCCTGCCTGGTCGAGTTTTGCAATCAGTTCCGCGTGCAGATTCCGGGGCCATGGCCAACGACCCAGACGGTTCAGGCTGAGTTCGTCGATGGTTACCAGAACAACGTCGTCAGATGCCTGCACCGGGTTGGCGGTGATGACCCTGTCGTAAAGCCAGTAATCGAGGCGCTGGGGCAGTGCGGTGATCTGGATGAGCAGAAGGAGTGCCAGCAGTATCAGGCCCAGTGTCCAGGGGGTCGTTTTAATTGGCAGCCAATCCCGGTTCATGAGCCCTGCTGTGTGTCGGTCGAAAAACGGATTATTCCAGGTACAATTCCCTCCCAGGTCCCCAGCGGCTTTGCAGCGGACCATCAGAAAGAGCTTTCAGGCGCACAAAATACCGCCTTCCGGGAATCAGACGCAAGGCTGCCGTGGTATCAGACAGAGTTGCTTCCTTGATAATGTTGTTGAATCCCGGCTCTTCAGACAGCTGCAGGCGGTAATCTGTCGCCGTGACGATCTTCTCCCAGAACACTCGCACCTGGCTGTCGATGTAGTTGACGCTGATGATGCGTACCGGCGGCAGGCTGCCATTGACCACAAGCTGCCGTGCCTCGGTGGTGGCCACGGAGTTGCCTCCGGCCTCGGTGACAACACGCCAGTAATATTTGCCCGGCCCGAGAGGGCGTGATGGCAGGGCCGAGGTTTCCGGTGCCCATTCGCTGGTGGCGACCAGGTTCCGGAAGTCTTGGTCTTCGGCGACTTCCACCCGGGCCACTTCGTTGTCGCCGTTGAGCTGCCACCGGAATTCCGGCATGTCATCGTTCACGGTTTCACCGTCTGAGGGTGATACCAGGCTTGCTATTCTGGCCTGCAGGTCGACGTCGACAGGAATCACGCCAGGCATACCGGCGATGCCGCGGCTGTCCAGAGCGGCCAGGTGAATTTCGTAGCTGCCGTTGTCCAGCCGGCCGATATCAAAGCTGTTACCGGTAATTTTCCGGCTTTCCACCCAGCGGCCGCTGTCGGCTTCAAAAATGTCCACCCGGTGCAGGGGGGCTCGGCTTTCCTGCCAGGTCATTGTTGATGGCAATTGGGTCAGCGTTGGGGGTAGAGGGTTGATTGCCGGAGCGGGCGGCAGGCGGCGAATGCTCAGGCCGCTGTTGCTATTGGTAGACAGACTGGCACCGAAGCCGGCGGGAATACGGCGGGTTTTGCCCGGTGCGCCGAAATCCACCTCGCCTTCGGTTACCTGCAGGCTGGTGCCTTTGGCTGAGGCCTGGAGGGCAAATGCGGTGCCGCGCACGGCGGCTACGGCTGACGGAGTTTCAATCTCAAAACGTGCTCCACCTTCTATTACCGGTTTTACCCGGGTGTGGATTTCACCGTGGTTGAGCCGCAGGCGGGTGTCGACCATGCCAGCCTTGCCGTATTGGGTCAGACGATTGAATATCAGGCGGGAGTTGGGCGAGATCCTTACTTCCGAGCCGTCGGCCAGTTCGATGGTCGCGGTACCAGAGGCCGACAGAATCTCGTCGCCCACTCGAATCAGGGTGTCTTCGCTCAGGGGTATCTTGCGGCCGGTGTTGCCTGAAATCAGTTGAACAGTTCCCGAGACGGTGGTGGCCTTCGCCGGTTGTGGCTGGCGCTTCAGCCACGCCAGGGGAATGCGAACGGCGTCGCCGGCACCGAGGATGGCGCCATTGCTGATCTTGTTGTACTGAAGCAGGCGGCTGGTGCTGAAGTTCTGTGCCAGCAAGTCGTTTGCCACTTCCGAGAAGCTCTCGCCCGGGTGCAGGGTGTAGATCCACTCCGGCACCGGGCTGGCCGACGAAGCATCAGGCTGCCCGGCGGACCCACGGGCTACCGACAGTTCCGCAGCTGTCGGAAACGCACAGGCGAGGAGGGTAATTGTCAGCAGTAGTGCAGGCAGCCTTGGCAACCGAGTATCAATCATTGGTTACCGTGTCTGTCTCAGGTGAATCGACATCCTGCTCCTGGGCTTTCATGGTTTCCAGGCGGTAGCCGCGTTGGTAAATGGTTTTGATCCGGAAACCGTTTTCCGGATTCAGGCCCAGGCGCCGGCGAAGACGGCTCATGTGGGTGTCAACAGTGCGGGTGTTGATATCGCGGGCCAGGCCCCAGACCCGCTCAAGCAGCATTTCCCGGGTCAGCAGCCGGCCCTGGTTCTGGAACAGGAACAGGGTCAGGTCAAAATCCTTGTCTGTCAGCGTGAGTTCTTCGCCATGCAGGGCAATGGTTCGGTGCTGGGTGTTGATTTCGAAAGGTCCATAACGAAGGACTTCCTTTTCGCTGTCCGGATTCGTGCGTCTGGCCAGGGCGTTGATACGCGCAACCAGTTCCGCCGCCCGGGCGGGCTTGGCGAGGTAATCGTCGGCACCGGCGTCCAGGGCGCGGACGATATCGGCTTCGCTGTCGCGCTGGGTGAGAAAAACCACGGGAATCGGCCAGTTCAGTTGGGCCCGTACGCTTTCAAGAACGTCGATACCGGTCATGTCCGGAATTTGCCAGTCGAGGATCAGGAGCTCGTAGCTGCGATGCAGTACCGCGCTCAGGAAGTTCTGGCCGGTAGGGAAGCTGTCGCAGTGGTGTCCGCGCTCAGACAGAATCGATTGGATGTGCTGTGCCTGTTCGGTTTCGTCTTCAAGCAAAGCAATACGCATTAAGCCTCTCCCGGAGTTTTGCTTTTTTTGCCAGGCATGGTGCAGAGCTTTGGGCGGAGTGCTCTGCTATATCAACCAATTATCACAAAATGTGCATTTGTGTTCAGTATCGTTATGTAGATTTGCGTAAACGGACTGCGGGTTTTCCGTTGTCATCATCCAGCGTTTGTCGGCAGCCGGGGAAATTACTGCAGCCCCAGAACCAGCCTTTTTTTCCTTTTCGCCGAACCAGGGGTGAGAAGCAGTGGGGGCAGGGGATCGGCTTTTGGCTGGTACCGTCCTGGGGGCTGGCCTCTTCCAGTGGGCGAGTGCCGCGGCAATCCGGGTAGCGGGTGCAGGCATAGAAGCGCCCGAACTTGCCGTCCCGTTCGAGCATGGGGGCCCGGCATTTCGGGCAGTGGGGCTGGTTTTCCGGTGCGCCAGTCTCAGGAGCCGTGGAACCGCCCGCTGGCTGGCCCTGGGGCCGGTTCAGGAAGCCGCGAATTTCCTGTTTCAGGGTTTCCAGAAACTTTTTCGGGTCGCCCTCGCCACGGCGAATGCTCTCCAGGGTGGCCTCCCACACCGCCGTGCGATCCGGCGTACTGGCCGATTCAGGCAGGGCGCTGATCAGTGCCTTGCCTTTGTCCGTGGCGCGGATGTGTCGGCTGTCCCGGTACAGATAATCCCGTTTGAAAAGAGTGTCGATGATGGCCGCCCGGGTCGCCTCTGTGCCGAGGCCATCGGTTTCGCGCAGGGTTTTTCGAAGCTCGGTGTCGGTTACAAAACGGGCGATATTTGTCATCGCCGATAACAAGGTGGCATCGGTAAAATGCTGGGGCGGCTGCGTCTTCCGCTCTACAACGGAGGTGTCTTCGCAGAAAACCGGTTCGTCCTTCTCCAGTCGGGGTAGCGGTGTTTTCTCCAGTTCGGTACGGCCTTCCCTGAGTTTTATCTCCAGGGCTTTCCAGCCGGGCACCAGAAGGGCGGTTTCCGTGGCCCGGAACTGGTGTTCCCCCACCCGTACCGTAAGCTTGCCTTCCCGGTGCACTGCGTCTGCGGCAAACTGCATCAGGTAGTAGCGGCTGATCAGGCCGTAGATTTTCTGTTCCGCCGCACTGAGTTTGCCGTTGGGCGTCGGCCGGCTGGTGGGGATAATCGCATGGTGGGCATCTACCTGTTTGTCGTTCCAGGCGGCGGTTTTCCGTTCCAGGTTCGCGCCATCACAGGCTTGCTGAAGGTCCGGCGCCACCCGGCCGATCGCCCGCACCACCTGTTCCCGCTGGTCGTAATGCCCTTCCGGCAGGTAACGGCAATCGGAACGGGGGTAGGTGATCAGCTGGTGGCGTTCGTAGAGGTTCTGGGCGGTATCAAGCACCTCTTTGGCGCCCATCCGGAACAACCGGCCGGCTTCGATCTGCAGTGCCGACAGGGAAAATGGCAGTGGCGGTGCTTCCGGTCGGTCCCGGAAGCGGGATTCGGTGATCTTGCCGGGCCGGCTTTGTACGCTCTGGGCTATCTCCTCGGCCACTTCCCGGCTTAGCAGGCGATTTTCTTCGTCAAGGTGGTCCTGGAATTGGTCGTCCGGTAGCCAGCGGGCGGTGAAGGTTTGCTGGTCGGCTTCTTCTTCCTCGGCCTTGAAGCGGGCCTCAATCCTGAAATAGGGTCTGGGCTGGAAGTTCTCGATGGTGTTGTCCCGTTCCACCACCAGGCCAAGCACCGGGGTTTGCACCCGGCCAACGGAATAGACACCCTGTTCTCCTTGCTGCTGGTAACTGAGGGTGTAGAAGCGGGTCAGGTTGATGCCGTAGAGCCAGTCGGCCCGCTGCCTGGCCAAGGCCGAGTGGGAAAGGCGCCGGAATTCGCGGTTATCTTTCGGGCTCCGGAGCGCTTTGGCCACGGCCGCCGGGGTCAGATCGTTGATCAGGACCCGCTTTACCGGTGCGCTGGCACCGAAATAGCGGATAACTTCGTCCACCAGGAGCTGGCCTTCGCGGTCCGGGTCGCCGGCGTGGGTGATGGTTTCGGCCTGGCGGATCAGGGATTCGAGGACTTTGAGCTGTTGGCGCACGCTGTCCTTGGGCATGACTTCCCATTTTTCGGGAAACAGGGGGAGGTCTTCCAGGCGCCATTTTTTCCAGGCCGGGTTGTAGCGGGCGGGTTCGGCCGGTTCCAGTAGGTGGCCGATGCACCAGCTGACGGTGGCTGCCTGTTCGCCCTGGCCACAGCGAATCCAGCCCTGGCCTTTCTGGTGCGGGCCGGGTAGGGCGGCGGCGATGGCGCGGCCGAGGCTTGGTTTTTCGGCGATGTACAGGTGCATGGGGTCTGGTGTTTTGGAAACGGGATGGGAATGTGGCGTTTTGGCTTTATGCTGTCAAGGTTCGGGTGGTGCCTTGTATGTGTAGTAGACTGGGAGTGTTGGTGGAGGCGGCTGTGAAGATGGCCTTCCCAAAAGACGCCGTGAACCCATCCTTGGGGGCTTGGTGTTGCCATCCCTGGCAACACACACTTTTGGGAAGGCCATCTTCACACCCGCTTCTAACCATTTGCCATTCGCCCTTTTTTTTCGCGGCTTGAGCAGTAGGAGTCTTGAAACATGAAAATCCAGAATGCGATTGAAACCAAACTGAAAGATGCGTTTGATGCGCGTCTTCTTCAGGTGGAAAACGAGAGTCACAAGCACAGTGTGCCGCCGAATTCTGAAACCCATTTCAAGGTGACGCTGGTGTCACCGGAATTTGAGGGGCAGATGAAGGTGCGGCGGCATCAGGCTATTTATAAGGTGTTGGCTGAGGAACTGGAGGGTGAGGTGCATGCGTTGGCGCTGCATTTGTATTCTCCGGAGGAGTGGGAGGCTTCCGGGCAGGCGGCGCCGGAGTCTCCCAATTGTATGGGCGGTTCCAAGAAGGATCCGGCGATGGCGGCGCGAACCGCTCAGGGAGAGGGTTAATGAGTCAGTTTTTCCAGATCCATCCGGAGACGCCGCAGAAGCGTCTGATCAACCAGGCGGTGGATATCCTTCGTCGGGGGGGCGTGATTGTTTACCCCACGGATTCCGCCTACGCCATTGGTTGTCACCTGGGTGACAAGCAGGCGGCGGACCGGATCAAGCGGATTCGCAGGCTGGATGACAAGCACAATTTTACGCTGGTGTGCCGGGACCTTTCCGACATTGGGGTGTATGCCAAGGTAGACAACACTCAGTATCGGTTGCTGAAGAATTTCACGCCGGGGCCCTACACCTTCATTCTGGATGCCACCAGTGAGGTGCCACGCCGGTTACTGCATCCGAAGCGTCGCTCTGTGGGTGTGCGGGTGCCGGATAATGCCATTGTTCAGGAATTGCTGGGTGAGCTCGGTGAGCCGATCATGAGCAGTACCTTGATTCTGCCCGGTGAAATGGAGCCGATGACCGACCCCTACGATATCCGGGACACCCTGGAGCATGAGCTGGATCTGATTATTGATGGCGGATTCTGCGGTATGGAGGCAACTACGGTGGTGGATTTCACCGGGGAAGCGCCGGTGGTGATCCGGGTTGGCAAAGGGGATCCGGCTCCTTTCGAAGTCTGATACCCAGTATCAGGCCCGGGCGTTCAGGTTGAAAGCGTACGCCCGGGTATTGCCGCCCGCCGCTTCTATCTGTTCGGCACTCACCGAGCGCCGCATGGTGTCGTATCGGTGAACCAGGTCCTGAAGGCCGTTGAACTGCTGGTTTTCGCTGATCAGGGTGTCCAGTAACGGGTTGTTGACTCCATAGGCCTGGTTCAGCTTGAGTGCGTTGTCCATGAAATCCAGTGTTGGTTCGTTGACGCTCAGGCGATTGAACGCTTCCTTGAAGTTTTTGTTCACGTTGAGGTCTTTCTCAATCAGCGCACGGGTCTTGTCCGCTATTTTTCCTTCCACCGCGACACCGCCATTTTCATCTTTGCTCACGTTGAGCGTGGTTGCCGGGTGCAGGTTGTATTCGGCAAGTTTGTGCCGCAGCGTCTCCCGCACGAAGGCAAGATCCTGCCCCACGGTTTGTTTGTAGTCGGCCATGGCAAGGTTGCGGGATTTCAGGCGGCCAAGGTCGGTCTGGTTGCTGTCAGAGGGTGTGAAGCGGTCATCGCCGTCCGTCAGTTCGGCTTCTACTGTTTTGCCCTGGGACCTGGCAGCTGAGGCTTCCGGGCCTGTGGCAGGTGTCTGGCGCTTTTCCATGGCCTGCTGGAACTGGGTACTCGCCCGGATCAGAGAAGTCAGTAGGGACATGGATGGTTTTCCTCCTTCGACCCACCGCATTGCGGTTGCCGGCCATTTAGCGTTTGGAATTCCTGGTACTCACCACAGAACCTTTGCAGCTTTCAGGCCAACTCTTTGGCCCCGTACGTTTCTCCTTTTTCTGTGCAGGAAGTGTGATTGACCTGCCCTCGATCTGATCTAAGTCAGGAAATAATTGACGCACATCTATAAAGTTCGGCGACAGTTGGCCGTCATTATTACCAGTTAAAACAATCTTCAAGCCGCCGGCTGGGCGGCTCCTATGCCGGGTTGCCATGAAAAAACACTATTCCATTCGTTTTCTGCTTCTCGCTGCCCTGGCGGCGGCTTTCTCACTGGTGCTTGTGTTTACCGTACTCTACAACGCGGATTCACAGCGTGATCATGTCGAAGAGTTCAGCCACAAGTATGTTGATGGGCTGGCCAAGTCCTATTTCGACGGGCTTAATACCATGATGGTCACTGGCACCATCAGCAACCGGGATGTGCTTCGGCAAAAGGTAATGGCGCCGGAAGATGTGCTCGATGTGCGGGTAATTCGCAGTGACCACCTGAACCGCACCTTCGGTGCCGGCAACGCATCGGAACAGAAGCGAGAACCGCTGGATAAGAAGGCGCTGGCCGGTGAGCGGGTGGAGACCTATTCCAGCAATGAGGACGGGCGAGTCTACACCCTGATTGAGCCGGTTATTGCCATGGAGAACTACCAGGGCGTGAATTGTCTCGGCTGTCACCAGGCCAAAGAAGGGGACGTGCTTGGTGCCATCCGGGTGGATTATTCCCTGGCCGAAAGCGATGCCCGTTTGCAGCAACAGCAGCTGACCAGTGGCGGGATCCAGGTGGCCATTTTCGCGGCGGTGTTTTTCCTGACGGCGGCGGCCCTGAGCCGGCTGGTGTTTTCCCGTCTGCGCCGGCTTCATGACCGGATGGACGAAATTTCCCGCAATTCCGACTTGACCATTGAGCTGGAAGTTAGCCGTAATGATGAAATTGGCTCCGTCTCCCGCGCATTTAACCGGATGATGGCGAAGATCCGCGAAAGCATGAACACGGTGATGGATAACGCCGAGCAGGTTGAACAGGCTGCCCGCAGTATTGCCGACAAGGCAGACACAACCGAACGTGAGGTCCTGGCCCAGCGCGACAATACCGATCAGGTGGCCAGTGCAACTACGGAAATGGCCGCGTCTGCCGTCCAGGTGCGGGAGAACGCCATCCACACCACCCGCAAATCTGCCGACACGGCGGAATCCGCCAGCAAGGGCGAAAGCCTCGCCCGCAATGCCGTGGAAGGCATCGAGGCGCTCAATACTGAAGTACAGAGCGGCGCGAAACGGATTGAACAGCTTAACCAGCGCACCGGCCAGATGTCTGACATGCTGGAAGTGATTTCCAAAATTGCTGACCAGACCAACCTGCTGGCGCTGAATGCTGCTATTGAGGCCGCGCGGGCTGGTGAGCAGGGCCGTGGCTTCTCGGTGGTGGCGGATGAAGTGCGGGCGCTTGCCTCTCGCACCCAGGATTCCACTGAGGAAATCCGTAACACCATCAACGGCCTGAAGGGCGAAGTGGTGGACTGCGTGGCGACCATGCGCCACGCCTCGGAAATGGCGGAGTATCAGGTATCGGCGATTCTGAAGGTTGAATCCGAACTACAGACCATTGCAGCTGCGGTGCGCGAGATTACCGATCTCAACCAGGAAATGGAGAGCGCGGCCAACGAGCAGAGCGACGTTTCCGAATCCATCAATCACAACGTGATCGAAATCAGCCGCTCAGCGGAGCAGACCTCCGGGGATGCCAAGGAGACTGCTCGCATTGCCGGCGATCTGCTGGCCATGGCGGAAACCCTGAGAAAAACCATAGAGCAGTTCCGGCTTAGTCAGGGCGGCCACGGAGGTTGATGACTCTGTTATGGTGCTAAAGTCTGTCTGGTCACTACGAACGCACCACGCAGATCACCTTCAGAAAATCCGGTAGCCTTGTCTTCAGGGTATAGCTCGGCCAGTCTGGCCTTCACCGCCGGATCAATCGACTTGCCATGACAGCCAAGGCAAAGCTTCTGTGTCGGGATCGCGCTCATATACTGAAATGCGGGCTGGCCAGAAGCTTCGGAAACCTGCCAGACCTCCACCGGTTTGCCGTTCTTTACCGGCTGCTTGTCCATCGCCAGAAGTTGAATCTCCTGCCAGTCCGTCGGGGCGTTTTCCGGATTCCGGACTTTCAGGCTGGTCCTGCTGATGGTCCATTCTTCGTCGCTGTTGTTGGCAGCAATTTCGGGAGCCACGGTATTGCAGACGCCAATGCCGTTGGTGAGACCACCCTCTTTGATGGCGGCCTGAAGGGCCTGCTTCAGTGAGCCACCGAAGGCTTTTACCATTGAGCGTGCCTGGGCAACCAGCTCTTCTGTGGGCTGTTCCGGCGGCTGAGCCATGGCTGGCATGGAAAGAATCGAAAACAGTACCGCAGTGGTGATCATTGGCTTGGTCATTAGGCACCTCCCTGATGGTCTTGCTGGTTTGATCCAAGTATATAACACGATCGAGACAAGAGAGTTGAGCCAGGACAGGGTTTCAACGGGCTGTCAAAGGTTACCACGCTAGCCAGATGACGTGACGGGCGCCCTTGCCAGGGCGCAGAGCCCGCACCGTAACTGGCTCCACGGAAAACCCGGCGCGGCGCAGTCTCTCGGTAAAGGCGTGCTCCGGGCCGGCGGACCAGTACGCCAGGATGCCTTCAGGGCGCAGGGATTTCTGGGCGGCGGCAATGCCAGCCGGGGAATAGATCCAGTTGTTCTCCTTACGGGTCAGCCCTTCCGGGCCGTTGTCGACATCCAGCAGAATGGCATCCCATTCGCAATCGCTGCTTTTGAGCAATTCCGCAACATCGCCAATATGAACGCTGGCCCTGGGATCCGCCAACGGGTTCCCGGCCGCAGCGCCCAACGGCCCCCGGTTCCACACCTCAACCTCGGGAACCAGTTCAGCCACTGTTACCCTCGCATCTTTATCCAATGCTGTTAACGCTGCGGCAAGAGTAAACCCCATTCCCAGCCCACCAATCAGAACGCGGGGCGAGGGTTGATCTGCAATGCGCTCGCACGCCAGCGTGGCAAGCGCATCTTCCGAGCCGTGTATCCGGCTGTTCATCAACTCACCGGTCGTGCCGGCAATCTTGATGGAGAACTCATCATTACGCTGCAGCAGGCGCAGCTGAGTTCCCTTGCCGGGAATTATTGCAGTGCCAATTTCGTTGAAGCGGGCCATTGAAGGTTCCGGATAGCTGAACGGGCTCGCAGTTTAACCTGACTGGGCTGATTTGAAGAAGAAAGCCGGGAGCGATCTGTTATTGCTCCTGGCTTAGTGCGTCAGCGAACCGACTGACCAACTCACCTGGCGTAGGTTAGACCCTCATCCTGAATCGCCATGTTTCATGGCGATTCAGCACCCTTTCCAGCAATGATGCCGGGGAAGGTTAGCTTTGATGAAGCGGTTAGGACAGGACGTTTGGTCTGACTAACACACCCGATTCGAAGGAGAATCATATGAAAAAATTACATTCAATTGCCTTTTATGCATTGGTCACACCGGCTATAGCGTTAAGTTCAGGCGCTGTGCTTGCGGAACAATCTGCCGGCAAGGATGTTGATCGGGAACAGCAGAGCACTCAGGGTGGCCAGGATGCGATGAAGTCCAACACCAAGTCCGTGCAAAGTGGCCAGGAAATGGGCGATAAGTCCCGCATGCAAGGCCAAGGCTACATGGACTCTGCACCGGCTAATGGTATGCACGCGAGCAATCTGATCGGCGCTGAAATCAAAACCGCTGGTGATGAAGATGTGGGTGCGGTGGAAGATCTGATTATCGACCAGAACGGCCAGGTGGTGGCTGTTGTAGTCAGCGTTGGCGGATTCCTGGGCATGGGTGAGAAAAATGTAGCCATTGCCTGGGATGAGTTAACACAATCAGGTACTTCTGATATGCAGGACCTGCGGGTCGACGTGACCCGTGAGGAGCTGCAGTCTGCGCCGGAGTATGTAACGCAGGACTGAATTTAAGTATCCCACCTCAGGTGGAATGAACGGACGGCAGGGGCGAAAACCTCTGCCGTTTCCGTATCGAGCCGGCCCAATCGGGCGCTGCCGGCTCCATCAACAATGGTCTCACCAACGTGAGCGGTGCGTACGCTGGCGCACAGATCATTCCGCAACGCGCTGTCATTATTTAAACCAACTTTAGCAATAATGAGGGAAGAGCCATGAAACTCAGTAGATCCATTGCAGCCGCCCTATTTGTGAGCGCCCTGACGATCTCGTTGTCAGCTTGCGATCAGCAAGGTCCTGTCGAGGAGGCTGGTGAGGAAATTGACGACAAAGTCGAGGACGCGGGCGAGGCTGTCGAAGATGCCACCGACGGCGACTGATTCGGCGCCTGTTCACATCCGATGAAAGTAGTTCTGATTATGATGGGCCTGCTGGTGGTGATTGCCACGGCTCTTCCGCTACTGCGTTTCAACCAATGGTGGATTCGCATTTTTGATTTTCCAAGAGGGCAGATTACCGTTGCAGGCATTGTGCTTCTTGCCCTCTATCTCTATTTCTGGGATCCGTATCGAATTTACGAATCCGTTGTTCTGGGGTTATTAGTGCTGGCCTTGGGATATCAGCTCGTAAAAATGTTCCCGTATACGGTACTGATGCCCAAGCAGGTACTGGCGGCTGAATCGCGCTCTGACGATGCCAGGCTCAGCCTGCTTGTTGCAAATGTGCTGATGGACAACCGGGAGGCAGAGGCTTTTCTGGCTATCGTGCGCAAATATGATCCGGACATGATCCTGACCGTTGAGACAGACCAGTGGTGGGAACAAGCACTCCGGACATTGGAAGAGAAGTACCCGCACACGCTCAAAAACCCGCTCGACAACACCTATGGCATGCTCGTGTACAGTCGACTCAAGCTGATCGACCCCGAGATCCGGTTTATTCTCAAAGACAGCATCCCGTCGATGCACATGCAGGTTCAGTTGCCGTCCGGTGACCGTGTTTTCATGCATTTTGTTCACCCTGATCCACCCAACCCGAAATATGCGACAGAGACGACAGAGCGCGACGCGGAAGTGCTGATCGTGGGCCGGGAGGTGGAGAAGCGCGATAAGCCAACTATTATTGCCGGGGACTTCAACGACGTAGCATGGTCCCAGACCACGAATCTGTTTCAGAAAACCAGTGGCCTGCTCGACCCACGTGTCGGACGGGGAATGTACAATAGCTATAACGCCAAGAACCCGCTCCTGCGCTGGCCGCTTGACCACGTCTTCCACTCGGATCACTTCAAGCTCGTGCGCATGGAAAAAGGGCCCGCCTGGGGATCGGATCATTTCCCCATTTTCATCGAACTAAGCCTGGAGTCCGGAGCAGAAGCCGCGCAGGAGGAACCGGATACGACCCCGGCGGAGGGCGATCAGGTAGATGAGAAAATCGAGGATGGTAAGCAGCAAACGGATACTCACTGACACCGGCTCCAGCTTGGCACGGCACGACGTTCTTAGCCCAGGTCCACATCAACGAAGTGCTCCTGGCGGTCATCGATCAAAGGAATGCGCGTGTCGGGCTGCTCGGTACCGTCTACTGTTATGCGGGTTACCTGCCCTGATGCTTCGCCAGTGCGCCTGACACTGATGTGGTAGACGGTGTTACCAAACCGGTAGTGAATTTTGTAGCCTTCCCAGTCGGCCGGGACACAGGGCGCAATACGCAGATGGTCCACCTCCAGTCGCAGTCCCAGCAGGGTTTCCACCGTCAGCCGGTACATCCAGCCTGCAGCTCCGGTGTACCAGGTCCAGCCGCCGCGACCGATGTGCGGCGACACACCATAGATGTCCGCGCACATGACATAGGGCTCAACCTTGTAACGTTCGATGGACTCAGCCGTGCTGCCGTGGTTTACAGGGTTGAGCATGGCAAAAAATTCCCACGCCCGTTCGGTGTCGCCCAGCATGGCAAATGCCATCGTGGTCCAGATCGCGGCATGGGTGTACTGACCGCCGTTCTCGCGCACGCCTGGGATATAACCCTTGATGTAGCCGGGCTCCAGATCTGATTTGTCAAAGGGAGGGTCGAGCAGCTGAATGATCTGCTTGTCGCGCCTTACCAGGCGCTGGTCCACCGCCATCATCGCCTGGCGGGCCCGCAGTGTGTCACCGCCTTTCGAGATCACCGCCCAGCTCTGGCTGATCGAATCGATCTGGCATTCGTCGTTACTGGCCGAACCCAGCGGCGTGCCGTCGTCGAACCAGGCGCGCCGATACCAGTCGCCATCCCAGGCCTGAGCCTCAATATTGCTTCGCAGTTGTGCTGCCTGGGCACCGCATAACTCGGCAAAGGTCTGATCATCGCGGTCAAGGGCCAGACCGGCAAACAGCTCGAGATTTTCGACCAGGAACCAGGCCAGCCACACACTCTCGCCACGGCCGTCCTTGCCGACGAGATTCATGCCGTCGTTCCAGTCGCCGCAGCCCATCAGCGGCAAATGATGGTCGCCGAATCGCAGGCCATACTTGAGAGCGCGCACGCAATGCTCGTACAGGCTGGCCGCTTCGGGCGAGCGTTGCGGCTGGTCGTAGTAGGCCTCTTCCTCCGCATATAATTCCCGTCCTTCCAGGAAATGGATTGGCTCGTCAAGCACGCCGGTATCGCCGGTCGCCCGCACATAGCGGCAGGTGGCATACGGCAGCCAGAGATAGTCGTCGGCAAAATGGGTGCGCACGCCCTGTCCGTTGGGTGGGTGCCACCAGTGCTGCACGTCGCCCTTGAGGAATTGGCGACCGGCGTGCCGGATCAACTGCTCACGGGAAAGCCATGGCGTCGCGTGGATCAGCGCCATGGTGTCCTGCAGCTGGTCGCGGAAACCGTAGGCGCCGCCGGACTGGTAGTAGCCGCTGCGCCCCCATAGCCTGCACGAAAGAGTCTGGTAAACCAGCCAGCCGTTGGCCAGCACGTTCAGCGCCACATCCGGTGTGTCGACGTTGACTGCGCCCAGGGTATGGTTCCAGTGCTCCCATACCGCCTCCAGCGCGTGTCGCGCGCCCGCCTGTCCACCGAATTGCTGGATCAAATGCCTCGCCTCGTTGGCGTCGCTAGCCGCCCCGAAGGCGAACACGATCTCGCGTTCCTGGCCGGCGTCGAGTTCGATCCGGGTCTGGATCGCGGCGCACGGATCGAGGCCGGCCCCGGTCCCGCCCGACAGACGCTTCCGGCGCATCGCCGCCGGACTGGCGAGCGCGCCGTTGCGGCCGATGAACTCGGTGCGGTTTCCGCTCACCGACCGCTCGCGTTCACTGGTCTGCGCGAACACCACCCGGTTGGCACATTCGCGACCGTAGGCATTGCGGGCGAACAGCGCACCAGTGTGCAGGTCGATTTCGGTGACTATATGCATCAGGTTGGAGTGTCGCAACTCGCCGAGCACCAGCTCCCAGTAACCGGTGAGCGACAGGCTGCGCGCACGCTTCGACTGGTTGCGCAGCTTGACCACCAGGAACTTGACCGGTGCATCCATGGCGACGTAGGTATACAGCTCCGAGGCGATGTCGGCCTCAAAGTGCTCGAACACGCTGTAACCGAAGCCGTGCCTGCACACATAGCCGGAGCGACCGCGGGCAGGAAGCGGCGTCGGTGACCAGAACGCGCCGGTTTCTTCGTCGCGGATGTAGAGCGCTTCGCCGCTGGTGTCGGAGAGCGGGTCGTTGTGCCAGGGAGTGAGGCGGAATTCGTGCGCGTTTCCTACCCAGGTATAGGCGCTGCCACTTTCGCTGACGACGGTACCGATGTGCGGGCTGGCGATCACGTTGGCCCAGGGCGCCGGCGTGGTCTGTCCGGGTTCGAGGGTGACGACGTATTCGTGACCGTCGGGCGTGAAGCCGCCCAGGCCATTGCTGAAAATGCGTTCGCGCGGCGCCAGCGGATAAACCGGTTCGGCGCCCCTCTGCTGCGAAGGCTCCAGCAAGTCGGATGTCCGTTCTGGCGAAACGCGCCGATCTACCTGCTCAATCAGGGTTTCAGCGCTGTCGCTGAAAACGATGCGGGAAACTGTCTTGAGCAGCACGCGTTCGTCCTCGGAAAGCTCTTCGGCCCGCCGCACGAAGACCCCGCCCGGTTTGTCGATCACCTGGGCTTCGGGTCCCGCATTGATCAGCCCCATAATCCTGTCCTGCAGCTCCGCCCGATAGCCGGAGAAACCCTCGTTGACAATCACCAGGTCGGCGGCCAGTCCCTTCATGCGCCAATAGGCGTGCGCCTGCACCACCTGCTTCACCAGATCGATGCGGTTGAGGTCGCCGATGAGGAGCAGCACTATGGGCAGATCCCCCGAGATGGCAAAGCGCCATAATCCGGACTGCCCCAGCTGGTTACGCGAGATGACGCTGGGCGCTGCACGACGCAGGCCATTGCCGTAAATGACAGAGCTGGCCAGGCGGCCAAAAACCTGGGCATCGGCTTCGGTCGCGTTGAGGTGGCGCAAAACCTCCTGGCTCTGGAACCAGGCCATCTCGAACGCGCGCTCGACAAAGTGGCGGTCGCAGTACTTCTCGATCAGTGTCAGTGCGGCCTCGCGCGTGTCCGCCATCCCGGAAATGATCTGCACGCTCTCTGATTCATCGGGTGACAAGGTCAGAGTGTTGCGGATCGCCACGATGGGGTCGAGCACCGCCCCCTGGGTGTTCGACAAGGTCGGCGGGCGGCCTCTGCTGTCCAGCACCACCGGATTGGCCGCTGTGCGTCCGCGCCCGATGAACTGGGCTCGGTCGGTCTCATAGGATGGCTCGTCGGCCCTCGAGCCCGGGGCGGCCAGCAGGTGAAACATCCAGGGTACTTGCTCGCCCGGCGTACGGGGTCGTCGGGTGCAGAGGATTGCCCGCTGCCCGGGCAGGATTTCCGTCTGTACGAACAGATTGCTGAACGAGCGATGGGCCAGATCGGCGTTCAGCGGCGCCAGCACCACTTCCGCGTAGCTTGTCACTTCAATGTGGCGGGTGCGCGACGACTGGTTGGTGAGCGTGACGCGACGGATCTCGACGTCATCTTCCGGGGATACACTGATCTCGGTATGCGCTTCTATGGCGTGGTCGCGCCGACGGTATTCTGCGCGCGCCTGCACGAAAATCGCTTCGTAGTAGTCGGCCGGGCGCAGGGTTGGCTGGTGCGCCGTCGACCAGTACTTTCCGTTGTCGCGGTCGCGCAGGTAAATGAAGGTGCCCCAGCCATCGGAGGTGGCGTCCTCGCGCCAGCGGGTGACGGCGAGATCGCGCCACCGGCTGGTGCTGCCGCCGGCATGGGTTGCCATGACGTGATAGCGGCCGTTCGACAGCAGGTGAACTTCGGGAAGGCGCGTGCCGGGATCGGTAAACACGCGCATGATGGTGCCGACCTCTGCGGTGGGGGGGCGGGCGGCAGCGCTGACTTCGGCTGCGTGCGGGTGCAGGGTGTCACTCTTTTTCGGAACCCGTTCCTGTAGCAGCAACTCGGTCGCCCGCGCGAGCGGGTCGGCCATGAAGCGGCGCTGCATCGGCTGGTCGAACAATACATGCGCAAAGGCCAGGAGGCTCATGCCCTGGTGGTGCGCCATGAAGGTCTGGACGATGGCGTGCAATTTGCCCCGAGGCACACGCGTGGGCGTGTAGTCGATGGCCTCGTAAAAACCGTAAGCGCTGAGAAATCCCTCATCGGCCAATGCCTGCAGATTGCGGCAGGCTTCCTGCGGCAGCACCGTCAGTGCCAGCGCGCTGGCGTAGGGCGCGATCACCAGGTCGTCGCCCAGCCCGCGCTTGAAGCCGAGGCCAGGCACGCCGAATGCCCGATACTGGTAGACCTGGTCGAAGTCAGTGACGTTGTAGCAGGATTCGGAAATGCCCCAGGGCACGGCACGTTGCCGGCCGTACTCGATCTGGCGTGACACGGCGGCCTTACACGTCTGATCCAGCAGGGTATTCGCGTAGCTGGGCATAATCAGCTGCGGCATAAGATATTCGAACATTGAGCCGCTCCAGGAAATCAGGCTGACGTCGCCGCCATGACTGGTCAGCAGGCGGCCGAGCGCAAACCAGTGCTTCTGGGGCACCTGCCCCTGCGCGATAAGCAGGAAACTGGCCAGCCGGGCTTCCGATGCCAGCAGGTCGTAGCAGGCAGGATCGCGGCGCCGTTCACTGACGTCGTAGCCGATGGTCAGCAGGCTACACCCGGCATCGTAGAGGAACTCGAAATCCATCTCCGCCAGAACGCGGCAACGCTCCATCAGATCGTCGATGAGGTCGAGCTGTGTCTGCGCGCCTATTTCATTAGAGCTGGCGTGTGTGCCGGCCAACTCGATCCGGGTCGGGAGCTCACTGCCTTGCCAACTCGCGGGGACCAGAACTTCAAGTTCCTCGTGAATCGCACGCAACTGCTGCTCGAATGCCCGCACCCAATAAACCAGTTCGCCTCCGGTGTCGACATCCGCCGGCAGCCAGGCAAACAGCGGTTCGCCGATGTGGCGGATCTGTTCCAACGCGCTGACGGCGTCTGCCAGCGTCTTCGGTGGACCTTCCAGAGTGAGGGCCCGCAGGGTGTCCTGCAGCACGCGGATATTGTCCGTCAGTTCGGGGGCCGGTGAGGCGGGTAACTGTTCGGCCAATACCTGCGCGGTGTCCTGCAGGCCTTGCAGTGCGCTGGACGACAGCACCGGCTGGCTTTTCAGCTCGGCCAGCCCCGCCTGCAGGGTGAGCAGGCTGCCGACCAGGTTGCCGCTGTCTACCGAAGAGACGTATTGAGGGTGGAGCGGTTGCAGCGTCCGGGTGTCGTACCAGTTGAAAAAATGGCCGCGGTAGCGTTCCAGCTGTTCCATCGCGGCAAGGGTGTTGCCGACGCGTTGCAGGCACTCTCCAACCGTGAGATAACCGAAATCAACCGCGGCCAGGTCGGCCAGCAGCGACATGCCAATGTTGGTGGGCGAGGTGCGCGAGGCAATGGTCGGCGCCGGATAGGCCTGGAAGTTATCGGGCGGCAACCAGTTGTCATCCGGGCCGACGAAGTCCGCGAAGTAGCGCCAGGTGCGGCGGGCCGCTGTCCGCAGGAAAGCGTGTTGCTCAATGCTCAGGCCAGGAGTGGGGGCGACGAGCGGCCGGCTGATCCACCAGCCGACGACGGGCGACACCAGCCACAACAACAGGATAGGGGCAGCGACGAACCACGCATCCGGTCGGTTTCCCGCCATGACCAGGGCCACGCCAAGCCCCACCGCCAGAACCGGTGCAATCCACATCTCCCTTAAAAAATCCGCCAGTGACCGGCATGCGTTGCGGCGTGCGTAGCCGGGTAATTGCCATAGCAACAAGCCGCGCCGCGTAAACAGCATGCGCGCGCCGGAGCGCAAGATCGCCCCCAGGACAATTTGAGTGTCATAGGGCAAAAAGATCAGATTCAGGAGGGCGAGGGCAAGCGGGCGGCCTGCGGAGTTTCCGGTCAGGCTCAAGTGCACCAGCCAGTTGCATTCTTCAGGCTTGCGAATCAGCTCGATCAGGACGGCCAGCAGTGTGGGTAGCAACAATACCGCCACGACCAGCAGGGACCACAGCCACACTGGGCCCGGACCAACAAACCATCCCCCTACCAACAGTGCAAGCAGTGCCGGCGCTACCAGGCTGCGTCGCAGGTTGTCGAAGATTTTCCACAGCGACAAGGCCGACAACGGATTCGCCTGCCGCTTCGACTTTCCGCCACTCTCGTCGGGTGGCCCCGGCACGCGCGGCAGCAGCCAGCCGGCAAGCTGCCAATCTCCGCGTATCCAGCGGTGGCGACGACTGGACTCGATGGCGACACTGGCCGGTTGCTCCTCAATGAGATCGACGTCGGTCACCAGGGCCGAACGCGCGTAGCCGCTTTCCAGCAGGTCGTGGCTGAGGATGAGATTCTCAGGAAAGCGTCCGTCAACGGCCTGGCGAAAGGCATCGACGTCGTAGATGCCCTTGCCGATGAACGAGCCTTCCCCGAACACATCCTGGTAGACATCGGACACCTCGCGCGTGTAGGGGTCGAGGCCCGAGTCACCCGCGAACAGTTTGGCAAAGCGTGACTGGCTGGCGCTGGTCAGGCTGATCGAGGCGCGCGGCTGCAGGATCGCATAGCCTTCGACGATACGCCCCCTGGCGGGGTCGTAGACCGGCCGGTTGAGCGGATGCGCCAGGTTGCCGACCAGGGAGCGCGCTGCGTCACGCGGCAGTTGCGTATCGGTATCCAGGGTGATGACGAACTGGATCGAACCCAGGATGGACTGATCGCCTACGATGTCCGAGAAGGCCGTGCGCGCCTCACCCCGGAGCCTGGCGTTGAACTGCTCGAGCTTGCCGCGCTTGCGCTCGTAGCCCATCCACACCCGCTCGATCGGGTTCCATAACCGCGGCCGGTGAAACAGATAGAAGACACAGGGGTGATCGTCCCGATAGGTTTCGTTGAGTGTCTCGATTCCCGCGCGAGCATAGGATAGCAATGCCGAGTCTTCCGGCAGCGTTTGCTCGGGCGCGTCGGGAAAATCCGTCAGCAGGGCAAAGTAGAGATTGCGATCACGATTGCCGAGATAACGTATCTCCAGGGCCTCCAGAATATTATCGATCTCCTGCTGACTGCCCAGTAAGGTAGGTATGACCACCATGCTGCGGTGATCGGCTGGAATACCCTCTGAAAAATCCAGTCGTGGTAACGCACGCGGCGGCACGAACAGCGTGACCGCCAGGTTTACCAGCGCGATCGCCAGCGCCGAGGCGCCAATCATGCCGGTGATCGCAAAAAACCAGTAGCGCCAGTCCTGGGGTGCGAATCCGTCAAACGTGGTCAGTACCGCTGCCGTTGTGACCAGGGTCAGTAACAGGATAGGGCCGAGGTACAGGGGTAGGTGGATGTGCCGGCCGGCCCGTTTGACGCGGGTTTTAAACGATGGACGGCAGCCGACCGATCGCTCCAGATGCGGTCTTCCCTGATCGATCAGGTAGTAGCCGACATGTGCGCTGCGGTCGTGCCGGCCCTGATGCGCGGCAGCCGCCTGGGCGAGAACAATGGCTTCGCGGGCAACCGCTATTTCGCCACACGAGCTGCCGCCCGCGACATCCTCGATGACATGTCGGTAGCGGTCGCGAGTTGCAAAATCCTGACGGGCGTGGGTGCCGGACGGGTCTTCGCGCAAGATATTTTCGACCACACTGAGCGACTCGACGTAATGCTTCCAGTCCATGGCGCCGATGAAGCGCAGACTGCCGATGCTGTTGGCGATGGATATCTGGTTGGCTGCGGCCGTCTGCCCGGCCGCCTCCGACAACTTCGTTGCGGTCGTACCCTGTTCGAGCAGTTTCTGTTCGACCCAGGTTTGCACGAAGGCCATGACCGACCCCTGCGCCTGGAGCCGGTCGTAAAACTCCTCCACAAACGGCGCAGTCAGAGGTACATCGGCGTGGGCAAACTCCGCCAGCAACTGGATCAACTGCTTCGGATCGCTTTCGGCCGCGGCAAGCATTCGGTCTGCCCATCTGATGGCCGCATCGCGTTCCTCGCGTCGTTGGGCAATGCGCACGCTGACTCGACGCAGATTTTCCAGCAGCGCCAGCTGGAGCATGATGGGGAAGGCCCACAATTCACCCAGTTTCAAGGGTTCCACGGTCTGGTAGGCGGCGATGAACTGGGTAACGTTGTCGCAGTCGACGCGGCCGTCCATGTGGGAGATTAATTCCAGGGCAAGGTCGTAGATGCGGGGGAAACCCGGCGACTGGCCATCGGCCAGACGCGGCAGTTGCCGGCTGTATCCGCGTGGTAGGTGGCGACGTGCCAAGCCGATCTGTTGCTCAATCAGATAGAAGTTGTCGAGCAGCCACGCTTCAGTGGCCAGGATCCGTTGTCCCGCTGTCGCGGCAGCCGTAACGACGTCATAGGCGGCCAGCAGAACGCGGGCATTATCTGCCAGCCGTGGTAGAAGCCTGTCGGCTCCCGGGTGAGGGTCGATTTCATGCTGGCCTGCCAGAATGGCGCCATGACGCTTGAGTTGCTCAATACTGAACAACTCGGCGCGCAACAACTCGGTATCCTGATCATAGCCCAGCCCATTCCCTGCGTGGGCGGAAAATCTGAATGCTTTAATGGTTATTGCTCCTTGCTAACCTCTGGTCGTTACCAGATGCCACTCAGGGGCATCTGTCAGTGCTTGGATTTCATTCCGTTGTCACGCTGGTGCTCCGCCCGCGCTGCGCCGATGAGCTGCATTTCGAACAGTAGCCAGTGAGGCGCTTCCCGGTCGGTGCAGTAACCCACATAAGAGTGTAGCGCGTTCTGCGAGAGTCGCCCGGCCATCGACCACTTTCCCGGATTCCAGGGTGCGGTAGCGCACGGTGACCGCGGAATGGCAAGTGTACGCTTCATCAACTGGCGCCTTTCGCGTCGAGACTATCTGGAGAAAGGAATTATGGGCATCATTATATGGCTCGTCATGGGCGGCGTGGTCGGCTGGATCGCAAGCATGATCATGGGTACCAATGGCAGCCAGGGCATCATCCTCAACGTCGTTGTCGGCATTGTCGGCGCATTGATCGGCGGATGGCTGATCGGGCCGCTGCTTGGCGCGGGATCCATCAACGAGGGCATTTCCATCATGAGCTTCGTCGTGTCGCTGATCGGCGCAGTTATACTGCTCGCCATCCTGAGGCTGATCCAGCGCAGCTCAGCAGGCTGAGGTACGGCGCCCAATGCTTGGTAGCACCCAGGCGGCAGGCGTCTCTCTTGTTCCTTTCCGCTTTTTATTGGGAGCCAGAGAAATGCATGAAAATAGGCGATTGGCGGATTTTATCCGGGCCAATATAGAGCCGATTCTTGAGAATTGGGAAGAGTTTGCCAAAACCATCCTTCATGCCAGTCATATGAACAAGACTGGTCTGAGGGACCACGCCAGGAACATGCTTCTGGCCATTGCCGACGATCTCGATGCACAGCAGAGTGACTCCGAGCAGGCCGCCAAATCGAAAGGGCGTGGGCAGGAGAAGGAGGGAGAGTCCTGGGCAGAAATACACGGTGGCGACCGACACATCAGTGGCTTTAGTGTCATGGAGACCGTTTCCGAGTTTCGGGCCCTGCGTGCGAGCGTGGTGTCACTCTGGACTAAAGCTTCCCCCAAGGTGACCGCGCAGCAGCTTGACGACCTTACCCGGTTCCACGAGGCCATAGACCAGGCCGTCGCCGAATCGCTGGAGCACTACGCGACTGTAAAGGAAATGGAAACCCGACTGTTCGGCGCCATTCTGGTCGCTTCGCCTGATCCGATTTATGTGCTGGATCCGGAGGGCCGATTTATATATGCCAACAAGGCCACTGCGGATCTTTTCACTCTGAAGCCAGAGGCGATCATAGGAAAGACCAATTTTGACCTAGGGTTTTCGTACGCCCTGGACTTCCAACGCAACCTGGAAACGGTGATCGCGGATCAGTCCAGTTACCGGGGCAAGCTGATCCACACATTTGCTTCTGGCCAGGGAGAAAGGTTCGAGTATTTACTTGCGCCCGTGCTCGACGAGCAACGAAACACCGAAGCAGCGGTCTGTATTTTCCGGGATGTTACCGAACAGGCGCTCGCCGAAGAAAAAATATGGCACAGCGCCCACCATGATCCTCTGACCGGGCTGCCGAATCGACGTCTGTTTCTGGATCGGCTGGAACAAGAAGTCAAACATGCAAAACGCAGTAGCCTTCCTCTTGCGCTGCTTTTCCTGGATCTTGATGGCTTCAAGGAAGTTAACGATTCGCTCGGCCATGAAGCGGGGGACAGTGTACTGTGTGACGTCGCAGAGCGCCTTACCGATTGTGTCCGCGAGGACGATACGGTTGCCCGTCTGGGCGGCGATGAATTTACCGTGATTCTTACTGGTTCCAGGCAGAGCAAGGATGCAGAGCTTGTGGCACAGACGATTATTGATGCACTCGCGAGGCCCTTCCAGACCACACAGCAGCCTGTCCAGATTTCCGTAAGCATCGGAATCTCATTCTATCCCCAGGATGCATCCGCTCCTGTTGATCTGCTGCAAGCCGCAGATCATGCCATGTACAAAGCAAAAGAAGCCGGTACAAACCGGATGTGTTTTTACGACACATTAGAATCCGGCAGCTCTGCGCACAGCATCGATATCCTCAGGGAGTGACATTGCGCGCTCTGATCGTGCCAGTGCCATTCGCGAATGTTTTCTGGCGGCGGCGACCATTGCACTGTCGTCTGTTTCGGCCAACGCAGAAAGTGCTTTTTGCAGTCGGATGGAAACCTCAACCATACCAGCGCCGTCACGGGCGATTGCCGTAAAGGCATCGTCGAACAAGTCGTCGATCACTAGCTCCGGAACCGATACACGGTCATAGGAGATTGCCCGTAATCTGTCCTTTTCTAGCGGGGATTGCCAAAGCGTAAACAGTCGTACCATTGTGCCGATGACATGGATCGCGGTTCCCGGGTCATTGATGCCAGGCGACAGGGACTTGTCGGCGATCTCGGACAACGCAAGAAGCCCGAAGCGGGGATCATCTTCGAAGGTACGGTTTGAGCCAATCGTGAAGGCGCTGGTAAACGCGTCTGGTTTGAACTCATTGCACACTTCAGGGGCCCCCTCAACATAAAGCAGCGGGCGGCGGGTGGTCACAAAGGTACCAGGCAGTACTGTCACCATCACACGGCAATTGAGCGCTTCTGCGCGGGATTGTAAGGTCTCCAGATCAATATGCTGGACATAACCCACCGTCGAAGAACACACGGGCACGCCCTTATCCCTGGCCTGATGCGGCGAGACTCTCAATGCGCCTAGCGTGGGCGCGTGGCGGCGACGATCAAGTGCATCGCCGGCTGCCTTTTCCGCTTTCTCCATGGTGTTCACCACCCGGCCCAGCCGGGCAATTCTGTCGACCCAGCGAACAAAGGTGATGATGACAATGGCAAACACCAGAAGTGTAAGCACGAAGATTGCAAACTGGCCTGCAGAGTCAAACATGTCATTCTGGATGGCTATCAGGGAAACAATACTAAAGATGAAGGCGCCGATAAACGCAGACAGTGCGTTCTGGGTAACATCATCAGCAATAACCAGTGGCAGGGAACGAGGTGTCGCACCAGCACTGGCGGATGCATAAGCAGCAACCATGGAGCCTACCGCAAAGGTCGCAATAACCAGCATGCTGGACGCCATGATGGACAGTAAGGACTCGACGGATTCCAGGGTAACTTCCGGCAAAACGCTGGCAAGACCCAAATCGTCAGCCAGCTTGGCAATGAATGCGCCACCAATAGAAAGCACGCAAAGTACCAGTGGCTTGACCCACAAACGCTCTTTAATCTGACTGAACACAAAACGCAGTCTGTCGGAGCTCAATAGCGGTGATTGGGCCATGATTGCCTCCTATGTGGTTATTTACAGATTTGCTTAAGGGCTTCGCAAGAAGAGTATAGCCACGCCCCATCGCTCTGGGGACGGCAGGCTCAGGGCCCGAAGCAGGCTGTCCCATCCGCGAAGAAGTTATCAGGATTGCGGTTCAGAACCATACGCCCGACGGGCGTGACCGGCACGAGTTCCTCCGGCACAATCTTGGTCGAGTCCAGCAGATAGAAGCTGAAGCTCTCGGCTTGCTCCTCCGTGAATATCTGCAGCCTCAGCTCCCATTCAGGGAATTCGCCGGATTCAATGGCTTCCCACAAATCCCGTCGATGAAAATCGGGGTCCGCGCCAGAAATTTTCACCGCTTCGTCCCAGACCAGAGAGTGGGTTCCCGGGAGTGGCGTCCAGTGGAACTTGCAGAACACGGATTCACCCTGATCGTTGACCAGGCGAAAGGTGTGAACGCCAAAGCCTTGCATCATTCGATAGCTGCGCGGTATCCCGCGATCCGACATCACCCACATCAGCATGTGAGTGGATTCCGGCATCAGTGAGACAAAGTCCCAGAAAGTGTCATGGGCCGACGCTGCCTGAGGCATGCCGTGATGCGGCTCTGGCTTGACGGCATGAACCAGATCCGGAAACTTCATCGCATCCTGAATAAAGAAGACGGGAATGTTGTTTCCGACAAGATCCCAGTTGCCTTCGTCAGTATAGAACTTCACCGCGAAACCACGGGCGTCTCGTGCGGTATCTTTCGATCCGCGTTCACCGGCGACGGTGGAAAAGCGCACGAACACCGGTGTGGTTTTGCCTTTCTCGGCGAACGGGGCCGCCGGTTTTTTCGGTTCCGGTTTCCTCAGTGGTTGTGCTTGCGGTCAGCTTGCTGGAGCCCGGTTTTACCGTCTCCCCGGTCGGCGGCGCTATGGCATTTTGGTGACCGTGCTCGAGTTCCTTGATGTTGTTATGGGGCATTGCAGCGACGAAATCATCGCTTACGACGGCTTGCTTCGCGACTATGTCGTTGGTTCTGAGCACGCCCGGAACTCCCTGGGCAGATTTCTTTTTCGTAGCCATGGGTCTTCTCCGAGAAAGGTGGAGGCTGAAGCTCGTATCGTCTTGACGACCTCTGACTATCGAGTATCACGCGGTTGGCGGGAGCTCTCTGTGCGCAAGCAAACGGAGCGGCGAGAAACGTTGCGATTCGTCGATGGGCGGTTCGTTGATGGGTTGATGAAAAGTACCGCACGCCACTCGGCCACAGCCAGGAGCACTGGCAGCATGACGCAGACTAGCCGTGGCGGGCCACGAGCGCGCTTAACTACTCTCCGAATGGGCGAGATTACGATGGCGATGGGCGTAGCCATGGCTGCCGGCCTGGGCGTGGGCCTGGCGGCATTGGCGGTGGACACCGCGTGGTTTTGGCCCCCGCCAGTCGAGCTTGGCACCATCGCTGGCGCGCGGGTTCTGCTGGGTTCGGTAACCAGTGGCCTGATCACGGTCGCGGTTTTTGGCCTGTGGATGCGCACCGTTGTGGTTGGCCTCATGGCCGCGCACTTCTCGCCCCGGACGCTGCTGATCTTCCTGGACGACCGTTTCCAGCGTAATTTGCTGGCGTTCATGTCGGCGGGCGTCGTGGCGGTGCTGGTCATCCTGTTGAGGATGCCTACCGACGAACAGGCGGCCAAGCGCTATGACGAGGCCTCAGCGCTGCTGGCCTATCAATCCAGTTTGCGCGCGATCAGTGAGATCGGGGAACTGGCCCAGGAGGTCGGAGATGTCGATTTCGCTACCTGCGACAGCCTTTACTACGCCAGTAATTGCACTGACCTTTCAAGCCTGGCTGACGAATTCGCCTGGCGGAAACAACACAGCTTTCCGGTTCGCTGGCTGAGCCGCGCCGCACTCAAGGACGAATATGAATTGAAGGCACCAGCCGCCATATGCTTGGCGCAGGTCGGCTGCGCGCACAGATCGAACGGCGCCCGCATCCATTGACCGAGTTGTTTGCTTTTGCCCGCCTGGGATAACCGTTATCGGATAAACATTCTTTTACCAAACTACAACCGACATCTCCCAAGGCTGTCAGTACTCTTTCGTAATGATTCGAGTCTTGATGCCGCGGGAACGCCCCTTTCAGTTCGGGCACATCATAAAAACGCTGATAGTGGCAACCTTCCTGTCGCTGTCGCTTCCATTGATTGCCGGAGACAGGGATGGCGGATACCGGCTGCTTAAACTGGACGGTTACACAGTCAAGTGGGGCGAGCAGAGGTTAGGGATGGGGGCGAGCATCAGCTACGCCTTTGCCGACGGAACACTGCGGTTCGATGATGCCCGCAACTGTCGTGACCTTGTGCCAATGCAGGAACTTTCCGGGCCGGATCTCCCCTTCGAGAAGCTGGTGCAGGAGACGGAAGCGGCGTTTCGGGTTTGGGAACGCGCTGCTGATCTGTCATTCCACCGGGTCGCCGATGTCAGGGATGCGGATATCATTCTGGGTGCGCAGGGCCAGCCGCGCATGCGGGCCTTCGCGAATGTATCCTATGGCCCCGAAGAGAAAGAGGGCGTGCGCGCCATCGCACAGTCGCTTGTGTGCCTGAACCCCGAGCAGAAGTGGAAGACCGGGTTTGACGGCGACAAGGACGTCTACGACATCCGCTACACACTGATTCACGAAATCGGGCATGCCATTGGCCTGGACCACCCGGGGCCATCCGGGCAGGTGATGGGATTTCGCTACACCGAAGCGTTCGCCGAGCTACAGCCCGGCGATCTGCGCGGCATCCAGCGGCTCTATGGGCGTGGCGCCAAAGGCGAACGGCTGGCCAATGGCCCCGACTCCGATATCTTCAAGCCAGCACTTTGAAATGGTTCAGAAGTTGTAACCCAGACCTACCGTATAGGCCCAGATACCGTCGTCCTGGAACGCATCGGTAGCATCATCTGTGTCGCTGAACAGGAACTGATACTCGGCGCGAGCGAGGAAATAGGTCTTGGTCTGCACGTAGTACTTTATACCCGCTTCCAAGCCAGCGAAGGCGCTGTCCTTGACTCCGTCGCCATAAATGCCGCCGAGGCTACCGCCAACGAAGGGTCGCGCGCGATCGTTAAGAAACTGATAGTCGAGGTAGCCACGGGTTGAGCCGTTCCAGAAATCATCAGTAACGCCTTCGCCCTCAATATCGGCGAAATTGACGCTTTGCCGGACACCGCCTACCACGTTATCCCGAAGATACCAGCCCAGATCACCGGTCACGCCGAAGCTACCGCTATTGAAATCCCGGTCGTTACTGCCGGTCCCGGAGAGGGAGAATTCCCGATCGCCCTGATCAGGGCCGAACTGTGAGGATTGTGCGGATACTGCCAGGGGTAGTGCACCGAGAAGGCAGACAGTGATTGCCGCAGTCTTGAATCTGATCATAAGAGGCTCCTTGCTTGCATTGTTCAGATTGCATTTCCTTAATGCGCCATTGCATACCTGACGCGGAACGTGACGCGACGGCTACTACGGCAGTCAACCGGCGCGAAGGCACACGTTGAGCATCGCTGCCTGGCCGCTCGGCCGTCTGTGCGTCAGCGCACACAGAATGCCAATAGCTGATAGGCGCTTCCGGGTGTTTCTGTGTGTTAATCCTCATGACTCAAGCTGATGCAGCACACGGCTGACTCGAATCTATATGCCTGTGTCTGATAACGCACAGACATGAACCCGGTTAGAAGGGAATCTGACAGGGCGATGGAGTGACATTTGCGTTATGCGAATTTCCGTCCAGCGATTTTACTAACCGGCGATCAGGCCAAAGGAGAGAAAGATGAACAAGGACACCATTGAAGGCAACTGGAAAGAGCTCAAGGGTAGAGTGAAAGAACAGTGGGGCAAGTTGACCGATGATCGGCTTGACGAGATTGCCGGCAAGCGGGACCAGTTGGCGGGAGAGATTCAACAAGCCTACGGTGTTTCGAGAGAAGAAGCCGAAAGGCAGGTTAAAAAGTTTGAAGAGGCCGCAAAGCACTGACTTGGGCTCCTGACCCTGACGGTTTATGAGTTCAGGGTTAGGCAGTGCTCAAACGAAACGATCAACGGGAGATCAGCTCATGAACAAGAACCAAGTCAACGTAAGTGCAAGCGGCGAGAGAGCGAAGGGAAGAGAAGGTGCCGAAAAGACGGCCGACGACAAAACCACTCCGGACAAGGGTAAGCCCAGGAAGCATGGTAAGGATGAAACCGTGTTAGGCGAGATCAACGACGACGCCAAGAAGAAGCAAAATGACTAATGCTACGATCTGATTGAAGAGTAAAAAATGAGAATGGAGATGACGTGAAATCACGCCATCCTCGTTTTCGCGCGTTATCTTACGGTTCACGTATCCGCAATTGTCCGCACGTGAATATCCCGCTGAGGGAAGGGAATCTCAATGCCTGCCTCATGGAGGGTGCGAGTAATGGCGGCGTTGATCTCGTGGGACAGGGGCATAATGTCCAGGGGATCTTTCACAAACACCCGCAGCTCGAAATCAATACGGCTATCTCCCAGGCCGACGCAGAACACCGCGGGTGCTGGATCATCCACGACCCGTTCGTTGTTCTGAGCCACCTCTGTAAGCAGTTCCTGCACCTGGTCCATATCGGAGCCGTAGGCAACGCCGACTTGCAGTATGACGCGCGTGATCGAGTCAGACAGCGTCCAGTTGGTCAGATCCTGGGTCACGAAGGTTTTGTTGGGAATGATCTGCTCCTTGCGGTCCCAGTCGACCAGCGTAGTGGCACGAATGCGGATACGTGAAACCGTCCCGGTGATGCCGTCAATAGTGACCGTATCCCCGACGCGGATGGGACGTTCGAATAGCAGGATGATGCCGGACACAAAATTGGCGACAATTTCCTGAAGGCCAAAGCCCAAACCTACCCCGAGAGCCGCCACCAGCCACTGGAGTTTGGACCACTGCACCCCGATCACACCGAGGAAAACCACTACCCCGATTAACACCAGGGTATAGGTGGTAAGGGTAGTAATGGCATAGCCGGTACCGGGCTCAAGCTTCATCCGGCTGAGCACCATGACTTCCAGGGTGCCCGGGAGGTTTCTGGCAGCGAGTACGGTACCAACACCGACGAACAGCGCCAGCAGAAGGTCCCCCAGGGTAATGGGCAGAGGATCGCCGCCATCAAGGTCGGTGGCAATGGTCCAGAGCGTGATGTTATCGAACAGTTGCAGGGCCGGAATCAGGCTGGCCCAGAGCAACCAGAGCCCGGTAAGGAGTAGCACGGAAACCAGGATGCGCAAGAGCGCGGTACTCTGTTGATTGATATCCTTGAGATCCATTTCCGGCATATCCAGCATTTGCGGTACCCCTTCGCCCGAGGATTCTGCGGCTTCCCTGGTTTCCGCGAGCTTACGTTCCGCCTCGCGGCGTTCACGCAGCCGAGCCAGGGTCAGACGACGTTCCCTGACCGAAAGCGCCCGGAGTCCGATGTAGAACAGCATGGCGTTGAAGGCTATCCAGCAGATGCTGATGAACAGGTTTCGCTCCAGCTCCAGGGCGGTGTAGTGATATCCCAGTAGCGATGCCACCACCAGCACCAGGGGTGTGGCAACCGCTACTACATGCAGGGCCAACAGGTGCTTGCTCTTTGGCCGGTCGGCCCGGACCGCACCGATGATGCGATGCGCGAACGTCGAAAGCGCGATGGATACCGCGGTGAAAAGCAAGCGCCCGAGACTGTCTACGAATTCGGATCCGTCGGGTGTTGCGGTGGTCGGCATGATAACGGTGATTGGGATGATTACCGCCAGAAGAAACGGAAGTTCCCGGCGAAGGGCGCGCAGCGAGTCGATATGCCAGTTGAAATGCGCATCTCCCAATCCACCCTGGCGGGCCACGTTGTGAATCAGTGCCAGCAGGAGGGTGACAATTGCCGCAGTGGCCAGGCCTCCGGACAGAGCAGAGAAAAAGTCGTTGCCCTCCCTTAGCAAAAGCGCCGCGATAGCGAATACCAGCACACCCGGGAGTGCCAGTAGGACGCTGTTGGTGAACGCATACAGAGTATGTTCAATACGATCACGGCCAACATTCCCGACGTACCGGCTGTTGCCACTGAGGTTACGTTTGAAGGCTGGTCGCTTGATGAGCAGCAGTGCCAGAAGGATGATGAGAAAGGCAATGGGCCCGCCACGCTCCTTAACCGATTTACCAACCGCTTCGTTAAGCGGATCGAGACGAAACTGCTCGGCAAACCAGGCCACTGCCGTGAAAAGCTCTGTGAGAGTGTCCGCTCCTACAACCGGAGCACTGGGGAGCCAGAACAGGCGCTGTTGCAAAAGGACCTGGTACGCTTCTACCTGCTCCTTCAGCGCCGATACCGTGCTGAAATACTCGTTCAAAGCCTGGATGTGTTCGGTGACCGCCTTGTGCAGTTGGCGGATCAGACTTGCTCTCTGACTTCGTAGCTGGTCGCGGGCATCATCGCCGGGATCGATGACAGCCTCGAACTCTTCCAGTCGAAGTTGCTCTTCGCGCGCTGTCGATAACTGGCTTTCAATGTCACCAATCAGATCCTCCGCAATACCTTGGCGTTGGAGTCGCTCAAGCCGCTGCTGAAGGAGATTGGCGTAGTTGCCGGTCAGGTTTAGGCCGGCTTTTTCCAGGCGAAGCTCGAAACTGTTGTATTCGTCTTGAAGTCGGTTGAGAAGTGATTCCGCGTAGGAAAGCCGGTTGCGTGTGGATTCAACTGCAACCAGGCGTTGGTCCAGAGAAGTTCTCAGGGCCTGAATCTGTTGGCGGATATCCGCCGTTTCGGTGTCGGGAAGTTGAATTTGGGGCGGACTTTCGGTCTCCGCTTCCAGTTCGGGCTGGACAGCAGGCCTGGCTTCTTCGGGTTCTGCTTTTTTTTCTTCGGTAGTTGTCTCGACACTTCCCTCGGCCGTCTCTGCGCCACTTCCTTCTTCGTTATTTTGTTGGGCATGAGATGGCATGGCGGCATAGCACAGGATAACCGCCCATATCAGGCAGAATGACCGAACGCCGCTGCGGATGCGAAGCCTTTGGCGGTTCATGACGTCGCGCTCCTTGCGTCGGGTGGTGATCATGGTCCTTTTCATTTTAAATTTCATATTAGCACCGCGGAACTTGGACGAGCTATGAAAAGGGTTGCAGGGAATGACACAGGCAACAGTTTTGACACTGATTCGCCAGCGGCAAGATTCAGTGGACATCGATAGAGGAAGGGTTGGGTATAAACTATTTAAGAACAGTAGGTCGATGTACTTTGTGGATCTGGGTGTAAGTCAGGGTGGTGCCCCCGGCAGGAGCCAAAGGAATGACATAACGAATTGATTTTAATGTAGTTGAGTAATGGTGTGCCCTCATAGTACCCGCAAAAGTACCCGCATTTTCTCGCGCTGCATTCCAGGCCAGATATTGAGCCTGCGCTCCACTGTATTCATCTCCGGTCACAAAGATCAAAACAATTTCTTGCACTATTCAGAAACTCTTACTATCGTAATACGACGTAATACGAAGGGAGGCCGAGATGAGCCAATACTCCGCACACATAAACGTCAAGCTGCCCGCCGATATCCTGGAGCGGGTGGAAAGTTACCGAACCGAGCTTGAACGTTACATGAAACAACCCGTTAACCGTTCCGCAGCTGTCAGAATGTTGATTGTTTCGGGGCTGGAGAGCGAGCAGAAAAAGCCGAAAGGCTGAAAGGTGCCCCGGATCTGCTGCAACAGACCCGGGGCCATTACACAGCGACGCAACTAGAGAGGTTCGCTATGCAACGCAGTAAGCTTAACATCATCAATACGCCTGAGACCCTATCCTCGGAAGTAAGAATTGAGTTGGATGCACTGGAGCAGGCAGCATCGGCAATCAGGGGGCTGGCCTCCGTACTCATCTCTGACCGGATAAAGCAGGACGAAGACGAAGAAGGGACGATGGACAGCGCCACCTACGGGGGAGTGATCTATGCCCTGGAAGCTATCTCCGGCCAAATAAATAACCTGTGCTGTCGTATAGACACAGCGGCTGTGCGAGAACTGAGAAACGCTGCAGCCCGGAGCGCTGAAGCCTTTGCCGACGCAGGGAGCCAGCCATGAACAAATTCTCAAGCTGTCTGACTGATTGCCGTTCACGCCTGCTTGATGCTGAGGCTACGCTCAATTTCCTGAACAGCCGTGAAAACCTGAATAACCTGCTTGAGCATGACTCTCCCGATGTGGTGATAGGGGCTATGATTAGCCAGGCATGGAATCTGGTAGCCAGTGCCAGCGGTGATTGTGAGGCCATGTGCGATACCCACGATGACCAGGTGACGGCAGAGATCAAAAAGACGGCGGCTGAAATCGTGAACTATCAGCGGGAGCCAACCACCCAGGAGTCAGCCAATACGCAGTTAATGAATCCGGTTGATGACCTTGGGGCGCTTCATAGCCAAACCCGGTCCATGCTGCTGATGATGATGCTGTATCTGGAGCGGGCGAGAGAGGGCGGCTCAGAGCTGAGCGGGGTTGCTCTGGAAAACTATGTTGGCCAGCTGATATCGAATGTGGAGCAGGCAGAGCAGGCCACAATGAAGCTGACTAAACGTTGAGAACAATGAGCCCCGGCTGGTCCGGGGCTTACGGGTTGCTGGGAGATTGCTTGATAGATTCCTGGCCTGGTTGCCGAGAAAGCCGCGTGATTACGCGGTTTTTTCGTTCGTGCATGCTTATTAAAAACCTTGGTTCAAAAGTAACAATGGGTAAACCTATGAGGATTGACGAGACAGCGCCGGTGCGCAACGATGCGACTAGGAGTTGTTGAGAAGGGATTCAAAGTGAGAGCGCCACGGCAAACCGACCAAAGTGAGCGTGGCGCCCTATCGATAATCCGCCAGCGATGGAGAATCATCAATATGGCAATAGTGGCATTTTCATTGAAGAAAGAGCAAGGGCGATACCGACTTGCTCTCGAGGTTTCGGAGCAGTGGTTTCGTGGCTGTTTTCGATGGATGAGGCGCCTAGTTCTCGGAGGCCTGATGATGGTGGCAGCCATTCCTCCCGATTTTTCTTATCTGATACCGGTATAGGTGTGAGGGGGGAGATCCCCCCCTTTTTCTTGCCTGACTATCTGCCATGAATCCTTGGTTGTGGTATCCGTGAGGTTGTGTTGCTCCAATATGTAGATGCTACTTGCTCTCAGGATCGGTTGCCGGTTAACGAAGAAACAACAACCAATGAGGGGCGTCCCCGCAAATAGCGAGCGTACGCAGACTCATTAAGGCACAAGCACACCGATCACGAATACCTTCGCTCGTCCCTTTGACCCGGCGGCGGTTTCTCCAGCGAGGCATCCCCAATGCTTCCCCGGGCATTTGGTGCTTCATGGCCAGGCGCAAACCGGATTCTGAACCGTATCTCCGCCAGCAGTATCCTTTCACTCTATTCGAGTCCTGGTTTATGAGGTCCACAAAGCGGGCTGAAGGTTTGAACATCCTGCAGCTTTATGCGTTCTGACAAATTGTAAAACAATCCAGATAACAGCAGAATATTGCGGGCATAAGCGAATAGGTGGCAGAGAGGTCGCGCTATGGCGCTTCCAGGCAATCAAATGTGCTGCCTATTCTGTGTCTGGCGTCAGTAACGGGAAGGATCGTATGGCCATGGCGGAAGTGACAAAAGAAAAACTGGAGTCAATTGTGGATCTGGCTCTCGACGTATTGATGTCTCGGGACGCAGATGCAGGCTGGCAGAATTCCAGCATTCTTGGGAGGGTTCGGGACTGTGGCGGGGTGCTTCCGAAAGGCGAAGTATCCACGGTCACGGTTTGGAAAAAAGGCTGGCTTCTCGGTGACTGGAAGCCGAAGCATCGCCAGGCGCTCGCGGTACTCGAAAAAATTGATGAGCCATACCGCCAGGCTGTTCTCATCAATCGTGCATATCTTAACCGAACCACAATCACAGAAGAACCGGTAACGGGAAAGCGAACAGAAACCTATTGGAGCTCTGAAAGGATCAGCCGAGAGCTCGGAATTTCTAAAGAAAACTTCCGGGCGCGGGTTCACCGTGGGTATAAGAAGCTCGGCAAAGAGCTGGAGGCGGCCGCCGGCAATATCAACTGATTTTTTTGCCCGCAAGTTGCGGTATGGATTCAGGCCGCCAGCCCCAAGAGCTTGATGCGGCGAGGCTCCTGGCAGCGGCAGTTGGCTGACCTCCACACAACAACCAATTTCAAGGTGCTGTCGTATATAGCGAGTGTCCGCGGCTCAATTCATGCACCAGAACCCCGCTCATATAACCGAACCACGGCCACAGCGGACCCGGTGACAGGGCAGAGAACGGAAACCTTCTGGAGCTCTGAGCGGATCTGTCGGGAGCTTGGTATTACCCCAGATAAATTCAGGATGAGGGTGCACCGGGCCTATGAAAAGCTCCGAAAAGAATTTGAAACAGGCATCCAATTAGATCGCTGATTTCCCAGGCGGAGGCAATGGCCGATCTGGAAGGACGGTTCTGTGCTACTTTGAGATAAAGGCCGATACAGGGAGGTAACATGCGCCTGATTCTAATTTTGCTCATAGCCTTTACTCCGCCAGCTATTGCCCAGGTCTACAAATGGACCGATGAAAGCGGCGTCACGCACTTTGGCAGTCAACCTCCACCAGGCACCAAGGAAGAGGTGAAAATCCAGAATATTGAATCAGGATCCACTGGTGATGATGCTTCGCGGGAGTCGGATATTATCCGCCAGGCCCGGGAGCTTGAACGGCAGAGGGAGAGGGCGTCTCTGAGGAATGCTGAGGCCAGATATCGAGAGCGGGTGACAGAGATCCGGGAGGATTATCAAAGCCGGCCGGATTATATCTGCCAGGGGGCTGAGAACCGGCTCCAAAGTGCCAGGGAGCGGTGGGACACCAAGAAAAAGCAAGGCTACACCATTAATGAAGAGCGTTATTATGAGCAGCAAATCCGGGACCGAGAGCGGCATAGGAACAATGTGTGCCGTTGAGCCAGTTGCCCAAGGGGAGATATAGCTCTGTGTCTTGCGGTGGCAGACAGAGCGATTGCCCTGGAGACGGTCGGAGATCAGGTTATTTGATTTCGACATCCGTCAGGTACACGTAACCGGTAACCACGCCATCCTGGATTCTGTCGATGTTTCCTGAAAAGTTGATCACATCCTCTTTCGAGAGCTGCAGTGCATCGCTATCCGAAACACCCTCCAAGAAATAATCAGTCAGGGAATTTTCCGGCCCATCGCTTAGCGTCACTGTATTGCCCCATGTGCCGGCCTCAACGTCTATCACTGTCGCTTGCCAGCTCACTCGTTTACCCACGAATTCAGACTTCTTTTCAGCTGCCTGTGCTGTGGTCAGGCCAGCCAAATAAATCTCGTCCATCAGTTGATCATAAGAATAGGGAATACTCTGCTCAGTCAGCCCGGGCAGCTTGAGGCCATTGGATATGATTCCAGCGGCGCCTCCGATAACCAGGAAAATCAGGAAAAAGAGTTTCGGCTTGCTGGATTTCACCTCTGTCCACATTTGCTCAAATGAGTCATTTTTCATCTGGCCCTGCTCCTTGCGCTGTGAAACAAGCTCACACATTAGCGGGCTTGCGGTTATCGACACGCGCTCAGAGACGGCAGGACAAAGGCATGGTCGCTATGGTCAACATAGAACACGGTTTTGCCGGTTACCAGATAGAGGTGAAGGGCCTGCGGGTTATTGCCGCGTCTTTGTGCCTGAGCTGTTGGTTTTCTCGATGCGTCTGATATTTCGCTGAGCATTGCCTTGCAGGGCCTCCCTCAAGAATTCGTATTCTGTTTCGGTGATGTCCCCCTGGTATTCAAGCAAAAACAGAATGCCCTCGGTGATGGACACAGTTTTCTCCAGATTTTCGATGCTTTCAGTGGTTTCAAGGTTCTGAAAGTTCCACCCCAGAGGGTGGCTCTGAAATCGCTTGGCAAACTCATCGCTGGTCATGGTGGCTCCCGTTTGTCAGTAGAGAAAAAGGCGGCAGTTTTTTTCGGATGGCCTGCCAACATCAGCCCGGCTGGTTCTGACCGGGCCGCAGGATGTTTTTGCCGGGTGTCTCTGCCACCACCAGCACTCATCCTTGAGCGCACAGCCTTCAGCTGCCGCGTGCACATTTTGGTGACCATGTGCCAGAGCCTATACCTCTGCTTGTCCCTGGAGGAGTTTCAACAGAGAGTATTCTGGTTAACCTCCACTCAATCCGAGCAGCATCTCCTCACCGTCTGCGTTAACGCGTACTTGGATTTCCTGCAGGATCTCGAACATAAAGGCTTCCAGGTGCGGGGCCAGGCCCTCACCGTTTACCTTAATCAGGGCGTCCCCTTTGGCCAGGCGCTTGGTTCTCTCCCTGATGTTATCGATCTGTGCCTCAGTGAGCTTTTTCTGCAACTTCATTTGCTCGTCCCGAAGCTTGTTTTCGTTCTTGATCTGGTCGGTAATTTTCCACTTATCTCGGAAGTTGTCGGCCTCAGCGAAAAGATTGAACAAATCGCCCACCAACTCGGTGGAGTCGCTGAAGGTGCTGGTTATGGATTCCGCCAGCGCCACTACCTTTTTGGCGTTGGCCTCGGCTTCGGCAATATCCAGAGACACAACAGCTTCAATCGTTTTGATGCGCTCGTTACTGTCGATTTTCTCCAGTTCGAGCCGGTAGCTTTCGGTTTCTTTGAGAACCTTGTTTGTTTTCTCGGCGGCATCGTCCAGGGTCTTGTTGGACTTCACCATCGTGCCGGACCAGCTGTTAACCTTGCCGGTTGCCTTGTCATAACCCAGCGTGAGGGTCTTGTTATCTTCCGCCAGCTTCCTGGTGGTCTCTCCAACGTCCCCGAGTGCGTCCCCGTTCTTGCTGGCCTTGTCCGTCAGTTGGTCGATCGCATTACCTGAGCGGTTGAGCTTTTCCCCTGCGCCCCCGATAGCGTCGTTGAGGTCGTTCTGCTTGTTGGCAGCGTTTACCAGTTCGTTCGCGTAGTCCTGCCAGGATTTCTGCGTGTCTTCGGATGCGTCGCCTGTATCTTTCAACTTCTCGGCCAGCCGCTCGTTAAGATCTCTGAGCTCGCTGGTCTGTTTGGCGAGCTTTTCCTCCTCTTCGGTCAGCGGCTTGAGCTGATTCTTAATCTTCTCGATTTCCTCGGCGTTGAACTGCTCATAGAGCCAGGAGCCGATAGAGGTTCCGAACGCCTTTTCCATCGGCTCAATGACGTATTCGTTAATCAGTGTCCCTACGCCATATCCGCCAGCCAGAGCAAGACCAATGAGCCCGCCTTTACCGGCTGCGGCCGCAATGCCTTGAACGGCGCCGAGATTGCCCAGCAGGGCCTTGAAGCCTTGCGCACCGGCCAGCGCTACCAGGCCATTACCCACTGATTCCAGTCCGCCACCCAGGGCGCCGAGAGCCGGCAGAACGGTATCAATGGCCTTTGCGATGCCGAGTAGTTCACCAATGCTTTGTTGGGTGGCTGTGTCGAGATCTTGAAATTCTTCAATGCCGGCCCCGATCGCGGTGAACAGCGGCTCCAGCCCGCTCACAATGCCGGAGGAAACATTCACCAGGGCGGTGAAGGCATCAACGACTTTCTGCAGGGCGCTCTCCAGCCCCTCGACGGTTGAAAGGTCCACGGTTCCGAACACAGCCTCGAACGCGTCCCCCAACTCATCGCTCAAACCGTCAAAGGCGGTGAGCAGCTGCGAGAAGTCCAGGCCCTCGAAGGCTTCCGGGAGATTCTCGGCGATAATGTTCACCTGTTGGGCGAAGGACTCGAGGCCACCTCTGAGAACGTCAAAGAGTTGGGCCGCGTTGTCACCCTGAATCGCTTCACGGAATGAGTCAACCAAGCTAGTGGTTGCCTGGGTTACCGCCTTGGTCTGGTCGATGTACTCCATGCCAGCGGTGGCGGCTGCAGTGGTAAAGGCCGACCTCAGCTGCTTCAGCGCAAATTCAGCGGAGCGGGTTTTAACCTCAAACTCTTCCAGGGCTGAGCCGCTGGACTCCATGGCGATTTTCAGTATTTCTTCAGATCGCTCAGCGCCGTTAAGCACGGCAATAAACCGGCTCATTTGTTCGGCGCCGGCAATAATTGTTGCAACCCGCTGCTTTTCGTTGCTGTCCAGGTCTTTCGTGGCGGAAATCAGATCGTAAAGAACATCCTTTGTTTCTCGGCGCTTTCCGTCAATTTCAAGCTGAATTCCAAGCTCGTTAACCAGCAGCGCATACCGCTCTTTGGTGGGCTTTATAAGGTTGCTGATGGCGGTCTTTAGGGCGTTGGCAGATTCGGTGCCTGAGCGCGTAACCTCAACAACCGGCGTCAGCAACGCGGCGGTTTCTGCAAATGACAGACCCAGGGTGTTTGCGACTGGGGCCAATATCCGGAAGCCGTCACCGAGTTGCGCAACAGAGGCGCCGGCCTTGTTGGATACACCGTTCAGTACGTCCAGAAGGTTGGCCGCTTTCGATGCCGGGGCCTGGAAGCCGGCGAGCGTACCGATAAGCAACTCACTGGATTGAGCGGTTGTCAGGTCGGCGGCGTTAACCGCCAGCAGCGACTGTTCAACAAGCGTTAACGACTCGTCAATATTGTATCCGGCCTGGCGGAAATCGGCGGTGCTTTGAATGATGGAGCCTGCGTCCACACCAAACCGGCTGGAAAGTTCGCTGAACTGGTCGGCGTAGTCCTTCGCGTCTCCCTCGCCTTCGTCCATGACCTTTTGCAGGTCAATCAGGGCGGCCTCAAAAGTCACCGCCTCTTTCGTGGCGAACGCCAGGGCGGCCACGCCCAGGGCAGCCAGAGCCGCGTCCAGTTTCAGAATACTGTCAGAAATACCCGCCAGCGGGCCCGTAATATCGCCGGCCTTATTGGTAAGCGTGTCCAGGTTCCTGCCTACCGAGCTGATAGCAGTTCCGGTTTTATCGACGCCACCGAAAATGATTTCAATGGTTTTCGTTTTATCTGCCATAGTCATCGGCCTCTGAGAAAGTCGGGAAATTCGTCTGTGTCGTTTTCGCAAAATTCCCGCGCCTTATTCCCCAGCCGGCACAATTCTAATTCGTTGTTTTTATTAGTGGTTTTGTTTTCATCTGGTGAGGCGTCATGCATGCGCAAAAATTTTCCGAATACCGCGTGGATGCGCCGCCCCCGCGGGCTGGCCAGACGGCCAGGGTCCCCCGGCAAATTCAGGCTCACATAAATGGCGTGAGCGCTTCGAAGGCGCTGAACAGCAAGTGATGTGGATCGGCCGCCATTTCTTCGCGGAGTTTTTCGGCGCGATGCGGCGTCGTTAATTTGGTGCTGGATGCTTTGCACAGGATCACAGTTGCAAGACTTCACTTTGATCGCTGGCGGATAAAGAGGACAAAGAGGAAGCCGGCCAGGAAAGGGGCTGAGTTCGCCGGGACCCGGGTAAGGGGAAAGCCAGGGGGGAGGTAGGCTTTCAAACCTGAACCGGTAACCGTCGGTGTCCTGGCCTATGCTGTGAATCATTTTGCCTGCTCTCCCGTACCTTGCCGCCTTTCGGTTCTCAGGGAGTAGCCAGCCAGGGCCGGCCACTTCTCCAGCGCCTCAGCCCTTATCGATTTTTGTCAGAATCTCCGCCACACGCTTCTCGATGGCCTCTGGTTGTGGCTCTACCGAATTATGGTCGAGCCCTGGAATGTGGGGCAGGTCCACCCTGGCGCTGCGGGTCATGATTGCGAATGTGGAGCCATCGCCATGTCGCTCGGAAAGTTCGTTAGCAACGATTAGCCCAGAGAACGCGGTTTCAATTTCTTCGAGAGCGGACCCCAGGCGATTAACGTCTTCTTCGAAGAGGTCTCGGGCATATAAAGTCAGAAGACACGAAAACTCCTTTTCAGCAGCGGATTTCTCATCTGCGAGCCGATCGAGGCGGTGTGAGTATCCCCGACCGGTAGCCTCTGCAAGACTGGAGGCCTCTTCCAGTTCCGCCAGCTGCTTCTTCAAGCCGGCCAATTTCGTGCTGGCCTTTTTCAAGTCGCCCTCTGAACCTTCACCGAGATCTACGTCGGTGGCGAGAAGATCCCGCTCGGCAGCTGCTTCCTCAAGCAAGTTCTTCAGTTTTTCGATCTGGCCGTCGGGGACACGTGAGCCGGCCTCTTCGCTCGCTTTTTCAATCCGTGCCATTTCTGCGCTGGCCTTGGAGATGGCCTCCCGGGCTTTCCCCAGATCCGCCAGCGTTACCTTGCCTGGATTGTTCTTGAGTGATTCATACTCGCCCTCAATTTCCGCCAGCTCAGCCTGGATTGGCTTATATTCTGTTTCCAACTCTTCGATCTGCAGCGCAAGCCCCTGAATATCGCTTTTCATCTGATCGATCTCGCCTTTTCGTGCGGGCCTGGTGGCATAGGCGTGAGCCGGACGCGTGCCTGTATCCCAACGCAGATCCTCCTCTAGCTTCTGCTTTCGACCGGCGCACTGCTGGATTTGACCATTCAGGTCATTCGCCTTTTGGGTCAGCTCTTCCCGGTGGGCTTCAAGTTCTCTCAGGCGATCAAAGCGCTGGGAAGCGGTCAGCTTTTTCATAGGGGCGTTCTCCGTGTGATGGTGGCGGTTTTGCCTTGCTTGATGGCCTCCACGAATTCAGCACGGTCGAATAGGATTCGACGGCCGAACCGGTAGACGCCGGGAATATCGTGTCCGCAATTAGATAAGAGGTAGCGAACGCCGCCTGGTGTCAGAGCGGGCTCAACTTCACAGAGTTGGTTCAGTGTCAGGAGGGTGGGGGAGTCTACTGTTCGCTCTAGTGTTGGTAATGCGCTGTTCATTGATTAACCCTCTTGGTCCCATTGAACCGCCGTGATGTTCGGCTGAGGGTATGATTTCAATAAAACAGAGTTGGTACATAGCAGGCCTTACCAACTTTCTGCTATTCAGTATGAGTTTTGTTTCTCACGTCTGATTTTCTTTCGTATCGTTTGCTCCTGTCGGGGCTCCATGCCGTAACGCTTCCGAAGAAGCCTGGCGATTGCTGTGTCCTTCAACCGAGAGTTTTCTTCGCGTAGCTTCTCGGCATCGCTCCGCCACATCGCAATCTCTTGCTCCCTGTTAAGCCTTCGCTTGGCATTGGCTGAGTCCGGCGGTGTGCCACGGTTTGCACTGGTCAGGCTGATCTCATTTTTCATTGCCCTGGTTGCGTACTTCTCCCACGGTTGAACGTGCGCCTGCGTAACGATCACGCCGAGATCCAGAAAGGATTTGGCTATTGAGACCAGCTCATCGGGCTCGGCTGAGACGGCCTTCAAGGAGTCGCTGCAAGCTCTGATGCCAGTCAGGAGCCGGTAGGCGTTCAACTCGCCCTCTGTCCAGTCCACAGAGACGGAGGTGGCGGGTAGGTGCCGGGGGAGTTGATTGCCGATTCGGTGCAGCTCATGAATGGCGTGTGCCGGGTTGCGGGCGTCTATCCATTCGGCGCGGTCGAGCTGGATATCCAATTGAGCCGCTTCCGGCAACCGGCCGTCGGCCTGTGCAGTCCAGCCGGTCAGGGCCTCGATTAACTGCTCTGCAATGTCTCCGGCCAGATCTTCATCACTGGGCTTTTCGGCTGGCCCCTGCGTTGATTCAAATATGCGTATGTCATCCATGGGTCGTTCCGTTCATGGTCGTGGCGCCGAGGGTGTCCAATGCCTGGAGTTTGGTTCACTCCCGGTTCAAACAG
Source organism: Marinobacter guineae (assembly GCF_002744735.1). Taxonomy (GTDB): domain Bacteria; phylum Pseudomonadota; class Gammaproteobacteria; order Pseudomonadales; family Oleiphilaceae; genus Marinobacter; species Marinobacter guineae. The sequence goes on along the minus strand of NZ_KZ319341.1, from coordinate 52,094 downwards.
TCGGGGAATTAGCGTCCAAGTTTTGAAAGCGTGACGGGTCACGATGGCAAATCAGGGAGGCCGTTGTTCCGCCAGCAATGAAAATCCCGATAGCGAGAGTCATGCTGCACCTTGCAGGGCTTCGTTCTGGGTGAACTCGCCATTCCAGGACTGCTTCATCGGCAGGCCGTTGGCCAGATACAACCTGTAGATCACGGCTGCCCCTTTTTCCAGAAGTACCGGAGTGCAACGAACCACTACCAGCCCGGTGCTGCGCTCGATGTTGTGATGGCGCTCAGTCAGGTACCGGCCCATCGCCCAACTGTGAACCCGCCAGCTCCCCGGAGCGTCTCGGTAAAGCCAATCACGCCGGGCCAGCTCCTGGTTGATCCGTTGGCAGTTCACGCCGTTCAGGCGTTTGGCGAACTCAGAGGGTGTCATTCCAAGCTGAAACTGGCCAGGTGCTGACTCAGACTTGCTGAAACGATCGCGGCGGAAACTGGCCTGTTTGCTCATGCTGAACCCCCGTACTGTTCCTGAAAGGTCTTTGGCGCCAACTGTTCGAATCGCATGAATTTGCCGGTGAATACACATCGAACCATGCCCGTAGGGCCGTGCCGGTTCTTGGAAATATCAATCTCGGCAATTCCCTTGTCTGGCGTGTCCGGGTTGTAGACCTCATCCCGGTAGAGAAACAGGATCTCATCTGCCTCCTTTTCGATTTCAGAGGCGTCTGCCAGGTCTGAGTTCATTGGGCGCTTGTTGGGGCGCTTCTCACACTCCCGGCTGACTTGAGCCAGGGCAATTACGGGAATGCCCAGTTCCCGGGCAAGGTTCTTCAGTGAGCGGGCAACCTCTGACACTCGATCGGTTGGCTTCGATCGGGGATCGGTACCAGCAATCCTCTGCAGATAATCCACATACAGGGCGCTGATGTTGTAGCGGTACTTCCAGTCCCGGGCCTGCCGGATCAGGCTGGTAATCTTCATTCCGGGTTCATCGTTTACCCGGATCGGTTTGTCAGTGAGGCGGGTAACGGCTTTGCGGAGGGTTTCCCACTCCTCATCATAGAATCCGCCGGTCCGGATCTTCTGACTGTCCAGCTTGCCCTCGATCGATATCAGTCGGAGCCCCATCTGTTCATGCCCTTGCTCTGCCGATATCACGCCAACGGGTTGACCGGCCGCCAGGGCGAGATTGAGCATAAATGCTGTTTTCCCCATGGCCGGCCGGGAGCCGATCACGATCAAATCCGTGTCATGGAATCCGCCCAGGCATTCATCCAGATCACGTAGGCCGCTTGGAACACCAACGATTCCGTCTGCAGCCATGGCTTCGTCAATCATCCGAATGCCGGCGGCCATGACGCTCTTCATATCGTGGTCGTAGTTTCTACCCAGCTGATTCAGACTCATCAGCTGCTGTATGGCCGTATCCACCGGGTCACCATCCTGGCCTTCGCTCAATGCTGTTTTCAGGCTTTGGGCAATATTCAGCGCTTGCCGTTTTCGATAGCTCTTGTGGACGATCTCAACGTACTGACCAAAGGCGGCGCCGCAGAACGCATTTTCCAGAACGCCGGCAAGATATTTGCCAAAATCCACGCCCGGAACCCGCTTTCCTAGGACTTCGCACACGGTCACCAGATCCGCAATTTCTCCCTGGTTCACGATATCCCGGGCAGCGCTGAAAGCCTCCTGGTGATGCCAGTCAGAGAATTCATGGGGCTCAAGGTCGCATTCCTTCATGCGGGAGCTATCTGTCAGAACCGCGAACAGGACTGACTGTTCTGCCTGAATGCTCATTGGCCGCCCTCTGTTCCCGTTGGCTGGCGGTCAGGGCGGTCTGGCCTTGGCATTTCACCGCGGTAAGGTGCGTTAACTTTGGTCGGGTCCGATCCCTGAATCACGGAAAGGGCAGGGCCTGCCTCCAGTCGCTCCCTGGTATCGTTCCAGCCCTCATGCTTGATCCAGCGAAAGACGTGCTTCATGTTTTCGCAGAAGCCTTCGCTTGCCTCTGTGCGCCGGCGGTATTCGCACTCCTGGCGGGTGAGCCGGAGAATTTCTCGAAGATCGTGCTTGCCAGGCTTGAGCTTGTTGAACGCTTCCTTGGCCTGAGCTTTGTTGCCAACTCTGCCGAACCAGTGCTCACGGCAGAATTTCCAGAACTTCTCAAAGGCTTCATCATCGAACTTCTTGGGAGAGCTGGGAGCACTCGCAGGGTCGGCGCTAGCCGAACCATTGTTTTTCCTGGTATCCGTTTGAGGGGNTATCAGGTATCCGGTATCCGGTATCAGGTATCCGGTATCCGGTATCAGGTATCCGGTATCCGGTATCCGGCGGATTAGAACGGTTCTCATACCGTCCCTGTTCCGTTTCGGAACTGTTTTGTTCAGGTTTGGGGCCGGTTGGTCTGTCATCGGCCGGTGGAGCAGGTATGTCTGTACCGCGTAAAACCTCGTTTTTATGGGGCCTTTGGTGCTTTCTGAAGTTCACCACATGGAGGTAGCTTTCACCGTCCACCTGGTATTGCTGAACAAACCCATGGCCTTCGAGCTCTTCTAGAAGCTTGCCGAACTCCACGTTATCGTACGGCAGGATTTCAACCTTCAGGCGTTTTGGTTTGCATTTGATGTTGCCGTTGAAGTCCGCCTGGCCCCATAGGCCAATGAAAGCGAGGCGGGCGAGGGGGGAAAGCTCTCCCAGCTCATCATTGGTGAAGAACCCGGGTTTGATGTTTCTTGCTCTGGCCATTACACCAAACCCTCCCGCTGTTCGTACTCCTCTACCAGCTCCGTTGCTCTATCCACAGAGCACTCATCAATGCTGTAGACGCCGTAGTAAATCTTTTGGCCATCCCGATCGAGTCCGGTTTTTTCTACGCTATGGATAACCAGGCCTTTTGCCCTGAGTGCTGCAATCAACTGCGGAACACCATTGCATCTAACCTTATTGAATAGATCGCGTACCGACCGGTGGCCTTTGAGGAGCTCACGTAGTGCTCTATACTGTCTTGGGGATAAAAGGCGCTTTGCTGTAGGGGCGGGCGTCTTTTTCATTTCCTGGTCTCCCTCAAGCTGATGTATCTCATAACCTCCGCCAGCTCCACGACCTTGCAGCCCGACACTCGCTCGACATGGAGATCTCCGAGGGAAACCGCGTCAGTGATTTCGTGGGCGGGAACGTTCAGGGCTCGTGAGACTTCGCTGAGGGCCAGATATTCGCGGCCGTTGCGAATGAAGGAGCCTGGTTTAAGAGGCTTGCGGACATTCATGCCATGGCCTCCACTCTTTCGTGCATCCATTGCTGAATATCACGTTCCCGCCAGGCGACGGCCCGGCCAATTTTGAGAGGTTTGGGAAACAGGCCTTTGCTCATCCAGAGATAGATGGTTGAACGGCGAAAGCCAGTCACTTGTTCGACTTCGCGGTATCTTAAAAGGCGGTCTACGTTTGAAGCGGGGTTCTGTATTTCAGTCATTGCTGATTAACCTCTTCCAGTGGTGTCTACTGAAGTCAGTTAATCAGCGGTAGTTATTGGCTTGGCCGAATTCGGTTATGAGTTCCCCGAATTCGGTTAACTCTTTTCAGGCGGTGTTGCCGCGTATGCGGCTTTCAGGTGTTCTCGGATGGTGTCGGCATCCACAGAGAGGCCTGCTTCTTCCAGGTCAGCAGAGATGGATCCTGCGTTCTCGCCCGTTGCGCTATTTCTACGACTTTCGGGGTTGTAGTCATACTTCGCCATCGCCATTCCCAGAATGATTTTGTATAGCGTGTTTCGCTCAGTAGTGGCCGCGGCGAGATTAATCATATTGGATCTATTTAGCTCGGGCCCAGAAAAAGTTTCTTCGTATAGTCGAATAAACGGGTGGTTTCGAATGCTTATGGTTTCGATGGAGGCTTCGATAGGGGATTGCAAAATAACCCTGCTATGGGCCGGAATGTCAGGAGATTCACTAAAGAACAAACCTGCACTTACATTCTGGGAGCCTTTCAGAAGTGCTTTACTAGGTGAAAACCAAACTTCGCCGGTTAAAGGCTCTGGCGATTCGTTTACGATATCCACATTTATCTCTGCCGTTTCAGAGATAACCCAACCTGGCGTATCTTCCAAGAAAACGCTCGGAGTGAGACTGCCACAAACTATGCATTCCAACACGGCAGATATATCGCATTTCCATCGCTCCGCCAGCTCTGGTATTGAGTAGTAAAGTCTATTTGGTAGTTTCATTTTCAAAACCCTTTGCTGGTCTTGAACGGCACAACTGAGCCACCTTTCTTCAGAGTGTCCAGGTAGTCAGCCCATTGCTGCATCATGGCCGTTCGCTCATCCATCCGGGCGGATCGGTTGTAGGCAGCTGCTACTTGGTTGCGCTGCTGGTGTGAAAGTTGGAGCTCGATAATTTCCGGGGGCCAGCCCATCTCATGCAGGAGTGTTGAGGCGGTGGCCCTGAATCCATGCCCAACCATTGTTTCACTATCGTAGCCCATGCTTCTCAAGGCGGTATTGATGGTGTTTTCAGACAGTGGGCGGCCTGGCTTGATCGACTCGAAAACATACGGCCTTTTTCCGGTCAGCTGGTTTAATGGTTTCAGGATCTCGATTGCCTGGCGGGGCAGGGGGATTTTTAGATCTGACACCAGGCCGGCTCGCTTTGCCTTTAGCGTTCCTTTCATCCGGCCGCCTGGAATAATCCACATGCCGCCCTTGAGATCGATCTCTGCCCAGACGGCCTTTCTCAGTTCCCCAGGGCGCAAGAACAGCATCGGGGCCAGCTGCAGGGCGGCACAGGTTGCCGGCTGCCCTGAATAGGCCTCAATCGCTCTGAGCAGGCCTCCAAGTTCGTCAGGCTTCGTGATGGCGGCTCTGTTCTGTGCGGGTACCGCTTTCAGGAGTCCCCGCAAATCGGCGGCAGGGTCTCGGCTGGCTCTTCCCTCGGATATGGCGAAGCGGCAGATCTGGCTGATTCTCTGGCGCATCCGGTGTGCGGTTTCATGCTTGCCTTTGGTTTCGATCTTGCGCAATACCTGCAGAACCAGAGGCGGCTCAATCTCGGTTATTGGCATGCTGCCAAGGTGCGGATAAATCCACTTGGTCAGGCGGTTGCGGGTAACGTCTATGGTGCTGTCCTGAAGCTGGCCTTTCTGGAGCTTGAGCCAGTCCTCGGCAACGGCCTTGAAGGTATTGGAGGCGGCTGAAAGATTCTTGGCGCCTTCTGAACGGCGATGCGTAACGGGGTCTTTCTGCTGAGCCAACAGCTTGCGGGCTGCGTCTCGTCCTTCGCGGGCATCTTTCAGTGAGACCTCTGGATAACTGCCCAGGCTGTATGTCTTTTCCTTGCCGCCAAACCGATAGCGGAACCACCAGACTTTTGATTCGGGTTTGATGACTAGGGTGAGGCCACCACCGTCCGCCAGCTTGCGCCTTTTTTGGCCTTCGGATTTTGCGGCCCTCACCATGCTGTCGGTCAGTTTATTGATTTCTCTAGCCATAACGCCACCTGTGCATCATTGCGGGTACCAGTGGTCAATCGGTGACCAAGTACCCGCAACAGTACCCGCATTTTGTGGGTACGTCTAGTATTGTGCATAGCTGTACAGTATGTGCTATGGTTGATCTTGAAGTCTTGCAGCGCGGGGCTTTCAGGGGTTTTTGTGGGGCGGGGTAGAGCTGGAATTGGTGCCCCCGGCAGGACTCGAACCTGCTACCTTCCCCTTAGGAGGGGGACGCTCTATCCAGATGAGCTACGGGGGCATTATCGCGAGAAGGGCGGTATGATAACGGCCTCAGCCCTGCGGCTCAAGGTGCAGCCGAGATTCGGTGAATTTCACGGAGTGCGTTTTGCCCGAACTTTTCTCATTGAGCGTGATTATTCCGGTGTGGATGGAGGCTGCGAGTATCACCGATACGCTCCTGGCCTTGCAGCCGATTCGCGCTCAGGGCCATGAAGTGATTGTGGTGGATGCTGGCAGCTCGGATGGCACTGCCGAACTGGCGCGGCCGCTTTGTGACCGGGTGGTGGTCTCGGACAAAGGCCGGGCGGTTCAGATGAACGCCGGTGCGACCGTGGCCCGGGGCAACCTGTTTCTTTTCCTGCATGCAGACACCCGCCTTCCGGACAATGCCCTGGACCATATCGCTGAATTTGCCCGCTCGCGCCACGCCTGGGGTCGGTTCAATGTGCGCCTGAGTGGCCAGCAGCCGGTGTTCCGGATGATTGCCTGGTTCATGAACCAGCGGTCCCGCCTGACGGGAATCTGCACCGGTGATCAGGCGATGTTTGTGCGCCGGGATGCGTTCGAGGCGTTTGCCGGTTTCCACCCGATGCCGTTGATGGAGGATGTGGAATTTTCACGCCGCCTTTGCCTGGTGTCCCGTCCCTTCTGTATAAAAGAACCTGTCGTTACCGATAGCCGCCGCTGGCAAAAGCACGGTGTCTGGCGGACGATTTTCCTGATGTGGCAGCTGCGCTGGCGTTATTGGCGCGGTGAATCGCCGGAGTCTCTGGCCCAAATCTACCGATCGGATGTCCGTAATGTCTCAAAGTAACTCTCCCTCGGCGGTATTTCTCCAGTTTGCCAAGTGGCCGGAAGCCGGCCGGGTTAAAACCCGATTGATGCCGGAATTGGGCGCGGTTGGCGCTCTTGAAGCCCATATCACGCTCACTCTGGCAGTGCTGGACAACCTGTGTGCCACCGGTTACCCGGTGGAATTCTGGTGGGACCGATTGGTGGATGATCACCCCGCAGTCGCCGCCTCTATTCTTGAAGAAGTGGATGGAGCCGGACTGGTTCAAGGGGTGCAGCAGGGCGATACTCTCGGGGAGAAGATGCTCGCGGCACTCAGCCAGTCTCTTTGCGACTATGATCGTGCCCTGGTGGTTGGCAGCGACTGCCCATCGGTTGATCCGGATTATGCCCGCAAGGCGGTGGCCTGCCTGGCGGATTATGATGTTGTGCTCGGGCCATCCGACGACGGCGGTTACGTCCTCATTGGTGCTTCACGGGTAGCGGAGGGAATGCTGGATAACATTGCCTGGGGGACGCCGGATGTTCTGGCCCAGACCTGCGAGCGGCTGGATGCTGCGGGGCTCAGCTATTGCTTGCTGGAGCCCCGCTGGGATGTAGACGAGCCCGAAGACTGGGCCCGTTTTCTCCGCACCTGCTGAGGCTGTCAGCTGGCGGGCACAGGTGTTAGTTCGGTCAACTTGCCAAGGGCCCGATCCGCTTGCAGGCCGTTGCCGCCGGTGACCACCCGAAGCGACTGTTCCCGCTCAAGTACGGCCTTCCGGAAAGTGTCCAGAAGCTCCTGCAGACTGACGTTCTTCACGGCTTCGGCCAGTTGCTCCCGTGAGTCAAAGCTTTCCGCACCACGATCAATCTCGCGCCAGTAGCGGCTGGATATCTCGCCCAGCTGCCGGTCCTGTTCCAGCAGTTTGCTGATCACGGCCTGTTTTTCCTGGTTCAGCCGCTCATCGGTCAGCCCGGCCAGCGTGTTCTCGAACACTGCTGAGAATTCCGTTACCGCCTGGTCGATCTCGGTTTGTGAGGCGGAGGGCGACTGCACCACAAAGCCCAATGCCGGGGTCTCCAGCATTTCATAGGGGGTGGCGTAAACGATGTAGCCAAGCTGGCGGCTGGTTCGGATTTCCTCATAGAAGGGACTGCTGATGATCTGCGCCAGCAGGCGGAAGCGGGCCCGCTCCTCGAAACTGGTGTTGTCTCCCTGCATGTAGAGAGTGTAGCCGGTGTCCGGGTGGTCCACGGCCAGGGAAACTTCGGTTTCCCGCTCCGGTAGTTGGCGCACCTGACTGCGCGCTACCTGCGTGTTTTCAGTGTTTCGCAGTACTATTGCGTCGATCTGCCGGGCCAGATTAAGGGCCGAAGCTTCAGTGAGATTACCGTGGGCCATCATCACGGGGTCTACCTGCGAGAAAGCCGCCTCAGAGAACGAGAGCAGTTCCTCGAATGTCACTTCCCGTGCCGCCCTGAGTTTGTCGTCCGTGTTCCATGCTCCTTCGATCAGGGAGGTCTGGACAAATTCAGAGGTCTGCTCAACCGGGCGGTCTTTGGCTTTGTTCTGCAGGCTGTCGATCAGGTTCTGTCGGGCAATATCGAAACGCTGTCTGGTCAGTTCCGGTAACGCCACCTGAAGCAGGATCCGGTTCATCAGGGTGTGCAGCTTGTCGTTGTAACCGCCCACACGAACAGTGATGCCGCGCAGGTGCGGATAAACACTGTAATCCAGACCGGCCAGGCTGGCGGAGTAGGCCCAGGCATTCAGGTTGGCGTTGATGGAATCCACTAGCAGCTGAATCAGTACATTGCTGCGGGCAGAAGCCTGTGCGGCTGGTGTTCGCAGGCTGATGAACACGTTGGCCTTGGGGGTATCAAACCGGGTGTCCCGGGCAAACCAGATCTCCATACCCTGGAGTGAGCCCAGTGATGTCGGCTTTGCCATGGTCTGGCCCGGCACCATCTCCAGGTCTTCTGGTACAAAGGGATTGGCAGACGGCAATTGCAGCTGGGCGGCAAGTTCCGGCAGCTGCGGGGTTGTCAGCGCCTTCGGATCCAGTGCCTCGCGGGTCCAGGCCGCCTCATACCAGTTGGTGCGGTTCGGGTTTTCCAGCCCGGGGTCAGGCGACAGAACGAATGCGAGGACATTATCCGGCGTCAGCCGATTCAGAATGTCCTTGTATTGTTCCGGCGCGTAGCGCTCTACCAGCCAGGGGGCACGGAGCAGGTCTTCTGCCGGATAGTCCATGAGCTGGCTGGCCAGGCGCATGGCCTCATGTAGTGGGCTGCCCTGTTCACGGAAGCGGAAATCAATGCGGGCCAGGTTCTGCATCTCCAGGAAGCGTTGCTCACTGATGCCTTTCTGGCGAATCTTATCGATGTAATCAAACACCAGTGGCAGGATTTCATTGTGGCGGCTCATCCCTTCCGGTGTGAGGGAAATGCTGATCTCCAGAGTCGCGTTCTCGCCGGTGTCCATTCCCAGGCCGGCTGACAGGCTTTCGGCAAGGCCCGACCGTTTGAGTACATCGAACAGGCTGCCTGGCCCTTCATGGCCCAGCAGGTTGGTCACGTAATTGGCGGGCTTGGTGCGGTAGTTGTCTTCCTGCGAGGGAATGGGAAAGCTGAGCGACAGACTCCGCACATCCTTGAGTGCTTCCGCGGTTACCTTGGCCGGGAGAGCATCCTGCTCAAAGAGGCTGGCCATGTGGCGCTTGGGTTCGAGATTGCGGTTTTCGATGGTGTCAAAACGCCCACGCACCATGGCTTCCAGATCGTCCAGGGTTTGCGGTCCGTAAACCGCCAGGGACATAAGGTTGGCGGAATAGTGCTGCTTCCAGAATTCAATGAGGTCCGGCCGCAACGGGTTGTCGTCGGTATTTTCGAGCGTACTCAGGTTGCCAACCGCAAACTGGCTAAAAGCATGGTCCGGGTTGCTGACGGCCTTTTTAACGGAATAGAACCGGCGGCCATCCTCTTTCTGTTTGGCGCTGAACTCCGAATGGACGGCATTGCGTTCACGGTCCACAAGTTCGGCAGTGAACAGCGGTGCCGCGAATTGCTGGGCGAACCGGTCCAGTGCCGGCTTCAGAAATTCAGCCTGGATATCAAAGAAATAGTTGGTGTCCTGGAACGCGGTAAAGGCGTTGTGCTGGCCGCCATGGCTCTTGATGAACTGCTGGTATTCACCAGGTGCCGGGTATTTTTCGGTGCCCAGGAACAGCATGTGCTCCAGGAAGTGGGAGAGCCCCTCGCGATCTTCCGGGTCGTCTCCGCTGCCAACGGCGACATTCATCGAAGCCGCTGCCTTGTCTGCTTCCTTGTCCGAAACCAGGATGACCCTCAAACCGTTCTCCAGTTCGATGAACCGGTACTGGTTGTCGTCATTGGGGCTTTTTTCCGGAATCTGGGCAGCAAGAGTAAAGGTGCTGAACAGCAGGAGTGCGAGCAGGGTAAACAGACGTACCATCTGACTTTCCGTTGGGTGTTTCCTGGCGATGCGGGTGCTCATAGGCTCTCTGTTATCCGATGAATGTATTTTGGGGTCAGTGCATCAGCGCGTTTCGGGTGCTCTCGGGCTGCTGGTCCAGTGTCTTACGAGCTAGATCGGCGGCCTTCTCACTGTCCAGTTGGCCGGAAGCAATGCGCTCAAGAACGGTTGCCATAATGGCCACGGACTGCCGGTAATCGGAAAACTCGGCCTGAAAGGCGCTGTCTATGGCTTCGTAAACCGCCTGAATTTTCTGCTCGCGGGACCCGGCATTATCGGCGGTGTCGTTAATGGCCTTCAGGCAGGCCCGGGCAATAGAAATATAGCGTTCCGCGTTGGGGTTATCTTTTTGCATGATCGGAATTCCGGAGGTCGGTTGTCCTGTGAAATGAAGAGATGCCAAAAGGCGCAATAAGTTCCCGATTATGTCATTGCTGGCGGGGTGTTTCATTGCTTTGTGGTAATCCTGCAATTGGGCAGGCAGGCAGCCATTCCTGTGCTAGTCTCAAAAGCATTATGTCGGTGAACTGGACAGGCTCGCAATGCGCGCCGGAACAAAAAGTTAGAGTAATAGCTCTACTAAAAACAAAGGCTTACAGAGTAAAAGCTCTAAAAAAGTTCGATACATGAAGGTTGCAATTAAGTACAATGCCGACGTTTCCGGATTGACCTAAGACTTTAGTCGTATAGGCGCCGGCATGGATAGACAACAACTGAGCAACAAGCAGGGTGGAAGATTGATGAATTATTTCCTGACCGGTGGCACCGGATTTATTGGCCGATTTCTCGTGGAGAAACTGCTGGCACGTGGCGGCACGGTATATGTGCTGGTGCGTGAGCAGTCCCAGGATAAACTCGAACTATTGCGCGAGCGCTGGGGCGCGGACGAAACCCAGGTAAAGGCCGTTATCGGCGACCTGACCAGTAAAAATCTGGGTATCGATGCCAAAACGCTCACGGCCCTGAAGGGAAAAGTTGATCATTTCTTTCATCTGGCGGCGGTCTACGACATGGGCGCTGATGAAGAGGCCCAGCAGGCAACCAACATTGAGGGCACCCGGGCTGCGGTTAATGCAGCCGAGGCGATGGGCGCGAAGCATTTCCATCACGTGTCTTCAATTGCGGCGGCCGGCCTGTTCAAGGGTATTTTCCGTGAGGACATGTTCGAGGAAGCGGAGAAGCTGGACCATCCGTACCTGCGCACCAAGCACGAGTCCGAAAAAGTCGTGCGCGAGGAGTGCAAGGTGCCGTTCCGCATCTACCGCCCGGGCATGGTTATCGGTCATTCCGCCACCGGCGAAATGGACAAGGTGGACGGTCCCTATTATTTCTTCAAAATGATCCAGAAAATTCGCCACGCGCTGCCCCAGTGGGTTCCCACCATTGGTATTGAAGGCGGCCGCTTGAATATTGTGCCGGTGGATTTCGTGGTCAATGCGATGGACCATATTGCTCATCTCGAAGGTGAAGATGGCAAGTGTTTCCACCTGGTGGATACAGATCCGTACAAGGTTGGCGAGATTCTCAATATTTTCAGCGAGGCGGGGCACGCTCCGAAAATGGGCATGCGTATCGATTCCCGTATGTTCGGCTTTATCCCGCCGTTCATCCGCCAGAGCCTGAAGAACCTGCCGCCTGTGAAGCGCCTGACCGCTGCGGTCCTGGACGATATGGGTATTCCGCCGTCGGTGATGTCTTTCATCAATTACCCGACCCGTTTCGACGCCCGTGAAACCGAACGCGTTCTGAAAGATACTGGTATCGAAGTGCCGCGCCTGACGGATTATGCAGCGGTTATCTGGGACTACTGGGAGCGCAACCTGGATCCGGACCTGTTCAAGGACCGCACGCTGCGGGGAACGGTTGAGGGCCGTGTGTGCGTGGTTACCGGTGCCACGTCTGGTATCGGTCTGGCTACGGCCCAGAAACTGGCCGATGCCGGTGCGATTCTGGTAATCGGTGCCCGTAAACGGGAGCGCCTGAAAGAAGTAACGGCCGAACTGGAGTCCCGTGGTGCCAGTGTGCACCCTTATCCGTGCGATTTCTCGGATATGGAAGCCTGCGATGAGTTCGTCAAAACCGTTCTGGATAACCACGGCCATGTGGATGTGCTGGTGAATAACGCCGGCCGTTCCATCCGCCGGTCACTGGATCTGTCTTTCGATCGTTTTCACGATTTCGAGCGGACCATGCAGTTGAACTATTTTGGCTCCGTGCGTCTGATCATGGGCTTTGCGCCCAAGATGCTGGAGCGTCACTGCGGCCACGTGGTGAACATTTCTTCCATCGGTGTACTTACCAATGCGCCGAGGTTCTCCGCCTACGTCGCCTCCAAGTCCGCATTGGATGCGTTCAGTCGTTGTGCCGCTTCTGAGTGGTCCGATCGCAACGTTACCTTCACCACCATTAACATGCCGCTGGTAAAAACGCCGATGATCGCACCAACGAAGATCTACGATTCGGTGCCAACGCTGTCTCCGGATGAAGCAGCGGCAATGGTTGCGGATGCGATTGTTTACCGGCCGAAACGTATTGCAACCCGCCTCGGTATCTTTGCTCAGGTGCTGCATGCTCTGGCCCCGAAGATGGGGGAGATTGTCATGAATACCGGTTACCGGATGTTCCCGGATTCACCGTCCGCAGCGGGCAGCAAGTCCGGTCAGCGGCCCAAGGTGTCTTCAGAGCAGGTAGCCTTTGCGGCCATCATGCGGGGCATTTACTGGTAACCGGATATACCCTGAAGCAAAAAAACCCGCCTCGGCGGGTTTTTTTGTGGCTGTTACTCAGTCTCTTCCGGGATCAGGGGAGGCGGAAAGCCGCCCAGTTCCTTCCAGCGATTCACAATGCCGCAGAACAGGTCTGCGGTTTTCTCGGCATCGTACGCGGCTGAGTGGGCTTCTTTATTGTTGAACGGGATACCGGCCAGCTTGCAGGCCTGGGCCAGTACGGTGTGGCCGTAGGCGAGGCCCGCCAGGGTAGCGGTGTCGAAGGTCGAAAAGGGGTGGAACGGATTGCGCCGGATGTCGGAACGCAGTGCGGCTGCAAATATGAAGTTGTGGTCAAAGGTGGCGTTGTGACCGACCAGGACCGCCCGTTTGCAGTCATGGTTTTTGACGGCCTTACGGATCGGGTTGAAGATTTCGCTCAGGCCCTCCCGCTCGGGCACCGCTTCCCGTTCCGGATTCCAGGGGTCAATGCCGGTGAAGTCCAGGGCGGACTGCTCCAGGTTGGCGCCTTCAAAGGGGTCAATCTGCTGAACGTGGGTTTCGGTGCGGCGCACCCAGCCGTCGTCATCCATGGTCAGGATTACGGCTGCCACTTCCAGTAATGCGTCTCGCTCGGGGTTGAAGCCGGCTGTTTCCACATCGACAACAACGGGCAGAAAGCCGCGGAAACGGCGGGACATCGGGTGTGGTGGTTTGTTTTCGTCAGTCACTCAAACTCCGGTCTTGGCCGTGTGTGAAAAAAATCAGCTATGTTTACGCCAGTTGCCAGTGAACAGTTTCACCGGCCTTCAGAGGCACAATGGTGCCATCGGCTAATGGCAGTTCCGCAGGCATGGTCCAGGGCTCACGAACCAGGGCGATGGTGTCGGTATTGCGTGGCAACCCGTAAAAATCGGCACCGTTGAAGCTGGCAAAGGCCTCGAGTCTGTCGAGGATGCCCAACTCTTCGAAGATGTCCGCGTACAGGCCGATGGCGCCATAAGCCGAGTAACACCCGGCACAGCCGCAGGCTGCTTCCTTGCGATCTTTTGCGTGGGGTGCCGAATCGGTACCCAGGAAGAAGCGTCTGTCACCGCTGGCAACGGCATCCCGCAGGGCCTGCTGATGGCGACTGCGTTTGAGGATTGGCAGGCAGTAAAGGTGCGGGCGAATTCCGCCCACCAGCATGTGGTTGCGGTTATACATCAGATGCTGGGGGGTCAGGGTAGCGCCAAGGTTATCGCCGCTGTGCTGCCGGACAAATTCCGCCGAATCCGCTGTGGTGATGTGCTCAAGTACCACTCTGAGGTTCGGGAACGCTTCCAGGGTCGGGGCCAGAACCCGCTCCAGAAAAACCTTCTCCCGGTCAAAGATATCGATCTCGGCATCGGTCACCTCGCCGTGCACCAGAAGTAGCATGCCGCAGGCTGCCATGGCCTCCAGAACCGGGTAGATGTTGCGTATGTCCTTCACGCCTGAGGCGGAATTGGTGGTGGCACCGGCCGGGTAAAGCTTTGCGGCCACAATGCCGGCCGCTTTGGCCTCCCGGATAGCTTCAGGTGTAGTGCTTTCAGTCAGGTACAGGGTCATCAATGGTTCAAAACCGGTGCCGTTGGCGGCCGCGAGAACCCGATCCCGGTAGGCGGTGGCATCCGCTGCGGTTATCACTGGTGGCACCAGGTTGGGCATGATGATGGCCCGCCCGAAACAGGCTGCAGTGGCAGGCACAACGTCCCTCAGGATATCGCCGTCCCGAACATGGAGGTGCCAGTCGTCGGGTCGGATAAGAGTAAGCTGATCAGTCATGGCAGTTGTCCGCAATACCTTTGGCGAGGCCGGGGCCGAAAACGGGGCTGATAAAGAAGGGCCCGGAAAAATTTGGCGAATTATACCAGAAGGTGCCGGCGATTGTTTTCGCCTGGGGGGCTAAAGAAACACGGGCGAAGGCCGTTAAATACCCAGAGTCTTTTAACTCCCTGATACCGATGGCTAACGATATGGGATTCCGTCCCCGAAACAATCCGATGACTTTGCTGGCTATCTGCTTTCTGGGCGCATTTTTGCCCGCGAACGGCGACGCTGCAAGCTATGGTGCTGGTATTGAAAATAGCCAGTGGTACCTGGCCGAGTCGGTTTTCGAATGTCGCCTGGTGCACGAAGTGCCCGGTTATGGGCGAGCGGTCTTCCATCATCGTGCCGGAGAAAACCTCTCGTTCTTCCTGGAGTCTGAATCGCCGCTGATGCGCCCGGGGCGGGGTAGCCTGGTAGTAGAAGCGCCATCCTGGCGCCCGGGCGTGGCGCCGCGGCCCTTGGGAACGGTGAACGTCTCGGATGGTCGCCGCCAGGTTTCCCTGGATACCCGCCAGGCCTTTGTGCTGGCCCGCGGCCTGCTTGATGGCATGCGTCCCACCGTTACACGGGAATCCTGGTTTGACGGCCGGCCGGTGCGGGTGCAGGTGTCCAACATCAATTTCTCTGGCGAGTATCAGCGTTATCAGCGCTGTACTTCCAACCTCCTGCCGGTGAACTTTGACCAGATTCGCCGCTCGCGCATTCCGTTTGCCAGTGGCAGTACCCAGTTGTCAGATGGAGACAGGAGGTTGCTGGACAATATCGTGTCCTACGTGACGGCGGATTCGACAGTGGAACGGATTTTCGTGGATGGCCACAGTGACAGTATTGGCAGCCGGATCAACAACCGGGCCCTCTCGGAAGATCGGGCCAATGTGGTGGCGGATTATCTCAAGGCCCGGGGGATTGCCGAAAACATGATTACTGTCCGGGCCCACGGTGACCAGTACCCGGTCTCTAACCGCCCCGCTGATAACCGCCGCACCAACATCCGCCTGCAGAGGGCCGGTGACCAGCCGGAACTCCAACAGGCTAACGGCTACGGCGGGGATCCGCTGGGTTAGCCGGGATCAGTAAACCGAATCCAGCACTTCCAGGTGGGCATTCACGCTCTCCGCAAGAGCCCGGAGGTGGTACCCGCCTTCCAGTGTCGAAATAATCCGGTCGTTACTGTGTTCGTGGGCGACGGCCACAATCATCTCTGTCAGCCAGCGATAATCTTCGGTATCCAGATTCAGCTCCGCCATCGGATCCAGCCGGTGAGCGTCGAAGCCGGCTGAAATCAGGACCAGCTGCGGCTTGAAGTCGTTCAGGCGCTTCAACCAGCCCGCTTCCACCAGCTTCCGGTACTCTTCCGGGGAACAATTCGCTTCAATCGGAATATTGACAATGTTGTCCGCTTGCCGGTGCACGTGGGAGTGGGGGTAGAACGGATGCTGGAAGCTGGAGCACATCAGGATTCGCTCATCACCACTGACAATATCCACCGTACCGTTGCCCTGGTGCACGTCAAAATCGATGATCGCGACCCGCTCAAGGTGGTGGAAGGTGAGGGCGCGCATGGCGGCCAGAGCGACGTTGTTGTAGAAACAGAACCCCATGGACTTGGCCCGCTCGGCATGATGGCCAGGCGGGCGTGCGCAAACAAACGCATTAGTCACCTGACTGCTCATCACCATATCCACGGCCTGGACGTTGGCACCGGCGGCCAGGCGGGCGGCGCGAAGAGTATCAGGCATCATGGCGGTGTCCGGGTCGGTAAACACCCGGCCCCGGGTAGGTTGCATCAGGTCGAGCTGGTGCAGGTAATTCTCCGGGTGCACCATCAGTAACTGATCACGAGTGATTTCTTCCGGCCGGACCCAATCGAGCTTCTGATCCAGGCCAGTATCCGCCAGATAACTGATGATGGCCGCAAGTCGCTCCGGGCTTTCCGGATGCTCCGGGCCCATGTTGTGTCTCATGAAGTCATCGTGGGAAAAGAATGCCGTGGTCATACGTCTCTGGCTGCCTTCGATATGCTTATATTTTCTCCAAGCTTATCAGGGAAAACCACAGGGTGCCGTGTTTCTTTGGTCTTATAGGGGCGATAGTCATTTCACATCGGCGGATCAGCGCCTAAGATAAGGGATGCACCCATAAGTAACCTGTTTTATTACGTTTATTACCCAACTGGCCCCGGGCCAGACAGTGAGGAGAGTCAGCTTGAGTACCCGGTATCTGGAAAGCCTGTTCAACCCCGCATCCATTGTGGTGATTGGTGCGTCGGAACGGGGGGATAACCTTGGCGGCATGGTGCTGAGGAACCTTATGGGAGGCGGTTATCCCGGACGCTTGCTGGTGGTTAACCAGAACGATTACGACAACGTTCACGGGGTACCTTGCGTCAAGAAAGTCTCCAAAATGGAGTTTTCCCCGGATCTGGCGATTGTCTGTACTCCGCCAGACACTGTTGCCAAGACTATCAAGCGGCTCGGGGAGGCGGGTGTTCGAACCGCCATTGTGATGACCGGTGGTATGTCCCGTACCCACAGTAAAACCGGGCAGCCCCTGATGTATTCAGTCCGGGAAGCCGCCCGCGAAACCGGTATACGGGTCCTTGGCCCCAACACCATTGGCCTGATGGTTCCGGCTCGCAGTCTGAACGCCACCTATGCCCACATGGGGGCGATCCCGGGAAAAGTCGCCTTCGTTGGTCAGTCTGGCACCATTGCCAGTTCGGTGATTGATTGGGCCTTCGCCCGGGGTGTCGGGTTTTCCTATTTCCTGACCCTCGGCGATGGCATGGACATCGATCACGACGATCTGATCGACTATCTCGCTCAGGACACCCAGACCCGGGCCATTCTTCTGCATATCGAGAACATTCCCAACGCCCGGCGTTTCATGTCGGCGGTCCGGGTTGCCTCCCGTACCAAACCGGTGATTGCCGTGAAATCCGGCCGCGTGCCGGAATCCGAGTGGTTCCCCCATCAGTTGCCTGCCGGCCTCAAACGCAGCGACCCCATCTACGACGCCATGCTTCAGCGTGCCGGTGTGCTGCGCGTTGATGGCCTGGGGCAGATGTTTGACGCCCTGGAAACCCTGACCCGTATGCGTCCGTTGCGGAGGGAAACTCTGGCGATCATGGCCAATGGCGTCGGCCCCGGCGTGCTGGCGGTCGACCGGCTGGCGGATCTGGGCGGCGAGCTGGCGGATCTATCGGAATCCAGTATCGAGGCTCTTGCAGAGCTGCTGCCGCCATACTGGACGCGCAAAAACCCTATTGATCTTAACTACGATGCGTCTCCGGAGCTCTATGGAAAGGCCATCAAGATTCTGGCCAAGGATCCGGAAGTAGCCAATGTGCTGGTGATGTACGCGCCCAGCCTGACCGAAGACAGCCTGCAGATTGCCGATGCGGTGGTGCAGGCTTCCAAGGGCACCCGGCTGAATGTATTCACCTGCTGGCTGGGCCAGAGCACGGTCATGGATGCCCGGGAGGAGTTTTATCGTGCGGGATTGCCGTCGTTCTTCAACCCGGAGAAGGCGGTCATGGCCTTCATGCAGCATGTCCGCCATCAGCGGGTCCAGCGGCTGCTGACGGAAACCCCGGAATCCTTTACCGATCATTTCGCCGACCGGACGCACACCCGGCGGGTGGTGGTGAATGCTTTGCGTTCCGGTCGCCATCACCTGTCGAACCGGGAAGCCCGGGATCTGGTAAGGGATTACGGCATCAATACCATCAATACAATCTATTGTGATGACATGGAGGAGGTGTTGGAGGCTTTTGCGGTTGAGCGCCGGCCCATCGACATCACCATCATTCATGAGCAGGCCTGCCATCCGTTTCTGGATCTGAGCCCGACCCAGCGGCGCTACAAGGGCACCGTCCAGAAGTTGAACAGCGAGGCGGCCATCATGGATTCCTGCCGCTTCCTGATGGATGAGTACCAGACCCATTTTCCGGAGAGCGGGTTTCTCGGGTTTGCGGTGCAGCGTTCCTACCAGCATGTGGGTGGTATCGAGTTTAGCGTGGGCATCACCCGGGACGTCCTGTTCGGCCCCCTGGTGGTCTGTGGTGCCGCCGGTGCCCAGATCAATGTAATGACCGACCGGCAGATCGCGCTGCCACCCCTGAACATGGTGCTGGCGCGAGAACTCCTGCGCCGCACCTATATGTATAAGCTGCTCAAGGAGCATAGCCTGAAGCCGGAAGAGGATATCCGTGCGGTTTCTGAAACCCTGGTGACGCTGTCCCAGATCGTGATCGACATTCCGGAGATCCAGGGCCTGGAGATCGCGCCGCTGCTGTTCAACGAGCAGGGTGCCGTGGCGGTGAACATCGCCATCAACCTGGCCGACAAGCCCGGCCGGCCGATTATCCAGCCATACCCGAGGGAACTCGAGGAGTGGATTGTGCTGCCAAAATCCGGTCGGCGGGTGATTCTCCGGCCGGTACTGGCCGAAGACGAGCCCGCCCACCGGGCTTTCCACGAGCTGCAGTCACCCGAATCCATTCGCTACCGATTCTTCCAGTACCGTAAGCACTTCTCCCGGGAGGATGTGGCGCAGATGGTGCAGATCGACTATGACCGGGAAATGGTGTTTATCGCCAACGCACCCCGGGAAGATGGTGAGGGCGAGGAAACTCTGGGCACTGTGCGAACCTGGACCGACGCAGACAACCTGCAATGCGAGTTTGCGGTGATGGTGCACGACAAAATGAAGGGCGAAGGCCTTGGCGTTGCACTGATGCAGAAGATGATCGACTACTGCCGTGCCCGGGGCACCATGGAAATGGTCGGGAACGTGCTGCCGGACAATCGCCCGATGCTGCAGCTGGCGGAACATCTGGGTTTCGAGATCAGGTTCAACACGGAAGAGGAAGTGATGGATCTTCGGCTGGTTCTGAATGAACCGGAAAAGGACTGGCAGCGCGAGCGGTTGGGAAAGAGCGCCCATTGAGGGGCGCTCTGTTCAGTTTACTCTTCGACAATCGCCGAGCGGTCTTCACCGCCCAGTGCCTCCAGCAGTCCCGGAATAAGCCTGGACAGTTCCAGGGTCATCAGGGTGAAGGCCGCGTCGAACTTGGCCACTGCGTCGTCCACATCGACGTCGTCGAGCTGGTCCTGCAGGGTTTCGCCAAATTTCAGACGGCGGATGCCCAGTTCCTCATCCAGTACAAACGAGACGTTGTCATCCCAGGTGAGGGACAGTTTGGTGACTTGCATGCCAGCGTCCAGATGATTGCGGATTTCGTCCGCTTTCAAGTCCAGGCCTTTGCAACGCACGACACCGCCGTCCTCGGACGGATCTTTCAGTTCGCACTCACTGCCCAGAACCACGGTGCCAGGCAAATCAATGGATTCGTTCAGCCAGCCGGTAAGGGTGAAGGCGGGAGCCTGCTCCACGGCGGGTGGGCGAACCGGTAGCGAGCCCAGGCTCTTACGCAGGGTTGAAGCCAGATCTTCGGCCTGTTTCGCGGAGCCGGCGTCAACCACCAGCACGCCGTCCTGTGGTGCGAGATAGGCAAAGCAGCGACGGTTTTTGGAGAACGCCTGTGGCAACATCTCCAGCATCACCTGTTCCTTGATCTCGTCCCTTTCCTTGCGGCGAACCTTGCGGCCCTGCTCAAACTCAATGGCTTCCGCTTTCTCCTCCACCGCTTCCTTGACCACCGGGCCGGGAAGAATTTTCTCTTCCTTGCGCAGAGCAATCAGATGGTACCCGTTGGCGCTGTGAACCAGCTGGTCACCATGCTTGCCCAGCGGCGGTACCCAACCCTGGCGGCTGGTTTCCTGGGGGCCGCAGGGCTTGAAAGTGTCGGCCTGGAGCTTTTCCTGGAGCTCTTCGGCGGAGATATCAAACGGTTTGGTAAAACGGAATACGCGGGCATTGCGAAACCACATCAGGCCTGGTCCTTGTCTTTCATATTTGCATGATCTCTACGAGTACGGTTTTGACAATAAAGCCGACAACACCGGCACCCAGTACGGTAAACAGGGCGATCGTGCCGAACTTTCCTGCCTGTGATTTTTTGGCCAGATCCCAGACGATGACACCCATCCAGACAATAAGGCCGGTCAGAAACACCAGCATGGCGATCTGGGAAAAAACTGCTTCATTCATTGCTTACTCCGATATCAACTTGGATCAGGGAGCCTCAGGTCAACTCCCTAGTGTTCATCCCGCAGGAAAACCCAGTTGTTCTTATCGGATTGGTCTTCGCTGAAGTAGTAGCCTTCTAGGTTGAATCCCTTCAGGTCGTCGGCTTGTGTGATGCGGTTCTGAATGGCGTATCTGCACATCAGGCCGCGGGCTTTCTTGGCATAGAAGCTGATCATCTTGTACTGACCATTCTTCCAGTCCTTGAATTGGGGGGTAATCAGCCGGCCTTCAAGGTCTTTTTTCTTTACACTTTTGAAATATTCATTGGAAGCAAGGTTAACGAGTACGCCGTCGTCGCCTGCCAGCAGTCGGTTGATCTCATCTGTGATCCTGCTGCCCCAGAACGCGTAAAGATCCTTGCCGCGGCTGTTCTCGAACCGGGTACCCATCTCCAGCCGGTAGGGCTGCATCAGGTCCAGTGGTTTCAGCACGCCGTAGAGTCCGGACAGCATTCGCAGGTGTTGCTGGGCAAACTCAAAATCCGGCTCACTGAAACTTTCGGCATCCAGACCGGTATAAACATCACCCTTGAACGCCAGAATGGCCTGGCGGGCGTTCTCGGGGGTAAACGGTGTGTGCCAGTTCCGGAAACGCTCTGCGTTCAGCTGGCCCAGCTTGTCGCTGATGCCCATCAGGTTGCTGATCTGGTGCGGTTCCAGTTCCTTGAGCTGGTCCACCAGCTCACAGGCGTTGTCAAGAAAGTCCGGCTGGGTGACCTTGTCTGTCGCCAGCGGGCTTTCGTAATCCAGTGTCTTGGCAGGGGAAATAACCATCAACATGTCAGGCAATCCTCATTGCAGGAATGTGAGCAATTCATCCCTGGTAAACGGCCAGTCCAGTTCCGCACCGGTGTCGTTACGGCGCAGCACCGGGATGCGGGTGCCATAACGCTCAACCAGCTCTTCAGACTGGGCAATGTCCACTACATCTACCGGTACCGGCTTCGGCATGGGCGCATTCACTAGTAGGGCTTCGGCTAAATCGCACAAATGGCACTGGGCTGTTGTATAGAAAAGCAGTTCCATTACTTTGGTTGTGCGTCGAGTTGCTGGCCGTTAACGCCCAGGCTGTCCTTACCCATGAGATACAGGTAAATCGGCATCAGGTCTTCCGGTGCCGGATTTTGCTGTGGATTCTCCGCCGGATAGGCGCGAGCTCTCATGTTGGTACGGGTGGCGCCCGGGTTCAGACTGTTCACCCGAACATTGTGGCGTTCATCGTCCAGCTCTTCCGACAGCAACTGACTCAGGCCTTCGACTGCGAACTTGGATACGGCGTAGGCGCCCCAGTAGGCTTTGGCCTTCCGGCCGACGCCGGAGGAGGTGAAAATCACCGAGGCAGCGTCGGACTTGCGCAACAGGGGAATCATCGCCCGGCTGAGCAGGAAAGGGGCCGTGGCGTTAACATGCATGACCTTGTTCCAGGTTTCCGGATCGTAGAGTTCCACCGGGCTGCGGTCGCCCAGAATGGCAGCGTTGTGCAGCAGACCATCCAGCTGACCGAAGTTGTCCTCAAGGGTCATCGCTAGCTCTTCGTAATCCTTGACCGCGGCCCCTTCAAAGTTCATGGGTACAATCGCAGGCTTCGGGTGACCAGCGGCCTCGATTTCGTCGTAGACTGTTTCCAGCTTGCTGACAGTGCGGCCCACAAGTACTACGGTCGCACCATGGGCTGCAAAGGCTTTCGCGGCAGCCCTGCCAATGCCACTTCCGGCACCCGTAACCATCACGATACGGTCTTTCAGAAGATCGGCGGGTGCTTGGTAATCATGCATAACCTGTCTCCGTGTCAGGCTGTTACCGGTTTCGAAACCGGATCCTAAATTTGGTCGACTATTGTAACAGCTTTGCCAGGTCCGTGACGGTGTCTGCAATAAGGTCGGCTTGCCACAGATCAATGGTCTCCGGCTGCTCGATGTAGCCGTAACGTACTGCAATGGTTTTCATGCCGGCATTACGCCCGGCTTCGATATCACGCTCGTGGTCGCCCACATAAATGCCTGTGCCAGGCTCCGTGCCCATCTGCTGGCAGGCCAGAATCAACGCTTCGGGGTGGGGCTTGCGTTGGGCGACATGATCCGGGCAGACCAGCGCCGCGCAACGGTCTGCCAGACCTAGCGCCTGGATTAACGGTACGGCGAATCTGGCTGGCTTGTTTGTGACAATGCCCCAGGGTATTCCCCGCGCTTCCAGGGTTTTCAGGAGCTCATCCACCCCCTCAAACAGGGTGGTTTCAACCGCCACGCCCGTTTCGTAGAGATCCAGGAACGCAGTGTGCTTTTCCAGGTAATCGGGGTGGTCCGGTTCCAGTCCGAAACCCACCCGGATCATCGCCCGGGCCCCGTTTGAGACGGAGCGGCGAATGTGTTCCGGGGGCAGGGCGGGCAGGCCGTGCAGTTCGCGCAGCTGGTTCAGGCAGCGGATAAAATCCGGTGCCGTGTCGATCAGCGTTCCGTCCAGATCAAACAGGACAGCTGAGGTTTCAGGCAATGTTTTGGGAGAGATTTCAGGCTTCACGAATATCCCTGGCATGCATCAGGTAGTTCACATCCACATCCCGGCCCAGCTTGTAGACCTTGGTGACCGGGTTGTAGGTCATTCCGGTGAGTTCCCGGACATCCAGCCCTGCGTGGCGCAGGTGATCGGACATTTCCGAAGGCCGGATAAATTTCTTCCACTCGTGGGTTCCCTTGGGAAGCAGCCCGAGCACGTATTCCGCGCCAACAATGGCAAACAGGAATGACTTGGGATTGCGGTTGATCGTCGAGACGAACAGATGGCCGCCGGGCTTGAGCATGGTGGCACAGGCCCTGATCACCGATGCCGGGTCTGGCACGTGCTCCAGCATTTCCAGGCAGGTGA
This sequence comes from Marinobacter guineae, assembly GCF_002744735.1. GTDB lineage: Bacteria > Pseudomonadota > Gammaproteobacteria > Pseudomonadales > Oleiphilaceae > Marinobacter > Marinobacter guineae. The sequence continues at coordinate 28,541 of NZ_KZ319341.1, read as the reverse complement.
CCACGTCGTACTGGCCGGCATGTTCGCTTTCCAGTGCCAGTTCTTCGACGGTGATCTGGCAATAATCCACCTTCACGCCGGTTTCCATTCCGTGCAGTCGCGCCACGGAGAGTGGCGCCTCACCCATGTCGATGCCGGTAACGTGGGCACCGCGTTGTGCCATGCCCTCGGACAGCAGCCCACCGCCGCAGCCGACATCCAGCGCTCGCTTGCCAGCCAGGGATACCCGCTCGTCAATGTAGTTCAGGCGCAGGGGGTTGATGTCGTGCAGCGGCTTGAACTCGCTCGACGGGTCCCACCAGCGGCTGGCCAGGGCCTCAAACTTGGCGATTTCGTTCCGGTCTACGTTCTGATTGGTCATGGTTGGTTCTGCCTGGTGAATCAATAGAAAATCGGTTAGTCAGCCTGTTCGCGGATTCGCCCGGCCCAGTCATCGACCCGAAGCATGAGATCGGCGACATCAATTCGGGTAAGCCGGCCATCCTGTACTTGTGGTACGCCGTTTATCCAGCTATGGCTTACTGACCGGCCGTGGTTGCTGTAAACGAGATGGGAGGCGGGGTCATAAACCGGCTGAAGGAACGGATCGCTCAGGTCAATGGCAATGATGTCGGCCAGTTTGCCCGAAATCAGGGAGCCCAGCTCGTGATCCCTGCCAAGCGCCCGCGCGCCGTTAATAGTGGCCATCTCAAGGGCCTTGTGGGCAGATAGCGCCGCCGCATCCCCGGCCACAACCTTGGCCACCATGGCGGCAGTGCGCAGTTCGCCAAACAGGTCCAGATCGTTATTGCTGGCGGCACCGTCGGTACCAATAGCAACGTTTACTCCGCTATCAATGAGTTTCTGGACCGGGCACAGGCCGCTGGCCAGCTTCAGGTTGGATTCCGGGCAATGGATAACCTGTGCCCCGGACTGTTGCAGCAGGCTGATATCGCTGTCGTCGATCTGGGTCATATGCACGCACTGGGTCTCCGGGCGCAACACGCCAAGCTCTGCCAGCCGGGCTGTTGGTCGCTTGCCAAGTTTTTCACTGGCCTCGGTCACCTCGAAAGCCGTTTCGTGCAAGTGTATCTGGATCCGCGCGCCGGTGTCTTCTGACAGCCGGACCGCTTCGGCCATGGGGCCGTCTGACACCGTATAGGGCGCATGGGGGCCAATGGCTGGCATGATGTAGTCATCGGCCTTCCAGGTGTCGATAAACGCTCGACCCTTACTCAGATACTCCTCCGGCCCGGAACCCCAGGAGGTGGGGAAGTCCAGCAGCGGAAAACAGATCTGGGCGCGAATACCCGCGTCGTGGGCGACCTGGGCGGCTATCTCGGGAAAGAAGTACATGTCCGAGAAAGTGGTGGTGCCTGTGCGTAGCATTTCGGCCATGGCCAGTTGGGTACCGTCAGCAACAAACTGTTTGCTGATGAAACGACCCTCGGCCGGCCAGATATGATCATTCAGCCAAGTCATCAGCGGAAGGTCATCCGCCATGCCTCTGAAGAGTGTCATTGCCGCATGGCCGTGCATATTGATCAGGCCAGGCATGACCACATGATATGGCAGATCAACCGTTTCACGGGTTCTGAATTCCCGGTCTGCCTGCTCCTGAGGTGTGACCGCAACAATCCGTGTTCCCTGAATGATCACTGCCTGGTTCTTGAGAACCGCGCCCGCCGGTTCAATTGGGATCAGCCAGCGTGCGTTGATGCGGATATCGGCTGCGGTGATGGTATCTGCCGTCATTAAGCCTGCCTTACAGCGGTTGGCGCGGTGCCGCCGCGCTATGGAAATGTAGCCCGGAAGTATAACCGTTATACTGGCGCTTTTCAGCGCTGCAAAACCGGAGCATTTATTATGGCAGAAACCCCGAAACCGTCTTCTGAACATGGTGTTGGCACCGTTGCAATCCGCTGGCACGGCAACAGTCTGGAATTGCTGGACCAGCGTCTGCTGCCAGGGGAGGAGCACTGGATCACCCTTGAAGGCGCAGTCGGTGTGGCGCAGAGCATTCGGGATATGGTGGTTCGCGGCGCTCCAGCCATTGGTATCAGCGCGGCTTACGGGGTTGCTCTGGCAGCACGGCACGCTGGTGGTGGTGACTGGAAGGCGGAAATCAAACAGTCCATCCGTGAACTTGCGGCGTCTCGCCCGACGGCGGTCAATCTGTTCTGGGCGTTGCAGCGCATGGAACAGGTTTTTCACGAATGCCATTCCCTTGACGAGGCGGTAAAACGGCTGGCCAAAGAGGCGGTGACGATTCACCAGGAAGATCTCGCCGCCAATTTTGCGATGGCAGACCATGCCGTGGAATTCATGGCGCCGGACAAACCCATATCGGTACTAACTCACTGCAACACCGGCGCCCTGGCCACGGGGGGCTACGGTACAGCTCTGGGAGTTATCCGTCGGCTGAACGAGAAAAAGCTGCTGAAGGAGGTTTTTGCCGATGAAACCCGGCCCTGGCTCCAGGGCAGCCGCCTGACCGCCTGGGAGCTAACCCGGGATGGTATCCCCGTCACCCTGAATGCCGATGGTGCGGCGGCGGCGATCATGGCCCGGGGAGACGTGCGATGGGTCATTGTGGGTGCGGACCGCATCACTGCCAACGGTGATGTCGCCAACAAGATTGGCACCTACAGCCTGGCGGTCCTGGCCCGCCATCACAAAGTGGGCTTCATGGTGGTGGCGCCTTCCAGCACCGTGGATATGTCTCTGGCCTCGGGCGCGGACATCCCCATTGAAGAGCGAGACGGCCTGGAAGTACGGGAGATCCGGGGAATTCGGCTGGCGCCGGAAGGCGTAAAGGTCTTTAACCCGGTGTTTGATGTAACGCCGGCCAGCCTGATAGATGCCATCGTTACCGAAAAGGGGGTGGTGCATAACCCGAATATTACCGGTATGCGGGCACTATTCGGCTGAGGGGTTCTTGCCCGATGAACGCTTCCTGGCAGCTGGGTGCTTTTCAGGCTGTTCGGGCTCAGTGGGCTCCTTTCCCTCGTAAGCCGCACGCAGTTCCTCCACCTGCCGTTCCTGTTCTTCCACAAAGTGCAGGGACATCTCGAAACTGTGGCGGGTGAACTCCAGTACCTTTTGGAAACCTTCGTCTGAAAGCGTCCGGGCATCGTCATGGCGGCGGAAGATATTGATGAATTCCCGCTCACGCTCGAATTGCAGCGGCAGCCTTGCCACACCCCAGTCATTCAGCAGTTGCCAGACCTCGGGGTTGTAGTTGCGGGTGGTGCGCATAATGAACGGAATGGGGTCGTTCCGCGCGATGAGGGCAGCGAGCCTTAGGATCAGTTCGAAGGAGAGGGTGGTGGTGCCGTTTTCAATCGCTTCCAGGACTGACTTGTCCCGGAGGTTCAGGGCCTCACTCATTTCCGACACGGTCAGACCGGCCACCTCCCGGATGTCCTTCAAGGATTGGCCTGCGGTCAGCATGGCCCGAAGCTGATCCTGGGAATTGATCAGGGCCCGGCCAACCCGGAGGGAAGTGTCGGTGGCCTTGACCCCAAAACGGAGCGCTGAGCCAGTCAGGCTGGCCAGGCGGTCAATGAGACCCTCTTGTGTCCGCTCCCGGGATGCCGGTTTTTCAAGATCCTCAACCTCTTCCAGGGAGCGCATGGCATGAAGGGCGTCCAGGAGCATGTCCTGGAGCATTCGAGCCTTTTGCCGGTTGGCCTTTCCGCTGTCGCCGCTTTCAGTCATGGGAGCTGGTGGCTTTTTGCTGCCGCTTACCTGGCCGGCGCCTGGGCGGCAAACTGCTGCGGGGTCAGCATAGACGCCATGCGGCTATCCAGGTCCAGCATATCCGCCATAATGTGGCCACCTTCCCGAATGACAAAATCGAGTTCTTCATCGGTTGAATTCAGGTCGGCGGCCTGCTGGTCCTGCCAGTCTTCAAGATCGTCCAGCGATTCGAACGGCAGCTCTCCTTTAAGCTCCCGGCGGGCATTGGCAATCGCCAGGCGGGTACGCTCAACCTGTTTGTGCTGCTCGCGGCGTTCTTCCTGATTAAGGCTGACGCTGTCTGTCGCCCGCTGTTCTGACAGGAAGTTGATCTCCTGTTGCAAAAGACTGAACTCGGGGTTTGTCGAGAAGCGCTCTTCATGACGCTTGCGAAGCTCATCAATAATTCCGCTGAAATCGTAGTAACGGGTGTGAGGTACGGCCTCAATCTGGTCCCAGGGAAGGGCATGATCGAGGGCGTCTTCACCGATCCGGGTCTTGTCGATGCGGGACGGAATCTCGATATCCGGGATAACCCCCTTGTGCTGGGTCGAACCGCCGGATACCCGGTAGAACTTCGACTGGGTAATCTTGAGCTGGCCATGGTTTAGCGGCCTGACGGCTTGCACTGTCCCTTTGCCGAATGTTTGCGAGCCAACCACCAGCCCACGGCCATAGTCCTGAATAGCTCCAGCAAAGATCTCGGAAGCGGAGGCACTCATTCGGTTGGTCAGAACCACCAGAGGGCCGTCATAAGCAACCGATGGATCCTCATCGTTGAGTACCTGCACGTCGTTGTTGGCGTTGCGAATCTGCACGGTTGGGCCTTTGTCGATAAACAGACCAACCAGGTCATTGGCTTCATGCAGGGCGCCGCCGCCGTTGTTGCGAAGATCAATTACCAGACCGTTAACGCCTTCCGCTTCGAGCTCGGAAATCAGCTTGCGAACATCCCTTGTTGTGCTCTTGTAGTTCGGATCACCGGCCTGCATGGCCTGGAAATCAGCGTAGAAAGTGGGGATGGTGACAACGCCAATGGTGTATTCCTTACCGCCCCGTTCCAGTTGGAGGGTGTCTTTGCTGGCGCTTTGCTCTTCCAGTTTCACCTCATCCCGTTTGATGGCGATGGTTTTGGTCATGGTTTCATCAGAGGCTGTGGCCGGAATAACTTCCAGGGTTACGGTAGAGTTTCTTGGGCCGCGGATCAGGTCCACGACTTCGTCAAGGCGCCAGCCGATGACATTCACGGGCTTTTCATCTTCCTGGGACACCGCGACAATCCGGTCTGCCGGTTGTAGTTGGCCCTGCTTGGACGCGGGCCCGCCGGGGACCAGTCGGACCACCTTGGTGTATTCGTTGTCTGACTGCAGAACCGCTCCGATTCCTTCCAGGGAAAGGCTCATGTTGATGTTGAAGTTTTCGGATGTGCGCGGCGAAAAATAAGAGGTGTGTGGGTCCCACATGCCGGTAAACGCGTTCATATAGGCCTGGAACGCATCCTCGCTGCGGGCCTGGTAAGCGCGCTTTAGCTGTCCTTCGTAACGACGAAGCAGCGTTTCCTCGATGGCATCGTCCTCAGTACCACTGAGCCGCTGTGCAAGGACGGCGTTCTTGATTCGCTTGCGCCAGAGTTCGTCCAGGGCCTGGGCATCAGGCACCCAGTCCGCTTCTGAGCGATCGACGAGAATGCGCTCGTTTTCAGAGAAGTCCAGCTTGTCGATGCCATCGTCGATCACGTTAATTGCAAACTGCAGTCGCTCAATGATGCGCTGCTGGACCAGATTGTAAATATCGAAGCCGGGCTGTAACTGGCCGGTTTTCAGGGCTGAACCCAACTGACCTTTGATCTGCTCGAACTTCTGGATGTCCGCCTTGGTGAGGTAGATTCGCTGGCCATCCAGATAATCCAGGTAAGAATCAAACACATCGCCGGACAGCTCATCGCTGATGCCCAGATCACGGAAATGGGTAAACTGCAGCTGACGGGCAATCAGGATGTTGGCCCGTGCCTGCTCGATAGTGGGCGCGACCGGCTCGTAGATCGATGGAGAGTCGGCTTTGGCCTGCAATCCCAGTGGCGTCGAGAGCAGTAGCGCAACCGCGATCGCCTTGCATGCTCCTGTCCGGATATTCTGTGCCGGAGAGCGACGGGCCATAATTCTTTCCGCAATGGTCATAAATGCATACCTGACGGTGTTGGGCAGAAAAGCACGGTATAGACGCTTATCTGACCGTGAGCGAATAAATTTATTGTAGGCAAGCGCTACACCCGTTGCCATAGCCAGCACGTATCGGTTCGTGACAATCTGTCCATGAAGCCGGCAGGTTGGTAACCGGAAAGCCTTTGGTGGCGGGCAGACCAGGCGTGGATTTTGGCAGTGATAGCGCCGGGAAGCGGTGTCATGCCTCCCGGCGCGATGGCCTCAGACGAAAGGCGAGTTGCTCTCGGCTCTCTCCAGTAGCAGTTTGGGTGGCGCAAAACGCTCGCCATAGGTGGTGGAGAGTTCTGTCGCCCGCTCGGTGAACGATCTCACACCGTACTGATTAATGAACTGTATGGCGCCACCGGTCCAGGGCGCATAGCCGATTCCGAAAATACTGCCGATGTTGGCGTCTTCGATGGTACGCAGAACGCCTTCCTCCAGACAACGGACGGTTTCAATGGCCTGGATGAACAGGATCCGGTCCTTGAGTTCCTGGAGTCTGACATTTCGTGCCTTCTCCGCATCGACAAACAGATTCTCCAGCTCTGGCCACAAGTGTTTCTTGCCGTCGGCGGGGTAGTCGTAGAAGCCGGCTCCTGCCGCTTTGCCTTTGCGACCATGCTCGTTAACCATTGCGTCAATCACCGCTTCTGCCGGGTGGGCGTTCCAGCTGCCGCCTGCAGCCTCGGTGTCTTTTTTGCTCTGGTCCCGGATGTGCTGCATCAGGGTCATGCTGACTTCGTCGGAAATTGCCAGTGGCCCCACCGGCATGCCCGCCAGTAGCCCGGCATTTTCAATACTGGAGGGATGAATGCCTTCGCCGAGCATGCAGATGCCTTCGTTGACGAAGGTGCCGAATACCCGGGAGGTGAAGAAGCCCCGGCTGTCATTCACCACCACCGGGATCTTGCCGATCTGCTGAACGTAGTCGAACGAACGCGCCAGGGTTTCATCGGAGGTGTGTTCACCGACAATGATCTCCACCAGCTGCATTTTGTCCACCGGTGAGAAGAAATGCAGGCCGATAAAGTTTTCCGGTCTTGCTGAGGCTCCGGCAAGCTGGGAGATGGGGATGGTGGAAGTGTTGGAGGCAAAGATGCCATTGTTTACCAACTTGGGTTCCGCCTCCCGGGTTACTTTGGCCTTCAGCTCGCTGTCCTCAAATACGGCTTCAATGACCAGATCGCAGCCTGCAAGATCTTCAGCCGAGCCGGTGGCCGTGATGCGGCCAAGAATCTCCGCCTTCTGCTCTTCGGTCATTCGGCCACGGCTAACTTTCTTGGCCAGCAGTTTCTCCGAATAACTTTTGCCTTTCTCGGCGTTTTCCACGGAGACATCTTTAAGAACCACCTCAATGCCGCGGGTGGCCGTAGAGTAGGCTATGCCTGCGCCCATCATGCCGGCACCAAGCACACCGACCTTGCGGAAGGTTTCCTTGTCGACGCCCTCCGGGCGGCTACCACCGGCCTTGATGGCGTTCAGCTGGAACCAGAAGGTCCCGGTCATGTTCTTGGCGACCGGGCCAATCACCAGTTCGGCAAAGTACCGGGTCTCGATCAGGCTGCCGTTGTCGAAATCCACCTGGGCGCCTTCCACCGCAGCGCTGAGGATGCGCTCCGGCGCCGGGTAGCAGCCTTTGGTTTTCTGCTTCAGCATGGCAGGGGCGATGGCCAGTTTCTGGGCCATAGCGGGATGATGAGGCGCGCCGCCGGGGAATTTGAAGCCTTTCTGATCCCATGGCTGCTGACATTTCGGATTGGCATCGATGAACGCCCGGGCCTTGGTGATCATGTCATCGGCAGAATCTGCCAGCTCGTCGACAATGCCGGCCTTCAGGGCGGTTTTCGGGTTTACCTTCTTGCCCTCCATCAGGAATGGGAAGGCGGCCTCCAGACCAATCATCCGGGGCAGTCGCTGGGTGCCGCCACCGCCTGGCAATAGTCCCAGGGTCACTTCCGGCAGGCCCAGCTGGATGCTGTCATCGTTAATGGCAATACGGTAATGGCACGCCAGGGCAACCTCGAGCCCGCCGCCAAGGGCGGTACCGTTGATGGCGGCAACCACCGGTTTGCCGCTGGTCTCAAGGAAGCGCATATCGGCTTTCAGGGCGTTGACCATATCTTCAAAGGTTTTAGCGTCTTCCCGGGTGACCTTGTGCAACTCTTTCAGGTCGCCACCGGCAAAAAAGGTTTTCTTGGCCGAGGTAACGATCACACCCCGGATGTTGTCCAGATCACCTTTGACCTTCGCGGCGGTGTCCGAGAGAGCGTCCCGGAACGCCGCATTCATGGTGTTGGCGGACTGTCCGGGCATGTCGATGGTGAGGGTCAGGATCTGATCTGAACCCAGTTCATAACGGATGGCACTCATAATCGGTTCTCCTTAAAGAAAAAGTGGACGGGTTCAGACGCGCTCGATGATGGTGGCAATACCCATGCCGCCACCCACGCACAGGGTCGCCAGGCCGAAGCGCAATTCGCGGCGTTCCAGCTCATCCAGCAGGGTGCCGAGAATCATGGCGCCGGTGGCACCCAACGGGTGGCCCATGGCGATGGCGCCGCCGTTCACGTTCACTTTTTCATCGGGAACCGAGAGTTCCCGCTGGAAGCGCATCACTACAGAGGCGAAGGCTTCGTTTACTTCAAACAGGTCGATCTGGTCTGCGGTCATGCCCGCCTTGCCCAGCGCCTTGCGGGCTGCCGGGGCAGGGCCGGTGAGCATGATGGTGGGGTCTGTGCTGGTGACGGCGGTGGCGACGATGCGGGCACGGGGCTTCAGGCCCATAGCCTTCCCCTTGGCTTCGCTGCCAATCAGCATGGCGGTGGCGCCGTCAACAATACCTGAGGAGTTGCCTGCGTGGTGCACGTGGTTGATCTTCTCCACGTAGTGGTATTTTTCCCGGGCGACACCGTCGAAGCCCATTTCGCCCATCATCTGGAACGAGGGCCTGAGGCCAGACAGGGACTCAACGGTGGTGTTGCCGCGCACATGCTCGTCACGATCGAGAATCACCACACCGTTCTGGTCGGTGACTGGAATAATGGATTTTCCGAAGTAGCCGTTTTGCCAGGCGTTGGCAGCTTTTTGCTGGGATTTCACTGCAAAGGCGTCCACATCCATACGGCTGAAGCCTTCGAGGGTGGCGATCAGGTCGGCACCGATGCCCTGGGGCATAAAGCCGGTGTGCAGGTTGGTCTCCGGATCGGTAGCCCAGGCCCCGCCGTCCGAGCCCATCGGTACCCGGGACATGGCTTCTACGCCACCGGCAACCACCATATCTTCCCAGCCGGAACGAACCTTCATCGCCGCCAGGTTGACTGCTTCGAGCCCCGAGGCGCAGAAACGGTTCAGGGTGACCCCGGCCACCTTTTCGTCCCAGTCTGCGGCAAGCGCTGCGGTTTTGGCGATATCTGCGCCCTGATCACCAACGGCTGTCACGCAGCCCATGACAATGTCGTCGACCTGGGCCGTGTCCAGGCTGTTTCTCTCCTGCAGCGCGTGGAGCACGGTGGTCAGCAGCGTGATGGGTTTGACGCTGTGGAGTGATCCGTCTTTTTTTCCGCGCCCTCTGGGGGTGCGGACTGCATCGAAGATATACGCCTCGGTGGTCATTGCATGTCCTCTGGTGATGTTTGTTTCGAGATTTTTTTACCCATAACATAACCATAGCCGGTTGCAGCTGCAGGGTGTAATGACGCGGGCTGCCAATCGCATTGGCGAAATTGCTCAGGATCCATGACAAGCGGTGGTGTGGCTTCTAAGGTAGTTAATAACCGCAGATGAATTCAGGAGGCGTGTGCCATGTCTCTGCGAGATGCAATCGACAATTTCTATGAACGGCTGGTGGCGGACGCGATCGACGCGACTCGTGAGGATACTGATTCCGCAGACTATCTGACTGATGTGATGTGTGTGGCGCTAAACCGCCTGCCCACGCGCTATTACCGCCATTCCATCGATATGATGTTCTATCTGGCGGATGAGGAATTGAAGGAGATGAAACAGAAATCCCTGGCCGCCGTGAAAGACGCCAGGGAATTTGTCCGGGAGCACCAGCGAGAGTAACCGGTTTGTCTGCTTACGAGTTGATCAGGTTGGAAAGTGCACCATTCAGGCGCTCCGCCAGTTTGCGATCCTCGGCTGAACGAGTGCCGGCGAGGCACCAGTTTGCTACCAGCTTTTCGACGTCGTTGAGCTGATCGCCGCCGCTATCCGAGGAACCCATTCCATCGGCCAGGCGCTGCACCTGAATTTCCATTCGGCGTTGCTGGTCTGAGTCCGGTGATGGCACGCCGCACAGGATTTCTGCGCGGATCACCAATTCCGTCGGGTCCTGGGCGTACGAAGCGTCTGCCAGTGCAGGCCAATGGTCCGGGGCTGCCTCTGTCACCGCTTCACCGGTTGCCGCAGCGAGCACAAGCGACTGCCAGGACTCCATTTTTGACCGCAATTGCAGGCTGGACAGAATCTGGGCCAATCGCTGTTTTTCCTGCTGGAGCTGCTCTCTGACGCTTTTGGACAGGGCAGAGGCATTAATTTCCCGGAGTCCTGTTACTGCTGTTGTTATTGTCTGCTCGTCACTGGCGCCAGTCACCTCGGCTGATTTCTGCAGGCTGGCTTGTGCCGACTCGTCAGCGGCTCGGGAGGCCTGCTGGTGTTCAGTGCGCTCGGCATCCCGGCGGGCGAATATCTGGTCGCAGGCCTTTCGGAAAGCCTGCCAGAGTTTCCGGTCTTCCCGGTGGCGGGTAATACCAATGGCCTGCCAGTCGGTTTGCAGTGCCTTGGCCTGATTCATGGCATCCTGGAGGGGTTCGAAATCAACCAGTGCCTGCGCTTGCTGGACAATCTCCTGTTTCAGACCTTCGTTTTTGCGGCGCTCCTCATCCAGCGGGGCTTCCAGCCTTTTTAGCAGATCGTCGAACCGCTTCTGAACCTGCCGGTTGTCCCGGAACTCCACCGGCCAGGCATCCTTCCATTCCTGTCGGGCGGTCTGGTGAATGCGCTCGGCGGCTTTCCAGTCAATGGAAGACCAGTCGGCATTGTCCAGGAACGTTTCCAATTGCTCGCAAATGGCGGATCGTTTCTCCAGGTTCGCCTTTTTTAACCCGGATTTTGCCGAGAAATAGGCTTTGCAGGGTTCGTAGGCTTTGTCCGACGCCGCCTTGAAACGGGACCACAGGCTGCGGTCAGAAGACCCGCCCAGTTCCCGCCACTCGTTCTGCAACTCCTTGATCCGTTCCGCCTTGGCTTCCGGGTCCATCGGCTGGTTGGCCAGGTATTCCATCTGTTCGCACAGAACAATCTGCTTTGGCTCTGTAGCAAAGCCCTGCCAGTCGGAAAGCTCTCTCAATTGGCCGGTCAACAGCTGCATCCGGGCCTGGAATGGTTTGCCGTGGCGATGATCAAGATCCCGTAGGTGCTGCTGGGCCGTCTTGAACAACTGTTTCGATTCTTTGAGCTGTTTTGCCTCAAGCGCCTCTTCCAATTGTTGCAAATCGCTTTGCAGGCGGACTGCCAGGGCTTTTTGTCGTTCCTGGTCTGCCGGGGCTTCAACGGGGGGCGTGCGCTTTCCAGCCAGTTTCCGGAGCGGCTCAAGCAGTGCCGGGCTGGGGTAGCCTTCCGGCCAACTGATTTCCTGGATCAGTGTTTTTGCCCGGGCACGCTGATCCTCGGATGTGTCCTCCTGGCTGTCGAGGACCGCCCCGAGCTCGGCTATCGTTTCCCGCTCCTGGTTGATGCGTTTCACCGCACTCAGGTAATTGCGCAGGGCGAGCATGGCGGTCTCGTAGGTTTTCTGCTCCTGCTTTTCGACTGAGGTATCCCGGGTGGCCTCAAGCCACCGGTTTTCCTGGGTCTTTTGCAGGGCATCCAGTGACGCTTGCGAAGGCAGGGTCTCTGGCGACTGCGCCTTGAGCTCGTCCAGGGTGCCGGTCAGCATGTTCAGGGTTTCCCGGCGCTGCAATGCCTGCTCGCGCTGGCGTTTCTCGTCCTCGGCTGCGGACTGGGTGGCAGCTACCCGCTCCTTGCAACGATGAACCGCCTCCAGGAAAGTCTGGGCCTGTTCGGGTGAGGCATGGTTTTCCACCTCTGACCAGTGCTTCAACAAGGATTCCAGCCGGGCTTCGTAGAGTTTGGTGTCGTCACTCCGTGCCTGGTCCCGGGCGTGCCTGATGAGAGTGGCAATGGTCTGGTTGATACCTTCCAGGCGGGCCTGTTCTTCCCGCAGTTTCTGGAGCGTCAGTTTTACGGTCTGATAAACTCCTTTGTCTTTGCCCTTGGCCTGCTTCTGAACCTGTTGCAGGCTACTTTCTTCCGTCAACCGGCTGGCGGCCGTCTGGCGAATGTCAGCCGTTGCACCCTCAATTGCTATTTTTGCCAGGACATCCTGTGACGGGGAGCCTTCCATCGTTCTGAGCTGCTCCTCTCTCTGCGTGGCCCGCGTGTCTTCCTGCTCGACCGGGGCAGGTTGGGGGGCTTTCCGGCTTTTCGGGGCAGCATCGGGTGTCTTGCGGGATTTGAACAGTTTCTGGATGAACGCGGCCATATGAGTATCCTTTGGTATTGAAACCAGTTCACGGTGTCGGGCAAAGTTAAGCCGCCACCGGCCATCGGCGCCCGGGTGTGGATGCCGGGTAGTTGCGCCGGCCAGTCTGTCTGGCCAGCTGGAGAAATTCGCGGCTAGTCTAGCGTTTTGTATGCGTATGCGGAAAGGGTCTGTATGGCAAAACAGGAAAATCAGGACGATCAGGAGTATAGGGCCCGGGCAACGGCCCTCCGGCTTCTGGCCAGGCGGGAGCACAGCCGTATGGAATTGAGCCTGAAACTCCGTCAGAGGAAAGTCCCGGGCGACATTATCGAGTCTGTGCTCGACGAATATGAGGGCGAAGGCTGGCTCGACGACAACCGCTTTGCCGATATCTATGCCCGCCAGCGAATGGACCTCGGTTATGGGCCCTTGCGAATTCTTGGGGAGCTCCAGCAACGCGGGGTTCACAGCAGTCCGGACTGCCTGGAGGAAATGACGGACGAGGACTGGAATCAGAAGGCGATCGGTTTAAGGGAGAAGCGATTTGGTCTGGCGGATCTAAGTGAAGACTGGAATGAGAAGGTTCGCCAGGCGCGCTTTCTGAATCGGCGAGGGTTTTCCGCCAGTCAGGTTGAATGCGCCCTTGAAGCTCGGTCACCCTGACCTCCCGCAACGTTGCAGCTTGAAGGTCAGAGGGTGGGTGGTATCACACCCAGTTCCGGTGGCAGAGCCGCCCTGAGCTCTGAGCCCGCTTGCGAGCCATTGGGTGGAGCGTCTTTTGCCTCCTTCCCCTCCATGTGGACCAGTTGCGGTTTTTTCGCGGGGGGGGTGGTGCCCGGTTCGTGGAGGCGCGCCAGTACGTCGTAGTAGCGCCGGATGTTCTGAACGTAAACCACAGGCTCATTGCCCCTGGCGTAGCCAAAGCGAGTCTTTGTGTACCACTCCTTCTGGGCAAGCAGGGGCAGGAATTCCTTGACGTCCATCCACCGGTCAGGATCCTTCCCGGCGCTTTCCGTCAGGCGCCTGGCGTCTTCCAGATGCCCGAAGCCCACATTGTAGGAGGCCAGGGCAAACCAGCTCCGGTCAGGTTCCGGAATTCGCTCCGGAATCTTTTCATGCACTATTCTGAAATACTTGGCGCCGCCCTGAATGCTTTCTTCGGCATCCAGCCGGTTATTGATACCGATGTGACTGGCGGTGTTGCGGGTCAGCATCATCAGGCCACGCACGCCAGTAGGTGAAACGGCGTTGGGACGCCAGTGTGATTCCTGGTAGCCGATGGCGGCAAGCAGCCTCCAGTCAATCTTGTATTCCTTGGCGTATTCCCGAAACAGTGGCTCGTATTTTGGCAGTCGGCTTTTCACGTGGTGCATAAACGTGCGGGCGCCGACGTAGTTCAGTCGGTCCAGATGCCCGTAAAAGCGCTCGGAAATCTGGGCCAGGATGCCATTAACCCTGAGCTTTTCCAGAAACTTTTCGGCGGCCCTGGCCAATGACTCGTCCTGTGCGGCGGGGAAAAACCAGGCCAGCTCCCGGGGGTCTCCCATGGCAAAGGCCTCTTTCACCATGGGGTAAAAGACCTGGTTCATCTCAAGTACGTTGGACGAAATGATTGCATACCGGAATTCGCCGCTTTCCACCCTGCTGAGGACGCCAGCAGCATCAAGGCCAGGATGGACCTGCCACTGAAGTTTGGGGAGGTCTGACTGAGCTTGAGAAAGGCGCTGCTCATGATTGCTGTCCGCAACGACATGGACAGTTTTTCCTGCCAGATCCGCCAGAGATTCCGGACGCTCAACATCCCGGTTGTAGATCAGCACTGATTGAGCCGTAATGCCCGTCGGTACCGTGTGGTATTCGCCAGAAATCGCTGTTTGGTTTGAAAGCCCCGCCATGCCGATATGGGCGTAATTTTGCGTCAGAACAGAGAGAATTTCCGTATTGTCTCCGGCGACGCGAATTCTCAGTTTTACACCCAGTTCCTCGGCAAAGAGTTTTGCCAGCTCATAGTCGTAACCGGTCGGCCCGCCCTCTTCTTCAATATAGATGGACGGCGCGACCCGAGTAATCACATGCAGGACACCCTCTTCACGAATTTCCTGAAGGGTAGTGGGTTGTGAGCAACCTGTAATGATGAGGGCAACACCAAGGAGAAGTAGCGTCCTGGCGGGTGCGCCTGCTATCGCAGTACGAAATCTCGACAAATCCTTGGTCTCCGTTACAGCTGGATCATCTGGTTACGGCGAACGTGAGAGTCCCGTATCCTTTTTTATCCCGAGTGTGGATTCCCTTTCCACCCTTTTAATGATCCTTGGTGTCGGAGGTCTGGTCAATAAATCTGGTTAATTAGTATGCAAAACAATGTCAATTGCCCCGTCCGGGATTAACGTTTCCAGCGCTGTATCCTGACCCCGCTTTCGAGTATCATGGCGGCCTTTCAGATTGCACCCAGACTTCCCCGTTTCGCGCGATACAGGTTGATATCATGCTTGAACTTCGCGGCGCACCCGCGCTCTCGCCATTCCGCTCCCGCAAATTGCATTCCCGGATTCAGGATATCGTGCCTGAAATCGAGCATGTGTATGCAGAGTTCATGCACTTCGTTGATCTGGAGGCCGACCTTTCAGAATCCGAACAGGCCATTCTCGACCGGCTTCTGACTTATGGGCCCAGCGTGCCAGTGGAGGAGCCCGATGGTGTGCTCTTCCTGGTTGTGCCACGCCCGGGCACGCTGTCTCCCTGGTCGAGCAAGGCGACAGACATTGCCCGGAACTGCGGGCTCCGGCAGATTCACCGGATCGAGCGCGGCACCGCCTTCTATGTCCGGTCTCGCCGCAAGCTGGGACTGGAGCAGCGTGAGAAAATTGCCGCGCTGTTGCACGACCGCATGACCCAGAAGGTGTTTCACGAAATGGGCGGTGCGGAATTGTTGTTCAGCCACGAAGAGCCACGGCTTCTTGGACGGGTTCCGGTTCTGGCTGGCGGCCGGGATGCGCTGGTGGAGGCAAACTCACGCCTCGGGCTGGCCCTTGCCGAAGATGAAATCGACTACCTGGTAAAATCTTTCACGGATCTTTCGCGGGATCCGACCGACGTTGAACTGATGATGTTCGCCCAGGCCAACTCCGAGCATTGCCGGCACAAGATTTTCAATGCCTCCTGGGATATCGACGGTGAAGGCCAGGAAAAATCACTGTTTGCCATGATCCGCAACACCTATGAAATGAACAGCGAAGGTGTTCTCTCGGCCTACAAGGACAACGCTTCCGTCATCCGGGGCAGTCGTGGTGGCCGTTTCTTCCCGGATCCTGAGACCGGCGTGTACGGCTATAACGAGGAAGACATCCACATCCTCATGAAGGTGGAGACTCATAACCACCCGACGGCCATTGCGCCAGCGGCCGGCGCAGCGACGGGTTCCGGCGGCGAAATCCGGGATGAGGGTGCCACCGGCCGTGGTTCCAAGCCCAAGGCGGGCCTGGCAGGTTTTACGGTGTCCAACCTGAATCTCCCCAATGATCCCCAACCCTGGGAGATCAACTATGGCAAACCCGAGCGGATTGCCTCCGCCCTCGACATTATGATCGAAGGCCCTATTGGTGGTGCCGCGTTCAACAACGAATTTGGCCGTCCCAACCTGGCTGGCTATTTTCGAACATTTGAAGAGAAGGTGCCCGGTGCGGCCGGTGAGGAAGTGCGCGGGTATCACAAGCCGATCATGATAGCCGGCGGTCTCGGCAATATTCGTGAAGAGCATGTGGAGAAGGGCAACATTCCTGTGGGCGCCAAGCTTATTGTCCTCGGTGGGCCGTCCATGCTGATTGGGCTCGGCGGTGGTGCTGCCTCCTCCATGGATTCCGGGTCCAGCAATGAGAACCTGGATTTTGCGTCTGTCCAGCGAGATAACCCGGAAATGGAGCGCCGCTGTCAGGAAGTGATCGACCGTTGCTGGCAGATGGGTGACAGAAACCCGATCGCGTTTATTCATGATGTTGGGGCCGGTGGCCTCTCCAATGCCATGCCGGAGCTGGTTAAGGATGGCGGCCGTGGCGGCAAATTCGAGCTGCGCGATATTCCGAGTGACGAACCTGGAATGTCTCCTCTGGAGATCTGGTGTAACGAGTCCCAGGAGCGTTATGTCATGGCAGTGGCTCCGGAAAACCTGGAGATGTTCGATGCCCTCTGCCGTCGCGAGCGCTGCCCTTATGCAGTGATCGGTGAGGCAACGGAAGCGCATCATCTTGAGCTTGGCGATTCCTATTTTGACGACAAGCCCGTTGACTTGCCGATGGAAGTGCTATTTGGCAAGCCGCCCCGTATGCACCGCAGCATCAGCCGCGCTTCGTTCACCAAACCGATTTTTGATTCCACGAAGGTTGATCTGCACGATGCGATCCGCCGGATTCTCCGCCTTCCGTCCGTGGGTTCGAAGAGCTTCCTGATCACCATTGGTGACCGCACCATCACAGGCCTGGTTGCCCGTGACCAGATGGTCGGGCCCTGGCAGGTTCCGGTCGCCGACGTGGCTGTCACTGCCAGCTCATTTGATGTCCGCACCGGTGAAGCCATGGCAATGGGCGAGCGTACCCCGGTTGCCACTATTGATGCGCCGGCATCCGGCCGTATGGCCGTGGGTGAGGTGATTACCAATCTGGCTGCGGCGCCCATCAGCAAGCTTTCCGACATCCGGTTGTCCGCCAACTGGATGGCCGCTGCAGGCCACGCGGGCGAAGATGAAAACCTCTATGAAACGGTTCGTGCGGTGGGCATGGAACTCTGCCCGGAGCTCGGAATTACCATCCCGGTCGGCAAGGACTCCATGTCTATGAAGACCGTGTGGGAAGAAGACAACGGTGAGCAGAAGAGTGTAACTGCGCCGCTTTCGCTGATTGTCAGCGGCTTTGCACCGGTCACTGATGTGGCGAAAACCCTGACGCCACAGGTAGTAAAAGATACTGGCGAAACCGATCTTATCCTGGTTGATCTGGCAGCTGGCCAGAACCGCCTGGGCGGCTCTGCGCTAGCCCAGGTATATCGTGCGGTGGGTGCGGTAGCGCCGGATCTGGACGACCCCGAGGATATCAAAGCCTTCTTCGCCGTGATCCAGGGGCTCAATGCGGACGATAAGGTTCTGGCCTACCACGACCGCTCAGACGGTGGTCTGTTTGTAACCCTGGCTGAGATGTGTTTTGCCGGCCGGTCCGGGGTCGACATCAAGCTTGATGGTCTGGCAGAAGACCGTACCCAGTTTGCACGGGAACTGTTCAACGAAGAGCTGGGCGCTGTTATCCAGGTGCGCCGGGAAGATACCGGTTTTGTGCTGCAGCAGTTCTCGGCGGCCGGACTTGGAGATCACATCAGCGTTATTGGCAGTCCGAATGACACTGACCGGCTGCGCCTGACCTTTGAAGGCTCAACGGTTGTGGATGAGGCGCGCGTTGAGTTGCAGCGCCTATGGGCTGAGACGAGCTACCGTATCCAGTCTTTGCGTGACAATGCCGATTGCGCCCAGGAAGAGTTTGATAACCTGCTGGATTCCGAAGATCCGGGCCTTCATGTCGAACTTTCCTACGATATCAATGACGATGTGGCTGCTCCGTATATCAACAAGGGTGCACGTCCGAAGGTGGCTGTTCTGCGGGAGCAGGGCGTGAACGGGCAAGTGGAGATGGCGGCCGCATTTGACCGTGCCGGCTTCGACTCCGTCGATGTGCACATGAGCGATCTGCTCTCTGGTCGCGTGACTCTGGATGGCTTTAACAGCCTTGTTGCCTGTGGTGGCTTTTCATACGGTGATGTTCTTGGCGCCGGCGAGGGTTGGGCCAAGTCCATTCTGTTCAGCGACCGCGTCAGGGATCAGTTTGCAGCTTTCTTCAACCGACAGGATACGTTGGCACTTGGCGTCTGCAACGGATGCCAGATGCTCTCCAACCTGCACGAGTTGATTCCGGGCAGCGAGGGTTGGCCTCGCTTCGTTCGCAACCAGTCAGAGCAGTTCGAGGCTCGCCTGGCGATGGTCGAAGTGATGCCGTCGCCGTCGGCCTTTATGGATGGTATGGCCGGTTCACGTATGCCGATTGCGGTCGCGCATGGTGAGGGCAGGATTGAGTTTGCCGGTGGCAACTCGGCCTCGGCTCTTTCTGAAAATGAACTGGTCGCCCTGCGTTATGTCGATAACCGGGGTGAAGCGACGGTTCGTTACCCCTACAACCCAAACGGATCAGAAGCGGGCATCACCGGCGTCACTACCCGAGATGGTCGTGTAACCATCATGATGCCTCACCCTGAGCGTGTGTTCCGGGCTGTGCAGCATTCCTGGCGCCCTTCGGAATGGCAGGAAGACGGTTCCTGGATTCGCATGTTCAGAAATGCGAGACGCTGGTTCGGCTGATCAATTGGTCTGAATTCAAGCCGGCTTTGGATGCGCTCTTCATGAGCGTTAACACCAAAGCCGGCTTTTTTGTTTGACGCCCTGTTTCTGAGCGTTTTTCAAGAGAAAAAATCCGAGAAATTCGCAATAATTCCCTTGACTCAGTATTTTTATGCACATTTCTGGGGCCTTCTTGTTTGTTCTGTAAACAAAGAGCGGGATTTCGGTTCAACTTTTGTCCATCAATTATAAGGTATTGATTAATAACACTTAAATTTATCAGGTGAATTTGTCGCCAATTTAAGGAAAGTGCAGTGATTACGGGGTTTAGAGGCGTGTTCCCAAAAACTTTCCCCAGAGTTATCCACAGATTCTGTGGGTAAGTGCCTAAGCTATTAATCTGTACAAAAAATATCCGATCTCAAGGAGAATATTCGATGTACAAGATGTGTTATTTCGTTCCGGAAACTCATGTTGAGAAGACAAAGCAGGCATTGTTTGATGCTGGGGCCGGCCGCATTGGCAATTACGACAGTTGTGCCTGGCAATGCCTCGGCAGGGGACAGTTTCGTCCCCTGGATGGAAGCGATCCGTTCCTTGGTAAAACCGGTGAGATTGAGGCGGTTGACGAGTATAAAGTGGAGCTGGTTTGCGAGGACAATCTGATCCGGGATGCTGTTGCGGCACTCAAACGGGCCCATCCGTATGAGGAACCCGCCTTTGAAATCTATCGCCTGGAGGACTTCTAGTCGGCTTTCCGGTGGCTTGCTGACATAGGGTGCCGGATGTCACTAACATGAACGCCGAAGGACTCGCTTTTGAGGTCTGAGAGAAAAAGCTCAAGGGTTCGGCGAACAGTCGGGAAGGAGATCTCATCCCAGGGTATCTCATCAAGATTGAACAGCCTGGTTTCCAGGGACTCCTCTCCAGCACCGAATTGCCCGTCCTTGAGGGTGGCCCGATAGAACATATGTACCTGGTTGATATGCGGTACGTCGATAATGGAGTAGAGGCCCTCGATGTTTACCTCAGCCAGGGCTTCCTCAAGTGTTTCCCGTTCCGCTGCTTCAATAGTGGTTTCTGCGTTCTCCATAAACCCGGCCGGAAGTGTCCAGTAGCCATAACGCGGCTCAATGGCCCGCCGACACAGGAGAATCTTGCCCTGCCAGACAGGAACCGTGCCGGCGACGATGCGTGGGTTCTGGTAATGTATGGTATCGCAGCTGATACAGACATAGCGGTGCCGGTTGTCGCCTTCGGGGATGCGTTGTTCAACCGGATGGCCGCATGTGCTGCAGTACTTCATGATTTTCCCCGTATACTTTATGATTTGGTAGTCAGTTTAACGATCCCGGCTGCCTCTGTCTCATCCAACATCAGGATGTACCTTGGAGACCAAACGTGCGTGATTTACTCGCCGAGCGCCTGGCCGGTTATGCGCCCCGACAGCTCGCTCTGGATTATCCCGAAGCCGGTATATTAGTACCTGTAACCGACGACCATCGAAACCCCGAGATGATTTTTACGCTCAGATCGGAAAATCTGAGCACACACCGGGGGCAGGTGGCCTACCCGGGTGGGAAGCGTGATCCTGGTGACCCCTCTCTCGCGGCGACTGCGTTAAGGGAAACCCACGAAGAGATTGGTCTGCCACCGGATCAGGTGCAGATTGTCGCACCGCTCAGTCAGGTTATGTCCCGTTACGGTATCCTGGTCACCCCATACGTGGGCGTAATTCCCGGGGATCATCCTCTGGAGCCTAATCCACATGAGATTGAGAGCATATTCAGGGTGCCGCTGTCGTTTTTCCTTGAGGACAAGCGAGAAAGAACAGACGCGCTGAATTTTCTCAATCATACCTTTTATGTCCCCTGCTACCGTTGGGAGCGCTACCAGATATGGGGCCTCTCTGCAGTGGTTCTGGTTGATTTCCTGAACGCTGTTTATGATGCCCGGATTGATTTGCTCGAGCCGCCCGAACGAGGCTGACGAAATCTCGCCAGCTTACGTTATTTGCTGATGTCCCCCTAGCCACTCCGCTTCTGGAGATTATTGACATGCGCCGTTTGAAAATAACGGTGCAGGGTGTTTTTGCGCTCAAAAATCGCTCAAGAATAAGACTAAAGTCTAATGTGTTTAAGCGGCGAACAGGTATTACATGGTGAATACTGTATGCAAACGATAACGAAGGAGTTGTGTCGTGGAGTTTGTTCAATGAAGAAAATTCAAACCGAGAAGAACCTTCCGGAGCTCATTTATGACTCCGTGGTCAATGCCATCGTTGAAGGTTTGCTCAAGCCCGGAGAGAGGGTCACCCAGGAAAGTCTGGCCGAAAGACTGGATGTCTCACGGTTGCCGGTAAGTCAGGCAATGCAGCGCCTTCGCGATGATGGCTTCCTCTCTGCAGTAGGGCGTCGGGGCCTGATGGTTTCGATACTCGATGAGGATTTCGTGGCGCAGTTGTACGAATTCCGGTGCGGGATCGACCTGATCAGTGCCGGTCTCGCTGCCCGGCGGGCAGATCCCGGGGCGCGAAAGCGTGGAGAGGAAATCATTGCTGATGGATACGCGGCAGGAAAGGCCCATGACCTTCCCGCGCTCATCGACGCCGACATGCGCTTTCACGGCTTCATATACGAACTGGCGGGTAACACCTTCATCCTGGATTCAATGGAGGCCCACTGGAATCACGTAAGACGAGTGATGAGCGACATTCTCATCGTTGAGAAAAACCAGCAACAGATTTGGGAAGAGCACGAGGCAATACTCAATGCGGTGTTGGCCGGCGACGTGCAGAACGCTGAAACGCTTGCGAGGCAGCATGTGGAGACTGCATCAAAATGGCTTCAGCAGGAAATTCAGAGCTCACGCGAACCGCTTAAAAGAAGCGGCAGCGCAACAATCTAATCCAAGGAGAATGCGATGCAAAACAATGACAATAACGCAACTGTGATTCGGGTAATGCTGGCGAAGATTGGCCTGGACGGTCACGACCGGGGCATTAAGGTTGTTGCACGTGCGCTGCGGGATGCCGGTATGGATGTGGTCTATACCGGGCTGCATCGCACACCGGAAGAAGTCGTCGATGCCGCTATCCAGGAAGATGTGGATATCCTGGGCATCAGCCTGCTCTCGGGCGCGCACATGCACATTTTCCCCAAAGTTCTGGAACTTCTGAAAGCGAAGGAAGCGGAAGACATGATCGTTGCCGGTGGTGGTGTTATCCCGGATGACGATGTCAAAGAGCTCTACCAGATGGGCGTCCACAAGATTCTGTTACAGGACACTCCTCCCCAGGAAATCATTGATTCGTTCCGGCAACTGGTTGCTGATCGTGGTGCCCGATAAGTCCGGTGCCATGTCGGCCAGGCGGCCATGACAGGTTTCCTCAGACGACAGCCAATAACAATATCAGGAGTCTCCGATGGAAGAGTGGAATTTTCCCCCCAATTACAACAAAGACTATTTTCCGGACCCGAACAGCCCTTACTGGTTCCGCGCCCGGGAAACCATGGACCCGGAGAAGCGGGATGATCTGATTGTTGCGCGCATCCGCGACGTGATGGCCTATGCCTACGACCACTCGCCATTTTACCAGCGCAAATGGGACGAGGCCGGTATAAAGGCCAAAGACATCCGCACCCTTGCAGACTTCGAAGAAGTGCCTGTCGTCACCAAGCAGGAACTGCGTGAATCCCAGGCGAAAAATCCGCCATTCGGGGATTACCTTTGCTGCCCTGAAAGCGATATCCATCACATCCATGGCACCTCCGGCACAACCGGCCGGCCCACCGCTTTTGGTATTTCCCGCCGTGACTGGGACACCATCGCCAACAACCATGCCCGGATCATGTGGGGTATGGGTCTGAGGCCGGGGGATACGGTGTTTGTGGCCGCTATCCTCAGTCTCTATATGGGGTCCTGGGGCGCGCTGATCGGTGCCGAACGGTTGGGCTGCAAGGCGTTTCCCTTTGGCGCTGGCGCTCCCGGGATGACGGCGCGAGCGGTTACCTGGCTGAGCATGATGAAGCCCGCCGGGCTCTACTCCACACCGTCCTATGCACTTAGGCTGGCGGAAGTCGCCCGTGAGGAAGGGGTTGACCCCAAAGAGTTCGGTATCAAGGTGCTGTTCTTTTCCGGTGAGCCGGGCGGGTCCATTCCGTCCATCCGGGACAAGATCCAGGACATCTACGGTGCCAAGGTGGTTGATTGCGGAACCATGGCCGAACTGACGCCCTGGATGCACGCCTCGGGCAGCGCCGACACCGAGGGCATGCTGCTGTGGCAGGACATTGTCTACACCGAAGTGGCGGACCCGAATACCAATCGTCGTGTTCCCTACGGCGAGCAGGGCACCCCGATTTACACCCACCTCGAGCGGACTTCGCAACCGATGATCCGCATGGTCTCCGGCGACCTGACCCATTGGGTGATGGAAGACAACCCGTGCGGCCGAACCTATCCGAGACTGCCGAAAGGTATCTACGGGCGGATCGACGACATGTTTCAGATCCGTGGTGAAAACGTATACCCCAGCGCCATAGCTGAAGTTCTCGAAGGTCTCGCCGGCTATGGTGGTGAGCACCGCATTATCATCTCACGAGGCGGCTCGATGGATGAGCTGGCTGTACAGGCAGAATTCGACCAGGAGACCGCGAACAACGGTCCGGATGCGGTCAAGGCGTTGGGAGAAAGAGTGGAGGCCGAGCTCAGCCGGGTACTGGGTGTTCGGGCACGGGTTGTCATGGTCGAGCCGGAGACCTTCCCGCGCACCGATTTCAAGGCTCAGCGTGTTGTTGACGACAGGGACCTGTACCAGAGCCTGAACCAGAAGCGAGGTGGTTGAATGATTAACCGCATACCCTCGATGGAATTGGCTGAACGGGTTCGGGAAGGAAACCTCCGCGCCATCGCCAGGCTTATTACCCGGGTTGAAAGCGGCGGTGATCCCGACGTTCGCCAGGCTCTGGCCGAACTTTACAAGAGTACTGGCCGCGCCCATGTGGTGGGCATTACCGGTGTTCCGGGCGCAGGGAAGTCGACCTTGGTCACACAGCTGGTCCATGAATACCGGGCCAGTGGCCGCACGGTCGGTGTGGTTGCCATCGACCCTTCGAGCCCATTCTCGGGTGGTGCCATCCTCGGTGATCGCATTCGCATGGGAGACCTGGTTTCTGACTCCGGCGTATTCATTCGCAGCATGGCCACCCGGGGTACCCTGGGTGGCCTGGCCAGACCGGCTCTTGACGCGGTCGACCTCCTGGATGCGGGCGGGTTTGACGTGGTGTTGATCGAAACCGTCGGGGTAGGCCAGGACGAAGTCGATATCGTGCGTGCAGCTCATACTACCGTGGTTGTCAATGCGCCCGGGCTGGGTGACGACGTTCAGGCCATCAAGGCAGGGGTGCTGGAAATTGCCGATATCCATGTCGTGAGCAAAGCAGACCGACCGGACTCCAACAAGACCATTCAGGAACTCAAGGCCATGCTGATGATGAGTCTTGAACCCGGTAAGGATATCTGGCGGGTGCCAGTGGTGCCCACCAGTTCTGAAAAACACACCGGATTCGGCGAGTTGATGGCCGCGATTGATCGCCATGCGGAGCATCTGGAACGAAGTGGCGAAATTACCGAAAGGCGACGCCAGATTGCGTTAACCCGGGTAGTGAAAGTCGCAGAAGAGATCGTCCGGGACAATTTTGCACGTGACAGCAGGTCGCAAACCGAAGAGCTGCTCAAGAAGGTTACCCAACGCGAACTGGATCCCCATGGAGCGGCGGTGACCTTGTTAAAAGCCATGAAGGAGACGATTCATGAATCGCACTGACCAGTATGACCCCGCTGCACTCAAGCACATTGAAAAAGAGTTCAACGAGTGGGAAAAGAACGAAGTTGAATCATTTATCAAGCGGGCTCCGGAGAGCCAGTCTGAGTACACTACCGCTTCCGGCATGCCCACGAAGCGCACTTACACGCCGCTGGATCTGAAAAATACCCCG
Organism: Marinobacter guineae; assembly: GCF_002744735.1. Classification (GTDB taxonomy): domain Bacteria; phylum Pseudomonadota; class Gammaproteobacteria; order Pseudomonadales; family Oleiphilaceae; genus Marinobacter; species Marinobacter guineae. Next base: position 3,722 of record NZ_KZ319341.1, on the reverse strand, counting down.
TTCGAGGATATTGGCTTTCCCGGCCAATACCCGTTCACCCGTGGGCCATACCCCACGATGTACCGCGGACGGAACTGGACCATGCGCCAGATCGCCGGATTCGGGACAGCCAGGGAAACCAACGGGCGTTTCAAATACCTTATCGCCCAGGGCCAGACCGGCCTGTCGATCGATTTCGATATGCCCACACTGATGGGGTATGACTCGAGTCACCCGATGAGTCAGGGTGAAGTGGGCCGTGAGGGTGTCGCCATCGATACGCTGGCGGATATGGAGGAGCTGTTCGACGACATCGATCTGACCAAGATATCCGTCTCCATGACGATCAATCCGTCGGCATGGATCCTCTACGCCATGTACATTGCGCTGGCACAGCAGCGCGGCTATGACCTCAATGACCTGTCGGGCACCATCCAGAACGACATTCTCAAGGAGTACATCGCCCAGAAGGAATGGATATTCCCGGTGCGGCCGTCGGTTCGCCTGGTCCGTGACTGTATCCAGTACGGATCCGAGAACATGAAGCGGTATAACGCCATTAATATCTCCGGCTATCACATATCGGAAGCCGGCTCGACCGCTGTCCAGGAAGTGGCGTACACCATGGCCACCACCATGGAGTACGTCAAGACGGCCATCGATGCAGGGGTCGATGTTAACGAGTTCGGGCCCCGGCTTTCGTTTTTCTTCGTGAGCCAGGCAGACTTCTTTGAAGAGATTGCCAAGTTCCGGGCTGCCAGGCGGATTTACGCCAAGATCATGCGGGAAAAATTCGGTGCCACGAACCCCGCGGCCAGCCGGCTACGTTTCCACGCGCAAACTGCAGCGGCAACCCTGACCAAGCCACAGTACACGATCAACCCGATCCGTACTGCGCTGCAGGCGCTCTCTGCCGTGCTGGGCGGCGCGCAATCGCTGCATACCAATGGCATGGACGAGGCTTTCGCCATACCCACCGAGGAAGCAATGCGGATTGCCCTGCGGACCCAGCAGATCATCGCCTACGAGACCAACATCACCCAGGTTGTAGACCCGCTGGGCGGTTCCTACTACGTGGAAAGCCTGACTGACGAGATTGAGCGGGAAGTCTGGAAAATCCTCGATGAGGTTGAAGAACTCGGCGGCACGCTCCAGTGTATCGACGATGGTTACTTCCAGAGAGGCATCTCCGACTCGGCCTATGATTTCGCGCTACGCAAGGCCAGTGGCGAAAGACCGGTTATCGGCGTCAATATGTTCGTCCAGGAGGAAGAGGATGTTGAAATCGAAACTCATCCCCATGACCCGGAGACAGAACGCCGGCAAATTGAACGCCTGAACAAGGTCAAGAACAATCGAGATGAGGAAAAGGTCCAGAGTATGCTCAGGCAGCTGAAAGAGCAGGCCGAGGATGAATCGGTAAACCTGATGCCTCTTACCATTGAGTTGGTTAGAGAGGGCGCTTCGATGGGTGATATTGTTGAAACCCTGAAAGACATTTGGGGAACCTATCGCGAAAAACCTGTAATCTGACCGGCTTCATTTACTGACTGAACCGAGTCACGGGAGAAATGAATGGTCAGGCTTACCAAGATCTATACGAAAACCGGAGATAAAGGCGACACCGGCCTGGGTGATGGAAGCCGGGTCGCCAAGCATGATCTGCGCGTCGAAGCCTATGGCACGGTGGATGAGGCCAACTCCGTTATTGGTCTGGCGAGGCTGCATGTAGACGAGTCGCTGGATGGGATACTTGCACGCATCCAGAACGACCTGTTCGACGTGGGGGCAGATCTATGCACACCTTTCGAGGAGAACCCGAAGTATCCGCCGCTAAGGCTTGCTGAGGCCAAGACCCTCGAGCTTGAGCAGGAGATTGACAGGTTCAACGCGGATATTCCGTCCCTGCGTTCGTTCATACTCCCCGCGGGCAATCCCGCTGCAACGCACCTTCACCATGCCCGGACGGTGACTCGCCGGGCAGAACGGATCATTGTTGAGTTGAAGGAGGAGCAACAGATCAGCCAAGCAGTGCTGGAGTACATGAACCGGCTATCTGATCTGCTGTTCGTGCTTGCGAGGTATTCGAATGGTAAGGGAAAGGACGATGTGCTCTGGGTGCCCGGTGAGTAACATCGGTCGGCCGTGTTAAACTTGCCAGGCCGGGTACACCCCTTGGCCTGCCATCGTTTCGGCGACAAGAAGCAGAGATCAGGAGAATTTTCGGGATGAAGGTCGATGATAAGGTGCGCTCTCCCTGCGTGAATGTCTGTGCACTGGATGAGTACGATATTTGCGTTGGATGCCATCGAAGCGGGGACGAGATCACGCTGTGGACCCGGTTGAATAATGAAGAAAGGCGTGACGTACTCCGGAAAGTCGCGGAGCGCGAAAAAAAATCCTTGATTCACGTTTAATTTAAGGCGCCGGTAGATCATGACTGACACAGTTCGAATTGGTACTCCTCTTAAAAGTAACGCCTTCAAGGTTCTCTTTTGCGGTTCTGGGGAACTCGGAAAAGAGGTGGTTATCGAGTTGCAGCGGTATGGGGTTGAGGTGATCGCTGTGGATAGGTACGCCGATGCACCGGCAATGCAGGTGGCCCATCGGAGCCACGTTATCGACATGCTGGACGGTGCCAGCCTGCGCCGTATTATTGAGCAGGAAAAGCCCAATCTGATCGTTCCGGAAATTGAAGCCATTGCAACGCCCGAGCTGATCAGCCTAGAGGAAGAGGGTTACCGCGTTATCCCGACGGCCAGGGCAGTTAACCTTACGATGAACCGGGAAGGTATTCGTCGACTTGCGGCAGAAGAGCTGGGGCTGGCAACGTCTCCCTACCGGTTTGCCGGGACTCGTGAAGAGTACCTTGCGGCCGTAGAGGAGATCGGATTGCCCCTGGTGGTGAAGCCGGTTATGAGTTCCTCTGGTAAAGGTCAGAGCGCCGTTAAAACTGAGGATGAAATTGAAGCCGCGTGGGAATATGCCCAGTCTGGTGGCCGGGCCGGCAAGGGAAGGGTGATCGTTGAAGGCTTTGTGGATTTTGATTACGAAATTACTTTGCTGACGGTTAAGCACCGGGACGGTGTCTCTTTCTGTGAGCCCATAGGGCACAGACAGGAAGACGGCGATTACCGAGAGTCCTGGCAGCCTCAGGCAATGGCACCACTGGCTTTTGATCGTTCGGCAGAAATTGCCCGTGCCGTGGTAGAGAATCTGGGTGGCTACGGCATTTACGGCGTTGAATTGTTTGTGAAGGAAGACAATGTCTGGTTTTCCGAGGTTTCACCTCGCCCCCATGACACTGGCCTGGTAACACTTGTTTCCCAGGATCTGTCTGAGTTTGCACTTCACGCCCGGGCCATACTTGGATTGCCCATTCCTGCAATTCGACAGAATGGTCCGTCCGCGTCCGCAGTTATTCTCCCGGAAGGTGAATCATCAGAGGTTGCTTATACTGGTCTTGAGGCTGCGCTTGGTGAACCGGACACTCAGCTGCGCCTGTTTGGAAAGCCGGAGCTGAAAGGGCGCCGCCGTATGGGTGTTGCCCTGGCAATGGGGGCTTCTATAGAAGAGGCCCGCGAAAAAGCCCGTAATGCCGCCGGTTCAGTGAAGGTTGAAGTTTGAACTTTATTTCGGATGATTGGTCTTAAGGTAGTGATGATTTGGCGGTTTTTGAAAAAAGTTAAAGCGAACCGTTGACACCTCGGTGCAGGTCTGTAGAATGCGCATCTCCTTCGAGG
>NZ_KZ319340.1 GCF_002744735.1 Marinobacter guineae | reverse complement strand
TCAAGCAGGCTTGCTGGAAGTGACACTCAAATCGATTTCAAGCGCAATTGAATCAATGAAGAATGCTATTCTCTCTGAGGTATCGAAAGAAAATTTCCGGTTATCACAAGCTGCTTTAGAAACGATTGAACACAAAATAGCTTCAATGGAGATGAACGTTGGACTGGTAATAATGCCGATTGAGAGGTCGAAGAAAGATGAACTTCTTTCCGATCAGATCAAATTTATCAGAGAGATTACAAACCGATATCGCACTATAAGTCTAGGCTTAGAAAAGTGCGCGAATTTCCATAGATACCTATTCGAAACAGGGTTAGTAAAAAACATAGACTTCGATTCGACTGTCATAGAGAAAGAGGTAAACGGGTTCATCAATGAGTACGTACTTTACAAAAACTTCGAAGATGCAATTTCGGAGTCTTTGGACGATGAGGGCTCTTTAAAACAACCGGGACCCGACGGCGTGGCAATGTTCAGAAGAAGAATTCTCGACATCAAACACAACCTCGACATCAATAAAAAGGACATCTCGATCGTTGAAACGGTGCTTCAGCACCACCTACCACCCCGGGCAACCCTTGCCATACTTACCCACGCACCAGAGGAATGGAAAAATAGGATTTCGCTCAAAGCTAAGCGCTAGAGTCTGCAGCATTTTCAATACCGGGGTCCAAGGCCCACGGCTGCGCTCAAATAACCTTTTGATAAATGAGCGTATCTCATTGTTATACCGACAGACGAATGGCCAAGAATTCGTTGAAGAGACAAAATATCCCCGCCGTTCATGACAAAATGACTGGCAAAAGTGTGCCTTAACACGTGTGCAGCTTGACCTGGTGGTAACGCGATACATGATCTATCAAGTGCACGCCGGAACGCCGATAGCGAAAAGCTGAAACATCCATGCTCTTTCAGATGCTTTCCAATTTCCTCAAACAGTTCTTTGCTCACAGGAACGGATCTCGACTTTCCGCTTTTAGTGTTCACGAACGTGAGCTTCCCCTCCTGGACGTGGCGTAGCTGCAGATTCTCAGCCTCTCCCCACCTTGCGCCGGTTGCCAGGCAAATCCTTGTTAGAAGGTGGACGTGCGGGTTGTGGCTGAATTCCTCGATGGTTTTGAGTAGGTGGCGGATCTGCTCGACCGTAAGCCAGGATAGCTCCCGTTCATCCAGGCGGATCATCTCGACCTTCCTGATGGGGTTTTCGTAGTCGATCTCGTTCAGCCGGTGCAGTTGGTTGTAGACCGCGTTGAGGTAGCCCAGGTGGTTGTTCAGCGTTTTCTTGCTGGCCCCTTTCTGGATCTTATGGGCGCGGTATGCCAGGAAGGATGCGGGTTTTACGGTCCTAGCAATCGGGTTGCCCATGAATTCGGCCATCGCATCGAGACACCGCTTTCTCCGTTCACCGTCTTTCAGATGAACACCCTTCGCGTTGAACCATAGGTTGATCAACTGCTTCAAAGTTCGGTTGTCGGCTTTCGTCGGGTTCCACTCTCGCCCTTCTGCACGCTTGGCCAAAACGAAGGTTTCGAAGCGCTTTGCCTCTGCCTTCGAATCAAAACTTTTCCGGATGCGCTTAGAGCCACGGCCATCCGTGCGCAGGTCTACCTGCCATCGTCCCGACGGTAGTTTCTTGATCATGCGGCCACCTTGGTCAGCAGTCGTCGTCTTATCAGTCCATCCTGGACGAGCTGGAACAGCTCGTTTTCATAGATTTCCCGTCGCCGGTAATAGGCGCACAGGTCCTCCCAGAGTCCGGATTTTTTGAGACAGTCCCAGGCCTGACGAGGGTTAAACCGGTTGCGTGCGTATATGGACAGGAGATTGCCAAAGGCCAGGGAGACGTTCTTTTCGTTGCCGCAACCGGGTTCCTTTTTTGCGCGTTTGTAGAGCAGATCCGGGGCTGAATAGCCGAAGCCGATGTCTTCCCGGAGCTTGGTCCAGATGGGGTGTACCCATTCCCGCCTGACTTCGTAGCGGTTGCCCTGGAGGGCGTATTTCCAGAGGCCGGTCAGGTGCGGTACCGCATCCATGAAGGTGTAGATGGGCTTCATGTTGGGCGTGCCCTGGGAGATCTCGTTGACGATCCGGTGATGGAACCGGATTTCCAGGCGCCAGACGGGCTTCTCCGGGTCATAGCAGGTGTCCGGGAAGCACTCTTCGTTGCTGGCGCATTCCCAGATGCTTTCCATGAAGGCACGCTTGTCGGAGACGTCGATTTCCCTGGATTTGTCGTAGAGGCACACCTGCAGGCTGTTGGCCTTGCCGAAGGTGTAGGTTTCGCCTCGTCCGTTGACGGTGGAGCCTTCCAGGCCCTTGAAGTGCAGGTCACTGATCCCGTTGTGGACGCTGACGGTTTTGGCGCGGGTGACGAAGTGCTGCGGCAGATCCTGGGATGGTTCCCAGCCCTGGAAGTCGACGGCCAGGTGTAGGGCAATGCCAACGGGTTTGATCCCTTTCAGGAAGTACATGCCCCACTCTGCCAATTCGTCGTGAATCTCCTGGCTGGAGCGTTCGTAGAGCCAGCGGGGGGACGTTTCGATCTTGACGTGCGTGCCCTGGGTATCGGCTTCGGCGTAGAAGTTCTGGAGCAGGATCGTCAGGCCGTATTCCCGGTTTTGCAGGATGTATTTAAACCCCCCTCGCCTACCGGACTGGAGCCGGAACGGGATGTTTCGGATGGTCAAGGTGGCGTCGTAGCCGGATTCGTATTCCGTGGCGATGTCCGCGAGGATTTCCGGTTTGAGTCGTCCCTGGAACAATTGCCGGACGGTATCAACGCCGGTCCAGAGGACGTTGACCTTGCCCAGGTTCACCTGCTGACCTTCGGGACCGATAAACAGGTTCCCTTTCCCGATTTCGCCGGTTTCTACATCGATGCGTTCAAAGTCTCGAATCGTCATGTGTGGCTCACTGTGGTTCTCTGTGGTTGTAAATCGACTGTCGTCGTTTCCTATGAGACGTGTTACAGGGACGTCTCCGGGCTCCGCCCGCTCCCTGCCGCTCCTCGCCATCGTCGCGGCCGTCCGCGGGCTACGCCTCTTCCTTGGCTTTCATTAAGGGGTTGGGCAACGCGTAGGTGTCCGGCTCGATCTGTGGTCGTGGGTCGGGTTCTCTTATGCGGTCACGCTGGCAGAAGATGTCCTGGACCTTTTCCCCTTCCCACCAGAGCTGGGCGTAGCAGGGGCGCAGGTAGAGCACGCGGTAGCCGTAGCTGAACAGGTCCCGTTGGGTCAGGGAGAAGTCGCCCTGGCGATCCTGGCCGTGGAACAGGTAGGCGTGATTGACGTTGCCGGCAATTCTGAGGGCGGCATCCTGGAAGGGGTGGGGGTGTCTGTCCTGGGCTAGGCGACCGCCGTTCTCAGGATCAGCCTGAGGATCGCGGACATCACGACCATCAGACAGAGCATCAGGCCCAGCCGCATCGATACTCTGAATATCCGCCGGATCAACCGGGCTGTAAGCTCTTTCCCTCTGGAAGATGCTGACCGCAAGGTAGGCAAACACCAGTAGAGAAATAACTGACAGCGAAAGATAACCCACAACGCGTTTATCTTTAAAAACGCTTTGGGGTCCTTGATTGGACTGATGGTCGCCGGTCTTTGTGCTCTGGTAGGTGGCGAAGATCGTTGGGTCCGATTTGTATTCTTTCGGGACACCGTATGCATGGCTTTTGGCTTTGCCGTTGTTTTCCGGATCATGTTCAACCTCCCTCCATTTGCCCTTTTTCCAGGGCAGCAGTTCGCCCATGGAGTAATGACGGAAGGCCACCTGGGCGGCCTGTCGGATGTCCATGTGGACCTTGGATATGTTCGGGGTGCACAGGAAGACGTCCCAGTTGTAGTGCCGGTGCATGTCGTAGGCTTCGAACATGTCGGCGGGGCGTTCGTCCTGTTTGGCCTGGTCAGCGCCGCCTGGGTAATCCAGGTTCTCCGGCTTGAAGTCCTTGCGCTTGGCCGGGTAGATGGCCTGGGCTTCGTCGATGATGACCATGGCGCCTTGTGGGGCCCAGTGGAACCAGCGGGCCATGTAGTCCTTTTCGTCCCGGCCTTCGGTATTCACATTCAGGATGGCCGCCTCTTCGGGGAGGGTTTCGTTCAGGGCGTCCTCGACTTTTTCGAGTGAGTCGAAGCCTCTTATGTTGGTGACGACGGTGCGCCCTTCCTTGAGGGCGGGGATGGCGTGGCGCTGGAGGACGCCGAAGGACTTGTAGGAACCTGGGTGGCCGTGGTGGATGACGATGCTCATGGGTTACTGCTCCTTAGCCGATGACGTCCATGACGTAGCGGGTGACTCTGGCATTGATGATCATGTTGAAGGCCTCCGGGAGTTTCAGGTACGTGGCCACGCCCAGCACCTGGCTGTCGAGCTGGCCCCAGTAGGTTTCGATGGTGTCGGAGACGTTGAGCTGGCTCAGGACTTCCTGGGCGACGTCCCAGCTAAAGCCGATGAAGGCGATCTTGGCCTTGGTGGCGGCGATGACGAACCAGGCGCCAGCCTTGACCATCCAGTCGTCGATCAGGGCCGGGATGCTGTCGAAGAAGGCCCAGATGGCGTCGAAGAAGTTGGCGATGAATTCCATGGTGATTACCCCCTTGAGGTGAACAGGATGCCGGCGCTGATGAACGCGGCGCAGAACAGGACGATGGCCCCGAGGATGTCGAGACCCGGCAAGAAACGATTCAGGGAGAAGTTGACGTCCACGCCCATGATGGTTTTGGTGTTGTCGTCGACGGAACCGCCCCCGGTCAGGTTGGTGCTGAACATGGACTGGACTTCGCCTTTGATGTCGTTGAGCTTGGCCTGGTAGTCGGCCATGACCTGGTCGTACTCTTCGGTCGGGTCAGTCAGTTCGGTGTCGATGGGCTCACCGCTCCAGGTGACAGGGTCCGGGGTTTCTCCGTCACCCGTCCCATCACCACTGCCTCCGCCCCCTCCGCCGGGGATGTTGCCGATGGCGTCGGTAATGGATTGGGTGCCGTCCTTAATGTTCTTGCCGATGCCCTTGAGGGTTTCGTTGATGTTGTTGGTGTTGCTGTTCCCTTCCTCCTGGTTCTTGATGATTTCCTGGAGCTGTTTGGCCATGCCGTTGGTGTCGGCCTCTCCATCGCCATCACTGTCACCGTCGGGGTTGTCGGTTTCGCCGTCGGGCTGGTCTTTGTTGATCTGGGCGCACTGGAAGGTGGTATCGTCCGAACCGACGACAACCACCGATCCGGAGGGGCATTTCGGCGGGTTTGCGTCTCCCGGCAGGCACTGGGCCTGATAGTTGCCGTCACTGTCCTGTTTGAACGCATAGTCCCCGCCGTTGGGGCATTGGTTATCACCGCAGACGGAGGATTGCTGGTCACCAAACCCGATACTGCCGACGTAATCCTCAGATTCCGAGGTGCATTCGGAGGTGGGGTCATCCAGGCAGACGCTTCCGAGGGCGGAACCGGAGGCGCATTCCGGGGCACAGTATCCGCCCTGTTCGTAGTACTCGCCTTTTTCGGCGCAGTCTTCTTTTTCTTCCTGGAGCTGGCATCGCGGGTTCTCGCCCTCGCCAACGTCAACCCAACCTTGCTCACAGCCACATTCACCGACGGGCTGCCGTCCGGTAACCGGGTCGGGTTCGTGCATGAAGGCCGGGCACTCGGCGCCGTTCTTGTAGATGGTCACGATGCCCAAAAATTGGTCGAGCTTGTTATAAGCGACACAGGTGTAGCTTGCCGATCCGTCCGGGTTGGAATTCGTCTGTTTGATGTCGAGGTGATGATAGGACTGACCGGCCTCGGAATAGTACGCAGCACAGGCGCTGTTCGCGGTGGAATAGGGATAGGTTCCGTTATGTTTCCAGTCGTAACCCGCAAGCGCCGGAACAGAGAGCAGGCACAGGGCCAGGGTGATCAGGTGTTGGTGAATGCGTGCCATGGCGGTGACCGAATGAAAGAGGGCCGGATGGCCGGCCCTCTGGGTTTGCGTTAGTTGCCGTTGTATCCGAGGGCAAACATCGAGGCCCAGAGGGCCCCAATGAGGACTCCGGTAAACATTACCGGCGCAGGATGCTGACGATCATGCCCAGGCCGGTCACGATGGCGACCAGGGCAATCACGCCAGTGACGGCGGTGGTGACGTTGGTGGAGCCGTCGGTGAAGGCGCCGTCGATGGCGGCGGAGTGGTCCACAGCGGCGGCGGTACCCGCTGCAAAGCCTGCCACCAGGGCGGTGCCGAGTTTGGCGGCACGGCGGCCCCAGCGAGCCCGGGCCATTCCCCAGGTTTTGCCGTTTTCTTGCTGTTCCATTTCGATGAGTTGAGACATAGCGTTTTCTCCGGTTTGGTTTAAGTGACCTTCCGCATGACCTGGACAACCCGGCTCAGTGCGATTCCGATGGCCCAGAAGACCAGGGCCGAACCCATCACCAGGCCGATCATTTCAGGATCAGGCGAGAGGTATTCAGCAAACACCGTTTCGATGTCTTGTTGCTGAATCTGTTGAACCGTCCAGGTACCGCCGCTGCAGCCCATGACCGCGCTGCCGTTGATGACTTCGCTGGTCAGCGTGCCGGTGCATTGGTAGTTCTGGACGGTGTTTGCCTGAGTCACGCGTTTGCCCTCAGGCTGATGTTTGCGGGAAGGTGCAGCGGCAGTTTGATCCGTTGCACTTTCACCTGGTTGGCCTTCCGGGCTTTCCTGGAAGGCAGTTCGCAGTAACAGGCTTTGCAGGGCTGCTGGATCTTCCCGTTGCTGCTGTAGAAGAACTCGGAGTCTTCGGGCCAGTACTCGTTGCACTTGGTGCAGCGGCGTTCTGTGCCCAGTTCGGTGCGTATGACTTTTGCGACCATGGTTTAGATCTCCTTTTCCGACAGCCTTGCGTGTCCTGGTTACGCGGTTTTCTTGATGGGTTCCTGGGGCTTGAGCTCCAGGGCCTTGAAGGTGATCTTGCCGCCCTGCCCGGCTTTCATTTGGGCCTTGACGGTGAACATGGCCGGGAGGCGTTCGGCGTGGTTGCGCAGCTGGTCGATGTGCTTCCAGTCGCAGGCGATTTTCATGACTTCGTTTCCGACTCGGTTGTCGTCATCCGCTTCAGCGGGGGAGTAGGCCCACAGGGAACCGCCCCGGTTGCCGTCGATGTCGTAGCGGGTGGCGCCGATGATCATGAGGTTCAGGTAGTTTTCCATTGCGTGTGTCCTCTGGTTTCGTTGGGTGTTGCTGTTACTTGTGTTGCTGGTTGTCTTCCGTTTCCAGGTTGGAAATCAGGAAGGGCGTTGAATCTGGTGTTTTGCGACCCCTTCGGGGCGGGCTCTACTCGCTGCGCTCCTGGCCACTAAGGTGGCCACCCTTACGGGTAACGATCCCTGTCGCCTGCCGCGCTCCGCTTGCCTCCTGTGCTCATGGTTCGGAATCAAGGGGCGGCCGTCCTCCCCCGACATCCTCACCACTCTTCGTGCGCACTGTGGACCAGCCAGAGCCCGCCACAAGGCCAGGGGGCCTGCGGCCCTGGCGCTGCGCGCCAGCCTTGCAGCGGTCACTGCCCGGCCCCCTTTTCGTGCGCGAGTGGTGACGATGACGGGGGCGGACTCGAAGGCTTTTCAGGGGGTTGGTCCTGAGTGCCAAAGGTCGGGCAGCCAGCCTCCAGCCAGGCGCGCAGGACGGAACCGCCGAGGGTCCACAGGTCGGTGCCGCGTTGGATGGCTTCCTGCTGAAGTTGCAGGTAGATGGAGGACGGAGCGCAGACGTAGAAACGGCGCTCTTTGTCTTCCACCTGGTCCTGCCTTGGGGGGATGGTGCTCATGGTTGGGTCTCCGTGACGTTGGGAAGATCCAGGTGGCCACAGTCCCAGGCGTCCCTCAGTTGGATGAGGCGGTCAAAGGCCGGGCTGTGGTGGTTACTGGCTTCCAGTTCGTGGATCAAGGCGTCGGTGAATCCCGCCTTGCAGCGGGCCATGTAGTCGCACGGGTAGTCGGTGCGGACTTCCTGCAGGTGGCTTAGCCGGTGCAGGAGATTGTCAAAAAGGCCTTCCAGAGCCTGGGCAGTGAGCGCAGAGGACGGACGAGGGCCCTGGAAGGCAAAAGCGTTATCCCGGATTTCTTTGGCCAGAATCCGGTTTGTGAGCTGGCCGTGCAGGCGCTGGGCGACCACCTGGTGATGGAGTTTGCCCAACACGAACAAACGAGCGGCGGACTTAATAGCGGCGTCCACATCGTCGCTTTTCAGGGCCTTCAAGCCGGTTTCGAACACTTTGAGAGGCTCAGTCTTCGGGCGCTGAAAGGCGAAGCTGGTTAACTTGCGAGTAACATCTAGGCGAGCTGATTTCATGCGGCGGCCCTCAGTGCGGTGCAGGCCTGCCCCACAGCCCAGGCGTTGAAGTCGCGGGTGTCGTCCTGGAGGTAGAACTCGCCCCAGGTGATGGTGAGGTTGAGGCCGAACCAGTAGAGGTCGGAATCGGCGCCCATATAGGAAGACACCATTTTATGGATCTCGCTGACGCGTTGGGCGGTTTCCTCGTACTGACCGTCCTGGTGGGCTTCACAGGCTTGCTGGAAGCGTAGGCGCATGATGGTTTTCTTCTGGTTGCGAACGTCCGGAGTCATTGCCAGTCCTCCTGGTCCAGGGCCTGTTGAGAGAGCGCAGCGATGTTGACCATGCGCACCCGGCCGATTTTGAGTGAAGGCAGATGTCCTTTTTCGATCTGGCCCCTGACCTGCCCTTCCGTTAAGCCCGTGAGCTGGGCGTAGCGGTCCTGGGTCATGACGGGGGTTGCGATCAGAATGATTTGCTTTTGCTCGTCCACTGTTTTGCACTCTGCTACACTGACTTGCACGTTTATACGCTCATAATTGAGCGTTTAATTGCATGATGAGCAAAATTTAGCGCAGTCGGCTCGAGTCGTCAACGTTCTTTTGCGCACTTTGCGCTATTAATTGTTAAATTACGTGATTTATTAGGCGGCATGACATGAGTTCTGAAGAAAACATTGACGAAACTGGCTTCGCTGAGAGGTTAAAAGCGCTGATAGGGACTCAGTCAGCACGCGGCTTCGCACAAAAGGCAGGCATGGGTGACAGCACCCTAAGAGCAATATTGAATGGTGCGATGCCTCGCCTAGACAATCTATTGCGCATCGCTGCGGCAGCAGGCGTTTCTGTTGAGTGGCTTGCAACGGGAAAAGAACCGACGAAATCAGATTCTCAATTTGAAGAGGAGTTCGCGTTGATACCTGGATACAACGTCCAGGTAGCAGCTGGCCATGGATCAATTGCTGGCGATGAGACACCTACCAGAGAGCTGGCTTTTAGAAGGAAATGGCTTAGATTCCGGGGACTTAATGAGAATGATCTCGCTCTGGTATTCGCCAAAGGAGATTCAATGGAGCCCACGATCTCAGACAACGAGACCCTGATGGTGGACACCAGCGAAAAAAGGCTTCGGGACGGACAGATCTACGTGATTCGAAACGGCGACCATCTGTTGGTAAAAAGGATTCAAACTCTTTGGAACGACGGGGTTCAATTGCTGAGCGACAACACAGAGTATCCTCCGCAAGAGATACCACTTTCAGATTTGGAAGGTTTAGATGTGATTGGTAAAGTCGTATGGGTGGGAAAAGACCTCTAAAGCTTAAACCTTCATAGCCGCTTCATTAAGGTCAACGCTAAATTCAAAATTTTCATCTAGCGTGAGAGTGATTTGACCCAAAGTACGGGAATAAACAAGCCGCCTGCTCTTAGCAACCTGTTCTATTTGGCGCTCGACCTCACGTTCACGCTTGGGAATACGAACACTCTTAGGAACGGTTGTACAGTACAGATTAGAAGTTAGGGCAGATAAGCGTTTAAGATCCTCTGTTCTTGGTAGATCTTGTCTTGAAAAAGTAGTCAAAAATCCGACAGGATCGGCCTCTGTTAACTCAGTCCAAAATTTATCATGATGACCCGTAATGGAGCCATGATGCGGAATTTTAACGAATTTCGCCTTGAGGTCCGGACGCGTTTGAGAATTGACAACAGCATTCCAACCGATTAATTGGTTGGAGTGAGTTTCAAGGTCAGCACCAAGGATAATGCCAACGCCTTTTAAATTAACATGCAGAGCTGAGGCGCATAAGTTACTCTGAGGCCTCGGTATTATTCGTGAACGAGAACGACCTTTTTGGATCTCCTCATTAAACTCTGTCATTGCAGAAAGAATCGCATCCGAGGATGGAGATAAGCTAACTATTTCAACGCCATCTTTGCGATATAAAGGAGTTTCATCACTCATTAGCTTTATTGGCTTTGTAGCAGACGAATCCTTACCTGCGGCTTTAAGTCTAGGCGTCAGCAGTTCGATGACTTTCGCCAATTCCGAAACACCGGACGCCTGCTCTGAAGGTTGACGCCAGTGCCCGGAATAGGCCTTAGCGAGAGCAATGAATTCTTCCTTCATAAGTGCTGACGGAATAAAGATCGTCGCTAATCGACAGATTGAGACTATATCAGCCATTCCGCGGATATGATCATCGTGCCAATGGGAAATCACAACTCCCTTGACAACCTCACAAGGGTCCAGTCCCAGAGACTCAATGAACTGAATAGCCGCTGGCTTTTTAGTTTTTGGATCTAAACACGAATCTATTATAAACCAGTCACCATTACCAAGATTCAAACATAAACTTTCTCCGACACCCGGGCCAAAGAGCGTGAGACTGGCACTGTGACAAGCATCTTTTTGATCAGTCATCCATGAGAGATCCGACTAAATCAGAAATTTCTTTGGCTTTCAGTTGCGCATATTGGACTTCTGCATCCCGGAAGCCAACCAATCGCCTCAAACGAATGTCAGAAACCCTAGATACAGTTCCGGCAGGAGATTTTTCTCGACCAATCGTCCAAAAGAATTCAGCACCGATCTCGAGTGCATCTTGATCTGGAGGGCTAAGCTCATCAATTGAGATCGTTACTTCTTCATCTGGAGCAGATGGGTTTGTCTTATCTTTGATGACCGCGACGAATTCACCATCATTAACCGCAATAACGTAACCAATCCACGTTTGCAGGAGATGAAAGCTTCTCTTCAGTGGCTCTGAGACATTTTTCTCATACTGAACAGGTACTTTTGTACGATTATTTCTTACGATAAAGTTCGATGTATTCTTAAAAAAGCTGACTTTCTGAAGTAGCTTCTTATCAAAGGAACTTGTACTAATTTCTTTAATCAGGCCACCGCTAGCAGTAAGAAACGAATTCAAGTCTGAATCCATCAGTTCATTATTGACGCCAAATGAAGATCCCTCATAGTCGCCAGAAGAACTACCTGAAAAGAAGTTAGGATCAACAACTCTTATAATTGTTTCCATGTCATTAAACCCTTTCCAAAACATGCGTGAAAACTTTATCAGCAAACTCTACTTCCGCATCAAAACATGACATCAAGAAATCATATAAGGATTCGACTTTTTCCTCTTTAATAGCTTCTTTTATCTCTACATGGGC
Source organism: Marinobacter guineae (assembly GCF_002744735.1). Taxonomy (GTDB): domain Bacteria; phylum Pseudomonadota; class Gammaproteobacteria; order Pseudomonadales; family Oleiphilaceae; genus Marinobacter; species Marinobacter guineae. The sequence continues at coordinate 1,364,861 of NZ_KZ319340.1, read as the reverse complement.
ATTTTGTGAAAAACCGACATGATCTTTAGCAACACCATCTTCACCCGTAATTGCGAATACACCAGTGTTATACATTCCTGGCAACCCGTCAGTCCTTCCGGTTCGCAACTCAAGTCTGTTCATACCAACATGAGATTCTGGGAAGATCTCGTGCCAAATATCCTTGGGAGCCAACGTATCCCCTAACGCGTGCCATGATTTAGTATCTGGACAACGAAAAACACTCTTTTTATTTATCCCGATAGCATCGACAGGAGTTTCAGCTAAAATTTTGAAGGTACTAGCTACGAAATCCCTTAAATCCTCTAAACGTCCAGTATGCTTGGTTCTAGCTGTAAAACGGGCGTGAATAACCTCCACCTGAAACCACTCAGCAACGAACCTCGTGACATCGGAATGGCAGACCTCAAGCTCTGCAGCGGCTACCTCTTGCTCAGTCATTAATCCTTTAGACTGAAACCAAACAGGATGAAAGATTGCAGGATTGAATGACCCCACCAAAACAATCTGTACCTCTTGCTCAATCAGCTGATAGCCGTGCATCTAAGCCTCTTAAATCAAGGTGGGGAGCAAGCCCCAAGTAATAAACTCGATATGGAGAGGGAAAAACAGGTCCTCAACCCTAACCACACTTTCCCAATAATACGTTTCATTGAAAAGCTCAACAACTGTCACACGTGCTAGTAGCGAACGCAAATCGCAATCGGTTTTACGGGTTCTGAGTTGGTGCCAGATCTCTCCCTGACCAGTCACACCACTATGCAGGTGTCGCGCTTGCCAGGCATCCTTGCCAGCGGTGAGCCCTGGTCTTCCTAACCAGGTGGCTCGACGTCCATTGTGCTGCAAAAGAAACGTCAAACAACCAGACACCACTGAGTTCCGTGTGAGAGATAGCTTACATCCGCCCTCTAGACGTTCTCTAAATCTATTTCCTTCTGTTGAACTTTCTCAAGGAGTTGCTGATTTATAGTGAGGCTTTCCCATAAGTAATGTGCAGCCCTGTGACAATTTGGACAAGTTGCATATTCCGGCCCATCATGAACACCCATTCCGGACGAACGTGAACACCTATTCTGGTTCAACGTGAACAGTCATTCCGATTGAAGGTGAACACTTTTCCCGAGAAACCGGGACAGATTTATTTCTCCACAGAGGCGGGTTTGTACGCGAATGGGAATGCCCAGGATTTCGAGAAGATCGTGAACTAGTGGGTCGTCGATTACGTTGTAGCGACCGCACATATCCACCTGCCGTATCAAATCTGGAGAACTTGACCCTCAGTTAAGCAGATTTCGGTATCGGGAACACGCCATATCGCGATAGCCACGACTCTCTGGATCGCGATCTTGTTTGTACTGTGCTGTCCAGAAGTCGCAACTCTTTTTACTTTGGGAAATAGCGTTTTGTTTTCTTGCAGCCTCGTGCTTTGCCCGTCGACGTTCATCCGCCAAGCGCGTTTCCCGCTCCTGCCTGGCTTGAATTTCTTCAGGTGTTGGAGACGGCGCAGAAGGTTCGGAGATCGTCGGAAACTCTATATCAGTCGGCGTCGAAAGCCTTTTGCCCAGGGCATCGTTGAATGAATCCAGGACCACGAAGAAAATGAACCACCCTAGAACCGTTACGATGATCCAGGACACAATATTTGCTACAAGAACAGCGGAAAAGATTTTAAACCAAGACATCGTTCACTCCATTGAAACACGAGTAGGAAGCTTATCGAAGGTGTCAGCATAGTGTCCACGGAGTGGTTTTACGTGCGACTTTGCCTGGCGCTTAGAGCCCGTAATGGGCATCCCTGCCACATTCGGATCAAGATAACCTGAGCTCACCCACAAGCAACTTTGCCATTAGACTCATCAGGATCATCATCGCCGAGTTCACGCAATTCCGCTGCTCTCTCCCGTAGAATTCGCTTTTTCTCTGCATCGGCAAACCGCTTTAACACCTGGCGAATCAGGGGCTGGTAGCCAATGCCGTTGATCTCGGCAATCATCTTGAAGTCTTCAATCAGGGATTTCTGTAGCCGGATAGAGATAGGCTGCAGCCCAGCCGCTTCGTTCAGGGCTGCGTCATCCACGTTCTTGGATACGCGGACATACTCTTCATCACGACCCAGGCTTCCGTCTTCCCAGGCTTCTGGAGTGCCTTCAATCTTCTTTTTGCTCATGCTCTTCCTCCCGTCGCGTTCATTCTTCTGTTCTCTGTCACTGCGACTGTTGCGATGGGTTACCCAAATTTCCGGTAAATTCTCTCTTCCGTCTGGTTCGGTTCGTACGCTGTCTTAATAATGATGTCACCATTCTTAAGCATAAATGCCACTTTGAGGCGTCGCCCATAGTCTGTCTCAGCAATAAACCACTGGGTTGGTGGGTCGGTCTTGTGCTCTTCCCTGATGTCTTCCAAAAGGTTACCTTCCCGGTTTGCGAAACATTGCTGGACCTCCTCAAGGCTGACACCGTGTTTCTGTGCCAGCTTCTGCTTCACTGCAGATGAACATTTCAGCGTCATCGTGTCCCTCACCGAATTTGTATATACAAAGTATATACTGAAGGTTGACCAAAACCAACCAAGCCAAGTGTCAACAAAGTGTCCACCGCGCTGTGTTATTCTGTGGTTGTGTGTGGGGCTAGATTTTCGTAACTCACTGAGTTTACGAATATTGTGGTTTACTGTGTTGCTTTGAAAGGGTCCGGCATCGGGTTCAATTCCCGCCGTCTCCACCAAACAACCGCAAAAAAGCCCCTGATTTCAGGGGCTTTTTTTGTGCCTTTCGTAAGCGTCTGGCGATCACACATTGCAACAATCGCAGGCGTCCACTTTCGTGGTAACAACGCGTAGATCCCGTTGTTCTTATACTCGGTCAGAAAGGGGCAACAAATGCCCAACCGCGAGGCTCTTCACAATTACGGCCTTCTGATGGCTGCCATGGTTTCGTTATTACACGGCTCTTGGTACTGGTAGTAGAGCTTGTAGTTTTAATCCTGATGCGGTGCTGTGTTGTCTGCGTCGTCATCTACGTTAGGTGAAACCTGCCGAGTTACCAGCACTTTATCGACACGATTACCATCCATGTCGACGACCTCCATTCGAATCTCTTCGAAATCCAGGCGATCTGTCACACGCGGCAATCGCCCCAGGGTGGAAAGAATGAAGCCAGCGAGTGTGTGGTATGTGGATTCGTTCTCGCCCGGCAGGGTCTTGATTTCAAAATGTTCTTTGAATGACAGAAGGTCAACCTGTCCATCGACAAGCCACGTACCATCATCCCGCGCGATAAAATCTGGATCCGCAAACGCCTCTGGTAAATCGCCTACGATAGCTTCCATCACATCCCTTAGCGTGACCAAACCAAACACATTACCCAAATCATTTGCCACCAGCGCCAAATGATTTTGCGATTGTTTGAGCGACTCAAGCAATTGCAGGGCGGTGGTCGTTGGCCGGACCTTTAGTACTGGCTTTGCTAATGCGTACCAGTCAATAGGCTGCCCTTGCATCAGATTCTCAATGACATCCTGAGCCCGGACAATACCGATGACCTCTTCAAGGGCCCCCTTTACAACGGGGAATCGTGAGTGACCGCTGGCATTAATCCGTCGGCAATTTACCTCCAGGCTGTCCTCAACATCGATCGTAATGATTTCCTGCTTCAGACGCATGATATTGCCCACACGCAAGTCGTCTAGACGCAGGACATTGCGCACCATCACATGTTCGGATTCCTCCAGCACACCGGCGGCTGTGCCTTGTTTCATCAATGAGTGAATTTCCTCCTCGAACATCGGAGCATCTTCTGCGGGTTTTGCCCGTAGCAGCCGCAAAACAAGTTCTGTCGATTTACCCAAGAGTATTACTAAAGGACGTGCCGCCAGAGACAGATAATGCAAAGGGCGTGAGATGAGTTTAGCGATGCCCTCGGGGTTAAGTAGCGCCAGACGTTTTGGCACCAGTTCGCCAAAGATCAGCGAGAAATAGGTAATCAGAATAACCATTAAGGTCAGCGAAAGGGGTTGTGCATAAGGCTCCAGGATTGCCACGTCTAAGAGCGCTGCCTCGATCCTTCGCGCAATGGAGGCTTCGCCATAGGCTCCGGCCAAGATGCCGATAAGCGTGATCCCAATCTGAACCGTGGAAAGAAAACGCGAAGGTTCACTAGCCAGCTGCAACGCCACTTTTGCGGACTCACTACCGTCGTCAGCCGCTTGCTGCAATCTGATTTTGCGGGAAGAAACGAGTGCAATTTCTGACATGGCGAAAACGCCATTGAGCAGGATCAATCCGAAGATGATCGCGATGTCCATACAATCCTTAAATTGTCCGAGATCGAGCGAGTATAAATGACGGTCCTCAGCGTTGCACTTTGTTTCCGCTGGCGAAAATACGCTGTTAGGTCATTGAGTGGCGTCATTGCCGGAAATCACTAAATGTGCGACCACCGCAGTGAGTTGTAAATATCCCCATCACACCTTTTCGGCGATAGCCGGCTCCCAATTGTAGGGCAATAGCTCGTCGATGGCGTTGTTCTTCTGCGTCGGCAGCCGGGTCAAAACATCCTTCAGATAAGCATACGGATCATGCCCGTTCAGCTTAGCCGACTGGGTCAGTGTCATCACAGCGGCAGCACGCTGGCCACTGCGCAGTGATCCCGCAAACAGCCAGTTGGAACGACCCAGCGCCCACGTCCGGCGGTGGGGATGCCCTTGTCGATGACCTGCGGTGGCACCGGTGCCTGGATCAGGGTCTCGCAACTGTCACAGGCCCACTTGCCCCGGATATGGCCCTCTACAGTGAACTCGCCCGGGATGTAATCCAGCTTCTCACTGATGTCCTCGCCAATGCGCTTGAGCTGACAGCCGCAACGGCACTGGGTGTTTTCGGGCTCGTGGTGGATCAGGGTGCGGGCCAGTTCCGGTGGCAGTGGGGTGCGCTTGGGTTTTTGCTTTGGCCGGGCAGCTTTCTGCTCCTCGGTCATCACCTGTTCAAGCTCGGCTTCGATGGCCGCCAGGTCACTGTCGATCAGCTCATCCAGCAGCTTTCCCTGAACCGCATTGAGTTGTTCGCTGCGCCGGGCATACTTGTGGCGCTTGAGTATGGCTACTTCGTGAGTCAGCTTCTCAATGACCGCATCACGGTGCACCAAGGCGCGCTCCTTGTTCTCGACTCGATCGAACAGTTCCGTGGCAAGAGCACGGAGCTGTTCGGCAGAGAGTTGGTCGAGATCGGGGCGCTGAGTCATGCCGCCTAGTATGCCAAGTCCCTGTGCGGCAAGCGATTCGCGGTTCTGGCTATAGCGGCACCACGGCACTTGTGGTTACAGGATGGAGATGACGCCTTCCACGCCAATGCGCTGCCAGGGCAGGCCCTGAACCAGAGCGGACAACTGTTCCTCGGTCAGGGGCAGTTGGTCACCACGCCAGGTTTCGCCCCAGTGGAATTTGCCCCGGTTCAGCCGGCGGGCGCAGAGCCAGATACCGAGGCCATCGTGGATTAGCACTTTCATCCGGTTGCCCCGTTTGTTGGCAAACAGGTAGGCGCAATGGGGTCTGGCCGAACCGAAGACCTGGATGACTCGCGCCAGCGCCTTGTCCGGCCCCGCCCGCATATCCAGCGGCTCGGTAGCCAGCCAGATCTCATCGATACGGATCATCCCAATAGATCCCGCAGTAATGCGGCACACTGATGGGCCTGCTCCGCAGGCCACTCCACCACAACCGCACCGCCGGGGCGGGGAATCTCGATGCGGATGGTGCTACGCTTATCCGAGACCGATTGGTTGCCCGGTGCAGAGGTTGCCGCTGGCAGATTGACCGGAATAAATCCCGATGTTGCTGGTGTTTTATCCGCTCGCTGCGCCTCACTCATCCAGCGCCGGACCATGTTGGCGTTGAGACCGTTATCCAGTGAGATCCGGGAAACGGAGGCACCGGGTTCCAGGCATTTGGCGACAATCTCGGCTTTGAATTCCTGGGAAAACCGACGACGTTGGTAGGGTTTGGTTACGCTTAAGTTGTTCATGTTAAGTGTCCACTAGAAAATAGGTGGACACTATCCTGACGGCGGCAGCGCCAGGCTCAAGATGGGATTACCGGACGCTTACCGCCTTTCGACTTATCAGCCAGAGCGATTGATCAACAACACCATCAGAAAGGGCAAAACCATGACGATTTTGATCACAGGAGCCAATCGTGGCATCGGCAAGGGACTTGCCGATGCATGGAAGAAAGCGGGCGCTGAAGTCATTGGAACGGCTCGAAGCGAACCGGGCATGGAGCAGCTGGATGTCGCCGATCCGAACAGCGTTTCCGCTCTGGGCAAACGCCTGGAGGGTCAATCTGTATCAACACTGGTATGCAATGCAGGTATCCTGCTGGATCGCCATGAACAGCTGGATGATGGCTATCCACCGGAACTCTGGGCCAAGCACTTTCAGGTCAATGTGACGGGTGTATTCCTGACTGTGCAGGCGCTTCTGCCCAACCTCAGGTTGGCCCTGGACAGTGGCGCTACTCCGAAAATTGCCATTATTTCCAGCAAGCTGGGATCACAGACCTCTGCCGGTGGCGGACGCTACATCTATCGAGCCTCCAAAGCGGCCGCGCTCAATCTGGGCCGCAATCTCGCGATGGATCTTCGCGAGCAAGGCATCGCCGTGGGCATCTACCATCCTGGCTGGGTCGCCACGGATATGGGGGGCAGCCAGGCCGAGGTGTCAGTTGAACAGTCGGTCGCTGGCCTGCGCCGGCAGATTGATAATCTCACTTTGGCCGAAACCGGATGCTTCAAAGCGTGGAACGGCCAGGATCTGCCATTCTGAGGTATCTCTGGACGGACCTGTGAACTCCCCAGACGACCCAGCCAGCCTCGCCGAACTTCTGGACCGCCTTCGGACGGAAACCGAGGGTACGGCTCATGTCTCCGTGGGCAATGTCCTGAACGCCGTGGGTGAGCGCTCCTTCGGGCCGGTGGCTCTGGTTGCCGGTGTGATTACCCTGGCGCCACTGATCGGGGATATTCCGGGGGTGCCTACTCTACTGGGACTTTTGGTGTTGCTGACTCTGGGACAACTGATCTTTCAACGCCATTCGATCTGGATTCCCGCGAAGCTGGCGTGTCGGAATATTGAAAGGAAAAAACTGGTCAAAGGGCTGGACTGGATGGAGAAGCCGGCCCGTTTTCTGGATTGCTGGACGAAGCATCGGATGCCGTGGTTGGTCACTGGCCCAGGGCAGTACATTATGGCCACCCTATGCGTGTTGGTCGCCGCGGCAATGCCGCTTATGGAGATCGTGCCCTTCAGCGCCAATGGCGGTGGTCTGGCCCTGACGGCCTTCGGGCTGGCGATTATTGCCCGGGATGGGCTGCTTGCCCTGCTGGCGGTTGTTTCCACCGGGGCCACCGCCTGGCTAATACTCACCAACCTTCCCTGGTGATCCGGTGCTGAAGGATTCTGTCACCATTTGAAACAAAGCTCCTGAATCCCGTTCCACCCTAAAGCTGCTACTATTGCTACATACCTTAGTCCCTGGGCTATGCAGTCTCCGGCAAGCACCATACTGAACCATCCCTTGAAAAAGCTCCTGCCGCCGGGGGCTTTTGTATTAGAAAGGATCCGGCATTATGTCCAGCAAAGCGAAGCAGTCCCAGAAACTTCTGCTGTTCCGGCTTTCCGGCGAACGACTGTTCGGAATTGGCACCCTGAAGATCCGGGAAATCCTGCCTTTCATGCGGCTGACCAAAATGCCTCACAGCCATCATGCGGTGATTGGTACGGCAACCTTCCGGGGCTCCGCCGTTCCCGTTATTGATATGGCGGCTGCGGTGGGCTACCCGCCCCTGACCCGGGAAGAGCAGGAAAAAGCCTCGATTATCGTTACTGACATCCAGCGCCAGGAGATCGGTTTTCTGGTCCGCAGCGTTCAGCAGATAATCGAAACTGACTGGAAAGAGGTGAAGCCACCGCCCAAGGCTTTGGGCACCAGGGCATTTATCACCGGGTTACTGGACCTGGATGGCGATATCATCCAGCTGCTGGATGTGGAATTGCTGTTGGCCAAGGTGTACCCGGAATCATTGAACACGCAAGATGTGGTGCTGACGGATGTTCAGAGCGAGACCCTCAAAGCACTGAACATCCTGATGGTGGATGACTCCCAGGTGGCCCGCAAGCAGCTGTCGGACGTGCTGGACAGCAAGGACATTCCCTATCAGGTAACCTCCAACGGCGATGACGCCCTGCAGATCCTGCTGAGGGACGACGAGCTGGGCCGGCCGACAGACATTCTGGTCAGCGATATTGAAATGCCGGGCCTGGATGGTTATGAACTGACTTTCAACGTGCGGGATAACTCAGCGCTGAAACAGCCTTACATCATTCTCCACACGTCATTGAACAGTGAGATGAGCCTGAGCTATGCCAATCAGGTAGGCGCTAACGAAGCGCTCACCAAGTTTGATGCAGAGGAATTGCTGCAGGCGATGCTGAGAGGGGCGGAGCAGGCCCGCTAAGGTCTCAGCTCCTCAATGAAAGCGCTGGCGTCAGCGCGCATTTCGGCCAGTTTCAGCTCCCATTCTTCCCGGTAGCGATTCAGGGTCTCGTCACTGAGGCGGGTAAAACGCTCGCCGGTTTCCGCTACCGTCCGGCTGGCGTTGGCCAGGGCTTCCATGGTTGGCTCGTCCAGTTCATCGGCCTGGCGGTCCAGATCCCGGGCTGCCTGCTCGAGGATCACCTGGTCTTCCTCCGGTTTAGGCTTATCATCCTTCAGGGCCTCTTCCACGGATCGCTCAAGCTCCCTCATGGCCTCCTGCAGCTTTTCACCAAACTCGTCCATGGCGCTCTGGGCCTGGCGGCTCATTTCTTCAGAGTAGGCTTCCAGATCGCGGGCCAGCTGATCCATCTGCTGTTCCATCTCCCCCGAGGACGAGGAAAAACTGTCACTGAGTTTCTGTCCCAGCTTGGTCAGCTCGCCCATGATGTTGCTTAACGGAGATGGGTTCAGGATAGCGTCACCGGTGCGGTCGTAGTCCACCAGCCATTGATCGTTGAAACGCACGAGGTAGGTGATGAGCTCCAGCCGCTCGCCCTCGGTGCCGGCTTCCGCAGGAAGACGGGTCACAATGGTTGCCTCACGGCCTTCGATTATGACCCGGCCGAAGGAAGGGACTGCGTCGGTCCAGCTTCGTTTGTAGCCGTCGAAAGCAGCGGAGTCGGCCAGCGTGGAGTATTCCACAACGTCACTGGCATCGTTCTCTGCCATGGCCTGCCAGAACGCCGCGGCAACTTCCTGAGGGGTTTCTGGGTTACTGCAACCGGCGAGTACAACCAATGCGAGGGTGGCAATCAGGCCTCGAAAACAGGAACGGATCATTACTATGCTACCTCCGGTTTAAAATCCGAGGAGCATGATACACCGCTTACAGCCTGCAGGTCAGTTCCGCCAGCTCCTCATCGAAGACCCGGCGGTTTTCGCTGTAATCCACCGGCACTTCCACCAGGTGAACACCGCCTGCGGCGAGGGCGCTTTCCAGCGTTGGTCGCAGATCTTCTGTTCGGCTAATGTGATGCCCAGTGGCGCCATAGGATTGGGCGTAGGCAACAAAGTCCGGATTGCGGTAATCCAGGCCAAAGTTGGTGTAGCCTTCCTGCTCCTGCTTCCACTTGATCATGCCATAAGCGCTGTCGTTGATGATCAGCACCACCAGATTAAGATTGAGGCGCACCGCGGTTTCCAGCTCCTGGCTGTTCATCATGAAACCGCCATCGCCGCAGATGGCCATGACCTTGAGCCCGGGATACAGCATGGAGGCCATCATACCGCTGGGCAGGCCGGCACCCATGGACGCCAAGGCGTTATCCAGCAACACAGTGTTGTTGTCGTAAGCCGGGTAATTGCGGGCAAACCAGAGTTTATACATGCCGTTATCCAGCGCAATGATGCCGTCTTCCGGCATAACCTGGCGGACGTCGTGGACAATCCTCTGGGGAATCACCGGGAAGCGGGGGTCTTCGGCCCGCTCCTGCAGGTGGGAGTCCACCGCCACCTTCACCTCCATCAAGCGGGTGAAATCATGGTTGGAACACTGGCCACAATTCTCCGCCATGTATTCCACGCTGTTGGCGATATCACCCACCACTTCGTGCTGGGGAAAATAGACAGGATCCACATCGGCCGCGCTGAAATTCACGTGAATGACTTTCTTGCCGCCAGGGGTCATGAAAAACGGCGGCTTCTCCACGACATCGTGGCCAACGTTGATCACCAGATCGGCGCGGTCGATGGCACAGTGGACAAAATCGCCCGCAGAGAGGGCGGCATTACCCAGGTAACGGGGGTGTCGTTCATCCACAACACCCTTGCCCATCTGGGTCGTAAAGAATGGAATGCCGGTGACATTAACCAGGTGAAGCAGCGCCTGGGACACCCGCTTGCGGTTGGCACCGGCGCCGATCATGATCAGCGGATGTCGGGCTTCCCGGAGCATGTCGCAGGCCATTTCCAGGCTCTTCGGGCTGGCCGAGGGCCGGCGGGCATCGCTAGGCTTGAAGATATGAGTGTCGGAATCCGGCGTCTCATCCGCGATATCCTCCGGCAACTCCAGATGCACGGCCCCCGGGCGTTCTTCGGAGGCAAGCCGGAAGGCTTCGCGCACCTTGGCGGGAATGGTGTTGGCGTTGCTGATCTGCCGGGTGTACTTGGTCAGTGGCCGCATCAGATCCACTACATCCAGGATCTGGAACAGGCCCTGTTTCGAGGATTTGATCGGCTTCTGGCCTGAGATCATCATCATGGGCATGCCGCCCAGCTGGGCATAGGCAGCAGCGGTAACGAGATTGGTGGCGCCGGGCCCCAGAGTGGAGAGGCAGACACCGACCTGACCCGTCAGGCGCCCGTAGGTGGCCGCCATAAATCCGGCCGCCTGTTCGTGACGATTGAGCACCAGCTTGATGCTGGAGGTCCTCAGGGCTTCGAGGAACGCGAGGTTTTCCTCGCCAGGCACCGCGAAAATGTATTTAACGCCTTCATTTTCCAGCGCCCGGATGAACAGCTCGGCTCCGTTACGGGCCGGATGTTGCTCGTTGGCCATGAACTTCCTCTCGATCAATGAGTTCCAGGTGATCAGCAGGTTCCGGGATCAATCGATTCTTGGTGGCTCCGCCTGGAGGGCATCAGCGGGCACCCGGTCTTCACCCCAGCTGCGATACACACCCTCCGTTACGCGGCGAAGCTCATCTTCGCTCACTTCCGCCGGCTCACCCCGTTCCAGTGGATCGTAGTGAAAGATATAAAGCCGTGACGTGAACATCTCAAAAGGCAGTGACGACTCCCCGAAACGCTCGCCGCAACCGGAGGTACTCACCTGCACTCCGTCACCCCAGTTCTGGCCGCTGTCGTTGTTCGGGTTGAAGAAATACACCCGCATCTCGCCTTCCGGATCCAGCGTCACCCGAAGAATGGTAATGGCGTGCCAGCCTATGAACCGGGCGGCACTGTCGGTAACCGCGATGCCCGCTGGTTGGGGGTGTATCAGCGGCTGACTGCCATTGTAGTAGGGATGGTAACTGGCGTAAAAATGCCGGATAAATCCTTCCAGGTCGGTTAGATTGCCGGTTGCCACATCCACATTAATGGCAAACCCGCGGCCAGCGGACCAGCCGTGGAATTCAGGGTTCACCCATCGATGGGGGTCACCTTCACGGCCGACGCATAGTCGGCCCATCTCAGCGTAGATCCGGTCCAGGTGCGGCACCACCACAAGAGAAACCGGATCAAGGTCCAGAGTTACTTCAGAAGCCACGCCGCCCGCGCTTCGGGCAGAGGAAACCGGCTGGCCCTCGAAATGCATGACGATTTCGTTGTCCCGGGCCGCCCAGGCAACCATCTGCAGCAGGTAATCCGGGTCGTTGTAGGCCCACATGGACAAAGCTCGGGCCGACTGGCAAGTGGGGTTGTTACCCTGCCCCACACCCAGAGGCTGTCCCAGCATGTTCATCACCCCCTGCATCAGCCAGGCGGCGGGCTGGGGCTGATAGCCATAGGCGAACTGAATTCGCTCCCGCGCCTCGGGGCACAGGTTCAGGCGAGCCTGACGCCAGAGCGCAGGCGCCACCGGAGGCTGATAAAGTATGCCCCGCTCCAGAAGCAGCGCCAGGCCATAGAGGCCCTGGGCTGTCTCGGGAAAAATGGACCCATCAATCAGGGTCCGCACCAGGTCCCGGTAACACAGCAGGCAATCCCGGCCAGTACTCGACAGCCCCAGAGCTTCACTCAGCAGGGAGTCCTGTCCCTCCAGAATAAATCGAACGAAACAGGCGTGGTATGGCGATACCAGGCCGGTGTCATGCATAGACCGGGCAAAACCGGTGGCTTCGTTCTGTAACGCAGCACTGTCCATGGTTTCCAGCCGTTGCTGGTATACCGCTGTGCCCGGGTCCTCACTGCAGGCCCGTGTAGGCCCGTACAGGCTGGAAATCAGCCGGTCGGCACCCCGGCCGGCACTACCCAGATCGGCGTCCGGATCTGCCCGGCAGATCGCGATCTGGGTAATCATCCTGCGCACGTCACTCACACGGATCGGCCGTTGCTCGAGAATGCGCCAGATCTCCTCGATCAGGCTGTCGATGACGTGTTCATAACCAATATGACTGGCCACGTATTGAACCAGGGACTGACTGATCAGTGCCAGTTTGCCCTGCTCCCGCTCCGCTTCGCCGGTCATCCCGAACAGCAGCCCCAGATTAATAGCCAATACCTGGGTCAGGTAGTGATGGGCCTGCTCCGCCGAAACGCTCGGATGCAGATAACTTCCGCGGGCGACTAATAACAGACGGAGTTCACTGAAGGCTTCGATCACCACGGTGTCGGCATTCTGGCTCTGCAGCGAGTAAGTGGTGAGCGAAGGCACAAGGGTGGCGGGATCAGCCCAGTCGGTCCCTTCAAACACACCGGCCTCTTCAAGCCGCTGTGCTCGCGCTTCGATGGCCTGACATCCCTCCGGCTGCAAAAGCACACGCCGGGCAATATCAAACAGTTTGGGAAGTTTGCCGGCCTTTGCAAAAGGCCGGCTCTCTTCCATCGCCACAATGGACTCGTCCAGTTTTTGCACCAACTTGTCAAAGTTGACCACAGGTGCCTGACTGGCCGGTTGATTTTCACTCAAACGAAATTCCTCAGGGCCTGCATCAAACCCTTTTCATTAATGCATGCCTCGATTATACATAGAAATCGAGTTCTTCCTGATGTTTGAGCAGATCCCGCATGACATACGGGTCTTCGCCGAAGAAATAAATCAGCCCCCAGTGGGTACCGAATGCGGTGCGCTTGGTAACGGTCTCTTCCACCGGTGGTGTCAGTTCGTGGGATTCAAAGTACTCGTGATTCTCGGTTTCTTCCGGAATCTCAAGGCGGCTGACCACACGACGACGCGGGTAAACACCGAAACAGCCGGCGTAACCCTTGGCATCCACCACTTCTTTCGGGAAGAACGCGGCAATTTCCTCTTCGGTGGTTTTCGGATCGAACGCCAGAATCATGCCCTGGTAGGCGTTAAAACCGTAGGCCCGTTCCAGCAGTTCAAAGACCTTGAAGCCGGGCGGCCGGTACGCCACCTCGCCAAAGTACATGGTGCCGTCGCTGGTCACGAAATACTCCGGATGGACAAAGCCGAATTCAATATCAAAAGTCTTGATCAGCTTTTCGATCTCAGCGGTGATCTGGGCACGGTATTTTTCCAGATCCGGCGTCGCTGGCACGAACACCGAATAACCGAGAGTGACGTACTCGGAAATGTTGAGGAAGCGTATCTTTCCGTTATGAACCCAGGCCTCAACGGCGAATTCCCAGCCATCCAGGTGTGATTCCATCAGCACCGGAAATTCTTCCTCAGGAATGGTGTCAACTTCGTCCGGGGTACGAATCACCCGATGGCCCAGGCAGCCAGCCTTGTCGAAGGCCTTGAGGTGAATGGGGTCGTTGGGATCCCCGTCCAGCTTCAGCAGGGTCTGGTTCACTCGCTTCAGAAAGCGGATTACGTCATCGCGGTCATGGGCTTCTTCAAAGATACCCACACGAATACCGCCCAGCTGGGCGCGACGCTTCATCAGTGCCTTGTCGCGCAGCAACATGGCCTGACCAAAGAGCCTTGGGTTGCCCATCAGCACCGAGTTGATGGCTCCGGCCCACTCTACGGTCTCTTCAAATAGCGGAATGGCGACGTCTACACCCTTATCCTGGAGGATATGGGCGATCTCGACGGAACGGTCATTCAGGCGTTCGAAATTCCAGGGCACGTAAGGAATGTCGTGCTCTGTGCAGTAAGCTTCGGCCCAGTCGGGCGCAACGACCACATAGCGGCGGTCGAACTTGTCGGCTGCTTCAATGGCATTCAGGCTCCAGCCTAACAGCGCAATATACCCTTTCTCAGGATTGTAGTTTTGCTCGGTCATAGGCTCTCTCCTTTACTCAGGGTTAGCCTTATAACCCTACGCGGACAGTACAAAATCGCAAATTTTGTGACCTGCTTAACCAAAAAAAGCACTGTGGCTGGCTGGAGCGAATCCAGCAATCACAGTGCTTTCCAGTTTCTTAGATCGTTTCGGTATATCAGCCCAATTTCAGGGTGGACAGGGTCCGCTCACGCACTTTGCTCAGCAGTGCTTCATCGTTTACCAGCGACTGGCCATAGGACGGCACCAGCTCCCTCATGCGCCCCTGCCACTCCGGCGTCTTGATTTTTTCCGGGAAGCACCGCTCGATGACGTTGATCATCGCATTGGCCGCCGTGGATGCTCCAGGCGAGGCCCCCAGCAGTGCTGCCAGGGTGCCGTCTTTGGCCGCCACAATCTCAGTGCCGAATTCCAGTTTGCCGCCACCATCGTCAACCTGCTTGATAATCTGAACCCGTTGGCCGGCCATCCGCAGCTGCCAGTCTTCCTCTTTCGCTTCCGGGAAAAAATTGCGCAACGATTCAACACGGTCCGCGTGCGACTGGAACACTTCGCCGATGAGGTAGCGGGTCAGGTCCATATTGCTCTTGCTGACCGAGAGCATTGGCCGCAGATTGGTGGGTTTCACCGAACCGAGCAGGTCAAAAATGGAGCCCTGCTTCAGAAACCGGGTGGTAAAGCCTGCGAAGGGCCCGAACAGCAATGCCGGCTCACCGTTGATGATGCGGGTGTCCAGATGCGGCACGGACATCGGGGGCGCCCCGATTGGTGCCTTGCCGTAGACCTTGGAGTGGTGCTGCTCAACGACGTCCGGCTTGCGACATACCAGCCACTGACCACTGACCGGGAAGCCCCCGTAACCACGGGCCTCATCAATGCCGGATTTCTGCAGCAGCGGCAGCGCGCCACCGCCGGCACCCAGAAACACAAAGCCAGCTTCCAGCTTGGTCAGCTCTCCGGTTTTCTGGTTTTTGACACGCACTTTCCAGCGGCCGTTGTCACGCTGGTCGATGTAGTGCACGGGACAGCTGGTCATCAGCTCGAAGTTGGGCTGGGTTTCCAGCCACTTCACCATGCTGCGGGTGAGTGAGCCAAAATCCACGTCCGAGCCATGCCTGATCCGGGTCGCAGCCACGCGCTGCATCGGATCCCGGTTCTTGACCACCAGGGGCATCCACTCTTCCAGATCGTTCGGGGACTCGGTGTATTCCATTTCACGGAACAGGTGGTGAGCACTCAGACGCTCGAACCGGCGCTTCAGGAAGGCAACATCTTTCTCACCCCAGACAAAGCTCTGGTGTGGCGTACGATTAATAAAACTGCTGGGCTCCGGCAGAATGCCCTGCTCAACCAGATACGACCAGAGCTGCAGCGACACCTCGAACTGGGCATTGATCTGCAGGGCGCGTTCGATGGCCACGTCGCCATCGTCGGATTCGGGAGTGTAATTGAGCTCGCAGTAGCCGGCGTGGCCGGTGCCTGCGTTGTTCCATCCGTCCGTACTTTCATGGGCAACGTGGTCGAGACGCTCCACCATGACGATGTCCAGGGACGGATCCAGCTGCCTGAGCATCATACCGAGAGTGGCGCTCATGACGCCACCGCCGACCAGCACTACGTCTGCCTGTCTAACGGCCATTGGTTTTCACCCTAGCTAATGTTGAGCTTTTCGCCCCCTCACGATCAGCAAGAAGGCCTGTCGGAAGCCGGCCGGGCGCGAGGTAACCGACGCCGCCGTCTGCTTCCGGTCTGAATGCGCGCGCAATTATCCCGATTTCCGCCAAAATAATAAATTGCGATTGTCAATCGATGCGCTTTTTCCGGAAATCGCCGATATTCGGGTGCTGCAATTCCCACTTACGAACAGTGGTTTGCTACGGGTCAAAGGTCTAAAATCCGGCCGCGTGATCTGTCTGGCCGGGTCTGGCCTTTATTCTGAAAACCAGGACGGGATATCCCATGTCTGCCCTCGAAGCGATTCTGATTACTTTCGCAGTTCTGGCGCTGTTGGGCGTCATCTTTGAAGAAGCCATTCACATCAATAAGGCCAAGGTTACACTGTTCTTTGGCACTATGAGCTGGATGTTTCTGTTTCTGTTCAGCGATAACGCTGAAGAGACCTCAGCCATCTCCGCAGGACTCTCAGAGAGCATTGCCGAAATCGCGGGGCTCTGGCTGTTTCTTGTAGCAGCCATGACATTTGTCGCTTACCTGAACAAGAAAGGTATGATCGAAAACGTGATTTACCTGATCATGCCGAAGCAGGTAAGCGAACGGCGATTACTGTTCCTCACCGGCCTTTTCTGCTTCATTTTCTCCTCTTTGGCAGACAATATCACCGCCACTTTAGTCTCATGTTCACTGATTCTCTCCCTGGATCTTGAGCTGAAAAAGCGGATCCAGTTCGTCACCCTAGTGGTTTTTGCGGTCAACTCCGGAGGGGTATCACTGATCACCGGAGACGTCACCACGTTGATGATATTCCTGGCGGACAAGGTGGAAATACTGACCTTGCTGACCCTGGCCATCCCGGCCTCGATTACGGTTTTCATCCTTGCCCTGTTCCTCTCTGGGGGACTGACAGGAACGGTCACACTTCGCTCCAACAACACTCCGGTCCGGCCCGTGGACGCCATCATCAGCGGCCTGTTTTTGTTAACAATCCTGTGCACCATTGCCGGCAACGCCCTGTTCAGTATTCCGCCGGTTCTGACCTTCCTGTTTGGCCTCTCGATCATGTTTCTGGTGTCGCGATTCATGAGTGATGACTCCGATCTGGACCCGATTCTGGAATACATCCGTATTATCGAATTCGAGACCTTGCTGTTCTTCCTGGGCATCCTGCTGCTGGTGGGCATGCTCAAGGAGATTCACGCGCTCGATTCCCTGGTGGCCATATACGACGTTCTGCCGCCACTTTACGCCAACTACCTGATGGGCATCTTCTCGGCGGTTATCGATAACGTGCCGCTGACCGCAGCGCTGCTAAAAGCGGGCATCAACATGAGCCCCGGCGAGTGGATGGGGCTGACCTACGCAGTTGGCGTGGGAGGCTCATTACTGGTGATTGGCTCTGCCGCCGGGATTGTCGCCATGAGCAAGATCCCGGGGCTGACCTTTGCGGCCTACATGCGGTATCTTGCACACCTTCTCGCAGCTTACACCCTCGGTTATGCAGGGGTTTACATGCTTGGACGTTTCATCAACTGAGGTTTTTCTATGCTAATGGCATTGGGCGCAATCATCGCTGGCCTGGTTCTGCTGGTCTGGAGTGCTGACAAGTTCGTGGAGGGCGCAGCGGCGACCGCCAAACACCTGGGCATGCCAACCCTGCTGATCGGCATGGTGATCATCGGTTTCGGAACCTCAGCCCCGGAACTGGCGGTTTCCGCCATGGCTGCCGCGGACGGCAATCCCGGCCTGGCACTGGGTAACGGTTACGGTTCCAACATTACCAACATCGCCCTGATCGTCGGCCTGACCGCGATCATCGCGCCGATTGCCGTGCACTCCCAGGTTATTCGCAAGGAGTTACCGCTGCTGGTCGTGCTGACACTGATTGCCGGTGCCCAATTGCTCGACGGCGAACTGTCACGGCTTGACGGCTGGGTACTTCTGGGCGTTTTTGCTGCGGTAATGGGCTGGTCCATCTATCAGGGCATGAAGGGCAAGGCCGACCCGCTGGGCGGCGAGGCAGATGCCGAAATCATTGCCCACCCCATGCCGCTGAAAGCCGCCATCATCTGGCTGGTTATCGGCCTGATCCTGCTGGTCGTCAGCTCACGCCTGCTGGTATGGGGCGCGGTGTTCATCGCCCAGAGCCTGGGCGTCAGCGATCTGGTGATCGGCCTGACCATCGTCGCCATTGGCACGTCCCTGCCGGAACTCGCCTCGGCCCTCGCTGCCGTTAAGAAGAACGAGCACGATCTCATTCTTGGTAACATCCTGGGCTCGGGCATTTTCAACACCCTGGCCGTCGTCGGTCTGGCTGCGGTGATCCAGCCGCTGGCTGTTGATCCGGAAGTTCTCTACCGGGACTGGACACTGATGCTGGCGTTAACGGTGGGCCTGTTCCTGATGGGCTTTGGCCTGACCGGCTGGCGCAAAATGGTCAGCCGGGTTGACGGCACCATCCTGGTGCTGGTTTACGTCGCCTACACCGGCTACCTGCTCTCCACTGTGGTCAGCGCCGGAGCCGCCTGATCCGGCAACGGTGAAGCCGGGCTACCCGGCTTCACCGACACTCCCGAAACCCCAACCAATAACAAGGCTCGCCATCTCGCGAGCAGTGCGTCCCACCCCGAATAACCCACAAAAATATTGCTCAATTATTGGCCAGGCTCTATAAGTAATAAGGATATTACCTGCTCAAGTCAGCTGAGCAGCTCCTCACCGTCCAATGACAAGCCCAACAAGGAGAGACGGATCATGAAACCCGAAACAGCCCTACAGCGAGGCCTGAATGATCCGGGCCTTGAAAACCCGACCCGCCGCAGCCTTCTGCTCGGCAGTGCCGGCGCCATGGCAGCCGTAAGCCTGCTTGGCTTCACGCCGCTGGCCAGGGCGGAGGAGCCGAAATCGCTTCCCGATTACGCCGCCTGGAAAGAGCGCAACGCCCTGATTGTGCACAGCGCCAACACCATGGAAACCCAACGGGGCGCCATCGGAAACGGCGTCATCACGTCCAGCGATCGCCTGTTCGTTCGCAATAACCTGCCAGCCCCGCCGGCTTCGGTAACCGAAAACCCTGACATCTGGGAAGTTCGTATCGAAGGTGTCAAAAACCCTCGCACACTGACGGTCGGAGATCTCAAGAAGATGGGGGTAACCACCGTTGCCTCCGTGCTCCAGTGCTCCGGCAACGGCCGGGCCTTCTTCCCGCATGGTGCCAGCGGCACCCAATGGTCTGTCGGTGCCGCCGGCTGCATCATGTGGACCGGCGTGCCACTGAAAGACGTGGTGGAAGCGCTGGGCGGCCCGGCAGACGGTGCCCGTTACATAACCAGTACCGGCGGCGAAACACTACCCGACGGTCTTGATCCCAAGACAATCATCGTGGAACGCTCAGTACCCACCCGGGCCATGGAAACTGCGCTGCTGGCCTGGGAGATGAACGACGAACCACTGACCCATACCCATGGCGGCCCGTTGCGCATGGTAGTGCCCGGTTACTACGGTGTGAACAACGTCAAGTACGTGAAAAACATCGCCTTCACCGAAAACCAGACCGATGCCAAAATTCAGGCGTCAGGCTACCGGATTCGCGAAGTTGGCGTGAAAGGGGCACCAGACCAGCCGTCGATGTGGGAAATGAACGTCAAATCCTGGGTTACTGCACCACTGGAAACGGCGCGAAGTGGCCGGAACATGATCTATGGTGTGGCCTTTGGCGGCACGGTAGCCCTGGAAAAAGTGGATGTTTCCCTGGACGGTGGCAAAACCTGGAAACAGGCCCGATTCCTGGGGCCGGACCTGGGCCCCTATGCCTGGCGACCCTTTGTGATGGCGGCAGACCTGCCTGCCGGCGAACATCGCATTGTCAGCCGGGCGACGGATACTCAGGGCAACAGCCAGCCTGAGGGCCGGACCGAGAATGAGCGTGGCTATGGCCACAATGGCTGGAGCGACCACGGAGTCACGGTCGCCGTCAGTTGAAAACCCTCGGGGCTGGCCGTGAGACCGGCCGCCCCGACTCTCCCGGAATACAAGAACATGAGAAAGACTGCAGTACTGTTGGCGGCATCCCTGATCGGGATCTCGTCTCTGGCAAAGGCCGATGATATCGAGAAGGGAAAACAGGTTTTTACCCAGGAGGCGCAGCCTTCCTGCACCGTGTGTCACACTCTTGCAGACGCAGGCTCTGCAGGCGCTATCGGCCCGAATCTGGACGAACTGAAACCGACCAGAGAACGGGTAATCAACGCGGTCACCGGTGGCGTTGGCATCATGCCGGCGTTCAATGAATCCCTGTCTTCAGAACAAATCACGGCCGTGGCACATTACGTCTCCAGGGTAACCGGAGGGGATAAGTAACATTCGGGGGCGGGGCCCGCCCCCGAATGTTAGCTTTAGCCGTTTTCCTTGAACACCATCGCGTTCGAATTCAGGCAGTAACGCTGTCCGGTCGGTGGCGGGCCATCCGGGAAGACGTGCCCCAGATGGCTGTCGCACCGTGGACACCGGATTTCGGTACGGCTCATGCCCAGGCTGGTGTCTTCGATATATCGGATATGGTCTGAATCAAAGGGCTGAAAGAAACTCGGCCAGCCGGTCCCTGAATCAAACTTGGAGTTGGAACTGAACAGTGGCAGGTCACAGAGCCGGCAGTGGTAGACGCCGGCTTTTTTGTTGTCCAGCAAGGTACCGCAGAACGGATGCTCGGTCCCGTGGTCCAGCAGCACACGTCTTTCATCAGCCGTCAGATCCGCAGCCTTCTCCTCAACCTGTGCTTTGGTCAATGGTGTCAGGTCGTAACCTGCAGCGGAAACTCCCATGTGTGCCTCCTCAGGCCATGCTGCCTGTGTCGTTGTCCGTGTATTCCGGTTTCAGGCTGTCACCATAGCTGTCCGCCAGTTTTTCCATTTTCGGAGCAGCAACGGCCATGATGTAGGGCTGGTACGGATTCCGGGCAGCAAAATTCTGGTGGTACTCCTCCGCAGGGTAAAACGCCTCCAGCGGTTCCAGCGTGGTCACAATCGGGTCCGGATAGACGCCGGCCTGATTGAGCTGATGGATATAGGCCTCGGCTACCCGTCGCTGTTCCGGTGTCTGGTAGAAAACGGCAGAACGGTACTGGGTGCCACGGTCATTGCCCTGACGGTTGAGTTGGGTAGGGTCATGGGCCACGGAAAAAAACACTTTCAGCAGCTCACCAAAACCGACCTTTGCCGGGTCGTAGTGAACATCCACCACCTCAGCGTGTCCTGTGGTACCTGTGCACACTGCCTCGTAATTGGCTGAGCTGGAATGCCCCCCGGCATAACCGGACTGCACACTGGTAACGCCATCGATGGCCAGGAACACCGCCTCGACGCACCAGAAACAACCGCCAGCCAGAACGACTCGCTGTTCACCCTCTGCCGCAGGCAGATCCTGCTCCGGATCCGGAAAACGGCTTCGGGGTACGTTCAGACCTGGAATACTGCACGATGTCGTCATGGTGACCTCTGCGTTCGGATTTTCTGCCTGTTAGGCATCGATTGTGGCTGGAAAACGCCCAATTTGCCAACCGCCATGCCAGTATGGGCGAGAGCAGTCGAAAATATACGCTGATCAGCGCAGCAGGATCACTCCCGCCAAGGCGCTGGCGGGTGCCAGCAGCCACACCGGGACACGCCAGACGGCCAGACACAGCCATAAAACCAGTACCAGACCAAGATCGCCGGGGCCATGAACCGCCGACGTCCAGACGGGATCGTACAGAGCCGCCAGCAAAAGCCCGACGACACCCGCATTTACGCCCGCCAGGGCAGCCCTGGCCCTTCGATGCTCCCGCAGCCAGCCCCACAAGGGAAGACCCGCGAACACCAGCAAGGTTCCGGGCAGGAACACTGCGATCACAGCAACAATACCACCGGCCATGCCGGCCTCGGCTGCACCGAGAAAACCGGAGAAGGAGAACAGCGGCCCCGGCATTGCCTGTGCCACTCCATAACCCGCCAGGAAGGTGTCCGCAGGCATTGCCCCGGACGCGACGAAGCCCTCCTGCAACCAGGGCAGAACGACGTGCCCGCCACCAAACACCAGTGCCCCGGCCCGGTACAGCTCAGCACCAATCCAGCCGAGACTGCCCGACGTCTGCGGCAAAAAGGAGACCAACAGGAGAACGATAAATGCCAGTGCAAACAGAGCCGGCTTGCGGGACTGCACAGGCACATGCAGGGGTTCGGACGCCTTGCCACTGGTCAGATTCAGAAACGAACCCACCACACCGGCAACAGCCAGGGCCAGTATCTGCATCCAGGTCTCACCCAGCACCAGCAGACTCGCAGCCACCAGCAAGGCCATGGCAATGCGGGGGCGATCCGGACACAGTGTTTGCCCCATCTGCCAGACTGCCTGGGCCACCACTGCGACCACGAAGAGCTTGAGACCGTCCACCCAGCCCCCACTGCCGGCCTCGGGCCAGAAGCTCAGCCCGAGTGCAAACCCGATCATGATGACGGCAGACGGAAGGGTGAAGCCCAGCCAGGCGGCAAAAGCACCCGGGTAATGGCCACGCAGGAAGCCAATGGTCAGGCCCACCTGACTGGAAGCAGGCCCAGGCAACAATTGGCACAAAGCCAGGATTTCGCCATAGGCGCTATCTGACAACCACTGGCGGCGTTTCACAAATTCGTCGTGGAAGAATCCCAGATGGGCCGCAGGTCCGCCAAACGAGGTCAGGCCGAGCCGGAGGAACAGCAGAAAAATCTGCCAGCAAGACAACCTCTCATCACCTGCTTTCTCAGTCATAGGCACCTTGGTTATATTTGTTTCAGTGTTCCGTCTGGCATCAAACATGAACATTATGTCGTTTTGGTTGCATACCTTCGAGGGCCATCCATAATGACAGACAGGGTTTGCCACTTTGCACATCGGCCATGCCCGGCTCGGCATACAAAGGAAGAAAAATGACGGCAAGGGCTCGCACACCGGAAAGCCAGGACGAACTCCTGGAGTACCGCCTGAGCCTGAGACTTGGCCCCGTTCACGCCCGCCAAAGACTCGGCATCGAACGGGAAGCTGAAGCGAAGGTATTCGGGCAGGATCACAGCTCCTTCCATCTGGAAAACTGGGCCACGGCGCCCGGTTTTATCCGTACCTGCCTGAGAGCAGTGGGAATGTGGGGGCGTGGCCAGAGCAACAGCCGGCGCCTTAGCACCGTGCACAACCGCTTTCATCTGCACAATCTGCCTGCCGCCTTTGAGGGTTACCGCATTCTGCACCTGACGGATCTGCACGTGGACATGGACGAAGCCAATCTGCAGGCAGTTCTGCGCGAGATCGAGTCCCTGGACTACGATCTGTGTGTGCTGACGGGGGACTATCGCAAACTCACCTGGGGACCCATTGACGACGCCCTCGACGGCATGGCCCGATTGCGTGATGGCATCAGGGGCAAAGCTTACGCCGTGCTCGGCAACCACGACAGTGTCCGCATGGTGCCAGCGCTGGAGGACATGGGCTATCAGCTGCTGATGAACGAAATGGCCGCCCTTGAACGGGAAGGGCAAAGCTTATTCCTGGCGGGCGTGGATGACGCCCACTTCTTCAAGGTGCACAACCTGCACCGGGCTGGCGATAACATCCCGGCCGGGGGAACCAGCATTCTGCTCAGTCACACTCCGGAGATATGGCGGGAAGCCGCCCATGCCGGTTATGACGTTTTTCTGTGCGGCCACACCCATGGCGGCCAGATCTGCCTGCCCGGCGGCATTCCCATTACCCTGGATTCTGATTGCCCGCGCAGTCTCGGGCGCGGCTACTGGCGAATGAATGGCATGCAGGGTTACACCTCACCCGGTTCAGGCACCTCGGTGGTGAACATCCGGTTGAACTGCCCTCCGGAGGTCACCATCCATACCCTGACGCGAGGGCCGGATTAATAGGGTTAATGAGGGTGCCGGCGGATGCCGAGGCGATAGAGCAACGGTGAAGCGACGATGTTTGACAGGGTAAAGAGCACCACCACACCAATGACCACCCAGCCACTGACAGGCAACCACCACATTGCCAGCAACATGGGCAATAGCGCTTCAGGGATCTGATCCAGGCCGACCGCCCTGGCGCTCGAAGCCAGGCCCAGCCGGCGCTTGATGAAGCTGCTCAGCATGTCGCCAACGAGCCCGATAACGCCGAACACCACCCCGAAAATGAATCCCAGCCCGGTGACCAGTGAAAACAGCCCGCAGGCCAATGCCCCGGACACTACACCCCGCCAGGTCTTGCTTTTACCGAGAATGGGGCGTCCGTCTTTCCACGAGCGGCCACCATCGACCGGCGCTGACCAAAGTCCGTTGAGCAGACCAGCAGCAACTACCGGCGCGCCATTGGCAAGCACCAGCATGACAAACAGCTCCAGGGATATCAGCAAGCGCGTGGGCTCCCTTTAAAACAACCGGCAATACAAACGGTCAGGCGATTCCGCCCCGGGTCAGCTTCAGCGGATCCATGAGTGCTTCAAGCCTGTCGCGGCTCAGACCGCTGCGCTCCTCGGCAACGTCGATCACCGGGCGCCCGGTGCGGTATGCCTCCTTCGCAATATCCGCTGCCAGGCTGTAACCGATTTCCGGATTCAGCGCGGTTACCAACACCGGATTCCGGCCTACCCCGGCATTCAGGTTGTCAGCGTTGACGGTGAAATCCCGGATCGCCTTGTCCGCCAGCATAATCGACGCGTTGGAGAGCAGATCCGTCATGTCCAACAGGTTGCCGGCCACCAGGGGCAGCATCACGTTGAGCTGGAAGTTTCCGGACTGGCCGGCAATGGCCACCGCACTGTCCAGGCCCATTACCTGGGCACCGACCATGGCCACCGATTCCGGGATAACCGGGTTTACCTTGCCCGGCATAATACTGCTGCCCGGCTGCAGGGCCGGAAGGCTGATTTCGGCCAGGCCATGAATAGGCCCGCTGTTCATCCAGCGCAGATCGTTGGCGATTTTGGTAAGTACAATCGCCACACCTCGCAGCTGTGCAGAAAGCGCCACCGGACCATCCACCGCACTCTGGCCGGTAAACTTGTGCTCCATTGAGGTGAAGGAATAGCCGGTATTGGAGCGCAGGAACTTGATGAACTGGCCGGCAAACTCCGGTAACGCGTTGATCCCGGTCCCCACCGCAGTGCCGCCCTGGGGCACCGCCAACAGTTCGTCTGCTGCCGCTTCCACGCGTTTTTCCACGGCCAGAAGCTGTTCCCGCCAGGTTTTCAGTTCCTGGCCCAGGGTAACCGGCATGGCGTCCATCAGGTGTGTACGGCCGGTTTTTACCTGGCTCGAGAAAGCCGCCTCCTGCTCATAGATCACGCCGCGCAGGTGCGAGAGTGCCGGTAGAAGTTTTTCATGTACCGCGATAACGGCGCTGACGTGAATGGCGGTTGGTATCACATCATTGGAGCTCTGGCTCATGTTGACATGATCATTCGGATGCACCTCCTCACCTGCGTTGCGGGCGATGCTGGCAATGACCTCATTCACATTCATGTTGGTGCTGGTGCCCGAACCGGTCTGGTACCGGTCGACCGGAAACTGGTCCGCGTATTCGCCGTCCACCAGATTCTGGCAAGCCGCTGCGATTGCGTCCCGCAGGTCGTTGTCCAGAAGCCCGAGACTGGTGTTCGCCTCCGCTGCCGCCCTCTTGATCTGGGCCACTGCGGCAATGAACCCATGGGGCATCGGCTGGCCACTGACCGGGAAATTCTCGACCGCACGCTGGGTTTGCGCGCCCCAGAGTGCATTTTTGGGAACCTGGACGTCTCCAAGACTGTCCGTTTCCGTTCTGTATTCGCTCATGCTCCCTCCTACGTTGGGCTTGCCAGCGTTTACGTAGCGACTCTCGCTGTGTCTCTCAGCCGCCGCCCTGGGATCTCAGCCGGACATGGTCGCAAATGCCTGTCA
Source organism: Marinobacter guineae (assembly GCF_002744735.1). Lineage (GTDB taxonomy): Bacteria > Pseudomonadota > Gammaproteobacteria > Pseudomonadales > Oleiphilaceae > Marinobacter > Marinobacter guineae. Next base: position 1,338,824 of record NZ_KZ319340.1, on the reverse strand, counting down.
CCTGATCAAAATTCAGAATCAGGGTATGAACGGTATTGGTGTAGGTATCATGCAGGTGAAACTTGTAACGGCGCTGCTTTTCACCCTGAAGGAAACCATCGTATTCACGCACCAGCTCCCGCACGTCGCCCCCGGAATCCCTGCTCCAGGTGGCGTTGAACGGGCCCAGAACGGCACCGCCGGCCAGGCATATGGTGACTTCGTGGTTGGTAAGGCTGTTTTCCGGAGCACTCATGGCTAATCTCCCTTCAGATTTGCCTCAGGTAGGTTTAGTTAAGTGTAGTCCGGCGAATCTTTCTTTGTGTGCTAATGCCTTGCTTTGTGCGGCAATGCCCTGCTTTGTCCTGGCCACGCACGGTAGATTCTCAGCCAGAGGCAAGCAGGCTGGTCATCAGGGCTCTGAGCCGGTTTGGCTTGACCGGTTTGTTCAGGATCGGCAGATACTGGGCGCGCAGCAGTTTTCGGGTGTCGTCACTGCGATCCGCGGTGATGATGGCGGCGGGAATGTCCAGGCCAAGGTACCGGCGCACCCCGTGAATGGCGTCATAGCCGGTCAGCTCGTTATTCAGATGGTAATCGGCGAGCATGATGGCTGGTATCTGGCCAGTGTGCTCCAGTACTTCCAGTGCCTGAACCTTGCTGCCGGCGATCAGCACCTCGCAACCCCAGCGTTCCAGCAGTATCCGCATACTCTCAAGGACTGCCGGCTCATTGTCGATGACCAGAATGGAGATTCCGTCGAAGCCATCGGAGAATCCCTGACGAGTACCCGCACGAGGTAGTTCGTGCAGGGCTTGCGACGGCTCCATCGGCAGAGTCAGTACAAACCGGGAACCGCGCCCGGGCCTGGAAGACACATCAATATCATAACCCAGAATCCGGACCATGCGCTCAACAATGGCGAGCCCCAGGCCCACGCCCTGGCGACCGCCGGTACCCTGGGGCAGTAACTGGTGAAATTCCGTGAAGATCTCCCTGAGTTTGTCTTCCTCTATACCCACCCCGGTATCCCAGACCTCGATCCGCAACTGGTCACCCCTTGCTCTCAAGGCCATCACAACACCACCCTTCCGGGTATAACGGAAGGCATTGCTGAGCAGGTTTCGGAGAATGCGCGTAAGCATGCGCTGGTCGGTTTTGACCACGACCGGAATGGTCCGAATCCGGAAGGCCAGCCCTTCATTGGCGGCGACCGCCTCAAACTCTTCTGCCAGCGACTGGGCCAGGGCGGCCACATCGGTATACCCAAGATCCGGTTTCATGGCCTGCTGGTCGAGTTTCGAGATGTCCAGCAAGTCTGCCAGCAGGTCCTCCGCGCCCTCCAGCGCCCGGTGCACCTGATGCACCATACGGGTTTCCTGCTCAGGCAACTTGCTCTCCTGGAGCGCAGAAACCATCAACCGGGCGGCGTTCAGTGGTTGCAGCAGGTCATGGCTGGCCGCTGCCAGGTATTTATCCTTGCCACGGTTGGCTTCCTTGGCGGCCTCCATGGCAACCACAAGTTCCCGTTCGACCTTCTCCCGCTCCTCAATCTGATAGCGCAAGCCAACATTGGCGTTCTGAAGCGCCTCGGTGCGTTCTTCCACCCGACGCTCAAGAGTCGCATTCAGCTGTTCCAGTTTTTGCCGGGCCAGCACCCGCTCGGTGATGTCTGCCACAAAAGCTTCCACCACTTCCGGCCCAAGATCCGGCCTTCGCAACAGGGTGACAGCCACATGGACCGGCTTGTGATCCGCCCGCTGGAAGCGGGTTTCCCGGGCGCTCAGGCTACCCTCATTCAGCAGTTCCTGGCGGATGGCATCGAACTCGCTGGCGCTGCAGAACAGCTGTTCCCGCAACCGGATAACCCGCTGGGTCAGAGCCTCGGCGCTCTCGTACCCGCAGATTCGGGCCATCGCCGGATTGCAGGCCAGGAAGCCACCTCGAAGGTTGGCCTGGAAGATGCCATGCAGCGCGTTCTCGAACAGCCACTTGTAGCGGTTGCGCTCCTGCTCCAGCTCCTCAATCCGCTCCTGTAAGGCCGGGTAATAGTTCTTACGGACCGACTGGCTGCCGAGGCCAAGAAGATCGCCAATTCCATAGCCACTGTCGGGCCCATCGTCCGGAACGTCAGAGCGCTTCTTCATAGACAACCTGAACGTCCCGGAGCGATGATTTTCGGGGATTGGTGAGAATACAAGGGTCCTGCAGGGCAAAGCCGGACAGATGTGGAATATCGGAAACGCTGACTCCCAGCTGGGCCAGCCGTGCTTCCAGCCCCACTTTGCGTTTCAGCTCAACGATTCGCTGCATCAGCCGCTTCTTGATCTCCGGTTTGCTCATTCCCCGGGTATCGATATCCATGGCCTCGGCCACCCGGCGGAAACGGTCTTCCGCAGACTGGAAGTTGTAGGCCACCACATGCTCCAGCAACAGCGCGTTACACAGCCCGTGGGGCAAATCCAGAAACCCGCCGAGGCTGTGGGACATAGCGTGCACCGCCCCCAGAATGGCATTGGAGAACGCCAGCCCGGCCTGCATGGAGGCCAGCATGATCTGTTCCCTGAGGTAGGGATCAGCGATGTTCTCCACCAGGGGTTCCAGGTTACGGTTGATCAGCCGGATGGCTTCCAGGGCATGGGTGTCGGTCAACGGGCCGCTGCCTGTGGAGACAAACGCCTCAATGGCATGAACCAGGGCGTCTACACCGGTACAGGCAGTCAGGTAGGCATCCATGGTTTCCGTGACTTCCGGATCAATCAGGGAGACATCCGGCACCACAGCCTTGCTGATGATGGAAAACTTGAAACGGCGGTTCGGGTCGGAAATGATCGCGAACTGGGAAACGTCCGCCGAGGTGCCGGCCGTGGTCGGGATCAGGATCAGGGGTGGTGACGGGTTGGTGATGGTGTCCACACCCTCAAATTCCAGAATGTTGCGGCCGTGGGTCGCAACGATACCAATGCCCTTGGCGCAATCCATGGGGCTGCCGCCACCGATGGCGACAATGACATCGCACTCGCTGGATTTGTAAAGCTCGGCGCCGGTCATCACCTCATCAACTTTGGGATTTGGGGATACACCGGTAAAGACCGTGGAGCGGATGCCCGCATCGGTCAGAAGCGTCACGATCTCGTTGACCCAACCCGCGGCGGCAACTCCCGGATCAGACACCAGAAAGACATGCCGGGCACCAAAGTTACTGGCAAAATTGGCAACCGACTTCCGGGAGCCAGCGCCAAAGACAATTTCCGGTGAGACAAACTTTCGCAGGGTGGAGATATCGTGACTCATCAGACTCTACTCGACCGCTTGTTGTTATAAGAATAGCCGAGAGTTTAACTCAAGTTCTCCGCCTGTTCATTGGCCTTTCGGCTATGCTTTCGATAAAAGCTGAACATCCATTCAAGCATGCCCGCCTGGTTGGCCTGATGCCGGAAACCGTGCCCCTCCTGCTCAAACCAATGCAGCTCCGGCGCTCTCCCTGCCGCCTTCATGGCGTGAATCATTGCCCGGGTCTGTTCCGGCACCACCACCTGGTCCTGCCCGCCCTGGAAAAAGATCATGGGCCCGGCAATGCGGTCGGCATGATAGAGCGGTGTGCGTTCATGCCAGCGTTCTGGATGGGTATCTGGCGACCCCAGCAGCCAGTCCAGATACCCGGACTCGAATCGGTGGGTCATGGCCCGCAATCTTAGCGGATCAGTCACCCCGAATATGCTGGCGCCGGCAGCGAATTTTCGGCTCCGGATCATGGCCATCAGCGCCGTGTAACCTCCGGAGCTCCGCCCCTGAATAAACACCCGGTGGCCGTCCACCAGGCCGACCGAAGCCAGATGATCCGCGGCCCGCCCCATATCCTCGACATCTGCCACACCCCAGCGCCCCTCAAGGGCCAGCCGGAAGTCCCGGCCGAATCCGCTGCTGCCGCGGTAGTTCACTTCCGCAACGGCAAAACCCCGCTGACACCAGTACTGTACCTGGGGATTGAACACCGGATAGGCGGCAGACGTTGGCCCACCGTGAGCCACCAGAATCAGCGGTGGCATTTCCGAAGAGGCCTGCTTCGGCGTGTAGTAGAATCCATGGATTGGCTGTTCGCCGTGGCTGAGAGCCGGCACTTCGATATCCAGCGGCAGCGAGACACGGAGGTCTGGCATCGGCTCTTCGCCCCCCGCAACCACCCGCGCCTGTCCGGTTTGCGGATCGATTTCAAGGACGGCATCAAGACGGGTTGCGGAGCGGGCGATACAATAGAAATAACCGCCGGATGTCCTGAGGTAACGGAAATCACTGAAGTTCCGGGCAATACGCGTGCCCTCATCGCCCGGTGATGGCGCCAGCCACAGCTCTCCGGTTCCGTTGCGGTAATGCACTCTGGCCCAGGCACCATCCCCCAACGGGCAGTGGTGGGACTCCCCCAGTTGCCAGGGTGCATTGGCATGGTCCAGATCCGGTGACTGGCAGGCATGCCACTGCCCCTCATCAACCGTGGTATCAAGATGCCAGGGCTGCCACCAGCCTCCGATATCAGACAACACCCACAATCGGTTACCGTCAAACACCGGCTGTTGGGTGGAGGCTTCTTTAGGTGTTGGCCAAGTGCTGCATTGGTCGAAGCTTCCATCTTCGGCGAAGTTCGCTGTCCAGAGCTGGCTGCGAACCCAGGGCATATCCGGCAGTTGCCAGCTTGTCCAGGCCACATCGCCGCCGTCCGCTGACACTGCCGGTGCGCTGTAAAAATCCTGGCCGGAGTGGAGCACACGAAGTTCATCGTCCAGGGAGACTGCCACCAGTTGCTGCTGGCCATCAAACTCACGAACCGCCAGCACCCGTTGCCGGACTGTATCGGCGACCAGCCCGCCAAAGGCAGCTTCGGGGTCGTCAGTTAGCCGGGTGCATGTTCTATCGCTCAGGCCAATAAACCGGATCTGCTGATCATCCCCGACCACGAAAACACCATTGCCAGTGGCCGCCAACGCGCCACCGCCATAGCCGTTTACCCGACTGCGAATGCCCAGACCCTCGGGCCCCAGCCGAACGGGTCCCTGATCAGAAAGGTACCAGAGCGTATTGCAGCCCTCGGCAGGATCGGTCTGCAACCAGAATACACCAGCATCAGAAACCACCAGGTCGCCCCGTTGGATGTGCGCCGCACAGGCCTCGTACGCGCTCAACAGAGGATTGCCAGGCCCAGACCTTGCCAGGGAAGGTTCAGTCAGGGAGCCTTCAGCCCCGGAAAAACAGCCGGGAGTTGTTCGCATTTCGATACGTAAGTCCAGTAAGGCCGGCCGTGGCGTGATCAGCAGCCTTCCTCGCTGCCAGGATTCGATCATGGTACGACGATTTGCTGCATACTGGATCTGCGTTATCGGCATTACCGGTCAATAAATAGGCCTGACAGCGGCAGCCGCCAAAGTCTTTTTCCTTCTCATCGCAGGAGCGGCAGGGCTCTGGCATCCAGCTGTCACCCCGGTAGTGATTGAAGCCGGGGCTGTCGTACCAGATACTTTGCAAATCCATGTCTCGGACGTTGGGAAAGTCGATGGGCAGTAACCGGGCGCTGTGGCACGGCAACGCCGCTCCATCCGGAGCGACCGTCAGAAACAGATTGCCCCAGCCGTTCATGCAGGCTTTCGGCCGTTCCTCATAGTAATCCGGAGTAACAAAGATCAGCTTCATGGCCGAGCCGGAGTCGGCCAGACGTTCACGGTATTGATTCACCTCCTGTTCCGCCTGTACCAGCTGCGCTTTGGAAGGCATCAGCCCTTCCCGGTTTTCAAATGCCCAGCCGTAATACTGGCAGGTGGCCAGCTCAACATAGTCCGCCCCCAGCCGCTCACACAGGGCCATGATGTCGTTCATCTGGTGAATATTGTGGCGATGGATCACGAAATTGAGCACCATCGGGTAGCCGGCTTCCTTGACCGCCCGGGCCATGGCCAGCTTCTGGTCAAAGGCCTTGCGGGAACCGGCCACGGCGTTGTTCAGTTCCGGATCCGAGGCCTGGAAACTGACCTGGATATGGTCCAGACCCGCCTCGGCAAAGGCGTCCACTTTGGCCTCGGTCAACCCAAGTCCGGAGGTAATGAGGTTGGTGTAGTAGCCCAGCTGCCGTGCTTCAGCAATCAGCTCCGGCAGGTCCTGGCGCACCAGGGGTTCGCCGCCGGAAAAACCCAGCTGAGCGGCGCCCATGGCTCTGCCCTGCCGTAGCACGCTCACCCACTCCTCGGTGGTCAGTTCCCGTTCGGTCTGGGCAAAGTCCAGGGGATTAGAGCAGTAGGGGCATTGCAGCGGGCAGCGATAGGTCAGCTCCGCCAGCAGCCAGAGGGGCGGTCCCGCCTTGTGGGGGTTCACTGGTGCGGATGCCTCGGGGCGGGTCATGACAGTTCAATCCAGTGTTGCTGGCAGGCATCCAGGAGGAAACCGCTCACATCGTCCTCAAGGGACCCGGCGTCCGGAAACTGCTGCTCCAGGTTCGCAATGATATCGGCCACACTGCGTTGGCCGTCCACTTCATTGAGAATGGCTCCCGCGCTGCCGTTCAGCTTCACCATGCCTTCCGGATACAGCAGAACGTAACTTTCCTGGGCCGGCTCCCACTGGAAGCGGAAACCACGACGAAAACGCGGAACCTGATGCATGGCAGTCTCCATTACAGCCCCCGGTGCCAGACCTGCTGGTCAGTTACCGTATGGTACGGCGGCGTGTGGTGGCTGTAAGCCATGGTCATGGCATCCAGCATGGTCCACAGGATGTCCAGTTTGAACTGCAGGATCTCAAGGGCCCGGGTCTGCTGGGCTTCGGATGTGAAGTGATCCAGGGTAATAGTCAGGCCATGTTCGACATCCCGTCTGGCCTCCGACAGACGTTTGCGGAAATAGCGGTAGCCGCTCGCTTCAATCCACGGGTAGTGAGCCGGCCAGCTGTCCAGCCGGGACTGATGAATCTCAGGCGCGAACAGTTCAGTCAGGGAGGAGCAGGCCGCTTCCTGCCAGGTCGCACGGCGGGCGAAGTTCAGGTAAGCATCGACTGCAAACCGGACTCCGGGCAGCACATGGCGCTGGTCAATCACTTCTTCACGGGCAAGCCCCACCGCTTCGGCCAGGGACAGCCAGGCTTCGATGCCACCCACATCGCCGTCATGGCCGTCGTGGTCCAGAATCCGCTGCAGCCAGAGCCGGCGCACGCTGGCGTCCGGGCAGTTGGCCATGATGGCGGCATCCTTCTGGGGAATCCTGATCTGGTAGTAGTACCGGTTGGCCACCCAGCCGCGGATCTGTTCTGGCGTGCATTGCCCGCCGTACATGGCTTTATGGTACGGGTGGTGGATGTGGTAGTACTGCCCTTTGCCGCGGAGGGCCTGCTCAAAATCCGTGCGGTTCATGGCGGTGTTGGCTTTGGCGTTCATGGTTGCCCCGACAGGTCAATATGCATTCCATCCCAGGACACCTCAATCCCGTGGCGCGTCAGTTCCGCGCGCTCCGGCGAGTCCTCGTTCAGGATCGGGTTGGTATTGTTGATATGGATAAGAATCTTGCGCTTCGCCGGCATGGTGTCGAGCACCTCAATCATGCCACCGGGGCCGCTTTGGGCCAGATGTCCCATGGCCTGGCCGGTCTTGGTGCCCACTTCCTGGCGGATCATTTCATCGTCGTGCCAGACGGTGCCGTCGACCAGCAGCACATCGGCTTTCTTCATCCAGTCCAGGATACGCTGATCCGGCTCACCCAACCCTGGCGCATAGAGAGCTTTCCGACCGGTGCGGGTGTCGTGCATAAAGATGCCGATGTTGTCGCCCGGGTGCGGATTATCCCTGCGCGGTGAATAGGGGGGCGCATTGCTGAGCAAAGGAATAGCGGTAAGCCGGATGGACGGCGCACAGGGAATGGTAAACGACAACTGTTCAGACGCCTCAACCCGGCGCCAGTTCAGGCCACCATTCCAGTGTTTGAGCATGGTAAACAGGGGGAAGCCGCCACTGAGGTCCTCATGCACCTGCTCGGTACACCAGACGTCCATGGGCAGCCCCTCACGAAGCGATAACAGCCCGGTGGTGTGATCCACCTGGCTATCCATCAGGAGAATGGCGTCAATGCCGGTATCCCGGCGCGCTCTAGCCGGCTGCATGGCGTCAAAGGCGGCCAGCTGTGCACGAATGTCCGGGGAGGCATTAAACAGGATCCAGTGTTCGCCATCTTCACTGACGGCGATGGAAGACTGGGTGCGGGCGCGGGCGTTCAGGGCTCCCTTACGGAAGCCGTCGCAGTTGGCGCAGTTGCAATTCCACTGGGGAAATCCACCGCCAGCGGCGGAGCCCAGAACGTGGATAAACATGATTGAAAACTCCGAAAGTAAAACGGCCAGCAACTCAGGCTGGCCGTCTTAGCACTCAGCGGTTGGCGAAGTACATGGTGACTTCGAAACCGATGCGCAGATCTTCATAAGCTGGTTTGGTCCACATAATGCTTACCTCTGTTGTCGTAGTTGTTAGCGCACTGCGGGTGAATCAACGACATTGCCGATAACCCACTTATCATCCTAGTCGACCGGGATAGGAGGTCAATATGGTACTTTGGAACTGTTTTTGGGCCTCCGCAAGTTGTAGCAACTGCAGGGTCGGACCTAGCCATTGCCGAAAACGAAAAAAGGCCCTGGGAAGGGCCAAAAGAGATCAAGGTGCACATCCGATGTGCCGACTCACAGGCGGGCCCGTGTGGATAGGCCCGCTTACCGCTCAAAGAATCAGAAGAAACCCAGCGGGTTGATGTCGTAGCTGACCAGCAGGTTCTTGGTCTGCTGGTAGTGGTCCAGCGCCATCTTGTGGTTTTCGCGGCCAACGCCGGACTTCTTGTAACCACCAAAGGCTGCGTGGGCCGGATACTGGTGGTAACAGTTGGTCCATACACGGCCTGCCTGGATGGCGCGGCCCATGCGGTAGGCACGGTTGATGTCGCGGGTCCAGAGGCCGGCACCCAAACCAAACTCGGTGTCATTGGCGATGGCCAGGGCTTCTTCCTCGTCCTTGAAGGTAGTCACACCCACCACCGGGCCGAAGATTTCTTCCTGGAACACACGCATGTCGTTCCTGCCTTTCAGCAGCGTGGGCTGGACGTAGAAGCCGTTGTTGTACTGCCCTTCCATCTCCTCACGGCCTCCACCGGTCAGCACTTCCGCACCTTCCTGCTTGCCGATTTCCAGATACGACATGATCTTGTCGAACTGCTCCTTGCTGGCCTGGGCACCCACCTGCACGTCAGTATCCAGCGGGTTGCCACGTTTGATAGCTTTGGTGCGCTCGACAACTTTGGCCATGAATTCGTCGTACATGTCTTCCTGAATCAGAGCCCGGGACGGACAGGTGCACACTTCACCCTGGTTGAAGAAAGCCAGTACCAGGCCTTCCACACACTTGTCGATGAATTCCGGCTCAGCCTGCATCACGTCGGAGAAGTAGATGTTGGGGGACTTGCCGCCCAGCTCGACGGTGGAAGGGATGATGTTCTCGGCGGCACACTTGAGGATGTGCGAGCCCACCGGCGTGGAGCCAGTGAAGGCAATTTTGGCAATGCGCTTGCTGGTGGCCAGGGCCTGACCAGCCTCTATGCCGTAACCGTTGACGATGTTAATCACGCCCGGTGGCAGCAGGTCGCCGATCAGTTCCATCAGGACCAGGATGCTGGCCGGGGTCTGCTCGGCCGGCTTCATCACTGTGCAGTTACCCGCTGCCAGACAAGGCGCCAGCTTCCACACCGCCATCAGCAGCGGGAAGTTCCAGGGAATAATCTGGCCGACAACACCCAGTGGCTCGTGATAATGATAGGCCACGGTGTTGTTGTCGATGGCACTGGAGGTGTCTTCCTGGGCGCGGATACAGCCGGCGAAATAACGGAAGTGGTCCACCGCCAGGGGCAGGTCGGCGTTGATGGTTTCACGCACGGCCTTGCCGTTGTCCCAGGTTTCGGCGACCGCCAGCATCTCGATGTTCTGTTCAATGCGGTCGGCAATTTTCAGCAGAATATTGGAGCGCTCTGTGGTAGAGGTCTTGCCCCAGGCCGGTGCAGCCTTGTGTGCCGCGTCCAGGGCAAGATCGATGTCTTCAGCGCCAGAGCGGGGAATCTCACAGATAACGTCGCCGGTTACCGGTGTAATGTTCTCGAAATACTGACCCTTCACCGGGGCAACCCACTCGCCACCGATAAAGTTCTCGTAACGGGGTTTGAAAGAAACGACGGAGCCATCCTTTCCTGGTTGTGCGTAGATCATGGTTTCGACCTCTTGTTGTGTTTGTCGCAGGGCAACGCGGCCTTTCGCGTTTACCCACTCAATGTAGACCCCAGCGCGGGATAGTTGAATGATTCGATGGAGGTGAAAAACTCATCCCTTGGTAGTAGATGGCATAAGACCCTTGCCAGCACTGCCTTTGCTCCCATAAACCCCTGCGAATAAATATTGCACCGCAACCACCCTCGTCGACGCACAGATTTAGTGCATTCGCCCCACCAGGAAGCATTCGCCTTCCGCCCAGAAAATTAAAGTTCAACAGAAACAGTTGGTTATCAATTGGCATGGACTCTGCAGTAACCCTGTTACGCAGCGAGGAGTAGGTTACTGAAACCACAATCAAAGCGCCACAATCTGACCAATAGTCAACTAGGGTTCCGGTCTGCAATCGAATAAAGCAGACGACTGGTCCGAGAGTTGACGACCTTTTCCAAGGTTACACGGCGGGACAAAAGCCCGGGAGGATCGCTCAGTTACTGACGCCTCTCGTTTCTTTATACGCCCTAGCCAGGAGGAAAAGGCCATGTCATCCACAGCAGCTCCCCTCTACGACGATCTGATTCCCGGCGGATCCCACTGGTCTTTAAACATGCGCCGTGGCCATGTGCTGCGCCTGATTGACGAAACCGGCGGTGCCAGCGTCGGTATGCTGATGTACAACCCCGAGAACCTCCTCGAACGGTACAACATGCCGGACACCCTGAAGAACCAGCACACCTTTAAGCTGACCAGGGGCCATGTGTTGCTTTCGGATATGGGCCGGGTATTCGCTTCCATTGTTCGCGACGACCTGGGCTGGCACGACACTGTCAGCGGCACCTGCAATGCCGAGCTGGTCGAACAGCGCTGGGGCAAAAAGACCTATCAGGAAGTCCACAACCACTACCACCGCAACGGCTTCACCAGCTTTCTGAATGAACTGGCCAAGTACGGCCTGGGCAAGAAAGACCTGACCGCCAACCTGAACTGGTTCAGCAAGGTGCAGACCGACGACAACGGCAACATGGCGTTTGTCAGCGGTCACTCACATGCCGGTGCAACGGTGGACCTGCGTTTTGAAATGGACACCATCGTGGTACTGCACACCTGCCCGCACCCAATGAATCCGGCCAGCGAGTACCCCAGCCATCCCGTGCGTTACCAGTTGTTCAAGGCACCCGCCGTGACCGATGCCGACCCTTGCAGGCTCTCGTCTCCGGAGGCCGCCCGGGCCTTCGCCAACAACGCCCTGTACCACCTGTTCCAGTAACGGAGGCCGGACATGATCAAGCAAAGCGCATTGAAACCCGAAAACGCCGCCTTCCGCGAAACCGTACCGGCAGGCGAGTATTTCCTGAAAGTGGTCAAGGCCGGCGAGACCGTTCGCATTCTGGACCTCGAAGGTAACCAGGCTGCTGACACCCTGTTCTACAACGCCCACAATCCCACCGAACGCTACAGCGCCGTGGACACCATCCGCGACCAGGGCAATGTATACCTGACCGCCGGCTCGAAGCTGATGTCCTCGGAGAACAACGTGATGCTGGAGATCACCGCCGACACCTGCGGTCGCCACGATACCCTGGGCGGCGCCTGTGCGGCGGAGAGCAACACCACCCGTTATGCCCTCGAGAAAAAATGCATGCACTCCTGCCGCGACAGCTGGCTGGTGGCGGTGACCGAGCATGAAGAACTGGGCATGACCAAGCGGGACATCACCCACAATATCAACTTCTTCATGAACGTGCCGGTCACCGCCGACGGTGGTCTGACCTTTGCCGATGGCATTTCCGATGCCGGCAAGTACGTGGAGCTGGAAGCGAAGATGGATGTGCTGGTGATGATTTCCAACTGCCCGCAACTGAACAACCCGTGCAACGGCTGGAACCCCACACCGATCGAGGTGCTGGTATGGAGCTGAACGGCACCCTCAATAACCCCGACAAAGTCCTGATTGCCAATCGCGGGGCCATCGCCTGCCGGGTCATTCGCACCCTACGCGAGATGGGCATCACTTCCGTGGCGGTCTATGCCGAAGCAGACGCGGACTCGTTGCACGTGCGACAGGCCGACGAGTCCTGGTCGCTGGGCGCAGGCTCGGCGGCAGACACTTACCTGGACCAGGACAAGCTGTTTGACGTTGTTCGCAGGAGTGGCGCCGGCGCCATCCATCCGGGCTACGGCTTTCTCAGCGAGAATGCGGATTTTGCCCGCCGCTGCGATGCCGAAGGTGTGGTGTTTCTTGGTCCCACGCCGGAACAGATGGAGCAGTTCGGTCTCAAGCACACGGCCCGGGCCCTTGCCGAGGACGCCGGTGTGCCATTGTTACCCGGCACTGGCCTGCTGACTGACCTGGAAGAAGCTCTGAGGGCGGCCGAAACCATCGGCTACCCGGTGATGCTGAAAAGCACCGCCGGTGGTGGTGGCATTGGCATGTCCCGCTGTTACAGCGCCGAGGATCTGGGCAAAACTTTCGAGTCGGTGCAGCGCCTGAGCCAGAACAACTTCAGTAACAGCGGCGTATTCCTGGAAAAATTCGTGGAGCATGCCCGCCATATCGAAGTGCAGCTGTTCGGCGATGGCAAAGGCAGGGTTGCGGCCCTCGGCGAACGGGACTGCTCCGCCCAGCGCCGCAACCAGAAAGTAATCGAGGAAGCGCCGGCGCCGGGCCTGACCGACGACGTCCGCTCCCGCATGCACACCACCGCCCGGCAGCTGGGTGAAAGCATCGCCTACCGCAGCGCCGGAACGGTGGAGTTCATCTACGACCCGGATACCACCGAGTTCTATTTCCTGGAAGTGAACACCCGCTTACAGGTGGAGCATGGGGTGACCGAACAGGTTTACGGCGTGGACCTGGTGCGCTGGATGGTGGAGCTGGGGATGGGAACCCTGCCCGACCTGGCAGAGTTGAGTGGTAGCCTGACCGCTTCCGGCCATGCCATTCAGGCGCGGATCTATGCCGAAGATCCCAACAAGGATTTCCAGCCCGGGGCCGGCCTGCTCACCAATGTGGAATGGCCGGACGACGACGGCCTTCGCATCGACACCTGGATACAGCCGGGCACGGAAGTGTCGCCCCTGTATGACCCCATGCTCGCCAAGGTCATTGTCCACCAGCAGGACCGGGAGACGGCCCGTCAGCGGCTGATGCAGGCCCTTGACGACAGCCTGCTCTACGGCATCGAGACCAACCTCAAGTACGTGCGCCAGGTGCTGGACGATTCACGATTTGTGGAAGGCCGCCTGTTCACCCGCACCCTCAATGAATTTGACTACCAGCCAGCCACCGTGGACGTGCTCAGTGGCGGCACCATGACCACCATCCAGGATTACCCCGGACGGATCGGCTACTGGGAAATCGGTGTGCCACCCTCCGGCCCTTTCGACAGCTACTCGTTCCGGCTCGGGAATCGGCTGCTGGGCAACCCGGAAAAAGCGCCGGGCCTGGAAATCACCCTCAAGGGGCCGGTGCTCAGCTTTAACCGGGCCACCCAGGTGGTGCTCACCGGCGCAGCGCTGGACGCCACCCTGAACGATGAGCTTGTAGATTTCTGGCAGGTGATTGACGTACCCGCCGGCGCCACCCTGAAACTCGGCGCCACCACTGGCGATGGTGCCCGGGCCTATGTGCTGTTCCGTGGCGGTCTGGAGTGCCCCGAATACCTGACCTCCTGCAGCACCTTTACCCTTGGCCAGTTTGGCGGCCACTGCGGCCGCGCCCTCCTGGCGGGAGATGTACTGGGGTTGAACGATACCCGACCGGTTACCGCCACCACCCTGCCCAACGAACTGAAACCGACCATCGGCAAATCCTGGAAACTACACGTGACCTACGGTCCCCACGGGGCGCCGGACTATTTCACCGGCCAGGACATCGACACCTTCTTTAGCAGCGAATGGGAAATCCACTACAATTCCAGCCGTACCGGCGTCCGCCTGATCGGCCCGAAACCGGAATGGGCCCGAAGCGACGGCGGTGAAGCCGGCATGCACCCCTCCAACATCCACGACAACGCCTATGCGGTTGGCACGGTGGATTTCACCGGGGACATGCCGGTGATCCTCGGCCCTGATGGCCCCAGCCTGGGCGGTTTTGTCTGCCCGGTGACCGTCATCAGCGCCGATCTCTGGAAACTGGGCCAGCTCAAGGCCGGCGACAAGGTGCAGTTCGTGCCGGTCAGCCAGGATCAGGCGGTTGCCCTGAGGGAAGCGCTGGACGAATCCGTGGCCACGCTGACGGCTGCCACCGCGCACATCACGCCCATCAAACCGGAAACCCCGATTCTGGACTCGCTCAGCAATACCGAGCACGAAACCGGCGTGGTCTATCGGGCCGCCGGCGACAACTACGTGCTGGTGGAATACGGCCCCATGGAACTGGATATCCGCCTGCGTTTCCGGGCCCACGCCCTGATGCTGTGGCTGCGGGAACAGAACCACGATGCCATTCTGGAACTCACACCGGGCATCCGCTCCCTGCAGGTGCATTACGACAGCCAGACACTGAACCAGCGCACCCTGCTGGACCTGCTGATCAGTGCCGAGAAGGAACTGGAAAAACAGCCGGAATGGGACGTACCGGCGCGCATTGTGCACCTGCCCCTGTCCTGGGACGACGAAGCCTGCCAGACCGCCATCGCCAAATACATGCAGTCGGTGCGCAAGGACGCCCCCTGGTGCCCGAGCAACCTGGAATTCATCCGCCGCATCAACGGGCTGGACAGCATCGACGAGGTGAAAAAGACACTCTTCGAGGCGAGCTATCTGGTGATGGGCCTGGGCGACGTGTATCTGGGCGCTCCGGTAGCCACACCGCTGGACCCTCGTCATCGACTGGTGACCACCAAATACAACCCGGCCCGCACCTGGACCGCGGAAAACTCCGTGGGCATTGGCGGCGCCTACCTGTGCATCTACGGCATGGAAGGCCCCGGGGGTTACCAGTTTGTCGGCCGTACCCTGCAGATGTGGAATCGCTACCGCACCACCGACTTCTTCGAGGAAGGCAAGCCCTGGCTGCTGAGGTTCTTCGATCAGGTGCGCTTCTACGAGGTCAGCGCCGAAGAACTGCAACAGATCCGCCGGGACTTTCCCAACGGCGATTACCCGATCCGCGTTGAGGAAACCCGCTTCAATCTGAAGGACTACGAACAGTTTCTTGCCGACAACACCGACGGGATCCAGACCTTCACCAACAAGCGCAAACAGGCCTTCGATGAGGAACTGCAGCGCTGGATCGAATCCGGGCAGATCAACTTCAGTTCCGAAGCGCCCATCGAAGACACCGGCGAGGACGACATCGCCAACCTGCCGGCGGGCCAGCACGCGGTGGAAAGCCATGTGGCCGGCAACCTGTGGGAATGCCTGGTCAAACCCGGCGACACCATCGAAGCCCAGCGGCCGGTAGCGGTGATCGAGTCCATGAAGATGGAAATTGAATTGCTGAGCCCGGTCGCCGGTCGTGTCGTTGACGTGCGCCGGGAAGCAGGCCAGGCGGTTTCACCGGGCACCCCGGTGGTGATCGTGGAAGAGATCAGCCAATGAATGCCAACAATCCTGATATCAAAACCGACGTCAAATCCCAACTTTAAAAAACCAGATCGACCAACACGGGCATGGCCCGAGGAGAGACACCATGAAAACATCTGACCTGAACAAACGTCTGGCGGCCGGCCTGCTGACCGCCTCCCTGTCCATGGGCGCCCTCGCCGAGGAAAAGGATTCCTTCAGCATCGCCTGGACCATCTACGCCGGCTGGGTGCCCTGGCAGTATGCCGAGGACTACGGAATCATGAAGAAGTGGGCGCAGAAGTACGATATCGAGGTGGATATCGTGCAGGTGAACGACTACATCGAATCCATCAACCAGTTCACCGCCGGCCAGTTTGATGGCGTGGTGGCCACCAGCATGGACGGTCTCTCCATTCCCGCTGCGTCAGGCATTGATACCACCGCCCTGATCGTGGGTGACTACTCCAACGGCAACGACGGCCTGGTGTCTAAGGACGCCGATACCATCGCAGGACTGGAAGGCGGAACCGTACACCTGGTGGAGCTGTCAGTTTCTCATTACCTGCTGGCACGGGCTCTGGAAAGCGTTGGCTTGTCCGAGCGGGATCTGGATGTGGTGAACATTTCAGATGCCGATCTGGTCGCTGCATTCCAGACCGACGGCGTTCGTCACGTGGCGACCTGGAACCCGTTGCTGGCCGAAGTGGAAACCTATCCAGGCGCCACCAAGTTGTTTGATTCCAGTCAGATTCCGGGCCATATCAAGGACCTTACTCTGGTGAACACCGAGACCCTCGCCGACAATCCGAAGCTGGGCAAAGCATTGGTCGGCGCCTGGTATGAAACCATGAGCATCCTGGCATCCGATTCCGAGGAAGGTCAGGAAGCCCGGGCCTTCCTTGGCGAACTGTCCGGTACGGATCAGTCCGGGTATGAGGCCCAGCTTGCGGGTATGAAGATGTTCTGGGAGCCGCAGATGTCGGTGGACTTCATTAATAGCGAGGAAGCCCGGGAAGCCATGGACAGCGTTCGCCAGTTCTCCTTCGACAAGGGTCTGCTTGGCCAGGGTGCCATGAGCCCGGATTTCGTTGGCATCGAGTTTCCGGATGGCTCCATCATGGGTGATGAGGCCAACGTGAAACTGCGGTTTAATGATGACTACATGGTGATGGCTGTCGACGGCGAGCTCTGATTCTATCTTTGCTTGCCTGATTGGCTACCGAAGGGCACGATGTTCGTGCCTTTTTTTAGTGGCTTTGGGGGTGGGTTGGTGTGGGGAGGCCTTGCCAAAACACGCTCCTTCGGCCCATCCATGGGGCGCTTGGGCTCCGCCATCCATGGCTCCGCACAGTTTTGGCAAGGCCTCCCCACACCAACCTGCCAACTGCACAGTTAGCCGTCGAGAAAAACCATTTATGCGTCGCACCAAGGAAGATGCTGAGAGAACCCGCCAGACGGTATTAGAGGCTGCGCTAAAGCTCTTCAGCCGTGACGGTTACTCTCTTACGACCCTGAGTCGAATTGCCAAAGAAGCTGGTTGCAGTCGCGGGCCGATTTACTGGCACTTTGAAAACAAGGATGACTTGTACGAAGCGGTATTGGCCTACTCCCAGGAACCGCTGGTGGCTCTGGTCGCCGAATGCGCGTCGATGCGTGAAACACCGGTTGAGGCCATGGATCATTTCATTGAACGATGGCTGGGTTTGCTGGCCAATGACAGGAAATACCGGCAGTCTTTTGAGATTCTATTGAACAAAACCGAACTGACCGACGGCATGAGCCGGACGCTCAAACGGGAGCGGGCGCTGACGAAGTCTATTATCGGGTTGTTCCGGGATCTGGTCGGCCAGGCTGTGGAACGTGAGCTGATCAGTACGAAGGAAGATCCAGAGGATCTTGGTTTGCTGAGTTACACCTACCTGATGGGCATTACCCAGACCTGGCTGTTTTCACCGAAACTGTTTTCGTTGAAACAGGAAACAGCGTTTTTCCGGCGGCAGTTCTGGGTTCTACTGGGACGGGACTGAACCTTCCCTGGCGAGTAATCGCTGTTTTCGGTCCAGGCCCCAGCGATAGCCACCGAGCGAACCGTCGCTTCTTAGCACCCGGTGGCAGGGTATCAATACCGCGATGCGGTTTCGGCCGCAGGCGGAGGCTACAGCTCTCACAGCTTTGGGTTCGCCAAGGCGGCGGGCCAGCTCTGAGTAGCTCAGCACCTCTCCTTCCCTGACGCTCAGCAACAGTTTCCAGACCCGGGTCTGGAAAGTGGTTCCACGGATGTCCAGCGGCACGTTCGGGCGGGGTTTGTTATGGCGGAGGTGATCATCGAGCGCGGTCATCCAGGCGTCCAGTTCCGGGGATTCACTGGCCTTGGACGCGAAGAGCCGTGCTTTCGGGAATTCCTTTTTCAGCTGCTCGCACAATGACTCTTCATCATCACCGAATTCCGCGAAACACACGCCGTTTTCGGTGGCGGCCATCATCAACAGGCCAAGGGCGGTTTCCCGGCAGGCATAGGCAATGCTCTCGCCTTCTCCGCCTTTTTGATAACGGGTTGGAGCCATACCAACCTGTCGTTCCGGCTTTCCGTATACCCGGCTTGAGGAGCCAAAACCGGCATCGTAGATGGCATCGGTGACGGTTTGACCCGTTCTCAAGGCTTGCTTGAAATGTTTCAAGCGTAATGCGTCCTGATAGGCCTTCGGGGATACCCCAAAGGTTGCCTTGAACGCCCGTTGCAGACGGGAAGCCGAGAGGCCGGCGACAGCGGCGAGATCCGCCAGCCGAAGGGACTCATCCGGCCGGGCTTCGATATAGCGGGCAACGGCCACCATCCGGTCTGAAACCGGGGAGACCGCTTCGGGTTCCGTGGCAGCTGTTGGCAGCGGGCGGTAATGTGATCTCGGCATGGCTCGGGTCCTGTTCATCCGTCTATCCACTCGCCCACACTATGCCGTGATCCACCGGGTGCTGCCATCCGTTTCTTGCTGTTCCCCGGCTCAGAACATTTTCAGGTAGCGGTCGACCTCCCAGGACGATACGTGGTTCTGGTAACTCTCCCACTCCCCTTTCTTGTACTCCACGAAGCTGGTGAACATGGCTTCGCCGAAGACTTCTTTTGCCAGCGGGTCTGCCTCGAAGGCCTCCACGGCTTCACCCAGATTTCGGGGCAGGTATTCGATGCCCTGCTCGGCGATTTCGGCGTCGCTGTAGTTGTACATGTTCTCGTGATGGGGCGCGCCGGCGTCGAGGCCTTCGCGGATGCCTTCCAGGCCAGCGGCCAGGATCAGGGCGCTGCCTAGGTAGGGGTTGCAAGCGATATCCGCTGCACGGCATTCAATACGGCCGCCCATGCCGGGTATGCGGATCATGTTGGTGCGGTTGTTGGAGCCGTAGCACATGAATACAGGCGCCCAGGTGGAACCGGACATGCTGCCCTGGCGCACCAGGCGCTTGTAGCTGTTTACGGTTGGGGCGATCACGGCACTGATGGCGGCGCCGTGTTTCAGCACGCCGGCGATGAAGTGGTAGGCGATCTTGCTGATACCGCACTGGTGCAGGTCGTCACCCCTGGGCTCGAACAGGTTCTCGCCGGTTTTCAGGTCGGCCAGGGACATATTGTAGTGGGCGCCGCTGCCGGTGCGATCGGCGAAGGGCTTGGGCATGAAGCTGGCGAAGGTGCCGTGTTTGCGGGCAATTTCGTTGGCCATCATGCGGAAGAACACCAGGCGGTCCGCCATGGTCAGGCCATCGGCGTATTTGAAGTCGGTTTCGAACTGGCCATTGGCATCCTCATGGTCGAAGGAATACACATCCCAGCCCAGTTCGTTCATGGCATCCACCAGTTCGTCCATGATCGGCAGGTTGTCCATAAGGGTACGGGGGTCATAGCAGGGCTTGCCGAGGGTATCGCGGTCACTCAGCGGGGCAAAGCCGCCATCCTCGGTGTCCCGGAACAGGAAGAATTCGGTTTCGATGCCCAGATTGAAGCGGTAGCCCATGTCGGCCGCGGCACTCAGCTGACGACGGAAAATGTTACGGGAGCAAGCCTCAAACGGCTTGCCATTAAGGTAAAGGTTACCGGGAAACCAGGCCACCTGGCGGTTCCAGGGGCAGATGGCCAGGCCGTCGGCGTCTGGCATGGCAGCCACTTCGTCATCGGAAATATCCTGGGGCACACCATCAAGGGCCGCCCCAGTATAAAGCTCAGAACCCTCCATCATCTGGCCAAGGTGGGCCACGGGCACAAACTTGCCCTTGGTGATGCCATGGATATCCACGTAACTGGCAATGGCGTATTTAACGCCCGCATCCGCGAGCTTCTTCTTGAGGGCCTGGGTAGTGGTCAGGTCAGTCATGGTGTTTCCTCTCTGCAGCCCGGGTAAGCGGGCAGTCGGTTTATGTTCTGGCACGTTTCTTTCTAAGCTTCAGTCATTCAACTTACATGCCAGTGTGTATGTAAAAGGAAACAAAGACCTGGTCCCATGGGCCAAACCATGGCCTGAAGGAGAGGACAAAATGACAGAATTCCAATGGGTTAAAGAGAATTATGTTGCAGGAGATCTCGCCCTTTCCAGCGGAGACACCCTGCGCTCAGCGCGCCTTCACTACCACCAGATCGGGCAACTGAATGCACCAAAAGACAACCTGATCCTGCTGCCCACGTACTACGGTGGTGCAGCGGCCGGTAACCATCCCTGGGTGGGCCGCCACAGCCCTCTTGATCCCGATCAGTACTGCATCGTGATCCCGTCCCTGCTTGGCGCCGGGGAATCCTCATCGCCGTCAAACACCCCTGGGGAACAGGCTGGCCCGAATTTTCCCGCCGTGAGCCTTTACGACAATGTGATGCTGCAGAAACGACTGGTGGACGAGGTATTTGGTGGCGCCAGCATTGCCCTGGTGATGGGCTGGTCCATGGGCGGTATGCAGGCCCTGCAGTGGGGTTGTCTGTTTTCGGATCAGGTGCGAGCGGTGCTGGCGACCTGCTGCACTGCACGCTGTTACCCTCACAACCAGGTATTTCTGGAGGGCGTCAAAGCCGCCCTGACCTGTGATCAGAACTTTCGGGACGGCCACTACCCGAGTCCGCCGGAGCGCGGGCTTCGTGCCTTTGGCCGGGTGTACGCTGGCTGGGCCTATTCCCAGGCCTTCTTCCGCCGGGCGCGCTGGCGGGAGCTGGGGTTCGATTCCGTTGAGGCCCTGCTGCAATTCTGGGAGCAGGACCATCTGGCCCAGGACGCCAACAACCTGCTGACCGTGCTGAACACCTGGCAACGGGGGGATATCAGTGACAACCCGGCTTTTCAGGGCGACTACAACTCAGCCCTCGCCGCAATCACCATGCCCACGCGGGTCATGCCCAGCACCACGGATCTATACTTCACCAGAGAAGATGCTGCCGGGGATGCCGGGCGGATGCCGGGCGCCGCGCTTGAAGACCTGAATTCTGAATGGGGGCACATCGCCGGTGGTGCCGGGCGCGACGCACCGAGCCATCGTCAGATCCTTGCGGCAGCTGACTCACTTCTGGATCAGAGAGGGCCATGACAGTGCATCGCCCAGGGCAGCGCACCGTTGCGGTGCAAACATCTGATCCGATGCCACCCAAAATCCGCCGCCTCGCACCGATCAGGCCGGTTTTACGAAGCTGGCACACCATCTGCAATGCAGGAACAGACGGTTTTGATAACCCCGATCCGTTCACAGCAACACCGCAAACCGAGCGGCGAACACAACGGACACAATGGGTGACTAGGGTTCCGGTCCGGGCAGGCAACAACCCCGGATGGCTGGTCCGAGAGTTACCGACCTCTGGGAGGTTACACGGCGGGATAAAAGCCCGGGAGACCGAATCGCAAGGGATGTTGTTGCCCGCGATCACCTTGCCGTGTTGTGTGACCAGAGGAGACAACCTATGCGACTGATCAACCGCCATCCCGGGCGGGTCTCGGCCACCCTGCTGGGCCTGCTGCCCTTTCTGCTGATTATGCTGGTCTACAGCCTGGCCTCCCAGGAGCGCCTGGCGGAAAACCCTAACGACAAACTGCTGCCCGGCCTGGAACAGATGACGGCTGCGATTGACCGGATAGCCTTCGAACCGGACCGCCGCAGCGGCGATTACCTGATGTGGCAGGACACCACCGCCAGCCTTGAACGACTGGGGCTTGGCATTGGCATTGCCGCTTTGCTGGCATTGGTGGTGGGTCTTCTCAACGGGGTTCTGCCCCTGGTGCGATCCAACCTCGCGCCTCTGGTCTCGGCCCTTTCCATGGTTCCGCCCCTGGCAATACTACCCATCCTGTTTATCGTGTTCGGCCTGGGAGAGCTCTCCAAGGTCATGCTGATCGTCATTGGTACGGCGCCGATCATGATGCGGGATGTGGCCCAGCGGGTCCGGGAGCTTCCGGGCGAACAGTTGATCAAGATCCAGACTCTGGGCGCCAACTCCTGGCAGGTGATCACCCGCATGGCCCTGCCCCAGGTATTGCCCCGCCTGATAGATGCCGTGCGTCTCAGTCTTGGCCCGGCCTGGCTGTTCCTGATCGCGGCAGAGGCGATTGCGTCCACCGAGGGTCTGGGTTATCGCATCTTCCTGGTGCGCCGCTATCTGGCCATGGATGTGATCCTGCCCTATGTCATCTGGATCACTGTTCTCGCCATTGTTATTGATCAGTGTCTGCGTTTGACCAATCGCAGGCTGTTCCCGTGGTACAACGCAGGAGGCCACTGATGAGCTTTATTACCGTCAAGAATCTCTGGAAGCAATATGGCGATCAGGTGGTGCTGGAAAACCTGAATCTGAGCGTGAAACAGGGGGAATTCTGTACCCTGGTGGGCGCTTCCGGCTGTGGCAAGTCCACCTTCCTGAAAATGCTGCTGGGCCAGGAAACATCAACCCGCGGCGAGCTGCTGCTGGAGGGGGAAGCCTTTCCGGGTGAGCCGGACCGCAACCGGGGTATTGTGTTCCAGCGCTACTCGGTGTTCCCGCACCTGACCGTTCGCCAGAATGTGCTGTTGGGTCTGGAGCTGGAACAGAAGCCCTGGCTGGGCAAGCTTTTTGGCACTGCCCGCAGGGAAGCACTGGAGAAAGTGGATGCCATGCTGGAATCGGTAGGCCTGACTCCCTCGGCGAACAAATGGCCCCACCAACTCTCTGGCGGCATGCAGCAGCGGCTGGCCATTGCCCAGTCCCTGATCATGCGCCCTCGGGTGCTGTTGCTGGATGAGCCTTTCGGTGCACTGGACCCCGGCATTCGCGGCGACATGCACGACCTGCTGCTGAGGTTGTGGCAGGAAACCGGCACCACCATTTTCATGGTCACCCACGATCTTCAGGAAGGTTTTTATCTGGGGACCCGCCTGCTGGTGTTCGACAAGGTTCGCAACGACCCCCACGACCCCCAGGCGTTTGGTGCCACCATTACCTATGATCTTCCGATCGGGCAGACCGACCGAAAACTGTTCGATGACATCAATGAATCCGTGAGTGAAACCGCGCGGCATCAGGCCGCCTGAGCGTCTGATAAAAGGCGCCTGAAAAAGAAAAGGGGCCGCCCGCAGGCAGCCCCTTTCAGACCGGCACAACACCGGCGCTTTCAGAAATCAGTTGCTGGCAACGCGGTCCTTCGGCAGTTTGAAGGTCCAGACCATACCGCCCTGGTTGAAGTCCTTCACCACCTTGGCGACTTCACCACCCCAGAGAGGAACCGCACCACCCCAGCCGGAGGCCACGGAGACATACTGCTCGCCGTCCATGGTCCAGGTAACCGGGGTACCAACCACACCGGAACCAGTGTTGAACTTGTACACTTCCTCGCCAGTCTTGGCATCAAAGGCCTTCAGGTAGCCTTCCGGCGTACCGGTGAAAACCAGGTTGCCCGCGGTGGTCATTACACCACCCCACAGCGGCGCCGTGTTCTCGTAACGCCAGACCTCTTTACCGGTTTTCGGATCCATGGCGCGCAGAACGCCGATGTAGTCATCGTTAGCTGGCTTGATGGTGAAGCCGGCTCCGAGGAAGGCCGCGCCTTTCTTGTAGGAGACAGGCTCGTTCCAGATGTCCATGGACCACTCGTTGGAAGGCACATAGAACAGGCCGGTATCCTGACTGTAGGCCATGGGCATCCAGTTCTTGCCACCCAGAAACGCAGGCTGCGCGAGCACGGGCTCGCCTTTGGTACCCTCGGTGACGGTGGGATCACCCGGGCGACCACCCTCGGCGAAGATCGGGCGACCGGTCTCCGGGTCCAGGCCCTTGGCCCAGGTGATCTTGTCGACAAACGGGAAGCCACGGATGAAGTCGCCGTTCTCACGGTTCAACACGTAGAAGAACCCGTTGCGATCTGCGGTTGCCGCCGCCTTCACGGTCTTGCCGTTGTCCTGGTAGTCAAAGGAGATCAGCTCATTGACACCATCATAGTCCCAGCCGTCGTGGGGCGTGGTCTGGAAGTGCCACTTGATGCTGCCATCGTCCGGATCAATCGCCAGACGGGAAGACGAAAACAGGTTGTCTCCGGGGCGCAGGTGAGAGTTCCAGGGCGCCGGGTTACCAGTACCGAAGAACAGGGAGTCGGTGTCCGGATCGTAGGTGCCACCCAGCCAGGTGGCTGCGCCGCCGTTTTTCCACATGTCGCCAGGCCAGGTTACGCCGGCCTTGCCGCCGGAAATGCCGTTTTCGATCGCCTTGCCATCCTTGTAGACATAGCCCATGTGACCTTCAACGGTCGGACGGGTCCACAGTAAATCACCGGTATTCGGGTCATAGGCTTCCACCTTGCCGACAATTCCGAACTCACCCCCGGAAACACCGGTGATCAGTTTGCCTTTTACCACGATGGGCGCCGCGGTGATGGCGTATCCGGCTTGGTAATCCGCAACCTTCTTGATCCACATCGGCTTGCCGGTGTCTTTGTTCAGGGCGACAAGTTTGGCGTCGAGGGTACCGAAAATGACCTTGTCGTCGTACAGGGCAACACCCCGGTTGACCACGTCACAGCAGGGCATGATGCCGTCTGGCAGGCGGGCGTCGTACTGCCAGATCTCCTCGCCGGTCCTGGCGTCGATGGCGTAGACACGGGAATAGGAGGCGGTGACGTACATCACGCCGTCTTTGATCATCGGCTGCGATTCCTGGCCGCGCATTTTTTCGCTGCCAAACGAGAATGCCCAAGCCGGCTGCAGGTACTGGATGTTGTTGGTGTTCAGGTCTTCCAGGGTGCTGAAGCGCTGGCCCTGGGTGCCCATGCCGTAACTGACAATATCGCCCGGCGTTTTGTGATCATTCATGATGTCTTCGTCGGTGACCGCATAGGCCCCGTACGATACCGCCAGCGCCAGGGTGCTGGCAGCAATGCGAATCCCGAACTTGTTCGATCTCATGGTTGCGCTCTCCAATTCTCTTGTTTTCGGTTCTCTTGTTTCCGTTTCTTGGCGAACCGGGAACTTTTCCCGCCTCTGGTACGATTCTTCGCCTTGGCGGGAAAACCAACAATTACCCCCCGGAACAGGTTTTCTCATCACTTGGTCGTACTACCTGAAAGAAAGCGCCCGCCGGGGTTGGCGGGCGGCAGGATCAGAGTTCACCTTCGGCCCGGGCAATGGCCTGCTGATCCAGGAACTCCCGGTAGTAGTCGGGCACGCTGTAGCGCAGTTCCTCGCTGGCAAACAGCTCGTTCAGCTCGCCACTCTTGACCAGCTTGTCGACGATGGCTTCCAGGGCATACCCCAACTGCCGGTGGGTGTGCTTGATGGCCATACCCACATCCCACACCTGTTTGCCAATACCGGGAAAGCCGTTGCTCGCGGCCTTGAAATCTGCGTTCCCGGGCTTGGCCAGCTCATGATCGATTTCCGCCCGCATGCCCATCACGGCACTGACCTCGCCCTCACGCATGGCCTGGAAAGCCTCTCGCACGTTCGGATAATGCTGCACTTGCTCACGCATTCGGCCACCCAGTCCGGAGGTGAGATAGAAATCCGGCAGGGTATCGATCTCCACGCCGATGGGGTGGTACTGAAAGACAGCGACCGTTTCTACCGAGTCCAGCTTTTCCGGATTGTAGGCAACCTGCCAGGTTTCCTGCTGATAGGGGCCGAACAGCACCACCTGCTCGTTGATGTACTCCCCGGTGGAATCCTGCATGTAGGCATAGGTTTTGTCGTAGGGGACCCGCAACATCACGTCCGCCAGCCGGCGCTTTGCCAGGTAATGGCCCTTCCAGACATTATTGCGCAGATCATCCCCCAGATTCTCATCCGGCGTAATCCAGTGGACGATGAAGTCCACGCCCATTTCCTCGGCAATTCGGCGCCCGAGCTCAACATCGATCCCTCTTGGTTCGCCATCGACTTCATAGGAGTAAGGGGGGAAATTCTCGTAAACCCCCACTTTCAGGTACCCGGACTCAAGGATAATGTCGTAGGTCCGTTCCGCGGGCCGGTTCAGGAGCGGGTCTCCGTCGTCGATCCCCTGGGCCAGGACGGTCTGGGCAAGCAACAGCAAGGCAAGAATTCGAGACAGTGTTTTCATTGTTTTCTCCCAACGACGACAGGCCGGCACAGGGCCGGCCCGGATTCAGGCGTTAAAACCGTATCGGGTTGCTGCATTACTCCGGCTTGGGCAGTGATTCCACATAGGTACGGATCGCCCACATTGCGTTCTGGTCCAGGGTCTTTTTCCAGGACGGCATGCCCCGGTCGGTACCATTGCGAACGCGGCCAATGTAGTACTCGTCATCCCATTCCGTCAGTTCCCTCAGATCCGGTGTCAAACCGCCAGACATGGCCCGGATGCCGTGGCAGCCGGCACAGTTGCCTGCGTAGGCGCTCTCTCCGATCTCAACGGCCTGGGCGTTGAACTCGCCGTATTCGTTACCTTCCCGGAAAGGATTCTCGATAAGGACCTCATCGCCAAGCTTTGGCAGATTGCCCGTATCCACTTCCTGTGGTGTGACGTTGCCGTGCGCGAAAGCGAAGCCCGCCAAGCCAAGCATTGCTGAAGCAACAATTGCTTTGAGTGAAAAGGACGTTGCCATTGGTGCTACCTCTTTTTGTTTGGATTCCCCGTGGTTGGCTATTGGATTTGTCAGGTGCCAACTTGCTGATCTCCAGTCTAGGAATCCCCGCCTCCATTCCGAATGCCACTTTGGGGGTTTTGGCTTAGTTCCTTGGTAGTAGATGGGAGGTCCCGGAGCAGAAATCTCATCCTTTGGTACTGGCTGATTCCTACTTTCTGAATATTCCCGGAGCTTTTACCGTTCTCTAAGCTGAAACCACAACAACAAAGCGGAGAATTCCATGTCGTTGCTATCTCGGCTTTCCCGGCTATCCCGGACAGCGGCCGCAACTCTTATCACGATGGTTGCCGCAGCCCCGATCCAGGCCGAATCTCTGGACGTGCGGATCGGCTACCTGCAGTGGATTCCGGACCAGGGGCCGGTTCTTTCCAACGTAATTCCGGAACCGGAAAACGCCGGCCTGCGCGGCGCCGAACTGGCCATCGGTGATAACAACACCACCGGCAAGTTTCTGGGCCAGACCTATTCACTGCAGAGTGAGGTAGCAGGCTCTGAGGCGGCCGCCGTTGCAGCCTTTGAGGCCATGCGCCAGAAAGGCACCGAATTATTTGTCGTGAACGCGCCGGCTCAGACCCTGAAAGCCATGATCAACAAGTCCGGCGACAACACCCTACTCTTTAATGTCGGCGCCAAGGACGACGCCCTGCGTACCGGTCACTGCCACACCAACTTGCTGCACACCATTCCAAGCTATTCCATGCTCACCGACGCCCTGGGCCAGTGGCTGAGCCAGCGGCGCTGGAAGGAAGTATTCCTGATTACCGGGCCAACCGAGGCCGACAGAGGCTGGGCGAACGCCTTCCGTCGCTCCGCCAAACGCTTTGGTCTGGAGATTGTCGAAGACAAGCCCTGGACCTTTGACGCCGACCTTCGTCGCACCGCCTCCCAGGAGCTGCCCCTGTTTACCCGGGCCGATGACTACGATGCCGTGGTGGTGGCCGATGTGCGGGGCGATTTCGGGGAATACGTTCCGTTCAACACCTGGTTGCCAAGGCCGGTGGTTGGTACCCAGGGCATGGTGCCCGTTGCCTGGCATCGGGTGGTGGAAAGCTGGGGCGCCGCACAACTGCAGAGCCGGTTCCGGGAACTGGCTAGCCGCGACATGAACAGCGAGGACTACGCCGCCTGGGCTGCTATTCGCTCAATCGGCACGGCGGTAACAGCAATCGGCAACGCAAATCCGGGCGAGATTCGAAGCTTCCTGTTCAGCGACAAGTTCCAGCTAGCGGCATTCAAAGGCCGGAAACTCACCTATCGGGACTGGAATGGCCAGCTCCGGCAGCCAATTCCGTTGGTGCACCCCCGCGGGCTGGTGGCGCGAGCGCCATTCGAGAGCTTCCTGCACCCGATCACCACCATGGACACTCTCGGCTTCGACAAGCCGGAGAGTGAGTGTCGAATCAACGGCTGACCGTATTGGCGGCATCCCTTTTAAAACAAGAAGGAGTTACACCATGAAATCCGTGTACAAACAGACCGCCCTGGCCGCCATGATCGGCCTCTCGACCCCAGCGCTGGCGAGCCTGGCCTACGTGTCCAATGAGAAAGACAACACGCTTTCAATCATCGACACCGAGACCCGGGAAGTGGTCGACACCATTGATGTTGGCGCCCGCCCTCGGGGTATCCTTTTATCCAAGGATTACACCAAGCTTTACATCTGCGCCAGCGACGACGACACGGTGCAGGTACTCGACCTCGCCACCCGCAAGATCATTGATACCCTGCCCTCGGGTGAGGACCCTGAACAGTTCTCCCTGCACCCGAACAATAAGCACCTGTACATTGCCAACGAGGACGACGCCATCGTGACTGTGGTGGACGTGTCCAATAAGGACGTTCTCGCCCAGATTGACGTGGGTATCGAACCGGAAGGCATGGCTGTCAGCCCGGACGGTAAGTGGGCGGTCAACACCTCCGAAACCACCAGCATGCTGCACTGGATCAACACCGAGACCTTCGAGATCGAGAAGAACATTGTGGTGGGTCAACGCCCTCGCCATGTGGAATTCAGCAAGGACAGCAAGATCGCCTGGGCCTCGGCAGAGATCGGCGGTACCGTACATATTATTGATGTGGACAACCTCAAGCAGATCCATGAGCTATCCTTCAAGGTGCCCGGGGTCAATCAGGACCGGGTGCAGCCGGTGGGCATCGAGCTGACCTCAGATGGCAAATACGCCTTCGTGGCCCTCGGCCCCTCGAACCATGTGGCCGTGGTGGATGCCAATACCTATGAAGTACTGGACTACCTGCTGGTGGGAAGCCGGGTGTGGCAGCTGGACCTGGACAAGGACGAGAAGCACCTTTACACCACCAACGGTGTCTCGGGTGACGTTTCCGTGATCGATGTGGAGGACATGAAGGTGATCAAATCCATCAAGGTAGGCCGCTATCCCTGGGGCGTGGTTATCGATCCGACTTCATGACTACTTCATGACCATAGAAGCCAATAACCTCAGCTTTCGCTACGGCGACAAGCCTGTGCTCAAGGAGGTCAGCTTCGCGCTGACCTCGGGCCGTTTCCACGCTCTGCTCGGGCCCAATGGCGCAGGCAAGTCTACCCTGTTCGGTCTTCTGACCCGACTATTGGCGTTGCAGCAGGGGGATATCCTGCTGGCCGGCCAGTCCCTGAAAAAACAGCCGGCCGAGGCAATGCGCAAGATCGGTGTGGTGTTCCAGCAGAATGCACTGGATCTGGATCTGACGGTTCGCCAGAACCTACAGTATCACGCAGCCCTGCACGGCCTGTCCCGCAAGGAAGCCCGCGCCCGCGGCGATCGGGAGCTTGAACGTTTCGGGTTACTGGACCGGGCCAACGATGCTGTCCGCCAGCTCAATGGTGGCCATCGCCGGCGGGTGGAAATTGCCCGGGCCCTGCTCCATGAACCTTCCCTGTTGTTGCTGGACGAACCGACCGTTGGTCTGGATGTCGCCAGTCGCAGGGGGCTGAACGAGCACGTGCGCAGGCTTTGTGAGTCTGACGGCCTGACCGTGCTCTGGGCCACGCACCTCATCGAGGAGGTTCGCCAGGAAGATCGGGTGTTAATCCTGCATGAAGGAAAGCTGCTGGCGGACGGCGCGGGCCATGATATCTGCCAGGCTGAAGGCACCCGCGACCTGGCCGAAACCTTCCATTCCCTGACCGGAGCCGGATGATATGAAGCCTGCTCATTACTGGCACTGTTTTGTGGGTATCCAGACCCGGGAATGGCTTCGCTTCTGGCAACAACGGACCCGGTTCGCCAGCGCGCTGGTTCGGCCTCTGCTCTGGCTGGTGGTGTTCGCCGCCGGCTTCCGGGCGGTGCTGGGCATTTCCATCATCCCGCCCTACCAGACCTACATCACTTACGAGACCTATATTGCCCCCGGACTGTGCGGGATGATCATCCTTTTCAACAGCATGCAGGGAGCGCTTTCCATGGTGTACGACCGGGAGCTGGGCAGCATGCGGGTGTTGCTGATGAGCCCGCTGCCCCGGCCCTTTTTGCTGGTGACCAAACTGCTGGCGATGGGGGTGGTATCGGTTGGGCAGGTGTATGTGTTCCTGCTGCTGGCACTGCTGGTGGATGTGGAGCCGCCATTATGGGGCTATCTCGCGGTGCTGCCGGCGCTGGTGCTGGCCAGCCTCATGCTGGGGGCCATGGGGTTGCTGATTGCCACCTGGATCAAGCAGCTGGAGAACTTTGCCGGGGTGATGAACTTTGTCATTTTTCCGATGTTCTTCATGTCCTCTGCGCTGTATCCGTTGTGGAAGATGAACGAAGCGAGCCCGTGGTTGTACTGGGTGTGCCAGTTCAATCCGTTTACCCACGCGGTGGAGGCGATCCGCTTCTCCCTGTATCTGGAGTGGAACCCGGCAGCCTATGGCATTACTGCTGGGGTAACCGTGGTTCTGGTGATGCTTGCCACGGCCGGGTTCCGGCCTCAGCGTACCAAGATACTTGGGACCAAGCCTGCCTGATTTTGAGTAAGGCAGTCAGCGGGACAGGCTTCCCAAAAAACGCTCCTTTCGGCACATCCCTGTGACGCTTGGGCTCCGCCATCCATGGCTCCGCACATTTTTGGGAAGCCTGTCCCGCTGACTGCCCCAAACTCCGTGCAAACCTCGCAGGCTCGATGCAACCTCGTAGCCTCGCAGGTCTGATTAGTGAAGCGTAATCCGACAAACCCGAGAACATCACCAAATACCAACTAGGAACCAGCCGAATCCAGCCCACGAAGCCTCCCCAAAAGCCCGTCAATCAACCCCGGCTCACCAACCACATCATCCCACTGCAACCTCGCCGGCCGGCCATCCAGATACCAGAGGCGGTTCGCCAGAATCTCGGCATCGGCACCATCGTGGGTAACACAGATCATGGCCATATCGGGTTGGGAATCCAGGATCCCGGCAATCAGCGTTTTCAGCCCGCCGGCCATCACCGGATCCAGCGATGCAAAAGGCTCGTCCAACAACAGCAAGTCCGGCTTCACCGCCAGGCAACGGGCCAGGGCAGCCCTTCGGGCCATTCCAAGAGAAAGCTGATCCGGTAGGTATTGACCATAGCCGGAGAGACCAACCTGACTCAGCAGGTTTTCTGCCTCCCCCTCACTGGCACCGACCAGACGGAGGTTGGCATTCAGGGTTCGCCAGGGCAGCAGCCGGTGTTCCTGGAACAGGTAACCCACCCTGAGCTTGTCGCGCCCGATGACAGCGTCGCCCGGCACCATTTTGTCGAGGCCCGCAATGGCATTCAGCAACGTGGTCTTGCCGATGCCGGAAGGGCCCAGCAGGCAGATGCGATCCCCACGCTTAATCGTAGCGAAGATCTCCCCAAGCACAGGTTGGCCAAAGTCGCGGCCGGCGATTCGGAGTTCAAGCATGGGCGGCCTCCGGCTGGCGCCAGCGGGAGGCAATACGCTCAAGCGGCTGGAGGGCGGCCAGTTCAATGAGTTGCACTACGGCAATAAACGCCAGGCTGTAGGCGAGTATGGCGGCGACATCGAATACCTGGAAGGCCATGTGCAGCTGGAAGCCAACGCCGCTGGAGCGGCCGAGCAGTTCGACCACCAGAACGATTTTCCAGATCAAAGCAAGGCCACCGCGGGTGGCGGCCATCAGGTACGGAAACAGCTGCGGCACCCAGACTTCCCGGAATCGCTGCCAGCGAGTGAAGTCGTAGACCGTGGCCATTTCTTCAAGGCGATAATCCAGGCTGCGAGCCCCTTCCCGGACGGTGACAGCGACGTTGGGGACTTTGTTGATAACCACCGCCATCACGGCGGCTACTTCTACCAGGCCGAACCAGACGTACATCAGGATGATTGTGACCAGCGCTGGAAGGTTGAGCATCAGCACCAGCAATGGGTCGAACAGGGCGTTGGTGGTTCGTGAGCGGCCCATGGTGATGCCAATGGCGGTACCGAGAAGCATGGCAAGAATAAAAGCCACAACGACACGCCCGAGGGTGGCACCCAGATGG
Organism: Marinobacter guineae; assembly: GCF_002744735.1. Taxonomy (GTDB): domain Bacteria; phylum Pseudomonadota; class Gammaproteobacteria; order Pseudomonadales; family Oleiphilaceae; genus Marinobacter; species Marinobacter guineae. Next base: position 1,306,525 of record NZ_KZ319340.1, on the reverse strand, counting down.
TGCCAGAGTTCTCCGGAGGCGGATTCCCTGATCAGGGTGTCGAGCACCTCCAGGGGTGTGGGCAGGAGTGGCGACTGGATAAGCCAGGCCATCAATGCCCAGAGCAGGACAAACGATGGCAAGACCACCCAGTGACTCCATGCTGGTGGGTGGCCTGAGCGGGTGTTCACGGTTGTCTCCGGTAGAACAGCTCCGCCGGCATCAGGTTCTCAGGGTCGGCTCCGGTAAGTGCCAGCAAACGATGCAGGTCGGCGATGCGCTGATCCGTGAGAGGCGCGGGCGTGCCAGCGACGAAACCTTTCCGCAGTGCATGGAACACACCCGTTGCAGGGCTTCGCATCAGAGGCCGCAACTTCTGCCAGTGGGATTCCTCGTTTGCCAGATCCACTTTCGCCTGCCGCAGGGATGCGGCGAAGCGATCCATCAGCGGGCCATGGTTTTCAGCCCAGTCCGCCGGAAAAACATAACCAAGCATTGGCAGGTTCCGGTCCAGATCCATGGCGGTGAGCAGGTCGGCCATTCCGAACGCGGAGCGCCAGCCGCCTTCTCCCTTCAGGCGGGCGGCAAAATGCCAGTATGTGACAATCGCATCCACCTGGCCCCGTTTCAGCGCCTGGCTCAACAGCGGTGGAGCCGCGAACTGGACGTCGGCGGATTCTGCCAGGTTAATTCCCAGTCGCGCTGCAACCTTCAGGAGCAGTATCCAGCCCTTGCTGTCCGGCCCGCCGGCCACGCCAATGCGTTTGCCGACCAGGTCCGCCACAGATTCGATGCCAGAGTTTTCAGCCACCACGATGTCGCCGATCTGGGAAGAGAAGGGCACGTACAGATAGGGGGTGCCGGCCTGGAACCGGGACTGCGCCCACAGCAGGTCGGCCACTGCCCCATTCACCGATCCGCTGGTAACCGCCAGTCGCGAGGCCGGGAGATTGGCGACGAGTTTCAGCTCGAGCTGGTAGCCGTTCTCGTGGTCCAGCTCCCAGTTCAGGATATGACCCAGCTCCCAGTGCGCTGTGCCAAACTGCAGCACGCTGATGGACAGCACTGGCAGCCCTTCGGGGTCGCCGTCACCGCCATCAGCGGGACTGATCAGCACGAACAGCAGCAATAACGCGGCAATGACCACTTGAACAAAACGGGTCGCAGGCGGCACGGATTGAAGAACTGGCTTTGTTGTTGGTTGTTGATTCATCCCTTCACGATACGAACCTGGCAGCCGGGCAAGAATAGTACTTTGGTGCCTGTTTTTTGGTGCGATGGTCGCATTCAACCCGGGACCAAGATCGCGTGTAATGAAATCATCACAATAATAACCAGAGGATCGGCATCGACTCCGTCGATTCCCTGCTCAGGAGGCCGCCATGTTCGACGAGCTTGATACCGCACTCTCTTCCGAAAACCGTTATCATGATTCGGAAGCCATCCCCGACAATGACAACTCACAGGTTGAAACATCCATGGAGCCGGCGTACAAGATTCTGATTGCCGACGACCATCCGCTTTTCCGGGAAGCCATCAGCAGCGTTATCGCTTCCGGTTTCGCGGGTAGCGAGATCATCGAAACCGCTGATCTGGACAGTGCCCTCGAAATCACCCGCGAAAACGATGATCTGGACCTGATTCTGCTGGACCTGAATATGCCCGGCATGCACGGCCTGACCGGCCTGATCACGCTGCGTAATGAAGCACCCACCATTCCGGTGGTGATTGTGTCTGCGGAAGAAGACAAACAAGTGGTGTTGCAGGCCATAACCTACGGCGCCTGCGGGTTCATTACCAAATCCTCGCCCCGGGCACAGATGACTGAAGCTATCCAGCAGATCCTGAACGGCAATGTGTACCTGCCCTCAGATATCATCCGCACCGGCAAGGAAAGCAGCAGCAACCGCCGCAGCCGGCACGAAGACAACCCGATCTCCCCGGAACTGCTGAACTCGCTCACCCGCCGGCAGTTGCTGGTGTTGGAGCGCATGTCCAAGGGTGAATCCAACAAGCAGATTGCCTACAACCTGAACATTGCCGAGACCACGGTGAAGGCCCATGTCTCTGCCATCCTGCGCAAGCTCGGGGTGCATAACCGGGTGCAGGCAATTCTGTCGGCCAGTGATGTGGATTTCAGTCAGTATCTGAAGCGATAACATTCTTCCCGAGAGCTTGTTTGTCGGATTACGCCTTTGGCTAATCCGACATCCGTTAAGGCAGACTTCCCCTCAACAAATGGCTCAGCGCACTGCGCAACTTCAGCGGCTTCACCGGTTTATTCATCAACACATGCCCAAGCTCACGAATGTGCTGCTTGAGCTCATTGGTGTAGTTGGCGGTAATCATCACCACTGGCGCCGGGCACCGACGACGGCCGTTGATCTCCGCCACCACATCCACGCCGTTTTCATCATTGTCCAGGTGGTAGTCCGCCAGAATCAGGTCCACCGTGGCGCTGGCCGGATCGAGCTGGCGCTCAAGATCTTCCAGCGACACCGCTGTCACCACCCGGCAGTCCCAGCCTTCCAGCAGGGTTTTCATGCCCTGGCAGATGGACTGATCATTGTCGATCACCCAGATCCGGGCACCGCCCAGACCGCTGTCGAAGGACACCGTGCGGTTCTGGTCCGGTTCCGGTCGCCTGGGCTGCAGCCGGCCAAGGGGAACCTTGACGCTGAACACCGAACCCTTGCCTTCGGTGGATGATACCGTCACCTCATGGCCGAGCATCCGCGAGATCTTGTCGACGATGGCCAATCCGAGTCCGAGCCCCTTGTCGGGCTGTGAACCGGCGGGCCGAATGCGTTTGAATTCCTGGAAAATCTCGGTGAGCTTGTCTTCCGGGATACCCGGGCCGGTATCCCAGACCTGCAGCAGGATATGATCCCGGCGTCGGCGGCAGCCCAGCAGAACCCGGCCATTGCCGGTGTACCGAATGGCGTTGGTCAGAAAATTCCTGAGAATTCGGGCCAACAGCTGGGAATCGGACTCCACGGTGGCCGAGCTGGCAACAAAATCCAGCCGCAGGCCTTCGGCCATAGCCATTTGCCGGAACTCCCTGGCGATGTTGTTTAGCAGATCCCGCAAGTCAAAGGCGGTGACGTCCGGCTTGATGACGCCGGCATCCAGTTTGGAGATGTCTACCAGAGTGCCCAGAAGGTTCTCCACGTCATCCAGAGATGTGCTTACCGAACGAACCAGACCCTCCGCCTTGGGACCGAACGATTGTTCCAGCAGCGCACTGGTAAACAGCCGGGCCGCGTTGAGAGGCTGCAACAGATCATGGCTGACGGCAGCCAGGAACTTGGTTTTCGAAAGGTTGGCCCGCTCCGCTTCCAGCTTGGCGTCCCGGAGCCGGGCCTCCACCGCCGCCCTTTCGGTAATCTCCTGGCGCAGCTGGTTGTTCAGACCGGTCAATGCGGCGGTGCGCTCTTTTACCCGGCGCTCCAGGTTATCGTAGGCCTGCTCGAGGGCCAGCGCGGTCTTGCGGCGATCGGTAATATCGCGAATCAGCACGAAGAAGCCGATGATGTCGCCCTGCTCGTCGAAGTTGGGCACATAGGAGCGGAGCATGTAGCGCACTTCGCCCTGTTCTCCAGCTTCTTCGAATTCAAAGGTCACATTGTGGCCGTTCATGACTTCCAGAATCTGGGGCAGAAGACGCTGATAAAACTCCGGCGTATGCACATGATCCAGGCGCTTGCCCAGGGGCGACTCACCCATTCTGCCGTACCAGGCCTCATAGACCTTGTTGCAGAACTGGATGGACATGTCGGCGCCGACGTAGGCTATCAGTGCCGGTACATGGTCGGTGACTACCCGGATCCAGCGCTCGCTTTCCTCCAGCGCCTTGATCCGCCGTGCCATTTCACTGTTCTTTACGTCGGTGATGTCGGAGTAAAGCACCACCAGCCCGCCTTCCCGGGTGGGTCTCTCAGTCATCTGCACCCAGCGTCCGTTGGACAGCAGAAAAACCACACCTTCCGAGTCCGGATGGCTGTGCTCCTCGACGATCAGACCGGACGTGAGGGCCTGCTCCTTGACTTCGTTAATGCTTGTGCCCGCTTCAGGCACCTCGACACCGGCCTGGCGCCAATAGCTTCGGAACCGACTGTTGCTCTGGATCAGGCAGTGCTGATTATCAAACAGAACAAACCCGTCGGCGATGCTTTCGATGGCATCGCTGAGGCGTTGGCGGGTGGTTTCGGCTTCTTCCCGGGCACGGTTCAGTGCCTTGTTACTGCCCTTCAGCTCCTCCATGGCCTGATTCAGGGCCTCGGTACGCTCCCGCACCTGCTCCGCGAGCACCACCGAATGTTCGAAGGCCGCATAGGGCTCGGGCTTGTGGGCTGAACCGGATTCAACCCGGACGATCAAGGCATCCCGGATCCGTTTGAGGCGCTCATTTTCGGCCTCAAGCTCGGCAATGCGCCGGTCCCGGTCGTCTCGCGCGGGGGGGTCAGTCTTGTCCGGAACGGGCATCAGGCTGGCCAATGACCACCCCCGTAAACGTCTGATTGATGTGCATGCCGTCAAACTGCTCGCCATAGGTGTTGAAGCCAATCACTTTGTGATGCCGCAGGAATTCCGAGACTGCTTCCACTTCCCCGGTCAACTCCGCCTCCAGCCGGCGCAGGAAGCAATCGCAGCCAATGGTCACCAGCGGCGGCCCCACCACTCGTTCGGCGGCTTCAATCTGGGTGCGCACGCTGTCCAGCAGGGATTCTGGCTCCATGGCGGTCATCACGATCCCGGTTTCCACCGCGCAGTAAAAGGTCAGGCTCTTGTCCGGATTCACCCGCTGAACCGAGCGCACGAAATAATGCCCGCCAATCTTCACCCCCATGGGTCGGAGGGCGAAGATCTTGCGGTCGAGGGCATCGACATCGACACCCACTGCACGGGCATAGGCATCGGCGGCAGGCTCAGCGTTGAGTTCGTATACGGTGCGACTTTCCGGACAGGCATCCGTCACCACCAGCTTTTCGCTACGCTCGACCATGTGGTGCGTTGAGAAAACACGAAAATCCAGGGGTGTATTCACCAGCAGCACGGTAGCGGCACCGGTATGGAACTGGCCGTCGTAAAACACGTGGGTGTTGGCCAGGCGCTCATCGTCACCGGCCGAGCCGCCGAACTGGGGAATGGTGCCCAGCGCAGCATTGAGAGTGGCCAGAACCAGTTCTTCACGGCTGGAAAGCCCGTCGAGAAGGGTTATCGCAAAGGTATTGTCCTTGACCGGCGCCAGTTTCGCGTCTCGACAAGTGGACAAGAGTCCGTCGATCACGCCTTGAGCGTCCTGCAGGGTAAACCGGTCCAGCTCCCGGATCAGTGCACAATCGATGGCAAAGTAGCGGTTATCAAAACCAATGGTGGTGATGCACCCCCGGCCATAGCCCTCCGGCGTAATTTCCCCGGCGGATGTACAGCCGCACACGCGCACACCCTGAAAGGCATGCTCGAGAGCAATGCCAAGACGGCCAAGATCGTATTCCGCGGAACAGAAAAACAGCACGCAACCGAGGTGTTCGTGGTTGAGCTGACTGGCGAGATTGGTGGCGGCCAGCATTGGGTCGCGAACACTGGAGCTCGCCACACGGACCGCAGGCAGGGTCGTCGCTGGCTTCATAACCGCGTATTCCGTAAACCGATGACTTTCCACCGATTGTACGGCATCCGCAAACGCAGCCAATGCGACTTCAGTGCTTTTTATAGGCGCGCCGAAATGATCGTAAGCCATTGATTAAACAACCTCCTGAATCAATGCCTGGCGGCGCTGCCGGTTTCCACAAAGGCAAACCGGCACTTTAGTCTTAGACAGGCTGGCGCTTAGAACATAACGATGGCGCCCAGGGCGATGGTGTCCGCCTCTGTGGTGGTTGCGCCGGTGGTGCGGTTGTTGTCCTCGTACATGTTGTACTCGGCAACCAGCTTGAAGTTGCTGTTTACGTCATGGAAGAAACCGATGGTTGTGCTCTCTGTCTCCAGATTCAGGATTTCCGCATCGGTTTCACCGTAGGACAGCACAATGCGGTTGGCGCCGAATGCGTAGGAACCCTGAACCAGGAAGCCATCGGCATCGTCTTCAGTTACAGCACCGTTGCCAATCAGAACGGGGTTATCACCTTTGGAAGTGAAGCCGGAAGCTGCCAGGGTGAGTCCGGCAACTGATGCCTTCACACCATAGCCAAGGCCGGTACTATCAACGGTGGTGGTGCCATTTTCGGCAGACTGGTAGCGGCCGTTCACCCAGCCGGTTAGCGCCACGTCGTTAAGATTGGCGCTGTAAGTCACCTCTGACTCAAACCTGGGTGCGGAATTTTCATCCGCCGTTGTTCCGGTAACCGTATCGGCAGGATCCAGCACACCTGCAGCCACCTTGAGGCCACTCATATCAGGCGAGCGGTAGGTGATCTGGGCGGAGGGCGTCGGGTATGGATAGCCCGCGCGAATGTTGCCAAAGGACACACCGCCCGCCAGGCCCGGGGAACCGAATCCCATCAGAATCTCATCCAGGAAAATATTGGAACGGGCGTACAGGCCGAAATCCTTACCGATCAATACCTGGCCGAAATCGCCTTCCACGGTGGCGTAGAACTGCCGAACATCAATGGCGGTATCTGTGGGTGAATCCAGGCTGTCATTGATGGTGGTCCAGAAAGAAGAACGTCCGCCGAGGGTCAGATCACCCATGTCCTTGCTGAAGTTGAAGCCGATGGTATTGGGTAGAAAGCCCATCTTTATGCGTGAATCGCGGACATCGTTCAGTTTGTCGTCACGGTTTACGTAGAAAGCATTGAAGTAACCGTCAACGGAAAAGCTGGTGCCATCCTGATTGTACAGTTCAACGGCTGCACTGGCGCCGGCGCTGGCGCCCATGGCCGCTGCCATGGCAATCGCTAACCCTGACTTTCTGAAGTTATTGTTTTTCATAGTTCCCCCGGTTGTTTTTGGAAATCTGGGATCGGAGTTCCGGGTTATCCGGCAACTCCAGGCTTGGTCTGTCGCCTGAATTCCATGGTCGGTTATGCGGGAGAAGGGGGAAATGCGTCTAGGGAGCAGGTTTTCTGCTCATTTGGGAGGCAACTGAAATGAAACTTTGGGATTAGTACTTGTCGGAAAAACCGCCGGAAAGACCTCCGGGAAACTGCGCCAGCTCCTGCAGGCAATCGTTCAGGAAGTCCTCGGGATCCGCCATGACCGCTTCATCGGCGACGACGCCGAACTGCACCTGACCCGCGTAGCTGACAATGCTGATGCCCAGGCCGATATTCCCCGCCTGGGGCACCCAGAACATCTGCTCGGATATCCGGCAACCGGCCATGTAACGGGTCTCCGCCGTACCAGGCACGTTGGAAACCACTGCACTGGCCTTGCGGTAGAAGGTATCGGCTACCGGCTCCCGCCAGGGTTCAGGAATAACCGTGGCGCTCGCCGCCAGCCCCCAGGCAATACCGGGTTGCCAGCTCTTCTTGAGTCTGCGGGTTTCATGCTTGATGCGGTAGAGGCGCTCCAACGGGCTTTCGCCATCCACCGGCAAAGGTACAAACACAGTTCCGAAATAGTTTCCCAGCGCGCCAGGCGCCGGCTGCAAATCCTCCGGCAGCCGACCGCGAATATCGACAGGTACCGCAGCGTGGAGAATCGCCTCATCCAGATCTTCGCCTTCAATACCCAGACGGGTCCGGATCGCTGCTGCCACGCAGCTGAGCAACACGTCATTAATGGTGGCATTGGTGGCTCTGGCTATGGCCCGGAAACGGTCCAGCGGAACCGGATCAGACCAGCGACAGTGCCGACGCCCCAGCAGTGGCCGTCTCAGATCCGTCACCGTATCTTCCGGCTCCACCAGGAATTCCGAGAATTCGTGTACCAGCTTCAGGCTCTTCTGGGCAACCCGCTCCAGCAATCGGCCCGCGTCCTGCCATTGATTCCCGCTGGCGCCATCTGGCCCGAGGCCGGCATTGGGCTCCTCAGACGACGGGTCCATTGCCATCAATTGTCCAAACCAGGCCTTTGCAGCCGATGTCCAGCGGGCCAATTCGGCAGTTTCCTGAGCGCCGTAAAGAGCAGGATGCTGCTGAGGCGATGGCGGACACAGACGATCAAAAATACCCAACAGGGACAGGCCATCGGCATAGCAATGGTGAATGCGCAGTAACAGCACGGCGCCGCCCTCGGCATTCGGGGCCAGCCAGAATTTCCAACGCGGGCGGTACATGGGCAGAGGCTGATTCAGCCGGGCCGACACCCACTCCCGGAGAGTCGCCGGCGTAAAGCGGTCCACCACCACATCGAGGTGATGCCGTACATCGAACATCGGGTCCGGCTCCCACCACCAGGCCGGTGACCGCTTCACCGGCATGTACCGGAAACGCTCCCAGGCCATCCAATAAACCCTGAGAAAATCCCGAAAGCGCGGCGCAGTCAGACCATCAACCCGCAGCATCACGGTGATGGTCATGGGGTTTTCCGGGCGCTCCAGGGCCAGCCAGGCCGAATCCGCAGGTAGCAGAAGGTGCGATTGCTCGTGACTCAAACCCGAACGTCCCTGGAAGAATGGTGATGGTAAGTAAAAACCGAACCCCGCATTGTGCCAGACAAGCCCGGCAGGCTCCACAGACGGAGCGGGTTTGCGGTGTTACAAAAAATTACACGTGAGTAACTATTCAGTCCTATACTGGTTATAAGCCTTAATGCAATGGTTATTAAACACCCGAATCAGTCATTGATTGGCTCTGGGGGACCGTAAAATCGGTATCCGGCGCCAATAACCTGGTGACCCGATCGGGGGTACAAAGGGATACCAGCACACTGAAATTCCAATAAAAGGTCCATTGCCGTGCTGGGGGGAGAGCAGTTATGAAAGCGAGCCATGTTCGCAAGTTGATAAAACCGATAGAAAGCGCCTACTCGGAAATGTTTTCGGGGCAGGTTTATCGCGTTGGCAAAGGCGCTGTTTCCGTTCGCAACCACAGCGGCAAGGCGGAACAGACGGTTGTCGGCGTGCATGGTTTTCTGGAAAACCACTGCTACTTTACCCAGGCCTACGAAGCGCCCACCACCGAGCTGATTCTTCTTACCTGCAGCAACTACCATATCCCGGTGAACGGCATTACGCCGGAGGCCCCGGATTGGGAAGTGCCGATCAAGCATCTTGAAGGCACCATTGAGTACGATGCCTGTATTCTGAACCAGGCCCTGTCTAACCTGCCTACCACCCAGAATGTTCGGGTACACGGCCATTCTCGGGGCGGGGCAGTGATTCTTGAGGCTATCAAGCAATGGCCGGAGCTTTTTGAAGATATGGAGGTAGTACTGGAAGCGCCAGTATTGCCCCAGGGTAAACTTCATGCCCTGGTTACCACGCTGCTGGAACCCGTCAGCCACGGCATGTGGCCATGGCTGATCCGCCTGATCAACAGCGCGCCTTCTTCGGCCTACGGCCAGACCTTCTTCGGCAAGATGAACCCGCGAAAGAAGCAACTGCTGAGTAAGCTGTTCTCTGCCACCAAGGACCATTTGACCATCGTTCGCAATATCGAAAACATCATGGACTGGATGGCGCGCACCGATACCAACATCTATAACCACGTCCGCCACGGCACCTTCCTGATCCCGGCGGTGGACCGCATTCTCGATCGTTCCTCCATGCTGGCCAGTGCCCGCCAGAGCCCGACCACCATGAGAATCGTGGAAACAGAAGCTCCGAGCCATTTCATTACCCTCGACAGCAAGGAATGGGTACCCGGTTTTGAAACCCTGCCGGCGGCCGCCCAGGGGTAGAGCGCCCTGCCCGACCGTGCTGCAAGACCTGATCAGCTCCGTTAAACTACGCCACTTCTCCTATGATCAGGTTTAGTGGAGCCGACCCCCATGTACCGTGAGCGCCTTGTCGCTACCGAAGCACGCTCTGAAAGCGCTCGCCGGCTGCAGCAGCTGTTGCTGGATTATCACGATTTCCGGCGGTTGAAAGCGGCGCATCCGTTGCTGGAAAATACATTCCGGGTGGCCGACTGGCAGGCAGAGCGCCTGAAAGCGACCCACCTCGATCTCTACCAGCACCCCGGTTACCACCACGGCCTGGAGTTTCTGCTGACCGATCTTTACGCGCCGGCCGGCATGACCCACAGGGATGACAACATCGACCGGGTATTCCCCAAGATGGTGAAGTGGTTGCCGGATAACCTGCTGGACACCTTTGCCGGCCTGGTCGAGCTGAACCTGATCACCCAGCAGCTGGATCTGGAGCTGGCAGAGCTTTTCCATCAACAGGGCATACCCACCGATTCGCTTACCAACGATCACTATTGCACTGCCTACCGGGCCAGCGAACGCCTGGATCAGAGGAAAAAACAGATTACCCTGGTGGCGGAGGTCGGCCAGCAGCTCGACCGTTACGTCCGCAACCGCACTCTCGGCTGGTTGCTGTCCATGAGTCGCGCGCCGGCGGAATTGGCTGACCTCACCGATCTGCATAGCTTTCTGCACCGGGGCTACTCGGCGTTCAGGAAGATGGATGATGTAAATTTACTGATCGACCGACTGGTCACCCGGGAGCAGCAGGTGATGCGCAATATATTGAGTGGTCACCCTGAGCCTTTCAGCCTGCCGGGCGACCTGTAGCAGTCCCAATAAGTCTATTCCTCAGACCTTGATGATCTGATCCAGCTGGGAATGGATTTCCTGCTCGATTCGCGATTTGAAGGGGCGCAGCATCATGCCGAGCTCCAGGTGGATATGCAGATCTGTCGGGGTGATGTTCAGGTGCCCCTTGACGCCACTGCGCTTGAATTTCAGTTGGTCGCCTTCCCACTGGTAATGCACGTCGAACTGGCTGGACAGATCCTGTGCCAGGGTTTCGGCAGCCTGCCTTGCGTGTTCTTTATCCAGGGCGTGCGGGCGGTGTACATCAATAACGGACATGAATCGGTTTTCTCTTGAATTTGGACGGATTTACAGTTTAGGGCGCTATTAAACTCACCGCCACCCTTGTAGCAACCCCGTCAGCGGTTAGAATACGGGGTTCAGATTCTGACAGGACATCCCCCATGAGCGAGCAGCAAACGCCAGCCGGCCAGGCCGGAAACAGCAACGGCCAGGACGACGTCACCCACTTTGGCTTCCGCAATGTGCCCAAGAGCCAGAAGGCAAGCCAGGTGGCAGAGGTTTTCCACAGTGTGGCTGGCAAGTACGACCTCATGAATGATCTGATGTCCATGGGCATCCACCGTCTCTGGAAACGCTTCACCATCGAGCTTTCCGGTGTACGGCCAGGCCATCAGGTGCTCGACATTGCCGGTGGCACCGGCGATCTCACCATGAAATTCTCGGATCTGGTGGGGCCATCAGGCAGGGTTGTGCTGGCCGACATCAACGCCTCCATGCTCCAGGTCGGCCGCAGCCGGCTGACAGACCGCGGCTACGCCGGCAACATCGAGTATGTCCAGGCGGATGCCGAGCACTTACCGTTCCCGGACAACAATTTCAACGCCGTTTCCATCGCGTTCGGGCTGCGAAACGTGACCGACAAGGATCAGGCCCTGCGAGATATGACCCGGGTTCTCAAACCGGGCGGCAAGCTGATGATCCTGGAGTTTTCCAAGCCCACCAATCCGCTGCTGAGCAAGGCCTACGACACCTATTCGTTCTCCGCACTTCCGCTGATGGGTCAGCTCATTGCCGGTGACAGCGAAAGCTACAAATACCTGGCGGAATCCATCCGCATGCATCCAGACCAGGAAACCCTGAAGGGTATGATGGAAGAAGCCGGCCTGGTGAACTGCAAGTACTACAACATGACCGGCGGCATCGTCGCACTGCACGTGGGAATCAAGCCCTGATGTTTCCCGGCCCCACCCTGCTCTCTGCCATCACCGCCATCCTGGAAAGTGCCCTTAACCGGGCACTGGAATTGGATCCGGCCGGACACCAGGCACTGATGAAGGCATTGGCAGGGCCGGTGCAGCTCAACATCACCGATCCGATTACCTTCTCCTATACCCTGGACCGAGCCGGTAACCGGGTCCTGGTTGGCAGCCAGCCGGCGCAACAACCGGCCCTGGAGATAACCGGCAAACCTCTCGCCTTTGCTGCCCTGGCAACCGGTGACGACCGCGTCTTCGCCGATGGCCGCCTTCAGGTCACCGGTGACACGGCGCTGGCCCACCAGCTTCAACGCGCGCTGAACCAGCTGGAGCCAGACTGGGAAGCGGCCATGGCCCGCCACATCGGCGATGTCCCCGCCCATTTTCTCGGCCAGCGCATTCGCGGTGCCGTCCGCTGGAGCCAGCAGGCACTTCACTCTCTCAATACCAATATCGAAGAGTATGTGCACGAGGAAAGCCGCGGCCTGCCAGGGCGACGGGAACTGGAAGCCACCTTCGAGGACATCGATGACCTTTGCCTGCGCACAGAACGACTGGAGGCCAGGCTCAACCTGATGGAAAACCGCGGCACCACTGACGAACCGGAGAACCCGTGACCCGCCTGCAACGCCTGTTTCGAATTGCCTGGGTATTTTGCCGTTACCGGCTGGACACGTTTCTGCCGCTGTCGGAGCTGCCCGCCCCCCTGAAGGTGTTTTTCCTCCTGGCTCCGTGGCACCTGTTTCCACAACCCAAGCTCAGCCGCGGGGACCGGCTGCGCCTGGCGCTGGAGGAACTGGGACCAGTCTTCGTCAAGTTTGGCCAGATACTCTCGACGCGAAGAGACCTGTTGCCGGATGACATGGCCGAATCCCTGAAAAATCTCCAGGACCGGGTTCCGCCCTTTCCCAGTGACGTTGCCCGGGGCATCATCGAAACCTCCCTGGGTGCACCGGTAGCCGACCTGTTTGCCGAATTCAGCCCGGACCCGATGGCCTCGGCATCCGTTGCCCAGGTACACGCCGCGACGCTGCGCAACGGCCAGAAGGTAGTGGTCAAGGTATTGCGACCCGGCATCGAAAAGGTCATTCGCCAGGATCTGGCCCTGATGTACCTGATGGCCGGGCTGCTGGAAAAATACTGGTCCGAAGGCAAACGCCTGCATCCGGTGGAGGTTGTGGAAGACTACGACTCTACCATTCACGATGAACTGGACCTGCAGCGGGAAGCTGCCAACGCCAGCCAGCTGCGCCGGAATTTCGAGAATTCCTCACTGATTTATATTCCGTTCATTGACTGGGACTACACGCGCAAAACCGTGCTGGTAATGGAGCGCATTCATGGCATTCCCATCGCCGATACCGCAGCCCTCAAAGCGGCCGGTGCGGATATGAAGGTTCTGGCAGAGAAAGGGGTCGAGATCTTTTTTACCCAGGTGTTCCGGGACAGCTTCTTCCACGCCGACATGCACCCCGGCAATATTTTCGTGGACGTCTCAAATCCCGCCGATCCCCGTTACATCGCCATCGATTTCGGGATCGTCGGTACCCTGGCACCGGACGACCAGAGCTACCTCGCCCGCAACCTGCTGGCCTTTTTCCGCCGGGACTACCGCCAGGTGGCGCAGCTGCACATCCAGTCCGGTTGGGTACCACCGGATACCCGGGTTAACGAATTCGAGGCAGCGATCCGTACCGTTTGTGAGCCCATTTTCGAGAAGCCCCTGAAAGACATTTCGTTCGGCCACTTCCTGCTGCGCCTGTTCCAGACCGCAAGACGGTTCAACATGGAGGTGCAGCCCCAGCTGGTACTGCTACAGAAAACCCTGCTGAACGTCGAAGGCCTGGGCCGCCAGCTCTACCCGGAACTGGACCTCTGGAGCACGGCCCAGCCGTTCCTCGAAACCTGGATGCGTAAGCGCATTGGCCCGTCCGGACTGATCAAGTCACTCCAGTCGCATCTGCCGTCCTGGCTCGAACAGTCACCGGAAATGCCCCAGCTAGTGCACGACGCGCTTCTGCAACTCCGACATTCCGGGCCCACAGAGCAGCAGAATCGGGCTACACTGGAGCTGCTCCGGGAACAGCAGAAGCGTACCGAGCGACGCTGGCGCAGAACCGCTGTAGCCGCAATACTGGTTGCCGGAGCGCTGCTCGGTACCCAACCCGAGTCCCGGCAGTGGGTTGACGAGCTGCCTGCCTGGGGGTGGGCACTGTTCGCTATTGCCGGCGGACTGGTTCTCCGAGGCGGCCGATGACCAATAAAGACTTCAGGATTCACAAAAATGCAAGATTGCTCCGATAACGTCGAGACCCCTGACTGGCTGGATGCTGTCCGTTGGACACCAGAAGGCCTGGTGCCGGCCATTGCCCAGGACGCGGAGACCGGTGACATCCTGATGATGGCGTGGATGAACCGGCAATCTCTCAGACTGACAGCCGAAGAAGGCCATGCGGTATACTGGTCCCGTTCCCGGGGCAAGCTCTGGCGCAAGGGCGAAACGTCCGGCCATGAACAGGTGGTCCGGGAGATTCGACTGGACTGCGACGAGGATGTGATTCTGCTGAAGGTGGAACAAAAAGGTGGTATCGCCTGCCATACTGGCAGACGCAGCTGCTTTTACCGGGCCCTGAAAGACGGCCAGTGGGTCAGGGTTGACCCGGTGATCAAAGACCCGGACGCCATTTACGGCAGCAACTGAGGAGCACGGACAGTGAGCGATGTACTGGAAAACCTGGCCAGGGTTCTTGAAGCCCGAAAGGAAGCAGACCCGGAAACGTCCTATGTAGCCAGCCTCCATGCCAAGGGTCTGAACAAGATCCTGGAAAAGGTGGGAGAAGAATGCACGGAAACCTTGCTGGCGGCCAAGGACGCAGAACATTCCGGTGAAACCCGGGATGTGGTCTACGAAACCGCAGACCTGTGGTTTCATAGCCTGGTAATGCTATCCAGTCTCGGACTCGGCCCCAAGGACATTCTCGACGAGCTGGCCAGCCGGTTCGACCTGTCAGGACTCGAAGAAAAAGCGTCACGGAACAAGTGACCGGGAGTACCCCTAACGGGGGTTTCCGCGAACGGATTCTGGTAACGTACAATGTCACGGAACAGAAACATTAAAACGAGGACCCCGTAATGGGTATCAGCATCTGGCAATTACTTATCGTACTCGGCATTGTTATTCTGTTGTTCGGAACCAAGAAACTGCGCAACATCGGTAGCGACCTGGGTGGCGCCATCCGCGGCTTCAAGAAGTCCATGGGCGACGACGACTCCAAGGATGAGGATAAGGAATCCCTGGAAGGCAAAACCGACGAGCAGCCGCAACAGGCGGCTGAAGAAAAGCCCCGGGACAAGTCCCACAGCTGAGATCAGGCTGAATGTTCGATATTGGCTTTCTTGAGCTGCTGATCTGTGGCGTCATTGCGCTGTTAGTGCTTGGCCCCGAGCGTCTGCCCACGGCAGCCCGCGCGGCCGGGCGGTGGGTGGGCGGTGCCCGACGCATGGTCAGCCAGTTCACCTCGGAACTGGACCGGCAGCTGAAAGCTGACGAACTCCGTGAAGAACTCCGCAAGGCGGGGGATGTGGGTCTGGACGACGTTCAGAAAACCGTGCGCGGCGCTCTGGATGAAGCCAAAAAATACGAGCATATGATCCTGCCCGAGAACGAAACCAAAAAGCCCAGGCCTGCTCCGGCGACCCGACGGGTGGCCGGAAGCCAGCCAACCAACGCTGCAAGTGAACCTGATCAGCACGATGCCGGCGTTGCTTCACCGGAATCCGGCGATACCTCCCCTGTCGGGGAGGCCGCCGCCGAGAATACCAAGGATCAGCCTGAAACCCCGCAAAGTCCGCCGGATAAACGTTCATGAATGCAAAGCCAGACGGTAATCAGATGCCTCCGGAACACCAGGAAATGCCTCTGATTGAGCACTTGCTGGAACTTCGCAATCGCCTGCTGAAAATGGTTCTGGCGGTGGTTATCTGCTTTGCTGCGATCTACCCGTTCGCCAACGAGCTGTATCTTTGGTTGTCCGAACCCATCCGTTCGCTGCTGCCGGTCGGCCAGACCATGATCGCAACCGACGTCACCTCGCCATTCTTCGCGCCACTGAAGCTGGCGCTGGTACTGTCGGTGTTCGCCGCCATCCCCATTATTCTCTACCAGCTCTGGAGCTTTATAGCCCCGGGGCTTTATGCCCATGAGAAGCGGCTGGCCTTCCCGCTACTATTTACCTCGGTGCTGCTGTTTTACATGGGCGCAGCTTTCGCCTATTACGTGGTGTTCCCGCTGGTGTTCGGTTTTTTCACCGCCATCGGCCCGGAAGGTATCGTTGAACTGCCCGATATCAGCAGCTACCTGAATTTTGTGCTGAAAATGTTCTTCGCCTTCGGTGTCGCATTCGAGATACCCATCGCCACCGTGCTGCTGATCCTGACAGGTGCTACCACTCCGGATGACCTGGCTGCGAAGCGCCCCTATGTTGTGGTCGGCTGCTTTATCATCGGCATGCTGCTGACCCCGCCAGATATCATCTCCCAGACCCTGCTGGCGGTGCCCATGTGGATCCTGTTCGAGATTGGCATCCTGTTTGGCCGCCTGGCGAGACGCGAAGTAGAGGAACCGGAAGCCGACGAGCCTGCCGGCGAATGAACCTGGCGTTACTGTTCGACGAAGACTTCGTCGGCCCTGACCGGGTTATCCTGCGCGGCCGCCGCCTCACCCATTTGCAGTCCGTTATCAAGGTGGCTACCGGTGACACGGTTCCCGTCGGCCGCGCCGATGGCAACATGGGTATGGGCGAGGTTCTGAGGCTTACGGATACCGAAGCGGAACTCAGGGTGACACTGGATCAGATGCCGCCTACCCCCCTTCCTCTCACGCTGATTCTGGCCATGCCCCGGCCAAAGATGTTTCGCCGTATCCTGCAAACCTGCGCCACCCAGGGCGTTAAGGATATCTGGCTGATCAACAGCTACAAGGTGGAAAAAAGCTTCTGGCAAACCCCGTGGCTGTCCGAAGACCATGTGCGGGAAAACCTTATCCTGGGACTGGAACAGGCAAAAGACACGGGGATACCCCGGGTGCAGGCACGAAAGCTGTTCAAGCCGTTCGTGGAGGATGAGTTGCCGGCTCTGCTGGAGGGCAAACAGGCGCTGGTGGCTCACCCGGGAACCAGCATTCCCTGCCCGGTGCACCTGAACCGCCCCACAGCCCTGTGCATCGGCCCGGAAGGTGGCTTTACGCCCTACGAAGTCGAAAAACTGGAAGAAGCCGGCTGCCGGGGCGTCCACCTGGGCCCCCGCATCCTGCGAATGGAAACCGCTGTACCGGTTCTGGTCAGCCGGTTGTTCGACGCGTGCTTATCAGGCTGATCGTGCCTGCCACCAGCGGGCCAGCGGAGTGATCAGCGCAACCAGAATCGCCCCGGCCAGAACACCGAACAGGCCGTTCGCAACGGTGGGGATCAGTGTCGCCGTCATGCCGCTGAAGCTCTCGGCAAATTGATGAATGGCATCGTAAACCGGCGTAAAACCATGAGTGAGAATACCACCGCCCACCAGGAACATGGCTAGAGTACCGAGCACGGACAGCGTTTTCATCAGATAAGGCGCCAGCCACAATATCCCTTCACCGAGCTTCTGCAGAAACGGGTTGTCTTGCTGGCTGAGATACAGCCCGCCGTCGTCCAGTTTGACGATGCCGGCAACCAGGCCGTAAACCGCTACAGTGACCATGATGGCGACCACCACCAGAACCATAAACTGCATACCAATGGTTTGGGTGGTTACGGTGCCCAGGGTGATGGCAATAATCTCTGCGGAGAGAATGAAATCGGTGCGGATGGCGCCCTTTATTTTGTCCTTTTCTACCGTACGAAGATCCACCTCAGGGCTCTTCAGCGCCTCATGCAATTT
The DNA here is from genome assembly GCF_002744735.1 of Marinobacter guineae. Classification (GTDB taxonomy): domain Bacteria; phylum Pseudomonadota; class Gammaproteobacteria; order Pseudomonadales; family Oleiphilaceae; genus Marinobacter; species Marinobacter guineae. Next base: position 1,288,760 of record NZ_KZ319340.1, on the reverse strand, counting down.
CGCCTTGTGTTTTCGGTCCTCTTCACGATGAAGGAACTTGTGCACCAGCTTCTCAAAGCCCTCGAAACACAGGAACGCTCCACCAAGCATCAGCAGTGGCGTCACTAGCCAGGGTATGAAGAAGCTGATGGCCACGGCGGCGGGCACCAGTATCGCCTTGTTGATGAATGAGCCCCGCGCCACTGCCCACACCACCGGCAGTTCCCGCGCAGGCTTTACCCCCGAAACCTGCTGGGCGTTCAAGGCCAGGTCGTCACCCAGGACACCCGCCGTTTTTTTCGTTGCGGCTTTGGTCATCAGGGCAACATCGTCCAGTACTGTGGCGATATCATCGATCAGTATAAGTAGACTGCTTCCTGCCATTAGACATTCCTTTGCTGCAATGTTTCAGGTGGTTGGGAGGGTGATTCAGCGGACTGAATGATAACAGTGCTCAGGTATTCAGCCCCATAGCCTCTGCGGCAATACGGTTCTTGACCGGCCCCAGCTGATTGAGCCAGCGCAGGCCAGTGTTGCGCAGCCAGCGCACTGGCAGTTCGTCGCGGCCAAACAGCTGCTTGAAGCCCTCCATGGCCGCCATCATGGTGAGATTTTCTCCTTTGCGGCGGCGCTGGTAGCGCTCCAGAACCAGCTCATTGGCCGGGGACAGGCCAGCCTTCCGTGCTCGTGACAGCTCGTCCAGAAGGGCGCGGACATCACCATAACCAAGATTGGCGCCCTGCCCGGCCAGAGGATGGATGGTGTGAGCTGCGTCCCCCACCAAGGCGAAACCGGGTGCAATATAATCCTTAGCGTGGCGCTGGCGAAGCGGAAACGCAAACCGGCGGGAAACCGCTTCAACCGCTCCCAACTCCCGCTCAATGGCCCGTTCAAGCTGGGCGGCAAATGCGCTGTCTCCCAGCGCCATCAGCCGCCGGGCCTCTTCCGTGTCCTGGGACCAGACGATGGAACAGAAATGCTCATCTCCGGATTCTGTCAGCAGCGGCAGGAACGCCAGCGGCCCGGTCAGTGAAAACCGCTGCCAGGCGGTATACCGGTGGCTCCGGCTGGTTCGCACCGTGCACACAATGGCTTGCTGATCGTAGTCCCATTCCCGGGTTGGCAAACCCACCCACTGACGCAAGCGCGAGTTGGCACCGTCGCAGCCCACCACCAGCGCGGCGGCCAAGGTCCGACCATCGTCCAGTTCCACACGGCAACCACCGGAAACCCGCTGACATCCGGTGACAGTCGCACCGTCGATCACCTGAACGGGGCTTTCCGCCAGGGCAGAAAACAGGGCCCGCACGATACTGCGGTTCTCGATAATGGTCCCCAGGGCCCGGGCCTGGAGTTCGGCCGCGTCAAAGTCTATGCGCCCGGTACCGTCACCATCCCAGACGGTCATGATCTGGTAAGGACAATGGCGGCCAGCGGTAATATCCGCCCACACGCCGAGTTGCTCCAGCAGTCGCTGGCTGGCAACCGAGATGGCACTGACCCGGGGCTCAAAGTCTGCCACGGTTTCCACAGGATCAGGTGCCTGAACCAGGGTTCTATGTTCGGCCCCCTCAACGAGGCCTACATGCCAACCCTGGCGGGAAAGGCCCAGCGCCAGGGCCGAGCCGATCATGCCGCCACCGGCAACCAGTATATCGAAGCTTCCTGGCTCACTCATTGCGCGTCACTTCCCTGTCGAGTTTGCCCGGCCTGCCTATTACCGCCCGACGCCCACCCAGACCCATGGCCTTGCTGGCAAACCAGCGCTTCGCACCGGGCAAGAGATCCAGGCCCACCAATCCCGCATCTCGAGCAGCGATGATCGGCGGCATGGACTGGCCGAACAACCGCACCAGCGAATCGGAGAACCGGACCGTCTGCTGCCAGTCCCGCCGGTGCAGCGACTGATACCGCCTGAGCACATCCAGGTCGCCAATGGATTTGCCCTGCTCTGTCGCCAACCGGAACTGCTCTACCAACGTCATCAACCCCCGCAGGGCCAGATTGAAGCCTTGTCCCGCAACCGGGTGAAGCGCGTGGGCCGCATTGCCCACCAGAGCAACACCGGGCCGGACAGGCTCGTCGACCGTAGTCAAGGTCAATGGGTAATGATGGCAGGTGCCGATTCGGGTGAACCGCCCGAGGCGCCAGCCAAACCGTTCCTGCAGCCGACGACATTTGTCATCATCCGACAGTTCCAGAACTTCCGCCAGAGCCTTGTCGGTCAGTGTCCATACCAGTGCGGACTGGTGTCCCGCGCGGGCTGGGGAGCCGTGGGGCAACAGAGCCATGGGTCCAGCATCGGTGAAGCGCTCAAAGGCACTAAAGCCATGGCTGTCACTGGTGGAGACGTTGGCGATCAGGGCGTTCTGGCCATAACTGTGGTGACTGGGCTGGAATCCGAGTTTCTCGCGTAATCCGGAACGTCCGCCATCCGCCACCACCAGGCAGTGGGCGGTCATTTCCCGGGTGCCGTTATCACCAGTGGTCAGTTCCACCCGGACGCCATCGGGAATTGGCGTCATATCTGTCACTTCGGCTGGTGCCTGCCACTGAACGCCGGTTTCCAGCAACTCCCGCATCAGACACAGGCCCATCCAGCGATTGTCGGCCACGTAACCCAGCGCTTCCTGCCCGTGCTCGGAGGCATGCAACCGGGTCACCCCGAAATGGCCCCGGTCCGACACATGAATGTGGTGAATCGGGGTCGCATGTTCTGCCAGCCGGCGCCATAGGCCAAGCTCCTCGAAGATCAGCCGGGAGCCCCAGGCCAGTGCCGTGGAGCGGGCGTCGTAACTGGGCTGGTAACTCTCGGGCAAAGCATCGGGCGAGAGCGGAAACGCCTCCACAACGGTAACCCGGAGCGAGGGCACCATCCGGGCCACTGCCAGGGCGAGAGTTGCCCCGGCAAGTCCACCGCCGGCAATGATCAAATCGGTATCAGGCTTGGTCACAGGTTGTCAGTCCGCCATCAGGGCTTCAATGTCGGCGATGGTTTTGGGAACTGCATCGGTCAGAACCCGGCAACCACCTTTGGTCACCACCACGTCGTCTTCAATACGGATGCCAATGCCACGCCACTTCTCGTCCACATCGGTATTATCAGGCGCAATGTAGAGTCCGGGCTCAACCGTCAGAACCATTCCGGACTCCAGCTGACGCCAGGCGTCACCTACCTTGTAATCCCCCACATCATGCACATCCAGCCCCAGCCAGTGGCCGGTGCGGTGCATGAAGAAGGGTTTGTAGGCCTCGTTGGCGATGGCGTCTTCCACCGTGCCGGACAACAGACCCAGATCGATCAAGCCCTGGGTCAGCACCTTCAGTGCCGCCTCATGGGGCCGGTTCCAGTGGTTTTCCGGAGAAACCGCCTCAATGGCCTGGTATTGCGCCGCCAGGACCACCTCATACAGGGCCCGCTGCTCGGCGCTGAATTTGCCGCTGACCGGGAAAGTCCGCGTGATGTCGGAGGCGTAGCACTGATACTCACAACCGGCATCAATCAATACCAGGTCGCCCTCTTTCAAAGGCGCGCTGTTCTCGATGTAATGGAGGATGCAGCCGTTGGCCCCACCGCCAACAATCGAAGGATACGCCGTTGATCGGGCACCATGCTCCATGAAGGTGTGAATCAGTTCAGCTTCCAGGTTGTATTCGAAGCCGCCTTTGCGGGCGCGCTTCATGGCCCGGCAGTGGGCCTCGGCACTGATCTCGCCAGCCTTGGCCATGATTTTGATTTCGTTGGCGCTCTTGTAAAGCCGCAGGTCGTGAAGCAGGTGCTCCAGCGCCACAAACTCACCGGGCGGGTGGGCGCCACTGCGGACCTTGCTGCGAATCATCTTCACCCAGTCCATAACCCGGGCGTCGAAATGATCGTCCTTGCCCAGCGGATAGTAGACCCGGCTGCGGCCTTCGATCATGCCCGGCAGGATGTCATCAATGTCTGAAACCGGAAAGGCGTCGTCCAGACCATAATGCTCTATGGCCCCCTCCGGGCCCACCAGAAAACCGTCCCAAAGCTCTTTCTCCGGATGCCGCTCCTTGCAGAACAGGACGGACTCGCCATGTTCCCGCCCCGGAATCAGGGCCAGTACCGCCTCTGGCTCACCAAAACCGGACAGGTAATGAAAATCGCTGTCCTGGCGGAACGGATGCAACACGTCCCGATTGCGAACACGCTCCGGCGCCGCCGGAATAATGGCAATGCTGTCCGGCGCCATCCGCTCCATCAGCTTGCGACGGCGTTCGGCAAACTCCTTCACGGGTATCATGGAGGTCATACACTCTCCTGCAGTCGTTGGCCTGCTCAGTGCAGGGTCGGCGATTCAGACGCCGGCTTCTCCGGGGCATTGAACTCGGTAAACACCGCCAGCGCCCCCAGCCGGATGTATTCGGTAATCTCCAGCAGCTGCTGCTCGCTTTCGTCGTCCGCTTCCTCATCGTCCGATAGCTGGCTGATCGCCACCATATCCTCAATCAGCTCGCGGATCTCGTCCGGAGCCTGCCCCAGGGACTCACCAGCAGACAGGGCCATACCTTCCAGAAACCCCCGCACCCAGGCAATGAGGGCCTCGAGACGCTGTTCAATGGCATAGTCGTCGTCAGGCAGTAAAGGATGGAAACTCATGTCTGCCGATTTCAAGAGATCCAGGGTCTGCTCGTAAGCACTATTCATGAACGGGGCGAGGTCGTCGGATTCATCGACAGCGCTTTCAGGCAAGCCCATGTGCTCACACACCATTGCCAGCCAGTCCAGTTCTTCTATACGGGATCCGGCAGCCAGTCGACCACACAGAACTCCATGCAGTTCGGAGGGATGGCTGAACGCCTTGTGGGCAGTAAAAACATTGGCCCAGCGCTCAAATTCAGCGGCGCGGGCAGCACCGGAAGTGTCGGTTTCTGACATGAAACAGGCGAATCCTGTGTTGTTGAATGAGGTCTCTATCCTAGCATTCAGGGGATCCCAAGGCACTTTTTCGGGAGCCAACGGCCATACACATTTCCCTGCACCGGATATCATTAGTTGATTTTCAACAGGGGAATCCACAAAATGTTATAACATACCATCTTCAGCCACGAGACAATGCCATGACCTCGAATAAATTACCTGCCCAGATCCTGGCGGCGGCTACGATTCTGACTGCCGCCCCCTTATCGGCCAATGCCAGCGATAACCCGGGCACGCACCAGCACGGGCACGCCGAATTACAGGTGGCCATCAGTAACAACCAGGTTGACCTGATCTTCACCTCCCCCGCCTACAACCTGCTGGGATTCGAACACGAAGCCCGCACTGGGGAGCAAGAAGCCAGCGTCAAAGAAACCATCGCCTGGTTAAGAACCACCCCCCTCGTGAACACACCTGAATCCAGCTGCAGAATCCAGGACGCGGACGTGCACTACGAAGCGAATACCGGTGATGACGACCACCGCGATCAGGGGCATGACCACGACGAAAAACCCGCCCGCCATTCTGATATCGAAGTCTCCCAGTCGCTGACCTGTTCAGGGCTGGAAGGTTCGAACGAACTCACCACTCCTCTGACCATCCGATTCCCGGGACTGGAGCATCTCAGCCTGGAGTGGGTCTGGCCCGAAGGACAAGGCTCAGGCCGCTTGGCTCAAGGGGAAAGTCTGTTCAAGCTTACCACCCATTGATGGGGCGTGGGTGCGGGGCTTGCCAAAATCGTGCGGAGCCAGGGATGGCGGAGCCGAGCGTACAGGGACGTATTTACAGCGTATTTTGGCAAGCCCCGCACCCACGCCACCCCAAGGTCACTCGTCGTAAGGTTCAACCTCGGTAGCAACCATGGAATAAGAAGATGCGCCAAGGTCATTCTCAGTACGCTCAATCACCAGCTTACCCTCGATCCAGACCGGATCGTACAAGGCCTCCAGGGTAAAGCCCTCTTTGTATTTAACGTGAATAATCTGATTCGGAGGCGGTGGCGGCACATGAATACAGGCGCCGTAGTAGGGCACCAGGAAAAACTCCAGAATACGCATATCCTGAGTGGTTTTCAGAGGCACCACAAAGCCGGGAATACGCCCTTCCACATTTCCCATTTCCGGCACAACCCGACCGGTCATGATCTCGTCCGGCAACAGGGGCGCACCATCGCCATCATGCTCAATCTCTGGCATATTCTCCAGCAGCGCGAGATCCTCGGCAGGCATCAACTCCAGCCAGTCGATCTCCCGGGGTTCAGCCCGGCCTGCCGCAGGGATCAGAAGTACAAGAGCCATCACGGTGGCCAAAGGCAGATAGCATCGTGCCCATGCAGGGGAAAGAGTCATCGGATCAAACACTCCTGGGATCGGATTCCGGAAAAACGCCATCATACACCGGGCAGACAGCAACCAACATGACCAGCAAGACAGACTCAGGCAGCAACAGTTCCCCGTTCCCGGAAACTGCCATCGAGGCTCACGGCCTTGGCTTTTCCTGGCACCCCGGGCAGGAAACCCTCTCCTTTCCGGATTTCACCCTGAATCGGGGCGAACACCTGTTCCTGCACGGCCCCAGTGGCAGCGGTAAAAGCACATTACTGAGCCTGCTCGCTGGCATGCTACGACCGGGCAACGGTACAATCCGCGTCCTTGGTACCGACCTTTATCAGCTCGGAGCCGGCGCCCGGGATCAGTTTCGGGCCGATCACATGGGCGTGATTTTCCAGCAGTTCAATCTGGTGCCCTATCTGACCACCCTGGCAAACGTCACCCTGCCCTGCCATCTGTCCGCACTCCGGCGAGATAATGCCGAGCTCACGGTGGCAGACGAAGCGGCGGGACTGCTTCGGGCCCTCGCCATTCCCGAAGACCACTGGCAGCGCAAGGTCACGAAACTGAGCATTGGCCAGCAACAACGAATCGCCGCTGCGCGGGCACTGATCGGCGCACCCGGCCTGATTCTGGCAGATGAGCCTACCTCTGCACTGGATACCGACAACCGGGACCGCTTCCTGGAGCTGTTGCTGAGCCTTGCGCATCGGCACAAAACTTCGGTTCTGTTCGTCAGCCACGACCGATCCCTGGCCAGCCACTTCCATCACCAGCTGGAACTGCGGGGTAGCCGGGGATGAAAACACACCTCGCTTTATCACTGGCTCTGGCCAGCCTCTGGCACAGAAGAAAGGTTCTGGCCCTGGTGTGCCTGACCCTGACCCTGAGCGTTTCGCTGCTTCTGGGCATCCAATACCTGCGCACGGAGGTCAAACAGTCTTTCACCACCACCATCAGTGGCACGGATCTGATCGTGGGTGCCCGCAGCGGCCAGCTGAACCTGTTGCTATACACCGTGTTCCATATCGGCGATGCCACCAACAACATTCGCTGGTCCACCTACCAGGCCCTCAAGAACGACAGCCGCCTGGACTGGCTGATTCCCATCTCCCTGGGAGACAGCTACCGGGGTTACCGGGTGGTCGCCACCGATGAGAACTTCCTGAAGCATTTCCGTTACGGCCGTGACCTGCCGCTGGCTCTGGCGGAGGGAATCTGGTTTACAGGTGTATTTGATGTTGTCCTCGGGGCCGGCGTTGCCAGAGACCTCGGACACCAGACCGGCGAAAAACTGGTCCTGTCCCACGGCGGAGGACGGACCAGCTTTTCCAACCACGAAGACACCCCGTTTACTGTCACCGGCGTACTGGAACCCACCGGTACGCCGGTGGACCAGGCGGTTTATATCGGGCTGGCTGGCATGGAGGCCATGCACGTAGGCTGGGAGTCGGGCGTTGCCATACCCGGTCGGACAATGACATTGGAAAAGGCAGAAGGGCGCGACTTCGTACCCGAGGCCATTACCGCTGCATTTGTCGGCATTGACCGCAAAATCCTGACTTTCCGACTGCAGCGGGAGATTAACCAGTTTGCCGGGGAGCCTCTTTCTGCCATCCTTCCAGGCGTGGCCCTGAGCGAACTCTGGCGCCTGATGGGCCAGTTCGAGAGAGCGCTGCTTGGCATTACCGGCTTTGTCGTGATTACCAGCCTGATCGGGCTTATCGCCGTTTTGCTAACCCTGCAGGCCCAGCGGGCTCACGAGATAGCCGTGCTGCGGGCGACCGGCGCCTCGCCGGCACTAATTGCCTCCCTGTACATAATCGAATGCGTTTCCCTTGCCCTGCTTGCCTGCCTGCTGGCTTTAATGATCGGGGCGGCGGGCATATCGCTGGCAAGTCCCTGGCTGCTGACCAGTTACGGCCTGCAGATAACCCTGCGGCCACTGACAGCGCCAGAATGGGGGTTGCTGGCATCAGTACCCGTCGCTGCTGCTCTGGTGTCACTGATCCCGGCGCTCAGCACCTGGCGCCAGAGCAAAACGCTTGGATTCGGGGAGGCGGCCGATCAGTGATCTGCATCACGCAGGCGCTGCAATGACAACCCTGTAAATTGACCGACTTAGCGTCCACACTTATAGTGAGGGAGCATCTGATTGACTCTGAATCGCAATTACCTCAAACCACTGCTGGGCAAGTCATGGAACAGTCCGAAGTACAGGCATTAGCGGACAAGCTGGACAGGCTGATTGAGCGCTGTCAGAAACTGGAGCGGGACAACGCCACACTGCGGGAACTGCAGGATGACTGGAACCGGGAACGGGCCCAGCTGATGCAGAAGAACGATCACGCGAAGCACAAGATCGAAGCCATGATCGGCCGCCTTCGGGCACTGGAGCATCACTGATGGCACAGCAATCCACAACCGTTGAGGTGAAGATCCTCGACAAGGAATACCTGGTCGCCTGTCCTGAGGAAGAACAGGACGCACTGATCAGGGCCGCAAGGCATCTGGATAGCAAAATGCGGGAAATCCGCGCTGGCGGCAAGGTGTTCGGCACCGAACGCATCGCTGTTATGGCTGCCCTGAACACTACCCATGAATTGCTTGAACGCGACACCATGTCCGACGCCACCAGTACACTGCTCAGAGCCATGGACAACAAACTCGATGGCGCCCTCGGTGATGGCTCGGGCCGTTAAAATCCGCACAGAATGCATTACAGGTGTTGCAATCGGCCCCGACCCTGCCCGTATAATGGGATCAACTTCCTGGGCTGTTCGCTATGGTCGGATACGTCCTCGAGCCGATGCGCATTACCCAGGTGGCTACTTCAGGGCATTGTGAGCACGTCCCCGTAAGGGGAAAGCCTAATATGTCACAGCGGCCACCGACCTTGAACTCTGGGTTCAAGGGCAACATCCGATAACGGCAGCCCGGGAAGCTTTATTTTGAGCCAGTTTATCGCCCCCCAACCGTTTGAATCCCATCCGGACACCCTGTCACGCAGTGAACTTCGCAAGCGCCTCCGGCAACAACGGCGCGCCCTGAGCTTTGAACAGCAGCAACAAGCCGCTGAATACCTGGCCCTGAACCTGCTCAAAAATCCTGATCTGCACCGCGCCCGACACATTGCCATCTACCTGCCCAACGACGGCGAGATTGATCCGCACGTCTACCTGGACATCGCCCGGCGCAAGGGGATTTGCTTCTATCTACCCGTACTGCACCCGATTCATGACGGCAGATTGGTGTTCAGCCCCTACTACGACGGCGTGGAATTGACCGTCAACCGTTTCGGCATTCCCGAACCGGCCTTCAGCAAAGGTCTGCGACGGCCGGCATGGGCTCTGGACGCAGTCCTTTTTCCATTGGTAGGTTTTGACGAGCAGGGTGGACGTTTGGGGATGGGGGGTGGCTTCTATGACAGGACGTTCGCGTTCAGCCGGATACGACCAAGACTGGCCCCAAAACTGATCGGGCTGGCCCATGACTTCCAGAAGGTGAGAAAGCTGCCTGTGGAGCCCTGGGACGTGCCCCTGCACAGCGTGGTGACGGATAAACAGCGTTACCGGTTCAGGGGCTGATTCATTACCTGAACGGAGCCAACAATGGCGTCATTTCTCGCCGCCTTGTCTTCAGAGGCGTGAATGGATGTGAAACCAGTTATCACAAGGCCTACCGCAAAAATCAGCACGATTGCGCGAATGATGTCCGGCTTACCGCCCATGACGCATATTCCTGTTTCAGGTAGAGGTAAATCTCAGGTAAATCAGAGAGCTATTCTTGTTATCAAGAATTAGACGAAAGATTAACACCTATATCGAGTTTTACAATTTTTGACAGATTAAATTTTAGTAATCTTCCTCCGCACTCGCTGAACCGGGGAGGCAGGCCCCTCCCGGAACTGTGCGGAGCCATGGATGGCGGAGCCCAAGCGTCACATGGATGTGCCGCAAGGAGCGTGTTCCGGGAGGGGCCTGCCTCCCCGGTTCTCGCACCCTATTAAGATGACCGAGCGTTACCCTGCCCCAAGAACAATTGATAAGCCTCGTTATCCGTCATGTTCTCGTAGCGGAAGCCAACCTTGTCGAGCATCTTCTCGAAGTCTGCCACTTCGTCATCCTCAACCTGGGCACCCAACAGGACACGACTGTAGGCCGCGCCGTGGTTTCGGTAATGGAACATGGAGATGTTCCAGCGGGTCCCGAGTGACATCAGGAACTTCAGCAACGCCCCCGGACGCTCCGGGAACTCGAACTGGAAAACCTTTTCGTTGGTGATGCTCGGGGCGTGGCCACCGACCATGTGGCGGATATGCTGTTTGGCCAGATCACTGTCGGTCAGGTCGACCACCGAATAACCGGTTTCGCGCAGGTCCTGAACCAACTCCTCGCGGCCGTGGCCTCCTGCCGCAATCTGGATACCGACAAAAATGGTGGCGTTGGTGGCATCGGCATAGCGGTAGTTGAACTCGGTAATACTGCGCTTGTGCAGAGCATTAATGAAGGTCTTGAACGCTCCCGGCTTCTCCGGAATGGTCACCGCCAGGATGGCCTCGCGCTTTTCACCCACTTCCGTGCGCTCGGAAATATAGCGCAGTCGATCAAAGTTCATGTTGGCACCGCTCAGGGTGGCAATCAGGTTTTCGTCCTCGATCTGCTCCCGTTCGATGTATTTCTTGATGCCGGCCACGCCCAGCGCACCTGCCGGTTCGGCAATGGACCGGGTGTCTTCGAAGACATCCTTGATGGCAGCGCAGATTTCATCGGTGGACACGGTGATCACCTCGTCCACGTGATCCTTGCAGATTTCCCAGGGGTACTTGCCAATCTGCTTGACTGCTACCCCATCGGCAAAGATGCCGACCTCATCCAGCACCACGCGCTTGCCAGCCTTCAGGGCCGCCTGCAGGCAATTGGAATCCTCGGGCTCCACGCCGATCACCTTGATTTCGGGGCGCAGGTACTTGATGTACGCCGCCATGCCGGCAATCAGACCGCCACCGCCAACGCAGATAAAGATGGCGTGGATCGGCTTGCTGAACTGCCACATGATTTCCATGGCGACCGTGCCCTGGCCGGCGATCACATCGGGGTCGTCGTAGGGCGGAATGTAGGTATAACCGTGCTTCTGGATCAGCTCCTGAGCATGAGTAGCGGCTTCATCAAAGGCATCGCCTCTGAGAACCACCTTCGCACCGTGATCCCGTACCGAGCGAACCTTGATTTCCGGCGTGGTCTGCGGCATCACAATGACGGCCTTGATGCCGAGTTTTTTCGCCGCCAGAGCGACACCCTGGGCATGGTTGCCAGCCGAGGCACAGATCACTCCCTTGGCTTTCTGTTCTTCGGACAGCTGGGCAATCCGGTTGTACGCGCCGCGAATCTTGAAGGAGAACACCGGCTGAAGGTCTTCACGCTTGAGCAGGATATTATTGCCAAAGCGCTTTGACAGACTACGGGCTTCAGTCAGTGGTGTTTCGATGGCTACGTCATAGACGCGCGCATCGAGTATCTTCTTGATGTAGCGTTGCGGCATAACATTTCCGGTTTCTGTTGGTTTGTGGTTGATGGTCGGCTGGGAAAAACCCACAGTGTAGGAAGTTTGCACGGTAGCCGTCTATAAGCAGACCGCCCGGAAGCGCTATAATGAACCATAATCCAGCCAGAATTGCAGAGGGAGCTTCCCATGACTCAGGACGAACTGAAAAAAGCCGTCGCCAAAGCCGCAGTGGACTACATCGCCCCACGCCTCGATAGCGACAGTATCATCGGCATTGGCACTGGCAGCACCGCCAACTTCTTTATCGACATGCTTGCCGAGCAAAAGATTGAGTTTGACGGTGCCGTCGCGAGTTCTGAAGCCACGGCTGAACGCCTGAAAAGCCATGGTATTCCAGTGTATGACCTTAACAGTGCTGGCGACCTGGAGTTTTATGTCGATGGTGCAGACGAAACCAACGAACGTCTGGAGCTGATTAAGGGCGGCGGCGGCGCCCTGACCCGGGAGAAGATCGTAGCGGAAGTTGCCAAAACCTTCATTTGTATTGCCGACGATTCCAAGATGGTTGGAGTGCTGGGCAAATTCCCGCTGCCGGTGGAAGTCATCCCCATGGCCCGAAGCCATGTTGGCCGGGAAATCGTCAAACTCGGTGGTGACCCGGTTTACCGGGAAGGCGTGGTCACCGACAACGGCAACATCATTCTTGATGTTCACAACATGGACATCTCCCGCCCCATCCAGGTAGAGGAAAGGCTCAACAACATTGTGGGTGTGGTCACCAATGGTCTGTTTGCCCGCCGCCCGGCCGACCTGCTTCTGCTTGGCACCAAAGACGGCGTCAAGAGCATCCCCCGCAAGGGCGCCTGATCCAAGCCAGTGTGCTCACCCAACAGAGCTGGCCTTCCGGGCCAGCTTTTTTATTGCCTGGCGACACACAAACCAAGCGCTTGCTTGGTGCTGAAATTTGCGCGACACTGCTGCCATTGATTCCGATCACAGGGAGTTTCACCGTGTCTGAGTATTTCAACGAAACCCATGAGCAGGTGCGCCAGTCTGCCCGCAAGTTCATCAATACCCATGTCCTGCCCCACATTGATGACTGGGAAGAGACCGGTGAATTCCCACGGGAGCTCTATAAAAAAGCCGGCGATGCTGGCCTGCTGGGCATTGGTTTTCCCGAAGCCCTGGGCGGCGTTGGTGAAGGCGACATCTTCCTGAAAGTAGCGGTATCCGAAGAACTCATGCGCTCCACCTCCGGCGGCCTGGTTGCCGGCCTCGGCTCCCTGGACATCGGCCTGCCCCCGGTCGCCAAATGGGCAAAAAAGGAAATCCGTGAGCAGGTCGTTCCACCAGTGCTGCGGGGCGAAAAGATCGCCGCCCTCGCCGTTACCGAACCCGGCGGTGGATCGGACGTTGCCAGCCTCAAAACCCGGGCCGTTAAAGACGGCGACCACTACATCGTCAACGGCAGCAAAACCTTCATCACCAGCGGCATCCGCGCTGATCACTACACTGTTGCCGTCCGCACCGGGGGCGAAGGCCATGGTGGTATCAGTCTGCTGCTCATTGACCGCGATATGCCCGGGTTCTCCACCGGCAGGAAGCTCCGGAAAATGGGCTGGTGGGCCAGCGACACGGCCGAACTCTTCTTCGAGGACTGCCGCGTCCCTGCCGACCGCCTGATCGGCGCCGAAAACGCCGGCTTTATTGCCATCATGAGTAACTTCCTGGCCGAGCGCCTGAGCCTGTCCATCATGGCTTACATGACCGCCCAACTCGCCTACGAAGCTGCCATCGACTACACCAAACAACGCCAGGCTTTCGGCCGCAGTATTGCGGGCTTTCAAGTGACGCGGCACAAACTGGTGGACATGGCCACCCAGATCGACATTGCCCGGGAATACACCTACCGCTGTGCCGCCCTGATGCAGGCCGGGAAGAACCCGATCAAACAGGTGGCCATGGCCAAGAATTTCTCGGTAGACGTCTGCGAAAAAGTCACCCGGGAAGCGGTGCAGCTGTTCGGTGGCATGGGGTATATGCGGGAAACCGTGGTTGAACGGCTATACCGGGACGCCAAGATTCTCTCCATCGGTGGCGGCACAACCGAAATCATGAAGGAGCTGATTGCCAAACAGATCAAGCTCTGAGCCCTGGGTTCCGCGTTAGCCCTCTGATTCTGCCCCAGCCTGTCATACTGGGGGCGGGCCATGTCAGTGGCTATTCCAAAACACGCTACAAGCACATCCATGTGCGCTTGTTTCGGGCCGTCCTTGGCCCTCTACAGTTTTGGAATAGCCACTGACACGGCCCGATCGAATTCTGTGCAATCCTCGCCTCATAAGTCGCATCGTTGTATTTCATCGCGGTCTCGCCGGCACCGCCTCCAAGTCTGGGCGGGTGTCTGGAAGAGCATTCCGAAAACGTGGAGCGCCAAGGATGGCGCGACCGAGCCCTACATGGACGTATTTACGGGCGTTTTTCGGAATGCTCTTCCAGATACCTGCATGCACCCAATTCAACGACCAAGGTTTAGTTTCGAACTGCAGGAGACTCCCGTATAATTGCGTCCACTTTTTAACCGCAGTTAAACGTACCTTTAACGTACCAGGAAGGATCGCTCATGCAATTCGACAACATCCCCGCAGGCAAGAACCCGCCTGAAGATATCTACGTTGCCATCGAAATCCCGGCCAACAGCTCCCCGGTCAAGTACGAACTGGACAAAGACATGGGCGCCCTGCTGGTTGACCGCTTCATGGCTACCCCGATGTTCTACCCGGCCAACTATGGCTTCATCCCGCACACCCTGGCCGACGACGGCGACCCTCTGGACGTGCTGGTTGTTACCCCCTACGCAGTCCAGGCTGGCTCCGTGATTCGCTGCCGTCCGGTTGGCGTTCTCAACATGGAAGACGAAGCCGGTGGCGACGCCAAACTGGTGGCAGTACCTCACGACAAGTTGACCACCACCTACCACAACGTCCGGGAAATCACCGATCTGCCCGAGCTGCTTCGTGACCAGATCAAGCACTTCTTCGAGAACTACAAGACTCTTGAGCCAGGCAAGTGGGTCAAGGTTCAGGGTTGGGACAATGCCGACGCTGCCAGAAAAGCCATCATGGATTCCGTGAACGCCTACAAGGGCTGATCCGGTATTTCCAGGGCATAAAAAACCGGGCATCGTGCCCGGTTTTTTATGCCCGCCAACCTGGCGTCTGGTCTTCAGCCTCTGGAAAGCAGATCCCGCATGTCACTGATCGCCGCGCTGGCCCGGGAAAGATAGGCCGCCATGGTCAGTGAGTGGTTGGCGAGAACGCCAAATCCGCTGCCGTTCAGTACCACCGGGCTCCACATCGGACCCTGGGCACCCTCCAGCTCAATGATCACCTGTTTCACACTGGACATGGCGTTTTTGTCCTGCAGTACCTTCCGGAAGTCCACTTCAATGGCACGGAAGATATGCAACAAGGCCCAGGAGCTCCCACGGGCTTCGTATAAAACATTATCAATCTGGGTCCAGGGCGTTTTCACATCAATGCCCCCGGTTTCTTCCTGTAGCGGGTTGTCCATGTCCACGTTGGCCACTGCATCAGATACTGAGGCTTTGCCGACACTCTCACCCAGTGTTCTTGAGAGGCTGCCGATTCTGGTTTCCAGGTCCGCCAACCAGTTTGCCAGATTGTCCGCCCGAGCGTAGAACTGGGCGTCAGCCTGCTCCGGGCTCGACAAGCGGTTGAGGTAGCGCTTCAGGGCCTCGATGCCGCGTCGGTATTCCGCTTCGGTGGACGGGATGGCCCAGCTTCCGCTGTCAAAGTGGAATTGCGGCTCTGCGATGGTCAGGTCCGGGTCCTCCGCAGACTGGCTCTGGGAGCGGGCGATATCCCTGCGCATGGCCCGGGACAGATCCCGGAGCTGCACCAGCACCCCGAATTCCCAACTGGGCATGTTATCCAGCCAGACGCCAGGCGGAAATATATCGTTGGAGAGATAGCCGCCGGGCTTTTCAAGCAGGGTTTCGGCAATCCGGATCATGGTTACCGTCGTCGCAAAACCGGTAACGGGTTCACGCTCCATGGAATTGGCTACAGAGCGGGTATGTTCACGCACCGAAAACGTGTCAGGTTCGCTGCTCCAGTACATGCCGACGATAACGGAAACCAGGAGATACACCACCAGCAACACCAGAATGAGTTTGCCAATAACACCGCTGCCCCCGGCATAATCCTGAACATCGTCTTTCTTGTCCCTGAAGTACTGTCTGATTTTGCCTGGCATATGACTTTTAATCCCCTGTCTGTTGATTGTCAGCGGCAAACGGCCGACCAAGATGGTAACCCATGGCTCCGTCGATACCCAGCGTACAGAGTACCGAGTATTCCGCTGCAGTTTCCACTCCTGTGGCAAACACCTTTACCCCGCGGCTGTGGGCGATGGCGACCACCGAATCCAGATAAAACCGGTTATCCTCGTGGGTGTCGATATCATGAATAAAGCTGTTATCGATACGCACACCCTGAAATCTCAGATTTCTCAGGTAACTGAAAGGCACGCCCCCGACACCGAAGCGATCAACCAGGACTGGCACGCCGAGCCGCCCGAGTGCCCTTACCAGCAAGCCCACTGCCGTTCGATGATGATGAATTGTTTGTTCGGAGATCCCGACCCAGAGGTTGTGGCCCAGCGAATCGGCCTGCTGAAGCTGTGCCAACAGATCCAAGCGGAACGCTTCGCTGGCAACAGAGGCGTTGCCCAGAGAAATTGCCAGCGGCTGATCCGGAAACTCTGCCAGTCGCTCCAGCACCCGCTGGACCAGCAGGCGGTCGAGATCCGCAATCAGACCAAACCGCTCCGCCATGGGTACGAATGTGCCCGCTTTCAGGGTGCCTTCGACAGACTCGATCCGTGAGAACACCTGATGATAGACGGGCATCAGCCTACCTTCATTAACCATGGGCTGGAGCCAGAGCGACAAATTCTGCTGATGAATCGCCTGGCTGATAATCACCCGCCAGGTTTCCAGATTATGGTGGCCATCCTTCTCCGGGTCTGCCAGATGGCAGCCGGACTCGGCCCTGCCCTGGGCATTACGCAGCGCCTCATCGGCAGCGGCCATCAGATCCCGGGCGCCCCGGCCCTCGCGGGTTTTCGCCAAGCCCGCGTGCACGGCAGTGTCCATGGGCGACGCCAGATCCGCGTACACCCCATCCAACTCGGTAACCAGTTGCCGGCACCAGACGCCTGCATCGGCGGGTATTACACCGGGCAGGAACAGGGCGAACTCGGCACCGGTTCGTCGCCCGGCAAAAGCGCCCGCATGAAACGTGACAAAGTCGGCAATCACACTTGCGACACGCAGAAGCAGGCGGTCAGCCTCGTTTCTGCCGTAGGCCTGGTTGTAATCTGAGAAATCCGCCAGTTGGATCAGCATCAGAACCCCGAGCGCTGCTTTTTCCTCGGATTCCACTTCCACTTTCAAACGCTGATCAAACGCTCTCCGGCTCGCCAGGCCAGTCACCGAGTCCTCGTTATTGACCCGGCGCAGATGCTGGATGAGCCGGGCCTGCCCTTCAAATAATTGCCCGAGGTCATCCGCCATCTGGTTCATGGCATCAGTTACCCGATTGATTTCCCGGGTCGACTTGATCGCTACCCGTTTGCGAAAATCTCTCTGCCCGAGCGCCTGCGCCTGGGTTTCCAGGGCATGAAGGGGGCTCAGGGTACGGCGAAGCAGTACAAACAGCGCAAACAGACCTATCCCGCCAAGAACAGCGGTACTCGTCGTCAAACCGATGGTTATTCGCCAGAGATCCTGATAGGCACGGCCGGGGTGGCTAATAACCTGCACGGTTCCCAGGCGACTCCAGCCACGAACCACCTCCGCTTCGGCAACCGGCAACGGAAGAGCCGCGAGGGACCGGAACCAGGAGGGCACACCAACATCGCTAAGGGTTATTGCCCGGCCTGCGATCTGCTCATTCTGGTGATTCAGATAACTGATCGACAGGTAGCGCCCGCTGTCGAAGACCGCATCAATCAGTGATGCAGAGGCAACCGGGTCACGCCCATCAATGGCATTGGACAGTGACAAGCCGATCGCAGTTGCACCATCCCGGGCATGACCCGCCAACTGGTCCGAAACATAACCCCGAAAATAGCCAAAACTGGTGATAAACACCGCCACCAGAAGCGTCACCAGCAAACTGCCAGTAAACACCAGAAGGATTGTCCGCAGAGTGAGGACACCCTGCTGCTTCCGGTTGATGGTGATTTGCTTCCTTGCCATGAGGAGCTGCTCCGGATTGGCTGTGAGCCAGCCGGCCAGGTGATTGTGACCTGCACCGCAGAGTTGACAAACATTTACAGTGCGCAACCTACGCCGACAACATTAAACACTATAGACTCTGCAAAAGGACTAAGGTTGAAAAATTGTCCGCACCGGGGAAGGACAACCAATAACGAAAAAGAGACAGGCCGGAGCAACATGAACGACGAAAGCCAGAAAGAAAAACTCAGGCAGCATTTCGCACGCCGTGTAACAACCCAGGCCCGGGTTGTTCTGGATACCTGGCAAAAGATTCACGAAGACCGTGAGAAGGCCGCGGCGCATCGCGCGGAATTCTCCGCCGCCACAGACAAACTGGTCCGTTATGCACAGCGTTTCGAAATGGTCAGCCATGCTGAAGCGGGCCAGACCATCCTTGAGCTGATAAACCACTGGGAGGCCGGTTCAGCACTGGACGAGACTCTGGAACGGAAACTCCAGGATGCCATCGAATCCCTCTCCCAAAGCACTCTGCGCCGGACAGACCGCAACAATTCCGAAGTGCCTCACCAGTTCCGTCGTACCCCGGTTTACATTGCCCTGGCAAATCAGGAGATGGCAGGCCGTCTGATCCGTCAGCTGGAATTTTTCGGCTTCCGGGCCTCAGCCTTTGCCAGTGCTGAAGATCTGACCGAAGCCTGCGCACTCCACAAGCCGGAAACCATCCTGGTGGATGTTAACTTTGGCGGCACGCCCAATGCGGGCATCGCTACCATTGAACATCTGCAGGAACGTCACGACACGCCCATTCCGATCATCTTCATGAGCGACGAGGATGGTTCCATCGAGACGCGACTGCAGGCTTCCCGCTGTGGCGGCGAGGAATTCTTCTATCCGGCGGTTGATCCGGGCCAGCTGATCGAGAAGATCGAAACCTACACCCATGGCAATACAGTGGAGCCTTACAAGGTACTGGTACTGGACGACTCCCGGGCCCAGGCCAAATACATGGAGACGGTGCTGAAAAAGGCGGGCATGACCGCCCACATCATCACTGACCCGATGCAGATCATTCATGCCCTGGAGGAGTTTTCTCCCGAAATCATCATCCTGGACATGTACATGCCAGGCTGCACCGGCATGGAAATCGCCCGGGTTATCCGCCAGCAGGACCGGTTTCACAGCGTCCCTATCATTTACCTGTCTGCGGAAGAAGATGTCAGCAAGCAGCTCCACGCCATGAGCCTGGGCGGTGACGACTTCCTCACCAAACCGATCGACCCCAAACACCTGATTGCCACCATCCATAACCGTGGACGGCGGGCCCGTTCGCTGCTGGCGCTGATGATACGCGACAGCCTGACCGGGCTGTTCAACCACACTCACACCCTGCACCTGCTGGATCAGGAAATTGTCAGGGCGCGGCAGAAAGACCAGCCTCTGTGCTTTGCGATGATCGACATCGACTATTTCAAGAAGGTGAATGACACCTTTGGCCACCCGATTGGGGATCGTGTGTTGCGGAGCCTGTCGATGTTCCTCAAGCAGCGCCTGCGCAAAACTGACCATATCGGGCGTTACGGCGGTGAGGAATTTGCCATCATCCTGCCCAACACCCGCCCAAGCGATGCGAGGAACGTGCTCAACGAAATTCGCGAACGCTTCTCGGAACTTCAGCAACCGGCGGGGGACAGGGAGTTCCATGTCACCTTCAGTTGTGGCATCGCAGACTGGAATGAGGAGACCTCCCAGGCCATGTGCGAGCGCGCGGACCGGGCGCTCTATACCTCCAAGGAACTCGGCCGCAACTGCGTCACCCTGGCGGATTGATCCTCCTGCCCCGCCAGGCAAGGCTCAGCTCTTGCCCGGCGCCTGCCATTTATGAAACCAACGTCGTATAGAAGTTCTCTCCATCGTTGACGACAATGATTGTCATCAACGGAAAGATCCCGTTTCGCTTCATTTGCCGACTTTTTACGACCAATGGACAACAGGGAAGATTGTCAAAAAGTGTTGATATAAGGGAAACAAGCACGCACCATTGGGGGAACTTGCCGTTAATTTCGGCGATCCTGTTGTAAAGACATCAAGGCAGACAGAACCATGTCGACAATTCTCGTGCTCCATGGCCCCAACCTCAACATGCTCGGCAGCCGCGAGCCAGAGGTCTATGGTTACGAGACACTGGCCGATATTGACGACCGGTTGCGCTCACGGGCGGCAGAGAAAGGCCATCACCTGCTGCACCTGCAGTCAAACGCCGAATACGAACTGATTGAACGGGTTCACGAAGCCCGGGCGGAAGGCGTGGATTTCATCATCATCAATCCTGCCGCTTTCACCCACACCAGCGTTGCCCTCCGGGATGCCATGCTGGCTTCGGGAATCCCCTTTATTGAAGTGCATCTTTCCAACGTGTTTGCACGGGAACCGTTCCGGCATCACTCCTATTTCTCGGATATCGCCGAAGGCGTTATCTGTGGGCTGGGCAGCCAGGGGTACGACCTCGCACTTCAGGCCGCCCTGATACGTATTCACCGATAGACCTGACAAAACGGGACTGGACTGACTATGGATATTCGCAAAATCAAGAAACTGATCGAGCTGCTTGAGGAATCTGATGTCGAGGAGCTGGAGATTCATGAGGCCGATGATTCGGTGCGCATCTCTCGCCGCCGCGAACCAGCCGCCGCACCCCAGTATATGAGCCATTACCCAGCGCCCCAGCAGGCAGCCCCTGCCCCGGCGGCTTCGGCTCCGGCCGCTGAAGAACCTTCAGCTCCGACCGGCCATACCCTGAAATCCCCGATGGTGGGCACTTTCTATCGCTCCCCGTCTCCCACAGCCAAGGCGTTTGTGGAAGTCGGTCAGACCGTCAATGTGGGTGATGTGGTCTGCATCGTGGAAGCCATGAAGATGATGAACCAGATCGAGGCTGACAAGAGCGGAACGATCACCGAAATCCTGGTCGAGAATGGCCAGCCGGTAGAGTTTGACCAGCCCCTGGTCGCCATTTCCTGAACGGGGTGATAGTTACTCATGGCCATGTTAGAGAAAGTACTGATCGCAAACCGGGGTGAAATTGCCCTCCGGATTCTGCGCGCCTGCAAGGAGCTGGGCATCAAGACTGTGGCAGTGCACTCCCAGGTCGACCGTGATCTGATGCACGTACGCCTGGCAGACGAGTCTGTCTGTATTGGTCCCAACAGTCCGACCGACAGCTACCTGAACATCCCGACCATCATCAGTGCGGCAGAAGTCACCGACTCCGTGGGCATTCACCCCGGCTATGGTTTTCTTGCCGAGAACGCCGATTTTGCCGAACAGGTCGAGAAAAGCGGATTCCGTTTTATCGGACCCAAGGCCGAGACCATTCGCCTGATGGGTAACAAGGTGTCTGCCATCAACGCCATGATCAAGGCCGGCGTTCCCACCGTGCCGGGGTCAGATGGCCCGCTCGACGATGATGAAGAGCGGACACTCCGTATTGCCCGGGAAATCGGCTATCCGGTGATGATCAAGGCCGCGTCCGGCGGCGGTGGTCGCGGTATGCAGGTGGTTCACTCGGAAGCGGCCCTGCTCAAGGGCGTCCAGATCACCCAGAGTGAGGCCAAGAATGCCTTTGGTGATCCGACGGTGTACCTGGAGAAATTCCTGGAGACGCCCCGGCACGTAGAAGTTCAGGTGCTGGCTGACATGCACGGTAACTGCATTCACTTGGGCGACCGCGACTGCTCCATGCAGCGCCGGAACCAGAAAGTCATCGAGGAAGCCCCGGCTCCGAACATTAACCAGGAGTCCCGGGAGCGCACCCTCAAGGCCTGTACAGATGCCTGCAAGGAAATCGGCTACGTTGGCGCCGGTACCTTTGAGTTCCTTTACCAGGATGGGGAGTTTTTCTTCATCGAAATGAACACCCGGGTCCAGGTGGAACACCCGGTCTCCGAAATGGTGACGGGCGTGGATATTGTCCGCGAACAGCTGCGCATTGCCAGCGGCCTGCCGCTGCAGTATACCCAGGATGATATCCGCATTTCCGGCCACGCCATCGAGTGCCGGATCAACGCGGAAGACCCGAAAACCTTCGTGCCAAGTCCGGGCAAGGTCACACACTTCCACGCGCCTGGCGGTAACGGTGTGCGGGTTGATTCTCACCTGTACAGTGGCTACACGGTACCGCCGTTCTACGACTCGCTGATCGCCAAGCTGATCACCTGGGGTGATGATCGTGAGATCGCACGGCGGCGCATGAAGAACGCACTGGACGAGCTCGTGGTCGAGGGTATCAAGACCAACCAGCCCCTGCATCGAAGACTGGTACGCGATGGCGGCTTTAAACAGGTAGACTTCACCATCCACTACCTCGAGAAACTGATGCGGGATTAATCATGCCCTGGATACAACTCCAGATCCCGGCTGATCCGGATAACGCGGATCAGCTGGAGGATCTACTCATGGAGATGGGCGCTGACGCCGTCTCCATGGAAGATGCCGCCGACCAGCCCCTGTACGAGCCGGACCCCGGCACTACCCCTCTCTGGAGCCAGACCACCGTTACCGGCCTGTTTGACTCCAATCGTGACATCGAGCAACTGTGCGCCGATATTCGTGATGCCTGGCACCAGCGAACTCAGCAAGCCCTCCCTGAAATCGAAGTGACACTGGTTGAAGACAAGGACTGGGCACGGGCCTGGATGGACGATTTCCAGCCCCTGAAATTCGGTGAACGGCTCTGGATTGTTCCAAGCTGGCACGACGCTCCAGACTCGGGTGCCGCCAATCTGATGCTGGACCCCGGCCTCGCCTTTGGGACCGGCACCCATCCGACGACTGCCCTCTGCCTGGAATGGCTGGACGGGCAGGACGTGCAGGGCAAGCAGGTTATCGACTATGGCTGCGGCTCGGGTATTCTTGGCCTGGCTGCCCTGCTACTGGGCGCTGACCATGTCATTGGTGTCGATACCGATCCCCAGGCCCTGGAAGCCAGCCGGGAAAACGCCCGCCGGAATGGCGTCGATGAGAGCAATCTGGATCTCTATTTGCCAGAAGACGAGCCCGACACCCAGGCAGATGTCATGCTGGCAAACATCCTGGCCCAGCCACTGATCGGCCTTGCGCCCCACCTTGCGGCACGGACCAGACAGGGCGGTGATCTGGTGCTGTCGGGCATCCTGTCTCATCAGGCCCGGGAAGTGATGGCGGCCTACGAGCCCTGGTTCGTTATGGACGAACCCGAACAGCGTGAGGAATGGATACGCCTCACAGGACGCCGCAACGACAGATGACGAATACGGTCTTAACGACTAAACTCCGACACTTGTATCCCAGTCGCTTTCAGGAAGAAGCATGACCCAAAGCAGCCTGCAGACACAGTGCCCGAATTGCCAGACCCGCTTCCGGGTAACCGACGATCAGCTTGGCATTGCCAAGGGCAAGGTGCGCTGCGGGAGCTGCATGAGCGTCTTCAACGCCATCGAGCATCAGGTCATTCCCGCCTCCGGCCCGAAAGCGGGGACGTCGGCCATCACCGAAAAACCGTCACCCACGTCACCACCATCGGACTCCTCCAGCGCCAGCGAAGAAGATTTCGTCTTCGCCGACAACCCTGAAGAAGACGCCGCAGAAGGGCGTTATGCCGGCACCAAACTGACCTTTTCCGACGACGAACTCAGCGACAGTTTCCGGAGCTTCGACGAACGCGAAGCGACGGATTACAAGGATGCCGAAACCGACACCTCGAACGAGGACGTCGATGAAAGCTGGGCAGAAGCCATCCTGAAAGAAGACGAACCGGCATCCCGGAAACAGACACCTGCTCGGCGCTCCGAACCGACACCTGAGCCGACGTCCAAACCGGAAGCAGAATCCGAACCGAGCCTCGAACAAGAGCCCGTGTTCGATAGCACACCATCGTCGTCTGCCGCCGGTCCGAAACCCGCAAAAACAGACGATCCCTTTGACGAATTCGTTGACGAGACCGGTTTTGATTTCGATGAGCCAGATCGCCCCAGGGACTCTTTTCATGCCGAGCCCCCCTTCAGGGATCTGCGACGGGACCCGGTTGGCGCTGAGTCCGGCAAAGGCGGCGGCATCCGCACTCTGGTCTGGAGCCTGATTGTTCTGATACTGGTGGGGGTTCTCGTCGCCCAGGTTACCTGGTTCCAGTTCGACCGCCTGTCGGCCATTCCGGAGCTGCGACCGTTTTACGAAAAAGGCTGCGAGCTGGCAGGCTGTGAACTCAAACCGCTTATCAACGTCGATGCCATCCAGAGTCGAAAGCTGGTGGTAAGAACCGACCCGGATAACCGCTCTCAGCTTGTTGTTGACGCCGTGATCATCAATCGTGCTGACTTTGAACAGCCGTTCCCGGCCATTGCCCTGACCTTCTCCAACCTGAACGGTGATGTGGTTGCCCAAAGTGTGTTCACACCCGATGAATACCTCGCCGGGGAAGGCAAAGAGCTGGACGCCATGCCTACTGATACGCCCGTGCGAATCGCCATCAGCATCCGGGACCCGGGCCGCGACGCCGTGAACTACAACATCCTGTTCCGCCCCCACTCACCCTGATTCAGCAGGCAAGTATTTCCTCAGCTGGCACTGCCGCCGGCCATCGCGCAGCACAAAAGTCAACCAGAAAGAGCGAAAAATAATCAGTTTTTTCGCCCTCCAGCCCCTTCAATCAAAGTGCCCCCGGCGGTATCATTAGCGCCCTTCGGATGCTGGATCGGTTATTTATTGAACAACCGCTCAGATCCGGCCTTGCTTAACCCGCTGTGACACGGACTCAGATCATGCTGCCAACGGCAAAAATC
This sequence comes from Marinobacter guineae, assembly GCF_002744735.1. Taxonomy (GTDB): domain Bacteria; phylum Pseudomonadota; class Gammaproteobacteria; order Pseudomonadales; family Oleiphilaceae; genus Marinobacter; species Marinobacter guineae. Next base: position 1,263,917 of record NZ_KZ319340.1, on the reverse strand, counting down.
GGGCCGTACACCTTGCCCAATCCTTTGATTGTTGCGCCCATGGCTGGTGTAACAGACCGACCGTTCCGGCTGCTGTGCCGGAGGCTCGGTGCCGGCCTGGCAGTGTCGGAAATGGTCATAGCGGATAGCAAACTCTGGCATACGCGCAAGTCCAGGACACGCCTGAACCACGAAGGTGAACCGGAGCCCCGTTCGGTGCAGATCGCCGGCGGTGATCCGCAAATGCTGGCCGACGCCGCGCGACAGAACGCCGAGTTCGGGGCCCAGATCATCGACATCAACATGGGCTGCCCGGCCAAGAAGGTCTGTAACAAGGCGGCGGGCTCGGCACTGATGAAAGATGAAGCGCTGGTGCGCGATATTCTCGAGGCGGTGGTCGGTGCGGTCAATGTTCCCGTGACCCTGAAAATGCGTACTGGCTGGGACCGGGACAACCGCAATGCACTGGTTGTTGCCCGGATGGCCGAGGACGCCGGCGTACAGGCCGTGGCCATCCATGGCCGGACCCGTGCGGACAAATACGAAGGCGATGCGGAATACGACACTATTGCGGATGTGAAATCCCGCATTGGCATTCCGGTGTTTGCCAACGGTGACATCACATCCCCGGAAAAAGCCCGGGAAGTGCTCCGTCACACCGGCGCCGATGGTTTGCTGATCGGTAGAGCGGCTCAGGGCAGTCCCTGGATCTTCCGGGAAATCCAGCATTTCCTGGAAACCGGGCGCCACATGCCTGCCGCGGCGCTGGACGAAGTGGAGGATATTCTGAGCGAGCATTTGCAGGCCCTGCACAGCTTCTATGGCGAGACCATGGGTGTGCGTATTGCCAGAAAACACGTGGGCTGGTACCTGCAGGCCCACGACCCGGGTAAACAGTTCCGCAAAGGCTTCAACGTCATCGATGATGCGCTGGAGCAGAGAGACACGATTCAACAGTATTTTGCAGGCTTACGAAATGGAGAGGTATTCGCAGCATGAGCGCTGAGACTTTGGCAAACGAAAACCTGAGCACCCCGGCCAACGATGATATCCATCAGTTGCAGACGGTGAACAGCAGCGGCAACAGCGTCACACTGCGTGACAGCGTTGAGGTTGCCTTGAAAAACTACTTCGCCCAGCTGGATGGAGCTCCGGTCACTGAAGTCTATCAGCTGGTTCTTTCCGAAGTGGAAGCGCCGTTGCTGGAACAGGTGATGAAGTACACCCGAAACAACCAGACCAAGGCTTCAACCATGCTTGGGCTGAACCGCGGGACCCTGCGCAAGAAGCTGAAGCAGTACGGTCTGCTATAATCCAGACACCCTGACTCAGATGAGGGCCTCCCGGACACCATTCGCGAGGCCCTTATTCGTTCATCTCCAGCGAAAAAAGTGACCCATGGCAAATCAGGCTAACACCCCCGTCCGTCGCGCACTGATCAGCGTGAGTGATAAAACCGGCATCGTCGATTTCGGACGTGCCCTGACCGAACGCGGCGTCGAGCTGCTCTCCACCGGTGGAACCTACCGCCTTCTCAAGGAAAACAAGGTGCCGGTAACGGAAGTCTCCGATTACACCGGCTTCCCGGAGATGATGGATGGCCGGGTGAAAACCCTGCACCCGAAGATCCATGGCGGCATTCTTGGCCGACGGGGCACCGACGATGTCGTTATGTCCGAGCATGGCATCAGCCCCATCGACATGGTCGTGGTCAATCTTTACCCCTTCGAGGAAACCGTGGCCAATCCGGATTGTGATCTGGCAACAGCCATCGAGAATATTGATATCGGGGGCCCGACCATGGTTCGCGCTGCCGCCAAAAACCACAACGACGTGGCCATTGTGGTGAACGCATCCGATTACGGCCGGATTCTGAAAGAGCTGGATGCCAACGACGGCCAGCTCGGCTACAGCACCCGTTTTGATCTGGCGGTAAAGGCGTTCGAGCACACGGCTGGTTACGACGGCGCCATCGCCAACTACCTCGGCGGCCGTACCCCGGACAACGACAATGCCGACTTCCCGCGAACCTTCAATGCCCAGTTCGTGAAGGTTCAGGATATGCGTTACGGCGAGAATCCGCACCAGCGCGCCGCATTCTACACCGAGCGGAATCCGAAGGAAGCCTGCGTGGCCACGGCCAGGCAGTTGCAGGGCAAGGAACTGAGCTACAACAACGTGGCCGACACCGACGCGGCTCTCGAATGCGTGAAGCCCTTTGCGGACCCCGCCTGCGTGATCGTCAAGCACGCCAATCCCTGTGGTGTCGCGATCGGTGCCGACATCCACCAGGCTTACGATCTGGCCTTTGCCACCGACCCAACTTCCGCCTTCGGAGGCATCATTGCCTTCAACCGTGAGCTGGACGCTGAGACCGCCAAAGCCATCATCGACCGCCAGTTCGTGGAAGTCATCATTGCACCCACCATCGCCCCCGAAGCCGTGGAACTGGTCTCTGCCAAGAAAAACGTGCGCCTGCTGGCCTGTGGCGAGTTTGATGGCGAGCGTGCCCGCTCTTTGGATTACAAGCGCGTGACCGGTGGCCTGCTGGTGCAGGACCGGGATCTGGGCATGGTGGCCATGGAAGACGTCAAAGTAGTGACCGACCGGCAGCCCTCCGAACAGGAACTCAACGACCTGCTCTTTGCCTGGGAAGTGGCGAAATACGTGAAATCCAACGCCATCGTCTATGCCAAGGCCGGACGCACCATCGGTGTCGGCGCGGGCCAGATGAGCCGCGTCTACAGTGCCAAAATTGCCGGCATCAAGGCGGCCGATGAAGGCCTGGAAGTGAAAGGGTCGGTCATGGCCTCCGATGCCTTCTTCCCGTTCCGGGATGGCATTGACGCCGCTGCAGCCGCAGGTATCACTGCCGTTATCCAGCCCGGTGGCTCCATGCGCGATCAGGAAGTGATAGATGCGGCCAACGAGCACGGCATTGCCATGGTCTTCACCGGCATGCGCCATTTCCGGCACTAATGCGTGAACATGGGGTCAGAAGAAAGCATTCTTCTGACCCCGGCTTAACATGAAGTTCGAATACAGTAGGTCGGATTAGCCAAAGGCGTAATCCGACAAAACAGGAATACGCTCATGAATATTCTCGTTATTGGCTCCGGCGGCCGCGAGCACGCCTTGGCGTGGAAGGCCGCACAATCCCCCAAGGCTGACCGTGTGTTCGTGGCACCCGGCAACGCCGGCACGGCACGGGAAACCGGTCTGGAAAATGTTGAACTCGACGTGATGGATCTGGACGGCCTGGCCAACTTCGCCGCCACCAACAATGTCGGGCTTACCATCGTCGGCCCTGAGGCGCCGCTGGTGGCTGGCATTGTGGATAAGTTCGAGCAACGTGGCTTGCGGGTCTTCGGCCCGAGCGCGGGTGCTGCCCAATTGGAGGGCTCCAAAGCCTTCACCAAGGATTTTCTGGCCCGCCACAAGATTCCGACAGCCGGCTACGGCAACTTCACCGACGTGGACGAGGCCCTGGCCTACGTTCGCCAGCAGGGCGCTCCGATTGTGGTCAAAGCCGACGGCCTGGCCGCGGGCAAAGGTGTGATCGTTGCCATGACCCTGGCAGAAGCCGAAGACGCGATTCGCGACATGCTGGCAGGCAATGCCTTTGGCGATGCCGGCAGCCGGGTGGTGATTGAGGAATTCCTGGAAGGCGAAGAAGCCAGTTTCATCGTGATGGTAGACGGTGAGCACGTGCTGGCCATGGCCACCTCCCAGGATCACAAGCGGGTTGGCGATGGCGACACCGGCCCCAATACCGGAGGCATGGGCGCTTACTCTCCGGCACCGGTGGTGACTGCAGATGTTCACCAGCGCATTATGGATGAAGTGATTTATCCGACCGTCCGCGGCATGGCGGCCGAGGGGCACCCCTACAAGGGCTTCCTCTACGCCGGCCTGATGATAGACAACAACGGTGCTCCCAAGGTCATCGAATTCAACTGCCGTTTCGGGGACCCGGAAACCCAGCCCATCATGCTTCGGATGAAGTCTGATCTGGTTGAACTGTGCGGTGCCGCCATTGATGGCAAGCTCGACCAGTGCCCTTCAGAATGGGACGATCGTGCCTCAGTCGGTATCGTTCTGGCGGCCGGCGGCTACCCTGGCAACTACAATAAGGGCGATGTCATTTCCGGCCTGCCCGAGAGCGACATCGACGGTGAGAAAGTATTCCATGCCGGAACCCGCCTCAAAGGCGATCAGGTGGTCACCAACGGCGGGCGGGTACTCTGTGCCACCGCCCTTGGCGAGACCGTCACTGAAGCCCAGAAGCGCGCCTATATACTGGCTTCCCGCATCCAGTGGGATGGCGTATTTTATCGCAAGGACATTGCCTACCGAGCCATTGCCCGCGAGCAGTCCTGAACCGGTAGATAAAAGCCCTGAACCGGTAAAGGCGAACCCTGAACTGGCACACGGAATTGCAGCCCGGTCATTGACCGGGCTTTTTTATGGAGTAATGTAAACGCCCGACAGAGGATGCCGATAACGCCGCCAGACAGGAGCCCTCTCAGATGCACCGCCCGCTACCCATGAACGTGCTGTTCGTTCTGATTTTTTCCGTGCTGATGACCGCCTGCTCGCGCCAGGCCATCTACGAGACCGCTATTGGCTTTGAACGATCATCAGCGGGTCTGGAGTTGGCCACCGTGAAGGTCGACAATCTCGATATCGCCTACCTCAGGAACCGGCAGGCGGTAAATGGCGATACCATCGTCATGATTCATGGTTTCGGCGCCAACAAGGACAACTGGACCCGTCTGGCCGAGCACCTGACCGACGATTTCAATGTCTTTGCCATTGACCTGCCTGGCCATGGCGACAGCAGCAAACCCCTGGATATTGGCTACCACCTTGAAGACCAGGCCGGTTACGTGGCCCGGATTCTGGAGGTGCTTTCCATCGATGATGCCCATATCATGGGCAACTCCATGGGCGGGGCGATTACCGCGCTCTACGCCGCCAATCACCCTGACAAGGTAAAATCAGCGGTGCTGTTCGACCCCGCCGGCATCCTGGATTACGAGAGCCAGCTGGTGGAACTGGTAAAGGAAGGAGGCAACCCACTGATTCCGAAACAGCCCGGGGACTTTGAGCGGCTGCTGGACTTCGCCCTCGAAGAAAAACCGTTTGTGCCCTGGCCCATACTGGACGTCATGGAGGAGCGGGCCATTGCTAACCGGGAAGTCAACGAGGTGATCTTTGCCGCCATTCGGGATGCCGGTTTCGAGGCGGATTTCCGGAATGCCATCACCCGGATCAAGGCGCCGGTTCTGGTGATCTGGGGCAAGGAAGACCGGGTCATCAATTACCGTAACGGTGAGGTCTTTGTAGCGGCAATACCCGATGCCTGGCTTGAAGTAATGGAGGGCATCGGCCATGCACCTATGGTTGAAGCGCCCAAGGCATCCGCAAAGCTGTTCCTGGAATTTATTGGCCACAACCGCTGAAAACCGAATTCCACCTTCAGCGACTACAAGGGCGTAGCGAAAAAGGGTAGCCTACCAACCATTATGCCCTTCACCTCTGAACCGATGACTCATGCCTGAAGCGATATGGATTTCCTTTGCCTTTGGTCTTGGCCTGCTGGTCAAGGCTGTCGGGCTGCCTCCTCTGGTTGGCTATCTGGCCGCCGGCTTCGTGCTCAGCGGACTTTCTGCCGCCACTGACATCACCATTGAGGCCACCGACGCGCTCGACCATATCGCCCATCTCGGCGTGTTGCTGCTGCTTTTTACCGTCGGCCTGAAGCTCAAGCTGCGCTCTATCGTCAGCCCCGAAGTGATTGGCGGTAGCCTTCTTCACTTCGCAATCACCTGCGCCATCTTTACTCCGGGCATTTACCTGCTCCTGGAGCTGCCCTGGAAAACGGCCCTGATGCTAGCCATCGCGCTCTCGTTTTCCTCCACGGTCCTGGCCGCCAAGGTGCTGGAATCAAAAAGGGAGCTCCGGGCCTTCCATGGCCGCGTCGCCATCGGCATTCTCATCATGCAGGATCTGATTGCCCTGGTGGTCATGAGCCTGGCGGCCGGCCAGACACCATCGCAGTGGGCCCTGATCGTCTTTGGCCTGCCCCTTATGCGGCCCCTACTGTTCCGCTTGCTGGATGCCAGCGGACATGATGAGCTTCTGGTGCTTCTTGGTCTGCTGCTGGCGCTGGTGCTTGGCGGCCTGGGGTTCGAGTCCGTTGGTCTCAGCTCCGAGCTCGGCGCACTGGTTTTCGGTGCCATGCTGGCCAATCATCCCCGCTCACAGGAGCTTTCCAAGTCGCTGTGGAGCGTGAAGGAAGTCTTTCTGGTGGGCTTCTTCCTGCAAATTGGTATTGGCGGTTTGCCGGAAAGCGATGCACTGCTGTTTGCGCTTATTGCCGGTCTGATTCTGCCATTGAAAGGCATCCTGTTTTTCTTCCTGCTGCTGGCATTCCGATTACGGGCCCGAAGTGGTTTTCTGAGTTCGCTGGCTCTGACCAACTACAGTGAATTCGGGTTGATTGTCGCCAGCATTGCCTTGCCCGAATGGCTGGTTCCGTTGGCAATTTCGGTATCACTGTCTTTCCTGTTCTCGGCGCCCCTCAACCGGATCTCACACACGCTTTACGAGCGTTTCGCCCATGGCCTGAGCCGCTTTGAGGGCAGCAAACACCATCCGGATGAACAACCACTGTCTCTGGGGGATACCCGTGTCATGATTATGGGCATGGGGCGAACGGGCACTGCTGCCTATGACTGGCTGAGCGAGGAGCAGCCGAAACTGATGGGCCTGGATTCTGACCCGGCGAAAGTTATCCAGCACCAGAAGGAAGGACGTAACGTGGTCTTTGCAGACGCCGAGGATGCCTCCTTCTGGAATGGTCTGCACATGCCTGCCGTAGAGTCAGTCATCCTGGCCATGGGCGACATAGAGGGCAAGCTGATTGCAGCCCGGATGCTCAGGAAAATGGGGTTCAAGGGCTTCATTGTGGCCCATACCATGTATGAAGACGAGGCCCGGCAGATCCGGGAAGCCGGTGCTGACGAGGCCTATCTGACCATGAGTGAAACCGGTGTGGCCCTGGCCAGCCATCTCATGGACGAGACGCCCGCCAAACCCTCCCTTGTGGTGGGCAAATCAGAATAAACCTGAGCCACCCCCGTTACCTTTCCTCTCTCGCGCAGGTGCGAAACCCGGTATATACGTCGCTGCGCACCGGCAGATATGCCTGCCGATAGGTGCCGCGAATCAGGCACGAGGAGGTTGCGCAGCTGCCACCGCGGGTCACCTTGTGGTCACCGAACTGCAGGGTGGACATGAACGGGTACATGTCCACCTTGAAGCCGTCATAGGGGAAGAATTGGCTGCAGGTCCACTCCCACACGGTACCCGTCATCTGGCGGCAACCAAAAGGGCTGTCACCGTCCGGGAAATCAAACACCGGGTTCTGGGCCATGGCACGCCCGTTCAGATCGGCACGCCGTTCATCCGGTGCCTCATTGCCCCAGGGAAAGCGGCGGAAGGTCTCCCCCGGACGGTTGCCAAGGGCAGCCACTTCCCATTCAAACTCTGTCGGTAAACGACGCCCTGCCCACCGGCAGTATGCTTCGGCCTCCCAAAAAGTAACATGGGTCACCGGCGCATCCGGTGCCAGACACTGCCAGCGATCAAAAAGTCGCTCCTGCCACTGACCGTCGTGCCAACGCCAGTACTGCGGGTGCCGGGGCAATCGCAACAGCGGCTCGTTGCTACCATAAACCAGAGCAACATCGCTTTCGGTCTGCAGCCATTTCTGCCCCCCGAAAGACCACAGCTCTGGGCGCCGGTAGCCGCCATCCTCAATAAATTCCATAAACTGCCGATTGCTGACCAGGCATTTTGAAATGGCGAACTGGTCCAGTTTCACAGTAAAGCGGGGTTTCTCATTGTCGAAAGCAAAATCTTCCCGGGCGTAACGCTCCGATTCACCGGGCATACCGATCAGCCACTCTCCTGCGGGAATCACTGTGTCGCCATCATGCTGATCCCCCGGCGCCGGCCGGTCAAGATCCGTTCCGGGAGGCGCCGGGTAACCCACGGTCTGCCGGCACCAGATCAGAGACTCGACATGCATGTTCTGGTGATAGATCGCGTAACGGTAAAGGTACAACGCCTGGTCCGTCAGCGGCTCCGTTCTTATCCGCTCGGCCACCCGGTCGTATATGATATTAAAGTACTCAAGGGTTCTCTCGCGCCCCGGAAACAGATCCCGGTTCCAGCGATCCCGGTGCTCCACATGGAAGGAATCCCAGAGATCGTCCATGGACGGATCATAGCTGGGCGTGCCATCGAGCAGGTTGAACACAAACACCTCGTAGAAAAACGCGGCGTGGCCCATTTCCCAGAGTGGTGGATTCACCCCCGGATGCCAGGGCACATCCAGCAGCGCTCCGGGCAGCGAACACACCAGGCTCTCCGTGCGCTTTCGCGTCCACTCAAGCTGTTCCAGAAGATCCGCCCTGGCCTTATCGGTGCTTTCAATTGTTGTCATGTTGCCCATCACTCACCTCTACCTCATCAACCATCAGCATACCAGAGAGAAAAAACCGGAGGGAAAGCGGGCGCCCCTTTATCTCCTGAAACGCGAAACTGACGCCGAACGCTACAGCCGTTATGCCGAATCGGATCTCGTCGGAAGCGTTAACACCTGTTTCAGGCCTGTCATAGCTGTGTCGGCAAACTTTACAAAATATCCGCCGCGTAAAAATGCCTGGACTGCAACCTCCTGAAACGACAACAAGTCTAAAAACTGGCATACAACCTGAATGTCCGCTTACAGGAGTTTCGCCTGTTTCCCCGAGCCGTTTGCGGTCACAGGGCAGTGATCGGATCCAGCAGTTCCGGTATTACCAGCATTTACTGAACGTTTCGCAGTTCGTTTTCCGGGCAGTATCTCAGGAGAGTCGCCATGCAGGAAAAACGACCGCTCGTTTGGTTGTCGGCGGTGTACCCGGTTTTTATCGCTAGCGAGCCCTTATTCAGGGACTGGCAGCTGATTCATGTTCCCCTGTCAGGCCGGTCATTTGCGACCGCGAAACCTGGCACTGACGCCAGGGTCGGCGTGTTTGATCTTGGCTCACTGAAAGGGGACCAACTGGCTCAACTGCCCGAATGGCTGGATGCCATTCCGGTCCAGCACTGGGTTGCCATTCTGGAGTCTCATCAGGTTCACAACCCCGAGATCTGTGCGCTGATAAACCGCTATTGCAAGGACTACCATACGCTGCCGGTTCAGGCAGACCGGCTCCATGCCGTCCTCGGCCACCTGTGGGGCATGTCTGAATTGCAGGCCAGGGCCTTCCGGACGAAACAGAGCAGCTATCATGACTTTGCCCTTGAGGGTGAGTCACTGGCCATCCAACAGGTCAGGACGCTATTGAAGAAATTCGCCCGCACCGAAGAGCCGGTCCTCATCTATGGTGAGAACGGAACCGGCAAGGAAGCCGCTGCCAGATTTATTCACGACAACTCATCACGCAAGAACAAATCGCTAGTCGTCGTCAACTGCGCAGCCTTACCCCGTTCCCTCACCCAGAACGAGCTCTTCGGCCATGAAAAAGGGGCGTTCACCCATGCCATTAGCGCTCAGAAAGGCAGAATTGAAGCGGCCAATGGCGGCACTCTTCTGTTGATCGGTGTAGACGAGCTTTGCCCGGAACAGCAGTCGGCCATTCTGCGTTTCCTTCAGGAAGGGCTGATCGAACGCTTGGGCTCCAATCACTCCATTAGCATCGACACCCGACTCATCGCCACCAGTACGAGGCCGCTCGAACAACTGGTAAACAGCGGTGTTTTCCGCAGCGACGTGTTTTACCGGCTTGGAAGCCTGCATGTGCTTTTGCCGCCGCTGCGGGAACGGAAGGAGGACATTCCCATACTGGCCAACCGGATACTCTCGGCCACACCCTCGGCCGAGGGTCCTCGGCGCCTCAGTGACGCCGCCATTATCAGCCTTGCCGAACACCCCTGGCCGGGCAACCTCAGGGAACTGCAAAACAGGTTGCGTCAGGCCCTGTTGCTGGGTGAAAGCCCGCAGATTGAGGCGGAAGATATGGGCTTCGCAGTAAGTCCCGAAGATAGCCACCACCGCAGCCGAGAACTGTCCCTGGATGCTTTCCGCTCCAGAGCAGATCGCCAGGCGATCTCTGTAAGCCTCGCACTTGCACACAACAATGTGTCAGCCGCCGCAAGGTTACTGAACATTTCAAGGGTTTCATTATACAGGCTGATGGACAAACACCAGTTCCCCCACGGTGCCCATACCCGGCCGCCGAAGAATAACTGAAGGAGATTCCCCATGAATAAAAAAACACGCTGGATCATCCCGATACTTACCCTGGCCACGCCAATGCTTGCCACGGCCGCACAGGCCGACAGGGATAGCACGCAGGCATCCGCTACGGCGGGCCAGGCAGACCCGAACGATAACCCGGCTACCGACATTGCTTCGATCACTGCTGACCGGGGCATCGTCACCCGCCCGGGCCGCTTCACGATTGAGCCCTCTTTCTCCCATGCCCACAGCAACTCAACGGCGGTCGCGGTGGAAGGATACACGGTGATACCTGCCCTGCTCATCGGACTGATTAATATTTCGGAAATCCAACGTGACATTTTCGTCGGCGCCATGTCACTCAAGTACGGCTTCACCAGCAAGTTTGAAGCAGCGGTCCGTGTACCCTACCTCAGCATCAGTGAAGACCTGCGAGAGCGGGAAGTCTTCCAGGGCACACCGGTGGATACGTTGCGGGAGTCCTCGGGAGAAGGCCTTGGTGACGTTGAACTCTCCGCTCGTTACCAGCTAACCGATGGGTTGGGTGGCTGGCCCTATGTTATAGGTGCAATGCGGGTGAGAGCGCCAACCGGAGAAGGCCCCTACGACGTTGAGCAGAGAGTCATCCTGGATGACCAGGGCAACCCGATTGGCATTGAGCTGGAGAATCGGCCGACAGGCTCCGGTTTCTGGGCGTTCGAGCCAGGTTTCACATTCATCTACCCGTCAGACCCAGCCGTGCTATTTGGAAATCTGAGTTATGTCTGGACCCTGAAAGAGGAGCAGGGCTTCGAGAATGGAGGCACGGTCGACCCCGGTGACATAGTGCGTTTCGGCTTCGGAATGGGGTTTGCCTTCAACGACCGCACGTCCTTTAGCCTAGGCTATGACCATTCGATCATCCGGAAAACAACACTCGAAAGGAATAACGACATTTTTGCATCCAACTTCGACAGTATTCAGATCGGGTCACTGTCGTTCGGCTTGTCCCAGCGTCTGACGCAGGCCACAAGTCTGAGCCTTACGGTGAGTATAGGTGTTACGGAAAATGCGCCCAACAGTGAAATTACCCTGAAGCTCCCGATCAGTCTCTAGTGCACCATCTGGTTGGTTAGCGGCCAAGCAACTGGATCAGCTGATCACTGAACCGTGCCGGGAACTGATTCCCGGCACCCAGATTGTTCAGCTCAATGTTCAGTTGATGCATATTCTGTATCACAGTGCTATCAAGGTTGTTCTGAACCACCGTCATCCAGCCGTTGGGCCCTGCCATATTACTGGATACGCGCGCGCTTCCACTCTGGTTCGCGCTGATAACCTCAAGCACTGTTTCCGTATGATGGTCCACCAAACGGTCGTTGACGGCCTGGTTTAGGTTGGGAATGGTCAAACGATTGATCACCATGGTGTCACCGTTAATACCGACAATCTGCTCAAGACCAATGCTGATCTCCAGATTATCCATCAGGAAGCCGCCCCGGTACTCAGACAGCTCAAGATCACTCAGGGGCTCAACACCAAGCCTTAGTTCTGCCTGGACAAACGGCGATAAGGTTGCAAATGATATCGCCAAAAACGCTATAGCTGGCATCCGGACCATCATGATCGTCACCATTCCCTTGAGGAGGGCCAGTAGGGCAATGTGTGCCCGAGGGAAGGACCTACTAGGCCTTCCTGTGTCGGCGCCCTGGCCACTTGGGGCCATTGTCCGTCGCCGAGAAAGCCGTCTCGCCCTTGCTTGAGATGGCTTCGAATAACAAAGGCGGTGCCGTTCCAGTACTCGCTGAATTGTGCATAGGAATAAACCTTAAGCCCCCGGGCCGGGTCCCCCACCAGGACCTCGTTATCACTGATCCCCTTGATCAGCACGAAATGCCGGAAGCCATCAATGTTCAATAACACAATCGTGGGCAAGCGCACCTGCTCCTTGAGGCCGGTCAACGGCATTCGGAAACCATCGGCCTGGTACCCTCTGGACTCAAGGTAGTGCTTCATATCGAGCATCGAGAAACCTTCCTGGCGCACCTTCTTTTCATCTGCCAAGGCAAGCATTTCGATAAAGACATCGTGCTCTGTGACCTGGTCTTCGTAGTGAAAGGACAACAACGAAGCAACGGCTGCAGAGCCGCAACTGAAGTCGTATTGCTGGCGCATCACACTGTCAAACCGCCGGTTCTCGAAACTTTTTACCTTTAGCCGGAAATCACCGCCAATACCTGGCACCATGACCGAGCCGGCGAAGGCAGTGGACCATAGCAGCCCGGCACTCGCGCAGATCGCAACAAGAACCTTTCTGGCCATGGCCCACCTCCGTCATTGATTGATCAGTATGTTGATTTGGGTACTGTCCTGAATGACTACCTGGTTACCGGTATTCTGGATAACCGTGGCAACCCCGCTCATGTTGCCGAACGCATTGTCGGAAATACTGTTATCACCCGTGACAACATTACCCGACAACAGGTTACCGGACACATTCGCATTTTGCTGGTTATCGTTAATCTGCAACTGCAGCGGGATTCCCTGGCGACCGCTTGAATCCGCCAACTGATCGGCCGACAACGGAGCGGCATCCATCCACTCCTCGGCGGACACCAACCCCGTTGCCCCGAGCATTAACGCCAGCAAGGCAGCCTTCAGTTTCCATCTGATGACGCAACCCATGGCAGTTCTCCCGGAATAACCGGGCCGCACCCGTTAAGGCACGGCCTGGATTCCTTACTCGGTGCCACCCGCACCGCTGCCGGTGGACAGGTTGGACATTACACTGACATTAGCCTGTGTAACGCTGCCATTGCCCGCATTCTGGGCAAATGCCCCAACGCCGGTGTAGTTCGCTGAACCACCGGAGATTTCGTTGCTATTGCGAACCTCGGTGTAGGAACCGTCACCGCTGACAGCGCCGTAGGTGGTGGCAGTCCCAGATACGTTGCCGTTCAGGTCGGCGTTGTTCAGGAACACATCCAGGTCCAGTGCCAGGGAGTTATCGGAACTGTCGTTGCCACTGTCGGACACAGTGGTGTTGCCACTGTCCGCAACGTTGGTGGAGTTGTCGGAACTGTCATTTCCACTATCCGCCACGTTGATGGAATTATCCGAATTGTCGGAGTTATCCGAATTGTCGGAGTTATCTGAGTTGTCTGAATTATCCGAGTTGTCAGAGTTATCAGACATGTCGTTCCCACTGTCAGCGATCTTGAACGAGTCGGCAACATCGGTGCTGTTGTCCGAGTTGTCTGAGTTGTCCGAATTGTCGCTGTTGTCGGAATTGTCCGAGTTGTCAGACATATCGTTACCGCTGTCAGCGATCTTGAACGAATCGGCAACATCGGTGCTGTTGTCTGAGTTGTCGGAGTTATCGGAGTTATCGGAGTTGTCCGAGTTGTCGTTTGCAGAGTCCGCAATCTTGAACGAGTCCGCGACATCGGTGCTATTGTCCGAATTGTCCGAGTTATCGGAGTTGTCCGAATTGTCGGAACTGTCGTTGGCGCTGTCTGCAATCTTGAATGAATCGGCAACATCGGTGCTGTTGTCCGAATTATTCGAGTTGTCGTTACCGGAGTCGGTGTTTCCGGATTGGTCATTGTTGGCCGTGGAGGTATTGTCCGCGTTGGTATTCGGATCTCCGTCCCCTCCCTGTTGTGCGAAGGCATAACCGGAAACACCCAGACTCATTGCAATGGCAGCTGCTAGCAAACTTTTTTTGGTATTCATAATATCGCTTCCTTTTCGATTATTGGCTTTTAAGGGATCCGACCCAACCCGATAGCCTCCAGGTAAGCCAAGGTTCAGACCCGCCAGACAAAAGGAGCGATTCTCGTGCCAGAATTAAAAACTAATACCTAACCAATTATTTTAAAAGGCTTTTTATTTTTTCCAGTCAAACGAGCCAGCGTTCGCCAGGAGGGAAACTGTTTCAGGGATGAAACAGGCTGAGAGAGGGGAAAACATCAAAACGGAAGTTTATGCCTCAGTTTCAGACACATACATCGAAACGACAGTGTCAAAAAAACAAAACCCCGCACAGGGCGGGGTTTTGGGTTTCGAAGCGAGCATCCAAACCCGCTTCAACAACATCGGAACGTTCGATTAACCGAACTGGTTCATGGTGTTGTCTTTACCACCAGCCTTCAGGGCCGCTTCACCGGCAAAGAATTCCTTGTGGTCGTCACCGATGTTGGAACCAGCCATATCCTGGTGCTTGACGGTGGCGATACCCTGACGGATTTCCTTGCGCTGAACACCGGCAACATAGGCCAGCATGCCTTCGTCACCGAAGTAGCCCTTGGCCAGGTTGTCGGTAGACAGGGCCGCGGTATGGTAGGTCGGCAGAGTGATCAGGTGGTGGAAGATACCTGCTTCGCGTGAACTGTCACGCTGGAAGTTAGCGGTCCACTCATCGGCCAGCTTGCCGAGGTCGGTGTCGTCGTACTTGGCGTTCATCAGGTCAGCGCGCTCGTAGGCAGATACGTCCTTGCCTTCTTCCTTCCATGCGTCGAATACCTGCTGACGGAAGTTCAGGGTCCAGTTGAAGGAAGGGCTGTTGTTGTAAACCAGCTTGGCGTCGGGCACCACTTCCTTGATGCGGTTAACCATGGCTGCGATCTGGCCAACGTGGGGCTTCTCGGTTTCGATCCACAGCAGGTCAGCACCGTTCTGCAGGCTGGTGATACAGTCAAGAACCACACGGTCTTCGCCAGATCCTGCCTTGAACTGGAACAGACCGGAAGCCAGACGCTTGGGCTTGACTAGCTGGCCGTTCTGCTTGATCACAACGTCACCGTTGTTGATATCCTCAGCCTTGTCGATAACGTCGCCGTCGATAAAGCTGTTGTACTGATCACCCAGATCGCCCGGCTCGTTAGTCACGGCGATTTTCTGGGTCAGGCCTGCGCCCAGAGAGTCAGTACGGGCAACGATTACACCGTCATCAACACCCAGTTCCAGGAACGCCAGACGAACAGCGTTGATCTTGGACAGGAAGTCAGCGTGCGGAACGGTAACCTTGCCGTCCTGGTGACCACACTGCTTCTCGTCAGATACCTGGTTTTCAATCTGGATGCAGCAGGCACCGGCTTCGATCATCTTCTTGGCAAGCAGGTAGGTCGCTTCGGCGTTACCGAAACCGGCGTCGATGTCGGCAATGATCGGCACGATGTGGGTTTCGTGGTTGTCGATCTGCTTGATCAGCTCGTCGGCCTTGGCGTTGTCGCCAGCATTCTCGGCTTCTTCCAGGGCACGGAACAGGTGGTTCAGTTCCCAGGCATCCGCCTGACGGAGGAAGGTGTAAAGCTCTTCGATCAGACCGGAAACCGCGGTCTTCTCGTGCATGGACTGGTCAGGCAGCGGGCCGAACTCGGAACGCAGTGCGGCAACCATCCAGCCAGACAGGTACAGGTAACGACGCTTGGTGGTGCCGAAGTGCTTCTTGATGGACAGCATCTTCTGCTGACCAATGAAGCCGTGCCAGCAACCCAGGGACTGGGTGTACTGGGAAGTGTCCTTGTCGTAGTTCGCCATGTCTTCGCGCATGATCTTGGCGGTATACTTGGCGATGTCCAGACCGGTCTTGAACTTGTTCTGGGCGCGCATGCGAGCGGCGTGCTTCGGGTTGATGGCGTTCCAGGTCGGGTTCTGCTTCAACAGGGAAGCAATCTGGTCAACGTCTTGTGCGTAGGGCATGGTTTCAATCCTTTCTACGTTGGTTTTCTAAGTAGTGTGGAGAAGCGTACTGCAACTTCCGAAGCCAACAACCTGCTCACTTTTTGAGCTAAGCGCTGACATTGGTGGTTACTTTAGTGGTTTCAAATTTATAATTGAAATTTATATGATCTATTTTCGGCATTTTCTTGGTGAATACCAAGCGGTCGACTCTGAACGCCGCTAACCTGCTCACAATCCGTCACTCGGGAAGTCGCCTCAGGTCAGGCAAAGCACTACAAGCCGATCGTCGGGCTGTAGCTCGAGATACTGTTTACGGGGCGGGTTCAGCTGCAAATGTCGGCCGCGGTCGTCAGGACGATTCCTGAACACACCCAGTGCCAACTCGCCTTCCGCCGCAATTGTCTTTTCCAGGAGCTGGAAGGTGACACTGGCAGGCAATGGATAATCCGCAGGATCCCGGAACTGAATCTCGGCTCCGCCGACAGTGAACAGTTCGTCCAGAACCACACGAAGCTCACGTCTTAAAGCGACTTGCGCCAGCACATGGCTCAGGATCATCGGGCTGATGAGCATTTCACTCCGGTGGCCATACAGCAGGTGCCGGTTATCCGGGTCACTCAACTCCATGATCAGCTGGGGCCGTTTCGGTGATTCGGCCAGAATGTCCTCAAGCTGGAGATACCCGACCATGGCCCGGGCATCGGCTTCCTCGCCCGATGCCAGTCGATCGCTGCTCAGCAGAATGATGGTGTCGTAGCTGGCCGGCTGAATCCGACGGAGCTCTCCCTCCACCATGTAGTCTGCCTCGATATGGCCGCAGGCAACCTGGCTCCGGTCTTCAACATACCGGGCAATGGCCTGTTCCCGCTCGTCTTTCGACACCACGGAAACAAGGTCCAGCTCGAAGCTGCGATGGCCGTAACTTTCAAACTCAGCCACCAGGCTCGGAACCCGCCGATTCCAGCCAAGTACCAGAACACGGTAATTCTTTTTAGCCGCCGGACGCGCCGCCAGGGGCGCCTGGCCTCTGTGCATTGGCGGTAACGCCGGTTTTTTTGGATCCGGTTCGGTCTCGGCATAATCCCGGGCCATCATCACCACCCGGTCCGCCATGTCGATCCGAGTGTCGGACGGCGCCAGCAGGCAAACCTCCCAGCCAGCTACACCATGCTTCAGCAAGCCCAGCACAATAACCTCAGGCCGTGCCGCAGCCAGCTCTTCGAGCGTCAGCCCTGCCACCGACTCGCCACCCCGGATATAGATTTCATTCCCGTCACCGGCGGTAAGCAGCTCGTTGTAGATTTCCGACAGTCCCGGATGAAGGATGTTCTGAACCATCAACCGGCTGATGGTGGCATCGCCGGCAACCACCTCCACAGCCCCGGGATAGGCCCGCTCGATTACCGGCAGCTTTCGGACATCCTGGATCTCTGCCACCACGAACGGCAAGGGAGCCTGAAGATGCCTCGCCTGAGCGGCAATGGAGAGCAGGGCCTTGACCGTTTCCACATCGGATGTCACCAGGCTGCCTGCTTCGTGGGCCGCGCTGGGAACGATGACCGCCGCGGCATCGAGACAGGCAACACGCTGAAGGGCATCGGGCTGGATGGCAGAGCCCGATCTCAGGATGATCTGCCGGGCCCGGCGTCCGATGCCTGGCTCGGCTCGCAACTCATGAACCTGTGCCGCGGAGGCATTCTGCGACAACACCACCAGGTTCAGCCTCTGGGTATCATGCTTCTGGAGGAATCGGCGCATACGTCCGCTCGAACCCAGCAATTCCGAGAGCAGCGGCAATGTCTGAGTGGTCCAGCCCAGCACTACGACATGATTCTTCAGGGTTACCGGGGTCAGCCCGCGCTCCAGATCTGCCATCTTGGCAATGAGCCATCGGGTCAGAATGGCCACCAGCGTACCCATGAACACCACATAACCACTAATGGTAAGCAGCGTTGAGACGAACCTTCGCCAGGCACCCACATCATCGCCCAGATAACCGGGGTCGGTTAACCGGAGAAACGCCCACCATATCGCCGCACCCGGCTCCTCGAACTCACCTCCCTGGGGAACCACCAGCAAACCCCCAATCAGTGAAATAAGAGCGATGAAAACGCCCACGACAAGGAGCTGAAAGCCCGCCCCTTTGACAAGCTGGCGTTCTACAATGAACTTTACGCGGTCAACAACCCGAAAAGGCAGCATAGGGTTCCTTTGGCTAGATCCGATCTGTTAGCCACAGGATAACCCATAGATTATGAAAGGGATTGCGGAATGAGGATATTGACGGTACCCGCTAAAGCCTCTGTAAAAGGACCCAGTCTGATTCTGTTACTTTGTCTGACTCCGGTACTGCGCGCCGCTGACTTCCACGTGCCGCAGCCCTGGCGACAGGAGGCCGTCGTTGAAGGGCGGGACGAACCCTACAATTCCGAACGTTTCCTGAATGAGCTGAGTTTTCGCCACCAGCATCCTCCCGGCCCCACACAGGAAGGAATCCGGGGGACAGCTGGCAGTACGAGAAGCAATCGGCTTTTTATGGATTTCCGGTTCTACAGGGACTTTGCCTTTGACAATGAGCAACAGGGTTTTCTGCTGGATATACAGCGCAGCGAAGATCTGGACGGCGCCTTTGATCGGCAACTGGTCGGGTTCCGTCACACCCTGAACAACGGGACCGATTTGCGCTTGCAGGGCGATGTATTCCAGGAAAAGGCCCTGTCCGATGTCTATCTGGCCGCCCGCCATCACCTGACAAACGATGACTGGCTGGAAGCCGCGTGGATAATGCCGGATGCCTACTTCAACAGCAAAACCGAAACCGGGGATGAGCTTGTAACCAAACCCCAGAGCCTTTTCCTGCAATGGCACAGGGCGCCCCGGGGAGCGTTATTCGATCAGGGTTCAACGCTATCAGTGACCGTTTCACCGGATTCAGAGCTGGTCAGCCAGAGTGCGGGTCTTACGGTAAAAAGCCAGTCGGTCAAGGCTGCCGTGACGCAGTCATTCCTCTACCAGCAGGCGCTGCTGAACGTAAACGGTCGCGGCGAGTATACCCGTCGTAATTTCGAGCTTCAGGAGGGCGGCACTCCGGAGTTTGAGCGAGACTACCTTGAATTTCAGGCAGAGCTGGCGCCCTCAGGCCTGAGGCTTTCACCCAAACTGGGCCTTTCGGGTGTTTACCTGGACGAAACGGGTTACTTTGGGAGATCGATCGACAATACCGGGAGTGTTCGCAGACGCGAAGCGACTGTTTTCGGTTCGGTCTCGTTTCAGTTAACACAGCGAACAGCCCTTGCCCCGGAACTGTACCTCGGTGCCGGCGACATCCGCCAGAGGCTGCAAGGTGATCCCGGGGAAAATCACTCCGGGTTCATCGGTAAAGCGGCATTTCCCCTGAACATCGTCCTGTCAGAACGGGATAACGCCACTCTGACACTCAACCCGACGTTCTATCTGCACAAGAGTAATTTTGGCGGAGGTAATCTCCAGCTCCATTGGCCTATGTAGAACCTTGACCCTCTCCGTGCTGGTCAGTTACCAGCGTAAGTGCCTCTACCAGAGAGGGGCAGAACCTGCTGACACCCGCTACGGGTTTCACACCGGCCCTGGCCAGGGTTCTCAATGGCTGATACTGCAAATCCGCAATCACGATCTGCGTTCCGTCCCGCTCGCATGTGGCAATCAGCTTGTTCAGGGCCGACAAGCCCCCGGCATCGAGAATGGTGACACCGTCCATGTACAGGATGAACCCGCGGGCATTCCTCGACAGTTCCGCCAGCTCCCCGAATATCCTGTCGGCTGCTGCAAAGAACAGGGGGCCGTTGATCTTGAACACCTGCCAGCCTTCAGGCAGACGCGCATCAGCTATACGCCGGTTCAGGGTGATATCCGTTACCTTGGTCATCTGGGCCATTTCACGCATGAACAACACCGCTGCCAGCAAGATTCCGGTGGTAATCGCGATCACCATGTCGAGCGCAACCGTGAGCGAGAAGCAGGTGAGGAAAACAAGAATGTCGCTACGCGGAGCGGTTTTCAGTAAATGCACAGACTTGGGCGCCTCACTCATATTCCAGGCCACCATCATCAACAGCGCAGCCATGGCAGGCATGGGCAGATAGGCCAGCAGGCCAGCGAGGGATATCAGCGCCAGCAACACCACCACAGAATGAACCATCGCGGAAACCGGGGATTCGGCCCCGGCCCGGTAATTGGCGGCGGAGCGCGCAATGGCAGCGGTGGCGGTGATGCCACCAAAAAAAGGCGTGATGATGTTACCAATGCCTTGCCCCATCAACTCACTATTGGCGCTGTGGCGTTTGCCAGTCATGCCATCAAGTACCACCGCGCACAGCAGGGATTCGATGGCACCGAGCATGGCGATGGCGAATGCCGCAGGCAGTAATTCCCGGACCAGGGTCCAGGACAGCCCGATCGGTTCGCCGGAGGCCCCCATTTGCTGCCACGGCCAGGCGAACTCGGGCAAAAAGGGCGGAATGCCGGCCCCCGTACTTCCATCAGGCATCAGATAGCTGAACCTTGAGCCGATGGTTTCGATAGATGCGCCGTTGGCATTGAACCAAAGGGCAAGCAGGCTACCGACAATAACAGCCGGGAGGTGCGGCGGCACCGGAGTTTTCAGTCGGGACCAGAGCAACATCACCGCAAGGGTTACGCCGGCCACCAGGGTGCTCATCCCATCCAGGTCCGGCAGCGCGCTGGCCAGCACCGCCAGCTTGTCCCAGTAGTATTCGGGCATATCGCCAACCGGCAGGCCAAAAAAATCCCCAACCTGAAGCGTGGCGATCACCACCGCAATGCCACCGGTAAACCCCAGGGTGACGGATTCGGGAATGTACTCAATAAACCGACCCAGTCGCATCAGGGCCATAATAATCAGTAACACGCCCGACATCAGGGTTGCCAGCAGCAGGCCACCGAGCCCGTAGGTCTGGGCGATCGGGTATAAAATAACCACAAAGGCTGCGGTGGGGCCCGAGATGCTGAAGCGACTGCCGCCGGTCAGGGCAATCACAAAGCCGCCGATAATGGCTGTATACAGTCCGTATTGCGGCGCGACACCACTGGCAATGGCCAGAGCCATGGCCAGTGGAATGGCAATGACCCCCACCGTGACACCGGCCATTACATCCCGGAGCAAGCGGCGTCCGCTGTAGCGCTCGTCGATGCAGGCTTCGCGAAGGGCGTGGGCCAGGCGTAATGAAAACAGGTGCGCGCGGTGAGGCATGAAGGTCTCGTTTATTGCAACAGGTCAGGTAACATTATATGCTCATTGGATCCACATTCAATGTTAACATGATTAACATGCAAGAGACGTTTCAACGAGTCCTTTGAGAGAGAAATGAGCTTCCCATGGAAAACCGCACTGCCCGCCTGACCCTGCTGATCGACCCGGAAAAAAAGGCCGTCTTTGAAGAACTCTGCAAGCAGGAGGACGTAACGCCGTCCCAGAAAGTCCGCCAGTTTATCCGGGAATACGTCGAGGAAAGGCTGGGACAAGACTGGCGCGAAAATCGCAAAAACAGAACCTGATGAAAGCCGGAACGTATTGACTGCAATGAAACCTCTCGCGCCTGCCCTGTTACTCACTATCCTGTTTGTCCTGAACGGATGCACCGCCATGCCCTCGACCAGCAGTCCGAAAAATCTCACCATGCCGCAAACCCTTTACGATGCCCGGATCGTTGAACCGGAAAGCGGCGCCGCTCTCACTCCGGAACAGCTGGCTCGGCGCCTCGCTGAAACGGATGTAGTTATCGTAGGCGAATATCACGGGCACCAGGGTTCGCATTTGCTGCAATCCCGGCTTCAGACGGCGCTCCATCGGCAGCAGCCCAGGCAGATCCTGTCCATGGAACAGTTCAATCTGGACCATCAGCCTGAACTGGACCGGTACCTGAAGGGCGAGACCGGGGAAACAGAAATGATTGAAGACGCCGCGGCCTGGGACAATTACCGGGCGTCCTACCGACCCCTGGTGGAATTTGCCCGCCAGAAGAACCTGCCAGTCATTGCTGCCAATGCCCCGGCGGATGTTGTCCGCTGTGTCGGGCGCAAGGGCCCCTCGTATCTCGACAAGGTTCCCGAGAGCATCCGGCAGGCAATGCCCTCAGAGCCATTCATGGACACTCCCGCATACCGCGAGAAGTTTGCAGATGCCATTGGCGCAAGCCACCGGGACGAAAGCACCATGAACGACCGTATGGAGAACACCTACAAGGCCCAGTTGCTGCGGGACAACACCATGGCGGCACGCGTTCTCGAGTCCATAGGCAGGTATCCGGGACATCAGGTGCTGCATCTGACAGGCACCTTCCATAGTGAAGACGGGCTGGGAACCGTGGCATTACTTAAACAGCGGGCGCCAAAGCTTTCAGTTGCCGTCATCAGCCCGGCGTTCTGGCCGGCAACCGATACCCGCCCTCCCCTGGACCAGAATCAGTCAAAAGGGGATTTCCTCTATTTTATCCAGCCACTGCCCGACGAATTCAAGGATTCGGGGCGTGAACGCGAAGCCATGAAGGCCCGCTTTCAGCGCTCCACCAGCAAAACCTGTGACTGACGAGCGATCACTGCTATTGACCTGATAGCCCTGACTCTAGCGCTTCCTGAAACACCGACAGATCCTGATCACTGAACAGGACAAATCGTATCAGGCGCACGGAGCCGAGGGATGGGAGGGTATCGGCCAACGCTTTCATCGCTACTGTGGCCGCATCGGCCAACGGATACCCGAACACACCGGTGGAAATGGCGGGAAAAGCAACCGACGCGAGGCCGTTATGATCAGCAAGTAACAGTGCGTTCCGATAACATTCCGCAAGCAACCGGTCCGAGGGCTCATCCACGCCATACACCGGCCCCAGGCAATGAATCACATGACGGTTCGGCAAATTATGGGCGGAGCTGATAACGGCTTCGCCAGGACTGATCGGTGCCAGCGCCCGGCATTCCTCAGCCAGTCCTGGTCCGGCAGCACTGTGGATAGCCCCGGCGACACCACTGCCAGGTAGAAGCTGCGCATTGGCGGCATTGACCACCGCATCCATATCGGGCTGCGCGGCTATATTGCCCTTTACACACTCAACTCTCACACCTGTCATCATTTTCTCCTTTTCGCCGCTGATGCGAAACGCTAGTCTTGTCCCTGACCTTCAGGATAGCAGCCGCTCAGCGGGCTCTCCGGTGATGCGACACAGGGAAATTCTCATGAAACTTCTTGCTTCTCTGATTCTTGGCATCAGCGCCATCATCTCGGCATCACTGATCAGCAATGGCCTCACTGACCTGCGAACCGGTGACCGCTACGTTACCGTCAAGGGCGTTGCCGAGAGGGAAGTGAATGCCGATCTCGCGTTATGGCCGATCCGGTTTCTCGCCACTGGCAATTCCCTGAGTGAAGCCCAGAACAAGGCCAGGAGCAGTCGCGATGCGATCATGGCATTTCTGAGATTGCAGGCCATTGAAGAGAGTGCGGTTGAGCTTCAGCGCCTGGACGTGACCGACACCCGGGCCAACCCCTACCAGGGCAACAACGGCGAACAGAAATTCATTATCAGCCAGACCCTGATGGTGCGCAGCACCAATATCGACAAGATCCGCCAGGCCGCTCAAGGTGTCAGTGAACTGGTAGACTCCGGCGTCGTCCTGTCCTCGGACTATGGCCCCTCCGGTCCCACCTATCTGTTTAACGGGCTAAACAACATCAAGCCAGACATGATCGCCGAGGCCACCGCATCCGCCCGGGAAGCCGCAGCCCAGTTTGCCGAAGACGCCAAAGCAGAACTCGGTGGCCTGCGCCGGGCCAATCAGGGCGTATTCCAGATCCTTGCCCGGGATCAGGCGCCGGGCGTCATGGAAGGGCAGCAGCCGGTCAAAACTGTTCGGGTGGTCTCGACGGTGGAGTATTACCTCCGGTAGCCGTCAGGATTACTGGGTCGCCACCATCTCATCGGTCACCTGGTATTCCCTGGCCAACCAACGCAGAATTTCATGAGCTGCGGGATGATCAAAAGCATCGTAGGTATGCTGCAGGCTCTGGAGCTTTTCCTCGGTGATCCGGGTCAGGCCGGCATCCTGGAACACCAGCAAATCGGCGTGAACCTGCGCCGCCAACTCCCTTCCGAGCACTTCCCGGGCCGCGTGGCGGAATGCCTGGCCATACTGGTAAAAGGGCCCCTGGCGGTAGGACTCCGCGAGCGTGATCGCCGGGATGGCGGTGAGGGTCGGTTGCAGGGCCGGATTGATGCCATGGCCGGCCAGGTGGGCTGCGTTGGCCGCCGGTCTTCCGGTGAAGGCGCGCAGGTGCAGATGTTGCGACATCCGGTCGCCGTCATTGACCGGGTAATTGTCCCAGAGCACCGGCTTGCGCCGGAGCAGATCGCCGATCCGTTTCAGGTGGCCGGGGGAAATTTCCCGGGAACAGACCTCCTCCCCGGTCCAGAATATATTGATTGAATGGTCCAGCGTGCGACCCAGGGTTTCCAGGTAATCCGCCGGGCGTTCGCCGAACACCCGATCCAGTACCGGATCGTCAGAATAGTAACTGGGGCAGACACTCAGATGCTTGATGGTTGTGCGCTCGCGAATCCAGTGCACGATCTCCACCTGGGTGCCGGCCAAATCTGGCGTATCCGCCCGCATGTCATCAAACAGGATAGCCAGCGCATCAATGCCCATTCGCTCCAACAAGGACAGCTTTTCGGCCAGGGCCGTGCGGGCATCGTCATCAAACCGGTTGAAGATTTCGAAGGGGCTCAGGCCCACCCCGAAACGAAGACCTTCCTGCCGGCAAAACCGGGCGAACTCCGCCAGCTCCGAGGCCATGGCGGGTGGATGCGGCTGCTGCCATTTACGGCGCAGAAAAGCATCGGCTTTCGGGGCATACAGATAGAACCCGTAACCGTGGGGCGCCAGGGTGTGAACCAGTTGCCGGCGCTCCTGCCAGGTCCACATGGGCCCGTAGAATCCTTCAATAATTCCCAGTGTCGTTGTCATGGCTATTATCCACTTCCTCTGTTGCCCGGACTTCAAGCATCCATTCCATGTACCCAATAATCAACAATTTTGACTAGACTGTAAGTTACCGCCAACTATTCATCCCACCTTCCTGTCCGGAGTAATGCAATGGAGATAAAAACCTTCGAAGATCTGATTGACTGGACGCGCCAGCTTCATGCGCACCTGGCCCGGAGCCTCCACGAGTCAGCCGGCCTGAACAACGACGAACGGGCCAGCGCTCTGCTGGATTATCTGTCCAGGCATGAAACCCTGCTTGAAAAAGCCGTCAGTGAATTCGAAAAGCAGGCCGATCCGAAGGCCATGAAAACCCGGCTTTACGACTACCTGAACCACAAACCGATCAAGGCCAGCCTGGCATCTGACACCCACTACGCCAACCTGGAATTCAAGGATATCGCCCGGGAAGTCTTCCAGTTTCACGATCAGGTCATGGATCTCTATGACTCTTTGATCGGGAAGGCCGAAATCCCCGAGGCCAAGTCGCTTCTGGAGGATTTGCTGGCCTTTGAGGAACACGAAGCCATGCGACTCGCCAGCCAGATCGGTCGAATGGATGACCTCTGAACCGCTGTACGACCTAGGTCGTACATAGGGCGGTTTTTGATTTCGTTTGTTAACGATAATTGCTAACGTAAGCTAGAATCCAGAGTTGTTTAGCCCCACAAGGGGAAACGCTCGACCCACAAAAACGATAAGAGGATTGAAGAGCAATGAAGATCCGTTCTGTTCTTTCCGCGGCTGTGTTGGCTGTGGCTACAACCTTTGCCTCAACACAGACGCTCGCCCAGGAAACCTTTACCCTCCGCCTCGCAGAAACCTGGGGGCCAAACTTCCCGATTTTCGGTGACACCACCAAACGCATGGCTGAACTGGCCGAAGAAATGTCTGATGGCCGCCTGCGCATTCGCATCGATTCCGCCAACAAGCACAAGGCGCCTCTGGGTGTGTTTGACATGGTCAAAGCCGGACAGTACGACATGGGACACTCTGCGTCCTACTACTGGAAAGGCAAAGTGCCGGAAACCCTGTTTTTCACCAGCATGCCCTTCGGCATGACTGCTATCGAACAGTATGCCTGGTTTTACCATGGCGACGGCATGGATCTGATGCAGGAAGTCTACGAACCCCACAACATGCTGTCGTTCCCGGGCGGTAACACCGGCGTTCAGATGGGTGGCTGGTTCCGTAAGGAAATCAAATCCCTGGAAGACCTGCAGGGCCTCAAGATGCGTATCCCCGGCTTTGCGGGTGAAGTCTTCGCTGAAGTGGGCGTCAGCCCGACCAACATCCCGCCGGGCGAGCTGTACACAGCCCTTGAACGCAACACCATTGATGCCGTTGAGTGGGTCGGTCCCGCTCTCGATCTGCGTCTGGGTTTCCAGCAGATTGCCGACTACTACTACACTGGCTGGCACGAGCCTGCGACCGAGCTGCAGTTCCTGGTCAACAAGAACACCTGGGACAAACTGCCGGCCGACCTCCAGGCAATCCTGAAGACCGCCATGCGCGTATCGGCCTATGACATGCTGGTACACTCGCAGCACGCCAATGCGGACGCCTGGGCAAACATCAAGGAAGAGCATCCGAATGTCCAGATCAAGCAGTTCCCCAAGGACGTGTTCCAGGCCATGTACAAGGCCAACGAAAAGCTGCTGAAAGAGGCGGCCGAGGGTAACGAGCAGGCAGCGCGCATCATCGAGTCCCAGGAGGAGTACCTCAACAAGACTCGCGCCTATTCGGACATCTCGACCCGCGCCTATCTCAACACCATGGCCGAAGTCGAGTAAGATAACGACTGAAAAGGAGCCGGGATCGCTCACAGAGTGATCCCGGTTTTGTCGTTTATAGCAATTGAAAATCGCCAATCCGGTTGGCGGAGGACCTGTAATGCGCTGGATTATCAAACTGGACGAGGGCCTGGCCCGCCTGTCCAATCTCTGCGGCTGGGTGGCCTGTGTGGCCATGATACTGATGGCCGCCAACGTATTTTTCGACGTCGTGGCCCGCTACGCGTTTAACGAAGTGTCTATTGGTATGCAGGAGATGGAGTGGCACCTGTACTCGGTGGTCTTCATGCTGGGCATTCCCTACGCTCTGCGCACCGACGGCCACGTCCGGGTGGATGTTCTTTACACCAAATGGAGCAACAAGGCCAAAGCCTGGGTGAACCTGGTCGGCGCACTCATTTTTGTTATTCCGTTTGCCTACCTGATTGGCATCTACGGATACGATTATGCCCTCGACTCCTACAACATGGGGGAAGGCAGCGGTGACCCCGGCGGCCTGCCCCAGCGCTGGATCATCAAGTCGGTGATCCCGCTAACGGCGTTTTTCATCGCCGCCGCGGGTCTGAACATGGCGACGTTCGCCCTGCGCGTCATGTCCGGTGAAAAATCCTACGAAGTAGAGCACAGTGCGGGAGGCTTGGCATGATCGGCATGATTATGTTCGTCGTTGCCCTCTTCATGCTGATGGTGGGCTTCCCGGTGGCCTTTACCTTTGGCGGTGTAGCGCTGTTCTTCGGGGTCTTCGCGGAAGGTATGGACCTGTTCGCCTTCATGCCGTTCCGGATCATGAGCGTGATGCAGAACAAGGTGCTCATGGCCGTGCCTCTGTTTATTTTCATGGGCGTAGTGCTGCAGCGTACGCGGCTGGCGGAACAGCTTTTGACCTCCATGGGGCGTCTGTTTGGCGGCCTGCCGGGCGGTCTGGCCATTTCCACCATCCTCGTCGGTGCTTTGCTGGCAGCCTCTACCGGTGTCGTCGGTGCCAGTGTGGTGGCCATGGGCCTGATCTCCTTGCCGGTCATGCTGGCGCATAAATATGACAAGCGCCTGAGTACTGGAACCATCTGCGCCTCCGGTACCCTGGGGCAGATAGTGCCGCCGTCCATTATCCTGATCATACTCGGCGATGTGCTCGGCCTGCCGGTGGGCGATCTGTTCAGGGCAGCCGTCATTCCCGGCGTCGTACTGGTGGGACTCTATATTGCCTATATCCTCATCCTAACTCGCCTGAAGCCGGAGATGGCTCCCGCCATGCCCGAGATCGCCGGGGTCAGCCGCAAGAAAGAAGTCCTGAATGCGCTGCTGGCCATCATCCCGCCCCTGGCGCTGATTGTGGTCGTCCTCGGTTCCATTTTCACCGGCATCGCAACACCGACCGAATCCTCAGCCCTTGGCGGTGTGGGCGCGGTAGTCCTGGCGATTATTTACCGGCAGTTTTCATTCCAGATGGTCTGGGACGCGTCCA
The DNA here is from genome assembly GCF_002744735.1 of Marinobacter guineae. GTDB lineage: Bacteria > Pseudomonadota > Gammaproteobacteria > Pseudomonadales > Oleiphilaceae > Marinobacter > Marinobacter guineae. Next base: position 1,235,683 of record NZ_KZ319340.1, on the reverse strand, counting down.
AGGATACCGTGAAGGTGACCGCCATGGTTTTCGCCATCCTGATTGGCGCAACCGCATTTTCCATGGTCTTCAGTTACACCGGGGGTGATTACCTGCTGGAAGACTGGCTGCACATGCTGCCCGGTGGGCATTGGGGCTTTATCATCCTCGCCATGCTGGTGATTCTGATCCTCGGCTTCTTTATCGATTTTGTGGAGATTTCGTTCATCATCGTGCCAATCCTGGCACCGGTGGCCGAAGCCATGGGCATCAACATGCTCTGGTTTGCCATTCTGATCGCCATGAACCTGCAGACGAGCTTCCTGACCCCACCGTTCGGGTTCGCGCTGTTCTACCTGAAGGGCGTGGCGCCACCGGAAGTCAGGACCATTGATATCTATCGGGGTATCATCCCCTTTATCCTGATCCAGATACTGGTATTGGCCCTGATCGTAGTTTTCCCCGAGTGGTTCGGGATGAGTGCCACCTATTGACTCACCCAACAAGGCCGGGCCCTGTGGACCCGGCCTTGTTAACCAGGTGCCCCCCGCTTTTATCTTCCCTATAGCTTTGTTCTATATCTCTCCCACATGACAAAACCTGACAGTTTTCTATACTGAACAGACAACCGGCGATTCTCAGACTGGTATTCGGGAACCCTGGCGCAAAAAACGTCGGCAAAAACATTGATGTTGAGGTTATCAAGGGAGAGCGGAGTCCATGAATCAGAGTACGGCCCGGAAAGCCCGTGACACGGGAACCGAACAGAAGAGCCACGTGCTTACACTGCCACTGGAAAACACCCGTGTTGACCGGTCGCCCCATACCTATGAACGGTGGCTGATTGCCAAGCTTCTGCGCATGGCCGGCAACCCACCGGTCCGATTCCGGCTCTGGAACGGCGATGTCATCGAGCCTGATGAGCAGCGCGCGGAATTTACCCTGCACCTGACCGATCCCAAGGCCCTGTATGCTCTGGTCACCAATCCCAACCTGGCTTTTGGTGATCTGTACGCTGCTGGCCGGCTGGAAGTGGAAGGCGATTTGCCGGACCTGATGGAGGCTCTTTACCGGGCGGTTCATGAGGCCCGTCAGAAATGGCCGAAATGGCTGGACGCGCTGTGGCGCAATCACGCCCCCCGATCCACCGGCATCTCCGAAGCCAAGGAAAACATCCATCACCATTACGATCTCGGTAACGAGTTCTACCGGCTATGGCTGGACAACGCCGAAATGCAGTACACCTGTGCCTATTACGAAACTCCGGACCTGAGCCTGGAACAGGCCCAGTTGGCCAAGCTGGAACACGTCTGCCGCAAACTCCGGCTCAAACCAGGCATGACCGTTGTCGAGGCTGGCTGCGGCTGGGGCGGGCTGGCCCGCTACATGGCCCGCAACTACGGGGTGAAAGTCCACTCCTACAACATTTCCCGGGAGCAGCTGGACTACGCTCGAAAGGAGGCCCATAAACAGGGGCTCGATCATCTTGTCGAGTACGTTGAGGACGACTACCGCAACATTAGTGGCCAGTACGACGCCTTTGTGTCCATCGGCATGCTTGAGCATGTGGGCAAGGAAAATTACGAGGCCATGTCCGAGTTGATTAAACGGAGTCTCAAACCCGACGGCATTGCCCTGCTACACAGCATCGGTCGTAATCGCCCGATGCTCATGAATGCCTGGATTGAAAAGCGCATTTTCCCCGGGGCCTATCCTCCAAGCATCGGCGAATTCATGCAGATTTGCGAACACAGCGATTTCTCGGTACTGGATGTCGAAAATCTGCGCCTGCACTACGCTCAAACCCTCAGCCACTGGATGGAGCGCTTTACCGAGAACGAGGATAAGGTAACCGCCATGTACGACGAACACTTTACCCGGGCATGGCGCATGTACCTGGCTGGCTCCATGTCGGCATTCCGGGCAGGCAACCTGCAACTGTTCCAGGTAGTCTTCGCCCACAGTGACAATAACCAGTTGCCTCAAAGCCGGCAGGATCTCTACAATTTTCCCGCCGCACCTGAGGAGGGCTGATGGACTATTACGACCTGATCATCGTCGGTGCCGGCCCGGCCGGCTCCACTCTGGCCAGCGCTCTAGAAAACAGCGGCAAGCGAATACTGATCATTGATAAACAGGACTTCCCCAGAGACAAAACCTGCGCAGGCTGGGTAACGCCTGCAGTGATGGAAACCCTGAATGTCGACCTGCAAGACTATGGTACCGTCCGAACCCTGCAGCCAATTCGGCGTTTCCGCATTGGCATGATGGGGCAAGCTGCTGTGGAAAACGATCACGGCGATGTGGTCAGTTATGGCATCCGCCGGTGCGAGTTCGACGATTTTCTGCTCAGCCGGGTCACCTCCCCGAAACAGCTTTCCACACCCGTCAAATCGATTGCACGAAGAGAGGGCAACTGGGTCATTAACGACACCTGGGAGGCACCTCTGGTAGTTGGCGCTGGAGGACACTTCTGCCCGGTGGCGCGGCTGCTTGGCGATGGCCCGGGGGGCCATGAGACGGTAGTTGCGGCCAAGGAAGTTGAATTCGAGATGACACCGGAGCAGGCCTCTGCCTGCCAGGCCCGGGGCGACACACCGGAGCTCTGGTTCTGCCGGGACCTCAAGGGCTACGCATGGGTCTTCCGTAAAGGCAATTACCTCAATATCGGCCTGGGCCGGGAAGACAACCACAAACTGACCGGCCACCTGCAGGCATTTGTGGAAGAGATGAAATCAACCGGACGGATCCCGGCAGACCTGCCCGGACGGTTCAAGGGCCACGCCTACCTTCTGTACGCTCATGCGGAGCGCCCATTGGTGGATGATGGCATTCTACTGATCGGTGACTCGGCAGGTCTCGCCTATACCCAGAGTGGCGAGGGCATCCGACCCGCCATCGAATCCGCCCTGATGGCGGCAGATGTGATTCGACGTGCGCCGGATTATTCGGCGTCGTCATTGCAGGTCTACGGCGATGCCATTGCCGAACGCTTCGGTAACCGGGCTACTGACTCAGAACAGGGGTGGCAGGTGCCTGACTGGGTCAAGATGCCGCTGGCAAGCACCCTAATGCGCTCGCACTGGTTTACCAGAAAGGTTGTGACGGAGAAGTGGTTTCTGCACCAGGAAGTGCCTCCGCTTCAAATCGCTGTCTGAATCTGCGAAAAATAAAACCGGGAGGGCCGTTACCGACGCCTCCCGGTTTTCTGTGGCACCCTGGAATCAGTCCGCAGTCAGTTCAATAACATCAATACCATAGAAGGTGGTGGTGCCGCTCACTTCGTTGCCAACCGCCAGCATGGGCTTGCCATTGGGGCTGTTTTCTGCGGCGATGAACGCCAGGCCTTCGGGGCCAAGATCACCGGCCATTCCAGCTTCCAGATCATCCTGGGACACTGAGAAATCCCGGTTGTTCAGGTACTGCACGAATTGTGCGTTCTGAGGATTGGTAACGTTGTAAACCATGATGCCGCCAACGCGTTCCAGGCCGATAAAGGCGAAGGTCTGGCCGTTGATTTCGCCAACGGTCACGCCTTCCGGCTCTGGGCCTTTGTCGTCTGAGCGGTTATCGAAGGAGTTTTCGTCGTTGTTGCCGTTGAAGTTGTCGGGGATCAGGTTGGCGGTGATGCGTTCAAACTCGCTGCCGCTGTCGAACACGCGCTGGCCGTCGACACTCCAGATGCTGAAGGAGCGCGCGCCGTAACTGTACAGGGTGTCGTACTCGCAGTTGTTTTCCACATAGAACCCAACGTCGTCCACGTCCACGTTGCCGTCGCCGTTGAGATCACCCAGGTCGGCAGGCAACTGTGAAGGATTACAGCCGTTGCTGATGCCCATGGTAGAAGTGGTTTTAAGGCGGCCCAAGTTGGCTTCGTCCAGCAGGTTGGCGATGCCCGCCAGGTCGCTGGCTGGGTCCAGGGTCAGGTCGCCCATGCGGAACTCTTCGGTCCAGCCGTCGTAGTCGCGCGCATCGCCTTCGTTAGCGGTCAGGTAGTAGGTTTTGCCGTTGTAGCCGTAGCTGGTGATGGCATCAGGCATGTACATGCCTTTCACCGGCCAGTTGCGGATGTTGATGCCGCTGTCACGGTTGCTGGCGTCCAGTTCGTTGCCGATGATGCTGTGGTCCTTGAAACCAAGCGGCACGATGGCAGTAATTTCACTGGCGGCGATATCCAGCTCGGCCACGGCGTTGTTTTCCTGCAGGGCTACCCAGGCTTTGGTGTTGTCGATGGATACGGCAATGTATTCCGGCTCCAGGTCTTCGGCCAGTGTTGCGCCGGGGCCGAATACCCGCAGGCCAGCCGCTTCCAGGTCTGCCTGGTCAGCATTGAAGCCGGTGAATCCGGCGGTGGTCACGGTGGCAGACGCTACGCCGTTGGACAGTTCAATAATGCTGACAGAGCCTTCAGGGTCCACGCTATAGTCGTCGTTAGGCTCGCCTTCGTTGGCCACCAGGACTTTCTGGCCATCGCGGGTGAATGTAACCATGTCTGGCAGGGCGCCAACCTCAACCTCACCTGCCTTGTTGAGGTCCGTACTGTTATAGAAAACCACTTTGCCATTTGCCTGCTTGTTTTCCGCTTCGATGGCCACCGCCACCAAATCACCATAGACCGCCACGCTATTGGCGGCAGCGCCCTCAGCGGTAGCGTCAATGGTACCCAGTTTTACCGGCAAGGATGGATCGTTGATGTCTAGAACGTCGATTGTGCTGGCAAGGGCGTTGACAACGAAAAGGCGCTGATTGGCCGGATCGTGAGCAACAATCTCGGCAGCACTCTTGTCAAAAACCTCTCCTTCCGCCTGGTAGGAGCCCAATACATTCAGTTCAACAAGTGTCTGGCTGGTGCCCGGTGCACCGTCATTTCCATCATCGCCATCACAGCCGGCAAGACCGAGAACAGACGCCAGGATGGCGGTACCAAGGAGGGATTTGCGCAGTTCCATATTCGCCTCATCTTCTAAAGTGTGTTGGTTCACGACACACCCTATTGAAGCAAGGTGACATAAATGCGTTAGACAGAAGACAATTTGAAGGCGGGAGCGTTACAGCGGCAAAAAAATGGCGACCCTAAGGCCGCCACCGGATTTGTACGTAGAACCCGTGCTCAGTGGTCCAGGTAACTGCGGTACATCCAGACCGTCTTTTCCTGCTGAGAGATGTAGTCGCTCATCAGCGCCACGGTACCTTCGTCCTCTGCCTCACCGGCGAGGCTCAGCAGCTCGCGTTGCTTGCCAATCAGTTTGGCGAAACTCTCAACGATGTTTTCCATTGCTTCCTTTCCATCGGAAACATCCTTGCGCTCAGGCACTTCGGAACGCTCGATGTAGGTGCTGTAGGCGTGCGCAGGGCGATGGCCGAGGGTGAGCACCCGCTCTGCAATCTCGTCGATTTTTAGCAACAGGTCATCGTAGAGCTCTTCAAACTTCACGTGCAGCTCGAAGAAATTGTCACCCTTGATGTTCCAATGATACCCGCGCACGTTCATGTAAAAGATCTGGTAGTTGGACAGCAGATCATTCAACGAATCGGAAAGTTTGGCAGTCTTTTCAGTATCCAGACCAATAAAGTTTTTACTCATAGTGTGTCTCCTTGACAGCAAATGAAGCAGCTATGACCTGACAGTACGCCAGATAACTGAAATTTGTGAAGTTTAGTTCGCCAATACCTCCGATAGCGCGGTTTAATCCGTGCTTTGGCAGACGCCAAAAAACATAGTCTTGCCCTATCACTTATCAAAAAACAATTCATTTAACAATAATTCTCGTCTGGCGTTTAATTAACCTAGAGACATTCTAAACCGGGGTGAACCATGAGTGCGCTGAAACTGTTTGTACACAACCATGGTGCAAAGGGCGACCAGTCAATAATCAAGACGTTAACGTTTGCCCTGACGCATTTCTCGGTTGCCTTCACCGTGGCTTACCTGCTGACCGGCGACCTTCTGGTCGGCAGCCTGATTGCCATGGTGGAGCCGGCGATTAATACGGTTGCCTACTTCTTCCATGAAAAGATCTGGGCTCGTCGACTGCAGAATACAAGGGTGGCTGCAGAAACTTTGCCCCATAGCCAGCCCCACACCTGTTGATTTCGGTCAGGGGCCGGATCAGACTCCCGGCCCACAATCGGTACAACCCTCTTCCGGCACCGGCCCGATGTTGAGGTTGCGATTCAGGTCTTTAAGCGCCGTCCGCAAGCCTTCCTCAATAACCGGATGGTAGAACGGCATTTCCAGCATTTCGCTCACCGTCAGTCGCCGCTGGGCCGACCAGGCCAGGAGATGAGCAAGGTGCTCTGCCGCCGGCCCGAACATTTCCGCACCCATAAACAGACCACTACCGTGCTCGCCGTAAACCCTCAGCAGACCGCGGTTCTTGCCGATAACGCGGCTCCGACCCTGGTCTTCAAAGGACACCTCACCGACTGCAAAGCAGCCATGACAGCGGTCGTCCACCTGATTGATGGTAAGTCCAATGGTGGCAATCTGCGGATCGGTGAACACCACCGCCAGCGGCGTCCGCCGCAGACCGGCACGCACGTCCGGATAGGAGGCTGCATTGTCGCCCGCAATCCGGCCCTCATCAGCCGCTTCATGTAACAAGGGCAGGCTGTTATTGGCATCACCGGCAATAAATATGTGACTCTGGCCACAGCGCAGGGTATGCGGGTCAAACAGCGGCGCTCCCTTCTTGTCCAGCTCGATGTCGGCATTCTGGATATCCAGCCCGTCGACATTGGGTCGGCGTCCGGTTGCCGCCAGCAGGTAATCGAAAATCTCTGTTTTCTCGCCGCCATTGCCATCGGCAAAGGTAATGGCAACACCGTCATCAACCCGCTCGACTTTTTTGACGTCCGCGTCCGGATCCAGTGGAAATTCCTCATTGAAGGTCTTCAGGGCATAGTCACGAATCGAGTCGTCCTGGATCGGACCGACAGCACCACCCACCCCGAACATCCGCACGCGGACTCCAAGCCGGCTCAGGGCCTGCCCGAGCTCCAGACCGATCACGCCCGGGCCGAATACGACTACCGAGTCGGGAAGATCCTGCCACTCGAAAATATCGTCATTCACCACCAGCCGATCTTTGGCTTCTTTCAGGAATCCGGGGATGTTGGGCCGGGAGCCGGTCGCGACGATAATTCGCAGGGCGTTAACCTCCACGTCGTTGTCTACAACCAGTCGGTTCGGGCCGATGAACCGGGCATGGCCCATAAGGCGATGTTCTTCGGGGAATTTCTCCACGGAACGAATCACGGAACCCACAAACCGGTCCCGCTCAGCCCGCACGCGCTCCATCACCCGCCTGCCATCAACCGTAACGCCTCCGGCAGAGACCCCGAAAAGCTCGCCAAGCCGCATCTGATGAGCATTATCGGCGGCCGCGATCAGCAACTTGCTGGGCATGCACCCGACTCTGGCACAGGTGGTTCCATACTGCTCGGCTTCGATCAGGACCACCTTGTCAGTGACTTTGCGTACACGCTGGTAGGCCACCATGCCGGCGGTCCCAGCACCGATAATGGCAACGTCGACTTCTCGTTTGTTCATAGGACGGTCTCCTGACAGGCATTCCCGAAGCTCGGGAAAAGCGGAAGATTTGGTCGAGTGTGACCTCAGTATAGAAGCTGTGACAAATTTAAACTGCCCCATGAAAAAAACACCGTTTCAGCCTATGCTGTCAGACTTTTCAAACGACGACGAACACATCGGAGACAGGACTATGCAGAATTACTGGCCGGAATTTCTGACAGTAGCGCTGGTTCACCTTCTGGCTGTCGCAAGCCCCGGGCCGGATTTTGCAGTGATGCTCAGACAGGCCCTGTGTCAGAGCCGAAAGAATGCCCTCCTGACCGCCATCGGAATCGGCGCAGGCATTCTGGTGCATGTCTGCTACTCGCTACTGGGCATCGGCCTGCTGATTCAGCAATCCGTGCTTTTGTTCAGTATTCTCAAGGTTATGGGTGCGTTGTATCTCACCTGGATTGCGATCCAGTGCTTGCGGGCCCGGGCCGGCGGCATTCATGTCGAAACGTCGCCACAGATCAGCCAATCCGGCCTCAGCGCCCTTCGCCTGGGATTCCTGACCAATGCCCTCAACCCCAAGGCAACTCTGTTCTTTGTTTCGCTGTTCTCCGTTGTGATCAGCCCCGGCACGCCCATCGCCCTGCAAGCCGGCTATGGTCTGTACATGGCCCTGGCCACCGGGCTCTGGTTCGCCATGGTCGGCATTTTCTTCACCCTGCCGCAGGTGCGCAGGGGCTTTAACCGCTTCGGCCACTGGCTGGACCGGTTAATGGGCGGCGTTTTGCTGGTGCTGGCTGGCCAACTGCTGATGTCTACAGTGAGCGGATCAGAGCCTCCGTCTGGACCCACCCCAGGCACGGATCGGTAATCGAGCAGCCGTAACGCAGGTCCCCGCCATCATCCTGACGACCCGGCTCCAGGAAACTCTCGAGCATTAACCCGCGTATATGGCTGTTGCCAGCGCGACGCTGAGCCATCACCTCCCGTGCGATATCCAGTTGGCGCTCTGCCTGCTTGCGAGCATTGTCATGGCTGCAGTCCACCATTACTGCGGTGGACAGACCCGCTTCCGCCAGCGCACTGACCGCACGGTCAATACTGTCGGCATCATAATTGGTGATGCCACGGCCACCGCGCAGGACCAGATGGGTGTCGGGGTTGCCCCGGGTGGTGATCATCGCCGGCACGCCAGTGGCGGAGACGCCCAGGTGGTGATGAGGATGGCTGGCTGACTTCATGGCATTGGTGGCAACGGCAATACCGCCATCGGTGCCATTCTTGAACCCGGTTGGCATCGGCAGGCCGCTGACCAGTTCCCGGTGAACCTGTGACTCGGTGGTACGGGCACCAATGGCGGTCCAGCTCACCAGATCGCCCAGATAGTCCATGGCGAACGGGCTCAACGCTTCCGTGGCCAGGGGCAGCCCCATGGCAGCGAGGTTGAGAAGCAGGCGACGGGAACGACGCAGCCCCCCATTCAGGTCTCCGGCTCCGGTACGCTCGGGATCATACAGCAGACCCTTCCAGCCAACCGTTGTCCGGGGTTTCTCCAGGTAGGCCCGCATGACGATCAGGAACCGGTCACTGACAGCATCAGCCAGCGCCTTCAGCTTCCGCCCGTATTCCAGGGCAGCCACCTCATCATGAATGGAACAGGGGCCCATCACGATCAGGGTCCTGTCGTCACTGCCCTGTAGAATCCGACGGATCGCCTGCCTCTGCTCACTCACCTGCCTGATGACAAAGTCACTCGCCGGCATCTCCTGTTTCAGCTCCGCCGGCGTCGGCAGAATGACTTCCTGGCGATGCAGAGCCAAAGACGCCGCTGTCTGGTCTGTCAGTTCGGTTTTCAAGGGCATGTTCATGTCAATGTTCCAGTTTCCCTGCGTCAGAATCAAAAAGCCCCGGCTGGGCTACCAGTCGGGGCTTTTTGAGTCCGGTGGCAGCCTGGGTTTTCTGCCGGGCTGCCTTCTTCGTTATTCGTTCGATGAAGATCCTATGGGCGGCCCCGGCTCTGGCTAAAATAAAAGCCATAACCAAACCACCAGAAAAACACAACAGCGACTGCCGCCGCCGGCTTGGCGCCGAAAGCTTTCAGAACATTCAATTGACAGATCGCGTGTGTCGTCTTCATGCTTTTTAATATATACCCCCGGTTTTCAACTTGGCAACCCGTGCGCCGGAGTTTTTTCATTTCCGGTATTTTTTCAGTTCCTACAAACGTTGGGAGCAATCAATGACCGTAACGTCTCGACGATACCCACTTTTACTTGTTCTCGCCGCACTCATCGGCCTGCTCTCAAGCCAGGCTGTTGCACAGTCGGAGACCCGAGCCTACCAGCTCAACAACCGGCCCGGCGAGGATGTAGCCGCACAGATTCGCCAGCTCTACCAGAGCTCACCCGTTACTGTCACCGCTCGGGGAACACAACTGGTGGTTCGCGGTGAGCCAGAGTTACTGGATGAAATAGGAATGCTCGTTGAGACTCTTGACGTTGCGCCCGTTCAGCTCCGGATTACCGTTCGTTCCAGAACCGACATAGGGGGCAAGCGATCAGGAGGGGGCATTTCTGCATCCGGGGGCCAGGTGGAACTTTCAGCACAGCGGCGCGTGACCAGTACCGGCAGCACCCAGGAGAGAACGCTGGTTATACAGGATGGCCAGTCCGCCCATATCACCTCGGGCCAGATCAGGACTATTCCGGTCGCCGTTCGAGGTGGCCGAAATCCGGCCGCATTCCTCGAGCAGGTTGAAACTCGCAGCGGGTTTCTGGTCAGCCCCCAGGTCATTTCTGATCAGGCGGTTGAGCTGAGCATCGTGTCTTTCGAGGAGGATCCCGCGAGCCTGAATGGTTATGAAACTGAAGCTGTAGTCACAATTCGGCGGGTCGAGCCGGGTCAGTGGGTGTCGCTGGGCAGCACAGCAACCAGCTCAACCCGGGAGCGCAGCGGAATCACCTATCAGGTTAACAGCAGCCGCTCGGATAACCGGAGTTTTGAAGTCAGGGTCGACCTTCTGCCCTGACCTCAGGCTTTGCGTTTGCCCAGCAGAACGTGTTTTGCTTCGTTGAGCTTGGCCGCCAGGTAATCGTTGCCGCCGCGATCCGGGTGAAGCTTTTGCATCAGCCGGCGATGGGCCATCACAATCTCCTCTTCAGAACAGCCGGCTTTCACTCCGAGGACGTCGCAGGCTTCGCGCATCGACATCTGGCCGTCCAGGTCGTTGCCCGGATCGGACTGCCGGTTTGTCTGCCCATTGCCCCCTTCCTGCTGTTTGTCTGCAAACATCCTGTTCATGGCAGGGGCGTATTTCAGCAACCCCGGCAGCTTTCGCAACAGCGGAATAACAGCAGCCACTGCGGCTGTCAGCACATGGATGCGCCCCGTCAGAACCATAAAAACCAGAAGGGCGCCACCAACCACCAGGACAACCTTCCAGGTCGCTGCCTTTTTCTTCTCGGCGGACAGCGCGCCCCACTGTTTCAGAATTACGAACACGGCGGCTGCCAACGCGATTCCCAGAATCCACTGCATGGTTGATCCTTACCTTGAGTAACGTCGTAATTCTGTCACTGTCTCCTGCTACATTACCAGTGTCTGCGCACTGAAAGCCGGCAGCCGCGAAAACCGCTATGACTTCCGTCAAAACCGGCCTGTCCGGAATCTAGCGAGAAATACCTACAAACCGGTGACAATAGCTATCTGAATTTTGTAGGATGCTATGCTTCGTCAAACATGAATGATTCCCGTATTCAATCAGTCTGTCGGCGCGCAATGGATCGGCAAGGGAACGCAGATGGCCCGCCTCCCTTTCTTTACCGATAATTGCACCACCCAGACCGGACACAGATTTCCAGGACCTGAACTATGCGCACTGCTTCCCGCTTTCTGATCGTCATCATTTTTCTCGGCGTGGTGCTTGGAGGCATCTTCGGCTACAAGTTCTACCAGTTTGGCCAGATGCAAGAGCAGATGTCCCAGCCCCAGCCGCCTGCACAGATTTCTGCAACCGAGGCTCAGACTGAAAGTTGGACGCCGGCCATCAAGGCCGTGGGCAGTATCGAAGCCGTAAATGGCATTGAGGTTGCAAACGAAGTGCCCGGCGTCATTGAGGAGATCAACTTCGAGTCTGGGGACACCGTTGAACAAGGCAACGTGCTCGTTCGCCTGAACGCGGAAATCGATGAAGCAGCCGTGCGCACTCGTCGGGCCGAAGCCCAACTGGCGGAACAGGAATTCCAGCGGATAGCCGACCTGCTTCCGAAGCGCGCGGTATCCCAGTCCCAGTATGACGAAGCCAAGGCCAACTTTGATGCCGCCCGAGCACGAGTGAACGAGGCCGAAGCGCAGCTGAGCAAAAAGGTAATCCGCGCGCCGTTCGACGGCACCCTCGGTATCCGGATGGTGGATCAGGGTGAGTACATTGCCACCGGCACTCCGATTGTTGAAATCAACATGCTTGATCCGATCTACGTTGATTACACCCTGTCTGAGAAAAACCTGCCGAACGTGAAACCGGGTTACCCGGTGGTCGCGACGGTAGCCGCCGTGCCCGAGCAGGATTTTGAGGGTACCGTCAGCGCCATCAACACCTCGGTCAACCCGGAAACCCGCACCGTGCGCATTCGCGCGACTCTTGGCAATCCCGAGAACCTGCTGCGGCCGGGCATGTTCGCAACGATTCTGACGCGACAGCCGGAAGACAATGAAGTCGTGACCGTTCCGCGAACCGCTATTTCCTACAACACCTACGGCGATTTTGTGTTTGTCGTGGAGGAAAACGATGGCGGTGACCTGGTAGTCAGCCGCCGCACGGTCACCACCGGTGAGACCCGCAATACCCGCGTTGCCGTGCTGTCTGGACTGGAAGCAGGCGAGACCGTGGTTTCCAAGGGCTTGCTGCGCTTGCGTGCCGGACAAAAGGTCGCCATTCAGGGCGACGAGCAGAAGCAGGAGGCGTCTGAGTAATGCGCTTCACTGATATCTTTATCCATCGCCCTGTACTGGCGACGGTGGTCAGCCTGCTCATTCTGCTCCTTGGCGCACGTGCTGCCATGGAAATGGAGATCCGGCAGTATCCGGAGCTCGAGAGCACCACAGTGACGGTAACCACCGCCTATCCAGGTGCCAGCTCAGACCTGATCAAGGGCTTTATCACCACCCCCCTGCAACAGGCGATTGCTGAAGCCAGTGGTATTGACTACCTGACCTCCACGAGCTCCCAGGGATCCTCCACCATTGAAGCCAAGATGGTGCTGAACTATGACGCCAACGCGGCCCTGGCGGAAATTCAGGCCAAGGTGGCCAGCCAGCGCAACGTGCTGCCGGCCGAAGCCCAGGACCCGGTTATCAGCTCAACCACTGGCGATTCAACGGCGCTGATGTACATTGCCTTCTACAGCACCGAGCTGGCCGTGCCCCAGATCACAGATTACCTGACCCGGGTTGTCCAGCCCCGACTGCAGGCACTCTCAGGGGTTGGCAAGGCACAGCTTTTGGGCCGGAAGTTTGCTCTGCGGGTCTGGCTGGACCCGGACCGTCTGGCCGCAGTCGACATGACGCCGCAGGAAGTGGTGGCAAAACTGCGCGCCAACAACTATCAGGCGGCCGTTGGCAACACCAAGGGAACCTACACCGAAATCAGTATGACCAGCGACACCGATGTTGCCGACCCGGATCAATTCCGGAACCTGGTCGTAAAGCAGGCGAATGGCACCCAGATCCGCCTGCAGGACATCGCCCGTGTCGAGCTTGGCTCCGAAACCTACAATCAGCTGGCCCTGTACAAGGGGCAGCCCGCAACCTATGTCGCCATTGAACTGGCCCCGGGGGCCAACCCGTTGACGGTAGCGGGCCTGGTGAAAGACGAGCTGCCGGATATCAAAAGCCAGCTACCTTCCGGCCTGGATGTACGCCTGGCTTATGACGCGTCGGATTTTATTGAGGATTCAATCAACGAGGTTATTCAGACACTGCTGGAAGCGATGGTTATTGTTCTGGTGGTGGTATTCCTCTGCCTGGGCTCAGTGCGCGCTTCCATCGTACCGTCCATTGCGGTGCCGCTGTCCCTGATCGGCGGCGCCTTCATCATGCTGATGTTCGGGTTTTCCCTGAACCTGCTGACCCTACTGTCCATGGTGCTGGCCATCGGTCTGGTGGTGGATGACGCCATCATCATGGTTGAGAACGTGCACCGGCACATTGAAGATGGTGAGTCGCGCTTTGAGGCGGCGATCAATGGCGCCCGTGAAATGGCGGTGCCAATCATCGCCATGACCACAACCCTGGTAGCGGTTTACGCACCCATCGGATTCATGGGCGGACTGGTCGGCTCGCTCTTTACCGAGTTTGCCTTCACTCTGGCCGGTACTGTTGTAATCTCCGGCATTGTCGCTTTGACACTCTCGCCCATGCTGTCAGGCAAGGTGCTGAAACCCCATGGCAACCCCGGGAAATTCGAGAGCCTCGTAGAGCGCACCTTTAACGGTCTCGCCGGAGCTTATAAGTCGGCCCTGAGCTCACTGATGCAAACCAAGTCGGTGGTGGTGTTCTTCGCCATTGTAGTCCTGGGCTCTATTTACTTCATGGTGACGATGAGCCAGAACGAACTGGCACCCACCGAGGATCAGGGCATTCTGTTCTATCAGGGCCTTGGCCCCCAGACCTCGACCCTCGATTATCTGATGGAGCACGGTGACGAGGTCCAGGAGCGGATGTCTACCGTCCCGGGGTATAACGAAGACTTCATGATCATCGGCATCACCAGCCCCAATGCAGTATTTGGTGGCTTCAAGATGGCGCCCTGGAGCGAACGGGAAATCAGCCAGTTCGAAGCTCAGCCACTGCTGGATGCGGAGCTCAAGAATATAACCGGCCTCCAGACTGCCGTGTTTCCAAGACCGTCTCTGCCCGGCTCCGGGGGCGGCTTGCCTTTCCAGTTTGTGATTACTACCGGCAGCAGCTACGAGCAGCTGGACCAGGTGGCTGATGAACTGCTGGGCAAGGCCATGGGCAGCGGCAACTTCATGTTCCTGCAAAAATCCATCAACTTCGACCGCCCGATTACCCGCATCGAGGTGGACAGGGATCGGGTCGCGGATTTGGGCCTGTCGATGCAGGACGTGGGTCAAAGCCTTTCGAGTATGCTGGGCGGTGGTTATATCAACCGATTCAGTATGGAAGGACGCTCCTATCAGGTAATTCCGCAGGTTGACCAGCAGTTCCGTCTCGACGCCCAGGCACTCAACGAGTACCACATCCGGGCTGACAACGGAGAGCTGGTGCCATTGGGGAGCGTGGTGAGCTTCAGCCAGGACGTGGAGCCGTCAAACCGGACCCAGTTCAACCAGCAAAACTCCCTCACGCTCCAGGGTGTAGTGATGCCCGGCGTTGCCGCAGGCACCGCCATGGACTTCATGGAACAGACGGCGGACGAGGTTTTCCCGCAAGGCTTCAGCTACGACTACACGGGGCAAAGCCGTCAACTGGCCACCCAGGGTAGCGCCCTGATGGTGACCTTCTTCCTGTCGCTGCTGGTCATTTATCTGGTGTTGGCGGCGCAGTTCGAGAGCTGGCGGGATCCGTTCATTATTCTGGTCTCGGTACCCATGTCGGTCGCGGGCGCCATGGCGTTCATCGTGCTCGGCTTCGCGACCATGAACATCTACACCCAGGTAGGGCTGATCACGCTGATCGGGGTGGTTTCCAAAAACGGCATCCTGATTGTCGAGTTCGCCAACCAGCTCCAGAAGGAACGCGGACTGAACAAGGTTGATGCCGTGATTGAAGCCGCTGCCATCCGGCTGCGGCCAATCATCATGACGTCCCTGGCACTGATCTTTGCCATGGTGCCACTGCTGATCGCTGTTGGTCCCGGTGCGGAAAGCCGATTCGCCATAGGCCTGACCATCAGTGCCGGCCTTGGCATTGGCACGCTGTTCACTATCTTCGTACTGCCGGCGTTTTATATCCTGCTGGGCCGTGATCATCATGGCTCGGCCGGCGACGAGTACTCGGACGAATCCGCTGGAGACAAGCCGGCAACGGCTCACTGAGTTTGGTAACCGAAAAAAGCCCGGCCACTGCTCAGTGAGCCGGGCTTTTTATTGCTGTTCCGGATTCAGCTAAGGACCAAATCCGCCGCATTATCAGGCTCGCGGCGCTGCAGGTTGCGACGCCATTGCACCGTTTCACTGGGCAGCTCCCCGAAGTGGTCCCGGTACAGGGCGGCAAACCGGCCAAGGTGGGAAAATCCCGCATCGGCGGCATACCAGGAAATGTGGGGCACCTCGCACTGGCAGTCCACCAGCTGGTGGCGAACCCTCATCAACCGGTGGCGCTGGTAAAGCCGATAGGGGGTCATGCCGGTTTCCCGCTTCATCAGGTAGTACAGATTGCGCTCACTGACACCGGAATGGCTTGCCAGCTCCTGCAGATCGAAGTCCCAGTCTGGCTCCCGCCGGATCTTCTCAATCGCCCGCAGCAGTCGTCGGTCAAGCTCTCGACACTGGCACGGTATCCGCGCCTCATTTCCGACGACCTTCGCCAGCTGGCAGAAAAGCTGAGTGGTCATATCTCTGGCGTGAGCATCGTCCCGGAAAAAGGACGAGCGATGCAGATAACAGGTGATCAGGTTCTCACAGGCAGCGAGCACCCCTGCGCCGTCATTTCTGGCGAGCCTGCCCAGCATTCCGGAAGCCGGCCTGAGAATCATAACCTGGCTGCTCGCTGGCAATCGCAGACGGAAACGATCGGAAGGGCGGGCAAGCCGCAGGCGGGCCAGGGGCTTCCACGGACCGTTTTGGAGGGAGATCTCCGGGTTTCCAGCTCTTGCTAGCAGAAGAACTGGGTCGGCTGACCTGCAGCCCATGATATCCATGCCCTGTGTGGCATAAACACAAACCACATTTCCGCCGTCTGATCCAAGGGCGGACAAGGCCCCTACCGGACCGCCGTCCCGGTATAACCGGCATTCCATATCGTCACAACCGGACATCTCACGGATAGCGGCGAGCCATTCACCAAGGGACGCCCGGTTGACCCGCAGGTAGGCGTCGAGTTCGAGATCTGGCACTGTGTTTCGCATAAGGTCTCGGGGACGATGATTGTGGTCCCTCTTTTAGGGCAAGTCCGCCGCTTCCCATAGTCAAATATTGCAAAATGCCCCGAAACCAGTGCTTGTTTGGCCTATTCTTGATGTTGATCAATTAGTGAACCACTTAACGCCTGCCAGGGTGCGGGCCTGGCCATCAAGTACCCCTGGCCCCGATGACACCTCAGCTCACACAGCTTTCTGTACTGATCCTCGTTTTCGATGCCCTCTGCCACCACCTCCAGGTCGAGCGCCTCGGCAATTCCCAGAATCGCCGAAACAATCCGCGAATCCCGGGACTCCTCCCCCAGGCGACGGATGAACTGGCGGTCAATCTTGAGTACCTGTACCGGTAAGGTGTGCAGATAGGCTAGCGACGAATAGCCGGTCCCGAAGTCATCAATCGCGACAATCACCCCCTGGTTACCAAACTCCCGCAGCCGATCGAGGCACTGCCTGGTCAGATTCATCAGGTGGGTTTCAGTGATCTCGATTTCAGGCAGCCAGCCAATCCAGCGAACACGTTCAAAAAACGGGCCCAGCAGAGCTTCGAGACGGGAGTCGGTAATCTGGCGCGCGGAGATATTGATGGCCAGGCAAAGCCCTGGCAGTACATTCCCGGGGAAGTCAGGAAGGTCCGCGAGAAGACAGCGCACCAGATGTTCCGTCAGCTCGTGGATATGGCCTCGATGTTCTGCAATGGGAACGAAATCTGCGGGTGACACCGAGCCGAACTCAGGATGGTTCCAACGCAGAAGCGCCTCCACCCCCGCTACTTTGCCGGTGGCAAGATGGTACTGGGGCTGATAGACCACACTGAACTCTTCCGGCGCGGTCTTCAGTGACGCAATCAGGGCTTCCGACAGGCGTTGCTGGTGACGCCCCTGCTCGGTGTCCACGGCGCTGTATATACGATAGCAGGCTCGCCCTGCCAGTTTTGCTGTGTACATGGCCCGGTCAGCATTCTGCAGCAGTTCCCCGCCGGTTTTGCCTTGGTCCGGATACACAGCGGCGCCTACCGAAGCCGATAGAAAATACTCACGATGATCAACCATCACGGGGGCCTGAAAGATCTGTGTCATGCGCTGGCAGACACCGTCCAGATCATCATCGCATTGCAATTCGATGATGGCCGCAAATTCATCCCCCGAGAGCCTTGCCACCACATCTCCCCGTCTCAACACGCTCTGGATACACAGGGCCGCCTGCTGCAGCACCCGGTCGCCACAGTCATGGCCATGCAGGTCATTGACCGACTTGAAGAAATCAAGATCCACGTAGAGCACTGCGAAACGGCGCCCTTCCCGCTCCCGCTGGGATACGCGGGCCTTTAGGAACTCCTGGAACAGCGAACGGTTGGGCAGCTCGGTGAGCGGATCATAATAGGCCAGTGAAGCGAGTTGCTCGTCGCTGGCGGCAACATCGCCAACGTCCATGAAAACTCCGGCGTACAACCGTCGGTTATCATGCTCCACGGGGTAGATCGATAACCATTGCGGATAGGTCTCACCGTTTTTGCGCCGGTTCCATATCAGCCCCTCCCAGCGTCCGTGACGCTCGAGACTCTCCCACATGGCCTGATAAAACTCCGGAGAATGCAAACCCGAACTGAGTACCGAAGGCGCCTGCCCGAGGACTTCATCCGCCTGGTATCCAGTCACTGAACGAAACATCCGGTTAACGTAGGCAATTCTCGGTTCTGTCGTCGCCAGCATAATCGCCCTGGGATGATTATCCACCAGGGCTCTGAAATCTTGTTGTTGTAATGCCTGCATGCACAGCTCACTCCTTTTCAGCAGTCCCTGAACCTTGTCCGACCACCCCCATCAACCAGCATAGGGAGTATCTGTCGCAAACCTAGCCGCATAATGCAAAAACCACCGTGTTACGACGAAAGCACAAGAAATGGTGAGGAAATGTTCAACTATTGCAATAACCGGATATCGGATGCGCGGGCCGGCGAATCCGGCCGGGGGTTTGCGGTGGTCGCAGATGAAGTCCGGGGCCTCGCGCGGCGAACCCACGAATCAACCCGCAAGATCGACGAGATGATCGGTGCTCTTCAGACCGAAACCCGGGAGGTTGTCGATGTGATCAACAGCGGTGCCCGGAGCTGTGAGCAGACCGCCGGAATAGCCAATGAAGCCAGCGCGAGGCTGGAAGCTACCTTGCGCGATGTCGATGTCATCACCGCCTGCACTCACGAGGTGGCCGGGGCAACTGAGCAACAGGCCGCCCTCAGTGTTCAGGTGGAACGCCGGGCGGAACGTCTGCTGGAGCTGGGCAACCGGTCGGTTCAGAGCAGCGAAAACGCCCGGGAAGAGTCGGAGCACCTCGGCAACAACGTCGACCACGCCCAACTGCTGACCAGCCACTTCCTGCAGATGCTGTGCCAGCGACTGTTGCCTGCTAATGCACCAAAGGACAGGCAACGATTCCCCGAGCCGGTGCAATAAGGTAGGCTGACGGTCCAACCTCTGAATGACTGTGGGAAGATCGCCGAAATCGTGACTCTTGGAACCCTGTTCTGGCTGTTTGTGGCCGGCTTCGCTGCCTGGTACTGGTGGCGAGCCAAAGCCATCAAGGATTCTGTGCTTCAGGCCGCCCATCGCTATTGCAAGACCATGGATGTCATGCTGCTGGACGACGCCGTGTTCCTTCGCGGGCTCTGGTTCAAGCGTGACGAACAGGGTCGGATCCGGGTATGGCGCAGGTTCCTGTTTGATTTCACCTCCACGGGGGAAGAACGCTATACCGGCCGGATCATCATGCTGGGTCAGCGCATCCAGCACATGGAACTGGAACCCCACCGGTTTTCCTGAGCACCCTGCCCCGACTCGAAAAGTCTGCAAAAGTTTCCCCTGAACTTCGGCAATCACCTATCCGTTACCCCATCACAGATATGTTTGGGTTTCCTATACTGACGGGGTTAATCCCGACAAACAGCCACTTCCAACCAACAGACAGGGACAATGGACATCCAAAACGACCACCGTTTCGCGATCAATCTGAACGTACGGGGCATCCAGCCCTCGGCCACCCTTCGCATCAATGAGCTGAGCAACCAGCTCAAGTCCGAAGGCAAGGACATTATCAAGCTGGGCCTGGGCCAATCCCCGTTTCCGGTGCCGGAACGCGTGGTGGAGGCCCTCAGGGAGCATGCCCACGAAAAGGACTACCTGCCGGTCAAGGGCTTGAAGGGACTGCGGGAAGCCATTGCCGGTTATATCAACCGCAATGAGCGCATGCGCTGCACCTGGGAAGACGTGCTGATCGGCCCGGGTTCGAAAGAGCTACTGTTCATCTTGCAGCTGGCCTATTACGGTGATTTGCTGATCCCCCGCCCGAGCTGGGTCTCCTATGCTCCGCAGGCGCGGATTATCGGCCGTTCGGTACACTGGCTGCCAACACACGCCGAGAACAACTGGCAGCTCACTGCAGAGGAGCTGGACATCGTCTGCCGCGACGACCCGTCACGGCCGCGTATTCTCATCCTGAACTATCCATCCAACCCGACCGGCTGTACCTACACAGACGACCAGCTGCTCGCTATTGCCAACGTGGCCCGGAAATACCGGCTGATTCTGCTGTCGGACGAGATCTACGGCGAAGTGAACTACGAAGGCAAGCACAAGTCCATCGCCCGCTATTATCCGGAAGGCACCATCATCAGTACCGGCCTGAGCAAGTGGGCCGGTGCCGGTGGCTGGCGGCTGGGCACCTTTATTTTCCCACGTGAGCTGCGACCGCTGCAGGACGCTATGGCGATCATCGCCAGCGAAACCTACACCGCCACCAGCGCACCGATTCAGCATGCGGCCATTGCGGCCTTCAACGGCGGTGAAGACATTGAGGAATACCTCAAACAGTCACGTCGGGTACTGAAAGTGGTGGGCGAATATATGCATCGGCGCCTGACCGAGATGGGGGCGGTTGTCCAGAAGCCTGAAGGGGCGTTCTATCTGTTCCCCGATTTCTCAGGCTTCCGGGACCAATTGTCGAAGAAGGACATCAAGACCAGCCAGGCATTCTGCCAGGCTCTGTTGGAAAATACCGGCGTGGCCATCCTGCCGGCCAGCGACTTCGGTTTCGTACCGGACCACCTGGCCGCCCGTCTGGCGTTTGTGGATTTCGACGGCGCCGAATCCCTGCAACTGGCCGGTGGTGACTACGCGAATCAGGAACTGGGTGATGACTTCGTCATACAGGCCTGCCCGCGCCTGGTCAAAGCCATGGACAAGATGGACCAGTGGCTGAACAGCCTCTGATTATGCCGTGTTAGACTGGCGCCCTTATACTCTTACGGGATATCAACGAGGGCGCCATGTCTGATTCTGCTTCTCTGCTCGAGATTACCGAATTTGCCGAAAACCTGGCTCGCGAGGCCGGCGAACTGATTCGCCGCGAGCGCGACGGCAATGCCCTGCGTACCGACTACAAACACCAGACCGAACTGGTGACCCACGCTGATGTCATGGCCGACGAGTTCATCACCGGCGCCATCCGCAAACGCTTCCCGGGCCACCGAATCCTCTCCGAAGAAACCATGCCGGACCTCAGCCAGGCCGAGGAACTGGATACGCCGCTGTGGATCGTCGACCCCATCGACGGCACGGTGAACTATGCCTACGGCCATCCGCAGGTTGCGGTTTCCATTGCCTTTGCTGAAAAAGGACGGGTTCAGGCAGGGGTGGTGCACGCGCCATTTCCCGGCGAGACTTTCCGGGCAACCCGTTCACAAGGCGCCAGCCTCAATGGCCGCCCAATCCGCCACAGCGGCGCCACGGTTCCAAGGGACTCACTTTTCGCGACCGGTTTCCCGTACACCAAGGACAATCTCGAGCCGTTGGTGAAACGCCTGGATGCGATGATTCACCAGTGCCGCGACCTGCGCCGGATCGGCTCCGCGGCCCTGGATATCTGCTGGGTGGCCTGCGGCCGGCTGGACATTTACTACGAGAACGTCAGCCCCTGGGACTTCGCCGCCGCCCGCCTGATCGCCCTGGAAGCCGGCGCCACGGCGGGCCATTTCAGCGAGGTTCCGGAAGGATACCCGGCCGACCTCTGGGGCCGGGATATTCTGATCTCGGCGCCGGCAATCTGGGAGCCGGTTCGCGAGATCCTTCGTTCGGCTTCCGGTTATGAGTGATCGTTAAACTGGCCGGTTATTCTGGTTTCGGGAGCCTGCTCGCTTTGGGGGGCAGGCAGGGGAGGGAAGCCTTCTTCCCGGAACCGCTACAAGCACATCCCTGTGCGCTTGACTCCGGCCATCCATGGCCTCCGACATTCCGGGAAGAAGGCTTCCCTCCCCTGCCGACGTTACTTAAGTGATATCGGAAACCTGAACAAGGCAACATCGAAGGTCCGATTAGGCAAAGCCGTAATCCGACAATTGCGGGGTTTCCCAATGGGCTTTGTTGGATTACGGCTTTGCCTAATCCAACCTCCGGCCGATATATCTGATGATTCAGAAAGGATTGGTGGGAGTGCCCTGCGCAGAATGTTGGAGGCCAAGGATGGCCGGAAACAAGCGCACAGGGACGTGCTCGTAGCGGTTCTGCGCAGGGCACTCCCACCAATCCTCTACACCATTAGCCTCAGGCTACGAAAAAGAGGGCCAACTCCAAAGCTAGCCCCAAACACCCTCAGCAACCAGCCCCCAACACTCATCAAAGTCAGTGGAAGGCAAGCGCGAAAACGACGACCGGATGAATCGCTGGATCCGGCCCTCAACGAACACCAGGACATAATCCGCGCCCCGGGCAGCGCTCGTTCTGGGGCGCAAACCCTGGCGGATTTCGCCTTCTTTCAAGGTTTGGCGTACCTGGGTTTCCAGGCGCTCGAAAAACTGCGAGGCGCGTTTTCGCAGGGCGTCGTTTTCGCCCATCAGGGCATCGCCGGTCAGCACGCAGCACAGGCCCGGATTGCGTTCGGCGAACACCAGCACCAGGTGCACCAGTTGCTGCAGTCGAACCCGCACATCTTCCTGCTCCTGCAGGATGACCTGGCAGCGGGAGAACACGGCATCTTCAGCAAATTCGATGAGGGCCTCGAACATTTTCCGCTTGCTGGGAAAGTGGCGATACAAGGCCGCCTCGGTTACGCCCACGGATTTGGCGAGGCCAGCGGTGGTGATGCGGGCTCCCGGGTCGGTCTCCAGGAGTTCCACAAGGGCATGGAGAATCGCCTCGCGGCGACTGGGTTTCTGGTCAGTCATGGCAGGACAGCAGCGCTCTGATTTATCGTCGTCGGGGCCGGTCGTTCGATGCCGGCCCTCGGTTATTGTAAACACGGGGCCAGATGAAAGCCTTCATCTGACTCCATTTTCAGCCTTTTCAGAAGAAGGTGCCATCAATGGGCGACGATGCGCTGGCGTAGAGTTTCTTGGGCATACGGCCCGCCAGGTAGGCTTCACGACCAGCCTCGATGGCAAGGCGCATGGCGTTGGCCATCTTGATGGGGTCTTTCGCCTGGGCGATAGCCGTGTTCATCAGAACGCCATCGCAACCCAGTTCCATCGCAATGGTGGCGTCTGACGCTGTGCCTACGCCGGCATCGACAAGCACCGGCACATTGGCGTTCTCAACAATCAGACGGATGTTGTACCGGTTCTGGATACCAAGCCCGGAACCAATGGGCGCACCCAGGGGCATTATGGCCACGCAGCCCATGTCTTCCAGGCGCTTGGCCAGCAACGGGTCATCGGAGCAGTAGACCATCACCTTGAAGCCGTCTTTGATCAGCTCTTCGGCGGCCACCAGCGTTTCGGTCATGTTCGGGTAGAGGGTCTTTTCCTCGCCCAGCACTTCCAGTTTGACCAGATCGTGGCCATCAAGCAGTTCCCGGGCCAATTTGCAGGTGCGCACTGCATCTTTGGCGCTATAGCAGCCGGCGGTGTTCGGCAAGATGGTGTAGCGTTTCGGAGAAATCACATCCAGCAGGTTCGGCTCATCCGGGTTCTGGCCCAGATTGGTCCGGCGTACGGCAACCGTGACGATTTCCGCGCCACTGGTCTCGATGGCATGGCCGGCCTCCATCATGTCGCGATACTTGCCGGTACCAACCAGCAACCGGGACTGGTAAACACGGCCGGCGATTTCGAGCGGCCTGTCTTTGGGAAGCTGGAGTTCGGGTGTGTCTGTCGGTTTGTCTGTCATAGTGTTCCTGGGTATCTTGAATTCGGGAGGATGGAAATCGTCGGTACCGATGGGACAATCAGCAGCGGGGGCCGCTCCGTCAGCCGCCGCCAATGGCGTGGACGACTTCAACACGGTCGCCATCACTCAGGGTAAATTCCAGGTGTTGGCTCCGGGGGACGATGTCTTCATTCACCTCAACAGCCAGCCGCTTGCCCGCGAGGGCCAACTGTTCGATCAGTGTCGCAATGGTCGCGCCAGCCGGCAGCTCCATCGCGTTACCATTCACTTCAACCTGCATGAGCGTCTTGAACCTCACTATTCGTCACTTGTTCCGGTTTATGCCGGCCGCTATCAACAGTGCCCAACCGACCATAAAACACACCCCGCCGAGCGGTGTAACCGGACCAATCCAGCGGATTTCGGTCAGTACCAGCAGATAAAGACTGCCACTGAAGAGCAGGATACCGGCCAGATAAAACCCGGCCGCCCAACCCAACAGCTTCCTGGACAGTCCCAGCGCGGCCAGAATTGCCACCAGAACCAGCGCAATGGAGTGATACATCTGATAGGTGACGGCAGTCTGGAAAACTTCAAGGCCCCGTTCACTGACCAGGCCGCGTAAACCATGGGCACCAAACGCGCCCGCCATCACCGCCAGAAGGGCCAGAACACCACCGGCGATGAGGGGAACCCCCAAAACTCGCCCGCGGCCCTGTTGTACGGATTCAGCAGTCACAGTGGATCTTTTCTCCGGAATCCAGATTCATCATGGTCAGTACACCCCCCCAGACACAGCCGGTATCCAGGCCAATGAAACGGTCAACTCCAGTGTTGCCTTCCAGGGCAGCCCAGTGCCCGAACACGACACGGGTATCATCGTTACGGGGATAGCGAAACCAGGGGGAAAAACCTTCCGGGGCATCGCCCGCGGATTCCTTGGTTGCCAATTCCAGGGTGCCATCTTCAGCGATAAAACGCATGCGGGTGAGGTAGTTAGTAATAATCCGCCAGCGGTCCATGCCCGCCAGATGATCATCCCAGCGCTCCGGCTGATTGCCGTACATATGGGTGAAATACTCCGTTGCAACATCGCCGCGGATCACCTCTTCCACCTCACGGGCAAAATTCATGGCCTGGTCCACAGACCAGATGTGAGGCAGGCCAGCGTGAACCATGACCAGGTCGCGGGCCGGATCGTGAATACAGAGCGACTGTTGGCGGAGCCAGTTCACTAGCCGGTCGTGGTCGGGCGCTTCCAGAATATCCGCCAGGGTGTCTTTACGGCGGGTTTCATGACCGCCAAGGGCAACCGCCAGCAGATGCAGGTCGTGATTTCCAAGCACCACCACCGCAGAGGTACCCAGGCTCTCGATGTACCTAAGGGTTTCCAGCGAGGAAGGGCCCCGGTTGATCAGGTCCCCCGCGACCCACAGACGGTCCCGTGAGGGCGAGAAATCCACTTTGGCCAGGACATCCCTAAGACGGTCGTAACAGCCCTGAATATCGCCAATGGCGTAGTCAGTCATCACTTACCTCATTTGCCGGATTAGCCACACTCTTTGCATCCACCAACAGGTCTGCAATGGCCACATAATCAGCCAGGCTCAGGTTTTCAGGTCGCAACCCGTCATTGATTCCCAAACTCTGCAGCTGTGCCACTGAAACCAGCCCGCCAAGGGCCTTGCGCAGGGTTTTACGGCGGGCGTTGAAGGCGGTCCGCACCACGGACTGCAGGGTGGCCAGATCCCTGGCCGGGTATGGCAGGGTTTGATGAGGAACCAGGCGGACAATGGCCGAGTCCACTTTCGGGGCCGGCCGGAAAGCGCCGGGGCCGACTTCAAATAACGGCTGAACCTTGCAGAAATACTGGGTCATGATACCCAGGCGCCCGTAATTATTGTCACCCGGTACCGCGGCCATCCGCTGCACCACCTCTTTCTGGAGCATGAAGTGCATGTCCTGCACGACGCCCGCCTGCCCGAGCAGGTGAAAGATCAAGGGCGTGGATATATTGTACGGCAGGTTACCGATAATCCGTAGGGGCCGGTCAACCATCAGCTGGCTGAAATCGAATTTGAGCGCATCAGCTTGGTGGATCCGGAATTCCGGATAGTTGAAGAACTTGGTGCGCAGTACCGGAATCAGATCCCGGTCAAGCTCCACCACCTGGAGCCTCGGATTGACCGCCAGAATTTCCTCGGTCAGCGCACCAAGGCCGGGGCCTATTTCCACAATGGCATCGTCCGGCTTGGGGTTAATCGCGCGAATGATCCGCTCAATCACCCCCGGGTCGTGCAGGAAATTCTGACCAAACCGTTTTCTGGCCTGGTGGCCGGCTTTGTTACTCACGAACGTGTCTCTTGATTGCTGGATTTAAGACAGCGGGCCATGTGCTCACCCATCTTGATAGCCGCCTGCAAACTGCCGGAGTCGGCCCGGCCGGTGCCGGCCAGATCGAGGGCTGTCCCATGGTCGACAGAAGTACGGACAATCGGCAGGCCCAGCGTGATGTTCACCGCGCGTCCAAAGCCCTGGAATTTCAGCACCGGCAGCCCCTGATCATGGTACATGGCCAGAACGGCATCGGCCTGATCGAGCCAGTGCGGTGTGAACAGGGTATCGGCCGGAAGTGGCCCGGTCAGTGAAATCCCTTCGGCCCGGAGCTTTTCCAGCGTTGGCTCAATGGTTTCAATTTCCTCGCGGCCAAGATGACCACCCTCGCCGGCATGGGGATTGAGTCCGGCTACCAGAATTCGCGGCCGTTCTATCCCGAAGAAACGCCTCAGGTCGGCATCGAGAATCCGGGTAACCTGGGACAAACGCTCTGGCGTAATGGCGGCCGAAACGTCCTTGAGCGGTAAGTGGGTAGTCACTAGCGCCACGCGCAGCTGTTCGGTGGCGAGCATCATCACCACCCGCTCGACCTCGCACAGCTCCTGCAGAAATTCAGTGTGGCCACTGAACGGGATACCGGCTTCGTTGATCACCCCTTTGTGAACCGGCGCCGTAACCATGCCATCAAAGTTCCCCTTCAGGCAGCCGCTACCAGCGATTTCAAGGGTTCTCAGCACATAGGCGCTGTTGACCGGATCAAGCCTTCCGGTCTGGTGGCTGGCACAGCCCTCCACGTGCAGCACGGACAAATGACCCGCCTCCATCCGGGGCGTCTCGCCCGGGTGCCAGGAATGCAGCGCAACCGTCAAACCCAGTTGTTGCGCCCGGGCTTCCAGTAACGGCTGGTTTGCAACCACCACAATGCCGGCCGTCCGGGGCTCCAGCGCAAGCTGAAGACACAGCTCGGGACCAATGCCCGCAGGTTCGCCTGCTGTCAGTGCCAGAGCCAGCGGTTTACCCATCAGGAAACCGGCTCTTCTTCTGCGGGTGAATCGTTGCCGTACTCACCCTTGAACTCGACAAAGGCCTCGTCGCGAACTTCCCGGAGCCAGTTCTGCAATTCGGTCTCGAACTTGCGGCGGTAGATTGCCTGGCGCGCCTCAGTCTCCCGCAATTCACCACTGATGTCCTTCTGGCGGCGCTCCTGAACCTGCAAAATGTGCCAGCCAAACTGGGACCGGAATGGCCCTCTCAGTTCGTCGACATCAGCCTCAATCATGGCCTGCTCAAATGCCGGCACCATCTGGCCCGGGCTTACCCAGCCCAGATTGCCCCCGTCGGAGCCAGATACCGGATCGTCCGAATAGTCCTGAGCCAAAGCGCTGAAACTGGCTCCGTTCTGAAGCTGTTGGTAAAGGTCGCGAATTCTGGCTTCCGCCTCACTATCGGTTACCGCTTCGGACGGCCGAACCAGAATATGACGAACAAGATGCTGCTGAATGACCTGCTGCTGTTCACCGCCGCGCTTGTCCATCAGCATCACCAGGTGGAAGCCACTGTTGTTTTCCAACACAGGGGATGGCTCTCCAACAGCCAGATCCGGCACCACTGGAGCGACCAGAGAGGGCAGCTGGCCCTCTGCCCGCCAGCCCATGTCGCCACCTTCCAGGGCATTACTGGCATCGGATTCCGCAACAGCAACTTCGCGGAAATCCCGCCCTTGGACAATTTCGCTGCGCAGACGTTCAGCCTTTTCCCGGGCGGCTTCCATTTCAGCTTCATCGGAGGGATCGTCAACACTGATAAAAATATAGGCCAGCCGGTATTCCGCACTGTTGTTTCCGCGGGCTTGCTGGCTCTCCAGATAGTTTTCAACCTCCCGGTCGGTCACCCGGACCCGGTTACCCACCTGCCGCTGCTGCACCCGGCTGGTCAGCATTTCCTTGCGGATCTGCTCCCGGGCCTGGTTATAAGTAACGCCTTCCGCTTCCAGTTGCGCTTCAAACTCAGCGAGGGTCATGCCGTTGCGCTCAGCGATATTGGCCATGGTCTCGTTCAGTTCGTTATCGCTGATGCGCATGCCGGCCCGGTCCGCCATCTGCATCTGGATCGATTCGGTGATCAGCTGGTCAAGAACCCGCTCTTCCAGCACCGGTCTCGGTGGCAGTCCTGTGCCCTGGGCCTTGAGCCGACTGGCGATGGTGTTAATCCTGGCCTCCAGCTCGGTCTGAAGAATGACATCCTCATCCACGATGGCCACTACCTGATCCAGCAGTTTTCGCTCTGCCTGAACGGTCAGCGGTGCCAGAACGGCAAGAAAAACCAGTAACGCTTGAACACCATGGCGAAGTGTCGCCTTCATAATCACCTCTGCAAATGGAATGTGAGCCTGCACGCCGGTAAGGGGCTTAGTCCAGCTCCCGGTCAGGGAGTTCCATACCGGCGGCTCTCCCTTTCATCAAACCCGTAAATCGCCTCGGAAATCCGCGACGAGGCACCGCCACTGCCACCCAGACCCTTGAGCTGAACCTGGAAAAGGATTCGGCTCTCAAGCTCCCTGTCGTCGGTCAGGTAATTCTGGTGAACCACCTGAACACTCCAGCAGCAGTTGTTATATTCCAGACCCGCCAGGGAGCCTACCGTGCGATCAAGATCCGAGTCGTAGACCCAGCGGCCGATGAGACTAACACGATCCGACACCGGGAAAACGGCCGCAATGTCCGATTGTTCCAGTTCGTCCCGGCTGTAGGTGTGGCCCAGGCTGGCCAGGTAACGATAGTCGCTGGAATGGAAAGTCAGCTGACTTCGACCCTCTTCGGTCTTACCGGTATCAGGATCCCACAGACCGGAAGACCGGATTTCCAGGGTTTCCAGCGGATTGAGCACCACTTCCCCCGCCAGCGGCGAGCGGCTCCGGGTACCTCCACCCTCACCGAACAGGGTGACCTCACGATCCTCGAAATAGTGCACCTGGCCGAGACTGAACCGGGCACGCTCGGCTCCTGTGAGCAGGTCATTGAAACGGCTGGTCAGGGCGACGGTCAACTGGTTGGTATCGCCAACCCGGTCGCCACCTGTAAAACGGTCCGGCCGGAATAGCTGGTCAAAGCGGAATGTCTGAAGTGCCGTATCAAAGTCCGGAATATCATTCTGGTCGGCTTCGGCATCGGCCCAGGCGTAATACAGCCTCGGCTCGAGGGTCTGGTTGTAGGGCACATCGAACACGCGCCCCTGTCGGTCGAAATACAAACCATTGTCCCATTCGGCAACCGGCACGGTTCGATCAAAGGAACCGTCGCCAAGATCGTAATCTTCAAGCTCATAACGGGTATAATCAACGCTAAACGAAGGCCGGCTGAAGCCCCATAGGGCTCTCATGGGCAAAGCCAGCTCCGGCCTCGCCCGAAAACGCTGGCCATTGGCCCGGTCCAGGCCTGTCAGGCCTTCATTTTCCCGATAGAAAACCGTGTACTGACTGTCCAGATTGGTCTCGAACACGCCCGCTTCCGCCTGACCCGCGTAGATCACATTTGGCAGCTGGGCGTAGGGTTTGTTCTGGTTGGTGATACGCTCGCTGATGGTCTGGTAATCGTTCAGATAGGCGTCGAAATATTGCTGGGCACTGCGATAGGTAAAGCCACCTTTGCGCTGAAGGTGCGTTGCCTGGTTGATTGCCAGGCTGCGATTCAGGTCGCTGAGATAATCGTCGTCACTCACCGCGGAGAAATCTCCGTAACCGGACCAGCCACTGCCGAAGTTTGCCCTTGTTGTGGCATCCAGGGCCCAGCGCTCGCCCGACTCACCGGGGTTCTCTTCCTCGTATGCCGAGTCGTTGCCGATGTAACCCAACTGCAGAACCGTCTGGCCAAGGGAGCTCAGGTACCGGCCTTCCGCCTCGTTGAACAGGCCCCGGCCGTGAATGTACTGGGGCGTGAGTGTGGCGTCATAGTGCGGCGCCAGATTCAGGTAATAAGGCACTGCGAGAAAGCCGCCGCTTCCAGCACTGGAGGAACCGAACTGGGGGTACAGGAAACCGGATTTCCGGCGGTCATCAATGGGAAAGCTGGCCCAGGGCCAATAGAAAACCGGCATATCCAGAACCTCGAGGCGAACGTGCCTGGCAGTGCCAAACCCCTCCGCCCGATCCAGTTTGATCTCCGAGGCAACGATCGCCCAGTCATTCTGCCCCGGGCCGCAGGTGGTCAGTAGCCCGTCCTCAATCACGACCTGTTGCTCGCTGAGCCGTGCCAGACTGCCGGCCCGGCCGCGCATTTCCGGACCATGGAGTAAAAAAGTGGCGGTGTTGACGTCGAGGCGTCCGGTCTCAACGCTGTAATTCGCGCTGTCACCAGTCAGCAGGAAGCCAGTGCCTCGGCTCACCAGAGGCCCCTGAACCGACACCGTCCCCTCGGCCTGACTGTATCTTGCTTCCGAACCCGTTACCTGGAACTGACCCTGTCGAATGCGGACATCGCCCTGAAGGAAGAGCTCCTGATCTATCTCGTAGCGGGCATTCAGGCCACTGGCCTCCAGGGGCTGTTCCGCGTCAACGCCTCCGGCGAAGGCGCTGCCCACGCCTTCACCATCGCCGGACGGCAGGTAGCCGCCATCACAGAACACGGGCAATGCCAACCTGGCCTTTTCCGGCAATTCTGCCCTTGGCCGCCAGTCAATCTCCGCCGCCGAGGGCGGCGTTTCAGCATAGCCAGTGGCGCACCCGAGCCCCAGCGTGCCAGCCAACAGCAATCGGCCATACCGGCTCTGCCACCGGTTTTTCGGCGTCTGCAGTGGGCGTTCGGGACATGGCACGGTGGCTGGATCCTGTTCCGGGTGAATGAGAGTGCGGGCAACGCTGAACGCCGCCTAGTTTACACGTGCCCTCCGGGGTTGTTAACGGAAACTCCGCTGCAAAACCGTTTTACCCTCTTTATACTCGTCTGCTAACTTTCCCAGTCAGCGACAACTTAATTTAAAGGATCGCAACCCGAACTATGGACACCCGCCTGCAGTTGCTGACCGAATGGGTCAGACAGTTTCCCGGCTTTGAGCGATGCAAGGCCGAACCGGTTTCCGGCGACGCCAGTTTTCGCCGTTATTTCCGGGTCTGGCAGGGTGTGGGCCAGAATGAGCCCAGACCCTTTATCGTGATGGATGCGCCGCCAGAACACGAAGACTGCGTTCCCTTTGTAGCCATCGCCCGGCACTGGCACCGACAAGGCGTGGCGGTGCCGGACATTATGCAGGCGGATTTGAAACAGGGCTTTCTGCTGCTGGAGGATTTTGGTGACCAGCTGATGCTTGCGCAGCTGACCGATGACTCTGCGGACCAGCTTTACCGGAATGCGCTGGATGAACTGACCCTGATTGCGCGGCAGACCTCGCCCGCCGACTACCCGCTACCGCCCTACGATGCCACATTGCTTGATCGGGAAATGGCGCTGTTCCCGGACTGGTTACTGGAACAGCAGCTGGGCATGAATCTCGAAAACAGCGAAAAGGCCTTACTGGACACCACCTTTTCCATACTCCGTGAAAGCGCGCTTGCCCAGCCAGAAGTTACCGTCCACCGCGACTATCACTCCCGTAACCTGCTGGTGCGTCCGGGTGAAGCCCGCCCTGGCGTCATCGATTTTCAGGACGCGGTGGCCGGGCCAGTGACCTACGATGTGGTCTCACTGCTCAAAGATTGCTATGTCCAGTGGCCCGAAGGTCGCATCTGCAACTGGCTGGAGGTATATCGCCAAAGCAGCCGTGAAGCCGGACTACACCGGGCAGACCGGGAAACTTTCCGCCAGTGGTTCGAATTGATGGGCATGCAACGGCACCTGAAGGCGGCCGGAATATTCGCACGCCTGTCCATCCGGGACGGCAAGCACAGTTTCCTGAATGACATTCCCCGCACGGTTCAGTACCTGATCGTTGCCAGCAGCCGGCAGCCAGCCCTGCGCCATTTTCACGAATGGCTCAGCGACCGGGTAATGCCCCTTATCGAGGCCAACATAGGCCCGGCCCCGAAGCAGGAACAGGAGCACCACTGAAGTGAAAGCGATGATTCTCGCAGCTGGCAGAGGCGAACGCATGCGGCCGCTGACCCTGGCCACCCCCAAACCCCTGCTTTGCGCCGGGGGCAAGCCGCTGATTGTTCACCACCTTGAGCACCTGCACCGTGCGGGATTCAGCGAAGTAATCATCAATCACGCCTGGCTGGGCGACCAGATTGAAGAAACCCTGGGCAATGGGGATCGGTTTGGCCTTTCCCTGCGTTACTCCCGGGAGGGTGAGCCCCTTGAAACCGCCGGAGGCATCGTCCGAGCCCTTCCACTAATCACTGGGGGTGAATCCGACTGGTTCCTGGTGATCAATGGTGACATCTGGAGCGACTTTGAACTGTCCAGGCTCAAACCACCAGAGCAGTCAGACGCATTGCTGGTGGTCACCGATAATCCACCACACCATCCCGAGGGCGACTTTTATCTTGCGCCAGAGGGTGTGTTGGCCGAATCCGGCCCTGACAGCCTGACCTTCACTGGCATCAGCCTTTTGCACCGTCGCCTGTTTAAGGGTCTGACGGACCAGGCCGGCAAACTGGGGCCGGTCCTGCGAAGAGCCATGAGCGAGGGCCGCGTGGAGGGCCTCTACCATCCGGGCCGATGGGTGGATGTCGGGACCCCGGAACGACTCAGAGCGCTGGACCAACAACTTCGCGGCGGGAGCTCCTGAGACCATGGCAAGCAGTGACAAACAACCCGTACTGCCGGCCCGAATGGAAGCCGAATTTTCCAGCCTGATGCGGGAACTCTCGGCGTGCGGCCATCAGGCCCCAGCCCTGATTGAGCGGGCCCAGCTTCCCCGCTGGTGCCGGCGGCCCCTGTTCTTTTTCCTGGGCTACATTGCCAGGGCGGAAGGCCGGGTCACCGAAGCCGACATTGGCAACGCAGAATCGCTCATCAAAGCCATGAAGCTGTCGGCGCGCCAGCGCCGACGGGCCATCGGCTGGTTTCAGCAGGGCAAAGCCGCCGAGAAACTGCCCTTTTTACGAGGCCTGGCCCTGAGGCTGTCGAGACGACTCTGGCCGGCGCCGGCCCTGAAAACCGCCATCTGCCTGTGTCACGCCAGCCAGCTCAGCGGCCGCCCCGGCAAACCCCGGCGTTACCGCTGTGAGGACGCCATAGACCAGATTGGTCTGCCCGTAGGCGTCAGTGAAGACATCTTTAACAGCTACGCCAGCAAGGTCTGGGCTCGCTACACAAAGAGCATCTCCAAACCAACCAGTTATCAGCAGGCCTGCGAGCTGCTGGGGGTTACCCGGCGGGATTCACTGGAAGTCATCAAGCGGGCCTACCGCAAAAAAGTGTCCGAATGCCATCCAGACAAGCTGGCGCAGCAGCAGGTCAGTGCCAGCGAAAAAAGTCTGGCCAAGGAACGATTGTTGAATTATCAGCAGGCCTGGGAGCTGATAAAGCGTCACCACGCCGCCGGCTGAGCATTATTTCAGCGGGATTCCAACCAGGCCGCAACGCGGCTGGCTATAACATCACCAAGTGCCACCGAGGGAGGGCTGAACCAGGGGATCGGTTGCCGCTGGTAGCCGCCAACACCTGCCCGAAGCAGCTTCTCACCGGTACTCCAACCCGCCTCATCACCTCTTGACCCTGCCGGATGAAGATCCAGCAACGCGATGCCGAGCGAAGCCAGGCGCTCTGGCAAGTCCACGCGGTCAACGGGATAAAACCGGGGCGCGACCCAGACCAGGGCCGACGCGCTCGCGCCCTCCAGGATCCGGTTGGTCACATGAATGCTCGCCCGGCCGATACCCAAAAGCACCGGCGTCTCGTAGCCCCGGTCGATCAGTTCGGCCAGTCCTGCCTCCAGGACCTGGCTGATCCGGTTGCGGTAGCGGGCCTCCAGATCATCCGCATTTTCCGGCTGCATAACGTCAATCATCACCGACTCGGTGGGCGCTTCATCATTTACTTCCTGCCCCGGGGCACTCACAACTGGTCGCACCAGTATTCTTTGCAAGGCAGGAGACGAGGCTTCCAGGCCAAGCGTCAACACCGCCCACCCCCTCGCAGACAATGCCCTGGCCATTGCTCCCGCCAATCCGGATGCGGCAGTTTCACCTTCATCAGCCAGAACCACCACGGCGCCCCGGGCCGGCAGCCTGATCTCAGGATAAAACAGCCCCAACGCGCGCTCGCCCTCTTCAAGCTCCAGCCAGACCCCGGCCTCGGGAAACGTC
Organism: Marinobacter guineae; assembly: GCF_002744735.1. GTDB lineage: Bacteria > Pseudomonadota > Gammaproteobacteria > Pseudomonadales > Oleiphilaceae > Marinobacter > Marinobacter guineae. Next base: position 1,201,370 of record NZ_KZ319340.1, on the reverse strand, counting down.
TGGCTCAGCCCTCGTTCACCGGTGCCCGTCCAGATCAGGAACCGATTCGCGGGCTCCGTGACCGATACCGTCGGCGCCTGCTCAGCCGACTCTTCTTCCTGGGCGCCCCCCGCCGGTAGCGCCACAGCGACCAACGCAGCCACCACAAAAAGCCACCTGACCGGATGTCTACAAACCTCGATTCTATGCACAGATCCTGACCCTTTGACTGCGAAAAACACGACTGAGCTGTTAGACTAGCACTCGCTTTGACTATGCGGCAGGGGCCGCTGACCACGCCATTATTCATTGTTGTGAGAGAGCCGTCATGAACCCTTACCTGATTGCCCCATCCATCCTGTCCGCCGATTTTGCCCGTCTGGGCGAGGAAGTTGACAATGTCCTGGCCGCCGGCGCCGATGTTGTGCACTTCGATGTAATGGACAATCACTACGTACCCAACCTGACCATCGGTCCCATGGTATGTGAGGCGCTTCGCAAACACGGGGTAACGGCTCCCATTGATGTCCACCTGATGGTCTCACCGGTAGACGACCTGATCCGCATGTTCATTGATGCCGGCGCCAGTTACATCACCTTCCATCCGGAAGCGTCCAACCACATCGATCGATCTTTGCAGCTGATCCGTGAGGGTGGCTGCCAGGCCGGCCTGGTGTTCAACCCGGCCACACCGCTGCATTACATGGATCATGTCATGGACAAGCTGGACATGGTTCTACTGATGTCCGTGAACCCCGGTTTCGGCGGCCAGAAGTTCATTCCCGGTACCCTGGACAAGCTGCGGGAAGCCCGCAAGCGTATTGATGCCAGCAACTTCAACATCCGGCTGGAAATAGACGGTGGCGTGAAGACTGACAACATTCGTGAAATCGCCGAAGCCGGGGCGGATACTTTTGTGGCCGGTTCCGCCATCTTCAACACCGATGACTACAAGGCCACCATCGACGCCATGCGCGAAGAACTCGAGCAGGCCCGCAAGGTCATCAGCCAATGAGCCTGGCGGGATTGTTCAGTACCCGCTGGCCGGGCGTTGCCCTGTTCGACCTGGACGGCACCCTGGTGGACAGTGCGCCGGATCTGTCGGCGGCTGTCGACCAGATGCTGGAGCACCTGGGCCGTTCACCGGTCGGTATTGATCGGGTACGGCAGTGGGTCGGCAACGGCGCGAGTATTCTGGTGCGCCGTGCCCTGGCCGGGCAGGTGGACTGGGAACCGGCACGGCCGAAAGACGACGCCTTGTTCAAGGACGCCCTGGCGATTTTTTACCACGCCTATGGCACCCTTAATGGCCGGCATTCGGTGGTCTATGCCGGTGTCGAAGCGTGCCTGACCCACCTGAAACAGCAGGGCTGTCGGCTGGGCGTGGTCACTAATAAACCGGAACAGTTTGTGGCGCCCCTGCTCGAGCAGATGGGCCTCGATCACTGGTTCGACCTGAGCGTTGGCGGTGACACCCTGCCGGTGAAAAAACCGGACCCGGCTCCGCTGCTTCATGCCATGGAGGCTTTGGGCGGAACCCGCGGTACCACGGTGATGGTGGGGGATTCCGCAACAGACATTAACGCGGCATTAGCGGCCGGCATACCCTGCGTGGCAGTCCGCTACGGTTACAACTATGGGCCTGCGGTCGATACGCTCGGCGCCGACGCAGTTGTTGATTCGCTGGCCGAGCTTTTGTAATCTCACAAGGAACTTACATTGAGCACTTCTTTACGGGAGATTCCTGCCGTGCAGGGACTGAATCTGATTGCAGCGCGAGGCATCCTGACCACCCGCGCGACACGATGGTGGCGATGGCGCACTGGCTGAGCAAGCCCGGCGGCTGACTGGCACCTGCCTGTCGAGACCGCAGCACCTGATGGAAGCACCAGGCTTTCGTCCACAATGCAGATCAGATTCAGGAAACCGTACCATGACACCCGAGCAATTCTCCGAGCTCGCCGGCGCCGGCTTTAACCGCATCCCCGTTTACCGCGAAGTGCTGGCCGACCTCGACACACCTCTGAGCACCTACCTCAAGCTGGCCAGCGGGCCTTATTCCTACCTGTTTGAATCCGTTCAGGGCGGCGAAAAATGGGGCCGTTACTCGATTATCGGTTTACCCAGCCACGAAGTGCTGAAGGTATTTGATCACCGTGTAGAGATCAGCCGCGGCGGTGAGATTGTGGAAACAAACGAGGTGGACGACCCACTGGCCTTCGTCGAGACCTACCAGAAGCGCTTCCACGCACCGGACCTGGACGAGCTGCCCCGCTTCAACGGCGGCCTGGTGGGCTACTTCGGATACGACACCGTGCGCTACATCGAAAAGCGGCTGCGAAAGAGTTGTCCGCCCGATCGCATCGGCACGCCGGACATCCTGCTGATGGTGTCCAACGAGATCGTGGTTTTCGACAACCTGCGCGGCAAACTGCACCTGATTGTGCATGCCGATCCTGCCTTGGAAGGCGCCTTTGACAAGGCCCAGACTCGAATTGATGAACTGGAGAACCGTCTGCACCGGCAAACCGCCGACGCGCCACGTACTCCCGAACACCTTCGTGGCAAGACAGTGGATGAGAGCGACTTCATCTCCGGCTTTACCCAGGACAAATTCGAAGCCGCAGTGGACAAGATCAAGGGCTATGTGCTCGACGGCGATGTCATGCAGACCGTGATCTCCCAGCGCATGTCGATTCCTTTCGAGGCGCCACCGCTGAACCTGTACCGCTCGCTTCGGGTATTGAACCCGTCCCCCTACATGTATTTCCTGGATCTGGAGGACTTCCACATCGTTGGCTCCTCCCCGGAAATCCTGGCCCGTGTGGAAGACGAGGAAGTCACCGTGCGGCCCATCGCCGGTACCCGCAAGCGTGGCGCCACCGATGCCGAGGACAAGGCGCTGGAAACCGAGCTGCTGGCTGACCCCAAGGAAATTGCCGAGCACCTGATGCTGATCGACCTGGGCCGCAACGACGCCGGCCGGGTATCGGAAACCGGCACCGTGCGCCTGACCGACAAGATGATCGTGGAGCGCTACTCCCACGTGATGCACATTGTCTCCAATGTCACCGGCCGCCTGAAAGAGAACACCAGCTGCCTGGATGTCCTGCGCGCCACCCTGCCCGCCGGCACCCTCAGTGGTGCACCGAAGATCCGGGCCATGGAAATCATCGACGAGCTGGAGCCGGTCAAACGCGGCGTTTACGGCGGTGCCGTGGGTTACCTGTCGTTCAACGGCAACATGGACACGGCCATCGCCATCCGTACCGCCGTGATCAAGGACAAAACCCTGCATATCCAGGCCGGCGCCGGCGTGGTGGCCGATTCGGTGCCCCGTCTTGAGTGGAAGGAAACCATGAACAAAGGCCGCGCCATTTTCCGCGCGGTCGCCATGACCTACAACGATTTCGACCACTGAGGCGGAGGAACGGATTATGTTGCTGATGATCGATAACTACGATTCCTTCACCTACAACGTGGTGCAGTACCTGGCGGAGCTGGGCGCAGACGTACAGGTGTACCGCAACGATGAAATCACCATTGAAGAAATTGAAGCCCTGAAGCCTGAGCGCCTGGTGATCTCCCCCGGCCCTTGCACCCCCAACGAGGCCGGCATCTCCATGGCAGCCATCCGCCACTTTGCCGGCAAGCTGCCTATCCTGGGTATCTGCCTGGGCCACCAGGCCATTGGCCAGGTGTACGGCGGCGACATCATTCGCGCCGGGCGGGTGATGCATGGCAAAGTGTCGCCGGTGTTCCACAAGGACACCGGGGTTTTCCGGGGCCTGAGTAACCCTCTGCAGGCCACCCGCTACCATAGCCTGGTGATCGACAAGACCACCCTGCCAGACTGCCTGGAAGTGACCGCCTGGACCCGCAACGACGATGGCTCCATCGAGGAAATCATGGGGGTGCGCCACAGGACATTGCCAATCGAGGGCGTGCAGTTCCATCCGGAATCTATTATGACCGAGCAGGGTCACGAGCTGCTGCGCAACTTTCTGAGAACCCAATAAGAGGCCGACACATGGACATGAAAGAAGCTCTCAACCGCATTGCCTCCAACCTGGACCTGTCCCGGGAGGAAATGAAGGACGTGATGCGCATCGTCATGAACGGCGAGGCGACGGACGCCCAGATCGGCGCGTTTCTTATGGGGCTGCGCCTGAAAAGCGAAACCATCGACGAAATCACCGGTGCGACTGAGGTAATGCGCGAGTTGGCGACAAAGGTCACCGTGAACGCCGAGCCTCTGGTCGATATAGTCGGCACCGGCGGTGATGGCGCCAACCTCTTCAACGTATCCTCTGCCGCATCCTTCGTGGTGGCGGCGGCCGGCGGTTTCGTGGCCAAGCATGGCAACCGGGCCGTATCCTCAAAAAGTGGCAGCGCAGATCTGCTGGAAAAAGTGGGCATCAACCTCAGCATGAAACCCGAGGAAGTGGCCCGCTGCGTCGAGGAAATCGGCGTCGGCTTCATGTTCGCCCCGGCCCACCACGGCGCCATGAAACACGCCATCGGCCCCCGCAAGGAACTGGGCTGCCGCACCCTCTTCAACATCCTCGGCCCGATGACCAATCCGGCAGGCGTTAAACGTCAGCTCGTGGGCGTATTCACCCGGGAACTCTGCCGGCCGATGGCGGAGGTGCTTCAACGCCTGGGTGCGGAGCACATCATGGTGGTATGTTCAAAGGACGGTCTGGATGAAATCAGCCTGGCCAGTGCCACCCATGTGGCGGAACTGAAAAATGGCAAAATTACCGAATACGATATCACCCCGGAAGACCTGGGCATCAAGAGCCAGTCGCTGATGGGCCTGAGCGTGGACACCGCGGACGAGTCTCTCGCCCTGATCAAGGCCGCCTTTGGCCGTGGTCACGATGAGATGGCCGAGAAGGCCCGGGATCTGATTGCCCTGAACGCCGGCGCGGCCATCTACGTCGCCGGTCTGGCAGGCACAGCCAAAGAAGGTGTGGATATGGCACTGGACGCTATGGGTTCTGGTCTGGCGGCGGGCAAGATGTCCGAGTTGGCTGACTTTTCTCAATGTTTTTGATCCCGGCCTGCTGAGATTGCAGCCGGACGAGCTGGTGGGGTGTCCCTTCCGAAACACGCCCGTGAATCCCCCTGGCGGGGTCCAGTCAACAATCGCAGATTGTTGCCGTTCGCCTTTCGCATGAAGCTTTGCTTCATAAGCGCTCGGTCGAACCCATGTAGGGCTTGGCTGCAGCCATCCATGGCTGCAGACAGTTTCGGAAGGGACACCCCACCACCTCTCGCATACTTTTTACGGGCCTGATATGACTGACAGACATTTGGAAAAGACACCTACGATTCTTCGGAAGATCGTTGATCGGAAGTGGGAAGAAATCGACGAGCGCAAGACCAAGGTCAGCATCGACGACTTAAAGGCCATGGCGGGAGACCTGCCGACGGCGAGAGGCTTCGCGAATGCCTTGCGTACGCGGATTGAAGCCCGAACGCCCGCCGTCATCGCCGAAATCAAGAAGGCCTCGCCCAGCAAGGGCATTCTCCGTGACCCGTTCGAACCGGAAGCCATTGCCGAAAGCTACGAAAAAGGCGGCGCCGCCTGTCTGTCGGTGCTCACCGACAAAGATTTCTTCCAGGGCCACGAGGACTATCTGGTCGCCGCCCGCAATGCCTGCAGTCTACCGGTGATCCGAAAGGACTTCATGGTCGCGCCCTACCAGGTCTATGAAAGCCGGGCTATCGGGGCCGACTGCATCCTGCTGATCGCTGCCTGCCTCACCAGGGACCAGGTGCAGGAACTCGAAGGCATCGCCCACGACATCGGTCTGGATGTTCTGGTGGAAGTGCACAACGGTGAGGAACTGGATGATGCACTAACCCTGAAAACACCACTGGTGGGCATTAACAACCGTAACCTCCACACCTTCGATGTTTCCCTGGACACCACCTTCGATTTGCACGAGCGGATTTCTGCAGATCGCCTCACCATCACCGAAAGCGGCATCATGACCAGAAATGATGTGGGCGCGATGACCAGCCGTGGCATTTATGGCTTTTTGGTCGGTGAATCGTTTATGCGAGCAAAGGAACCGGGACAAAAACTCCAAGAGCTGTTTTTCCCTGAGGGCTGACTCCTTCAGATGGGGTGAGTCAGCGGGTAAGGCTTGCCAAAATCGTGCGGAGCCATGGATGGCGGAGCCGAGCGTACACGGACGTATTTACAGCGTATTTTGGCAAGCCTTACCCGCTGACTCGCATGCACCCATCAGGCCTCAGGTTCCGACAAAGCTTCCTGTAGCAACGCCAATAAATGCGCCGGCATTCCCTCAGCAAGCCTGAGCGCCGCCTCATGCCCACGGGGTGACATCTTGCCCCAGGTCCGGCGCACGATGCGTAGCCACTTCTCCCGGTCGTAATCCGCCTTTTCTTCGTAGAAATCCGCGAAATAACGCTCAAGGAACACCATGCAGGCAACATCCTCAAGAAGCTGGGTGTCCTCATCCTGCCGGAGCTCGCGCTTGGTCAGAATCGTTTCCACCCGCTCGCATTCGCCCGCAGGGTAGCCACAGTCCGCCATGATTTCCGCCGCCCGGCGCCCATGCATCCGGCCACAGGCCTGGCGCCATTGATAGTAGGCCTTGCGGCCCTCCGGGTAATCCTTGCGCGGCATCGTCCAGCGCTCGATGTGCTGGGCCCGGCAGGCGATCTGCATGCGCTCTGATGGATCGGCCTCCAGCTCGAACAACCAGCGAGTCATATGCAGGCTATAGGCATACTCCTTGGGAAGCAGCTCGTCGCCAACCTGTTCCCGGTTCGGATCTGCCAGATTGGCTTCATCGATGGCATCCAGAGCGCATTGCAGGCGTGGGGACTGTGGCATGAGGCGTGTACCTGATAAAGAAGTGAAACACCGCCTGAACTGGTTCCGAGCGGCGCTTCATTCTAGCGTTTTGACAACAGGGCCTCTACCACCTAAAACACACTCCGCCCTGCGCCCGTTACTCCAAATAGGTAAGCACTTTACGGCATTGTTAAAACGGGCTTCGTGGTAAAGAATGAACAAGCGATCAAAAATCAAAAAAAGAGTTTTCCCGGATGTTCTATTCACCGCCGGTTGTACCCCAGAAGTGGCAATCCGCCCACGAGGCTCATACCCAGGCGGTAGAGCAAAAATTTGTCGTGGTTGCGGCCTGGATACTGCTAATTACCGTGGTCGTGTACCAGTTTTCCCACGACATCCGCAGCTTCCACAGCTCCAACCTCCTGGTAACCGAGTTTGCTATCCGGATGCCGGTTATTCTTGTGGCGCTGACCGCGCTGTCCACACACTACTTCGGGAAACCACGCTGCTCTGGCCGGCTGCTGTTACAGCTGCTGGCGCTGTCATTGATGGTCATGATCCTGGCGCTTTTACTGCTCCACCTGAAAAACGGTACCAACGAGTTTCACCAGATCAGCAATGGCCTGGTGATCAGCTTCTTCGGCGCTTCCATGCTCTCGGTCCGGGGGCTCCGCGACTGGCCCTTGCTGTTCCTGCTACCGATAGCGACGTTTGCCAGTCTGGCGGTTTTTCTTGATATTGCATTGGAGGACGTCGGACCACTGGTCTTCGACCCGCTAATGATGATGGTCATCGGCATGATTGTAATGACGGCGTTGCGGCATATTCTGACCAGCGAATTCCTGGCTCGTCAGCAACTCCGGGAGGTGGCGTCCACCGATCCGCTAACCGGACTCCTCACCCGTCGCGCCATGGAACCCCTGATGGATCATGAGCTGCAACGGGCAAAACGGGCTGATGTGCCCTTCAGTCTGGTGCTGGGCGATCTGGACCTGTTCAAGCGAGTGAACGATACCTGGGGCCACGACACGGGTGACCTGGTTCTGCGAGAGACTGCGAGACGGCTGAAAGTCGCACTCCGACACCAGGACGCACTCTGCCGCTGGGGCGGCGAAGAGCTGCTGGTGCTGCTGCCGGATACCCCCATGGAGGGCGCTCGGGAGGTTGCGGAAAAGCTCCGGGAGGTTGCGGAAAAGCTCCGGGAGGCCATGATCCCTGCGATTGACGCCCATGGCCAACCGATAACCCAGACCATCAGTCTGGGTGTGGCCAGCTTTCAAACGGATGATACTGTCGAAGCCATCGTCGGTCGGGCCGATGAGGCCTTGTATCTCGCCAAGCGTAACGGCCGCAACCGGGTCGAGGTAGCCTGCCGGGTTACCGGGTAACCATATTGCGGGCTTTTTTGACCGAAGTCCGGCCATTGGGGCCCTGACCGGGGCTCAGGCCTGAGCCGAAGGTCGCGCCTTGATGCGGTCATACCAGGCCTGGAGATTGGTCTGCTCCGGCTTGATGCGGATATTGACCACCCGCGCAAAGGCGATGGCGGTGAAAGCATTGATGTCCGCGGCAGTGAACCGGTCGCAGCAGATGTATTCCTGATCTTCCAGATGTTTGTTCAAGAAGTGCATGAATTTCTCGACACTCTTGCCACATTCTTCACCCCATTCCTTGATCGGATTCATCCGGTCCTTGAAGTACCCCGTGGTGTGCTGGAAACACATACCTGCCGGCATAAACAAGGACATCTCAATCCAGCGCAGCCACTGCTCAAGCTGCGCTTTTTCCAGCGGCGTGTCACCCAGCAGGCTCGGAGTATCCGGGTAGCTTTCTTCGAAGTAGCGGCAGATCGCCATGGTTTCGGCAATACAGGTACCGTCGTCCAGTTCCATCACCGGCACTTTTTTCATGGGATTGCGGGCAACATACTCGGGAGTCAGGTTTTCACCCTTTTGCAGGTCGATTTCGATGAATTCTGCTTTGTCGAGAAGGCCCTTTTCGGCCATGAACATGCGCACGCGTCGGGGGTTTGGGGCAGTTTTGGTCTCGAAGATTTTCATTGTTATGGGCTCCGTTCCTGATGATCTCTGGCAGTATGAAAGGATAAAACCGAAAGACTGACTGGAAAGAAGAGTTGCGTCAAGCAACCAATGCTAGCGAGGCAACCAGCTGCGAATCTGCTGGATGATCCACTCCGGCTCATCCAGGGGCAGGTCATGGCCGGCATCAGGATGCAACTTCAATGTCCACTGCCAGCGCTCTTCCAGGGCCGCACTGCAACGCCAGTGAACGATGCGGTCACCACGGCTGGCCAGCAACAAGGCGTCCGGCAGAGGGCGTTTCTGCCCTGGCATGTAACGCGCAGCCGCCGCCATCTGGTTCATGGCATTGCGGGTGCTGACCGGGCGCTGGCGCTGAATGCTGTACCACTGTTTCGCCAGGGACAACGGAACCTCACGATTGCAGGTGAGCCGGAGGATGTCCCGTTCACGGTCAAACAATTCCTTGCGGCCCAACAGCCTTAGAACCCGGGGCCAGGCCCCTGGGCGCATTCGTTGCCACGTCGGGCTGAAGCCGGAACTGGTGTTGATCAGGATCAGATTCTGAATTTCACCTTCGGGCACGTTCTGGGCCCAGTCCAGAGCAACCATCCCCCCCATGGAGAGCGCCAGGAGACTGAATGGCTTGGGGATATGACTTACCTGCTCACAGACTTTTTCACGAATACCGGCCACGGAGGCCGGACTGGTATCCCGATAGTGCACACCCGTACCGGGCAGATCGACAGCGTGAAAGTGGTGGTCCGGGAACCTATCCCGCAGGAGGGCCGGAAAGTCTCCCCAGTGCGCTCGCTCCCGTGTCAGGCCCCGCAACAGAATCCAGTGCATGCTATTGAGAATCCCGGTACCAGTGCATGATGGCGGCTTCTCTCAGCATGGACTCCTCTTCCCGGGTGGGCAACCAGTTTTCATGGCTGGCGGCGGCATTGACCAGAAAGTCCATCCAGCTCAGATGGCTGCGCAATACCCTTTTGTGCCTGTGGGGCACCAATGGGTTGAAGAAGCCCTGGAGCCGGAGCAGCTGGCGCGGGCGTTTGCGGATCCAGCGCCAGGATCCCATTTCCAGGGTCAGCGGCAGGAAAACACCGGCATTCTCACGATTCACCTGTTTGTAGAAGTAATCCCACAAATCACCGTGGGTGAGATAATGGCGGGACTGGGGTTCAAAGCGGTAATCGTGGTTCGGGTAGGCCTGTTCCCAAATCAGCTTCAGGGCCATCACTGAGGCAATGCGACGCATCGGCCGGCGACGATAGGCGTAGGGGAACCAGATCTGGTCCTGCATGCCAAAACCGGAATGGCAGTCCAGGGCCACACTGAACGGGCGACCGGGCAGCAGCTCCTGAATCACCGTTTCCAGGGCCTCGTTCTCTGGCTCCATGCCCTGCTCCGGGTCTCCCGTGTACCAGGGTAGCCGGGGCGAGAATCGCTGGCCACCAAGCAGAAAGGCGCTCCGGTCCTGGGCGGTGATCGGCGCGTTGCGCATCAGGTCCACGCCATTGGGATTGCTGCGTTGATTCAGGTACATACCCCCCGGATTCAGAATGGGCAGCACCGTTATCCGCACTTTCTGCAAAAGGTCCGCGAGATGCTCATCCCAGGTGACCCGGGCCAACAGGGATTGCATCCAGGCCATGACCACCTGGCTGCCGATCCGCTCAAGCCCGTGCACCCCTCCTACCAGAAGCACGGCGGGTACGTCTGACCGTGTCGAGCCGATGTCCACCCGGTAAATCGGTAGCGAAAGATCGTTCATCGTTACCCGATCGACCACTTGGGTGGTCACCAGTTCCGGCGCCTCGGCCAGCAGGCGCTCAAGCCCGACCATTTCCGGGAGAAATGTACGCAACAGCCGGCGTTGCCGGCCATCCCGGCTGGCCTGCTCGCTGGCGATCGATGTGTGGGGCGTCAGGTCTCGCAATTCTGTCATGGCAGCCTCCTGGCTCAGAATCTGCGGAGTCTAACGGTTGATTGCTACAGCTTGTTGACGGTCAGGCGCGAAATATGTCTTCATTAAAGACGTATTTTGAATACGCCCTTGTAACTGAGCTGAGGTTCGTTATCCTGATCATTAAGTATTAACCGAGAGTTTGAGTTTGTTCTGTCACATTTTCGACCTGAACATTGCCAACTACCCGGTCCCAAAGGACCGCGGCCAGCTAGTACCGGAAACACCCTTCGAACATCACAAACCCTGAAAAAGGAGAAGTGACTATGCGAAAGCTTACGTCTGCTGCAATGCTTTGCGCACTCTCAATACCCGCCACGGCCCAGGCCGAATGCGGCGAGGTATCCATCACCGAGATGAACTGGGCGTCCAACACGGTCGTTACCAACGTGGCCACATTCATCATGGAGCAGGGTTATGGCTGCGACGTCACTATTGTTCCTTCCGACACCGTTCCGGCGGTGACCTCGGTCGCCGAAAACGGTGAGCCGGACATTATCACCGAACTCTGGTTGAACTCCGCAGGCGAGGCTTACTTGCGGCTGGAAGAACAAGGCAAGGTCGAACGCCTGAGCAGGGTACTGGATCCGGGCGGCGTTGAAGGGTGGTGGATTCCCACCTACCTGGCGGAAAAGCACCCGGAGCTGACCACCATCGAAGGCGTGATGGCCAATCCGGAACTCGTAGGCGGCACTTTTAATAACTGTCCGGACGGATGGGGTTGCCGCGTTGTCAGTGATAACCTGATTCGTGCCCTGGACCTGGAAGAATCCGGAATCGAAGTCTTTAACCACGGCTCAGGTGAAACCCTGGCTTCTTCCATGGCCTCGGCTGTGCAAGAGGAAGAACCCTGGTTTGGTTACTACTGGGGCCCCACCGTGCCGCTCGGCAAGTACGATATGACTCGGGTTGAGCTGGGCGAGTACAAGCCAGAAGTGCACACGAAAAACCAGACTGCTGACGCCGATAATCCGGGCGTTTCCGAATTCCCGGCAGCTACCATCCTGACGTCGGTAACCTCGGACTTCAAAGAGCGCGAGCCGGAAGTTGCCGAGATGCTCAGCAAAATGACGTTCAAAACTGCCACCATGAGCTCCATTCTGGCCTGGATGGACGAGAACAACGCGTCAGGTGAAGAGGCCGCTGTGTATTTCCTCAGCAACAACAGTGACGAATGGTCAACCTGGCTGAACGATTCGGCCAGAGAACGGCTGGCTAAAATTCTCAACAACTGACCGACCTGCCCCGCCCGGGACCTCAACTTTGCAGTGTCCCGGGCAGTTTCCCGAAAACCGATCTGATTCCAGACGCGCGCAGGAGAGACTGACCGCCCATGGCAACCTACGATTCCCTGTTTTCATCATTAGGTCTCAAGGAATGGTGCTCTGAAGGCACGAGCAGTGGCCCCATGTCGATGGCCGATTTGCTGAACAAAACCAAGGGAGAGAGCGCCGAACCAGCCTCTATCTGGGACCTTCCGTTCCCGTCCATGGACGCACTGAACGAGTCCTGCGCGGCTTTCCCCCAGTCCCGGGAACTGACCAAGGGGCTTGAACAGGGTTTTCTGGCAATAAAGGACAGCCTCAGCCTGGTGCTCGACCCACTCACCCAGCCTCTGAGCTGGGCACTAGACGGGGCACTTTACGGGATGCTCACCACGCCCTGGTGGATCGTGATCCCCGTGTTGCTGGCGGTTGTTTATGTGGTTACCAAATCCTGGAAACTGATGCTTTTTGTCGGAGGCAGCATCGTGCTTCTGGCGTTCATTGATCATTACAGCTACGCCATGCAGACCCTGGCGATTATTCTCGTCTGCGCTTTTATCTGTGTGCTGTTCGGGGTGCCAATTGGTATTTCCATGGCCCGCAGCGACAAGCTTCAGCGGCTCATCATTCCGGTTCTGGACATGTTGCAGACGCTGCCCCCGTTCGTATATCTGATCCCGCTGATTTTTCTGTTCAGTGTCACCGAATCAAAACTTTACGGTATCGCCATCATTCTCTACGCCATTGTTCCGGTCATCCGGCTGACCAACCTGGGCATACGGCTGGTCGACAAAGACGTCATTGAGGCCGCTGATGCCTTCGGCATGACGCCGCGGCAAAAACTCTACAAGGTCCAGATTCCGCTGGCACTGCCCAACATTATGGCCGGGGTGAACCAGACCATCATGATGAGCCTTGCCATGGTTGTTATTGCATCCCTGGTGTCCGCACCGGGGCTTGGGGTACTGGTTCTGCGTGGCATACGTAATCTGGAACTGGGGGTTGGTCTGGTATCCGGCCTGGGCATCGTGATCCTGGCGGTCATTCTCGACCGGGTTACCAAGGCATCACTGGCACGCATTAACGTCTCGCAGAAGCAGTGAGGAAAGACCCATGGCAAAAGACATAAAGATTTCGATAAGAAACCTGTTCAAGATTTTCGGTCCGACTCCGGATGTGGCCCTTGAATATGTTCGCCAGGGCATGAACAAGGCCGATCTGCTGGAGCAGCAGAAACACGTTCTTGGCCTGCGGGACATCAATGTGGATATGCACGATGGTGAAATCACCGTGATCATGGGGCTCTCGGGTTCCGGGAAATCGACCCTGATCCGGCACCTGAACCGCCTGATTGATCCAACCGCCGGCGAGATTCGGGTCGACGGTGAGGACATCATGAACTTTAGCGAAGAACAGCTTCGCCAGCTCCGGCGGGAGCGCATGTCCATGGTTTTCCAGAAATTCGCCCTGCTCCCCCACAAGACCGTGCTGGAAAATGCAGGCATGGCCAAGAATATCCGCGGCTACACCATAGCTGACTTCGAAACCGATGCCAGGAAATGGCTGGCTCGGGTTGGTCTTGAAGGCAACGAATACCAGTATCCACACCAGTTGTCCGGCGGTATGCAACAGCGTGTCGGGATTGCCCGGGCGCTGGTCTCCGACGCACCGATCATGCTGATGGACGAAGCTTTTTCAGCGCTGGACCCATTGATCCGCTCAGACATGCAGGACTTGTTGCTGGCACTGCAGGAGGAGCTGAAAAAAACCATCGTGTTCATCACCCATGACCTTGATGAGGCCCTGAAGCTGGCCGATCACCTGGTGATTCTCAAAGACGGTGAAATCGTCCAGCAAGGTGATCCCCAGGAGATCCTGATCAACCCGGGTGATCCCTATATTGTCGATTTCATCAGCGACATTAACCGGGCACGGGTTTTGAGGGTACGGTCGGTGATGAGCCAGCCAGACGCTGGTGAAAGCACTTATGCGGGTGACATCTCGGAGAAGGATAACCTCGAGTCGGTACTCCTGAAATCCGGCGGTGACATGTCTCTGAATTACCGGGTAATGCGTGACCAGGAGCATGTGGGCACTCTTCACATGAAAGACCTCGCCCTCGCACTGGTGCCGACGGCAGCCTCAGAAGACCGGAGTAAAAGCGCAGCCTGAACACCGCGGCAGGGTTACAAAACCGCTGCCAGGGTCTATGATTCAGGTAAAGGCGACTTCTTCGACAACCCGGTTTTCCGAATATGCCAAGACCACTGGTTCTGTGTTTTGCTTTCATTCTGGTCGCCTGCTCGCCGCCAGAAGATCCGCCAACACTGGTTCCTGAAACGGCTGCGAAGACTACCAAGACCACCCTGCCAGCCCAGGAAACACCTCGCCGGAAAATCGTTATTGGCGCCGATCCCTGGTGCCCCCACAACTGTGAAGCCGGCTCGGACCGTGAGGGATACATGGTTGATATTGCCCGCGAAGCCTTTGGGCTAGCGGGAGTCGATGTCGAATACGTCAATATGAGCTGGGCCCGGGCAATTCAACAGGCACGTGATGGTTACATTGATGGCGTTGTCGGGGCCTTGCACGGCGATGCACCGGATTTTGTCTTCCCGGAGGAGGCTACCGGCCACACGACGACCGTTCTGTATACCCATCCGGATAACTTATGGCATTACGAGGGCACAGACTCGCTCAGCAACCTGACCCTGCTGGCCATCAATGGCTATTCCTATTCACCCGAGCTTGACGCCTACATTGCGGAACACCGGGACGATCCTGAAAAGGTATGGATTCTGTCCGGACCCGCCCCCCTGAGCCGGGCAATCGAGTTACTGGATAAACACCGTTCAGACGTTTTCCCGGAAGATCGTGATGTCATGGAGTGGGCACTGCAGGCGCAGGGGAACCGCATCGCCCTGCGGATAACAGATGTGATACACCAATCGCCCGTCTACATCGCGTTCTCTCCGGGGAGCCAGGATTCGGAAGGGCTCAGTGACCTTCTTTCAGAAGGGACGCGAGCCTTGAAGAGTTCCGGGCGAATAGCGCAGATTATGGCCCGCTACGGGCTTACATGGTCGGACTGAAACGCCAGAGAATCTCAAGGCAAGGCTTCTTAAACGGGGCGGGCGACAGTATGCTTGAGAGTCGGATTCAGGAGACAACCCATGGCGCTGAAACTCTACCAATTTGCCATTTCCCATTACTGCGAGAAAATTCGCTGGGCCCTTGATTTCAAAGAGCTCAGCTATGAGACCGTCAACCTGCTACCAGGCCAGCATGTGAAAGCCATCCGAAAACTGACGGGTGAGGCGTCGTCGGTTCCGGTGCTTGCCCACGATGGGCAGATTGTTCAGGGCTCGGCCCGGATTCTGGACTATCTCGACGAGACTTTCCCCGAACAGCCGCTGACCCCGGATAATCCGGATTTTCGGGAGCAGGCGCTGGCCTGGGAGCACCGACTGGACCAAGAAGCCGGGCCTGCCATTCGCTGTTATTCCTACCACCATTTCCTCCAGCGCCCGAAAATAGTAGTGCCCATGCTGGCCGCCGGTACGCCGTTCTATAACCGGATCCTGCTCAGCCTGGCCTTCAGCCGGGTTGATGAGGTCATGCGAAAATGGATGAAGATCAACGAGAAAACCGCCGACAAATCCCGACAAACAATGGAGTGTCTGCTCGCCGAATTGGCCGGCATATACAGCAAACAACCGTTCCTGGTCGGCGACCGTTTTTCCCGGGCCGATCTGACGGCCGCAGCGCTGTTTGCCCCCATGTTCCAGCCGCCGGAGTACCCGGTGCCCTGGCCCAAACCGGGACGTATTCCGAAAGACATCAAAGCCTGGCTGGACCAGTGGCAACCGCAACTCCAGGCTCTGGAGAAAATTTACGCCGACAACCGTATGGCAAACTGACACCTGACCACTGGCGGAAATCGTCAGCCAAACTGGCGTGAAACGACATTCCCCCTGACCGGTTCCATGCCACAATAATGCTGGCAGAACAAAAATACCGGCAGGAATCCTATGGCTTTAACCGACATGCTGCTGGCCGTGCTCGAAAACAGCGGTCTGCTTGCTCTCTGGCAGGCCGCCTCGCCGTGGCTGGCACTGGATGAACGGCAACTGATTTTCATCATGGCCACACCCGTGTTCGTAGCCGTTGCCCTGTGGGAGTACCTGAAAATACGGCACAACCCACGGCTAATGGACACCCGTGAAGCGATACGCAACTTTGCACTTGGGGCCGGCTACCAGGTTACTGAGCTGCTGTTTGCCGGCATCATTGCTTTTCCGGTCTATGCTCTGTGCTACCACTACCGCATTCTCGACCTTGAACTCAACGGGCTTACTGCCTTCCTGACTTTCCTGGGTGTGGACTTCTGTTTCTACTGGATGCACCGGGCCAGTCACCGGATGCGCTGGTTCTGGGCAGCCCATGTGGTGCACCATTCGTCCGAGCGGATGAATTTTTCCACTGCCATGCGCCAGAATGCCACCAACATCTTCAATGGCATGTGGATATTTTACCTGCCTCTGGCTCTGGTCGGATTCAATCCGGTCTGGATCGGGGTGGCTTATGCGTTCTCGCTGGTGTACCAGTTCTTTATCCACACCACCCTGGTAGGACGGCTGCCCGGCTTGGTTGAGGCCGTATTCAATACCCCGAGTCACCATCGCGTCCATCACGGCCGGAACCCCGGCTATATCGACAGGAATTACGGTGGCACCCTGATCATCTGGGACCGCCTGTTCGGCTCGTTTGTGGACGAGGACGCCAGGGAGCCACCGGAGTATGGTATTACCCGACCGGTACATTCCACCAACCTGATTGTGCTCTGGACTCACGAATACGTGGACCTGTTCCGCGACATGGCACAGCCCGGCAGATTACTGTCTCGCCTCAAACATTTATGGAAACCGCCGGAGTGGCAACGCCCGGTAATGGACAAGAATAACAAGGACCCGGGCAAGCGCCATGAACAAACTCCCCCTGAAGCTGGACGCACCTGACGGCCACACCGTTTCCGGCAGCCTGTTTTCCCCTGCCCATCCCCGGGCGGTTATGGTTATCTCCCACGGCATGGCAGAGCATGCTGGCCGATATACCGGTTTCGCCGAGTGGCTGTGCCATCAAGGCATTGCCGTTGTTACCTTTGATCACCGCGGCCATGGCCCAACCTGCCCACCTGATCAACTGGGTCATTACAGTGATCAGGATGGCTGGCACAAAGTTGTCGAAGATCTGCACCAGGTCATCTGTTATGCCCGGAACCAATACCCGGCCAGGCCCCTTATCCTGTTCGGCCACAGCATGGGCTCATTCCTTGCCCAGAGTTGCGTCCAGCGCCATGGCGAATCCGTGGACACTCTGATCCTCAGCGCCACCAACCGCATTCACCGCCCCGAACTTTTGGCATCAAGCTTTCTGATCGGCCTGATCAGGCTGTTTCGAGGCCAGTGCCACCGCAGTGCGACCATTACCAGGATGACCTTCGGCAAATTCAACAAACACTTCCGCCCCAACCGCACCGAATGCGACTGGCTGAGCCGTGCCCCGGAGCAGGTAGACAAATACCTGGCCGATCCGCTCTGCGGATTCGAATGCACGACGGGGCTGTGGCATGATTTCGTTGAGGGTATGCTGTCCATCAATCCTGCGCTGTGGCGCAAAGACCTGCCGGTTCACCTGTTCGCGGGTACCGAGGATCCGGTTGGAGAAATGGGCGAGGGCATCCGGTCTCACTTTCAGGCCATTCGCGAAGCCGGGATTGAAACGGTGACGCTCAGGCTGTTCGAGGGTGGCCGTCATGAAATGCTCAATGAAACCAACTCAGAGGACGTATGGCAGTATATTTTGCAGTGCATGCCGGCCAGCATCCGCTACTCAGAGGCATCTGTGTCGGCCTGATCACGCTCTTGCTGATACTGGTATCCGCCGGTAGCCAGGCGGCAATGGTCACTGCTGCGGTAGCGGCCAACTTCACGGCCACCATGGAAAAGCTGGTTCCACTGTTTGAACAGCGGACCGGGCACACCGTCCGCGCCAGCTATGGCTCAACCGGCAAGCTTTATGCCCAGATTCGCCACGGCGCCCCCTTCGATGTTTTCCTTGCGGCCGACCGGGCCCGGCCTGAGCGGCTGGAGCGAGAGGGTGACGGCGTTGCAGGCACGCGCTTCACCTACGCCGAGGGACGGCTGGTGCTCTGGAGCCGGGAGGACAATCGGCTCTCTGACCCGGAATCGTTTCTGACCTCGGCTTCCGGCCCCCGGATCGCCATCGGCAACCCCAAGACTGCCCCCTACGGCATAGCCGCAATGGAAGTGTTCGATCACCTGGAGTTGTTGGAAACCGTCCGGCCCCGGCTGGTCAGCGGCGACTCCATTGCCCAGACCTTTCAGTTCGTGGCAACCGGCAACGCCGGGGCCGGTTTCGTGGCACTGGCTCAGGTCCGGGCCTGGAATCAGACGGGAGGGTCAGCCTGGCTGGTGCCTGAATCCCTGCACAGCCCGATTACCCAGCAGGCCCAGCTCCTCAAGCGTGGTAAAAACAACGCAGCAGCGGCCGCCTTTCTTGCGTTCCTCAAAAGCAAAGAGGTCCGGGCAATTATTGAAAAAGACGGCTACGATACGGAACCAATGCCGACAGACTGAGTCGGCCACCTGATTCACCGAGCGGAGAATCCATGAGCCCGGAATGGCAGGCCGTCTGGCTGACCCTGAAACTTGCCGGCATCACCACGGCCTTGTTGCTGGTGATCGGAACCCCCATTGCCTGGTGGCTCGCCCGAAGCCGGCACTGGGCGCGCCAGCCAATCTCAGCGCTTGTAGCCCTGCCGCTGGTGTTGCCGCCGACGGTACTCGGCTTCTATTTGTTGATACTACTGGGCCCGGACGGTGCCATTGGTCAGCTGACGGAGCGCCTGGGGATTGGCCTGCTGCCATTTACCTTTGAAGGCCTGGTCGTGGCTTCTGTCATCTATTCCCTGCCGTTTACCGTGCAACCATTACAGAATGCCTTCCTTACCATCAACGACAATCTGCTGGAGGCCGCTGCCACGCTGAGGGCCTCACCCCGAGATCGGTTTTTCTCGGTGGTTATCCCCCTGGCCCGGCCCGGCTTTCTTACGGCTGCGGTACTTACCTTCGCTCACACTATTGGTGAATTTGGTGTCGTGCTGATGATCGGCGGTAATATTCCGGGCGAGACCAAAGTGCTCTCGGTTGCCATTTTCGATCATGTGGAGGCTCTGGAATACACCCAGGCTCACTGGCTCTCCGCCGGCATGCTGTTGTTTTCCTTCGTGGTACTGGTCAGCCTTTACTCCCTGAACAACCGGCTGCAACCAGGGGTGGTCCGATGAGCCCGATCCAGGCCAGCTTCCGGTGCCGTTTCGAGAACTTCGAGCTGTCTGTGGATCTCCTTTTGCCGGGAAAAGGAGTCACCGCCTTGTTTGGCCACTCCGGCTGCGGCAAAACCACCCTGTTGCGATGCATTGCCGGGCTACAGACCTCAGAGGGTTACCTGAATGTCGCCGGCGAATGCTGGCAGGACAGCTCGGGCTTCCGGCCCACGCACCAGCGCCCACTGGCCTATGTGTTCCAGGAAACCAGCCTGTTCCCCCACCTGTCTGTGAGCGGCAACCTGAACTATGGCTACCGGCGCATTCCTCGAGCTGAGCGTCGGATCACCTTTGATCAGGCGGTAGACTGGCTCGGGCTCACGCACCTGCTGAACCGGATGCCGGCAAAACTCTCCGGTGGTGAACGCCAGCGCGTCGCCATTGCCCGCGCCCTGCTGACCAGCCCCCGCCTGCTGCTAATGGATGAACCCCTGTCTGCACTGGATCAGACCAGCAAGCAGGAGATCATGCCTTACCTCGAGAATCTGCGGGAGAGCCTCGCCATTCCGGTGATCTATGTATCCCATTCCGCAGCGGAGGTGGCGCGCCTTGCCGATCATATCGTAATGATGGATAACGGCCGTGTGGTCGCCGAAGGGCCGCTTCAGGAAACCCTGGCACGGACCGACCAGCCATTCGGCCTCGAAGAGGATGCCGGCGTGATTCTCAACGCAACGATCGAGCAGGTTGAGCCTGAATGGCATCTATGCCGGGCTGGATTCGATGGAGGCGAGCTTTGGCTGCGCTTGCATGACGGACTCGTTCCGGGCAAACCGGTACGAGTGAGGGTTCTGGCACGGGACATCAGTATTGCACTGGCGGCGCACCCGGATCAGAGCATTCAGAATCTGGTGCCGGCAGTCATTGACGAAATTGCCCGGGAGGTGACACCGGGCACGTCAATGGTTCGTCTTTTGGCGGGCCAGACGCCTTTTCTGGCCCGTCTGACAACCCGGTCACTGCACCAGTTAAAGCTGGAAGCCGGCAGGAACGTCTGGATGCAGATCAAATCCGTGGCGATTGTCGACTGAATCACTACCAGAGGTGACCCGCTGTTTGCCTTAGCGGGTGCCGTAAACCACCATGGTTTTACCCTTGACCCGGACCAGACCCTGATCCTCAAGGGTCTTCAGGACCCGTCCGACCATTTCCCGGGAACAGCCAACGATGCGGCCAATTTCCTGGCGGGTGATCTTGATCTGCATGCCATCCGGGTGGGTCATGGCATCGGGCTCCTTGCACAGGTCGAGTAAGGTCCTCGCCACACGGCCGGTGACATCCAGAAACGCCAGATCACCCACCTTGCGAGTAGTCTGGCGCAGGCGGGAGGCCATCTGTTCGCCAATGAAGTACAGCACCCGGGGATCCTGCTGGGCAATCTCCCGGAACTTGGTGTAACTGATCTCGGCCACTTCGCATTCGGTCTTGGCCTTCACCCAGGCACTGCGGGAATCCATGTTGTCGAAAAGCCCCATCTCACCGAAGAAATCACCGGCGTTCAGATAGGCCATGATCATCTCACGGCCATCGTCATCCTCAATGATGACGGTTACCGAGCCTTTGACGATGTAAAACAGGGAGTCGCTCTTGTCCCCGGCGTAAATGATCGTGCTCTTGGCTGGATAGCGCCGACGATGGCACTGTGACAGGAAGTAATCCAGATGCTTGGTTTTCTGCTCAACCGGCTTGACGATAGTGGCCATAATGCGAGTCGTGCCTCCTCAAATACTGGCGGGTCCCATTGTTTGTTATTCACCCGGCTTTCCGTGCGGGTTCGCTCTTTTTTCTTACAAAACTGCGCAACTTATAACAAGAAGGCCTGTTTCGGGCAACCGGAAAGAGTATACAACATGTATCCGGGCCCGGCTGCTCCCTCTCGCAGGTTGTGCTAGCATCCGGCCTCATATTATCGGTATCAGCGCTGCGGGTAACACTGGCCCACAGCCATCACAACGGAGACACCCCCATGAAAGCGACCGTCGACTGGACCGGCAACGCCAGTTTCAAAGTGACCAGCGGCAGCGGCCACAGTGTTCAGCTCGATGGCCCACCCGATCACGGCGGCCAGAATCTTGGGCCACGCCCGATGGAGATGCTGCTGATGGGGCTGGGTGGCTGCTCGTCCTTCGATGTTATGAGCATTCTGAACAAAAGCCGGCAGGACGTGACGGCCTGCCATGCCGAGCTCGAAGCGGACCGGGCCGATGCAATTCCCGCGGTCTTCACCCGGATTCACCTGCATTTCGTGGTCACCGGTAACCGATTGAAGGAAAACCTGGTCAAGCGTGCGGTCAGTCTCTCGGCCGAGAAGTATTGCTCAGCGTCTATCATGCTTGAAAAGGCCGGCGTTGAAATCACTCATAGTTATGAAATCCGTGAGGCAGAGTCAGAGTAGCCCGACAAACATGAACCACTGAGATCCGGCTCAGGGCCCTCCAGGGGCCATTTCCCAAAGGCCGGATCCGGGGGAAGTCAGCGATGCTAAAATGTCATTGTAAATACTATTCAACGTCACTTGCGGTGTGCATAATACGCACCCTCTCCGCCGGTCTGCGCAAAAGGTGAACAACCCGGTCAGTAGTCGGTGGCGGCCTCGGCAGAGCGCATAACATTAGCTCTGCAGTCATTCATCTCCACGATCCGGAGGGGCTGAGCATGGAATCAAAACTCCAGCTGCACGGTTTTAACAACCTGACCAAATCCCTGAGCTTTAACATCTACGACATCTGTTACGCGCAGACCGAAGAACAACGTGAAGCGTACATCGACTACATCGATGAAATGTACAATGCCGAGCGTCTGACCCAGATCCTGTCCGATGTGGTCAAGATCATCGGCGCCAACATTCTCAATATCGCACGTCAGGATTATGAGCCCCACGGCGCGTCGGTCACCATGCTGATCGCCGAGCACGAACTGTCCAATGGTGAGCCGGATAATGAAGAGTCTCCGGGGCCGCTTCCGGACACCATCGTTGCACACCTGGACAAGAGTCATGTAACCGTCCACACCTACCCGGAAAGTCATCCCCACGATGGTGTGAGCACCTTCAGGGCAGACATCGACGTGTCCACTTGTGGCCTGATTTCCCCCCTGAAAGTGCTGAACTACCTGATCCACAGCTTTGATTCCGATGTGGTTACCGTGGATTACCGTGTCCGCGGCTTCACCCGCGACGTGGACGGCACCAAACACTACATCGATCACGACATCAACTCGATCCAGAACTATCTGACCGAGGATACCCAGAATGCGTATCAGATGATCGATGTGAACGTGTACCAGGAAAACATGTTCCACACCAAGATGATGCTGAAGAACTTCAACCTCGATAACTATGTGTTCGGTGTCAATGCCAGTGATCTTGACCCGCAGGAAGCCCAATCCATCGAGGATCGGCTGCGCCGGGAAATGCTGGAAATTTTCTATTCCCGAAACGTGGAATAGGTGTTCACCGGTGGCGTCCTGAACCGGTCGCCACCGGTCCTTCAGTTTTTTTGATGTCACCCGCCAGATTTCTGCGTTTTATAATCACCTCTCCTCCCGCTTTAATAGGATTAAGAGTAAACGAGAGGAGAACACCATGACCCATCGCTCCCTGAAACAGATTATTCCCGCATTGGAAACATCCGATGGTGCCGGTGTACGTATCAAACGTTCAATTGGCCAGCGGCAAAGTGTTCGCCTGGACCCCTTCCTGATGCTGGACGAGTTCGGCTCAGCCGAGGCGGCAGACTACATTGCCGGCTTTCCGTCCCATCCCCACCGCGGGTTTGAGACCGTGACCTACATGATCGAGGGCCACATGCTCCACGAGGATCATCTCGGCAACCGTGGCGACTTGCGTAACGGCGGCGTGCAATGGATGACCGCTGGCCGTGGCATCATTCATTCGGAGATGCCCCAACAGGAAGAAGGCGTGATGCGTGGCTTTCAGCTATGGCTGAACCTGCCCGCCGCAGAAAAGATGACTGAGGCTGGCTACCGTGACATCCAGTCCGAAGAGATCCCGGAGATCGCCTTTGAAGGAGGCATGGTAAAACTGATCGCCGGGACGCTCATGGTCGGTGACCAGGCCCATCGTGGGGCGGTGCCCGACCGCAGCACCCAACCGGTGTACGCGGACATTCACCTGGCATCCGGGGCGAGCCTTACCCTGCCGGTTCCCGAGACTCATAATGGCATGCTGTACCTGTACGAGGGAGACGCGCACCTCGGTGACGCGGGGTTGCAGCGCAGCGCCGCCAGCATCCTGGGTGACGGTGACCAGATCAGCGTCCGGGCAGGAAACACTGGCGCGCGCCTGCTGCTGATTGCCGGCAAGCCCATCGGTGAGCCAGTGGTTCAGTACGGACCGTTCGTAATGAACACCCGGGAAGAAATTGAGCAGACCCTGCAGGATTATCGGGATGGTCGCCTGACCGTCTGAAAGCCGCAGGTGCTCAAGCGAACGGCTTTCGGGCCATCAGCCGCTGGACCATGGGCCTGACAATCAGGTCGGTAGCCAGCGGCATTTTTGTGCCCGGTATCACCAGGGTATCGTGGCGTGACAGACTGCTGCCGGAAATTACCTGCAGCAGATAGGGAAACTCGACTTCCGAGGGATCCCGGAACCGGATCACCAGCATGCTCTCATCTTCGGTGGGTACATCCCGGACCACGAAGGGATTGGAGGTATCCACCAGCGGGATGCGCTGGAAATTGATGTGGGTGTGGGAAAACTGCGGCACGATGTCATGAACATAGTCGTCCATGCGGTTGATGATGGTCTCCACGACTGCATCCTGACTGTAACCGCGCTTATGGGTATCCCGATGGATCTTCTGGATCCATTCGAGATTGACGATGGGCACCACGCCGATCATCAGGTCCACATACTGGGCAATGTTGTAGGTATCGCTGACCACCCCACCGTGCAAGCCTTCGTAAAATAGCAAATCGGTGTCAGCGGGCAGTGGTCCCCAGGGCGTAAAAGTCCCGGGTTTGTGGCCAGCGGCCACCAGTTTCCGGTCTTCGTCGTGAACGTACTGCCGGTACCGGCCATTGCCGGTGTGGCCGTAGTCGTAGAAAAGCGCTTCAAGCTTATCGATGTGGTTGGCGGCCAGGGCGAAATGGTTCCGCTCGCCAAACTGGCCTTTGGCGGCCAGCCGGGCCATCTGCTCCCGGTTGTACCGGTGAAAGCTGTCACCACTGACCATAGCTGCATTCAGGCCTTCACTGGCAAACATCCGGCTGAAAATCTGGCCGGTCGTGGTGGTACCTGCCCCGGATGAACCGGTAACAGCGATAATCGGGTGGCGTTTTGACATAGGCGCAGCGTGCCGGAATCAGGTGAGGCTGTCGAGCAATCGGGGCTTTTCAATCACAAAGCCCTGGGCGTAGTCCACACCCAGTTGCCGGAGCAGGTCCAGAACATCCCGCGATTCAACCTGGGAAGCGATCACTTCCCGTTTCATGTAATGGGCCATATCCACCATGGAGCGCACCATCGCGCGGTCGGTTTCGCTGGTCGACAGCTGGCCGGTAAAGGCATTGTCGATCTTGATCAAATCCACCGGCAATGAGCGCATGAGCTCGAAGGAGCTGGGGCCACTGCCAAAGTTGCCCAGGCAGAACCGGCACCCGAGTTCCTTCATCTCCAGAATGAAGTCCGCCACCGACTGGACATCGTTAATGGCAGAAGCCTCGGTGAGCTCGAACCAGAGCCGCTCGATAGGTGCGTCCTTCTCGCTCAGCTTCTCGTAGATAAACTCCAGCAGCGCATGATCGTTCAGGGAGTAGCCGGAAAGGTTGATACACACTCCGCCAAAATGCCGCGGATCCGGGGCCTTGTCCCTGAGCCAGTCCAGCATGTGTCCGACGACCCAGCGGTCAACCGCCTGCATGCGGTCGTAACGCTCGGCCATACGGACAAAGTCCCGACCGGTAATCAGGTTGCCTTCGTCATCGTACATGCTGATCAGCACTTCGTACTGAGCCGTCATGGTCGCATTGGCATGCAGGGGTATGATTTTCTGGCACCGCAACAGCATGCGCTCTTCATTCAGATTACTGAGACTGGCCACCTTGGCGGCAATCTGCTCCTGTCGGGCCTGATCTTCGGCGCCCAGTGCATATTCCGAAACCTTGCCATGCCCCTGCTGCCGGGACACGGCCAACGCCTGTTCCGAGGCCCGTAACCAGCGTTCGGCGCTCACCAGTGCCGGCAGCGTAGGCACCACACCGACATTGGCGGAAAGCCGATAAGACCGGCCGCCGAAGGTAAACTCGGCTTCTTCGACTGCCTGAATGAGATTTCTCGCCGCCTCAGTGGCAGTTTCCGAGGGCACCAGCATGGCAAATTCGTTGCCTGCAAGCCGGGCCACGGGCATGCCGTCACCCACATGACTACGAAGAATGTCAGCGACCTGTCTCAGGGTTTCATCACCGGCCTGGTAACCCGCCGTGTCGTTTAGCAGGCGAAAGCGGCGAAGGTCCAGTCGCACCAGGGACCGCTCATCTTCCCTTCTGGCCAGCTGCTGATCCAGCATGCGCTCGAATTCACGGCGGCCCAGAAGCTTCGTCAGCTCATCGTGGGTGGAAGCCCATGACAGCTGGTCGTAGACCTTGCGAACCATCCGGTCGATACTCTCATCCACCAGGGGCCGCTCATACTGGCTGTCCGGCACAATGATGCCTTTGCGCATATGCCGGGCCAGAGCTTCAAGCTCCAGTTCCACCACCCGCATACCCTGGTGGTTAACGAACACAAAACGGCTGAATCCCCGGGCAATCCAGACCAGCCGGATATACTGCGGTTCTTCCGGCTTTTCCTGATCCCGTAGCCAGTCCCCCGTGCGCAGTTGCTGGGCCCGGTTGATCCAGCGCTGCAGGCTGCGTTGTTCGCGGTCAGACAATTTTCTGATATCTGCCTGGTCCGGCCTTGCTGGCGGGATTTCCACCAGCTCAGGCGATTTATCCGGGCTGCGAACCAGAAACTGCTTGAGCTCGTCCCGGATCTGGGAGGACGGCATATGGTTGCTGGAAATGGAGGCGAGACCATCCTGGATCACCCGCAACAGCTCTGGCAGATTGATGGAGCTGTTGGCATCCTCGGCAAAGGACAGCAGGGAATCAATCACCGACAGATAGTCCTGCCAGAGCTGGCTGTCTGGCCCTTGCCGGATCCAGGTCAGCGAGAGTAAATCCCGCCAGCCACCATCCAGCAGACTTAGTACAGCCTTCGGCACCTTGCGTCCACCCAGCTTCTGATTCAGGACATCAGTCACGGCCTTTTTTGATTCGGCAACCTTCTGGGCGCCCTCTGCTGCGGCTGTCACCCGCTCAACATTTCTGCGATACACCAGGTTCTGGCGATCAATCAGGGTATCCAGCTCCTGAACGGTTTGCTCGAACACCCCGGTGTCCTGCTCGAAATCGGTGGTAATACGGTGAACAAGCTCATCCACCCGACGCTGGACCACGGGATTGATCCGACCACCCTTGACCCCCAACTGGGCCAGACGATTCATTACGCCGCGAACGGGACTGTCCTGGTCGTCAAAAAACGCGGGGTCCCGCATGACCACCTTGAGTACCGGCACCTCCAGTTGCCGCATACGCTGCTGGGCATAGTCACTGAGTTTGGGGCTTTCCACGACGGAACGGAAAAACCGGTCAACCACGTCCAGTGTGCCCTGCTGCTCCTCGTTCAGCCGGTTATCACCACTTTCCTTGACCTTCTCGACTACCCGTTCCCTGAGCGGTGCCACATCAGCCCCGGAATCCAGCGCCTGGCCCTGAAGTTGCTGCAGTTCACGCTGCAGCTCGCCGGACGATAGGGGGCGGGCGTTGGGTTGGAACGGCGCGGGTGCGGAATCACCCCGCGCCACACGGCTTGCGGTCAGTGTATTAAGCAGGTTCCGCACGGTAGCGAAGGCAGTTTGCGCCGCTTGGGCATAGCCCCGGAACTCGCCACCGAGCATACCGGGTTTGCGCCGGGCAACAGTTTCAGCGGTAGCTGCCTTTTCCGGTTCAGGTTCTGGCTCCGGGGCAGTGGCCGGTTTTTCTTCCGCCCGCGGCTGTTCCGGCCTGGCCTGCGCCGGCTTTTCATCGGACTTTGCGACCGCGTATTCGCTCAGGTACTTACTCAGATCCAGATCCGGCAGCACTCCATGACGAATCAGGATATTGTTCAGCTCCTTGTAAAGGGGCCCCAACTGCTGCAGAACGGTCTGTTCAAAAACCCGCAGACAGACTTTTTCCACCTCACGAGAGGCCTTGAGTTGATTCAGTCCGCCATGGAAAGCCTCACAAACCAGTGACGGACCGAGGGGATTGTGATGCCCGGTGGCATTGGCAATACCGAGGTTGTCGAGGCGCAGCTTGAGCTGGAGCAGGTCGCCCCGATACTGGGTATCGGCCTTGGTAACCATCACCCGGATGGTCAGCCAGTCCTCGAATTCGCCCTTGTCCACCACCGACAGCTCAGAACCGGGAAAGCCCTTGGGAGCCGGCTTAAGGGGAGATTCCAGGCTGCGCGCCATCTGGCGCCACATCACCCGCTGTCGGGCCTGGATCTGGCCTGAGGCATCCATGTATTCGTTGGCTTGCTGATCGTTCGAAGCTTTCTGGGCTGCCTGCTTGAGTCCGGCGACCATCTGCAGGAAGCAGGCATCCATCAGCGGTTCAATGAACTGAATCACTGCCTTGGCAGACTGATGCAAAACGAACTGGATCCTGTCACTGGGCGCGCGCAAGGAGGAGCGGTCCTGGTTCCGGGAACTGCCGCATTGCTGCAGCATGGCATCCACGGCCTCCGGGTTCGGTCGGGTAAAATTCACCCCCATTGCGCCATCAATACGTCGTACGATGGCGACATGCAGCTCATGACGACGGGCACCATCAAGGCCGCGGAAACGAACGATAAGCTCCGGTGGCGTTCCCGCCGCAAAGGCCCGGTCAAGCTTGCGGGACGTTTCGCCGGAGTAGCGAACAAACAGGCCCTCCGGGCAGAAGTCGGCAATCTGGCACGGCCAAGCCTCACCGGTCCCCAGGTCTATCTGGGCGGCAAGCTTGATGGGTTGGCGGGGGCTACTACGACGTTCTCTTGGATCCATGAACTACCTGATATCTCGCACAGCCGGAACAATCGCCGGACCCACTGTCCGGCACCGACTCACGTCCCTGAAACGGTGGCGGATGCCACCTGCTACTATGGAAATCACGACTGTACTATAGCGGCCTGGCCCCCACAGGCAAACCAATTCACTATAACATCCTGACCCATGAAACAGCTTAGTCAGATCTATCCACTTTTGCTACTGGTAACAATGCTTAACGGGTGTACGACCATTGGCTACTATTCCCAGGCGGTCAGTGGGCATATTTCCCTGATGGTCTCAGGACAACCGGTGGAAGCGGTTATTGCTGACGCCAGTACTCCGGCAGCGCTCCGGGATAAACTCGCCATCTCCCGGCAGGCCCGGGAGTTTGCGGTCCAGCGGCTTGCCCTGCCGGTCGGGGATGCGTTCGGTGAATACGTGAATCTTGACCGCTCCTGGGTGGTGGTCAACCTCGTTGCCGCGCCCGAATTTTCGCTGGAGCCCCATCGCTGGTGTTACCCGATCCTCGGCTGCCAGGCCTACCGGGGGTATTTCCGCCTGAAAGATGCTCAAAGAGAACAGGCACTGTTCCACGCCCGAGGCTTCGACACCTTCATCGGCGGGGTTACCGCCTATTCCACCCTGGGCTGGTTTGATGACCCACTCCATACGGGCTTTACCCGGTTACCGGAGGATCGGATGGTCGCCCTGATGTTTCATGAACTGGCCCATCAGGTCGTGTACATCCCCGATGACACGGCCTTTAACGAAAGCTTCGCCACTGCCGTGGAACTGGAAGGGTTGAGACTCTGGCTGGTGGCGCAGGGTAAGCCCGGTCAATTCCGGCAGGCGCTAGAGCGCCTTTCGCGACTGAGCCAGACTCTGACTCTCGTTCAGGCCTTCAGCACCCGCCTGGAAGCACTCTACGCACAGCAGGGGCTTGTGCCCGATGACCAGCTACGGACCCGCAAGGCAGATTTGCTGGAGCAGCTTGCCCAAGCCTACCAACAGACCTCTGAAGACTGGCCAGAACCAGGCCCATTCGGCCCGGCGCCGGTGACCCTTAACAATGCCAACCTCGCTCTGTTCCGGCAGTACAACCAGCATGTGCCTGCATTCCGCCAGTTACTCCGGGAAAACGGATACGACTTCGCCGGTTTTTACCGGGCAGTCGACGAATTGTCACAGAAACCGGCGCCTCAACGGTCAGAGCTGCTTACTGACTTGTCAGAGCGGTTTACAGAATACCTTTGAGTTTCGCTGAGTGTTGTAGGACGCCAGCTTGGGCCCGGGCAAAGCCTGCACGGTGGAGGGCTGGAAGCCCCGCTCCCGGAACCAGTGTTCGGTCTGGGTGGTGAGCACAAACAGCTTCTGGATACCCTGGCCCCTGGCGAGCTTCTCAACCATCGCCAGAATCTCATCACCCCGCCCGGCCCGGCGATAGGTCGGGTCTACCGCAAAGCAGGACAACTCGCCGGCACCTTCATCCGGGTAACTGTAAAGAGCGGCACACCCCACGATGGTGCCGTCGCGCTCCGCCACCACAAACCGATCGATTTCCGTTTCCAGCATCTCCCGGGACCGGCGGACCAGAATACCCTGCTCCTCCAGCGGCTGGATCAACTCCAGAATCCCGCCAATGTCTTCCACCCGGGCCTGTCGGAACTGCTCGTAGTGGTCGCCACTGACCAATGTACCGGCACCGTCCCGGGTGAAAAGCTCCTTCAGTAAAGCGCCGTCGTCCACGTAGCTGATGATGTGCGCCCGCCTTACGCCCTTCACACAGGCATCACAGGCGGCTCTCAGCAGATCGGCGTCGTGACCGGTCACGGCACCGGCCGCAAGTCGCTCGGTTGCCTGGCGGGCCGACAGTTCCCGGATAAGCGCACCATCCTCTTCCTGCAACCCGGGATCATCAATAAACACAATCAACTTCTCAGCCTGAAGTGCCGCCGCTACCTGGCTACCAACATCCTCATACGAGAGATTGAAGGCGTCCCCGGTGGGCGAGTAACCCATCGGCGGCAACAGCACAATGTGACCAAGCTCAAGCAGTTTCTCGATGCCGGCCACATCCACCCGGCGTACCTTGCCGGTATGACCAAAATCGATACCGTCCAGCACGCCAACCGGCTTGGCAGCCACATAGTTGCCGCCACTCACCCGGATGCGGGCATTGTGCATGGGGGAGTTCACCAGCCCCATGGACAGGTGGCTCTCCAGATAGGCCCTTAGCCCTCCAATGGCCTCCATCACCATGCCAAGATGCTCTACTGGCGTAATCCGCAGGCTTCTGGCAAACGACGATTCTACGCCGGCCGTGTCCAGCCGCGCCTGAATCTGCGGGCGGGCGCCAAAGGCAACGACCAGTCGCACGCCGAGACTGCTCAGCAACGCGATGTCATGGATGATGTTGATGAAATTGCCATGCTCAATGGCATCCCCCGGAATGGTCAGCACCACCGTACGCCCGCGGTGGGCGTTGATGTAGGGGGATGAATGGCGGAATCCATGCAGCCAGTCGTTTGATTTCAATTCGAATACTCCAAGCTTTTTTCTTTACGCGGCCTGCAATTCAGTCTGACGAACACTGTCGGGAGCCCTCTCCAAAGCCGTGGAGCGCCAGGGATGGCGCGACCGAGCCCTACAGGGACGTATTTACGGGCGTGTTTTGGAGAGGGCTCCCGACAGTGTTCAGCCCCCTATTTGACCCGGACTCCGGCCTAAAGGCAAAACTGTCGGATCAGCCCTTGCAGGATCTTCACCGTCGGCTCCAACTGAGAGAGCTCTATAAATTCATCTGGCTGATGCGCCTGATCGATTGATCCGGGCCCCATCACCAGGGTTTCCAGGCCGAGCTTTTGCAACCAAGGGGCTTCCGTGGCGAACGCAACGGCATGGGCCGTGTGACCGGTCAGCTGCTCGCAGGCTTTTACCAGGGCCGCATCGGACGGGGTTTCGAACGGGGGCA
This sequence comes from Marinobacter guineae, assembly GCF_002744735.1. Lineage (GTDB taxonomy): Bacteria > Pseudomonadota > Gammaproteobacteria > Pseudomonadales > Oleiphilaceae > Marinobacter > Marinobacter guineae. The sequence continues at coordinate 1,169,821 of NZ_KZ319340.1, read as the reverse complement.
CACCATCAAACAGGGGCTCGAACACCATGGACAACTCGCGGCGCTCCGCCACCGGCTGGACCTTGTTCAGGATCGCCTGGCGCAGGGATTCCATGTTCATGCCCGGCAGAGGGCGCAGATCGAAGTGAAGCTCACACTGGGCACAGATCCGGTTGGGGTTGTCACCGCCATGGATGCAGCCGAGGTTCAGGGTCGGGAACTGCACCTCAAAGTTCGGATTCCGGTACTTTTCCTGCCATGTTGACCGGAGTGCCAGAAGCTCGGTCATGGCTTCGTGCATTCCTTCCAGGGCATTGCGGCCCAGGGCCGGATTGGAGGAATGGCCGGACTGTCCCTCGAACTTAAGACGCTCCATCATGATGCCTTTGTGCATGCGCACGGGCCTCAGGCTGGTGGGTTCGCCGATGACCGCGTAGCGGGCCTTGGGCTTACCGGCCTCGGCCAGTGCCCGGGCGCCATCCATGGAGCTCTCTTCGTCGGCGGTAGCGAGAATGATCAGGGGCTGTTTCAGATCTTCCCCGACAAAGGTCCTGGCCGCTTCGATAGCCAGCGGGAAAAAACCTTTCATATCGCAGGTGCCCAGCCCGTACCAGCGGTTATTCCGCTCGGTCAGGGTGAACGGATCGCTCTGCCAGCGCTTATCGTCGAAGGGCACCGTATCGGTGTGTCCCGACAGCACCAGGCCACCCGGGCCGCTGCCCAGGGTTGCAATCAGGTTGAATTTGCCGGGCATGCCCGGAACTTGCAGGATCTCCACGGAAAAACCGAGGGCCTCCAGCCACTCTGCCAGGGTTCGTACCACCGGCTCGTTGCTGTGGTCCCACTCGGCCGAGGCACTGCTGATGGACGGCAGGGACACCAGGCGGGCAAGCATGTCACGGATGCCCGGCACCGCTACGGTCTTGCTATCGGACTGCGACATAGTTTCCTCTCAGATTCCCAAAGGAATCATTGTGCACGGCCCCGCCGCCACACTTCAAAGTTGGTAATGGCCCGGATCAGCATCGGATAGGCAACTTCTCCGCCAGCAACCACCCGGGCCACCTCAAGTTCCCTTTCGCTGACACTCACCAGGCGGCCTTCCACAACATTATCGTTGGAGAGCGTCACCCTGACCCTATGATCAATCCACTGGTCCGCATTCGCCATGTCAGCCACATACCAGCCTTCGACACCCGGGTTTTCCCGCGGCACGACCGGTTCTACGGCTATGTCTGGCGTTTCCGGTATCACTGGTTTGGCTTCCGTGAGATAGACATCGGGGACACCCGCGCCGTTATAGCGTACTGGCCAGCTGCTACTAACCTGCCCCGCCCCTTCGGCTCTGACCGGGATACCCAGCAGAGCCTCACCGGGCTGAAGACTCACCGTGAGCTCACCACCTTCCAGCAACCACTGCCGGTAAAGCGCCTTCAACTGATCACTTGGCGCCAGCCCCTGGGCTTCAAGCCCCGCTATCAGGGCGTCCAGTGAACGTTTGGCCCATTTATCGGGCTCAATGCCCGCCTCACGGGCGCAATAGGCGGCGATACGACGCATCAGACCGGCATCCCTCAGGGTCAACTGCAGAGGTTCCGTGCCGCCTGATATCGTCACATCTCCGTCCTGGTAACGGACTCTGGCGGCTGGCCAGTCCAATTCCAGGCTACCGGTACTGATGGTATTCAGCTCGGCATGAATACGGCCAGGATCCTGGCGCAGAAACGCGTCGCCGGCAAGACCCGCAATCCCCATCCGGATCAGATCCCCACTTCCCAGCTGTTGACGGGGATCTGGTGCACAGGAGAGAACAAACAGGGCCTGTTCGCCTTCGCTGTTCGCACCATCTGCGGTCACCCAGTTGCGTAGCATGGTGGGGTCGAGCCTCAGGCTCACGCCATCCAGTCTCAGGGACCATTGTGCCGGCAGACTGGAGGGATCCGCCAGACCGGTGAGCAAATTGACCGGAGAACCGGCGTCAAATTCGGCGCGGGCGATGTCCAGGGGCTGGGTCAGTTCAAAATCCTGCCAGCTGGCACCGTTGAGAACCACGCGACCGTCCACACCGGAACTGATGCTGCCACGGTGCAGCACTCCGAATTCTTCCAGCGCCTGCCGTGCGTCCGCCATTCGCTGGTCTGCCAACCACCAGACGCCCGCCTTGAACGCGGCAAAGCCGACCAGGACCAGTATAATCAGCGTCGTGAACAGGCGCTTCATCCGGAAACTCCTTGTCAGGTGTCGTCAGTTACGGGAAATCAGGGTGCCGACACCCTCATCGGTGAAGATTTCCAGCAGGCAGGCATGAGCGACCCTGCCGTCGATAATATGGGCCGTGCGCACACCGTTCTCCACCGCACTCAGGGCACACCGGATCTTTGGCAGCATTCCCCCGTGGATGGTGCCGTCCTCAATGAGGTCGTTGACCTGTTTTGCCGTCAGCCCGGTCAGCACCTTGTCGTCCCTGTCCTTCAGCCCGGACACGTTGGTAAGCAATATCAGCTTCTCGGCCTTCATGGCTTCCGCCACCTTGCCGGCAACCAGATCCGCATTAATGTTGTAGGAAGCGCCGTCAGGCCCCACCCCGATGGGCGCGATCACCGGAATCACATTGCTGCGGGTAAGCATATCGATAACATCCACATTGATACTGGCAACTTCGCCCACATGACCGATATCGATGATTTCCGGGCGTTCCAGTTCCGGAGAACGGTTAACGACTTCAAGTTTCCGCGCCCGAATCAGGTTGGCATCCTTTCCGGTAAGGCCCAATGCGGTGCCACCTTGAGCATTGATCAGCGAGACAATCTCCTTGTTCACCTGACCTCCGAGCACCATTTCCACCACATCCATGGTCTCGGCATCGGTAACCCGCATGCCGTTGACGAACCGGGACTGGATATTCAGGCGCTCCAGCAGCTCTCCGATCTGGGGGCCGCCGCCGTGAACTACTATCGGGTTGATGCCCACCAGCTTCATCAGCACCACGTCACGGGCAAAGCTGCTCTTCAGGTCCTCGTTCTCCATGGCATTGCCGCCGTACTTGATCACCACGGTCTTGCCGGTAAATCTTTGAATATAGGGCAGACCCCGGCTGAGTACCGAAGCTACCTGCATTGCTGTTTCACGATCCAGCGCCATGTTTATACCTTACTAATCCTGAGTTAAAACTACCTGCGAAAACCGCCAGGGAAGTTGGTCAGAAGTCCGCCACCAGATCCGGTGCCGCCTTCCGCAGCTGTTCCCGGAAGACAGCCTTGATGCGTTCGAGGGCGTCCTCGGTTTCTGCTTCGAAGCGCAGGACCAGAGCAGGCGTGGTATTCGATGCCCGGCACAGACCCCAGCCGTCGGCGTAGTCCACACGAATACCATCAATGGTACTGGTGTTGCCGTCACCAAAGTCTCCCGCTTCACCGAGCCGCGCAATAATGTCGAACTTGGAGCTTTCCGTCACCTCGACATTCAGCTCGGGGGTACTGATATCCTCCGGAAAATCCTCAAAGACCTCATCACTGTGGCGATCTTCGATGCCCAGAATTTCAAGCAAACGGGCGGCCGAGTACAGGCCGTCATCGAAACCGTACCAGCGCTCCCCGAAAAAGATGTGGCCGCTCATTTCACCGGCCAGCAAGGCACCGGTCTCTTTCATCTTGGCTTTCATCAATGAATGACCGGTTTTCCACATGATCGGCCGGCCGCCGGCTTCGGAAATCACACCGGCCAGCCTGCGGCTGCACTTGACGTCATAGAGAACGTCCGCACCGGGGTTCCGGGACACCACATCCCGGGCAAACAGCATCATCAGGCGGTCTGGCCAGATAATCTTGCCGGAATTGGTCACCACACCAAGGCGGTCGCCATCACCATCGAAGGCAAGCCCGATATCGGCGCCTTCGGATGTCACCCGGGCAATCAGATCCGCCAGGTTCGCGGGCTTACCGGGATCCGGATGGTGGTTGGGGAAGTCTCCGTCGACATCGCAGTACAGCGGAATCACCTCACAGCCCAGCTCTTCAATCAATATGGGACCGAGCTCACCGGCGATGCCGTTACCGGCATCAACCACCACCTTGAGCGGTGCGGCCACTGCAATGTCACCGACAATCCGGTCCAGGTATGCCCGACGCACATCCTCGGAGGACTGACTGCCCTGGCCGCTGGCAAAGTCGCCGGTCTGAATGCGCTGGTACAGCTTCTGTATGGCCTCACCAGACAGGGTTTCCCCGTCCAACATGATTTTCAGACCGTTGTAGTTGGCCGGATTATGGCTGCCTGTCACCATCACGCCAGAGCCGGTCTGAAGCTCATGCGTGGCGAAATAGAGCACCGGAGTAGGCACCGCACCCACATGAATCACATTGCAGCCAGCTGCCATGACGCCCCGGGCAAGCGCTTCCGCCAGATCCGGGCTTGAATGCCGACCGTCGTAACCGATACAGAGGCTGGCAACGCCACGCCCCAGGGCCTCCGAACCAATGGCCCGGCCAATAACCTGAACAATGTCTGCCGTCAGGGTGTCGCCAACAATGCCCCGGATGTCGTAGGCCCGGAAAATATCCTGGGAAAGATCCACCTGGGGCAGGGCCACCTCCTCAACTTCGGGGATGTCGCCCGAGCCAAAGGCGCTATCGTCACCGCCTCCAAATCCCAGAACATCTTCGTCGCCGTCCAGCATGTCGATATCCGGCATATCTTTGTCCTGAAACAGGGGCTCCTCTGCACTTTGCGATGCGCCAGCGCCGGATTTACCGGTACTGGTCGGCTTCGGCCTTGCACTCTCACCGGCTTTCCCGACCCGCTTGTCGACAACCTGGGACAGCCGGTAAAGCACTTCGCCGGTGGATGCCACCATGTCCCAGCGGAAGGTCGGCAACTTGACCCGCTCACCGCCGAATACCTTGTGAGCCCACTGAATCAGAGCCGTCACATCCTGGCGCAGACCTTTCTGGGCGCCACCAAGCAGAACCCAGATAACAATCGCGGCAATGAGAACCGGGACGCCCACCAGTATCGCGATCATCACAGTGTCAACCGGGGCGGCCGCTGCTCTGGCCGGCGTATAGGTCACGGTCCAGTCGGGATTGAGGAGTGTTCGGGCTTCAGCATTACCAGATCCGCTGCCGTTGCTCGCCACGGTCCGGGAGGCTCCCGAGACCGTCTGAACCAGCGCCAGCTGGCCACCAAGAGTGGAGTTAACCACTTTCAACAACGGCTGAATCTGCGCCGTGTCGAAAATCATCAGCAGGCTGCCCGCCACGGCATTACTTGCCGGCTTACGAACCGGTGCCGCCATCTGAACGAGCCATTGATTGTCGCGCGGGAAGGCATCCGGATACAGCCTTTGACCGGTTTCAGCGCGCCGGGCGAGTTCCAGACCGGAGAATCCCAGTGCTTCTTCTCCACTTGTCGTGCGGGGGATCATACCGTAGGGAAACAGGTGCACCGCCTCGATTCCGGGCAGGGCGCTCTCCAGTTGCGCCTCCACGGCAGGTATCTCGTTCGAGTTACCAAAGGCCTCAATCACGTATGGCTGGGTGGCGAGGCCATCGATACTTTTCTGAACCTGCTCGAAATACTGATTCAGGCGCAAAGCGGCGGCGTCTGCCTCCAGGGCTTTCAGTGATGCAAAGCGCTCACTGGTCGCCGGCTGCACGACAAGGAAATGAAGCAACGCAACAGCAGCAACACCCGCCACAAGAACCACCAGCGACTGACCCATGGCTACGGAGTTGAGTCGCTTGAGCTTCGGCCCCGCAGCCTTACCCTTTTCCTTTTTTGTCGCTTTCTTTGCCGGCTTTTCATCAACGGACGCGTCGGCAGTCTTCTTTTTACCCAGCTTCATAGTCCATCCTGCAGTTGTAATTTTATGGTTCTGGACAAGCAGTTATCCGCAAAGTATAGACGCCGGCGTCCCACTCTGCGTGGCCGGCTTCCCAATCACCGGGTGCCGGTGGAACCAAAGCCGCCCTCTCCCCGAACACTGGTGTCGAACTCGGCAACCACTTCAAAATCGGCCTGAACCACCGGAACCAGCACCAGCTGTGCCAGCCGCTCGCCGACATCCACGGTAAAGCTGGTGCGCCCACGGTTCCAGCAGGAAACCATCAGTTCACCCTGGTAATCGGAATCAATCAGCCCCACGAGGTTGCCCAGCACAATCCCGTGCTTGTGGCCAAGACCGCTGCGGGGCAGGATCATGGCCGCCAGAGACGGGTCAGCAATGTGAATAGAAAGCCCGGTTCTGATCAGCTGCGTATCGCCCGGCTCCAGAGTCAGCGGCTCATCAAGACAAGCCCGCAGATCAAGGCCCGCAGATCCTTCGGTGGCATACTCGGGAAAGGGTATCTGGTTGCCAATTCGGTCATCCAGAATGCGTACCTGAAGATTTTTCCTGCTCATGAAAGATCCTGTTTATTGAGAGCTCGTGCCCGACACTGTATCAGCGGGCAACCTCGCCAAGATGGTCGCCAATCATTGCCATGAGACGCCGGGCAATGTTCGTTTTACTGTCTGGCCCCATAGACTCATTACCGCCGGGCCAGAACACCGTTACCGCGTTATTGTCACTGTTGAAACCCAAGCCGGGAGCCGAGACATCATTGGCCACGATCATGTTGAGCTTTTTGCGTTGCATTTTCTCGGTGGCATAGCGCTCGACATCGGCTGTCTCCGCTGCGAAGCCCACGGTAAACGGTGCATCGGTACGCCCGGCGATCGTCGCCAGGGTATCGGGATTGCGTACCAGCGAGAGCGACATGGCTTCACTGGATTTCTTGATCTTGTCGCCCGCGCAGTTTTCCGGCCGGTAGTCGGCCACCGCCGCGGTAGCAATAAACAGGTCACACCCCTCATCCACCGCCCGGGAGGCTTCGCGCAACATATCCTGTGCCGTTAACACACCGCGCACCTCTACTCCAGCAGGTGCAGGAAGGGTAACCGGACCGCTGACCAGAACCACATGGGCACCCGCGGCACGGGCTGCGCTGGCCAGGGCGTAGCCCATTTTTCCGGAGCTGTGGTTACTGATGTAACGGACCGGATCAATGGGTTCGCGAGTGGGACCTGCAGTGATTACCACCCGCTTGCCGGTCAGCGCTGTACCGTTTCCGGCGTCCAGAAGACCAAGGATCGACTCAGGCTCCAGCATCCGGCCGGGACCAGTATCGCCACAGGCCTGCTCGCCCTGATCGGGGCCCCACACCTCAACCTGCGGATCTTCCTCAAGCAGCCGGATATTTCTCTGGGTGCGGGCATTGCCCCACATGGCCTGGTTCATCGCCGGCACCACCGCGATGGGCGCCTCGGTTGCGCAACACACGGTGGTGAGCAGATCGTCTGCCATACCCTGGGCAAAGCGGGCGATGAAATCCGCGGACGCCGGGGCGACGATCAACTGATCGGCCCATTTGGCCAACTCAATATGACCCATGCCCGCTTCTGCCTCGGGATCCAGCAGGGAGGTACGTACCGGCTCGCCACTGAGCGCCTGGAACGTCAGCGGTGTCACAAAGGCTTCGGCGCCACGGGTCATGACCACCCTGACCTCATGCCCCGCTTTCTTCAGCAGGCGCACCAGTTCGGCACTCTTGTAGGCGGCGATACCACCGGTCACTCCCAAAAGGATTCGTCTGGCGGCCATAGGGGCTCCGTTTCCACATAAAAAGAAAGGCTTATAAGATAGCATGCTCCGGCGGCACCGACAGCCCGCAGACACTGAACATACGTTTACCGATTGTTACTTTTTAAAGTAACCTTTGTAACCCTGAGACCACTGTCTCGGTGCAGGAAGCACCCGATCACAAAACCCAATGCAAGGAAGCCCATATGACAGACCCCGCCTGGCCCACGGACGAACGTCCGAGGGAGCGCCTGCTCGCCCATGGCGCGCAAACCCTCTCCGATGCCGAACTACTCGCCATTTTTCTTCGCACCGGGACCACCGGCATGCCGGTCATGTCACTGGCCCGCTACCTGGTTGATGAATTTTCCGGGCTTCGGGGCCTGTTGACGGCCTCCCGCCGCCAGTTCTGTGAGGTAAAAGGCCTGGGAACCGCCAAATACGCCCAAGTTCAGGCGGCGATGGAAATGGCCCGCCGGGTCATGGACGAACCACTTCGCCAGGGCGATCCTCTGCGCTCGCCGGAAGACACCCGCCGGTTTCTGACCAGTCGCCTGGGCACCTACCCTCACGAGGTATTTGCCGGCCTGTTCCTCGACAACCGCCACCGGGTCATCCAGTACCGGGAACTGTTCCGGGGCACCATCGACGGCGCCGCCGTGTATCCCCGGGAGGTGGTGCGACAGGCGTTGGAGGACAACGCAGCGGCGGTTATTTTCGCACATAACCACCCATCGGGCGTAGCAGAGCCCAGCCAGGCCGACATTTCCCTGACCCGACGCCTTAAGGAAGCCCTTGGTCTGGTGGATATCAGGGTTCTTGACCATATGGTTGTGGGCCACGGTGAGGTAATATCTCTGGCTGAACGGGGTTTGATGTAAAGCCTGGCGTGAGATAGTGAACGTCAATGCCAGAAAATTGGCCAAATTCCCAACAATTTTTTGCGTTGGGGGGCGGGTTCTGGTATAAAAGCGTCCCTTTCTGGCGGCGTCTGGCGAGCAGCCTTCAGTTTAGAGGCGCGAATGGGAGCCTGACAGTTCCCTAGCAACCAGAGACGCATTAAAAACGAATTCGTATTATTGAGACCATTGCTCAGGTCGGAGGCAAGTATGTCCAGAGTTTGTCAGGTTACCGGTAAGCGTCCGGTATCCGGTAACAACGTATCCCATGCGATGAACCACACTCGTCGTCGTTTTCTGCCGAATCTGCAGAACCATCGTTTCTGGGTTGAAACCGAGAAGCGTTTCGTGAAGCTGCGTGTATCCACCAAGGGAATGCGCATCATCGATAAAAAAGGCATTGACGCTGTGCTGGCCGATCTTCGTGCCCGCGGCGAGAAATTTTAAGGAGCCGCATCATGCGCGAGAAAATCAAGCTGGTATCATCAGCAGGCACTGGTCACTTCTACACGACCAAAAAGAACAAGCGTAACACTCCGGAAAAAATCGAGATCAAAAAGTACGATCCGGTTGTCCGCAAGCACGTTGCGTACAAGGAAGCCAAGATCAAGTAAATCCTGATCCGGCATCCACAAAAAAGCCCGGTCGATGTGCCGGGCTTTTTTGTGGGCTTATAACCTCCCTCAGAATTTCTCCAGATACCCCTCCGGCAACGCCACATCCATAGCGATGGGAAGATGATCCGACATCGGATAACTGACCACCTCCGCGCGCCGGATTTCCAGGGACGGGCTCACCAGAATATGATCCAGGGCCTTCTCCGGTCGCCAACTGGGGAAACTGTGGGCGGTATCCGGCAGAGGCACCAGATTGGTCTCTTTCAGAGGTGTCTGAGTCAGCAAGTGTTCAGCGTGGGCATTCATGTCCCCCATAAGAACCACATGCTGGTAGTCCGCAATCAGCTCCCGGATATAGCCCAACTGTCGTTGCTGGGCCGCCTTACTCAGGGAAAGGTGCATTAACACCAGCACCAGCGGATCATGCTCGGTTCCATAGCGGGCAATGATGGCGCCTCGGCCTGGTATCAGCCCCGGTAGTTTGTGCTCGGTCACATCCAGCGGCCGATATCGGCTGAGCAGACCGTTACTGTGCTGGGCGATCTGGCCGAGATTGCGGTTCAACTGCTGATGCCAGTAAGGAATGCCTGCCGCCTCGGCCAAATACTGCACCTGATTGATGTAGCCGCTGCGAAGACTGCCACCGTCGCATTCCTGCAAGGCCACCACATCGTAGTTACGCAGCAATGACGCAATGCGATCCAGGTTCTCGATGCGGTTTCGGTGGGGCAGGAAATGCTGCCAGCTACGGGTAAGGTAATGACGGTAAGAGGAGGTATTGATACCCACCTGAATGTTGAAGGTCAGCAGGCGAATGTAACGGTGTGGTTCGAATTCCGGCACATGTTCGGTTCCGGAACAGGCACCCCGGGGCCCGCCGGAAGGCCGCAGGATGCCATTCAACTGCTTTCGGATATGCTTGTACATAATGGCGGTCTCAACCAGCCAGCTGCCCTCGGTATTCGGGCTTCAGTCCAAATAATGAGGCCCTATTCGGCGCCCTCGTGCTCTTTGGCAACAAGGTAGTCCAGCACTTCCAGGACAGCTTCATGGCTGCCGGCCAGGGATGCACTGGTCCTGTACTTGCCATTTACCAGCATAGTCGGTGTTCCGGTGACCCGCGCACCACGGATCTTGGCCTGGGCCTTCTGCATCAATGCATTCACGCCAAAGCTTTTGTAATTGGTAAGAAACTCGTCCCGATCCACACCGTACTCCGCAACGAAATCAGCCAGGGCTTCCGGCGTATTCAGCGGGCGGCGCTCGCCGGCGAGGGCATCAAACAGGGCATCGTGAACCTTGTCCAGCTCACCCATGGCCTGCAGGGCATAGAAGGCATAGGCATGGGGCTCCCAGCTCCGCCCGAGAGCAGCAGGAATTTTGACAAAATTGACGTAATCCGGCGCATTGGCCTCCCAGTTCTCAATCAGTGGCTTGAAGTTGTAGCAATGCGGGCAGCCGTACCAGAATACTTCCGCCACCTCGACCCCTGACTGACTGTTTGTAGGCACAGGTGTATCCAGACGCTCGTAATGCGTACCTTCCTTCCACTCTGCTGCACTGGCGAAGCCAGACACAGACAGAACCAATAGAAGCAGGAAGGCGGTTCTGAAAGATCGAAACATGGAAAATCTCCGGTTATTTGAATGTCGTTATAGAAGGATTATGACCCAGCGAACCCGATTAGTTCCACACGCCTGCAGTTACAGTATCGAAAGGGACAAAAAACCCCGCACGAGGCGGGGTTTTTTGCGCACACCCAGTGGATCAGTTCAGACCGGAAATGTAGCTGGAAACCGCTTCGATTTCAGCGTCCGTCAGCTTTGACGCCACATCCATCATGATGGCAGCATTGGCACCGGCGTTGCGGGCGCCGTCACGGTATGCTTTGAGCTGTTTGGTCACGTACTCGGCGTTCTGGCCACCCAGAGCCGGGTAACCACCTGGCTCGTTGCCGCTGCCCCGAGGATTATGACAACCGGCACAGGCCGGAACACCAGTGGCCATGTTGCCACCACGGTACAGTGCCGCGCCCTCATCAACCAGATCCGGATTTGCCTGGCTGACAATCATGTCCTGATTGTCAAAATAGGCTGCCAGATCCAGCAGTTCCTGTTCTGACCGGTTATCCAGCAGGCCGGTCATTTCCGGAATGACTCGATCACCCGCCTTGATGGCCACCAGCTGGTTATAAAGATACTTTTCGCCCAGACCGGACAGCTTCGGGTAAACACCCATAATCGGCTTCTGGCCACCCTGGCCATGACAACCGGCACATACTGCTGCGTTCTGTTCGCCTGCCTGAGGATCTCCTGCCCCGTGAGCCACCGCTGTAAGGGCAACACCGAGAACAACTCCTGCGATCAGTTTTTTCATGCTCGCTCCGCTTCTCTCATCTTTTAAGGGTATTCTTCGTTGTGCAGCCGGCAGGCGCTGACCAGTCAGGCTCAAAACCGGGGCTGACAGCGGTCGCGCGCAGCGCGCCGCCCGGAATTGGTGTAGCATTATACATTAATCCCTGATAACTGAAATCCAAAGGAAAGCCAACCGCTGTGGACCCTGATCTGACTCAAAAAACCGTCTCTTTTAACAGCGCCCGTTTCCTGGTCAGCGCCTCCCGTCTGGACGAATGCCCACCGGACATCGGCGCGGAAGTTGCCTTTGCTGGCCGCTCCAACGCCGGCAAGTCCAGCGCACTCAACGCCATTACCGTGAATGGCAAACTCGCGAGAACCAGCAAAACCCCCGGCCGCACCCGCCTGATCAACTTCTTCTCCCTCAACCGGGAGCAGTGTCGCCTGGTGGATCTGCCCGGGTATGGTTATGCCAAGGTCTCCAGAGACATGAAGGATGACTGGCAAAAACATCTGGGGCATTACCTGAACGACCGTCGCTGCCTGCGTGGACTGGTTCTGGTGATGGATATCCGCCACCCGTTGACCGATTTCGACCAAATGATGGTGGAATGGTGCGAGCATAACAACCTTCCGCTGATGATTCTGGCCACCAAGGCCGACAAACTGAAGTTTGGCCAGGCCAAAACCGCCATGATGGGTATTGCCAAAAACCTGGAGGCGTTCACCTGTGTGCAACACCTGATCATGTTCTCTGCGACCTCAAAACGCGGCGTTGATGAATGCCGGGAGGCACTGACGGACTGGCTGGAAGTCGTTTAACCGGAGACCGTTTAGAGGGTTCCACCGGGCTCGATCCGATAACCAAGGTCGATGAATCGTTCACCGATAGCAGCCCCGGAAAGGCGAGCGATCAGGGCCTGGGCTGCTCGCTGGCCCACCTGCTCCCGCGGCGTGATCACACTGGCCAGTGTCGGTACCATTACCTGGCCAACATCGTGGCCGTGGAAGCCGGCGATGGCGATCTGCCCGGGCACTGGAATGCCCCGCCGCTGACATTCGAAAAAGGCGCCAATGGCCACGTCGTCGTTGGTGCAGAAGATAGCGTCGGTGTCCGGCGCTTCGGTGAGGATGCGCTCCAGCAATGTGGCGCCAACGCTGAATGAAGAACGCTGTTCGCTTCGCAACGTAACCGGGGGCAGTCCCTGCTCCTCCATCGCCCGGGTGTAACCTTCCTGGCGTTGCAGCGTACGGGCATCCAGCCGGACCGCCAGGTACACCACACGGCGGCGGCCGCGACGAATCATTTCCCGCACCATGTCGTAGGCCGCGAGTACGTTGTCAAAGCCCACGGCCTGCTCAAAGGGCGGCGTGTGGGTATCCATGATTTCCACCGTCGGAACGCCGGCGGTCCCCAGCATCCGAAGGGTTCGATCAGTGTGCTGGCTCTCAGACAGAATAACGCCGTCGACGTTGTACGACAGAAGCGACGCCAGACTTCGTTCTTCCACCTCCCGGCTGTAACCATAGTGGGCCAGCATCAGGTGATAGCCGGCTGGCTCGGTGACCGATTCGATGCCCTTGATGACATCGGCGAAGACCTGGTTGGTCAGGGATGGCAGCAACACCCCGATGGCGTGGCTGGTGGACTTGGACAACAGATCGGGCGCCCGGTTCGGGATATAACCCAGAGCTTCGGCTTCGGCGAAAATCCGCTCTCGCATGTGCTCGGACACATTATCGCCGCCCCGAAGGCACCGACTCACGGTCATTTTCGTGGCACCGACCCGATCGGCAATATCCTGCAATGTGGGGCGTTTCTTCTTCACCATTCGGTTTCCTGGTAACAATCAGGGCTCCATCATACGCGAGCACTCGCCATTCAGCTTTCCCCAGTCCGGTCCGGAGCGCCCAGGGCTGACAGGCAACGCTCGACAATCCGGTCCGGCAGTTCGGAGACATCCACGGTAATCGCCCCCTCGTCCGGTTCCGGCTCCTGCAGGGCACGGAACTGGCTTTCGAGCATGGTTCGACCGTTGAAATAGTGGTCCTCACGACTTGAGTGCCGGGACCAGATGGTATCCATATCGCCCCTGAGGTAGACAAACTGCAGCGACGGATTGCCCGCCCGCAGCCGGTCACGGTAGGCCCGCTTCAGGGCGGAACACGCCAGTACAAGCCCCTTCTGCTCAACCCGGACCAGCTCCGCAAGATCGTCCAGCCAGCCACTGCGATCAGCATCGGTCAACGGAACTCCACTGGCCATCTTGGCCACATTGGCCTGGCTGTGGAAGTCGTCGGCGTCGAAAAACGGCACTTCAAGGCGTTCCGCCAACCGGGTGCCAATCAGACTCTTGCCACAACCGGACACGCCCATGACGATGACTTTGCAAACACTCATGTTATTGCCACCACAATGCCAGTTGCGGGAACGCGATCAGCAGGGCAAGCGCGACAATCTGCAGAGCAATAAACGGCAACAGCGACTGGAAGATCTCTCCCAGGGTGATGTCTTTCGGCGTCACCGTTTTCAGGTAGAACGCCGCCGGGCCAAAGGGTGGAGACAGGAAGGACACCTGCATGTTCATGCAGAACACCACACCGAACCAGATCGGACTGTAGCCCAGCTCCGTCACGATAGGCACAAAAATCGGCATGGTCAGCAGAGCCACGCCGACCCAATCCAGGAACATCCCCAGAATCAGCAGGATCAGCATCATGAACAGGATGGTGGTCAGCCCATCGCCGCCACTGACAGCAAAGACCATCTCGCGGACGAACTCTATCCCGCCCATCAGGTTGTAAACGCCAACCAGGGCGGTGGCGCCAATGCCGATCCAGATGATCATGCCACACACCCGCAGGGTGCTGATGGTAGCCTTGCGTACCATGGGCAGAGACAGCTCGCCACGAATCCAGGTACTGATGGCAATGCCCATCACACCCAGAGCCGACGCCTCGGTGACCGAAGCCACCCCGCCATAGATGCTGCCCAACACCACCACCACCGAGAGAATCGGAAACAGCAGGGCCTTGAAAAAGTTCGGCGCCGGGGCGTCCGGCTGGTCGTCATCCGAGGGAATGGGAGCCATCTCCGGCTTCAGCCAGACCCTGACCAGCACGTAGCTCATGTAGAGCAACGCCAGGATCAAGGCCGGGAGGAACGCGCCCTTGAACAGGTCACCAATAGAGACGTTCGCGGTCAGACCATAGATGATCAGGACAATACTCGGTGGCAACATGGTGCCTAACGCACCACCGGCACAGGTGGTACCAATGGCCAGTTTGCGGTCGTAACCCAGGCGCAGCATCTGCGGCAGGGCCAGAATGCCCAGCAACACGGTTTCGCCGCCAATCACGCCTGACATGGACGCCAGGATCACCGCCACCACCAGGGTCTGGAGGGCGACACCGCCACGCAGTTTCCGGCCAAAGCGGGCCATGGCATCAAACAGGTCCCGGGCGATGCCGGAGTGATCCAACAGGGATGCCATCAACACGAACATCGGCACCGCCAGAAAAACGTAGTTGCCTATAAAGCTGTATAGGCGACTGCTGACAATCGGCAGTGCGTCCACACCAAACCAGCCCAGGGCAAAGACCAGTGCTACCAGACCCGTGGCGAAAGCCAGTTGCATGCCGGTCAACAACAGCACAATCAGCATCAGCAGCATCAGCAGGCTGCCATAGCCAATCCCGAGAGAAGCCAGCTCAAACATCGTCATTCTCCCTTGGTGGTGCCGGATGGCGTAGATCACGAATCAGATGCAGGACAAACTGCAGGGTCATGATGACGATGGCCACCAGAATGATCACTTTCAGAAAGGCGGGAAACGGCGGATTCCAGGCCGACCCCGAGGTCTCCAGGCGCCAGCCACCCCATGGCGCACGAACGGCGCCTTTGGCCATGAACCAGCTGGCGTAGAGCATCATGCTGCAGAACGCCAGCCCGAACAGGTGGTGAACCACACGAAGCCAGCGCTGGACCTGTGGCGACACTGCGTCGTAAATCAGCACAATACGCACGTGCCGGTCGGTCGCCAGGGCATAGAGCCCACCGAGCACGAACAGGGTGGCACCGGCGAAAGTAACCGTTTCATGTACCCAGAGTGTCGGTGAGTCGAACACGTACCGCTGTACGATCTCATAGAACGACACTAGAACGATCGCGGCGAACACCAGGCTCAGCCTCTTGCCCAGCCAGACGATTGCCCGGTCGAGGCGGGTAAAACCGACATCCTCGTCGGATTCGGGCAGCAGATCACCATGGTCCGGATTGCGCTCCGGCCCGGAGGAAAGCTTTGCAGCAGACATAATGAACTCCGCACCGGGCAAGCCTCGCCTGCCCGGTTACTGGTTGCTGGGCATCGTCCTCAAAGCAGGCCCTGGGATTCCAGGTAGCCGGTCACGGACTGATAGACTTTTTCAGCGTTCGGGGATTGCTCGGCGTAGATTTCCCACTGATCGCGGGCAATGGTCCGGAACTTCCGGCGTTCCTCGGCCGACCAGTCATGCACGGTAATATCGGGGTTGGCCCGGGCTTCCTTGACGGCCTTCTTGTCCGCCATGGCCAGCTGGGTGCTGATGTCCTGGGCAAAGTCCCGCGCCGAGACGGTCATGATGGCCTGAATGTCCTCCGGGAGTTTTTCCCAGTCTTTCAGGTTCATGGCAATTTCGATCAGGGGCAGGGAATGGAAGCCCGGATACACCGGATGCGCCGCAATCTCATGCAGGCCGGCTTCATGGTTGGTGGAAAACACCGTGTAATCGGCGGCATCAATCACGCCCTTGCTCAGAGCGGTGTAGACCTCGGAACCCGGCAGATTTACCGGAGCCGCCCCGGCGGCAGCAAACACGGACTGCACCAGGCCCTCTGGTGCCCGCATCTTGAGGCCTTTCAGGTCTTCGACACCATCCAGGGGTTTCTTCGAGACAAATGATTCAAGGCCGGTACCACCGCCACCAACAAACTTCACACCGTAGGGTGCATAGAGCTCGTTCATCAACTCATAGCCACCACCGTAGTAGATGTAATCAATGAGCTGGTCCGGGCTGGACCAGGCACCCACGGTATTGCCAATGAGTCCGAACGCGGGGTCCTTGCCGGAGAAGTAGCCGGTCACGGACACATGACCATCAAGGACACCCATTTTCATGGCGCCGAGGGTTTCGGTGTGACTGACCACGCTGCCCACGGGCAGCAGATCAATGGCAACGCGGCCGCCGGTCATTTCCTCTACGCGGTCAGCCCACTCCTGCTGGATCTCGAAATTCTTGACACCGGAGGGGTCGGAAGACTGGAACTTGAAGGTGTAGTCCGCAGCAAAGGCGTTGAAAGCAAACGTAGCTGACAACAAGCCAGCAGCGAGTCTGGTCGGGAACATAATCGGGTCTCCTGATTGTTGTTGTGCCGGCGCATGTTACCGGTAACATAGTCAGCGTATCGAATTCGGAAACCACTTACAAGGGCGTTTTTTGATCAATGAACAGAAGCAGAAACGGCGGGATAAAAAAACCGGCCTACCAATAAGCAGACCGGTGAAACGTCAGGGTTTGCGACGTGCTAAAACCTGAGAACTCACTCAGGAGACGCAAGGAATGTCCGAATTCCTAACGTCTTTCCCTTTGAGAGAGGTATTCGAAGAAAGTTCCAGAGAAGATCATTTTTTGATCATCTCTTCGGCTTTCACTTACACGATGCTGCATTTTCACTCGCCAAATTGATCTCAGGAAGCGATGGCCGGTACTTTTCTCTCAGAGCCATCACCTGATCACGATAGGCCGGCGTCAGGTAGGGAATCTCAAGGGTAAGCACCTGGTAGATCCCCTGCTTGAGTTCGGTCAGCGTCAGGCAGGCCGATTCCTCAGCCGCATGGGCCGTTTTCAGGAACGCCATCCAGTTGGTGATCACCAGCCAGACATTCAACGACATGGCCGCACGCAGGTCATCTTCCTGGGGTTCAATAATTCCGGCGTCCGCCAGCTTCTCAAAGATGCGACTGATCGACGCCAGACAGCGATTGGTGAACTCCCGGTAGTCCTGGCGCAGGCGCTGGTCGCCATCCAGCAGGTACTCCAGATCGCGGTGAAAGAACCGGTAACTCCAAAGCCCATCAAAAACCGACTCAAGGTAGAACGTCATATCATCAAGTGTCATGGCCCGGTCTTCCGGGATATCCAGGTAGAAATCCACAAGCTTTTCGTATTCCAGGAAGATCTCGTAGATGATGTCCGACTTGTTGCGGAAATGGTAATAGAGGTTGCCCGGCGAAATCGCCAGGTGAGCCGCGATATGGTTGGTGGTGACGTTGCGCTCGCCCCGCTCGTTGAACAGCTCCAGGCTGGAGAGCAGTATCTTGTCTCTTGTTTTCATACACCCTTCGGCGTTTGTTGTTGTTCAGGTCACAGATGGCCCGATTCGCCAGCCACCTTCGCTTGACTCACTAGAGTATATACTCTAATAATACCCTCAGACGCAAATTGAACACTTTTTCGCCAGCCGTTCAACGCCCTGAATAACAGGCTGCCGACTGAAACCAGATTGGCGCCACACGAGGAGAGAGCACCATGGGAGCCACCGTCGTCCAGCTCACTGAGAGCAAGAAACAGATCCAGCATACCCACCGGGTGCTCGAGGATCAGAAGAAGGCGTTCCGCAACAACCCCATGCCTTCCCTCACCGAACGGCAGGAGAACCTGAAACGCCTCAAGCGTGTGCTGCTGAGCAACCAGGACCGACTTCTGGATGCCATTGACCGCGATTTCAGCTGCCGCTCCAGGGACGAGTCCCTGATCGCGGAGGTAATGCCCTCAATCCAGGGCATCAATTACACCCTCAAAAATCTCAGTGGCTGGATGAAGCCGTCAAAACGCCACGTTTCGATTCTGTTCCAGCCGGCCAGTAACAAGGTTCACTACCAGCCCAAGGGCGTGGTCGGCGTGATCGTACCCTGGAACTACCCGCTGTACCTGGCCGTGGGGCCACTGGTGGCTTCACTGGCAGCGGGCAACCGCACCATGATCAAGATGTCGGAATACACCCCCCACACCTCGGCATTGTTCAAGGAACTGATCGAAGCCAGCTTCCCGGAGGATCTGGTGTCGGTGATCAATGGCGAGGCCGACGTGGCGGCAGACTTTTCGTCACGTCCGTTTAATCATCTGCTGTTCACCGGGTCCACATCCGTGGGCAAGCTGGTCATGAAGGCGGCAGCCGAGAACCTGACGCCGGTGACTCTTGAGCTGGGCGGTAAATCGCCGGCGATCGTGTCACCGGATGTGCCGATGGAGGATGCCGCCCAGCGGATTGCCTTCGGTAAGGCATTCAATGCGGGGCAGACCTGCGTGGCCCCGGATTATGTGCTCTGCCCGGCCGATCGGATTCAGGCTTTTGTGGACGAGTTCCGGGCCCGTTTCTCAGAAATGTATCCAAGTCTGCGGGATAATGATGACTACACGGCGATTATCAATGAGCGCCAGTACGATCGCCTGCAGGGTTATCTGGAGGATGCCCGGGAGAAGGGTGCGGAGTTGGTGGAGATCAATCCGGCCCGGGAGAATATGAAGGATGGAACCCGTAAGATTCCGGTGACGCTGGTTCTGAAAACCACGCCGGATATGAAGCTGATGCAGGATGAGATCTTCGGGCCGATTCTGCCGGTGGTGAGTTATGGCGGTCTGGATGAGGCCATCCATTACATCAACGACCGTCCTCGGCCGCTGGCGCTGTATTTCTTCGGTTATGACAAGTCGCAACAGCAGCATGTTGTGGATAACACCCACTCGGGCGGTATGTGCATCAATGATGCGCTGATGCATGTGGCTCAGGATGACCTGCCATTTGGTGGTATCGGGGATTCCGGCATGGGGCATTACCATGGCCGCGAGGGTTTCCTGACTTTCTCTCATCACCGGGCTATTTTTACCAAGCAGAAGTTCAACAGCGGCAAGTTTGTTTATGCGCCCCATGGAACGGCGGCACACAAGATGGTTTATAAGCTGTTTATTCGCTAGATCCCGGCTTTGGGAGTCTGTCGAGGGCTGGGGTCACTTTCCCTGCCCTCAATAAAATAAAAATGAGAAGCCATCCATGCACGAACCAAATCCCCATAACTCACGCCAGTCTCAATTCCCTGATCTGGACCGCCGAAGCTTTCTGAAAACCGGGCTCGGCGGAGCCCTGTTTCTGGGTACTGTCAGTGTCACCGCCGGGCTGAGCGGTTGTGCCACGCGGCCGGCCGGCAGGTTGAGTGCCGTCGGCACCCGGATGGACGCCAGCTATCAGTTCCGGTTTCTGAACCGGGATGACATCACCCTGTTCGAGGCACTGCTGCCGGCCATGATTGGTCCGGGGTTGCCGGAGCAGCCGCAGGCCCGGAATATCGCCATCGCCGGGACGATTGAACGTATTGATGCCGGGATCCTCAATTTCGGGCCAGCCAATCAGAAGGAGCTGCGCCGGCTGTTCGATCTGCTCAACTTCGGGCTGACCCGGGTGACCATTGCCCGGGTCTGGTCAAACTGGCCGAATGTGACCACCACGGAGGCCGATGCGTTTCTGGAGCGCTGGCGCACCAGCAGTATTGGCCTGTTCAACAACGGCTACATTGCCCTCACCAAGGTCAGCAACGTGGCGTTTTATGGTCATCGGGATTTCTGGCATCTGTCGGGTTATCCCGGGCCGCCAAAACAGGCGGTCGATGCCCTGCCACAATTTAACAACGCCTGATTGCCAGCTGATCTGACGGAGCCAACCATGTCATTAACCGATCGTATTGCCCAAGGCCTGGAATCGGGCTGGAAAGTCACCGACGGTGCCAGCCTCACCGGGAACCTGACCACGGAAGCGGACGTTGTCGTTGTCGGAACCGGCGCCGGTGGTGGCACCACCGCGGAAATTCTCGCCCGAAACGGGTTGTCCGTGATTCTTGTGGAAGAAGGCAGGCTGTATTACCAGAAAGACTTCAAGATGGACGAGCTGACCTCCTATGCCAACCTGTACCAGGAGGGTATGAGCCGGGTCACCCGGGACGGCGCCATTGCCATCCTGCAGGGGCGCTGCGTGGGCGGCTCCACGACCGTCAACTGGACCAGCAGTTTCCGCACGCCGGAGGCCACCCTGAATTACTGGGCCGACCAGTTCGGTCTGGACGATCTCCGACCGGCGGCCATGGCGCCCTGGTTCAACGGCCGGGAGGAACGACACAACGTTGCCCTTTGGCAGGTCGACCCAAACGTCAACAACGACATCTTGCGCCAGGGCTGCGAGAAGCTTGGCTACAGCTGGAAGATTATCCCCCGCAACGTCAAAGGCTGCTGGAATCTGGGCTACTGCGGCGTCGGCTGCCCAACCAACGCAAAACAGGGTGCGCTGATGACCACCATCCCTGGCGCCCTGGACAACAACGCCCGACTGTTCCACAGCCTGAGGGCCGACAAACTGGTGATGAACCAGGACCGGATCGACCACCTCCAGGCCACGGCCTTCGCCAGCGACGGCATTACACCAACGGGAGTTACCGTAACGCTGAAAGCCAGACACTTCGTCGTTGCTGCCAGCGCCATCGGCTCGCCAGGCCTGCTGTTACGATCGGATATTCCGGACCCCCACCAGCGTATCGGCAAACGCTCCTTCATCCATCCGGTCAATGCCTCCGTCGCCCAGATGCCCCAACGGGTTGACCCGTTCTACGGCGCACCACAGTCCATCTACTCCGACGAATTCAACTTCCGCAACGGCGTCGACGGGCCCGTCGGCTACAAACTGGAAGTACCACCACTTCACCCCGGCATGTCCAGCGGCGTGATACCCGGCCACGGTGAAACCCAGATCAACAACATGACCGGCCTGCCCCACATGCAGTCGGTCATTGCCCTGCTCCGGGATGGCTTCCACCCCGAAAGCCCCGGCGGCACCGTTTCATTGCGCGACGACGGCAGCCCGGTACTGGATTACCCGGTCACGGACTATCTCTGGACCGGCCTGCGGGAAGCCTTCCACACCATGGTAGAAATCCAGTTCGCCGCCGGCGCCGAAAAAGTCCGCCTGATGCACCTGGATTCCAACTGGTACCACACCCTGGCCGATGCCAAAGCCGCCATCAACCGACTCCCCATGGAACCCCACCGCGTCCGTCTGTTCACCGCCCACCAGATGGGTGGTTGCGGTATGGGCATCAACCCTGAGAACTCCGTAGTCAACAGCTTCGGCGAACACCACCATGTCAGCAACCTCAGCGTCCACGACGCCTCGGTTTTCCCGACCAGCATCGGCGCCAATCCGCAGTTGTCGGTGTATGCGCTTTCGGCACGAAACAGCTCACGCCTGGCAAACAAACTGGTCAACTAACGACCACTCCATCCAGATCGGGGCGGCCTGCAACTGCGCACGCCGGGTCGATCGGGTGGGGCTTT
This sequence comes from Marinobacter guineae, assembly GCF_002744735.1. Taxonomy (GTDB): domain Bacteria; phylum Pseudomonadota; class Gammaproteobacteria; order Pseudomonadales; family Oleiphilaceae; genus Marinobacter; species Marinobacter guineae. The sequence goes on along the minus strand of NZ_KZ319340.1, from coordinate 1,147,941 downwards.
CCGGAAATGTGCGGAGCCATGGATGGCGGAGCCAAGCGCACATGGATGTGCTCGTAGCGGTTTCCGGAAAGCCCCACCCGGTTGGCCCCGCCCCGAGGTTAATTCACCCACTGCAAAGTCCCGGAATCCCCCTCCGGCAACTACAGAACAACCAGGAATGCTGATATGATTGCAGCCAGCGAAGAAAGGAGCTGTGCATGTCCAAAGTCATCTACCCGGGCACCTTCGACCCCATCACCAACGGCCACACCGACCTCATTGAGCGGGCCGGCCGAATGTTTGATGAAATCGTCGTCGCCATCGCCTACAACCCCAAGAAACAGCCACTTCTGAACCTCGAAGAACGCTGCGAGCTGGTTCGCCAGGCAACGGCGCATATCCCCAATGTCAGCGTTACCGGCTTCAGCAACCTGCTGGCAGACTTTGTCCGTGAACAGGGCGCCACCGTGATCCTGCGGGGCCTGCGCGCCGTCTCCGATTTCGAGTATGAGTTCCAGCTGGCAGACATGAACCGCCGGCTTGCCCCGGAAGTGGAAAGCGTATTCCTGACACCCGCAAACCACCTGTCCTACATCTCCTCTACCCTGATCCGGGAAATCGCATCCCTGGGCGGCGATGTGTCGGAATTCGTCGATCCCGCGGTAGAGGCGGCCCTGAAACGGAAGTTTGACCGGGCCTGAAGACACAAAAAAGCCCCGATCACGGGGCTTTTTCTGATCCTGACCGATGATTCAAAGCAAAGGGGGCAACGGAATTTCCACGCCGTTCACATCAACCACCAGGTCCTTCATCTGCGCGTCCAGCACGAGTCTGTCACCCTCCTGAACCAGTAAGCCCTGCTTGATCAGGGGCGCCAGTTGCAGCTGCAGCTCCGGATATTTCTCTGCCAGGGCCAGGGGCAGGCTCAGATTCATTTCGCCGGCCAGGCGCTGCATCACCATCAGCATCTCGGCCTTCTGATCCGCCGTCAGCTCCGGATGGGAGATCTGGGCACTTCCTGTTACCGTGCCTTCCGGCGTTGTTATATACAACTCCGGAAAACCCACGGAAAAGCCGGACGCAGCCAAATTCCGTACGGCGGTATTCATCTGCCCCATGGCAGCCATCTGCTGCTCAAACTGCTCCTCACCGCCCGAGGCCTGAGTAACGGCCAGTGCCTGCATCGCCGACAGGCTTTCTGTCAGGGCACTCCAGGCCGCCACTTCCAGCCCCTCCAGCGCGAACACCAGCCGTTGGGGGCCATAAGCGTCATCGGAAAACGTGATATCGGCAACCTCGAAGGCCACACGCGAATCCAGCCGCTCACCCTCGCTAACGGCCTCACTGCTGCTCTGAACAGAAATGCCGCTCAGAGTAACCGACTGCTCCTGATCGGGCGTGACAGACACAGACTCAACCACAACCTCGCCAGAGCCGGTCCAGACCTCACCGGAAAGGTGGTTCATGGTCTGCTCCATCCGGAAGTCACTGACACGGACATCCAGCTCAGGACCAGACAATATCAGCGCGGGCCAAACTACCAGAGCCTCTGCCTGGGTGCCCGCGTCACTGATCTCGATTCTTGCCAGGCCGCCGCTGGTGGCCAGAGACTCGCCTGTTGCGGCGTCAGTGACAGACATACCCGGCACTTCCAGCTCAAGGGTCGCAGTACCCCAGAGCCGAGTCTCCAGGGTCAACCTTGGATTTTCCTCGGGAAACCAGTCCATACCCGGTGCAGACCAACCGTCGGCCGGCTCAAAGTCCATCAGGCTGCCTGTCACTCCATGGGTCACATCCGCACGGAAAGCCACCCGATTGGACTCGCCGGTTTCAGGATTCAACAGGCTTACGGAGCCCCTCAGTTCTGAACCGAGAAGGCCCCGGCGATACGCTTCTGTCTCCAGCTTCAGGAATGGCTGAGCACTGTTGGCCTCTGCCGTAGCCTGCTGCCACTGCTGTTCGGTGACATAACCCACCACCCACGGCAGTCCACCGGCCACAACCAGCACGCCGGCACCAGCAATCATCCATTTGGCATTCAAAAGCATTCTCCGTCTGGGAAATCAGTTTTTTCCGGTCAATCGCTCCAACAGCACCAGCTGGGCTGCCAAACGTTCATCACCCTCGGCGGGCTGGTTCTGGATGTAACTGCCGTCCGGTTGCAACACCCAGGACTGGCAGTTATCGGCCAGGTAGGTATCCAGGTCTTCACGAACACGGGCCGCCAGGGCCGGGTCATCCAGGGGAAACGCGGTTTCCACACGGCTCAGCAGATTACGCTCCATCCCATCGGCGCTCGAGCAGTAAACATCGGGCCGGCCGTTGTTGCCGAAGTAATACACCCGGGTGTGTTCGAGGAAGCGACCAATGATGGATCTTACCCGAATGTTATCGGAAAGGCCCGGCACCTCCGGGCGCAGACAACAGATGCCACGGATGATCAGATCAATCTTCACGCCCGCCTGAGAGGCCCGGTAGAGGGCCTTGATCATCCGGATCTCGGTCAGGGCATTGAACTTGATAATAATCCGGCCTTTCTCGCCATAGTCGGCTTCACGCTCGATCAGGCTGAGCAAACGGGAGTGCAGGGTAAACGGAGAATGAAACAGCTTCTTGATCTTCAGGGCTTTACCCATGCCTGTCAGCTGCTGGAACAGCTTGTTGACATCATCGCTGATGGATTCGTCACAGGTCATGAAACTGTAATCGGTGTACAACCGGGCGTTGCCAGCGTGATAGTTGCCCGTGCCCAGGTGCACGTAGCGCCGCAGACGCCCTTCTTCCCGGCGTACGATCAGGATCATCTTGGCGTGAGTCTTGTAGCCAACAACGCCATAGACCACGATCACTCCGGCTTCCTGAAGCCGGCTCGCCAGCTCAAGGTTTTCGGCCTCACTGAACCGGGCCCGCAATTCGATCACTGCGGTCACTTCCTTGCCACGCCTGGCCGCATCCGCCAATGCTTCCACAAGCTCGGAGTCCGCCCCGGTCCGGTAAAGCGTCTGGCGAATCGCCAGCACCTGGGGATCCTTGGCAGCCTGGCGCAGCAAATCCACCACCGGGCTGAAGTTCTCGAAGGGGTGATGCAAAAGAATTGGCTGCTTGCGGATGGAGTCAAACATCGAATCCTTGCTTCGGATCTGCTTGGGAATCGATGGCGAGAAGCCGGAATAGGTCAGGTCCGGCCGATCTACCAGACCACCAACGGCCATCAGCCGGGTCAGATTCACCGGGCCATGGACCTGGTACAGATCCCGTTCGGTGAGGCCAAACTCGGTCAGCAGGAATTGAACCAGCTCCTGGGGGCAGTTGTCCGCCACTTCCAGGCGCACGCCGTCGCCGAAACGGCGGCTCAACAACTCGCCTCGCAAGGCCGAAGCCAGGTCTTCCAGATCGTCTTCAAGCTCAAGGTCGGCGTTACGGGTGAGCCTGAACTGATAGCAGCCTTTTACTTCCATGCCCGGGAACAGTTCGTCGGTATGGGCGTGGATCATGGAGGACAGAAATACCAGGTTCTCTCCACCGTCACACACATCATCCGGCAGTCGCACCAGGCGCGGTAGTGACCGGGGCGCAGGCACGATCGCCATCCCGGTTTCACGGCCAAAAGCATCTTTGCCATCCAGCTCAACAATGAAATTCAGGCTCTTGTTCACCAGCCGGGGAAACGGGTGCGAGGGATCCAGCCCGATGGGGCTGACAACCGGCAGAATTTCCTCCTCAAAATAGTTGCGAACCCATTCGGCCTGCTGTGGGGTCCACTCCCGGCGCCGCACGAAATGGATGTTCTGCTGCTCCATCTCGGGAATCAGGACGTTATTAAGGATGTCGTACTGTTCGCGAATGTAGTCATGGGCAACACGGCTGATTTCCGCCAGCGCCTGGTCCGGCATCATGCCATCGGCGCCGATTGTCTCGCGGCCGTATTTCATCTGCTGACGCAACCCGGCAACACGGATCTCGAAGAACTCGTCCATGTTGCTGCTGAATATACAGCAGAAGATCAGGCGATTGATCAGAGGATGCGTCGTATCAAGGGCCTGCTTGAGCACCCGGTAGTTGAACTGCAGCTGGCTCAGTTCACGGTTGAAGTAGTTTTCATTGGCGTCCAGGTTGACCTCTTCGCCCACCGGAGGAACTTCCACTGGCGCAGGCACACTCAGCTCTCCACCCGTTGTCTGATTCTTGGCCGTTTCCGTTGTCATGTTTCCTCGGTTCCAGTCTTGTTCGCCGCCGTGGCATTGCACGCCGGCGATTGGTTTGTATCGGTTGTCAGCCTTGTGGTTCCCGCATCAGGCGGGCCGCACGCACGGCAAAATAGGTCAGGATACCGTCGGCTCCCGCGCGACGCATGGCCATCAGGCTTTCCATCATCACCGCGTCGCCGTCCAGCCAGCCATTCTGTGCCGCTGCCATGTGCATGGCATATTCACCACTGACCTGGTAAACAAAAGTGGGCACCTGCAGTTCCGTTTTCACCCGGTACACGATATCCAGGTATGGCATACCGGGCTTGATCATCACCATGTCGGCGCCTTCGGAAAGATCCATGGCCACTTCGTGCAACGCCTCGTCGCTGTTGGCCGGATCCATCTGATACGTGGACTTGTTGCCCTTACCAAGATTGGCCGCCGAACCCACCGCATCGCGGAACGGCCCGTAATAGCTGGAGGCATACTTGGCGGAATAGGCCATGATTCGGGTGTTCACATGGCCCGCGTTTTCCAGGGCCTCCCGAATGGCACCAACCCGGCCGTCCATCATGTCCGAGGGCGCAACCACATCGGCACCGGCGTCGGCATGGGAAAGCGCCTGATTAACCAGCGCTTCTACGGTCACATCGTTGAGTACATAACCCTCGTTATCAATAATGCCGTCCTGGCCGTGGGTGGTAAACGGGTCCAGCGCCACATCAGTGATCACACCCAGTTCCGGCTGCGCTTTTTTCAGGGCCCTGACAGCCCGCTGGGCCAGGCCGTCCGCATCCCAGGCGCCGGAACCGGACAGGTTCTTGTTCTCAGCGGGCACCACCGGAAACAGGGCCACGGCAGGAATTCCCAGCGCTACCAGCTCCGCAGCCTGCTCAACCAGAAGATCAATACTCAAGCGCTCAACCCCCGGCATGGATGGCACCTGCTCGCGCTGGCCCTCACCTTCCAGTACGAAAACCGGATAAATGAGATTGTCCGGTGTCAGCTGGTTTTCCCGAACCAGGCGGCGGGAAAAATCGTTGGCCCGGTTGCGGCGCAGGCGAGTAGCTGGGAAAACTCGGGGAGTCGGAATCGGCACGGACAACCTCCTGGATGGCTGAACAAAAAGTCTGATGGATAATCCCGGCGCCGGTCCGGCGCCCTTTGCCTCATCATACACGGCCAGCGACGCTGGTTGCAGACTCCCTCAGCAGGATAATCCTATTTGATGACAGGGCGATTACCGGATTGAATCCAGTGCCTCGGCACGGATTCGTTCGGTTTCGTTGAAGTGGCGGGCCCTGAGGCGATCCAGCGCCTCCTCCCGCTCCTGCGCCGCCAACCCGGACGACATCAGGCGGTCCCGTTCCACGGAGTACGCTTGCCAACGCAGGCTCCACTCCTGTTGTTCCTTTTCAAGCTGTGCCAGCCGGTCCGCCGCTTCAGCTCCGAAAGCCTCCTGGCGCCAGGCCCGAAGCGCCCGGGGATCGTCTGCCAGCTGCTGGCGCACCTGTTCATACTCTGCGAATTGACGGGTTTCCTTCCTGGCCTCGCGGAGCGGTTCCGGCAAGGATGATTCCGCCTTGCGAAGAGCCTCGACTTTCTCTTCAGCCGTCAGGCTCTCGTCCCGGGTAATTCGGCGCTTTTCCATCTGAAAACGGTCTACGGCTTCATCATCTGCGAAAAAGGCCTCCGCAGTAGCAGCGTCCAGCCAGGTTCGGCGCAGAGCATGGATCTCCGCTATTCGTCGCTGCACCTCATCCGGGCCAAGGCCTTTCACATCTCCATAGGTCTGTTCAAGTTCCGAAACGGCCAGTTTGTAATCGAGATAAGCGCCGAGGGTTGCCAGGGCCTGAGATCTCGCAGGCTCTTCGAGCCCTGCAAGGGCGGACTCAATGCGGGCCACCAGCTGTCCCAGTGATTCCTCTCCAAGGGCAGAAAGGAAATACTCGAACATCTGGCGCAAATGCGGGGTGGGTATCAGGTTGCCTAACCGGTCCGTTATGGCCCATCCGTCCGGAACAGACGTACCTGTCAGTGAAGCAGGCAGAATTTCCGGAACCGTTACAGCCGACGACCCGCCAACCAGCTTCGAGGGGGCGACCTGCTTTCCGGAAGACCGTTGTCCCGGAACCACGACCGCTTCACTTTCGCTGAAAGAATCGGCGGGGGGCGTGGCTTCCCGTGAGTCAGTGGCGAACAGCCAGAATGCTGCGACAACTGCTATGATCACCGGAAACATAACGAAAAATCGGATAAAGGACTTCATGGCCAAGGGCGGATCCGGAATTATCGGGTGATTGGCGCCTTGCCCCGGTTAACAGGACAGGATGGTATTGAGCGAGGATAAACCAGGCTGGCTGACCATAACGAGACCGGCATCAAAAACAGAGCCGGGGCGAACCCACCCCGGCCTGTACGGCCAGCGTTCAGAGGGATCGGTTGTTGAAACCGACGTCCACTTTGCGCGGGGAATCAGAACGGAAAGTGGTATCGACTTCCTGTATCTTGCCGCCGTGGTTCAGAAACGCATCAATGTCTGCCTGCAACTGTGCGCGAATCCGTGCACGGCCGGCAATGGAATGGTTGTCGTCACTGTCGCTGGCCCAGCTTCCGGCCTGCTCCAGGTTGCTTTCGTCGAATTCACTCATGACCTTTTCTCCATCAACGAAAACAGATGGTCGAGTACTGCACCCGCACAGGGAGCCTCACTCCGTGTCGACGAACGACCGCCTGCGGCTTCGTCTTGGCGTCTTTATAATCTGCTTTTTGTGACCACGCCATTTACTGGCAACGCCTTTTTTGTAATTTTTTGTAACTACCCATAAGATCATGAATATTATGGTTTAATTTGATCTCTATTTAGAGTCAGCAGAATTGACACAAAGAATGAATAATGATTCACTGCTTATAGGGAGCCGGAATGGCCTATCGAGAAACGGAGAAAATGCGCCAGCGTAAGGCCGAGGCGCGAAAACGGATTGTGGAATGCACCTACCAGTGCGTTGAAGAGGGTGGATTCCGAAGCGCAAGAGTTACTCGTATCGCGGGCCTTGCCGGCGTCGCTACCGGAACCATTTACCGGCACTTCGAGTCCAGGGAAGACCTGTTTGCGGAAATATTCCGGCTGGCCACCCAGCGCGAAGTCGACAAGGTTTCCGAAGCACTGGCCACCTCCGGAAACGCGGCCGAAAGACTGGAGCGGGCTCTGAGACAATTCGCCGAACGGGCTCTCAGGGGTCCAATGATGGCCTGGTCCCTGATCGCGGAGCCGGTGGACCCGAAAGTGGAAGAGGAACGACTGGCGTACCGGAAAGCCTACGCCAAGCTGTTTGAGAAAGCGGTCCGGGATGGCATTGCAGAAGGTTGCATACCGGATCAGGACGCACGCCAGAGCAGTACCTGCCTGGTCGGCGCAATCGCAGAAAGCCTGGTTGGCCCACTGTCACCAACCCAGACCAGCCAGTCGGCCTGCGCAACAACTGACGACAACGACTCGCTGGTCGATTCCATCATCCGCTTTTGCATGCAGGGGTTGACCGGCATCAGGAGGTAGCAATGAGTGCGCGGCAACCCCGGCCCGACATGCCGTCAACCGACCAGGACGATCGCTACCTGGCCACCACCCACGAGGTCTTCAACCAGCCACCGGTGCTGGAGAACTACAACCTGTTCCAGCAGGACATCGCTCTCCAGGAAGCCGCTCTCCGCGAAGGTGCCAAAAGTGCAACCGCAGACCTCAAAGCCTTCGGCGCCCTGGCAGGCGCCGCAGAAACCATCGACCTGGGCTTCCGCGCCAACGCCAACAAGCCGACATTCAACACCCATGACCGTTTCGGCCACCGTGTAGACGAAGTGGATTTTCACCCGGCCTACCACGAGCTGATGCGCATTGCCTTCGATAACGGCCTGCACAGCAGCCCCTGGAGCCAGCCCGGCCAGGGCGCTCACGTAACCCGCGCCGCCAAATACTACATGCACTCCCAGGTGGAAGCGGCCCATTGCTGCCCGGTGACCATGACCTTTGCCGCCATCCCGTCCATCCGGAAACAGCCGGAACTGGCCGCCGACTGGGAAGCACGGATCCTGGCCAACGACTACGACCCCCGAAATCTGCCGGACAGCCAGAAAAGCTCCGTCACCATCGGCATGGCCATGACCGAGAAACAGGGCGGCAGCGATGTCCGGGCCAACAGCACCAAAGCCTACCCGGTGGCTGCCAAGGGCGCCGGCCAGGCGTACGAACTGGCGGGCCACAAATGGTTCGTCTCTGCCCCCATGTGCGACGCCTTCCTGGTACTTGCCCAGACGCAGGGCGGCCTGTCCTGCTTTCTGATGCCCCGCTGGCGCCCGGACGGCACCAAGAACCCCTGGCAGGTCCAGCGCCTGAAGAACAAGATGGGCAACATCGCCAACGCCTCCAGCGAAGCCGAACTGCGCGGCGCCCTGGCCTGGATGGTGGGCGAGGAAGGCCGCGGCGTGCCCACCATCATCGAAATGGTGGCCATGACCCGCTTCGACTGCATGATCGGCAGCTCCGCCGGCATGCGCCAGGCCGTAGCCCAGGCTACCCACCACTGCCGCCACCGCAGTGCTTTCGGCGCACGACTGATCGAACAACCGCTAATGCAGAACGTCCTGGCCGACCTGGCCCTGGAAAGCGAAGCCGCACTGGCCTACACCATGCGGATTGCCCGTGCCCTCGACAACCAGGACCGGGAACACGAACGGCTCCTGGCCCGCCTGGCCACCCCAGTCGGCAAATACTGGATCTGCAAACGCACCCCCAACCATGCCTACGAAGCCATGGAATGCATCGGCGGCAGCGGCGTGATGGAAGACTGCATCATGCCCCGCCTGTTCCGCGAATCCCCGGTCAACGCCATCTGGGAAGGCAGCGGCAACGTTCAGTGCCTGGACACCCTGCGCGCCCTGCAAAAAGAACCCGAAACCCTCGACGCCTTCTTCCGGGAAGCCGCCGAAGCCAAAGGCGCCGACCGCCGGTTCGACCAGTTCCTGGCCCAGCTCCAGCACGACTTCGCCGACATCAGCGATTTCCAGTACCGGGCCCGCAACCTGGTCGACCGGATGGCCCTGGTCATGCAGGCCTCATTGCTGATCCGCCACTCCGACAAAGCCGTGACAGACGCCTTCTGCGCCACCCGTCTGCAATCCGGCGGCGGCATGAACTATGGCAACCTGCCGTCAGGCACTGATCCGGTCGCCATTCTCAAACGGGCAACGCCTGTAGTAGGCTAAAGGCGTGCCGTTGGTTATTTTTTGCCAACGGCAGACCAAAGCATCCAGATCTATCGGATTACGCCTTTGGCTAATCCGACCTACGGTTAGCTGATAACTTGGCGAGACGGTGGGGTTTCGCCTTCCAAAAATGTGCGGAGCCATGGATGGCGGAGCCCAAGCGCCCCATGGATGGGCCGAAGGAGCGTTTTTTGGAAGGCGAAATCCCACCGGCTCCTGCACGGAACCAATCATGTCAGAAGCATTGAGAAAATTGCTTAGGGAAGGCAATACGCCTCAACAAACGGTGATCACGCCCCACGTAGGCGTCCTGACCCTGCACTTCCAGCTCTACGGCTGCGAAGACCTCAAAGCCAAACGCAAAGTCTTCACCGCCCTCAAGGCCATCTGGGGCAAAGAACCCGACCTGGCCGTGGCAGAAACCGCCGACCAGGAAGCCCTGGACTGCGCCACCTGGACCATCGCAGCCCTGGGCACCTCCTCCCAGCAAATCACCCAACGCCTCGACCAGATCGAAAAAGCCATCGAAGAACGCGTGGATGCTGCCATACTGGATATCCACCGGGAAATACTCTGACCGGAACGCAACAGCCCGAGCCGGGGTCATGTAGCGTAACCTGTCGCCAGGCCGTATACTACGCCCCCTCAGGGATGCCAGTGCGCCTGCCAGCGGCAGGTGACCCGTAACCAATGCCGGACATAAATGCCGGCCGTATCCGCAGGGCATCCGGAACCGGCCCTTCGGATGACCACTGAATGTGAGTGGCGCCTATGACCGGAAAGAAAAAATCCGCCCAGGCCTCAGTTGAGGCCATGTATCGCGTATTCACGGTGCCCGAAGCGCCGGAATCAACGCTGAGCCGGATTGACCAGAATATCTCCCGCAACCTTGCCGGCTTCCTGCAGGAGCACATCGTTGCGGTTGAGCGTGACCTTTCGGATGTGGAGAAAGACTTCTCCGATTACACCATCCCGGAAAAGCCCGTTTTCGTGTCTGAACAGGCCCAGTTCCTTCTCGACAAACTGGTGGCCAACTCCGTTCACACCGCATCCCCGGCTTTTATCGGGCACATGACCTCAGCGCTGCCCTATTTCATGCTGCCGCTGTCCAAAATCATGATTGCCCTGAACCAGAACCTGGTGAAAACCGAAACCTCCAAGGCGTTTACCCCCATGGAGCGCCAGGTACTGGGCATGATTCACCGCCTGGTGTACCAGGAGGACGGTGCTTTCTACCGCAAATGGATGCACGACCCCCGCCACGCTTTGGGCGCGATGTGCTCCGGCGGCACCGTTGCCAACCTGACCGCTCTCTGGGTAGCTCGTAACCGGGCCTTCCCCGCCGAGGGCAGCTTCCGGGGTCTGCACCAGGAAGGCCTGTTTCGGGCTCTGAAATACTATGGCTACGAAGGCGCTGCCATTGTGGTCTCCCGTCGCGGCCATTATTCCCTGCGCAAGGCCGCCGATGTGCTTGGTCTGGGCCGGGAATCCCTGATTCCGGTTGATACCGACGACGAGAATCGAATCAATACCGACGCCCTGCGGGACAAATGCCTGGAGCTCCAGCGCCAGAAAATCAAGGTGATGGCCATCTGCGGTGTCGCCGGCACCACCGAAACCGGCAACGTGGACCCGCTGGACGGTATGGCCGACATCGCCCGGGAATTCGGCGCCCATTTCCACGTCGACGCCGCCTGGGGTGGCCCAACCCTGTTCTCCCGCACCTACAAGCACCTGCTGCGAGGCATCGAGAAGGCCGATTCCGTCACCTTCGACGCCCACAAACAGCTTTACGTGCCCATGGGTGTGGGCCTGGTGGTGTTCCGAGACCCAAGCCTGGCCAGTGCCGTCGAGCACCACGCCCAGTACATTATCCGGAAAGGCTCCCGGGACCTGGGCAGCACCACCCTCGAAGGCTCCCGGCCCGGGATGTCCATGCTGATCCATTCCGGCCTCAAGATCCTGGCCCGGGAAGGCTACGAAATCCTGATCGACCAAGGCATCGACAAGGCCAAGAACTTTGCGGAAATGATCGAGGCGGATTCGGACTTCGAACTGATCACCCGGCCGGAGCTGAACATTCTCACCTACCGCTATTGCCCGGAGAACGTCCAGCAGGCCCTGGAAATTGCCGATCCACTGCAGGCAGAAAAGCTCAACACCTGCCTCAACCGGATCACCAAATTCATCCAGAAAACCCAGCGGGAACGGGGTAAGGCGTTCGTCTCACGGACCCGACTCGAGCCGGCCCGTTATTTCCATTTCCCATGCATCGTCTTCCGAGTGGTATTGGCAAACCCGCTGACGACGAAGGAAATTCTGGCAGACATACTAACGGAACAGCGGGAGCTGTCACGGGATGAAGGAATCGCGGATGAGATCAACATTCTGCACCAGATGGCGGATGCTGTATTGAAACAGACCACTCCAAACGCGAAACAGGCCTGAAGGCAATTCCTAAAATCTGATGAGCCAGTAGGGTGGGCGTTTCGAAAACTGTGCGGAGCCAGGGATGGCGGAGCCCAAGCGTCACAGGGATGTGCCGCAAGGAGCGTGTTTTCGAAACGCCCACCCTACTGGCTCTTCCCCAAGGCCTGAGTCTCCGAGTTCAACTCGACCTCAGTAAAGCGCCTCTTCATCATCCAGAACATCGTGGATGATATCCAGGAACATGCGATCCGCCTCACTCCAGTTCTCCGGAATCCGGATGTTCGTGTTGGCACTGATTTCCCGGGCGATGATCTCATCGGCATTCGGGTCGCTACGGTGCTTCCGGGCAATCTCCATGGATTTTACCGCAATGGTGGGATCACTCAGCACCTTCTTGATGAACACCCGAAGCTCATCAATCATCCTCGCCTGACGGCCCTCACTCGACGTACTCATACTTCACTCCCCGGACAAATGGATGCTCGGGGGCGAACACCCCCGTAATATCTCCATAGTATGGCCAAACTGGCCAGTTACAACCAGCCCAAGGTCTCAGATCAGCAGGCCCCGCAGGGTAAAGAACAGGATAGCCGCCATGATCGCGGACGCTGGCACGGTGATAATCCAGGCCGCAGCAATCCGCACCAGGTGGGAGCGTTTGACCATCTCTTCCCGGTAAATCTTTTTCAGCCGCTTGCGTTCGGATTTGGACAGCGGCACCTGCTTTTTCTTCTTGGCCTGCTTCAGCAGGTTTTCCATTTCCTCGACGGAGGCATTGCGGAAGTCATCAAGGAACGGTTTGAGACGCTCCTGCTCTTCGGGGGCATGATGTTCCATGATCTTGTGCAGCTGGGTCGCGTAATTGGATTTAAGGTATTCCCGAAGGAATCCAACGCCAAATACGCCCCCAATCGCAATGTGGGTGGAGCTGACAGGCAGGCCCAACTGGGAGGCAAGGATAACCGTGAGCGCGGCGGACAGAGCGATACAGAAGGCCCGGGTCTTGTCCAGTTCGGTAATTTCGCTACCAACCGTTTTGATCAGGCGCGGGCCAAACAGCATCAGGCCAACAGCAAGGCCCAAGGCACCAACCATCATGACCCACAGGGGAATGCTGGCCGAGGTAATCACCGTTCCGGCGGACAGGGCATCGTTAATGGCCGCCAGCGGACCGATGGCGTTGGCCACGTCGTTGGCACCATGGGCAAAGCTCAGCAGCGCAGCAGCGAAGATCAGGGGCCAGGTAAACAGTGTGTTCACTCCGGCCGAGCTGTTCTCCATGGTTGATGCCAGTCGCCCCACCACCGTGCGCATCACGAAAAACACCACAGCCGCTGCCACAAGCCCGATCAGGGTAGCTTCAAGGAAATCTACCTTAACGATCTTCTTGACGCCTTTAATCATCAGGTAGGTACCAAAAGCCCAGGCCATAATGGCTACCAGCCAGGGCACGAAGGTGCGCGCCGCCGGGACGACGTCCTTGCGATACAGTACCGTCTTCTTGATCGCGAACAGAAACAGGGCCGCCAGAGCACCACCCAGTACAGGGGAGATGACCCAGCTGGCAGCAATCTTGCCCATCACAGCCCAATCGGCAATGCCCCAGCCACCGGCGGCGATGCCGGCACCGAGAACGCCACCAACGATCGAATGGGTAGTGGAGACAGGTGCGCCCATCCAGGTCGCCAGGTTCAGCCAGAGAGCACCGGCCAGCAGGGCCGCTGTCATCAGCCAGACAAAAGCCCGGCCATCTTCGAGGTTGGAGGGATCGATGATGCCGCCCTTGATGGTGGACACCACATCACCCCCGGCAATAATCGCACCGCCCGCTTCAAAAACAGCAGCAATAACAACCGCCGCGCCCAGTGAAAGGGCCCCGGAGCCAACCGCCGGACCCACGTTGTTTGCGACGTCGTTGGCCCCTATGTTGATCGCCATGTAACCGCCAATGACCGCCGCAGCCATCAGCAACATGCTGTTCGGCATTCCCTGGCTGAATGATCCGACGGTCAACCATACTCCTAGCAGGAAAAGCAGGCTGATGCCGACCCTGTATCGTTCCGTGGTAGGGCTGGTAAGAAGGGTATCCAGGAATCCGCTCGAACGGGCCATAACAGGTCAGGTCTCGTTTGGTCTGTGAAAGTTGCTCGCAGGCTCTGCCGCGGCGCAACTATAAAATCTTTGACACGAAATTGAAATAAAACGGTCACATTTCACACAGGCTAAACACATCACAGACGGGACTGCAAAATTTCACTAACTTCACTCATAATCCGGGCTAAAAGCGTCAAAATTACAAAAACACCAAAAATAAGGCTTTCATGTCCCAACCAAACTCCTCTAGCCAGATCGCCGCCGACGAGCGGGAAGACGCTCAGGCGTCGCGCCTGCTGACCTGGCTCTCCGCAACCGCCATCGCCTTTCTCGTCGGAATCGGTGCCAAGGCCTGGCTCGCCGACCACACAACCCACGCCTGGGTGCTCTGGTCGTTTATCGGGCTGATCGGCCTGAACATGCTGTATTTTGCCAAAACCAGAAACCGGAACAGGCAAAAAGGGGGGCTGATTGTCATTGTCGGCCTGCTGTTCACCTATCTGATCGCCTCTGGTGGCGAGAGCAATACCGGCCCCCTCTGGTTCTATGTATTTCCGCCCCTGCTGTTTTACCTCACCGATCTGAAAACCGGCACGGCGGTTCTGCTGTTTTGCTACCTCATTGCAGCTGTAGTCTTCCAGTTTCCCGGCCTTCCAATGGTGGCCGCGGAATACAGCATGGATTTCAAGATCCGCTTCTTTGCCACCCTTACCTTCGAATCAATTTTCTGTTTTGTCCTTGAAGCCAGTCGCCTCAAGGCCCGCAATGAGCTGGTGATACTGGCCGAAACCCACGAGCACGCGGCGAGAACCGATGAGCTCACCGGGCTGTCCAACCGCCGGGACATGCAAGACCGCCTGGCTATGGAGTTTTCCCGCTACCAGCGCTCGGGGCACCACTTCTCCGTTGCCCTGATAGATCTTGACCTGTTCAAGGCTATCAACGATCAGTACGGGCACAATGTCGGTGACGAAGTACTGCGCGAATTTTCTGAGCTGATGAAAACCGTGATTCGGCAAACCGATGTGGCGGCCCGGTGGGGGGGCGAAGAATTTCTGGTGCTCCTCCCCGACACCTCCCTGCTCCAGGCACTGACCCTGGCAGAAAGGCTTCGCTCCAAGGTAGCCAGACAGCCGTTTCGGTTCCGGGGACAGAACCTGCCGGTCACCATGAGCGCTGGCGTCTGTTCTATTGCTATGGCCGGATCCCTGGATGCCCTGCTCAAACAAGCCGATGTAAACCTCTACACTGCAAAGGAATCCGGCCGCAACCGGATCGCGCCACGGGTACGCAGTCAGGAGACTGACCCGCCCGGTGCCCCTCCAGTTAAGCCGCACAGTTGAGCCCGTCAAACGCGCCCGTTATGATCGTGCGCCACCGTGGGACCGTATGGTCTGAACCCAGTAAATTGAACAGGTGAACCAATGACAGCCATTCGTATTCTGGTGGGCAGCGTCTACGGCGGCGCGCTGCTGACAGCCCGAGCCATCAAGAAGGATCTGGAAACCGGGGGGCATCAGGTTACCGTGCTGGAGAATCCGGCGCTGGAAGACATCACTTCAAACCTCGACCCGCTTCTGGTTTGCACATCCACCACCGGACAGGGCGAGTTGCCACCAAACCTGCTGCCATTCTATCTGGATTTGCGGGATCAGCTGCCACAGCAACCGGGCCGACCCTTCGGCGTGATCGTTCTGGGCGACAGCTCCTATGGAGATACCTTTTGCGGAGCCGGCGAACTGATGGAGGAGGCACTGAACGAGACGTCCGCTCGCAAGATCGGTGATACCCTGCGCATTGACGCCCTGGAAACCATGGAACCTGAAGCAGACGCACTGCCTTGGGCCCGGGAGTGGCTTAGCCAGATCTGACCGGTTACACAAATTTGCCAAACAGGCCCTGCCACCGACTTGAGCCGTTATAGGCGACACGCCATACTCGGAAAGACAATGATAAAAAGCGGTATACCGTGGCATCAACAAAATGGCTCCGTTTGCTGATAGCACTGACTCTGCTCTCAGGCCTGCCAGCCCCTTCACAAGGGGCTGAGACATCGTATATCCCGCAGATTGAGTACCTTCGCGCCGGCCCCGATAGCACCCTCACAGCTGCTGAAGCGCTGGCGTCCGACGACTGGCAAACCCTAAAAGAGGAAAGCCCGAATTTCGGCTATATCAGGGACACGGTCTGGCTCCGGTTTTCTGTTAGCAGCCCGGCAACGATCAACCTCCTGGAAGTTCGCTACTCCCAGCTCGACAGGCTCACGTTCTATCTCCTGGAAAACGGCCGAATCGCCACCCGGGTAGTCACCGGGGACCAGTTTCCCTTTGAGCAACGACCTATACTGCACCGTCATTTTCTGTTTCCGTTTGAACAGAGCATCGCCAGTGAGTACCGGATTCTGCTGGAAGTAAGCACCCAGGGAGCCATGCAGATACCCCTCAAGCTCTGGAACGCGCAGGCATTCTTCGAGTACACCTCGACCGAAGACCAGCTGCATGCGCTGTATTACGGCATCCTGATTACCGTTATCTTCTTTAATCTTTTTATATTTTCCGCTCTGCGGGAGCCGGTTTATCTGCTCTACGTACTCTCGACCCTTGGCTACCTGCTGCTGATCGGCAGTCTAAACGGCACAACCTTCCAGCTTATCTGGCCAGACAGCCCCGCCATACATAACCAGATGATGCTGCTTTCAGTGCCGTTCGCGATGTTGTTCACCCTACTGTTCTCCCGCTCCTTCCTGAAGCTGAAGAAAACCGGACCCACTCTGGATCGGCTGGTCGTTCTCACCATTACCCTGAATGCTGCCGTTGCCGCTATCACCTTCTTTGTCGATTACAGCACCGGGAGCCGCCTGACCGTGGCACTGGCTATACCCAGCTGCCTGCTGCTCACCGCCCTTGGCCCGTTGCAATGGGCCAAGGGCAATCCCCAGGCCAGTTACTACACTCTGGCCTGGGGCGCATTGACGATTGGCAGCGCCATCACCGCGGCCAACAAATACGGACTGCTACCCAATACCTTTCTGACCACCTACGGGATGCAGATTGGTTCGGCTCTGGAAGCCATCCTGCTCACACTCGCATTGGCGGCACGGCTGTACCAGCAACGACAGGAGAAAGTGGAGGCTCGGGAGGCAGAACTCAGGGCCATGGCAGCGCGACGCTCCGCCGAGCTCAAGCTGATGGACCACGCCCTGCATAACCCGCTGACCAGTCTTCCCAACCGCATCAGTTTTGAGATGATGCTGAACGACCTGATGATGCGCAGCCCGGATAGGCGCTATGGCGTTGCGATCATTCACCTGAACAATCTGCAGTCTGTTACCAAGACTCTGGGCCACCACAACAGCGACCGCATTCTGGAACTGGCGTCGAAACACTACAATGCAGTTATCCGGGAGCTGCCGGGCGCCATGCCAGTGGAACAGAGTGATCAGCGCAACTTTTTCCTGGCCTCACTGGACCCACAAACCTTTGCGTTTATCGTCGATGCAGATGCCACCGGCTCAGCTCCCAGGTCAATTCTCAAAGGTCTGGACGGCATCCGGTACCCTATCGATTATCTTGGCATGCAGGTGCCTCTGGATCCTCGACTGGGTGTGGCGATTTTCCCGGAGCATGGCATGGATGCGAACACGCTGATCCGCCGGGCGGTTATTGCGGAGGGCTCGGACTCGGCCCGGGAACGGGGCATCGCCTATTACAAGCCGGCACGGGATTCCTACAGCGCTGACCGGCTTACTATGGTCTCGGAGCTGCGGCAGGCACTGGAAAATGATGGGCTGGCGCTTTTCATGCAGCCCAAACAGTGCCTGAAAACCAGCCGAATTGTGGGCATGGAGGCACTGATCCGCTGGCCAGGGAGGCCCCAGCCGATTCGCGCTGACGAGATTGTCAGTCTTGCGGAGCAGACGGGGCTGATCAAACCTCTGACCCGGTGGGTGCTTGAGCAGTCTCTGGCCCTGCGCTCGCAGCTGCTGGACCGGGGCTGGTCCCTGACGATTTCCGTGAACATTTCTCCGAACAATCTGCGGGAACCGGATTTCCCGATTTTCGTGCAACGGTTAATGAACAGCTATCACGGCCATCAGGGTGCGATCATTTTTGAGGTCACGGAAACCTCGATGATGCAGGACCCGGGCAACTCCCTGAAAGCCCTGAACTCCCTGAATGCCACGGGCATTCCGGTTTCCATTGACGATTTCGGATCCGGTTACTCTTCGCTCTCCTACATCAAGCAGTTACCGGCCAGCGAGGTAAAGATCGACCGGTCGCTGGTCACGGATCTTGCCACCGAGGCCGAAGACCGGGTGATTGTGCAGACCACCATCGATATGTGCCACAGCCTTGGCTATCGGGTGGTGGCCGAAGGCGTGGAGGATCATGGTACAGTGGATCTGCTGCGGGATATGGGGTGTGACATGATCCAGGGTTACCTGCTCACGCCACCACTTCCTTTTGACGAACTGCTGGCCTGGCTAGGCCGAAACCACCAGCAACCGGACGAGCGCAAACTCGGTTGACAATCTTGTCAACGTTGGCGGATCAGTGCCTCTTGTGTGGTGGAAGCCACCAGCACGCCTTCCTCATTGAAAAAGTTGCCGCGATTGAAACCGCGGCCCGCCGAGGCGCTCGGGCTGTCCTTGTCGTAGAGCAGCCATTCATCCATCCGGAAATCCCGATGGAACCAGATGGCGTGATCAAGACTGGCCACCTGCAGACCTTTGCTCATGAAGGTCAGCCCGTGGGGATTCAGGGAGGTACCGAGAAACTGAAAATCGGATGCGTAGGTCAGCAGGCAGCGGTGCAGCACGGGATCATCCGGCAACGGCCCCTGGGCGCGAAACCAGCTCTGCTTGTGGGGCGGACGTTTTTCCGGCTTTAACGGATTCACCGGGTTAACGGGCCGGATCTCGATCGGGCGATCACGGGTCAGGGTTTCGCGCAGTCTTTCCGGCACCTGGGGCGCCAGGATCTTACCCCATTCCTGTTCTGAACGAAGTGATTCCGGGCCCGGCGCCTCCGGCATCTTCAGCTGATGCTCAAAGCCCTCTTCAGCGACCTGGAACGACATGGAGCCGGTCAGGATTTCCTTGCCATCCTGGCGGGCAATCACCCGGCGAACGGAGAAACTGCCACCATCCCGTACCCGCTGGACTTCGTAATCGATGGGCATGCTGTGATTGCCGGGACGCAGAAAATAGGCATGCAGGGAATGACACAGTCGACCCTCAACGGTGCGGCTGGCAGCCATCAAAGCCTGGCCAAGAACCTGTCCGCCAAAGACGTTGGGAAAGCCCAGATCCTCGCTGTCGCCCTGAAAATGATCGTCGCCGATAGGTGAAAGGTCCAGCAACTCCACCAGCTTCTTGGTTACCTCAAGCATGCCTGCTCCTGTGATTTCGTTAGCACACGACGGAGTTTTCTACCGCAAGCGGGGAGATTTCGCAACGAAAAGCCACGAACGGCAGGCAAAACCGGCCCCATGGAACGGGGCCGTTCAGTCATTTCCGAGGGCTACCCGTGTATCGGCGGCACTTCCCGGGACAATGCCTGTTTCTCCACAGCAAAGCGGCCAGTAACGGCAAACCCCAGGACTTCACCATCCGGACTCTTGAACAGCGCCTTGACGTTCGTGCCGTCCTGCTCCACATCCCAACTACCCTGGGCATCCGGAGCCGGCGGACAGACAGCAGTGGGGCAACAGGGTGTCTTGATCATCACCGGCATCGTGCCATAGCTCACCTCGGTTCGCTCGCCAGTCAGCGTCTTGGCGAGGGCCCGGGCACAGGCCATCAGGGGCAACACGTAAAGCAGCACGTGACCGTCCACCTCGGCGCAGTCTCCGAGGGCGTAGACGTCCGGCGCCGAGGTTTCCAGGGCACGGTTAACGGTAATGCCACGACCGGTGTCAATGCCGGCCGCCCCGGCCAGCCCGATCCGGGGCCGCAAGCCCACGGCAGACAACACCAGATCAGCGTCCAGCGTCTCGCCATTGGCCAGGCTCAGGGCGACGCCACTGCCTTTCTGCTCGATCCGGTCCACCACGGTGCCGAGGTGGAAACCGACGCCCAGGTTTTCCAGCTCCTGCTGAACGGCATTGGCGGCCACTTCCGGCAACAGGCCAGGCATAACCACCTCCGATGGCGCGATCACGTCCACTTCGTAGCCGCCGTTGCGCAGATCATTGGCGAACTCACAACCGATCAGGCCGGCACCCATAATCGCCACCCGCTTGCCGTCGCCAAGGGCCTTGCGAAACTCGCGGTAGTCCATCAGGTCATTGATGGAGAATACGTGTTCCTGACCATTCCCCTCCAGGCTCAGCCGAATGACATCGGCGCCCCAGGCCAGAACCAGCTTGCTGTAGGCGAGGCGCTCGTCGCCGAGCACCAGCTCATGTGCCCGGGTATCAATTCCGGTAACGGTGCTGAATGCCCTGATCTGCACATTCAACTGCTCCGACATGGCATCGGTTGCGCCCTGGGCCAGACCCTCGGCATCCTTACCTTTGGTAAGGCCGGTGGAGAGCATGGGCTTGGAGTAGCTCACGCCGTCATCGGCAGTTACCATGATTACCGGGGTCTCTTTGTCCAGCTTACGAATCTCCCGCGCCAGCGAGTAGCCGGACAACCCGGTACCAACGATAACGATGGGGGCCTGCTCAATCATAGCCGTGTTCCTCTTAAACACTCTGCGCAAATCAACATACTGCGTAACCAGGCTGCGGGGTATCAGCTGATCTCGATCATCTCAAAGTCTTCCTTGCCGACACCGCAATCTGGGCAGACCCAGTCTTCCGGTACGTCTTCCCACTTGGTGCCGGGTTCAATGCCATCTTCGGGCCAACCTTCCGCCTCATCGTAAATCAGACCGCAAACCACACACTGCCACTTCTTCATCAGATTTCTCCCAGCTCAATTAGGGCGCAATGATAATTGTCAGACAATCATGCACGCAAGTGTTTTATCCTGTTAACAGATACGAACCACTGTCGAATCAGGCCATCATACCCACCGCCCCGGAATTGACCAATGCCAATGACGACGGACTACACCCGGGTTTTCTGCCAATAGCCACAAATACAGACCCGCGGAACAAGGAGCGCCCCTCCCTTCCGGCGACCCTCTCCGGTATAATCGCCCGTTTTACGACAGGACCGACCGATATGACCGATACCGTCGACGAAATGAACCAGGTTATGGCCGAAGCCGACTGCCTGGTCGACGAACAGCAGGCACAGACTGCAATTGGCAAACTCGCCGACGATATTACTGAGCGCCTGAAAGACAGCAACCCCCTGTTATTCTGCGTCATGAACGGCGGGCTGATCCTTACCGGGCAGCTGCTGCCCCGGCTCCGGTTCCCGGTCCAGGCCGAGTACCTGCACGCCACTCGCTACCGCCAGGAAACCACTGGTGGCATTCTGGAGTGGAAGCTTCGGCCAGAAGCTGACATGAATGACCGCACCATCCTGATTGTGGACGACATTCTGGATGAAGGCACTACCTTGTGTGCCATTGCCGATTACTGCCAGGCCCACGGTGCCCGGGAAGTCCTCACCGCCGTACTGGTGGACAAGAAGCACGACCGGAAAGCACGGCCTGATCTGAAGGCGGATTTCACCGGGCTGGAAGTGGAAGACCGTTTCCTGTTCGGTTACGGCATGGATTACAAGGGATACTGGCGCAACGCTCCGGGCATCTATGCAGTCAAGGGTCTCTGATATCAAAAACCAACTGGGGGAGTTCAACAGCCACCTGACCATCCCCCCAACGGACTGGTATCGCTCTCTCACAGCGGCTGGGCTGCGCAATCCCTCGGTGCACGGCGACGCCCGGTACTGGTTGCAGGTGGAAGGCTCGTTTACCCGGGCCCTGCAGAAACAATGCACCCGGTCATTCCATGTCGAAGTCCGGCAGGAGGGCTTCGGGCCGCCAAGCCTGGAGGAGTCCCGGCGCCTCGGGATCCCGCTACGGCAACACGCGTGGATTCGGGAAGTCCGACTGTGTGGTGACGGTGAGCCCTGGGTGCTGGCGCGGACCGTCATTCCTCTGAACTGCCTGGAAGGTGAGGGGCGTCGCCTGTTGCATCTGGGCAACAAGCCCCTGGGAGCTTATCTGTTCACCAGCCCGCACTGGGAACGGGGCCCACTGGAAACCGGCCTCTGCAATCCGGTTACCGCAGGCCAGCCGGAACTGGCGCGGCGCTCCCTGTTCAGCGGCCATCACAGTTCCCTGCTGGTGGGCGAATACTTCCTGCCTGCGCTGTTTAGCCGGAACACGCTTTAACCGGCCTCCTGCCACTGGCTATAATCCCTGCTCCTGCTGAATTCGACGAACACCAGACGGACGCGCCCCATGTTGCTTGATGCCGTGCCAGATCATATCCAGAGCCGGCTGGCCGACTACGCCAGACTGCTCAGAATCGACCGCCCAATCGGAACCCTGCTCCTGCTCTGGCCCACCTATTGGGCCCTGTGGCTGGCCGGCGAAGGCAGCCCCGGACTGGGTAATGTTGTGATTTTCACGCTGGGGGTGTTCTTCATGCGCGCCGCCGGTTGCGCGATCAACGACTTTGCCGATCGGGACTGGGACAAGCACGTCAAACGCACCAAAGACAGGCCGCTTACCGCCGGGCGAGTCAAGCCCTGGGAAGCCGTGGCACTGTTTGCTGGTTTGTGCCTCGTCTCCTTTCTGATGGTGCTGCTGTTCACCAACCCGCTAACCCTGTATCTGTCCTTCGGCGGCGCTGCGCTGGCGTTCATTTACCCGTTCATGAAGCGTTATACCCATCTGCCCCAACTGTTTCTCGGGGCTGCGTTTTCCTGGGCGATTCCCATGGCCTGGGCTGCCGAGGCGGGCGAACTCAGCCAGCTTACCTGGCTGCTGTTCACCGCCAACGTGCTCTGGACGGTGGCCTACGACACCTTCTATGCCATGGTAGACCGGGACGACGACCTGAAAGTGGGCATCAAATCCACCGCTATCCTGTTCGGTGATGCCGACCGGGCCATTATCGGCATGCTGCAAGCCATGGTGGTGTTGATTCTGCTTCTGGTGGGCCACCGGGCGGAGCTGGGCACCTTTTATTATCTGGGCGTGGTGGCCATGGCCTGCCTGTTTGTTTATCACCAGTTTCTGGCGCGGGAACGGGAACGTGAGGGCTGCTTCAAGGCGTTTCTCAATAACAACTGGGCCGGGTTTGCGGTTTTTTCAGGGCTGGTGATAGATCTCGCGATTGGCTGAGCCTGTCATATACTTGTAACACTTGGGCGTTGTAATGAGGCAGCAATAAACCAAGGTCTGACACAGGTTAAAGCTCATGACTGGAAAAACTGTCCTGATCGTCGATGACGAGGCGGCAATCCGCGAGATGATCGCCGTAGCCCTCGAAATGGCGGATTATGACTATCTGGAGGCAGCGGATGCCCGGGAAGCCCATGCCCTGATTGTCGACAAACACCCGGATCTCGTGCTCCTCGACTGGATGCTCCCCGGCACCAGTGGCGTTGAGCTGGCCCGGCGCCTGAAAAAAGAGGAGGCGACCGCCGATATTCCCATTATCATGCTTACCGCCAAGGTGGAGGAAGACAACAAGATTCAGGGGCTGGAGGTCGGTGCCGATGATTACATCACCAAACCGTTCAGCCCGAGGGAACTGGTTGCCCGCCTGAAAGCGGTGCTGCGGCGCGCGACACCACCCGGCGTGGACAGCCCCATTGAAGTGGAAGGTCTGACCCTGGACCCGGTTGGCCACCGGGTCACTACCACCGAGGGCGCCCTCACCATGGGCCCGACCGAGTATCGGCTGCTGCAATTCTTCATGACCCACCAGGAACGGGTATATACTCGCTCCCAGCTTCTGGACCAGGTCTGGGGCGGTAATGTCTATGTCGAGGAGCGAACGGTTGATGTTCACATCCGCCGGCTGCGCAAGGCCCTCGGCGAAGACTACGACCATCTGATCCAGACGGTTCGGGGAACCGGTTACCGCTTCTCGACCAAAGCCGCGTAAGTAACTCCGGCCAGCTGAGCGTCAGCCCCGGATCGGACACAAGGCAGTTTTTGATGCAACACAACTGGTCTCGGTACCTGCGCTATATCCTCGGCGGGCTGCTCGGCTCAACTCTGGTCGGCCTCTACTTTGGTGAGCCTGTTTACGGACTCACTTTCGGATTGGTCATCTACCTCTGGTGGACACTTGTTCAGGCCCGGCGCCTTTACAAGTGGCTTGCCAACCCCAGCGCGGCCGACGAGGCGCCCCAGAGTGTCGGCCTGTGGGGCGACATCTTCGATAATCTGCACAGACTTCACAAGAATCACCTGAGAACCCAGGACCGCCTGAGGGCCCAGATTAACCGGGTGCAGGAATCCACCAACGCCATGCGCGATGGTGTGATAATGACGGACTCCCGGGGCGCCATGGAATGGTGGAACGGATCGGCCGAATACCTGCTGGGATTCCGGCGCAATACCGACCACGGCCAGTACATCCACAACCTGATTCGAACACCGGCCTTCAAGGCCTACTTTGATTCCCGGGATTACCGGGAGCCGTTGGAGATCCATTCACCCGCCAGACCCCACATCCACCTGCAAATCCAGATCAGTCTGTTTGGTGACGACGACCGCCTGATCGTTGCCAAGGATGTCACCCGCCTGTATCAGCTGGAGCAAATGCGCCGGGACTTCGTTGGCAACGTTTCCCACGAAATGCGGACACCGCTGACGGTGATCAGCGGATACCTGGAAACGCTGGTCGACAACGCCGGCGATCTGCCGCCGAAGTGGCGCCGGGCCATCAACACCATGGCCGCCCAGTCGTCCCGGATGGAAGCGCTGATTACCGACCTGATCCTGCTGTCGAAGATTGAAACCGGCGAACAGACGTTGAATGATACCCTCACGGACGTGGACCAACTGATCAGCCAGATCAGCCACGATGCGCGGGCACTCAGTGGTGAAAAGCAGCATGAAATCACGGTTCAGATCAGTGACCACCGATTGCTTAAAGGAGATGAGAGCCAGCTGCGTAGCGCCTTCTCCAACCTGATTTTCAATGCCGTGAAGTACACACCCGCCGGGGGCAAAATTAACGTATCCTGGTCCGCCAACCGGGAAGGCGCCCATCTGTCCGTAAAAGACACAGGAATCGGCATTGATCCCGTGCACATCCCGCGCCTGACGGAACGCTTTTACCGGGCTGATCCGAGCCGACACAAGGACACCGGCGGTACCGGTCTTGGCCTGGCGATCGTGAAACACGTTCTGCTGAACCATGATGGCAATCTGGAAATACGCAGTCGCATTGGCGATGGCAGCGAATTCATCTGCCACTTCCCCCGGGACAGGCTGGTCGAGCGAATACCGGAGAAGGATCGAAACTAACGGCCCGCCCGGAAGCGGGCGATAAACCGGGACAGGTCCTCCAGCTTCTTCGGATCCTCGTCGACAAAACGGATAGTCACGCTGACGAAGTCGGTGTCCTGGCGCTTGTCCACCGCCTGTAACTGATGCACATAGCCATTCAGCCGGGCCATTTGCCCCTCACCGGTCTCGATATCCACCACCGCCTGATCAAGAATGCCAGGAAATATCTGATCCCGTTTGGCGATCACCCGGACTTCCGTCAAGTTGATGTCCTTGACCACGGACTTCAGGGTACTGTCGGCAAAGCGGACGGAGGCAAGGCTCATCCCTCCCCGTGACGGAGCCTGCTTTGGCGTCGCCGAACTGGCTGCCATCAAGGGCGACGACGGGGCTGACCGCTCCGGAGTCTCCGGCGCAGGCGCCGACTCCGAATTGCGAGTCAGCAACTCCGCGGATTCCTTGAAGGCATCCGCCGGACTAGCCATGGACTTGCCGGTATGATCCATGGCGTCCTTCAGTTTGCGACCCATGACTTTGATGATTTTCTTGCTCAGGCCATCCGGGCTGAACGGCTTGCCAAGGTATTCGGAAACGCCTCCCTTTACCGCTTCAATTACATGATCCTTGTCGCCTCGGCTGGTGATCATGATAAACGGCACTTTCTCGTACTGGGGCTGCTGCCGCATCCACTGCAACAGCTCCAAGCCGGACATTTCGGGCATTTCCCAGTCGCACAGCACCAGATCAAACGCCGTTCTGGACATCAGTGACTGGGCCCGACGGCCATTCTGGGCATCGGTTGTCTCTATTACCGGAAAGCGCTGACGCACTGTTCGCTTGACCAGATCACGTACAAAGCTGGCGTCATCCACCACCAGCGCTTTCAGCATCACCATAATTCAGACCCTTGGCTATTCACTTCCCGGTTCTCTCAGCCGGGTTCTTTCACCCCGGTTCCCGCGTCCAACTATAGAACAAAGGCCGACGCCGGCAACCTGCCTGCAACAAAAAAACGACAAATGCGGTTTTCCGGGAACCGGCAGGTTAAACAATTGTCACTCCTCCCGACCCCGGACAATGTTTCTCCCGCGCGAAAACGCGCTACCATGGGGTTCGGAATTTTCACACCATCATTACCCTGATAGAGGTTCTGTGTGCTGACCACACCTGCAAGGATTCTGCGCTCTCGCCGCCTTACCCGCGGCTTACTGGTTTCCGGTTTTTTATCACTCCTGTCACTGCCCACCATCGCCCAGGACAGCGCCGCGTCAGCGCCCGCCGGTTTTGCTGAGTGCAAGGCCCGACTGCAGGAACAGGCCATTGCCGCCGGGGTCAGCAGCGAGACCGCCAGCGAGGTGATGGCCAGAGCTGAGCATCTGGAACGGGTCATTGAACTGGATCGCCGGCAACCGGAATTCACCACCACGTTTGCTGATTATCTGAACCGACGGGTTAACGATGCCCGGATAAGCCAGGGCCGTGAACTCCTGAAGGAGCACCAGGAACTGCTGGCCCGCGTTACCCGGGAAACCGGCGTGCCGGCGCCCTATCTCCTTGCCTTCTGGGGACTGGAAACCAACTTCGGCAGCTATTTCGGCAAAATGCCGGTTCCAAGCTCCCTGACCACTCTGGCCTGCGATCCCCGTCGAAGCACCTTCTTCACCCAACAGTTGATAGCCGCCCTGCGCATCATCGATGAAGGCGCGATTCCAGCGGACCAGATGGAAGGTTCCTGGGCCGGTGCCATGGGCCATGTGCAATTCATGCCCACGGTGTTTCTGCAGCACGCCGTGGATGCCGACGGTGACGGGCGCCGGGATCTCTGGAACAGCCTACCGGATGCCATGATGTCCGCCGGCAAGTTCCTGCAGTCCATGAACTGGAACGGCGACTACCGCTGGGGCCGGGAAGTACTTCTGCCCGACAACTTCGACTACTCCCTGGCGGACGGACGGCGGCTGCCCCTGGAACAGTGGCGGGAGATGGGCGTTACCGATGCTTTCGGCAACCCACTGGCCCGGGAACCCATTGATGCCGCCCTGGTAGTACCCGCCGGGCACCAGGGCCCGGCCTTTCTCGCCTACGACAACTTCCGGGTGATCATGGGCTGGAACCGTTCGGAATTCTACGCCATCGCGGTTGGTCACCTGGCCGATCGAATTGCCGGAGCCGGAATGCTGCAGAATCCGCCGCCTGAGGATGCGCCGGCAATGTCCCGGGACAACATCATCAGCCTGCAGGAGGCGCTGCTGGAGCGAGGCTATGATGTTGGCAAACCGGATGGCATCATGGGGCCCGCAACCCGCTCTGCCATCCGTCAGTTCCAGGCCGCCAATGGACTGATAGCCGACGGATATCCCGGTGAGACGGTGCTGACCAGGCTGGACGTTCTGGTTATCCAGTGATCCAGTACCCGAGCATCAGCCTACTTCTGCAGGTCACTGTTTAAGGCGAGACTGAACCGATATGGATTCCATCACCCAGGCGGCGCTCGGTGCCACCTTGGCCGGCGCCGTTGCCGGCAAGACTCTTGGCCGCTCGGCGCTGCTCACCGGCGCGTTGCTGGGAACCCTGCCCGACCTGGATGTGGTGATCGACTACGGAACCGCTGTCGCCAACTTTACCCAGCACCGGGGCTTCAGCCACTCTCTGTTTGTTCTCGCCCCCCTTGCGACAATACTGGCCTGGTTGCTCTGGCGCTGGAAACCACAACTCAGCTTCCAGCGTTGGCTCGCCCTCACCGGACTGATTCTGATCACACACCCGCTACTGGATGCTTTCACCACCTACGGCACCCAACTGTTCTGGCCAGTAGGCCGGCCAGTGGCCATCAACAGCATCTTTATCATCGACCCGCTTTACACTCTGCCATTACTGGCAGGGTGCATTGCTTTTCTGATGCGCCCGCCAGCTAAAACGGCGATTCTGGCCGGGCTGGCGCTCTCAACCCTTTACCTGGGCTGGAGTGTGGCAGCGCAACAGATCATCACCCAACGGGTCCAGCCGGCACTGGCCGAGGCTGGGCTGGCAAGTCCGGACCTGATGGTGCAGCCCATGCCCTTTAATACCTTGCTGTGGCGGGCTACCGCGATTGAAGGCGACCAGCGGGTTGAGATAGTCACTGGCTTTCTTGATGGCGGCGCACCCCTGAACCTCCAGTATTTCCCACGTCGGCGGGATCTTGCCAGGGCCGTTGAGCATCTGCCGGAGGCCCAGCGGCTGGAGTGGTTTACCGGCGGCTTTCTCGCCTACAGCCAGTCAGGCGGCCGGATCATGGCGACAGATATACGGCTCGGCATACCCGGCGCCCACCCTTTTACCTTCGTGCTGGCGACAGAAAACGGCAGCAACATCGAACCCACTGCGAGCTTTCGCACGCCACGGCCTGACGTCAATACGGAAGCCCTTGGCCTGCTGTGGTCCCGGATGACCGGAAAAACCCCAGTGCTGTGCCTGGCCAGCCTGAGAGCGCCCGCACCGGGAGAGCATTGCTGATCACCATGCGACTGGACCAGTTTGTTGCCACCAGCTCCGGGCTTTCCCGCAAAGAGGCCAAACGGGCCATTGCCCGGGGCGAAGTGACGGTTAACGGCAAAACCCGCACTTCTGCCAACACTCAGCTGGCAAGGGAGGCACAAGTAGCCCTGGTGGGCAAGCCACTGGCTTTACCGGGCGAACGCTATCTGATGATGAACAAGCCGGCAGGTGTGATAAGCGCGACGACCGACAGCGACCATCCAACGGCACTGGATCTGCTGCCAGCAGAGCTGACCGGAAATCTCCAC
The DNA here is from genome assembly GCF_002744735.1 of Marinobacter guineae. Classification (GTDB taxonomy): domain Bacteria; phylum Pseudomonadota; class Gammaproteobacteria; order Pseudomonadales; family Oleiphilaceae; genus Marinobacter; species Marinobacter guineae. The sequence continues at coordinate 1,118,827 of NZ_KZ319340.1, read as the reverse complement.
ATTGCCGGTCGTCTGGATGCCGACACCACCGGATTACTGTTGCTGACTACCGACGGCCAATGGTCTCATCGGGTCACCTCACCACGAACGGATTGCCCGAAAACCTACCGGGTAACACTGAGTGAGGCACTAACCTCCATGGCCGTTCAGGAGCTGGAGCAGGGCGTGCATCTGCGCAATGATCCAAAACCCACCAGACCGGCCCAGGTAGCCATTCTGGGTGAGAAGGTTATCGACCTGACAATTTCGGAAGGACGCTACCATCAGATCAAGCGCATGCTGGCGGCGGTTGGTAATCGTGTAGAGGCCCTGCACCGACTGCAGATCGGCCCTGTTCTGTTGGACCCGGCCCTCGAGCCCGGCGGTTACCGGGAGCTGACCAGCGCAGAGAAAAACAGTCTCGGTTAAGCTCAGGTGCGCTCGAAACGCTGGGCTTTCAGATTCTTCCGGACGGCACCGGCCTCGAACACTTCACCATTCATGGCAATGTAGACACCGGGCGGCAGCAGTTGCACCGCCGCCCAGGCAAAACCGACATTGAAAACTGCGTCGGTCCGGCGCATGCGAGCTGGCTGCATGGCACCGGTCAGCACAATCGCCTTGTCCTTCAGGTCAGCCAACACCGACGCGGTATCGGCCATGGTGTCGGTGCCGTGGGTTATGATGATACGGTCACAGTCGCATTCTGTCGCAGCTTCCAGCACCAGCTGCCGATCCGCGTCGTTCATTTCCAGGCTGTCCTTGCGCATCAATTCCCGCAGACGATAACCCTCATGGATGTTGGACTCGGACAAAAGCTCCGGCAGCAGGGTATGGCCCACCTCGAACTCGCTGTTGGCGTCGAAGTAAACCTTGTCGATGGTGCCGCCGGTGGTGAAGATCTGGATCATACCGTGATTCCTCGAAGGTCAGTTCACACTGACCGTATTGTTGCCAGCGGTCGCATAGGACGCGTTCCTTTCCCGTTCGTAACGCCTCGCGGCTGCCGCCACCGACCCTCGGGCCCCAGTGTCCAGCCAGCGTTTGATCCGCCCGGCATCGCCCATGGGCGACCGTGTTCCCAGGGAGTCCAGCAAAACGGTGACCACTTTCTTACCATTCATTTGCGAAATCATCACCAGACACCGCCCGGCTTCGGAGAGATAGCCGGTCTTGCTCAGGGCAACGCCCCAGCTGTCCCTGTGCACCAGAGCATTGGTATTGCCGAACGACAGGCTGTAACGGGGGTTCCGGAACCTGGCCCGGAAGTATTCGGTAGTGGTGTATTCCCGGATCTCAGGATAAGCCGCTGCCGCATTCACCAGCTTGACCAGATCCGACGCGGTGGAAACATTGTCGGCTGACAGCCCGGTCGGGTCCACAAAATGGGTGCCGGCCATGCCCAGCTCCCGGGCCTTGGCGTTCATCGACTCGATGAACGCATCAAAACCGCCCGGGTGACTGCGGGCCAGAGTGTAGGCCGCAAAATTCTCCGACGACATCAGCGCGATCCGCAAAACGTCTGAACGGCGCATCTGCGAGTCAATGCGGATCCGGCTGTAGGCGTTGGCGGCCGCGGGGGTATGGCGCTTGTGAAAAGTCAGCCATTCATCCAGAGACTCCCCGGATTCGAGAACCACCAGTGCCGTCATCACCTTGGTCACAGAGGCAATGGGCACCGAACGATTCGCGTTCTTGCCAAATACCAGCTCATTTTCACCGGCAACCGCAACTGCCGCATTAACAGACGCCAGGTTGGGACCCGCCTCCTGCTTCTCGGCGGTGGATGTATTCGGGGAAGAATCCTGCTGATGGGCCGGTAAAGCCAGGGGCACCAGGGCCAGCAAAAACACCCAACAAATGGCCATGCTCCGGTTATGCATGCGTCAAAGCCTCTTCTCTTGTTTTCTATCCGGGCAGAAACTGCCGCACCAGGGCGGAATTGTACCAGCGATTTGCCAGCATCATCAGCTCATGGCAGATCGGTAATGGCGCCTTTGGACGCCGAACTCACCGTACGGGCATATTTCGCCAGCACGCCCCGTGTGAACCGCGGCGCCGGCTCCCGCCATGCTTGCCGGCGCTGTTCCAGCTCTTGATCTGACACATCCAGCTCGATCCGGTTGCTGACGGCATCGATGGTGATGGTGTCACCATCTTCCACCAGCGCAATGGGACCACCCTCTGCTGCCTCGGGGGTGATATGGCCGACCACGAACCCGTGGCTGCCGCCGGAGAAACGCCCGTCGGTGATCAGCGCCACCTCGCTGCCCAACCCCTTGCCCATGATTGCCGACGTGGGGCTGAGCATTTCCCGCATGCCCGGACCACCCTTGGGACCTTCATAGCGGATAACCAGCACATCACCGGCCACCACCGTGCCGTCAAGAATCCGCTCCTGGGCCTCTTCCTCGGAATGGAACACCCGGGCCCGGCCTGTGAAGTGGGTGCCTTCCTTGCCGGTGATCTTGGCTACCGCCCCGGTCGGCGCCAGGTTTCCGAACAGAATGCGCAGATGACTGTCCGCCTTGATCGGGTTGTCGAAGGCATGAATGATGTCCTGCCCTTCCGGATAAGGCGCAACGTCTGCCAGATTTTCCGCCAGCGTCTGGCCGGTGACCGTCAGACAGTCACCATGGAGCAACCCGCGATCCAGCAGCATCTTCATCAGGGGCTGAATACCGCCGATCGCCACCAGTTCCGACATCATGTAATGCCCGCTGGGGCGAAGATCCGCCAGCACCGGCACCTGCTTGCCAATTTCCACGAAATCTTCCAGTTCAAGATCCACACCCACCGTGCTCGCCATGGCCAGAAGATGCAGAACCGCGTTAGTGGAGCCGCCCAGAGCAATAACCACAGTGATCGCATTCTCGAAGGCTTTCCTGGTCATGATGTCACTGGGCTTGATGTCTTTCTCCAGCAGATTCAGAACCGCTGCGCCTGCGCCCCGGCAATCCGCCGCCTTGGTATCGGAAACCGCGTTCTGTGCAGAGCTGCCAGGCAGACTCATCCCCATGGCCTCAATGGCTGATGCCATGGTATTGGCGGTGTACATGCCACCACAGGAACCCGGCCCGGGAATGGCGGTCTCTTCAATCTGTTTAACCTCGATCAGATCCAGATCCCCCCGGGCGTGGGCTCCGACCGCCTCGAACACCGAGATGATATCGGTGTGATTCTCACCGGGCATGATCGTCCCGCCATAGACAAACACAGAAGGCCGGTTCAGACGCGCCAGCCCCATCATGCAGCCGGGCATATTCTTGTCACAGCCACCGATCGCCACCAGGCCATCAAAACCTTCACAGCCAGCCACGGTTTCAATGGAATCCGCGATCACCTCCCGGGATACCAGGGAATACTTCATGCCCTCGGTACCGTTGGCAATGCCATCGGAGACCGTGATCGTGTTGAAGATCAGGGACTTTCCGCCAGCCTCATCAGCTCCAGCGGCAGATTCCTCGGCCAACTGGTTGATGTGCATATTGCAGGGCGTCAGGTTGCTCCATGTTGAGGCGATACCGATCTGGGGCTTCCTGAAATCCTCATCGGTAAACCCCACCGCCCGCAGCATGGCGCGACTGGCGGATTTGCCAATGCCGTCCACCACGGGCGAAGAATAACGACGGCGTTTATCCTGAGTCGTGTCCTGAGTCACGGGAGTCTCCTATGTTAGTGCCAGTTTTCTTCAGACTCGCAGAAACAGCCGTCATCGGCAACGGGCAACCGGCATGACCGCACGCAGGCGAGGGGAAGGCCTTGCCAAAATACGCTGTAAATACCTCCCTGTACGCTCGGCTCCGCCATCCATGGCTCCGCACGATTTTGGCAAGGCCTTCCCCTCGCCTGCTCCTCCGTGCATCGGCGCCAAAAAGATGTATTTCCGAATGACCTGCATCAATAGCTGCCTTCAGAGGTGGTTTTACAATCCTCTGACACACTGGAGCCATGGAGACACAACATGCCATCACCAATTCCACCAGCACCGGTGGATAACACCGCTTCGGACTGCCCGGATTACCGGCGCTGGTGCGACGGTTATGGCGTTGTCCATCATGGAGAGGAAACCCGACAGCGGGTACGGGTCCTCGCAGAGCACCTTGTCGCCGCCGGACATCAGCCCGATGCGGCAGCGGTCTATTGCCAGCTTGCGGACCTGGACCGTCTGACCAGTGCCGGGCTGTGGCTGGTGGTGCATATGACCTATGCCCGGCGGGTGGATGTCTCCGGGCAACCACTGGCCTCCCAGGATTTCAAGACCAACCCGGAAGGCCATACCGGCGGCGCCCTGAATATGGTGCCCGCCTATGCTGCCTATCTGGCACTGAACAACCTGACCGGGCGCACCCGAAGCTGGCTGATGGGTCAGGGCCACTGCGTGGCCGCGGTGGAAGCCCTGAATGTGCTTACCGGCAACCTGCACCCGGAACAGAAGGAGCGCTATCGCGGCCCGGACGGACTCTCGGCTCTGGTGGCCGATTTCTACAGCTACCGGCAGAACCCGGATGGAACCATGGCTGCGCCCCTGGGGAGCCATGTTAATCCGCACACGGCCGGCGGCATTCTGGAAGGCGGCTACCTGGGATTCGCCGAGCTTCAGTATGCCCACATGCCGCTACCCGGAGAGTCTCTGGTCGCGTTCCTGTCTGACGGTGCCGCCGAAGAACAGAAGGGCAGCGACTGGATTCCCCGCTGGTGGCGGGCAGAGGACTGCGGCGCCGTAATGCCGGTGATGATTGCCAATGGCCGTCGCATTGAGCAGCGCACCGAGCTGGGGACCCGCGCTGGCCTTGAGCGCTTTGAGGCGCACCTGGAACACCGCGGCTTCGTGCCCTTCCGGTTTGATGGCCGGGACCCTGCTGCGTTTGTATGCGCCATCTACGAGATGGAACAGGCACTTGCCGCCAATGGCGAGGCGGCGCTGAGAGGTGAAAGTGGCTACCCGGTTCGGGTGCCCTACGGCATCGCGGAAACGGTCAAGGGCTACGGGTTTTACGGGGCCGGCAGCAATGCCGCCCACAACCTGCCGCTTCCAGGAAACCCCCGTATGGATGCCCGTGCCCGGGAGTTGTTCAATGAACACGCGGCCCGTTTATGGGTGGCACCGGATGAACTTCAAAACTGCATGACCCGGCTGAATCAGCACCCACAGCAGGTCCGCCCGCTGGAACGGGATCACGCCCTGGCAACCCGCAACCCGCCGGACCCGGTGATTCCAAAGCTGCCAGCCGACACGGATCGCACCTCTCCCATGAAGGCGGTGGATGACTTTTTCCGGGCGCTGGTGGCAGAGAATCCTGGCCTCAGAGCCAGAGTGGGCAACCCGGACGAGCTGGCGAGCAACCGGCTTGGCGGTGTGCTGGAGGATCTGAAACACCGGGTCAACGATCCGGAAAATGATCAGGAGTCGGTTCACGGCCAGATCATCACCGCCCTCAACGAGGAGGCTGTGGTGTCCGCCTGTCTGGCCAACAAGGCCGGGCTGAACCTGGTAGCCAGTTACGAAGCCTTCTGTGTGAAAATGCTCGGGGCCATTCGCCAGGAACTGATCTTTGCCCGGCACCAGAAAGAGGTTGGTCGGCCCCCGCGCTGGCTTGGCCTGCCCGTGATCGCGACGTCCCACACCTGGGAAAACGGCAAGAACGAGCAATCCCATCAGGACACCACCTTCTGCGAGAGCCTGTTGGGGGAAATGAACGACGTTTCGCGGGTTCTGTTTCCCGCGGACTACAACAGCACACTCGCCTCACTGCCATCGGTGTTCAGCGAGCGGGGCAGAATAAGCTGCATGGTGATCCCGAAGCGGGAACGGCCCTGCGTCTTTGACACCCGGGAAGCCGACTTGCTGGCCAGGCACGGCGCCCTGGTGGTGGACGAGGACACTTCTGCCGGCGAGCCGCTGCTCCTGATGGCCAACGGCGCCTACCAGTTGTCTGAAGCTATACGGGCTTGCGAGCGCCTTCGGGAAACCGGCACACCGTTCAGGCTGGTCTACATTCAGGAGCCCGGGCGGTTCCGCCAGCCACGGGACACCATGGAAGCCCGGACCTGCCTATCTGAATTTGAACGCGAGCGGTTATTCCCCCACCGCATTCATTGCCGGGTCGCCCTTACCCACATGCGCCCGGAAGTATTCCGCGGGCATCTGTATCCCCTGTTCCCTGAGCCTTCGCGAACACGTGTTCTTGGCTACATCAACCGGGGCGGCACCTTGAATGAGGCAGGCATGCTGTTCGCCAATGGCTGCTCCTGGGGCCATACCCTGGCCGCCTGCGCCAGCGTTATGGACAAGCCGCCCGGTGAGTGGCTGTCCAGTGCCGAACTGGCTGCAGTGGAAGGCCGGGGGGACCCTGCCGTGATTACCCGGGGCCTGCCCTGAGCAGGCGTTTTCTCAACGCGGTCTCAAGCTCCAGAATCACCAGAAGAGCTACGCCGGATCCGGCTGCAAAGGCAAGCATATCGAGGCTCAACGCCTCGCTGCCAAAGGTACGGTTGAACCACGGCAGATAGGTGAACAGCAATTGCAATGCAATCACGGCTGCCACTGCCAGTAACACAATCGGCGTGCCCAGAACACCGCGCAGGGTAATCGAGGCGCTGTCCAGGTACCGCACCGCAAACAGGTAAAACATCTCCATGGCCACCAGTGTGTTGACCGCCAGAGTGCGGGCCGTGGTTTCACTGCCATAATGGTGCATGGCCCAGTACCAGGCCGCGAAGATGCCCACAAGGAAAAGCAGCGAAACAAAGGCCACCCGCCAGACTACGAACCCCCGAAGCAGGGATTCATCCCGGGCCCGGGGCGGATGCTTCATGACATCCGGCTCCGCCGGCTCGAACGCCAGGGTCATGGCCAGAACAACAGAGCTGACCATGTTGACCCAGAGAATCTGCAGGGCGGAGATCGGCAGGGTCAACCCCAGAAGCAGGGCGGTGATCAGGCTGATGGATTCGCCACCATTGATCGGCAGCATGAAGGCAATGCCTTTTTTCAGGTTGGTGTAAACGGTCCTGCCCTCGCGCACGGCTGCGGCAATGCTGGCAAAGTTATCATCCAGCAACACCACCGAAGATGCCTCCCGGGCCGCTTCGGACCCCTTGACTCCCATGGCAATTCCCACATCCGCCCGTTTCAGAGCAGGCGCGTCATTTACTCCGTCGCCGGTCATGGCAACCACACCATGTAAGGCCTGAAGTGCTTTCACCAGTCTCAGCTTGTGTTCAGGACTGGTGCGGGCGAAAACATCCACGTCGCCTACAAGGTCACGTAGCTGATCATCATCGAGATGGTCCAGTTCCTTGCCTGTCAGCACCCGCTTGGTATTTTTCAGCCCCAGCTTCCGGGCAATCGCCCCGGCTGTTACCCCATGGTCTCCGGTGATCATCTTGACCCGGATTCCAGCGTCGTGGCAGTCGGCTATGGCCCGGATTGCCTCCTGCCGGGGCGGATCCAGTAATCCGACCAGACCGAGCAGCTCCGCGCCCTCCTCCAGATCTTCGATGGCCAGCTCCGTGAAACCCTGCTCCGCAGGTTTACGGGCCAGAGCGAGCACCCTGAGCCCCTCGGATGCCATCTCGGTAATCACCTGATCCCAAAACGCCCGGTTCAGGGCCGTGGTCTCACCGGACTCGGCAACCTCGCTGGCACACATCTCGAGAATACGTTCCGGCGCACCCTTGAGGTAGATAACACTGTGGCCATGATGATCGTGGTTCAGTGTGGCCATAAAGCGATTCTGGGTATCGAAGGGGATTTCGTCTTTCCGGGGCCAGTGGGTGGCTCCGCTTTCCACATCAAATCCGGCTTTACGGGCAAACACCGAGAGCGCGGCTTCCATCGGATCGCCATTGATACGGACCCGGCCGGAATCGTGGTGCACATGGGCGTCGTTGCACAGCGCCGCTGCCCGTGCCAGCTCGCCCAGCTGGGGCGACTCCGCCAACTGGCCGCTGTCACCGTTCACCGCGCCATCAAAATCGTACCCTTCCCCGGTCACCTCCAGCCGGGCACCAGACAACACTGCCCGGGTTACCATCATTTCGTTACGGGTCAGGGTTCCCGTTTTATCAGAGCAGATCACCGAGACGGCGCCGAGCGTCTCGATCACCGGCATTCGCCGGACCACCGCTTTTCGGCGGGCCATCTGGCGTACGCCGATAGCCAGGGTAATGGTGAGGATCGCGGGCAGGCCTTCGGGAATGGCTGCAACCGTAAGCCCCACCACGGCCATGAACAGTTCCCGGAACGGTAAGCCGCTGAACCAAAGTCCGCCAAAGAAAATCGCAATGCCGGCAACGATGACAATAATGGACAAAATACGGGCGAACTTGTCCATCTGTTCCAGCAATGGTGTTTTCAGGGTTGTGGTCTGGGCGAGCAACCCGGATATGCGGCCGATTTCAGTATCGGCCCCGGTTCGGACCACGATGCCCCTACCGGTCCCGGTGGCAACCATGGTGCCCGAGAAAGCCATACCGGCCTGGTCCCCAAGCGCAGCATCCGAAGTAACCGCCTCAGTCGATTTATCGACAGCCTCGGATTCGCCGGTGAGAATGGCTTCGTCGATTTTCAGGTTGTGGGACTTTTCCAGACGAAGGTCGGCGGGAACCCGGTCGCCAGGCTCCAGCAGAACGGTGTCACCCGGAACCAGCCCGGCTGCGTCGATCTGGTGCTGGCCATCGGCCCTTACCACCCGGGCCTTGGGAGCCAGCATGTGGCGGATGGCCGACAAAGCCTGCTCGGCTTTTCCCTCCTGGATAAAGCCCACCAGGGTCTGAAGAACGACGACCGCCATGATCACCCCGGCGTCTACCCAGTGGCCGAGGCTGGCCGTAATCACGGCAGCCATCGCCAGCACATAGATCAGAAAATTCCTGAGCTGCCGGCCCAGCCGGGCCCACGGCCCCTTTGCGCGGGCTTCTGGCAGGGCATTGGGACCATACTGGGTCAGGCGATTCTGAGCTTCCTCGGCAGACAGGGGAGCCCTTGCCTCCAGTTGTTCCCTGACGGACACCGGCCCAAGAACATGCCATTCTGTGGTCTGCTGGTGCGGCTCGCCGTTGTTCCGCTCTTCGGACTCTGCCATGCCGTCATTTCTCCCTGTCCCCGTGATACCACCATTAAACCCCGGGACGGACCCGGGGTGGCTTGCGCTGCATCAAGGACAGGATAGCTAACGGTAAGGGCTGTTTCTTTACCCCGTGGCTACGTTTTCAACGGTGCGATTGCCCTGCCCTGGCAATACCCTGCGGGATGAGGTTCGCGAAGCATCAATCTGATAACCCCGTGACTTGATGGTATCCACGAAATACCAGTCCGCCCTCGCCTCTTCCGGGGTAAAGGACACCACCATATAACCCCGCTGATTCACGTTCAGGTAATCCAGATCATCCACCAGAAGACCGATGGCCTGTTCCGCGCCCTGAATCATTTCGTTGGGTATGCCCAGATACTCTTCGAGGCCCGGTGAGGTGACAGAGGAAGTGGCGAATTCCACACCAATCTGATCACCGTTCCTGTCTTTCAGGTTATTGGCCCAGGCGTTGTGGGTATCACCGGCCAGCACCACCAGATTCTTGTCGAGGGCCTTGACGGTACCCAGCACCACTTCCCGCTCGTATTGATAGCCGTCCCAGGCATCAAGATTGTAGGGCGCAACCGTGGTAATCCGCGCCAGCTCCGTGGCAGTCAGGCTCGGATCACCCTGCAAAGCCCGGGCCTTGAGCTGGGCGAGCTCAGCCAGATTCGCCGGCAACCCTTCAAACTGTTCGGTCGCAATCGCCACCAGCAGTTCGGCGGGCAGATTCATCCTGCCCATCAGTACCTGCTGGCCCAGCACCTGCCAGGTGGCACTGGAATAATTCAGGGAAGCCTGCAGCCAGAGCAGCTGCTCAGCACCAAGCAGAGTGCGGTTCTGGCTGCCCACATCGGCAGTAAACCGGGCTGCATCCAGTCCTTCTCCAGTGAAGTAATCCATGTAGTCCAGTTGCTGATCCCGGCCGATGATGCGGGTATCCAACATATGCAGGTCCACAAGATTTCCGAACCGGAAAGTACGGAAAATAGCCTCGTCGCTGCCCTCAATCACCGGACGGATTGGCATCCATTCAAAATAGGCCTTCAGGGCACTGAGTTTGCGCTCGGCAAAATCCCCTTCCCCGTCATCGTGATTCTCGGCACCTTCCTTCCAGGTGTCGTTGGCCACTTCATGGTCATCCCAGACCACTATGAACGGCACCCTGGCGTGCAGGAACTGAAGATCCTCGTCAGCCCGATAGATGGCATAGCGCCGTCGGTAATCCGCCAGTTCAATCAGTTCCAGGTTGTTGTTTTCCGGAAAGGTTCGGCCCAGTGCGGCGGCATCACCGGCCGCGTAACTGCTGCTCTCGGAGCTGTATTCGTAAATGTAGTCACCCAGATGCACCACCGCATCGAGATCGCTCTGCTTGCTGACCTCACGGTACACATTGAAGTAACCGGCCGGATAATTGGAACAGGACACCACTGCCAGGCGCACAGACTCGACACTACCTTCCGGCAGGGTTCGGGTCATGCCGACCGGGGAGCCACTGTCGGTGGTCTTGAAACGGTAATAGTAGGTCTGCCCGGGCGCCAACCCCCGGACATCCACCTTGACGGTAAAGTCATGGGCCTTTGCTGCTTCTGCCGTACCTGAATGGACAAGGTACTCAAAGGCCTCATCTGTGGCCACTTCCCATGCCACCCCAACCGGGCGATCCTGGCCCTTCTCTGGCACGGCGCGAGTCCACAACACGACGCCGTCGGCAAGTGGGTCACCACTTGCCACACCGTGGGTGAAACTGATGGTCCGCTCATCGGAGCTGTCCAGCACACAGCCGGCCAGGCCGGTAGAAATCACAACCGCACCCATGCCCATGGCCGATGCTTTCAGAAAATCCCTTCGTGTCAGTCGTTTCATTGTAATGTCATCCCCTGCGTTCGTCCTTTGCAGCATCGGCTTCTTGCGGTCCGCGCCGTTACTACTCCAACAGAAGAACCTAGTCGGGCTTCGTTAAGAACGCATTGCCAAATTACGACAGAGGGATGGCAAATCGCGACAATCACCGCGGATAAGCCCAAACCAAGGAAAAGGGGAGCATTCAGCTCCCCTTTTCCTTGTTATGACTTGATTACAGCGAATCTATCCGCTGATGAAGACCGGCCCTACACCGAGGTTCCAGATAATCACTGAACCAACCCGGGTGGAAACCAGAATGACCAGGGCTACGGTGAGCAATGCGCCGACGTACATAACCGCCCGCTCCTTTTCGATACCCATGACAATCGGAAGACCGTTATACATGAGCCAGGCGCCATAGGCGGCCGCGATAAGGAACACGATAGCGTTGAACCAGGGGACCGGATACAGCAGAGCAAAGCCTGCCAGGAACAGCGGTGTACAGGAATAGGCCGCCAGCGCAATTGCATTGGAGGGCACGTGCTCCTCCTTGGCGCCGTAGGTTTTCGCCATCCAGTTGATGGCAAAACCCAGGGCAAATACACCAATGAGCATCGCCAGATAGGTCAGCACACTGAGTTGCAACGCGCTGATTTCCGTCAGCTTGATCAAGCGCTCATTACCCACCGTCCAGCCAAAATATGCCGTCGAGATGTAGGCGCAGATTGGTGCAATAGCTGCCAGAACAACGACATAGGCAACATAGACCCGGCGTGGCGTTTCATGTTCTTTTTGAATGGAAGACCACTCTTCATCAGGATGGGTGAAGAGACCGAACGCGTGTGACAGGAGCATGGACAACCCCCCTTTTTTCTGTTGTTGGTATTGTGAAATACGGAATCCGGAAACTGTCGGATCAGCAACCGTTTCTTGAAATTAACTATAGTCAAGAATGGAAGAGTGGAAAGGGGAACCGGTCAAAAAGTGTTCGTAATCCTGAATTCAAATAAGTGCGACCGGCAAGAACCGGCCGCCAGTCATCAGGAATTGCGGGGGTCGGTCTCGGCGACCCAGGGATAGTCCTTGCGGCTGTCGCGGAACGCCAGGAGGCTTTCCACGCCTGTGAAATCCACAAGATCACGGAAATCCAGCCAGTCCACCATGCAATAGAGGCAGATCGCCGGGTAATTCCAGGTCTCGAACTGACCATCTTCCACCATCGCCGCCAGAGTACGCAGCGTGGTCATGATCCGCTCACGCTGGAGGTTGTAGAACATCAGGTCCTGGCTGGTATCAATCCCCGAACGCTCTGACAGCAGCATGGTAACCGCAGAATCATTGGCACCGTCGATCATGGTCAGCTGGTTCTGTTGATCCCAGGTCAGCGGATCCCTGCCCTGCTTGGCACTGATGTAGCGGGCGATTATCCGGGAATCGTAGATTTCCTGGCCTTCGTCTTCGAGAACCGGGATTTTCAGGGTCGGGTTGTTACGTCTTAATTCGTCCCTGTCTTCACCATAGATGTCGAGATTCAGAAATTCATAGCGCTCTTCATCCAGCAGAATCCGGATGCGCCTGACGTAAGGCGAGGTGGTGGAGCCGATCAGTTTCATGGTTTCTCCGAGTGTTTCCCGCTCAGGATCCCAACAGGGATTCAGGGTTTGTGTATGGGTGCCCGGTAGCTTCCGCCACTTCCCTGTAGGTCACCTTGCCTGCAGCTACATTGAGCCCGGCCCTCAGGTGCGGATCTTCCTTCATTGCCCGGTCCGGGCCCTTGTTGGCCAGCGCCGCTACGAACGGCAGGGTCACATTATTCAGGGCCAGTGTCGACGTACGCGCCACGGCACCGGGCATATTAGCCACGCAGTAATGTACCACACCATCAACAATATACGTGGGATCATCGTGGGTTGTTGCCCTGGAGGTTTCGGCACAGCCTCCCTGATCAATGGCCACATCCACGATCACGCTACCTTCCGGCATTCGCCGGATCATGTCCCGGGTTATAAGCTTCGGTGCCGAGGCACCGGGAATAAGAACACTGCCAATAACCAGATCCGATTCCGTCACCGCCTGATCCAGGGTCTGGGCGGTAGAAAACAGAGTGGTTATCCGGTTGCCATAGAGATGATCCAGATGCCGCAACACCTCCATGTTGCGGTCCAGCACCGTGACCTGGGCACCGAGCCCGACGGCCATGGCCACGGCATTCTGGCCAACCACGCCTCCACCTACGACCGCTACCCGTGCGGGGCTGACCCCGGGCACGCCACCCAGCAGTACACCCCGCCCTCCCATGGCCTTTTCCAGGCAGTGGGCCCCGGCCTGAATCGACATCCGGCCAGCCACTTCCGACATGGGGGCCAGCAAGGGTAAATGGCCGGCGTGGTCGGTTACGGTTTCATAGGCAATGCAGGTGGCGCCGGATTTCACCAGATCATCGGTTTGTGGCTTGTCCGGGGCCAGATGAAGGTAGGTGAACAGCGTGTGATCCGGTCGCAGCATCGCCCGTTCTTCGGCCTGGGGCTCCTTCACCTTGACGATCAGTTCCGCCGTATCGAAGACCTCCTTTCCGGTATCCAGAATCCTGGCCCCGGCCTGTCGGTAATCGTCATCTGAAAATCCGATCGCAATGCCGGCCCCGGTCTCGACAAAAACCTCATGGTCATGGCCACAAAGTTCATGAACCGCAGCCGGCGTCATGCCAACCCGGTATTCACGATTCTTGACTTCCTTCGGCACACCGATTTTCATGCACTGCCTCCAAAGCATCCGCCAATTTGTGAATGTCTGCATGAAGTGTAGTCAAAAGGACCTATACTGGTTTGGCAACTGATTGCATCGGTTTACCGGTTCCAGGCGTAAAACCCTGGACAAAAACAATCCGACCCCCAAGGAGCAGGAGACATCATGATTACTCTGAGAAAAGCGGCTGCAGCCGCAACCCTGTCACTTACTCTCACAAGCACTCAGGCATTGGCAGAAATGCAGACCAAAACCATCGAATACAAGGTCGGTGATACCACCTTCACCGGTTACATGGCCTGGGACGATGAGTTCGAGCAGAAACGCCCCGGTGTTCTGGTGGTTCACGAATGGTGGGGCCATAACGAGTTCGCCCGTGAGCAGGCAGAGAGGCTTGCTGCGGCAGGCTACACTGCGTTTGCCCTGGACATGTATGGCTCCGGCAAACATGCGGACCATCCGGATACCGCCCAGAAGTTCATGCAGGAAGCCACCAAGGACATGGATCAGGTCAAAGCCCGCTTCATGAAAGCGATGGAGATCCTGCAGAGCCATGAAAGCGTTGATGGTTCACGAATTGCCGCCCAGGGCTATTGCTTTGGCGGCGCTGTCGTTCTGAACATGGCCAGGATGGGCGTGGATCTGGATGGCGTTGTCAGCCTTCATGGCGCTCTTGGCAGCCCGATAACCGCCGAGCCCGGCATGGTGAAGGCACGGGTTCAAGTGTACACCGGTGGTGCCGACAAGATGGTTCCCTCCGAGCAGGTCGCAACTCTGGTCAAGGAAATGCAGGACGCGCAAGTCGACCTCACGCTGGTGACTTTCCCCGGGGTACTGCACTCGTTCACCAATCCTGGCGCAGACAAGGTCGCCGAAGAATTTGGCCTGCCGATTGGCTATGATGAAGAGGCCGCCACCCGCTCCTGGGAGGGCTCCATGCGGTTTTATGAGGAGATTTTCGCCCAGTAACGTACCGGCGTAACATTTGAAGCCTGGAACCCGGCGATTTCGCCGGGTTTTTCGTGGGCTCGTCCACAAAAAAAGGCAGCCGAAGCTGCCTTTTTGGCGGTTATTCCAGAATCCATCAAGGATTACAGGGGAACAACATTCTCCGCCTGAGGGCCTTTCTGGCCCTGGGTAACGGTGAACTCAACCTGCTGGCCTTCTGCCAGAGTTTTGAAACCGCTGCCCTGAATAGCGCTGTAGTGAACAAAAACGTCCGGGCCGCCTTCACGAGTGATAAAGCCAAAGCCCTTTGCTTCGTTGAAGAACTTAACAGTACCGGTAGTAGTAGACATACTTAAACTTCCTGAAATCAATCATATTATCTGCCGCCACACACCTTCGTGGTGCAAGGTCGACGTTTTACGGAAATACAGAACTCGCGGAATCAAAAACAGGACGGTCACTACTAACTGCGGAGTACGTCTTATTCATGAAATGCTTTACTGAATCTTTCCTACGTTTTTAACTCTACTCCTGAATCCGGGGCTTGCCAAGGGTATTTTCAAGAAAAAATGTAGGTAGTGATACCCATCAGCCCTTCACCAGGCCGAAGGTATAAATTCCCAATGCAGTCATAAGGATGGAGCCGACAACGTGAGCCAGAATGCCGGTAATGGCCATGGCCCATTTGCCTTCCTGGATGGCGGCAAACATCTCGAGGGAGAAGGTAGAAAACGTGGTCAACGCGCCACATAGCCCGGTAATGGCAAACAACCGCCACTCCGGTGCCAGCGTGCTGCCATGACTGAAATAACCGATCAGCAGCCCGATTAGCCAGCCGCCGCTGAGGTTGGCTGCCAGCGTTCCGTAAGGAATTGCATGATAGGTGGTATTGAGCCACAACCCCAGGGCCCAACGAAGGTTGGCGCCGATCACGGCGCCAACACTCACTGCAAGAAAAGACAACCACATGTCAGAGCAGCCTCCGATCAGGCAGGGTTGTGGTCAATCACAGACTCCTTGTTGTGCGCAAAGGCATCAAACGGGAAGTCGTCCACGGTCAGCATTTCCAGCACCACGGTTTCATACTGGCGCATGAAGTCCGCCTCTTCTTTGGTGTAAACGCCTGCCTCAAGGGCCGCTTCAAACCGCTCTTCGGGATGCAGTGCCGTCATTGGGAGTTCACCCTTGGCGTAGGCCTTGGTGACCTTCCGGTAGAGCTGCTCGGCCTTGTCATAGTCTTTCAACAGACCGTTATACCGGGCAACCGGGTTCTCCACGGTACCTTCGCCGTCGGTGGTCCATACACTGGCGATCAGCTTGTTGCGAATCGGCGTATCGGTTGAGATGGCGCGTGCCAGTTTACGGGTCAGTTCGTCCTGGGGGCCACCCCAGCGGCGACCGAGCGGCATGGTAACGGCACGCAACACCAACGCCACGGCGCGGTTGGGCAGGTTCTGCAGGAACTCATCCAGCGCGTTTTCAGTGCGATGCATCAGCAGGCCCAGGCTGTACTCCATGACTTCCTTCTCGCCCTCCACCGGCTGAGTCTCATGCCAGTTCTTGAGCACCATGGATGCGAGGTACAGATTGGACAGCATATCGCCCAGGCGCGCGGAAATCAGCTCGCGCATTTTCAGCTCGCTGCCCAGGGTGGTCATGGCTGCATCGGAGCACAGGCCGAACGCCGCACTGAAACGGGCAACCGCCTGAGCGTACTTCCGGCTGGCACTGTCGAACGGGACATCCGCCAGGCCAAGGCCCAGCGCCTGGGTGAAGGCGCGGGCAGCGTTGCCGAAGATCAGGCCGGCATGGCCGAAGAAGGCGTCGTCAAAGGCGTTGATGTCATCGTTATCTTTAGCCGCCAGCTCCTTGAGTACATACGGATGGCAGCGGATCGCACCCTGGCCGAAGATCATCAGGCTGCGGGTCATGATGTTGGCACCCTCAACGGTAATCGAAACCGCGGCGCCGCTGTAACCGATGCCCAGATAGTTACGGGGGCCGAGGGTTACCGTCTTGCCACCGTGAACATCCATGGCATCGGTGAGGATGCCACGCTGGAACTCGGTCAGATGATATTTGAGGATCGCAGACGGCACCGCCGGCTTCTCTCCCTTGTCGATCATGTTGGCGGTATGGTTAACCGCCGCCTGGGAGATATAGGTCTTGGCGGCAATCCGGGCCAAAGGCTCCTGCACGCCTTCCATATCGGCAACCGGTGTATTGAACTGGCGACGGATCCGGGTAAAGCCACCCGCGGTGCCGACCGCGTAGGCAGCCGCACCAGCCGCCCCGGAGGGCAAGGTGATACAGCGGCCAACCGACAGGCATTCAACCAGCATGCGCCAGCCCTGGCCCGCCATATCCACACCACCGATGATGTAATCCAGCGGAATAAACACGTCCTTGCCCTTGATCGGTCCGTTCAGGAACGGACTGCCGATGGGGCAATGGCGGCGACCGATCTCCATGCCCTTGGTGTCCCGCGGGATCAGGGCACAGGTAATACCGTAGTCTTCGGTCTCGCCCAGCAAGCCGTCCGGGTCAAACATCCGGAATGCCAGGCCGACAACCGTGGCGATGGGAGCGAGGGTAATCCAGCGCTTCTCGAAATTGAGCCGGATACCGACCACTTCCTTGCCATCCACTTCCTGCTTGCAGACGATGCCGGTATCCGGCAGCGAGGTTGCGTCTGACCCGGCACGGGGGCCGGTCAGTCCGAAACAGGGAATCTCGCGGCCATCGGCCAGGCGTGGAAGGTAGTGATTCTTCTGTTCGTCCGTTCCGTATTTGACCAGCAATTCACCCGGGCCGAGGGAGTTGGGTACACCCACGGAAACCATCAGTGATTCGTTTGCAGCAAGCTTCTGCAAAACGGCTGTCTGGGCCTTGGCCGAGAACTCCAGGCCACCGAATTCCTTCGGGATAATCATGCCGAAGAACTTTTCCTTCTTGAGGAAGTCCCACAGCTCCTTCGGCAAGTCTGCACGCTCAACCGCCACGTCCCAGGCGTTGCACATGGAGATGGCCTGGGTGCACTGATTGTCCACGAAAGCCTGTTCTTCCTCGCTCAGACCGGTATTTCGGTTGATCAGCAGGCTATGCCAGTCCGGACGCCCGGTGAATAGCTCGCCATCCCAGCCTACGGTACCGGCCTCCAGAGCCACTTTTTCGGTATCCGAAACCTTGGGCGCGACTTTCTTGAACATGGCAAAGATGCGGGGCGTCAGCCAGCTCTGGCGAAAGCCCGGCAGACCTGCCGCCGCGGTTGCCGCGGCACCGATAAACAGCACCAGCGCCAGCCAGCCAGAGGCGAAAATCAGTGAGAGCAAACCGGTCACCGCCATCACACCAATGGCGGACATTGCACCGGACTCGCGCCGCATCACAATCAATAGGCCGGCCAGTGCCACTACAAACAGAATGAAAGTCATCATAGGTTCTCTCTGTCATCCATGGTTCTGAAGTGTAAAAACTACAATTTGTTACGTTGACGGTACCGCATCAGATGAAGGCTGGCCAGCTAATGCCGCACAGTCAGCCAGTTACAGCCGTCACACTCCGGCTTACGCAGTCACAATCACCCGGATGCCTTCCAGCGCGAGGCTGGCATGGCCAATGGCATCCCGGGCCGCCTCGAACTGGTCCCGGAAATAGTTGATTTCCTCTTCACGAATCGCCGGATTCACCTTCTGTAGGGCTTCCAGCCTGCGAATCTCCGGTTCAAAGGTGGCAGCCAACTGGTCAAGGGCCTGCGATTTCAGGGGCTCCAGATGCGGCTCGGACAAACGTTCCACATGATCCACCATGGTTTCAACCTGGGGCCGAATCTGCGGCACGATGGCCTGGGCCGTGCGCCGGCGGATATTTGAACACAGATCGTTTAACCGATCATGGGGCAACGCACCGGATAACTCCTTGCCGTTCACGTCCACCAGTAGTCGCAGCGGCGAAACCGGAAGATAGCGGGTCAGCTGCAGGGCATCCGGGGCGGGACAGTGCACTGTAAACAACGCCTCCATCAGCAGGGTACCCGCCGGCAGAGCTTTCACTGACAGACTGGCCAGGGCCGCCTTGCCCAGACCGGAACTGGTGACCGAATCCATCACCCCGGTCACCATCGGGTGTTCCCAGCTCATAAAGGCCAGATCTTCCCGTTCGAGGGCATTCTGGCGGTCCCAGGTCACCGTTATGCCGTCTTCGGGCAACTCGGCCACGTGACCGGCCTGATATTGCTCACCCGGGCGGAGAATATCGGAATGATCAGCATGGTCTTCCACATCCACACCAAGAATGTCGAAGGCCTCCATCATGTAGTCACGAACCCGGACCTCGCTTTCCTCTTCCTCAATAGCGGTGATCAGATCTTCAGCCACATCCCGGCGGCAGGAATTGAGTTCAATCAGCGCATCACGGCCGTTCTGGAGCAGCGTTTTCAGACGCCGGGATTCTTCAGCCGAGGCCCTGACCAGCTCATCAGTGGCATCGATGTCACCATCGATGGCCTTCCACCATTGCTCCTGAACGGTCTCCTGCACCGCCACACCAACCGCGCAGCTTTCCGCAAACGCGTTCAGACCTTCGTGGAACCACCGGAACTGGACTTCCTGACTGGTCCCTTGCAGATAAGGAATATGAATATCAATGGCTTCGGTCTGTCCGATCCGGTCCAGGCGCCCGATGCGCTGTTCGAGCAGATCCGGGTTGGCAGGCAGATCAAACAGAACCAGATGATGGGCGAACTGGAAGTTCCGGCCCTCGCTGCCGATTTCGGAACAGATCAGCGCCTGGGCGCCCTGGTCACTATCCGCAAAATAGGCCGCGGCCCGGTCGCGCTCCAGAAGGCTCAGATGCTCATGGAATGCAGCACTGCGGATACCGGCACGAAGCTGGAGATAGTGCTCAAGGGCCATGGCGGTTTCGGCGCGGGCACAGATGACAACGACCTTGGCAGGGCGCAGGCCGGCCAGTTTTTTCTCCAGCCAGGCCACACGGGGATCCTCCGCCAGCCATTGCTCCTCAGGCACCAGCTCCTCTGGCGCCAGCCCCTGTAGACCGGAGACCTGTCCCTCGTACATGTCAGGATACGGCAATGGCACAGGGGTCGGACGACGCTCGGGGAACCCCTGAATCGCTGCCCGGGTATTACGGAACAGCACCCGGCCGGTGCCGTGACGATCCAGCAGGGCGTCGATCACGGACTGGCGGGGGTCATCACCAGCCAGTAACTGGTCCAGTTCCTCCCCTAACCAGGCCTGCAGCAGTTTTCGATCGTCTGCACTGATATCGGAACTTTCATCCTGCAGCCGGCGTACCACGCTATTGATGACTTCGTACTGCTGTTCTTCCTCCCGGAATGTCTCCAGGTCGTGGAACCGCGCCGGGTCCAGCAACCGCAGTCGGGCAAAGTGACTGGCCACACCGACCTGTTCGGGAGTCGCTGTCAGCAGCAACAGGCCACGACTGACCGCCGAGAGTTCTTCCACAATCTGGTATTCGGGGCTGGTTTGCTCCGGGCTCCAGGCCAGATGGTGGGCCTCGTCCACAATCATCAGGTCCCAGTCTGCCCGGAGGGCATCCTTACGGGCCTGCTGGCTGTTCACCAGGAAATCGAGACTGCAAAGCACCAACTGGTCGCTCTCAAAGGGGTTGACCGAATCATCGCCGCCGAAGATATGGTTCACCAGCGCATCAACATCGCTTTGCTCATCTTTCAGGGCGTCATAACGGCTCTGGTCGACGATCGAGAAGCGCAGATTAAAACGCCGGAGCATTTCCACCAGCCACTGATGGGTAAGGGAGTCCGGCACTACGATGAGTGCGCGCTTTGCCCGCCCGGTATGAAGCTGGTAATGCAGGATCAGGCCTGCTTCGATGGTTTTGCCGAGGCCCACCTCGTCTGCCAGCATAACCCTCGGCGCATGACGCTTTGCCACCTCATGGGCGATATAGATCTGGTGCGGCAGATGCTGGGTTCGGGCACCGATCAGCCCCTGGGCCGGCGACGCACGCAGGCGATTCATATGCTGGAGGGTGGCGAACCTCAGGCGAAAGGCACCGTTACGGTCAAACTGGCCAGCGAACAGGCGCTGGTGCGGAGCTGAGAAATTGACTGAACCGGCCAGTTTCACTTCCGAGATTTCGTGCAGGTCAGCGCCGTCATCCGCGTGATACATGAGTACGCCGCCGAGATCCTCTACCGCGCGAACGATGTAACGCTCACCCTCAAAAGTCTCAATTTCCTCTCCGATCTGGTAAATGATGCGGGAAAGCGGCGCATTATCAATCGCGTAGGTGCGCTCCTCATCGGCGGCGGGGAATCCCAGGGTGACCCTTCGGCCCGAGATGTCCGTGACAATACCCAACCCCAAGCTGGTGTCACTGTGGCTGACCCAACGCTGACCAATAACAAATTCCGATGTATCCAAGAAACCTCCAGACCGATTAATTTCTGGTCGCGCCGTTTTCACGCACCCAGTAAGCCGTAGCCCCACACACCGCCGCCGGCACCACAAACAGGTTCAGAACCGGCACCATGGCCGCCAATGCCACTGGCAGACCAAAGCCGAATGCCGACAACCGCGTATCACCCAGCAAACGGCGCAACGCCGGGAAACTGACCTTGTGGTTGTCTGCGGGATAGTCCACATACTGCAACGCCATCATCCAGCTATTGAAAAGAAACCACAGAACCGCTGCAACCAGATTAACAACCGGGATCAGACCGATGACAAGCAGTCCGATGGCACGGGGCAGGTAGTAGAGAATTTTCTGTACCTCGCGCCACAGCGCGCGTGGGATATCCTTGATGATCGTTGCCCAGCTGTCGTCGGTGTTGACCTCCTGACCAGTCAGGTGTTTTTCGGTCAGCTCGGCCAGATATCCATAGAATGGGGAGCCAATCAGATTGGCAACGATCACAAAGCCATACGCCAGCATCAGCAGAATGACAGCGCCATAAAGAATCCAGAACAGCCAGTCCAATGCCTGGAGCCAGGCCCAGTCCGGCAGCCAGCCCATAGCGGCGGCAATCAGGCCCGCAAAAAGCTCTCCCAGAAAGAAGAACAACACGCCGAAAAGCAGGATATTGATGACAAGTGGAATAACGACAAACAGACGCAAGCCGGGCTGACGAATCAGGCGGAAACCTTCACCCAGATAGCCCAGTCCACGAAAAAAATTACCTTTGAGCATCGCTGGCAGGACCTCCGCTTCCATGACAATGACGGGGCGCAAAGCATATCATGTTGCCAACATTCCCACAGCCCAGGAACTCTCAGGGACTTCCCCGATGGAAACACTGAAACAACAATTGACCAGCCTGCTGAACTATCGCGCTCTGTGGCGAGTAGCCTTTGTGATATCCGTGCTGGCCATCGGGTTCCTGGCGACAACGAATAATCCGTACCCGGTGCCCTCGTCATCCAACGACAAGGTTAACCACCTGGTCGCCTTCGTTGAGCTCACCATCCTGACCCGTCTCGCCTGGCCGGATCTTCGGGCCATCTGGTATGCACCGGCACTGCTGGCCTTTGGTCTGGGCATTGAGGTCATTCAGGCGAACCTGCCGTACCGGGAGTTTTCCCTGGCCGACCTGGTCGCAGACGGCGCCGGAATCGCCATAGGACTCCTCCCCTGGCCCGGCATCCCGAAGGCAGGAAAACCGGACCTGAGAAATTCGCCCGAATCGTTGTGAGATATTTCCTACAAGCACGTGCGATCTTGCAGTGACGTGACGTACGCGGGGGCATTCGCTGATACTCAGAAAAACCTAAACTATTGATAATAATATCTTTTTGTTTTTAGCCCTCCTGGATCCAGTTACAGCGCACGCACAATTCACACGATTGTCAAAATTCAACTGATATAGTCCTTACATCAAGGATGACAGGGAAAGGGATAACGCACTGGATGCACCCCGGCAAGGAATGCAGGGAGAGGCAAGGACACAGGGACGCCTCGCTTAAGGGATAATTATGCGGATAGCCGGCTCGGATGCCGGCACCACGGAGTGGCTCAGGGATCTCGCAACATGGCTGTTGCCCAATGCGCATGGATGCGCCGACCTATTCCGACAAAGGGTGACCTCAGGGTTGCCCTTTATTTTTGTGGGCCAAACTGCTTTGCGCCAGCCCCCTTGCGCACTCACTCCCCGGCCAGATAAATCCGCACCCGGTTAAACTCCTCGAATTCGTTCAGATCCGGCCAGGTTCGGGCTTCAACAGTAGTCTGCTCACGGTACGCGTTATCGCCCAGAACCTTCATTCGTGAATCCGCCAGCAGCACCCTGGGCGCTGCCTTGCGAAACACCTGCAGCAATGGCCGGTTCTCCGGGTCGTAGAGCACATCCGCCGCGGTCACCACATCCAGCCCATCGGGTCGACTCTCCCAGTCATTGCACAGGGTAATTGAAACGCCATTGAGTTCAGCATTGGCCTGGGCCGCATTGAGGGCGGCAGGGTCGACGTCACAGGCAATCACTTCGCTGGCACCGGCAAGAGCTGCGGCGACGGCCACGATGCCGGAGCCTGAACCAAAATCCAGAACCCGCTTGCCCGCCACCCACTGGGGATTGTCCAGAATCCAGCTGGCAAGCACCTGGCCGCTGGCCCAACAGAACGACCAATAGGCCGGTTCGGCAACGACGGCCTGGGCTTCCTCATGGGACAGCGGACCCTCAAGTACCATCGGGTCGAACAGATAAAGAGCAATCCGCTGACAGCCGGCAGGACGTGAAACCGCAACCCGGCCTTGGGTGAGAGTTTTACGCAAATGCTGATTCAGGCATTCCACTGACATGTGCAATCGAGCCCCGATCTAAAAAAAGGGGTCATTGTAACGGTGTCCCGGGCCGGAAACAGGGCCCGGCAAGCAGAAAACTCACGTTTCCGCTATACTGCCGCCTTCATCTGACAACCGGTTAAACGCTGAAATGGCAAGCAGACCCGACACCGACGACTACCTTTCCCTGTTCCTCAATGACGTGCCCCTCATGGACGTCCGGGCACCGGTGGAGTTCGCCCGGGGCAGCTTTCCGAATGCGGAAAATGCGCCCCTGATGAATGATGAGGAGCGCCATAGGGTTGGCATCTGTTACAAGGATAAAGGCCAGGACAAGGCCATTGAACTGGGGCATCAACTGGTCTCGGGCGACATCAAGGCCCAGCGCATTGAAGCCTGGAAACGCTTTGTCGCCCGCCACCCTGAGGGCTACCTGTTCTGCTTCCGGGGCGGCCTGCGCTCCCGGCTTACCCAGCAATGGATCCGCGATGCCGGCATTGACTACCCACTGGTACAAGGCGGGTACAAGGCCCTGCGCCGCTTCCTGATCGACAACCTGGAAGCCCGGATTGAATCCGGCGAATTCCGAATCCTCAGCGGTCGCACTGGAACCGGCAAGACCCGGGTTCTCAAGCAGCTCCCCAACCCAGTGGACCTTGAAGGCCTGGCCAACCACCGAGGCTCCAGTTTCGGGCGGCAAGTTACGCCGCAACCCTCCCAGATTGACTTTGAGAACCGGCTCGCCGTCGCCATGCTCAAGGCCCATCATCTCGTTGGCGGCCCTGTCTACCTGGAAGACGAGAGCCGCATGGTCGGTCGCTGTGCGCTGCCCGAATCGCTCAGGGCAAGGATGGCCGAATCACCCCTGATGACCCTTGAGCAACCGCTGGAAGAGCGCATTACCATCATCCGCCAAGACTATGTTGAGGGTATGTTCGCGGATTACGTCAACCGGGATGGCGCCGAGGCCGGCTGGCTGAACTTCCGGGACTACCTGCTCAGCGCCCTTGACCGCATTCGTAAACGACTGGGGGGCGAGCGACACAAGCAGCTTCGCAACCTGATGGAGCAGGCGCTTACCGAACAGGAAGCCAGTGGCCGGACAGAGACCCACAATGCCTGGATTCAGGCGTTGCTGCAGGATTACTACGACCCCATGTATGACTACCAACTGAGCCAGAAAGAGGGGCGAATTCTTGTCCGCGGGGGCCCGGAAGCAATTCTGGACTGGGCCAGAAACGCCTCTGCTGCGTAAGCAATTACCCCAGAAAAAATTCCGTTGCGATATACGCCTGTCAGATTTGTTTGCTATAACCAGATGTAACCAATTACGACTGTCCCTGGATTTTCTCAACTAATCCAACACTATTGAAAGACACCAACGAACCAGGAGCCCACGATGGAAGACCTACTCGGAGCCGAAGGCCGCGCTTCAGAGCTTATTGATCAGGCGATGACCCTGATTATGACTTATGCACCGAAAGTGGTGCTGGCCATCATCACCCTGGTGGTCGGCCTCTGGCTTATCACCCGGTTTGTCGGCGTACTCGACAACAAACTGGGCAAAAAAGATCCAACACTTAACAAATTCCTCTGCGGCCTGATCGGCGCGATCCTCAAGATTCTGCTGTTCATTTCTGTTGCTTCCATGGTCGGCATTGCCACGACCTCCTTCATTGCCATCATTGGTGCTGCCGGTCTGGCGGTGGGTCTAGCCCTTCAGGGAAGTCTCGGAAATTTCGCCGGCGGCGTGCTGATCCTGATCTTCAAACCGTTCAAGGTCGGCGACACCATCGAAGCCGAGGGATTTCTCGGCGCCGTGCGGGAAATAACCATTCTCTACACGATTGTCGACACCTTCGATAATCGCCGCATCGTTATTCCCAACGGCAGTCTTTCCAACGCCACACTGGTCAACGTCAGCTACTACGACACCCGCCGTTGCGACATGACCTTTGGCATCGCCTATGGCGATGATATCGACAAGGCCCGGGCTGTGATCAAGCAGCTCCTGGACGAGGACGAACGGGTACTGCCTGAGCCGGAGCCGAGAATTTCGGTGGGTTCCCTGGGCGACAACTCGGTCAACATCATCGTCCGGCCCTGGACCAAGACCGACGATCTCTGGCCGGTTTACTGGGACATGCACGAGCGGGTTAAGAAAGCCTTTGACAAGGAAGGCCTCACGATCCCGTTCCCGCAACGGGATGTTCATCTCTACAAGAGCGAGTGAACCGGTTCGCATTGATACATCCGGTTACTCGCAAACTGCGCAACCTCAACTAAGCTGACCATTAATGGCGGGGTTTTCTGACCCCGCCAGGCCATCGGGGCCAGGCAAACCAATATTCGCAGGCTCCGTAACGCTGTCATTGCTGGTAGGAGGTTGTCACTATGCCGGTACAGCAGTTGAAGGAATTCCTCGAAGAGGCAGGTGTGGAATACATGTGCCTCTCTCACCCTCCTGCGTTTACCGCCCAGGAACTGGCCCACCACGTAAAGATTGCCGGCGACCGCGTCGTCAAAACAGTGATTATCGAACTGGATGGCAAAATGGCCATGCTGGTAATGCCGGCTACCTGGCGCATCCGTTGGGACAGGCTGTCCCGGATCCTCGATACCGACTTTCTTGACCTTGCCGATGAACAGGAATTCCAGGACCGCTTTCCGGATTGTGAAGTGGGCGCCATGCCACCGTTTGGCAATTTGTTCGGCATGACCGTTTACTGCGCCGAGGCTCTGACAGAACAGACCGAATTGGCTTTCGCGGCCGGCAGCCACACCGAATCGGTTCACATGAAAACATCGGATTTTCTCACCATGGTTCAGCCAATGGTCCTGAACCAGGGGTTTACCAAACCGGGAACCCAGAAGCCCGCATGGCTGATCAAAAATCGCCGCCGGCCTGACGACGCCGCGAAACAACGGATATCCGGCATGGCAGGATACTGACACTTTAATTATGCCGGCTTGATCCCGATCTCTTGTCTGACCGCCGTCATCGCGTAAACTGAAGGCATCAGACAGGAAACCGATATGACTCAAGCCTTTGATATTGTGGTTGTTGGCGCCGGCATGGTCGGTGCTGCCCTGGCCACCGGCCTCGGCCAGAGTGGCTTCAGTGTCGCCGTTGTTGATCGGGCTCTCCCGCCCGCCTTCGACCCGCAAGCCAGCCCGGATATCCGGGTATCCGCCCTGAGCGCCGGAAGTGAGCGCTATCTTCGCGGCCTCGGTGCGTGGAGCAACATCCTTGATATGCGGGCAACGCCCTACCAGCGGCTTGCCGTGTGGGATGAAACCCGGTCTCCACTTCAGAACCTCGTGCCCCGGAAACTGAGTGAAGTTGAATTCGACGCAACGGAGCTGGGCGCACAGCATCTGGGCCATATTGTCGAGAACTCGGTAACCCAGCAGGCGCTCTGGCAGACCGCCGAGGCGGAGCCACTGGTTACCCTGATTCACGGACACGTTATTTCAGCACTGGACCAATCGAGTGAATCGGCCACCGTAACTCTGGATGACGGTCGCGAACTCACCGCAGCCCTGGTGATCGGCGCTGATGGTGCCCAGTCCCAGGTCCGGGATTTCGCCGGGATCGGCACCACCAGGAACCAGTACGACCAACAGGCCATGGTGATCTCGGTGCGCTACCAGGGGGCAGTGGAAAACATTACCTGGCAGGGCTTCCACCCCTCCGGCCCCCGGGCCTTCCTGCCGCTGCACAGTGCCGGCCCGGACTACCCGGGTGAAAGCTGGGCCTCACTGGTCTGGTACGATGCGCCCGAAAAACTGGCCCGCCTGAAGGCACTGGTCGACAAAGAATTGATGGCCGAAATCCAGTCGGCCTTCCCTTCGTGCCTGCCGCTACTGACCCATATCGACGCCCGGGCCTCGTTCCCGATCGCCCGGCAGCACGCCAAACATTATTTCGCCGGCAGGGTCGTTCTGGCCGGCGATTCCGCCCACACCATCAATCCGTTGGCGGGCCAGGGCGTCAACCTCGGTTTCCAGGACGCCCAGGCCCTTCAGGATGTTCTCAGGGAAGCCAGGCGAGCAGGCGACGACTTGGCTGACCGGAGATGGCTGAACCAATACGAGCACCAACGCCGCCCGGCCAACCGCCGGATGATGCTGACCATGGATCTGTTCTACCACCTGTTCAGCAATCAGATTCCGCCCGTACACCTGCTCCGGAACCTCGGCCTCAGCGCCGCCCGCGCCCTGCCCTTCGCCCGCAACCGGGTTGCCCGCTATGCCATGGGCATCGATGAAGAACTGCCGGCCATTCTCAAACAGATCACTGCCCGTATTCCAGGCCTGAACCAGCTTTAAAACCAGAAAACGACAATCAGGAAAACCAGAAAGGAGCCACCATGTCAGAGACGATTTTCACCAAGATCATCAACCGGGAAATCCCGGCCGACATTATCTACGAGGACGACATCAGCCTGGCGTTCAATGACATCAATCCCCAGGCGCCAGTGCATTTCCTGGTGATCCCCAAGAAGGCCATTGCAACGATCAACGACATTACCGAAGACGATCGCGAACTGGTGGGGCATCTGTACCTGGTGGCCGCGAAGATTGCCAAGGAGAAGGGGTTTTCGGACGACGGCTATCGGGTTGTCATGAATTGCGGAGAAAATTCCGGGCAGACGGTGTTCCATATCCACCTGCACGTGCTGGCCGGCAAGCCTTTGGGCTGGCCGCCTTACACAGACAGAATGAAACAAGCCTGATAGCAATGGTGTAATCGGCTGGCTGGAGGCCCTGTTCAGAACACGCCCGCAAGTACATCCCTGTAGGGCTCGGTCGGGCCATCCCTGGCCCTCCACGGTTCTGAACAGGGCCTCTAGCCAGCCTCGACCAAGCACCCAGGCCAAACGATCAGCGGCCGACGACTTTCTCAGCTTCTTCCACAGGCGTATGACGAACGTCCTCGCCTTTGACCATGAAGATCACGTTCTCGGCAATGTTGCAGGCGTGGTCACCCACCCGTTCCAGGGCACGGAGCACCCACATCACAGACATGCACCGTGAGATGTTGCGGGTGTCTTCCATCATGAAGGTCAGCAAGGTCCGGGCGGCTGCCTGATATTCCTCGTCGACCCGTTTGTCTTCCTTCATGATCCTTAAGGCCTGCTCGGAATCCAGCCGGGCAAAAGCGTCCAGGGCATCGTGGAGCATGCTGAGCACGTGGCCACCGATGTGGCGTACTTCTACATAACCGCGCGGAGCCTGGCCTTCCTCGGTTAATTTGAGAGCCAGCTTGGCAATCTTTTTCGCCTCATCACCGACACGTTCCAGATCAGCCACCATCTTGATGACGGAGATTACCAGGCGCAAATCCCTTGCGGTGGGCTGACGACGGGCAATAATGAGGGTTGCCTCTTCGTCGATTTCTACTTCCATCCGGTCGACTTTCTTGTCGTTGGCGCGGATTTCGTCGGCCATCTTGCCGTCGCCATCCATCAGAGCCTGAATGGCGTTCTCGACCTGGGCTTCAACCATGCCGCCCATTTTCAGAAACTCGGTTTTGAGCGCCATCAGTTCATCATTGAACTTGTTGGAGATGTGATCCCCGTAAACGTCATCCTTCTTTGTAGGCATACTGTTGTTCTCCAAAATTCCTCAGATCCGGAATCAGCCGAAACGGCCGGTGATGTAAGATTCAGTCAGCTCATGTTCCGGCGAGGTGAATACCTTGTTGGTCTCGTTCACTTCCACCAGATGCCCCAGGTGGAAATAAGCCGTGCGGTGGGATACCCGGGCCGCCTGCTGCATCGAGTGAGTCACAATAACAATAGTATAGCTCTCCGACATTTCGGCTATCAGCTCTTCCACCTTGGCGGTCGCGATGGGGTCCAATGCCGAGCAGGGCTCGTCCATCAGGATCACTTCCGGGCTGACGGCGATCGCACGAGCGATACAGAGACGTTGTTGCTGACCACCTGACATGCCGGTTGCAATAGCATCGAGGCGATCCTTGGCTTCATCCCAGAGGCCGGCTTTACGAAGACTGTTCTCAACAATCTCGTCAAGATCGGATTTACGATTGGCCAGGCCATGAATACGGGGACCGTAAGCTACGTTGTCATAGATGGACTTGGGGAAAGGGTTAGGCTTCTGGAATACCATTCCAACCCTGGCCCGCAACTCCACAACATCACGCTTCGGGTCGTAAATATCATGGTCGTCAATGGCCAACTGACCCTTGACCCGGCAGATGTCGATACTGTCGTTCATCCGGTTCAGGCACCGAAGAAACGTTGATTTACCGCAGCCCGACGGACCGATAAAGGCAATGACTTCGTTACGGCCAATATCCAGACTGATATTCTTGATAGCCCGGTCCTGGCCATAGAACACTTCGACGTTACGAAGTTTGAACTTGGGATCGTCCGAAAACGGATGACCCACGGTCTTTCCTTCCTCAATAACGGTTTCTGCCGGCCTCTCTTCCTGCACCGGAACAATCGTTTCTTCAGGCATATCCGCTTCGCTGGTTACGGTTGGATTCATAGTATTCATAAATAATCTCCTTACCACCGACGCTCAAGACGTTTACGGAGCCAGATGGCCAGTGCGTTCATAGTGATCATGAAGGTGAGCAGCACCATGATGCCGGCGGAAGCCAGTTCGACAAAGCCTTGTTCGGAGCTGCTGGCCCAAAGGTATATCTGTACCGGCAGCACTGTCGCTGAATCGAGAAAGCCGCCCGGCACATCCACGATAAAGGCCACCATGCCGATCAACAGCAACGGGGCTGTCTCCCCCAGCGCCTGGGCCATTCCGATGATGGAGCCGGTGAGCATGCCGGGCATCGCCAGGGGTATCACGTGATGGAGTACCACCTGCATCTTGGAGGCGCCGACACCTTCGGCAGCCTCCCGTATGGAGGGCGGCACGCTCTTGATTGCCGCTCTTCCGGAAATGATGATGGTTGGCAGCGTCATCAACGCCAATACCATACCGCCCACAACGGGGACCGAACGTGGCATGCCGAAGAGACCAATAAAGACCGCGAGGCCAAGCAGACCAAAAATGATCGACGGAACTGCGGCCAGGTTATTGATATTGACTTCAATGAAGTCGGTAATCTTGTTCTGGGGCGCAAATTCCTCCAGATAAACCGCGGCTGCGATACCGACCGGAAACGCAATAGCCAGCGTAACCAGCATGGTCAGCAGAGAACCGACAATGGCTCCGAGAATACCCGCATTGGCGGGCTCCCTGGAGTCCCCCCGACTGAACAGCACATCGTTGAAGCTGGTGTCGATAATGCCTTTTTCCAGCAGTTCATCCACCCAGCGTTGTTGCTGTTCAGACACTTTGATGCTGTATCGGGGGTTGTCCGCGTGCTTGACGTAGACCGAAACCCGATCATGCGCCAGAAATTCGAACGTCTGGGTTGTATTCAGAAGTTCCGGGTTGTCCTTCAACAAATCCCGGATCTGGCTGGCCCCATAGGTGCCGATCAATCGCCCCAACTCTCGTTTCTCGGCCGCACTGTCAGCCTCCGGAAGATGCTCCTGCAGGGCCGCAATGATTGGCGCAACAAAGTCAGCCATGGACAGCTGATCCTCGTCAGTGGGATCGTCCAGATACATCATTTCGGAATCGAGAGCCACATCCAGGGTAATAGTGGTCTTGACGAACCCTGTGTGCCCTTTGTTGATAATATCTGCAAAGAGAATAGCCAGGGAGGCAAGGGCAATGAATATCGCCAGCATGCCGTATAGGCGGAACCGGCGTTCCTTTCGATAGCGGCGCTTAAGGGAGTTGCGGACAATCTCCGCCTGAGAACGTTGATCAGTCATACTGTTCCCTATATTTGCGAACGATCTTCAGTGCGATGACATTGAGCAGCAGCGTAACAAGGAACAGCAGCATACCCAGCGCGAATGCAGACAGGGTCTTGGCACTGTCAAACTCCTGGTCACCCACCAGCAATGTCGCCACTTGCACGGTCACCGTCGTTACCGATTCCAGCGGATTGGCTGTCAGGTTGGCAGCCAGGCCCGCCGCCATCACCACAATCATGGTCTCGCCGATGGCACGGGATGCTGCCAGCAGGATGCCGCCAATAATGCCCGGTAGTGCTGCCGGAAAAATCACCTTTTTCATGGTTTCAGACTGTGTAGCGCCCAGCGCCAGGGAACCGTCACGCATGGACTGGGGGACGGCATTGATGACATCGTCTGACAGCGATGAGACAAACGGCACAATCATGATGCCCATGACCAGACCAGCGGCCAGTGCACTCTGGGAAGAGGCCTCCAGGCCCACCGCTTCCGCGAGATCACGAATAAACGGAGCTACCGTCAATGCGGCGAAAAAACCGTAAACGACGGTCGGAATGCCCGCCAGCATTTCCAGCACAGGCTTCGCGGTAGAGCGCACCCGCTTGCTGGCGTATTCGGACAGGTAGATCGCTGACAACAGGCCAACGGGCACTGCCACCAGCAGTGCAATGGCGGAAATCAACAGGGTGCCGGTAAACAGCGGGATTACACCGAACGCCCCTTCAGAACCCACCTGATCGGCCCGCAAGGCTGTCTGGGGACTCCAACTGGTGCTGAACAGAAAGTCAGAGATCGGTACTCTGCCGAAAAAACGCACGGTCTCAATAATGACCGAAAACACGATACCCGCAGTGGTCAGCACCGCCAGCGCCGCGCATACAAAGAAAATACGACGAAGCGTTGTCTCTACATTTACTCTTGCGTTGATGTGAGGCGAAACGCGGGTCCACGCAAACGCAGCACCGGAAACCGCAACAAGTAAAACCAGAGCGGCTTTAAAGTTTCCACTCTTATTTTCCATTGCCTCAAGCACAGACGCTGCTCCGGCAATATGCTCTGGCACAAATTCCGGATTAAGCTTTCCTGCTGCGACGTTACTGATCTGAGAAAGAATCAGGCTCGCCTGTCCCGGGGATTCAGGCCATACATCCTGCGGCAGCGATGCGATGACGATACCCTGGATAACCTTGCCTTCAAAGCCGGCCCAGGCTGCAAGAACAAGCAGGGCGGGGATGGCACACCAGAGTGCTGCCCGCGCCGCATAGTAGAAGGGAAGAGCTTTAAGATTCCGGATGCCGCCCAGGGGCGCTGCCACGGCCCGGGATCGCATATAAGCGAGGCCATAGGCAACCACGGCGAGAACCAGAACCAGGGGCAGAAGATTAGCCGTCTGCATATCAGTCTCTGTATTGATGGCTTGAAGTTGGCTCGGCGTCTATTTTGCCAGTTTGCCGCACAAAAATATTCACACAAATGTAACAAAGGAACGCGGACCTCAAGGCCCGCGTTCCTTTTTCGTCATCCATAACGTGCCCTGCGAGAACCTTACAGTTCTTTGCCGGTCATCGGCTGCAGTTCCTTGGCTCTCTTGGCAATCTCCATACGCTCGTTGCGCGGGCTCGGAATCAGACCTACGTCAACCAGGTAGCCGTTGTCGCCCCAGGCGCCTTCGCTGGTAAATTCGGCCACGTATTCCTCGATACCCGGAACAACACCAACGTGTGCCTTCTTAATGTAGAACCACAGTGAGCGTGCAACCGGGTACTCTTCGCTGGAGATAGCTTCCGGAGTCGGCTCAACACCATTGATGGTGACTGCCTGGATCTGGCCAGAGTTTTCCATCAGGAAGCTGTACCCGAAGATACCGTAGGTGCCCGAATCCTGTGCCAGACGCTGAACAATCAAGTTGTCGTTCTCACCGGCTTCGATGAACGGTCCGTCTTCACGCATGGAGTGGCACACGGATTTCATGTCGCTCTTGTCCATCTTCTTGATGAAATCGTACTGCTTGCAGCCACCCTGCATGGCGATTTCAACAAAAGCGTCACGGGTACCGGAGGTAGGAGGGGGACCCATTACGCTGATGGCCTTGTTCGGCAGGCTGGAGTCAATGTCGCTCCACTTCTCATAGGGGTTGGGAACCAACTTGTCGCCGCCGTTGGGGTCGGGGACTTCCTTGGCCAGTGCCAGGAAAATCTGCTCCAGAGAGAAGTCAACCTTGGCTGCGTCTTTGGAGTTGGCGATAACGATACCGTCAGCACCGATACGCACTTCGGTGATTTCCTTGACGCCGTTGGACTGACAACGCTCAAATTCGCTTGGCTTCATGCGACGGGAAGCGTTGGTGATGTCCGGGTGCTGGGTACCAACACCTTCACAGAACAGCTTCAGACCACCACCAGAACCGGTCGATTCAAGTTTTGGAGTCGGAAAGTCGGTGTTACGGCCAAAACGCTCGGCAACCACGGTTGCAAACGGGTAAACCGTGGACGAGCCCACGATGTTGATGGTGTCGCGTGCCATGGCCGGGGTAGATACAGCTGCAATGCTGCCAGCAAGGGCAACAGTCGTCAGAGCGGTCTTCAGTTTCATCACGTCATGTCTCCATTTTTTGGTTTGGACGTTCTGTCGGATGTGTTTTACCGATGGGTGCAGACTAATAGCACTCTGTGACAACTTTGTTACAGCCTCTGAAATATAGTCCGGAATGTTCAAATTTGCTTGCAGCGACGCTTCAGCCCGTTACCATGCGGGTTAAAACAATTCCAGGCTCGCAAAAGGCAGTACTATGACCACGTATGACGATGACAAGCCCACCCCCCGTGGTGAACTGACGCTTCAGGTAGTTCCCCTTCCCGTCGATACCAATGCCAATGGTGATGTCTTCGCCGGCTGGCTGGTCAAACAGATGGATATCGCCGCCGGCACCATGGCCGGGCGCATTTCCCAGGGCCGCAATGCCACCGTGGCCATGGACCGGATGGAGTTTCTCTCGCCGTTACGGGTTGGTTCGCAGGTGGGCTGTTATTGCGAGCTGGTGGATATTGGCCGCAGCTCCATGAAGATCAATGTCGAGGTCTGGACCCTGGACCGCACCTCGAAGAACCCCCGCAAGGTGACCGAGGGCCTGTTTGTGTACGTGGCCATTGATGAGCATGGAAGGATCCGGGAAGTGCCGGAGCAAAGTCTCTAAACGCTATTTCCAGCCATGCAAAAGACGAGCGTAGTTCAAGCGCTCCCAGGTTTGGGCATTGGGCGCATTGTCCAGTGAAAGAGCACCGCGGGCTTCCGTCAGGGTGCTATAGCCCATCGCCGACAGACGTTGGTTCATTTCGTCGGTCATTCTGGCCAGCGCAGGTGGCCCTTCCGCCAACAGCGCAGACACCACCTGCACCACCGTCGCGCCGGACAGTATGGCCTTGGCGGCGTCATCGCCGCTGTGAACACCTCCCGAAGCGGCCATTTCCAGGGTGGTCCGGTTGAACAGCATCGCCATCCCGTGCAGCCGCAGGGGCAGTTCGGCGCTGGTGGACAGCACCACTTCACGGCTCAGCTCCAGTTCATCCAGATCGATATCCGGCTGGTAGAAGCGGTTGAACAGGACCAGGCCCCGGGCCCCCGCAGCTTCCACGCCTGCGACGAAAGCCGGTAGTGCGGAATAGAAGGGCGACAGTTTGACGCTGACCGGAATCGTGACTTGCTCTACCACCGAGCTCACTACCTCAAGCTGGCGCTCTTCCAGGGTGACGGCGGTATCGGACGGGTCCGTGGCCAGATCATAAAGATTGAGCTCGATGGCCGATGCGCCGGCGTCTTCCAGCTCCCGGGCATGCTGGGTCCAGCCGCCGGGGGAAATGCCATTGAGCGACGCAACCACGGGCACATCCAGCGCGTTTTGAAGCTGTTCCAGGCGCTTGAGGTAGCTGCTGGAACCCATTTCAAACACTTCGGATTCGGGAAAGAATGAGCGTGCCTCGGCATCCGTGTTAATGCGGGAATCGATAAACCGGTGCGCCGCCATCTGCTCCGCCACCAGCTGCTCCTCGAACAATGAATGCATCACGATGGCTCCGGCACCAGCTTCCACGCAGGCCTTGAGAGCCTCCAGGTCGTCAGTGAGCGGGCTGGCGCCAACGACCAGGGGCGAGCGCAGGTTTAGCCCGAGCCATTGGGTTGCCAGGTCAGTCATGTCGGTCGCGCTCCTTGTTGTGGTCGGATTCCGGGTGTTCATGGGGCTCAAAGTGGATGCCTGCCAGTTGCTTATACAGCTCGCGCTGTTCTTTCGCCGCATCGCTGGCCGCAGCCGCCAACTGCTCATAGCGCTGCGGATCCCTCAGTTCCAGCATGCGGAAGCGCGCTTCCTCCTGCATATAAGCTTTCATGGGCACCTTCTGGCGCACGGAATCCAGCTGTAGGGGTGGCAGACCCTCGTGAATGCGGCGGGGATCGAAGCGGTAAATCGGCCAGGCCCAGCTGTCCACCGCCCGCTTCTGTTGCGCCGGGGAATGCACCAGATCGTAGCCGTGGGCAATGCAGGGGCTGTGGGCAATAATCAGCGCCGGGCCATCAAAGCTTTCCGCTTCCTGCAGGGCTTTGGTGGTCTGGTTGCTGTGAGACTGCATGGCAATCTGGGCAACGTAGACATGGCCATAGCTCATGGCCAGCAGGCCCAGGTCTTTCTTGCGGGTTTCCTTGCCGGCGGCGGCAAACTTGGCAATCGCGCCCATGGGCGTGGCTTTGGATTGCTGGCCGCCGGTGTTGGAATACACCTCGGTATCCAGCACCAGCAGTTTGAGGTTCTGGCCAGAGGCCAGGGCATGGTCCAGACCACCATAGCCGATGTCGTAAGCCCAGCCGTCTCCGCCAATCACCCACACGCTCTTCGGGCACAACTCGTCCGCCAGGCTGGTAAGTTCCTGTGTCTCCGGGCTTTGCTGATTCGCCAGCCAATGACGCAGCTGGCCGACCGCTTCCCGCCGTGCGGCCATGGCGGTTTCGTCGAGAGTGGGACAAGGGCCGGTCAGGGCGCTGTAGAGTTCATGGGGCAACCGGTCTTTCAGGCCGTCCAGCAATTGCCGGGCCCGATCCACCAACTTGTTCAGCCCCATTCGCATGCCCAGACCCAGTTCAGCAGCATCCTCGAACAGCGAATTGTTCCAGGTTGGGCCCCGACCATCCGCATTCACCGTATAGGGCGTGGTCGGCAGGTTGCCGCCATAGATGGAGGAGCAGCCGGTAGCATTGGCAATCAGCAGCCGGTCGCCCAGTAACTGCGTGAGCAGCCGAATGTACGGTGTCTCGCCACAGCCGGCGCAAGCGCCGGAGTACTCAAACAGGGGAATCAGCAGTGGCAGCGACTTGAAGTCCCGGGGAATGCGGTCCCGGGGAACATCCGGCAGGCTACGCAGGAACGCCAGGTTTTCCGCCTCCGCTTCCCGGTGTTCCTCCAGCGGCCTCATGTTGATCGCCTTGCGCTTGGGCTGGGAGCGATCCTTGGCGGGGCACACCTCCACACACAAACCGCAGCCTGTGCAGTCTTCCGGCGCCACCTGAATCCGGTAATCCAGCCCGTCCAGTTCCGGGGTATGGGTTTCGGGCACCGCCTCGAACGTCTCGGGCGCATCCCTGACAGCCTCCGGCTCGAAGACTTTGCTGGTAATGGCGGTGTGGGGGCAGATCATTGCGCAAAAGTTGCACTGCACGCAGAGATCAGACTCCCAGATCGGAATTTCCAAGGCAATGCTGCGCTTCTCGTATTGGCTGGTGCCGGTGGGCCAGGTACCGTCCGGTGGAAAGGCACTGACTGGCAGCTTGTCGCCCTGACCCTCCATCAGCAGGCGGGTGACCTTCTGGACGAAGTCCGGCGCACCCTCCGGAACTCTTGGCGGGCGAGTGCGGGTTGCCGTCACCGCCTCCGGCACAGTCACTTCGTGCAGGTTCTCCAGGGCGGAATCCACCGCTTCAATATTGCGGCGCACCACCTCCGGACCGCGCCGGCCCCAGGTCTGGCGAATAGATTCCTTGATATGGGCAATGGCCTCATCACGGGGCAGAATATCGGCCAGGGCGAAGAAGCACACTTGCATGACGGTGTTGATACGTCGTTCCAGACCGGCTTTTTCGGCCACCTCGGCGGCATCAATCACGAACAGATGGGCCTTGCGCTCCACCAATACCCGCTGGACCTCCACGGATAACCGGTCCCAGACCTGCTCCGGTTCCCAGGGCACATTGAGCAGCACCGTGGCACCCGGAGCCGCATGCTCCAATACATCAAACCGCTCCAGAAACTGCGGCGCATGCACGGCCACAAACTGGGCCTGACGAATCTGATAGCTGGAGCGGATCGGCAGCGGCCCGAAGCGCAGGTGTGAAACTGTTGTGGCGCCGGATTTTTTAGAGTCGTAGACGAAATGGCCCTGGGCAAACAGGTCCGTGCCCTCGCCGAGGATCTTGATGCTGGACTTGTTGCTGCTGACCGTGCCATCGGCCCCCAGACCAAAGAACAGCGCCCGGCGGGTTTTCGGTGACTCGATATCCAATCCGCTATCCACATCCAGCGACAGGTGCGTCACGTCATCGCGAACACCCACGGTAAAGCGGGTTTTCGGTGAGGCCTCCTTTAACTGATCAAAAACCGCGCAGACCATGGCCGGGGTGAACTCCCGGGAGGACAACCCGTAACGCCCGCCGATCACTCGGGGCAACACTTGCCGGTCGCCCCGGCTATAAGCCTCCATCAGTGCCCCGCTGACTTCCAGCAATAACGGTTCGCCCTGGGCACCGGGCTCCTTGGTCCGGTCCAGCACCGCCAGGTGTTTCACGGTATCTGGCAGTGCCTGCAGAAAACGGTCAGTGGAGAAAGGCCGGAACAGGCGCACCTTGAGCACGCCGACCTTTTCCCCCTGCCCCATCAACCATTCCACGGTTTCATGGGCGCACTCGGCACCGGAGCCCATCAGAATAACCACCCGCTCCGCCTCCGGATGGCCCACGTAATCGAACAGCTGATATTGGCGACCGGTGATTTCAAAAAACCGCGCCATAACGTCTTCTAAACGTTCGGGAAACGCCTGATAGAACGGATTGGTCGCTTCCCGGGACTGGAAAAAGGCATCCGGGTTCTGGGAGGTACCCCTGACCACCGGCCGGTCCGGCGTCATCCGGCGGTTGCGGTGTGCCTCCACCCCGTCGTGAGACACCAGCCCCTGTAAATCCTCGTCACTGAGCGCAATGATCTTGTCAATTTCGTGGGAGGTGCGGAAGCCGTCAAAGAAGTGCATCACAGGTATACGGCTTTCCAGGGTCACGGCGTGGCCGATGGCGGCCAGGTCCTGGGCTTCCTGCACCGAGCCGGATGCCAGTAGGGCGAAGCCGGTGCCCCGGGCAGCCATGACATCGGAATGGTCACAGAATATCGACAGGGCGTGGGTGGCCACACTGCGGGCGGCAACGTGCATGCAGAAAGGCGAGAGTTCGCCGGCTATCTTGAACAGGTTGGGCAGCATCAGCAGCAGCCCCTGGGAGGCGGTGAACGTGGTCACCAGTGAACCCGCCTGCAAAGCACCATGCATGGCGCCGGCAGCCCCGGCTTCGGACTGCATTTCCACCACGCCGGGCACCTGGCCCCAGAGGTTGGTTTTGCCCAGGGCGGCCCAGTCATCCGCATGTTCACCCATCACCGACGCCGGAGTGATCGGGTAGATGGCAATGGTTTCACTCAGGCGATAGGCCACCGAAGCCACGGCTTCATTGCCATCCAGGGTTTGGAACGCCATTGCCACCACTCCTTGTTAGAACCGTCAGACTGCTTTGAGTCTAGGCGCAGCCCCTAGCAGCCGCAAGCGGTGGGACAGTTTGCCGCGTAGGCCTCGGTCTCCGGTTGCAACACCGTGTGACGGATTTCAAAACGCTCGTGCAGCATCTCGGTGGCCAGCGTCAGCAGGCGGTCACGATCGATGTCGTCGTCCGCCGTGACCAGGTGAGCAGTGATGGCGTTGTCACTAGTGCTCATGGCCCAAACGTGGAGGTCGTGCACAGACACCACCCCGGGCAGTTCCAGCAGCGCCGTTTGTACTTCCGCCAGATCAATCTCTTCCGGTACACCATCAAATAGTAAATGCAGGGAACGTCGAAACAGTGACCAGGTGCCCACCACGACTACCAGGGCGATCACCAGGCTCATAACCGGATCAATCCAGCCCCAGCCCTGCCACAGATAAACAGCACCGGCTATCACCACGCCCAGGGACACCAGGGCATCAGCCGCCATGTGCAGGAAGGCACCACGGATATTGAGATCGCCTTTACTGCCGGCCAGGAACAGCCAGGCGGTAGCCGCATTGATCACCACACCGATACCGGCAACCACCATAACAGTGCCGGCTGCCACCGGGGATGGCGTTTGCAGACGCTCAAACGCCTCCCACCCCAGGGAACCCATGGCCACCAGCAGAATCACCGCATTGGCAAAGCTGGCCAGGATCGACCCCTTGCGCCAGCCATAGCTGTGACGCATGTTGGGGTGCAGTTGCGCCGCACCAAAAGCGGCCCAGGCCAGCAACAGGCCACCCACATCACTGAGATTGTGGGCCGCATCCGCCAGCAACGCCAGCGATCCGGCCTGCCAGCCGTAAAAGGCCTCAATCACCACAAAGGCCACATTCAGTGTCACCCCGATGGCGAAGGCGCGGCCAAAATTCCGGGGGGCATGATCATGCTCGTGGACCATCAGCGCCTTCCCTCAAGCTGGCCCGGATATCCATAAACCGGCGCAAAGCCGCCACCCGGGGTGCGGAAATTCGTGGTCTGGCCCTGGTACAGACGCGCTGCCAGCCACTGCACTTGCCGATTGTAGACATAGTTGCGCACATCAAATTTCAGCGCGGCACCGTCATCACCCGGGGCCACCCTGCGTTCACCGGGCATCACCAGCGCCTGTGCCACATAGTTCCCCGCCAGGATCTCGCCCCACACCCGCCTGGTCAACTTGTCGCCCCGGTAAGCCGCCTTGCTGCCATAACCAGAGGCGGGCTTAAAGAATAATCGCCGCCGCTCGCTCCACAACCGCTCGGCATTGTCAGGACTAACCAGCTCCGTCTGCGGTATCCCGCGCAACAAGACTTCCCGCAAATGGGCAGGCACCCCCAACGATACCAACTCGGTTTCATCGGTCAGAAGAGCCAGGTTACGTTTGTCAGCATACAGGGCGTGGGCTCGTGGATTCGGCGTCAGCACTGCCGCGTCTTCCAGAAGAGCGGAGCGTAATACTTTGTGCGCTGGCTGCTCTAACAGAAAATCCGTCAACCGGTTATAGACCAGATCGATAGCGAGCTCGCCGTGCCACAACCGACCGTTCCGCAACGCCAGCTGCTCAGGGCCAACAATGACCGAGGTAATGCCATGGCGTTCGAACAGACGGCGGAACAGGACAAACTCGGGATACAGATATTGGCTCTCGGGGACCTCATCTACGATGGCGATGGAAGATAACGGGCGCTCCTGGCCAGCCAGGGCCCACTCCTGCCGGAACATCGCCACAATGTCCTGTTCCAGATTCAGCACAGAGGCCAGGGTGGGCACCAGTGTTTCCATCTCTGGACAGCAGGCCCGTTGGGCTCGTGCCATAATCGCGTTAAGCATGGCGCCACCGGCATTGGTGTTGATCTCGATCAAGCCCAGGTTTTGGCCCCGAACGTGAAAATCAAAACCAAGAAACACGCCCGTTGATTCGCCTTGTGCGTGCTGACTGACTTCGGAGCATCCTGCCAACACCCGCTCCTGCCAGGCGGGCAGGGAAACCACTTCTTCAACAGCTTCAACCACCTCGGTCATACGCTGTATCTGAGCCTGCGCCAGAAACACCGGCCGGGAGGAAAAGACATAGGGGCAGCGCTCACGCACCAGCTCGGCCAACCCGGCGTCACCCAATTCACTTTCCAGCGCAGTTTTGAGCGCTTCTTCATCCAGGCTCAGGCAGAAACACTCGTCATTGAGACGCTCCATTCCCAGCCCTTCCCCGTTTAACGATTGCGACAGGTTCAGCATTTGGAACCATCCGACTCGCCGTGGCAACAAACGTTGCCCGAGCCATCCAACACCACATCGCAACGCTTCGCCAAAGCCTCCCGCAGGCGCTCTCTTGCTCTGCGGATCCTGGCTTTCGCGGCGGCGAGCGAAAGGTCTCTGGATTGTGCATAGGCCTCCTGAGACATCGAGCCCAGATCGCAGGCCTGAAGTATGTCGCGGTCGTTCTCGGCCAAATCCGGGAGGGTCCGGTTGATGCAGGCATCCAGTTCATCCACCGGTGCCCGCTCCGGTGCGCGTTCATCCGGCAAGTGATCCGGAACCGGCACCCAATGTTTGCGTAGACGATGGTTGTCGGTGAGCGCGTTGCGGGCAACCCGGAACAGCCAGGCCCGGGGGTTCTGCAGGTCACAGAACCCCTGCCCCTCGCGCATGGCCTTGAAGAACACATCCTGCAGGACATCGTCGGCCATCGCCGGCTCTTTGATCTGACCGATCAGGAAGCCGCGAAGTTCAGCCTGATGGTCGTGCCACGCCTTTAATACACAGTCAAATGTCATCGAATCAGCCATCCTCGAACCACTTATTAGTTATTATGTCTCGAAACAGAGATCCCAACCCTTGAGCGGCGGTTTTTCTCGAAGATGGTGCCATGAAAGATTCACTGTTCAGTCTGGATAAGTTCGTCAAACAGGGACTGATACTCGCCCGCCAGCACTGACCCTCGCCAGGCATCTGGCTGACAGTGAGAGGGCTGTCGCCGCAAAAGACTTTCCAGGCAATCGGCCGCCGCCTCGGCTTCCGCGCCTGCATCCTGTTCATGGCTCTTGTATCGGCAGGAATCCGGCACGTATTCACGGTAGGCCAGCCGGTCTGGTGCCAGCGGCACACAGCCTGATGCCATGGCCTCCAGCATCGACAGTCCCTGGAAATCGTGCAGGGCCGTTGAGACAACAATATCCGCCCGCGCCAACAGCTGGTCATAGTCGCCCCGACTCTCTAAAAAGCCCCACTGCTCCACCCGGCTCTCGAACTGGCGATGGATCTGATCAAATGCCTTTGGGTGGTTCCGGAACCGCTCGCCCACTACACTCAGCCGAAACGGAATGGATCGTCGGTCCAAAGCCTGCAAGAACTTCAACAGGCGTTCAGGGCCTTTGTCGTATTCCCAGCGGTGATTCCAGAGCAGATGGGGACAGGCCCAATTTACCGGGCCCGGACGGTCGGCAAACAACCGGTCTTCAATCGGCACGGGTATCACCCGGGATTTCTCGCGCAGGCTGGCAATCAATCCGTCCGGCACTCCGTCGGGCATGGTATCGAGGAAATCCCAGGCGCCGTTCAGAAAACTGTCCCGGTTCCAGGCGCTGTTAAACACCACACAGTCCGCTGAAATGGCGCTGTAAAGGTTCACCATCTGGGGGTCCAGACTGGCATTCTGTTTACTGGACACAGGGAAGGCAAACTGGTTTTCATGCATGTAAAGCAGGCACGGGATCTGGGACAAACCTGGGTGGAAACTCCGTAGTGAAGCGAGATCCACCATGGAGGTGGCAATTACCAGATCCCATGGCTCCTTTAAACAGGGCTCATTTAGCCAGCTCAAAGGATTGCCCCGAATGCGCCACCGGAAGAATCTCGGGGGCAACGCCAGGGTATGCCACTTATACTCGTGGAACAGGCCCGTAAGCTGGTCCCGCCAGCGCTGGTGGCTGGCTGCGTCATAGCCGGACAACAGCAGGATACGGGGCCCATGAGCCGGGCTCTCAAATCTCGAATCTGCCATGTCCGGCCCCTACATCCATCCCCTGCGTTTAAAAAACCACAACAGGCCTGCGGCAATGGCAATCATTACGCCCCAGGCCATGGGGTACCCGAAGTACCAGCCCAGTTCGGGCATCGCCCAGGGGCTATCCGGGTTCTGAAAGTTCATTCCGTACACACCTGCCACGAAGGTCAGCGGAATGAAGATGGTGGCAATGATGGTCAGCACCCGCATGGTTTCGTTGGTGCGCTGGCTAATGCTGGAAAGGTAAATATCGAGCATGCTGGTCGCCATCTCCCGGAAACTTTCAAGCAGTTCGATGATCTGTACGCTGTGATCGTGACAATCCCGGAAATAAACCTGCGTGTTCGCATGGATTAACGGGTCTTCCGTCCGCATCAGGCCGGTCAACAGTTCCCGTTGCGGCCAGAGCACGCGCCTTAGCACCAGCAACTCTCTCTTCAGGCCGTGAATCCGGGCCAGTGTGCGCTGGTTCGGGTTCTCGAGCAGATCTGTCTCCATCTCCTCTAGCTGGTAACCGAACTGCTCCAGCACGGGAAATCCGGAATCAGTCACAAGATCCAGTAAGGCATAAAGCAGGTAATCTATGTCCCGGGTGACAAATCGCCGGTTGTTGGCCAGCCGCATGCGCTTGCGGACCGGCTCGAAGGGGTCTTCATCAAGCGGGCAAAGACAGATCAGGTAGTTTTTACCGATGAACAGGCTGATCTGGACGATGTCCAACTTGTCGCCGTTATAGAACGGCATGGCAGCAATGATAAACAACTGGTCATCATAGAGCTCGAGCTTGGGGCGCTGCCCGGTATTGAGCACATCCTCAAGGGCCAGATCGTGAAGGTCGAAGAGATCGCCCAGGTTTCTGAGTGTTTCCGGGTCCGCCTGGCCATTAACCTGAATCCAGGTTTTTGATTCTCTTTCCAGGTACTCACGGCAGTCAGCGGCATTCGCCAACCGGACTTCCTCAAGGTGGTCCTCGGTGTAGTCGATCAGGTGAATGGTCACCGGACGCCCAAGGTCACTCTTGGCAACTAAAGTACCGGGCTCCGTACCCGGGTTGTGGTAATGCTTGCTGAAATAGGCCATGCCGCGTTCCTGTGCGTCGTACCGGTTACTGATCGGTGCCCTTGCCCAAGAGCATAGCAGCTGGCGGCTCAGACAGAACCAGAGTCCACCCTGGCCCGGGCCAGCGACCA
This sequence comes from Marinobacter guineae, assembly GCF_002744735.1. Classification (GTDB taxonomy): domain Bacteria; phylum Pseudomonadota; class Gammaproteobacteria; order Pseudomonadales; family Oleiphilaceae; genus Marinobacter; species Marinobacter guineae. Next base: position 1,074,642 of record NZ_KZ319340.1, on the reverse strand, counting down.
GAGCCCGAACACCGGGCCAGGCACCAACAGCAGCGCCACCCAGACCCCGAGTTCACCCCACAATCCGCTGGTCAGCCAAATGGCCGGCAAGGTGAGCCCGAACCCCACCGCGTTCATCACCGCCAGCGACGAGCCCACCGATTCCCGTGGCGCCGTGGCGGCCGCCAGGGCAGAAAACTGCGGCGAATCCGCTACCACTGCAAGCCCCCACAGCAGTAACAGGGCCACCAGCAGAACCGGCGACAGCCCACTCACCAGGGGATACACCAGGCACAGTAACCCGGAAACCGTAAGTGCCACCCGTGCCACCCACTCACTGCCCCGGCTGCGACTGAGCCGGCCGCCGCCAATACACCCGGCGGCACCGATTCCTATGATGGCGAAGGCCAGCCAGGGCACAAAACCCTGCGCCATTCCCATGCGCTCCAGTTCCCGGCCAGCCAGCAGGGGAACCAGTGTCCAGAAGGCGTAGAGCTCCCACATATGGCCGAAGTAACCACCGGCAACTGCCCGGAACCGAGGTATACGCAATGCCGCCAACCCCTGACTCAGGGGTATGGGACCACTGCTTTTGGGCAGATGCGGCCCGTCACCCAGCAGAAACACCATGGCCCCGCCGGCCAGGGCCAACGCAGATGCCACCAGTAACGGCAACTCCCACGGCAAACCGAATGTCGCGCCACGCATAAGATGAGGCAGTGCCGTGCCAAGTGTCAGCATGCCCACCAACCACGCCAGGGCCGAACCGGCGTATTTCGGGGTCCAGGCGATCACCATTTTCATCCCGAGCGGGTAGATGCCCGCGAGGCAAAGGCCGGTGGCAAACCGCAACACGAAATCCAGGGGTGGCAGGTGCGCGGCGAAGACAAATCCTCCGTTCACCAATGCCCCCAGAAGGCTGGACACCGCAAAAATCCGGCTGGCGCCGAACCGGTCTGCCAACCCGGTTACAGCGATGGTCAGAGTGCCCACGATAAACCCGGCCTGGACGGCCAGAGTCAGCCGGCCCAGATCGGTCTCCGTGAGGCCCAGTTCTCCGGAGAGGGATAACCAGACGCCGTTTACGCTGAACCATAGGGATGTCCCGAACAGCTGGGCCAGCACGATCACCGGCAGCGGAAAACGCCGAAGCAAATCCATCATTGTTGTTGTCTTCTTTGTTGAGTGGGGCTCTACCCAAGACTATAGCGAGGACGCCCGAGGAGCACATGCTACTTTGGTGCCTTGCTCTGGTTCAGCCATATTTTTCAAGAACGGGAGTATCCTTTCCAAAGGTTGTTCGTCTTCCTGTCAGCAAACCGTTTTCAACACCATAACAAGGGCCCCTGCGACCATGTTTGAGATATTCACGCTGCTCGCCAACTGGCTGACCTACGACCTGATGGGGCTGAGCCCGGACACCAAACTGGGCACGTCGATCCATTTCTTCATTGAAGACACCACCAAAATCCTGTTTCTGCTGGTGGTGATGATCTACGTGATCGCACTGGCACGGGCATCGCTCAACCTGGAGCGGGTCCGGTCCTATATTCAGCAGAAACACCGAATGGTGGGCTATTTCTTTGGCTCTGGTTTTGGCGCTATTACCCCGTTCTGCTCCTGCTCCAGCATTCCGCTGTTCCTGGGGTTTACCAGCGCCGGCATTCCGCTGGGTATCACCATGGCGTTCCTGTTCACCTCACCTATCATCAACGAGGTGGCGGTGATCATGCTCTGGAGCCTGCTGGGCTGGAAGTTCACCCTGGCCTACATTGTGATCGGCATGGCGGTGGGCATTGTCGGCGGCATGATTCTGGATGCGATGAAGGGTGAACGCTGGCTGAAGGATTTTGCCGCCAAGGCCTATCAGAAGGCCGCTGTGGAAGCGCAAAGCAACCCGAGTGACATTGAGGTGCCTGAAGCACCAAAGCTGACCTTCAAGGAAAGACATCAGTTTGCCAAAGACGAACTCAAGGAAATCGTCGGGCGCATCTGGAAATGGGTACTGATCGGCGTAGGCCTCGGTGCTGCACTGCACGGTTTCGTACCGGATAACTGGTTTGCCGAAAACCTGGGCTCTGGCCAGTGGTGGAGCGTGCCAGCCGCCGTATTTGCCGGCCTGCCCCTTTACTCCAATGCTACCGGTGTCATTCCGGTGATGGAGAGCCTGATCGTCAAGGGCCTGCCAGTTGGCACCACCCTCGCCTTCTGCATGAGCACCGTGGCTGCCAGCTTTCCGGAATTCATCATGCTCAAGCAGGTCATGACCTACCGTCTGCTGACCATGATCTTTGTCATCCTGCTGGCTAACTTCATGGTGGTCGGCTGGGTAATTAACACCATCAGCCCCTGGCTTTTTTCAGGGTTCTGATATCTTTGACAGTAAATAAAACATTCCACAGGAGAATCCCATGAAACATTTCGAAGTACTTGGTACCGGCTGCAAGAAATGCGTCACCACTGCCGAAAGCATTGAGCGTGTCGCCCAGGAGCTGGGCGAGCCAGTCGAGGTGGTCAAAGTTACTGACCCGGCGAAAATCATGGAATATCAGGTGATGTCCACCCCGGCGGTAGCCGTTGACGGCAAGGTGGTTCACAGCGGCTCCATCCCGGATCACGCGAAAATTGTCGGCTGGCTCAAGACTTAACCAACCGGTCCAGACGCAAACGCTCACGATCATCAAACAGCCTGCGGCCACCCCAGGAGACCGCCATCACTGCACCAAAACCGGTGGCTGCCGTAATAATGAGCATCACCAGGATCTGGTATTTCACGGCCACCGCAGGCGGGCTGCCCGCCAGAATCTGACCGGTCATCATGCCCGGCAGGCTGACAATACCGGCCGCCGCCATGGCATTGATCGAGGGCATCATGCCGCTGCGCATGGCGTCCCTCCGGATATCCTCCAGTGCCTGCTGCCAGGTCTGCCCCAGCATCAGCCGATTCTCGATCACGCCTCTTTGTCTCCAGACCGATTCATTGAGCCGATCCAGAGCCAGGCTGACGCCTGTCATGGTGTTGCCCAGCATCATGCCCAGCAAAGGGATGGCGTATTGGGGGGCATACCAGGGGTCGGGGCCGATCACCACGGTCAGGGCCAGAACCGTGACCGTGAAGGACGACACCAACATGGCACCGGTGCCAATACCGAAAGCCCACCAGCCCTGCAAACGCCGACCCTGGCGTGCCACCACCTCACGGCCTGCGATCAGCAGCATCACCACCGCCAGCAGGGCAATCCAGTAAAACGCAGAGGACGCAAACAGGGCTTCAAGTACCAACCCGATCAGCGCCAACTGGATGACCGTGCGGATGGCGGCAATCAGCAGGCTGCGGGTAATTCCAAGCCGGGCAATGTATCCGGATACACCCAGAGCCAGCACCAGCAGGGCCGCCAACCCCAGTTTCCACCAGGCAAGGTCAATCACTTCCATGGACAGGCTCCACTCTGGTTCCGTGAATCCGGTAGTGGGCATCTGCCACACGATGAATCTGGCCGGGGTCATGGGCCACCCAAAGGGTAGCGATCTGTCGCCGCCGAATCTCCTCAAGCAACCAGGTTTCCAGGGTTTCCGTGCTGCTGCCATCCAGATTGGCAGTCGGTTCGTCCAGCAAAAGAGCCTCCGGCTGGAGAGAAAGCGCCCGCCAGAGGGCCAGCCGCTGACGCTCGCCGGAGGACAGCCGACTGACCGACCAGCCCATCACTTCGGACGGGAAGCCCAGAGCCGACGGCAGTCGCGAACCGGCATCAGTTGGAAAGTGCCCTCCCACTTCATCAAACCACCACTGACTGTCTGCCGGCACCATCACCACCCGGCTCCGCCACTCGTGGGCAGGCATGTCCTGCTGACAGGTCCCCCCCAGAGAGATACCGCCACCATGAGGTTCCAGATCGGCCACTGCCCTCAGCAGGCGACTCTTGCCACTGCCGGAGGGGCCGGACAGGCAAACGACCTGCCCGGCAGGCACCACCAGAGATACCCCACTCAGGGCGCCAACACTGACGTTTTCCAGCAAAAGTTCTGTCAAAATAGGTTCACCAGGGCCTGCAGAATCCATAATGGTTACACCATTGCACAGGATCTTGCCAGCAACCAGCCACACAGAGCGGGAATGTATGAACCTCCGAACCTTCACAGCGGTCCTGTTCGCCCTCACCCTGCCAGCGCCGCCGGCGGTGGCAGAGGTTGGTTTGTCGCCGTTTGCAGGCTTTCGAATGAGCAGTTCGGTGGATATCGAGACGGCCGGTGCCAGCGCCGACGATCAGATCCACTTCCGGGATTCCCCGAGCCAGGGGCTGGCACTCAATTTTGACCTGGCCGAGCCTGGCAAGCAGGGGGAACTTTACTTCAGCCGGCAAAGCACCTCCGCCAGGCTGGACAACGGCCTGTTCGCCCCGGGCATCGAGTCCATTGATCTTACGATTTACCAACTCCAGTTCGGCGGGCTCTATTTTCCGGGCGGGAAAAGCTACGGTGGTTTTGTCTCCGGCGTGCTGGGCGTTACCCGCCTGGAGCCAGAGGACTCGAGATACGATAGCCATCACCGGGCAGCACTGTCGCTCGGTGGGGGCTATCAGTTTTTCCTGACCGAACAACTGCGCCTGAGACTTGATCTTCGCGGCGTTTACACCGCCCTGAACTCCGGAGGCTCAGTGTTCTGCTCCGGCGGATGCGAGCTCAGATTTCGCAGCGACGGCTACTTGCAGGTGGAAGCTGGCGCAGGATTTGTCATGCGTTTCTGACGCCGGTTCACGCCACTGCGTGCCGCCTCTCGGGCAACAAAACCGACAGTAACGATGCCATGGCCACCAAACCCGATGATATCCACAGGCAGGCCTCCAGTCCGTAGGCCTGGTACACCCACCCGGACAGAATCGTTCCCAGCAGCCGGCCGGCGGCGTTGGACATGTAGTAAAAACCCACATCCAGGGATACGCCATCGCCCCGCGCATAGCTGACGATCAGGTAGCTGTGCAGTGAGGAATTGATAGCGAACAGCACGCCAAAAAGCAGTAACCCCCCAATCACCACCAACTGCGGCGACAACCCCGCCATCAGGCCACCGGCAATGGCCGCAGGAACCACCGCCAGCGCTGCCGCCCAGAGTACTGCCGGTTGCTTGCCTTCCATATTGCCGGTAATGCGCGGCGCAATGGTCTGGATGAAGCCATAGCCGATGATCCAGGTAGCCATGAAGCCGCCCACTTTCCAGAAATCCCAGCCGAACACCGTGTGCAGGTATACCGGCAGGGCCACCACAAACCACACATCCCGGGCGCCAAACAGGAACATGCGCGCCGCCGAAAGCACATTGATTGCCCGGCTCTTGGACAGGATCTCACTGAACTTCGGTTTGGCCTTGCTCTTGCCCAGCTCCTGCTTGAGCAGGAACAGGCTCGCCAGCCAGACCACACCCAGAGCCACCGCCATGATGATCACCGCACCCGTGAAGCCGGCCGACATCAGCAACACGCCACCCAGGAAGAAACCCACGCCCTTGAGGGTGTTCTTGGAGCCGGTCAGGATTGCCACCCATTTGTACAGGGTGCCCTGCTGCTCATCCGGCACCAGCAACTTGATGCCGCTCTTGGCGGACATCTTGTTCAGGTCCTTGGCAATGCCGGACATGGCCTGGGCCGCCATCACCCAGGGCACGGTGAGCATCGCCGCCGGCACGGCCAGCATGGCCAGCGCCACGATCTGCAGGAACAGCCCGATGTTCATGGTACGGTTCAGGCCCATTCGGGCACCCAGATAACCACCCACCAGGTTGGTCACAACCCCGAAAAACTCATAGAAGATGAACAGCAGGGCGATTTCCAGCGGCGAGTAACCCAGCTGGTGGAAATGCAGCACCACCAGCATCCGCAGGGCGCCATCCGTCAGGGTAAAGGCCCAGTAGTTGCCGGTGATGACCAGGTACTGTCGGATGGCAGCGGTCATATCAGGCAAAACCTACCTTGCGAGCCAGCTCGACGGTGCGGTTGGCGTAACCCCACTCATTGTCATACCAGGCGTAGATCTTCACCTGGGTGCCGTTGACCACGATGGTGGACAAGGCATCGACAATGGACGAGCGCGGGTCGGTCTTGTAATCGATAGACACCAGCGGGCGCTCTTCGTAGCCCATAATGTCTTTCAGCTCGCCTTCGGCTGCCTCTTTCAGCAGCTGGTTCACGGTATCGCGGTCGGTGGGCGTTTCCACTTCAAACACGCAATCGGTCAGTGAAGCGTTGGTTAACGGCACTCGCACCGCGTGGCCATCCAGCCGGCCTTTCAGTTCCGGGAAGATCTCGATAATCGCCGTCGCAGAACCGGTGCTGGTGGGGATCAGTGAACTGCCACAGGCCCGGGCCCGGCGCAGATCCTTGTGGGGTGCGTCGAGAATGGTCTGGGTATTGGTCAAGCTGTGGATGGTGGTGATGGAACCGTGCTTGATGCCCAGTTTTTCGTGGATCACCTTCACCACTGGTGCCAGGCAGTTGGTGGTGCAGGAGGCGGCGGTAACGATGCGGTCGTTGGCCGGGTCGAAAATGCCATCGTTCACGCCGAGGACAATGTTCTTGGCACCTGCTTCCTTGACCGGAGCGGTGACAACCACCCGCTTTACGCCCTGGTCCAGATAACCCTGCAGTACCTCGACTGTCTTCATTTTGCCACTGGCTTCAATCACCAGGTCGCAACCGGTCCAGTCGGTTTCGCCGATGGTTTTGTTGCGGGTGACGCGGAGCCGCTGGCCATCAATCATCATATCCTGACCGTCTACACCGGCCTCATGGTTCCAGCGGCCATGCACGCTGTCGAAATTCAGCAGGTGAGCCAGGGTACCGGCATCCGCACCCGGATCGTTGATGGCAACAAACTCCAGCTCCGGCCACTCCCAGGCAGCTCGCAGGGCCAGGCGGCCAATGCGTCCAAATCCATTTATTCCGACTTTGATCTTGCTCATGATGTGCTCCTGAAGTGTCTGGTCAATCCATTAGACAACGTGATGATTACAGGCACTGGACAGCCGGGCGATCGGCCATGGCCTGAAGCCGCTCCAGCGGGGTCTCAATCAATGTGGTATTGCCGGTGGCCGTTTCATCCAGCACCCGAACCAGCCACGACGGAATCTGAGGATTCGGCGAATAGTAGATCCACTGTCCCCGTCGCTCCGTCGCCAGTAGGCCAACCTCCCGCAAGGTCGCCAGATGCCGGCTGACTTTGGGCTGGGACACGTCAAAGGCTTCGGTCAGCTCGCAGACACAGAGCTGTTCCTGGTTCCGGATAAGCAGAAACGCCGCCAGGCGGAAGTCATCAGCCAGCGCCTTGAACACCGCCACCGGGTCATAACTTGCTGGCATAGGCCCGGTTTCTTTCTGATGCACCAGCGCAAACAGCGCGATGCGCTCTTTGATTTCCTTGAGGGTCAGAGCAAACGTGGAATGGCGATTTGCGGGCACAGGGTCGGCGAAATTCCAGGCGATCTGCTGGGCAGGTTGGCACACGGCACCACACTCGTTGGCGGCCTTTTCACACAGAGTGATCACATAATCCCAGTATTGCTCCTGTAAATCAGCCAACGGTTTGCTATGCAAACCTTCCGTGGAGATGCCGGCTTCCTTCAGGACCTGTAACGCCATAGGATGTGGGTTGGCCGGCTCAGTGCCGGCACTGGCCACCTCAAACCGGTCCCCGGCCATATCCCGGAGCAAAGCCTCCGCTATGAGTGAACGGGCACTGTTAGCGGTACAGACGAACAAAACGCGGCGCTTCATATTCACCTTCCCATATATGCGTTTTTATGTATATTCAATTTAATGCATAATAGAACCAACAACGCCATGAGTAAAGGAATCCGCCAATAAAATGAGCACTCAGGACCTTCCCAACATCGACCCGGAACTGTTTAACGCACCCACAGCGGATCACCCGTTTAAAGCAAGTCCCTCGTCGCATCCGCCACGGATTCTTTTGCTCTATGGCTCCCTGCGCGAACGCTCATTCAGTCGACTGGCCGTGGAAGAAGCCGCCCGGCTGCTTGAGGCCATGGGCGCCGAAACCCGCATCTTCGATCCGCGCGGCCTGCCTTTGGCCGACGCCGAGGACGCGTCGCACCCGAAAGTTCAGGAACTGCGTGAGCTGGCCCAGTGGTCGGAAGGTATGGTGTGGTGCTCCCCGGAGCGACACGGGGCCATGACCGGCATCATGAAAACCCAGATTGACTGGATTCCCCTCTCCATCGGTGGCATGCGCCCGACCCAGGGCAAGACACTGGCCGTGATGCAGGTCTGTGGCGGCTCACAGTCCTTCAATGTGGTAAATCAACTGAGGGTGCTCGGCCGGTGGATGCGGATGGTGACCATTCCCAACCAATCGTCAGTCCCCAAGGCTTTCACCGAGTTTGACGAGCATGACCGCATGCTGCCATCGCCCTATTACAACCGCATCGTGGATGTGATGGAGGAGTTGGTTAAATTCACCCTGCTGATCCGGGACTGCAGCGATTATCTGACGGACCGCTACTCCGAGCGGGTGGAAAGTGCCGAGGAAGTATCAAAACGTGTCAATCAACGATCCATGTGAGAGGTAAGTCATGAACAACAAGGCAGAAGCCACGCAAACTGAAGACACCAGCGGCGGCATGGATCTGTTCGGAAGGTACCTGTCAGTCTGGGTAGCGCTGGCGATCGTCGCCGGCGTGGCCCTGGGTCAGCTGGCACCGTCGGTACCCGAGACACTGTCCCGCTTTGAATACGCCCAGGTGTCCATCCCCATCGCCATTCTGATTTGGGCGATGATCTTCCCGATGATGGCCCAGATCGACTTCAGTGCCATCGTGGATGTGAGAAAAGAGCCAAAAGGGCTGGCCATCACCACCATCGTGAACTGGCTGATCAAGCCTTTCACCATGTTTGCCATCGCCTGGTTCTTCCTGATGGTGGTGTTCGAGCCGTTTATTGCGCCGCAACTGGCCAGTGAATACCTGGCCGGCGCAATTCTGCTGGGTGCTGCGCCATGCACGGCTATGGTGTTTGTCTGGAGCTACCTGACCAAAGGCGATGCCGCCTACACCCTGGTGCAGGTGTCCCTCAACGACATCATCATGTTGTTTGCCTTTGCACCGATTGTAGTGTTCCTGCTGGGCGTCTCCGACATCCAGGTGCCCTGGGATACCGTGCTTCTGTCGGTGGTTCTGTACATCGTCATACCGCTGACCGCCGGCTACCTGACCCGCCGCACGCTGATTGCCCGTCATGGCCAACGCTGGTACGACGACGTTTTCATGAAGCGCCTGAGCCCGGTCACGCCCGCAGCCCTGATAATCACTCTGGTGCTGCTGTTCGCCTTCCAGGGCGAGGTGATTCTGAACAATCCGCTGCATATCGCACTGATTGCAGTCCCGCTGATCATTCAGACCGTGCTCATTTTCCTGATCGCCTACGGCTGGGCCAGGCTGTGGAACGTTCGCCACTGTATCGCCGCGCCTGGCGCCATGATTGGCGCAAGCAACTTTTTCGAGCTGGCTGTGGCGGCAGCTATCTCGCTATTTGGCCTTGAGTCCGGCGCCGCTCTGGCAACGGTGGTTGGTGTACTGGTGGAAGTGCCGCTGATGTTGATGCTGGTGCGCATTGCCAACAAGACCCGGGACCGGTTCCCGGCCTGAATTGACCGGCATCAATAAAAGTCGAAATCAACTCTTAAGAGGATGGAGGAACCTGGGAACCTGACCTAAATTTGTACAATGTTTGTACAATAATGGGGACCATGGGCAGTTATAGCGGGGACCCGAAAACAAGAAAGGGAGAATTCAATGAAGCTTTCACGAAGACGGTTCCTGGCCTTTACCGGCACAACCGCAGCCGGCTCCGCCGCCTTGGGCGGCAGCCTGTTACTGAACCCGGCCCATGCCGCAGAAGGTAGCCAGCAACCCGGGAAGGTGATGCTGGACTACCCGATAACCACCGTCAGCAAGGCAGGCGACCTGAAGGTCGGCCAGCCGGTTTCTTTCACCTATCCGGATCCCTCCTCACCTTGCACCCTGGTCAAAACCGGCCGCAAGACCCAGGGAGGTGTGGGCCCGGAGGGCGATATTGTCGCTTACAGCACCTTGTGCACCCATATGGGTTGCCCCGTGTCCTATTCGGCCGAGGAGCGCACCTTCAAGTGTCCCTGCCATTTCAGCGTGTTTGATTCCGAGCTCAACGGACAGATGGTGTCTGGCCAGGCAACGGAAAACCTGCCCCGAATTCTCCTGAGTTACCGGGATTCGGATGATTCCGTTGAGGCGGTAGGCGTGGGCGGTCTAATCTACGGCCGCCAGTCCAATCTGCTGCCGGGTGCCTGAGGGAGGGATACACCATGTTCGAATACAAGAAGGACCGGATCGCGCTACCACCGGCCAATGCCCAAAAAACCCAGACCTGCTGCCATTTCTGTATTGTTGGCTGCGGTTACCATGTCTACAAGTGGCCGGCCGATCAGGAAGGCGGACTGGCACCCGGTGAGAATGCTCTGGGTCTCGATTTCCGCAAGCAGCTGCCTCCCCTGGCAGCCACTATGACCCAGGCCATGACCAACGTTATCCAGGACGACGACGGCAGCTACCACCGGATCATGATCGTGCCGGACAGGGACTGCAAAGTGAACGGCGGCCTCTCGTCAACGCGGGGCGGCCAGATGGCGTCCATCATGTACTCATCCCAGACGCCGGTTGGCAGTCAGCGGCTGAAATACCCGCGGGTCTTTGCCGGTGATGAATGGCGGGACACCAGTTGGGAACAGGCCATTGCCCTGTACAGTCACCTGACCAAGCTGGTTCTTGATGACGCAGGTTCCGACCAGCTGATGTTCAACCTGTTCGACCATGGTGGCGCCGGTGGCGGCTTCGAGAACACCTGGGGCACCGGCAAGCTTATCTTTACCGGGCTGGGCACAAAGATGGTGCGGATCCACAACCGTCCCGCCTACAACTCGGAGTGCCATGCCACGCGAGACATGGGCATCGGCGAGCTGAACAACAGCTACGAAGACGCCCAGATGGCTGACTGCATCTTCTCCATTGGCGCCAATGCCTATGAAACCCAGACTAACTACTTCCTGAATCACTGGCTCCCGAGCCTGCAGGCCCAGACCGCCGACAAGAAGCGGGCTGTTTACGAAGACGGGGAAACCATCCAGCAGACCAGGATCATACTGGTCGACCCCCGTCGGTCACTTACTGTTGCCCTGCTCGAGCAAGCGGTCGGCCAGGGCAATCTCCTGTACCTGGACATCGAGCCGGGCACCGATACTGCTTTGTTCAATGGCCTGCTGACCTACGTCGTGGATCAGGGTTGGCACGACAAGGCTTTTATTGAAGCTCACACCACCGGCTTCGAGGACGCCTTGAAGGCGAATCGCCAAAGCCTGGACGAGACCAGCGGGATAACCGGCATCAGCAAGGACAAGCTGATCAAAGCCGCCGAATGGGCGTACAAGCCCAAGGCCTCCGGCCACTCGCCCAGAACCATGCACGGTTACGAGAAAGGCATCATTTGGGGTAACGACAATTACCGCATCCAGTCGGCCCTGGTGGACCTGGTTCTGGCCACCCACAATGTGGGCCGCCGGGGCACCGGTGTGGTCCGGATGGGCGGTCACCAGGAAGGCTACTGCCGCCCGCCATACCCCGGTGGACGTCCGGCTCCGTATGTGGATCAGGAAATCATTAAGGGCAACGGCCAGATGCTCACGGTCTGGGCCTGTAATGCCTTCCAGACCACCCTCAATGCCGAGCAGTACCGAAATGAGGTTCTGCGCCGCAGCGACATCGTCAAAGAGGCTCTGCGTAAGGTCCGTGGCGCCGGTCCGGAGAAAATGGCGGAGGTCATCCACAAGGCCGTCAAGGAAGACGGTGGGCTGTTTGTCACCGTGATCGACCTGTACGCCACCAAGTTTGCCGAAGCCGCCCACCTGATTCTGCCTGCGGCACACACCGGAGAAATGAACCTCACCTCCATGAATGGCGAGCGTCGCCTGCGCCTGTCGGAAAGATTCATGGACCCTCCCGGAACCGCCAGGCCCGACTGCCTGATTGCAGCGGACATGGCCAACGCATTGAGCAAGCTCTACGAAGCCGAAGGCAACGCCGAAATGGCCAAGCGTTTTGCAGGCTTTGACTGGAAAACCGAGGAGGACGCCTTCAACGACGGCTTCCGCCGCGCCGGCCAGCCCGGGGCGCCGAAAATCGACAGCCAGGGCGGCCCCACCGGGCATCTGGCCACCTACGAACGGCTGCGGGCCGCCGGCAATAATGGCGTTCAGCTACCGATCAAGGAATACAAGGACGGCCAGCTGATCGGAACGGAAATGCTGTACACCGACGGCAAGTTCGACACCGATGACGGCAAGGCCCACTTCCAGGCCGCGCCCTGGAATGGCATGCCGGATGTGGTGGAAGAGCAGCGTAAGAAGTACCGGTTCTGGGTCAACAACGGCCGGACTAACCAGATCTGGCAAACCGCTTACCACGACCAGCACGTGGATTTCCGCCGTGGCCGTTATCCGATGGCGCCGCTGGAAATCAATCCGGAAGATGCCAAGGAGCTTGGCATTGAATCCGGCGACCTGGTCGAGCTGTTCAATGACTATGGCGCGACAACGGCCATGGCGTACCTGGAGCCAGACATCAAGCAGGGCCATGTGTTCATGGAGGCGATGTACTTCAACTCCGTCATGGGCGATCTGGTGACGCCCTGGACCGACCGGAATATCATCCCCTACTACAAGGGAACCTGGGCGGATGTCCGCCGGGTCGGGCGGATTGAGGACTTCGCCGACAAGGTAAGCTTCAAGCGCCGACGGTACGTCTGAGCCGAAGGTACGTTTAAATGTGTGCCGGGCCTCCTGACTGGGTGCCCGGTTTTTTCGTCCCCTTATGTAACTGTTCAGCCTCCGCCTGCCCTGCTACTATCGCCCTCCTCTTGTACTGACGACTTCCGGCCCCGAAAACACGGATTCTGAACTATGGATTTTTTCCAGGCCCTTTTCCTTGGCCTTCTCCAGGGACTGACCGAATTCCTGCCCATATCCAGCTCTGCCCACCTCATCCTGACGCCGGTTTTCTTCGGCTGGGATGATCAGGGCGTGGGCTTCGACCTGTCTGTTCACTTCGGAACCCTGCTGGCCGTAGTGCTCTATTTCCGGGAGGATGTCTTCGGCATCGCCCGGGACGGGCTGATTTCTGTTAGCCGGCGCAAAATCGTCGGCCAGGGCGCTCTGGCCTGGTACCTGGTTATCGGCACCATCCCCGCGGGCCTGGCCGGCCTGGCTCTGTTGGATCTGATCGATAACGAATTGCGGGCAGTGGAAGTGATTTTCTTCACCACCCTGGTCTTCGGCCTATTGCTGGGCATTGCGGACTGGATACCCAAACGCCAGCGGACCCTGGATAAACTCAACTGGAAAGATGCCGTTCTGGTCGGCATCGCCCAGGCCATGGCCCTGGTCCCCGGCACCTCCCGCTCGGGCGTCACGATCACCGCCGGCCTGTTCCTGGGCATGACCCGGGAAACCGCCTCCCGGTTCTCGTTCCTGCTGGCCATTCCCATTATCGTGCTGGCATCTGCCGTGAAGCTGCTGGAAGTGGCAACCTCGGATGTGACCGTGGACTGGAGCGGCTTCCTGATCGGCGGCGTAACCTCTTTCCTGATGGCCATCACCGCCATCCATTTCTTCCTGAAGTGGCTCAACAAGGTGGGTATGTGGCCGTACGTGATTTACCGGGTGATTCTGGCCATCGTCATCTATGCGGTTCTGATGAACTAAACTCTTTCAGGAGCCAATACAACTGTTCGGGATGGCACCAATAGTGGCTATCCGCTAGTAGCTATCCGCGCTCACATGAACAGAATCTTGACCCCGATCAGCACAATCACCACGCCGCCGACAAATTCCGCTTTGCCCTCTAAGAAGGTGCCACTGCGGGTACCGATATAGACGCCGGCCACACTGAACACCAACGTGGTTACACCAATAATCAGACAGGCCAGCAAAGGCGCAACGTCCAGAAGAGTAAGTGCAAACCCGGCTGCCATGGCATCAATGCTGGTGGCGATCGCCAGCGTCAACATAACCCGATGGGTGATGATCGCGATGTCCTCCTCAACCCCTTCGGAAAATGCCTCATAAATCATCTTGCCACCGATCAGCGCCAGCAGGATGAACGCAATCCAGGGCGCGTAGGCCTCAACCCAGCCAAGAACGCCCTTGCCGCCCAGGTAGCCGATCAGTGGCATCAGGCCCTGGAACAACCCAAAATACAGCCCCGCCATAATGGCGAGCGATGATGCTTTTTTCTTGTGCTTGGACCCCAGGCCAATCGATACAGCAAACGCATCCATACTCAGTGCCACAGCCAGCACCAACACTTCAATCATGCTCTTCAAGCTCCAGTTGCAAAAAGGGGGAAATGTCTATCAGCAGGCTTCCAGCGGCGCATAGGCCAGCACCAGCCATTTTGCGCCCTCATCAAAGTTCACCTGCACCCGCGTATGGTGCCCGGTGCCCTCGGAGTTCATCACGATGCCCTCGCCAAACTTGGGATGGCGCACCCGCTGCCCGAGGCTGAAGCCAGACTGCTGAGCTGAATCCTGAGAGAACATGCTTTGGTTGGGCCGTTCAACCATGGCCGGGCGGGTGACGGTGTTGCGCAAGCGGACTTCCTGCAGGCAATCGCCAGGGATTTCGCGCACAAACCGGGACAGGGCATTGAACTTTTCCTGACCATACAGACGGCGGGATTCGGCGTAAGTGAGCACCAGCTTTTTCATGGCCCGGGTTATGCCCACGTAGGCCAGGCGGCGCTCTTCTTCCATGCGGCCCGGTTCTTCCAGGGACATGCCATGGGGGAACAGACCTTCTTCCACACCGGCCAGGAACACCAGCGGGAACTCCAGGCCCTTGGCGGAGTGCAGCGTCATCAGCTGGACGCTGTCTTCATGATCTTCAGCCTGGGATTCGCCCGCGTCCAGGGCCGCCTGGGCGATGAATTCTGACAGCGGGTCGACGCCATCTTCCACTTCATAATCCGAGAGGGCGTTGACCAGTTCTTCCAGGTTTTCCACCCGGGCCTGGCCTTTCTCGCCTTTTTCACTGGCGTGGTAATCTTTCAGGCCGCTGTTTTCGATGGTCTGTTTCATCAGGCCCTGCAGCGAAGCATCGCCCACCATTTCGGACAGGCCTTCGATGATGGCGATAAACGACTGCAGTCCGGTTTTGGCCCTGCCTTTCACCTGCCCGGCTTCCAGCAGCCGTTCGGCGGATTCCCACAGGGAAATGCCCTGTTCCGTGGCGTATTCCCGAAGCTCGGCCAGGCTCTTGGCACCGATGCCCCGGGGTGGGACGTTAACCACTCGCTCGAAGGCGGCGTCATCACGCCGGTACTGCACCAATCGCAAATACGCCAATGCGTTACGGATTTCCTGGCGATCGTAGAATCGCAGGCCACCATAAACCCGGTAAGGAATGCCCTGGCGCATCAGGGATTCTTCCAGCACCCGGGACTGGGCGTTGGAGCGATACAGGATTGCCGACTCACTGCGCAGGTTGCCATCCTGTACCCAGGCCGAGATGCTATCGGCAATGTAGTTGGCTTCATCCTGCTCATTGAAGGCCGCATACAGGCTGATCGGTTCACCTTCCGGGCCGTCGGTCCACAGTTCCTTGCCCAGCCGGCCCTGGTTGTTGGCGATCACCGCGTTGGCGGCTTTCAGGATCATCTGGGTGGATCGGTAGTTCTGCTCCAGCCGCACCAGCCGGGCGTTAGGAAAATCCCTCTGGTATTGCTGGATGTTCTCGACCTTGGCGCCCCGCCAGCCGTAGATGGACTGATCGTCGTCCCCCACCACTGTCATTGGCACCCGATTGCTGGCGAGCACCTGCAGCCAGGCGTATTGAATGGTGTTGGTGTCCTGAAACTCGTCCACCAGGATGTGCTGGAACCGGCTCTGGTAATGGGCCAGAAGCTCAGGCCGATGCAGCCAAAGCTCATGGGAGCGCAGCAGCAGCTCGCCAAAATCCACCAAGCCTCCCAGTTGGCAGAGTTTTTCGTACTGGCGGTAGATTTTCAGCATCGTAGACAGGAAATGGTCGCCAGGATTCTCCTGGATATGGTCCGCCCGCAACCCTTCGTCTTTCTGGCTGCTGATAAACCACTGGGCCTGTTTCGGTGGCCATTTGCTTTCGTCGATCTGGTTCTCCCGCATTACCCGTTTGATCAGCCGCAGCTGGTCGTCACTGTCCAGCACCTGGAAGTTTTCCGGCAACCCCGCGTCCTGCCAGTGGGAGCGCAGCAGGCGGTGGGCAATGCCGTGAAAAGTACCGAACCAGAGGCCACGGGCCGGGATATTCATCATCTGTTCAATGCGGTAGCGCATTTCCTTGGCGGCCTTGTTGGTGAAGGTCACGGCCAGGATGCCGGTGGGCGGAACCCGATCCACGGTCATCAACCATGCGATTCGATGCACCAGAACCCGGGTTTTGCCACTGCCGGCGCCCGCTAGCACCAACAGATGATCATTCTGGGCGGTGACAGCTTCGCGCTGGGCATCGTTCAACGGATCGATGATGTGGGAGACGTCCATAGAAAATCGGTTCGCTACTGGTTAAATAAACAGGTTGGAGAGTATAACAGGAGAAATGCGGGATTTCTTTTGGGCCTGGGTTAGCCCTGATCCAGGGAGGAACGCACGAGGGCGGGTCTCTGTTCAGGACACGCTACGAGCACATCCATGTGCGCTTGGCTGTGGCCATCCCTGGCCACAGACAGTCCTGAACAGAGACCCGCCCCCGCGCTTATCTTGCTTCGGAGATGGTTTCTCTACTAAAAACCTCTTGGGACGGTCTGAGCTTCCACAAACTCAAACAGACCTTCCAGGCCGCCTTCCCGGCCAATACCAGAAGCCTTCATGCCACCAAACGGCGCTTCCGGGGTCGGGCCGGTGCCGGTGTTCCAGCCGCAGTGGCCGAAACGCAGGCCGGCGGCAACGCGCTGGGCGCGCTCGGCATCGTTCGTGAACACGTAGGAGGCCAGGCCGAACTCCGTATCGTTACCGGCTTCGATGACTTCTTCCTCCGTGCGGAACAGG
This sequence comes from Marinobacter guineae, assembly GCF_002744735.1. Classification (GTDB taxonomy): domain Bacteria; phylum Pseudomonadota; class Gammaproteobacteria; order Pseudomonadales; family Oleiphilaceae; genus Marinobacter; species Marinobacter guineae. Next base: position 1,057,549 of record NZ_KZ319340.1, on the reverse strand, counting down.
GCCATAGGCACCAGCGGGCCGAAGGTTTCCTCGCGGTAGCAGCACATATCGCGGTTAACGCCGCTGACCACGGTCGGCGGGAAGAACAGATCATCGCCGAGGTCTTCCGGCTTTTTGCCTGCCACAAGACTGGCGCCTTTCTCCAGTGCGTCCGCAACGTGGCGTTTTACCTTGTCGTAGCCAGCCTGGTTGATCAGGGGGCCGAGATCCACGTCGCCGTTGATGCCATCACCGACGGTCATCTTGTTCACGCGCTCAGCGAGTTTTTCACCAAAGGCATCGGCCACTTTCTCGTGAACGAAGATGCGGTTGGCACAGACGCAGGTCTGGCCCCCGCCGCGGAATTTGTTGGCGATCAGGTTGTCGGCGGCGGCGTCCAGGTCGGCGTCGTCGAAAACAATGAACGGAGCGTTGCCGCCCAGCTCGAGGGCCAGTTTCTTGACCTGTTCGGCGGTGTCGATGATCAACTTGCGACCCACTTCGGTGGAGCCGGTGAAGCTGAGCATGGGCACGTCCGGGCTTTCACACAGCACCTTGCCGATCACGCTGGCCTTGCCCATAACCAGGTTGACCATGCCATCAGGCATATCGGTGTGTTTGTCCATCAGTGTGAACAAGGCGATCATGGTCAGCGGGGTTTCGCTGGCCGGTTTGATCACCGACGGGCAACCTGCCGCCAGGGCGGCGGAGAGTTTCTTGGCGATCATGCCGATGGGGAAGTTCCAGGGCGTGATCAGGCCCGTAACGCCGATGGGCCGATAGTGGACCGTCCAGGTGCAGTCCTTGGGCTTTTCCGGGATGGTGTGAGCATCCAGGGCCTGAATGTGCTTGGAGCAGTAATCGAAGAAGCCGGCGGCGTAATCGACTTCGCCTTGGGCTTCCTGCAATGGTTTGCCGTGTTCCATACAGAGAATCCGGCCGACCTCTTCCTTATTGGCCTTGAGCGCATCCCGGATGTCTTCCAGCCATTTGCGGCGGGTTTCGATCGGGTATGGGCTGGTCAGTTTCAGGGCCGACTTGCCGGCGGCCACGGCCGCCAGGATGTCCTGCTCCGGCATTGACGGCACTTGTGCGATGACTTTACCGGTGGCGGGATTGTAGACATCAAAGGTGTTGCCTTCGGCGTTGTCTGTCCAGCGACCGCCAATGTAGCCAGTCATCTTTTCCAACAGGGGTGACTCGATCATCTTGGCTCCTTTTCGGTGTTTGGCGGCGTCCCTTGCGGGACGGCATTGCGTCAGTAGCGTATGTCTTTCATAGTGAGTGTTGTTGCGTAGCCTGTAAAGTCAAGGGTGGGCTATTGATCATCCTCCGACTGTGCCTATACTCGGAGAACCAGACACTCAAGAGGCCGGACAATGAAAGCATTTTTCCATCCCGCACAGGACCAGCACATTCCACAGACTTACTTTACGCGGGGTCAGATGCGTCAGCCCCAGGAAGTGCCTGACCGCACCGGGCAGATGCTGGATGGCCTGAAGGAGATGGGCGTTTCAGTACTTCAGCCGGCGGATCAGGGCGCGGGCCCGATTTCGAAGGTTCACGACCTGGGTTACCTGCGCTTTCTGGAATCCGCCCATCGCCGCTGGAAAAAGATGGATGACTGGGGTGACGAGGTGATCTCGAACATTTTTGTCCGTTCCCCCAATCACCTGACCGGAATTCTGGCCGAAGCCGCCCGTTACCAGGCCGATGGCAGCTGTCCGATTGGCGAACACACCTGGCACGCCGCTTACTGGTCTGCCCAGAGTGCCCTTGGCGCCGCCGACGCCCTGATTGCCGGCGACCGTAGCTCTTACGCCGTGTGCCGCCCGCCCGGGCATCACGCGCGGAGAGATGCTGCAGGGGGCTTCTGCTACCTGAACAATGCCGCCATTGCGGCCGAGCACATGAAAACCCGATTCCCAAGAATCGTGATTCTCGATACCGACATGCACCACGGCCAGGGCATTCAGGAGATCTTCTACGATCGCAGCGACGTGCTTTATATTTCGATCCACGGCGACCCCACCAATTTCTACCCGGTGGTCACCGGCTTCGAGAACGAGCGGGGCGAAGGCGAAGGCTTCGGTTACAACATCAACATGCCGATGCCCCACGGTTCATCCGAGGACGATTTCTTCGCGAAACTGGATGAAGCTCTGGCTGCGATCAAACTGTTCCAGCCGGATGCCCTGATCCTCACCCTCGGCTTTGATATCTACAAGGACGACCCCCAGGCCAAGGTGTCGGTATCTTCGGAAGGCTTCTGCAGGCTCAGCACCCACGTACGGCAGCTGGGGTTGCCAACGCTGGTGGTTCAGGAAGGCGGTTATGATCTGGACACCCTCAGCGAGAATGTCCAGCAGTTTTTCAAGGGCCTTGCGGGCTGAGGTTTCAGGCGGCGGGCGCGTAAACTTTCACGTTTTCGTGCCCCTCGGCTTTCAGGTGCCCCGCATGCATGCGGCTCATGGTGCCGCGATCACAGTACAGCAGATACTGTCGATTCCCCGGCAGGCCCGCCATCTGCTGGTTCAGTTCGTAGAACGGAATCTGCAGGATCTCGTTATTGGTGAGCTCCAGCGGCGACTGCTCCCCCTCTGAGGGATGGCGGACGTCAATAATCACGTCGTCGACCGCCGGCGTCTGCACCAATTCCACCTCCTCGGGCGTAACGGTCGTTTCCAGCAACCGGTTCACCGGGGTTTCCTCACGGGCTGCAATGGCATTCGCCAGAACGGCTGCGTCCATCCGGGCTTCGTCTTCTTCGACCCGGTGCAGTTTGGCGCGGGTTGCGGGCTTCTGGGAGATCACACCGCAGTATTCCGGCATGGTGCGGGCGTAGGATTCGGTGCCGATTTCCCGGGCGATGCGGATGATCGACTCCTTGTCCATGGACACCAGCGGACGTAGGACCACTTCGTCACTGGCCCGGTCCACCACATTCAGGTTGCTCAGGGTCTGGCTGGAAACCTGGGCCACCGCATCGCCGGTAACCAGGCCCGCGGCGTTGTTCTTGCGGGCAATCTCGGCCGCCGCCTTCAGCATCTGCCGCTTCAAAACAACACCCCAGTGGCGGTGACCGACCGAACGCATGATCTCGGCCACGACCCCCTCAAAAGGCACGGAAATAAACTTGGCACTATGGGAGGCGCCGTACCGGTCCCAGAGGTAGTGCACCACCTGGCGCACGCCAACCTCGTGGGCGGTGCCACCCAGATTGAAAAACAGAAAGTGATTGCGAAGTCCCCTCCGCATCATCAGGTAGGCCGCGACCGAAGAGTCGTAGCCGCCGGAGATCAGGGTCAGCACATTCTCAACACTGCCCAGCGGATAGCCACCCAGACCCCGATGCTTGCGGTGAGCAATATGGAACTGATCGCCCTGCACTTCGATGCGCACTTCAACCTGAGGTGACTTCAGATTAACGCCAGTGGCTCCCGAGGCCTGCATGAGTGCAGCGCCGACCGTCCGTTCCAGATCGATTGAGCGGAAGCTGTGCTCGCCATGGCGACGGGCCCTGACTGCGAAGGTCTTGCCGTTGAGCCGCTCAGGGAACGCCTCAACGGCTTTTTCGGCAACATCCTCAAGACTGACGAGCGGAAACGCCGCGATTTCCTGGATGGTGGAAATGCCGGGAATGCGCAGAAGGGCTTCGATGACCGGGCCGGACAGGCTGCGACCATCCGGCACCTCCACGTCCACCCGGTCCCAGCTGCCTTCCACCCGAATGTCCGGGTCCACCCGGGCAAGAAGCTTGCGAATGTTCTGCCTCAGATGACGCATCTGTTGGCGGCGGACGGGCTTGCTTTTGATGGCTACTTCCGGGGCGGGACGAATCAACAGTTTCATAAATCGGGATTTTGTCGGGTGGCGTATGAAAGGGAAAGCGCTTAGTGTACCTTTTTGACTCTGTGCCTCAAAATCAGGCATTGCCGCAACATTCAGGAGCTTCACCGTTAATGCAGGAAACGATCATCAATGCCCTGGTTTCTCCCGAGGGCAGCCTTGAAATACTTTCAAATTACGAGGTCAACCGGCTCAAGGACCGCAGCGAAGGTGGTCTCTACCGTTTATTCCGCCAATGCGCACTGGCAGTTCTGAACACCGGTATAGAAACCGATGACTGCAAGGCCTTGATGGAATCCCATGCGGATTTTGACGTCCGGCTGGTACCGCAACCGCGCGGTCTGAAGCTGGAACTGATCAATGCCCCCGCCCACGCCTTTGTCGACGGACAGATGCTCAGGGCGCTTCGGGAGCATCTGTTTTCCGTGCTAAGGGATATTATCTACTCGCACTCCATCCCCCAGTCGGCGGCCGGTTTTCGCCGTGACGACCCAGAAGATCTCACCAATTACGTCTTCCATATCCTGCGTAACGCGCGGGTGCTCGAGGCTGGCCGCCAGCCGGACCTGGTGGTGTGCTGGGGCGGCCACTCCATTGGCCAGGCAGAGTACCAGTACAGCAAGGAAGTGGGCCATCAGTTGGGCCTGAGAGCCCTGAGCATCTGCACCGGTTGCGGCCCTGGCGCCATGAAAGGCCCCATGAAAGGCGCCACCATCGGCCATGCCAAGCAACGGGTGAAAAACGGTCGCTACATCGGCATCACCGAGCCTGGCATCATAGGGGCAGAGGCGCCGAATCCCATCGTCAATGAACTGGTGATCATGCCGGACATCGAAAAGCGTCTGGAGGCATTCGTCCGCTGCGGCCACGGGGTTATCGTGTTCCCGGGCGGTGTTGGTACCGCCGAGGAAATTCTCTACCTGCTGGGCATCCTGCTGCATCCGGACAACGTCGACCTGCCCTTCCCTGTGGTTTTCACCGGCGAGCAGGAAAATGCGGAGTATTTCGAGATGATCGACAAGTTCATCCGCAATGCTCTGGGCGATGAAGCGGCGAGCAAGTATGAGATCATCATTGACGATCCAGTACGTGTGGCTCAGACCATGAAGAAAGGCATCAAGGAGGTAGAAACCTTCCGTCGCGCCATGCAGGACGCCTATTATTTCAACTGGATGCTGAAAATCGATCCGGTGTTCCAGTTACCCTTTGAGCCGGATCACGACAACATGCTTGCTCTTGAGTTACATCGGGACCAACCGGTGCATATGATTGCCGCCAACCTGCGCAAGGCATTCAGCGGGATCGTTGCCGGGAATGTCAAAGAGGGAGGGATTCGCCAGGTTCAGGAGAAGGGACCGTTTGAAATTGCCGGTGACCCGAGCCTGATCAAGCCGCTTGAAGCGATGCTGGAACAGTTCGTGGCGCAAAACCGGATGAAGTTGCCGGGCTCTTCCGCCTATCGACCCAGCTATCGGATTGTCAGCGGAGCGGCCTGAGCCGCACCGCTGACAGGAGGGCAGATGGCTTACTTGCCGCCATCTGCCGGCAGGCTGGCGAAGTATGCCGCCAGGTTTGCGATGTCCTCATCGCTCAGGGCCGCAGCCTGGCCTTGCATAATGGCCGCCTGGCCACCACTGCGCTGATTGTTCTTGTAAGCCTTCAATGCAGATACCAGGTACTGCTCATTCTGGCCCGCCAGGTTCGGGTAGGTCGGGATCTGTGCCAGACCGTTCTGGCCGTGACACGCAGCACAGACTGCCGCCTTGGCCTTGCCTGCCGCGGCGTCTGCCGCAGAAACTACAGCAGGAACCGCAGCGCCAAACGCAAGAATTCCCGCAACAGCGTAGTGTTTCAGATTCATTGTCATTACCCTCTCATTATCATTTTCAGATTTTCGACCGGCACATGAACCGGACAGTAAGCTAACTGGAACTTATAGCATAGAGCCGAACAACCTCAAATGCGATAGATCAAGGACTTCCCTTCGACGTTGGTCCTCTTTATCTGCCATGGCTATTAAGGTGACAGTACGACCGATTCCGTGCCAAAGATTATTTTCATTTTCCGGAGATACCCTCGATGTCTATAGAGGCCCAGGAACTTGCCTGTCGGGAAGGCCACATCGGCCTGCTGACACTGAATTCACCCGCCACCCTCAATGCGCTTTCCGAAAGCATGATTGAGCAGGCCCAGAGCACCCTGGACCAATGGGCCAGGGACGACCGGATCTGCCTTGTTGTTCTGCAGGGCGCCGGTGACCGGGCGTTTTGCGCCGGCGGAGACATCCGGGAACTCTACAATGCCATCATTGATCCCGCTGATCCCGAAAAGCCAGCCCGCTTTTTTACCCGCGAATACCGGCTGGATTACAGCATTCATCGCTTTCCGAAACCGGTGGTTGGCATTGCCCAGGGCGTGGTTATGGGGGGCGGCCTTGGCCTGTTTTCCGGCTGCCGTTATCGCCTGGTCACTCCCGACATCACTCTGGCCATGCCGGAAATCGCCATTGGCCTGTTCCCGGACGTCGGTGCCAGCTGGTTTCTGAACCGGCTTCCCGGCCGCCTTGGGTTGTTCATGGGCTTGACCGGCGCTCGCCTGAATGTCACCGACACTCTCCGGGTCGGCCTCGCCGACCTGGCAATTCTGCCGGAGGACCGTGACAACCTGCTGGCTCGGTTGCAGGAAGAGCGTTGGACCGGCAAGACCGCCGCCGATGACAATCGCCTGTTCCGACTGCTCAACCAGATCCAGACTCCCGACTACCGGGCGCTGCCCGCCAGCCAGCTCGAACAGCACGAGCAGTACATCGCCCGGCTGAGTTCCGGCGACGAGCTGCCAGAGATCATCGATCAGCTCTTGTCGGCAGAGGTCGACAGTGAGTGGTGGAATACCTGTATGAATACCCTCAGGACTGGCTGCCCGGTGTCGGCATGGCTGGTGTGGACACAGCTGAAGAAAGCCCAGCAGATGTCACTCAGGGATATTTTCCGGATGGAGCTGGCGATGGCGTCGGAGTGCACCCGCAGACCGGACCTGAAGGAGGGCATCCGGGCCCTGGCCATCGACAAGGATCGCAACCCACAGTGGTCCTATGAGCGGGTGGCCGATGTGCCCGAGGCAGTGGTTTCGGCCCATTTCATGCCGGAATGGACCGATGAAACCGATCCGATGAGGCTGGAATAGCCAGACCGCACAGGGCTAGAGTGTAGCGCCCGCCTGCACCAGCAACATCTCAAGGTCCCGGTTGTTAGTGGCGCGGGCCATGTCCAGCGCCGTCTTGCCGCTGTCAGCCCGGAAATTCACATCGGCACCAGCGGCCAGCAGCATTTCAGCGGTCAGCAAATCACCGCTGGCGACGATCTTCATGAGCAGGGATTCTCCGCCCTGGCTGACATTGACGTTGGCGCCGGCCGACAGCAACACCTTGACCACAGACAGATGCCCGCTTTCCGCGGCGCGCATCACCGGGGTAAAGCCATCGCGGTCGCTCGTGTTCACATTGGCACCGGCCGACAGTAACAACTGCACACGCCTTTTTTCGCCATTACCGGCGGCTGAAACGAGAAGCGCATCAGCCTCGGCCAGGGCCTGCTGGCTGAGATTTACCGGCCGGCTCTGGGAAGCGCAGGCAGACATAAAAGTGAGAAGCGTGAGCAAAATCAGCAAAGAACGGGGAGAGCCGGTTCCCTTGGCCATAATAAATAATCTCTGTGGAAAGATACGTGGGCCTATTCTGGGCAGGCACCGCCCGGAATTAAATCGAGCGGGTCACAACTCCGGCCCGTTTTCCAGAAGATCACGTACCAGTTGCCGCAAGCGGTCTTCGCCGTCCTTTTGCCCCAGGCACAGCCGCTCAGCCTGAAGCGAAGGCCAGGACCACCCCTGAAGCACCGCGCGACACCACAAGGCCAGAGGCTCCTTATCTGCCAGCCACGCCATGACCCCAGGTGCCCGGCTCAGTTTCCGCAAAACCGGAACCGTCATCTGGAATCCCCGGTGGCCGTTGGCGAAATGGTACAAGTCCCGCAGGTCGTCGTTATCGGGCCCCGGGCCCGGGGGCAAATCGGCGGTGATGCCTGCGAGCAAATCCGGCTCAAGCTCCGGCCAGTTCGCCGGCACCAGCGTTAGCCAGTGGCCGGCCAGCCTACTGCGTATGCGCTCGGCCAGACCCGAACCTGCCTGACTTATGCCCCTTAACATCTGCAACGGGTACTCACCGCTGGAAGCCTCCTGCTGCAGGCCGGCTCGCACCACCTGCAAGCCGCATCTCTGCCAGAAGGCAAGCAAATCGGTGCTGCCACCAAAACTGGTACCGAGATAATCCAGACCCTGCTCGCTGGCAAAAGCCTGTGCTGCCTCCACCAGATGGTTCCCGATACCCACCCGCCTCGACTCGTCCGCAACCGCGATACGGACCACCCGGAGACATCCCAGCGAGGCTGCTTCCGGATAACCGCTGTGGCTGGCCAGCGATTGGGGTAGTAAATGGCCCCGGATACGGCGGGTACCGAGGCTGACCTGCTCCGCCAGTGCCGGTTCAAGCCCGCCTTCCTGCGCACACCAGAGTACGCCGACCGTCCGGTCGCCGATTCGGGCTCGCCAGCTGTGGGCGGCCGGGTCGTCCATCCATTGTCTGAGGTCGGCAGGCGTGGTTCGGTAATGGGCATCCACCAGCAGACCGAAGGCCTCAGAAAGATCGGTATCATCTGCCCCTGACGGCAACCAGGGCTCGATGATCAATTCCTCAGACGGGTCTGCGATTTGCAGGGGTTTGCCTCCACCGTCCGCCGCGAGCATGAACAACTCCGAGACCAGGGCTTCCAGCGGATCGCCCTCGGCCCAGCGCACCGGCTCGTTCAGACTCAGGGACTGCCAGTGGGGCGTTGCCTGGTCGAGTACCTGACGGAAACGGATGGCAAAACCTCTTCCGGCACCCTCATAACCGTGGACCGTGGTAGAGAACGCCACTCGGGGCCAGCCCAGAAGTACGGCCTTGAGCAGGGGGGCGGGAATGGCAGCGGCCTCATCCACCAGGACCACCTCGGCCTCCGGGCGCGAGCCCAGCAGCTCCCGGATCGGGAGATACCTGAGGCGCCCTCCGCCGCGAGTCCTCAGCTCCCCGGAGCTGGCACTTGCCAGCTGATCCCCCAGCGCGACGCGGGCATGCCGGAACAGGGTTTCCACGTTCTGTTCCGACGGAGCAGAAACAACGATGTCTTGTCTGCCTTGTTGCAGCAATTCCGCTGCAGCCATACCCAGAGCCGAGGATTTGCCCCGGCCCCGGTCCGCAGTTACCACTAACGGTCGGCGTCGGCGGCCGAGGCCAAAGCGAACCAGACGCTGGACCAGTTTTTCCTGATCGGGGGTGGTTTTGATGGTAAACGCCGTCTCCGGCATGACGAGAGACGGAAAAGGTGGGGGGCGCACACCGTCGACGGTGACCCGGATCACCGCCTCGTGCCCCCGCAGAATTCTGGCCATTCGGGCCGCAAAGGGGTGTTCGTCACCATGGTCCAGACCGGTCCGGACATAATCCGGATCGGCAAAACGGTGCCATTGCTCAAGAGGCGGCATCAGCCAGAACAGCAAACCGCCAGCGGTAAGCGCTCCGGAAAGCGCGGCGAAGGCATCCGGCGGATTGCCCTGCCAGCCGTCCCAGACGATCACCGCAAGTTCGCGGCCGAGCCATGTGCGGGCGGCCGAGGGCGCTAGCCGGGCCAGGCGATTGTCGGGCGTATCCGCAGCCGGGCCGGTCCAGACGCCGGTCTGGAAGTCCAGGCCAGGAAGCAAGCCGGCCAGCCACTGGATCGCGGTATCACGTGGACCTTCCAGCAGAACGAGCCGGCGTTCGCCGTTGGCAGCGAGGCTTTGCTGGAGGTTGTGCCAGGCTGTTGCGCCCGGCGGGGTGTTGATGCCGACATGGCTCATCAGCTGAGGTCGGTGCCCTGGGTCTTGAGGTCGTCGAGGGCACACTTTTCCAGGGCGGCCTGGTGGGTGGCCCGCAGGCGCACTCTTGGCGCGCAGCCGGCTTCGAAGGCCTCCTGCCAGCGGGCGGCGCACAGGCACCAGCTGTCTCCGGCTTTGAGGCCTTCGAAGCCGAATTCGGGTCTGGGGGTGCTGAGGTCGTTGCCCTGGGCTTTGGAATATTCGAGGAATTCGTCGGTGACTACGGCGCAGACGGCGTGGAGGCCGAAGTCATCGGGGCCTACGTTGCAGCAGCCATCGCGGTAGAAGCCGGTGACCGGGTCTTTGCCGCAGGTTTCCAGTTGTTCGCCTAGTACATTTACGGATTCGGATTTCTGCATAACGTAGCCTTCTGGTTTTGGGGAGGGCAGGGTTTGAGCAGGTTCTCCAAAACACGCTCCTTGCGGCACATCCCTGTGGCGCTTGAGCTCCGCCATCCATGGCTCCGCACAGTTTTGAAGAACCTGCTCAAACCCTGCCTGCAAATCTGGTCGGTATCGCCACTGATTCCAATCATTTAACAGCAATTATGAGGCAGCGGTATCCGCTCTACCAGCAGCCCGTTACAATACCGGCCATGCCGACCGAACCCCAAATTTCTGATACCTCTCACCTTCCAGGTTATCTCACCGATGAGCAGCGGGCGATTATTACCGCCGGCTATGAGCATTCGGTGATTACCGCAGTTGCCGGGAGTGGCAAGACGTCGACGCTGGCCTGGCGGATCCGGTATCTGCTGGAGCAGGGGCACGATCCGGACCGGATGCTGGTGCTGATGTTCAATCGCAGTGCCCGGGTGGATTTTGAACGGAAGTTGCAAGAGGTGGGCAGTCAGAGCGGTCTGGCGTTGCCGGAGATCCGGACCTATCACGCCATGGGGCTGCGTTTGTACAAGCGGTTTGTCCGTGAAGGGTATCTGCCGGGGTTCTCGGAGAAGATTCTGACGGATCAGGAGATCAGTTTTCAGGCCTGGCAGTTGACGCGGCGGCTGGCGCCGGAGGATCTGGCGGATGAGATCCGGCGGAGCAAGAAGGATTTTGTGGAGACGGCGACGGGTTTTATTGATCTGGTGAAGACGACGCTGTCGCCGGCGGAGGTCGTGTTTGAGGAGCTGGGTTATTCCGATAAGCACCGGTATCTGATTGATCTGTTCCATAGTTTCGAGCAGTGGCGCAAGGGCCAGGGGCGGATCAGCTATGCGGATATGCTGTATGAGCCGGTGATGGCGATACATCAGAACCCGCCATTGCAGCGGCTGGTGGGTAACAAGATGGATCTGATTCTGGTGGATGAGTACCAGGACACCAATGAGATTCAGCATCTGCTGCTGCGCTATGTGGCCGGGGATCGGGCGCGGGTGACGGTGGTGGGGGATCCGGACCAGACGATCTACGAGTTCCGGGGCGCCAAGCCGGAGTTTATTCTCAAGCGCTTCAGCGATGAATTTGAAAGCCCGCTGGAGCAGACGCTCAGTTACACCTTCAGGTACGGGCATCGGGTGGCCCTGCTGGCGAATCATCTGATCTGTCACAACACGGGACGTAAGGATGTGCTTTGCCATTCTCACCCGTCCACGCCGCAAACAGAAATTACCCTGCACCGGGTGGAGAGCGATGCCGATACGGTGTTGCAGATTCTGCAAGACCAGTCTGAGCCGGCCCTGGCCGGCACCGCGATTCTATTCAGGGTGTGGAGCCAGAGTGTGCCGATTGAGCTCAAGCTGCTGGCCCGGCAGATTCCCTACCGGATTGATGCCGGTAAGGGCGCCCTGTTCAGCCGGGAGGTGCAAGCCATTACCGCCCTGCTGATGGTAGTCACCGGCAAGCTCAAAAACCTGCCGGACGAAGACCGGCTGGAACTGGCCCGGCAGTTGTTGCGGTTTCCCCACGTCGGTCTGAAGGAGCCGGAACTGGAGCAGCTGGCGCGGTTTCTTTCAGGGTTTTCCAGCGGCTGGCATGAGCGGTTGCTGGCGATGGATTTTGACGCCCTGGCGCCGATGGCTGCCCGCAAGCTGCGGAAGTTGGGCGAGGTCCTGGCCCAGCTGCGCAGTTATGGGGGGCCGGTGTCGGGGTTGATCAGCGTCTACGCCGAACACACGGACCTCTATGAGGGCATCCGGAGCCTGGCGCTGACCCATGAGAGCGCCGAGGAGCGGATCGATACCATCCAGGGTTTCCGGCAGTACCTGAAAGGCCTCGATGTGACCGCCGAAGGCGCCCTGGAGCACCTGAAGGCCCTGAAGCAACAGGCGGGCACGAAACAGGAAGGTGGTGTTCTGTTGTCTACCATTCACCGCACCAAGGGGCTGGAATGGCCAACCGTGATCATTCCCGGCCTGCAGGAAAAATACCTGCCCTACAGTCCGCGGCCCCAGGAGGACGCCCGGGCGTTTCTGGAAAGTGAGCGTCGGCTGTTGTATGTAGCCATGACCCGAACCCGACAGCACCTTCACCTGATCACCCGGCCGACTAGCGCACAACCGCACCTGGACGGTGATCAGGGCCCAAGCCGGTTTGTGGAAGAGTGCTGTTTCGAGCTGGCGGGGGAATTCGGGCGATGGCTTGATGAGCGCAATCCGGCCGAAACCGGTACTATCCGGCTGACCGCGCCCCTGACGCCGGTCAGCCAGCGCTATGCCTCCCGGGAAAGCGTTGCCCTCGAAGGCCAGCCCGCCACATCAGTGAGCTCGATGGAACCTCTCTGGCACTTCAGGCGTCTGAGTCACGCGATTTTTGGCGCCGGTACGGTCGTTACCGAAGATGAAAGCTCCTTCGAGGTTCATTTCGATAATGGCGAGACCCTGAATTTCAGCAAGAAAAGTGCTCACCTGTATTTTACCCCACTGACCTGAACCGAATGCCGGCACGTAAACGTCGGCTGGGTACAATTGCTGATGTAACAACTTGTATCATTTTTTTGTTTTTTTTGGCCTACTGACCTAAATTCCTAGTAAACAAGCACTTTTTTAAAAGAAGTGCGGTCCCACAACGATAATGAACAGGAGGTTCTGCATGAACATCATGCGTCCGATTACCTTGGCCGCCCTGGCCGCCACCCTGGCGACCCCGGCCATGGCCGACCGCCAGGAAACAATCTACATCAACCCGTTTGCAGGCTTCCAGCTGTTTGACGACAAGCGGGACCTGAGTGAAACCGGCACCTTTGGTGTCGGCGTGGAATACCGTTTTCGCCCAAACTGGTCTGTGGAAGCGCTCTACTCCCGGGCCGATGCTGACCGCAAATACGTACCCGGCGAGTCCGAGTTCGAAGAAGTGCGGGTCGATGGCACCTATTACTTTGCAGGTCCTGACGAAGCCTGGAACCCTTACGTTTCCATGGGTGCCGGCCATGCGGATTTCGGCACGGACACAAGCGGTGTGCGAACTGCCGGCAGCAACCATGACGAAACCCGGGTGAACGTGGGTACCGGTTTCCGCTACAACGTCAGTGACGCAGTGTCGCTGCGCGGTGACCTCCGGGAGTTCCACGGTATTGATGAAAGCACCTTCGATACCCAGGTTTCCTTGGGTATCAGCTTGGCCTTTACCCGGACCATTGCCCAGGCTGCTCCAGAACCCGTGGATTCCGACGGTGACGGAGTTCCCGATTCCAGGGACCAGTGCCCCGGCACGCCCGCAGGCACAACTGTTGACAGTACAGGTTGTGAGCCGGATGCCGATCGCGATGGAGTTATAGATAGCCGCGACGATTGTCCGAACACACCACGCGGCGCCGAGGTGGACAGCCGTGGTTGCGAACTGGACAGTGATTTCGACGGCGTCGTTAACAGCCAGGACCTGTGCCCGAACACCGCCGCAGGTGCCGAAGTTGACGAGACCGGTTGTGAGGGTATCGTCGAGACCATCGAAACCTTCACCATCGAAGTGCAGTTCCCGACCGACAGCTCTGTTATCGGTAATGCCTTCGATTCAGAGATCCGCCGTGTTGCTGATTTCCTGAAGGAAAACCCTGAGACTATCGTTGAAATTGCCGGCCATTCCGACAGCCGCGGTGCTGCCGATTACAACCGGGCGCTTTCCCAGCGCAGGGCCGAAGCCGTTGCCGAACGCCTGACCGGGCCCCTGGGTGTCGATCCGTCAAAGGTAAACGCCGTAGGTTACGGTGAAGAGGCTCCGATCGCTTCTAACGATACCGTGGATGGCCGTGCTGCCAACCGTCGGGTAGAAGCGCGCATTCAGATTCGTCGTTAATCAACGGCTCGAACCTGAATGAACCAGAAAGGCGCCTCCGGGCGCCTTTTCTGTATTTCAGGAGTGGCTGTGTTGAGCGGGTTGAATACCGGAAACCCTGACGGCATCAATGAGCAAGTTTCGGGGCGTCAGAGCCCGATCGCAGAATTGCCCAAGCCGCACCCGATAGCACTGCTCCTCCAGAAAAACCGCGTAATCCCAAACCACCCACAGCTCCAGCGGCCGGCGGAACAGGTGGCGTACCAGTTCATGGCGGCGAACCTGTGCCCGGCGCTGTGCTCCAAAGTCAAGCCAGGCATCGAAGTCCGTATCCCCGGGCAAATCAAGTTGCTTCTTTTCGGCCGCCCAACGACAGAAGGCCGGAAACCCCTCTTTCATCAGCCGGGCCGGATGGGGCGGTACCGAAAGATACTCGTCGCGCCCTCTTACGTGGCGCTGCAAACCATCAAAGCCCAGGCGCCACTGGCTTACCAGTCTGGTCTGTTCACGCACCCGTGCCGGAGCTGTGACGGTCTCCCGGACCGCCAGGCGCAAATCATTCCGGCTCGGCTGAAGCAGACCGCCATGGCTGGATGCTTTTTCCGAAAGCGGCCGGTATATTTCTTCGCCGGCCAGATGGTAGCAGCAGGGTGAGATGCTCAACCTTGGCAGGCCAGCTTCGCTTCCCCGGCGCAGCAATTGCCGGTGCAGATCGCCGCAGGCATGCAGCGCAACACCGTGGAGATTACCCGGAAGCGTCAGTTCAGCAGCCATGACATCCTGAAGCGCGATTGATACTGGGTCCCGGAACTGTCGGGCAAGGCGATTGCCGTCGCGGACCAGTTCCGGATTCCACTCGTAACCCTGTATGTCGCCGGGGCAAAGCGGTGCCAGCGTCCGTGACAAGTGTCCCTTGCCGCAGCACCAGTCCAGAGCCGGATGCTCCAGGGGTGCCAGTGAGGCTGCAAATGCTCCCGACTGGAGCCGTTTGCGGCCCGGCATATCGGTTGCCCGGACTTCCGGAAGAGTCGCTTCTGTTACCTTTTCCCTGGAGGACGAGAGCTGCGGCACCCGCACCAGTTCGGCATAACCCGTCAGCGACGGCACTAACCTGGACGCCTGCCTCGCCAGTTCCTCCGGGGCCTCATTCAGGTGTTCGCAGTCGCTATCGGAAAGCTCTTTCACCATGGCAGCCAGCTTCGGGTGGCGCCTGGCCCAGGCTGGTTCCGGCGTCATAAACGGGGCCGGTTGCCAGAACTCACGATGCTGCACCAGCCAGTCGTTGAGCTCTTGCCACCGCTGGTACGCGCTGTCCGTCAGGGCCTTGGCTAGAACACCTTTCTGGTCGATCACTCCCGGAACCGTCCTGGCCTGAATGCATCCAGACAGACTGCGGGTTCCTCTCCGGCAATAACCTGTGCAATCACATCCGCGCTGCCGGCGGATAGAGTCCAGCCGAAGGTTCCGTGGCCAGTATTCAGATACAGGTTCTCTCTCGGCCCCCTACCGATAATCGCGGGACCGTCTGGCGTCATGGGGCGGAAGCCGGTCCAGGTTTCTGCTGCATCCAGATCGGCAGCCCCGGGGAACCTGGACTCCACGGATTTCCGGATAGTCGCCAGGCGGGCCTCAGGGATGTCGCGATTGAAATCGGCCAGTTCCACGAATCCTGTCGCCCGAAGGCGGTTTCCCAAACGGGTCGATACCACTTTGTAATTGTCGTCATGGATGGTCGAGGCCGGCCCGCGCTCCGGATCTTTCAGGGGAACGGTGATGCTGTAGCCTTTAACCGGGTAGATTGGCATTGCCAGGCCCAGGGGCTCTACCAGATGGTTTGACCAGCAACCGGCGCTGATCACGAACGCATCGGCTTCCAGGATTTCCGGAGTGCCGTTGCGGGTTTGCAGAATGAGGGCGTTGACCTTCTGATCATCGGCCACCAGCCGCTCGGCTTCAACGTTATAACGGACTGTTACGCCGTTGACTTCACAGGCTTTTGCCAGTTCCTGGGAGAACAGGTGACAGTCGCCCGTGCCATCGGTGTCGTAGCTCAGGGCGCCGTAAAGCGGGCCGTCGCCAACCATGCCGGGTTCGGCTTCCCGCACCTGCTCCGGGGTCAGCAGGCGGGAGGGGATGCCCAGCTCATTCAGAAGCTCATGAGTGGCCCGGTAGCTTTCCAGCGCCTCTGGTGTGCTGGCCAGATGCAGCAGGCCCTGGTGGGCGCCGTCGAACGCCAGGCCCAGCTCCTTTTCCAGTGCCAGAAAGCGTTCCCGGCTGTGGATGCCAAGCCGTAACATGGCACGCCGGTTCAGCCCGAACAGTCCCGGGGACCAGGCGTAACGCAGGGTGGCAAACATGAATTTTAGTGTTTCCACGGAAGGCGGTACCCGCACCTTCAGGGGGCCATCCTGCTTGAACAGCCAGGGCAGTGCCTTGAGCACCATGGCCGGGTCTGCCCAAGGGTAGACCACACCGTAGGAACGCTGGGCCGCGTTGCCCTTGCTGGTTTCATTTCCCGCAATGCTGTGGCGCTCCAACACCGTCACCTCGTGGCCCCTGCGATTCAGCTCATAAGCGGTAGTCATACCCACTACGCCGCCACCGACAACAACAATGTGCATGTGCCTCTCCATTTTATTCACTTCACGCCATTTTTGGCCAACAGGCGGCGGTACTCTTTCAGCACGCCCTCGTCTTCTTTCGGGTACTCCGGAGCCAGGTGCTGCAACTGCTCAGCCAGTATTGCTGCAACGATGGCCCGGGCCTGGGATTTCCTGTCACCGGGCACGATGAACCAGGGCGCCTCCTCCGTGTGGGTGGCGGCCATGGCTTCCTCGGCGAACTCTTGATACTGGTGGCGCTTGTTCCAGCCATCTATATCCGACTTGTCGAACTTCCAGCGCTTGCGGGGTTTGTCGAGACGCTTCAGAAGACGTTGGGAATGCTCGTCTTCGGACAGGTTCAGCCAGACCTTGATCAGTGTGGTGCCTTCCTCCACCAGATGGCTCTCGAAGTTCCGGATAGACTGATACCGGTTCTTCCAGTTGTAGCTTTCAGGCTCGTGGACCGGCCATACCCTTTCGGCAATAACCGCCTCATGATGGCTGCGATTGAATACCACCATCTCCCCGAAACCCGGCAAAAACGGCGTCACCCGCCAGAGAAAGTCATGGCGGGTTTCTGCGCCCTGGGGCCGGCTGAACGACCAGGCATGGAACCCGGCAGGGTCCGCGTAGGTTGCCAGGGTGCGAATAAGGCTGTCCTTGCCACTGGTGTCCGGGCCGTGGGCGACCAGTAATACAGCCCTTGCCCGGTTGGCCCACAAGCGGCGCTGATACTCACCAATCTGTTCGAGGCTGGCTTCTAACCCGGGCAATTCCTCATCTTCGTCGTCCAGTAGGGTCCGGTAATCCCGGAACCGGGGTTTCCTGGGGTCGAAGACAAAGGAACTGGCAAACGCCGATAATTTCATCAAAATGCTCCGTGTTACTGCCTATGGAGGTAATACAGGTCAACAATCGTACAAACTGGTAAACTCTCGTGACCAAGTTCTCAGAATAGCAGCCACAACGCTGGTTGCGATGGAGTGTAGTAGCTGGCAATGAGTAAAAAACGTCGCGAGATTCCCGTATTTGATCACCCGATCATTGAAACCCACTGCCACCTGGATTACCTCAAGGACCGTCCCCTGGAGGAAACCCTTGAGCAGACGCAAGGTGTAAACATCGAGAAAGTGATCACCATTGCGGTGTCCCCGGACAACCTTGCCCGTGTCCGCGAGCTCAGCCAGATTGCACCCTGGGTCTACGGCACACAAGGGATTCATCCCCATGACGCCGAGAGCTATTCCGATGAGGTGGAAGCTGAAATCCGGACCCACGCCGGCGACGAAAAGATCGTGGCGGTCGGCGAAATCGGGCTGGATTACTTCTATGACAATGCCGACCGGGAGGTTCAGCGGCAGGTGTTCCGGCGCCAACTGCAGATTGCCTGCGATACCGACCGCCCCGTGGTTATTCACAGCCGGGACGCGGACGACGACACCATTGCCATCCTGAGTGAGTTCGAGACCAGCCTCAAACGCCGTGGTGTGATTCACAGCTTTACCTCCGGGCCAGGCCTGGCACGGTACGCACTGGATCAGGGCTGGTGCCTCGGTTTCAATGGCATAACCACCTTCAACAAGGCGGAAAACGTGCGAGACATTGTCCGCATGGCACCCATAGACCAGATCCTGCTGGAAACCGACTCACCGTTCCTCACCCCGGTCCCTTACCGCGGCAAGGAAAACGCGCCTTTTTACCTGCCGTTTATCGCCGAAAAAATTGCCGAGGTGAAGGATATTCCCCTGGACGAGGTGATTACCCGGACTTACGAGAACAGCCTGCGGACATTTTTCCCCGGACAATGATCAAACGCGTTCCTATCTCGGCACTGAAGGTCGGCATGTACATCACCGACCTGAACAACGACTGGATTCCTCATAACACCCAGCGTAAGCGCGGCGTGATCAAGAAAGAGGAAACCATTGAGAAAATCCGCCGGATGGGCGTGCAGTTTGTCTATATCGACGTTTCGAAGGGTGCCGATAGCCAGGACTCCGAAACCGCCGCCGAAGTGGATCGCCGAAATGAGTCTGCCCTCCAGCGTGCCGGCGAGCTGACGCCGGGCCTGCGCCCGCATGTTCCGTTCACTGAAGAAATTGTGATTGCCCAGAAGATTCACAGCCAGGCCCAGGGGCTGGTGGGCGATTTCATGAATAACGTCAAGATGGGCGCCGCCATCGACATTGCTCCGATTCACCGGCTGGCCGACGAGCTCCAGCACTCGGTATTCCGCAACGCCAACGCCCTGAGTTGCCTGGGACGGATCCGCGAAAAAGACAACTACCTGCTGGAACACTCGGTCAATCTCAGCGTGCTGATGTCCCTGTTCGGCAATCACCGGGGCCTGTCTGCGGATGTGCTGCACCAGACCATCGTCGGCGCCCTGCTCCACGACCTTGGCAAGATCCTGACGCCGGACGAGATTCTGCACAAGCCAGGTCGCCTGAGCCCCGAGGAGTTCGAGGTGATGAAACTCCACGCCCGGCACTCCCGGGATATCCTTGCCACCACCGAAGGTATCGGCGAACTGACCGTGATCACCGCCGCCCAGCACCATGAGCGTCTCGACGGCACTGGCTATCCCGAGGGTCTCAAAGGTGAGGAAATTTCAGAATACGGTCGCATGGTCGCTATCACCGATGTCTACGACGCCATTACTGCCGACCGGGTTTATCACAAAGGCATGACCCCGACACAGGGCCTGAAAAAGCTGCTGGAATGGAGTGGTGATCACCTGGACCCGGTGCTGGTCCGGCAGTTTATTCGGTGCATCGGACTTTACCCCATCGGCTCCCTCGTTCTTCTGGAAAGTGGCCGACTGGGAACCGTGGTGGAAACCAACGAGGCAGACCAGAGGCTGCCGGTGGTACGGGTCATGTACCACACCCGGTTCCGCATGCCGATCACGGTAGAAACCATCGACCTGGCAAAACCCGGCACTCAGGACCGCATCTTACGGGCTGTCGACCCAGAGGAGTACAGGATAGATGTCCGGAAATTTCTTGTCTGACCATCGACAGAGCCCGCGCAGGCTCTGCTAAGCTCAACGTAACCCCACTTCGAGATTCAAGCATCCGGAAATGACAGCAACCATCTTCCAGATTCTAGGCGGCCTTGCCCTGTTCCTGCTCGCCATGGAAATGATGACCAACGGCCTCAAGAGCGCGGCTGGTCGTCACCTGCGCCACATGCTGGGCCATTGGACCAAGTCCCCTTTACGGGGACTTGCTTCCGGCTTCCTGATCACCGGCCTGGTCCAGTCCTCCGGCGCGGTCACTGTGGCCACTATAGGGTTTGTGAATGCCGGCCTGCTCAGCCTTAGCCAGTCCCTGGGCGTTATCTTTGGCTCCAACATCGGGACCACGATGACCGGCTGGCTGGTCAGTCTCGTGGGAATTGGCTTCAACATTGAGGCCATTGCCCTACCCATTCTCACCGTCGGCGTCGGACTCAAGCTGATGTCGGGAAATTCCCGCAGCAAAGCCTTCGGTGAAGCACTGGCAGGTTTCGCCCTGTTCTTTCTCGGACTGTCCATCCTCAAGTCTTCCCTGGAGTCGCTGACCGGAGGACTGGACAACAGCATCCTGCTGCAAAACGATTATGGTCTGCCGGCTTTCATATTGATCGGCTTTCTGGCAACGGTGCTGACCCAGTCCTCCAGTGCCGCCCTGGCCATCGTACTTACTGCGGCGGCAGGCGGTCTGATTCCGCTTGATAATGCCGCGGCCGCGGTTATCGGCGCTAACCTCGGGTCCACCTCAACCGCAGCCATCTCTGCCCTGAAAGCAACTGCCAACGCCCGGCGCCTGGCCATTGGCCACATCCTGTTCAATGTCGTAACCGGCATTATTGCGCTCACTATCCTGCCGGTCATGCTGTGGATAGTTGCATTGCTGACAGACTGGCTGGATATGGACGCCAACATTGCGGTTTCCCTTGCCCTGTTCCACACCCTGTTCAACGTACTTGGCGCCTTTATCATGCTACCGTTCATCCCCCGCTCTGCCAGGTTGCTGGGGCGGCTGTTCCGGAGCAAGGAAGAGGACAGCGCAGAGCCGCGGTTTCTGGATAACACCCTGATAACCACACCGGAACTTGCGGTGGGCGCTGTTGATCAGGAGATGAAACGCCTCATCGGGCTTACCCGGGGCCTCCTGCGCGTTTGCCTGGACCGTGAAGACCTGAAACCTGCCCAGATAGTCCCGAAATCCGATGCCTGCCTGAGTCTCAACCAATCGATTGCCGACTATATCTCCCGGCTCCGCGCCGAGAAGATGCATCCGACCACAGTGGACGCTCTTACCAGAACCATTCTTACCTGTCGTTATTTGGCCGAGGCGACTGTCCTGGCGCCTGCCCTGCTGCAATTGCGGGAATCCCGGAACATGCCCCAACTGGCCGCAATTTCGAGTGACCTGGATGAATACCTGAATCTGTTAAGGAGCCTGGTAGCGGCCGATGACGCTGATCCGGAATCGTTCAATAAGGCTGAAAAGACCTACCACATCCTCAAATCACGCATGCTCGCCATGATCGTCCGGGGGGAGTTCTCTTCGATTGCCGGTGAGCGCACCCTGGATAGCCTGAGCTCAGTGCGGCGGCTTTGCGACCAGTGGTACAAGTCCCTGGCCTGGCAGCCAGCAACGGAACTGCTTAATGGGGCCGCTCAGGAGGAGAAGTCGGAAAACCGGACATAGCGGTTGCGTCCTGTTTGCTTGGCCTGGTACATGGCCTGATCCGCCTGGCGCAAAAGCTGGTCGCCGTCCAGATCAGCAGTCTGCGGGAACAGGGTACAACCAATACTTGCCGATACCTCAACGTTGTGGTCCACCACCCAGGCAGGCTCGGCTACCCTGGCAAGCAGGCGTACCAGTAAACTCTCCAGCGACGCCTCATCCTGAACATTCATGACAATGGCCGCGAACTCGTCACCTCCCAGTCGGGCCAGGGTATCCTCTTCCCTGAGTACAGCCCGCATGCGGGAGGCAATCTCAACCAGCAACTGGTCACCGGCCTCATGCCCAAACGCATCGTTTACCGGTTTGAACTCATCCAGATCAATGTAAATCACCGCAAGCTTGCCGCTCTGCCGACGGGTCAGGGCCATGGCCTGCTGCAGGCGGTCCGCAAACAGCACCCGGTTCGGCAGCCCTGTCAGCGCATCATAATGGGCCATGATCCGAAGTTTCTGTTCCTGTTCCTTGAGGCGGGTAATGTCACTGAAGATGCCGACGAAATGGGAGACTTTGCCATGGTCGTCACGGACGCTGCTGATGGTCATCGAAAGAGCCAGCGACTCGCCGTTGTTGCGCCTGGAGGCAAACTCACCTGCCCAGAATCCCTGGGCCCGGGCACTGGAGAAAACACCGCTGCCCTCATCCAGTGGCAAGGGGGGTAAACGCTGAATGGTCCGCTTCCGTGGACGACCGGTGATGGCGAGATAAGCGTCGTTGGCATCAATCACCATGCCGTAGCTGTCGGTAATGAAGATTGCCTCACGTGCGTATTCGAACACACTCGCGGCAAGGCGCTGACGCTGCTCGGCCTGCTTCCGCCTTGTTATGTTGTACCAGGAGCAAAGGATAAACGCTTCCTGCTCACCCTCACCGTGAACCGGTGCCATGGTTACATCAACCCAGACCTCTGAACCGTCGGAACGCTGGAGCACCCATTCAAACTGCTCGACGTGGCCATCGCCGACACGGGTATTTATCTGCTCCATTTTCTGTCGGGATATCTGCCCATCAGGCTGAAATTCGGGAGAGAAGACCGCGAGATCCTTGCCGTATATTGAAACGCTTGCGCTATACCCCAGGAGATCGACCGCTGCACGGTTGGTATCGACAAAGACACCCCCCTTTATAAGTAACGCCGGCTGTGGCCAACCAGAAACCAGCTGCCTCAGGCGCTTCTGCTCCGAAGCAAGCTGGCGCCTGCTCCTGGCCAGCCAGAGGGAACTGGCAAGCAACAGAATAACCAGAACCGCCACCGTGAAAACCCAGAGGCGATAATGTTGCAGAACATCCACCCAGGTGACCCGTGGCACTTGGTCGAAGGGTGCCACGCGCAACGTTCGGGCCAGATATTCCACGGACTGGTAATCCGCAGGCGGGGAAAACCCGGTGATGCCGGCTGCCACCGCTACTTCGTCATCCGGCTCGATGGAAAACAACGCCGATGCAACCCGGCGGACCACTCGCTCGTTGACATGGGGCAAAGCCACCAGCGGCCACTCCGGGTATAGGCGCGTGGAGACAACGTAGGGAAAACCGGCCAATTCCTGCCGATTCAGGATTTTGATTTGCGCAAAAAGATCGGGGTTTGCTTTCGCCATTTGCTCCAGAATGCTGGTGCGCACAAAACCGACATCCGCATCACCCGACAATACCGCCCGGACCACTCTGTCGTGGGTGCCGAGAAACCGAATCAGGTTCACCTTACGGATATCAATGCCGGCGTCCTGTAATTCCAGAACCTGAGTCTGGTATCCACCCAGAAAATGCATCCCGGGCGAGGCAATACTTTTGCTCCGCAGGTCCTCCAGGCTGTTGATGTCCTGGCGCTGAGAGCCAGTGAAGATAACCCCGCCAAGGCTGGAAGTGGACTGATCTCCGGAACGTCGAACGAGAGTAGCCAAAACACCGGTCAGGCTGCGTTCACTGCGGATCAACAGGAGGTGACTCGGATTGGTCAGAAAAAAGTCCAGCTCGTTCGCGGCAACCGCGCGATTCATGTTGTCCTGACTGAGCACGACCAATCGTACCTCCGCGCCCACCTCCCGGGAGAGATAACGGGCCAGAGGCTCAAAACGCTCACGGATAATGTTGTCAGGCCGATACGCAAAGATACCGAATGTCAGCGCTTCCCGGGCACTGGCAACGGTAGCGGTCAGGCACTCAATGACTACCAGCAGAATCGGGATCAGCAAACAGCGACGAGCCTTCAAGGCAGACTCCTGGGGAGAAAAGAGGGATCACACAAACGTTGGAAGCCAGGCTCGTTCCGGATCATTCCCGTTCTGAGCATCAGCTTCGACAGAGAGCGGGCCATGATTTCCACCCGACCGGCCCCGGAAAGATAACGCTGGTTTGCTGCCAGATCCGGCAGCATCACGGTCGCCAGCGCACTCTGAACATCCTCTGGCCGGATACCCTGATGGTTTGCTACCCGATAGACCGCATCATGCATGCTGCGAACCAGATGCTGTAACCCTCTGAAGTGGGCTGTGACCATATCCCGAACGGCATCCGGGTTTCCGTCCGCTGCTTCCCGGGTAACCACCAACAGATCAAAAATGGTTTCTGGTATATCACTGCTGTCAAAAAGCCGGACGCCACCTTCCCGCTCCAGTTTCATCGCGGTCGGTTCGTAACAGACCGATGCGTCGACCTCAGCCCGGGACCACGCCCCTGCGTGCTCGCTGACAGGCAAATCGATCGGGACGACGTCGCTCCAGGCAAGACCTGCAAGCTCAAGAATTTTCAGCAACATGATGCCGGAGACCCCATTTACTTCAACGGCAATCCGTTTGCCCTGAAGTTCCGCCAGCTCGGTAATATGAGGCCGGGTGATCAGCGCATCCGCTCCGGCAGACACATCGGCGACGGCTACAACAACCACCTCGGTACCTTCCGACCAGACCCGGATGGTTTCATCCAGCGTTAACGCTGCGCCATGGAGCTTGCCAGACAACAACCCGGCCATGGAGTCCTTGGAGGACGGCCCGGACTCCAGAACCACAGACGCCGGCAGCCAGCCGAAGTCCCGGGCCAGATACAACGGTTCGTACCCAATCCATGGATGGATCCCGAAGACCAGGGGGTCGGATGTGCGGCAACCGGACAGTCCGGTCGCAAAGAGACCGGTGGCTATCGATAAACCAAGGAAGTCACGGCGCTGCATCGAGTTTCCGGGCAAAGTGAAGAAAATTAACTTTTATCAATAGTCACTAGTTTACTGTGTGACATATTATCGGTAAAACCGCAACTTGCCTTGCACTGCGTCAATTTATCCCAGCGCCAGAAACACCCCCATCAGTACCGGTGACAGAAACGACAGCAGAAAGCCCGAAGCAATGGCCACCGGCACGCAGGCCAGGCCACCACTGCTGCGGATCACCGGAAGTGTAAAATCCATGGCTGTTGCACCACCGTAACCAATTGCCATTGCCGGCCGGCCCGCGATCAGCAGGGGAATAATGGCCAGCGCAACAATCTCCCGGAGCACATCGTTCAGGAAAGCAACACCCCCCCAGGCCGGTCCCAGAGCATCGCCAATCACGATACCGGACAGCGAATACCAGCCGAAACCGGACGCCAGGGCCAGGGTGTCGTGCCAGGGCAATCCCAGCCAGGGCATGAGTGCGACTCCGGCCAACAGCGAACTGAGGGTCAGAGAGAGCGCAATACCCAGGCCCTGGCGGTTCATCAGCAGTTTGCGCAGCGATAACCCCGCATTGCGCAACTGAAGCCCGATAAGAAACAGCAGCAGCATCAAGGCCCAGGTCGCCACCTGTTCCGCCATCGGCATGTCCGGCAACAGGTAATAGCCGGCAAGCAGGCCAGCCGTCACCGCCAGCAAGGGTTTCAGACCGGCAAGGAACAGCCTGCGGTAACCCGGGCTGATGTCCCCTTCCGGGCGCTCAAGTTCCATAGGCTGCCAACGGTGAAACATCCACAGGCCAATCATGTTGGCGACAAACAGGACCAGCACCAGCGCCAACACCTGAGCAGCCATGCCACCAAGCTGAGACGCCAGCCCCTCCATCTGGCCGAGGCCAAGGCCGAGCAACGCCAGGATGAAATAGACCAGGGCCTCGACGGTGTAATGGATCGCCGTCATGATCCTGCGGCTTTCAAGGGAAAGGGCGAACCCCAGGAACAGGGGTGCCAGAATAAGCAATGCTCCGGTCAGCATGGGATCCTCAAGAGGGGTAAAGACGGTTGTCAGGCCAGCGGATCGAACGGGTCGGAATCGGCGTCAGATTTGCCTGCGTGCTCGGCGTCAGCCGTTCCAATCGTTCGAGCCAGTCGTTGGGCAGTAACAGACCAGACGGCATAATCGCCGGGGCAGGGCTCGTAACCCTTGCCCATCATGGTGCCAGCGACACTGCGCAATACCGATTCGGCGCGGGCCTGGGTTTTCCAGGGGCCCCGGCGGAACTGGCCATCAGGGCGACCCTGATCCGGGCCCGCCAGGGCCACGAGACCCCAGAGGCCATCGCCCACCGGCCGGATGTGCAGCTCAATCCGCTGCCCCCCCTGAAGCATCACCAGGTCCCTGAGCGGGCCCCGGCCGTGAAAATAATGCAGCTTCATGGTGCCGGACAGTCAGTGCAGAACATGGCCGGACCGGTCCTGAACGAGAATCCAGGGCGCGATAACAACGGCCCACAGCTCGGCATTGCGATCGTACCAGGCTTGCCCTGTCTCCGCCGTAACCGCACCGACCTTGCCCTCAGTCATCCACCGTTCGAAAAGACTCTTGTTGTCAGCCGACAGTTCGGTGGCAACGTCCAGCAGGTCCAGCTCCGGTGCCACATTCACCACCTGGCCCCGGGCAAAATAGGTCTGTAACTCGTGCCAGTGGATACGTGAGGTCTCAAGATTCAGCTTGGCTTTCAGTTCGTCCCGGGACGCGGAGGATGACATGGTTACCTCTTTCATCAAACAATAGCTCAGACCGGCCAGACTACCGGAAATTGCTCTCTGCCGCATCTGTCAGGATCTGGGCAATCTGTTCCGACAGGGTCATGGGGTCGAAGGGTTTGGGAATCACGCCGATCGCCCCGAGATCCCGGTATTCCTCGATTTCCGATCTCTGAAGCCTGGCAGTCATAAAGATGACTGGCACTGCTTCCAAACCATCTATCTTTCGGAGTGCCTGCATCGTCGTGGGGCCATCCATTCCCGGCATCATCACGTCGAGTAGAATCAGTTCAGGCTCGAACCCGGGGGCTCTCTCCACAGCTTCAGCCCCGGACTCGCAAATCGCCGTTGTAAAGCCGCCGACATCCACCAGGGCAATTTCCGCGACTGCCCGAATATCCGGATCATCCTCAACATACAGAATCGTCCGGGGCAGAACTTGCTGCTCATTCTCCATTACCTTTCTCCCCCTCTGTTTCCTTGGTTTCCATACCAATGCGCCGAAGCAGCCTGCGGCATTGCTCGGAACCCTGCTCGCCTGATGCCAACAGAGAAGCAGCACGCATGATCAGCCGTTCCTCACGAGTGCAATCGTTGGGCAGAAAATGAACAGCTCCAATCAGTTCCCGGACACCCAGGGGCAATCGCCACTGGACCTTGAGCCGGTTTCCATAAGCCTGGGCCCAGTCCTCCAGGACCTTTTCCGCATCTGCCGCTCCGATCTCACCTCCGGCTGCAGCATACTGGTTGAGTACCTTGAGAACAGCGAGCTCTCCCAGGCGGCTGAGTAATCCGGCTTTCTGGAGCAGAACGGGTTGTTTTTTCAGCCTGATCGCCAGTCGCTGGGCCTCTTTAGCCACCTGCAAAGCGGCTTCGTGGTGGGCTCTGGCAAGCTCGCGGAGCGGCTCATGTTGCAGCTTGTTGGATACATCCAGCGACAGCGCCAAAGCCTGGTTCAGTGCCAGAGGTACGCCCAGCGAGCCGATAGCGTCTCTAAGGGTTTCTACGGGCTTGCCGGAACGCCTGAAAGAGCTGCTGTTGGCCACATCCAGCAAGCGGGCGGTCAGACTCGTCTCTTCCCGCCAGCGTTCAGCCAACTGAGCGGCAGACAGATCCCCCTCGCGACCGATCAATTCAACAATATCCGCAGGATCCACGTCGGAGGGCAACTGAATCACTTCTTCCAGTGAATCACGGAGTAATGTTTCAAGGTCCGGCGCTTCGGAGGTTTGATCGACTTTCAATAGTTTTCCAAGCCGTTCGTGGAGATTCGCCACATCGAAGGGTTTGGTCATGTAACCGTCGATCCCGTAATGAGCCGCCTGCAACACAGACTCCCGATCAGAGCGACCAGAAACCATGACAATGGGAACATCACGATCCAGTTCCCGTATCTGTCTGACGAGTTCCAGACCCGATCCATCCGGCAGATTTCTATCCGCAATATACAGGTCAAACCGGCTGTTTTTCACCTGATTGAGCGCTTCACCCAAAGTCTCTGTGAGTACAACAGACACCCCCGAGTACAGGCCCGCAACAACAGTTTCGAGCAATTCGGCAATGAGATCGTCGTCTTCAAGAATAAGCGCTTTCAAATGACCACCCTAAACGTACAACGGACATTATTTGGAAGAGTAAACAGTGACCCCTTTACGGCCACCGCGTTTGCGCTCATAAAGCGCCTGATCGGCGGCATTCAGGGCATCCTCACCGTTGGTGAAGTCATTGATCGCGGCAATGCCGGCACTGAGAGTAACCTGATAACTGGACTCTCCCGCCACGAAAAAAAGTGCAGAAAAGCTCTCACCTATTCCACGAATCAGCTCTGTCGCCGAAGAAACATCACACTCAGGTAAAACCACCAGAAATTCCTCGCCGCCGTAGCGACCGATCATATCAGTCTCGCGCAACCGGTTTCTCAGCAGATTGGCCAGAGTGCGAATTACGATATCGCCCTGCGAGTGGCCCCAGGTATCGTTTACCGTCTTGAAATGATCGAGATCAAGCATAACAACGCAGGACCGCTCACCACTCCTGCGACATCTTGCTAGCTCTTTTTCGACCTCTTCCTTGATCAATGAATGTTTCAGAAGACCGGTCAAACTGTCCCGATTCATCAGTTCGGATAGCTGGCGGGCCCGGTAGCAACGAATACGCACCGACCGAACCAGATAACTGTCCGAGACCGGCTTCATCAGGAATTCATCCGCACCCTTCGACAAAGCCTCCAGCTGATTCTCAGGATCGTCCTCAGAAGACAGATAGATGATTGGCAGGCTCAACCATCGTGGCTCGAACCGAATCAGGCGGGCGAGAGTGACACCGGAGTACTCGCCAATCTGAACGTCCATAAGGACAATGTCCGGTTCAAAGTCTGCAAGATTGGACATCAGGTGAAGAGGCTCTGACACCGCTTGTGCCTCAATACCAGCCGCCTGCAATACCAGGCAATAGTGTTCGGCCAGCTCGGCATCGTCTTCAACGATCAGCACGCGCCCCTGCACATTGGCGCTGCGTTCAATGGCCAGCGACTCAATCCTTTCGGCAAGTTCAGGTATGTCCACCGGATCCGGGAAGAATGCAAACGCTCCAGCCTCGGCCACTCTATAGCGGTTATGGAAAGAATTATCGCTGCCAAGGCAAATGACTGGCAGCCGACGACGAGAGCTTTGCTCAAAAGACGTGTTACGTAAGGACATGACATCTGAAAGAGCGGATTCCCGACACAGAATGGCCGCTGCTCCGCGAACTTCCGCCAGTGCGTTACCAAGGGCGCCGGCATCATCACAGTTTACGCTGGTGAAAGAGAAGCCATACGGAGCCATCTCCTTTTCCAGCATCGCAAGGCGTTCATCGCCCTTTTCCACGAGCAGAACACTCACCTGCATGCCCTGGCTACCCTTGTAGGTCGCGGGCTCCTCGGTATAGCTGCCAGCCTGTTCAACCGCCTGACTCTTGACTTCAACAAGCTCAGCCAGCGCGTCTATTCCATCGGCAAACCCGGCCGGAATATCGACGGGATGGGCGACAGTATCATCAAGAGCACCAAGCTCCTCAGCCTGAACTTTTAGCTGTTTCTCCAGGGCTTTGGCAGCTTCGCCTAGCTCGGGCAGGCCGAAGGTGCCAGCAGAACCGGACAACCTGTGCAGGCTTTGGTAGCAAAACAACAATCCATCGGCAGAGAACTCGCCACGCCGGGTTTTCTCTGCCAATGTTCGCAATTGCTGGATATCTTCTTTGGCCCGCTCAAGAAATCTTTGCCTGAGCACCTCCAGCCGCGAAGAAATCTTGCCTGTCGACTCCAAGGCCACATCAATACTCCTGAAAGGCTATTTGCCACGTTCAAAAACTCTATTACTCTCTCGGTAATGAAAACACGTTTAAACTGTTCCGGCTACGACCTGAAGGACTAAATTTGAGGAATCTTTCCATTGGCAGCCGAGTTGCGCTGATCGCTGTCCTTACCAGTTTTTTAACCGTCGTCGTTCTTTCAGCGACCGCCTACAACGAGCTGATCCGGGATTTTGAAAACGTTCTCACTCAGCGCCAGCTTCTGGACGCCGAGTCGGTCGCCAATCGAGTCGATCAGGATCTCCAGGTGCGCATACAGGCTCTGGGCGCTTTCGCCGCAACTCTGACGGATGGCAACAACCGACTCCCACAAGATCGCATCGAGGCACTGCTCGGTCGGCAACCGGCTTTATCCGACTACTTCAGGGCAGGCCTGCTGGTCTTCGATGAAAACAGCGTGGCAATCGCCGAGAATATTTACGTGCCCAATCGCATAGGGACCGCCTACGCTGACCGGCAGCATTTTCGCGAAGCCTACAAAACCCGGGAGCCCGTTATCAGCCGGCCGATTATTGGCAGGACAACCGGGCTTCCACTCCTCTCTTTTCTTTACCCAATCGAGAGTGACGATGGGGATTTGCTTGGATTCGCCGGCGGGATCATCAACCTCGCTGAGTCCGGGATCATACCGAAACAGGAGGACGTTTCTTCCGATGCCCTGTTCAAGGTCATTGATACCAACCATTTTGTGCAGGTGGACACTCTCTCCGGTACCAATCCAATGCCAGATCTGCCGCCACCCGGGGAGAATCTGATTATTGATGCAGCACTGTCCGGCCAGACCTCCGGCGTTGTTTCCGATTATTCCGGTAAAAAGTGGATCTACGCCACACAACATCTTGAACGCGTGGGCTGGATGTTTCTCAGGGCAGTGCCCTACCAACAGGCAACACAACCGGCACGGGCCTCTTTCGACAAGTTCCTTGCCGCCAGTGCCGTGGCTCTTCTGGCACTGGCAGCCATAGCCTGGCTACTCGCCCGGGCAACAACCCGTCCATTGGAAAAAATGTCGCTCAGAATACGGCAAATGGCTACGGAGGGTTTCGCGGCGAACCGATTGTCTCTCAATGGCCCGCCAGAGGTCCGAAACGTAGCCCGCGCCTTTAACAAGCTTATGAAGGAACGAGAGGCGCTGGACATCATGAAAGACGATTTTATCTCAACCGTCAGCCATGAGCTGCGCACTCCTTTGACCTCAATAAATGGCTCACTGAAACTTCTGCGTTCGGGCGCAGCGGGCAAACTGCCGGATAAAGCTGACTCGATGGTCGACGTTGCTTTCCGGAATAGCGAACAGTTGCAGCGGCTGATATCAGACCTGTTGGATTTCAATAAAGCCATGGCAGGACAGATGCCCATCGGTCTTGAGACCGTTGATCCTGCGAAAGCAATCAGGGATGCCTGCGATGGCAACGGGGCGATGGCGAAGCACTACCGTGTCCGCCTGAAAGTGGGGAACTGCGCAAAAAAATTCGTCAGCGCCGACCCATCCAGACTCCGGCAAATTCTGGATAACTTCATCAGCAATGCCATCAAGTTTTCTCCTGTGGATGGTTCCGTCCGCATCTGGTCAGAATCAACCACGGACGGGATGGTTCGAATAACGGTATCGGACGAGGGCCCAGGCGTTCCGGATAGTTTCCTGCCCCGGCTGTTTCAGCGATTCTCCCAGGCCGAATCAGGCTCCACAAGGGCCAAAGCGGGAACCGGTCTTGGGCTGGCCATTACCCGAGAACTGGCCGCCCTTATGGACGGAGAGGTCGGCTACGACTATCACAACGGTGCCCATTTCTGGGTAGATCTCTCTGCCATCGATACAAAAATTCCTCAAACCGGAGGCGACCATGAAAAGCCCTGATTTTCCGCCAGACGAGGCCCACAGGATGACCGCCCTGGAGGAGCTGAAGCTGCTGGACACCCCTCCGGAAGAGCGTTTTGATCGTCTTACCAGGCTCGCTGCCCGAACATTCGATATTCCGATTGCGTTGGTATCACTCATTGACCGTGACCGGCAATGGTTCAAGTCCCGGCACGGGCTTGAAGCACCAGAAACAGCCCGGGACATTTCTTTTTGCGGCCATGCCATTCTGCGCGAGGAACCCCTGGTTATTGAAAATGCCCTCAACGATGAACGCTTTGCTGATAACCCCCTGGTAACCGGCGGCCCGAATATCCGCTTCTACGCTGGCGCACCACTCCATGACCGACATGGATACCGGGTTGGTACCCTGTGTGTGATTGATAGCAAGTCCAGACAGTTCTCGGATGACGATAAAACCACACTGAGAGACCTGGCCGACCTGGTTGAGCGTGAGTTCGGTTTTGGCGAACTCGGCCATTATTACGATGAACGAAACCAGGCCATGAACCTGCTGACCGAAATCGCCCTGGACAGTGAGGGCGATGCAGGCCAGAGGGCGACTCGCGCACTAGAAGCAGCCTGTGACTACCTGGGGGTTGAGACTGGCATTATCAGCCGGATTACCGGCGATGCGTATACGGTTCACTGGCATGTTACAAAACTAAAGGGAACGCTTGAGAACGGAGCCACCCTGCCGCTCCACCGCACCTATTGCTCCCTGATGCTGAAAAGCGGGAGGGTGTTTGCCATTGATAACATGGGGCAATCCAGTTACCGGAGCCATGAGTGTTATGAGGCGTTCGGTCTCGAGAGCTATCTGGCTGCGCCAGTCTGGGTAGATGACCGGATTTTCGGAACCATCAACTTTTCTTCCCCGACTCCGCGTACCCGCCCCTTCACGGCAACCGACAAAATGTTCGTCACTCTGCTGGCAAGATGGGTTGCCGATATTGTTTACCAACAGGAACATACCGAAACCCTGAACAAGCTGATGAACCAGGTTCCTGGCATGTTGTATCAGTATCAACTATTGCCAGACGGCAGAAGCACCTTCCCCTACACGAGCCCGGGAATACAGAACATTTACGGTATTTCCGCTGAGGATGCTGCAAAGGATGCCTCACCAGCTTTCTCCCGCATTCATCCAGAAGACGTGGCCGGCGTTGCCGATTCCATCCAGGCCTCGGCTGAAACGCTTCAGACCTGGCAACACAAATATCGCGTTACAGGGCAGGATGACACCTGGCGGTGGGTAGAGGGACATGCCAACCCGGAGGCTTTACCGGATGGGAGTGTATTGTGGCATGGCTATATTTCCGATATCCATGAACGACAGATGGTCGACGAGATGAAGAACCAGTTTATTTCCACGGTGAGCCACGAATTAAGGACGCCTCTCACGTCCATTTCCGGCTCCCTCGATCTTCTTCTGGGCGGCACAACCGGCAAACTATCGGAAAAAGCGACCAGAATGCTGGAAATCGCGAAGAGAAATAGTGAACACCTGAAACACCTTATCGGTGACCTGCTTGATATTGAAAAACTGGTCAGCGGCAACATGCCTATTGAAGCGTCGAACCAAGACGTAGGAACGTTGGTTGAAGAGGCTCTGGAAGAGATGCAGCCCATGGCCCGCCGTTATGGCGTAGCCGTCAAGTTGGCCAGTCGGGAAAACGCGCTTTTGGGTTTTTTTGACCGCAGCCGTCTGGCCCAGGCTATTACCAATCTGGTTTCCAACGCCGTCAAGTTCTCTCCCGACCGTGGAGTTGTCAACGTCAGCATCAAACAGCTGGATCAGGAAATCCGGATTGAAGTCAAAGATGAGGGTCCAGGTGTGCCTGAGAGTTTTCGAGACCGGATATTCCAGAAGTTTGCTCAGGCGAACGGATCATCGTCACGCAGCAAGGAGGGCACCGGTCTGGGGTTGGCCATCACCCGCGAATTGATGCATGCGATGGGTGGAGAAGTCGGCTTCGACTCTGAAGAGGGCAAAGGTGCCTGCTTCTGGCTAAGCCTGCCACTGGCCGGGCCCAAGGGTAAAAGCGCCACCTGACAGGCAGCGCCCACACTCGTTACTGGCATTACTGGCCCGCGATATTTCAGCTGTCCAGCCCTTCCAGAAGACCGGCCATATCGTCAGCGTGCTCTTCTTCCTGGGCCAGGATTTCCTCAATAATCCGCCGGGAGGTGGGATCCTGGTCGCCGAGGTAGCGGGCTATCTCGCGGTAGCTGTCAATGGCGATCCGCTCCGCAACCAGGTCCTCGACTACCATGTCCCGGAGCGTCTCTCCCTCAACGAATTCCGCATGGGACCTCGTTAACAGACCTTCCGGCGAGAAGTTCGGTTTTCCCCCCAGTTGCACAATACGTTCCGCCAGCCAGTCAGCGTGCTGCTGTTCCTGGTCCGCGTGCTCCAGGAATTCCTGGGCAGCAACATTGGCGTTGATGCCCTCGGCCCGGAAATAATGGCTCTTGTAACGCAAGGTGCAGACAATTTCGGTCGCCAGCGCCTCGTTGAGAATCTTCACCACGTTGTCGCGGTTGGCACCATAGCCTTCGGTAAGGGCCCCATCCTCAATATGCTTGCGGGCTCTTTCGCGAAGGGTTTTCACATCGGTCAGAAACGGTTGATCAGTCATAATCTCTCTCTCGTTTCTCATTGGAGTTTGGCTTGAATTTGGCTTGGCGGATGAATCCGGCATAGCGGCGGACCGCTATGCCGTCTCAACCAGTGCAATCAGGCAGTGCGCAGCATCTCCCTCACAACGTAATGGAGAATGCCACCATGCCGGTAGTAAACCGCCTCATTGGCGGTGTCGATCCGTGATTTAAGATCGCAGGTCTCAGTCGAACCGTCCTTGTACTTCACCGTCATCTTCAGGGTCTGGCCGGGCTTGATATCGCCCGACAAGCCTTCGATGCTGATGGTCTCCTCGCCAGTCAGCTTCAGGCTCTTGCGGTCCGTGCCTTCCGGGAACTGCAACGGCATCACACCCATCCCGATCAGGTTGGAGCGGTGGATGCGCTCGTAGGATTCGGCCACCACGGCTTCGACACCCAGCAAACGGGTACCCTTGGCGGCCCAGTCACGGCTGGAGCCGGTGCCGTATTCCTTGCCAGCAATGACCACCAGTGGCGTACCTTGCTCCTGGTATTTCATGGCGGCATCGTAGATGGCCATCTGCTCACCGTTCGGCACGAACCTGGTAAAACCGCCTTCCACCCCGTCGAGCATCTCGTTCCTGATGCGCACGTTGGCGAAGGTGCCCCGCATCATCACCTCGTGGTTGCCCCGGCGGGAACCGTAGGAGTTGAAGTCTTTCGGCTCCACACCGTGCTCCTGCAGGTATTTACCGGCAGGGGTGTCCGGCTTGAAGGAACCGGCCGGTGAGATATGGTCCGTCGTCACCGAATCACCCAGCAGCGCCAGAATGTTGGCGTCCTTGATGTCCTCGATGGCCTCAGGCTCTTCGCCCATACCCTCAAAGAACGGCGGATGCTGGATGTAGGTGGATTTGTCGGACCACTCGTACACCTTGCTTTCCGGCACCTTGATGGCCTTCCAGGTAGCGTCACCCTCAAAGACTTCACCGTATTCCTTGCGGAACATATCGGTCTTGACCTTCTCCACCGCTTCGGCAATTTCCTGCTGGCTGGGCCAGAGGTCTTTCAGATACACCGGATCGCCGTCTTTGTCAGTGCCCAGGGGCTCTTTTGACAGATCCAGACGAACGTTACCTGCCAGCGCATAGGCCACCACCAGGGGCGGCGAGGCCAGCCAGTTGGTTCTCACCAGCGGATGCACCCGGCCCTCGAAGTTCCGGTTGCCGGAGAGCACCGAGGCCACCGTGAGGTCACCATCAGTAATCGCCTTTTCAACCGCCTCCGGCAGTGGGCCGGAATTACCGATACAGGTGGTGCAGCCATAGCCCACCAGGTTGAAGCCAAGCTCGTTGAGATCGTCCTGAAGACCGGCAACCGCCAGATAGTCGGTGACTACCTTGGAGCCGGGCGCCAGGGAAGTCTTGACCCAGGGTTTGGTACTCAGGCCTTTTTCCACCGCCTTCTTTGCCATCAGGCCTGCGGCCATCATCACGCTGGGGTTGGAGGTATTGGTGCAGGAGGTAATGGCGGCAATGACCACCGCGCCCGGATCAAGCCGGCTTTTCTCTCCATTCATGTCCAGCGGCTGGCTGGCCGGATGCTCGAAATAGGCACTCTGGGCGCCAATGGCGGTCCCGCCGCCTTCCGATTCCAGCCTGGCTTCCCGGATCTCCGCCGGGCCTTCTGCGGTTTCCATCACCAGTTCAAAAGACGATTTCATATTCTTCAGAGCAACCCGGTCCTGCGGGCGTTTCGGGCCCGCCAGACTGGCTTCCACCTCACCCATGTCCAGTTCCAGGGTGTCGGTGTAGACCGGTTCGTGGCCGGGCTCGCGCCACAGGCCCTGCGCCTTGGCATAGGCTTCTACCAGCTCAAGCAACTCCTCATCACGACCGGTCAGGCGCATGTACTTGATGGTTTGCTCGTCGACCGGGAAGAAACCGCAGGTAGCGCCATATTCCGGCGCCATGTTGGCAATCGTGGCCCGGTCAGCCACCGGCATGTCTTTCAGGCCGTCGCCATAGAACTCAACAAATTTCCCGACCACGCCTTTCTTGCGCAGCATTTCGGTCACGGTGAGCACCAGATCGGTGGCCGTGATGCCTTCACGTAGCTTGCCGGAAACCTTGAAGCCCACCACTTCCGGAATCAGCATGGAGACCGGCTGTCCCAGCATGGCAGCTTCCGCTTCGATACCGCCGACACCCCAGCCGAGGATGCCGAGGCCGTTGATCATTGTCGTATGTGAGTCGGTACCCACCAGAGTATCCGGGTAGGCAATGGTCTTGCCACCCTGCTCTTTCTGCCAGACAGTCTTGCCCAGGTACTCCAGATTTACCTGGTGACAGATACCCGTACCCGGCGGCACCACACGGAAATTGTCGAAGGCCTGTTGCCCCCAGCGCAGGAACTCGTAACGCTCCTGGTTGCGCTCCATCTCGATGGCAACGTTGTCCTTGAACGAGGACGCATCGCCAAAGTTGTCCACCATCACCGAGTGGTCGATCACCAGATCCACCGGCGACAGCGGGTTGATCATGGCCGGATCCTTGCCGGCGGACTTCACCGCCTCGCGCATGGCAGCAAGGTCTACAACGCCGGGCACACCGGTGAAATCCTGCATCAATACCCGCGCTGGACGGAACTGGATTTCGGTATCGGAATTGCGCTCCTTGAGCCACTGCACCATGGCGTCGATATGGCTCCGGTCTACCGTGGTACCGTCTTCATTGCGCAGAAGGTTTTCCAACAGCACTTTCAGTGAGAACGGCAAGCGACTAAGATCGCCCAGAGATTCCTCTGCCTTGGGCAAGCTGTAGTAATGAAAGGTTTTGCCGCCAGCGTCGAGGCTGGAAAGGGTATTCAGACTGTCTTTGCTGACACTTTCATTCGACATGTGGTGCCTCCTTTTTCGTCGTTATGCGAACATTGCGGAAGGCTTTGGTGAAGCCCTTTCATCAACGTTCCAGCCGGAAAACCGCTCGGTACCCGAGAAACAGACTGATGGAAGGACTCCTCAACGTGAAGTCTCCTTTAACTATTGCAGCAATTAATGAGAGTTCAACCGCAGGCCGATGAATGTTTGGAATCACTGCGGTGAATATCAGACCAATGTCGGACGCCGATGACTACAGCTGCCGCTCGCCATAGAGTTGGGCATACAACCCTTCCAGGGCAATCAGCTCATCGTGATGACCTTCTTCGATGATGCGCCCGTCTTCAAAAACACAGGCGCGATCTGCCCGTTTAACGGCACTGAGCCGGTGGGCGATGATGAGTGTGGTTCGCTGCTTGAGAAACGCTTCGAGATCCCGGTGCAGCTGGAACTCGGTTTCCGCATCCAGGGCCGAGGTTGCCTCATCCAGAATCACGACCGAAGGCTCTGACAGAATCATCCGGGCGATGGCCAGCCGTTGGCGCTGGCCACCGGAAAGCCGGACGCCTTGGCGACCGATCACCGTATCCAGCTTATCGGGCATCGCCTCGACGGTGGGGTGCAGCTGGGCAATCCGCAAGGCCTCCCACAGCTCCACATCGGGTTTATCC
Source organism: Marinobacter guineae (assembly GCF_002744735.1). Lineage (GTDB taxonomy): Bacteria > Pseudomonadota > Gammaproteobacteria > Pseudomonadales > Oleiphilaceae > Marinobacter > Marinobacter guineae. Next base: position 1,019,952 of record NZ_KZ319340.1, on the reverse strand, counting down.
CTGCCCAGGGTCAGGTTCTGGCGTACCGTGTCGTTAAACAGCGCCGGATGCTGCAGCACAGTGGCGACATGCTCCCGGAGGCAGGGTAAACCAATCCGCTGAACCGGAATCCCGTCAATCAGCACATCGCCCTGTTGCGGTGTGTACATACCGAGAATGATCTGTACCAGGGTTGATTTGCCGCCGCCGCTGGCGCCGACCAATGCCACCTTTTCTCCCGGCGCCAGATCCAGGCTAATGCCCCGGAGCACCTGCTCGTCGCCGTAACTGAAATGGATATTCCTGAGCGTCAGGCCGACGGTATGGCGATCACGGAAGGGATTTTCCAGCGCCGGATAGCGGGGCTCCTCTTTCAGCTCCAGCAGCCGGTTGATCCGCGCCAGGGCCGCATTGGCGGCGAACCAGGCGTATTGCATATTCAGAATTTCCTGAACCGGTGTGAGCATGAACCAGAGGTAGCCAAAGATGGCGAACATCATGCCGATGCTCAGGTCGCTGAACAGCACCGTAATCATCGCCGCACCCCGGAAGGCATCGACACCGAACTGGAACAGGGCAAAACTGGCCCGGCTGGCGGCGTCGCTGCGCCATTCAAACTGGATGGCGTGGTCGCGCACGTTGCGGGCCCGGTCGATCAGCTGGCGCAGGTAGTGTTTCTCCCGATTGGCGGCCCGCAACTGATGGATGGCATCCAGGGTTTCCGTGAGGTCACCCTGGAACTCCTCGTAGGCACTGTTCTCTCGACGTTTAAGCTCTTTTACCCGTTTGCCGATCAGAATCGTGGCAAAAATCACCAGGGGGTTGAACAGCAGGATCAGCAGGGCCAGCTGCCAGTGCACCCAGAGCAGAACAATAGCCGTGCCGAACACCGTGAGACTGGCCACCAGGAACCGGCTGATGGTGGAACCAAGAAACTGGTCAATGGTATCCAGATCGGTAATGAAATGGCTGCTGATAGCGCCGGAGCCCCGGGTCTCGTATTCCGACATGGCCACCCGCTGCAACCGACCCAGCAGGCGCGAGCGGACACGGAAAACCACATCCTTGGAGACCTTGGAAAACTCCCGGGACTGCAGAACATTGAACGACAACGCTGCAACCCGGAGCAGGAGCGCGGCCAGCACCATGACGCCTATATATACCGCCGGCATTTGCCAGCCCGCCGGCAACAGGGAGTTCATCACCGGCAACACCGGGCCCGGCTCATCCAGTAGCACTTCATCCACCAGAACGGGCAGCAGCAGGGGCACTGGCACGCTCATGATGGTCGCCACAATGGCCAGCAGATTGGCCCGGACCAGCCGGGGCTTGTGCTTGAGCGCAAGCGCAAAGATCTCCCGCCAGGTGTATCGCTGCCGGGAGCTGCTGGTGCCGGTTACGCTGTTCTTCTGGTGTTCCAAGAAACCTCCGGATTGAACATCTGCCCGTTGGAATACGCCCGGGAACTGACAATAGTCTACCTGTTAACTGGTTTGCTGCGATCACTACAGACATCTGTCATCATAAGTGACCGATTTTCTGATGGACCAGGACACACGCACCTGTGAAACACGATTGCCACTATCACCCTGGCGAGCCCGCCAAATGGCACTGCGGAGAGTGCCAGATTCATTACTGCAGTCGCTGCATGCCCGATGCCGATACCCGGCAGCGCCGCGCCCTCTGCCCCAACTGCAACAAGGCCATGCGTTACCTGGGAGCGGCCACTGAAGTGGTGCCCTTCTGGCAGCGACTTGGTGCATTTTTTCGTTATCCCTTCCACACGGATCCACTGATCGTTATTGCCATCTGCACCCTGGTGCCGGTGATTGCACCGGCCAACCTGATTGGCATCCTGATCTGGCTGGTGCTCGCGCTTGCTCTGTTCAAGTACACCTATGCGGTGATCAATCACACGGCGGAAGGTCACCTGAAACCACCACCGGTGTCGGTTGCGTTTACCGGCAGCGGGTTTGATATCGTCATCCTTCAGCTTTTGGTTTTCGTTCTGATGGGCGGACTGGTGACCGCGGCGGCCATGCTGGGTGGTCCAATCCTGATGCTGCTGACCCTGGCCTTTGTAGTGCTGGCTCTGCCAGCCAGCATCATGGTTCTGGCCATGGAGCGCTCGGTGGGTGCGGCGGTTAACCCGATGAATCTGGCGGTACTGATTTCCCGGATTGGCACCCCCTACTTCCTGCTCTATGGCTACCTCATCCTGCTGACGCTGGCCTCCGGCGCCGCCCAGGACTTTGCAGTCAATCATTTTCCGATGTGGGTGGCCCAGCCACTGGCCGGCTTCCTGAACAGTACCTTCACCCTGATCCTGTTCCACATGCTCGGTTACCTGCTGTTCCAGTATCAGGAGGAACTGGGATTTGCCTCGGATCTCCAGGATGAAACCGCCGGCCAGGATACCCACCAGCGGGACCGTACCGCCCGTTTCGACGCCGACATCGATATGAACCTGAAAGACGGCAACTACGATCGGGTTCAGAGCATGCTGAAGGAAGCACTGAAGCGTGACCGGGACAGCGCCCTGCGGATCGGCCAGCTCTATCAGCTGCTCACGGCCCGCAACGATACCGCCGAGCTGTACCGCTACCACCCCAGAATCCTGGGCTGGCTGGCTGACCGCAACGACGGTGAAGGTATAGCCGAATTGCTGAACACCCTGCAGCAGGCAGAACCTGGCTTTAAGGTGGAAGACCCCGAACTGGCCGTACGATGTGCCCGTTCACTCTACCACCGTGGCCAGTTCAAACCGGCCCTGCGGCTGCTTCAGGATTTCCACAAGCGCTTCCCGGACAGCGAACAGCTGGCGCCGGCTTATCTTCTGGTCGCACAGACCCTGGCGAATGGACTGTCCCAATGGGAAAAAGCCACGGCTTTCCTGACGTTTATCCAGAAACGCTGCGTGAATCATCCAGTGCATGAACAGATCGCGATTTACCTCAAACAAGCCGAGAACAAAGAGCCACTGAAGGGCCCCAAGGCTTCCTTTTCTGTTCAGGATTAGGGTCGGGGATTGGAGGAGGCCTCCCAAAACCGTGCGGAGCCATGGATGGCGGAGCCGAGCGTACAGGGAGGTATTCACAGCGTGTTTTGGGAGGCCTCCTCCAATCCCCGGCTTCCCCCAAGGTCAGCCCGCGTGCAACAACTGCCGGTAATGACGCGCTTTCGGGGTCATCTGGCGCTTTTCAAATTCTTCCGCCAGCAAACGGCAGGCTTCCGTTGTCAGTAGTTCATCGCCTGTGCTTTTGAGCCTTTCAAAGGCTTTCTCTGCGGCTTTCAGATCATGTTGCTTCAGGCTGGTGAACAGCACGCGGTTATGGTCTTCCGCAGACAACGGCTGATAGCTCTCCCCTTTACCCAGGTATTCCTGCCAGATGGCAATCATCTTCTCCGGCTGACGTCGACTCAGGGAGTCGTTCATCAGTTCCCGGGTGCGCTCACGGTAGTGCGGCAGGTCTGGCCGGAGTTTGGCCAGGTGGTAGAGATGTTCCAGCAGGATGGGTCGTTCCGGATAGTGCTCGCGCAAGGCTTCGAACTGGCGACGGGCCAGGTCAAACTCCATTCGGCCCAGGCTTGCCATGGCCTGGGCGTAGCCGGTGGTGAAGCGGGCATCCTGTTCCTCCTCTTCAGGCTCGAAGAATTCCTCTCGAACCTGCAGCCAGCTTTTGCCTAGCAACCAGACCAGGCCGGCGCCGGCTATCAGACCACCAGCATGAGCCATATAGGCGATGCCGGTGGCACCGGCAAACCAGTAGTCGTAGATCTCCTTGCCCAGCCACACTGGCAGTATCGCGATGGCCGGCGCCCGGAAATAGTTGAAATAGACGCCGAGGAAATAGAAAAACCGGATTTTCTGTAACCCGTAAATGGCCACGTACATGCCCATCAGCCCCGATATTGAGCCGGATGCGCCCACCAGAGGAACCTGGCTGCCGGTGGAAAACGCAGTGAACACCAGGCCGGACAGGGCACCACACACCAGGTAGGCAAGCAGGAACTTGCCCGGGCCCAGAGCCTTCTCAACCGTGAAGCCCAACAGAAACAGGAACACCAGGTTACCGATGATATGGCCCCAGCCTCCGTGCAGGAACTGGTAGGTAATCAGGGTATAAAGTGACAGATCTGCGGGCACCAGGCCCAGCTGGTTCGCACTCAGCTTCTGGACGTAGTTCAGCTCGATGGCACTGCGCTGTTCCTGCCAGTGGCTCCGTTCGGCCGAGGCCCAGATCACATCCTGGTTCTGCAGCAGATAATGATAGAACTCCCGGTCCATCAACAGGTTGATCGCCAGCCAGAAGTTCTCGTTTTCCTCCCGGAGTTGCTGGAACTGCTGAAGTTCGTAAACCCGGCTCTCCTCGCCTTCGAACTGGATCTGGCGCTGCAGATAGTCCTCGTAGGCCGGTGCCTCGAGAAGGTGGAGGTCGGCATCCAGATATTGCTCAACCGCCAATTCAAGCTTGCGGCTGTCGCCTCCCTGGTAGAACAGAAAAACGAGCAGGCAGGCCATCATCAGACCCAGAGTGACCCAGGGCGGGCGTTTCCAGTTGACGGCGTTCTCGGCGGGGATAATCAGCATGGGCGGTCACAATTCGTCATAATCTGTCCCTGAAAGTGTGTTTTTTACCACAGCTACGCCTTCTTTTCGCGCTCAAATGGAATCCGGCGCAAAGGTCATCCCGGGTCAATACCGGAAATGTGCACCGCCCCACAGAGTCGTTACGGCTGTTAGTACAACCGGGGCTGTCATTTCATCGTCACAGAAATGACATTAAATCGGTGCCACCAAGGGAATGTGCCAGGGCCCTTATCGACCATTCGCCAATTGCCGTTATTTCTGCTCCAGCCAATAGTGAACAGGAATAACAAGAAAAACCGGATAGAAACAAGGATTCTGCAGATGACCGTACTCGTATTGGATAACCCGGAGCTGATTGCCAAAGCAGCAATTGCAGCCGGTTTCGACCCTGCGGCCCTTGAGGCCGGGAACAAGCGACCACACCGGATGAAGTTTCATTACGGCTTCAACAAGCATTCGCTGGACACAGGTGACATTGCTTTCCTGGAACAACACGCCGCTTACCTCAGACAGCACCCTTCGGTCAGCGTCAGGATTCATGGCCACTCGGACAATTTCGGCACCGAAGACTACAACGGATTTCTGTCCCGGTTACGGGCCAACGCGGTCGCACGGATTCTCATGCAGGAAGGCGTGCCCGAATCCCGGATTCTAATGGCTCACTGGGGGTCAACCCGCCCCCTGGCAACACTGGAAGACCACGCAGCCAATCGGCGCGTTGAGCTGGAATACCTGACCCTGGATGTTGCAAGGGCGCTCTGAAAGACGAAACCGATCGAGTAAGCCGGCCCCACGGCATGTGACATGTCACTGGGCCGTGTGCCGGCTTTTATAACCCGTTTCAAAACATCAGAATCAGGCAAACACTTCGTGGACGTAAATCTGAATAGTTCCGTTTTAATTAACGTAAAGCAGAAACTCCCTGTAAAATCCAATAATTATTAATCTTTAAAAACAACAGGTTAATCACAAAAAAGAAAGCAAACTTACATTTATTTCACGAACCTTTTCCTCCTGACCATCGTCTTAGTCATGTATCCAGGGTTTAACCATTACCTGACTAGAGAGGTCACTATGAACGCAAATCCCTTCATCACTGCCGCCGTAATCGGTTCAATGTTTTTCGCTACCGCCTCATTCGCTGCCGGTGGGCCGCGCAGCGGCGACCAATCAACAAAGAAGGTCGAAGCGGAAGACCTGACAACGATTGAAGTCAGTGACCTGCAATTCATGCGGGAAGAAGAGAAGCTCGCCCGTGATGTATACCTGACGATGGACCAGTACTGGGGGACCCAAACGCAGGTCTTCGCCCAGATTGCACTTTCCGAAGAAACCCACACCAGTACTGTCAATTATCTACTGGAGAAGTTTGGCGTTGAGGATCCCGTAGTCAACGACACAATTGGTGTCTTCACCAATGATGAGCTTCAGGCGCTCTATAACGAACTTGTCGCCAAAGGCAAAAATTCCCTTATCGACGGTCTCCTGGTCGGGGGCCTGATCGAAGAAAAGGACATGAGAGATATCCTGGCCGCCATTAACTCCACTGATGAGCGCGCGATCATCCTCGCCTACTCCAATCTGCTGGATGGTTCCAAAAGTCACCTGAAAGCGTTTGTGAGCGTGATCGAAGCACAGGGGCTGACTTACGAGGCGCAGGTTCTGGATGCCGAGGAAATAGAGCTGATTCTTGATGATGAAAGCCAGGTTGAGGACTGAACCTGCCTCAAAACCCCTGTCCTGAAAACAGAGCGGGGCGGCCACTGGCCGCCCCGCTCTGTCTGTTACTTCACCCGTAAACCTGCCAGACGTTCCACAGCAATAGCACCGCAGCAATCAGAATGGCCAGCCAGGTCAGCAGAATGCCGATCATGCGGGCCTTGTGAGGACCGCCACGGCCATTAATCATACCAAAGGCGTGGAGGATGCGGCCGACGACCAGCGCCATGCCCGTCCAATAGATCAACCCACTGGCCACACCATTGAGCTCTGCGATAGCCAGCATGATCAAACCAAGGGGGGCGTACTCAATCAGGTTGGCATGAGCCCGCACGGCGGCCTCAAAATCCCGGTCATCGGTAACACCAAGACCCTTGCGGTATTTAAGGCGGAATTTGACGACCTGAGCCGACAATACCAGCAAAAGAATGCCAATAACTGCGGCAAACACTCCGGTAACGGGGACGATCATGCTCAGCCCTTCTTGATTGCGCTAACAATGGCCAGCAGCAGTATTGCACCAACGGTTGCGGTCACCAGCTCACCAACTGCACCCTGGGCCGCCAGGCCCAAAAGGCGAAATACAAAGCCACCGAGGAAGGAACCGACAATACCAATACCGATGTTGGCCAGAACACCAAAGCCACGGCCTTTCATGATAAGTCCGGCCAGCCAGCCGGCCACACCGCCAATAATCAGAAACAGAATCAGATTCATCTCTTGCCTCTCCCTGAGGGTCTTTGAACGAAACGATCTTTCCCGCAAAGACTGCCCTGTTTCCGCTGGTGCTTCAAGCACTTCCGATGCTCGGATCAGAGGGTGGCGATGGCTTCCGCCATTTGCCGGTGGCACCGCGCCATCAGTTCAGGGATGTCGTCAACCGTCAGGCCTTTGGTCTCGATTGGAGGCAGGATCCGGACCGCAACCGGCTCTCGCCGGCCGCTCCAGCCGAGGGCCTTGTCCTGATACTCCTGGGCACACACAATGGTAATCGGCGCTCCGGATGCAACGGCAGCGTGAAAGGCGCCTTTCTTGAATTTCTGGAGGCCCCGCCCCCGACTCCGGGTTCCTTCCGGGAACACCCAAAGACTTTTGCGGTCTTTCGCGATGGCACTACTGGTGGCCTGCATCACGGCGATCGCTTTATGGGAGCGGCCGCGGTTGAGGATAACGTTGCCTCCGAGCCAGAACACCTGGCCAAAGAAAGGTACCCAGACCAGTGATGACTTGCCAACCGTCACGGTGCGCGGCGGTAACAGATCGCCCACTACAAACAGATCATCATTGTGCTGGTGGTTGGCGATGACCACCGTCGGCCGCTCTGTCGGTAGGTTCTCGCGCCCTTCCAGAGTTCTGTCCATGCCAAGAATCGCCCTGCCCACCCGGGCCACAGTCCTGCCCAGCAACCGGTTGTTATCCGGATTGAATGGCCGGGCCACATACAACACCAACGCAAACAGACAGATCACCGGCACGCTCAACCATGCCAGGAATTTTCTAATAACGCCCATGTACCACAACTCTGCAACCAAACTATGGCGCACAAGTGTACGCCAACCTTATATCCCGGCAACAGTGTCAATTTGTTCCCGGGGGTAACGGTCTCCGGAGATGCGCGCGCGCACCACATACCTGAGCGGGCCGCCGGGATCGACACTGTTGAACGGATAGCAGGTCACCAGCAACAGGGTGCCGTCTGGCAACTGCTGGGTATCGATGAGCTCTGAACGGCTGTCCACCACCCGGGCGTTTTCGACCCGGTAACTGCGCCAACGGCCATTGCGGCCCTGAAGCCGGATCTCGTTGCCGGTCTCCAGCGCCTTCAGCCCACGAAAATGGGTATCCCGATGCCCTGCGATAACCACCGCCCCGCTGTTATTGTCATCGCCAGTCAATTGGCCGGGACCGAATGCCAGGCTCTCACCATGGGTGCCAGCCAGAACGATCATCGAGTCGTTCAGCACCGGCATCGCCAGACGGGCAACCGGCCAGGTATCCGCCCAGGGCCAGGGCCGTGAGTCAGTTTGCCGGGCCTGGTTCTCTGCCCAGGCGAGCTCGAGCATTTCCTGGGCGAGGACGGCCTTGAGCGGAATCCATAACCCGAATACCAACAAGGTAGCTGAGCTGGTCAACAGTAAAAGCAGCAATCTGGTCACGGGAACGCCCTCCTTTGCAGCAGCACAATCGCAACAGAGAACATCAGCCCGACCAGACCAAGAGCGATCAGCAAGGGCGCAGCGGTTGCGGTTTGCGGATACCGAAGCATGCCCGCCTGGCTCCCCGCCGGCCGCAGCGTTGGCAGATTGTCTGAGGCCAACGGCGTTTCCGTCGTTCGAGCCGGCGTTGCATCAACCGCCACAAAACTGGTGTAGGCCGACATCAGTCCATGCGCGACCGCCAGCTCGGTAATAGCCGCTTTATCAGGCTCCTGGCCTGATACCCTGGCTTCATCCTGCAGACTGTCGATTTTCTCTCTCGCCCAATGGCGATGAAGCCCGGTTCCCGGCGCTGCCTGCTGCAGATCCAGGGTCTTCAACCAGTTCCGCCCACCCGGCAGCCGGCCCGACACCTTGAGCTCGCCCATGGCCGCAACGCCACGCACTGCATGAATCAGCGGTTCGCCCTGAAACAAATCGCCTGGGCGCCGGGGAAAACTCTCAATACCCGTTTCCTGGCCAGGCCACTGCACCTGGATATCCGTCAGAACCGGTGATTCCATGGCCGCGAACAGCCTTTGAAGCGGCCCGCTCACATCCGACGGCGAGTGAATCGCGGTATAGGTACCTCGCCCCCAGCGAGCGGCTTCACGCATGAAATGCCGGTTCGGGGCCGAACCGATAGCCACCGTAAACAGACGCTGATCGCCCAGCTGCTGACGGATCTGACGAAACAGGCTTGCTTCATTACCCACCGCACCATCGGTGATGAAAATCACCTGGCGCACCCGTGGCGTCTCTTCCCCGCTGCCCTCGCTATCCTTCAAAGCCAGAGACAGCGCCGGTGCCATTTCGGTGCCACCGTCAGCCCTCAGGCGATCCACATACTGACGGGCACGGGCAAGGTTGTTCCCGGTGGCGATCTCCGGCTGCATGAACAGAGCGTGGGTCTGACTGTTGAACTGGATAACATTGAACCTGTCCCGGGATGTCAGGGTTTGCAGACCCGCCTGCAAGGCACTGCGGGCCTGGCGGATGGATTCCCCGGCCATGGAGCCTGAAGTGTCGATCACGAACACCAACTCCCTTGGCAGAACGCTTTTGCCAGTTTGACCAGGCACCAGCATGGCCAGCAAAAAATCCTCGCCCTGCCATGACTGGTGAAACACCGCCGCAGAAGGTTCCCGCCCCGCCAGCGGCCGCCAGCGCACCACAAAATCCCGGTCCATCAGGATCTCGCCCTCAGCGGGGCGCACCGTGACCGACTGGCCATCCCGACTGGTCGCCAGCTGGTGAGACGGACTGGAAACCGCCTCAAGCGGCAGCCCGGCATCAATCAACAACTCAATCGACGCCCGGTGGCTGTCCCCTGCCACGTCACCGGGATTGACGGTAAAGGGGCTGATCGCATCGGCATCCGCCACCTGCGTCGTAGGCAGAGCCCAGCCACTTTGCCACTGATCGGATAGAGACTGGATGGGGGCTCCCGGGACATAACGGGGCGTCAGCGTGGTCGGAATACTCAGCTCAAACACCCCGGCCTGGAAGCCGACCGGCTGCTGATACTTCAACTCCACCGACACCGTCTCCCCGGGTGGAATATTTGCCAGCCGGGCGGTAAACAGATTCGGACGCTGCTGCTCGACATTTGCCGCATGCTTACCCGCACTTTTCGCCTTCTCGTAGGTCTGCCTGGCAACCTCCCTCGGCTGAACCTTCCCCTCAATGGTCCGCTCCCCCACCTTCATGGTAAGGCCATACACACTGGCCTTTTCCGGAAGCGGAAACACAAACACTCCCTCCCGCCACTGATCACTGGTGTTCCGGAAACTGCGCAACAGCCGGGTGTCGGCAATCAACCCGCTGACCCGAATGTCGAATTCACTGTCCAACACCAGCGCCGGTTCCTGCCATTGACCCTGGCCGTCAACGAAGTGCAACTGGCCGACGTTGTCTGTTTCATTCGCCTCGGCATAAAGAGGATGCACAAACAGCATCAGCAAGACAGCGAACCAGAGGCTTATCCCCTCCCAAACACGCCTGGAGTTAAGTTTCTGAAAGCGCGTGAAAACTGAGGCAAGTGCGCGGCTCTTTCCGAAACCGTGCAGAGCCATGGGTGAAGAGCGAAAGCTCTTCACGGGCAGGCCATGGACGGCCTGCCCAGGACCCTTGCGCGACGCAGGAGCGAAAAGCGCAAGGGGCGGAGCCGAACGTACACGGACGTATTCACAGCGTGTTTCGGAAAGAGCCGCGCACTTGCCGGGCGCTGGACACCTTTCGAAAACAGGGGAGTAAAACCGTAAGAAAGAGGTAGAAAGCATCATGGCGGAATCCTTTTGACTGCATGACTGAGCGAAACACCCCCATTTCAGCAATCCGGAAAGGAACTCCCATGGCAGAATGCGGCAAACCGGCCACAAAAAGTGATGAATTATGACAACAATGCCGTCCGCCCTTGTTCTGAACACCTGCCGTGGTTAAATAGACACTCACCGGCCAGGGGAAACCGCCGCCACCATGAAGAAACACGTTGTTCTGATCGAAGACGAACCCGCCATCCGTGACAACTACCGGGCGGCATTCGAACGCCGGGGCTACCGGGTGACGGCCCATGGCGACCGTGCGTCCGCCTGGCAGGTGCTGCGCCAGGCACTGCCGGATCTCGCCATTATTGATGTCGGCCTGGGAGACGAGCCGGAAGGCGGCTTTGCCCTGTGCCAGGACCTGCGCTCACTGTCCCAGACCCTGCCCATCATCTTCCTGACCGCCAGGGACAGCGACATCGATTCGGTGCACGGCCTGCGCCTCGGTGCCGATGACTACGTCACCAAAGACATGAGCCTGGACCACCTGCTGGCCCGGGTGACCGCTTTGCTGCGGCGGGCCGATGCCTGGGCCGAGGCCCTCCAGAAGCCAGACGAAGTTCTGCAACGGGGCCAGCTCACTCTCAATGTGGATCGCATGACCGTCGCCTGGAACGATGCGCCCATTGATCTGACCGTGACCGAATTCTGGATGCTGTATTCGCTGGTGCAGCACCCGGGCCATGTCCGCAGCCGTGAACAGCTGATGGAAGCCGCCAGCACGGTGCTCGACGACAATACCGTCACCTCCCACATCAAACGCATCCGGCGCAAGTTCCTGCAACTGGATGAAAACTTCGATGGCATCCAGACCGCCTACGGCATGGGCTATCGCTGGAATGCCCGTGAGGTCTGAACCTTGAACCTGAAGCGCCAGCTACTCGTTGCCAGCCTGCTGATGCTTTTGATTCCCTGGGCAGGTCTGCAGTTTGTTCTGGAGCTGGACGATGCCCTGCGACAACAGGCCCGCCAACAACTTCAGGAACAGGCCGAACGACTGGCCGAGACCGCCGGCGATCTGATGATCGGCATGCCCGCGGTGGCCTCTGGTGAGCCCGCAATTTACGTTGAACCTCTCACTGGAATCATCAACCTGGACGGCTATGGCGACGACTGGCCGGGATACGACGAAGAAAACCCACTCCGGAATTGGCAGAGCAGCAGCGCTTCCGGCTCCGGCCTGCCAGCCCTGCACTGGCAAGCCGCCACGGATCAGCAAAACCTGTACCTGCTGATCCGTGTCAGTCCTCGCCAGCCCGTGTTCTTCAATCCCGGTATTCCGAACCAGCCCCACGACCGCCTCAGCGTGTGGCTCAAGCCCGACACCCAAAGCGTTTCGCCTGACCAGTCACCGCTTTCCTGGCTGATCCGCACACCAGCGCCAGGGCAGGTTTATGGCCTGATCGGGGCCACCCTGAAACCGGATTACCGGGTTTCCAGTTACTGGCAGGGAGCGGGCGATGGCTGGCAACTCGAGCTGAAACTACCCATGCCAGCGGGCCGCAGCCGGCTTGGCTTTGCGGCCCGCTGGGGAGAGGACCCGGCGATGTCGGTCTCAACACCGACTGACCCGCTTCCGGTACTGGTCAGCCGTAATCTGGTCCTTGAACGGCAAATTGAATCGCAGCTGAACCGGGGCCAGCGCGCCCGCCTGGTGGAACCGGCAGGCTGGGTTATTGCCAGACAAAGTGCCGCTTCTACCACCCCAGGTCCGGAATTCGATGCCCTCAGCCCGCTTCAGGTGATTGAACAGATCAGTCTCAACGCACTCCGGGCGCTGGTGCGTTTTTATCAGCCGGAACCCACTGCTATCAAGACTGGCAGCAACCGGATAGACACTGACACTCTGCCCAGCGAAGGTTTGGTTCGCCACGAGGACGACAGCGTCTGGCTCCTCACCACCCGGTCGGTGTTCGGTGGCCGCACACTGATCCTGGAACAGTCGCTTGATCAGCTCCTGACGCTGTCAGGCTCTACGCTTGGCTCAGTCATCGCCCGCAGCACCCTCATTATCGTGGCCCTGACCCTGGTGCTGCTCGGCTACGCCAGCTGGCTGTCCTGGCGAATTACCCGGCTGCAACGGGCGGTCAGCGCCAGCATTGACGAAGATGGGCGGATAACCGGTACGGTGCCGGATTCCCGCGCAAAGGATGAACTGGGCCAGTTGCAAAGGCATTTCAGCCTGATGGTGGATCGCCTCCATGGCTATAACCGCTACCTCGAAAGCTTTTCCCGGCGGCTGTCCCATGAACTGAAAACACCGGTTGCCGTGGTGCGCTCGTCGCTGGAGAACCTCAGCCATTGCGAAACCGAGACTGAGCGCAAGCAATACATTGAGCGCGCAGCCTCCGCCACCGAACGGCTCCGGCAGATACTCCACGGCATGAGTGAAGCCGCCCGGCTGGAACAGAGCCTGGACCACGCCGACAAGGAGCCGTTTGACCTGGCCGAGGTCGCAGCCCAGGCCACCGCCGCCTACCAGGCCCTGGATAGCAGCCACAACATCCGCTACTCGGGTCCGGAAACGGGCCTGCAGCTCACCGGTTCGCCGGAGCTGATCGTGCAACTGCTCGACAAACTGGTGGATAACGCCCGGGATTTCACACCGGAAGGTGGTTTGATTGAAGTCGGGCTGGAAACCACAGCGGAAGGCCTCTGCCTGTCGGTTTTCAACGAGGGGTCCAGCCTGCCGGACAGCGCTGCAACCGACATTTTCAGCCCGTTCGTGTCACTGCGGGAAGGACAGGAACAGGGCCACCTGGGCCAGGGCCTGCTCATTGTCAGCCTGATCGCCGATTACCATGGTGGCCGTGTTGACGCCCAGAACCGCACCCAAGGTGGCATTGACGGCGTGTGGTTCCGCGTTATCATCCCGGCAACCCATTCTTGAAACAGGACTGCACGCCGTGAGCGCACGACTGGACTCCCTCGACATCCATCCGCTTCGTAACGAGCTCTACAACGAGCTGCACTCACGGCCATTTCAGGTGCTACCAACGCCGGCCAGGGTCACTCAGATAGCGGTGCTCACTACCCCGGAGCAGCGTCGACAGCAGTTCCGGCACCTGCAGGAGTTGCACCGGCTGCTGGGCAAGCCGGTGCCGGAGAAAGAAGTGGGCTGTTTTGAGCACACCTTTGGTTCTCTCCGGGTGCGGCGTGAAATGCACATGGAGTTTGCCTCCTACACGTTCATTAACCTGGCCACCGGCAACGAGCCCCCCTTCACCGAAACAGGCATGACACCGCTGCCGGAAGGCTGGCTGGAACAGTTGGCCGGCACCGTAATAGCCGCATTCCACCTGGAAATACGACCGGCCACCGAAGGAACCGGGGGGGATCTGAACTATGTCCGCAAGCACTTCGAAGGTATGCGCCTGATTGGCAGCAGCCCCCAGGAGGGCGCGGCCCGGGTGTGGGGGACGTTCAGGCTGCACAGCGACGGGTTTGGCCGATTCATGGTGATGAACCACCACATGTCCGACAGCCAGCTGGGGCGCCTTACCCAACGGCTTATGGAGATTGAAACCTACCGCCTGATGTCGCTACTGGCGCTGCCCGTGGCCCGGGAAATAACCCCGTCCCTGAATGATATGGACGAAAAGCTGGCGGTGATCACCCAGTCTCTTGCCGAAAACCAGGACGTCGATGAAGAAAAACTGCTGGCCCAGCTGACCAATATTGCTGCCAGAATCGAGGCCTTCCGGGCCCACTCCACCTTCCGTTTCTCGGCCACCCGGGCCTATCATCGGCTGGTACTGACCCGGCTGGACGAACTGCGGGAAGATGAGCTCTCCGGCCACCTGACTCTCACCGAGTTCATGACCCGTCGGCTGACACCGGCGGTAAAAACCTGCGAAGCGGTCAGCGAACGCCTGGAAGATCTTTCACGCCGGGTAGACAGGGCCTCGGACATGATGCGGACCCGGGTGGAGCTGGCCATTCAGAGCCAGAACCAGCAACTGCTCAGCTCCATGGACCGGCGCTCCAAAATCCAGCTGATGATGCAACACACCGTGGAAGGCTTCTCGGTGGTCGCCATCACCTACTACCTGATCGGCCTGCTCAAGTTCGGCCTGGACTCGGTTTACGAGGCGGGCTTTGTGTTCAACAAGACGATGGTTCTGGGCATCGCCATTCCCGTGGTGATGATCCTGGTGTTCCTGGGTGTCCGGGTGGTCCACCACCACTTTATCCGGATGGCGAAACGGCAATAACCCCGCCTAACCCCCGGAACCCTCGTCTCCGGCAAACTGCCGGTAAAACTGCTGGGCCGTGCGGCCATTGCGGACACCCTTGGCGGTGGCAAAACGGATCGCCTCCCGATGCAGGCTGTCACGATTTGCCACTTCCGGAAACAGCGCATCCACGGCCTGCAGATAAATCTCCTGTGAAAACGCATAGAACGACAACTGCAGACCGAAGCGGTCTGCCAGGGACACCTGCTCCTCGATGGCTTCCGCCGGATGCAGTTCGCCGTCGCGCATCTCGCTTTTGAGATTATCAGACATGAATTCCGGCATCAGGTGCCGGCGATTGGAGGTGGCGTACACCCGCACATTCTCCGGAGGCAGTTCCAGAGAACCTTCCAGAACACTTTTCAGGGCCTTGTAGCCAGTCTCGCCCGCGTCAAACGACAAGTCATCGCAGAAGATCACGAACCGGAACGGCGAATCGCAGATGTCATCGACGATTTCCGGCAGATTCACCAGATCGTCCTTGTCCACTTCAATCATCCGCAGACCGCGACCCTGGTAGCGATTCAGCAGTGCCTTGATCAGCGAGGACTTCCCCGTGCCCCGGGAGCCCCAGAGCAGCGCATTATTGGAAGGCTCGCCGGCAAGAAAACGCTCGGTGTTGCGGGCAAGGGCCTGTTGCTGCCGGCTGATACCGGTCAGATCCTGCCACTGCACCGGATCGAGCCGGCGAATGGCCCGCAGGCCCGAGCGGTGACGACGCCAGACCGCCGCCGGAGTGGTTTGCCAGTCGATGGATACAGTTCCGGACATACACCTCTTTCCTATTCCGTCCCGTGTCAGCCTGTGAAACACTGAACACTCTGTTGATAACCGGTTGAATAGGAGACTGTACCCCAAATGGCCGTAAAATCCGTTGCCCTGGTGGCACACGACAACAAGAAAAAGGAACTGGTGGACTGGGTCGCGGACAACCGCACCCGCTTTGCACCGCTGAAACTCTATGCCACCGGCACCACCGGCCGGCTGTTGCGGGACAATCTGGAGCGGGACGACATTCATTGCCTGCTCAGCGGCCCGTTAGGGGGAGATCAGCAAATCGGCGCCAAGATCGCCGAAGGCGAAATCGATCTGCTGGTGTTTTTCTGGGATCCCCTTGAGCCCCAGCCCCACGACCCCGACATCAAAGCTCTGCTGCGGATCGCCGCACTCTGGAACATTCCCGTGGCCTGTAACCGGGCGACGGCGGAGTTCATCCTGACGTCCGCCTACATGACCGACGACCTGCATCAGCCGAAAAAGCCGGATTTCTCCGATTACACCGGCCGCTCGGTCAGCGCCTGAGACGGTAGGCAATACCGGTGGATATGGCTAAACTGATGACACAGCTGTAAAGGACTGCCGGCATTTCAATGAGCACCATAGCCACCCCCGCCCAACGCCCATTGATGGGAATGGCTGTCGCTGTTCTTCTTGCACTGTTTTGCCTGTTTGGCACATCGGCGGTAAACGCACAACAAAAAGGCGACACTGTCACCGTCGGCATCGTCGCCGACAATAAGCCTTATTCGTTCAACGAGGGCCGGGGCGCCTCCGGCTTTTCCGTCGATATTCTCCGGGAAGTGGCCGAGCAGTCCGGTCTCAACTTTACGTTCAGGGCCGGCAGCTGGCCGGAAGTCTACGGCGCTTTCATGCGTGGTGAGCTGGACGTTATCGACGGCATTTCCTTCCGCCAGGACCGCGCCCGGGAAATCCTGTTTACCGAGCCCTATCACCTACGCCAGACCTACCTGATGCACGACACCAAGAACCCGATCGGAGAGATTCGTTCCCTCGAAGATCTGCAGGGACTCCGGGTCGGAGTTGTCCGGGACATCTATTACCGCGATGTGCTGAGCGACAATGGCATCGCGTTCAACAGTTATGACTCTCTTTTCAGCCTCATCCGGGCCCTGGCCTTCGGCTGGGTGGATGTCATCATCGGCCCTCGCCTGACTCTCCAGTACTACGCCAATGCAGCCGACTTTCATTTTCTTGCCATTGCCGGGCCAGCCCCCCTGGGAGACCTTTCCCGTGAGGATTTCCGCATCGGTGTGCTGAAAACCAACGAGGCACTGTTCCAGAAGATCAGTGATGGCCTGCAGCAGATTCCGGAGCAGCGCAAGCAGGAGTTGCTGGAACGCTGGCAGGAATTCGGCGGCGCCAGCCTTTCCGGCTCCGGAAACCTCGCCCTGAGCCCTGAACAACGGCAGTTTCTTGCGGAAACCGGGCCAGTGCGTGTAGGGCTGATGCGTGATTACGCGCCGTACAGCTTTGACACCGGCACCCGGATTGAAGGCCTGACGGTGGATGTGCTTAACCGATTGTCTGATCTCACCGGGTTGCAGGTTATTCCGGTTGCCGGTCAGTGGATTGAGCTCCTGCCACTGTTTCGTACTGGCGAGATTGATCTGTTGGCCAACATGTCGTTCAGGCCTGAGCGTGAAGCATTTACCCGTTTTAGCGAGCCTTACCACTCCATACCTAATGTCGCCTTTACCCGGGACCAGACACTGTCCCTGAGTACCCTCGACGATCTTGAGGGCATGCGGGTGGCACTCGGTTCCGGAATCTATTACGAACAGCCGGTACGGGACGCACTGGGCGACAATGTCCGGACATTCACCACCCAGGAAACCATGTTTGACGCCCTGGCCCGAGACCAGGTGGACGTGGTTCTGGCGGCTTTGCCCAATGGCAACTTCTGGATCCGGGAGCTGGGCATTCCCGGCGTACGAATTGCCGGTGAGCTGGTGCTGGAGGGTCTGCCGGGCGAAGACCTGCGCTTTGGCGTGCGCCCGGGACTGGCGCCTCTGGCAGGCATTCTCAACCAGGCACTGGCCGCCATCAGCGCCGAGGAAATGCGTACCATCGAAAATCGATGGCTTGGCGCCAGTGATGGCAGGCAACGCCCCGCCAAAGGTCAGGTAACCCTGACGGAAGCAGAGCAAACCTGGCTGGACGCCCGCGATCAGCGCGTGTCCATGTGCATCGATCCCGACTGGCTGCCCCTTGAAGGCGCCGATGCTGAGGGCAACCATGCCGGACTGTCCTCCGAAGTGTTCCGGCTGTTTTCGGAACGCGCCCGGATCCATTTTGATGTGGTGCCCACCGACAACTGGCAGCAGTCCCTGCGGGCAGCGCAGGAACGACAGTGTGACCTGCTTGCTATGGCCATGAAGACACCGGAAAGAGCTGAATTCATGAATTTCACCGAGCCCTACCTCACTGTGCCCAATGTTGTACTGGGGCGAATCGAGGCACCGTTCATTGAGCGGGTTGGCGAGCTCCGCGGCCGCAAGGTCGGTGTTGTTGCAGGTTATGCCTTCGCCGAGCTCTTGCAGAACCGGTATCCGTCTCTGGAGCTGGTGGAAGTCAGCAACGAACAGGAAGGACTGCGGCGCCTGCAGAACAGCGAGCTCGATGGCTACATCACCACGCTGGCAACGGCCGGCTACTATATGCAGGAACTGGGTCTGGCAGACTTGAAGGTGATTGGCAGAATACCGGCGGACTGGACGCTTGCTGTAGCAGTCCGGGACGACGAGCCGGTTCTGCTGGGCATCATGCAAAAACTGGTCTCCAGCCTGACCACGGAAGAACGCCGAAGCCTGGAAAGCCACTGGCGTAATATTCAGCTGGAACAGTCTGTGGACTATTCCGTGATCTGGAAGATTCTGATCGTCGGCGCCCTGGTGACCACCCTGTTGATTTACTGGAACCGGAAACTGGGCCGCCTGAACCGGGAACTGGCCGATGCCAACGCAACTCTCGCCCGGCTCAGTGTAACCGACGACCTGACCCAGCTGGGCAACCGAAGCTACTTCGACCAGGAGTTCCGCAAGAGCTTCCAATGGTGCCAGCGTCACCATTCCGGTTTTGCAGTCGCCATGGTCGACGCCGACCATTTCAAGAAAATCAACGACACCTATGGCCATGAAGCCGGTGATTTGTGCCTGCGGGCTCTGGCAGACATCATGCGCCGCCACTTCCGCCGGGAGACCGACCGGTTATCGCGATTTGGCGGTGAAGAGTTCGTGGTCTTTGCCAGTTACGAGGACAGTGATGAAATTCGCAATCGTCTGGAACGTTTCCGGGAGGCGGTCGCAAGTGCCTGCAATATCTGCGATGGCAACGATATCCAGCTGACCATCAGTATTGGCCTGGCAACAGGTATCCCGGGGCCGGATGACTCGCCAACGGAATTTCTCCGGCAGGCTGACCAGGCCCTGTACCAGGCCAAACAGAATGGCCGGAACCGGCTTGAGGCGCGAGCGGTCGGTTCCTGAGTGGTACCAGGATTCAAAACAAGACAACGACAAGGAGAAACCCATGGCACGTATTTACGAAGACAACTCACTCTCCATCGGCAACACCCCTCTGGTAAAACTGAACCGGGTCAATGACGGCGCCACCATCTGGGCCAAGATTGAAGGCCGTAACCCGGCCTATTCCGTAAAGTGCCGGATCGGCTCTGCCATGATCTGGGACGGTGAGAAACGCGGCACCCTGAAGCCGGGCATGACGATTGTGGAGCCCACCAGCGGCAATACCGGCATCGCACTGGCGTTTGTAGCCGCCGCCCGGGGTTACAAACTGATTCTGACCATGCCTGCGTCCATGAGTCTGGAACGCCGGAAAGTGCTGAAAGCCCTGGGGGCGGAGCTGGTACTCACCGAACCGGCCAAAGGCATGCCGGGAGCCATCGCCAAGGCGGAAGAGATTTTTGCTTCCGATCCGGACACGCATTTCCTGCCCCAGCAGTTCCAGAACCCCGCCAACCCACGGATTCACGAGGACACCACTGGCCCGGAAATATGGAATGACACCGACGGTGAAGTGGACATCTTCGTGGCCGGCGTCGGTACCGGCGGCACGCTGACCGGCGTTGCCCGTTACATCAAAGGCACCCGTGGTAAAGCGATTACCACCGTCGCCGTCGAACCCACGGATTCACCGATCATTACCCAGGTGATGAACGGAGAAGACCCCAAACCCGCTCCCCACAAGATCCAGGGCATCGGCGCCGGTTTTGTGCCCAAGAATCTGGACCTGGACCTGGTTGACCAGGTGGAAGCTGTCTCCAATGAAGAAGCCATGGACATGGCCCACAGGCTGATGCAGGAAGAAGGCATTCTCTGTGGCATTTCCTGCGGCGCCGCCATTGCTGCGGCGGTCCGGGTGAGCAAGCAGCCGGAGCACAAAGGCAAGAACATCGTGGTGGTATTGCCGGATTCGGCAGAACGCTATCTTTCTTCAGCCCTGTTCACTGACCGGTTTGGCGAGCTGGAAAACGTGCAGTAAGTGAAAAAAGGCGCAGCCTTTCGCTGCGCCTTGCCCTCATCAGAACTGATACTTGAGGCCAACCCGACCAGTATCAAATTCAGGCCCACTGTTGGTGACCTGACCGTTGAAATCGTCTTCATCAATATCAACATTGTAGCGGTTATACTCCGCGAACGCCGTCAGTTGCCTAGTGACCCGGAAATCCACACCGGCACCCACAAACGGTGTCACCTCATCGTAGGTCTCGCTCTCGCTGAAGGCATCCACGTCAAAGGACGAAGCAAAAGCACCGGCTTTGCCGTACACGCCAAAACTGTCAGTCAATGGCAGACGACCAACCGCGCCCAGGCCAACCCCTTTGAGTTTGCCATCCACGTTATCATCACCGAAGTTTCCAAAATCGATGTACTCCGCTTCCAGTGCAAAAAACTCATTGAACTGGTAACCAAGGGCTGCGCCAAGCAGGTCGTTCTCGTCCTCAAACTCTCCACCATGGGCTTTGTAGCCACCGTAGCTACCGCTGATGTAGGGGCCTGACTGGTCGCGCTCCGCGCTGCCCTGAGCCAGAGCGGCGGGGACGGAAAAGGCAGATGCTGTGCAAAACGCGGCACAGGCTAAACGGGTTCCGGAAATCATAAGGCTTTCCTCCTAGTGAGTTCAGATGTCCTTCTCATTCCATGGGTAACCGGAAACTGTCTCTCGATTACCTGAACTCACCCTACTAGGGGTTGTGCCTCACGTGGGTTAAAACCGGCCTAAGAATTGGTAACTCTCGATTAACCAAAAAGGAGAAATGCGATCAAATCAAGCGGCCGATTCTTGATCCGCCGGGGGTTTGTTATCTGGAGCAGAAGCCTCACCGGCACCAGCGTCGCCAGACTGTTCGGACTCCGCGCGTTTCATCAGAATCGCGCCACCTTGCAGCAGCAATGATTTAAGCCGGGGATCGCCCTGTTCCGCGATCCCGACAGCAAATGCCACCAAAGCGGCCTCCAGAGGATTTTCCTTGATCAGGTCGCGAAGCACATCAATGCCTGAGCGCGATTTGTCACCGGCCTCTTTTCCAGGTTTGCTCGGGGAAACCGGGCGGGTTAAACGCTGGAAGAAAAGGGCAAGCAAAAGGACACAAACGAACCCTGCCAATCCCATGGCGCCAGCCTCGCCGAGCCAGGGTGACAAGGCCAGGACTGATGCCTGAATCAAATAGTAAAACCCGGTAAGTAGCAGGGCGGTAAGCAAGACCATCGCCAGTACAAAACCGATGACAGCAGCAGCAGCCTTGCGCAACGCACCCTGTACCTGAGCAGAATCAAGCATGATCAGCGATCAAGCATCTTGCCCACGAGGATACCGGCCAGAAACATGATAATGATGCTCAGGAACGGCCGCTCTTCAATCCGGTGTTCAACATCCTCAACGGCCTTGTCTCCCGCATCCTTCGCACGATGCAATGCGGCATCGCCTTTTTTCCTGACCTGATCAAAGGCCTCACGGCTCTCGCGGCGGATTTCATCCCTGAGGCTGCTGATGTTGCTTTTCTGACTTTCCGAAAAGGAATTGGTCAGTTTAGCCATATCCTCGCGGAGTGCCTGCAGATCCCGCTTTACCTGGTCGTAGTCGTCCTGAGTAGACTTGGCTTCCATCTTTTATCCTCCTTGAACAATAAATTTACTGCTGATTTGGCGGTTCCAAAAGTGCAGCATGCTCTCCGCCAGTTGCTAATTTCCAAGTATTGGCGAAGGCCCTTAAAGCCTAGCACAGGATATGGAAGTGCGCCGCTTTCTCAAGGGCGCACGCCGCCGGAGTTAACGGCTCTTTCTTGCCGTTCCCATACAGTTGGCATAAAAAGTAGTGGTCGCCGGCCAATCCGAGAAGATTCCGATCACACCCACATCCCGCGCCAGCACATCGATCACCTTGAGAACATCACCATCGTTGTTGATCGCGTCGGTTACCGTCTGATAGTACCAGCCACCACCGTTCGCCAGAGGACCACTGCGCTCTACTGTCCAGGCAATCATGTCCAGGCCAGCCGTGCGGGCATTTTCCGCGTACTCCGAGGGAACAATCTCGCCATGGCTGTCGAGGGCCAGCATCTTCCAGAGCGCCGGGGCCACAACGTTCACACCCCGGGCTTTCAGGCTTTCCATGTACGCCAGGGACGAGTTTTCCGGCGTAGCTGCTGCCTGATCCAAGAACACGGCCTGGCGCCCAAAACGCGGCGTTTCGTTCACCCAGAAGAGGACATCCTCCAGATTGAACGACTGGGGCCAGACATCTCTCGGATTCACCCCGGCATCAATGTAATCCTGGATCATCTGGCGGGCATAGTCCTGCTGGCTGTAGTCACCTTCGAAGGGCATATCCACCACCGGTGATTTCAGCTCCGGGGTAAACTTCACGCCCAGTGCCCTGAACAGTTCAATGCTTTCCCGATGAGTCATCAGTGTGCCCCGGCTGGCGTAGAGATCCGTGCGCCAGTCGGCGGTGCCGGCCAGATACTCTTCCGGCGTTGTCGCCATCGGATTGAACGCATCCATCTTGCCTTTCAGCGATTTGAACTCAGCCAGGGTGATATCGCTGGTCCGGCATTCCGCCTTTGCAGGAGTACCTGTTGCCGGATCTGCCGGCACGAATGGCTGTGTGCACTTGGCGTTGAGTTCCGGAATGGCAACGATGTTGGTGGTGGTGTGAAGGTCGTTCTGGGCATGGCGGCATACCAGCTCCCGATCCTGGGTAAAAGCGACATCGCATTCAACAATACCAGCTCCCATTCGTGCCGCAGCCACGTAGGACTCAAGAGTATGCTCAGGGAATTGCAGAGCGGCGCCGCGGTGGCCGATGGAGAAATCAGAACGTTTGATGTGGCGGGTATTGCAGGACTGCAGGCGCTCTTTCAGCGGGCCCTCGTCCATATCTTCAACCAGCCAGAAAGGCCGTGGGCCGAGATGAATTGGCGCTTTGGCTCCGGTGCGTTTGTGCCAGGAACCTGCGGCAACCTCTTGCCACTCATCAAGTCCCGGGGGAACCCACTGCCCGGAATGGGCGTTACCAGGGGAGGCTTGTGCCAGAGAAAGGGCCAATGTGCACAGTGACAGACCCACGATGATGCGTAACTTCATAATCAGCTCCTTGTGAAATGAATGATACTGCAGCATCAGTGTTCACAAGGAGGGTTACGCCAGAATGACGGTTCGTTGACGGCTCGGTTGCTATCAGCTTGCCGCCGCACCCTCATACTCACGAACCATGGCAGTCAGCTGATCCTTGAGGTTCAGGCGCTGCTTCTTGAGGTTTTCCAGGTGGTCGTCAGAGGTATTCTCCGCGCCTGTTTCGATGCGGTGAACCGCGTGATCCACATCATGGTATTCATCAAACATCTTCGCGAAATGATTGTCGCTGGTCTTGAGATTATGAATAGCTTCTTTTGATTCGGGCATTTCGTGAATCAGATCGTGCTTTTCCAAGGACATACAGACAGTCTCCATGACTGGGATGGGTTTTACTTCCTTTAGTATAGGCTTCACAGCCTACTCTGGTTTTGACTGCCGTCAATGGGCGGTACTGCTGATACTGGAATCAGCGGGAAGGTTCATCATTGCGGATCCTCAGAAAACTGGCAAAGCGGGGCAAGCCAGTGGCGGTTTGGCCGTAATACTTGAACGTAATCGTGGTCCCTGGCTCGGGTGGCGAAACCCGCTCGGCATCGCTAAAACCTGAACCAATCCGGAAACGCCGACCATTCTGTAGCTCTACTAACAGCGATCCCATCATGTTCCGGTATTTGCCTTTTCCTGGCAAATGGCGAATCACGACCGCTTCAGCATCGCTGTACTGCTTAACTTTCAACAAGTCACTTGAGCGCCCGGTGCGGTACTCACTGCTCCCGAGACGCAGCATCAGGCCCTCCGCACCATCACCTGTCACCGCCTCCAGTTGTGCCATCAAATCCTCGTGCGTGCTCGCTCTTTGTTGCTGAACAACCGCCAAAAACGGTGAATCAATCTTGCCTACCAACACCTCAAGCCTGGCCAAGCGCTGGTCAAAAGTTGCTCCCGTCAACGGGAGATCAAACACCATAAACCGGATCTTCCGCCACTCCGCGTCAACCGGGTCGACCTTGCGCACAGCACCGGATAATTCGGCAAAACGGCCCCGGCCCATCCACAGTTCGCCATCAAGTGGATGCTCCGGAAATCCCGCGGTAAACCATTGCGGTGCCCGGTATTCATTGCCTCCGCGTGACATAAACCGTTCACCCGTCCAGTAAGCGCGCACACCGTCGAGCTTTTCGCTTACCCAATAGCCCTCCAGGGGCATGCCCTTTTGATAGACATTAGCGAGTGTGAACTTTGGTGGCCCCGCCAAAACGAAGGTGGGCAAGAGTATCGCAAGCAGCGCCAGCAGGGGCGCCGCCGAAAAGAATCGAGGAGGCATAGCAGTTCCTTTGCTTAACCGATTCCGGAAATTCCTTCCCGGCTATTGTGATCCATAAAGTGCTATCTGTTGCCACAGGCTTTCCTCACCTTCTCCCGGAAATTGGCGCGGCCGGCCTGCCGAGTTTTTCGCTCGTTCTGCTGTTGCTCCAGAAAATCCGTCATTTTCTGATGACGCTCCCGGGCCCTTGAATCCAACGCAGCCTGGCCGGAGTTAACCTCTACCTCGCTTGATACCGCCTGGACCAGCGGGACGATCCCCGAAGTGGGTCCGGCAGTGAGGCGATGCTGACCATATACTGCAACCAGGCATTCCACGGTAACTTGTGGTTCTCGTCACTGGCGGAGGCTGCCTAAAAGGCGGTCAGGGTGGGACCAGAGTGAATAAAATAGTGTAGGGCCCCAAAGGGCCTTCCTATGCAACGCCATACATACCTTTATCTTTATTAAGGTTCACCATTCCAGCAACTAATCGATAAACAAACCAAAAGAAAATAACGACGAAACCCAGCAAACCGATAATGAAATATGCCAAGATCAGGCTAACCAAACTCCACAGCACCCCCCACCAAAATGTGCGCATTTGCCATTTGAAATGTGATACCGAAATTGGATTCTTGATGTCATCCAATTTCACATAATTCATAATAATTGCTGCAATACTGGTTAAACCCCCAGTAAAAAATCCCAATGCATGCAGAATATAAATAAACAAGATAGTATTCTTCTCTGAATTAAAGTCCTGTGATCCGAACGAACTCATAAAATTCCCTTTTATGAAATAACTTGAATAGATACTTAGTTTAAACTGCTAATTTCCTTCGCAGGAAACGCGACCACAATTACCTTTCGATGCTGGGGAGCAACATTGTCAAAAACCTCCTCTTCCATATAATTAAAAACACCTCGCCCCTCAAAACTCAAAGAATCTTCAGGGACACCCATGGTTACCAAGAAATCAGCTACGGATTTAGCCCGGACGAGCGATAGTTCTCTATTAACACTTTCCTCGCCTACAAGATCAGTGTATCCAGATAACTTAATGGGAAAATCAGGATTATTTTCCATTATTTTGGCAATAGCTCTGTACTTAAGCTTCATAGTGGTTGTTAACTCATAACTGCCAAGACCATACCCAGTTACCGGCAATCCCTGATCGAAGCCGTATTCAGACCAATAGCCCAACACCGCATTCGCATAATTCTCAATCGAGCGTTCCATGTCAACGAGTAGGACCACCTCATCGATCGTCACCCTGACACGGTTACCAATCATGGAAATATGCGAAGAAAAAACGCGCTCAGGCGGACCGTTCTCGGGGTATATAGCAGACAAATAGAATTGATCAGACGACGAACCATCCGCTTGATCCGGAAAGAATGTGCCCCAGCCCTTAACTGAACCACATGAGCTCCCTTCACAAGTGAACGCGATATTAAAGCCTTCACCGTCAAGAAAGTCTTTGAGCGTGCTAAACGCCTTCAAGGAGCCAACATCGGGGTTGAAATCAAAGACCTTACGATCGATTCGCCCCTCGAAAATTCTCGAAGCCTCTGCCTTGAATCCTTCAGTCTCGTCAGGGGAACGGGGATATTGATAACGCATTTTGCCAAGAATGAGCTCGTATTGAGAAAAATCTGTATGCTGAGATGAATACTCTTGCAGCCCATCCAACGCATCGAGAAACTGACTCGATATTGGCTCAGCCATACTGTTAGCCGCACCCAAAACACAAACCATTGCAAAAAAAAGCCTGAACGAATTGATCCATTTCATGTAGGTTAACTCCTTGTGACCGTGCACTTCCAACTGCTACCACCGGATTGGTGTCTGCATCCGAACCACGCTCGTCGCGCTAATCGGCAAATAATATGAGCCATTAATCAAAGATCGCGCTCTACACGCTCCCCAGTGCGGATTCTTGGCCCCAGGTAGGCTGGCATAGGTTTGATAAATCAGGTAATTCACGAACGGAACGATCATTTCATAGCACCAGTGCCCCCGAATCTTTAATAAATTGGCATCCTGCAAGTTGATACTTACGTTACCCGATGATGCCTTTACTATTTTCTCGGATGCGCTTCGGACATTTAGGTTATCGTTTGGCATCTGCCTTATTCGCCTTTCACGACGCCGGCCATCCAGATAATATTGGGTTCTCTCGAATTCTTTATATATTTTTTTTGTTGGAGATATAATATCAATCTGACCGATTGGCGCTGCAGGAAGCCTAATTGCCGCATACAAAGCGGCCCTCCTAATAACCAGATCTGAGATATTTGAATCTTTTAAGTATAAAGGCGCCATCGCGTCAGCCAAGCGCTTCTCCATAGTGCCTTTATCGGCATGCGCTATAGAACCTGCCCGGGCGGCTTGAAATGTGGCGTTATTCATCGTCGCTTTAGCGTTGTACAAGAACCCCATCTGAACCACGCCAAGCGTCAACATGATCAATATGGGCCAAAGCCATACGCTCTCAACGATGAATGAGCCTCGCTCTTTAAAGAGACTACCTTGTCTATTCATGAGATAGGGCTTCCGTGCCTAATCCACCAAGTTCTTTATCAGAGACTCTCTGGAATTTCTTAACACTGCGGCACCCGTAGATTCGCTCGGAAAATATTGCTGCGCATCATCCAGAACCGCAAGGCTTTGCTTAAGACGTGTTAGTGAAAGGTTGCTCCAACCACGAACATCATCGGGACGAAGTTCTGTACACTCTCTAAACATCCGGACAGCCGCTTCCAGCTGACCAGTTCTTACGTAAATATTTCCTAGTTTGAGCCAAGGCTCGTAGTAGTCTGGCCGCAAGGCCGTTACTTTCCGATAAGAGGACTCCGCTTCGGTAAGCAGACCCGCTTCGTACTGTGAGGATGCTTTTTCTATCAGATTTGAAAACTCGGCATTCTCTCCAGACCCTGTTGTTGTAGCGCAGCCACCCAGAATCAGGAAGAAAGTACTGATCACTATCAATTGAGAAACTGCCAAGCTGCTTTTACCCCACATACCCGCACCTTTATTAGGTAAACCTTACGTTTTCACCAATATTCGCAAACGGGAATACTACTTCCCCTGACTTAAACTCCAATACATACCTTGCTCCGGGAACAGACTTGCATCGATAGGGTCCCACGGAGGGATAAACTCGAAGCACTCTGAGTTTCTGATCGAGAAAGTAAACGTCAATATCAAATTTCATCCCGATAGTATGTATCGAAGAGCATGGATGTATCACAACACCCTCTACCGACCGAGATAACCCTTTTTTCTTGAAGCCGTGAAGCCGTTTGATCCAAGTATCTGCAATACCTACTGTGGCACGACAACCGTTCTCGGACTCCACTGTGGATTTGCGATATTTTGTTTCGAATAACAATATTCAGCCCCTGCCGCCCGTCAAACAAATGCCATTCTTTAAAACATTACATTTCATATAAGAACTTCATCGCTATAGGGAATCCCAATACAATAAAGGTCATCGGAAATATGAATACCACTAACGGGAATATCAGCTTTACCGGGGCTTCCATTGCCATTTTTTCGGCACGCTGAAATCTTTCAACACGGCGCTGGTCGGCCTGGATTTTCAGCGTTTCTCCCAGACTGCTCCCCGTTTTCTCCGCTTGCGCTACTGCAGTTACAAAACTGGTCACTTCCTTCAGCTCAATACGTTCTGCCATGGCCCTTAAGGCGTCTACCCGATGCATGCCCGCTCGTATGTCTCGAATCACTTTCTCAAGTTCGATTTTTAATGGCCCCGCAGGTCCTTTCTCTATAGCCTGGTTCAGTGCGCCGGAGAGGTTCATACCGGCCTGGACCGCCATGGTCAGAAAATCCAGAAAGGTTGGCAATTGCTTTAGTATCAGTGCCTCTCTCCTTTTTCGGCGATCCCTTAAAGACAGGGACGGCATAGTCCAGCCCAAAACAAGCGCAAAGGGAAGGTAAAGTGGATCAAACGCCTCAAGAAGCCACATGATCAGCGCTGCAACGCCTACCGCAGTAACACCACCCAAAATCTTGAGGCCTACAAACTCATCTGCTGTCATAAGATAGGCGACACCAGATCTCCGCATTTGTCGATAATAATATTCAAGGATATCAGTGGGAAATCTCTCTCCAAGGTGGAATGCCAGTATTCTCACCAGCGGCCATACCATTCTAAGCGCCGGTGGTAACGGGTCCATATAATCGCGATTAGAGTCAGGCACAGTGCTTTTAATATTTCTTGCAGCAAGAATAAACAACGCCACCGCGAGAAAGGCTGCGACAAACAACATTAGTTTCATGGAAATTACCCGCTACGCCTTACACATCTATGGTTACGATTTTTTTGATGAAGTGATACCCGAGCAATTCAAAAACTACGATCAAAACACAAACCGCCCAACCAACAGGTTCACTCCACAATCTGGACATGGCGACAGGTTCAATGTGGTAAATAATCAAGGCCAGGAAAAGTGGAAGCGCCGCCATCACCACGCCCTGGTATTTGCCTTGTGCCGTCAGGGAGTTGATTTTGCCCTCCATTTCCAGCTTCCGTCTGATTGTCTCCCCCAATCGTTCCAGGGTATCCGCCAGTTGGCCTCCTATTTCCCGGGAAATTTTGATCCCGGACGAAACCAAAGCTAGCTCCTGAAGAGGCATACGTTGGCAAAGATTGTCGAGGGCTACCGTGTACTCTGTCCCCATTCGCAGCTCTCTCTGGAGCAAACCGAATTCCTGCTTTAGCGGGCCCGATATCTCCGCGAGGACCCTGTCCAATGCTGTCGAAAGATTCCCGCCAGCTCGCATACTATTTGCTAAGGCAAGAAGAAAATCCGGCAAATCGAACAGGAATTGGTTTTGTCGCCTGGCCCTGAAAAATCCGTACAACCAACTGGGAGCCCAAGCACCGGCAGCGGAGGCAATCAGCGCTATGACCAGAGTGCCGCTAGCCAACCAGCTGATGATAAAAACCAACACCAGGGAGACAATGTTTACGATATAGAGCTTCGCCGGGTCGATGAAGATAAACAGATCAGTCAGGTTCTCCCGGGCAGATTCAGTAAAGTTCTCTTCGTATCGCTTTACCCCGATGTTGATGCAGTAGATACACAGAGCTGCAACCAGAAAGGCAAGTAGCGACGACCCGATGACTGCTGCCAGAACCATATTAGACATGACCAGTATCCACGGCCAAAGCTGTATTCGGGCGCTTATCGAAAATGGATAGATCCACCTGAGCCCCCTGCTCAGCCAGCTTTTCGTAAAACTCGGGAATCAAACCGGTTGCCTCAAATACTCCCTGGACCCTGCCATCGGATCCATAACCCGTCTGGCGGAAGCGAAAGATCTCGGCCAACTGAACTGTATTTCCCTCAATACCTGTTACCTCCGTGATAGAGGTTACCTTCCGACTACCACAAGAGAATCGGGTTTGTTGCACAACAATGTTGACGGCAGAGGAGACCTGCTCTCTGATAGCAGCCAGTGGCATTTCAATACCGCTCATCATTACCAGTACCTCCAGCCTGGAGATGCAGTCCCGGGGAGAGTTTGCGTGGATTGTCGTCAATGATCCGTCATGACCAGTATTCATCGCCTGCAACATATCAAGCGCCTCACCTCCACGACACTCGCCCACCACAATTCGATCCGGTCGCATTCGCAAACAGTTCCTAACCAGATCACGGATCGAGACCACCCCCTTTCCTTCCTGATTAGCAGGCCTGGCTTCCAGTCCAACCAGATTGGGTTGGACCAGACTCAATTCGGCAGCATCTTCAACAGTAATGATTCGCTCAGATTCAGGAATAAAGTTCGACAACACGTTAAGCAGCGTGGTCTTGCCGGAGCCAGTACCACCAGAGATAACGACGTTCCTTTTGGCTTTTACAGACATCTCGATAAAATTAATCATTGAAGAGCTAACTGATCCAAACTCGACCAGGTTCTTCGCCCTTAACCGTTCCTTGGAAAATTTCCGAATGGTTATACTGGGGCCCTTTAAAGCCAATGGAGGGATAACAGCATTAACTCGTGAGCCGTCTGCCAATCTCGCGTCAACCATTGGCGAGCTTTCGTCAATACGCCTTCCCAAAGGGGCGACTATTCTTTCGATTG
Source organism: Marinobacter guineae (assembly GCF_002744735.1). Taxonomy (GTDB): domain Bacteria; phylum Pseudomonadota; class Gammaproteobacteria; order Pseudomonadales; family Oleiphilaceae; genus Marinobacter; species Marinobacter guineae. Next base: position 989,088 of record NZ_KZ319340.1, on the reverse strand, counting down.
CACTAATGACAGCTCTGTCGTCAGTAAACGTTATGTGCGATTTCTTTAATCGACCATTTTGTTCGAAAAATAACTGGTCGGCCGAGTTGACCATGATTTCAGTGATCGAGTCGTCAGCCAGAAGTTCTTCTAGCGGGCCCAGGCCCACAGCCTCGGCGAGGGACTGCCTCGCAAGATCTGCTCGGTCTATTTCAAGAGGCAAGTCGTCAATATCATGAATAATTTTTTCGATTGCTTCCCCGGTAACCGCGCGCAGCTCGCTATCGCTCAGGTTGCTCACATCTATTCGTCGCAGATCCAGGAGCTTTACGAGCCGGTCGCGTACAGCAATACGCCATGTCGCATAGAGTTCATCCCGCTGTGCAAATGCGACCTGGTCACCGGTATCGACATAGGCCAGCTCCGTGGATGTCGATACCACCAACTCCCTTGTCTCAGTGTCATCGACAGCCGGCGCAGTGGGCTCGGCGTTATTCTGAGCTCGCTTGCAGATCACCCGGAGAAGGTAATCGCCTATGGCTATCGAATCCTCAACCACAATCGGGCCATGAACGGACACCCTGTTGCCATTAACACTCACACCGGTTTTGGATGAATTGTCTTCGACAAATACACCTTCATCCCTTTCTACCAGCCACGCATGTACCGCACCGACTTTCCGACCCTGAAGGACAATCATGTTGTCCCGGTCACGGCCAATACGACATTTTTCATCGGCACAGTGAACTCTCTGGAGCACTTTGCCTTTTTTTGAGGATACCTGTATCTCGAACATGGCCTACTCCATCAATGCCTTGTTCAGCTTTCCGTCGGCCCAGGGCTTGGACATTTGGCGACCCAGCTCCAGTAACTCCTTGTTCTTCTTACTATCTGCTGTTATCAATTGAGGGGTCACAAACATGACAATTTCCGTCTTTTCCTCAATTGTTTCCGTAGACCGGAATAATGCGCCAAGATAGGGAATGTCACCGAGGAAAGGCAGCTTTGTGGTCTGGTCTGATGTATTTGCGGCCGCCAGCCCAGAGATCACGATGGTCTCTTTGGCCTTGACATTGATCACATTTGAAACGTTTCTCGTCAACAGACCCGGTGTGTCACCGGCCTGATTTGCCCTGTCGATAGAGCTCACTTCAGCCGCTATGCCTGTCAATATATTGCCGTCACCGTCAACCAACGGCTCGATTTCAAGGTTTATTCCGTATGGCTGAAATTGAATAACGGGCCGCCCCAGTTCATCGATGGTCTGATAGGGGATCTCTCCGCCGGAGTTGAACGACGCACTCTCGCCACTGCGGGTAACCAATTTGGGAGACGCCAGAACTGAGGCTTCACCATTTTCCGCCATAAGGTCAATTTGCGATGCAAGACCGCTGCTGAGGCCAGCGTAGCCGTAAAAATTGTCAACTCCTGCGCCACCAACAGCTTCGAGGATATCTTCTGATAGATCATTCGCGTCTGGTGAAAACACAGCAAAGCGTGAATTTGTAGCCATCGGCGCATACAGCCCAACCGACGGGCCCGCAGCAACTTGCCCCCAACGGATACCAAGCTGCTCAGCCGCTCTGCGATTCACCTCAATAATGCGAACGTCCATCAGCACCATGTCTTTCATGCTGAATTCCTTTTCAGTCGTCAGGTCGAGGCTTCCTGGCAGCGCCGCGGAAAGCTGGGTCACTCTGTCCCGATCCTCAGGGGCAATTTCACCCTCGAATATTAGAACTCCATCAACCTGCTCCAACTGCAGATCGGGAATCCTCTCAGCGAATTTCCTGGCAGCACTCAGCGCACGGGAAAGGTTCTGCTGAAACACTGTGACAACAAACCGTGTGCGACGCTCCCCCGCGGTCCAAACCTCTACCGTGCTCTCACCGACGCCGTCGGCGATAAATAACAGCTGGCCATTCTCAAGGGCCCGATAGTTGACGACATCCGAATTTCCAACGGCCACTCTTTTCACGTCAGCCATATCAAAGACACGCACTTGTCCCACAAACATTGACACATATTTTGTAGCGCTCGCTGTAGCCTCGGGAACCTGAAGGCCGAGAATCAATACCAGTAGCAAATGCCGTACTACCGACTTTTCCGCACTGAATACCTTGTCCAACATCCCTGTTACTCCGACTCAACTGCGTTTTGGTTTTGGGTAGTGGCCACTGCGCCCCGGAACTTTTGAGCCAGCCTGTATCGATCAACCCTTCCTTTGGATTCACCGTATGCGGGCTGCAAGTACTGAGCTTCAAGAAGACCGTTTTCCGCTTTTCCTCCAATGGTTTCGATTCCAAACGCATCTGTCTGCAAACCACGAGAACCACCCGGATAGGACGCAACGCCCTCATCTTTCGGGTGACGCAAGAGAACATTCAGAGTGTCATTTTCACGGGCCATCAATATCTCGGTAACGAGATGGGCGGGAACGGATATAGTGATCGTGCCGTAAAACGGTTCGTCCGGATAAACGCCATTCGCTTTCGCGTATTTGGCATCGATTCTTGTCATAGTACCGGTTGCGAGAACCTCGACTTTTTCCATCAGGCGCCGGAGCACATAGCCCTTTGTTTCACCCTCAACGTTCTCCTGCTCGCCCGAGATCACCAAGTCAATAAAGTCGCCTGCTTCGAGCATGCCGGCTACAGCATTGAGTTCATCAACGGGTAAGGTTATTGCTCGCCAACCCTTTTTGAGGTGAGCAGAAAAACTTGACTGATGGCTCAGTCCCGAAATGTAGGACTTCAAGAGGGGCCGGCCCGGATCAAGAGGGACAAGAATGCTCTTCTCCGCATAGAGCTCGAATTCTGCGGGAGGAATGGCATCCTGAGGTAAGTACTTTTGGGGGACTTCGGCAATCGCCATGTTATCCAGGGTTATGGATTCCCCAGGGCTGACAGCCGTACTGGCGACCACAATCTCGACAGCAGGCCCATCCATCGATGCCGCCGCCTGCCTCAATTCCGCTTCGCGGCTGTTCAAATAGGAAAGCGTGCCCCAGCCGGCGAGTCCGGCAAAAGTGAGGGCGAGCAGCACGAGGCCACCCGTTTTAAGAAAACCAGCCATTGAACTTCTCCATCCCTGGCAAACTGCGATATTTCCGTTCTACAAAGGGTAAGACATACCCCAAACGTAATGGTGATGACTGTCCTTGAATCCCTGGACCATCATCTCCATCACCGATGCATTCTCGCCCGGTATCGGCAAAAACAACATGGCCACTACCACAATCATGGCAACCAGGTATTCTGCGGTTGAAGCGCCGGATTGACGTGACCTGAATGGCGTGAAGTTAGTGAAGAAACAACTGTGACCATTCCTGTGGTCCCGACGATCAGTCATGGCTTTCCACCAATACCCCGTAACTTTCATTATCGAGCCGATTGAAAACAATGCTTACCTCACCGCTCCCTTTGTTCATGAGTAGCAAAGCCTTATTTCTGTCCGCAGGTAGATGCGACAGTTCCGCCCAACCATTAGCCAAATAGCGCTTCAGGTAGAAATTGTAATTCGCTTCGATCGACTGCGAATTCTTGAACTGAACCACACGTCCACGCTTTCCAGCATCGTCGGAGGCCAGGTCAAGAAGGATCTCGGACCCTGCCGGCCTGGCAAACTCGTCCGGCTCGTGATTCACCAGCTCCATCGGCATAGAGACAGCCAGAAAACCCAAAGAAGACCCCATGGCGCTCTCCGAAACCTGGACCGTATAGAAATATGGTTCTTCAGAGCGACTGAGAATTTGCCAGCCTCCAGCTTCCTTTTCGATATACCCTGGCCCGTCGGAGACAGCGGGTGCCTGCCATTCCTGCCGATAGTAACTCAATATTTCTTCGGGGCTACGGGAGCTGGAGAGTTCCGAGATTTGGGTGGGCAATCCATTGATGTTCATATCCTCGCCAACGACTACTACTTTGGCCTCGTCGGGCACTGGAAACTCCGGCCACTCTGCAGCGGCTGCTTGTGGCCCGGGGAAAACCATGCCGTAGCAAACGAGCGCTGCCTTGCCAGCGTGCAGGACCAAACTGGAGGCGGTGCGGGCACCCGATTTTTCATACTTCAGATTTAACACGACAGCCTTCCCTTGGCTTTTGCCAATCGGTGACATGGAAGCCTGTCCACGTCGATCTTCCCAAGCTCAAGTTTTTTGAAGTCCCTGAAGCGAGCCAATCCACCCAATAACTTCAGTCCCTTATCGATACTGGCATTTTTGAGCAGAGTTGTTGCAACAATCCCATCAATTGACTTCTTGATCTTGTCCGGCGACCCTGCATTCCAACTCTCGGTAAGCAACGTATTCGAGCTGCTAACATTCATAGGAGCCCAACCATAGTCCAGACTGGGAACCCAGTCATACTTCCAGGAAATAGTGGAGGTCTGGAGGCCTTTATCATTCAGGTCGAGCCCGAAAGTTATGACACTACCCAGTGCCTTTGCGACCGAACCGCTGGCGGCCTTATCATCTTTGAAAGAAAAAGAGTGATATCCCCCTTTTTCTTCCTTGAATATTGGCCCCCGATCACCATCTCCCTTATCAACGCTTAGCATCGGGTCAAACTTCCTGGTGGCGGCCTTGACAGCCTTACCGTCAACAACACTGTCTATGGGGCTGTCAGGTTCGCCCAGAACCCTGGCTACTGCCTCATTTAATACAACACCATCAGACTTGTGGTGGGAACCACCGCCACCGGCAGACCAGATGGTACGCTCCCATGCCGCATACCGGGTAGCTTCATGCATTTCATGCTGACTATTGCCAACTTTCATTAGGTACACACTCCCGAGCGCCACGGGCACCAGGACGAAGCCCGCCACCACCAGGAACTCCGCAAGGGCCTGGCCTGACTGGCGTTTCATATACCTAGATTCGACACTCCTCATTTTCTGTCACTCCCTGACGTTAGCCTTCGCTTACCAGTCGCGCCCCTTTGCTAAAGTAATGTCGCCGCCAATTTGAGCATCGTACTTCTATTTTCCAGCTCTGACAGGCGTGGCTGCCAGAATGGGTTGTAAAGGTTGCCGTATTCCCGCAACTTATCCCAACGTCGGAAAACACTCACGTCATTGGGGCGAGAGAAGTAGGGCACGGCCTGGCTCAACGCTGCCAACCTGTTGTTAAGGAATCCGCCTTGGGCTTCCAGATCCAGCGCTTTTGACCCCGCCCCAAAACCTGTGTGCTTGAGGGTTTTCACAGCGCCACTGCTATGAGGCTTAGTAAGAAGCAAGGCTATTCCCGGGGCCTCACTTACCAAGCCATCCTGCTTGATGTCATAGAAAGCTCGCAGTCCGTTAAATCTCCCGCTTTCGCCCAACCGATGATAGTCGAATGCGGCCCACAATGAAGCCCGTGGGTTCGTACGATAAGAACTGGCGTACCGATGCCTCCCACCAAGCCCACGGAAAAAAGAGAACTTCTTCTCCCCTCCCGTCGCTGTGGCCCCCCACCCGACCTCCAAGACTTCTTTCCAGGAGCGCCATTTACAACTCCAGCCCCTACACTTGTACCTTTTTTTTTGTACCGACATGGTATCCATAGCAGACCAGGTATAGTAACTTCCCAGCTTTCCTGGAGATCTGGCACTCCCGGTCAGCTCGCTCCCTCCCGTTTTTCGAATCTTGAGCTTCGTGTGTTTAGGGAGTACCGTGAATGAGCCCACCCAGTCATAAGTTCGGTTCTTGGAAAACAAGTCCCGCGATTCCAAGGTAACTAGCCGGAATTCGTCCATTCGCTTTTTATGTTCTCCATACACTCCATTCCATTTCCTAGCCTTATTGGTTCTCGTGACCTTATTTGGAGAATATCGTTTGGTAAATGTTGCATGGCCCTTAAGATAAGCACCTATGAACGGTGCACTGCTCAAGGAAATTGAGCGATCGACGTCCGGGTCGTTCCTCTTTACCACTTCATTAAAGATATCTTCAGCCATTGCCAGAGTGCCTACATGGTGGCTCATCTGAGCAATACTTAAGGTTTGCTCTATAAAATTAATAGCGTTGATAGCAAGCCTGACTGCAACTTCAACGCTTTTCATGGCAACTGAAATGCCTTTCGACACTGCAGTAAAAAACACTCTCAGAGGCGGGAAGGCGCTTGTTACCATTGAGATATTTTCAGCAAAACGCGTGACGAAACGCGCCCATGAAATAAGGCTTACAGACTGAGCCAATGCAACCTGGCTCGCAACCATTGCCCGGTTGGTATAAGACTTAAAATTCAAGTCTCGAGTCTCAACGGCTGCCACGCTATAAGCTGCCGCATCTGCCGTATTTTGCAGACGTGTTTTTTCTCCTGAAATGCGACTGGCATTAAATGAGTAACTTACAGAAAGGACGATTAAAACCAAGACGCCCAGACAATACACCAAAACGCTGCCACTTTGACGGGGCAAGCAACGGCCACCCTTAATTCCATTCATGGCACATTCATCCTTGCTTACAGGTTAACGTACTACTACTCGCAATTACCTCTACTTGTTGGAAGGTAGCTTATCATTACGTGAGTGCTGCCATTCTCGACAAACATTCGATCTTCATTTTTTTCCACCATAACGCCAAAGTCCGTCAACATATCCCCGTCCTTATATATCTGGCAGCCTTCCGAATTCAAACCAGGAGTATCAACAACTTGCAAATAGCCCATCGGCATCAACTCTGACTTGTAATATGCACAAACCTCCTCAACTGGAAGCTCAGTCCTCACTGCTATTGCACAACTCACATCCCCCCCCCCACTAATAAACTTACCGCTGGGAGGGGGCGGAATAGGAACTTTCGACGAATCCGGCACTTCCATATCCGGGTCAAGCTCTGCCAGAGGCATTCCACCCGCTATAGTGCCCCACTCCGCATAAGGCTCTGCCAATACCAAGCCGGACCAGACAACGCTAAACGCAAAAATGATCTTGGCAACCTTCATAAAAGCCTCCTGTTGGTTCCGGAGAGGGCTGGCCAGGTCGACGCATGGCCAGCCTTGATTTACAAAAAAACCTACTTCTGATTTCCGTCGTAGTAATTTGACAAGTCTTTCTCGGCCGTGGCCGCTTTTTCTGCATTGTCTGCAGAGGTTTTTGCAGCGTCCCTCGCGCCTTTACCAGACTCACCCGAAAGCTCTTTGGCCAAGCCCGCCATTTGCTCCCGGACGGTATCGCCAAAAAGACGGTAAACGCCAATCGCAGCAACAGCGATAAGCGCCACAATAATGATGTATTCGGTCATGCCCTGTCCGCGAATGCGGCGAATTCTTACTGGTTGCATACAAATCTCCCTGAAAAGCCATTAGTCCATTAGGCAGCCAGTCAGTAACAGCAATGTTTCGGATACACAGTTATGGCTTTACGGCTGCCAAAATCCGTGACACACGAAGGGCTACGGGGGAACAGTGTGAAGAGAAAACCGTAAGGTAGGATGCCCTGTTCTATAAGGGCAAAGCTCGACTCACTTCCATGTGTTAGCCTGCTGACATCCTGATCAGCGCTTTCGGAGATTACCTAGGCTCCTGAATGTAGTCAATCCCTTGCCAATCGTTGACGCGAAATCGTGATCCACCTCGCATCTCTCAAATTGACAGTGGCCCGCTTCGTCGGGCCACTGTCACCACATGCATCAAAGCCTACGAACCAACTCCACACGGCGGTTCAAGCGTCGGCCGTCGTCAGACTCGTTACCCGCTACCGGTGCATAAGGGCCAACACCGGCAGGTTCCAGCCGATCACTCTCCATCGCATAGTCAGCTTTCAAAGCTTCCACAACAGACGCTGCCCGACGACTGGAAAGGCTGAGGTTGTGGTCGCTTGTGCCGGTATCATCGGTGTGCCCCACGACATAAAGGTTCAACTCCGGGTGGGATTGGATCAGGTCGGAGATAGCCTTGAGAGCATCGGCGGATTCTGCTTTAACCGAAGCGGAATCGGTATCGAAGTAGATGCCGTACACCAGAGCTTTACCCGATTGCTGGATCTCCTGGTAAAGCTGATCAGCATCCACTTTAATCAGGTCCGTTTCCGTGCCTTTTTCCTCAATGACAGCCTGCTGAATCCACACGTCGCCTTCGAACCCGCCAAAATACATCGCGACAACGACGCGACCCTGTGGAGCATTCCTGCTAGCAACGAAATAGTAGGGGTTTCGGAAGTAGTTCTCGATTCCACCGGTGACCGCCATGCGCTGCCCCAGCTTCCTGGAAGCGTCCTCTCCTCCGCACTCGTCGAGTTCACAGGAATAATCCAGAGAAAACTCCAGATTTTCTATGGCCTGGAGATAGTTCTGGTAAACCTTCAGCGTGGAGACGTTCTCCGCCTGATAGGTGTATTGGGAGATATCCCCGATCAGATCCAGCTTTACCGGGGCAGTTCCTTCGGGACTTACGACACTGAGAGGCAGCGAAATTTTCTCATATTCCACGCTCCTGAACTTGGAAAGGCGAGCACCCGGGTAGCGGGCCATCATCGGGTGATCCTCCTGCTTTTCCTCCGGGGTTCGCTGATCCCCCGAGGGTGCCTGCTCCGGCTTTACGCTCAAATAGTCCTTTGCGACGGATATCAGCGTGTTCTGGCTGGGCACTTCCTCAACAACGACTTGCTGCACCCAGACGTCGCCGTCGTACCCGCCGACAAAAAGTCCGACGTGAATATCGCCCTGCGCGCTCTCAAGTTTCGCCCGCGCAAAGTAGGGTTTTTCATAATAATTCCCGATGTAATAGCGGCCGCCCGCCACGCCTGCAGCCAGATCAAGCAGTCCTGAGTCTTTGCCTCCGCACTCACGCAGCTCACAAACTGATACCAGTTTTGCCCCTGAGGTCTTGAGGGCATTTCTATAGTTCTCGAATACCTTGAACGTGGATACGCCCTCGATCTCATACCTTATTCTCGTGAGATCACCAATCAGGGCATCGGCGTGCAGATTGCCTTCATTGTTCACTGGGCCCGATGGCAGCTCTACTTTTTCATACTCGGTGTAGAGCCACTTACCGATCTCTGCATTGGGATAACGGCTCAGTAGTGGATGGTCGGACTCGTCGGCACTGACCCACGGCGTAATCAGGCATAGCATTAACAGGGCGAGAGTTTTCAAGAACATGAACATGAACATTCCTTATTCAGCGTTACGATTAACTGCCAATCCCGGCAGCAAAGCCGCATATAATGTCACTACTGAACCGGTCCTGCAAAAGAGTCAGTTTCAATGGCCCAGCAGTTTGTTGAGGTAGCGCTTGTTTCAGGGGATACCAGCTTTCTGGGGGTTGAAAAATATTGTAGATTACGATTTCGCTCCGGTTCAGCATGCCGGTCCGACAGGAAAATACCTCAACAGAAAAAGGAACTTTCGATGTACGCTCACGCACGTCGCATTCTCACCCGCTGTAACTATCGCCAGCTTTCACTCGCTATAACGCTATGCCTGTTGGTCGTGCCAACCCATGCCTCCACTCTGAAAAGCTCAACCATTGAATCGTTTATTGCCAGCTTGCAGGACATGCGAGCCATTTTTGACGACTCTGCAGAGAACGAGCTGGCCGAGGAATTCACAGACAATGATGACTGGAACATGGACTTAACCCGCGTATATTCGGATATGGTAGAAGAGTTGGGTAACCATCCCCCCACGCAACGCAAGGTCAGCGCCGTTGCTGAGCGTCACGGCTTCGAGAGCCTTGAACAGTGGGGCCAGATTGGCGATCGCATTTTCACGGCGTACATGGCAATCAATATGGAAGGCCAGCCCGCTATGGATACGGGGGCCATGGAGAACTACATGGCTTCAATTGAGAATCTGCCCGAAGCCGATAAACAGAACATCCGTACGATGATGGAAGGTGCCGTTCAATCCAACGAGGTGGTTCGCAATGCTCCTGTTCGAGACATTGAGGCAGTGCGACCCTACATCGCTGAGATAACGGCGCTTCACGAGATGGAAGCCAGATAAAGGAATCAAAAATGAGTGACCTGAAAACCCGCTTCGATGAAGCTGTTAACTACATCCAGACCGCTGAAGGTGACTTCAAGCCATCCAATGAGGTGAAACTGGAATTCTACGCGCTTTACAAACAGGCAACCGAAGGTGATGTGTCTGGCAAGCGCCCTGGCATGATGGATTTTGTTGGCCGGGCCAAGTTCGATGCCTGGGAAAAGCTCAAGGATATGTCCAGCGAAGACGCCATGCAGCAGTATATCGACAAGCTCGAAGCACTCAAGTAAGCCTCCCTGCACTCCGGATCCCGGTGCGGTACCTGACCGGGATCAATCTCCCGCCCAAAACCTTTGCGACGGTCAAGAGACTGTCATAAGATGCGCGCATTATAACAATATCAATTCATCAGGAAGAGTTACTCATATGGACATCGACGAGGCGCTGGATCAATCCCAGCCGGGCCTTGTGGGCCGGGTCAAGGACGCCATCCGCAAACATCAGCTCAATCAGCGTGCAGAGCAGACATACCTTCACTGGATCACGCGATTCGTGCTGTTCCACGGCCTGAAGGACCCCGAAGCGCTGGCCAATGAAGACCGGCAGCTTTTTCTGCAGTATCTGAACGACCGCATCCGGGTATCCCGGGCAAGATTCAACCAGGCCAGTCAGGCACTGACATTCTTTTACGAGGATGTGCTGGGAAAGGCGTCAATGGACAGCGCCGGCGGCTGTGCGGCTGCCTGAGACCAGGCTCAACGCCCGGTCATATTGATGTTCAGGGCGTCGTAGGTGCGGTTCTCGGGCGGGCGGATCACGTAGTTGTTGCTGTGGGTCTGCCCCGGAATGGACTTGGGATTGCTGAACCGGAATTCCACCGGGATTTCGGAGCGGCCCAGGTCGGTACGGCTGTCGCCGGGCTGAAGTGCCAGAGGGTCCAGATAGAAGTCGTCTTCCGTGCGAGGCCGTACCGGCACGCCCGCTGCCGGAGCCACAAGACCGCCTTCAATCACAGTATTCGCCAATGCGTCTTCCTCAATGGAGCGGAGCGGAATGTTGTGGATGGTCGACCGCTCTTCAAACTGGAAGGCGCTGACCTCACTGTCAGCAGATGACGCTTCTTCGGCCAGGGTGAGAACCGGGCACATCAATATTGCTGCTAAGCCCGCAAGGGCCAGCGAATTACTGGCATTCCCTTCTGTTTTTCCACATTCCGAACGCATACCCATGGTGACAATCCCGGCTGACAGATCCTTGCCTGCAAAAAGCGTGTGCCAATTTTTGATCAGTCTATCGTCAAAGTACACCGATTGCCCGGCCAGTCGACGATTCTGTGACGCTTTTCACTTGTCGCCGGAGGGTTCCTGGTAGCGGATGCCAACCACCAATACCGATTTCCAGCCCTCCGGAGTGCGGACATTCACCTCATCATCCAGGCGTTTGCCGATCAGGGCCCGAGCCAGAGGCGAGTTGATGCTCAGATAGCCTTTGGTCAGATCAAATTCATCGGCACCCACCAGCCGATAGGTCTGCTCGCCACCCTCTTCATCTTCTACGGTAACCCAGGCACCGAAAAATACCTTGTTGCGATCCTCCGGCAACCGGTTCACAACGGTGAGTTCTTCCAGCCGCTTGCCCAGAAAGCGAACCCGGCGGTCGATTTCCCGTAACTGTTTCTTGCCGTAGATGTATTCAGCATTCTCGGAGCGATCGCCAAGGGCAGCGGCCTCCCTCACCGCCTGGGTGACTTCCGGCCGCTTCACCTTCCACAGATACTGCAATTCGTCACGCAGTGCCCGCTCACCGTCCGGGGTGATGTACCGGGGGCGTGGGCCAGCATTATCGGGAACCTTGGTCATTGATTCGCAACGTCCTTAGCCAATGGGAATACAGAATGGGAGATATAAAAAAACCCCGTAAAAACGGGGTAAGGCTAGCGCTGTGCTGGAGGGAGAAGCAAGCAACAATTCGTGCCGGCTTCCAAAGCTACGAAATTCATTATCCACAGAGAGCATTACGCACGCGTGGCCGACGAATTACCTTTTAGTCAGGGAAAGTGCCGACACCCCGCCTCGTAATTAGGTTGCACACTCTAGGGGCAAGGCATAGTTTTGGGAAAATAACTTTCCCAAGTTTCCCGTCACGGAGATACAGACATGAACACTCAAACACTGCTGAATATGGCGCTGAACGGCGTGGACACCCTTGGTTACCGACTGGACCAGTTCGGCATCACCGGCAAGGTGAACCGCCATAACGTTGCGGCCTTCCTGATGGCGGAACAGAAGCATCTGGAAGGAGAGTGGGACAGCATTCAGGTGCGGGTAAATCGCCGACGTTCACAGGTTGAAAAGATCACCCACCAGATCGAGTCCCGCAAGGATGCGTTGGTAGGCCCGGTGCTGTCGAGGATTAGCCGGTTCCGCGCCAGTCAGTGAGTTTCTGCGCCAGTGGTTTCGGTTGCGGTTCGGGTTTCCCCACCCGCTGAATTCGCCGGCTGCTGCTCGGCCTGCGCTGCCCGGACCCGTTTCCGGGCCTCGGTAAAGGCAGGCATCCGGACGGTGACAGTCAGTCCAGGTGGGGTATCACCGGGGCGGGTATCGGTCAGAACAATCCGACCCTGATGGATTTCCGCAACGGCACTCACAAGGCTCAGACCCAGACCATTACCGGGTAATGAGCGGCTCTTGCCAACACGATAGAAGCGCTGGAACACCTGATCTTTCTCGACATCGGGAATGCCGATACCACTGTCCCGAACCTCGAAGATCGCCTCGGCGCCCTCCTTTCGCACGGCAACTCCGATAACGCCGTGTTCCGGTGTGTATTTGATCGCATTATCGATCAGGTTACTGACCATCTGGAACAGCAGGTCCCTGTCACCCTCAATGATCACGCCGCTTTCCAGGGACTGCTCGAAAGACTGGTCTTTATCCTCGGCCAGCGCCTCATAGAGCTCACAGGCGTCGGTAACCAGTGCATCCAGCGATACCGGTTTCATATCAGCGGCATTGCCCCGGGTTTCAAGCCGGGCAATGCGCAGCAGGGCGTTGAAGGTGGCCAGCAACTGATCGGCCTCCGCCACGGCACGGCCGGCCTGCTCCCTCGCTTCATCGTTATCCACCGACATCAGGGTATTTTCAAGCTGATTCCGCAGGCGGGTCAGGGGGGTGCGAAGGTCATGGGCAATGCTGTCGGAAACGTGCCGGATGCCTTCCATCAAATAAACAATGCGGTCCAGCATCTGGTTCAGGTTTTCCGCCAGCTGGTCAAAATCGTCGTCCGTTCCGCGGGTAGGAATTCTCAGGGACAAGTGGCCATTCATGATACGGCGGGAGGTATTGTTGATAACCTCAATCCTCCGGGTCGTGCTCCGGCTCATCAAAAAGCCGCCCATCAAAGCGAGCCCAAGGGTGATGCCCATCCCCCAGTTAATGGCGGTTTCAATCACCCGTTTCAGATTGGTAAGTTCGTCCACATCCCGGCCCACTAGCAAGCGCAGGCCACCCTGGACTTCAAAAATTCGGGCACGGGCCAAGCGCTCAGGGCCTGTCCAGCCGACGGATTTATCCAGGGTAAAATTGATCCAGCCGCTTTCGGACCGGCTGCCTTCAGGCCAGGTCTCGATGTTTCCGGCGAGCTTGAGGAAGTCGTCGGTCGTCAGCAGATAAATGGATTTGGCATTGGGATCGCGGGCAACCCGCTCGCGAATGATGGTGATCAGGCCGTTTACGCCACGGCCCCGATACTGCTCCGCCAGACCGGCGATTTCCGCTTCAATGGTTTCGTCGGTCTGGGCGGTCATGAAGCCCGCTGTACGCCAGTAAATAAAAGCGAGCAGCAGGAACACCGAGGTGGCAAACACCACCATGTACAACAGGGCTAATTGAAAAGACGAAGTCCTTAGCTGACTAAGCAGTTTCACGTAACATGTACCCTGCTCCCCGGATGGTTTGCAGTAAGGGTGTCTCGAATTCCTTGTCGATCTTGGCACGCAGCCGGCTGATGTGCACGTCGATGACGTTGGTCTGGGGATCAAAGTGATAATCCCAGACTTTCTCCAGCAGCATGGTCCGGGTAACCACCTGGCCGGCGTTCCGCATCAGGTATTCAAGCAACCGGAATTCACGGGGCTGAACATCAATATTCTGGCCAGCCCTCTTGACGGTCCTCGCCAGCAGATCCATTTCCAGATCGGCCACCCGTAACACGGTTTCAGTTTCCGCCGCCTGGCGGTTGCGTCGAATCAGGGATTCGATGCGAGCCAGCAGCTCAGTGAAGGAAAACGGCTTGGTCAGGTAATCGTCTCCACCGCCCCGCAGGCCTTCGACCCGGTCGTCCACATCACCCAGGGCGCTCAGAATCAGAACCGGCACCTGGTTTCCGGTCGCCCGGACGGTTTTTATGATAGACAGTCCGTCCATCCCCGGCAGCATACGGTCCACAATCATAATGTCGTAGTCTTCACTGGCCGCCATCATCATGCCTTCCTTGCCATCGGCCGCATGATCCACCACGAAGTCGGATTCCTTCAGCCCTTTGACAAGATAATTTGCTACGTCCTGATCGTCTTCGATTACCAGCGCTTTCACCGGCTCTCCTCCCGATAGCGGATTACATTGACCACAAGGGTACGAAGAACTTGGGAAGCCGGCCAGTTACGATCTTGTAAGAGGGTGTCGCCTATGGCGACGGTCACCCCTGACCCACGAACCAGCCGAGGCTGTCCCCCGTAGCGGCTGAGGGCCGGTACTCGGCACCAACCCAGCCTTCATAACCCATGCGATCGATGGCTGCAAAAACATTCGAAAAGTTAATCTCCCCGGTGCCGGGTTCGTGGCGCCCGGGATTATCCGCAAACTGAATGTGGCCAATCCACGGTAACAGGCACTCCATCGAGCGCACCAGATCCCCTTCCATGATCTGCATATGGTACAGGTCATACTGCAGGCGAACGTTGTCTGCGTCCACCTCCTCAATCAGCGCCAGCACCTTGCCGGAGGTATCCAGAAAGAAATCCGGCATATCCACCCGCGAATTTATGGCTTCCAGGCATAGAGTTATATTCTCCTCTGCCAGCTTATCGGCTGCCCAGGTCACGTTCTCCACCAGCGTCTGCCATGCAATTTCCTCCGACAGGCCAGCCGGCTTAAGCCCTGCCAGGCAGTTCAGCTGCCGGCAACCCAATGCCCTGGCATATTCGATGGCCTGATCCACACCCGCCTGAAACTCCTCCACCCGGTCTGGCAGGCAGGCAATGCCACGCTCTCCGGCATCCCAGTCACCCGGTGGCAGGTTGAACAGCACCTGAGTCAACTGATTGTCGCTCAGCATCTGACTGAGCATGTCTTTCGGGTAGGCATAGGGAAACAGATACTCAACCCCCTCAAACCCGGCAGCCCGGGCCATGGCAAAGCGCTCGGGGAAATCCACTTCGGTGAACAGCATGGACAGGTTGGCAGCAAAACGGGGCATGGCGTCGTTACTCCTTAGGGCCGCGGCCGAGCGAGCCAAGCAAAGCACCGTTCAGGTGCTCCAGCTCCAGCAGCAGGCCGCTGTGGTCAACATCACTGTGACCATTGGCCACCAGCGACAGATATTCATTATGGGTCTGCTGGGCCAGCGGCAGTGTCAAACCCTCCGCGCGGGCCTCATCCAGAATCATCCGCATGTCCTTGAGCTGAATCCGGGCCGGGGCACCGGGTGCAAAATCCCGGTCAATCATCCGCTGACCGTGCAATTCCAGAATCCGGCTACCGGCAAAGCCACCCAGCAAGGCCTCCCGAACCGCCGCCGGATCAGCCCCGCCCTTGGCCGCCAGCAACAGTGCCTCGGACACGGCCCCGATCGTAATTCCGACAATCGCCTGGTTGGCCAACTTGGCCAGTTGGCCAGACCCCACAGGACCAATCCTCGTGCATTTGCCCAGCGCCTCAAACACCGGCCGGGCCCGATCAACGTCCTCCTTCGAACCCCCGACCATGATGCTCAGACGCGCCTCAGCTGCGCCCACAGTACCCCCGGAGACCGGCGCGTCCAAATACCCCGCCCCCTGCTCCGCCACAAGCGAAGCATGACGACGAGCCACGGAGGGCTGGACAGAACTCATATCAATCACCAGCGCCCCCGGCTTCAAGGCATCAATCGCACCCTGGGCCACCATCACCTGTTCCACCACATCGCTGTTCTCGAGCATGGTGATCACCACGTCAGCATCGGCAACCGCCTCTGCCGGAGATTTTGCAATGGTTGCCTCGGAGGAAAACGGTTCACACTTGCTGGTGGTCCGGTTCCACAAGGTCATCGGAAATCCGGCCTTCAAGAGATTGCGGGTCATGGGCGCGCCCATCAGACCGATACCAAGAAAAGCGATATGAGGAAGTTCTTTGGTCATTTATTAGGGCCTTAACACCAGAAGTCAGGGAAGGGATTGGGTGGGTCTTTCCAAAACCGTGCGGAGCCATGGATGGCGGAGCCGAGCATACATGGACGTATTCACAGCGTGTTTTGGAAAGACCCACCCAATCGCTTCTACCCCCAAGGTTTAGTTTCCGATTATACAAACAAAAACGCCACCAACCGGAACCGGTGGTGGCGTTTTTCATCGCGTAGTCTGTAAAGTCCGGCCAATAAATCAGGCGGCCTCAGACATCTGCACGCGAATCTTCTTCATCGCATTCTTCTCAAGCTGGCGAATCCGCTCCGCAGAAACGCCGTACCTGTCGGCCAACTCATGCAGCGTCGACTTGCTTTCCGACAACCAGCGCTCGCGCAGAATATCCTGACTACGCTCATCCAGCTGCTCGAGGGCCTGCATCAAGCGGCCGTTGGAATCCTCTGACCAGTTGGAATTCTCCAGCTGGGTAGCCGGATTACTACGGGTGTCTTCCAGATAATAAGCAGGCGCCTGATAGGCGTTATCCTCATCATCATCCATCGGACCATCGAACGCCGTGTCATGGGAGGCCAACCGGCCTTCCATTTCCCGGACCACCTTGGGCGCGACACCCAGATCTTCCGCAACGGCGTTCAACTCATCATGGCTCAGCCAGGCCAGCTTCTTCTTCTGGCTGCGCAGATTGAAGAACAGCTTGCGCTGGGCCTTGGTGGTAGCCACTTTCACAATCCGCCAATTGCGCAGAATGAACTCGTGAATCTCGGCCTTGATCCAGTGCACGGCAAACGACACCAGCCGAACCCCGTATTCCGGGTTGAAGCGCTTGACCGCTTTCATCAGACCAACGTTACCTTCCTGGATAAGGTCGGCCTGGGCCAGACCGTACCCGGAGTAACTCCGGGCAATGTGGATCACGAAGCGCAGATGTGACATAACCAGATAACGGGCTGCGTCTACGTCGTCCTCGTAATGGAGCCGCTCAGCCAGCTCCCGCTCTTCATCCGCTGTGAGCACCGGAATGCGACTCGCAGCCTGAATGTACGCCTCGAGATTCGCGCCCGGAACCAGTCTGTCAACCAGCTGTAAATTCGTACCCATGCTTTAACCTCCGAACCCGACGGTCCTTGAATATATCAATGACTACTTAGACCGCCAAGAACCTTAAAAGTTCCCGAACTTCCCAGTAAAACGTTATTAATCAACCATCTGGGAAATTCACCGTGGCTCTGCTGACTTTGACACTACGTCAGCGGAAGCTGTTTCCACAATACGGTTTTCCCGCTATCCGGATCATTATCCTCCGGCAATATCGCCCGGTTCCATGTCATCCAGATGACGCTTCACCGCGACCCAGGCGCCAAGCCAGCCTAGCAGCATCGCTACAATAATCAACGCCAGGGCACCATCAAAGTTCAGTCCGTTGAGCGAGAAATCGCTCCGGTACAGGCCTGCCAGCCGCTCTATGGGCCCACTGAGCCACCACAAGGAGAGCTGCAACAATATCAGTGCAACTACCCCTCCACCCAGACCAAACCAGGCGCCGGTGTAGAGAAAGGGCCTGCGAACGAAGCCGTCGGTACCGCCCACCAGTTTGGCGACGAGAATTTCATCCCGCCGGCTCTCGATTGATAGCCGCACAGTATTACCTATCACCAGCACCACCGCAGCCGCAAGCAGGATAGCCAGCGCCCACACAGCCCGGGCCAACAGATCGGTCATGGCATTCAGGCGCTGCAACCAGCCCAGATCCACCTGAACCCGCTCGACGCCTTCCATCCCCTCCATAAACCGGACCAGAGCTTCCACGCCTTCGGCAGAACGGGCGCTTTCCTCCGGCGTCACCAGCAGCGTGTGCGGCAAGGGGTTTTCTTCCAGGTAATCCAGGGCATCTTCAAGCCCGGACGATGCCCTGAACTCTTTCAGCGCCTGATCGCGGTCCACCAGTTCAACACTGGCGACCCGGCCATCTGCTGCCATCTCGCCACGGAGCTCGCGGGCCTGTTCAAGGGGCACGTCCAGGTCAATATAGGCCGTCACCCGCGCACTGCTCTCCCAGCCAGCACTCACACCCTGAAGACTGGTCAGCAACAATAGCAGCGCGACCGGCAGCGCCAGCGCCACCCCCATGACTGTCCAGGTCATCAGGCTGGCAACCGGCGTATGCCATAGGCGCTGGGCGCTGTCCCGGGCCACCTTTCGGTGATGGGTCAGGTAGCTTTCCGCCTGCTCGCGCCATGCCGAGCGAGCCCTGTTGGCTCCACGGGACTGCTCCGGCTTTCGACGGGGGTCAGTGGCCACTCACACCTCCCGTATCCGGCGCGCCAGCGGCTGTAAGGCGACCGTGATCAAGCGTCAGGGTCCGCCGCCCCATTTCGTTGATCAGGGCAATATCGTGGGTGGCAATCAGTACAGTGACACCCACCTGGCTGAACTGACCAAAGAGATTCATGATGTCTGAAGACAGCGCGGGGTCAAGGTTACCAGTGGGCTCATCCGCCAGCAGTACCGGGGGCTTGTTAACCACTGCCCGGGCAATACCCACCCTCTGTTGCTCACCACCGGAGAGCTGCATCGGATTCATTTTTTCCTTGTTCAGCAATCCAACCTTATCCAGGGCGGCACGGACTCGACGCCCGGTGTCCCGTGGGGATGCCCCCATGACTTCCAGGGGCATGGCCACATTGTCAAAAACCGTGCGGTCAAACAGCAGTTGATGGTTCTGGAACACCACGCCGATGTGGCGGCGAATGTAAGGGATCTGGCGGCGGGGCAAACGGTTCAGTACCTGCCCGCCAACGATCACTTCGCCGGCAGTAGGACGCTCCATCACCATAATCAGTTTCAGAAGGGTGCTTTTACCGGCACCGGAATGGCCGGTGAGGAACGCCAGCTCACCGCGCTCCAGGCCAAAATTGACCTGGCGCAGGGCGGTGTGATCACTGTCGTATCGCTTGGTGACCTGACGAAACTCAATCATGAACGGCTACCGCTGCGTTTAACTCCGGGCTATTCGTCAAACAGTGCATCCACAAAGGTTTCAGCGTCGAAACTGCGCAGGTCGTCCACCTGCTCACCGACCCCGATAAAGCGGATGGGCAGCTGCAACTGACGGGCAATGGCGAACACAATACCGCCTTTGGCGGTGCCGTCCAGTTTCGTTAAGGTAATGCCGCTCACACCGACGGCCTGCTGGAACACCTGGGCCTGGCTCAGAGCGTTCTGGCCGGTGCCGGCATCCAGCACCAGCATCACCTCGTGCGGCGCGGTTTCATCCAGCTTTTTCATCACCCGGACAACCTTCTCCAGCTCGCTCATCAGGTTGTCCTTGTTCTGCAACCGCCCGGCGGTATCGGCAATCAGAACGTCCACCCCACGAGACTTGGCGGACTGAATGCCGTCAAAAATTACCGAAGCACTGTCAGCACCGGTATGTTGCGCCACCACCGGCACGTTATTACGCTCCCCCCACACCTGCAGCTGCTCAACGGCGGCCGCTCGGAAAGTATCACCTGCCGCCAGCATCACCGATTTACCCTCGTTCAGGAATTTTTTGGTGAGCTTGCCAATGGTCGTGGTTTTACCCACCCCGTTAACACCCACCATCAGAATCACATAGGGTGTCTTGCCGGCATCCACTTCCAAGGGCTTGGTCACATCTTTCAGCAGACCGTGCAGCTCATCCCTGAGAGCCTTGCGCAGGGCCTCACCGTCCTTGAGCTGATTGCGCTCAAGCTTGTCGGTCAGGGAATCGATAATTTCGGAGGTAGCGGTGACGCCGACATCGGCCATCAAGAGTGTGGTCTCGATTTCCTCCAGCAGATCTTCGTCAATTTTCTTGCTCAGCGAGAAGAGGTCCGACAGGCCGCCGGTCAGGTTCGCCCGGGTTTTGCCCAGGCCCTGCCGAATGCGCTCGAACACACTGACCTGAGGTTCAGGTTCCGGCATTTTCTCCGGTTCGGGAACTGCTTCGGGCTCCGGAACTGGCTCTGGCCTGGCGGGTGTCTCGACGGCAGCTGGCGCTTCGCTCTCGACCGGCTCAGGTGCCGGCCCCTTCGCAACTTCCGGCTTACGTTGCGGAACCGGTTTGGGCCGGGGCGCGCGGCTTCGGTTACCAGCAATATCCAGAACAAATACGAGCACAAGAAGGGCCAGGAGGCCGATTGAAATCCACTCTGCCGTCATAAAGTCATACCATCAGTCTGAATGGGCGGGACAAATAAAGCCGACATTCTAGCAGACTGTCCCGGTGAAGTGAGGCCTGGCCGGATTATCGCGCCAGCGTCGGTTTCCGTTACCATGCCACCAGATATTCCGAATCAGACCCGCCTCTGGAGCTGCAAACATGGCGCGCCGAAACCCCGCAAACCGGAGCCAACCAGGCAAACCACAACGAAGGTCCGGCCCTGCTTCATCCCGGAACGAGGCCGGGACCGGCGAGCTGCGCATCATAGGCGGCGACTGGCGCAGCCGGAAACTGCGCTTTCCGGACGCTGGCGGCGTTCGGCCGACACCGGCCCGAACCCGGGAAACCCTGTTCAACTGGCTCTCCTTTCACCTTGCCGGCAGTGATTGCCTGGATCTGTTTGCCGGCTCCGGCGCCTTGGGTCTGGAGGCACTTTCCCGGGGCGCTGCCACGGTCACACTGGTGGACCACACTCCGGCATTGGCCACGGCATTAAGGGACAACCTCAGGCTGTTGAAATCCAACGGCGGTGAAGTGGTCTGTGCAGGCGTTGAAAACTACCTGAAACAGCGGAGCCGGCCACCGTTCGACATTGTGTTCATGGATCCGCCGTTCCGACAGGGCTGGCTTGAAAGACTGTTCCCGCTCCTTGACCAGCAGGAATGGATCATGCCAGGGGGTTGGGTGTACGTGGAACACGAAAGTGAAATCCCGACCCCGGTCGTACCAGCCACCTGGCAGTTACATCGCCAGAAAAGCGCTGGTCAGGTGACCTATTCCCTGTTTCGGGTAATGACCGGGGCGGAATGAAAAAGGGGTCAGATGAAAGCTTTCATCTGACCCCCAGTTCACAGGTCTTGTCGAACTCGTGAGCCTGATCAGCCCGCGGGCCGCAGGGAGTAGGCCCGTAGGTGCTCGGCAAACTCTTCCAGATAACGGATACCACTGGCTTCCGCTTCCCGGCACCACTCCATCAGGGCGTTAAGCTTATCCTGGGGCTTGAGCCCCCGCTGGCGCCAGAGTGCCTGTAACTCATGACTCTTCTCGTAGATCTGGCGCAGCACGGCGTTACGTTCCAGCACCGTCTCCAGGGTTTCTTTTTCCTTGGGCTGAATCAGTGTGACTTCACGAGACAGCAAATGCTTGAGCTTCCGGTACCTGGGACGGATTTCATCGTCCATAAGCGCCTTCTGCTGGCGCAGCACGGGCTCCATCACCCGCTTGCGGTACTGACGCATGATATCAAACCGGTTATTGGCAATGGCCTGAACGGTTTCCACGTCAACATCGATCTTACCGGGCACATGATGGGCAATCGGGCGGAACCCTTTCGGCTTCGCCAGCCCGAACAACTGGAATAGCCGGATATAGCCCCAGCCTATGTCCACTTCGAACCAGCGCCGGGACAGCTTGGAGGAGTTCGGATAGGTGTGATGGTTGTTATGCAGCTCTTCGCCACCGATCAGCAGCCCGAGGGGTGAGATGTTCCGGGCGTTATCGGCACATTCATAGTTGCGATAACCCATCCAGTGGCCGATACCATTCACCACGCCAGCCGCCCATACCGGGATCCACATCATCTGCACCGCCCAGATCCAGATGCCATGAACACCGAACAGCGCCAGATTGATGACCGCCATCAGTGTGATACCCAGCATCCGATACCGGCTGTAAACCTTACGCTCGACCCAGTCTTCCGGGGTGCGCTGGCCATATCGCTCAAGGGTCTCCGCCGTTGCCGACTCGGCATAAAGTTCGGCACCCTCGAACAGGACCTTGCGGATACCCAACACCACCGGGCTGTGAGGATCTTCCTCGGTTTCGCATTTGGCGTGGTGTTTGCGGTGAATGGCTGTCCATTCCTTCGTGTTCTGGGCGGTGGTCAGCCACAGCCAGAACCGGAAAAAGTGTTTCAGGGCCGGATGCAGATCCAGCGAGTTGTGCGCCGAATGGCGATGCAGGTAGAGCGTTACACTGACAATCGTGATGTGGGTCATTCCAAGCGTAACCAGAACGAGTTGCATCACCGACAGGTCAAGAAGACCATTAAACCACATAGTAAATCCTCAAAATCATCATCTATGGCGCAAGGCCAACTTCTTCACTTTAGCGTACAGCTGTAAGCCACAACAACAGCATTTGGCTGCAAAATTGTTACTGATTAAACTTGTGCCTTTTCCTGCGGAGAATCACCCTTGCCCGAACTGCCTGAAGTCGAAACCACCCGCCGCGGCATTGCGCCCCATTGCGAAGGCCAGACCATCGTTGGTGTTACTGTGCGAAACGGCAGCCTGAGGTGGCCGGTTCCGGCGGATCTGGGCGAGAGACTCAGGGCTCAAGTCATAAGAAGTATAGACCGGCGTGCAAAATATTTATTCCTCAACATGGACCAGGGAACGGTGATTGTTCACTTGGGCATGTCCGGCAGCCTCCGGATCATTACCGATGACACCCCACCTATGGCCCATGACCATATCGACCTGGCTCTACAATCCGGTGTCATCCTGCGCTTCAACGATCCCCGGCGCTTTGGCTGCTGGCTCTGGGCGCACTCCGTCACAGAGCACCCCCTGATCAGCCACCTGGGGCCGGAACCTCTGGCGCCGGAATTCAACGGTGCAGTGCTGTTCCGGCGCTCCCGAGGCAAAAACACGCCAGTGAAGTCCTTCATCATGGACAATCACGTGGTGGTGGGCGTTGGCAACATCTACGCCAATGAAGCCCTGTTCAAGTCGGGCATACACCCCCGGCGCAAGGCGGGTCGCATCAGCCTGGACCGCTATCACCGGCTGGCCGAGGCCATTCGGGAGACCCTCAGCGCAGCCATCCTGATGGGCGGTACCACCCTGAGGGATTTCGTCAACAGCGACGGCAAGCCGGGCTACTTTGCCCAGTCCCTGCTGGTGTATGGCCGTGGCGGAGAACCCTGTAAGGAATGCGAAACCCCGCTAAAAGAAATTCGCATGAACAACCGTGCCACGGTGTATTGCCCCCGCTGTCAGCGCTGAACGCTAACGAAAATGCACAATCCGCAACGAAAAATCGTTTGAAAATACGCAAATATGATTCATAGTTAACAGAGAATTAATGCCCACCGTTTACAATAGGGTCGTATTCACACGATGCGATCGGGATGCTGATTTCCCCTGAACACAGCATCGACAAGGGCCAGAAGCTCAGGAGACAGTACGATGACCCGCAAGATTCCCCGCACCCTGGTGGCCACAGTGGCAGCCTGCCTGCTGGCATTTTCGGCGGTTGGCCACGCCCGTGCCGTTGATGAGAAGCCATCGGCCCTGGCCATGACCGGAGACGCCATTTTTGCCCGTCCGGTCCTGCTGGCAACCACCATCGTGGGCAGCGCCGTATACCTCGTGTCACTGCCCTTCTCCCTGCTGGGCGGTAACGCCGACGAAGCGGGTGAAGTGCTGGTCATGGGCCCGGCCCGAGCCACCTTTGTTCGTTGTCTGGGCTGCACCCGCACCGGGGTCAAACCGGAAACGGTTGAACAGACCGACAACTGATCCGGTTTTCCGGGACAGCCTCCGTACTATCACGGCTTGCCCCGGCGAGCGATCTCCGGCAGCCTGAAGAAAAATCTTCAGGCTGTTTTTGTATATGGTTGACTGGTCTTCTCTCGAAACGGTGTTCCTCGACATGGACGGAACACTGCTGGATCTGCATTTTGATAACCACTTCTGGCTCGAGCACCTGCCTGCGCGCTACGCCGAGCAATATGACCTTCATCCCCAGGAGGCCAAAGACCGGCTGATCCCGATGATCATGGCCGAACGCGGCTCCCTGAATTGGTATTGCACCGACTACTGGAGTGAGCGGCTTTCCCTGGACATCACCGGCCTGAAAGCGGAAATCGGCGACCGGATCGGTTACCGGCCCCACGTGACTGATTTCCTTGACGCCCTTCGGGCATCCGGCCTTCGCTCGGTGATTGTCACCAACTGCCACCCGGACCCCCTGGCCCTGAAACTCCGGCGTACCGGGCTTGCAGCCCGGGTTGATGACATTGTTTCCAGCCACCAGCTTGGAAAACCCAAGGAAGATCCCGAATTCTGGCACGATCTTCACGGACTGGCGCCTTACCGGGCCGAAACTACCCTGATGGTGGACGACAGCTTCCCGGTGCTGGAGAGCGCCCGAAGTGCCGGCATTGCGCAATGTCTTGCGGTACTGGCGCCGGACAGCCAGCAACAGGCCCGGGCACGGCACCCGGAAATACCCTGCATCCACCACTTCGACGAAATCCTCCCGGCCCTGCGCCAGCGCTCACCCCTGCCATCCGTCCGATGACAGGGTTATAATCGGATTACAAGCCCATCAGGTGAGGAGATATGACGGCATCAACCCCTGACGACCAACGGATTAGGCTCGACAAATGGCTTTGGGCTGCTCGCTTCTACAAGACCCGGGCCCTGGCCAAGGAAGCGATTGAGGGCGGCAAGGTTCATTACAACAGCCAGCGCTGCAAACCCGGAAGACTGGTGGAGACCGGCGCCAAACTGACCCTTCGCCTGGGCTGGCAGGAGATGGTCATCATCGTTGACGACATCAGCGACCGGCGCCGTGGTGCACCGGAAGCCCAGAAGCTGTATCACGAAACCGAAGAAAGCGTAAAAAAACGCGAGGAAATGGCCTGGCAGCGTAAAACCATGCAGGCGGCTCAGCTTCCTCCGGCCAGGCGTCCCTCCAAAAAGGATCGCCGCGATATTCAGCGTTTCCGCGAGCAAAACGGTATCTGAACCCTTCCATGCACTCCCGCGCGTATTGACGGGATCATCACTGCCAAGACCGGCATTCAGTTTTCAGGAGACATATCATGGCATCCCGCGACCAGTTCCAACGTTTTATCTTCGAGCACAGCCAGGTGCGGGGAGCCTGGGTACAACTGGGAGACAGCTATCGGGAAATCGGCAGCCAGGCGCCCTACCCAGACACCGTTCGAAGCCTGCTGGGAGAAACCCTGGCAGCCAGTATTCTGATGAGCAGCACCCTGAAATTTGAGGGCACCCTGTCGATCCAGGCCCAGGGGGAAGGCCCCTTGCGCACGCTGATGGCGGAGTGCAGCCACGACCGCCATATCCGGGGGCTGGCCCGCTTTGACGAGCACGCCGTGAGCGAAGAGAGCTTCCATGCCCTTTTGGGCGAGGGCCGTATGGCCATCACAATTACCCCGAACAAGGGCAACCGTTATCAGGGTGTGGTACCACGGGAACAGGACACCCTCGGTGGCTGTCTGGAAGAATATTTCGAACGCTCGGAACAGATTCCCACCAGTCTGTTCCTGTTTGCTGATGAAAATGCCGCCGCCGGCCTGATGCTGCAGCGGCTGCCGGGCGCTACAGAAGAAGATGACGATCTGTGGGACCGGGTCAACCATCTCGCCCGGACAGTAGAGGCCTCCGAGCTTCTGGAACTGGACAGCGAAACTCTCCTGCACCGCCTGTTCCACGAGGAGACCGTGCGCCTGTTCGATGCGGAACCGGTCGCCTTCCGTTGCAGCTGCTCCAGGGAACGTACCCTCGGCGCGCTGGAGGCCATTGGCAGTGATGAGTGCTACAGTATTTTAGATGAACAGGGTTCAATCGAAATGGACTGCCAGTTCTGTCATGCTCACTATCGCTTCGATAGAAATGATATTGATCATCTTTTCACCGGTCATACGTTACACTAGAAGCTCTTCTGAATTCGCCGGGAAGCCACTGATAGCAAGGCTTCCCGGGCAGTCGTTTTTTACCGGCGTCTCTGGCATAATAGCGCGCCTGAATTGACCCGATTGCTCAGATTTCCGTCAATTTTTGGGGGCGGCCTGAGCAATCACTAAGACATCCCGAGGGCGAGGTCGAAGTGAGCAACACTTATAATGATCTGAGTACAGCACGACTGGTCGAGGTGGCACTGGCACGTGGCGAAGGCCAGCTGGCTTCCAACGGTTCCCTGGTTGTAAGAACCGGTGATCGCACTGGCCGGTCTCCTATGGACCGTTACATTGTCGAGGAGCCAAGTACCTCTGACGACATCCATTGGGGTCCGATCAACCGTCCTTTTGACGCCGAAAAGTTCGACGCCCTCTGGGACCGTGTTGAAGCCTACATCGCCGAAAAAGACCGTTTTGTGTCCCACGTTCACGTCGGCTCCGACCCCGAACACTATCTGCCGGTGAAAATGACCACCGAAACCGCCTGGCAGAACCTGTTCGGCCGCAACCTGTTTATCCGCCCGGACAGTTACAACCCGGCCGACAAGCAGGAATGGCAGATCCTGAATGCCGCCGACTTCGAGTGCGTACCCGAGCGGGACGGCACCAACAGCGACGGCTGCGTCATGATCAACTTTGCCAAGCGCAAGGTTCTTCTGGCGGGCATGCATTACGCCGGTGAGATGAAAAAAGCCATGTTCTCCGTGCAGAACTTCCTGTTGCCGGAAAAAGACGTGCTGCCGATGCACTGCTCCGCCAATGTTGGCGAAGACGGCGAGACCTGCCTGTTCTTCGGCCTGTCCGGCACTGGCAAGACCACCCTCTCTGCTGACCCGCACCGTTTCCTGATCGGCGATGACGAGCATGGCTGGGGCCCGGGCACTGTGTTCAATATTGAGGGCGGCTGCTACGCCAAGTGTATCGACCTCTCCCAGAAGAACGAACCGATCATCTGGAACGCCATCCGATTCGGCGCCATCGTCGAAAACGTGATGATCGATCCGGAGACCCGCGAGCCGGATTACACCGACGTTTCCCTCACCGAAAACTCCCGCTGCGCTTACCCGCTCGAGCACGTCGAGAAACGGGTGATCGAGAACCGTGCCGGTGAACCCTCGCACATCGTGTTCCTGACCTGTGACATGACTGGTGTATTGCCGCCTGTGTCGATCCTGAGCCGTGAAGGTGCGGCCTATCACTTCCTGAGTGGTTATACCGCGCTGGTCGGCTCCACCGAGATGGGCTCGTCCTCCAAGCTGAAGTCCACCTTCTCCACCTGCTTCGGTGCCCCTTTCTTCCCGCGCCCGGCCGGCGTTTACGCCGAGCTGTTGATGAAGCGCATGGACGAGTTTGGCAGCAAGGTATTCCTGGTAAATACAGGCTGGACTGGTGGTCCCTACGGTGAAGGCGAGCGTTTCAGCATCCCCACGACCCGCGCCATCATCGCCGCGATCCAGAACGGTGATCTTGATGATGTGGCAACCGAGCATCTGCCTACCCTGAACCTGGACGTTCCAAAACGCGTTCCGGGTGTGGATACCGAGCTGTTGAACCCACGTAATACCTGGGTAAGTCCGGACTACTACGACGGCAAGGCCCAGGAGCTGATTGCCCAGTTCGTGGAGAACTTCAAGAAGTTCGATGTGGCAGACGCGATTGTGGAAGCCGGGCCAAAAGCATAAGCCCGCCTTTACCAGAAAAAGCGCCCTGCTCTTAGAGTATGGCGCTTTCTCAATTTTGAGCGCGTTGATTTCAGTAAGAGGCGCCCCTGGAACTCCGGGGCAGGAATCGGGCACAGGGCATTACCAACGGCAGTAAAGCGACCGACTTTTCGCCGCTGCACACCTTCAAACCAACGCGTGTGTCGGACGTTGTTGGCCTGCCTATCTTCCGTGTGGGATTTAGTCTAATGGGTTTTGGGCGAAAATTCACACCATCCAAGAAAGCATGATTATGGTCGATATCGTTCTGGAATCGACGATCAAATGCCCAAACTGTGGCCACCAGAAAACAGAAACCTTGCCTACTGATTCCTGCCAGTACTTTTACGAGTGTGAATCTTGTCGTAGTTTACTGAAGCCCAAGCATGGAGACTGTTGTGTCTTTTGCTCATCTGTCACAGTACCGTGCCCGCCAATCCAGCAAGGGGCAATGTGTTGTGCTCCTGACCAATAACACCTACGAGCCTTCTCGGATTCAACAGGCAATAGTCATTTCTTTGTCCACGCGTCCCGCCAACATCAAACACAAATAGGGGCTCGCTTACGTGGCGTTTCCACCGGGCCGGTGGTCGGGGGCGCCCACCAGCGCCCGGTAGACGTCCACCATCGCCAGGGTCACCGCCGTGCGGCTGCGAACAGCGGCATCCCGGGTGGTGGTAAACTCCTGTTCCGCCGCCAGTACCTCGAAGTAGCCAATAAACCCTTCTTCATAGCGAGCCCGGGCCAGCTTCACGGCTTTCTCCGCGTTGTTCATCGCCCGTTCAAGCCGCTCTTCCCGCTGTTGCGCACGCTGGTAACGCACCAGCCGTGTCTCTGCTTCTTCCAGTGCTTCCAGTACGGTTTGCTGGTAATTGGCCAGTGCCGCACGGCTGTCGGCTCCCGCGGCCTCTATACGCGCTTTGACCTTGCCATGGTCCAGGAAGGTCCAATCGATACCTAGTGCCACACGCCGGGTTTCCGCGGAGCCACTGAACAGGTCGCTGGTGTCTGCCGCAACGGACCCGATCAGCCCACTGAAGGTAAAGCGGGGAAACAGGTCTGCGGCGGCAATGCCAATGCGGGCAGTGGCAGCAGCCAGGCGGCGTTCCGCAGCCGCAATGTCCGGCCGGCGGCGCAGCACATCCCCGGGGCTGTCCACGGGGATCACCGGCAGGGTTTCTGGCAGTGCACGCTGGGGTGACAGCGTTTCCACCAGCGCCATCGGAGGCTGGCCGGTGAGTATGGCAATGCGATGCATGGCCGCCCGGATTCCCGCTTGTAAGGTAGGCAGTTCGGCGCGGGTTCGTTCCAGTTGAGCACGGGCACGCACCTGGTCAAACTCGGTACCACGTCCGGCTTGTACCCGGACTTCCACGATATCCAGGGACTGTTGTTGCAATGCCACGCTTTGCCTGGCCACCTGTAACTGTTGCTGCAGTCCCCTCAGCTCAAAGTAGCTGCTGGCCATTTGCCCCGTCAGCGCCACCTGCACGGCACCGAAATCAGCGCCAGCGGCTTCCAGCTCCGCTCTTTGGGCCTCCGTGGCGCGTCGCAGCCGCCCGAAAAGGTCCAGTTCCCAACTGGCGGCTAGGCCAGCCTGGAAACGCTGCACCCGCTCAGGTCCTGCCCCCGGGGGCGATTGCTCAATATCCGCCAGGTACTGCTCAGCGGCAGAGGCACTGGCGGTTATGCTGGGCCATTGTTCCCTCTCGGCGCCGTACAACAGGGCCGCCGCGCGCTCGTAGCGGGCTACCGCTGCTTCCAGGGTATGGTTGGCGATCAGGGTCTGGTCGATCAGCTGCGCCAGCAGTGGATCATCAAACCCCTGCCAGAAGCGTTGCTGGCCGCTATCCCCCGCAATCATTTTCCGCCCTTCCGAGAAGGCCTCCGGTTCCGGTGTCACCGGGGGCTGGTAATCCGGCCCCACAGCGCAACCCGCCAACAGGGCCAGCGCTCCGATCATGCTGATTGCTTTAAGCATGGCTACCTCCCGGCAGTGCAGCCTCACCCTGGTCATCGTCGCAGATCAGGGTAGATGTATGGTGACTCTTCAGGCGATGGCTGCCGGAAAGCTTACGCAGCGCCACATAGAACACGGGCGTGAGGAACAGGCCAAACAGGGTGACCCCAATCATGCCGGCAAACACCGCTGTGCCCAGGGCTTGGCGAATCTCTGCGCCTGCACCAGTGGCGAGCACCAGGGGAACCACCGCCGCAGTGAAGGTAATAGAGGTCATGATAATGGGCCGCAGCCGCAACCGGCAGGCTTCCAGCGCCGCCTCCACAATACTTCGGCCCTGAAGTTCCAGTTCGCGAGCAAATTCCACGATCAGGATGGCATTCTTGCAGGCCAGGCCAATCAACACCACCAGGCCCACCTGGACGAAGATGTTGTTGTCGCCGCCACCAAACCACACACCGATCAGGGCCGAGAGCATGCACATGGGCACAATGAGAATCACCGCCAGCGGCAGCGTCCAGCTCTCATACAGCGCCGCCAGCACCAGGAACACCAGCAGGATGGCCAGCGGGAACACCACCAGTGCAGCGTTGCCCTGGGTGGCCTGCTGGTAGCTTAGGTCAGTCCACTCGAACGCCATACCAGCGGGCAGCGTTTTATCCGCTAGTGCGGTCAGGGTGTCCATGGCCTGGGCCGAGGACAGTACCCGTGGGTCTGCCTCCCCCGCGAGGTCCGCTGCGGGGTAGCCATTGTAGCGAAGTACCGGGTCTGGCCCGAAGCTCTGGCGGATGTCCACCATGGAGCCGATGGGCACCATCTCGCCCTGCTCATTGCGGGTGCGCAGGCGGGCTATGTCCTCCACGCTGTCGCGATAGGGAGCATCAGCCTGGGCGATTACCTGCCAGGTACGCCCAAAGCGGTTGAAGTCGTTGACGTAGGTGGAGCCCAGATAGGTCTGCAGGGTATCGAACAGCTCTGTCAGTGGCACGCCCTGGGCCTTGGCCTTGAGTCGGTCCACTTCCGCATCCAGTTGCGGCACATTTGCCTGGTAGCTGCTGATGGGGTATCCCATGCCCGGTGTCTGGGCAATGGCACCCTGGAACTGGTACACCGCGTTCTGCAGCGCACCGTAGCCCAGGTTACCCCGGTCTTCAATAAACAACTGGTAGCCGGAACCATTGCCCAGGCCCAGAATCGGGGGCGGCATGAAGGAGAACGCAAAACCTTCCTTCAACCCGGCGATTTGCTGGCTGATGCGGGCGTTGATTTCAGCCGCACTCAGACTGCGCTCGTCAAACGGCTTAAGGGGAAAAAACACCACGCCAGTGTTGGAGGTGTTGGTGAACTGCAACGCGTTAAGGCCGGGGAAAGCCACAGCGTTGGCCACGCCCTCGGTCTCCATGGCGATACTGGTCACCTGCTGCAGTAATTGGTCGGTGCGCTCCAGGGAAGCCCCTTCCGGCAGTTTCACGCCCGCTATCAGATACAGCTTGTCCTGGATGGGGATGAAGCCCGGCGGTACCGCCTTGAACATCAACCCGGTGCCTGTCAGGAGCAAGGCATACACCACAAACACCGCACCGCGCCGGCGCAGGGAGCGGGACACGCCACCTTGGTAATTCTCCGCGCTGGCGTTGAAGAACCGGTTGAAGGGCCGGAACAGCCAGCCAAACAGAACATCGATGGTCCGCTGTAACCGGTCTTTGGGACCGCCATGGGGCTTGAGCAGCATGGCCGCCAGTGCCGGTGACAGGGTCAGCGAGTTGATGGTTGAGATCACCGTGGAAATGGCGATGGTCACCGCGAACTGGCGGTAGAATTGGCCGGTGACACCGGACAGGAAGGCCATGGGTATAAACACTGCGCACAGCACCAGGCCGATGGCGATGATCGGGCCGGAGACTTCTTTCATAGCCTGGTGAGCCGCCGCCAGCGGGCTCCGGCCATCTTCAATATTGCGTTCGACGTTCTCCACTACCACGATGGCGTCGTCCACCACGATACCGATGGCCAGTACCAGCCCGAACAGGGTCAGCGTATTGATTGAGTACCCCAGCAGGTAAAGCGCGCCAAACGTGCCAATAACCGACACGGGCACCGCCAGCAACGGGATAATGGACGCCCGCCAGGTCTGCAGGAACAGAGTGACCACCAGCACTACCAGCAATACCGCTTCCAGCAGGGTAGCGACCACCGCCTTGATGGAGTCGCTGACGAAGATGGTGGTGTCATAGACCGCTTCGTACGCCACGCCTTCCGGGAAACGGGTGGCCATCTCGTCCATGGTAGCGATGACTTCATCGCGGATATTCAGGGCGTTTGCTCCGGGTGACTGGAAGATACCGATTGCCACGGCATCCTTGCCATCAAGCTGGGAGCGCAGGGTGTAATCGCCAGCTCCCATCTCCAGCCGGGCCACGTCGTCCAGCTTCAGGAGCTCGCCGTTGTCGCCGCGCTTAAGCACGATGTCACCGAACTCTTCCACAGTTTCCAGCCGGCCTTGAGCATTGATCAGGGTGAGGAAGTCGCTGTCCGGCACCGGCTCGGCGCCGATCTGGCCGGCGGACACCTGCACATTCTGTTCGCGCATGGCACGGACCACGTCGCTGGCGGTCAGGCCCCGGGCCGCAATCCGTTCCGGATCCAGCCAGGCACGCATGGCGTAGTCACCTCCCCCGAAGATCTGCGCGTCCCCGACCCCCCCTATACGCGCCAGCCGATCCCGCACGTGCAGCCGGGCGTAATTGCGCAGGTACAGGGTATCGTAGGTGCCGTTCGGTGACGTCAGGTGAACCACCATCAGAAAAGTGGGCGACTGCTTTTGCGTGGTCACGCCCTGGCGCCGCACCTCTTCCGGCAGCCGGGCCAGCGCCTGGCTGACACGGTTCTGCACCCGCACGGTGGCTTCCTCGGCGTCGGTGCCGGGCCGGAAGGTAACCGTCATCTGCAGCACGCCGTCCGAGCCAGCCACAGACTTGAAGTACATCATGTCCTCGACACCGCTGACGGCTTCTTCCAGCGGCGTGGCCACGGTTTCTGCAATCTCCTTGGGGTTGGCGCCGGGATAGACAGTGCGCACCACAACGGATGGCGGCACCACTTCTGGGTACTCGCTGACCGGCAGATTGGGGATCGAAATCAACCCGATGGCAAAAATGATGATGGACAGCACCGCTGCGAATATCGGCCGGTCCACAAAGAAACGGGAGACATTCATTTCGACACCTCCTGAGCAACGGCAATCGCGCCCCCGTCCCGTGCGGATTCCCTCATGGCGACCCGTTGCGGATTGACTTCCATACCAGCACCAAACACCTTCTGTACGCCGTTGATTATCACCAGGTCACCGCGGTTTAGACCGTCGCGAATCACCAGAAGATCGTTCACCTGGCGGCCAGTGATCACATGCCGGGGCGCAACACGGTTGTTCTCATCCACCACATAGACGTAGCGACGGTCCTGGTCGGTCAATACCGCCGTGCGGTTCACCAGCAATGCACTATCCAGCTCGGCCACAGGCATTTCCACACGGGCAAACTGACCAGGCCTGATCAGGCCGTCCGGATTGGCGAGCACCGCACGATACTGCAGGGTGCCTGTTCCCGGGTTCAGGTGGTTATCGACGAAATCCAGCTTGCCCCGGTACTGGCTGCCTTCATCGCCACCAAGCGAGATGCGAACGCCGGGGGGCTGGCTATTCGCAAGCAGTTGCTGGCTGCTGAATGCGGATGCTTCATCCGCCTCGAAATAGACGTGCACCGGGTCCACCGATACCACGGTGGTCAGCAGGCTCTGGTCCGCGTTGGCCAGGTTGCCACGAGTGACCAATGCCCGCCCGGCACGACCGCTGACCGGTGCGGTTACCCGGGTGTACTGCAGGTCCAGCTCGGCACTGTCCA
The DNA here is from genome assembly GCF_002744735.1 of Marinobacter guineae. GTDB lineage: Bacteria > Pseudomonadota > Gammaproteobacteria > Pseudomonadales > Oleiphilaceae > Marinobacter > Marinobacter guineae. The sequence goes on along the minus strand of NZ_KZ319340.1, from coordinate 955,345 downwards.
ATGCAGCCTGGGCGGCCTTTACCCTAGCCTGGGCGCTTATCATCGCGGCCTTGCGCTGGTCGTACTCCTCCCGGGAAATAGCGCGGCCTTCCAGTAGCGTCTTCGCCCGGCCAGCTTCGCTCCGGGCCAGTTCCAATTGGCTGCTGGCCAACGCCAGTTCTGCACGGGCCGCCTGCTCTCGGGCTTTGTACGGCCGGGGGTCGATCTGGAACAACAGATCACCGGCTTGAACCAGTTCACCTTCCTCAAAGGCCACCTCGTTGATGTAACCACTGACCCGCGGACGCAGTTCCACTGTTTCCGGTGACGTTACCCGGCCGGTGAAGGACTCCCAAAGCGTGACCGGTTCCACCAAAACCTCCGCAACATCCACCTCAGGCGGTGGAGGCATGGTCATCGCCTCATCGCCCTGTGCCTCGCAGCCGGTTAACAACACCACAAGGGCGATAGCCAGACCCAGCATCCGGCCAGATACGTTATATTTTCTCGCAGTCAGACATTCCATGGTTTCTCGCTCCACTATCGGGGCCGCCTTGTGAGCAGTCCCGGTTGCCAAGTAATCTGTTGGATCGCTTGTTAAGTCGGTTGGGATTCAACTATTTCGACACACCGGCTACTTCCTCACGTTAACCTGCGGCCAGTAATCCGGAATCGAGGTCTGAGCTAAGATAAAGAGTGCAGGGATGAAGACGGTATCGGGTTACTGCGGGAAACTTGCCTGATTCTGCGGGCTGTCTTGAGCCAGGGAAAGACAGTTGCCAATTTCTACGTGGTCATTGCCTGATCCTGCAAAACAAACATGACCTCCCGTACGATTCAGGGTGCGAAGGACTATACTACGGCAAAGGGAGATGCATTGATGACTGCCACCATTCCCGAGATTTCCGGAAATCTCGACCTCAATCTACAGCAGCAGCTCGCCCGGGTAGTGCGTCAATCGACGACACAACTGGGAATTCAGGGTTCCGCCATTGATGGTGTAGAGCTTATTCGTTGCGATCAGCCATCCAGCTGTGGTTCAAGTGTTTACGAGCCATCCCTGTGCTTTGTGATCCAAGGCACCAAGACCATCCAGCTGGGTGACCGCGAAATCACGTACCAGCCACTTTCCTATCTGGCAAGTTCCGTCCATCTGCCGGTACTGGGGCGAATAATCGACGCTTCCGAGGAGCGGCCCTACCTGGCGGCAATGCTCAAGGTGGACCCGCAGGAGGTGGCAGATCTGGTATTGGAACTGGGTGACAAGGCGCCGCCACTCGACCCGCTTGGGCATTGCCCGGAACTGGAATGTGGTCTGTGTGTGTCATCCATGGATGAGCTTATGCAGAGTGCGCTTTACCGGCTGCTGAGCCTGCTGAATTCACCAACGGACATTCCCATACTCGCCCCCCTGGCCCGCCGGGAAATCATCTACCGGACGCTGATCGGTGAGATGGGGTCCCGGATGCGCAAATTTGCCGCTGCCGAGTCCCAGTCGCACCGGATTTCAACGGTGATCTCGGCATTGAAGGATCACTACGCGGAACCCCTGCGCATCCGCGAACTGGCGGAAGCGGCCAACATGAGCGAATCCACCCTGTATCACAGCTTCAAACAGGTGACCCGAATGTCGCCACTGCAATTCCAGAAGAAACTTCGCCTGCATGAAGCCAGGCGCCTGATGCTGACCGAAGGCCTTGAGGCCGCCACAGCCAGTTATCGGGTGGGTTATGAAAGCCCCTCCCACTTCAGCCGCGAATACAGCCGCCTGTTCGGCGCACCGCCCAGAGCCGACGTAACGCTTCTTCGCGGTGAACGGCGAACACCCGAGCCGGTCTGATCACTCCGGCTCAGGTATAAAACAGCAACGGTACAAACGCCACCAGCAACAATGAGATACCCATGGCAATCAGCGGCATGATGATACGCTCGTGACGTTGATAGAAGGTTCCGGTTTGCTGCTGGGCCGCCAGAACTTCGGCCTCGCCGACCACCTGCCTGGTCAGCAGGTGATTCAGTGCCACCGGCGGGCTCAGGTAACCCAGTTCGAACGCCACCAGGGTCACCATCCAGAAATGAATGGGGTGAATGCCACTGGAGTAGGCAATGGTCGCAACCGTGGCAGTCACCAGGATCACCGCACCGAAGGCGTCCATGATCATGCCCAGTATCACCAGAATCACCACCATCAGCAGCATCGCCGACCAGGCATTGTCGAAGGACTGCGGGAATGTCGCCATGATGTGGGACCGTTCAATGACCCCGCCAATGCTGACGGACAACCCCAGTAACAGCAGCAGAGCGCCGATCTCGGCCGTTGTGTCATTGGTGGCGCCGCGCAGGCTCCGCTCCAGCCCCTGATGGTTGATTTCTCCGGACGCCCTGCCCCCGCCATTTTTCAGACTGACATACTCATACACCAGGATTGCCAGCATAATCACCGGCAACAGTCTCGGTGCTGAGAACTCGTCCATGCTCACATCCAGGGCAAAACGGTAGAACAGCACCACACCGGCGATCACCAGCACATAGGGAATCAGCGGCCGAAGCGCCTGAGTCATGGCCGGGAAGGCTTCGGCGGCAGGCGCCAGGTTGAATTGGCTTTGGCGATTTACGGTCAGGGCCACCGCCGCAAACATGGTGGCTGTCAGCATAAACATCCAGATGCCCCAGCCGAACAGCTCGTCAGTGGTCACTTCCCGATTCAGATAGGCAATCACAACCACGAGCAGACAGGGTCGTAAGACGACCCCCAGGGAACCGGACATGGCCGTCGCGGCCAGTGCCAGATGGCGGCGGGCACCGGCGGCTCTCAGCTCACTGTAAATCACCGCCCCGGCTGCAATTACGAAGATGCCGGAAGCACCGGTGTAGGCGGTCGGCACCGCCGCAACCAGAACGGCCACGACCGCCAGCATCTCCGGCGGCATGCGCCAGGGCCGGAAAACATTGAACACCAGGGTGGCAAGGCGTGTCTGCTTGAGCATCATGCCCACCCACACGTAAAGACCGACATTCAGGAACATATCGGACAGTTCCATCATCTTGCCGAGATAAATGCCAATCCCCGAGGCGTGTCCAATCAGGGCGAAATAGGTGCCGGAAATCAGGCACATAACGGTGTAGAGCGGCACCGCCAGGAAGGCCTTGTTCAGACTGCCACCTTCCTGCAGGTCATTCGGAACCCGGAACAGCCGGTACAGGCTGGCCAGGGTCAGACAGGCAAAACCGATAATCCAGAAATTGTGCAGAAGTAGCTCTTCCGATGAGACCGCGGTATCGGACCCCAGACTGGATTGCCGGAAGATGGCACTGGACCCTAGCAGCATGGCGTTGGCAATGGTTTGCAGGGTATGGGATACCGTGTAGTCCAGCCGGGTTTCCATCGCCCGCATGGCGATGTGGTGGCGGGTGAGGGTGGCAGTCACTGCGCACAACATGACCAGAATAACGAGGATGAAACGCTGGGATTCCAGGCCAAAGGCGATCAGATCGGCAATGAACAGTTCCACGGCCCGGTAGGCTTTGACACCCGGCGTCAGCGTGTCCTGAAGATTCTTGAAGCTTCGGTGCGCCTGCCGGCAGTCTGCGACTGAACGCTCGATGGCCAGGCGGATATCTGCCGGGTCCTTTTCCTCAGCGCCCAGCAAGGCGGCCATCGGGTCGTCTGCAGGGGCTTCAGCAGCCAGTTCGGCAGCCACTGCCGCCTCAATGTCCCGGTCGGGATCACACGTTGGCTGAACCGGATCCATGCGCAACTTGTAATAGCCACTCCAGAGTTGCTCGCCGCCTCGCAACATCTGGTTATGAATATCACTGCTGGTGGAGAAGATGACCACTGCCAGCAACAGCAGGCACGCGGGCAGTGACGAAAACCACTCCAACCCGCTACGATGAAAACCGCCCTTCGACATAACTGATTACTCTGGGTAGGGAATGGTTACAGCAGATCATCCAGATCCATGGTTTCAACCTCTTCCTGCTGGTCATCCCAGAAGGTGCCAAGCTGTCCAAGCGGCGTACGATGGCCGGTATTTTCAACCCAGAGTCGATCGGAAACTGCCACGATCATGTCGGTTGCCATGGCGTCCACAAACCGCCAGTCCTCATTGGCGGGCGTGCTCTCCAGGGATTCAGCATGATCCCGGATGACCTTCCGGACCATGGCCTCATCACCCTTGTTCAGAGCAGCGATGGCATGAAACACGTGAGGCAGCCGGACGCCCGCGGCCTCCCCCTGGGCATCCGCAATTTCCAGTCGCTCGAAGGCATCCTCACCCGCCGGTTGGGCACCGGGGATCATGGCCCATACGGTTGCCCGCAATGCCATGGGCGCGCCCCACCATTTGTCGTTTTCCAGGCAACTGGTGGCCCGGGCCACGATCGAACCGATGTTCGCCGGAACGCCAATGGATGAGGTGGACTGAATCTGGCCGTTCAGGGCCTGCAGACCGGAGAGCAGGCCGGCCATGTAGATGAACTCGTCCATGTCGTCGTCAAAATCGGGGCATTCGCCATTGCCGGGTTCCCCGTAGTGGGCATTGTGGTGCTGCCAGCCCTTGAAATAGCGCTCGGCTGCCATAGTATGGGCCCGCTTCTGGCGGATCATTGCGTCTTCCGCGGCATTCCCGTTCATGGCATGCATGGCGGCGAGAGCCGCCAGCTCATGTTCCCGCGCCTGTTCATCGGCGCAGCCACCGGCAGACAGGTAGAGCATGACGGCAAGCTGGTCCGGCTCACTCGTCACCCGGCCGAAAGACATCAGCAACGGTGCTGTGGCCTCGCTCATGGCGCAGCCCATGGCCAGATCATCGCTTCCCATGAGGAAGGGAACCGTGTGATCTCGAGAGAAGCCCTGCATGACATCGCCGGTGGTCTTGTAGATCATATGATTGACCACACCGCAGCCGCTCAGGACCGCACTGGCTGTGCAGGCTGCCACCAGGTTACGGAAACGGCGCGCCGTAAAAAGCGCCTTGCGGGAGGGATTCCGGAAATGGGTCATACCTTCTTCACCTTTTGCGTTTTTGTTCTGATGCACACTTATGCCAATCACATGGGCCGGACTCCGGCCGCGAAGGAGTTTGTTACAGACTGTAACCAGGCAGGCATTATGGCGTACAAGATCCTGTTTTTATGCGACAGATGCCGCAAATGACGTCAAATTACACACACCTCCAACGCCTGATCGTTTGCACAATAGGCCGGGAACCACTATAGATTGGAGCAACCGTGAGTCGTTGTGATTCCGGCCAGGACCAGAATAAAAAGCAGAACTACAAAAAAGGAGTATCCGATGCGCAAACCTGAACTCGCCGCGGCCATTGCCGACCGAACCGGCCTGACCCGTGAAAAGGCCAGCGAAGTGATCACCGCCTTTACCGACCAGGTCTCAGCCGCAGCTTCCCGGGGCGAAGATACCACCCTGATCGGCTTTGGCACGTTCAATATCCGCAGCCGCGAGGCGCGGGACGGGCGAAACCCGCAAACCGGCGAGACCCTTCGCATCCCTGCCAGCAAGACCGTGGGCTTCAAAGCCGGAAAGGCACTGAAGGACGAGATTCGCTAGGCAGCAACAGGCCCGCCTCTGCGGGCCTGTTTTTCGACAGCGTCAGCCTCAGGTTCCGGCGACGGACGCACACTCGGAACGGGTGGCATCAACCCGGCAGCGGATCGCTTTCATGAGCTTGATGGCCCGCTCGTCGTAGACCCCATCCTCCAGCAGCGACAACCGAACCTTCCGCAGCATCTTGTCGTACTCCGCAGTGTCTTCCTGTGGCAGGGTCATCCAGACGTCCTTAGGTATCTCGGCCTCCGCTTGGGCAATGATGTCGTAGGCCTCATCAATGCGTTTGATCGCCTGGTCCCGCACCATCTGCCCAGCAGAATCAGGGAAACGGTCGCGGTGGATGATCACCTGGAAATTCATGTAACCCAAAGCGTACTTCACCACCGCGCCGTTTGGCTGCACACCCTTGTAGAGCTCGAGCGGGGTGAAGGCGACCGCGGGTGCGTAAGCGAGATCGACGCTGCCGTTATTGAACTTGCCGGCAAAGTTGGCCGAGTTGGACCCCACCACCGACGCGCCAACGTGTCGAACCATACGGACTGACGCCTCATCATAGTCCAGCGTCGCAATTCGCTTGCCCTGGAGTTTCTCGACCGAATCAATACTGCGGTCACGAGTGTGCAGGTATATGGCACCGCCCGGGAATACACCGGCAACTTCGTAGGGGCCGTCAATCAGAAATGGCCGTGCCTTGGGCTGGCTCAGGGTGTTGTATAGCAGCCGCATTTCCTCTTCACCGGGCACGGCCCCCATGGCCTCCAGGCTGCCGGTGAACTTGTTGAACTCCCGGGCCCGGGTGCCAGTCAACAGGACAGCATCGCATTGCCCTGCCTTGAAGTCCTCGGCGGCAACTTTCTCATCGGTGTAGGCGCGAAGATCCAGCTTGATGCCATTCTTCAAGGCAACCGGCTGGAAGGTTTTGGTGATGGCGAACAACGGGCCGTTGGCGCCGACCGGGTCGAACACGCAGAAACTGCGCTCAAGGATCTCGTTCTGAGCCTGAGCGTGACCCAGGGACGGCAACACCAGACTGGCACAGAGGGCAGCCGCCACGGCTATCCGCTGGGGAAGATTTGCTGATTTCACGGGATGACTCCTGATTGTTATTGTCGGGCACCGGTATGTTCCTGTGTACCGGCCAGGCCACACTTTCCTTGGTCGACCATAGGCCGACGGCTACAAGAATACGTTGGCACGGGTGCCTGCCATCAAGGGTTTTTCAGCAAAAGGGGGAGATTCTGTGATGGTGTCGACAGAGGTACCGCAACCTCTGCCGCACTTTACGCCGGCGCGGGCAGATCAGCCGGCCGGCTGTTGCCAGGCTTTTCTGCCCTCGGCAAGGGTAAGCCGGACAACGCCCGGCAATTCCCGATCGGTCACCGGTGCGTGACGGCCAGCCGAGACGAGGGTCTGCGCCCCCGGCGCCCAGAATGCTTCGGGATCAAACAGGCAAAGATCGGCGGGCTCGCCCTCCGCGAGGCGGGCCGTTCGTCCAAGCACCGATGCCGGGCCCGTGGTCAGCGCCCGAATCAGATCAGACAAAGCCAGCTCGTTCATTTCGACCAGTTCCAGTCCCAGTGACAACACACTCTCGATGCTGGATAGCCCGGACTCGGTGGCCGCCATGGGCGCCTGCTTGGCCGCAGTGTCATGGGGCTGATGCTGACTCACGATGGCGTCAATGACACCCTCCCGAACACCGGCGATCAGGGCCTTGCGGTCGCTCTCGCTCCGCAGCGGGGGCCGCACGTGGAACCGGCTGTCGAATCCGGCCAGAGCGTCTTCGGTGAACGCCAGCTGGTGCATGGCCACGTCGGCGGTCACGGCAATGCCGCGACGGCGGGCGTCCGCCAGCATTTCCACACTGCGGGCGCAAGACAGCTGGCTCAGATGCAACCGCACGCCGGTTTCCTCTGCCAGTAACAGCATTTCCATCACCGCCGCCGTTTCCGCCACTTCCGGAATCCCAAGCAGGCCCAGACGAGAGGTTACCAACCCGTCGTGGGCATAGCCGTCCGCCGCCAGGGCCTGGTTTTCGGGACTGAACATCACAGTCAAACCAAAGGTCTGGGCGTACGCCATGCACCGGCGCAATATCCGGGCGTTACGCACACCCCGGGAGCCGTTACCAACCGCCACGCAGCCGGCAGCAGTCAGTCCGGCCATGTCGCTGAGCAGGTCGCCTTCAAGACCCCGGGTAATCGCACCGACGGGCAGCACCCGGATAGGCGAACGGCTGGCGGCACCGTCACGGATCAGGTGGGTAACCGCACTGGAATCGTTCACCGGCGAGGTTTCCGGAGATGCACAGACGGTGGTGAAGCCGCCATGGGCGGCAGCCCGGGTTTCCGAGGCGATGTTGCCCTTCTGGCCGTTGCCCGGTTCCCGCAGGTTGCAGCACAGATCGATAAAACCCGGGGCAATCACACAGTTATCAGCACTAATGGTTTCGTCCGCCCGCGTCCTGCTGGCCGCCTCACCCATAGCGGCGATGCGGCCATCCCGGATCAGTAAGGCGATGTTTTCAGACTCACTGCCTTCGCCGTCGTACAGACGTCCACCGGTGATTTTCAGGCTGTTGCCGGTAGATGTTTCAGCACTGCTCATGCCTGGCCCCTCTCACTCAGTTTGTGCTGGCGCTCGGCCACCTGGCCACCCATGGCCATGGACATGACCGCCATCCGGATGGCGATGCCATTGGTCACCTGGTTAAGAATCACGGACTGCGGGCCATCCGCCACCGCAGATTCAATCTCAACGCCCCGGTTGATCGGGCCCGGGTGCATGACAATGCACTCAGGATGAGCCAGAGCCAGCTTCTCCTGATTAAGGCCATAGAGCCGATAAAACTCCCGCTCGCTCGGCAGCAGCGCCCCTTCCATCCGCTCTTTCTGCAGGCGCAACATGATCACCACATCCAGGTCGCTCATGCCTCGGGTCATATCGTACTCGACCTTACAACCCAGGCTTTCCACGTCGTTGGGCAACAGGGTACCCGGGGCAATCACCCGGACCTCCTCCGCCCCAAGCACATTCAGGGCACGAATCTGGGAGCGGGCCACCCGGGAATGCAGAACATCACCGACAATGGCCACTTTCAGCCCCTCAAATTGCCCCTTGTGCTGGCGAATGGTAAGCATGTCGAGCATGGCCTGGGTCGGATGGGCGTGGCGGCCGTCACCGGCGTTAATTATGGCAACGCCCGGGGTGACGCTTTCGGCGATGAAGTGCGGCGCCCCGCTTTGCGAGTGGCGGACCACGAACATGTCGCTGGCCATGGCTTCCAGGTTCAGAAGCGTGTCGGACAGGGATTCGCCTTTCGAAGTGGCCGAGGTGCTGATATCAAGATTAAGCACGTCGGCGGACAGACGCTTGGCCGCCAACTCAAAGGTGCTGCGAGTCCGGGTGCTGGATTCGAAGAACAGGTTCACCACCGTCCGGCCGCGCAGCAGCGGTACTTTCTTGATGCTGCGCTCACCCACCTCGATAAAGGAATCCGCGGTGTCCAGAATGTCAGTCAGCAAAGCGCGGTCGAGGCCATCGAGGGTGAGAAAGTGCCGCAACTGACCATCCCGGGTCAGCTGCAAATGGTGCGGGGAAGCGTCGTTTGCGGTCATGGGTCGCCTGTTATCTGATTCGGAGGTTTACTGTCCGGCTTCCTGAAGCTCGATACGGAGCGGGTCGGGGCCACGGAGCTTGACGCGCTGATGGGCATCCAACGCCAGCTTTCGACCGGTCACGTCCGGCTGGATCGGCAGCTCCCGGGCTCCAAGGTCAATCAGGGTGGCCAATATGATACTGGCTGGACGGCCATAATCGAATATTTCATTCATCGCCGCCCGAATGGTGCGGCCACTCATAATGACGTCGTCAATCAGGATGATGTCCCGTCCTTCGGTATCAAATGGCAGACTGGAAGGTTTGACCCTGGGGTTCAGCCCGATGCGGCTGAAGTCATCCCGATAGAAGGAGATATCCAGTTCTCCGAACGGCTCTTCGATATCAAGACGCTTGCTGAGCACATCCGCCAGCCAGACCCCACCGGTACGGATACCAATGAGCACCGGGGACTCAACGCCCCGATGCTCAAGAACCTGGCGCAATCCGGTTTCCATCTGATCCAGCAACTGGTCCATATCAAGCAATGCGGTCATTACTGCCTCACTGTTATTAAACGCGGGGGATTATCCTTTCTTTCATTCACCGGCACGGTTGCCCTGCAGGCCAAACCAGGTTTCCAGAATCAGAACCGCCGCCCGGTCATCCACCCCATGGCGACCAAAGTCGCGACTGCCACCGGCTGCCATTACATCGCCCTTGGCCTCAAAACTGGTCAGCCGCTCATCCACCATTTCAACCGGCACGTGGTAACGGCCGTGGACGCGCTTTCCGAACTTGCGCGCACGGGCACACATGTCGTTTTCGGTGTCATCCATATTCAACGGCAGGCCAACCACCACCAAGTCCGGGCGCCACTCTTCCAGCAACGTTTCAATCTGCTGCCAGTCCGGAATACCGTCCCGGGCAGCAATCAGCGCCACGGGCTGGCCGGTGCCCAGCATTTCCTGGCCGGTGGCCACTCCGATCCGGCGGGTTCCGAAATCAAACGCCATCACCCGGCGGCTACCGGCCTCAGGCATGGCCAACAGACTCACTCAGCTGGTTCAGGTCAATACCAATCAGTTCAAGTACGGCCTTGTAACGATCTTTCCAGGGCGTTCTAAACAGGATATCCGTGTTAGCAGGACACGTGAGCCAGGCGTTACTGCCCAGCTCATCCTCCAGCTGGCCCTCACCCCAGCCTGAGTACCCGAGCGCCACGAGGTATTCTTCCGGGCCTTCCCCACGGCCAATGCCTGCCAGTACATCACGGGATGTGGTCAGCAGAACGTCTTCGGTCACCTTTGCCGTGTTCTGCCAGCTGGTCTCGGGAGGATGCAGGACAAAGCCACGTTCCGGCTGCACCGGGCCGCCACTGAAAACCGGCAGATCCAGCTCACCACCTGGCAGATCCAGCTGCTCCAGAATCTCGCCCAGATGGATATCCAGGGGGTGATTGATCATCAGCCCCAGGGCCCCGTCGTCAGAATGTTCACAGAGATAGACAACACCGCCATGAAAGCGCGGGTCGGCAAGATAGGGTGAGGCCACCAGAAAGTGGTGCCGCAGACTGTGGGGAGAGTGTTTTGACGCTGTCATCCGGATGTCAGCCCCCGACGTTGGAAAGACCAGGTACGTATGATTTCAAGTTCATCGACCTCTTGCCGCATTTCATCTGGGAATGGGGCAAAAGGTGCGGCCATTCTGACAATCCGGATAGCAGCATCGTCCAGAACGGTGCTGCCGGAGGACTGCAGAATCGCCACTTCTTTTATCGTGCCATCTTTCTGCAACGACACCAGCATTCTCAGTGTGCCATAGATTCCTGCACGGCGCGCCTCGGTGGGGTAGTTGATGTTGCCGACCCGGGTCACCTTGGTGACCCAATTCTGGACGTACCAGGCGTTGGTGGATTTGAGCGTGGACGCTGCTGTTACGCGCATCACCCTCGGCTTCCGGGCGTACGCCCTTTGCTGGGCATCGAAGCGGGCCTCCAGATTGGCGATCTCGAGACTGCGCTCCATCAGGCTCTTTTTCTTGCGCACCGGCAGAGGCTCTTCTTCCGGTGTCGGCCGCTCCTCCGGCTGCCGCACTTTCTGACTGGACGGGCTTTCAGTCTGCACCACTGTCTTTTCCTGGCGCGGCTGCGGTTCGGTCTGGGCGGGGGGGTCCGGCTGGACCTGGGCCACTTCCGGCTGGCTGATCTCGGCAGGCTGGGGCGTGGTCATTTCCTGGACATCTTCTTCAGTACCACTGCCCTGCTGGCTGGTCTGGGCAAGAAAGTCCGCTTTCTCCGGTGCTTTCTCATCATCAAACTGCGAGAGGGTAATTTCCATGGTCTGAGCGGACGACCGGGGCGGTTCAGGCGCAAAGCTGATCCCCAGCACGACAATGGCGTGCACCGCCAATGCCATAAAAAGGGTGAAGGAAAACCGGTCGAAGTCGCTTACCTGAACTGCCATTCCTGATCTTGGTCCTGTCGTTAAACCTGTCCCGCCAGTGTTGCCGGGTTACGCCTGTCCCAGACGCTTTGCAATGGCGTCCATCAGCATGCCACCGATATCGATCCCGAAGGCCGCATCAAGTTCCCTGATGCAGGTCGGGCTGGTGACATTGATCTCGGTAAGATAATCACCGATCACGTCCAGTCCGACAAAAATCAGGCCTTTCTCCCGGATTACCGGCGCCACACGATCGCAGATCTCACGATCCCGGGCGGTCAGCTCACGGCCTTCGCCTCGGCCGCCAGCGGCCAGGTTGCCGCGATTCTCGCCGTGGGAGGGAATTCGCGCAAGGGCATAGGGCACCGGCTCACCGTCAATCAGCAGGATGCGCTTGTCGCCGTCACTGATTTCCGGGATGTATTTCTGGGCCATGGCCTGATGGCTGCCATAGTTGGTCAGGGTCTCAATGATCACCCCGAGATTGAAGTCATTTTCCCGGATACGGAAGATGGAGTGGCCACCCATCCCATCCACCGGTTTCATGATGACATCACCGTGCTCGGCGTAAAACTTCCGGAAACGGGTCGCCGAACGGCTGACCAATAAGGGCGGTGTCAGGTCCTCAAACTGGGTGGCGAACAGCTTTTCATTGCAGTCACGCAGTGTTGAAGCAGGATTGACCACCAGCGCGCCCTGTTGCTCGGCCGACTCCAGAATGTAGGTGGCCATCAGGAACTCCCGGTCCACCGGAGGATCCTTGCGCATCAGGATCACATCCAGATCGCCCAGAGCCCGGTCCTGGCCAGGGCCGAAGCTATACCAGTTCTCGGGATCCATATGAACGGTCAGGTCCCGGGTATGAGCCATTGCCTTGCCGCCATCCAGATACATGTCTGGCAACTCCATGTATTCAATCTGCCAACCCCGTTTCTGGGCAGCCAGCAACATGGCCAGTGAGCTGTCTTTCTTGAAGTGGATATCTTCAATCGGATCCATCACGATCCCGAGGCGGACGGTCATAGGCTCTCTTACGCTCCTGAGGGTTAAAAACACGAACCGGTCTGCAGAGTGCACCGGGCGATAAGTGCTATGCTGTGACCTCAGATGGTATTGTACCCGAGCTGCGAATGCATCCGGAGAAATCCTCAGTCAGTTACGTGACGTTGCGGGCAGAAGTACATTTGGTCACAAACTAATACTTTTTATCCGGCCATTGATAATCTATAAATGAGCGGGGTTTATAGAAGAACCTTAAGGTTTGTGTTAAAAACCCCGTTTTAAAATAATGACAGTCGCTGAGCGCAAGGCAGTTGGACAATGGATGACAACTTCGAGAACTTGAAGATCATGGTGATCGACGACAGTAAAACCATACGTCGCACCGCAGAAACCCTTCTGAAAAAGGTCGGCTGTGAGGTCATCACCGCAACTGACGGCTTTGACGCTCTTGCCAAGATTGCCGATTCCCAGCCGGACATCATCTTTGTTGATATCATGATGCCCCGCCTGGACGGCTACCAGACCTGCGCACTCATCAAGAACAATTCCTCCTTCAAAAAGACGCCGGTTATCATGCTCTCCAGCAAGGACGGGCTGTTCGACAAGGCCAAAGGCCGGATCGTAGGCTCGGACCAGTACCTGACCAAACCGTTCAGCAAGGATGAGCTTCTCAATACCATCCGCCAGTACGTTCCGCAGGCGGAACGGTAAACCTGCTGACACCAAGAACCATCGAGGAAACCATGGCCCGCATTCTGATAGTTGACGATTCCCCTACCGAGGTTAAGAAAATTTCCACGATTCTGGAAAAGCACAAGCACGAAGTCCTGACCGCCGATAATGGTGCAGACGGCGTTGCCAAAGCCCGTGCTGAAACCCCGGATCTGGTTCTGATGGACGTGGTTATGCCGGGACTGAACGGCTTCCAGGCAACCCGTCAACTGACCCGCGCACCGGAGACCGCTTCCATCCCCGTGGTTATTGTAACCACCAAGGATCAGGAAACTGATCGTGTGTGGGGCACGCGCCAGGGCGCCAAGGGTTATCTGGTCAAGCCGGTTAACGAAGACGATCTGATCAAAACAATCAACAGTCTGATTGCCTGATCCCCAACCGTGGAGTAAGCATGTCCGCCCAGGCCGCCCCTTTTGCCGTTCTGACGGATATCGCCCAGCGCAGCCGGTCCATGGCAGCCGGCCTGCCGGAACAACAGGAAGCCGTTGAACTCTGGAACGGCATCGGCTTCGTTCTTGCAGGTGAACGCTACGTTGCTCCAATGGGTGAAGTCACTGAAATCCTCCACGTCCCCCGGTTTACCCATATTCCAGGGGTTCGCCCGTTTCTGCTCGGGGCCGCCAATGTCCGTGGCCGCCTCCTGCCTCTTGTTGATCTCGCCGGCTTTTTTGATATTCCCCGCTCGTCCCGAAGCCAACGGGAGCGCCGTGTACTGGTGGTTGAACAGGGGGATATTTTCAGTGGGCTCGTGGTCGACAGCGTGCTGGGTATGCAGTACTTCGCAACAGACAGTTTCCGGGATGCGCCCGAAGGCGTGCCTGAAAACGTTCGACCGTTTGTCTCAGGCGGATACGAACGCAACGAAGAAGTCTGGAAAGTGTTTTCGGCCGTCGACCTGCTCGAGGACGAACGCTTTCTGGACGTCGCACAGTGGTAAGGGTGGTGACAATGGCAGGAACATCACCCTGACCGCCTGAAACCCGATAAAACAAACTTGCCAATTTCTTGAAGAGGCCGGGAGCCAGAAAATGAAGAACAGAGCCGGAAGACTCGGTATGGGACAGGGGGGCAACAAGCTGGTTGCCGGCCTGATCGCCGCACTGATCGCACTCACCGTCCTGCTCGTTGTGGTGCTGTTCATTATCAACAAAGACAGCCAGAACGATCAGCAATACATTACCAACACCGCCGAGCTGAGGGTACTCTCGCAGCAGATCGCCAAGAACGCGACCGAGGCTGCCGGTGGCACCGCCGAAGCATTCAACCAGTTGCGCAGCTCCCGGGACGGATTCCAGCAGCTCTGGACGAACGTAACCGAGGGTAACCCGCAGACCGGCCTGCCACCGAGTGAACTGGCCCAGCAAAGCGGTGTACAGGAGAACTGGAACACTGTCCGGGAAAACGCCGACAGCATCCTCTCCACCCAGGACGCCGTGCTTGGCCTGCACGAAGTTGCCCGGACCCTGAACGAAACCATTCCGCAGCTGCAGGTAGAGTACGACGACATCGTACAGATCCTGCTGGACAACAACGCCCCGGCCGAACAGATCGCACTGGCACAGCGCCAGTCCCTGCTGGCAGAACGGATTGTCCGCTCGGTTAACAACGTACTGTCCGGTGACGAGGATGCGGTTATCGCCGCCGACCGTTTCGGCCGGGACGCCAGCCTGTTTGGCCGGGTTCTGGACGGTCAGCTCAACGGCAACGAAGCCATGGGCATCTCGCGGGTAACCGATGAAGACGCAATCTACGGCCTCGAAGCCGTAGCCGAACTGTTTGAATTCGTGTCCCAGAACGTGGACGCCATCCTTGAAGCCTCTCCCGACCTCTTCAAGGTACGCACCGCCGCCAGCGACATCTTCCAGAATTCCGAAGTACTGCTCTCCGAGCTGTCGGTACTGGCGGAGAATCTCCGCAACCAGTCCGGCTCGCGATTGATCAGCCCGACGCTGGCCTTTGCTCTTCTTGCCGCCATGGTGGCCATTGTTGTGTTCATCGGCCTCGCCCTTTACCGGGAAGCCCAGGCCCGACTGGCGACCACCCAGGAACAGAACGAACAGAATCAGAACGCGATCCTGCGACTGCTGGACGAACTGGCTGACCTGGCCGACGGTGACCTGACCACCGAGGCCACGGTTACCGAGGACTTCACCGGTGCCATCGCCGACTCCATCAACTACGCGATCGACCAGATGCGCGGTCTGGTGCAGGCGATTCGTGGTACGGCCGTACGAGTAGCGTCAGCCGCCCAGGAAACCCAGGCCACGGCCATGCATCTGGCCGACGCTTCCGAGCACCAGGCCCAGGAAATTGCCGGCGCCTCCGCTGCGGTGAACGAGATGGCGGTGTCCATCGACCAGGTATCCTCGAACGCTGCTGAATCCTCCGCGGTTGCGGAGCGGTCGGTTGCGATCGCCAAGAAAGGCGCGGAAGTGGTACAGAACACCATCCGCGGCATGGACAATATTCGTGAGCAGATCCAGGAAACGTCCAAACGGATCAAGCGTCTGGGTGAATCTTCCCAGGAAATCGGTGACATCGTATCCCTGATCAACGACATTGCCGACCAGACCAACATCCTGTCCCTGAACGCAGCAATCCAGGCCTCTATGGCCGGTGATGCGGGCCGGGGCTTCGCGGTTGTAGCGGACGAGGTTCAGCGCCTCGCGGAACGTTCCTCTGCGGCAACCAAGCAGATTGAAGCGCTGGTCAAGACGATCCAGTCTGACACCAACGAAGCGGTTATCTCCATGGAACACACCACCGCTGAGGTGGTCCGTGGTGCCCGTCTGGCCCAGGACGCGGGTATCGCCCTCGAGGAAATCGAGAACGTATCCATGTCTCTGGCGGAACTGATCCAGAACATCTCCAACGCCGCACGTCAGCAGTCGTCGTCTGCAGCGCACATTTCCAACACCATGAACGTAATCCAGGAAATCACCTCCCAGACTTCCTCCGGTACCAATGCGACAGCGAAGTCCATCGGTAACCTGGCAGAAATGGCGTCCGAGCTGCGGTCCTCCGTTGCCGGCTTCACCCTGCCAGAAGAAGACGAGGCTGATCAGGAAGAAGAGGAAGACAGCGACGTTCCGGTGGTGGGCTGATTTCGGGTCCAGGGCTGTTGACGGTTTATGGCGCAAATGCATAACAACCTGTCACCTGCCGAGGGCATCTGGTCACTGCGCCGACTCCCCGATATGGACGAGGCGCAGTTCAGCCAGTGGCGAACCCTGCTGGAACATCGCACAGGCATAACGCTGTCTACCGAGCGCCGGTCCTTTCTGGAAACCAATCTTGGAATCCGGATGCGGGAGATAGGCTGCAGCAGTTATCAGGCCTATTACGAAAAAATTGTCTCCGGGCCTGATGCGATCAGGGAATGGTCAACGCTGGTAGACAGACTGACGGTACAGGAAACCCGGTTCTTTCGGGATCCCGACGCCTTCAGGCTGGTTTCCGACTATGTTCTGACAAGACCCAGGGAGCCGTTGAAAAAGCGTCCCCTGGAAGCCTGGAGTGTCGGATGCTCCACCGGGGAGGAGCCATACACACTGGCCATGGTGCTGAACGAATGCATGAGTCAGCTGGCGTTGCAGCCGCTGTTTGGCGTCACCGGCTCTGATATCAGCAAGCCCGTGATAGACAAGGCCAGGAACGGCCAGTTCAATCCGCGCAAATTGCTGGGAATGGACGAGGGCATGAAATCCCGGTATTTCCGCCCGGCCGAGCGGAATACTGTAGAAATTGTGAATAGCATCCGTGACAGGGTGTGCTTTACCAGACTGAACGTTCTGGATCTCGACAAGGCACCCATGCACGGGATGAACATTATCTTCTGCCAGAATCTGCTGATTTATTTTCGCCGCTGGCGCCGGCGGGAAATTGTCAAGCGACTTGCAGAGCGGCTGGCGCCCGGGGGTTTGCTGGTGCTGGGCCAGGGGGAACTGACCGATTGGCAGCCTCCAGGTTTACAGAGAGTTCCCTCGGAACATGTGCTGGCGTGGATAAAACGCCAGACTGACGAAGAATAACCGGAGTGGTTATGGGCAATCACCATGACAGCATCGCCCTCGACTGGGTTCGGGGCGAAATACAGGACACGCTGACTCAGGGTCAGCATGCACTGGAAGCGTATGTCGAGAATCGTGACGACACTGCGCGCCTGCGCTTCTGCCTGAATTATCTCCATCAGGTGCATGGCACCCTGCAAATGGTCGAGCTTTATGGTGCGGCGCTGCTTACCGAAGAAATGGAAAAGCTCACCCAGGCGGTACTGAACGACACCGTCGCCAATACCGATGAAGCCGTCGAAGTACTGATGCAGGCAATCCTTCAGTTGCCCCAGTACCTTGAGCACCTGGCCAGCAGCCAGGACGATTTTCCGATGGTGCTGCTGCCGCTGCTGAACGACCTCCGTGCTGCCCGGGGCGAACCGCTGCTGTCTGATACGTCACTGTTCAAACCCGATCTCAGCCCCTCAAAGATCCGGGTCACCGGAAAGGTTTCGCAGCGACTGCAGGACCCGACGGTTCTCGGCCACATCCGCAAGCTGCGGCAGATGTACCAGTTCGCTCTGGCCGGCGTCATCCGGGAAGCGGATCTCAGCGCCCATTTCGATTACATGCAGAAGGTCCTCCAGCGGCTGATCCGGTTATGCCAGAAAACGCCCAGGGGCGAACTCTGGAAAGCCGCCAGTGCATTTGTTGAGACCCTGCAGGCAAACGTCAATCCGGTGAATGCAGCTGTGAAGTCCCTGCTTCGGGAACTGGACAGCGAAATACGCCGACTGACCGATGAGCACGCGGATGTTCTCCAGCAACCAGTGCCTGAAGCCCTCCTCAAGCACCTGCTGTATTACGTGGCTCGTGCCCGGGATCTGGATTCACCCCAGGTCAGTGCCCTTCGGGAAGCTTACCAGCTCAACCAGGCCCTGCCCTCCGAAGACGACGTGGATGCCGCCCGAAGCCGGGTCTCCGGCCCTGGCCGAGATGCGATTCACTCGGTCGTCGGCGCGCTTAACGAAGAATTGGCCAAGCTGAAAGATCAGCTCGACCTGTATGTACGTTCAGAGCTGCGCCAGAACAGCGAGCTTGAAGACCTGCTGCCGGGACTGCGCCAGGTGGCCAATACCCTGGCGGTACTTGGTCTTGGCATTCCGCGAAAGGTCGTCACCGAGCAGGTTGAACTGGTCGAGAAACTCAGCGCCCAGACAGAACAGGTTGATGACGGCACCCTGATGGACATTGCCGGTGCACTGCTCTATGTAGAAGCCAGTCTGGCCGGCCTGGACGCAGAAGGCCGCCAGGAAACGTCTGGTGACGAAACCACCGATGCCCCGATCAACCTGGGCTCTCGTGAGCTTGGAGAAGCCAGCGGCGCCCTGCTGAGAGAATCCCGGAACACGCTGGAACAGGTCAAGTCCGCCATTGTGAACTTCATTGCCTCACAATGGGATACCCGGGAAATTGAGCACGTGCCCGGCCTGCTACACAGCATCCGCGGTGGTCTCAGTCTGATTCCGCTGGATCGCGTTGCCGACATGCTGGCCTCAGCCGAGCGCTACATTACCGACGTTCTGCTGGGCAGCAAGCAGGTGCCGGACTGGAAACAGCTCGACATCCTGGCCGATGCGGTTACCAGCATTGAGTATTACCTGGAGCGTCTTGCCGAAGGGATCGGAGAGAACGACTCCATCCTCAGAGTGGCAGAGGACAGCCTTGCTTCCCTCGGTTTTCCGGTTGGTGCCGAGCCTACCTGGTCCGTATCCGCCGCGGAAGAAATTCCCGTGGTTGAGCCGGTCGAAGAGCTTCCAGAAACCAGTGCGACCACACCCGATGAGTCCAAGAGCTCGGATTCGGAGCTTCTGGACGATGAAATTCTCGGCATTTTTGTTGAGGAAGCCGAGGAAGTTCTCGAAACCATCCATGAGTTTTACCCGCGCCTGCGCCAGCATCATGATGACCATGAGGCCCTGACCGAAGTTCGTCGGGCTTTCCATACGCTCAAGGGCAGCGGCCGCCTCGTCGGCGCAACCAGTATTGGTGAACTGGCCTGGTCGGTGGAAAACCTGCTCAACCGGGTTATCGACCAGACCATCCGCCCGACCGACGACATGTTTACCCTGGTTGATGAGGTCAATGCCCGCATTCCCTCTCTGATTCGGGAATTCAAGGCTGGCCAGACGGCCGGTGATGTCGGTGAGCTCATTCAGCGCGCCGAAGCCATGGCTACCACCCGCCGCACCGAAGGGGACGCACCGGCCGAAACGGTTGCTCAAGAAGCAGCTGAAGCGCCATTGGAACAGCTGCCGCCTGTCGAGGAACCGGAGTTCACGCCCGCAGACACCAGCGCAGCCGGCGCCGCATTTGAAGAGGCCGGCGATGACGACGACCTGATCGACGACGAGATCCTTGAAATCTTTATCGAGGAAGCCGGTGAGGTACTGGAAACCATCCGCGAATACCTTCCCATGCTCCTGCGCCAACACGATGACCGCAGCGCATTATCCGAGGTTCGCCGGGCATTCCATACCCTGAAGGGCAGTGGCCGGATGGTAGGCGCGCTGGTAGTCGGGGAACTTGCCTGGTCCGTGGAAAACATGCTGAACCGGGTCATCGACGGCAGCATCTTCATGAATGACGACATTGCCAGCCTGCTGGACGATGTCACCGCCAATCTGCCGGCACTGGTTGAGGATTTTGAAAAGCGCCGGGCACCCTCGCTGGACACTTCCAGTCTTGAAGCCCGGGCCAACGCTCTGGCCAATGGAGAAATCCCGGACGCCAGCATGATGCCCGCCGCGGAACCCATCGACGAGACGGGAACAGAGACCGGCGCCAGCACCATAGAAGCTGACGAAGATGCCGTTGATCCGGTTTTGCTCGACATCTTTGAGAGCGAAACCGAGACTCACCTGCAAACGCTGAAAGACTTCCTGGCTACCGCCGGTGACAAGACGACCGTAACCTATACCGACGACCTGTCCCGGGCCCTGCACACACTCAAGGGCAGCGCCCATACGGCCGGCATTGCACCGATCGCGGCAGTCATCACGCCACTGGAAAGGTTCGTCAAGGAATCCCGCGCCCAGAACAAACGGGCCAACCGCGAGGTTCTCTCGCTGATCGAGTCTGCCTGCGATTTCCTGACCCAGGGCCTGGCCCAGATACGCGAAAACCCACAGATCTCCCTGCCAGGTACTGAAGCGTTCCTTGAAAAACTGGATCGCCTCACGGATGAGACGCTGCGCACTCATAGCGAGGACAGAACCGACCAGCATCAGCAGGAAGCGCCCTCTCAGCTGATTCAACTGTTCCTCAACGAAGGTCTGGATATCGTTCTTGATGCCGACCGGATTCTTGATCACTGGGCCGCGAACCCCCAGGAGACTGGCTCACTGGATCAGCTTCGCTCCGAACTCGAGCAGCTCACCCAGGGTTCGTCCGATGCTGGTCTTTCAGATGTGGCCGCACTCTCGGGTGCCCTTAAGGAAACTTACGATTCCGCCGCCGAAAACGGTGGAGCGCCCGATGACGGCTTCTTTGAGACCGTTCGTGCGGCCCACGAACAACTGATCAACATGATGGATCAGGTCGCCGCCGGACTCGCCACCGAGTCCAGTGACGAGCTGGTTGCCAGTCTCGAGGCTCTGAAGCAGGCCCCAACGGAAGAACACGCCGAACCGGATGCCTTCGAACGGGAGTTCACCGACGACCTGGAAGAGATCGATCTCAGCTTCAACATGGATGAGATCGAGGCGCCTTCGGAAGAAGCATCCCCGGCCGAGGAGCAGCCGCCCCTGCCGGAAATGTCAGAATCTGAAGATGATATGGACGAGGAGCTGGCAGAGATCTTCCTGGAAGAAGCCAAGGACCTCATCGACAGCACCGCAGAAGCTCTCCAGAGCTGGAGCGAAAATACCGGCAACCTCGATATCCTCCGCCTGCTGCAAAGGGACCTGCACACCCTCAAGGGCGGTGCACGATTGGCAGATATTCCAGCGGTTGGCGATCTCTCGCACGAGCTGGAGAACCTGTTCGAAGGACTGACTGAACAACGGCTGTCGATTAACCATGAGCTTTCAGATCTGCTGTTCCGTTGCCACGATCGCCTGGCCGGTATGGTCGAGAACCTGGACGCCAGGGAAGCACCACGCCCGGCACCGGATCTGATCGGTGAGATCCAGGCTTACATGGACAGCTCTACCGGGACACGATCGGTGACTAACGTCAGTGGCCCGGGCGACCAGTCTGATCTGGAGGACAGCTCCGGGGAGCATGCTCCCCTTCCGGACCTTGATGAGCCGGAGGAGCTCGAACCGTCAGAGGCTGCCGCTGAACAGGAACCGGATGTGGAGGAGGGCGTAACCGACCTCTCCCACCTAGATCCGGAACTGCTGGGCATCTTCCTGGAAGAAGCCTACGACCTGATCAATTCCACCGGCAGTGCCCTGCACACCTGGACCGAGAATCCCTCGGATCGTGCGGTTGCCGCAGAACTCCAAAGGGATGTGCACACCCTCAAGGGTGGCGCCAGAATGGCCGGCGTGGACGCCATTGGCGATCTGACCCATGTTCTCGAAGACCTTTTCGAGAAGGTTGCCGAAGGTCATCTGGAAGCCAGCGATACCATGAACGACTTGCTGTTCGCCTGCCATGACCGGCTGGCCCAGATGGTCGAACAGGTCGCCACCCAGAAACCCTGCCCGCCGGCAGACGAACTGGTTGCGCAGGTTCAGTCTCTTCTTCGTGGCGAGGCACCGTCGGAAACCACCAGCCTCAGCGATACCCTCGCTCAGGCCAGTGATGACGACCTGATTGGCATCTTCCTGGACGAAGGTCTGGAAATCCAGGATGCCATCAGTGAGTGTCTCGACCAGTGGCGGGATGAACCAGAGGAACTGACCGGTCTGACCCAGTTGCAGCAGGAGTTGCATACCCTGAAGGGCGGGGCGAGACTGTCCGACGTAGACCCGATTGCCGATCTGGCAGAAGCCTGGTCCGATGCCCTCGACCCCCTGATTTCGGGCGCCAACAACCAGAAGACTCTGCTCAGCCTAAGCGACCGGGCACTGATCAGCCTGAAGGGCATGCTTAATAGCCTGGAAGATGGTAGCAAGGCCGAACCCGATACTGCTCTCCTCGCCGACTTCCGTTCAGCCCACGATGTCGCCGCCGAAGAAACTGCTGAACTCCGGGAAGAAACCGCTGAAACCGGACAGGAAGCCATTGACCCGGAAGTGCTGGAAATCTTCCTCGAAGAAGCCGGGGAAATCATGGATCAGCTGGAACAGCTGCTCGATGATTGGCGCAAAGAGCCCGCAAACCACAACTTCAATCAGGAAGCCCAGCGGGCATTGCACACCCTCAAGGGTGGCGCCCGCCTGTCCCAGCTAACCCAGCTTGGCGACAAGGCCCACGCCTTTGAAACCCGCCTGATCGATCTGGGCGGAAATGCCCCGGACGAACAACAGTGGCAGGCTATTACCGACGACCACGACGCCATTATTGCCCTGGTCTCCGATATCCAGAAACGGTTTGAATCCGGTGCGTCTGCGCCGGAACCGGCCCAGGCCGAAGAGCCCAGGCCAGCTCCCGTCACGCCAGAGCCGGAACAGCCAGCCAAAGCCGAGCAACCGGCAGCACCGGAACCGAAGCCTGCCAGGTCTCCCGCCAAAGTTCGCAAACAGGCGACAGAAGCACAGCGGGCTGCCCAGGAAACCATCCGGGTATCTGCGCCGCTGCTGGACGAGCTGGTCAACCTGGCGGGTGAAACCAGTATCACCCGTGGACGGCTGGAGCAACAGACCAGCGATTTCGGCCACACCCTGGACGAAATGGCCGCCACCATCGAGCGGTTGCGTGAACAGTTGCGACGCATGGAAATCGAGACCGAAGCCCAGATCCTGTTCAGTGCCGAAAAGGAACACGGGCCGGACTACGGGGATGATTTCGATCCCCTGGAAATGGACCGTTACTCTTCCATTCAGCAGCTGTCACGGGCCCTGACCGAGTCCTCCTCTGACCTGACGGACCTTCGTGAAACCCTGTCGGACCGGGTAAGAGACACCGAAACCCTGCTGGTACAACAGTCACGGATCAATACGGAACTCCAGGAAGGTCTGATGAAGACCCGGATGATTCCGTTTGCCTCCATGGTGCCTCGCCTGCGCCGGATCGTTCGCCAGATCAGCGGCGAACTTGGCAAGAAAGTGGAGTTTGATGTCCGTAACGCCGAAGGCGAGATGGACCGTAACATCCTTGAACGAATGATTGCGCCTCTTGAGCACATGCTCCGGAACGCGCTTGATCACGGCATCGAGAGCCCCGCCGACCGCATGAAATCCGGCAAGCCTGAAACCGGCGAAGTGACCCTGTCACTGACCCGGGAAGGTGGTGATGTGGTACTGCGGATGATTGACGACGGCGCCGGCATTCCCTCCTCGGTCATCCGTGACAAGGCCATCCGCCAGGGCTTGCTGCGCAAAGACGAGGACCTGTCGGAACGGGAAATCCTGCAGTTCATTCTGCAGCCCGGTTTCTCGACCGCGCAACAGGTGACCCAGATTTCCGGCCGTGGTGTAGGCATGGATGTGGTTGCCAGCGAAATCAAGCAGCTCGGCGGCAGCCTGGATATTGATTCTTCTGTAGGTCGTGGCACGACCTTCACGGTGCGCCTGCCGTTCACGGTATCGGTCAACCGGGCCCTGATGGTTTCCACCGGCGAAGACTTCTACGCCATCCCGCTGAACACTATTGAAGGTATTGTCCGGGTCAGCACTTACGAGCTCGAAGAGTACTACAAACCGGACGCGCCGATGTACGAATATGCCGGCCAGGAATACCGGCTTCAGTACCTCGGCAGCCTGCTGAACAGTGACCACCATCCCAAGCTGCAGGGCCAGGCCCTGCCGCTTCCGGTAATTCTGGTTCGTGGCGCCGAACAGCCCATGGCCCTGCAGGTGGATAACCTGATGGGTAGCCGGGAAATCGTTGTTAAATCCCTGGGCCCGCAGTTCAGCACGGTCCGGGGCGTGTCCGGCGCCACCATCCTGGGCGATGGCAACGTGGTGGTGATTCTCGACCTGCCGGCGATGATCCGTTCCGACATATTGTCTGAACGCCAGCGTCTGGCCAACCTTGAGAAGGCCCGCGAGTCGGCTCGGTATGAGGAGCAGGCCACCGTGGTTATGGTGGTGGACGATTCGGTTACCGTTAGGAAGGTTACATCGCGACTGCTGGAGCGCAACGGCATGGAAGTCATCACCGCGAAAGACGGCCTGGATGCTGTGGCCCAGCTTCAGGACCACAAACCGGACATCATTCTTCTGGATATCGAGATGCCACGCATGGATGGCTTCGAGGTTGCCAGCTTCGTGCGCCACGACGATAACCTGCGGGAAACCCCGATCTGCATGATCACCTCCCGTACCGGTGAAAAGCACCGTGAGCGGGCGCTCGCCATCGGTGTAAATGAGTATCTCGGCAAGCCGTTCCAGGAAACCGAGTTGCTTGAGACGATTGAGCGGCTGACCGGAAGGCAGTGATGGCTGGCCAGTCCGCCAGGCCACGAGTCGGGATTGTCTCGGATGTGGTTCTGCAGCGTCATCGCTTGCAGGCCGCCACGGCCAAATTCGGTCTCGACGTCTGCTTTTCCGGGGATCCGGACCGACTCCAGGGCTATCCGGAATTTCCGGATGCCAGCCTCTGGCTGGTGACCCTGGAAGACGAAGCGGATCACCCGGTGCTGTTCGATCACCTTCTGGAGAACACCGAAGCACCGGTGCTCTTCGGTCTGGACCAAGCGCCCAAGCCCGGCAGCACCGATTATTTTCGCTGGGAACGGCGACTGTTGGGCAAGCTGGAGCAACAGCTGGGGCACCTGGAAGAACTGGATTCCGAGGCGACGCTGGAGCAACTGGAGGAGGACGCAGCGGCCGCTCCTCCCTCTCCGGATCTGCCACACTGGATTTCGCCGGCGGATCCCGGATCGGTGGCCGAGGAGGTCTGGATTCTGGGCGCCTCACTTGGTGGCCCGGCGGCGGTCAAGACTTTCCTCGATCACCTTCCAGCCGGCCTTCCGGTAGGTTTTATCTACGCCCAGCACATCGATGGCAATTTCACCGATGTGCTGACCCGGGTGCTGGGCCGCCATGCCCATTACAAACTCAAACGGGCAGATGAAGGCTACCGGGTAAAAAACGGCGATGTGGTACTGATGCCGGTTGAACACGAATGGAAATTGAACGAGCAGGGTGCGCTGACGGAGACCAGCAACAGCTGGCCGGGGCCCTACGGCCCTTCCATTGACCAGGTGCTGCTGAATATTGCTGATCATTATGGCCAGCATTGCCATGCCATTCTTTTTTCCGGCATGGGCAACGACGGCGCTATTGCGGCGCCTCTGCTAAAAGCCTACGGCAGCCGGATCTGGGTCCAGGAAAGCACCAGTTGCGGCAACAGCTCGATGCCGGACTCCGTAGCAGCAACCGGCTGCACCGGATTTTGCGGTACCCCGGAGCAACTGGCCCGGGAATTGGTAAAAGCCATTGAAGAATCCTGCCTGCTCAAGGGCCGGCAGAAACGGGACTCCGCCTGAGGAAACAAGCAATGAATGACAACAGCCAAACCCTCTCCTGCGTCATGATTCCCATGAGCGGCCGGCAACTGTTGCTGCCCAACGTCTCGATTGCGGAAGTAGTGGACTACGCCAGCACCGATGCGGGAGCCAACACGCCGGAGTGGCTTGTGGGTTATCTGGACTGGCGGGGGCTGCAGCTCCCGGTGATTTCCTACGATGCGGCCAACGGCGGCGCTCTGACCGTGCCCGGCGATAACCGCGGCCGGATTGTGGTGCTCAACAGCATCGGGGACCACCACAAGGACGTTCCGTTCATGGCCCTGGTTACCCAGGGTATTCCCAGCCAGGCCCGCCTGACCGAGGACCAGGTCAGGAAGCTGGAGGGCGAACCCGGCCCCGCTGACCTGATGCAAGTGGAAGTGGACGGGGAAAATGCCTGGATCCCCAACCTCGAGTTCCTGGAGTCTCTCGTCCGACAGACCCGTCACTGAGCTGTAGTCCCGGACTGCCGCACCGGCATGGCAAGGATTCGTGCAAATGTTATAATGTTGCAAATTTTGCAGGATCTCCGTCATGTCCGCCCGAGCCATTCCCTATCGGCCCCACAATCACGATGCCTGTGTCAGCCAGGCCCTTGCTGACGCCAGGGCCATCTGCCAGCAGCATAATGCCCGACTGACCCCCATCCGGGAGCGCGTTCTTGAACTTATCTGGCAGTCCCACAAGCCCCTGGGAGCCTATGATGTGCTGGGAGAGCTGTCCTCCGATGGCCATAACGCGGCTCCACCCACGGTCTATCGAGCGCTGGATTTCCTGCAGCAAAACGGCCTGGTGCACCGCATTGCCTCTCTCAATGCCTTTATTGGCTGTACCCACGCCGGGCAAAGTCATACCGGTATGTTTCTGATCTGCCGAGCCTGTAGCAACGTGCTGGAACTGACCGCACCAATGGTCACCTCCGAGGTCTGTAAAGCGGCGGCTGGCGAGGGCTTCAGGGCCGAAAACACCACTCTCGAGATAGCTGGACTATGCCCCCGTTGTCAGGCGGAGCCCGGCCATGACTGAGCCATTGGTAACCCTCGACCATCTCACCGTCCTGTTTGACGAACGGCCGGTGGTGGACCGGGTCAATCTGAAAGTACACCGCGGGGATATCATCACCGTTATCGGGCCCAACGGGGCGGGCAAAACCACTTTAATCAAGGCCATCCTTGGCATTCAAAAGGTGTCGAGCGGCCAGGTATCGCTTCAGAAAAATCTGGTGATCGGCTACGTTCCGCAACACCTCACACTCGAAGCAACACTTCCCCTGAGCGTCAAGCGGTTCATGTTGCTCAGTGGTAAGCCACTGGCGAAATGTGCGTCAGCCCTGGCCCGCACCGGGGTCGGACATCTGCTGGACGCTTCTGTCCACCACCTGTCGGGCGGCGAGAAACAGCGGCTCCTGCTGGCACGGGCCCTGGCCCGGAAGCCGGATCTTCTGGTACTCGACGAACCCGCCCAGGGCGTGGATATCAACGGCCAGGCAGCGCTGTATGACCTGATTCGCCAGCTACGGGACGACCTGAACTGCGGCGTAATTATGATCTCCCACGATCTGCACCTGGTCATGGCAGCAACCGACAAGGTCATCTGCCTGAACCAGCATGTGTGCTGCAGCGGCACCCCGGCGGATATTTCCCACGACCCGGCTTTTATCGAAACCTTCGGCCAGCCGGTGGCTGAATCCCTCGCGGTTTATCATCACCACCACAATCATCGCCATGATCTGCACGGCAATGTGGTCGCTGGCGGACAGCATGGCGCCCATACCGGCCATGAGGAGTGCGATCATGCCCACCATTGATGCGGTTCTGGACGATTTCTTCTGGCGTGCCCTGATCGGGGGCCTCGGTGTGGCGCTTGTTGCTGGCCCCCTCGGCTGTTTCGTGGTCTGGCGCCGCATGGCCTACTTTGGCGACACCCTGGCGCACTCTGCCCTGCTCGGCATTGCCCTGAGTTTTCTGATCAGCGTGCCACTGAACGTCGGTGTCATCATCACCTGTGTGGTTCTGGCCATGGCACTGGTGCTGTTTTCTCGCACCCAGGCCCTGGCCACCGATACCCTGTTGGGCATTCTCGCCCACAGTGCCCTGGCTATCGGTCTGGTTACCCTGAGTTTCATGCCGGATGTCCGGGTGGATCTCACCGGCCTGCTGTTCGGAGACCTGCTCGCCATGAGCCGGTACGACCTTCTTTGGATCTATGGCGGCGCCACCCTGATTCTGGTGCTTCTGGCCGTGCTCTGGCGCGGGCTGTTAATGAGTACCATTCACGAGGAGCTGGCGCGGGTGGAAGGCATTGCCGTGGAGCGTCTGCGCCTGGTGCTGATGTTGATGTTTTCACTGGTGATCGCAGTCGCCATGAAAATTGTCGGTGTGCTGCTGATCACCGCCTTGCTGATTATCCCTGCGGCCACAGCCCGGCGACTGGCCCATAATCCGGAAATCATGGTTGCCATGGCGGTGGCGTTCGGATTTGTTGCGGTAACCGGTGGCCTGAGCCTGTCCTGGCACCTGGACACACCTGCAGGGCCCTCGGTAGTGGTAACTGCCTTTGCTACTTTTCTACTGGTATACGGAGCGGCCGGCAAGGCCCGGGTCTGAGCATTTCCCTCTGTCATTCAGCTGGGCTAGAGTGTAGGAATACAGGCAGTTGCTCGAATCAGGGCGCAGGCCCTGCCGCAAAGGACGCCAGGCATGGAAAGCTCAGATTCTGCCAGGTCCCGGAAGCCCGTGTTGTGGCCAGGGATCTGGATTCCCCTGCTGCTGGTCACCTCCGGATTGCTGGCAACCGGGATTACCGCGAACATCGAAGCTAAGCGAGCGATGGCACTCGCCGAAACACGTTACTATGCCCAGCACCAGGCACTGGTCAATCACCTGTTGGCCAACGCTCCGGACCCTACCGCCTCTCCAAAAGAACCCGTCACGCCAACTGAAGCCTGGCTACAGACCTTGTTTGACAACACCCTGCCAGATTCCCTGGGCCTTCGGATCGACACCCTGGAACGTCACACCAAGATTCCATTGCTGGAAATCCGGGCAAACGGTTCAATGGATCCCACCCGGGCCCTGCGCACCGAAGTCTCCCCCATGAACCAGAACTGGATTCTGACGACCCTGCCCTCTCCGGCGCTTCTGGAGCAAGCCGCCCGGGCATCGAGGCAAACTGTCTGGATTTCCGGTATCGCGTTATGCACACTTGCCGGTTTGCTGACTCTGTTACTCAATCGGCGACTATACTGGCAAGCCTTGCGTATCGGCGAGCTTGAGCTGCGGGAGGCAGGATCGGATCATCAGATTGCCAACCTTCAGGTGGAAAAATCCGTACTGCGGCAGGCGCTGAATGACAGCGAGCAGCGGAGCCGGGATCTGGTGGCTCTGTCCGGCGCGGTTATCTGGGAACTGGATGAAAACGGCAGGATCGGTTTCGTATCACCGCAGATCGCCGGACTGCTGGACCGGGCGCCGGCCGATCTCACTGGTCTGCCCTTCGAGGATCTGGTGCCGCTGGCCTTTCAGGATAATTTCAGGCGAACCCTGGCAGCTTCGCGCAGTGACGGCTCGGTTGAACGGATTGACCTGCCCCTGATGCATCGGGACCGGGAGCACGAGGTTCCCGTCGTACTGAGAGTCCGGGCCTTGAAAGACCCGATCCGCGGTCTCACCGGTTTCCGGATCAGCGCGCTACATCATGTCTAGGCGAGATTCTTGTGGGTACCGTCGCAAAGCGGGGCATTGCCGGTCTGCTTGCAGCCGCAAAACCAGATCCACTCCTTCTTCTCCGCCTCATACTTCACCGGTGTTATACCGGTACCTTTATGGGACCCATCACAGAAGGGCTGACTTTCACTGCGGCCACAGGCACACCAAAAGTAGTTCTTGCCGGCTTCCACAAGCACGGAAAAAGGTGTCTTGCTGGCCACTACCGGTTTTTCATCTGACATATTGCGCTCCCGAACGGTTCGATCTGTAACAGTATAGACATTGTGCCATCAGAGTGGTCTGACAACGTCGGACAGACGCCCGTTTTCGACCAGCTCAAGGAATTCATCTCCCAGGCGGTCACTCTCGGCAATGGCCAACCGCCAGGCACTCTCCCGACCGGCATCGTCCCCGACATAGTGTTCGAAATCCTTGCGGTCCGGTAGCTTACTGTCCGGCAGGGATTCAAGGTAGGATTTCGATGGGGCAACCAGCAGCACATCCTGCAACCGGGTGGCGTCACCACGTCTCCAGGGCAGGGACTTATCAAACCAGCCCGGAACCACCTTGTCGGTAAAATGCGGGTAGAGCACTACGCCCGGCTGTTCGTAGGGCAAATCCAGGTGGTAATCCAGCAGGCCACCGTCGCGGTAGACTCCGTCCGGAGCGCCAGGAATATTGCGAACACCGGACATCACCAACGGAATAGACGCCGAGGCCAGCAGCGCTGGCATAAGGTTTTCCCGGGTCAAAGCCACTTCGTGGCTGGGGAAGTCCACCAGTTTGGACACAGGTGTTCCAAGGCGGGCATCGTGGATGATACCCCGCTCCATAAACCGACCAAGGTGCCGGCGGCTGACCATGTTGGCACTGATAGCACTCATGAGGCCAAGACCAAGTCGCCCCCGTGTGTCCTCCGCCAGCCGGCCAAGGCTACGAACGACCACCACATTCAACCGGTACCAGGGGTGATTCAGAATGGCCTCTTCCCGGCCTCCGAGAAGCTCCTCCAGGAACAATACGCTCTTTCGACTGACTTCAGCGGCACTGACACCCTTGGCAAACCGCTGGGAAGTATAGAGATCAGCCAGCCTGGCAAGCTGGGCTTTCGGATCATCGGAGGAGGTCACGGCGGCAAATCGCCAGCTGCCAATAGAGGAGCCAATCAGGGACCGAACTTGCTGAACACGGGGCAGCCAGTCGCCGAAAATGGCCTTATCCAGGCCACTGATTCCCAGCGCCTTCGGGCCGCCGGCAGCACCGGGAATGACATGCACGTCTTCCGGCGATAGCGGTTTTTCCTTGAGACGCTGCATGGCACGTCGGCCTGCCCTAATCGTCAGTGCCGGTTCGCGGATATGAATAGCGGTCATATGGAGTTCCCTGAACGTGCTCCCTGAATCAATCCCGCGGAGTTTAGCGAAGTGGACATGGCCGGGCCAACTGAACAAAACTAATAGTGGCCATAAACGGCGCTATCTGCTTAATTAATGAATGGCAATGCTAGACTTCGGGATTATCCCGGCACCGGAACCGGGCAGATTGGACTCAGACAGCGGGAGTATGCTGTGAATTTTTCTGCACCAACCAATGCCAATGCCCTGGCGACCAACCCGACTCTGGCGGTCCTGGGCTTCAAGCGGCAACTGGTTTACCACCTGTATTTCTGGGCTTTCATCGCGGTGGCGCCTCTGGTCATGGTGCAATGGCAACAGTCGCATTATCTGCTTTCCGGTATTCTGATTCTGTTCTGTACCAATGCCCTCCTGGTCATTGCTTTTCTCAGGCTCCGCGGCAGCTATTTCCTGAAAGGCCGCCTGTTTCCCCTGCTTGCTGTGGTGAGTGCTGCCTACTCCACTCACATCAATGGCCATGCCGGCCTCTACTGGGCTTACCCTGCCGCTTCAGCGCTGTTTTTCCTTCTACCCTTGCGAGAGGCTATTGGCAGCAACATTATTTTCGTTGTGGTTATGGCGGTCGTGTCCTTCATGAAGTTTCCCGAAGCGGATTTCTGGCGGATTACCTTTTCCCTGGGCCTCACCTGCCTGTTTGCGATGATCTTCGCCTGGCTGGTGGGCAAGCTCCAGCAGGAGCTGACCCGGCTTGCCACCACGGACCCTCTGACCGGGTGCCTGAACCGCTCCCAGCTGGCTGATATTCTCAACGGCCAGATCCAGATGCGCGAACGGTATGAACGGGTGTCCAGTCTGATTCTTCTGGATCTGGACTATTTCAAGACCATCAACGACCAGTGGGGCCATCTGGCAGGCGACAAGGTGCTCACGGAGTTGGCACTGAGGCTGCGCAAACGGCTCAGGGAAAGCGATCAGCTGTTCCGGATCGGCGGCGAGGAATTCATGATCGTGCTGCCGGAAACCCGCCAGAAAGATGCTGACGCCCTTGCCCAGCAACTGCTCACGAGCATCAGCGCCCGGCCTTTCCTCAACGACATCAAGGTTACTGCCAGCGCCAGCGTGGCGGAAGTGAGCAAGGGTGAGACCTGGTCGGTATGGCTTAACCGGGCAGACCAGGCGCTCTACGAGGCGAAGTCCCGGGGCCGCAACCAGGCTGTCAAAGCAGCACGGCCGCTGCCAGTGGTCGGTCGCGGGGTCGAAGACATGCCCGACTCTGCTTCTGGTTGAGACCAGAGACCAACCCCGCTCATTGGCCGCTCGGTTTGCGAAAATCCCGATAGGCGGTAAAGACGTCCCACGGGCATTCGAAATGCGGGTAATGGCCGATGTTCCTCAGGCAGACCACATCGGCATCGGGAATCAGTTCCCGGTAACGCCTGACCATACCCGCACCCGACACCGGATCGGCGGTACCGGAAATCAGTCGCATGGGCTGTTTGGCCTTCTGCAAAGCGCCGACCCACCGGTTTCGATGACACCGGCGCTCCTCCATGAACTGGATCAGGTGGTGCAGTATGCCCCGGCCGTTGTTGTAAGTCAGCAGGTGCCAGAAGTCTTCCATATCCTGCCTGTCCGGCGGGTTCTGGCTCCCGAACAGCCTGCGGAAGTTGCGCTCGAAACTGCGCCGGGTCAGACCCCGGCTGATCAGCCCGCCAAAAGGGCTTCGCAACAGTTTCTGGATCAGTAACGGATTGTGCACTTCCGGAAAAAGAGCACCGTTCAGAAAGCACACACTGGCAATCCGGAACGGCAGTGCACCTTCCTGCTCGCGGGCCAGCAGCTCTTGCGCCACGCTGCATCCGTAATCATGGACAAACAGATGCACCGAAGGCAAACCCAGCCCTTCGATCCAGCCCTGGAAAAGGTCAGCCTGGTCCTCAATGCTGTAGTCGTAGTTCAGAGGCTTGTCGGAAAAACCGAAACCCAACATGTCCAGGGTCAGGACATTGTGCTGCTGCACCAGCATTGGCCAGAGCCGGTTCCAGTCCCAGCTGGCGGTGGGAAATCCGTGAATCAGGACCAGCGGTTCTCCCTTGCCTGCCATGCGGCTAAAAATGGCGTGGCCCTCATAACTGAACCATTTACCTCCCTGTTGCCATCCTTCAAGGGTGGCGACATCACGCCCTGCGGCGGTTGCACCACCGACATTGGGTATCACCTGTTCCATGCACTGTCCCCGGCGAGCTGTCTCAGCCTGAAACTTTAGAACAAACCCGTCCCCTCTGCCATAGCCTTACCGAACAGTCCGGCCCGGTTACAGCCAAAGTGGTCTTTTCCCGGAGTGTTTCCGTAAACCGTAGAGATGACGCGTAATTTGCCTTAAGCTTTCGCTCTCGTAAGACACTGCTAACCGGAAGAGACTATGACCAAACTCCTTGATGACCTCTCGGGCCACTACCGCGCCATAATTGACGGGCTGGGCGAAGACACCAACCGTGAAGGTCTGCAGGACACCCCCATGCGTGCCGCCAAAGCCATGCAGTTCCTGACCCGCGGCTATCAGCAGGACCTCGGCGACCTGGTCAACAATGCCGTGTTCGAGTCTGCCATGGACGAGATGGTAGTGGTTCAGGACATTGAGCTATACAGTATGTGCGAACACCACATTTTGCCGTTCATTGGCAAGTGCCACATCGCCTATCTGCCCCAAGGCAAGGTGCTCGGCCTGTCAAAGTTTGCCCGCATCGTCGATATGTACGCACGTCGTCTGCAGATTCAGGAAAACCTGACCCGGCAGATTGCCGAGGCCATCGAAAGCGTTACCGACGCCAAGGGCGTGGCCGTCGTCATCGAGGCACAGCATATGTGCATGATGATGCGGGGCGTGGAGAAACAGAACTCCCGCATGAAAACCTCAATGATGCTGGGGCAATTCCGCAAATCCCAGGCGACACGTACCGAGTTCCTCACTCTGATTGGCACCAACCGCTGAGAGCAGTGACCCGGAGATCGACGGCATGACAGAGATTATCGGCAATCACCAGGCAAAAGTCCGAATCAAGGATCTTC
Organism: Marinobacter guineae; assembly: GCF_002744735.1. Classification (GTDB taxonomy): domain Bacteria; phylum Pseudomonadota; class Gammaproteobacteria; order Pseudomonadales; family Oleiphilaceae; genus Marinobacter; species Marinobacter guineae. Next base: position 921,270 of record NZ_KZ319340.1, on the reverse strand, counting down.
TGCTAAGAGCCTACATCGGCATCAAGGAAGAAGAGATCAACAATCAGCAGGACGTCCTGATCAACGTTTGCCTGACTTACGATGCCACTGAGGCGGTCAACCGCAACGAGATTTCGGCGGCCCTGAACTACCGCACCATCACCAAACAGATCATTTCTCATGTGGATGGTAACCGCTTCGCCCTGCTGGAAAGGCTGACCCACGAAGTCCTCACCATCGTGATGGAGCACAAAGCGGTACAGTGGGCCCAGGTGGAAATCGACAAGCCTCACGCGCTACGCTATGCCGAATCCGTGTCTGTCTGTCTCGAGGCACGCCGATAAATCAGCGAGAGCGTCCCGACTTCATGCCAAGCAATAACCCTGACCAGTTACGCCACATTCTGGAAACCGTAAAAACCATTGCCCTCGTCGGCGCCAGTGAAAAGACCAACCGGCCCTCCCACGAGGTCATGGAATACCTGCTGGCCCACGGCTACCGGATCATTCCGGTGAATCCCCGGCTGGCGGGGCAGCAGGTACTCGGTGAAACCGTCTATGCCGACCTCCATGCCCTGCCGGAACCGGTTGACATGGTTGAGCTCTTCCTCGCGCCTGAGCGCACCGACACCGTGATCGACCAGGCCATCGAGCTTGATATTCCGGTGGTCTGGATGCAGATCGGGGTGATTAACGAGGAGGGTGCCGCCCGGGCCGAGACTGCCGGACTGACGGTGGTGATGGACCGCTGTCCAAAACAGGAAATCTCTCGCCAGGGCATCCCCCCAGTCTCCGAACGTGCCTGAAACCTGACCTGAATCAGGGAACTGCGTCACACTTCTGGTACTCCGCTGTAATGGGCCTGTCAGGTCTGACATAATCGGCACAAATAACCAGAAGCCTGGAAGAGCCATGTGGTTCCGACGTAAATCCAGCAAACCGGCCCTGAAATCAACGAGTTCAGCGAGCACGTTTCCTGACAATGCCCGCTCCCGCGTTTCGACCCTTCAGCGGGTAAGGCTACCTGTCGATCTGCTAAAACCGGGTATGCGGATTGTCAGCCTGGACCGGCCGTGGACTCAGGTTCCGGTTCTGTTCCAGGGATTTACTCTCACCGATGATGCCGAGGCGCAGATTCTCCGCCAGTACTGCGAATGGGTGCTCGTGGAAGAGGTGACCCGGCAGATTGAGGCAGGCAACGACCTCAATCTCCAGGGTGCTCGTCCAATAATCCGGGAATGCGTTGAAAGCATAAAATCCAATCCCAGCGCCATGTTCTGGATGAGCCGGATCAAGTCCCGGGGCGCAAGCTGAGGCCGATGGCGCATTCGGGGTCTCGTTGCACGCCAGGATTCAGCAAGTGATAGCGGTACCCGATCAAAATGCCTCATAATCGGTTGCGCTCTGCCAACCCGTTCAAAGTCACGGAGTAACCTGTGGAAAAACCTGCATCACCCCCTAAAGCTGTTATATCGGGTCTTTTAAGCCCGGCATTTCCGGTGGTGATCTTTCTGGTTTTCCTGGGCCTGGCCACAGGCCTGCGTTACGGACTGGTACAACAGGACAGGAACCAGATCGAAGCCAACTTGGCCAATGAGGCCCGGGCCCTGGCCAACCATCTGGAACGGGAATTCCTGGTCCATTCCGAAGCCATCCGCCGCATGGCGAAACGCCTGCAGGCAGATCCCTCCACGACCGAACGTGAATGGCGGCAGGATGCCCGCAATTACCTGGACGACTTCGGCGTTTACCAGGCCATCGAGTGGATCGACCGGAACTTTGTTATCCGCTGGCTGGAGCCGATAGCCGAAAACGAAGATGTCGCCGGCTACAACGTGGCTTTTAACGATGAACGCCGACAAGCCCTTGAACTGGCGGGCAGAACCGGTAACTGGGACCTGTCAGGCATCATTGATCTACGCCAGGGCGGCAAGGGTATGGTGATCTATGCCCCGGTGGGCGCCGGCGCCGACAACAACGGCTTCATTGCCGGCGTATTCCGGATGGAAGTGCTGGCCCGCCAACTGCTGACCAGCCGGGTGCTGGAGTTTTTCCGGATCGAGATCCGTCAGGCCGGCGTAGTGAGCTATGCGCTGAACGACTCGCAATCGGTAAGTCCGCACTTCTCCCATACCCAATCGGTTGATCTGCCGACACTGGACTGGACACTGACCCTCTACCCTTCCGAACAGTGGGTGGAAAAGCAGTACAGCTCCTGGCCGGGAATGACCTTCACAACCCTCCTGCTGATGGGCCTGCTCACAAGTCTGACCGCCCTGCTGGTACAACTGATCCTGAAACGAAACCGGGCCCTGCTGAAAACCCGCCGGGAACTGGATCAGGAAATCGAGCAACGAACCGCCATCCAGAATGACCTGGCCCGACTGGAATCCACGGATACCCTGACCGGCCTCGCGAACCGTCGTTTCTTCATGGAAGATTTGTCCCATACTCTGAATATCGCCGATCGCCAGATGCGCCAGGTCGCCCTGATCATGCTCGACCTGGACCGTTTCCAGACCCTCAATGACTCTCTTGGGCATCAATTTGGTGATGAACTGTTGATCAAGGTTTCCGAACGGCTGAACCGGCTCAGCAACGAGCGGATTCTGGTGGCCTACTCAGGAGGTGACGAGTTCATGCTCTGCCAGCAGCAGGTGGATGACATCGACGACATCATTCACCTGCTGGGCCAGATCAAACAGTGTTTCGACCTGCCTTTTGATGTGCAGGGACAATCCAACAGCATTACCGCCACAATGGGCGTGGCGGTATATCCCCAGAGTGGCCTGGACGCTGACACCCTGCTGCGTAACGCCGACGTTGCCCTCTACCGGGCCAAGGAACAGGGCCGAAACACCTATCAGTTCTACACCGAAGGTATGCAGGAACGCGAGGTGATGCGACTGGAGCTGGACAAGGATCTGAGCCAGGCCCTGGCCAACAATGAATTCGTGCTCTACTACCAACCCCAGCTGAACCTGGACAGCGGAGAAATCCAGAGCGTGGAGGCGCTGATTCGCTGGCAGCACCCCCGCCGGGGGCTGTTGCCACCGGTGGAGTTCATCCCTCTGGCCGAGGAAAGCGGCCGGATTACCGACATTGGCCGCTGGGTGGTAATGGCAGCGTGCCGCCAGCTGGCAAAATGGAAGGGGACTCCGCAAGAGGGGCTTCGGATTGCGGTGAATCTCTCCGGCCGGGAGCTGGATGATGAAGATCTGGTGGATCATATCCGGGAAGCTCTGGCCGCAGAAAATGTGTCCGCTGATCGTCTGGAGGTGGAGCTCACCGAGGAGATCTTCATCCAGAACATTGAGCATAACCTGAACCAGCTGTCTCGTCTGCACCAGCTCGGGGTGCATCTGGCCATTGATGATTTCGGTGTTGGCTATTCGTCTCTGGGCTACCTGCGCGACTTCCCGGTGGACCTGCTGAAAATCGACCGGTCCTTCATTACGGACGTTACCGAGCGCCATGACGATGCGGTGATCACACGGGCGGTCATCAATCTGGCGCACAATCTGGGTATTCAGGTGGTGGCGGAAGGTGTGGAAACCGAGGAGCAACTGAGTTTCCTGAAGAATCACCGCTGCAACTTTGCCCAGGGATATCTGATCAGCCGGCCGATTCCGGTGTCGGACCTTGAGCAGGCTCTGGCCTCGGGCATTCTGGTGACGGGTATTACCGCTGAGTCCGGATTGTAATTGCCCCGGGCCATCCCCAAGATACCGGTCAGATACTTCAGGTGAGATTCTATGACTACGCAATACCTGACTCCGGAACAGAACGAGAAACTCCGTCAGTGGGAGCGCTGGAACCGGAACTATTTCATTTTTGCTTTTGTGGTGCTGACGATCATTCTGGTGTTCAGCAGTCAGCTTGGGTTGTCCAGTGATGAGAGCTGGGGCCCGCTTGGGGTTCTGATTGCGGCTCTGATTACGCCGATCATTGTGCTGCAACTGCGGCTGGCGTGCCCGGCCTGTGGCCACAAGATTGGCTGGCAGGCGAAGCTGATGGCGCCGGACCAGTGCAAGGCCTGCGGTACGTTTCTTCGCTCCAGGGGCCAGTAACCCTCCCCTGACATTCCCTTCTTAAAAAAACCTTTGACCTGTGAGTTGCTCACAGGTTTTAGGCTATTCTCAGTTTCGGGTTTCGGTGATTGCCGCATCGTCGTGGGAGATTCTTCCGAAAACCGCTGTGAATACGTCCCTGTACGCTTGCTCTCCGCCATCCTTGGCTCCGAGCATTTTCGGAAGAATCTCCCACGCCGACGCTCCGCAAGCTGTGTGCTTCCGGTCCCGATGAATGTTCAGTAACAGTCTCGGTAGGTCCGCCATGAAAGTAAAAGACATTGCAGAAGCTGCGGGCGTGAATCCGGATACCGTGCGGTTCTATACCCGCGAGAACCTGCTGAAACCAACCCGCAATCCGGATAACAACTACCAGCAGTTTGATGCTGAGGATCTCAGGCGGCTTCGGTTTGCGCGGAAGGCGCGGCAGCTGGGGTTTTCGTTGCCGGAGATCCGGCAAATTCTGGATCAGGCGGACGATCATCATTCGCCGTGTCCGATGGTGCGGGATGTGTTTCAGCATCGGCTGGCGGAGGTTGAGCGGGAGATTCGTGAGTTGCAGCAGCTTCGCAAACGGATGACTTCGGCATTGTCTGCATGGCAGGACATGCCCGATGGCACGCCAGATGGCCATACCATCTGTCGGCTGATTGAACACTGGGAAGACCCTGCGCCCTCTGAAGAGGCAAGCGATCGGGGTGAGGAGTAATATCGAATGAGTGATGCACCTGTGTTACAGACCACGCTCAGTATTTCCGGGGCCTCGTGCCAGGGCTGTGCGAAGAAGATCCGCACTGCCCTGGAGCCGCTGACCGGCGATTCAGAGCTGGTGGAAGTGGATCTCGACAGGCACACCGTTGCCTTGCCGGAAGGCGTGGATGCCGCCGAGGCGGCGCGGATTGTGACGGAGACGGGTTACCCGGCCGAGCCTTTCGAAGAGGCTCAGAAGCCTGCCAGTTGCTGCACATCCAAAGGTGAGGATGGTACAGACGACAGTGTCCATGGGGATCATCCATCCCATGATGCCCCCGAAACGACCTCTGAAAGCAATCAGGCAGAACCTGCTGGTACAGAGAATGGACAGGTTCATCTGTCGGTGACAGGGGCTACCTGCGCGTCTTGTGTGAATACCATTGAGAAGGCCCTGATGTCGGTGTCTGGTATCAGCCATGCCCACATGAACCTCGCGGACAACACCGCGACGGCCACGGGTAACGCGGAGCCACAGGCGTTGGTAAAAGCCGTGGAAAGTGTCGGTTATGGCGCCAGCGTGATTGAAGACGAGGACGAAGCGGACGACCGCAAGCAGGCTCAGGACAAAAAGCAGTACAAGTCCCTGCTGATTAAAATGGCGGTCAGTCTGGGGCTGGGCCTCGGTCTGATGGTCTGGGGAATGGGCTTTGGCACCATGATGGTGACCGATGCCAATCAGGGCACCTGGCTTGGACTGGGGGTGCTGACGCTGATTGTGATGGCCGCCACCGGCGGGCATTTCTACACCGGGGCATGGAAGGCGTTCCGGCATCATAACGCCAATATGGATACCCTGATTGCCCTCGGCACAGGCACCGCCTGGCTCTACTCGATTGTAGTGGCCAGCATTCCCGGCGCGTTGCCGGAGATGGCGAGGCATGTGTATTTTGAGGCCTCGGCGATGATTATCGGTCTGATCAACCTGGGCCAGGCGCTGGAACTGCGGGCCAAAGGCAAGACGTCGGAAGCGGTGCGGCGGTTGCTGGATCTGCGCGCCAAAACAGCCCGGGTGATCCGAAACGGTGAAGAACGGGATATTCCGGTGGAGGAGGTTCGCAAGGGCGACCAGGTCCGGGTGCGGCCCGGGGAGAAACTGCCGGTGGATGGTGTAATCGCCGAAGGTTCAACCCGTATTGATGAAAGCATGCTCACGGGCGAGCCGATGCCGGTAAGCAAATCGGAAGGCGATGAGGTTTCGGCCGGCACCCTGAATACCCACGGCTCGATTGTCTACGAGGCCACCCGGGTAGGCAGCGAAACGGCACTGGCGCAGATCATCAAGCTGGTGAAGAAAGCCCAGGGCTCCAAACCCGCCATTGGCCGGCTTGCCGACAAGATTTCCTCGGTGTTCGTACCCACTGTCATGCTGATTGCCGTGGTGGCGGCGCTGGTCTGGTATAACGTCGGGCCGGAGCCTGCGGTCGTGCATATGATGGTGGCGGCCACCACGGTCCTGATCATCGCCTGCCCCTGCGCCCTGGGCCTGGCCACGCCCATGTCGGTTATGGTGGGCGTTGGCAAGGCGGCGGAATACGGTGCGCTGATTCGTCAGGGCGATGCCCTGCAGACGGCCGGTAAGCTGGATCTGGTGATCCTGGACAAGACCGGCACCATCACCGAAGGCCACCCGGCGGTCACCCGAGTGCATGCCAGCAATGGCGATGAGCAGCGCCTGCTGGCTCTGGCGGCTGGGCTGGAACAGCACTCGGAACACCCGCTCGCCGAAGCCATTCTGGCAAAGGCGAAGGAGCAGGGCGCCGAGGCCGAAAAGGTCAGCGGTTTTGAAGCCCTGAACGGCAAGGGCGTCAAAGGCCAGTTCGACGGCCAGCCCTTGCGCCTGGGCAACCGGCGCTGGCTGGAGGACGAAGGTATTGCTCTGGGCGACCTGACTGATGCCGCCGGTTCGATTGCTGAAGAGGCCGGAACGCCCCTGTTTCTGGCACTGGGCAACGAGGCTCTGGGGGTCATCGGTGTCGCCGACGCCATCAAACCGGATTCCAAAGCCGCCATCGCTCGTCTGCATAAAGCTGGCATCAAAGTGATGATGGTCACCGGCGATGTCGACGCTACCGCCAAAGCCATTGCGAACAAAGCGGGGATTGACGACTACCGGGCGGAAGTATTGCCGGAAGACAAGGCCGAGGTGGTCAGTGAAATGCGCGGCAAGGGCTACACCGTGGCCATGGTGGGCGATGGCATCAACGATGCGCCGGCACTGGCGGCAGCGGATGTTGGCTTTGCCATCGGCACCGGCACCGATGTGGCCATTGAAAGCGCGGGGATCACCCTGATGCGTGGTTCCCTGCACGGCGTGCCCGATGCCATTGAGATCTCCCGGGCCACGGTGAAAAACATTCACCAGAACCTGTTTGGTGCGTTCGTCTACAACTCAATGGGTATTCCGGTGGCCGCAGGCCTGCTCTACCCTGTCTGGGGCATCCTGATGAGTCCTATCCTGGCCGGCGCTGCCATGTCCCTGTCATCTGTGACCGTGGTCTCCAACGCCAACCGCCTGCGCCTGTTCAGAACCAGCCACAGGCCGGCACGGAACGGCGCCAATAGTGACGAAAATAGTGATCCGAAACAGCAAAAGGAGCGGAACTGATGGAAACACTTCTGGTCAATGCCGGAGGACTTGCCCTGATGGCGGCCATCGTCTGGTGGTTCTGGCTTTCCGGCTCCGGCGACACAGGTTCAAACGAACACCAACATCACCACTGAGGAATACGCCATGAAAAAACACTCCCTGGCTCTCGGCCTGATGGCTGCCCTGAGTTTCAGCACCACCGCCCTGGCGGCCGGTGCCGCCCAGAGTATCCACGTGTACAAGTCGCCCACCTGCGGCTGTTGCACCGACTGGGTCAAACACATGGAGGAGAACGGTTTTGAGGTCGAGGTTACCGAGACCAACAACCTCAATCCGATCAAGGCCGATGCCGGTCTCACTCCGGCTCTGGCCAGCTGCCATACCGCGTTTATCGGTGACTATGTGATCGAAGGTCACGTGCCGGCCAGCGACATCCAGCGGCTGATCACCGAAGCGCCGAAAGCGACCGGCCTGAGTGTACCGGGCATGCCCATGGGTTCACCGGGTATGGAAATCGGCGACCGGAAAGACCATTACAAGGTCATCCTGTTTAACGAGGCCGGCCAGACCCGGATATTTTCACAATACAATTGACCCGTGCACCAGGCAGGGGCCGACCCTTTATGGCCCCTGCGACCATCCACCCCACCCAACCCCCCCTCATCCTGCCTGTTTTTTCTACACTCTGATCAACCGGTGTTCTATCATTGGCCACCTGCCATAGTGAAAAATTGGAGAGAGGCCCTAGTTGAGTTTAAAAACCCGCATACTCGGTCTGGCCGCCGGCCTGATTGTTGTCGCATCCCTCGCTTCCTGGCTGGCCTATCGGGAGCTGTCCGAAAATATTATTGAGCGATGGGGTCAGCAGGTCGCGGAAATCCAGGTGCGTTACGACAGCGCCCGGTTGTTGCAATCCCTGGAGCGGGAAATCGGCCTTGCCAAACAGATGGCCAGCTCATCCGCGCTGATTAACTGGGCTGTCAATCCGGACGCCCCGGCGCTTGAATCTGAAGCTATCCGCCAGATGGAGAGTTTCCGTTCCAACTTCAGGGACAACAGCTACTTCGTCGCTCTGCTAGAAAATGGTCACTACTACTACAACAACGAAAAGAACGAATACGCCGGAGACCAGTTCCGTTATGTACTGGACGCGGACAAACCCGATGACGCCTGGTTTTTCCAACTGATCGAAGAAGGCCGGGACTTTCATCTCAACGTGAACCCGGACACCGAGCTCGGCGTGACCAAACTCTGGATCGATGTCCTGATGCGTGACCAGACCGGCCAAATCGTCGGCATGGTCGGCACCGGACTGAATCTGGACGATTTTCTGCAGGACATCGTGGATATCGGACAGGAAGGCATTACCACCCTGTTCGTCGACTACAACGGTGCCATTCAGCTCTACCGCGACCGCAATTTCATCGATTTTGCCAGCATCATCAAGCCCGAGGGCCAGAAAAATACCGTCGACCTGCTTTTTGACGATCCCCAGGACAAACAGCAAATCCTGGGTATGCTTCAGTTACTCAAGAAACGGAGCGATCAGGTGGGCCAGGTGGAAAGCGGTTTTGTCACCGTCGATGGCCGCAAGCATCTGGCCGGCGTTGCCTTCCTGCCCGCCATCGGCTGGTTTGAAATCACCCTGCTGGATCTCAACACCCTGCTGCCCAGAAGCTATCTGTGGCCTCTGGTGGCGGTTTTCCTGGTTACTCTCCTGGTGACCCTTTTACTGTTTCATCTGATTATCCAGTCCCGGATTCTCAAGCCCATCATGAGTCTTGAACACGCGGTGGAAAAAGTCCGTGAAGGCAGCTTCGACCTACCAAGACTGGACAAACCCGATAACGAGATTGGCTGGTTAGCCGACCACTTCGAGAAAATGACCCACAGCCTGGGCCATTCCACCCGGGAACTGGAAGCGAAAGTGGCCCAACGCACCGATGAACTGAACCGCCTGGCCCGGATTGACCCTTTGACGGGACTGAAGAACCGCCGGGGACTGGATGAAGTTCTCGATGAGGAAATCCAGCGGGCCCGGCGCCAGGAGACCGGCTTTGGCGTGATCTGGCTCGACATCGACCACTTCAAAAGCATTAACGACACGCTCGGCCACCAGGCCGGAGACCAGATCCTATGCCGCGTAGCCCTTTGGCTGAAGGCAGGAGTCCGCCCCTACGACCATCCCGGGCGCTGGGGCGGCGACGAATTTGTGGTTCTGCTCTCGCCCTGTGACCCGGAAACCCTCGAAAGGATTGCCCGACGCATTTGTGAATCGGTGGCACAGGAAAGCCAAAAAACCGGCACCCCAGTTACAGTAAGCGTCGGTGGTTATTTCGCCAGCCCCGGTGACAACAGCGACACCATTCTGCGACACGCTGACCACGCGCTGTATCAGGCCAAACGAGAAGGCCGCAACCGGGTTCGAATTGGCACAACAGAAGACCCGGAAATTAACCCCGCGTAACAGGTCTGACTCACTCTGCCATAACCGTTATACTCCGCCCCATCATTCATTATTTACCAGCCAGGTTACTTCATGCTTAATGCCGACGCTCTCAACCAGTTGCGCCAGCTGAAATCCGATATCGAGGAAAACAAGGTGGTCTTGCCCGGTACCGTCAAAGCCACCAATGGCCGCTTCGGGTTCGTTGCGCTTGACGAGGGCCGCGATGTTTTTCTGCCTCCGGAAGAAATGCAGAAAGTCCTCCCGGGAGACCGGGTGAATGTCACCGAGCAGGAAGTGGAGAAAGGCAAAACCCAGGGCGTGGTGGACGAACTGCTGGAAACCCGCCTGAACACCTTTGTTGGCCGCTATCTGGTTAAAGGCAAAGGTCACTTCGTCGTGCCTGAAACGCCGGGTATCAATCGCTGGATCTTCATTCCACCCAAAGAACGGATGAATGCCCAGCCGGATGACTACATCTATTGCCAGATTCACAAACATCCGATCAAGGACGGCAAGGGCCAGGCCAAGGTACTGCGAGTAATCGGCAAAGCCGGGGAGCCGGGCATTGAGCGCTCCTTCACCCTGGCCACGTTTGACCTGGCGGACACCTGGCCGGAAGCTGTTCAGAAGCAGGCAGACAGCCTGACTGACAGCGACATTGAATCCCGGGAAGCCGGGCGGGAAGACCGCACCGACCGCCCCTATGTCACCATCGACAGCCCGGGCACCCAGGACATGGACGATGCCCTGCTGGCCGAACCCAACGCCACCGGCTGGGCCCTGTCCATCGCCATTGCCGACCCGACGGCGCTCGTTGCAACCGACAGCCCGGCTGAACAGGAGGCGTTCAACCGCGCTACCGCCATCTATTTCCCCGGCGAACCCCTGCCAATGTTGCCAGACAGCATCAGCACCCGTCTGTGCTCACTGATGCCGGAGGTAAAGCGCCTGGCACTGGTATGTGATCTGCAGGTGAACAATGATGGCAGCCTGGGCGACTTCAGCTTCCATCAGGCGGTGATCCGGTCCAAAGGCAAACTCAGCTATGAGCTGGTTTCCAACCTGATCGAAGGCCGTGAAGACGACGACATCAAGGCCCTGCCGGAAGCTGTGAGCAACAGCCTGGACCAGCTGCACCAGGCGGCCACGGCCCTGCGGAAATGGCGCAGTGAACACGCACTGCTCAGCGGTGACCGGCCGGAATTCCGGTTGCGCCTGGATGAGAACAAGCGCATCCGCCTAATTGAGCCCTCCGTGCAGAACGAGGCCCATCGCCTGGTAGAGGAATGCATGGTAGCCGCTAACCGCTGCGCCGCGGATTTCCTCAGCCGCCAGGCGGCCGGACTGTTCATCCAGCATCCTGGCCTGCGGGGTGATCGTGCCGACAACATTCGGGCGCTGATCGAGAGTCATGCACCGCACCTGTCCGGAGTGGACGCCCATCAGGCTGACGGCTTCAAGACCCTGATGAAGGAAACCGACGCACTGGAAGCGGAGGTGCCGGTCAAGGCCATCCTTTCAAGACAACTGGCGAGGGCCGAGCTGGGCTTCAAGCCCGCGCCGCACCACGGCATGGGGCTGGATGCCTACACCACCTTCACGTCACCGCTGCGGAAATTCTCGGATTTCTACGTGCATCGGCTGATCAAGTCCGCTCTTTGGGATACCCCAATGAAAGCTCTGACCGAGGATCAGCTGGAGGCCCTGCAGGCTGCCCAGATCCGCGCCCGTCAGGCGGCGAACAGCCTCGAGGCCTGGCTCAAGAGCGACTTTGCCAAAAACCTGGGCGAAGAGCCCATGACCGGAGTCATCAGCCGTACCGTGCCGGCAGGGTTCTTTGTTCGCCTGGACGCAAACGGGCTGGAAGGCTTTGTCAGCTGCAAGGACCTTGACGGCAAATACAGCTTTGATCCGGTGACTCTGCGCCTGATCCACAACAAGAACGGTCGCATCTTCCAGCTGGAACAGCCGGTAACCGTGAGCTTTGCGGGGGTGGACGAGGAACGCCGGCAAATCAATTTCAAGCTGGTGGAAGCCGGAAACCAGCCGACCGGAGACAGTTCCGCCGACGGTTGAAAAACCGCAGGGGCAGGCGCATCGTATCTATAAGGACATGATCTCTTGATGGAGGTGCGCCATGCCCATCAGTCCAGATGAGTTTCTGAAAAAATACGGCTTTGACACGGACGACGACGAGCGGGACCACAGCCTCCGCCACAATGCCATGGAGCACGCCAAACACCTGCGCCGGCCCCACGCCGGAACGCCCCACGATTGGGAAGAGTGGGAGCGTTACAAGCTGGAACATCCGGATGAGATCGAGGAGGACGACAGCGACCGCTGACACCTCTGCCGGCGTTATTGGGCCAGCATGCGCTCCAGCCGCTCATCTTTGGCACGCCACTGATCCCCCAGCCAGTTTTTCACATTCCGGCGGTGCTCGGCATCCGTTGAATAATCACGGCCTTTCAGGTGCTCCGGGATATCAACGATGTGGATTTCCATTTTGACTTCCCTGACCCGACCGCAGATAAACTCCCAGAAGGTGGGCGCGCCACCCGGGTAGGCGATGGTGACATCAACCAGAGTCTGGATCGAGTCGCCCATAGCGTCCAGCACGAAAGCGGCGCCGCCGGCCTTGGGAGTAAGCAGGTGGGTATAGGAGGATTTCTGCTTGTCATGTTTGGCCTGGGTAAACCGGGTTCCTTCCACGAAGTTCATAACGCTGACGGGCGTATGGCGGAACTGTTCGCACGCCCGTCGCGTGGCCTTGAGGTCCTCACCACGCTTTTCGGGGTGTTTGATCAGGTATTCCTTGGTGTACCGCTTCATAAACGGGAAATCCAGCCCCCACCAGGCCAGTCCGATCACCGGAACCCAGATCAGTTGCTGCTTCAGGAAGAATTTCAGGAACGGTGCCCGGTGGTTGAAGACCCGCTGCATGGCAAAAATATCCACCCAGCTCTGGTGATTGGCCAGCACCAGGTACCAGCTTTCCCGCTTCAGGTTTTCGGCGCCTTTCACATCCCACTTGGTCTTGTGGGTGAGCTTCATCCAGCCGGTGTTGCAGGCGACCCAGGCTTCGGCGATCCAGATAATGACTCGGGTGCACAGAACCCGGAAGCCCTTGTGGGGAATGATGAGTTTCAGTATCGCCGGGATGTAGAGCAGGATGCACCAGAACAGGGTGTTGATTCCCAGCAGGATGGAGTTGAGTACGCCGATAACGGGAGCGGGGAGGAAACTGAGCATGGCGGTCCTGTTTTTGGTTTTATGTCCAGTGGGGTGCAATCATATCAACCACAGGCAGGATTGGGCAGTGGCCCGAAGTGACCGGTTTGCCCACCGGATGTGACAGTTATGCCATGGCATGTTGCTCCACAAGCGAGATAATCTCCGCTAGAGGACTGCGGAACCCGGAGTTTGGTGATCAGTGGGCAGGCCTTTGCCAGACACGCCGTGAACCCATCCATGGGGGCTCGGCATTGCCATCCATGGCAATGCACGGTCTGGCAAAGGCCTGCCCACTGCTCCCCCTCTGAGCTCTCCGATAACGCTAAGATATTGAATGCACTACAGTGAGCTTCAAATTCATCATGGACATTCCCATGCCTAACCTTCTCAAACCTGCCGTCGACCGGGCGGCAGGACTCACCCGACAAACGGCCCTGTATGCAGGCAACGCTTTTGACCGGGTTTTCCGTGCTGCCAGTCTGGTTCAGGCGGGACAGACGCCATTTGAAACCCTGTATACCGATGGGCTGGTCAGCCTGCGTTATTATCCGCCACTGGCCGAGGATTTCATCGAGCTGGAGGGTGAAACTATTGCGGTTGAGCGCTCGGCCCATAAAACGCCGATTGTGATCGTGCCGCCCCTGGCGGTGAATATGCTGATCTACGATCTGTTTCCCCAGCGCAGTCTGGTTCGGTTTCTGCGGGCGAAGGGGTTTGAGGTGTATCTCGTAGACTGGGGCGTCCCGACCCGGGAGCACAGTCACTACAACCTGCACACCTATGTCGCCGAGTTGCTGCCGGCGTACCTGAATCGGGTTCGGGAACACAGCGGTGAGCAGGAGTTGTCCCTGCATGGTTGGAGTATGGGCGGGATGTTTACGCTGTTTTACTCCGCCTTGAGCAATGATCAGCACGTACGTAATGCCATCGTGCTCGGTTCCCCGATCGACAGTCACGCCTCCGGAATTCTGGGGCTTCTGAACCAGCGCATGGCCGACGTGGCGGGGTTCATCCGCAAGCGTACCGGGTTCCGGCTCCACGATGTTAAACCTCACTGGTTTCACACCCCGGGCTGGGCCAACACCATCGGTTTCAAGCTCACGAATCCCATTGGCAGCGTGATGAGCTACTGGGAGCTGATCATCCGCCTGGGCGACCGGGAATTTGTCACCAATCACGCTACGACGTCGGCCTTCCTGGACCGAATGGTGGCTTACCCCGGGGGCATTATTCAGGACACGGTGGTGAGAGTCTGGATCGACAACCAGCTGTCCAAAGGCGAGATCCAGATCGGTGATGATATAGCACGCCTGGATAATGTAAGTGCCAACTTACTGGCCATCGCTGGCAGTGAAGACACCATGGTAACGCCGGGTGCGGCCAAGCGGGTCATGGACCATGTAAGTTCAACGGATAAGACTTTCAGGGTTGTTCCGGGTGGTCATATGGGGATCCTGGCAGGAAGCAAGGCGCCTAAAAAAAGCTGGATGGAACTGGCAGAGTGGCTGGCAAAACGATCCGACTAAAACAACTCAGACGGCCTTCACCAATGGTCTAAGCGGCCATCGGGGAGGGCTTTCCAAAACTGTGCGGAGCCAGGGATGGCGGAGCCCAAGCGTCACAGGGATGTGCCGCAAGGAGCGTGTTTTGGAAAGCCCTCCCCGATGGTCGCTGCCACAGAGTCAGAGGCCGGCCAGAGTCTCAGGCAATTCAGAAAGGCTGCTGATAACTGCCGAGGGTTCAATTCCCCAGTCTTCGAACACTTTATCCGGATCTCTTTTGACCCAAACTGCCAACAACCCGGCTGCCCTGGCTCCGATCACATCCCATGCGTTACTGGAAACGAGGCAAAGAGGTTTCTCCCAAGCTCCCGTCACACGCCGAGCATAGGTATAAACGGCGGGATCTGGTTTAAAGCTTTTTATGTCATCG
Source organism: Marinobacter guineae (assembly GCF_002744735.1). Lineage (GTDB taxonomy): Bacteria > Pseudomonadota > Gammaproteobacteria > Pseudomonadales > Oleiphilaceae > Marinobacter > Marinobacter guineae. Next base: position 906,267 of record NZ_KZ319340.1, on the reverse strand, counting down.
ACGGACACCAGGCCTTCAAACTGCTCCAACAGATTGTTGTGCCCGAGCACCTTCTCTAATGCCGGATAACTGCCGTTGGAAAACGCAAACAACGGATACTGTCCTTTAAGGCTTTTCAAGGCCGGCAAAGAATCGTCAAACGCAGGCAGAGACAGGTAAGCCGCCATCAGTTCGTTTTCACGTTCCTCAGACAACAACAATTTGTGAGTAGCCATGGCGTAACGCAAAGCCTGACGGGTACAGACGCCAAAGTCCTCGTACACTTTCATCAGGCCCTTGCGGAACGAGAACTCCAGTTGCTTTTCGCGCCAGAGCGCGGCCACGGCTTCTGCGCTGTCTCCGGTGTCCTCCGCCAGCAGGCGGGACATGCCCATGGGGTCGACCAGGGTTCCGTAGACGTCGAAAGCAAGGGTCATGGTCATCGTCGGCGCTCCTCATCCGGAAAGGGTCTTGGGGTCGTGTACGTGGACCACACTATCCCGATTTGAATAATCACTCAATATTGAGCAACAGGTGCAGTGGAGACTGACAACGGGTTACACTGCCATTCATGAACCCGATTGATACATTGAACCTGGACTTCCGTTCCCTGAGCACCTTCCTGGCGGTGCTGGACGAGGGCAGCGTATCCCGAGCAGCAGTGCGGCTGGGCGTGACCCAGTCCGCCGTGAGCCACACCCTTGAGCGCCTGCGCCAGGCCCTGGGCGACCCCCTGTTCGTCAAATCCGGGCGGGGCATCGTCCCAACCCGATATGCCCTGCAGGCAGGCCCTCATGTGCGCCAGATCCTGGACGACCTCCAGTCCCTGTCCGCAGGCCCGCCCTTCAGCCCGGCCACGGCCGAGTTCACCTTCACCGTAGCTGCCAACGACTATCAACGAGACCTGCTGCTGCCGGGCCTGGTGCGAATCCTGCGCCGGGAGGCGCCGGGCATCAGCTTGCAAGTGATCCCTTCCGGCATCCCACGGGCGGATATTCTCCGAAAAGATGTGTGTGACCTGCTCATCTCCCCCCACGCCCCGGAAGCCACGGACATCATGCAACGAGGCCTGATGGCAGACCGCATGGTGGTCTTCTACGACCAGGCCTACCGCCAGCCGCCGGCAGACCTGGCCGACTACCTGAAAGCCGAGCACATTGCGCTGATGTTCGCGACCGGCGAGAAACCGACTCTGGAAACTTCGCTCGACACCCGGGGCCTTGACCGACGCAGTGTGGTCACAGTATCGAACTTCTCCGGCCTGCCCGAGTTCCTGCGGGGCACCGACATGCTGGCCACGGCCCCGGAAGGCATGGGCAAACACTTGCTCCGCGACTTCGCCTGGGTGCCCCTTCCCTTTGATTTCAAACCTTTTACCCTGCTGATGCTCTGGCATCGCCGCAACCAGAATGACCCCGCCCATAAATGGTTGCGCAACCAGGTAAATGCAGTGGCGGCGAGTCTGAACAGACCGAATGGCTAATCAATTAGTTTTGCTCATATATTGTATGAGGCTCCCTGCCGTTATCTTTTTGCCTTCGCTCACCTAGACTGCAAGCACTCGTCGGCAGGCCGGGTTGGGAAAGGCTTTCCCAACCCGGCCTGTCGTCACTTTGCGATAACGCACCAGGAAACGAATGCTTACTTTAACCAGTGTCTGGACAACCGTACTTCTTGCTGCCGCCGTGGCCCTCGGGCCGCTGGCAACGGATATGTATTTGCCGGCACTGCCACAAATTGGAAGAGACTTCGGCACCGGAACCGATCAGGTACAGCTGACTCTGAGCCTGTATATGGTCGGCTTTGCCATCGCTCAGCTGATCTGCGGGCCACTGGCGGACCGGTTTGGCCGCAAACCCATCATGATCGGCGGGTTTGTGCTCTTTGCCATCGCCAGTATTGGCTGCGCGCTGGCCACCAATATCGAAACATTGATCCTGTGCCGCTTCCTGCAAGCGCTGGGTGGATCGGCGGGGCCGGTTCTGGGCCGGGCGGCGGTGCGGGATATCTACACGCCCCGTGAAGCCGCCAGGATCCTCGCCATCCTGGCCAGCATCATGGCCCTCGCACCGGCAATTGCGCCGACCATTGGCGGGCTTCTGACTGCCAGTCTGGGCTGGTCATCGATCTTCCTCGCCCTGAGCGGTTATGCGCTGGTGATGGCTGTCGTGGTTGCTATCGGCATCCCCGAGCCCATGCGCCCGGAACATCGACAATCCCTGAAAATCCGCAGTCTGCTCAAGAACTACAGCACCATCGCGCGGGACATCAGCTTTCTCGGTTATACCCTGACCAACGCCCTGATTTTCTCGGGCCTGTTCGCCTTCCTGTCCGGCTCGTCGTTCGTACTCATCGACTTTCTGGGCGTACCAACGGAACACTTCGGCCTGTATTTCGCCTGCATGGTGGCCGGCTATGTCGTCGGCAACCTGTCTGCTATTCGACTGGGCAGCAAGCTGCTGCCGGATCAGATTCTGGTTCGTGGACTGTTGATTGCGGTGGCCGGCGGTGGCCTGATGGCCGGTCTGGCACTGAGCGAAGTTTACAACGTCTGGGCCGTTATCCTGCCCCAGGCCCTGTTCATGATCGGCACCGGCATGGTGTTACCCCAAACCATGTCCGGCGCCATGGCCAACTTCCCCACCATGGCGGGCTCCGCCTCCGCCCTGTTTGGCTTCATCCAGATGGCCGTCGCCGCTATCGCTGGCATGCTGGTCGGCCACCTCCACGACGGCACCTCCCTGGTCATGGCCACCATCATCGCCGCCTGCGCCGCCTGCGCCATGGGCTGTTATCTGCTACTGGTTCAGCGTTATCCTGCAAAGGGTTTCGAAGCACAAACTGCGACCAGCAGTTAAGACCACCCAAAAGTAAGGTAGGCCACTTCGAAGGCTGAGCGGACTTGTGCGGGGCGGTTATCCAAAACTGTGCGGAGCCATGGGTGAAGAGCGAAAAGCTCTTCACGGGCTGGCCATGGATGGCCTGCCCAGGACCCTCAGTGCGACGCAGGAGCAGTAAGCACTGAGGGGCGGAGCCCAAGCGTCACAGGGACGTGCCGCAAGGAGCGTGTTTTGGATAACCGCCCCGCACGAGTCCAGCCACCAAAGCTTCACATGCAAAATCATCCAAAGTGGTCTACACAGAGTACTTAAGATTCTAAACCAAATAGCAAGGAGCATCCCATGAGCAGCGTCAACCTTGACGGCAACCCCATTGAACTGAGCGGCAAGTTCCCCGAGACAGGCGACAATGCGCCGCCCTTCACCCTGACCAACAGCGGACTGGAAGAAATAAAACTCGATAACTGGGCAGGCAAGCGCAAAATCCTGAACATCATCCCCAGCATCGACACCGGCGTGTGCGCCGCCTCCACCCGGAAATTCAACGAAAAAGCGGGCAACCTCGACAACACCGCCGTACTCGTTATCTCCGCCGACCTCCCCTTCGCCGCCGCCCGATTCTGCGGTGCCGAAGGCCTGAAAAACGTTGAAACCCTCTCAACCTTCCGGAACTACAGCTTCCAGCAGGACTACGGCGTCGCGATGCAGGACGGCCCCCTCGCCGGCCTCTGCGCACGGGCAGTTGTCGTACTGGACGAAGACAACAAGGTTCTGCACAGCGAACTGGTTGATGAGATCAAGAACGAGCCGGACTACGACGCGGCACTGAACGTGCTCTAAACCACCACCGGCAGCTGGAGCAGTTGGGTGGGGGCGGCTTTCTGAAACCGTGCGGAGCCAGGGATGGCGGAGCCGAGCGTACAGGGAAGTATTCACAGCGTGTTTCAGAAAGCCGCCCCCACCCAACTGCGTGTACCTAAAGTCGCGCAGGCAACTTTGCCAACTCCGAAAGCCGAAACTGATAGAATTCCCGCCCAAAGCCTGAACCCCAACCCAAGGCCCCAGACACCCCGTGCAAGAAACCGCCCAAAACCCCAGCCTGGCCCGCCAGCTCTACACCATGACCTGGCCCATGCTGTTCGGCGTACTATCTCTGATGACTTTCCAGCTGGCCGACAGTGCCTTCGTGGGTCAACTTGGCCGGGATCCGCTCGCGGCACTGGGCTTCACCCTGCCGATGCAGCAGCTCATCATAGGTCTTCAGGTGGGACTGGGGATTGCCACCACGGCCATTGTGTCCCGCACACTGGGTGCTGGTGACGAGCTCCGCGCCTATCGACTTGGCGGCCTGATCATTACGGTAGGTGGAACCCTCGTTTTCCTTATCTGTGTGACCCTGTGGTTCCTGCAGAGCCATATCATGACCGCACTCGGCGCTGAAGAGACATTACTGCCGCTTATCAGACGCTACTGGATTCCCTGGCTGCTTGCCGCCTGGACCGGCGCGGTTCTGTACTTTGGCTACAGCATCTGCCGCTCCCATGGAGACACCAAGCTGCCGGGGTACATGATGGTCGCTACCAGCCTGACCAACATCGCCCTGGATCCACTGTTTATTTTTACCTTTGCCTGGGGGTTACCCGGCGCAGCCTGGGCCACCGTCACCTCCTTTGGTATTGGCTGCCTGGTTATCTACCCGAAACTTCTGAAGCGTCACTGGATCCGTTTTGATCTCGACCAGCTTGCCCTTTGGCAGGCTCTGAAACAGCTCACCGGCATCATGGCCCCGGCGATGGTCAGTCAGCTAATGCCTGCGGCCTCGGCGATGCTGGCAACTGCCCTGGTGGCCGGCTTCGGATCCACGGCTGTAGCCGCCTGGGGCTTGGGCACCCGATTGGAGTTTTTCTCAATTGTGGTAGTGCTTGCGTTGACCATGTCGATGCCACCGATGATTGGTCGGTTGCTTGGTGCCGGGGATATCGAACAGATCCGCAAACTGGTGCGAATCGGCGTCCGGTTCGTGGTGGTCTGGCAGCTGGCCATTGGTCTGATCTGGCTCGTGGCCTCGGGGCTGGTTTCTGAGCTTTTCACAAGCGACAGCGACGTCCAGGACGTACTGGCCGCGTATCTTGTGCGAGTTCCCCTAAGCTACAGCGGTCTGGGCGTGTGCATGTTGATGGTATCGGTGTGCAACGCCCTGGGGCTGGCCATGCGGGCGTTGCTGGTGTCCACTTTGCGACTGTTTCTTTGCTTCTTGCCAATGCTCTGGCTCGGTAGCCAGATCAATGGCCTTTTTGGTCTCATGAGTGGGGCACTGGTGGGCAATCTCTTCGCTGGCGTTATGGCTTACAGCTTTTACCGCTCGGGTATGGCAAGGCTGAAAAACGAGGCACCCTCAGCCAAAGCGTGAACGGAAGCTCTCGGGTACCGGCACCACTTGCTTGCGCTGGTAGTTAAAGAACACGAATCCGTACTTGGCCAGTGCCACGGGCTGACCACTCTCGGCCTTGGTGACCCGGAAGACAAAATCCCCACCGTACTTGTTGAAGTCCATCAGGCCGACTTCGAAGCACAGCATTTCCGGAAAGAAGGACTCGGACTGGTACATGGTGGCCAGGTCGGTCACGATGATGCCAGTGCCGTCCTTGCTCGCTTCCTGGAGGCCATAACTCACGAGGAACTGGGCCCGGGCTTCGGAGAGCATGGAGATCAGGGCGTCGTTGCCGAGGTGGTTGGCGCCGTTGATGTCGGTGATTCTGACTGGCATTCTGGTTTCGAAGCAAAACACGTCGTCCGGGAAGGAGAGTTTGATTCGGGCCACTTGGGGTTCCTGTTCTGATGCTGGCTGGTTTCTGGAGCGAATCATACGCTCTTCGACTTTGGTGTTCATCTCAAGACGCCCAGCCTCAAATCGGTTATCTTGCTATCAGACCTCTGCGCTTCGAGTTTGGGTGCAACGATGGCAGGGAAGGGCTTTCCAAAACACGCTCCTTGCGGCACGTCCCTGTGACGCTTGAGCTCCGCCCCTCAGTGCTTATTGCTCCTGCATCGCACTGAGGGTCCTGGGCAGGCCATCCATGGCCAGCCCGTGAAGAGCTTTTCGCTCTTCACCCATGGCTCGCACTGTTTTGAAAAGCCCTTCCCTGCCATCGTTCGTACTTTACTCGCGCACTGAATAATAAAGACTGCATTTGGAGTTTTATGGATATTCGCCCTGCCGCCACACTGGTTCTGACCCGCAATACCTCCGAAGGCCTCGAAGTGCTGCTGTTGCAACGCACCTGGGATGCGGTGTTTCTGCCCGGGTATTTTGTGTTTCCCGGAGGGGCGGTGGATGCGCAGGAGCCTCACGGGCGGGAGCATGCCCTTGGTCCGGGAGACGCCGAGATCAGTCAGATCATGAGTGTCGACGAAGGTGGCGCGGATTACATGCTGGCGGCGGTTCGGGAGTGTTTTGAGGAGGCCGGGATCCTTGTTGCCGTGGATAAACAGGGGAATCCGGTGTCCGGGGATCATTCGGTGCATGGCGATCGGGAATCGGTGTTCAGGGGCGAGTTGTCGCTGGCGGATGTGTGCCGGAAACATGGGCTGTCGATTCCGCTGGACCGGCTGGCTTATCTGAGCCACTGGATCACGCCGCCGGGGCCGCCTCGGCGGTTTGATACCCGGTTTTTTGTAACCACAGCCCCTGAAGGCCAGCTGGCCAGCCATGATGGGGTGGAGACCATTGATCATGTCTGGATCCGGCCGGAGGACGCGCTGGAACATCACCGCAGTGGCCGCCGTTTGCTTGGGCTGCCGACGATCCGGACGTTGCGGGTGTTGAGTGATTTCGGGACCACCGATGCATTGATGCGGTATGCCCACGCCAATCCGCCGGAGCCTTACCCCAGCAAGCCCTGGCCAGCCCTGAAGAACGGCAGGCCGGTGACGCTGGACCCCGGGTCACCGGCCTATGATGAGGCGACCAAACTGGATCCGGAGGGGGAAGGGTTGACCCAGGCGGAGGTTGTTCCCGGCGACCCGGTTGAGGTGGCAGCCGGAGTGATCCGGCTAACAGCGCCCAACCCCGGGATGATGACCGGGCCGGGCACCAATACCTACCTGCTGGGCCATGAACGGTTTACCGTGATTGATCCCGGCCCCGCGAACGAAACCCATATTGAGCGGATTCTGGAGGTGACCGGTGGTGTGATTGATCAGGTGCTGGTTACCCACACCCATCAGGATCACTCGCCGGCGGTTGCAGCGCTCAAAAAGCGGACAGGATGCCGGGTATTCGGCTGGCCGGCGCCCGAGGGCGCGAGTCAGGATCAGACCTTCCGGGCAGACGACGAACCGGAGCACGGTGATCTGATTGTCACCGAAGCCGGGATTCTGAGGGTGCTACACACCCCGGGCCACGCCTCGAATCATTTGTGTTATCTGCTGACGGATCAGGCGCTGCTGTTCTCCGGCGATCACATCATGCAGGGTTCGACCGTGGTGATAAATCCGCCGGATGGGGACATGAAGGCGTACATTGAGTCGCTGTATGACCTGCTGGCCGAATCCATCCACTTCATTGCCCCGGCTCACGGGTTTGTGATGGGACAACCGGAAGCGGTCATCGATTTTCTGATCACCCATCGTCTGTCCCGGGAGCACAAGGTGGCCCGGGCTCTGGAGGCGCTGACCCCGGTGGATCTCAAGACGCTGACTGCAATGGCCTATGATGATGTGCCGGCGGCGATTCACGGGCTGGCCGCACGGTCAGCCCTGGCGCACCTGTTGAAACTGGAGGCAGAGCACAGGGCGTTCCGGAAGGACGATCTGTGGCATATCAGCCCGGACCGCTAACCCACTATTTTTTCGCAATGATGTAGACGGCATGCACGATCCCGGGAATGTACCCGAGGAGGGTCAACACGATGTTGATCCAGAAGTGCTTGCCGATCCCCACCTGCAGGAACACGCCCAGTGGCGGTAACAGAATTGCTATCAGAATTCGCAAAAGATCCATATTGTTAATCTCCTTGGCCGCGTATAAGTGTCCTATACATGCAAAATAGCACTTTTGAAATAGATTGAGCGGATACTGACGACCGGCGAGGAATTATGCTGTTTGAGCGGCTCCAAAAACCGACACATTTCGCATTGCTGATTGGCCTTCCGGCGCTCTGGCTACCGGCGTCTCTGCTGGCTGATCCCGCATCGGCCAAGCCCGCCAGGGAATCCGACATCCGAATGGCCGAACTCGCTGAAGACGAGAGCGTTGAGGATATCGAGCAGTCCGTGCCTTTGCAGGCCGCCCCCCCGGACAATGATGCGGTTGAATCCACCTTGACGTCACCAACAGCCGAACCGGAACCCGAGCCCGAACCCAAGGTCCGGCCCGGAGAGGTCTTTACCCTGCTGGATAGCGATGTCATGCCGGGCGATTCGACCCGCCTGGCCTGGGCGCCCGGCATCCAGATTGCCGGGCTGTCCCAGCCCACACCGGTGCTGGTGGTCAACGGCGTCAACGCCGGACCGACCCTGTGTCTCACCGGCGCGGTTCACGGTGACGAACTCAACGGCATCGAAATTATTCGCCAGACCGTGTACGACTTGAATCCGGGCAAACTCTCGGGTCGGGTAGTAGGCATTCCCATCGTCAACCTTCCGGGGTTCCAGCAGGGCAGCCGTTATCTGCCGGACCGGCGGGATCTCAATCGCCACTTCCCCGGCAGTCTGGAAGGCAGTCTGGCCGACCGCATTGCCTATTCGCTGTTCGAGCAGGTCATCCGCCACTGCGACATGCTGGTGGACATTCATACCGGTTCCCTCAAGCGCACCAATCTGCCGCAACTGAGGGCCGACATGAACAACCCGGAAGTGGCCGAATTTACCCGGGGCTTTGACCGCATGGCCGTGGTTCACAGCACCGGCTCCCCCGGCATGCTGCGCACGGCGGCGGTTGCTGCAGGCATTCGCACTGTGACTCTGGAGGCCGGCGAATCCCACCGCATTCAGCAACATCAGATCAGTGCAGCCGTTAACAGCCTGACCAGCCTGATGGAGCGCCAGGGCATGATTTCCCGGATGTTCGTATGGGGTGATCCGGAACCGGTTTACTACGATTCCGACTGGATCCGCGCCAATCACGGCGGCATCCTGTTCAGCGAGATCGAGCTCGGGGCCCGGGTATCGAAGGGGGAGGTTCTCGGTTACGTCTCCGACCCCATCACCAATGCCCAGCACCCCATCCGTTCCACCAGCGACGGCCGGGTCATCGGGATGGCAGTTGACCAGGTGGTGATGGCCGGTTTCGCGGCCTACCACATAGGTACGGAGGCAGAAATTCCGGGAGAGTAGTATGCTATGCGTTTTATCGGACAGCACCCAAGACAAACAGGAGCGCGTGTGCCTGCGGAAAACGCCGGAATCTTGTCCCGAATTCCAGGCCTGGCCTACGTCGGTCTGGTTCTGACCCCCCTGTTCTGGGCCGGCAATGCGGTGGTCGCCCGGGGCACGGTTGAGCACATCCCGCCCCTGTCCATGTCCTTCTGGCGCTGGATCATTGCTCTCGCCATTCTGTTGCCCTTCGGGCTTCCGGGTGTCTGGCGCCACCGCCAGATTATCCGTCAGTATTTCGGTTCCATGCTGGCCCTGGCAACCTTTAGTGTGGCGGCCTTCAACTCATTGCTGTACTTCGCGGCGACCACCACCACGGCGACGAATATCGCCCTGATCAATGCCACCATTCCCATTTTCGTGGCACTGCTGGCCTGGGTTCTGCTCGGCGACCGGACCCGTCCGATCCAGGCCCTTGGCATCGCCCTGGCAATTACGGGCATTGCCACGGTGGTTGCCCGCGGCGACATCTCGGTACTGACGGGACTTCAGGCCCAGCCGGGGGACCTGATCATGGTGGCGGCCGTCTTCAGCTGGGGGCTGTTTTCGGTCCTGCTGCGACGCCAGGCAGTACCCTTGCCTGCCCTGACCTTTCTGACCACCCAGATACTTCTGGGCACCCTGGTGATACTGCCTTTTTACCTGACCGATCTGTTTTTCTTCGCCGGTGGTTTTGACCTGTCCCGGGACACAGCCCTGCCCCTGCTGTATTTCGCCATTTTCCCAGGCATTCTGGCGTATGGATTCTGGAATCATGGTGTCCATAAAATCGGTCCGGCCAGGGCGGCCATCTTCATGTACCTCACGCCGGTCTTCGCCTCGGTGCTGGCGGGGGTCTTTCTGGGGGAGTCCCTGGGGGTGTTTCACATCATCGGTGGCCTGTTGATTCTCGCCGGGCTGTTGCTGGCTACTCAGACCGGCAGGCGTAAGCGTTATCAGCCCAAGGGGGTTAACTGAGATCGCTCAACTGCACGAAGTCATAACCCGCACGCAGGACAGGGTGTACGACCGAAACCACTGGAGCGCCAGTATCACGGGGCAAGACTCTTGAGTGCGGTTTCAATCCGGTCAAGAACCTCTTCAAGCACAGCTCTGGGGCAGCCGATGTTCAGCCGCATGAAGCCGCTGCCCTGGGTACCAAACGATACCCCGGGATTCATGCCGACACCGGCATCCTGGATAAAAAACCGCTTCAGGCCAACGTCGTCAAGGTCCAGCCCGCGGCAGTCCAGCCACATCAGGTAGGTGCCTTCGGGCGCCGAAACCCGAATGCCCGGCAGTCGTTGGCTGACAGCCTCCACTACATAATCGCGGTTTGCCTGCAGGTACGCCATCAGGTCATCCAGCCAGGGACCGCCGTGGCGATAACCGGCTTCGAAGCCGGCGATGCTGAACGGGTTGCACTGGGGCAGATGCATGGACTCGAACACGGCTTTCATGGCCCTACACCTGTCCGCATCGGGGATCACCAGCGCTGACAGTCCCAGGCCGGGCATATTGAACGTCTTGCTCGGTGCCACGGCCATCACCAGGGCATCCCCCGGCCCGGCCAGATTGGCCAACATGGTGTGGCGGGGCTGGTCCCGATAGGTCAGGTCGCAGTGAATCTCATCCGAGACCACCACCAGTTGGTGCTGGCGGGCAATGGCGAGCACGGCCCTGAGCTCTTCATCCGACCAGACCCGCCCGACCGGGTTATGGGGTGAACACAGCAACAGAATACGGGCATCCGGTCGCGCGGCGCACTGTTCAAGGTGATCCAGATCCATCCGGTAGTGACCAGGGTCACCGGTGTTCGGGTCTTCCGGCACCAGGGGGTTCTCGATCACCTTCCGGCCACTGTGCCGGACCGAGCTGAAAAACGGCGGATACACCGGCGGCTGGATGATGACACCCTCGCCCGGCTCGGCATAGGCCATGCAGGCCGCGTTCAGGGATGGGACCACACCGGGTGCCATCAGGATCCATTCCCGCTGGATCTTCCAGCCATGTCGGTCAGCGAACCAGTCGATCATGGACTGGTAAAGGCTGTCCGGAAACAAGGTATAACCGTACACCGGGTGTGCGGCCCGCTCGCTCAGCGCCCGGGTGACCGGTTCGGGCGCGGCAAAGTCCATATCGGCGACCCACACCGGAATAACGTCATCGCGGCCAAACACTGCGCGGCGGGCATCAAATTTCACCGAACAAGTACTTTCGCGGGCAACAGGTTGATCAAAGGGGCTGGACACAGGAGCTCTCCGCAGCAGATTGAAAACTGGCGGGGGTTATTGTGGTGGGCCAGGCAGGCCATCGCAACTGTTGTCCGAGAGGTGGCTGCCCTCCAGCGCCATAGGCTTTGGTCGAACGCCGGCGATTAATACTTGCCGAAGTGGCCCGATACTTGCGAACCTAACGGATTATTCATCCATAAATTTTTTACGCCTTTCGGAGCCTTTTGAATGATCGGCCAGATTCTGTCCACCATGTTGCCGGTGTTTCTGATCGCCGGTTGCGGTGCCCTTTATGGCCGTTACCGCACCCCGGATATTCAGGGACTGAACGTTCTCAATATGGAACTGTTCGTGCCCATGCTGGTGTTTGCAGTACTGGCTGACCAGAAGGCCCCCCTGCAGGACTACGCCCAGCTGGCGTTGGCCGCCACCGTTGTGGTGCTGGGTTCGGGAATCGTGCTGTATCCGCTGGCAAAGTTTCTGAAGCTGAACCTGAAAACCTTCCTGCCACCGATGATGTTCAAAAATTCCGGCAACATGGGCATCCCACTGCTGGTGCTGGCCTTCGGTGATGCCGCTCTGCCAGCGGCCATCGTTCTGTTTATTGTGGAAATGCTGCTGCACTTCTCTGTGGGCCTGTACATGCTTGATCCGCACACCTCCATCATCAAACGCCTGAAACTGCCTATAGTCTTTGCCAGTATTGCCGGGCTCTCGGTGAATCTTGGCGGCGTACCGCTACCAGACTGGCTTCTGGAAACACTGAATATGCTTGGCGGCGTCTGTATTCCCCTGATGCTGTTTGCCCTCGGGGTGCGCATGCTGGATGTCGACTTCAGTGACTGGAAACTGGGCATACTCGGCGCGATAGCCTGTCCCGCCAGTGGCCTGGTACTGGCCTGGCCCATGATCGCGATTCTGGACCTGCCAGGGATGCAAATAGCGGCGCTGTGGGTGTTCGCTGCCCTGCCACCGGCGGTGCTGAACTATATAGTGGCAGAACAGTATCAACAGGAACCCCATAAGGTCGCCTCGCTGGTATTATTGAGCAATCTGGGCAGTCTGGTGGTCATGCCCGTTGTTCTCGGGCTGGTGTTTGCGGCCGATTACGTCTGATCGTCTGCCAACCCCGTTTCTTCGAGGAAGTACCCGATGTCTGAGACCGTTGCGGTTGTTCGTGCCGCCCGCCCCAATTTCCTGGTGCTGGCCCCCTTGTGTGCGGGTCTCGGGGTAGCCCTTGCCTGGCAACAGGGGGAGCCGCCGACGTTACTTGATACGCTTCTGGTATTGGTCGGCGCCCTGCTGGCCCACGCCGCTGTCAATCTGCTCAATGAATACGAAGACTTTGTCTCGGGGCTGGACCTGATCACCCAGCGTACGCCGTTTTCCGGTGGCAGCGGGGCGCTCCCCGAGACCCCCTGCGCAGCAACGCGTGTGCTGCTGGCTGCCCTCGGTACGCTGGGACTGGTCGTTGCGATCGGTCTGTATTTTCTCTGGCTTCGTGGGCTTCCCATGCTGGTGCTCGGAGCCGCCGGCGTTGTATTAGTGCTGACTTACACCCGCTGGATTACCCGTTCGCCCATCCTCTGCCTGCTTGCGCCGGGGTTGGGGTTTGGACCGGTGATGATTCTGGGTAGCCTGGTTGCCCTGGGCGCCCGGCTGGACACTGCCGCTATCACAGTCTCCGGAATCAGTCTGCTGCTGGTAAGTGAGCTTTTGCTTATCAATCAGATACCGGATGCGGAAGCAGACGCGAAAGCCGGGCGCCGGCACCTGGTAATCACGCTTGGCCAACCAATAGCAGCCAGACTCGTCGGCGCCCTGTTGCTGGGTAGCTACGGTGTTCTGGGCGTGTGCATACTGGCAGGCTGGTTGCCAGCGTGGACCGCCCTTGCCCTGGCACCGGCGCCGGCCGCCCTGTGGATAAGCCTCAGGTTGCCGGGAGCTCTGGCGAATCCCCGACAGCTTAATACCGTTCTCGGCCTCAATGTTGCAGTACTACTGGCCACCCTGGCGTTACTGATCTGCGGTCTCAGCCTTTAAGCCGAAAGACACTGACCCGGGAACGCAACTGCCCGGAAAGCACGGCCAGATCACGGCTGGCACCGGCGACCTGCTCGGAACCCGCTGAGGTTTCGACGGTAGCGTCGTGAATCCGGCTGATATTGCGATTCACCTCTTCCGCCACGGAGCTCTGTTCCTCCGAGGCACTGGCAATCTGTGCGTTCATGTCATTGATGGCGCCCACTTCCTGGCGAATCCGCGCCAGGGCCGCTTCCGCCTCGCTGGTCTTGTCCACCGTGGTTCGGGCCAGCTCCCGGCTACTTTCCATCACCTTGGCCGCCTCTCCCGCGCCAGTCTGCAGGTTACCGATCATGTCCTGAATTTCCCGGGTGGAATCCTGGGTCCGCGATGCCAGTGACCGAACCTCGTCAGCCACCACCGCAAACCCACGGCCATGGGTCCCGGCGCGGGCGGCTTCGATGGCGGCATTCAGCGCCAGCAGGTTGGTCTGCTCGGCAATGGCGTTGATCACTTCAATGATCTTCTCGATATTGGCGCTGTCATCGGATACCCGCTGAACCGTCTGCGCAGCCTGTTCCAGGGTCTCGGCCAGTTTGCCGATTGAGGCGGTGGTGTCCTGAACCACCCGGTTGCCACTTTCCACTTCCGCATCCGCTTTCCGGGTCGCTGTGGCCGCGCTGGCGGCAAAGCCCGCCACTTCGTTCACCGTTGCCGCCATCTGATTCACCGCTGCCGCCATCTGTTCGGCTTCGCTGGCCTGCAGGCGAATCTGGCGGCTGTTATTGTCCGAGGTGCTTTCGAGCTCCGAAGACGAACTGGAAAGCTCTTCGGCGGCAGCACGGACTTCCCGGATAATCCCGGCCAGCCGCTCAACCGTGTCCCGCAGGGCACCCATTACACTGTCCGGGTACTGGGTGCGGATGTCCTGATCCAGCTCCCCGTCAGCCAGCTGACGGATGGCCCTTGCCACGTCTTCGGGCTCACCACCCAGAATGCCCTTGAGCCTGCGGATAATGATCAGCGCCACGAGCGCGCTGAGAATCACGGCAATGCCAGTGACGGAAAGGATCAGAGTGTTGAAATTACTGGCCGTGGCCCTGACGTTATCGACATTCCCGCTTATTACATCTTCCTGATAATCGATAAAGGCATTAATCCGGTCCAGCCATTCGGTGTAAGCACCAGACACATCCGATAAAAGGAACGATCTGGCACCATCAATATCGCCTTCAAGGCGGCGCTCCAGTAGGTCATCGGTCAGGGCCAGGGCACGGCGCTCTATGTCCCTGATAGCCCCCAGCAGCTCTTTCTCCCGACTGGTCGCGCCCTGGTCGCGAAACATGGTGTCCATGGGGCCAGCGGCTTCCCGGTAGAACACCTTCAAGCGTTCAATATCCTGAAGGTGTCGCTGCAGTGCACGGTTGTTCTCCACCAGCACCGCATCCCTAATGGCAATGGCCCGATCGTGAACACTGCCCCGGAAGTTGATGGCGTAGCGCTGTTTGACCGCGGCGCCATCGCCCACCTCGGTCAGGGTCCGGTCAATAAACCCGACACGATTATTTCCGATCAGGCTGATTACAATCATCAGGGAAAGAATCAGACCAAAGCCGAGGCCAAGGCGTTTCGCAACGGTGAGCGGACCAAACATCGAATTACTCCAGACGCTTCAATTTAGTGAATCTATGTATTCACCAAAAGTCACAGTCTGGATCAATCATTTACCCACTCACTCCGGCTTTTTGACAATGCTTTTCATTATTGCAAACAATCTTTACATCCCACCCCCGGACCCCTTGCAACTGCAGGGACTTTAACCGATGGTTAAAAGCAGATTCTGGCTGTTTGCATTCACGATACGGAGGTCTACCCCATGAGTGTTCTTCTCCTGCTGATCAGTGCACTGGTACTGATCTATCTGGGCATCGGTGGCACCACTGCCGCCGCAGTGATGTCCATTGCCACCCTTGTGGGCCTGTTTCAGGACGACTGGCATCTTCTCAGCATCCTGTGTGGCGGCGTTCTGCTGGCCCTGGCGCTAATTCTGGTGATTCCTGGTGATTTGCGCCTCGACAAACTCAGCCGCCCATTGCTTGGCTGGGTTCGGAGCCGGCTGCCGAAGCTCTCGGATACCGAAGCCGAAGCCCTGAAATCCGGCTCGGTGGACTGGGACGGCGAACTCTTTTCCGGCAAACCCAAATGGAACAAACTGCTGGACGCAAAACCGGCACACCTTACCAGCGAAGAGCAGGCCTTTCTGGATGGCCCGGTGGAAAAGCTCTGTGCCATGCTGGACGACTGGAAAATTACCCACGAGGAGTACGACCTGCCGGACAAGGCCTGGAAGTTTATCCGTGAGAACGGTTTTTTCGGCCTGGTAATTCCCAAGGAGGATGGTGGTCTTGGTTTCTCCAATACCGCCCATTCCGAGATTGTGATGAAAATCTCCACCCGCAGTGTGTCCGCTGCCGTCACGGTGATGGTGCCCAACTCTCTGGGCCCCGGCGAACTGCTGATGCATTACGGCACCGATGAACAGAAGCAGCACTATCTGCCGCGACTGGCCGGTGGCGAAGAAATTCCCTGCTTTGCCCTGACCTCTCCAGTGGCCGGCTCCGATGCCGGCGCCATTCCGGACAAAGGCATCGTCTGCAAAGGTGAGTGGAACGGCAAGGAAGTGCTGGGTCTGAAAGTCACCTGGAACAAGCGCTACATTACCCTGGCACCGGTGGCGACACTGATCGGTCTGGCCATTAAGGTCTATGACCCTGAAAAACTGCTGGGCGACAACGATGAGATTGGTGTGACCTGCGTGCTGGTCCCGAAGGAAACCGAAGGCGTCAATGCCGGTGCCCGCCACCTGCCCATGAATACTGTCTTCATGAACGGACCAACCTGGGGCAACGATGTCTTCATTCCCATGGAACAGGTGATTGGCGGCCAGGACATGCTCGGCAAGGGCTGGACCATGCTGCTGGAATGCCTCTCCATCGGCCGGTCCATCTCTCTGCCTGCTCTGGGCACCGGTGCCGGCAAGGTCGCCAGTCTTGCCACCGGCTCCTACGCTTACACCCGGGAGCAATTCGGCCGCTCCATCAGCCAGTTTGAAGGCGTCCAGGAAGCCCTCGAACCCATTGCCGGCTACACCTACATGATGGATGCTGCCCGGCTGCTAACCTCCGGCATGCTGGACCGGGGCGTCCGGCCATCAGTGCCCTCGGCAGTGCTGAAATACCGCAACACCGACCTGATGCGGGAAGTGATCAACCACGCCATGGATGTTGTCGCCGGTCGGGGCGTGATCACCGGGCCCCGCAATTTTCTGGCCCGGGCCTACCAGGCGGTGCCTATTGGCATCACCGTGGAAGGAGCCAATATACTCACCCGCAGCCTGATGATCTTCGGCCAGGGTTCCATTCGCTGCCATCCGTTTATTGTGGAGGAAATTGAAGCAGCCGGCATGGAAGATGAAGACAAGGCGGTAAAGAAATTCGACGGCATTTTCTACCGCCATCTGGCCCACACCACCCGCAACGCCCTTCGGGCCTTGCTGCTGGGCCTGACAGGAGGCTTGATCGAATCGGTACCACGCCAGGGCAATATCAAATCCAGCTACCGCCAACTGGCGCGGTTCTCGGCGGCGTTCGCGCTGATGACCGACGTTACCCTGCTGACAGTCGGTGGCGGCCTCAAGGCCCGGCAGCGGCTTTCGGGCCGGATGGCAGACTGCCTGGTGCACCTGTATTACGCCACCGCCGTGATCAAACAGTGGCACGAGGAAGGCTATCCGGATGATCAGCGACCGCTGGTGGAATGGAGCCTGCAAACCTGCCTGCGGGACCTGCAAGGCTCCATGCGCGAAGCGATCATCAACTTCCCGGTTCCTGCTCTGCGCTGGCCGCTGAGGTTGCTGGTGTTCCCTCTTGGCGCCACCGGGCTCAATGGCCCGGACGACAAACTCGGCGCCAGAGTGGCTGAAACCATCGTCAAGGACACCCCGGTACGCCAGCGGATCAGCCGTGGCGCCTACACCACCATGGATCCGGAAGATCCCCTGGGCCGGGTGCTCAATGCCTATAAGCTGGCAAACGAGACCGCAGAGATGCGTAGCCGGCTGCACGAGGCCATCCGCAACCGCGACGAAGACGAGCTGGATGGCATCGCCCTGCTGATGGGCCACGAACGTAAGGAGCTGGTGGACTGGGCGTGTGCGGAGGGTATCGTCAAGGCGGACGAGTGCGACAAGCTGCTGGAAGCGCTGACGGCGCTCTACGATGTGATCCGGGTGGACGCCTTTGACGGCGACGGCCTCAAAGCTCTGTCCCGCTGCGCCAAGGGCAAACGCAAGGTTGTCGAACGCCCGGCCAGGGATTGATACCACGCACCGGGAGGCGCCCTGCCTCCCGTCTTTTCTTGACAGACTCCACACCCTCCGACTATTACTTGATGTCAGTTCAATTGGCAGTATCTGCAACCTTTTCAGAAAAAAGAGTTTGAATAACAAATAATAACGAACCCTCGGCGCACCGGTCGCCAACTTGAAACGAAAGGGGTGTATTTCCGTGAACGACCAGGCTGCGGGCGAACAGACAACGCCTTCCCCGATCATCCTCGAAACCCGGAATCTGCAAAAGGATTTCAAGGGCTTTACCGCAATCAACAACGTCAACGTGAAAGTGGAGACGGGGAGCATCCATGCCCTGATTGGCCCCAACGGAGCAGGAAAAACCACGTTTTTCAACCTGCTGACCCAATTTCTCAAGCCCAGTTCTGGCCAGATTATCTACGACGGTCAAGACATCACCCACTCCCGACCCGCCGGCATTGCCCAACGAGGCATGATCCGCTCATTCCAGATCTCGGCGGTGTTTCCACACTTGTCCGCCCGCGAAAATGTACGCATTGCCCTGCAGCGCACACTGGGGGTTTCTTACCAGTTCTGGCGCTCCATGCGGGTACTGGACCAGTTGAATGAAGAGGCCCAGGCAACCCTGGAACTGGTGGAGCTGGGTTCCTTTGCCGACACCAAGGCCGTCGAGCTGCCTTATGGCCAGAAGCGGGCCCTGGAAATTGCCACCACTATCGCCCTCAAGCCCCGGCTGATGCTGCTGGACGAACCCACTCAGGGCATGAGCTCCGAGGATGTGGGCACAGTGACCGATCTGATCCGACGGGTGGTCGAAGGCCGCACCATCGTGATGGTGGAACACAACCTGAATGTGGTGTCCACCCTGGCCGACACCATCACTGTGCTGAACCGGGGCGAGGTATTGGCGGAGGGCGATTACGACACCGTATCCACCAACCCTGCCGTGATGGAAGCCTACATGGGGACCACCGATGCCGCCTGATCAACGCCCGGAGTTGCTCCGAATCGAAAACCTGCACGCCTGGTACGGCGAGTCCCACATTCTCCACGGCATGAACCTGACCCTGCACGAAGGCGAGGTGATTACGCTGCTCGGCCGCAACGGGTCCGGGCGCACCACCACCCTCAAGGCCATTCTAGGCCTGGTGGGCCGGCGCACCGGCTCGATCAAGATCCACGGCACCGAAATCATCGACATGCCCACACACCGGATTGCCCATGTCGGCAAGCTTGGCTACTGCCCGGAAGAGCGTGGCATTTTTGCTTCCCTCAATGTCGACGAAAACCTGGAGCTGCCCCCGGTGGTCGCCGAAGGTGGCCTTTCGGTGGACGACATCTACACCATGTTCCCGAACCTCAAGGAACGAAGGAAAAGCCAGGGCTCCAAACTCTCCGGCGGTGAACAGCAGATGCTGGCCATTGCCCGCATCCTGCGCACCGGTGCCAACCTGCTGTTGCTGGACGAAATCACGGAAGGGCTGGCCCCGGTAATCCTGAAATCCCTGGATCAGGTGATTCGCAAACTGCGGGAGAAGGGCTTCACCATCATCCTGGTGGAACAGAACTTTCGCTTTGCTGCGCCCCTGGCAGACCGCCACTACGTGATTGAGCATGGTCAGGTGGTGGAACAGATTGACGCCGCCGACCTTGAGGCCAAAAAAGAGCAGTTGAACAGGCACCTGAGTGTCTGATCCCGTGGGCCAGGGGCGCCACAAGCGCACCTACCCTGAATCTGAAAAGACCCTGAATCTAACAAGAAAAGGAATCCCACTATGTTGAAGCACTTGAAACAAGGACTGGCAAGCGCCGTTGCAGTGGCCACATTGGCGATGCCGCTCACCGCAACCGCTGAACTGACAGACGGCAAACTCAAAATTGGTGTACTCAGTGACATGTCCGGGGTTTACAAGGCCCTGGAAGGTCCGGGCGCCGTGATCGCAGCCAAAATGGCCATCGAGGACTTCGGTGGTTCCGTCCTGGGCCAACCGGTGGAGGTCATCTCCGCCGACCACCAGAACAAGCCGGACATCGGCGCCAGCACCGCCCGGGAGTGGATTGATGCCGAGGAAGTCGACATGATTACCGCCCTCGACAACTCCTCGGTGGCCCTGTCGGTGCAGGGACTGGCCAATGACAAAAAGGTCATTACCATGAACACCGGGGCGGGCACCACTGCCCTCACAGAGGAACAGTGCACGCCCTATGGCATCCACTATGTCTATGATACCCACGCACTGCCCGTGGGCACCGCCACGGCCATGGTCAAGAACGGCGGCAAGAGCTGGTTCTTTATCACCGCCGACTATGCCTTTGGTCATTCCCTGCGCGACAACACCGGCGCGGTCGTGGAGAGCCTGGGAGGCGAAGTGGTTGGCAACGTCAACGCACCGCTGTCCACCAACGACTTCTCGTCCTATCTGCTGCAGGCTCAATCCTCCGGTGCCGACGTCATCGGCCTGGCCAACGCCGGGCAGGACACGGTGAACGCGATCAAACAGGCCAACCAGTTCAGGATCGTGCAAAGCGGGCAGAAACTGGCGGGTATGCTGGTGTTCATCACCGACGTGCACAGCATGGGCCTGGACATTGCCCAGGGCCTGCAATTCACCACCGCCTTCGTGTGGAACCAGAACGACGAAACCCGGGCCTGGTCGGAGCGCTTCTTTGAACGCCACGGCGCCATGCCCACCATGGTGCACGCCGGCGTTTACTCCGCCGTCACCAACTATCTGAAAGCCGTCAAGGAGACCGGTACCGACGACAGCGATACCGTTCGCGCCAAGCTGGGCGAAATGACCCTGAACGACATGTTTGTGAAAGACGGATCCATCCTCCCAAACGGTACCATGCTGCACGACATGTACCTGGTGGAAGTGAAGAAGCCCGAGGAATCCGAAAGCGAATGGGATCTGCTGAGAGTGGTATCGAAGATTCCGGCGGATCAGGCATTTATTCCGCTGTCCGAATCCAAATGTTCATTAGTTAACTAACGGTAGAACCGACCACTGCTTTCGGGGAGATAGCCAACGTGTCGATACAGGTCATACTGGCCCAGGCGCTGCTTGGGCTGAACGTGGGTGTGTTTTACGCCATGTTGAGCCTGGGGCTGGCGGTGATATTCGGCTTGCTGAATATCATCAACTTTGCCCATGGCGCCATGTACATGCTGGGGGCGTTCATCGCCCTCATCGGCTACTCTCTCCTGGAGCAATGGTTCGGAATCAGCCTTCAGATCGGATTCTGGGCGTCACTGCTGGTGGCGCCCGTTATCGTCGGTATTCTAGGTGTTTTGATTGAACGCCTGATGCTCAAGCGGCTCTACGAGCTCGACCACATTTACGGGCTGCTGCTCACTTTTGGCATCACGCTCATCCTGCAGGGCCTGTTTGCCAACTACTTCAACGTTTCTGGTACGCCCTATCCGGGCCAGCCCGAAGCGCTCAGTGGTGTGGTCAACCTCGGGTTCATGTACTTCCCCACCTACCGCCTGTTTGCCATCGTGTTTTCCCTGGTGGTCTGTTTTGCCACCTGGTGGGCGATTGAACACACCAAGCTCGGCTCCCGGTTGCGGGCCGGGGTGGAAAACCCCGACCTGACCCAGGCCTTTGGCCTGAATGTCCCCCTCATGGTTACCCTGACCTTCGCCTTTGGCGCTGGCCTGGCTGGCCTGGCCGGGGTGCTGGCCGCTCCAATCTACTCCGTCAGCCCGCTGATGGGGGCCGACCTGATCATCGTGGTGTTTGCCGTGGTGGTCATCGGCGGCATGGGCTCGATCATGGGTGCCATTCTGTCTGGCCTCGCCCTGGGCCTGGTTGAGGGACTGACCAAGGTGTTCTACCCGCCCGCCGCCAGTACCGTTATTTTCTTCCTTATGGTGCTGGTGCTGCTGTTCCGCCCCGCCGGCCTGTTTGGTAAGGAGAAATAAGCGCCATGACCAACCGCATCCTCTTTATCATCATGCTGGTGGCAGGCCTGACCGCCCCCCTGTTCGCCTACCCGGTGTTCGTCATGGACCTGCTGTGTTTCGCACTGTTCGCCTGTGCCTTCAACCTGTTGCTGGGCTATGCCGGTCTGCTCTCGTTCGGCCATGCCGCGTTCTTTGGCGGCGCCGCCTACATTACCGGTTACGTCACCAAGGAATGGGGGTTTACCCCGCTGCTGGGCATACTCGCCGGGGCGGGGTTCGCCATGGTGCTTGGCGCGGCCTTCGGATTCCTGGCCATACGCCGCCAGGGCATATACTTCGCCATGGTGACCTTGGCACTGGCCCAGATCATTTACTTCCTGGCCCTGCAGATGCCCTTCACCGGCGGCGAGAACGGCCTGCAAGGCATTCCCAGGGGGCACCTGTTCGGCCTGATCGACCTGAACAACTCCCTCGCCATGTATTACTTCGTATTCGTCATCTTCCTTATTGGCTTCGGTATCATCTATCGCACCATCAACTCGCCATTCGGTGAAGTGCTGCAGGCGATCCGGGAAAACGAATCCCGGGCCCTGTCCCTGGGCTACGACGTGGATCACTTCAAACTGCTGGCCTTCGTGATATCCGCCACCCTGGCCGGGCTGGCCGGTGCCACCAAGGCCATCATTTTCCAGTTTGCCGCGCTCACCAACGCCCATTGGCAAACCTCCGGCGAGGTCATTCTGATGACCCTGGTGGGCGGTCTGGGCACGGTCTTCGGCCCGGTGGTTGGCGCCATCACGGTGGGTGCCCTCAGCCACGAGCTGTCCGCTTTCGGCTCTTGGGTACAGGTGATACTCGGCACCATATTCGTGGTCTGCGTTATGGTATTCCGACGCGGTATCATTGGCGAAATCCAGCGACTGGCCAGTCGTAAACAGGGTTAAGGTCTATGCGAGTTATTTCTGCACAAGAGGTGGCCGGCGCGCTGGCATGGCCGGCACTGATCGAACGTCTCGCCACCACCTTTCGCGAGGGCGTGAAAGCGCCGCCAAGACACCATCACGCCATGCACCGCCCAGACGGTGAGGCCACCATGCTACTGATGCCGGCCTGGGAAGAGGCCGGTTACATCGGCATGAAAATGGTCAACGTGTTTCCCCAGAACGCCAACGCCGGCCTGCCTGCCATCTCGGGCCTGTACATCCTGTGCGAGGGCCAGCATGGCACGCCGCTCGCCTGTATCGACGGCAGCGCCCTGACCAGCAGGCGTACCGCCGCAGCCTCAGCCCTGGCGGCCCGCGAACTGGCACGGCAGGATGCCGAATCGCTACTGGTGGTCGGCACCGGCAAACTGGCACCGATGCTGATCGAGGCTCACGCGGCCGTTCGCCCCATCCGCAGAGTGCGGGTCTGGGGCCGAAACCCGGACAAGGCAACAGCCCTGGCCGACAAATTCCGGGACCGGTTCGACTGCGAGGCGGTGACGGATCTCGAAACCGCCGCACCCCAAGCAGACATCATCAGCTGCGCAACCCTGTCGACCGAACCGCTGATCCGGGGTGAATGGCTGCGACCTGGCAGCCATCTGGATCTGGTGGGCGCATTCCGGCCATCCATGCGTGAAACCGACAGCCAGTGCCTGGCCCGCAGCCAGGTCTTTGTGGACACCTACGCAGGCGCCCTGGGCGAGGCTGGCGATATTCTCCAGGCCATCGACGAAGGGGTGTTCAGCAAGGCAGACCTGCAGGCCGAACTGGCGGAACTCCTGCGAGGCGAGAAACCGGGACGCACGAGTGATGACGCCATCACCCTGTTCAAATCCGTGGGTGCCTCACTGGAGGACCTGGCCGCCGCCATCGAAGTCTGGGAAGCTCTCAAGGGCGGCTAATCCGCCTCACCCCGAAGCCCGCCCTCGATGGCCTGACTCACCAGCCAGCGGCGCAACAACTGAATGCCCCGCTCACCGCGCCGGCTGGTTTTCCAGGCAAAGAAAAACTCGTCCCCGGTCATCACTGGATGGCAGGGCAGCCTGACGAAATCCTCGGAATCCTTGCGGGTGCTTAGCATGTAATCATTCGTGAGCGCGATGCCCTGATGAAAACGCGCCGCCTCCAGCGCCAGCAGCATATGACTGAAATGCTGGACCCGAGCGCCCACGGGAATGTCCCGCTCTACCGCCCTGTACCACACCTCCCAGTCTCCCGCCGGTTTCTCGAAAATACTGTGGGTCGACAACAACGGAAACCGCGCGACATCCTCCGGTGTCAGCAGAGCCTCTTCCCCATCCGATCCCGAACGCCCGAGTTCGCGCCGGATTTTTTGCCAGTAGTCCTGACTGCAGACCGGAAACAACCGCTCCACATAGAGCAACTCATAGCTGTACGCCGACGACCCCCTGCCAACCGTAATAAAACAGTCTGCCACCCGATCGGACAGCACCGGATTGGCGCTACTCATCTCCAGTGCCAGATCCAGTTGCGGGTGCGAGCGGTGTAATTCCGGCAACCGTGGCACCAGCCAGCGCACCGCAAACGAACTGAACACCGACAGCCGCAACCGCGATTCTTCATGGCCCAACAACTGCTCGCTGGCCCGTTCAATCTGCAGCAGGGCTGAACTCACTGCATCAAGATACTGCCGTCCCTCGTCGGTCAACGACAGCGTTCGGCCACTGCGCCAGAACAGTTGCTCCCCCAGATAGGTTTCCAGCTGTTTGATCTGGTGACTCACGGCGCTCTGGCTCACCGCCAGCTCCTCGGCAGCGAGTGAAAAGCTGTTGAGACGGGCAACGGCTTCGAATACGGGCAGGGCTTTCAGGGGTGGCAGTTTCATTATCTAATTTTCTAATAGCGATCAAATAAAGATCATTTTATCGGATATTAAAACCCAAATAGAATCTCAGTGCGAGTCAGGGGAGCCCGGGCAGGAAATGGCTTCCGAAAATGCTTGGAGCCATGGATGGCGGAAAGCAAGCGTACAGGGATGTACTTGCAGCGGTTTTCGGAAGCCATTTCCTGTCTGGGCTCATGCACCCAGAGTTTTAGAACGGAGGGAAAGAATATGTCAGGAAAAACCGTAAACAGTGCCATTCTGCTGCTGATCATCGGCAATGCCATGGCGTTGATTTCTGACGTATTCATCAAACTGCTCGAGCCCGGCGCCCCGGTGTTCCAGTTTGCCTTCCTGCGCTGCCT
Organism: Marinobacter guineae; assembly: GCF_002744735.1. Taxonomy (GTDB): domain Bacteria; phylum Pseudomonadota; class Gammaproteobacteria; order Pseudomonadales; family Oleiphilaceae; genus Marinobacter; species Marinobacter guineae. Next base: position 881,365 of record NZ_KZ319340.1, on the reverse strand, counting down.
GATCACCCTCGGATTTCTGCTGCCGCTGGCAAAGCAGCTGGACCGGAACCACCTGTTCTCTGGCCTGAAAATCCACGCTTTCCGGGCCCATATCCACCTGGCGGGCATCCTCTGCATGGTCATTGCCCTCGGCAACCTGCCCCTGGCAACCGCCAACGCCGTCTTCTACGCAGCGCCCATTCTGGTCATGGTGCTCTCCGTTATCCTGTTCCGGGAAAAACTGACCCCGCTAAGCGTGACCGCCGTGTTCAGCGGCTTTGCCGGCATCGTACTGATCCTACGGCCGGTCGAGTTCAACTGGGCCGCCGTCGCTGCGCTGGCAGCCGCTTTTGCCCTGGCCATCAACGCCGTGATGGTCCGCCAGCTGCCGAAGCAGCAAAGCACCGTCCACAAACTGTTCCTGAACTACCTGCTGATTCTGCCAGCGGCGGGTGCCCTGGCCTGGTGGGAAGGCGCTCCCTGGGATTCCGGTATGCTCATCAGCGCCATGGGTTCCGCCCTGTTCATACTGGGCTACAACATCACCGTACTGCTAGCCTATCGCCAGGTGGATGCCAACCAGGTCACCAGCGCCGAATACACCGGGCTGATCTGGGCCGTGGGCATTGGCTGGATCTGGTTCGGAGAAGTGCCGGACCTCTGGTTCCTGGCCGGCAGCCTGATGATCGTGGTGCCGCTACTGCTGATCGGCCTGCAGCAACGACGCAGGTCACCGGCCCGGGGCTTCAATCCTGCCCCGGAACCAGAGTGGCGGCAAGGCCGTGGCGCCTCACTCAGCGGCGGGAAGATTCAACCAGTACGTGAGTGTCGTGAATGATCCGGCCGATTCGGGCCTCAGGTGGTAGCCCGTCGCTGTAGCCCAGTCTGATACGGTAATGGCCGGAATGGTGCCGGTCATACCTGTCGTATCTGTCCCGGTAAACATCACGCTTGTGCTTCTTGCCAGAATAATGATGGCGGTCGTTGCGGCTGTGATGTTTACGGTCCCACTTCTGGTGCTTGCGCTGGTGGTGGTGGCGACCGTAATGGTCACGGCGATAGTGCGCCTGCAGGAATTTTTTCTGGTGGCCCAGCGGCATGGCCTGGCCCCGTTCTTGGTGCTTCTGCCAGCCCGAACCGCGGCGGTTGTCGTCATCGGCCATCGCCGGAGCGGACACCATCAGGAACGCCGTCACCAGGCTTCCAATCAACAATCGCTTCATGATGATTCTCCCGTCTTTTTCAGAGACAGATACCGCACCCGGCCCCACTGCCGAATGCCTCTGAACCCAGATTAACGAACCGGGAGAGAATGTCAGTGCCTCCAGGCAGGCTTTGCAGGATCTTTACGCAAAGCCCTGTCTCCTTGACGTTTTAGCCGGTGGAAGTGTCGCTTCCCCCGGCAGAGCGCAGGTGGGACTCAATCGCAAAGGTGTGGGGACAATCGGCGCCAAGGGCACGAAGCGATTCCGCCAGCCTCAGCAGATACTCCGAATTAGCGCCGCTAGGACCGGACGCGACGGCAATCTGACGGGCGATGTCCGCGTCCGGCGCGTGGCCCAGGAAGGCCTCGTTGTCTTCGGTGGCAATGTAAACCAGCCCCTCGGCATGACTGCCATCCTCAAACGTAAGAGTGGTGCTGAAGCGCAGGTAACCGTTCTTCTCCCGCACATCCAGATGCTCGAACACATTGGGCGACACCCGGAATGCCATGCCCTTACAGACAGCCCCGGGCGTCTCCACCAGGGTCACCACCCGTCCGGGAGCCTCCGGCGTGCCCCGGTGATCGTGAGAACCCTGCCAGAACCGCCGCTCCCAGCCACGAATCGAGGCCGGGCGCTGCTCCAGGAATGGGAAATCCACCTTGTAGATCAGCGAGCCATAACCGAACAGCCAGATCGACTCAACGCCGGCGAAGTTGTACCGGTTGCGATTGTGCTCAATGGTGTTGGCCGACATCACGGACCCCCCAGCGGAAAACGACCGGAAATACTCTAGGTGGTGGCAATGAATCCCGCAATGCCCGTCAGCACAATTTCAGCTGCCATGGCGGAGAGAATCAGCCCACTGATTTTCGAGAGGATGTTGAGGCCGGTCTTGCCGAGTACCTTTTCCAGATAGCCCGATAGCTGCAGCAGCACTGCCAGGATCAACAACCCGGATACCAGCCCGAGAAGCCCGCCGGTCACTTCGGCCACGGTTTTCAGCTCCGCCCCGTACACCAGAATCGCACCTATGGTTGCCGGGCCAATCATTACCGGAATCGCCAGGGGTACCACGGCAATGTCATCACGATCTTCATCCGGCAAGCCGGTGGCGTGATTGCGGGTGCCACTGGTGACCAGACTGATGGCAGTCAGGAACAGCAAACTGCCTGCGCCGATCCGGAAGGAGCTAAGGGTGATGCCAATAGCGCTGAACAGCAGCGGGCCGGCAAAGAACAGAATCACGCCCAGAACAAACGCCGAGACGCAGGCGCGGCGAATGATCGACGTCTTCTCGGCCGCCGGTAATCCCCGGGTCAGTGCGAGGAACATGGTCACCACAAAAAAGGGCGCCAGCAAAAACAGAAAGCGAATGGTGCTACTGATAAAGGTGGAGAAAAACGTCTCAAGCATTCGGGGCATTCCAGGGTTCAAAGAAAGCCGGTAAGCATAGCTTGCTACAACGTTTTTTGCCGTACGGAAGTGAACGTATGAGATGCCAGCCCATTACACTGCCATGGGCGTCACATAGCTGAAGCGCTTGCGATACTGTTCCATGGTGCAGCCCACGATCCGCTTGAACAAGCGCCGGAATGAACTGGCGTCCTCATAACCCACGCTCCAGATAATCCGGGCGGTCTGCTCGCGGCTCGACTCCAGTTTGTGTTTGGCGGCTTCAATCCGCAAATGCTGGAGATAGCCGATGGGTGTCTCTCCGGTCGCCTCCTTGAACCGGCGCTTGAAGGTTCGTGTGCCCAGGCCGGCCACTTCCGCGACATCATCAATACCGACCGGCTCGGAGTAATGCTGTTCCAGCCAGGTTTGCGCCTTGCGGATGGCGTCGTCCTGGTGGGCCTTGCGGCTGTAGAACGCCATGTAGGGTGTCTGTTCCACCCGGCGACCATCCAGAACCAGCATCTTGCTGCAGGCCAGTGCAACCGACGGTGAGGCGAAGCGTTCCACCAGGTAGAGGCACAAATCCACAAACGCCGTCGCTCCGCCAGCACAGATGATCTGGCCGTTATCCACCAGCAATTGGTCTTCCTCCAGACGGATATCGGGATAACGGTTCCGGAACTGCAGCGCTGCCCGCCAGTGGGTCGTGGCCACCTGATCCGCCAGCAACCCGGCCTCCGCCAGCACGAAGCTGCCGGTGCAGACACTTGCCAGCACAACGCCCCGGTCAAACGCCTGTCGAAGCCATCCGTGTAAGGGGATGGCCGGCGCCAGGGTGCGCTCCAGCAGGTCAGCGCTGACCGCAGCCTCCACTGAAGAACCCACCACGATAAGGTCTGGCTCGAAGTCTTCGCGGCGCACCGTCGGTGTTACCACGGCACCGCTGTAGCCACGGACCGGCTCGTTATCCACCGTCACTACCTGTCCGTTGAACAGAGGCTCCCCCCGAACACCCGGCACATGGGCACAGTAATTGGCCACGGTAAAGAAATCCATCACACCATGCACACCGGAGGCATGGCAATTGGGTAAGGCAACGATAGCAATGTTGATCATTGATGATTGGCCCGTTTCGCACTTTATATGTCAAATATGACACTCCTGCTGGCCACCGGCAAGTCCTAACCTGAAGCTGTCATCCACCAGCGCACGAAGAAGGAGTTTCTCCATGACTTCACAACTGAACACCCAATCAGAAATCTTCCGCCCGACCAGCCAGGCCAGGACACCCGCAAACCTGGGGCTCTCGGCCACCCGGCTGGCGCTGAAACTTTACGGCCGGGTGTCGCCCCGGAAAGCGGGTCGGCTGGTGCACCACATGGCGTTCAGGCCATCCCGGCTCCCGATGCCAATCCGCTACGAGCATTTGCTGGATAACGCCGACAGCTACACCCAGCTGCAGCATGGTTCACGCATTATTCCGGTGTTCTCCTGGGGTCAGGGGCCGGTGATTCTCGGTGTCCATGGCTGGGCAGGCGCGGGCATCCAGTTCGGCGCCTGGATTGAACCATTACTGGAGGCGGGCTACCGTGTCGTCCTCTTTGACGCTCCCGCCCACGGTCGAGCCCAGGGGGAAAGCACCGACCTGTTCGAAATGGCCGACGTCATCACCCGCGTGGCCGCCAGTGTCGGCCGGGTGCATGGTGTGCTGGCTCACTCCATCGGTTGCATCGCTGTGGCCAGGGCCATCGCAGACGGCCTGCAGCCCAGTTATCTGGCCATGCTGGCACCCCCGGCCAGCGTGACCGCCGTGATGAAGAACCTGGGCCGGCAACTGGGACTGAGTCCGGAGGTCCTGGCTGTCCACCTTCAACTGATGGAAGAGCGTTTCGGCCCATCGGTATGGGACCAGCTGGATCTGGAGGCCCTGTCCCAGACACTTGGCCAGCGGGGTCTGATTGTCATCGATGACGACGACACGTCCATTTCACCGGCTGAAAGCCAGCGAGTGGTCGAAAACTGGCACAGCGCGAATGTATTACGCACCAGCGGACTGGGTCATAACCGCCTGTTGTGGAGCCCGATGGTCGTGGATACCGTGCTCCGGGATCTGGGCCGGCCTGTTCACTCCGTCTGATCGCTTCGTTCAGGCCAGGCTGGCAGACAGAGCTGGCCAGATCACCGGCACTGACAGACCTGCTCCAGATCCATATTGCCACCGGTGATAATGAGAGCTGTCGCCCGCCCCGGGGCCAATGGAACCCGGTTCTCCAGCAAGGCCGCGAGGCCGACGCTGGCTCCGGGTTCCACATAAAGCCGGGCCTCGGTCAGCAGCCGTCGTGTGGCCTCCCGAATACCTGCCTCGGAAACCGTTACAATCCGGTCCACCACCTGGCAGGAGGCGGCATAGGTGCAATCTCCCACCACCGCCGGTGCCAGACTCGCGGCCCAGGTGTCCACTGAGTCAAGGCTGGCAGCGGAATCCTGATGGTGCCAGGCGTTGAACATGGTGGCCGCGCCCTCAGGCTCGACACCAATCAGTTCGACGTCCGGTCGCTGCGCCTTGATGGCCAATCCCAGCCCGGAAATCAGGCCGCCACCGCCAATCGGGCACAGCACGCGCTCCACATCCGGCTGTTGACGCAACAACTCCAGGCCCACGGTACCCTGCCCGGCCATGATGCGAACGTCGTTGTAAGGGTGGACCAGAGTCAGCCCTTTCTGATCCCGAAGGTCATGACACAGAGCCACCGCCTGCTGGATAGTGCCCTGAACAATTACCTCGGCACCCAGCTCACGGGTGCGGCTGATTTTCAGTGGGCTGGAGCCTTCGGGCATGACCACGGTGAGCGGCACACCCTGCATGGCCGCTGCCCACGCCAGGGCGATGGCATGGTTACCGGCTGACACCGTCACCAGACCGGCACTGAGTTCATTCTCGCTGGCGGTCATCAGCCAGTTCAGGGCACCCCGGGCCTTGAAGCTGCCGGTGCGCTGAAGGCTTTCGCACTTCAAACCCAGCGGCTGGCCCATGGCGGCATCCAAGTCAGGCACATTCAATAGCGGCGTTTCGCCCAGTTGTTGTCGAATACGCTGCTCTGCCTCCAGAATTTGGGGCTGGTCAGGAAGGGTTGGCTTGGTCATGGTGTGCTCTCCTGCTGCTTCCCTTATGTAAACCATGGTGCACGAACGACTGGCTATCAAGATACATTGACCAGCTGGAATCGGATGCAGAAACAGATGCCTTGCATATACCCAAAGTGGGTATAAAATTACCCAAATTAGGCATTAATCTGAAAGAACGCGATAAACACCGGTGGTCCCTCAATGTCTTCAAACTCCAGCCTTGCGGATGCCTTGTTTTCAGGCACCCGGCAAAAAGTGCTTGGCCTGCTGTTCATGCAGCCTGATCAGGACTTTTCACTAGCCGAATTAATCGAACGGGCAAAGGCCGGCTCCGGGGCAGTTCAGCGGGAAGTAGGTCGATTCGTGGACAGCGGATTGGTCACTGTCGAGATCAAGGGGCGCCAGAAGCGCTATAGAGCCAATCACGACGCGCCGATCTTTCCGGAATTGTGCTCTCTGGTTGCCAAAACCCTCGGGCCGGCTCAAGTAGTCAAGAATGCCCTGAGCGCCATGGACAGTGAAATCGACCTGGCATTGGTCTACGGTTCGGTTGCCAAAAACACTGATCGGGCGGACAGTGACATCGACCTTATGCTGGTTTCTGACACATTAACCCTCGAAGATGTGTTTACCGCACTGGAGCCGGTGGAGCAGGAGCTGTCGCGGCCCGTGAACCCAACACTCTACACCAGGCACGAATTTGAAAAGCGTCGGAACAACGACAATCCGTTTATAAGAAAGGTACTGAATGGACCGTACCTGCTATTGAAGGGAATCATTGATGAACAAGGAAGCACTTGAGAATCTGGTCAACATTCGCAAACTTCATCACGAAGTAGCTGATGCCCGCGAGGTAACTGGCCTTATCCAATCCGGCAGTATCCGACTGCAAGACGCACAACTGGAATCACTGAGCCTGGAAAGCCGCTTTGATCTGACTTATAACGCCGCTCATGCCTTGTCACTCGCATCACTGCGTCATCTCGGATATCGCTCTGACAACCGATACCTTGTTTTTCAATGTCTGCAGCACACATTGGACCTTCCTTCCGCGAAATGGCGCATTCTTGATCAGGCCCACCGCAAACGGAACCTCGCGGAATACGAGGGCTTTATTGACGTGGATGAAAGCCTGGTTGCAAGCCTAATCCGGGTTTGTGAGGAAGTGAGGTTGGCGGTCCGTGAGCTAACGGAGAATGGTGATTAGTCGGATCTTACCCAATATGGGCAATTTAATGCCCATATTGGGTAGCATGTCGATCAGGTAACTTACAACACTGGAGCGGCCTCGCCTACTTCGACGGCCTCCGGCTCACACATATACCGCCCCGCATCAAACCGTTTTGTCTGCTGGCGGAACTGCCAGGTAAAGCCTGGCCACAGCGTGGTGTTCTTGCCATTTTCGTTCACGTACCAGCTCTTACAGCCGGTCTGCCAGACTGAATCGCCAAGTTTTGCGTGAATCGAGGCGTTGTATTGGCTCAGGGCGTCGTCCTTCACTTCCACGCTTTTCCAGCCGTGCTTGTCCATCTTCTTCAAGGCATCCAGCACGTATCGGATCTGGCTTTCGATCATGTACACCATCGAGCTGTGACCAAGTCCGGTGTTCGGCCCCATCAACATGAAGAAGTTGGGGAAGCCGCTTACCGTTGTGCCTTTGTAGGCTTCGGCGCCGTCCTGCCAGGCATCCAGCAGATCCTGACCGTTGCGGCCGAAGATCATGCCGGCGGGAATCGGATCCTGGGCCCTGAAGCCGGTGCCGTAGATGATGCAATCGACTTCCCGTTCATTGCCATTGCGATCAACAACGACACGGCCACGCACTTCACGGATACCATCGGTCAGAACATCCACATGATCCTGCGCCAGGGCCGGATAGTAATTGTTGGAGATCAGCACCCGTTTGCAGCCAAAGTGAAAATCCGGAGTGACTTTTTTACGCAATTCCCTGTCCGGAATCTGGTTACGAATGTGCCGGCGCGCCTGCAGCTCACCGAGCTTGAGAATGCGCGGATTGCCGACGAAGCCCAGCACCCGGGCCTCCAGCGTCCAGTAGATGCTCTGGCGAAACGCGTTCAGGGTCTGGGGCAGCATCCGGAATAGCCGTTTCTCCACTGGCCGTATTGCCCGGTCCGGCTTGGGCATAATCCAGGGCGGTGTGCGCTGGTAGAGATCCACCCGTGCCGCCTGTTTCACGACTTCCGGAACGAACTGAATCGCCGAAGCGCCCGTCCCGATGACCGCCACACGCTTGCCCCGCAAGTCGTAGTCGTGATTCCAGTTCTGGGAGTGGAAACGTTTGCCGGTGAAAGTCTCAATACCCTTGATGTCCGGGTAGGCCGGGGTACTTAATCCTCCCATTCCGGAGACCAGAATATCTGCCGTCAGGGCACTTAACTCGGGAAGCTTTTCATCTTTTCGATCCAGCCTGTCGCCAGGGTTCAGGCCCTGTTTCTGTCTATAGGCCCAGAGCCTGGCGCTGTCGCAGGTTTCCAGCTTCCAGGTCTGCGCTCTCTCATCAAACCGCGCTCCGGCGACATGGGTGTTCAGCCGGATATGCTTCATGAGGCCGTATTTCTCGGCACAATGCTTCAGGTAGGCCTTGATTTCATGCTGTTGAGCATACATCCGGCTCCACTCGGGGTTCTGTTCGAAGGAGAAGGAGTACAACGCCGACTGAACGTCACAGGCACACCCCGGATAGTGATTCTGGTGCCAGGTGCCGCCGATATCGTCACTCTGTTCCAGGATCACGAAGTCGTTGTAGCCGGCCTCCTTGAGTTTGATGGCCATGCCCAGGCCTGAGAAGCCGGTACCGATGATGGCGACCTGTGTGTTCTGTGTCATTGCTGCACTCCTGTGTTGGCCTTCTCGGCCTTGTCTGTTGTTGTCCGGCGGGTCATCATGACCGGTAGACACATGTATACACAGGTTGGTATACAACCGTATACTCTTGGCTCGGCGATTGGCCTCAGGTGACAGGTGGTTGACCTTATTAGCCTTCTTCCTCTGGTGGCTGGCGGATTGGGAAGGGGCTTTCTGAAACACGCTCCTTGCGGCACATCCATGTGACGCTTGGGCTCCGCCATCCATGGCTCCGCACAGTTTCAGAAAGCCCCTTCCCAATCCGCCGGTAAACTTCAGGTGGTATGGCCAAAAACAACGCAGAATGGATGGCAGGCCTTCTCTACTGTCCGGGAGCGGGTGTCGGGGCCACCTTCACAGACTGTTGGAGGCCATGGATGGCCGGAAACAAGCGTACAGGGACGTACTTGCAGCGTGTCTGTGAAGGTGGCCCCGACGCCCGCTCTTGCACCAAACCAGAGGAAAAATGAACGCATTAACCGGCGGAAAGCTGAAACTCATCCAAGCCGCGCTGCGGCTGATTACCGAAACCCGGAGCCTGACGTCGCTGGGACTGCGGGAGCTGGCCCGGGAGGCGGGGCTGAATCCGAATACGTTTTACCGGCATTTCAAGAGCCTGGACGAATTCGGTCTGCAGGTGCTGGGTTATATTGCCGAGGAGATGAAAGCCGGGGTGCGGGATTTGCGGCAGATGGCGGATTCTTCCGAGCAGGCATCGCGGGATACGGTGGCGTTTGTGTACCACTATTTCCTGGCTAATCCGGCGGCCACCACCGTGGCCGTACGGGAACTTCATGGCCCTTCGCCAGTACTGCGCCGGGCTCTGGAATCGCAGCTGGAGACCAGCGCCCGGGAAATGGCGGAGGATATTATCGATCGGAAACTGGTCAGTGCCGTACCGACGGAGATCGTTCATGAAATTTCCCGTATGACCATCCGCTACATTCTTTTCCGAGCCATGGATTATATTGAGAAACCGGCGCAGCGGGAGGCCATTCAGCAAGAAACCGAGCATTTCATCAACCGGCAGTTCCGGGGCGCGATGTTGGACCATCTTTCCCAGGCGGAAGTCGAGAGCCTGGCATTGAAACCTGGCTGACTGTTGGTTGAAGCCTTCATTTTCCGGGCATATCTGGCAACCTGCACTAGTATGTAGGTATCCAGGTAACTGGTTCATCGGGCAATCCGGAGGACATACCAACAATGAAAATCGGTATCCCCAGGGAAATTTTCAAGGACGAGCGAAGGGTAGCCGCCACACCACCTTCCGTTCACAAACTTATCGGGCTTGGCTACGAGGTAGTCGTTGAAAGCGGCGCCGGCGAGGCCGCGAATTACTCCGATCAGGCCTATGAGAAAGTGGGTGCGGCCATAGCGGTCGATACCACCTCGCTGTGGCAGGAAGCGGATTTCATCCTGAAAGTCCGTGCGCCGATGAAAAACCCCTCCCTGAACAAGCACGAAGTGGACCTGATGAAGGATGGGGCGTTTCTGGTCAGTTACATCTGGCCGGCGCAAAATCCGGAGCTGCTGGAAAAACTGGCGGCGAAGAAGATTACCTCGTTTGCCATCGACAGCCTGCCCCGCATCAGCCGTGCCCAGAAGATGGATGCCCTCAGCGCCATGGCCAACATTGCCGGCTATCGGGCGGTGATTGAGGCGGCCAATAATTTCGGGCGTTTCTTTACCGGACAAGTGACGGCGGCGGGCAAGGTGCCGCCAGCCAAAATTATGGTGATTGGTGCCGGTGTGGCGGGGCTTGCCGCCATTGGCGCCGCCAACAGCATGGGTGCCATCGTGCGAGCCTTTGATACCCGGCTGGAAGTGAAGGAACAGGTCGAGAGTATGGGTGCCGAGTTCCTGGTGCTGGATTTTGACGACGAAGACGGCAGCGGTGGCGGCGGCTACGCCAAGCAGATGAGCGACGAGTTCATCAAGGCGGAGATGGCGCTGTTTGCGGAGCAGGCCGAGGAAGTGGACATCATCATCACCACCGCGTTGATTCCCGGCAAGCCGGCCCCGAAACTGATCACTGCCGACATGGTGAAATCCATGAAACCCGGCAGCGTGATTGTGGACCTGGCATCGGAACGCGGCGGCAACTGCGAACTGACCGAGCCCGGCAAGGTCGCCCATCACCATGGCGTGACCCTGATCGGCTACACCGACCTGCCCAGCCGCATGGCCAAGGTGGCCAGCGATCTCTACGCCACCAATCTGGTTCACCTGCTTACCGAACTGACCCCGGAAAAGGATGGCCAGCCCCAGGTCAATATGGAGGACGAGGTCATTCGTGGCCTGACCGTGGTGCGGGAGAATGACATTACCTGGCCGCCACCCCAGCCGGAATCGCCGGTCAGCCCGAAGCCGGCACCGGGTACGGAAGAGCCGTCGGCGGCCGACAAAGCCGCTGCAAAGAAGGACGCCGACCGTCGCAGTCTTATTGGCAAGGGCGTCTTGCTGGTCGTGACGGCGCTGGCGCTTTATGGCGTTGGCGCCCACGCGCCGGAAAGCTTCCTGCGGCACTTTACAGTGTTCGTGCTGGCCTGCTTTATCGGCTGGCAGGTTATCTGGAACGTGACCCCGTCCCTGCACACCCCCCTGATGAGCGTGACCAACGCCATCAGCGGCATCATCGTAATTGGTGCCATGCTGCACCTGGCCCAGGCGGAGAACCTTGCCGTCGGAACCATGGCCTTTGTCGCGGTGCTGATTGCCAGCATCAACGTGGGGGGCGGCTTCCGGGTCACCCATCGCATGCTCAAAATGTTCCGCAGGTAGGAGGCGCCCGATATGAGCACTGGACTGGTGAGCGTGGCCTACGTGGTCGCAAGTATCTGCTTTATCCTCAGCCTGGGTGGCCTTAGCCACCAGGAATCTGCACGGCGAGGGAACCTCTACGGCGTCGCCGGTATTATCATCGCGGTGGGGGCCACCCTCGCCAGCGTGGGTGATGGCGGCATCATCGCCATCGTGATTGCGGTGCTGCTTGGCGCCGGTATCGGTATCCCCATCGCCAACAAGGTGGAAATGACCCAGATGCCACAACTGGTGGCCCTGCTGCACAGTTTTGTAGGCCTGGCGGCGGTACTGGTGGGCTTCTCCGGTTATATTGAGCCATTAATAGCAACGGCCGGAGCCGAACACACCATCAAGCTGGTGGAAGTGTTTGTGGGCATCTTTATCGGTGCGGTGACCTTCACAGGGTCGCTGGTGGCCTGTGGCAAGCTGGACGGCCGCATCGACAGCAAGGCGTTGACCCTGCCTGGCCGGCACCTGATGAACCTGGCAGCGATCATCGCCTGCGTATTGCTGGGGGCCTGGTTCCTGGGTACCGAGAGCATGGCGCTGGGAGTCATTGCCCTGGTGCTGATGACAGCCATCGCGTCGGTGCTCGGTATTCACCTGATCATGGCCATCGGCGGTGCCGACATGCCGGTGGTAGTGTCGATGCTCAACAGCTACTCGGGTTGGGCGGCGGCCTCCATCGGCTTCATGCTGGGCAACGACCTGCTGATTGTCACCGGTGCACTGGTAGGCAGCAGCGGTGCCATCCTCAGTTATATCATGTGCAAGGCCATGAACCGGTCCTTCATCAGTGTGATTCTTGGGGGCTTCGGCCAGACCACCAGCAGCTCAAGCGCCACCGATTCCGACCAGACAGTGCACGAATCCAGCGTGGATGATGTCTGCGAGGAGCTGCGCAATGCTGATTCGGTGATTATCGTGCCTGGTTACGGTATGGCGGTGGCTCAGGCCCAGAATGGCGTTAGTGATATGACGAAAATACTGCGCGAACGGGGCGTGAACGTGCGTTTCGGCATCCATCCGGTGGCCGGCCGACTGCCCGGGCACATGAACGTGCTGCTTGCGGAAGCCCACGTGCCCTACGACATCGTGCTCGAAATGGACGAGATCAACGCCGATTTCCCGGAAACAGACGTGGTTTTGGTAATTGGCGCCAATGACACCGTGAATCCGGCTGCCGCCGAGGATCCGGGCAGCCCCATTGCCGGCATGCCGGTTCTGGAAGTATGGAAGGCCCGACAGGTGGTTGTCCTTAAACGGGGCATGGCTACCGGTTATTCGGGCGTGGAAAACCCGCTGTTCTTCAAGGACAACACCCGCATGTTGTTCGGCGATGCCAAGGACAGCATCGATAAAGTGGTAGGTGGTTTGCGGGCCTGATTACTCGGGCACCTTTGGCAATGAACCGCCCGGTCGCCGAGCATGGCTCGGCGTATTCCGGGAGTTATTCGGTGGTGTTATACACGTAGGAGGAGACGGTTCCGTCCTGATTGAATCGCACCACAAGATCGGTGGTTTCGGCATCGCCGAAGGCAGACCACTTGTACTTGCCATAGGTCCAGGTACGTTTGCCATCCTCAATGCCGGTGCGCCAGGGCTCGCCGAACATTTCCTGAATGTCTGCCCGCGTGGTCTCACCAATCTGAATCTGATCGACGTTATGGGTGGCAAAATCCTTTCCCACCGTGGCGCAGCCCACCATGGCCGCCAGCATCAATGCCACCGACAGCGTTTTAACCGATCCAATAATCGACATACTGATCCCTCGTGTGTAAAAGACTTTCCTCATCATAGCGCGTTCAGATCCATACGCGATTACGAAGACGACAGGTTTTGCTTTCAGGTCGGCCACAAAAAAGCCGCAGGCCCGAGGGCACTGCGGCAAATTACGATCGAAGGGATCGATCAGTAAAGCTTGGCCAGAGACTTCTTGGCGAAGGATTCCACCTCGTTCAGGCGGCCTTCCTTCACTTTGATCAGCCACTCGGGATCCTGCAGAAGGGCGCGGCCCACGGCAATCAGCTCGAACTCGTGGTTGTTCATCCGCTCCACCAGCTCGTCAATACCGGCTTTCTCAACCGCTTCCTGCGTGCTGGCGAAGGTGCCGCTGATAAAGTCTTCAGTCAGCCCCACACTGCCAACGGACATGGTCGGCTTGCCGGACAGCTTCTGGGTCCAGCCAGCCAGGTTGAGGTCTGAGCCTTCAAATTCCGGTTCCCAGAACCGGCGGGTGGAAGCATGGAAAATGTCCACACCGGCTTCCACCAGCGGCTTCAGGAACTGTTCGAGCTGTTCCGGGCTGGTCACCAGCTTTGCTTCGTAATCCTGCTGCTTCCACTGGGAAAAACGCAGCATGATCGGGAAGTCCGGGCCAACCCGGTGGCGAACCGCTTCGACGATCTCCACCACGAAACGCAGGCGGTTCTCCATGCTACCGCCGTATTCGTCGTCACGCTGATTGGTGCCTTCCCACAAAAACTGATCCAGCAGGTATCCGTGGGCGCCGTGGATCTCTACACCGTCAAAACCCAGGGCCTTGGCGTCCTGCGCCGCATCGGCAAAGGCTGTTACCACATCCTCGATATCCTCTTTGGACATGGCTTTACCGTTAGGCTTTCCAGGGCCAAAAAGGCCGGAGGGACTGTAACCGGGAATCGAAGGATCAGGCGGAGTGCCTTCCTTGCGCACCGCGCCAACGTGCCAGAGTTGCGGAAAAATTGCTCCACCGGCTTCGTGCACGGCATCAACAACGTTTTTCCAGCCTTCCAGGGCATCGGAGCCATGGAATGCCGGCACATTGGGATAACCACTGGCAGCCGGGTGATTTACCGTGGTGCCTTCGGTAATAATCAGGCCAACGCCAGCCTCGGCGCGGCGCTGATAATAGGACACTACATCCTCGCCCGGCACACCATTGGGCGAAAAGTTGCGGGTCATCGGCGCCATGGCGACCCGATTCCGCAGCTTGAGGTTGTGGAGTTCAAAGGGTTCGAAAAGCGGGCCAAGATTCATGCTCATGATAATGTGCAACCTCACTAATTTGGTTTCGTTAAGCAACCCTATTAAATCTGGTTTTAAAATGCAACTCTATTCGGTACACTGCCCACCATGGCCAGAAAACGTTTTGATGACTCCAGTTGCTCCGTCGCCCGCGCCCTCAATGAAGTGGGTGACTGGTGGTCCCTGCTTATTGTGCTGCAAGCCATGTACGGCACCCGCCGGTTCGTGGATTTTCAGCAAGAACTGGGCATTGCCAAGAATATCCTTTGTGATCGCCTGGCCAGGCTGGTGGACAACCAGGTACTGCGCAAAGTGGATGTCGGCGAACACGGCTCCCGCTTTGAATACCGCCTGACCGAAAAAGGCCGGGACCTTTTCCCGGTGGTGATTGCCTTGCGCCAGTGGGGCGACAAGTGGAATCCCGCCCCGGACCAGACACCCCTGGACCTGCGCGACCGGGCAACCGGCCGCCCGATTCACACGGTTGAAGTCCAGAATGCCGACGGCAATCCGCTGACTATCCGCGACGTTTTCGTGGCGGACGAGCGCCTACCCGAAGGCAAAAAAGACTCTGTCTGACCATCCGCACTAACCGCAGCACCGACCCGTTTTTTGAGTTGCGTCAATCTGACGACCGAACCAGAATGCCTGCCTGGCCATTCTTGCGCTAAATCAAGTTTCATTTCTCCGAGGTCATTAATCTGAAGCCATCAACGATTCAGGTTAAGGAGATGGATATGTCCCGTACATTTAAACTTGGTGTTTTGGCTGCAGCCGTTATGGCTGCCGCTCCGGCTGTTCAGGCGTACGAAGCCGGTGATTTTATTGGTCGTGTTGGTGCTGTAACTGTTGACCCGGATTCTTCCAGCAGCAACTTGAACTCTGCTGCCCTTGGCGAGATTAACGGCGCTCAGGTAAGTGTTGATTCCAACACCCAGCTGGGTCTGACCGTGAGCTACATGTTCACTGATCAGATCGCTCTGGGCGTTCTTGGTGCGACCCCTTTCAGCCACGACATCGAAGGTGACGGATCTGTGCTGGGTGGGGCCGGAAAACTGGCTGAAACCAAGCATCTACCACCGACCATCACGGTACAGTATTTCCCCATGCCCAGCGGAAGCAAATTCCAGCCTTATGTGGGTGTTGGCGTAAACTACACCAACTTCTTTGAAGAAAAGACCACCCAGACACTGACCGATACCTATGCCAGTCTGGCTCCGGGCGTTACCCGCACCGACATTGAGCTTGACGACAGCTTCGGCCTGGCCGCCGAAATCGGCGCAGACTATATGATCACGGAGAACATCGGTGTAAACGCCGCTATCTGGTACGCTGACATTGATACCGAAGCCACCATCAATGCCTATGCTGGCAACACCAAAGCAGACACCAGCACCATCGACGTTGATATCGACCCCTGGGTTTACATGGTAGGCGTTTCTTACAAGTTCTAATCCCCGTGCCTCCGGCAGCCTCCATGGTCTGTGGGTTGCCGGAAGGTGCGTTCTCCTGTGCGGGGCCCTCCGGCCCCGCCTTTTTTTGTCTGCCAGAAACAGAAAGGCGGAGCATCTGCTCCGCCTTTCTGAACTGTCTTAATCTGCCTCAGGCACTCTGGCGCTGGGTTGACCGGCCTCGCTGGCCACCGCCATTCTGGCTCCGGCCAGCACTTCGGCCACCTGGCTTGTCGCCGAAGCTTCTCGGCTTGCCGCCGGGCCGGCCATTACCACCGCCGTTACGGGCGCGGCTGGGGTCTGCCTTGGCTTTCGGCTTCAATGGCAGGTTATTGGTCGGCTCGAAGCCTTCCATGCTCTTGCGCGGCAACTGCTTCTTGATCAGCCTTTCAATGCCCGCCAGCATTTTGCCCTCATCGGCACTGACCAGCGACAGCGCATGACCACTCTCACCAGCACGACCGGTACGGCCGATACGGTGCACGTAATCTTCCGGCACGTTCGGCAGTTCAAAGTTCACCACCTGGGGCAATTGCTTGATGTCCAGGCCCCGGGCAGCGATATCGGTAGCTACCAGCACACGCACTTCGCCAGCCTTGAAGTCAGCCAGAGCGCGGGTGCGGGCACCCTGTGACTTGTTGCCGTGGATGGCGGCGGCGGTGATGCCGTCTTTTTCCAGCTTCTGGGTCAGGCGGTTTGCGCCGTGCTTGGTGCGGGTAAACACCAGCACCTGCTCCCAGGCATTGTCACGCACCAGCTTGCTCAGGAGCGCGGTTTTCTGGCTCTGATCCACCGGGTACACCGACTGAACGATGTTGTCAGCCGACGTGTTCCGGGCAGCAACTTCTACCTGCACCGGATTATTCAGCAAGCCTTCAGCCAAGCCCCGGATCTCGCTTGAGAAAGTAGCCGAGAACAGCAGATTCTGGCGCTTGGCCGGCAACAGCGCAAGAATCTTGCGAATGTCGCGGATAAAGCCCATGTCCAGCATACGGTCGGCTTCGTCCAGCACCAGAAATTCCACTTCGTTGAAGCGCACGGCGTTCTGCTGGTACAGGTCCATCAAGCGGCCCGGTGTGGCCACCAGAACGTCGACGCCTTTACGCAGCTTCATCATCTGCGGATTGATTTTGACACCGCCAAAAACCACTGCGGCTTTGGTGGGAACGTATTTGCTGTAAAGGTTCACACTGTCGTGAACCTGCGCTGCCAGCTCCCGTGTTGGCGTCAGAATCAACGCGCGGGGGCCTTTTCCGCTGCGCGGGTTATCAGCCAGGCGCTGCAAGATAGGCAGTGTAAATCCGGCAGTTTTGCCAGTACCAGTCTGGGCTGCAGCCATCACATCCCGGCCAGACAAAACCGCAGGAATCGCCTGAAGCTGAATGGGGGACGGGGTATCGTAACCCTGATCGGAAGTGGCACGGACCAGCTGCTCGGACAAACCGAGTGAAGAAAAACTCATATAAGATCAACTCTTGATTGTTCTGCCTCCACGAACACCGTTCTCGGCGAATGCGGGCAGATGCCATGAAAATTCATGGAAAAAAAGACGACTACAGTCACGCGCCGGTAACGGGGTGACGTCCTCTGACAGGTCGTATGGATAGGTCGCACGAGGGCTTAAAGCCTTAAACTGCGGAATCCCTAGAGGCAGGATGCAGGCACATTAACAGAGGTCCGGAGAATTAGCCATACGTGCTTTTCAGTAGCATGCTTTTTATTTTTCAGCAAAAAGATGGAACTCCCATCTATGTCACAGGTCACTAGCGGCCTTGCAGCAATGAAAAATCCCCGGATGACTGGAGAAGTCATGCTCAGTGTAGGCGTTGGTCCCTTTAGCCTTTCGATAGAACATCTGTTACTCGTTCTGGCCTTTATTGTAGCCCTGCTTGTCGGGGCATTGGCCGGCCGCAGGGAAAAGCTCCCGATATCCGGCGCCCTTGCCGATATTTTCCTCGCTGCCATGGTAGGTGCTCGGATCGGTTTTGTAGTCCGTTACTTCGAACACTATCAGGATGACTGGCTCGGCATTATCGACATTCGTGATGGCGGCTTCGACCTGGTGTCTGGCCTGGTGGTGGCGCTGGTCCTTACCGGCTATCTGCTCTGGCGCCGCACCAACATCCGCCGGCCACTGAGCTTCGCCGTGGCTTCAGGCTTGTTGACCTGGGGCTTCACCACTGGCGTGATCGCCCTGATCCACGACCAGACCCGGGGCCTGCCCGACGTTGCCCTGACCAGCCTGAGTGAGCAACCGGTGAGTCTGGACACCATTGGCCGGGGGCAACCCATGGTGGTGAATCTCTGGGCCACCTGGTGTCCACCCTGCATTCGTGAAATGCCGGTATTGGAAGAGGCCCAGGGCCGTTACCCCGGCGTCAACTTTGTCTTTGCCAACCAGGGCGAACACCCGGACACCATTCGCCGGTTTCTCAGCGAACAGAACCTCAATCTGGACCATGTGATCAGTGACCGCCAGGGTGGACTTGGCCGCGCTACCGGCAGCCAGGGCCTGCCAACCACCCTGTTCTACAACGCCGAAGGCAACCTGGTAGACAGCCACATGGGCGAACTGTCCAAAGCCAGCCTGGCCCGGGGACTTGAACGCTTCCACGCCAGCCATCTCAAACCATCATCGCCGAAAGAGGTAACGAACCAATGAGCCAGCTCCCACTACGCCGCGTGCTGCAGAGTGCATTATTATCGACCATCGTAGGCGCAGCCAGCGTCCAGGCACAGGACTACCCACCAGCCATCCAGAAACTGGAACAGCAGGGTGTGGAGGTCATCGACAGTTTTAAGGCACCCGGTGGCATGACTGGTTATGTCGGCAAAATGAGGGGACGCTCCCTGGCATTCTATCTGACGCCCGACGGGGATCACGTGATTGTGGGCACGCTGATGGACAAGGACGGTAACAACCTGAGCCAGGCCAGTATCCAGGACCTGGTCATGGGCCCGAAATTCGAAAATGCCTGGCCGCAACTTGAGGACAGCCACTGGGTTCGCGACGGCGACAAAAACGCGGACATCACCATTTACACCTTCACCGATCCCAATTGCCCCTACTGCCATCGATTCCGGCAGCAGGCCGAGCCGTGGATCAACGCTGGCAAAGTACAACTGCGGCACATCATGGTGGGTATTCTCGCAGAAGACAGCCTGACCAAAGCCGCCACCATTCTCGGCAGCGAAAACCCCGAAGCGGCACTGGCCGAGCACCAGAATTCATACGAGCAGGGCGGTATAACGGTAGATCGCGAGCGCGTGAGCGCAGCTCACCTGGAGGTAAAAGCCAACAATCGCCTGATGCAGGAACTGGGTTTACAGGCGACGCCCAGCACCCTCTACCGGGACGAAAACGGCAGCGTCACCATGGTGCAGGGCCTGCCCAATCCACAAGCCCTGAAACGCATGATGGGACCGCGCCCCTGAGAGCCTCCAAATCGACGGCAGTCAAACCGTGATGGACGGTGCAATCAGGCTCGCCATTATTCAACCGTACCGGCGTGCGGGGTGAGGGATTACTCCGTGGCGGCCTTGGCAAATCCGGCCAGGGCGCCACTCACCTTTTCAAGCACCGGGTCGCAACCCTCGATACCGTGGCGGGACTTCAGGTAATCCGGATCGTTGTAACCCAGCCAGGTGTCGCCATTTTCATCCTCCCAGATCAATGCTTTCTGGGGCAGATCAATGGCCACACTCTGGGCACACTGCATCAGAGGCGTACCAACCTTGGGGTTTCCGAAAATCATCACTTCGGTTGGGCGAAGCTCAAGTCCTGCCTTCTCGGCACCTTGCTGATGATTCACCCGGGCCATTACCGTCATGCCCTTTTCTTTCAGTACAGATTCGAGCTTGTCCGCCGTGGCTTTAACGTCGTGACTGCTCTTGACGGTCACCAGGCCGTCGGCGCCGTGAGTGAAGGTGGCGAAAAGCAGGACAGAAACCACCAGAACAGATCGCAGAGCGCAGCGCATAGAATCCTCCAGAGTGTTTGCTAACAGTCTGAGCATAGGACATCTGGCGGCAATACGCCGGGAAAAACCTTAATAGACCGTCGCAGCACCTTCGGGTCGGCTCTTGAACCGTTTGTGGAGCCACAGGTACTGATCCGGCTGCTCACGAACGGTTGTTTCAATAAAGTGGTTCCAGAGTTCCGCGTCTTTACGCGGATTGTCTCCGAAATCCTCCTGGATCGGTGAGAACACGATCCGGTAACTGCCATCAGGCATTCGAAGGTGGCTGACACAGATGACCTCGGCACCGGATTCGCGGGCGATATAGCTCGGGGAGGTGATACAGCCGGCACTGACTCCGAAAAACGGCACAAACACCTCGGACTTCTTGCCGAAATCCTGATCACAGGCAAACCACACCTGCCCTCCCTCTTTCAGGAAGGACAACATTGGTCTCAGCTGTCGCTTGGTAAATGGCCGGATGTTGAAGTGACGACGGCGACCGCGCTCAATCATACGGTCAATCACCGGATTGTTATTGGGGCGGTACATGTAGCCTGGTTTTTCGAGATGGCAGGCGATCAACGGCAAGGCAAAATCAAAAATGCTGTAGTGGCCACCGATCAGCAACACACCCTTGCCACGCCTCCTGGCTTCTTCAAGGTGCTCCGTTCCATACACCGAAGCGCTCTCACAATAAGGCGTCATGTCCCGCCACCAGGCATGCACGCTTTCAAGCACCCCCCGGGCGGACGCCACAAAAGCATCTTCAACAAGCTGCCTGCGGGCCGTTTCATCCAGTTCCGGCATGCAGGCCGCCAGATTGGCATCCGCGACCCGGGCGCGGGACTTCAGTTTTCGGGAAAGCAGTCTGCCCAACCAGCGACCAAAGCGCTGTTTGACGCTCATCGGCAGGAACGATAACAACCAGAGAACAAAAACCAGAACCCAGGAGCCCCAGAAAGCGGGATGCCAAAGGGCGCGTTTTGCAGTTTTTCCGCGGGAGGCCATACAACGGTCTCTGTAAGGTGCGAACGTCCGGCCAATCAAATGACGAGTACAAAGCCGGCACACAAGCTGCGCAGACTGACATATTCTGCGCCGGTTTGGTAGTTGAGTTCCTCACCGACTGGTTCCACCGTTGACTGATCAGGCCCCGAACAAAGCCGACCGTATTGGCCGCAGGAAGCCACCGGATTCGCCCGCTCTGGCGTGGGTCCGCTTGCCGTCAAACTCCAGGTAACCATCTTCAATCGGCTCGAAGCGCAGGATTTTCACATCCTCCAGGTAATTCTGTGAGGATTTCCAGGGGCCATGGGTGCCCTGTCGTGGCAAGCGATCAGCCGCACGGCGGATGTAGCCGGAATTGAGAGAGCCCAGAATGGTATCGTCGCCACGGCTGTTTTCCGTGTCTCTTGCGACCACGGTTCGGTAACCGCGCCTGTCCATCAGGTTCAACAGGCGGCACAGGTACTCGGCGGCGATATCCACCTTCAGGGTCCAGGAGATATTCGTGTAGCCGAAGATCATGCCGGCATTGGGCACACCCTCGACCATCACGTTCTTGTAGATCACCTTGTCCTTCATCACCACTTCCCGGCCATCAACCGCCGGCCGAATGCCGCCCAGCATCTGGATCTCAAGGCCGGTGGCCGGGATGATGATGTCGGCCTCCAGCTCTTCACCGGATTTAAGACGGATACCGGTTTCCGTAAAACACTCGATGTGATCGGTGGCCACGGATGCCTTGCCGGCTTTGATGGCCTGAAACAGATCCCCGTCCTTGACTACGCAGAGGCGTTGGTCCCAGGGATTGTAGTCCGGCGTAAAGTGGCGCATGTCGGCATTGCCGGCTACCTGTCGCTTGATGATTCCGAGAAACAGCCGCCGCATGAACCGGGGACTTTTTCGGGAGCGCAGGTAGAGAAAACGGGAAATGGCGATATTCCTCGCGCGGGTCAGCCTGTAGGCGGTCTTTTCCGACAGTACTTTCTGCAGAGCCAGGGTTATCTTGTCGGTAGAAGGCAAGGGCATCAGATAGGTGGGCGAGCGCTGCAGCATGGTGACATGGGCAGCCTTCTCCGCCATGGTCGGCACCAGGGTAATGGCCGTTGCACCACTGCCGATCACCACCACCTTCTTGCCGGTATAGTCGAAATCCTCCGGCCAGTGCTGCGGGTGCACAATCTGGCCCCGGAAATCGCCCTCCCCCGGGAAGTCGGGTTTATAGCCGTGGTCATAGTTGTAGTAACCCGTGCAGCCGATCAGGAAACTGGCAGTGAAGTTTTCTGTTTCACCAGTAGCTTCATTCAGGGCAGAAAGCTTCCAGCACTTGTCGACACCGGACCAGTCCGCCGTTTTTACCGCCACCCCATAGCGGATGTGGCGCTCAACATCATGCTCTCTGGCGGTTTCGCGCACATAATTCTTGATGGCAGCACCGTCGGCCAGCACCTTGCCACCTGTCCAGGGGCGGAAGTTGTAGCCGAAGGTAAACATGTCCGAATCGGAGCGGATACCGGGATACCGGAACAGGTCCCAGGTGCCGCCCAGAGACCGACGGCGCTCCAGGATGGCGAAGGGTTTGCCCGGACACTCGCGCTTCAGGTGACACGCCATGCCAATGCCGGAAACGCCGGCGCCGATGATCAGGACGTCAAAATGGTGTTGGCTCATTGTGCTTGCCTCTCTGGTAATAGGCACGTTTCGCCGGCTTTCTGTTGAAGTTTAGACCCGAGCCGGTTCGTTATGCTTCAACAGTAACGAGTTCCCGTGATTCGCAAATTGGCCCTCGCCACACGAGGTCCATGCTCAAACGGTCAGTCGCCTCAGGACGTCCCTGAATCGGATGGCCTCTTTTCTCAACGATTCACGGTTCAGCATGCCCACCCCCATGATCAATCCGCTACGCCTGTCTCCGGCGGCACAGACGGCGCTGAGCGGTTTGACAATAAAATGCTCCCTGAACAACTGCCTGGTGATCAGGATGTCGTCTACTGAATCCGCAAACTGGACACAAAGACTGATCGCGTGGCTGGGAGCGGACAGCTGCGTAATGGCCGGCACCTGGCGGAGCTGGTCGTGCATTACCTGTTGTCGGGCCAGATACTCTTTCTGGATGCGCTGATACCACAAATCCAGATCGCCATTGGCGATAAAGGTCGCGAGCACTGCCTGATCCAGCATTCGCCCTTCACGGAAAACCTCGCTGCGCAGCCGGCTGATCGTGGCCGCCAGGTGGTGCGGAATCACGAGGTAGCCCAGCCGCAACCCGGGAAACAACAGCTTGGAGAAAGAGCCCGCAAGGATGTGCTTCTGCGAACGCGGGTCGAATACCAGCCGGGTATCGCGCTGGCCGTTGAATTCATAATCGTCTTCGATGATGTAATCCGGTGACAGGCGCTGCGACAGGGTCTCCTTGTCCGCCCGCGAGGTAGGCACACTGAGCGGGTAATGCTGGGACCCGGTGAAATATAGCAGTTTCGGCGACGGCTGCGCCTCACCCCTGTGTCCCCCACCGGGATACCAGGGCAACATCTCAAGCGTAAGTCCGCAGGCTGTGAATACATTTCGTGCACCCCAGTAGCAGGGCGACTCCATCACCACCCGGTCGCCGGCATCTGCCAACGCCAGGGCACAGAGTTCCAGACCATTGTGAGTGCCCTCGGTAATGATGATCTGCTCGGGATCGCAGTCAAAATGCCGCCAGCGGCGGAGAAAGTCCCGGATAGCCCGCTTCAACGGGCCATAGCCTCCGGTGGAGTAAGACAACAGTAAGGCATTCTGGGGCACCGTGACACTGGTATAGAGCTGGCGCCATTTACGCATGGGGAACTGCGCTATATCCGGTATCCCGGGCACGAAGGCACCGCTCTGGACCTCCGCCGCCCCCGGCTGGCTGAGCAGTTCACGGGCTCGCCCGGACAGGCCATCCAGGGCTGGTCGCGCCGGCAGAACGGATCCGGACGGGGGCCGATGGGTCCAGGTGCCCTGGCCATGACCGGTCACCAGCAGCCCGTCCTCCACCAGCGTATTGATCGCCCCAGCGAGGGTATTACGGGCCAGTCCCAGCGCACTGCAGATGCGGCGGTGGGAAGGCAGCTTCAGGCCTGATGGCCAGTCCTGCTCGACCAGAAGGCGCAGTGACTGCTGCGCCCTGACCTGTTTGCTGAGGCTCTTCGGCTGTTGCCGGTAACGGCGGACCAGGCTCTCGAGCGGATCGTTGGGTATGAGGTCTTCGGTCATCGGGGCCCTGTGCCGGAATCGACCACATCAAAGTGGTCCAGTTGAACTCGAAAGTGGTTCATGTCCAGGCCCTAGCGTACCTGCTAGGGTGCCTGGCATTCCAGTTACTTTCGAGAGGAATCGGTTCATGTCTCCACTAGATACGCCTTTGTTAACCAGCGTGCTGAATGACGAGGTGCCCGCCCTGATCGGCCAGCACTGGTGCCAGCGCGAGGAGCGCTTTGAGGTCACCAACCCCGCAACCGGCGAGATCCTCGCCAGGGTCGCCGAATGCAATGCAGACGATACCCGCGCAGCGGTTGCGGCGGCGGAGCTTTCAGGTCAGTCCTGGAAACGCGTACCTGCCAAGCAACGTGCCGGCATCCTGCGCCGGTGGTTCGAGCTCGTTACTGCACATACCGATGAGCTGGCCCGCCTGATGACCCTGGAACAGGGCAAGCCGCTGGCAGAAGCTCGGGGTGAAGTAACCTATGGCGCTTCGTTCATCGAGTTCTTCGGCGAGGAAGCCAAGCGGATGGCCGGGGAAACGCTACCGGGCCAGGGTCCGGACAAGCGCATACTGGTGATGCGCGAGCCAGTGGGTGTGGTTGCTGCCATTACCCCCTGGAACTTTCCCATGGCCATGATCACCCGCAAGTGCGCCCCGGCCATTGCCGCCGGCTGCACGGTAGTGATCAAACCCGCCGAAGCCACGCCACTCACGGCCCTGGCTCTCGCCCGGCTGGCTCTGGAGGCCGGCGTCCCGAAGGGCGTAATCAACGTGGTCACGGCTTCCGAACCGGTCGCGGTGGGCGAAGTGCTAAGCACCGATCCGCGGGTGCGCAAACTGTCCTTCACAGGCTCCACCGCCGTCGGCAAGAAACTGTTGGCTCAATGCGCCTCGACGGTAAAGAAAACCGCCATGGAGCTGGGTGGCAACGCCCCCTTTATCGTGTTTGATGATGCCGACCTGGACGCCGCCGTTGACGGAGCAATTGCCTCCAAATTCCGTAATGCCGGCCAGACCTGTGTCTGCACCAACCGTTTTCTGGTGCAGGACGGCGTCTATGACGCCTTTCTGGAGAAGCTGACAACCCGGGTTGCCGAACTGAAAGTCGGCAACGGCCTGGAGGACGGCATCGCCGTTGGCCCCCTCATCAACCGGTCCGCCATCGACAAAGTTCAACGTCATGTGGACGACGCCGTCGCCAAGGGCGCCCGGGTAACCGGCGGAGGTCAGCCGCATGAGCTGGGACCCAACTTTTTCACCCCGACCGTGCTCGCCGATGTAACCCCTGACATGGCCGTCGCCACCGAGGAAACGTTTGGACCGCTGGCGCCGGTCTTCCGGTTCCACACTGCCGAGGAAGCCATTGCCATGGCAAATGACACCCCCTCAGGCCTGGCGGCCTACCTCTATGCCACAGACTACCGGCGTATCTGGCACACCCTCGAGGGCCTGGAGTACGGCATGGTGGGGGTCAACGAAGGCCTGATCTCCAGCGAACTGGCACCGTTTGGCGGGGTGAAGGAATCCGGCCTCGGGCGCGAGGGCTCCCACCATGGCCTGGATGAATTCACCGAACTCAAGTACGTCTGCCTGGGCGGCCTGTAATGGGTGCCCGGGCAGGCTCCTGTGCATGACATCACGCAACACTTACGAGAGATAACACCATGAACAACGCAGAACTCAACGCCCTGAAAGAAGAGTACGTCGCGTTCGGCGCGGCGACTCCCACTACCGAATTTGCCGATCGGGCCCAGAATGCCGAACTCTGGGATGCCGACGGCCAACGCTGGATCGATTTTGCCGGCGGTATTGGCGTGCTCAACCTGGGTCACCGCCATCCGAAAATTGTCGACGCCGTCCGGGCGCAGCTGGACAAGGTCATGCACACCAGCGCCGCAGTCATCTCTTACGCGCCCTACGTCCAGCTCTGCCAGAAGCTTTGCCAGCTGGCGCCGGTACGAGGCCCCAAGCGCAAGGCAATGCTGGTCAACACCGGCGCCGAGGCGCTGGAGAACGCTATCAAGATTGCCAGGGCCGCCACCGGTCGCACCGGCATTGTTACCTTTGATGGCGCCTTCCACGGCCGCACCATGATGACCCTGGCCATGACCGGGAAGGTGCTACCCTACAAGAACGACTTCGGCCCGATGCCCGGCGATGTTTTCCGGGCGCCCTACCCGAATCCGATTCATGGCGTCAGTGAAGAAGCGTCACTGAAAGCCCTGCGCACCCTGTTCAAGACCGATATCGCTCCACACCGGACCGCGGCCATCGTGATTGAACCGGTGCAGGGTGAAGGCGGCTTCTACATCGCCTCCCCGGCCTACCTTAGGGCATTACGTGAGCTCTGCGATGAGCACGGCATCCTGCTGGTCGTGGATGAGGTACAGTCCGGCTTCGCCCGCACCGGCAAGCTCTTTGCTCTGGAACACAGTGGCATCGAGGCGGATCTGCTCACCACCGCCAAGAGCCTGGCCAACGGCATGCCTCTGTCAGCGGTGGTCGGCAAGGCCGAAGTGATGGACGGCTCTGGCCCCAACTCCCTTGGCGGCACCTACAGTGGCAATCCGCTCTCTTGCGCAGCTGCACTGGCAGTGATCGAAGTTATCGAGGAAGAAAATATCCTCGAACGCAGTGCCGTACTCGGAGAAAAACTGGCCGACCGTTTTGCCGCGTGGGAACAACGCTTTGACCGGGTGGGTCATGCCCGCAACCTGGGGGCGATGGCCGCCTTCGAACTGCTCGACAGCGATGGCAATCCCGATCCTGCCCTCACCGGGGCAGTGTGCGCCAAAGCACGTGAGCATGGCCTGATCCTGCTGTCCTGCGGTTTTTACGGCAACACCATTCGTATTCTGGTACCGATCACGGTCGAGGATTGGGTTCTGGAGGAAGGCTTGAATGTAATTGAAGGGGCACTTGAAGCGCTGTGTTAATAAGGTCGGGTCGGGGTAACTCACCCCGACCCGACGGCGCTTTTCGCT
Organism: Marinobacter guineae; assembly: GCF_002744735.1. Lineage (GTDB taxonomy): Bacteria > Pseudomonadota > Gammaproteobacteria > Pseudomonadales > Oleiphilaceae > Marinobacter > Marinobacter guineae. Next base: position 854,359 of record NZ_KZ319340.1, on the reverse strand, counting down.
CGCTCAGGTGGATGCTTACTCGGCGATATTGCGACCGAAGTACTTCTCGCTGATCTCTTCGTACTTGCCGTTAGCCTTGATCTTTGCCAGAGCCTGGTTGAGCTTCTCAAGAAAGGCCTCGTTGCCCTTGTTGACCGCAATTCCGATGTCATCAACGTAGATCGGATCGCCCAGCGGCTTGACCTCCAGGCCGGCGTTCAGGATGGCATTCTCGCCGATCAGCTGATCGGTGATCACCGCGTCCACGCGACCACCCACGGTGAGATCCCGCAGCGCAGTGACGTCGTCGGTATAAGTGGTGATGTTGTCACTGTACTCGCGGGCGGCCTTGGCGAAGCTGCTGGAAACCAGAACGCCAATGGTCTTGCCACGGATACCCTCAACCTCGGTGATTTCGTCATTATCGGTGCTGACGAAAACCTGAGCCCCGGAGCTGTAGTACGGATCGGTGAAGTTCACCTGTTTCAGGCGCTCCTCGGTGATGGCCATGCTGCCGATAATGGCATCAAAGCGATCCGACTTGAGTGCCGCGATCAGGGTCTGCCAGGGATTGGAGACCGGATTCGGCTGCATACCCATTTCCTCGGCCAGCGCCTGCCCGACCTCCATGTCAAAACCGTAAAGATCGCCGCTTTGACGGAAGCTGAAGGGCGGATAAAGACCGGTCATGGCGTAGGTAAAGACCTCTTTATCGGCGGCCTTCGCGGTGTCCACGTGCGTTATGTTGATGGTGACGGCGATGACCAGCGCACTGGTCGCCCCAATCAAGTTACGGATCAGTTTTTTCATCGTGTTCCCCTCTCTTTGAAGAAGATCAGTGCAATGAGATCTTCATAATTTCCACTGGGTGGTCGTTGAGTTTGTAGTTTTCGACGTTTATCCAACCCATCCGGGCGTAATAAGGGCCCTTATCCTCCGTGATCAGGTAAAGCGCGTCGTGGCCCTGTCGACGCATTTCCGCCTTGGCCCGGTCGATCAGGGCCTTGCCGACCCCCTTGCCTCGGTGTTCCGGTGCCACAAAGATTCGCGATAGCCAGGGCGAATACTGCGGCCGATCCGACGTGTCATGTGCCACCAGGCAGATGCTGCCGACCAGTTCGCCGTCCTCGAGGGCAACGAAGGTGGCCGGTAGCGAACGGGTGTCACAGTGCTCGGCGAGCCGTTTCCGACGGACGGCCTCGTTCACCGAGTCGTCGAGGTGATACCACTGGGCCTGGTGCCAGGCTGCCAGCTGATCGATAAAACGCGGTTCCAGCGCCTGGATCGCGATACTCATGGCTTACAGCACCCGACTGAGAAACTGTTGCGCTTTGGGGTGCCGGGGATTACTGAAGAAGGTTTCCGGGTCCCCCTGCTCTGCAATCTGCCCGTTATCCAGGAAGACGACGCGGTCGGCGACCTCCCGGGCGAAGCCCATCTCATGGGTCACCACCACCATAGTCATGCCGTCGGCGGCCAGGCTCTTCATGACTTCAAGCACTTCGCCTACGAGTTCGGGATCAAGGGCGGATGTGGGCTCATCGAACAGCATGACCGACGGCTCCATCGCCAGAGCGCGGGCAATAGCCACGCGCTGTTTCTGCCCGCCGGACAGTTTCTCCGGGTAGACGTCGCCCTTGTCACCAAGGCCGACCTTTTCAAGCAATTCCCGGCCGCGCTTGAGGGCCTCGGCCCGAGGGACCTTCTTGACGTGGACCGGCGCTTCGATGACGTTTTCCAGCACGGTCATGTGCGGGAACAGGTTGAAATGCTGGAACACCATGCCGACGTGCTCACGCACCTTGTTCAAGGGTGTGGTGGCCGGGTCCACTTCCTTGCCATCAATCAGGATGCGCCCCTGGTTCTTCATCTCGAGGAAGTTGAGGCAGCGCAGCAGCGTACTCTTGCCCGACCCGCTGGCACCGATCATGACCACCACTTCCTGGGGGGCCACCTCAAGGTCGACACCCTTGAGAACGTGGAGGTCACCGAAGTACTTGTGGAGTTGCTCGACTTTGATCATTTGGCTGTATCCATCCGGTTTTCAACGCGGCTCAGAACAAAGGTGACCATGGCGACCATGGCCAGGTAATACAGGCCTGCGATGGTGTAGAACTCAAGCTGCTTGAAGGTCACGGCAGCGTTATCCATGGACAGGCTGAAGATTTCCGTGATGCCAATGAAAGCCACCAGCGACGAGTCCTTGAGACCGATGATGAACTGGTTACCCAGCGGTGGGATGGCCCGTTTCAGAGCCTGGGGCAGGATCACCCGACGCATGGCCAGAGCCCGCTTCATTCCCAGGGATTCCGCAGCCTCCATTTGCCCCTTGTCCACCGACTGGATGCAGCCACGGAAGATTTCGGCGATATAGGCACCGCTGTGAATGGCGAGGGCGATGGTGCCGGCCCAGAAAGCCGAGAGCACAACGATGTTGGTTATGCCGAAGTACAGCCACATGATCTGAACGATCAGCGGCGTACCACGGATAATGCCCACATACCCGTTGTAGATCAGGCCCAGCCAGCGGACACCGGTGACCTTTATCAGTGCAAAAATCAGCCCGATGACCAGGGCCAGGACCAGCGAAACCCCGGTCAGGCGCAGAGTCATCCAGGCGGCTTCCATAAAAGCCGGAAAGGTGGATATCAGGTTTTCAAAAAACGACGTCATTGTTTAATCCTTGTTGGCCGTTGTAGCTGCAAAGGTCAGCACCGCTCGATAATCATCGCGATCCCCTGGCCGCCACCAATGCAGGCCGCTGCGCATCCGTAGCGTTCACTCCGGTGTTGCAAGGTGCGCGCCAGCGTGCCCGCCAGACGAACGCCTGTCGCGCCCAATGGATGTCCGAGCGCCAGGGCGCCGCCGAAGATGTTTACCCGCTCCGGGTCGATGTCCAGAGAACGGATGGCGTAAAGCGGCACGGCGCTGAACGCCTCATTGATTTCCCAGGCTCCGATATCACCGGCGCTCAGGCCAGCGGCCTTGAGTACACGCTTCGCCGCCACCGCCGCGCCGGCGCCCATGCATTCGGGCGTTACGCCGCAGTCGGCAATCGCCACAAGTCTGGCAATCGGCGACAGACCGAACCGGCTCAGCGCGGCCTCGGACATCAGCAGTGCCGCACCAGCTCCAGAGGTCAGTGGCGAACTGTTGCCGGCCGTCACCTGGCCGTCCTCGGAGAATGCGGGCTTGAGTTCGGCGAGGCGCTCAGCGCTGGTGTCCGGTCGGATGTTGGCGTCCTGGGCGACGAGGGCACCGGCCGGATTCCTGAGTGCCAGACGCTCCCCTGCAAACCAGCCGTCCTGCTCGGCCCGGGCCGCCCGTTGATGGGACCGGACCGCGAAGGCGTCCATCTCCTCACGACTTATCCTGGTCTCCCGCGCCAGCCGCTCGGCGGTCAGGCCCATATTCATGGCGACCGTCAGATCAAGCTCTTTCTGTTGCAGGGGCTCCGGGACGGTCAACACCCCCTCCTGGAACAGGCTGGGGCCCATCGGGACGCGGGACATATTCTCGTAACCACCGGCCAGGCCGGTTTCGATCGCCCCGGTCTGGATCTCCCGTGCAGTGGAACGCAGTGCGGCCAGGCCGGAACCGCATTGCTGGTCAATCTGACGGGATGGGCATTGGATGCCCACTCCGGACAGCCACTGGGGGTAGCGGCCGCCAAAACTCCATTGATCCTTGACCGGCAATGCGCAGCCTACACTCAAATCTTCGACCGCGGTTCCCGGCACCCCGGAGCGATCCAGTAGTGCGTCAATTACCTGGCCCAACAGGACGTCGCCGCGCTGACCGGACCAGGCATCGACCTCGGGTTTGCGGGGATGGGCACGGGTGAAGGCCGAGCGGGCGAAGTCGGCGATATACGCGTCGTTCATAGCACGCTCCTTGCAGATTCGGTATCGGTGGACCAGCGACTGAGGAACAGGGCATAGGTAGTCAGAACCTGGCGAATTGACTCGATATCGACACACTCATCCACGCCGTGGATGCGCTGGGCAACGGGGCCATAGCAGGTGCCGTTGATGCCACCAGAGACATGAAAGGCCCGCAGGTCGGTGGTACAGGTCGAGAGGTAATGGGCCGGAGGCTCCCCCACGAGATCCTCGTGGCACCGGGACAGCAGCCGGATGCCTGGGGTCTCGAGATCCACCAGATGGCCCTCGGAGCGAAAGCCATGGAACTCCACGCGTGGCTCCGGGGAGCCATCACCCAGGGCTTGGTGGTGGTCGGCGATCACCTGACGCACCCGGGTCATGATTTCATCGGGCGATGTACCCGGCGGGAAGCCAACCCGGCCTTCCAGAATGGCGTGAGCGGGTACGCTGGAAGCCCAGTTGCCGCCCTCGATTTTGCCGATGCTCAGGTTGAACGGATGCGCCTTGGCCTCGTAGGGCGCAGGACGCGGCAGGCTGTTGATTTCCTCTTCCAGTGCCTTGAACGCTGGCAGGTAGGTCTGAAGCGTCTCGATGGCATTGCGACCGGCCCTGGTGTCCAGTACGTGAGCCGGCACCCCATCGATGCGCATGCGGAACCAGAGCACGCCCACCTGGCCACTGTAGATCTGGGCGCCGAAGGGCTCGGGAATCAGCACAAAATCGCCGGTGTAGCCCTGATGAAGGCAGGCCAGTGCGCCATTGCCGGTACATTCTTCCTCGATGACCGTCTGCAACGTCAATGGGAAATCAATCTCCACGCCGGCCTGGCGCACCGCCTCGACCGCCATCACCATCGCGGCAATGCCTGCCTTCATATCACCGGCGCCACGACCATACAGCCAGCCATCCTTCTCCCAAGGCTCCCAGGGTGACCGGGTCCACATATCGGTCGGCTCAGCCGGCACCACATCCAGGTGGCCATTAAAGATCAGGTGCGGTTTTTTGGAGGAGGGATTAAGACGGGAAACGACGTTGTAGCGGCCTTCACTGGACCATTCGGTGGGGGCGCGATGGGGATGCTCCGAGAAACCGGGGGCATCCAGCGCCACGCGTTCCACCGGCAAATCCAGGCGCTGGAACCAGCTCTCCATGGTTTCCAGCGCGCTGTGCTCGCGGCCGAGAACGCTATACCCCCTCACCAGTTCACGGGTAAGCTCCACGGTGTCGCCCATGAGCTCATCACAACAATCCAGAATGCGTTGTTCGATGGCGGTCAGCATCAGAATCTCCCGAGCCGGCTTTCATCAATGATCAGCTCGGCCTCCGTGGCAGCGCGCAAGCTTTCCACATCCACACCATCTGCGAGATCAATCACTTCCAGCCCTTTCTCCGTCACTTCCATTACCGCCTTCTCGGTCACGATGAGCGAGACACACCGGGGGGCTGTGAGCGGCAATCTGCATTGTTTGAGAATCTTCGGGTTACCGTGCTTGTCGTTGTGTGAACACAGCACCACCAGCTTCTCGACTTTCTGGGCCAGTTCCATCGCCCCACCGATACCCGGAGAGAATTTGCCCGGGATTTTCCAGTTGGCGAGGTTGCCCTGCTGATCCACCTCGAACGCGCCCATGAAAGTCACGTCCACGCGGCTGCGCCGGATCATGGCAAAGGACAGGGCACTGTCGAACACACTGGCACCCGGACGGGTACCGATGTAGGCTCCGCCGGAGTCGATCAGCTCGTAGTCCGGGGCCACGCCCAGTCCCAGAGGCTGACAGCCGAGCACGCCGTTCTCGGAGTGCACCAGCACCTCCAGATCCTCGGGCATGTAATGAAACAAGCGCGTCGGCAGACCGATACCCAGGTTCACTATCTGGCCGGGCAGGATTTCCCTGGCGGCGCGGGCAAGCATTCTTTCCTGATCAGACGGCATGGGCACGTATCCCCTGTTCACTGGTGGCAGGATCGACCCGGACCACATGGTTAACGAAGGCGCAGGGCGTATGAACGGCTTCGGGTTTCAGGCCTCCCGGTGACTCCACCCGGAAGGCCTGGGCAATCACCTTGTCCGCAGCCATGGCCATCAGGGGGTTGAAGTTGATTGCCGTGCCCCGGTAAGCGAGGTTGCCGTAGGTATCGGCGACATCCGCATGAATCAGGGCAAAGTCCGCAGTGATGGCGGGCTCGATGGCACATTTGCGGCCGTTAAGCTCCAGTTCACGCCGTTGCTGCGCGATCTCGGTCTCAAGCCCGATGTCGGTCAGGAAGCCGAGGTGGCCGGCACCGGCACAGCGGATCTTCTCCGCCAGCAGGCCCTGGGGATACATTTCCACCGCCAGCCGACCCTGGTTCATTTCTTCAATCGCCACACGGTTCAGGCCGATGTGCGAGGTGATCAGGCGATCCACACGACCCGCACGGATCAGCCGCCCGATCCCGATATCCGGCTCGTTGGCGTCGTTTTTGATCAGGGTTAGTCCCTTCTGGCCCTGGGCCAGCAGTTCGTCCAGCAAGGCGAACGGGGTGCCCGGTGAGCCAAAGCCGCCGACCATGATGGAAGCACCATCGGGAATCATCGCGATGGCATCTTCGACGGACGTGTATTTCTGGTTCAGCAGTGTCATGCGAGATCAGCCTATGGTGCTTTGGGCATTGGGTTCGGCGATTGTGGCGGCCAGGGGCGCCACCACTTCGCTTTCAAGACGTTGCAGGGCCCGGGTCAGGCGCTCCAGCAGTATCGTGATTTCCTGTTCGGAGATGTTGAGCGGAGGGCTGATCAGGAAATGGTCACCGGCCAGCCCGTCCAGGGTCCGGCGGGGGTAGATCAGCAGTCCCTCTTCCTTGGCGAGGGCGGTCACACTGGCAAACAGGTTGGCCTCCGCAGGAAACGGCGACCTGGTCGCCGGGTCCATGACCAGCTCCACGCCCCAGAGCAGTCCGATGCCGCGAACATCGCCCACGAAGTCATAACGGGCTTTCAGGGCCTCTAGGCCTTCGCGCACCTGCTGACCCCGGGCGACAACGTTATCCAGCAGCTTCTCGTTCCGTATCGCTTCCACGGCAGCCAGACCCGTTGCGCAGGCCAACGGATTGCCGGCATAGGTATGGCCATGCTGGAACCCTCCATTGGCCATGACGGTATCGACAATGTCCTCCCGGCAAAGCAGTGCACCCACCGGGTAATAGCCGGCTCCAAGGCCCTTCGCAGTGGTCAGCAGGTCCGGCGCAACGCCCCAGTGCTGATAGGCAAACCAGGTGCCGGTGCGACCGACGCCAGACAGGACTTCGTCAAAAATAAGCAGACAACCAATCTCGTCACACAGCTTGCGGATGCCTTCCAGGTAGGCCTGGCTGACCATGCGGGCGCCGGTACTGGCACCACCGACCGGCTCCAGAACCACCGCGATAATGCTTTCGCTACCGGCAGAGTCGATCCGTTCACGGGTTTCCCGGAGCACTTTGCGGATATGGGCGTCGTCATCCCCCTCGGTGTGGCGATAGAAATCCGGTCCGGGCACCTTGATGGAAGCTTGGGTAATGTCAGCGAAGGGTGCCTCCAGGGGCTGATAGCCGGTCACGCCGAGCGCGCCAAGTGTACTTCCGTGATAAGACGGGCGCAGGGAGACAAAGTGTCGCCGATGGGATTCACCACGGGCTACGAAATACTGGCGCGCGAGCTTGATCGCGGATTCAACCGACTCCGAACCGCTGGACACAAAGAAGACCTTTTCCAGGTCCCGGTTAGTCATGGTGACCAGTTCTTCAGCCAATGCCATGGCCGGTGCATTCTCGAACTGGGTGCGATAGGTAAAAGCCACCCGGTCCAACTGCGCCAGCATGGCATCACGGATACCGTCATGGTGGTGCCCCAGGTTGCAGGAAATGGCACCTGAGCAGCCATCTAGATATTCCTTGCCGTCCGTATCCCAGAGATAGACGCCACGTCCGTGGGAGACTTCAGGCATGGCCGGGCCGGCCTGGTAGAAAAGAGGAGAAGATGACATGTTGCAATCCGTTATGGTTGTACTGTTGTTGATTTGCAGTCTAGAAAGATATGTAAGAGTATTTCAAGATATGATTTTTTTACCGGATTCGATGACTTTTAATCATGCCTGACGTAAACATTCATTCCCTGAAATCGCTGGCGATCTTCAAGACCCTGCTGGAAGCCGGCAGTGCCTCGCAGGCTGCACGGACGCTCGGCATCACCCAGTCCGGGGTGAGCCGGTCACTGGCTCAGCTGGAGGAAAACCTGGGAATTCAGTTATTCCTGCGGGAGAAAAACCGACTGGTGGCGACACCCGAGGCGCATGAGCTTTACGAGGAAATTCTGCGCCTGATGGGGAATATCGAGGAACTGCGGCACAGCGTCCTGGCGCTGAAAGAGTTTGGCACCTCTCGCCTGCGCATCGCTGCGATTCCGGGGCTCGCATTCGGATTTGTTCCCCGCCTGATTGGCACACTGCTGGAAGTGAATCGCGGTTTCAGCATCAGTTTCGACATGATGTCCAGCCACGATGTACTCCGGGAGGTGGAGTCGGGGCATGCTGACATCGGCTTTGTAACACTGCCTGTAAGCTCCAGGCTGCTCAGGATCGAGGAATGGCTGACAACCGAGGCACGCTGCCTGGTCCCTGCGAAGCATCCGCTGGCACAGAGGGACGAGGTCACCATTGCGGACTTGCAGAACGAGTATCTTGTCATCAGCAACCAGCCAAACGTCGGTGCGGACCCCCTGCTCCATCTGGCCGCCAGCCACTCGATTTCCATTGCCGGCAAAACCGAGTCGAATATCGGCGCCATTGCCTCAATGGTGGCCAACGGTGTCGGGATCAGCGTGATGAATCCAATCACAGCGACGGATCAGCTGGTAGGCCGCACCGATGTGGTCATGCGGCCCTTCTCTCCGCGGATCTCTTTCAGTTTCGGGATGGTCTACCGGGAAGACTGGAAGAACGTGCAGGCCCTCGACTCCATTCGCCGGACAGGCAACAAACTTCTGAAAACCTATCCGGACTGCAAGCCGCGATCGAAAGCTGGCTAGTCATGGTGGCCGATCGGGCCATCCGTGAACAGGAACTCCCGCAGATACTTGTCCATGGTGGGATCTTTGCGGCGGATCCATTCCAGCACCATGGCTGCGTGTTCCTTTTCCTCGTCCCGATTGTGTTCAAGAATCGCTTTGAGTTCAGAATCCTTGCAGGCCGAAGCGCGCTGGTTGTACCAGTCCACGGCCTCGAATTCTTCCATCAGGGAACTGATTGCGCGGTGCATGTCCCGGGTGTCATCAGAGAGCTCTGCTATCGGTTCATGATAACTGTCGCTGGCCATGGTCGGATCCTTTTCTCGGTGGAATTTGGTGGTTCAGCGTGGCGAAACCTCTATGACAATAGTCCAGAATGCAGCATGAGAAAAGCCTGGGAGCACGCGCAGACCGGCCTGATCAGGTCCCTTAGTCGCCTAGCCGGAATTCCGGATACTTTTTCTGCAGCCGGTAGAGCCGGATGATGGTGATGATGTTGGTAACCAGCACCATACCCTCGGCCAGAGTGCCACCCACTGAACCGATGACAATGTTGTTCAGCATCCAGGCCGTGGCTGCCAGACCCAGGATGATCCGCAGGGGAATGCCCCGGAGCATGAACATCCCCACGGTACCGAGTACCGCGGCGGTGAGCGGAAAGATATCCGTGACCGATTTCCAGGTCACCCAGGCGACCACCAGATTCACTGCCAGCATCACCGCCATGATCTGCCAGTTGCCCTGATACTTGCGGGCGAGGGTGATACGCACAATCACCAGCACCGTCAGCGCAGACGCTGTCCAGCTCTCGAAAAAGGCGAACATCAGGGCGAAGGCGACGTTGGCGGAGATCAGCAGCACCATCAGCCGGTCGTCGTTCCTGTTGGCGAAGCCGACAATGCAGAATCCCAGAGCAACCAGACCGCACAGCTGGCCAAGCCCTTCGACCAGGGACATGTCCGCAATCAGATCAGTCATAGCTCATCGGCAAATCATGAGGCGCCATAACGGTAATCCCCTCTCCCTGAAAAGGGCTCCAGCCTGCCACAATTGCGGCAGTTGAGCCACGCCCTCCCGTGTGCCACAGTGATCGCAATCATTCAGTAAGGACTGTCCGACCCATGAAAACCGTTTTCTCACCCCTGCACAGCCTCCGTCACGTGAAGACCGAACTCGACGGTGGCCTGCTGATTGAACCCCACGAGAAACCCTCCCGTATTGAGACCATCCTGGCGCGGGTGAAGGATCAGGCTCTTGGCGAGGTCTTGGCCCCGGAAGAGTTCGGACTTGGGCCCATCAAGCGCGTGCACACTGCAGACTATGTGGCATTTCTCGAGAGCTGCTGGAAGGAGTGGCTGGCAGCGGGCAAGCGCGGTGAGGCCATCCCCACCTTCTGGGTTGGGCGCGGTATGCGTGCCCGACTGCCAAAGGATATCGACGGGCGTATCGGCTTTTACAGCCTCGGAGCAGACACCTCCATCTCGGACGGCACCTGGGAGGCGGCCCGGGCCTCGGCCAATGTTGCCCTCACCGCCCAGAAACTGGTCGCCGGTGGCGAGCGCGCCGCCTTCGCCCTGTGCCGCCCACCGGGGCACCATGCCCACGCTGATGTGTTTGGCGGCTACTGCTTTTTCAACAACGCGGCCATCGTGGCCCAGGCATTCCGGGACCAGGGCTACGGCAAGGTGGCGGTGCTTGATGTGGATTTCCACCACGGCAACGGCACCCAGGCGATTTTCTACGATCGCTGCGATGTCTTGACCATCAGTCTGCACGGCGACCCGGACCTGGTGTTCCCGCACTTCCTCGGGTTTGAGGACGAAACGGGTGAAGGCGAAGGCGAAGGCTTTAACCTGAATATCGTCTATCCGCCCAATACGCCCTACAGTGTCTGGAGCCAGGGGCTCGAAAAAGCCTGTGAGCGGATTCAGGCATTCGCACCGGATGCTCTGGTGGTAGCGCTGGGTGTCGACACCTTCGAGGACGACCCGATTTCCTTCTTCAAGCTGGTCTCGGGCGACTACCTGTCACTCGGCCAGCGCATCGAACAGCTGGGCCTGCCGACCGTGTTTACCATGGAAGGTGGCTATGACGTGGACGCCATCGGCGTGAACGCGGTCAATGTAATGCAGGGATTTGAAGGCAAGGCCTGATCGATGCGGGCAATGGCTTTGGCGGAAATGGCCATTGCCCGTAGGTTGCTAATTGGCCACGATCAAGGCCCGATACCCCCGAAACCGGATAAACACCTATGGAACGCTACCTCCAGCCAACGGCCTTCTTTGATTACGACCAGCCGCAGCTAAAGGCCTGGATTGAAGCACAGCTGGAAGGCGTACCAGCGGAGCCTGTGGAACAGGTCAAGGCGCTCTACCTCTCGGTCCGGGACAGCATCAACTACAACCCCTATGTGTTCCAGACCGATCCGGACACCTTCAGTGCCAGCTACGCCCTGGAAAGTGGTGAGACCTACTGCATTCCCAAGGCGGTTCTGTTGGGTGCCGCCGCCCGTTCCATCGGTGTTCCCAGCCGGCTGGGCCTGGCGGATGTGCGCAACCACCTGTCCAGCCCGAAGCTGATTGAATGGCTACAGTCGGATATCTTCCGGATGCACGGCTTTATCGAGTTATACCTGAACGGGCACTGGGTAAAAGCCACCCCCGCGTTCAACCGGCAACTCTGCGAGCTGATGAGCCTGGAGCCTCTGGCATTTGATGGTATCCACGATTCAGTCTTCCAGGAGTACACGGAATCCGGCCAGGCGCACATGGAGTACATCAACGACCACGGCGTGTTTGACGATGTGCCTCATGCGTTCATTGTCGATGGTATACGAAGCGCCTACCCCCACCTTTTCCCGGAGTCGGGACAAGAGCCGGCGGTGGCCGGAAGTCTGGAAGCGGATCTGGAGTGAATCCTGAATTCCACCAGAGCAGACATCTCAGTTAGCGGAGGATGCTTCGGTGGCAAGAGGGCCGCTTTCAAACTCAACATAGAGACCGCCCGCCAGCTGTTCGTACACGCCCTCTTCCTTAAGGCGCTTCATTTCTGAAGACAGCTTACCCAGGAAGGCACGATTCTCTTCCGTATTGTGGCAGGTCAACCGGTCGTAACTTTCGAGCAGGGGTTGCTCGGGCTCGTAGCTGAGCTTGTCCAGGAAAGGCAGGATGTCGGGAACGGCGGCAATCATGGCGCTGAACCGTTGATGCTCAAGCATGGCCACATTCTGGGCGTCACTTTTAGACCAGATCACATCGATGTTGTGGTTATCCAGAACTTTGTCCAGATAGGTCTCGTGGCCAATGACCGCGCCCACGGCCTTACCCTCCAGGCGCTCAAGAGAGCCGACAGGTTTGCTCCCTTTCGAGGTAAAGAGGTAGTAACTGAACTTGCCGAGGGGGAAGCTCGCAATGATGGCGTCCTCGCCCAAACGCTCCACCAGAACTTCGGTGAAGGAGTAAATGCAATCCGCATCGCCCTGCTCAAAAATCAGCATGGCCCGCTTGTAGGGGTAAAAGCTCTCACGCACCCCCACCTCTGTGGCTTGCAGGGCCCGATGCAGGATTTTCTGGTACACGCCGTCCTGATTTTCGGTCAGGAGGCTGGTTATATCCGGAACGGCCAGCCGGATATCCGAATCCGCCATCACTGGCGCAGTCAGGGAACCGGCGCCTAACAATAGCGCGCAGAAGGTGTAAAGAAAGCGTTTCATAACGTGCGCATCAGTCCGTGACGACCAGTAAGTGAGCATTTTTTATACAGGTTTCGCAGTATGGCAAGGTCGTTTCACAGTGGCCAGAAAAACCTTGTTAAATATGCGGGTTTGCCTGCGACAAAAAGGCACCGGATCGCTCCGGTGCCTCTCTCATCAGTCGGCTTCGACTTCGTTTACGCCGCTTCGTTCTCGCTTTCATCCACGGAGTTGCGGATCAGGAAGTCGAAGGCACTCAGAGCTGCCTTGGAACCTTCCCCCATGGAAATAACAATCTGCTTGTAAGGCACGGTGGTGGCGTCGCCGGCGGCAAAGACCCCCGGAATCGAGGTTTCATTGCGGTCATTCACAATGATCTCGCCGTGCTGGCTCAGCTCGATATCACCTTTCAGCCACTCGGTGTTCGGCACCAGGCCGATCTGAACGAACACGCCTTCCAGGGAAATGTGATGCTGCTCACCGGAATTTCGGTCCTTGTAGTCCAGGCCGTTGACCTTGCCGTTTTCACCAGTAATTTCCGTTGTTTGCCCGGACGTTACAATTTCCACATTCTTCAGGCTACGCAGTTTCTTCTGCAACACTTCATCAGCGCGCATCTCGGCACCGAATTCAATCAGAGTCACGTGGCCAACGATTCCGGCCAGGTCGATGGCCGCTTCCACGCCGGAGTTACCGCCACCGATCACCGCCACACGCTTGCCCTTGAACAGGGGGCCGTCACAATGCGGGCAATAGGCCACACCCTTGTTGCGGTATTCCTCTTCACCCGGCACACCCATCTGGCGCCAGCGGGCACCGGTAGAGAGAACCAGACTCCGGGCTTTCAGGGAAGCGCCGTTGGCAAGGCGCACTTCATGCAGACCACCCCTTTTGGCCGCCGGAATCAGCTTCTCGGCACGCTGCATATTCATGATGTCCACGTCGTACTCTTTCACATGCTGCTCCATGGCAGCCACCAGCTTTGGGCCTTCGGTGTAGGGCACGGAAATCAGGTTCTCGATGCCCATGGTGTCCGCCACCTGGCCACCAAAACGCTCGGCCGCAATACCCGTTGAGATACCTTTACGGGACGCATAGATCGCGGCAGCGGAACCAGCCGGGCCACCACCAACCACCAGCACTTCGAAGGCGTCTTTCTGGTTGATCTTCTCGGCTTCTTTCTCGTCAGATCTGGTGTCCAGCCTGGCGACGATCTCTTCCAGGGTCATCCGACCCTGGCCCCATGGCTCACCATTCATGTAAACGCTGGGTACTGCCATGACTTCCCGCTGCTCCACTTCATCCTGGAACAGGGCACCGTCGATGGAGGTATTCCTGATGTTCGGGTTCAGCACGCTCATCAGGTTCAGGGCCTGAACCACGTCCGGGCAGTTCTGGCAGGACAGGGAGAAGTAGGTTTCAAACTCGAACCTGCCGTCCAGTGCCTGGATCTGCTCGATCACATCCTGGGACGCCTTGGACGGGTGGCCACCGACCTGCAGCAGGGCCAGGACCAGAGAGGTAAACTCGTGGCCCATAGGAATGCCGGCAAAGCGAACGCCGATATCGGAGCCAATCCGGTTGATGGCGAAGGAAGGACGACGCACATCCACGGCTTCTTCAGTCCGCAGGCTGATTTTGGAAGACATCGGCTCGAGTTCTTCCAGCAGCTCCCGGAGTTCCTGGGATTTCTTGCTGTCGTCGTAGGCCGCCACCAGCTCGATTGGCTGCTGCAGCTTTTCCATGTACGCCTTCAGTTGTTCCTTGATGTTGGCATCCAACATAGTTGTACTTCTCCTTTAGATATTGAAACGAGGTATCCGAATGTGAAACGGTCGCTAAGCGAAGATGGTGCAAAGATACGGGCTGGCCAGCCAATGCTCAAATTAATTGACCCAAACTGTTTGATAGGTCCTTGCTATGCCGATTTGTCAGAGGTTCCCGGAGCTTGACCAATAGCGCATATCCACCCGAAGCCTGTACACGTATCATGTGAAAAGGACGTCGCAACATCATTCTCTGGGACCCAGAATAGGCAACGCATGTTTCTAGACCGTTTCCACTCCGTCGAGGACGGACACGTAGTCATCTCAGCCCTACAGGCCAGTCAATTCGCCAAAGAGGTCGCGGGGGACTTCAACCCTATCCACGATCCGGATGCCCGCCGCTTCTGCGTTCCCGGGGACCTGCTTTTCGCGATTATTCTGGCCCGCTTCGGGCTCTCGGAACACATGACCTTCAGATTCCGCAGTCTGCTCGGCGCAGGTGTGCCGCTGCGGTTTGTGGAAAGCGAGAGCACTATTGATGTCTGCGATGACGCAGGGAAGGTCTATATCGAAGTAATCCGCAGCGGTGCCCGGACCCGGGACGAGCAACTGATCGAGGACATTACTCTCACTTATGTGTCGGCCTCCGGCAAGAACTTCCCTCATACTCTCAAGCCTTTAATGGAGTCAAACGGGGTGATGTTCAATCCAGACCGCCCGATGGTCATGTACGAGAGCATGAGCCTGGCCCTGGACAACCTGGACCTGCCATCACCAGGCCTTGAGCTGCACAATGCGACGCTGGATGCGGCCGGAAAGCGGGGCAGCGTTCTGCTGGAGTACCAACTGACTGCAAACGGAAACACCGTCGGTGAAGTTACCAAGCGCCTTGTTCTCAGCGGTCTGCGGCCTTATTGCCCGGAAGCCATGGCCAACGTCATTGAGGAGTTCTATCGCCTCAAGGCCCGGGGCGCGAATTACTTTAATAACGACAATAGCGGAGATCAGGGCAATGCCAATTCGGCCCGGTGACACCCTGCCAGACATCGAACTCCAGGTAATGGGCGAAAATGGCCCGAAAAAGGTCCGTACCAGTGAACTGTTCGCCGGCAAAAAAGTGGTGCTGTTTGCGGTACCCGGTGCTTTCACGCCCACGTGTTCAGCGGCCCATCTGCCCGGCTTTGTGGTGAACGCCGACAAGCTGCGCGCGAAAGGCGTCGACAGCATCATCTGCACGTCAGTCAACGACACCTTCGTGATGGACGCCTGGGGCAAGGCCCACAATGCTGAAGACCTCGTCATGCTGGCCGATGGCCTGGGCGAGTTTGCCAAAGCCCTGGATCTGACCCAGGACCGGACCGCCAGCCAGATGGGCATTCGCAGCCAGCGCTACGCCATGATTGTGAACGACGTTACCGTGGAGCTTCTGAACATCGATGCCCAGGGCCTGGACCAGACCAGCGCCGAAACCATCCTCGACGCGCTCTGAGCCGCCGTTTCCCCAGACACAAAAAAACCCCGGAAAATCCGGGGTTTTTTGCTCTTGGGCGTCTCTCGGGGAGGCGCTTAGATCTTGCCAACCAGGTCCAGAGACGGAGCCAGTGTTGCTTCGCCTTCTTTCCACTTGGCCGGGCATACTTCGCCTGGGTGCTTGCGCACGTACTGAGCAGCTTTCACCTTATCCATAAGATAGTCAGCGTTACGGCCAACACCTTCAGCGCTGATTTCCACGGACTGAATAATGCCATCCGGATCGATCAGGAAGGTAGCTCGGTCTGCCAGGCCCTGGCCTTCACGCATAACACCAAAGTTGTTGGTGATGGTGCCGGTCTGGTCGCCGACCATGTAGTAGCTGATCTTGCCGATGGTCTCGGAGCTGTCGTGCCACGCCTTGTGCGTGAAGTGTGTGTCGGTGGACACGGAGAACACTTCCACGCCAAGCTTCTGCAGCTCTTCGTACTTGTCTGCAACGTCGCCCAGCTCGGTCGGGCACACGAAAGTGAAGTCGGCCGGGTAGAAGAAAAAGACAGCCCACTTACCTTTTACGTCCGCGTCACTGATCTCAACGAACTCACCGTTCTTGAAAGCAGTGGCGTTGAACGGCTTAATCTCGCTGTTAATAATACCCATTAAAGATAACTCCTTGTTGATGGATTCACAGGTTGGTGAATTGACGGTCCTCACCTTACGGATTTTGGCCGTCCGGATAAAATTGATAATACCCAAACCAAAGATAGGCTCTGCCTATATATGGGGGCCTAACTCGCAAGTTCAATCTTATGGAAGTCGAGAATATTCTCTTCCGGTGACGCTTTGATGGCAGCCACTTCCATCCGCTTCTTCGTCAGGATGTAGACAAAGCAGGCGAAATAAAGACCAATGACCAATGCCCCTACCCACTGAATCCGCAGAAAATCCAGCTGGAACAGCAGGGTCAGGCCACACATGGCCACCAGGTTGCTGAGCACATACGGCACCTGACCAAACCGCTTCGCCGTCAGGTTGAGGTTGTCGGTGTACAGCCGGATCAGGGAATCCAGCGAGTTCACAACCATCAGAACCCCCACCGTAATCATCGCAACATTAATGAAGCCGGCAATGTTCATGCCCTCTGCGTGATAGTGATAAAGAATGGTAAACCACGTACCAATAGCGATGGAAGGCACCACCAGCATGGCGATCAGCAACTGCCAGGTCCGCACACCACTGACAAAACGCGCCGTAAACTGGCCAATCATGATGCTCCAGGAGAACCACCAGAACAGGTAGAACTCATGGTAGTCATTCAGCGGCAGCATGAACTGGTGCAGGTTGGTGAAGTATTCGCCGATCAGCCCAACGGTGTTCAGGAAGTCTGACGGGCTGCCGTTCCCCATCAGGAACGCACGTCCCCACATGACCGCAATCAGAGCAATGAAGAGCACGCTCGAACCAATGCTGAGAATACGCACGTATTTGATCTTACTGCTCGAATACACAGCGAGGGCAATGGAGGCCAGCACAATCAGATAAAACGAGGGCACCACCGATTCACCGTCTCCGATTTGGGGCAGGTACCAGGGCAGGTTGACCAGCAGCAAGTAGGCCGTGAAGGCACAGGTACCGATGATCACCACGTTGTTGATGACCTTCACGAGCGGGATTTCGAAAAACTTCACTCTCGGTTCGATGATGCAGAAATAGAAGCAGGTCAGGAAATAAAAGCCCCAGATCAGGAAGGCCCAATAACCGAACTCAATCGCCAGGGGATTGGCAAAACTGTATTCCGGGTTCTCCGTGAGATTGCCATAGCCGCCGAACTCGGTGAGCGGGAACATGATCAGCCCCACGTCGAGCCCCGAGGTGAACAGAATGGCAATAAAGGTAAATGTGCGGACGGGCGTCACACCGATGCACTGCACGTCCCACCACTTGTACATAATCAGCACAATGGTGGCGAAGGTAAAGATCAGGCCTGTTGATAACCAGAGTGTCATAACGCCCTCCGGTTACTTTCTTTCATAGTAATGAACAGCATGGGTGTTCCTCCTCTACTTTTAAGCTGTTGCTCGTTCGAATCGGACACAAACCCAGGACTTGCCTATCCGGCGCCCGATAACGGCAGAACACCGCCTCGCTGATAGGGAAATCCTGAGGGCTTGCAAAACCCCGGGCGCATTGCACGCCCGGGTGGGATGACGACGCGCTATGCCAGCGCGCGCTTTGCCTGTCCCGGTCGCTGCCGCACCTGCCATTGGTCGTCCATCACCACAGGCGCATCAGACGGTTGCAGGGGCTCCCTGCCCCGAATCAGGTCGGCGGCCCGTTCGGCCACCATGATGGTGGGCGCATTCAGGTTGCCATTGGGTATGGTCGGGAAGATGGAGGAATCCACCACCCGCAATTTGCGGATGCCGTGCACCCGGGTGTCCGGGGCCACCACTGCCAGCTCGTCAGTGCCCATTTTGCAGGTGCAGGACGGGTGGTAGGCGCTCTCCACCGCCTGACGAACAAAGGCATCGATTTCCTCGTCGGTCTGAACCTCAATCCCGGGCTGGATTTCAGCACCGCGGTATTCGTCCATAGCCGGCTGGTTGATGATTTCCCGGGTCAGGCGCACACAATCCCGGAAACCTTCCCGGTCGGCTTCGTGTTCCAGATAATTGAAGCGGATGGTCGGCGCCTGCTTCGGGTCGGCCGACTGCACATGCACATAGCCCCGGCTCTTCGGCTTGTTGTGGCCAATATGCAGCTGGAAGCCATCACCGTCGAAGGCTTCCTTGCCGTCATAACGCATGGCGGCCGGCAGGAAGTGGTATTGCAGGTCCGGCCACTCGACACCGGCCTTGGACCGGATAAAGCCGCAGGACTCGAAATGGTTGGTGGCCCCCAGCCCGTCCTTACGCAGGATCCAGCGCACGCCAATCTTGAGCTTGTTCCACCAGTCCAGCTTGCCGTTCAGAGAGACGGGCTGCTTGCAGCGGTACTGGAAGTAGAATTCCAGGTGGTCCTGCAGGTTCTCGCCCACGCCCCGCAGCTCGTGCTGCACGTCAATGCCGGCATTTTCCAGCACCTCGCGTTTGCCGATGCCGGACAGCTGCAGCAGATGCGGTGAGCCAATCGAACCGGCAGACAAGATGACTTCCTCTGCGGCCTTCGCCTCGTGCACCTTGCCGCCCTGCTCGTAACGGACTCCGGTGGCGGTTTTGCCCTCCTGTTCATCCAAAAGCACCTTGTGCACCAGGGCATGGGTGACCACAGTCAGGTTCGGGCGTTCCATGGCCGGGCGCAGATAGGCGTTGGCGGTGGACCAGCGACGGCCGTTCTTGACCGTCATGTGCATGGCACCGAAACCTTCCTGCTGGGCGCCGTTGTAATCGCCGGTCTCGAAATAACCGGCATCCGAACCCGCCTTGATAAAGGCCTCATAAAGCGGGTTCTGCATGTTGTTGCCGTTGTTCACGCCCAGCGGGCCCTTGTTGCCCCGGTAGTCATCGCTACCGAAGGCCCAGGTTTCCGCCTTCTTGAAATACGGCAAGACGTTCCGATAATTCCAGCCGGTAGCACCCTCGGAATCCCATTGATCGAAATCCCGGGCATGGCCACGAACATACACCATGCCGTTGATGGACGATGAGCCGCCCAACACCTTGCCCCGGGGGCAATGCATGCGCCGGTTGTCCAGAAAAGGCTCCGGCTCGGTCTCGAACTGCCAGGCGTATTTTTTGGTGTTCATGGGAATGGACAGGGCGGTGGGCATCTGGATGAAGATGCTCTTGTCGCTGCCGCCGGTTTCCAGCAGCAGCACCCGGTGGCGCGCGTCCTCGGTGAGCCGGTTAGCCAGCACGCAACCGGCGGAACCCGCACCCACAATGATGTAGTCGTATCGGTTTTCTGTCATACGCGTTCTCCTGTGCGGCCTGCGGAATTAAAACGGGGCGTCCAGATCCTGCATTCCGATGTAAACGGACTTGATCTGGGTATAGTGAGCAATTGTCTCGCGCCCGTTTTCGCGGCCGATGCCGGAGAGCTTGTAGCCGCCAACTGGCATTTCCGCCGGGGAGGCGCCGTAGCTGTTGATCCAGCAAATGCCTGCCTGGATCTGATGAATCACCCGGTGGGCCCGGCGGATATCATTGGTAAACACGCCAGCGGCCAGACCGGTATCGGTATTGTTGGCCCGGGCAATCACCTCGTCTTCATTGGAGAACGTGAGCACGGACATCACCGGGCCGAAGATCTCTTCCTTCACGATGGTCATGTCATCGGTGCAATCGGTGAAGATGGTGGGCTCCACGAAATAGCCCCCTTTGGAATCCTCAGGCTCAAAAGCCCGGCCGCCATGGCTCAGGGTGGCACCTTCAGAAAGCCCCTTGGCGATATAATCCAGCACCAGATCCCGGTGTTTTTCGGAGATCAGGGCACCGAAGTTGGTGTTCGTATCCATCGGATCGCCCGGTTTGATGTTCTTGCGGGTGCGCTCCAGCATGCGCTCCATAAAGCGCGGGTAGAGATCCTCGTGAACAAACACCCGGGTGCCGTTGGTGCAGATCTCGCCCTGGGTATAAAAGTTGCCCACCATAGCGGCGGAGATCGCGTTCTCCAGGTCGGCATCGTCAAAGATGATCAGCGGAGACTTGCCGCCCAGCTCCATGGTGACGTCTTTGAGTGTGGAAGCCGCAGCAGCCATCACCTTCTTGCCGGTGGCCACCTCACCGGTGAACGATACTTTGGCAATCTCCGGGTGATGGGTAAGCCACTGGCCAACTTCCGCCGCGCCCTGCACCACGTTGAATACGCCCGCCGGCACACCGGCCTCAACAAAGATCTCCGCCAGCTTCACGGCCCCCATCGGGGTCTCTTCCGAGGGTTTGAAGATCATTGCGTTACCGCAGGCCAGCGCCGGAGCGGACTTCCAACAGCTGATCTGCAACGGGTAGTTCCAGGCGCCGATGCCCGCACAAATGCCCAGCGGCTCCCGGCGGGTGTAGTAGAAATCGCCGCCCAGATCCTGCTGATTGCCTTCAATGGACGGCGCCAGGCCGGCAAAGAACTCGAGAGTGTCGGCACCGGTAACCACATCCACCGCTTCCGCTTCCTGCCAGGGTTTGCCGGTGTCCCGCACTTCCACCGCGGCCAGCTCATCATTCCTCTCTCTCAGGAGCGCCACCGCCCGCAGAAGAATCCGGCTGCGGGCGATGGCGGTCATTGCCGACCATTCCGCGAACCCCGCACGGGCACTTTCAATGGCAGCCTGCTGCACAGACTCATCGGCCACTTCCACTTCGTAAATGGCCTGGCCAGTGGCGGGATTGATCACCGGGAAAGTTTCACCGGTGCGGTTGGCCAGGAAACGCCCATGCACAAAATTTTGAACAACAGGAAGATATTCAGACATAATCAGTAGGTAACCTCGGTTCGGTGTCTTCAGGCCTTGTAGGCCGTTTCAATCTGATAATGCTCAGGTTGTCGCCTGAGCCAGTGTCTCGTGGACAAATTTCTTGCAAAGCCGCTCGCCGGCCTCAAAGCTCTCCGCCGGATCCAGGCTCAGCGCGCTGCGCAGCCAGAAACCATCAATCATTGCCGCCATTTGCCGGGCGGCGGCTGTCGCCGCCTTGGGCGGGAGTGCTTGGGCAAAGGAATAACGCAGATTGCTGTACAGCCTGGCATTGTTGATCTGCTGCAAACGCTTCAGCCCGGGCTCATGCATCGAACGAGCCCAGAAGCTCAGCCAGGTTTTCGCCGCCAACGCCGAGCGCTGAAACTCGGAAAAGTTGGATTCGATGATGCAGTTCAGCCGCTGCTCGGGAGAGCGGTCGGTCCTCGCCATGCGCTCCCGCAATTCCTTACCCAACTGATCCAGCAGGTAACGCAACGCCGCTTCAATCAACCCCTGCTTGCCACCGAAGTAATGGCTGATGATGCCCGAGGACATCCCCGCCCGCTTGCTGATGCTCACAATGGTGGTGTTCTGCATTCCCAGCTCAGCGATGGAGGCCATGGTGGCTTCGATCAACTGCTGTTTGCGTGTGTCTTTTACTCCAACAATCGGCATGGTGGCTTCGCTGTTTTCCGGTTCACGTTTTATTAATTGAACGTTCAATTAACATAAAGCGTACAGAAACATTACGGCGGTTTCAAATTCGATCAAAAAAGAAGCGGAAATTTCCGGGACTTAACGCCGGCGGCGGTAATCAGGGTCCGTCCAGCACACAGGCAACGGCTCGCCGGAGGGGAATACCAACTCGGACTTGGGATACGGTTCCGGATCCTGGGCTTCCTCACCATAGTGGAGGCTACCCTGCACCGCCGTCATATGAGGATCAAACAGGGCATTGGTGTCCAGCACCTCAATCAGGTGCCCGGTGGCTTTCTCGGCAACAAACATGGCAGTCTCCCTGGGATCGGATGTGCTTCCCTAAACTTAACAGAAGACGCCGGATTCTGCCTGTTGACTCTATGGTCCGGGCCCCGATGCGACATTATCTCGGCGAGGCCTCCAGCATGCGGAGCGTTCTTTCGTCGACGCCCAGTTTCGTCATGGCATCGGTCACGTCGTTTTCCACAAGCCAAAGCAGCTGCATTCGAAGCGCCTCGGCCTCCATTACCGGCTTCTGGCGCCTGCTGGGGAGCGAAAGATTTTGCGTCTGAAAATGATGCACCAACTCATGCAGAAGATAACTGAGATCGAGGACGCTGTCGGTGTCGAAGTCGGTATTCAGATAAATGGTATTCGATCGGGCGTCGTAGGCACCTCGAATACGCGGTAGAAGATCATGGGTAAAGCCCGGAAAACACAGCTCCTGCAGACCAGCCTGGGTTTCCAGCAGAATTTCCGGCGGTGCCGGTTCCAGGTAGCTGGTATGAAGGGCTATCCATCCGCTCAGCTCACCGGCGAGCTCCTGAAGCCCGCCCTGAGGTTGCTTCCGGGATTCAGCACTCGCCAAGGTTGTGTTTACCAGCACCAGTACCAGCCAAAGGGACAGCGTTCGCACTCGGATCGCCCTGTGGCAGTCCTCGGGAGGCCGGGATCGTTCATCGTCTGTGTCCCGTGCCATGGCTGCCCCCTTCCCTGAAAGGTTGCTGGATTTCAACCGCACCCGGTAGCCAGGTCGATCAGGCACCTACGGTCGGCAAGCCTCTCGACTGGACAGGGTTCTGACTCATCATCTGGCCCTCCCTGTGTATAAAACTAGACCTTTTGACTGGAGATTTCCAACCTCTGGGGCCACTACTGTTCGAGGATGGAAACACCCTCGATTTCAGCAACGGTTTTGGCATCCGATCGCTCAATAATCTTCACCAGCGTCGATTGGATTGTCTCGTCCTCTCGAGCATCGCTTTCACTCACAAACTTTTGCTTCTGTGGTTCGGCGTTCTCTTCGAGAGTGAATGAAATAACGACGTCCGTTGCAGACTCAGCCGTCTTGCCAAAGTACTCCAGCGAAATCAGGGGATAGCCATTAAAGCCTTTCTTGACCTGCTTTTCGATACGCTTTTTTGCTTTATCCACATTCATAATTGGTTTAACCATCCCCCATAAATTGGAAAGCCTAATAGAGCCTCAAACCCACCGGAAATGGCGAAATCCAGAGTTGGCGGGTTTGTCAGCTTTTCATATTTTCTATCAGGTATTGCAGATGCTCGACACTGGTTCCACAACACCCCCCGAATATCTTCAATCCATAGAGGTTGTTGAGGGTTAACATCAGCTGCCCCCACTCAATTACATCGTCGGCCTGTAATTCATCAGCCTTTTCCAGATCACAGTGATCAAGTGATGAAGCATTGGCCTGGTAGCCGACCAATCGATTGAAAATGTCGCCCGGCTGATGTTCCGGGCACAGGAAGGACGGATGGGCACAATTAACCATATAGCCAAGAGGCGGCCGGCTGGTACCGGAATCAATAAGGTCAATTGCGGCCTCCAGACTCGAGCCATCCAGTACTCGGCCATCTCTGGAGATGACGAAACTGATAATGTACGGAACACCTGTCACCTCCATGGCTTTTGCTATACCGAGCGCTTCCTGAACATTCGGCAGCGTTTCAGCAATCAGGAAATTCACGCCTCCGCTGGTCAGCTGTTGGATTTGCCATGTGTGAAAATGCTGGGCCTCCAGAGCGGACAACCCTTCATCGGGCTGATAGCAATCGTTCTTGCATCCGATCATTCCGCCAATCTTCACAGACGCATCGCAATAACCTTGTGAGTCGCGAAGTTCTCGCATGAATGAAACCGCGTCCAAATTGACGGTATTGCTGACATCGGATTCATACACCCTGTCCCGGTTGGCTCGCCAGGTAGGTGTGCAAACGAGAATTGGTAAACGTTTACTCTGCGCCAGCCTCATGTACTCCAGGTAGATGGCGCTCATGATTTCTCTGGCAGCAGGGTCATATATCAACGGCGCATTTACCAGCGTGTCATGAAGACGTACCTCTCCAGAGCGCCGCAGCTGCTCAACGATTGCGGCTTCCATCAATATAAACGGTTTATTTTCGAGAAGTTGTTTCATATTTTGGGCTGAGGCCAATAGCACGCTCCTGTCGCTGAACTCCGGACCACTGACTCTACCATTCCAACTGCGCCCCGGTCTGATATTCAATCACCCGCGTTTCAAAGAAGTTCTTCTCCTTGCGCAGGGTCGCCTGCTCATCCAGCCACGGTGAGACGTTCTTCGCGCCGGGGAACGGCTCTTCCAGACCCACGGTTCTGGCTCTGCGATTGGCCACAAAGCGAAACTGTTCCGTGTGGTACTCCGCGGAGTAGCCAAGGATCGGATCCCGCAGGATGTAGTTGGCATAGGCACTTTCTGCGGCTTCGGATTCGTCCCACATCTCGCGCACGGCGTTCGGGTCAAAGCGGATGTTTTCCTCCTCCACGATCTGATTCACCACCTTCAAGCCGAAGGAAAAGTGCATGGCTTCGTCCCGGAGAATGTACTGGAGCTGTTCGCCGGTGCCACGCATCAGGCCCCGGCGTTGCAGAGCGAAGATGGGGCTGAAGCCGTTGTAGAACCAGGTGCCTTCGAATACCGCCGCGAAGAACAGGTAGGACATGATGAATTCCTGCAGGTCGTCCCTGTTGCGCAGGTTCATGTCCGGGCGCATGGCGGCGTCCAATCGGCGGTTGGCGATCTTGATCTTGCCGTTGATCGCAGGCACCACCCGATAGCGGTTGTAGATCTCGCTCTGGTCCAGGTTCAGGGTTTCGATGCAGTGCTGGTAGGCCCAGGTGTGCATGGCTTCTTCATACACCTGCCGGGCCTGGTAGATCTGCAACTCCGGCGCGCTCATCTTCTCCATCACCGCCAGCCCGATGTTGCGCATGGCGAGGATGTCGGAGGTGGTGAGGTAGGCCAGTACGTTTTCATAAACGTGCTTTTCCGGCGCTGTGAGCCGGTGGTGGTAATCGGATACGTCCTGGGCCATGTTCACATCGAGTGGCGTCCAGTGGTTCTTGTTGGCGTTCATGAAGTACTCCCAGGCCCAGGGGTACTTGAAGGGTGCCAGCTGGTTGATATCGGTTTCGCCGTTGACGACGCGTTTGTCGTCTACGTTGACGGGGGCCGGGGCGTCTGGATTGACGGCCTTGGTTTCGGTTTTTGGTTCGTCGTCCCAGTTCAGCATTGTTCGCTCCTTTTAATTTGATTTGCCACGGACAAAGACAAAGATGTTTTTTCGTCCGTGTGGGTCCGTGAGTGTCCGTGGCTAAAAAAGTCAGTTACTGACAGGCCTCGCAGTCCGGATTATCGATGCTGCAAACCTGCGGCTGTGGCGCGGATACGGGTGCGGTTTTTTCGGCGCCGGTGGCACCCAGGGAGCGCAGGTAATAAGTGGTTTTCAGGCCACGCTCCCAGGCCAGTTGGTACAGGGCATCCAGTTTCTTGCCGCTGGGCTCGGCCATGTACAGGTTGAGGCTCTGGGCCTGGTCGAGCCATTTCTGGCGTCGGGCGGCAGCCTCCACCAGCCATCTCGCATCGATCTCGAAGGCGGTGGCGTAGCGGGCTTTCAGCTCATTCGGAATGCGGTCAATCTGCTGCACACTGCCGTCGAAGTACTTGAGGTCGTTGACCATCACGTTATCCCAAAGGCCTTCGGCCTTGAGGTCGCGGACCAGTGAGGGGTTCACCACCGTGAACTCGCCGGAGAGGTTCGATTTCACGAACAGGTTCTGGTACGCCGGCTCGATGGACTGGGACACACCCACGATGTTGGAGATGGTGGCGGTGGGGGCGATGGCCATCACGTTGCTGTTGCGCATGCCGTTTTTCGCGATAAGTTCCCGCACCGGTGTCCAGTCCAGCCGGGCGTTGGTGTTCAGGGCCAGATCACCGTCCCTGCGATTTTCTTTCAGCAGGCTGATGGAATCGATGGGCAGGATGCCCTGATGCCACAGGGAGCCTTCATAGGTTTCATAGGCACCGCGCTCACCCGCCAGCGTGGCGGAGGCGCGGATGGCAAAGTAACTGAGTTGTTCCATGGCGACATCGGCAAACTCCACCGCTTCCGGACTGGAATACGGCAGGCCCAGCTGGTACAGCGCGTCCTGGAAGCCCATCAGGCCAAGACCCACCGGGCGATGTTTGAGGTTGGAGTTTCTGGCTTGGGGCACGGCGTAGTAGTTGATGTCGATGACGTTATCGAGCATGCGCACGGCGGTGTTTACTGTGCGTTCCAGGCGCTGCACATCCAGTTCGCCGTTGTGAATGTGGGCGGCCAGGTTCACCGAACCCAGGTTACACACGGCGATTTCATCGGCGCTGGTGTTCAGGGTGATCTCGGTACACAGGTTGGAGCTGTGCACCACGCCCCGGTGCTGCTGGGGAGAGCGCAGGTTGCAGGCATCCTTGAAGGTGATCCAGGGGTGGCCGGTCTCGAACAGCACGGTGAGCATTTTACGCCAGAGCTGCTTGGCGGGAATCTTCTTGAACAGTTTGATCCTGCCCTGCGCCGCCAGCGCTTCGTAATGCTCGTAGCGTTCCCGGAAGGCATTACCGTAGAGATCGTGCAAGTCCGGCGCGTCGCTTGGGGAGAGCAGGGTCCAGTCTTTGTCTTCGCGCATGCGTTCGATCAGCAGATCCGGCACCCAGTTGGCGGTGTTCATGTCGTGGGTGCGGCGGCGTTCGTCGCCGGTGTTCTTGCGCAGTTCCAGGAATTCCTCGATGTCCAGGTGCCAGCTTTCCAGATAGGCGCAAACCGCGCCCTTGCGTTTACCGCCCTGATTCACCGCCACGGCGGTGTCGTTGACCACCTTCAGGAATGGCACCACGCCCTGGCTCTGGCCGTTGGTGCCCTTGATGTGGGATCCGAGCGCCCGCACCGGGGTCCAGTCGTTGCCCAGGCCACCGGCCCATTTCGAAAGCATGGCGTTGTCGCGGATGGCACCGTAGATGTTCTCCAGGTCGTCGCCGACCGTCGTCAGGTAGCAGGACGACAGCTGGGAATGACGGGTACCGCTGTTGAACAGCGTGGGTGTGCTGGCCATGTAATCAAAACTGGACAGCAGGTTGTAGAATTCGATCGCCCTCGCATTCGGGTCATCTTCCCGAAGGGCCAGGCCCATGGCGACGCGCATGAAGAACACTTGCGGCAGCTCCAGGCGCACGCCGTTCCAGTGCAGGAAGTAGCGGTCGTACAGGGTTTGCAGGCCCAGGAAACCAAACTGCAGATCCTGTTCGGACTTGATGGCGGCCCCCAGGCGCTCCAGATCGAAGGCGGCCAGGGCTTCATCCAGCAACTCGTAGCGGATACCGGCGTGGATGAATTTTGCCAGCGCCTGCGGATAAACCTCCGCCAGCGGCAGCTCCCGGGGCAGGCCCAGAGCATCCACGTTCTCCAGACGCAGCTGCTCCAGCAGCAGGCGGGCAGTGACGGCGCTGTAGTCAGGCTCCCGTTCAATGCGGCCGCGGGCGGTCATCACCAGGGCGGAAAGTACGTCGTCCTCGGCGATGCCGTCATAAAGGTTGGTCAGGGCGTCATCCACCAGGGAATCACAGTCGATACCTTCAAGCCCGGTCGCCGCCTGTTCCACCTGAAGCTTCATCAGGCCCAGATCCAGGGGCGCGATGTCACCGTTGGCTTTTTTCACCGTCAGGTGTGGATGGGCTTCCACGGGCGCGTTCAAGGCCCTCTCTCGGGCATGTTCTTCCCGGTACAGCACGTACGCGCGAGCAACTTTCTGTTCCTCTGCCCGCATCAGGGCCAGTTCCACCTGGTCCTGGATGTCTTCGATATGGACCTTGCCGCCAGCTTTCAGGCGACGGCTGATGGCCTGGACCACCTGTTCGGTGATCCGGTGCACAGCATCGTTGATGCGGGCGGACCCGGCGGCCTTGTCGCCTTCCACGGCGAGGAAAGCCTTGGTGACGGCAACACTGATCTTGGACGGATCAAAACCAACGAGGGTGCCGTTGCGTTTGATGACCTGTAGGGATGCGGTTTGAGACTGTGAGGCAGGCTGGGGTTCAGCCAGGGCAGAGGCAGACATGTGAGTTCTCCTGAATACGCGTTGATTCCTTTCACCTTCGCGTAGGCAGAGAGTCGGAGCGGTCTCATCACAGGTCCGACCTACGACTCTGCTCACCTTATACGCGAAGGTGCAGTGATATTCCCTGGCAGGTCTTCGGACTCAGGGGCGTGAATCTCTCGATTCGGCCTTGCGTGGCGACTTCCCGGTTTGCGCCAGTGTCTTGATGCCCCGCTTGTTCCCCAATACCGCTGCGCGTCAGTTCCGGAGTCTCACCGGATTCCCGATACCAAGATGCTCAAAAAAACAACATCTGGTGTTTGACCAAGGATGAAAACACTATATACACGATATTCAGGAGGGACAAGGCGGGGCAATAAAAAAGGCCCCCTAAGGAGCCAAACACGTGACCGACTCAATATCGGTTGATTAGTGGCTGATCATCCAGGGTCGCATGGAAGGGAACATTTTGTTCCCGTCGGCGGTGTAGAACAGCATGGACTTGCCGGGTTTTAGAGAACCACAACCGCAGCTGCGGCTGTGCTCCTTGTCGTGTGCTCTCCGATCCGCGGTAGAAAACACGGGCTCGTGGCGAGAGCGTTCATTTCTCTCTTCGGCCGCGCGTTTCGCCGGGTCCATGCCCGCAATGTGCGATGGCAGCATGATCACTCGCGGCGACAGCGACTTGCAGGTCGGACACTCCGCCGGCTTGGCTGCATCGTCCATGGTTGCCAGGGTATTGAACAGGCCGTGCTCCCGGCACTTGTAGTCGTACACAGGCATGGCGCTTACTCCTTGTCTTTCGACAGCGGCACATCCATGCCCCCACTGACTTTCTTCTGGGGACCATCCGCCGACGGGTTGATGTCGAAATCAAAGATGCCCGTTGGCAGCCAGAGCGTGGCGCAGGCGTTGGGGATGTCCACCACCCCACTGATGTGGCCTTCCACCGGTGCACAGCCGAGAATCGCATAGGCCTGGGCCTTGGTGTAACCGAACTTGGTCATGTATTCGATGGCGTTCAGGCAGGCCTGGCGATAGGCCACGTGCACGTCCAGATAATGCTGGCCGCCGTCTTCATCCACCGAGATGCCTTCAAAGATGACGTAATCATCGTAACGGGGCTTGATCGGGCTGGGCTTGAACACCGGGTTCTTGATGCCGTACTTCTTCACGCCGTCTTTGATCAGATTCACCCGCAGGTGAATCCAGCCGGCCATTTCGATGGCGCCACAGAAGGTGATTTCACCGTCGCCCTGGCTGAAGTGCAGGTCGCCAACAGAGAGGCCGGCACCGTCCACGTACACCGGGAAGTACACCTTGGAGCCACGGGAAAGGTCTTTGATGTCACAGTTACCGCCGTGCTCACGGGGCGGAACCGTACGGGCTGCTTCGGCACCGGCGGCCTTGGCGGCCTCACCGGTCATTTTCCCCATGTGAGCGGTTGAACCGTCTGGCAGGGTTGCCAATTCCGGTACGCGCTCGGGATCCGTCGCGACCAGTCCGGCCTCACGCTTGTTCCAGGTGTCCAGCAGCTCTTTGGACGGCAAACACCCGATCAGGCCCGGGTGAATCAGGCCGGCAAATTCCACGTTGGGGATGTGGCGGGACTTGGTAAACATGCCGTTGAAGTCCCAGATGGATTTCTGAGCTTCAGGGAAGTGTTCGGTCAGGAAGCCACCGCCGTTCTGCTTTGAGAAGAAGCCGTTAAAGCCCCACTGGCTCTCTTCGAAGGTGCCGATGTCGAGGATGTCCACTTCCAGCAGGTCGCCGGGCTCCGCGCCTTCCACGCCAATCGGGCCAGACAGGAAGTGCACCTGGCTGAGATCCACGTCGCGCACGTCGTCGGCGTTGTCATCGTTCTTGATCTGTCCGCCCGTCCAGTCGTAGCACTCCACGATGAAATCATCGCCCGGCTTGACGGTCGCCACCAGAGGGATGTCCGGGTGCCAGCGGTTGTGAATTTTGTCGTTCTCGTAGGCCGACTTGTTCAGATCGATCTTGATAATGGTTTCAGCCATAGCGGAGGCTCCTTGGAATTATTGGCTTGCACGTTTAGGTAACAGCTTCACTATCCGAAATCCGGCGCCGGGGAGGTATTCGCGAAATGCCCCCGGTGCCTACGTCATTCGACGTATTGGTGCACGGTCACTTCTCTGTTTTCCAAGCTGGCTTCAAACCGCTGGCAGTCCGGATGCGCCAGCAACGCCCTGGCAACGGCCGGTTCCAGGCGCTGCCGGAACGCCCGCAGCATTTCCCGGGCGCCATAGCGGGCGTCGTAGCCTCGGCACAGCTCTGCGCGCAGCTCCGGCGACAACGACAGCTCCGCGTGCTTTTTGGCCAGCCGGCGGTTAAGGCCCGCCAGCTCGATGTCCAGCAGGGCCTCCAGCCAGTTCTCGGTGAGGCGATTGAAGGTGAGGATCTGGTCAATACGGTTAAGGAATTCCGGATCGAAATGCCGGCGCAGGGCGGTATCCCTTATGGCTTCGGCCTTTCCGGGGGAGAACCCGAGCCAGCGTCGCCAGCCGCTTTGATAAGTCTGTTCGTGCGCCTCGGCATCCAGCGCCCCGGCGTTGCTGGTCATAAAGATCAGGGTGTTGCGGAAGTCGATCTCCCGATTGCCGGAGGGGAACACCAGCCGGCCGGTATCCAGCACATTCAGCAGGGTGCGGACCACTTCCTTGCTGGCTTTCTCGATTTCATCAAACAGCACTATGCCGGGCTTGCTGAACGAGCCCTGCACCTTGTCCAGATCGAACAGGCTGTGGCCTTCCTTGCTGCCGACATAGCCCGGCGGTGCGCCGGTGAGTGCTGCGGCGTAATGCTCTTGGGCCAGGGTGTTCATGTCGATGCGGCA
This sequence comes from Marinobacter guineae, assembly GCF_002744735.1. Taxonomy (GTDB): domain Bacteria; phylum Pseudomonadota; class Gammaproteobacteria; order Pseudomonadales; family Oleiphilaceae; genus Marinobacter; species Marinobacter guineae. The sequence goes on along the minus strand of NZ_KZ319340.1, from coordinate 823,208 downwards.
CAGGCCATCGCGGTTGCCGTGGATGGCTTCGGCGATCAGGCGCACGGTTTCGGTTTTACCCACCCCGGTGGGGCCAAGGAACAGGTGCACCGCCAGCGGCCGGTTTTCTTCACCGATATCGGCTTTCACCCGCACCAGCATGGATTCCATGGCCGCGAGGGCCTCATCCTGGCCCACAATCTTGTCCCGCAGGCGGGCCATCACGGCTTCGGGCTCGAAGCGGAACCGGGAAGCACGAACCGGGCCTGAGGCGGCCCGGTCCTTCTCAATGGATTCCCGGTTGGCTTCCAGCCGTTCGTTGATAAACGGCATCAACGCCTCCCGGGCTTAAGCCCCTGCGGATTTTTCCTTGCCATCGAACGGCAGTTCCCCCACCGGGCACTCGGCGGTGCCCACGGTTTTGCGGGTCATGGCTTCCACGTTTTCCTGCGCCTTCTGCGCGTCCATCACCCAGGTGCGATAGAACTCAAACGGGCAGTCAGCCACACCCTTGTCGCCGTCACCAGATGCATGCACGCCGGTGTAACCGCGGTGCAGCAGCTTGAACAGGTGGTTCTGGGACTGGTCGTTGGCACGAGCATCGCGGATCTGGCTAACCGAAAGCTGGGCGTACTGTATGCCCATGTCTTCCTCACCACATTCTCCGAGGGTTCGGCCATCAAAACCAATGATTGCGGAATGCCCGAAGTAGGAATAGACACCGTCAAAGCCAGAGGCGTTGGCCACTGCCACATAGCAGTTGTTGGCCCAAGCCATGCTCTTGGCCATCATCACCTGTTGTTCCTTGGCCGGGTACATGTAGCCCTGGCAGCGCACGATCAACTCCGCCCCCTTCATGGCGCAGTCGCGCCAGATCTCCGGGTAGTTGCCATCGTCACAGATGATCAGGCTGATCTTCATGCCCTTGGGGCCTTCGGTCACGTAGGTGGTGTCTCCGGGGTACCAGCCTTCGATCGGGCACCAGGGAATGCACTTGCGGTACTTCTGGACAATCTCGCCTTCGTTGTTGATCAGAACCAACGTGTTGTATGGCGCCTTTTTGGGGTGGTCTTCATGGCGCTCGCCGGTCAGTGAAAACACACCCCAGGTATTGGCTTCACGGCAGGCGGCGGCGAAGATCGCGGTTTCGTCCCCCGGAATGGTGGCAGCTGTCTCCATCATTTCGTCGTTGTCGTACATGATGCCCATGGTGCTGTATTCCGGAAACACCACCAGATCCATACCCGGCAGGCCCACTTTCATGCCCTTTATCATCTCGGCAATCTTGCGGGCGTTATCAAGCACATCGTCTTTGCTGTGCAAGCGGGGCATCTTGTAGTTCACCACCGCCACGCCAACGGTATCGTTACTGCTGGAAATATCACCGTGTCTCATAAGTTACTCTCCCGAAAATCTTACTCAGAATTTTGGGCCGATGGGGCGGGGCACTTCTTCCGAAACCGTATGCGGCAGGGATGCCGCATCCGAGACTACATGGATGTATTCACGGCGTGTTTCGGAAGAAGTGCCCCGCCGCAGCGGCTTGCACCAAACTAAACGGCCAGATAGCTGGCAATCTTGTCCTGGTCCGCGTCGGCCCGGTTCTCTTCATGCACGATGGCGCCCTTCTCGATCACCAGAATCCGGTCCGCCGCGTCCATCACAAAGCTCAGCACCTGCTCCGACACCACAATCGACAGCCCGCGCTCATCGCGAATCTTCCGCAACGTCTTGGCGATCTCTTTGATGATGTTGGGCTGGATGCCTTCGGTGGGTTCGTCCAGCAGCAGCACCTTGGGCCGAGTGGCCAGGGCCCGGGCGATGGCCAGCTGTTGCTGCTGGCCGCCGGATAGGTTGCCGCCGCGCCGGCTCTGCATTTCCTTGAGCACCGGGAACAGCTCGTACAGATCCTCGGGCACCTTCTTCTCGCCCACCGCCGCCAAGGCCGTCTCGATGTTTTCCCGCACCGTCAGGGTGGGAAAAATCATCCGCCCCTGGGGCACAAAACCGATCCCGGCACGAACCCGCTGGAAGCTCTTGAGGTTGGAGATATTGGTGCCGTCGAGGCTGACTTCTCCGCCCCTGGTCGGCGTCATCCCCACCAGGGATTTCATCAGCGTGGTCTTGCCCATGCCGTTACGACCCACCACGGCGACAATCTCGTTTTTCTCCACATCGAGGTTCAGGTCCTCGATGATGGTGCTCTGGCCATAGGCCACCGAATGATTTTTGACGCTCAGCATGATCAGTGCCCCAGGTAGACTTCGATGACTTTCGGGTCCGCCTTCACGTGCTCGATGGACCCTTCAGATAGAACCTTGCCCTGATGCATGACCGTGACCCGGTCGGCGATGTCGCCGACAAACTGCATGTCATGCTCGATCACCAGAACCGTATGGTCCTTGGTGATCACCTTGAGCAGCTCGGCGGTTTTCTTCCGCTCCGTGACCGACATACCGGCCACCGGCTCGTCCAGCATCAGCAAATCCGGCTTCTGGATCAGCAGCATGCCGATCTCCAGCCACTGCTTCTGGCCGTGGCTGAGCGAGGCCGCCGGCTCGTTCAGGGCGTCGGTGAGGAAGATGGTTTCCGCCACCTCTTCCACGGCTTCAATGACCACCTTGTCGCGCTTGAAGGCCAGCGCCCCCATCACGCTGTGAGCCTTTGGGTAAGACACTTCGAGGTTTTCGAACACGGTCAGGTCCTCAAACACCGACGGGGTCTGGAATTTACGGCCCACGCCCGAATGAACGATCTGGTGTTCCTTGAGTCTGGTCAGCTCCTTGCCGGCAAACTTGATGGACCCGGCGGTGGCTTTGGTCTTGCCACAGATCAGGTCCAGTACCGTGGTTTTACCGGCGCCGTTGGGGCCGATGATGACCCGGATCTCCTTGGGATCGAGGTAGAAGGACAGGTCATCCACGGCCTTGAAGCCATCGAAGGATACGGTCAGGCCCTCGACCGCCAGCAGGAAATCACGGCTCTTGCTCTTGGCTGCGCTCATCACGATTTCTCCGGGCTGTAGGAATCGATCATCGGATCGTAATCATCGGTCTTCTTCGCGACCGGCTTGGTGGCTTCAGGTTCAGCGGCGGCTACGGCTTCAACCTTCTTGCGCTTGAAGATCTTGTCTTCCAGGGGCATCACGTAGGTCTGGTAAAGACCGGCCATACCATTCGGGAAGGCCAGTACCACGCCGATGAACAGGGCGCCCATGGCGAAGGGCCAGAGTTCCGGGAAGGATTCCGAAAACCCGCTCTTGGCCGCATTGACCAGCAGCGCACCGTAGACGGCACCGAGGATGGACAACCGGCCGCCCAGGGCACAGAAAATGACCATTTCGATGGAGCCGACGATGCCGATGAACGAAGGCGACATGAAGCCAACAATCAGGGTGAACATGGCGCCACCGACACCGGCAAACGCGGCGGCCAGGCAGAACACGAAGATCTTGAATGCGGCCACGTCATAACCGGAGAAACGTACCCGGGTTTCCTGAGCGTTCATGGCCACCAGGATGCGGCCCAGTTTGCTGTTCTGGACAAAGCGCGCCACAAACAGGACCAGGAACAGCATGCCGACGCAGACGAAGTAAAGGATGTTCCGGGCTTCGTCGGTTCGAATGTCCCAGCCCTTCAGGGTCTGCAGGTCGGTAATGCCGTTGACGCCACCGGTGAAGCCCTGCTGCCCGATGATCAGGATGGTCAGGACGGCGGCGATGGCCTGGGTGATGATGGCGAAATACACGCCACCGACCCGCCGGGTGAACATGGCGAGTCCGATGACGAAGGCCAGCAACACCGGCACACCGATCACCGCCAACAGGGTGAACGAGAAGCTGTGGAACGGTTCCCAGAACCAGGGCAGCTCGGTGAGCTGGTTCCAGTCCATGAAGTCCGGAATACCGGGGGTGGACTGGATGGCGGTGGCCTCCGGTGTGGAAGCCTCCAGTTTCAGGAACATGGCCATGCAGTAGCCACCGAGGCCAAAGAACACGCCCTGTCCAAGACTGAGGATGCCGGCCTTACCCCAGCACATCACCAGCCCAATCGCGACGAAGGCGTAGGTCAGGTACTTGCCCACCATGTTCAGGCGGAACGGATCCAGGATCAGTGGCAGAATGACGACCAGCAGCGCCGCCAGTCCCAGGTAATACAGTCCCTCGCGGGAGACAAACCATTTCATTGGGGATGAAGTTTTCATCACAATCTCCTAACGACGGACCTTGAGGGCCATGAGTCCTTCCGGACGCAGCATCAGAATGCCGATGACGAACAGCAGGGTGAGTACCTTGGCCATGGAACCACTGAGGAAAAACTCCATGGTGGACTGGGCCTGGGAGATGCCGAAGGCAGACACAATGGTGCCAATCAGGCTCTGCGCGCCGCCAAACACCACCACCAGGAAGGTATCGACGATGTAGGCCTGGCCGGAGGACGGGCCCGTTGACCCGATCATGGTGAACGCAGCGCCCGCGACACCGGCGATGCCACACCCGAGGGCAAAGGTGGCCCGGTCGATACCCGCACTGTTGATACCCACCGCTTCGGCCATGGGGCGGTTCTGCACCACGGCGCGTACTTTCTTGCCGTAGCCGGAGCGGTACATGAGGAGGTAGAGCCCAACGGCAATAGAAAGGGCAATAATCATGACGAACAGGCCGTTAATCGGCAGTTCCACCAAGTCCGTCACCTGGAAGGCGCCCAGCATCCACTCAGGCAGTTCGACACCCACTTCCCGGGCGCCAAAGATGGAACGATAGGCCTGCTGCATGATCAGGCTCAGGCCCCAGGTCGCCAGCAGGGTATCGAGCGGTCGATGATAGAGGTGGCGTATCATGAGCCACTCAACGAGCGCCCCTAAGGCGGCGCAGACCAGGAAAGCCAGGATCATGGCGACAAAGAAGTAGCCTCCAAAAAGCCCCGGCAAATAAGACTGGAAAAAACCCGAAGTCAGGTAGGTTGTGTAGGCGCCGAGGATCATGAACTCCCCGTGAGCCATATTGATCACGCCCATCTGACCAAAGATGATCGTCAGGCCCAGAGCCATCAGTACGAACACTGAAAACAGGGAGAGCCCGGCAAACCCCTGCATGGCAAATATCGACATCAATTCACTGCTGGTGTAGCCATCAAACATGACCCTATCTCCCGTTCAAACCAACCTGCTTCGCGTTGTAACGACAATGGACGCCGGCGCCCGGGGGCGCCGGCTATCCGGACTTACTGGTAACCTTCCGGGAAAGGATCAGGCTCCATCAGCTCTTCGGTCTCGAAGACAACCTTGTACTGGCCGTCAGTCTGGGCCTGGCCGATACGGGTCTTGGACCACAGGTGATGGTTCTCGTGGATGCGCACGTAACCTTCGGGTGCCTTCTTGAACTCGATGCCGGCGAACTCTTCGCGGATCTTGTCAATGTCGAAGGAGCCGGCTTTTTCAACCGCTGCTTTCCACAACCATGGGCCGAGGTAAGCCGCCTGGGTCACGTCGCCGATGACCATGTCATCGCCGTAGGCTTCTTTGAAGGCCGCAACAAACTCTTTGTTGTTGGCATTTTCGAGGCTCTGGAAGTACTTCATTGACGCGTAGATGCCGTCTACGTTCTCACCCCCGATACCGCGGATTTCGTCCTCGGTCACCGAGATGGTCAGCAGCAATGGCTTTTCGTCGGTGAAGTCGATACCGGCCGCTTTCATCTGCTTGTAGAAGGCCACGTTGGAGCCGCCGACTACCGAGGCAAAGATCACGTCCGGCTTCTTCAGCTTGATCTTGTTGATCACCGAGTTGAACTGGGTGTGGCCCAGCGGGTAGTACTCCTCACCGGAAACCTTCAGGCCCAGCTTGTCTTCGATGTGCTTGCGGGCAATCTTGTTGGAAGTACGGGGCCAGATGTAGTCCGATCCGAGCAGATAGAAGCTTTTCGCGCCTTTGGTTTCTGCCGCCCAGTTAAGGCTGGCAAGGATCTGCTGAGTCGCTTCCTGGCCGGTGTAAACCACGTTCGGAGACTGCTCAAGGCCCTCATAGAAAGTCGGGTAATAGAGCATACCGTTGTACTGCTCCATGACCGGCAGTACCGCTTTACGGGACGCTGAAGTCCAGGCGCCGAAAATGGCGGCTACATTGTCCTGGCGCAGCAGCTTGCGGGATTTTTCCGCAAACGTTGGCCAGTCACTGGCGCCGTCTTCCTGGACAAAATCAATCTGGCGGCCGAGTACGCCGCCGGAAGCGTTGATCTGATCAATGGCAAGTTTTTCCGCCTGCACCGAGCCGATCTCACTGATTGCCATGGTGCCGGTAATGGAGTGCAGGATGCCGACCGTGACGGTGTCGTCAGTAACAGCCAGTCCGGTGGTGTTGACCTCAGCCGTGCTCGGCGTCGCCGCTTGCGCGGATGTAGCCAGCATGACGGACGCCGCCAGTGTCATCAGGCTCTTTCGAAACCCTAATCCCTTGCTGAACGACCGCCCGCTGGCGGCTATATCTGTCGTATCCATGGTGAATCCTCGCAGTGTTTGAAAGCCGGTACCGCGCTTCCTTTCGAAAGCACAGCGCCCACGTCAATCATTCTGCTCGGACCCCTCATGGGTGCCCATTCGCCAATCACCCCAGCGCACTACGTCATTTGACGCATTCCGGTCGCCGGCCACACAGGCTAAAACGCAGGTACACGACAAAAATGAGACTGCTTCTTCTGGCGCACCAGGCTATGGCACGGAACTTGATATCACTTTCAGTTCCGGTGCGCCGAACCACAAAACCGCACTAAAACCGGGCACCTCCCAGGTTACACAGGCAAGGCAGCAATGGCCGCACGACAGAACATTTTCCGGGTTCGGCGCAGTTACAACCAATGGGTCGCCAACCAGACGCTGGAAGACTACGCCCTGCGCTTTACCGCCAAGAGCGCGCGGCGCTGGTCTGCCGCCCGGGTCAGTAACACCGCCCTGGGCGCCATCTCGTTTCTCGCCATGGAGGCCATTGGCGGGTCCATTACCTTGCACTACGGCTTCGACAACGCCGTAGCGGCGATTCTGATGGTCAGCCTGGTGATCTTCCTGACCGCCATCCCGATCAGCTACTACGCCGCCCGCTATGGTGTCGATATTGATCTGCTCACCCGGGGCGCCGGTTTCGGCTACATCGGCTCCACCATCACCTCGCTGATCTACGCCTCGTTCACCTTCATCTTCTTCGCCATCGAGGCGGCGATCATGGCGATGGCCCTGGAGATGCTGTTCGACATACCTCTGGTGCTCGGCTACCTGATCTGCGCGGTGGTGATCATTCCTCTGGTGACCCACGGCATTACCACCATCAGCCGGTTTCAGGTCTGGACCCAGCCGGTGTGGATTCTGCTGCAGTTGGCGCCCTTTGTGTTCATCATCTACGCCGATGCCTCCTCGATCAGTGACTGGACCCAGTTCGAAGGGCTGGGGCTCAACGCCGGCCAGGGCCTCAATGTGGTGATGTTTGGTGCTGCTGCTGCCGTGGTGTTCTCGCTGATTGCCCAGATTGGCGAACAGGTCGATTTTTTGCGTTTTATTCCGGAACCCCGGAACCGGGCAGAAAAACGCCGGTGGTGGCTGGCGGTCATGTCCGGTGGCCCGGGGTGGATCGTGATCGGCATGCTGAAGATTCTGGCGGGCTCCTTTCTGGCGGTCCTTGCCCTGAATCAGGGCGTGTCGCCCGAGGAGGCGGCTGACCCGACCCAGATGTACCTGGTGGCGTTCGGCTACATCACCCACTCCCCGGAAGTCTCCCTGGCGGTGGCCGGTATTTTCGTCATCCTGTGCCAGCTCAAGATCAACGTCACCAACGCCTATGCCGGCTCTATTGCCTGGTCCAACTTCTTCTCACGGCTGACCCACAGCCATCCCGGGCGGGTGGTCTGGCTGTTCTTTAACGTCGCGATTGCCCTGCTGGTGATGGAACTGGGGGTTTATCGGGCGTTGGAGGAAACCCTCGGTTTTTACGGAATTATCGCCATTGCCTGGGTCGGCGCTTTGGTGGCCGATCTGGTGATCAACAAGCCGCTCGGGCTCAGCCCCCGGCACATCGAGTTCAAACGGGCCCATCTTTACGACATCAACCCGGTGGGTGTCGGTGCCATGCTCGCCGCCTCCGTGGTGGGCATCGTATGCCACACCGGCGCGCTGGGAGTGTATGCCCAGGCCCTATCGCACTTCATTGCCCTGGGGGTAGCACTGCTGGCGGCGCCGCTGATTGCCTGGAAGACCGGCGGCCGGTTTTATACCGCCCGGCCCTTCGTGCCCCTGGCGACGGACCACCAACTGGTGCAATGCACTATTTGTGAGCACAAATTCGAGCCCGAAGACGTTACCTCCTGCCCGGTCTACGACGGCACCATCTGTTCCCTGTGCTGTTCTTTGGACGCCCGGTGTGGCGACGCCTGCAAGCCCGGCGCCGGTTACCAGGAGCAACTCCAGCAGTTTCTCGGCAAGCTCATGCCCCAGTCGGTGCTTGGCCGCCTGCACTCCCGCCTTGGCCACTTCCTGACACTCCTGGTCCTGATCAACGGCTTGTCGGGCCTCCTGCTGTGGTTAATCCACTCCAAGACGCCAGTGGCTTCGGCGCCCGAGGCTCTGCTGCTGTCGGTCACCCTCTGGAAGGTCTTTTTTATCCTTCTGATTATCACCGGGGTGGTCTGCTGGCTGTTTGTGCTGGCTCATGAAAGCCGGGTGGTGGCCGAGGAGGAATCCGGACGGCAAACCCGGTTGTTGATGGAAGAGATCGTCGCCCACGAGCGCACCGACCAGGCCCTGCAACAGGCGAAGGAACAGGCGGAAGCGGCCAACGGCGCGAAAAGCCGTTACCTGACCGGAATCAGCCATGAGCTCCGGTCACCCCTCAACGCCATCCTGGGCTACGCCCAGCTTATGGAGAATGATGAGACGGTGCCGTCCCATCGCAAGGAAGCCCTGGGTGTGATCCGTCGCAGCGGCGAATACCTGGCCGATCTGATTGAAGGGCTGCTGGATATCTCCAAGATTGAAGCCGGCCGGCTGGATCTGCACCGGGATCAGGTACGCATCGGGTTGCTGATGGAGCAGTTGGTGACCATGTTCCGGCTGCAGGCCGAAGAGAAGGGCCTGGCCTTTGATTACCATTGCCCGAACCCGTTGCCGGAAATGGTGACCACGGACGAAAAGCGCCTGCGCCAGATCCTGATCAACCTGCTTTCCAACGCCATCAAGTACACCGACCGGGGCAGCGTTTCCCTGACTCTGCGATACCGAAGCCAGGTGGCGGAATTTACCGTGCGGGACTCCGGTGAGGGCATTGCCGAAGAAAACATTGAACGTATCTTCCGGCCCTTCGAGCGTATTCGTCTGCCAGGGCAGAGCCGCATTGGCACCGGGCTGGGCCTGACCATCACCCGCCTGCTGACCGAAATCATGGGCGGCGATATCAACGTGGAAAGCGAACCGGGCCAGGGCAGCACGTTCAAGGTCAGCCTGATGCTGTCGAGTCTGCATAGCGCCAGCCCCCGTTCGATCTCGGCTCCGGCCCGCCGGATCTACGGTTACCAGGGCACCCGGCGCAAAGTCCTGCTGGTGGACGACGATACCTCCCACCGCCAGGTCATCCGCGCCATGCTATCGCCACTTGGTTTTGAGATTTTCGACATTGGCAATGCCCTCAAGGTGCGGGAAACCGTCGAAGCCGAACGCCCGGACCTGGTCCTGCTGGACGTCTCCATGCCCGGATACACCGGCTGGGAGGTCCTTCAGCAGTTACGGGCAGACAAGCATACGATGCCGGTGGTGATGGTGTCCGCCGATGCCAATGAAGGCCATCACTCGGCGGACTCGCCCCGACTGCACGATGGCTACATCATCAAGCCGGTGCGGCTCAACCTGCTGCTGGACACCATCGCCCGGGTGCTCGGGCTGGAGTGGCGGTTCGAGAAAAGTGCCGAGCCGTTGGCCGCCAATCCGGTTCCGGAAACCGGCGATCTGCCGCTTCCGGACCTTGTGCATCGACGGTCACTGGCCGACCTTGCCCGCATCGGCCACCGCAAGGGATTGCTGGAGGTGCTGCACGATCTGAAACACCAGGGCGAGGCGATTGAACGTTTTACCGACGAGCTGACCCAGCTCACCAATGATTTCCAGTTTGAAAAAATTCTTGAATTACTCGAGGTAGCCGAACATGAAGCTTCATGATGACCAGAAAACCGTGGTGATGGTCGTGGATGACGCAGTCGACTCCATTCGAATGATTAACGATGCCCTGGAAGAGGCTGGCATGACGGTATTGGTAGCGCTTGAAGGCAACCAGGCACTAACCATCAGCCGTAACATTACCCCCGACGTGGTGCTTATGGACGCCCTCATGCCTCACATGGACGGCTTCGAGACCTGCCGCCGACTCAAGGAAAATCCGGCCTTTGCCGACATTCCCATTATATTCATGACCGGCCTGAGCGACACCGAGCATGTGGTCATGGGGCTGAGTGCGGGTGGTGTGGATTATGTGAACAAACCCATCAACACCACGGAGTTGCTCGCCCGCATGGACGTGCACCTGACCAATGCCCGGATGACCAAGAGTGCCCGCTGCGCCCTGGATACCGCCGGCCAGAACCTGTTTGCTGTAGACCGCGAAGGCAATCTGCTCTGGGGCACCCCCCAGGTCTGCAGATGCCTGCCAGACACCGGACACCCCGAGTTTACCGATGTCCGCGCCCGACTGGAGGAGTGGCTGGGCCACAACCCGGACCCGGGCCACAGTATGCCAGTGGACATCATGGGCACCGCGCGATCTGTCGAATTCCTGGCGCTGGTGGATAACCGCGAATACCTGCTTCGGCTGAAAACGCCCCAGAGCCAGAACAGCGCAACGGCGGCCCTGCGGCAACGGTTCGAACTGACCCTGAGAGAATCCGACGTGTTATTGTGGATCGCCAATGGCAAAACCAACCGGGAAATCGGCCAGATTCTGGACATGAGCCCGCGGACGGTCAACAAACACCTCGAGCAGGTCTTTCGAAAGCTGGGTGTGGAGAACCGCACCGCTGCCGCAGCGAGTGCGATTCGACTGTTGGCCATCCAGTGATGGTTTACGGGCACTTTTGAGCCGCCCGCCGGTCCATCGGATAGCCTTTCCCCGCAACAGAGAAAGACAATGAGGATAACTGCAAGATTTCTGGCACTGCTGGCCTTGTTCAGCCTCTCGGGATCCGTGTTGTCTGAACAGGGACCGGCACTCACGCCGTTTTCCGAAATGCAGTCATTGGGCGACGGCTGGGAGCCGTTGGAATTTCCAAAAATCGACCAGCTCACCCGCTATGAGTTGGTCACCGAGGACGGAATACAGGTGATAAAGGCCACCACGTCAGGCACGGCCTCGGGCCTGATTGCCCGGGTGAATATCCCGCCCTCGGAGTCGCTGGTGCTCCGATGGCGGTGGAAAGTCTCGAATGTGTTCGAGCAGGGCGATGCCCGGAAGAAGTCCGGGGACGACTACCCGGCGCGCATCTACGTGGCCTTCAAATTCCAGCCGGAAAAGGCGGGGTTCTTTGAGCGGGCCAAACGCACAACCGTGGAGGTGCTGTTCGGGGAATCGCTTCCGGGCAATGCCCTGAACTACATCTGGGCCAATACCCTGCCAAAGGGGGAGTTTGCGCCTAACCCCTATACCGATAAAACCATGATGGTAGCCGTCAATTCCGGTGCCGGGCAGGTTGGCGAGTGGGTCACCGTTGAAAGGGATATTATGGCGGATTACCGAAAGGCGTTTGGTGAGGCTCCGCCACCAGTGGTAGGCATTGCCATTATGTCGGATTCGGACAACACCGGAGAAACAGCAACGGCCTGGTACGGCGATATCGTACTGAACCCCTGACCTGCCCCGGAAGCCAGTTTAGCGCAGCAACTGGGGAAAACCGGGAATGACATAGCCCCCGGTAATTTCGCGCACCGGAGGCACTTCACCCTTCTCCACCAGCCGCAGATAGGCGTCATCAAACTCCTCCCGCAGCAACGCTGCACGAGGGTTTGCCAGCGAGAAAACCCACGCGGCATTACGTGTACGCAGTTCTGATTCCCGGATGACACTGTCGGTGGGCTCAGTCAGGATTTCCTTAACCGGTTGCCGGTAATCCAGGAGATAGTCTCCCCGCTTACGCTTCAGCATATCAACAGCGGAGCGGTGGTTCGGCGCTTCGGTTACCCGTATGCCGACACTCTTTTCCAGCCAGGCCAAAAGGCCGCCATAGGTGTAACCGCCAATCACGATCACCTGCTTGCCCTGGAGCTGATCAAAATGGTCAAGGGCCGGGGTACCTTCACAGTACCAGGCACTCAGCTGCGCAGGGAACGGGCTGACCCAGCTCTCCAGGACGTCGTCCTCGAGGTTTGCAACCTCGGTAACACCGGGCCATACATCGATCCCGCCATTGCTCAGGTAGAGATAGGTGCGACTCACCGGCAGGTAGATAAATTCCGGTTCGTAGCCCGCTTCAAGAGCAACTTTGCGAGTAAGTTCAATAAAGCTGCCTGCCGGTGCGCCGTCGTTGGCTTGATAGGTAATGGGGGGGAACTCGATATAGGCCACGCGAAGGGTTTTTGCGCCCGTTTCGGACTGGGCGGTGGCGCTTGTCGATAACAGAGCGGCTATCAACAGGATAAATATCCGGGCGGTAGAGGAGAGCCCGGGTGTCAGAAAGACAAACAAGTTAACTGAAAAGCTGCTGCGCATAGAGTCCGGAGATGTCGGGCCTGTTTAAGTGAAGATTAACAGACCCGACCAAATCTGCACTGACACTAACCGCAAAAAATCCGGACAGATTGTCAAATATAGTTAATTACCATGTACAGGCCGACTCCACCCATCACCAGTGTGTAGGGAAACGCCATGATGACCATCTTGCCATAGGATAAACGCACCAGCGGCGCAATGGCAGATGTCAGCAGGAACAGGAACGCGGCCTGGCCATTCGGTGTCGCCACGCTGGGCAGGTTGGTACCGGTATTGATGGCTACCGCCAGATCCTGGAAGTGCTCGTAACTGATACTGCCAGCATCCAGGGCCTGCTTGACCTCACTGATGTAAACCGTCGCTACAAACACATTATCGCTGATCATCGAGAGAATGCCGTTGGCGATGAAGAACATGCCGGGCTGCTGGCTGACCGGCAACGAGAGCACGTAATCAATGATTGGTTTGAACAGGTGCTGTTCGTGAATCACAGCCACTACGGCGAAGAACACCACCAGCAAAGAGGTGAACGGCAGGGATTCCTGGAACGCCTTACCGATCTGGTGCTCGTCGGTAATGCCGGTAAACGAAGTAATCAGGATGATCACCAACAGGCCGATCAGGCCGACTTCCGCCAGATGGAATGCCAGCCCCACCACCAGAATCAGCGCAGCGGCGGCCTGTACCCACAGGGCTGCCTGGTCGGCCTTGGTGCGTTTGGCGCGCTCGTTATCGGCAAACTCCTCCAGCACCCGGCGAACGGGTTTTGGCAGCCGGCCGCCGTAACCAAACCAGCGTAGCTTCTCCAGGGCCCAGCAGGTGAACAGGCCCGCCGCCAGTACCGGCAAGCTGACCGGCGCCATGTGCAGGAAAAAGCTCGCAAAGTCCCATCCCACCACTTTCGCAATGAGCAGGTTCTGGGGCTCGCCCACCATGGTCGCCACGCCCCCCAATGCGGTACCGATGGCGCCATGCATCAGCAGGCTGCGCAGGAAGGCCCGGAAGTTTTCCAGGTCTTCCCGGTGCAGTTCGATAACCTCATCATCACTACCGGCATTGTGATCGGCGTGTTGATAGCCCTTTCCGGAAGCCACCTTGTGATAAACAGCATAGAAACCCACCGCGACCGAAATAATAACGGCGGTTACCGTCAGGGCATCCAGAAAAGCTGACAACAACGCGGCCGCACCGCAAAACAGCAGCGACAGTGCTGACTTGGACCGAACTCCGACCAGGATCTGAGTAAAAGTGACCAGCAACAGCTCCTTCATGAAATAGATCCCCGCCACCATGAACATCAGCAACAGGATCACCGGGAAGTTGGTCAGCACTTCCTGATATACCGCATCCGGCGAGGTCAGGCCAATCAACAGGGCCTCCACCGCCAGCAGGCCACCGGGCAGCAGCGGATAGCACTTCAGGGCCATGGCCAGCGTGAAGATAAACTCGGCAATCAGAAGCCAGCCAGCCACTCCGGGCCCAAGCACATACATCACAATCGGATTGGCAATCAGAAACAGCAGGATCACCTGCTTGTACCAGACAGGTGCCTTGCCGAGGAAATTGTGGGTAAAGCCGGAGATAACAGTCGTGGGCATTGCGAAAATCTTCTGAGAGAACGGGTTGTTGGTATTGTGTGGCAGAGCGCCAGCATCTTCCTTGATATTTATGTACCGGGGTATGGTCCCAAGGTACATTTTTTGACCGTATTTGGTCTTAATAACAAGAAGAAGGCGAGGTAGGTCTAACCACTACGGATTTTTTACGTAATATTACTTAATTGAAGCAATAGGAGCGTCCGCATTTTAACCGATTCCCGGCGCAATGCGGGCGCTTTGTGAAAAAAATAACAAACCCGGTGTCAGAAGAACGCCTGAATCCCGGTCTGGGCACGGCCGGGAATCAGGGCATGGACATCGTCGATGCCCTTGGCCGAGTGAACCGACAGCCTCACGCTTTAAAGCAACATATTGCCTCAACTCATAACCATCGCTACTAAGATACGATCCTTTATTCCCATATAAACACTACAAAATCACCATATTCAATAAAAACCAGCAACACCCATATATTTTTAAAGCAACATGTTGACTTATTATTTGATGTGAGCGTATTTTTACCTTGTCCTTTCGAGCCGACGCCAACAACAACAAACCGGACACAACAGGTGACTCAGATGGAAACAGGCATCACTCTCAACCCGGACCGCCGCTCAGCCATGCTGGAAAGCGGCGCGTGGAACGACAAACTCATTACCGACTACCTGGACCAGGCCGTGGCCAGCAACCCTGACAGGGAAGCTATCGTCAGCTACCAGGTCACGGGAGATAACCGCACCGCCCTCACCTACCGGGAACTTAACGAGACTGTTACCCGCATGGCCGCCGGCCTGGCCGGGATGGGAATCGAGAAGGGTGATGTGGTGGCCTGCCAGCTGCCGAACTGGTGGCAGACCACCGCCCTGCACCTGGCCTGCATGCGCATCGGCGCTATTCTGAACCCGCTCATGCCCATCTTCCGGGAGCGCGAGCTCCGTTTCATGCTGAAACACGGAGAAGCCAAGCTACTGGTGATTCCTAAGATTTTCCGGGAGTTCAATTACGAAGCCATGGTGGACGGCATCAAGGCCGAGTTGCCCGACCTGAAAACCATTCTGGTGATCGGTGGTGAAGGTGAACGCAGTTTTGAAGACCGCCTGCTGACCAAAGCCTGGGAGCAGGAACAGAACACTGACGCCCTGTTCCGGAAACGCCAGCTGACCGCAGATGACGCCATCCAGATCCTTTATACCTCCGGCACCACTGGCGAACCCAAGGGCGTCATGCACACCTCCAACACCCTGTTTTCCAATGTGCGCCCCTACGCTGACCGGCTGCACCTGACATCGGAAGACAAAGTGCTGATGGCCTCGCCCCTCGCTCATCAAACCGGTTTCCTTTACGGCATCATGATGCCTGTCTATCTGGGCACCACGGCCATCCTTCAGGACATCTGGGACGCCGGCTATGTGTGCAAGGTGATTGCCGCCGAGAAACCCGCTTTCACCATGGCCGCCACACCGTTCCTGGCGGATCTGGTAAAAACCGCACCCAATCACGAAGGCGAACTGGATTCCCTGCGTATTTTTGTCTCCGCCGGCGCACCTATTCCGAGTGCCGTGGTGGAACAGGCCGGCAAGGTGCTGAAAGCGAAGATTGTCTCTGCCTGGGGCATGACCGAAAACGGCGCCGTCACCATGACCTGCCCCGAAGACCCTTCGGAACGCGCCAGCCAGTCTGATGGAAAAGTGCTGCCCTACATGGAAATCAGGATCACCGATTTCCAGGGCAATCCGCTTCCGGCGGGCGAAGAAGGTAACCTGCTTGTGCGCGGTGCCAGCCAGTTCGTGGGCTACCTGAAACGCCCGGAGCTCTTCGGCACTGACGAAGACAGCTGGTTCAGCACCGGCGACCTCGCACGCATGGACAAGGACGGCTACATCCGCATCACCGGCCGTACCAAGGACGTGGTGATCCGCGGCGGCGAGAATATTCCCGTCGTGGAGGTGGAGAACCTGCTCTACAAGTTCCCCGGCATTGTCGATGTCGCGCTGGTGGGTTGCCCGGACGAGCGCCTGGGCGAGCGTCTGTGCGCCTATGTCACCCTCGACGAGAACGCCACTGACCTGACCCTGGACCAGGTCAAGGCCTACCTGACCGAACAGCAACTATCCAGGAACTACCTGCCGGAATATCTGGAAGTGATCGAGGCCATGCCCCGCACCGCCTCCGGCAAGATTCAGAAATTCAAGCTGCGCGAGCAGGCCAGAGAGGTTCGCCTGGAACCGGCCAAGCGCGGTTGATCCCATTGATTTAACAGCAACAGGAGCAAGTCATCATGAGAGGCCTTAACGGAAAAACAGTCATCGTGACCGGCGGCGGGGGCGGCATCGGCCGCGCCGTGTGCCAGCGCTTTGCCCAGGAAGGCAGCCTGGTGGCCGTCCTCGACCGGGATGAGAGTTCGGCCCAGGCCACAGTCGACCTGATCTCCGAAGCCGGCGGCACCGCCCGCGCCTATACCACAGACATCACCGACTACGCCGCCATAACCGAGACCGTGGCGGCCATCGAGAGCGACCTTGGCGTGCCCACGGTGCTGGTAAACAACGCCGGTTTCGACCGCTTCATGCCGTTCCTCAAGACCGAGCCAAAACTCTGGGAGCAGCTGATTGCCGTGAACCTGACCGGCGCCCTGAACATGCACCACGTGGTACTGCCGAAGATGGTGGCTGCCGGCGGCGGCAAGGTTATCAACGTGTCGTCCGATGCAGCCCGGGTCGGTTCTTCGGGTGAGTCTGTCTATGCCGCCTGCAAGGCCGGTCTGGTGGGCTTCAGCAAGACCGTGGCCCGGGAACTGGCCACGAAGAACGTGTGCCTGAACGTGGTTTGCCCCGGCCCCACCGACACTGCCTTACTCAAGGGCGTAGCGGAATCCGCACCCAACCCGGAGAAATTGCTGGAAGCGTTCCGCAACGCCGTGCCCATGAAGCGCCTGGCCCAGCCCGAGGATTACCCCGGCATTATTGCCCTGCTCGCCAGTGACGACGCCAACTTCATCACCGGCCAGGTCATCAGCGTGTCCGGCGGCCTGACCATGGCCGGCTAATGCCTGCTTTCACGAACACGGAGAACACACCATGAATTACGAAGACATCCTGTACGACGAAAATAACGGGGTTGCCACCATCACCATCAACCGTCCGGACCGATACAACGCCTTCCGCGGCCAGACCTGCATGGAACTGCTGGACGCCTTCCACCGCGCCGGCTGGAACAAGGACATCGGCGTCATCGTGTTCACCGGCGCCGGCGAGAAGGCCTTCTGCACCGGTGGCGACCAGGGTGCCCACGAGGGCCAGTACGATGGCCGCGGCCTGATCGGTCTGCCGGTGGAAGAACTGCAGCGCCTGATCCGGGAAGTGCCCAAGCCGGTGATTGCCCGGGTCAACGGTTTCGCCATCGGCGGCGGACACGTGCTGCACGTGATCTGTGACCTGAGCATCGCCTCGGAAACCGCCGTCTTCGGCCAGGTTGGCCCGAAAGTGGGCTCGGTGGATCCCGGTTTCGGCACCGCCTACCTGGCACGGGTCGTGGGTGAGAAGCGGGCCCGGGAAATCTGGTACCTGTGCCGCAAGTACAGCGCGCAACAGGCGCTGGAATGGGGTCTGGTGAACGCCGTAGTCCCACCCGAGCAGCTTGATGCGGAAGTTCAGAAATGGTGCGACGAAATCCTGGAGAAGAGCCCGACTGCTCTGACCATCGCCAAACGCTCCTTCAACGCGGACAGCGACAATATCGCCGGCATTGGTGCCCTCGGAATGCAGGCACTGAGCCTGTATTACGACACAGAGGAGTCCAAAGAGGGCGTGAACGCCTTCAGGGAAAAGCGCAAGCCGGAATTCCGCAAATACTCCAAGTAACGGCCTTACAACCCGGAGAACACCATGAATTTCGGATTCAATGCAGAACAAAACGCGATCCGCGAAGTAGTGGCCCGTTTCAGCGCCGAGGTGCTGGCTCCGGGCTATCGCAAGCGCGACCAGGAAGGCGTCATCGAAAAGGATGTCATCCGCCAGCTCGGCGAGATGGGCCTGCTTGGCGGCGAACTGCCCGAGGAATTCGGTGGCAGCGGCATGGACTGCATCACCAGCGGCCTGATCATCGAGGAAATCTCCAGGGGAGACTTCAACGTCGGCTACATCCCGCTGCTGACCTCCCTGAACGGCCAGATCATCGCCAACCACGCCGCGCCAGACCTGGCGAAGAAGTGGCTGCACGGCATGACCACGGGCCAGAAGGTTGCCTGTATCGCCCTGACCGAACCCCATGGAGGTTCCGACGCTGCCAACCTGCGCCTGAAGGCAGAGAAGAAGGACGACGTCTACGTACTCAACGGTGAGAAGACCTCTATCTCCATGGCCGACCAGGCTGACGTGGCGGTGGTGTTCGCCCGCACTGGCACGGTGGAGCAACGGGCCTCCGGAATCAGCGCGTTTCTGGTCCCGATGGACAGCCCGGGAATCACCACCACCCGGTTTGAAGATAATGGCCAGCGCGCCATTGGCCGCGGCTCCATCTTCTTTGACAACGTTGAAGTGCCGGCCAGAAACATGATGGGCGACGAGGGTAAAGGCTTCAAACAGGTGATGCAGGGGTTTGACTACAGCCGTGCGCTGATCGGCCTGCAGTGCCTGGCGGTGGCCCAGCAATCCCTGGAGGAAACCTGGCAGTGGCTGACCGAGCGCACCGCCTTCGGCCAGCACCTGTCGGCGTTCCAGGGCCTGACCCATCCACTGGCGGAATACCAGACCTACGTTCATGCCGCGCGCATGCAGTGCTACCATGCGCTCTGGCTCAAGGACAACAACCTGCCCCACAACGCCGAGGCTGCCATGAACAAGTGGTGGGGCCCCAAGCTGGCCTTCGATGTGGTGAAACAGTGCCTGCTGGCCCACGGCCACACTGGCTGGGGTGAAGACCTGCCCTTTGCCCAGCGATTGCGGGATGTCCTTGGCCTGCAGATTGGTGACGGTACCGCGCAGATCATGAAGAACATCATCGCCCGCGAATACCTGCCGAAGTGATGCACTCCATGTCCTCTGCGATTCGGGGTGCCAGTGACAGACTGCCCTGGCCTGAAAGCCAGGGCGGCACTACAGGAGCACAGATGATCGTCAACGAATCCGGAGGCATACCCAACCGCCTGTTTTTCCGTCTGTTCCAGACCGGAAACATCCTCCAGCGCCAGGTCCAGAACGAAATGGGCATCAGTGCCGTGCAATGGGCAGTATTGGGCGCACTGTCGCGGGAAGGGTTTGAGGAAGGCACCTCCTTCAACCAGTTGAAGGAATACCTGTACGTCAGCCGGCAGAATCTGGACGGCGTCCTCAAGCGCATGGAACGGGATGGCCACGTGATCCGGATTCCCGACCCCCAGGATCGCCGGGCCAGACTGGTGGTACTGACCGATACCGGCCGGGAATTCTGGGACGGGCTGCAGGACACCATTACCGAATTCTACCGCCAGGCGTTACTCGGGATGAGCTTTGATGATGGCGTCAGCCTGCTGCATCTGCTGAAAAAACTGCAGCATGATATGACCGCGATTTCCTTGGATTCGAAAGACTGAATTTCCCTCACGTTGGCAGTTTCGGGATGTGCTCAAGAAAAGGAGCACAAACCGGTCCCTTCTGCAGTCAATTATGACGTGAATCAAGAATGCCCGGCATTGAGCGAAATACCGAGGGTTTTTCGCTTGATTATTATCAGCCTGACCAAGAACATGTCGCTTACGTATACGCAGTAAACACCTTTTACTCATCGACAGTCCCGAACCATGAAAGCGACCAGGTCCGCTTGCAAAGCGGTTACGAGTTCCCTCGCTTTTTTCTTGTGCCTACTTGGCCCTCATGTCCATGCCCAGGAAAAACGCCTCGCCTATCTTGTGTCTGATGCCCGGATACCGTTCTGGAGCATTATGGCCGATGGCATCAGACACAAGGCCCAAAAGCTGGGTTACAACATATCTGTTTACAGCGCTGACAATCAGGCCAGGCATGAGCTGGAGCTAACCGTAAAGGCCATCAATGAGGGTGTTCAGGGCATCATCCTGTCCCCTACCAACTCCTCAGCAGCGGTGACCATTCTGAAGCTGGCCCAGCGAAATGACATTCCGGTTGTTATTTCCGATATCGGCGCGGGAGCTGAAAATTATGTCAGCTACATCGAGTCGGACAATGACCAGGGCGCATATGATCTGGGCGGTGTGCTTGCCTCAACGTTATCAGAAAAAGGTTGGCAAGACGGCAGCGTTGGTATTATTGCGATTCCCCAGAAACGGGCCAATGGTAAAGCCCGAACCGAAGGGTTTCTGAGAGCTCTGGAGGAACAGGGCATCAGGACGGCCGGAATACTTCAGCAATCTGACTTCTCCTATCGGGAAACTTACGAATTCAGTCGAACTCTCATTGCTCAGAATCCGGATCTTCGGGCCATCTGGCTCCAGGGCTCAGACCGTTATCAGGCAGCTCTGGACGCTATTTCCGAAGAGGGAAAAGAGGGGGACATACTGCTGATCTGTTTTGATGCCGAGCCGGAGTTCGTTGAGCTGATTGCGAATGGCCAACTTGTAGGGGCCGGAATGCAGCAGCCTTTCCTGATGGGTGAAACAGCTGTCGAAACGATGGATCTTTATCTGAATGGTCACAAGGTCGAAAAAATACAGCAGCTCTCTGTGCTGCCGGTATCCAGCCAAAACCTGAAGCAATTGTTACCCGTCATAAATCGAAATGTGCTCGGTAAGGAGGCTGCAAGATGATGGGTGCGTCCAATCGCCCAAACAGGAGCGCGCCGTCCCTTCTTACGCGAGTCACTCTCGCGATGATTGCTGCCATCTTGTTGGTTTTTGCCTTCCATGCCATCTATGTGTATTCCAGTCAGCGGGCCGAGCATATTGCGGAGATGCGACTCGACGTCAGCGAGAGCCTGGAACGGCTGAGCAAGAACATTGCGCCCTTTATCGAGGCCTATTCGGTTAATGAATACGAAAAGCTGGTTGCCACCGAGACTGCACTCAAACAACATTTCGCCGTGGTTGTGCAGGATTACGAAATGGGCGAAGTCACCAACACACCCTACTACGTTTCCGGCCAGGTTCTCACAGAAACCGGGGACTATGCTCCCTACCGGGAGCAGGATCCAGAACTGAACCAGCGACTCAGGCAGGCCTTCTACACCGACACGGCCTCCATACTCGGCTCAAATGGTGAGCCCCTTGGCCAGGTCTCGATTTACACCTCCGACGAGGCCCTGATCGGTAAGCTGAACAGGGTTCTCCTCGAAGAGCTCCTCATCATATTCGTGCTTGCACTGACGCTCTCGCTGTTACTGATTGCCGTTTTAAGACGTTACTTTTTACGCTCAATCATGCACATAGATTCGGCAATAAAAAATTGTGACAGCGGGGGAATTCCCCTGGAACGAATACCCGATTTTCAGTATCGGGAGATCGCCCTCTTGAGTAACACCATTAACACGATGCTGGACTCAATCAGGGAATCCCGGGCGAGGCGGAAAATTGAAAGACTCCGTCTGTACAATACGATCACGGGAACCCGCACTGGAACCTGGGAGTGGAATGTCAGTACGGGCGAAACGGTTTTCAATGAACGTTGGGCTGAAATTGTCGGTTACTCGCTGGAAGAACTGGAGCCAATTTCCATTGATACCTGGATGAATCTCGCCCATCCCGATGATTTGCAGCGTTGCGATGGACTGCTCAATAAACACTTCCGGGGCGAGCTTCCCTACTATGAATGTGAAGCCCGTATGCGGCACAAGGATGGACACTGGGTCTGGGTTCTCGACCGCGGAAGCGTTCTGTCCTGGAGTGAAGACGGGCAGCCCCTGATGATGTACGGAACCCACCAGGACATCAGCGAACGCAAGGAAGCAGAAAGCAGGCTCGCAATGGCAGCAGGCGTTTTCAAGTATGCACGGGAGGGAATCATCTTAACCAGCGCTCAAGGGGTTATTCTGGATGTGAACTCCGCGTTTACAGCGTTGACCGGTTACACTCATGGTGACGTTGTTAACCAAAACTACAGACGCCTTCTTGTACCTGACCTGCGTGGCGATGGTTTCGAAGGGGCAGTTCTGAATTCATTGAAAGAACAAGGCGTCTGGAGTGGTGAGTACTGGGTACCCTGTCACGACGGATCGGCTTTCCCATCCCTAATGACAATTGCCGCTGCCCGGAACAATGCCGGTGATATTCAGCATTACGTTACCCTTTTCGCCGATATATCCCACCTGAAACAAAATGAAGACAAGTTGCGGTTGATTGCGCACTACGATTCGCTCACGGGTCTGCCAAACCGTGTCCTGCTGAGTGAGCGCCTACGCCATGCGGTTTCAATGGCCCGGCGCCATGAAGACGTGTTGGCCGTCGTTTTCCTGGATCTTGACGGTTTCAAGTTGATCAACGACACCTATGGACACGCCGCCGGTGATGAACTTTTGATTGCTCTCGCCAGACGCATGCAGAAAACCCTTCGGGACTGTGACACAGTCGCCCGGCTTGGTGGTGACGAATTCGTTGTGCTCCTGCCAGATTTGTCAGGAAGACGGGAATGCGAACCTGTTCTCGATCGCCTGCTTGCAACCTTGTCGTCCCCCATCAGTCTCGGGGATCAAATTGTCCAGGTATCTGCCAGTCTTGGTGTCAGCCTGTATCCCCAAAACCCCGATGTGGATGCGGACATCTTACTCCGCCAGGCAGATATGGCCATGTATCAGGCCAAGCAGCGCGGCAAGGGTCAATATCGGTTCTTTAGTGAAAAGAACGCCAAGGCCATCGACCGCAGGCCGCTCCAACCTTTAACTGGTGACCGGTCCGGGGAAATTTCAGGATAACGTCAATTGTGAGAAAGGCGATCACACCGCCAATTGTGTAACAGGTTATTCCACCGTCACGCTTTTCGCCAAATTCCGAGGCTGATCCACATCGGTGCCCTTCAGTACTGCAACGTGATAGGACAGTAACTGCAGCGGAACCGTATAAACGATCGGGGCCGTAATCGGGTGCACCGAAGGAAGCTGCATCACATGGATGCCCTCGTCCGGCTTCACGTTCGCCATTTTATCGGCGAACACAAACAGCTCGCCGCCCCGTGCACGAACTTCTTCCAGGTTGGATTTGAGCTTTTCCACCAGGTCGTTGTTCGGCGCTACGGTGACGACCGGCATTTCGCTGTCGACCAGCGCCAGGGGACCATGCTTGAGCTCACCGGCCGGGTAGGCTTCTGCGTGGATGTAGGAGATTTCCTTCAGCTTCAGCGCACCTTCGAGGGCAACCGGGAACTGGGAACCACGGCCCAAAAACAGGCTGTGGTGCTTGTCCATAAACGCCTTGGACATCTCGGCGATCTCGCCATCCAGGGCCAGCACATCGCTCACCTGGCCAGGCACCAGGTGAATGGCCTTAACAATCTCCGCCTCCTGCTCCTCAGGCAGGCCGTTTTGGCGGGCCAGCGCAAGGGTGAAAATCAGCAATGCGGTCAGCTGGGTAGTGAAGGCCTTGGTAGAAGCCACGCCGATTTCCGGGCCGGCCTGGGTCATGATCACCAGGTCCGATTCCCGCACCAGGGAACTGCCGGGTACGTTGCAGATGGCCAGCGCGGCACGGAAACCGGCTTTCTTGGCCTGACGCAACGCGGCCAGGGTATCGGCCGTCTCACCAGACTGGGAGATGCACAGGAACAAGGTGTCCTGCTGGATGACGTGCTTGCGGTATCGGAACTCGGAAGCCACCTCTACGGAGCAGGGCACGCCGGCCAGTTCCTCAATCCAGTAGCGGGCCACCATACCTGCGTGGTAGCTGGTGCCGCAGGCGATGATCTGGACGTGACGAACGTTTTCGAGCAGATTTTCAGCGTCGGTACCCAAGGCCTGCTCCAGTACCCGGGTATTGGTTACCCGGCCTTCCATGGTGGCCTTGATGACTCTGGGCTGCTCGTAGATTTCCTTGAGCATGAAGTGGCGGTACTCGCCCTTGTCGGCGGAATCCGCGCCGTGCTCGAACCGGGTAATCTCCCGCTCCACGCTCTGCCCTTCGCGATCGAGGATGGCAATACCATCCTTGCGAATATCAGCAATGTCGCCCTCTTCCAGGAACATGAACCGGTCGGTTACCGGCAGCAGAGCCAGCTGGTCGGAAGCAATGAAGTTCTCGCCGATGCCGACGCCAATCACCAGGGGGCTGCCTTCACGGCAGACCACGAGATGATCGGGCTCATCCGCGTGAACCACGGCCAGGGCATAGGCGCCCCGAAGTCGGGCAATGGCCGCCCGGACCGAATCATAGAGGCTACCCAGGGAACGGTAGTTCTTTTCGATCAGGTGCGCGACCACTTCGGTATCGGTTTGGGAGGTGAACTCAAAACCCTCGCCACGCAGCTCCTCACGGAGCTCCTGATAGTTCTCGATGATGCCGTTATGAACGATGGCGAGGCGGTCACCGGACATGTGCGGATGGGCGTTGATCTGTGACGGCTCGCCATGGGTCGCCCAGCGGGTGTGAGCAATGCCCAGGTGTCCGGCCAGGGGGTTGGTCTTCATGGCCGCCGCGAGGGAGGCTACCTTGCCCACTTCCCGTGCTCGCTGGACGCTGTGGTCACCACCGATAACCGCCATACCAGCAGAGTCGTACCCCCGGTATTCCAGACGGCGCAGGCCCTCAAGAAGGATGCCCTGGACGTCCCGTTCCGAAACCGCGCCTACAATTCCACACATGTTGCTCTACCTGTCAGTTAATCGTTTGAATCAGTTTTTCCCGGGCTTTTCCCAGCCGGAAATATTGCGCTGGCGGCCCCTTGCCACGGCCAGTTCGCTGTCCGCAACGTCCCGGGTAATGGTCGAACCGGCACCGATGGTGGCGCCTGCCGCTATGGTTACCGGAGCCACCAGGGAAGTGTTGGAGCCCACAAACACGCCGTCACCGATCACCGTGCGGTACTTGTTCACACCATCATAATTACAGGTGATGGTTCCTGCACCCACATTCACATTACGGCCAAGAGAGGCATCACCCACGTAGCTGAGATGGTTGATCTTGCTTCCTTCGCCGACAACGGCCTTCTTGGTTTCGACAAAATTACCAACCTTAGTATTGGCGGCCAGTTCGGTGCCGGGGCGGATACGCGCAAACGGCCCGATCTGGGCGTTGGCACCGATCGTGGCACCTTCAATCACGCTGTTCGCCCTGATTTCAGCGCCCTGGGCAATGGTCGAATCCTTGATCACGCAACCGGGCCCGATCGACACATTGCTGCCAAGTGTGACCTTGCCCTCGAAAACCACATTCACATCAATCCACAGATCGTTGCCGATGGTCAGCTCTCCGCGCACATCAACCCGCGCCGGGTCAGCCAGGGTTGCGCCTTCGGTCATCAACCGGTCAGCCTCCCGACGCTGGAACCAGCGCTCGAGTTCAGCCAGCTGAAGGCGGTTGTTCACACCCTGTACCTCATACGGGTCCTCGGGCTGGGAAACCGAAACGCTCAAGCCCTGTTCCACGGCCATGGCGATAATGTCGGTCAGGTAGTATTCGCCCTGGGCGTTGCTGTTGGACAGCGCAGGTAGCCAGGTTTTCAGATGTTTCGCTGAAACCGCAAGAATACCGGTGTTGACCTCACGGATGGCCAGCTGCTCCGGAGTCGCATCTTTCTGCTCGACGATGGAAACCACCTTGCCTTCCGCATTACGGACAATTCGGCCGTACCCGTGGGGATTGTCCATGGTCACGGTCAGAAGCCCAAGGGTGTTGTCATCCAGGGTGCCAACCAGTGCCTCCAGGGTATCGTGGCGGGTGAGCGGGACATCGCCATAGAGCACCAGCACCCTGGCATCATCGGGAAGGTCGGGAAGCGCCTGGGCAACGGCGTGCCCGGTACCCAGCTGTTCATTCTGGGTTACCCAGTTCACCGAGGCCTCGGTGGTGGTTTCACGAACTTTCTCAGCACCATGCCCAATCACCGTGTGGATCCTCTCGGCGCCGAGCTGCTTTGCCGTGGCAATCACATGATGGAGCATGGGTCGACCGGCCACCGGGTGCAAAACCTTGGGCAGGGCGGATTTCATTCTGGAACCCTGGCCAGCGGCCAGAATGACAACGTGTAACGGGCTCATGGAATGGTCAGGCTCCCGGTGTATTGAATGTCTGAAATCGGAAAATAAAAAAACCGCATTCCTCAGGACTGGAGGTCCAACGCCGGGCGTTGGCCTTCCAGCCGCTCAGGATGCGGCTTCGGTGTTCGGCAAACCCGAAACAGAAATGCTTAGCGCATTTTGTTACGCAGCTGCTGGATGGTACGAAGCTGGGCAACAGCTTCGGCCAGCTCTGCAGCGGCACGGGAGTACTCGAATTCACCGGTCTTGTTGGCAAGTGCTTTCTCGGCTTCTTTCTGAGCCTCAAGTGCGGCTGCTTCGTCCACATCCTTTGCACGAACCGCGGTATCCGCCAACAAAGTCACCAGATTGGCCTGGACCTCCAGATATCCGCCGGACACATAAAGAATCTCTTCTTCACCGCCCTGCTTGATGATCCGAATGGGACCCGGCTTCAGCTCGGTCAGCAGCGGGGTGTGACCCGGGGCAATACCCAGGTCACCTTCAGAGCCCGCTGCGATCAGCATTTCTACCAATCCGGAATAGATCTTTGTTTCGGCACTTACCACATCACAATGCACGGTCATACCCATGTCAGTTGCCTCTTTGATCGATCCGGAAACAAGTTCTCAGGCCCAAATTACTTCTTGGCCTTGCCCTTCATTTCCTTCGCTTTCTCGACCGCTTCCTCAATAGTACCAACCATGTAGAACGCCTGCTCGGGCAATTCGTCATAGTCGCCATTCAGGATGCCCTTAAAGCTGCTGATGGTTTCCTTGAGGGAAACGTATTTACCGGGGGAACCGGTGAATACTTCAGCAACGTGGAACGGCTGGGACAGAAAACGCTCGATCTTACGGGCACGGGCTACGGTCAGCTTGTCTTCTTCTGACAGTTCGTCCATACCCAGGATGGCGATGATGTCTTTCAGCTCCTTGTAGCGCTGCAGGTTTGTCTGCACGCCACGGGCCACTTCGTAGTGCTCATGGCCGATGACCAGTGGATCCAGCTGACGGGAGGTGGAATCCAGCGGATCGATCGCCGGGTAAATACCCTTGGAAGCGATGTCACGGCTCAGTACCACGGTCGCATCCAGGTGCGAGAAGGTGGTCGCAGGCGACGGGTCAGTCAAGTCATCCGCCGGTACGTAGACCGCCTGGATAGAGGTGATAGAGCCGTTCTTGGTGGAGGTAATCCGTTCCTGCAGCTCACCCATCTCCTGGGCCAGCGTCGGCTGGTAACCAACCGCAGAAGGCATACGACCCAGCAGTGCCGATACCTCGGTACCGGCCAGGGTGTAACGGTAGATGTTGTCAACGAACAACAGTACGTCACGACCTTCGTCACGGAACTTCTCAGCGATGGTGAGACCGGTCAGGGCCACACGCAGGCGGTTTCCGGGAGGCTCGTTCATCTGGCCGTAAACCATGGCGACTTTATCAAGGACGTTGGAGTCCTTCATTTCGTAGTAGAAGTCGTTACCTTCCCGGGTCCGCTCACCAACACCCGCGAATACGGAGAGACCGGAGTGCTCTTTCGCGATGTTGTTGATCAGCTCCATCATGTTTACGGTCTTACCAACACCGGCACCACCGAACAGGCCAACCTTACCACCCTTGGCGAACGGGCAGATCAGGTCGATAACCTTGATACCGGTTTCCAGAAGGTCAGCAGACGCGGCCTGGTCGGCATAGCTCGGAGCCTTACGGTGAATGGCCCAGCGCTCTTCTTCGCCGATCTCGCCGGCTTCGTCGATAGGACGACCCAGAACATCCATGATACGACCCAGAGTCTGGGTGCCAACCGGTACCGAAATCGGCTTGCCGGTGTTTTCTGCGTTCAGGCCACGCTTCAGGCCTTCGGTACTGCCCATGGCGATGGTACGTACAATGCCGTCACCCAGCTGCTGCTGGACTTCCAGAGTTGTTTCGCCACCTTCAAGCAGCAGTGCGTCATATATTTTGGGCACGGAGTCACGTGGGAATTCCACGTCGATAACCGCGCCAATGATCTGAACGATTTGTCCGCTACTCATGCTCGGTTCCTCGTTATCTTGATAGTCAATGAAACCAGTTGGATTGTGGGCCGGATCAGACCGAAGCGGCGCCGCTCACAATCTCCGATATCTCTTGGGTAATGGCTGCCTGACGCGCCTTGTTATAAGCCAACTGAAGTTCGTCGATAATGCTACCGGCGTTATCAGTTGCGCTCTTCATGGCGATCATCCGGGCTGCCTGTTCACATGCCAGATTTTCTACCACACCCTGGTACACCTGGGATTCAATAAAACGTGGCAGAAGGCCATCGAGGATCTGCCTGGCATCGGGCTCGTAGAGATAATCCCACTGGTTCTTGATCTCTTCTTCGTCTTCGCTCGGAGGCAGGGGCAGAAGCTGCTGTACCTTCGGGCTTTGGGTCATGGTGTTGACGAATTCGTTGCTCACCACGTACAGGCGATCAATCTTGCCCTCAGAGAACGAATCCAGCATGACCTTGACGTTGCCGATGAGTTTTTCAGAGCTCGGGCTGTCACCCAGGTGGGTCAATGCCGCAATGACATTGCCGCCATAGCTCCGGAAAAAGGAAGCCCCTTTCTGCCCGATGGCGCACAGATCGGTTTCCACTCCCTTTTCTTTCCACGCTTTCATTTCACGGACAAGCGCTTTGAACAGGTTGATGTTCAGACCACCGCAGAGGCCACGATCAGTTGACACCACAATATAGCCCACGCGCTTTACGTCGCGCTCGACCATGAACGGGTGCTTGTACTGAGCATTCGCCTTGGCAATGTGCCCGATCACCTGACGCATCTTGTCGGCATACGGGCGAGTCGCCTGCATGCGTTCCTGAGCCTTGCGCATCTTACTCGCAGCCACCATTTCCATGGCGCTGGTGATTTTCTGCGTGCTCTTGATGCTTGAAATCTGGTTACGTATTTCTTTGCCGATGGCCATAACTCACTGCCTTCTCAAGTTAGACACTCGTTGCTACGAAAAGCGGCCCGCGACTCACATGCCGCAGGCCCATTTTCTTACCAGCTCTGAGTGGTCTTGAATTTCTCAAGTGCAGCTTTTAGGCCGGCAGCGATTTCATCGTTGTAATCGCCTTTCTCGTTGATCTTGTCGAGCAGGTCTTTCTGTTCGGAGCGCATCCAGTCGAGCAGCTGCGCTTCAAACTTCACTACCTTGTCAACATCAACGTCGTCCAGGAAGCCTTCGTTGGCTGCAAACAGAACCGTACCCATTTCAGCCACAGACATCGGGCTGTACTGGTTCTGTTTCATGAGTTCCGTTACCCGCTGACCGTGCTCAAGCTGCTGCCGGGTTGCTTCGTCAAGGTCGGAAGCAAACTGGGCGAACGCGGCCAGTTCCCGATACTGGGCCAGGGCCAGACGGATGTTACCGCCAAGCTTCTTCATGATCTTGGTCTGGGCTGCACCACCTACCCGGGATACGGAGATACCGGCGTTCATTGCCGGACGGATACCGGAGTTGAACAGGTTGGTTTCCAGGAAAATCTGGCCATCGGTAATGGAGATTACGTTGGTCGGTACGAACGCGGAAACGTCACCGGCCTGGGTTTCGATGATCGGCAGTGCGGTCAGGGAACCGGTCTTGCCTTTCACTTCACCGTTGGTCAGTTGCTCAACGTAATCTGCGTTAACACGGGACGCACGCTCCAACAGACGGGAGTGCAGGTAGAATACGTCACCCGGGTAGGCTTCACGGCCTGGCGGACGACGCAGCAGCAGGGAAATCTGGCGATAGGCCACAGCCTGCTTGGACAGATCATCATAGATGATCAGGGCGTCTTCGCCACGGTCACGGAAGTATTCACCCATGGAAGTACCGGAGTACGGAGCCAGGAACTGCATCGCTGCAGGATCCGCGGCACCGGCGGCAACCACAATGGTGTGATCCATCGCACCGTGCTCTTCCAGCTTGCGCACAACGGCGGCAATGGAAGACTGCTTCTGGCCAACGGCAACGTAGATACACTTGATGCCGGTGGCTTTCTGGTTGATGATCGCGTCGATCGCAACCGCGGTCTTACCGATCTGGCGGTCACCGATGATCAGCTCGCGCTGGCCACGGCCGATCGGCACCATGGTGTCGATCGCTTTCAGACCGGTCTGGACCGGCTCGTCAACGGACTGACGAGCGATAACACCCGGTGCAACTTTCTCGACCGGGGAGGTCAGTTCGGTACCAAGGTCGCCCTTGCCGTCAATCGGGTTACCCAGAGCGTCGACAACTCGGCCCATCAGTTCCGGGCCAACCGGTACTTCCAGGATCCGGCCGGTACAACGAACCTTCTGACCTTCCGCCAGATCCTCGTAGTCGCCCAGCACAACCGCACCAACGGAATCACGTTCCAGGTTCAGAGCCATGCCGAAGGTGCCGTTGGCAAATTCAATCATCTCACCGTACATAACGTCGGCAAGACCGTGGATCAGCACGATACCGTCAGAAACCGACAGGATCGTACCTTCGTTTTTTGCTTCCGAAGAGATATCGAGCTGTTCGATTCTCTTCTTGATGATGTCACTGATCTCGGATGGATTCAGTTGCTGCATGCCAATATCCTCAAACCTTGTGCTGAAATCAGGAGCCCAGAGCGTCGGCCAGCTTGGCCAGCTTTCCGCGTACAGAAGCGTCAATGACCAGATCGCCGGTGCGAATAATCACGCCGCCAATCAGTGACTTGTCCAGTGACGCTGCGAGTGACACTTGCCGCTCGAGCTTCTTCGAGAGTGCCTGGGCGAGCTTCTGTTGCTGTTCGTCCGTCAGCTCGAAAGCCGCGGTAACTTCGATATCAACAGTGCGCTCCAGATCAGCCCGGTACGTGTTGAAGAGCGCTGAAATCTCAGGAAGAAGAGTCAGCCGGCGTTTTTCCGCCAGTACAGCGAAAAAGTTCCGGATCTGTTCGGTGACGCCTTCTTCGACGACCTCCAGAATCAGATCAGCCTTCTTCTGCTCTTCGAGACCCGGATTCGCGAGAAGCTGTCGAATGTCTTTGTTCGCGGTGACCTGCCCGGCAACCGTCAGCACCTGTGACCACTCAGCCAGCTGCTTATGCTCCTGAGCGGCACCAAATGCTGCCTTTGCGTAGGGACGGGCCAGCGTTCTCAGTTCTGCCATGATGAACCTCGTCGTTTAGAGTTCTGCCGCCAGTTTGTCCAACATCTCGTTGTGCTTGGAGGCATCGACAGAGGTTTCCAGGATCTTCTCAGCACCGGCGACAGCAATAGCGGCAACTTCTGCACGCAGCGCGTCACGAGCCTGATTCCGCTCCTGTTCAATTTCGGCCCTGGCCTGCTCAATCAGCTTCTGGCCTTCCTTGCGGGCGTCATCCTTGGATGCTTCCACAATCTGGGCCGCACGCTTGTTGGCCTGTTCAATCAGGCCAGCAGCTTGCTGCTTGGCTTCACGCAGTTCCTGTGCTGACTTTTCCTGAGCCAGTTCCAGATCGCGCGAAGCGCGGTCTGAGGCAGCCAGTCCGTCAGCGATCTTCTTTTGACGCTCCTGCAGTGCGGCCATAATTGGCGGCCACACGTATTTCATGCAGAAGACGACAAAGATAAAGAACGCGATGGCTTGACCAATCATCGTCAAATTAATGTTCACGTCTTCACCTCTCGCCTGTTTTGTTAAGAATCATCTGACCGGGGTAACCCCCGGCTCTGGCGACTCGATTAACCGGCGATCTGGCCGACAAACGGGTTGGCGAAAGTGAAGAACAGAGCGATACCAACACCGATCATGGTTACGGCGTCCAGCAGACCTGCAACGATGAACATTTTAACCTGCAACATCGGGGTCATTTCCGGCTGACGCGCGGCGCCTTCCAGGAACTTGCCGCCGAGGATACCAAAGCCAATCGCAGTACCCAGGGCACCCAGGCCAATCAGCAGTGCAACGGCAATAGCGGTCATTCCAACTACAGTTTCCATGATAACTCCCAGTTTTCAGTTAGGTTTTTCAGTTTAAGGGTTTAGGGTTTAGAACTACGGCTTAATGGTGCCCGATCAGTGAGTGTCCTCATGAGCCATGCTCAGGTACACGATCGTCAACATCATAAAGATGAACGCCTGCAGGGTGATGATCAGAATGTGGAAGATCGCCCAGGGTACAGACAGTGTCCACTGCGCCCAGAACGGCAGCAGTGCAATCAGGATAAAGATCAGCTCGCCCGCGTAAAGGTTACCAAACAGACGCAGTGCCAGTGAAACCGGCTTGGCCAACAGGCTCACGCCCTCGAGCAGGAAGTTTACCGGCACCAGCAGGATTTTCAGGAACAGGTTGTCGGATGAGAAGGGGTGCAGGGTCAATTCGCCCAGGAAGCCACCCACACCCTTAACCTTGACGCTGTAGTAGATGATCAGCGCAAATACCGACAGGGACATGCCCAGAGTCACGTTCACGTCTGTGGTCGGAACCACCTTCATGTATTCCAGGCCCATCAGGTGGAACAGCTGGGGCAGGAAGTCCACCGGCACCAGGTCCATCAGGTTCATCAGGAATACCCAGCAGAAAATGGTCAGTGCCAGCGGCGCGATGACCTTGTTCCTGCCGTGGAAGGTTTCCTTGACGCTGTTATCGACAAACTCGATCATGACTTCAACGAAGTTCTGCAGCCCACCGGGCTGACCGGATGTAACACGCTTGGCCGCCAGACGGAAAATGAACAGGAAAATCACGCCCAGGGCGACGGACCAGCCGAGGGAATCGACGTGCAATGCCATGAACCCCATATCGGAGGCTTCAGCCGCATTGTGGGCCATAGTCCACTGCGCTTCCTGCAGTACCGTGCCGTCGGCGCGTTCGTAACCCGCAGGCAACTTGCCATACGTCAGGTTCTGGAGGTGATGCTGGATATATTCGGATGCACTTCCTGCCATAACGGTTTCCCAGGTCCAGTTAGCTTTGCTGCGTATTGCTGCCCGCCAGAAGCGGTGTCAACCAGTTGGTGACCAGCATGATCGCAAATGTTAAAAAAAGTGCCGCTACGTCGAGCGGCTGAATCCATTTGAACACCATCGTGAAAAGGATGGCGCACAGGATGAGCTTGCCGGCCTCACCCTGGTAAAAAGAACTCATGATCTGTCTGGCAGACCGCGCGCCGGAGTAGCGGAATGCCTTGAGCGCAAAATAACCATGGGGGATCAGAAAGATAAGTCCGCCCAGAAGCGCTGAATAACCAGCCACCTGGCCTCGCAAGAGAAACGCCAGGCTGACGACGACAAGTATCACACTTTCTATTACAAACCATCGTGCGATGGGCGGGCGGCGGATACCGCCCGAAGTTGCCTTCGTCATGTTTGTCCCGAAAGTACGGTGCTTTTCGTCCGGTGCCGTTTAAAAAGTAAGCAAATACACCGATACGAGCGCCGCAGATTATATGTGTTCAATGTGCACGAATCAACAAAACCCGGTGCTGGCTGGCCCGTCAGAAGCGGCGTAATGACTGGCTTTTGGCTATTTTCGTCACAAATAGGCGTTCGTTCAGTTTTTCACCACTACATGTTGTGTGCGTAGTGGAATACGAACTTTCGTAGGGGGTCGGAAAGCCCACAAAACCCCGACGTTTTTATTTGATATGGCCGAGAATGCCGTCCAGCTCGTCCAGGGAACTGTACTCAATCACCAGTTTGCCCTTGCCACGCTGACGGTGGTCAATAGACACCCTGGCACCCAGACGCTCCGCCAGGTCATCCTGCAGGGCCCGGATGTTGGGGTCCAGCGTCCCTTTTTTCCGGGATTTACTGTCCGGCGTTTCCTGCTGGACCCGACGCACCAGAGCTTCGGTCTGGCGAACAGACAGGGATTTCGCCACCACCTGTTTCGCCACCTGCATCTGCAGTTCCGGCGCCAGGGTCAACATGGCGCGACCGTGGCCCATCTCCAGATCGCCATGCTCCAGCATGATACGGACATCTTCCGAAAGGCCGATCAACCGTAGCAGGTTGGTGATGGTGGTCCGGGATTTACCTACGGCTTCCGCAACCTGGGCCTGGGTCAGGCCGAACTCGTCCTGCAGGCGCTGCAGGGCAAAGGCTTCTTCAATAGGATTGAGGTTTTCGCGCTGGATGTTCTCGATCAGCGCCATGGCGATGGCGGCTTCGTCCGGAACATCCCGGATGATGGCGGGGATGCTGTCCAGACCGGCCATCTGGGTGGCACGCCAACGGCGTTCCCCGGCAATCAGTTCATAGCGGCCTTCGGCGATGGGGCGAACCACCACCGGCTGCATCACCCCTTGCTGGCGAATGGAATCAGCCAGTTCCTGTAGGGCAGCCGGATCCATATCCCGCCGGGGCTGGAAACGGCCACGCTGGATCAGGTCGATAGGGACTTCGCGGAGCTCACCGTCGTGGTCTTTCAGCTCCTGGTCGAGATTGACCTTCGAGCCCGCCAGCAGGGCGCCCAGTCCACGTTCGCCCAATCCTCGTTTCTTAGCCGCCATGGTGTCAGTCATTCTTCCCGTTGAAAATCGTTGTGCTTCAGTGAGTGACAGGGCGGTATGTTACACCGCAACCGGTGCGGATGTCTTTTTTGAACCATGGCGGCGAACCATCTCGCCGGCCAGGGCCAGATACGCGATAGCACCCTTGGAAGCCCGGTCATACTTCAGGGCCGGCATGCCATAACTTGGCGCCTCGGCCAGACGGACATTACGGGGAATAACCGCACGGTAGACCTTGTCGCCGAAATACTCCGTCAGCTGGCCGGACACATCCAGTGTCAGGCTGTTTCGGGGGTCGTACATGGTGCGCAGGATACCCTCCACCTCGAGATTCGGGTTCACGGTCTCCTGGATCTGCTCGACTGTGTTCATCAGCGCGGCCAGGCCTTCCAGGGCGTAGTACTCACACTGCATCGGAATCAGTACCGCATCCGCTGCGGACAGGGCATTCACCGTCAGCAGACTGAGCGAGGGCGGGCAATCGATCAGGATGTAATCGTAGTTGTCGCGAACGGTATTGAGGGCAAGACGCAGACGGTGCTCGCGGCCGATTTCGTTCATCAGTTCCACTTCAGCGGCGGTGAGGTCGCCGTTGGCCGGCAGGATATCGAAGCCCGACGCTTCTGCAGGAATGATGACTTCGGCGGCGCTGGCCCGTTTGGTCAGCATGTCGTAACCGGAGAGCTGCAGGGTATTTTTATCGACACCGCTGCCCATGGTGGCATTGCCCTGGGGATCCATATCCACCAACAGCACCCGGCGTTTGGTTGCAGCCAGGGAGGCAGCAAGATTGACGCAGGTGGTGGTTTTGCCCACACCGCCTTTCTGATTGGTCACTGCAATCACGCGCGCCATGTCTTGCCTCCTTGTTCGGGGTTACCGGTTATGAATTTCAAGTACAGAGCTACCGGGATTGCGCTGCCCGGGAGATCACCAGTAAATGGCGCTCGCCATCGGCACCGGGGACTTCCAGGGAATATCTGGATTTTACCTGCCAGCCGGCCGGAAGAGCAGCCACTTCATCATCCGGAAACTGGCCTTTCATGGCAAGGAACTCGCCCTCATTTGCCAGCAAACCCCCACACCAGCTCACCAGATTCTGCAGCGCGGTGAAAGCCCGGCTGCTGATCTGGGTAAAAGGCTCGGCAGGGGTGCAGGCTTCCGCCCGGCCGTGAATCACCTTAACGTTGTCCAGGCCCAGCTCCAGAACACACTGGTTCAGGAACCGGGTTTTCTTGCCGTTGCTGTCCAGCAAGGTAAACCGCTTCCCGGGCAGGGCGATGGCCAGGGGTATTCCAGGCAGACCACCCCCGGCTCCGACATCCAGCAGATGATCCGTGGTTACCCAGGGCAGGATACTGAGGCTGTCCAGCAGCTGCCGGGACACCATTTCCCCCTCATCACGCACCGCAGTGAGATTGTAGGCCCGGTTCCATTTGTTGAGCAGGCCAAGAAAGGCCAGCAGCTGTTGCTGCTGGCCGTCGGTCAGGGAGAGACCCATTGCCGCCAGTCCGTCCCGGAGCTGACCCTGCCAGAGCGTATTGGTCATGGGCGCGGATCAGGCTGTCTGTTTGCGCAGCAGGTCGCGCTTTTTCAGGTGCACCAGGATCTGGCTCACCGCCGCCGGGGTCACGCCCTGGATGCGGGATGCCTGGGCCACCGTCTCCGGACGAACAGTCTGGAGTTTCTGTTTGATCTCGTTGGACAAGCCGCCAATCACCTCGTAATCCAGGTCCACCGGCAAAGCGGTGTTTTCGTTCCGGCGCAAACGCTCGATTTCGTCGGTCTGGCGGGAGATATAGCCTTCGTACTTGATCTCGATCTCCACCTGATCAGCAACCACCGGGTCATCCGCCTGCTCAGCACCGATTTCGGCAATGTGGCTGTAGCCGATCTCGGGACGACGCAGCAGTTCAGCCAGGGACTGGTCCCGGGTCATCGGCTGCTTGAGGAAGCCTTTCGCCCGCTCCCCGGCTTCGGTATTCGGATGAATACGAGTGGATTCGAGACGGCTGCGCTCGGTGGCGATGGCCTCGCGCTTGTCGTTGAATTTCTGCCAGCGCTCCTCGTTCACCAGGCCCAGCTTGCGGCCGGTTTCGGTGAGGCGCAGATCGGCATTGTCTTCGCGCAGGATCAGCCGGTATTCGGCGCGGCTGGTGAACATGCGGTAGGGCTCGGAGGTGCCCATGGTAATCAGGTCATCCACCAGCACGCCCAGGTAGGCCTCATCACGGCGCGGGTACCACTCGTCTTTTTCCTGGGCTTTCAGGGCGGCGTTGATGCCGGCCAGCAGGCCCTGGGCGCCGGCTTCTTCGTAACCGGTGGTGCCATTGATCTGGCCGGCAAAGTACAGGCCCTGGATGAACTTGGTTTCCAGGGTGTGGCGCAGGTCCTGGGGGTTCAGGTAATCGTATTCGATGGCATAGCCCGGCCGGGTGATGTGGGCATTCTCAAAACCCGGAATGGAACGCACCGCCGCCAGCTGAATATCGAAAGGCAGGCTGGTGGAGATACCGTTCGGGTACAGCTCGTTGGTGGTCAGGCCTTCCGGCTCCACAAAAATCTGGTGCGAATCCTTGTCGGCAAAGCGGTTGACCTTGTCTTCAATGGACGGGCAGTAACGCGGGCCCACACCTTCAATACTGCCGGCAAACATCGGCGAACGGTCGAAGCCGCTGCGGATGATGTCGTGGGTTTCTTCGGTCGTGCGGGTAACGTAGCAACAGACCTGTTCCGGATGCTGGCTGCGGCTGCCGATGAAGGACATGACCGGCACAGGGTCATCGCCCCACTGTTCCTGCATTACCGAGAAATCCACAGACCGGGCATCAATTCTCGGCGGCGTGCCGGTTTTCAGGCGGCCCACATTGAACGGCAGTTCCCGCAGGCGTTTGGCCAGGGCGTTGGCCGGCGCATCGCCAGCCCGACCACCAGCGTGATGTTGCATACCGATGTGGATGACCCCGCCGAGGAAGGTGCCGGTAGTCAGCACCACCGTCCTGGCGTTGAAGCGGATGCCAGTCTGGGTCACCACGCCGGTCACCTGGTCGTTTTCCACAATCAGGTCGTCGGCCGCCTGCTGGAACAGGGTCAGATTGGGCTGGTTTTCCAGGGTGTGGCGGATGGCCGCCTTGTAAAGCACCCGGTCTGCCTGGGCACGGGTGGCACGGACAGCTGGCCCTTTGCGGCTGTTCAGGACCCGGAACTGGATACCAGCCTGGTCCGTGGCTTCTGCCATGGCGCCGCCCAGTGCGTCGATTTCCTTCACCAGATGGCTCTTGCCAATGCCACCGATGGCCGGGTTACAGGACATCTGGCCCAGGGTTTCAATGTTGTGGGTCAGCAGCAGGGTTTGGGAACCCATGCGCGCAGCCGCCAGTGCGGCCTCGGTACCGGCATGGCCACCACCAATGACAATGACATCGAAACGGGTCGGAAAATCCACAGTTCACCTCGGAAATCGGGCTGAAAAAAAGGTATAAAAACAGGGCGGCGAGTATAACGCCTCACCCGGGAAAATGCAGTCGGAATGTGCAAATTTTAACCAGATCAAAAGGCGGTTGAAAGCCGGACAGGGGTCACAAAGGGCAGGCAGCCGCTTTTTTCACCGATTCATCGGATAGTGGAAAACCGAAATTTTTGGCTTTTCATAGGCTTGGATCGCTCTTCTCAGAAAAGTTTTCAAGAAAGTTATCCACATGCAAGGCTACTTGTTAACCACCTCAAATAACACCTTAACCTATTGTTTTAATTAATATACCTAAAATTAATCCAGAGTCTGTCCTTAGGTTGTCCAACTAATTATCCACAGAACCAGCCGCGGTTCTGCGCCGCAATTGCCAGACCACCACCAGAACCACCCCGTTCAGCAATGACAACAACAGGAAAAAGCCCGGGATGCTCACTTCAAGCAGGCCAAGGACCACAATTCCGCAAAGGGCACTGACCACCATGAACAGGGCATTGATCACATTCAGCGCGGCAATGATCCGCGCGCGTTTGTTTCGTGGGGTTTCATGCTGGATAAAGGCGTACAGCGGCACGATGAACAGACCGCCGCATACCCCGATGCCAACCAGGTCCAGCAGAACTCTCAGGTATACGGGGTCGGTCAGCAGGGTCCACCAGGTGGAGGCAACCGGATCGTCCGGTACCGCGAAGTACAGATCAATCCCCAACAGGCTCAGACCAAGGGCACCCCAGGGCACGGGCACCAGGGTAATCCGGTGTTTGGTCAGCCGCTCGCACATCATCGAGCCAATGGAAATGCCGATAGTGAACATGGCCAGCAGCAGGGTGACCACGGTTTCATCGCCAAGCAAGCTGGTGCGGGCAAAATTGGGAAACTGGGTCAGGTAGGCGGCGCCGAGAAACCAGAACCAGGAAATCGCCAGAACTGCCAGCAGTACCTGGCGTCGCTCCGCCGCCAGGGCCATCAGATTCCAGGTTTCCAGCACCGGCCGAAAGCGAACCGTGATGCCGGAACCGTCGGGCTCGGTTGCGGGAACCTGACGCGCCGACAAATATCCCAGCACCGCCATCACCACCACGGCAACCGCCGTCAGCCTGGCGGCGGTTTCGAAGCCCATCAGCAAACCCGCGGCAATCGTGCCCAGAAGAATGGCGACAAACGTGCCCATGCCCACCAGACCATTGCCCCCCACCAGCTCATCATCCGCCAGCACCTGGGGCAGAATGGCGTATTTCACCGGGCCGAAGAAGGTGGACTGGGTGCCCATCAGGAACAGCAACACCAGCAGCAGCTCGTACCAGCCAAACCAGAGGCCAAGGGCCGCAATAAACATGATGATGATTTCCGCCAGTTTCACATTCCGGATAATCCGGGCTTTTTCGTAGCGGTCCGCCATTTGCCCGGCAATGCCCGAGAACAGGAAGAACGGCAGAATGAACAGGAAGGCTGCGAGGTTGACCACGACATTCACCGACAGCCCCATCAAACCGCCGGCGCTGTAAGTAATCAGCAGCAACAGGGCGTTCTTGAACAGATTGTCGTTAAAAGCGCCGGAGAACTGGGTCAGGTAGAACGGCAGAAACCGGCGCTGACCGAGCAAACGGAACTGACTGTGTGTTGCCATGAAAAATCCTGTTTTGGTGCAGCCTGTTAGACCGGTTTTCTTTTTCGCGCCAATCCGGTGCACCGGAGCGCCGGGTTCCCGGCCCCGGGATTTATTTGACGCCATGAACCACCAAAAAACGCATGATTTCTGGCGTTCTGGTACGGAATTCGCTTTAACCTGCTGTTCAGACACCCAAAACCGTGGCCAGGATGGCTCGAACAGATCCGTAGTATAAGGTTCCTGACCATGAGCAGCGTAGTCCGACTTCCCCGTCGCAGCCATCGCCGGGCTGGCACAGCCCCGGCCCCGGATATTATCCAACGTTACGATTTCAACTCTGTGTACCAGCCCATTCTCAGCCCCACCCACCAGAAACTGGTGGGTTACGAAGCACTGGTCAGGGTCAGCCGGGACAATCAACCGGTGCCTCCCATCGAACTCTTCGAACAGGCCGACAGGCACAACCAGACACCGGAACTTGACCGGCACCTGCTGCAGCTCCACCTGGACAACTTTGTCGCCGGTTCCCAGCCGGTGTGGCTGTTCCTGAATATCAATCCGGCCACCTGCATTCACCCGGAAGCCTCTCTGGAGCGACTTGCCAGTCAGTGCCAGCAAAGTGGCATCCATCCAGAGAAAGTGGTGCTGGAGCTGGTGGAAACCGCATCCGAGAATCCCTCTGCCCTGCTGGAGTTTATCCACAAGGCCAAGGCCCGGGGCTTTCAGATTGCCATTGATGACTTTGGCATGGGTGACTCCAACTTCGAGCGCCTGTGGCGCATCAACCCGCTGATTGTGAAACTCGACCGAAGCCTGCTGGTGAATGCCGAAACCAACAGCCGGGCCCGAATGCTGCTGGAAAGCCTGGTCAAAATGATTCGGGAAAGCGGCAGCCTGGTGCTGCTTGAAGGGATTGAGAACAACGCCCAGGCCCGCATCGCCCTGGATACCGAGGCGGATCTGTTGCAGGGTTTCCTGTTCGCCAGACCCGGTAGCCTGGATGTGCACCAGGCCGAACAGACAGAGCATGGCCTGAGAGCAGTAATTGCCGATTCCAGTGAATGGTCACTGCAGGATGTTCGCGATCAGGAAAGCTATTTGCGGCTGCTGCGTTTCGAGATTCTTGAAGCCTGCCATTCGCTGAGCCGGGAATTACCCTTCGATAGCGCCTGCGGCCGGCTTCTGGCGGTGGACGGTATAAAACGCTGTTTTCTACTCAACGCCCAGGGTATCCAGCAGGGCAACCTGGCCCGGGCCAACCCGGATATCCACCGGGGCAAATTCAATCCGTTATACCACTCGGCCGGGGCCCGGTGGGCGCACCGGGAGTATTTCCGGAACGCTCTGGACCGACCCCAGCACATCAGCAGCTGCCGGCCCTACGTCGGCCTGCCGGATGCCAAACGCACCGTCACGCTCTCGACCATGCTGCCGGGGCAGCGGGTCTTTTGCGTGGATATCCATCCGGACGAAGTGTTCGGCGGCCAGATCAGTTTGCCGGCCACTCTCTAGCAACGTCAAAAATCGTCAGCACGCTTCTGGGGCGCTGCCACCAGTCCCGCGCCGCCGGCCTGGCCTGTGGCCTGACGTTCCAGTTCCTTTTCCACCGCGTTGGAGGACTTGGCAAATCGTGCCAGGAGGTTGTAAAGAACCGGGATGATAAACAGCGTCAGGGTGGTCGCGAAGACCAACCCGCCCAGAATCACCATACCTATGGCCGCCCGGCTTTCGGCCCCGGCACCGGTGGCTATGACCAGAGGAACCGCCCCGAACACCGTGGAAATCGTGGTCATCAGTACCGGCCGGAAACGCAGGCAGGCGCCCTCTAGAATGGCATCCTTCACCTCATAGCCCTTGTCCCGGAGCTGGTTGGCGAACTCCACGATCAATATGCCGTTCTTGGCCATCAACCCGAGCAGCATGATGATCCCGATCTGGCTGTAGATGTTCAGGCTGATGCCCGACCACCAGAGCGCCAGCAGGGCACCGGTCACCGCCAGTGGCACGGACAGCATAATGATCAACGGGTGAATCCAGCTCTCGAACTGGGCCGCCAGCACCAGAAAGACAATCACGAACGCCAGGCCAAAGGTGACGTAGATCGCTGCCGAGGATTCCTGAAATTCCCGGGACAGCCCCTTGTAGCTTACCCGTGCCTCAGGTGGCAGGTTGTCCACCGCCAGATTGTTCAGGTAGGTCAGGGCCGAGCCTAGATCGTAACCCTCCGCCAGGGAGGCACTGATCACCACTGCCGGCAAGCGGTCGATGCGGCGAAGGTCCGGGTTGGCGCCGATTTCCTCCACCGATACCAGTGACTGAAGGGGTATCAGGGTACCGCCCTCCCGGGGCCGCAGGAAGATCTGGCCCAGGTCCGACGGCGTTGCCCGGTCTGCGTCCGCAGCCTGGATAATGACATCGTATTCCCGGCCCCGGTCCAGATAGGTGGTCACCTGGCGGGACGCCAGCATGGTCTGCAGCGTGAGCCCGACATCTTCAATGGTGATATCGAGGTCTGCCGCCCGCTCCCGGTCAATCGACACCCGCAATTCCGGCCGGGTCAGTTCAAAATCCGTCTCCAGGTTGAGCAGGCTGGGATTCTGCTTGGCCAGCTCCACGATTTCCTGGCTCCAGGCCTGCACCGATTCATAATCGGGGCCTGCCACCACAAACTCCACCGGCTGGCTGAAGCCGCGCTGGCCCAGGCCGGGCGGGTTGACTGCCACGGTGCGGATGCCGGAAATCTGGCTCAGCTTGCCCCGCAGCTCGGTGGTGATCGCCTGCTGCTTCACCGACCGTTCTTCCCAGGGCACCAGGCCCATGATCATGAACGCGTTGTCCTCCTCACCTCGGAACCCCACGATGGACAGCAAACGGTTCGCTGAGCCGTCCTCCAGGTAGGGCAACAGAGCCTGCTCGGCCTTGCGCACATAATGGTCAGTGAACTCAACGGTCGATCCCCGGGGCGCACTGGTGGGCATGATGATCACCCCCCGGTCCTCAGTGGGGGCCAGCTCCTGGGGCAGACGCGGGAAAATCACCACGGCAACAATCAGTCCCACGATCCCAAGCCCCAGCAGCAGCCCCGGCTGATTGAGGGAAAAACGCAGCATGCGCTCATAGCCGTTGGTCAGGCCATTGAGGACTTTTTCACTGGCGGCCCAAAGACGATGGCCCTCGGCGGATTCCGGGCTATGCCTCAACCACTTGGAACACAGCATCGGCGCCAGGGTCAGGGCCACCAGGCTGGAAACCACTACGGCCGCCGCCAGGGTAAAGCCGAACTCGGCAAACAGCCGGCCGACATTGCCGCCCATGAATGAGATGGGCACGAACACCGCCACCAGCGTGAGGGTAGTGGCAATAACAGCGAACGCCACCTGTTTCGCGCCCCGGTAGGAGGCCAGCAGCGGCGGCTCGCCCTCATCGATACGGCGCTGGATGTTTTCCAGCATGACAATAGCATCGTCCACTACCAGGCCGATGGCCAGAATCACCGCCAGCAGGGTCAGCACGTTGATGGAAAAGCCCAGGAAACCCAGGCCGATAAAGGCACCGATAACCGCCACCGGAATGGTCACCGCCGGAATCAGTGTCGCCCGCCAGGAGCGCAGGAACAGGAAGATCACCAGAATTACCAGGGACACCGCAATGGCCAGGGTGGTGACGACCTCCTTGATGGAGGCGCGGATGAAGATGGATTCGTCATAGCTTTCGGCGATGGTGACTTCCGGCGGCAGGGTTTCCCGGATCTTCACAAGCTCCGCCCGAACCGCGTCGGACACCGCCACGGTGTTGGCCTTGGACTGTCGGATCACGCCCAT
Source organism: Marinobacter guineae (assembly GCF_002744735.1). Lineage (GTDB taxonomy): Bacteria > Pseudomonadota > Gammaproteobacteria > Pseudomonadales > Oleiphilaceae > Marinobacter > Marinobacter guineae. The sequence continues at coordinate 779,438 of NZ_KZ319340.1, read as the reverse complement.
GCCGATGGCGGTCTGGCCGTTGGCCCGCAAACGGCTGACGTCAGACTCCACGCCCATCTGCACGTTCGCCACTTCGCCGAGACGCAGCAGATCGTTGCCATCACGGCGTATCACCAGATCCCGGAACTGCTCAACGTCGGTCAGCCGGCCCTCGGCCCGGACCGTGAAATTGCGGGTGGAGGAATCCACCGAACCGGCCGGCAGCTCCACATTATTGGCCCGCAGCGCCCGCTCGACTTCAGCCACCGTGATATCCCGGGCGGCCAGGCGCTCACGATCGAGCCAGACCCGGATGGCGTAACGACGTTCACCACCAATACGGACATCCGCCACCCCGTCCAGTACCGACAGCCGGTCCGCCAGCACCCGTTCGGCAAAATCACTGAGTTCGGCACTGTCCCAGATATCGCTACGCAGGGTGACCCACATCATCGGTCGGGCGTCGGAATCGGCCTTGCGCACCACCGGCGGATCAGCCTCGTCGGGCAACTGGTTGGCAACCCGGGAAACGGCATCGCGAACGTCGTTGGCGGCAATATCCACATCCCGGGAGGTTGAAAACTCGATACTGGTACGGGACTCCCCCTGTTCGGTTGAGGATTCTATGGAGCGGATACCCTCGATGCCACTGATAGCGCCTTCAATTACCTGGGTAATCTGGGTATCCACGACTTCCGCGGCCGCGCCGGTGTAATCGGTGGAAATGGACACCACGGGCGGATCGATATCCGGGTATTCCCGCACTGGCAGGCCCAGCAGGGCCGCGAGGCCAAACACCACAATCAGCAGGCTGAGAACGGTGGCAAAGACCGGGCGCTTGATGGAGATATCAGACAGGATCACGGATCAGGACTCCATGGACTTGGCGAAGCGGTTATCGGGAATGACGTTTTCCCCTTCCTTCACATCAATCCGGTCACCGCTGCTGAGCCGGTCCTGGCCGGTAACAATGATCTGGTCATCCATGGTCAGGCCGTCAACGACCTCAACCCGACCTGGCATCCGCGAGCCCAGGGTGACGGACATCCGGCGGGCAATGCCGTCCTCCGCCACAAACACATACTTTTCATCACCCCGGATCATCACCGCCTGTTCCGGAATCACCAATGCATCCCGCTCCCGCAGGGTCAGGGTGGCGGACATGAACTGACCTGGCCGCAACCGGCCTTCCGGGTTATCGATCAGTGCGCGCACCGGCAGGGTACGGCTAAGCTCATTGATACGGGTACCCAGTTCCGCCAGTTTGCCGCTGAATGTCTGATCAGGATACGCAAGGGACTGGCCGCTGACCGGTTGGTTCAACGCCACCTGGCCCAGGAAGCGCTCGGGAATGGCAAAATTCAGTTCCATTGTATCGGTGCTGTCGAGAGTGGTGACACTGGTGCCTGAGGTCAGGTAGGCACCAATGCTGATGTCGCTGAGCCCCACCACGCCGGTAAATGGCGCTTCGATGCGGTGGTTTTCCAGGCGCACCCGTGCTGACTGGCGCTGCGCCTCAGCCACATCCACGACGGTGCGCAGTTCTTCCACCTGGGATTGCGAAATGCTGTTGTTCGAGCGCAGTTGCCGGGCGCGCTCGTACTGCCGACGGGCATCCGCCAGCTGCGCCTCGATGACCTCCAGATCGGCCCGGGCCTGACGATCGTCCAGGCGCACTAACAATTGGCCCTTATCAACACGGCGGCCGGTTTCCAGATTCAGCTCGATTACCCGGCCACTCACCTCGGTGGTCAGCTCCACGGCATTGAGCGCCTTGAGGCTGCCAACCGCCTTCACCACATCGCGAACGGTGTCGCGTTCCGGAACAACCGTGTTGACCACGCTGGCCGGGCGTTCCCTGCCATCCTGGGCCGCTGTTTCGCTATCCAGATTCTGAAACACAACGGCACCACCGACAGCCACGGCCACCAGCACCAGCGCAATCAACCACTGTTTCAACATAGTATTTCCAGGCTCTTGTCTGTCTCGATTAATCGTTCATTCGGGCTATTTCTTCTGGATCACCAGTACCACCTCACCCACGTCAATTCCCCATTTGCTCATGGTGGTCTCGTTGATCAGGGTGTCCGGGGTTATCAGGTACATCCAGTCATCCATCCGCACATCCAGGGTGTCGTCGCCGTAGGGCACACGGAGCACATAATTCATGTGAATCGCATTGCCGCGCCAGCGCATGGTGCCCGGCTCCACCACATCGCCGGCTTCGGCACGATACCCTTCATCCGAAGGCGTCAGAGTCCAGACTCGGGTCTGGACCTCGCCATCGTTAAAACGGAAGGTTTCATCCAGAGTCCCGACGCCTTTGTCATCCCAGGAGGCGCTGATGTCGGCATCGAAGGTGCGGATCACCTCGCCGGAAAAGTTCTTGACCACACCACGAGCGGAAAGTTCGCCGGTAAAGAACTGCTCAGGGACCAGTTGCGGGGTCCTGTCGGCGTAATCATCCAGCGACGGGCTGGCACAACCACTCAGCAACAGTGCAGAGAACACCATCCAGAGTATAGGAGCCGGTAAGCGTTTCGAAATCCCGGATAATAGGCTTTGCATGACTTTTACACTCTTACTGAGGGTTTTTGACAAGGCATTGGCGCTGAAGAATACGCCGGCCCGCTCTGTAGCGATCATTTAACAACACAGACGGGGCCGACTTCGTCATTTCGGCCAATTGTCCATTCTGACAGTCCCATCAGTGCTTTTCGTCAATGGCAGTGCTCCGGGAATGGCGTAAAACAGCAGGCAAGAGGGCAGAGTTCGCCCCCACCCGATTCCGCGACAGACCCAGAGGATTCCATTATGCCCGTTTATAAGGCGCCCCTGCGCGACATGAAGTTTCTGCTGAACGAAGTGTTCGACTACCCGGGACATTATGCCACCCTGGCCAGTGGCGAAAACGCCACGCCGGATATCGTGGAGGCCATACTCACGGAGTGTGGAAAACTCTGCGAGGAAGTGCTGAGCCCGCTGTACCTGTCAGGGGATGAAGACGGCTGCAAGCTTGAAAATGGTGAGGTGACCACACCGGCAGGCTATCGAGAGGCCTACCAGCAATACGTCTCGGGCGGCTGGCAGGGGCTCTCTGCCCCAGAGGAATTCGGAGGCCAGGGCCTACCCGCCTCCATGGGGCTGCTGAAACAGGAAATGATGGGTACCGCCAACTGGTCGTTTTCCATGTATCCCGGCCTGTCCCTGGGCGCCATGAACACGATCTTCCTGCATGGCTCCAACGACCAGAAGCAGACCTACCTGCCACCACTGACCGAGGGGCGCTGGGGCGGCACCATGTGCCTGACCGAACCCCAGTGCGGCACCGATCTGGGACAGGTGAAAACCCGGGCTGAACCCCAGGCCGATGGCAGTTACCGGCTTACCGGCACCAAGATCTTTATCTCATCCGGCGATCACGATCTGACCGGGAACATCGTGCACATCGTACTTGCCCGCCTGCCGGACGCTCCGAAAGGCACCCGGGGTATCAGCCTGTTTATCGTTCCCAAGTTCCTGCCCGACAGCCAGGGTGGCGTGGGTGAACGCAACGCCGTGGTCTGTAGCAGCCTCGAGAAAAAAATGGGGATCAAGGCCTCTGCTACCTGTGTGATGAACTTCGACGGCGCTACCGGCTTTCTGATCGGGCCGGAAAACGAAGGCCTGAACTGCATGTTCACCTTCATGAACACCGCCCGCATCGGCACCGCCATTCAGGGCGTCGGACCAGCAGAACTGTCCTATCAGTGGGCCCTGGCCTACGCTAAGGAGCGCCGTTCCATGCGCGCACTCTCGGGTAAGAAAGAACCGGACCAGGTGGCCGACAGCCTGATCCACCACGCCGATGTACGCCGGATGCTCCTGACCCAGAAGGCCATCGCCGAGGGCGGCCGGGCTATGCTCTATTACGCTGCCCGTCTGGCGGATCATATGGTGGAGGGCTTTACCGAAGGGGACGACAAAAAAGCGGAGAAGTACGACGACAAACTCGGTTTTCTCACCCCGATCCTCAAGGGTTTTCTGACCGAAATGGGGTACGAGGCGGCTAACCTCGGGGTGCAGGTGTTCGGAGGCCACGGCTATATCCGCGAACATGGCATGGAACAGATTGTCCGGGATACCCGCATTGCCACATTGTACGAAGGCACTACCGGCATCCAGGCACTGGACCTGCTTGGCCGCAAGGTCCTGCTCATGACCCGGGGCGGCGCCGTGCGCGAATTCACTCTGAAAATTGCCAACTTTGCCCGCAAGCACCTGACCGACAAGCGGCTTCGGCCCTATGCCCTGGAGCTTCTCAAGCTGACTGGCCAGTGGAACCTGCTGACCGTGCGCATCATGCTCGCTGCCCGCAAAGACCGGGATGTAGTGAGCTCAGCGGCCTACGATTTCCTGATGTACAGCGGTTACGTCACCATGGCCTATGTTTGGGTCCGCCAGGCTTCGGTGGCTGTGGATAAACTCGACAACGGCGGGGACGAATCCGACGCCTTTTACCAGGCCAAACTGGCTACCACGGAATTCTATTTTGAGCGGTTGTTACCACGGGCCCAAAGCCACGCGTCGACCATGCTCAGCCCAAGCAAAAACCTGATGCAGCTGGCTGTGGATGATCTGGCCTTTACCGGATAGTGTCCCGGTTCAATCCGGATCCGCCGTCGCCAGGCCGAAGTATTCGCCCTGGGAAAAATCGATGCCCAGCTCCCGGACGCACCGCTGCACTGCCTCGCTGTGGACAAATTCCGCAACGGTCTGGATCTCCAGGCTACGGGCAAACTGGACAATACCACTGGTCACCAGATAGGCCGTGCGGTCGGTGTCCAGGTGACGGATCAGGCTGCCATCAATCTTGATGAAGTCCACATTCAGGCTCAGCAGATGGGCAAAATTGGAGTAGCCGGTTCCAAAATCATCAATGGCGATGCGGCAGCCGTATGCCTTGACCCGGTCAATAAACGACCGGATCTCGGCATAGTTCTCGATACCGTCGGATTCCAGAATTTCGAAAATGACCCGGTCACCAATACCGGTCTGCTCCAATGCGTCCAGAACATGAGCCAATGTCTCGGATTCGGCAATGTCGCCGTAGGACAGGTTGATAGAGAATGCCTCGTCCCGGTCCCGGAACCAGGCAAAGCACTTATCGATCATCATTCCGGCAATCTTGCCATTGAGGCGCAACCGGCCGGCGATTTCGATGAACTGGCCAGCATTGGCAACGCGGCCGTCAGGCTCCACCATTCTGACCAGGCACTCATACTTGTTGACCCGTTCATGGTGGTTGTCATAAATCGGCTGGAACCAGGGCACCAGCCAGTCGTGCTCGATGGCGGCTTTCAGGCGGTTGGCCCAGTGCAGATTGCTCTCGTAGTTCTCCTCAACCCCCACTGCCGGATCGTACAGCAGGTAATGACGCGATTGTTCCCGGGCCTGCAACACCGCGATCTTGGCCTGACTGACCAATTGATCCGGGGCTTCTTCCGGCGCCCGGCCGGGCCGGATTGCCATGCCGATACTGATATCCACTGTGACTGGTTGCTGTTGCCAATAGATCTGCTCCCGGGTCACAGAGTCCCGCACCTGGCAGGCGATATCCTCGATCTCTTCCGGCGCCAGTTGCGGCATCAGAATGGCAAACTCATCGCCCGGCAGGCGATACACATCCAGCCTTGCCGGGCTGATCTTCCGGCGCAGATTTTTGAGCCGGGAAGTGACCGCCAGCAATACCTGGTCTCCGCAGACACTGCCAAACAGACTGTTGATTTCCTTGAATCGGTCGAGATTTACTATCAGCAATGACGCCTGAGCCGTTGCCTGCAAATCCCGCAGAAGGCGGACCCGATTAGGGAGCCCGGTCATCTGATCGGTGTAGGAGGCCTGCAGCTCCCGAATCAACTGGGCAATCCGGTACAGCAGATACAGGCTGAGGAGCAGCATGGCCGCCACTGTTCCAGCCAGTATGTTGCGATTGGTCCGCTCCATGGGCAGCAGAACCGCATTGATTTCACTGACCGGCACGCCAGCTCCGTACACCATGCCAGCCATTGTGGCGGCAAAATAGAGCTCGTAATCGTCGCCGTCAATCGTCAGGCGGCGGGTGGTTAACTCTTCCGGCGGATTATCAGTGCCGGTCAGCGGAGAAGACAGGGTATCGCCCAGGTTCAGGGACAGGACGGCGTCAATGATTGCCTGTTCACGGCGAGTGTCCTCGCCCTGGCTGAGACTGGACAGATTCCGGTTATTTCGGTCGTTCAGGAAGGCAAAACTGTGCTCAGTAACATTGATCCGGCTCACCAGCTCAATCACCTGATCCGCACCCCAGGCCGTGGTGGCCATACCCAGCAATCGCCCATCCGGATCAAACATGGGGCTCGCGAGGGTCAGAATTGCCCGTTTTGTGTTGAGGTCGAAGTACACTGGTGACCAGTACACTTCCCCGGCCTTATCCGGTTCCGGGCGCCAGTCGGCGGTCAGTGTGCGCATAAACCAGGGAGCTGCCCGGTATTGGGTGAAACGGCTTACACTGTCCAGTCTCTGTGTCTTGCCGTCGTCGAGGACAAAATACGGCATGAAGCTGGAACCTGATGTCGCCAGTACTCCGGGTTCAAATCAGAGTCCGGCACTGGCTGCGCCTTCGAAATCCAGCAGATGGGCCTGCAGTGTTTGCTCAAGCTGACTTCGCAACTGATCTCGCCCAGCGTCCGAGTCACTATCTTCGGCCAGAGACTGAAAACTCTCACCGACATTGGCCAGCGTTGCGGTATAGCTGGCCAATGCTGACTGACGGGCGTTGATCCGTGCCAGACCGGCGCCAACCACCTCTTCAATCTGCTCCCTGCGGAGCTCCGAAAGTGCCTCCCGGGAATAGGTCAAATTGAGACTGGAAAGCAACAACATGCCAGCCACAAACACCAGCAGCAACAGACCCAGCAACCACATGATGGACTGTCGTGACGACGAACGTTTCCGGAAAAACAGGCTGCTACGAGGCATACCCGACATAGATGATGGCCCTGGGTGTGGAAATCAGCTATCGCTGCCAGACACCCTGTTGCCGTTTCGCTTCAGGATGCCAATGGCCTGTTCGTGGCCCTGACCGGCCGCTTTGGTATACCAGTATACGGCCTGTTGCTCATTGGGTGCGACGCCCTCACCTGCAGCGTACATCTGGCCGAGCAGATACGCTGCCTCACTGGATTGGTCAGCAGCTTCCCGGGCCCATTGGAGCGCCTCCGGATAATCTTCAAACGCATAGGCAATGATTGCCAGATTGGTCTGGGACTGGGTATCACCAGCTCTTGCCGGCGCCAGACATGCCTCCCGGGCAGCACTGAAATTACGAATTGAGGTGAGCAGGTAACAATCGCTCATGGCCCGCTGATCAGGGGAGGGACCAACCGGTTCCGGGCCGGAAACGGTTGGCTCGGGTTCTGCCACGGGCGGGCTGGCCCGGGACCGGGTAACACGCTCGGAAAAGGCCGCTACCCGGGCCGGACAGGAAAAAAGATAGCCCGCCCGAAACTGTGCCAGTATCGGTTCCGTCGCCGGCTTTTCGGCGTATTGGTCGGCAATAACACGGCATCTTCTGTCCCGTTCAGCTCTGACACGGCCCATGGTCGCAGCCCGGTTCTCGTCTTCCCTATGCTGTCTCAGGTAATCCGTCAGTGGATCAATATAAGGTTGTTCGAACAGAGCCCGGAGCTCCTGTTCGTATGTATCGGGGCCGCTCACGATATCGTGCAGGACCTTGCCAGTCCGGTCCAGGAGATCCGACGAGGTGTCCATCAAGCGATCCTCGTCGATGCTCGCGCATCCAGACGTGATTGCAAGGAACAATACCAGGACATAGCGACAGTACATCGGTTCTACCTGCCTGTTACCAGTGGCTTGATGATCAGGATCGCTCTTGATTGCTCAAACACATTATCACTTGCCGATGCAGAAGCTGCTGAAAATCTTGCCCAACAATTCATCCGGTGTCAGGTGACCGGTTATTTCCCCGAGGGCATCCTGGGCCGCTCGCAGGTCTTCCGCCAAGAGCTCGCCGGCACCGAAGCCTTCAAGCTGACTCTGACCCTGCACCAGTAATGCCAGGGCCCGTTCCAGGGCATCCAGGTGCCGTCTGCGGGCCAGGAAACCGCCTTCGGTGGTGCTGGCAAAGCCCATACACTGTTTCAGGTGATCCCGGAGAACCTCCAGTCCCTCAGAGGACCTGGCAGCCAGTCGGATAACCGGTGCACTCTGATGATAGTCCGCGCTAATACCAATCGCTTCACCGGAAAGGTCAACCTTGTTACGGACAACCGTAACCGGTGCGTTGGCAGGCAACTGGTCAATAAAATCCGGCCAGATCTCATGGGGCTCTGTTTTTTCGGTCGTCGTGGCATCGACCATCAGCAAAATTCGGTCCGCTTGCCGGATTTCGTCCCAGGCCCGGGCTATACCGATCTGTTCAACCTCGTCACCGCTTTCCCGCAGGCCGGCGGTGTCTATGATGTGCAGTGGCATCCCATCAATGTGGATATGTTCCCGTAGAACATCCCGGGTGGTGCCTTCAATCGCGGTCACAATCGCAGCCTCCCGGCCGGCAAGAGCATTGAGCAGGCTGGACTTGCCCGCGTTCGGCCGCCCGGCAATGACCACTTTCATACCGTCCCGCAAGATAGTCCCTTGCTGGGCGTCGGCAAGAATCCGCTCAAGCCGGCCAAGCAGAGCCTGAAGATCGCTGGCGACCTTGCCATCGGCCAGAAAATCGATTTCTTCTTCCGGAAAATCAATGGCCGCTTCAACGTAGATCCTGAGGTGGGTCACCGCCTCTACCAGATCGTCTACCTGGCGGGAAAACACACCCTGCATGGATCGCACAGCGCAGCGGGCTGCCTGTTCCGAACTGCTCTCGATCAGATCGGCAATGGCCTCGGCCTGAGCCAGATCCAGCTTGTCGTTCAGGAACGCCCGCTCAGAGAATTCACCCGGGCGTGCCAGTCTTGCGCCCCGGCTACAAACCTCACGGAGCAGAAGATCCAGGATCACCGTGCCACCATGGCCCTGTAACTCGAACACGTCCTCGCCGGTAAAGGAGTTTGGATTGGGGAAAAACAGTCCTATCCCTTCATCGATCAGTTCACCGTTGCTGTCCAGGAAGGGACCGTAGTGGGCATAACGCGGTTTTGGGCGGAAACCCAACATCTGTCGGGCAATCTCGGAAGCCTTGGGACCGGAGACCCGGACAATGCCAACACCGGCCTGCCCGGGTGCCGTGGCAATGGCGGCGATAGTGTCAGAACTCTGGCTCATGTTGGTTGTTCCTCGGGGCCGAAACAACAGAGGCTCCGTGAAGGAGCCTCTGTTTGGTTTAGGTCAGATCAATTGCACGGGTCAGTGCTTCCTGGCTGCCGTTTCTGCTTCAATCTTGCGGGTAATGTACCACTGCTGACTGATCGACAGAATGTTGTTTGTCAGCCAGTACAGTACCAGACCTGCCGGGAACCACAGGAAGAACACGGTAAACACCAGAGGCATCATCTTCATGATCTTGGCCTGCATCGGATCCGGCGGTGTCGGGTTCAGGTGCATCTGCAGGAACATACTTGCACCCATCAGGATTGGCAGGATGAAGTAAGGATCCATTTGGGAAAGGTCATTTATCCACAGCATGAACGGGGCATGACGCAGCTGTACACTTTCAAACAGAACCCAGTACAGGGAGATGAACACCGGCATCTGCACGAGGATTGGCAAGCAGCCACCCAGCGGGTTGATCTTTTCCCGTTTGTACAACGCCATCATTTCCTGTGACATGCGCTGGCGATCATCGCCATAGAGTTCTTTGAGGCGGGTCAGCTGCGGAGCTGCGGCTCGCATTTTCGCCATGGATTTGTAGCTGGTCGCGGACAGGTGGAAGAACACCGCTTTCACCAGAACGGTCAGCAGAATAATGGCAGCGCCCCAGTTTCCAACGATGCTGTGGAACCAATCCAGGATGATGAACAGTGGCAGGGAAATGAAGAATAGCCAGCCGAAATCGACGGTGCGATCCAGATTGGGCGCCATGTTTTCCAGGCGATCAATAACCTTGGGCCCAACGTAGGCACGGGCTCCGATTTCTGCAGTCTGGCCAGGCTCCACAGTAGTGGCAGGGTAGACAAAGCCCATTACATGATAAGGCCCGCGACGGGTAGTCTGGAACTGGGCAGTCTGATCGCGTTCGGGAACCCACGCTGAAATGAAGTAGTGCTGCAGGAAGGCCAGCCAGCCATTGGTGACCGACCGGTTGACTTGTTCTTCCTGAAGATCGTCGAATTCGAATTTCTGGTACGGATCCTCAGGGGAACTGATAACCAAACCCAGGAAGGCCTTGATCCCCATGCTGGCGGAGGATGTCGGGTCGGGGGATTGGTCACGAACTATTTTACCGGTGAAGTTTGCCTGCCAGTTTTCACTGGACTGGTTTTCAACCAGGTATTTCACACCAATTTCGTAACTGTTCCTTTCAAACTGATAGCGCTTGATGATCCGGACGCCGTTGTCGGTCGTGAAGGTCAGGTCAACGGTGAGCTGATTATCGCCTTCGGCCAGTTCATAGCTCGACGCTTCAGTCTGGTAAACCGGGGCCGTACCGTTTTTGCGGCTATCCGGGCCGTCACGGCCAATCAGTCCACTCTCAAGAACATACAACCGGTTTTCAGTGTTATTGAGCAGGGTCAGAGGTTCTTTGCTGTTCAGTGACTTGTCGAAATCCAGAAGTTGCGTGCGGACAAGATTGCCGCTGACACGGTCGATAGTCAGTTCGTAAACATCAGTCCGGACTTTCACGAACTGATTGGTAACGGTGGTACCGGCTTCGGCCTGGCTGACTACGGCTTCTCCGGTTTCCGGAGTGGCGAATTCTTCAGTGCCCTGATTGGGAACGGATAAGCCAGTACTGTCTTCCGGCAGCACCATATTGTCTGAATTGCCTGAGCCGTCAGTGGTTTGTGACGGAGCTGATTGAGCAACCTGGGCGGTCTCCGGTTGCTGGTGATAATCCTCATTCCAGGCAAGCACCATCAGATAACTGACAATAGCCAGGCCGGCAAATAATACGATGCGTTGAATATCCATAGAGTTACTGTCTGGTCTGGGTTGTTGTATGGGAATGATCAGCGTGTACGCAGTGTGTTCCGGATTCCAGGCCCACGGATTGTTCTGTGCCCGGCACCGGATCATACCCGCCTTCCGCCCAGGGATGACACCTTAACAGACGCCGGATTGCGAGAAATAACCCTTTCAGGGCGCCATGATGGGTAATGGCTTCAACGGCATATTGTGAGCAGGTGGGGTGGTGGCGGCAATGGCTGGCCATCATGGGACTGATGGCATATTGGTAGAAGCGAATGGGCAGGAGCAAAAGTTTGCGCATTAACCCGTTCCTCGACCGGCAGTCTCCGATGATGCTGCCCGGGATGGCTGAGATTGAGAGTGTTTTTTTCTGAGCCGTCGCCAGAGGTCGTCCATGGATGCGCGAACGGTTGGGTTGTCCAGGGAAACAAGGCCCTGTCTTCCCAGTACCACAACGTCAAGTCCCGGGAGGTCCGCCTGATGTCGGAAACTTTCCCTGACCTGGCGTTTTATCCGGTTTCTCTGCACCGAGAGCTTCAGGTTTTTCTTTGAAAAAATCAAACCGATCCTGGCGTGACCGAGATTATTCGGTGTCGCCAGGATCAGAAAATTCCTGTGCGGAACTTTCAGCTGCACGTCGTCGAAGACTTTACCGTAATCAGCAGGTCGCAGGAGACGGTTCGATTTCGGAAAACCCAAAGCCTTCATTCGGCGAACAGAGCTTACGCGGACAGACGTGCGCGGCCTTTGGCACGACGACGGGAAATAACCTTGCGGCCGTTGGCAGTTGCCATACGGGCACGGAAACCGTGAACGCGCTTACGCTTCAGGACGCTTGGTTGAAACGTTCTTTTCATGGTGATGATCTCACAATTCGTAAGTTGGGAATTCAGTAACTGGCTGGAAATTGTACAGCCGAAACAGGAGCGGCATTCTATGCAAATAGCGGTGGGAATTCAATGTTTATTCCTACGGTGTTATGAGGAGTTTTGTGCGGAGGATTACGCCGGTGGCTGAAAACGGGAAAAGCTTCGGACAGGTAATAAATTCAGTAGGTCTTTTAGAATTTCTTTAAGAATTAATTATTACTGTTATTAGGGGCGACGTTTTCTGTGGATAAGCAACAATAAGTTCCAAAAAACAACATCTTGTTTGGTTGACAAGGGTATTGACAAAGCGCCTTGAGGGCTGTGGACGACGCAGGGGCGAAATGTGGGTAACACGGTTTGGGCGAATCTGACCGAGTTATCCCCGGTTGTGTCCCAGTCTTCCTAACAGGGTTTAACCACGGTTGTACACACAGGGCTGTGCATAACCTTTTAAGCGGGAATTTTCTGTACACAAGGTTGTAGGTAAGTCTGTATTAAATTGAAATATAACGAAATAAATTTCCACAGGCTGTTCATGAACCGGCTTTAGCTCTTTCACTGAGAGCGCCGGCGGGTTAGAATCCGGGGTCATCTCTCTGGACAGGATGGTCTTATCCGTTCAGCGACATTTCAGGGTTATCGGGAGCAGGCTGTCGTGCCAAACAGTATGTGGCATCAATGTCTTGAAGTACTCCGGGACGAGTTTCCCGCACAACAGTTCAATACCTGGCTCCGGCCCCTGCAATCCGATCACCGGGAGGGGCAGCTGATGTTGTTCGCGCCCAACCGCTTCGTTATGGATTGGGTCAACGAAAAATATCTTCGGCGTATTGAAGAAGTTCTCAAGGATCTGAACGGTGGCCAGGCGCCCCGGGTCAATATGAAGGTTGGATCTGCACCCCGGGAAAGTGATCCGGTCAAGCGTTCGGAAATGCCTGCCCGGGTGAACGGTCAGGTGCTTGAAGAATCAGGGAGTCGGGTCACGGAAGAGGAAAGAGGCGTCGCCGCGATGGTGCCTGGATCAACGTCGGCCGGGTCAACGTCTGTGCGACCCAAAAGCTTTAATGAGCGTCGGCCGGTTCAGATTGAAGGGGACATCAAACACCAGAGTTTTCTCAATGAAGGTTTCACCTTCGAAACCTTTGTGGAAGGTAAGTCCAACCAGCTGGCGCGGGCTGCTTCGATGCAGGTGGCCGAAAATCCAGGTGGTGCCTACAATCCTCTGTTTCTCTACGGTGGGGTAGGTCTGGGTAAAACCCACCTGATGCATGCTATCGGGAACGAGATAGTCCGTCGCAATCCCAGGGCCAAAGTGGCATACCTCAGATCCGAGCGTTTTGTGGCCGACATGGTCAAGGCGTTACAGCTGAATGCCATTAACGAGTTCAAGCGCTATTACCGGTCAGTGGATGCCCTGCTTATTGATGACATCCAGTTTTTTGCACGCAAAGAGCGCTCCCAGGAAGAATTTTTCCATACCTTCAATGCGTTGCTTGAGGGCGGACAGCAGGTCATTGTGACCTGTGATCGTTTCCCGAAAGAAATTGTCGACATGGAAGAACGCCTTAAATCCCGGTTTGGTTGGGGTTTAACGGTTATGGTCGAGCCCCCTGAGCTTGAAACCCGGGTAGCCATATTGATGAAGAAGGCGGAGCAGGCCAACGTCAAGCTGAGCAGCGAAGCGGCCTTTTTTATCGCCCAGAAAATTCGTTCAAACGTTCGTGAGCTAGAAGGGGCGCTTCGTCTGGTGATAGCAAATGCTCACTTCACGGGTTCTGAAATCACGCCCCCGTTTATCCGTGAAAGTCTGAAAGACCTGCTGGCACTTCACGAGAAGCAGGTGAGTATCGACAATATTCAACGCACGGTAGCGGAATATTACAAGATCAAGGTGGCAGATCTGCTGTCGAAACGGCGGACTCGCGTAGTGACCCGGCCACGGCAGGTTGCCATGTCCCTGTCCAAGGAATTGACCAATCACAGCCTCCCGGAGATAGGCGATGCCTTCGGCGGTCGCGATCACACCACTGTGCTGCATGCATGCAAGAAAATCGTGGAGTTGCAGGAGACTGATCCGGGCATCCGCGAGGATTATCAGAATTTTATGAGACTGCTGACTACCTGATGCCGGGCGTTGGCGAACAACATTCACCCTTCCAACATAAAGAAAGCTGAGTGCCATGAAACTGACGATCAGCCGTGAATCCCTGCTTATCCCGCTGCAAAGCATTGCGGGTGTAGTGGAAAAGAAACAGACCATGCCCGTGCTGTCCAACGTACTGCTGGTGGCAGAAGACAACACCCTGACCCTGACCGGGACCAACATGGAAGTGGAGCTGGTTGCCCGGGTAACACCGGTGCATGTGGATCAGCCCGGCCGTATTACCGTCCCGGCCCGCAAGCTTTCCGACATCTGTCGCGCGCTGGGCGATGAGGCACCGATGGAGTTGTCACTGGAAGGTGACCGTTTGCATCTTCGGTGTGGGGCGAGTCACTTCACTCTGTCGACGTTACCGGCCGAGCACTTTCCCAATGTCGAAGACGAAGCAGAGAGTTTCCGGCTGGAATTGCCCCAAAAGGAGCTGAGTCGGATGCTGGATGCAACGGCCTTTGCCATGGCCCAGCAAGACGTTCGTTACTACCTGAACGGGTTGTTGCTGGAAGTGGACAAGGATCATGTGCGGACGGTGGCCACCGATGGTCACCGGCTGGCTATGGCTCACCTGGAACTGCCGACCAATTGTCCGGAACTCCGCCAGGTGATTGTGCCGCGTAAGGGCGTACTGGAACTGGCTAGGTTGCTTGAGGATGTGGAAACACCGGTCACCCTGGTGATTGGTGATAATCACCTGCGTGCCACAGTGGGCGCTTACACCTTTACCTCAAAGCTGATTGAAGGCAAATTCCCGGACTATAACCGGGTAATCCCTCGCGGCGGTGACAAAGTGGTATTGGCAGACCGTGCAACGCTCAAAAACACACTGCAACGGGCCGGGATTCTGTCTCACGAGAATATTCGGGGGGTGCGCCTGAATCTGGCCCCGAACGAACTCCAGGTGTTCGCTAACAATCCGGATCAGGAACAGGCCGAAGACGCGCTGCCTGTGGATTATCAGGGCGAATCCCTGCAGATCGGTTTTAATGTAGGCTACCTGGTGGATGTGATGAACGCTCTGGATGAGGACCAGGTCAAGATGACCCTGTCCAATCCCAACAGCAGTGCGTTGATTGAAGCGCAGAATGATAGCCGTTGCCTGTACGTGGTCATGCCCATGAGGCTTTAGGAGGATGAGATTGATGAGTGCCGTAACGAATGGAATCAAAGGAGCTTTCAGGATTGGCCAGACTGTGTCGGTACTCGGGCGCACAGGAATCAACTGGGTTCGGGGCGATCGTCCCCCGACACCCAGGCTGCTGAGGCAGACATTTGAATCGCTGGGTGCGACCTACATCAAACTCGGGCAGTTTATCGCCAGTTCGCCAACGTTCTTCCCAAAGGAGTACGTGGAGGAATTCCAGAACTGCCTGGATAAGACTCCTAATCTGCCTTTTGGCGTGATCAGGAAGATCATTGCTGACGAACTGGGGCGGCCGCTGGATGAAGTCTATGCGGACATCGATCCTGTAGCCCTGGCGTCTGCCTCTATTGCGCAGGTCCATGCCGCGAGACTGGTGACCGGTGAAGACGTGGTCATCAAGGTACAGAAGCCGGGCGTTGAGAACATTCTGCTGACGGATCTGAATTTTCTGTATTTATCCGCGCGGATTCTGGAGACGCTGGCGCCTAGATTGTCCTGGACTTCCATGTCCGGCATTGTCGAAGAAATCCAGCGGACCATGATGGAGGAGTGTGACTTCATCAAGGAAGCCAATAACCTGAAGGTGTTCCGGGAATTTCTTCACGACACCCATAACGAAGATGCGGCAGTCCCCCGGGTTTTCGAGAATTGCAGTACCCGTCGAATTCTGACCATGGAACGTTTTCACGGGGTGCCATTGACCGATCTGGAAAGCATCCGGGGTTATGCCCGGGATCCGGAACGAACTCTGATCACGGCAATGAATACCTGGTTTGCGAGCCTGACCCAATGTGAATTTTTCCACGCTGACGTTCATGCCGGAAACCTGATGGTCCTGAAAGACGGGCGAGTCGGGTTTATTGATTTCGGAATCGTTGGCAGGATAAAGCCGGATACCTGGCAGGCGGTCAGCGATTTCATTTCCGCAGTGATGGTTGGGAATTTCGAAGGCATGGCGGATGCCATGATCCGAATTGGGATCACTCGTCAGGCGGTCCAGGCGGACGATCTTGCCGGCGATCTTCGCAGGCTCTACCAGCAGATGGACAGGATGGTACCGGATGAGGTTCCGTATGAAGCCGATAAGGCTGAAGACGATGTGAATCATATTCTGATGGATATGGTAAAAATCGGGGAAAGCCACGGACTCCATTTCCCCCGTGAATTTGCCTTGTTACTGAAACAGTTTCTGTATTTCGATCGCTATGTTCACATCCTTGCGCCGGAAATGGACGTGTTTATGGATGAGCGGCTGAATATGCTTCATTGAGGCGGTCGCCTTCAGGCATTGGCTTTTGTACACTAAGGCAGCGTTACCGGGTCCGGTAACGCTGCCTTTTTCATTGTGCGGATGAATTTTTCTTCTCCTTCCTTTCCGCTTCGAGCTCTCTTGTCTATGGCGCTAGTTAAATTCCAGACTGAAAATTTCCGCAATTTGTCCCCGGCGCCCGTGAGTTTTTCTCCTTCCTTTAACCTCATATACGGAGAGAACGGCAGTGGCAAAACCAGTGTACTGGAAGCTATTGGATATCTGGGTTTGGGGAGATCGTTCCGGGTAAACCGGCATCAGGCGGTCGTACGCCATGGTGAACAACGACTGACCGTGTTTGGCGGACTCGATCACGGGCTGACGGACGATGCCGGGCAAAGCGATAATGGTCTTGTACACCGGTTGGGTATCTCCCGGGATGTGGTGCAGAAAGAAACGGCATTGCGGGTCGATGGTGAAGGCGTTCGAAGTCTGTCTTCGCTGGCAATGCACTTACCGGTATCAGTGATTGACCCGGGCGTTTTCGATGTCGTTGCCGGGGGGCCCGGAAAACGACGACAGTTCCTCGATTGGGCAGTGTTCCACGTGGAACCTTCTTTTGCGTCAGTGTGGCAGCAATGCCAGAGAGCGACATCACAGCGGAATCAAACGCTCAGAAATGGTAGACTAGATGAATCCCTGTTGCGGGTCTGGGATCGCCAGTACGCTGCATTGAGTGACCGGATCAATGAAGCCCGGGTGAATACGTTTGTGCGCTTCAAGGCGGCATTTGAAGCGCTGGTCCGGGAAGTTGAAGTGCAGTGGACCGAAGGGCTGAAGCTTGAGTTTTACGCCGGGTGGGATACCACTCAATCCCTGGTGGACGTTTTGTTAAGCCACCGGGAACAGGAGCGTAAAATGGGGCACACCCTTTATGGGCCCAACCGCGCAGATATCCGGTTGAAGTTTCAGGGGCGACCCGTTGCTGAAACCTTCTCCCGAGGCCAGCAGAAAACCCTGGTGATTTTAATGAAGATTGCCCAAGGCATGGTGTTGAGCGACATGGGCAAACAGGTGACCTTTTTGCTTGATGATATCAATGCCGAGCTGGATGAAGGGCACAGGGCGATGTTGGCCAGCAGGTTACAGGCATTGCGTTGTCAGGTGTTTATAACGTCGATCGAGCGGCCTCTGGTTGGGCAGCTTTGGCCGGACGGGAAGGCACCAGAATACAGAATGTTCCACGTGGAACATGGCAAATTGACGGAAGAATAAGACCGGAGCGGAACGCTAAGATGCCCCGGCCTATCACGCTTCAGGAGTTACCGAATGAGCGAATCGAACTACAATTCCTCCAGTATCAAAGTCTTGAAGGGACTGGATGCGGTGCGAAAGCGGCCCGGCATGTACATCGGTGACACCGATGATGGCACAGGCCTTCACCACATGGTCTTTGAATTGGTGGATAACTCCATCGATGAAGCGCTCGCGGGCCACTGCTCCGAGATCGGCGTTATCATTCACCCCGATGAATCGGTTACGGTAAAGGACAACGGTCGTGGTATCCCGGTGGATCTGCACGAAGGAGAAGGCGTCTCCGCCGCCGAAGTTATCATGACGGTTCTGCATGCCGGTGGTAAATTCGATGACAATTCCTACAAGGTCTCCGGTGGTCTGCACGGCGTAGGGGTGTCCGTTGTTAATGCCTTGTCCTCTACCCTCACCCTGACAATCCGCCGGGATGGCAAGGTTTACGAGCAAACCTATACTCACGGTGTTCCTGACGCGCCTCTCGGCCCCGTTGGTGAAACCGAAGCATCCGGTACCAAGGTTCACTTCATTCCGTCACCGGAAACCTTTACCCACATCGAGTTCCACTACGACATTCTGGCCAAGCGCCTGCGGGAACTTGCGTTCCTGAACAGTGGTGTGCGCATTCGTCTCACAGACGAGCGCAGCGGCAGAGAAGAGGTGTTTGAATACGAGGGCGGTCTGCGGGCCTTTGTTGAGCATCTGAACACCAATAAAACGCCGATTAACCGGGTGTTTCACTTCAACCGTGAGCGTGAAGACGGCATTTCCGTAGAAGTAGCGATGCAGTGGAACGATGCCTTCCAGGAAAACCTCTACTGCTTCACCAACAACATTCCCCAGCGGGATGGTGGTACTCACCTGGCCGGCTTCCGCGCCGCCCTGACCCGCTCTCTGAACAATTACATCGAGCACGAAGGCCTCGGTAAGAAAGCCAAGGTCAGTACCTCTGGTGACGATGCCCGGGAAGGCCTGACCGCGATTGTCAGCGTCAAGGTGCCGGATCCGAAGTTTTCTTCCCAGACCAAAGACAAGCTGGTGTCGTCGGAAGTGAAAACGGCGGTCGAGCAGGAGCTGTATCAGAGCTTCGCCGACTATCTCCAGGAACAGCCGAACGAAGCCAGGCTGATCGTCAACAAGATGATTGAAGCGGCCAGGGCCCGTGAGGCGGCGCGCAAGGCCCGGGATATGACCCGTCGCAAGGGTGCACTGGACATTGCCGGCCTGCCCGGAAAACTGGCCGATTGCCAGGAGAAGGATCCGGCACTTTCAGAACTGTACATTGTGGAGGGTGACTCGGCCGGCGGCAGCGCCAAACAGGGCCGGGACCGCAAAACCCAGGCGATCCTGCCATTGAAGGGCAAGATCCTGAACGTGGAGAAAGCCCGTTTCGACAAGATGCTGTCTTCCGCGGAAGTGGGCACCCTGATCACCGCTCTCGGCTGCGGAATCGGCCGCGAAGAATTCAACCCGGACAAGCTTCGCTACCACTCGATCATCATCATGACCGATGCGGATGTCGACGGCTCCCACATCCGTACCCTGCTGCTGACCTTCCTGTTCCGTCAGATGCGCGAAATCATTGAGCGGGGCCATGTCTTTATTGCCATGCCGCCCCTGTACAAGGTCAAGCGCGGTAAACAGGAACAGTACCTGAAGGATGAGAAAGCAAAAGAGGCCTACCTCACCCAGACCGCTCTGGAAGGCGCGCAGCTGTACGTAAATCCTGAGGCTCCAGCGATCAAGGACTCCGCGCTGGAAACCATGGTGAAGGATTACCAGGCCGTGATGGCGATGATCACAAGGCTTCGCCGGGCGTATCCTGCCAAGGTGCTGGAACAGATGCTTCAAAACGTCACTCTCAAGGCGGAGCACCTGAAGGATGAAGAAGCGGTGGCCCGCTGGGTCGCACGCCTGGGCGATGGACTGGATCTCGATACCCGTACCGGTACCAAATACACTTTCTCGGTCACCAAAGATTCCGAGCGTGATCTGTACCTGCCAAAGGTCACCATCTATGTTCACGGGATTCCCCATGAGCACGTCTTCAGCCATGAGTTTTTTGAGTCGTCGTCCTACGGCGCTATTGCCCGCATGGGCGAAACCCTGGATGGCCTGATTGAAGAAGGCGCCTATATCCAGCGTGGTGAGCGCAAGCAGCCAGTTCTTTCCTTTGAAGGGGCTCTGGACTGGCTGATGAAGGAAGCCCAGCGCGGCCTGAGCATTCAGCGCTACAAGGGTCTCGGCGAAATGAACCCGGATCAGCTGTGGGAAACCACCATGGATCCGGAAACCCGTCGCATGATGAAAGTGACCATTGAAGATGCCTTTGCGGCCGACCAGATCTTCACCACCCTGATGGGTGACGATGTGGAACCGCGGCGTAACTTTATCCAGACCAACGCTCTGGAAGTTACCAACCTGGATATCTGATTCGTCAACGTTCTGATGGGTATAAAAAAGCGGCGAAGGTTATCAAACCTTCGCCGCTTTTTTTTGTCTCGAACTTCCCGTTACCAGCGTTCTCTACTTTCCTGACGTTGAATCGGCGGACTTTTTATCTTCCTTTTCAGCAAGATGCGGTGCCATCACCTCTTCCAGAGTAAACCCGGTGAGCCGACGGATGGTGCGCCACAGATAGTAAAAAATGAGCATCATCATCACCATGGAAGGAATGGCAATCATGGGATAGCTGACCAGCGTCATTTGTCCAAGTTCTTCGTTGAACGCCTGAGTGCCCGAAGGGCTGACTACGATCCACTTGGCGAGCACATAATTCATGATCGACGAAAACAGAAAGGTGCCCGCGAAAAAGTAGCTGGCTTTCAGTAACCGTTCCTCAAACTCGGCAACACAATTGTGCTCTTCCAGGGAGCGCTGAATCTTCCCGACATCCAGCACGGTCGGGTTGTAGAGCAGGGTCCGGACCAGCGGGTATTTCGTACGTGTCGATACCAGCACCGCCAGCCCGATGATGGCCGGAATTGCAGCTTCCTTGATCGCCAGCCAGCCGGCATCCAGCTCCAGTAAACCGATGCCACCGGTTAGACCGACACTGATCAGACCCAGCACGGCAATAAAGTTTTTCTTGTGATACTTAACCAGCTCGAACAGTCCCCAGCCCAGTGGGAAAGCGAGCCCGATCAGCAAGGCATTCACATTGCCCAGGTACTCATCGCCACTGAATTTCATCAGGATCACGGACGGAATAATGATACTGACCAGCAGATCGACCCAGGGCCTTGGCTTGTGGTCCGGAATGTTGGAGGAATTCGGAGAGGTCATGGTTTAGCCTGGTTGGTGAAACAGCAGCAGGCCGAACGGCACTGCCGGAGAACTCACCGCAGTATACGATGAATTCGAAGGCTTGCGTAAGCGCACAAAAAAGCCGGGCCCTTGAGCCCGGCTTTGATGTTCGCAGAAAGCTTAATAGGTTTTAAGCCCCAACTTCCTTCAGGCTCTCTTCCACAATCGCGAGCCCTTCTTCCAGCACATCGTCTTCGATGGTCACCGGCATCAGGAACCGCAAGGTATTGCCATACATACCGCAGCTCAGCAGAATCAGTCCCTTCTCCTTGGCCTTCTTGGTAACGGCCGCCGCCAGTTCCGGCTTGGGCGTATGGCTTGATTTGCTTTCCACCAGCTCGAAAGCTGCCATCGGGCCGAGGTTGCGGACGTTATCCACATGCTCGAACTGCTCTTGCCACTGGCTGAAGCGCTTGTTCAGCTTTTCGCCGAGTGCCTGGGCCTTACCAAGGATGTCCTCTTCCTTGAACACATCGAAAACCGCCAGAGCCGCCGCACAGGCTGTCGGGCTGCCAGTATAGGTGCCGCCCAGAGAGTTCGGGCCAGAGGCATCCATGTGCTTGTCCGTACCTACAATCGCGGAAATCGGCATACCATCGGCCATACTCTTGGCCATGGTCATCAGGTCCGGCTCTATACCACTGTGCTCTATGGCAAACATCTTGCCGGTCCGTCCGAAGCCACTCTGAACTTCGTCCACAACCATCAGAATGTTGTTCTCATCGCAGATCTTGCGGATTTCCTTCAGGAAACTGGCCGGAGCTGCGTAAAAACCGCCCTCACCCAGGACCGGCTCGATCACGATGGCCGCGGTAATGTTGGCCGGCGAGTCCGCTTTCATGGTCATCTTAAGACCACGAAGTGCTTCGTCTTCGCTGACGCCGTGATATGGAACCGGGTATGGCGCACGGAAGACCGTACCAGGCATCGGACCGAAATCCGTCTGGTAGGGCGCCGCCTTACCGTTCATGGCCATGGTGTAAAAAGTCCGGCCGTGATAACCGCCATCGAAGCAGATCACGTTGGTTTTGCCAGTCGCGGCCCGCGCGATCTTCATTGCGTTCTCCAGGGCCTCCGCACCGGAGTTGGCCAGCATGACCTTGGCGTGGCCCTTGACCGGAGCCACTTCGCTGAGCTTCTGTGCCAGTTTTACATAGCCCTCATAGGGCATAACCGTCTGGCAGGTGTGCATCAGCTTGTCCAGCTGTGCCTTGACCGCTTCCACCACTTTCGGGTGGCGATGGCCGATGTTGAGGACACCAATGCCGCCGGCAAAATCAATCATGCGTTTGCCGTCTGCATCCCACAGCTCCGCATTCGTTGCGTGGTCGGCAAACTGTTCATTGGGACTTGCCGCGCCCGCTGCAACGTAGCGTTCTTTGAGTGCCTGCAATTCTTTATTGCTCACTTTGCCATTCTCCCTGGGTTCAGGTTCAAAAGTTTCACCTACCAGTGTAAGTAGTACGGTGACAGGAAACAAACCGACTATTGTCGCTGTCAGGCGGCGTTTTCCCGGAACTGCAGTTTTGCCAGCCGCTGATAGAGATCATTATGGCGCATTAATTCGTTATGGCTACCCACGGCCAGCAGGCGGCCCTGATCCAAAACCGCGATGCGATCCGCATCTCTGACCGTTGCCAGTCGATGGGCAATGACCAGGGTGGTGCGCCCGGTTGTAAGTGCCGGCATGGCCTGCTGGATAAGATTCTCACTCTCCGCATCCAGCGCACTGGTGGCTTCGTCCAGCAGCAGAATCGGTGCGTCCGCCAGCAAGGCCCGGGCGATGGCAAGGCGCTGCTTCTGTCCGCCCGATAACCCGAGGCCGGCATCACCTAGTGCTGTCTCATAGCCTTTCGGCAGGCCCTGGATAAAGTCGTGGGCGTGGGCAATCCGCGCGGCCTGTTCCACGTCCTCCTGGCTGGCATCTGGACGGGCATAGCGAATGTTGTCTGCCACCGTGCCATGAAACAGCGCCGGGTTCTGGGGCACCAAGGCAAAACAGCGGCGCAAAGATTCCAGAGACAGCTCGCCCGTATCCACCCCGTCAATCAGAATCCGGCCCTGATCGGGCTGGTAAAAATGCAGCAGCAGATCGAACAGGGTCGATTTTCCGGCGCCGGAGGGGCCCACCAGTGCCAGGGTTTCCCCGGCGGTCACCGCCAGTGAAAAGTCAGTGAGGGCAGGCTGCTCCGATCGCCCGGGGTAACTGAAGCCCAGATGCTCAATGCGGATCTCCCCTTTGATGGGCTCTGGAAGGGCTTTGCCCGCATTGTCTCGAACAAATTCCGGCTCGGTTTGCAGCAGTTCGAACAGCCGCGCCGCCGAGCCTGCCGCTCTCTGCAGTTCACCAATCACCTCACTGATGGCGCCTGCGGCCACGCCCACCAGCAGGCTGTAGAACACAAAGGCGGCCAGTTCGCCCGGGCTGATCCGGCCCTGAATGACATCCAGCCCGCCAATCCAGATCACGATGCCGACGGCCCCCATCACCAGTGAAATGGCAAGAGTGGTCAGCCAGGCCCGTTGCCGGATCCGGGCACGGGCTATGTCAAAGGCCTTCTCCGAGACCTCCGCAAAAAACAGACGGTCATGGGGCTGGTGATTAAAGGCCTGCACTGTCTTTATCTGGGTCAGATTCTCGCCCACGTAACTGCCGACATCGGCCACCCGGTCCTGACTGAGTCGAGACAGCTGCCGCACCCGCCGGCCGAAGAACAGGATCGGCGCGATCACCAGGGGGAACCCCAGCAGGATAATGCTGGCCAGCTTGGCGTTGGTGATAAACAACAGCAGCAAGCCCCCGATCAGCATCAGGGCGTTACGCAGGGCAATGGACACGGTGGAGCCAATCACCGACTGCAGCACCGTGGTATCGGCGGTAAACCGGGACTGGATCTCCAGCGCCCGGTTCTGCTCAAAGAAGCCGGGATGCAGATCAATCAGATGGTTAAAGACCTTTTTGCGGATATCCGCCACCACCCGCTCCCCGATCCAGGACACCAGGTAGAACCGGGCAAACGACCCGAACGCCAGGCCCAGCACCAGCACGAAAAAAAGCCCGATGGCCTTCGCCAGGTTCTCCGGAGATTCCGTGGCTAATCCCTGATCCACCAGAATTCGTAATCCCTGGCCAAGTCCCAGAGTAATTCCGGCCGTGAAAATCAGAGCCACAAGAGCTCCGGCGACAGCCCGGCGGTAGGGGCTGATGAATTCAACAACCAGTTTCAGGGCTTTGCGGTGACGGATGTTAATGGTATGCCTCCTGGATACGCGGTGCTGTAGACTCTGGCAACAATACAGTTTGTACTCGTAACAAGACCTATCATACAGCTACGCAAGAGCGTACGGGGTGGGGCGGCCTGCCAGGACCGTCAAAAGCCAGGGATGGCTTTTGCCGAGCGTACATGGACGTATTCACAGCGTGTCCTGGCAGGCCGCCCCACCCCGTGCGCTCGACTACTCTGAAGCCGAAGGAAGACCAAGTGCGCGCCTACGCCGACAACGACTACCCTGCAGACCATAAACCCGACTGGAAAGTGATCTCCGGTCTATGGCCCTATCTGGCCGAGTTTCGGGGCCGGGTGGCACTGGCTTTCGCATTGCTCGTGCTGGCCAAGCTGGCAACAGTCGCCACACCCCTAGCCCTCAAGTACATCGTGGACTATCTGGACCAGACCCGTGCCGAGGACATGCTGTTATGGATTCCGGTAGTGCTGGTGGTGGCCTATGGTTCCCTGCGCTTCGGGGCAACCCTGTTTAACGAGCTGAGGGATGCGGTGTTTGCCCGGGTGGCGGAGCGGGCCATGCGGCGGGTGTCGTTGCGGATTTTTGAGCACCTGCACCAACGGGAACTGGCTTTTCACCTGGACCGGAAGACCGGCGGTCTGGCCCGGGATATCGAGCGGGGCACCAACGGCATCAGTTTCCTGCTGCGTTTTACCCTGTTCAACATTGTCCCTACCCTTCTGGAAATCCTGATGGTCGCCGGCATCCTGTTTGTGGCGTTCAACGTGGGGTATGTGGTGGCCATACTGGTGGCTGTGGTGGTTTATGTGGTCTTTTCCATCAAGATCACCGAGTGGCGTACCAAATTCGTGCGGGAAGCCAATGCCCGGGATAACCAGTCCAACTCGCGGGCGATAGACAGTCTGCTTAATTATGAAACCGTCAAATACTTCAACAATGAACGCTATGAGGCGCAATTATACGACGTCGATCTGGAGGACTGGGAACAGGCCCGCCTGAAAAACAGGTTGTCCCTGGCGGCCCTGAACTCGGGCCAGGCGCTGATCATCGGCCTGGCGATGATCGTGATTATGGCGATGGCGGTCCGGGAAGTCGCCAGCGGTGAAATCACCCTGGGTGACTTCACCATGATCAACGCCTACCTGCTGCAATTGTTCATTCCCCTGAACGCCCTGGGGTTTGTCTACCGGGAAATCCGTCAGGCGCTGGTGAATGTCGAGCGCCTGTTCAAGCTGCTCGGGGACGAGCCTGCCATTCAGGATGCACCGGACGCCAAAGAACTGGCTGTGGAAAATGCTGAGGTGCGCTTTGAGCATATTCACTTTGCCTACCGCCCGGATCGCCCGATTGTGCAGGATGTGAATTTTACCATTCCGGCCGGTCACACGGTGGCGGTGGTCGGCGCCAGTGGCGCCGGCAAGTCCACCCTCGCCCGCCTGCTGTTCCGATTCTACGATGTGGACAAAGGCACGATCCGCATTGATGGTCAGGATATCCGGCATGTCACCCAGGACAGTCTGCGCTCGGCCATTGGCGTGGTGCCCCAGGATACGGTGTTGTTCAACGATACCCTCTACCGGAACCTCGCTTATGGTCGGCCGGAAGCCAGTGAGGAAGAGGTGTACCGGGCAGCACGCCTGGCCCATCTGGAAGATTTTATCCACAGCCTGCCGGATGGCTATGAAACCAGAGTGGGTGAGCGTGGCCTGAAATTGTCGGGTGGCGAGAAGCAACGGGTGGCCATTGCCCGGGTGATTCTCAAGAACCCGCCGTTGCTGATTCTGGATGAGGCCACTTCCTCCCTGGATTCGCTGTCCGAACAGGCAATTCTGGGGGCTCTGAAAGAAGTCAGCCAGCAGCGCACCACACTGGTGATTGCCCACCGTCTATCCACCATCCGTGATGCCAACACCATTCTGGTGATGGACGGCGGCCGTATTGTCGAGAGCGGCAGTCATAGCGAGTTGCTGGCCCGCGGTGGCCACTACGCCCATCTTTGGGAGCAGCAGCACCGGAGTGGCGAACAGTAAGGGGAGGGGCCCTTCCAAAACACGCTCCTTCGGCACATCCATGTGACGCTCGGGCTCCGCCATCCCTGGCTCCGCACGGTTTTGGAAGGGCCCCTCCCCTTACTGTCGCATCAAGCCTGGGCATTAACGTTCTTCAAGCCGAAGCGCCAGCCCGGAAGCCCGCACCACCTGCTGACCGACGCTGTCTTTCAGCACCTGGGCATCGCCGGTGATCAGGCTGAACCAGTTTTTCGCCCGGGTGATGCCGGTGTAGATCAGTTCTTTGGTCAGTACCGGGCTGAGCCGATCCGGCAGCACCAGGCAGGTGTGGTTGAACTCGGAACCCTGGGATTTGTGCACGGTCATGGCGTATACGGTTTCCAGTTGCTGCAGCCGGCTGGGAGAAATCCAGCGGATGCCACCGGTGCTGTCACCGCTCGGGAAGGCGACACGCAGAGTGTCCCTGGCCTCACCGTTCTCCGTCTTGTCCCAGGGTACTCGAAAGGTAATGCCGATATCCCCGTTCATCAGGCCCAGGTTGTAGTCATTGCCGGTGACCAGCACCGGCCGGCCGGCGTACCAGCCTTCCGCTCTCGGGATCAGCTTTTCCGCCAGCAGATGCCGGGCGACCCGGTCGTTCAGGCCTTCCACGCCCCAGGGCCCTTTGCGCAAGGCACAGAGAATCTGGAAGTCGTTGAAGGCTTCCAGCACCTGTGCGGCGTGGGCGTCCCAGTCGTCCCGGTCGCTGTCAGCACTCAGTCCATGGTTGTGCATCATTGCCAGGTAGTGCCGGTAACCCACCGGTGGCGGCAGTGCCTTATCATTCACGACCCGCCCCTGGCCGGCGTTGCGGAAGGCTTCCGGTGTGCCGTTGATGGCGTGTCGGCAGATCTGATCGAGGGTTTGTTCAAGCTCGGGTTTGGCGTGCTGGCTATTGAGCCAGATCACATCCTCGAATTCCGCCTCCCGGATCTGGCGTAACACCGCGCTGTCCAGAGCGCTGGTATTGACCGCTTCTGCCAGCTTGCGAATGCCACTGTCTTCCTCGAACCGATAGCTCTTGCGCAGCATGGCCACGGCCTGATCCATGGGCTGGCCGTTCGGGTCGATGAGGGTGTCCGGGACCGGATCGCCAGTGATGGCCGCCAGCCACCGGGCGGTGTCCGGTGCGTAATGCGCGTCCAGAGCGCGCTGGCACAGCTCACCCAGTACTGCGCCAGCATCCACCGAAGCCAGCTGGTCCTTGTCCCCCAGCAGAATCAGTTGGGCATTGGCGGGTAGGGCGTCGAACACCGAGGCCATCAGGTCGACATCGACCATCGAGGCTTCATCGATCACCAGAATATCCACCAGCAGCGGGTTGTCCCGGTTGTGGCGGAACTTGCGGGTATCCGGCCGGCTGCCGAGCAAACGGTGCAGGGTGGTGACCCTGGTGGGAATGTCCTCCAGGTGTACCTTGCCCGGCAGTTGGTCCAGTGGCAGACGACTGACCGCACCACCAATGGATTCGTTCAGGCGGGCGGCAGCCTTGCCGGTGGGGGCGGCCAGACGAATGCGGTATTTCCGGCCGGCCCGTTGCGGAGACTCTCCCGCCACCGCCTGCAGGGCTGCCAGCAGGTTTACCACGGTGGTGGTCTTGCCCGTGCCGGGGCCGCCGGTGATGACCGCGAAGCGGTTACGGGCGGCCAGGGCGCAGGCCAGTTTCTGGTAATCAACCGGTTCCGGTGATTGGAACAGTTGGCCCAGGGCTTTGGCCAGGGTTTGGGCCGCAGCGGAATCCGGGTCGGCCAGGGGTGATGGTAAGGCCAGCCGTTGCAGGATGCCGTCGGCAATGCGCTGTTCATACCGCCAGAAACGGCGCAGGTAGAGTCGGGTCTCGTTCAATACCAGTGGCGTAGTCAGTGAGCCATCACTTACCGCTAAAGATCCGCTCAGGGCGACCTGGCAGTCGGCCAGGGTGACCCGCGCAAGCAGATCACCGGGTTTCAGCTGGTTCAGCTCAGCGGCTTTGGATTGAGTGAGAGTATCGCGAGCCGGCTCCTCCGGCGGCAGCGACAAGGTGTTGCCCGCATCCGCCAGCAGGTTGGCCAGATCAATACAGACATGGCCCCGGCCCACCTGATGGGAGGTCAATGCTGCCAGCAGCAGGATCAGCGGGCTCGGAGATTCGCCCTGCTCTTCCGACAGCTCACAAATCAGCCGGGCAAATCCCACATCCAGGGGGCGGATCCATTCCGCCAGTTGCCATTGCTGCAGCAACGCTTCGGTCTGTTCGAGGCTGGCCAGCAAGCCGGATTTATCCACAGCTCTGGATTCGGCGATTGGCGCCGGAGCAGTGGCCGCGGGGTCATCCCCCAAATCCAGGGTTATCTGATTGTCAGTGTTCCGGGTACGGCTCATGCGGCTACCTCCCCAGATACCTGTTCGCCATCAAACAGGGCATCCAGCTGTTCTATCAGGGCCTTTGGCGGTTTGTCGGTGAAGGCTCCCCCACTGGGGGAATGGACCCCTCGCAGGAACAGGTACACCGCCCCGCCTATGTGCTGGTCGTAGTCGTAACCGGGCAGCCGGGCTTTCAGCAGGCGGTGCAGGGCCAGCAAGTAGAGGACGTATTGCAGGTCGTAGCGTTTATTCAGAATGGCGTCACCCATGGTCTGATCGGTGTAGGCGCTGTCGTTCTCACCCAGGGCATTGGATTTGTAGTCGAGCACGTAGTACTGGCCGTTGTGTTCAAACACCAGGTCGATAAAGCCCTTGAGCATGCCGTTGAAGCGGTTCTCTTCGACCCGGGGCCGGTCGGCTCCATTCAGGGTGTGATGGGTCACCAGCTGGTCGAGCTTTTGGATGCTGACATTACGGCTTTCGAACCAGAATTCCAGTTCCGGGCGCAGGGTGGCCAGGTCGGCCAGGCTGACGCTTTCGTTGCCGGAGCGTTGCAGCTGCAGTGGCCGGGTGATCAATGCCAGTAACCACCGTTCCAGCGGTTCCACCCAGTCGCTCCAGCCCTGGGTGCCGCAACGGCGGCTGAGCTGCTCCCGGAGCATGGCTGGGCTATCCACAACCCGCTGGAAGCCGTGCTGGCTGCACCATTCCAGCAGCTCGTGCAGGAAGGTGCCGGGGCCGGCGCCTTTGGGGAAGTTGTGGTGGTTGCGATGGTCCGGTATCGGGGACGTTTGTTCGCCTTCGTCCTGGGCGCTTTCTTCCAGCAGGTTCTGGGTCTGGGCGTCCTCCACCTCGCCGGTGAAGGCGATACCGGTGCCCGCCATGCCGGTGTACTCGATGGACGAGTAACTGGCAATCCACCAGTCCTCTTTCGCCTCACGGGTGGATTCCAGCGCAGGCCCCAGGGCTTCCGGTGCCGGTTCGGTGTACTGGGTCGGTTCGGCCTCTGGCAGCGGAGCTACGGTAATTTCCGGCCGGCCTTCACCCAGCCGGGTCAGGCAGTCGGTGATGCGGCTGGGTGCTGCACTGGCAATCAGATAGCCCAGGCCACTTTGTTGCCAGTTGTCGAGGGCCGCAGCGCCGACCCAGGTGGCAAACCGGGCCCGGGTCAGGGCTACGTAGAGCTTACGGATATCCTCGCCCAGGCGCTCCTGGTCGGCTTTGGCGACGTCGTTGGGAGTGGGATCGAACACGGTGATCAGTTTGCCCTGGCTATCGTGGTAGTGCACAAACGCCTGCTTTTCACTCTGGGCTCGATACGCCGTGCCAAAAGGCAGAAACACCAACGGGTATTCCAGGCCCTTGGATTTGTGCACGGTAATCACTTTTACCAGCCCGGCGTCGCTTTCCAGGCGCAGGGTGCGGTGTTCGTCTTCCTCGTCGGCGGCCCGCAAAATCTGGGTGAAGTGGTGCACCAGGGCGTGTTCGCCGTCCAGTTGCAGGCTGTCCTGCTGCAGCAGTTCAGCGATGTGCAGAATGTCGGTCAGCCGCCGCTCGCCATCGGCCCGTTGCAGCAACCGGCCGGGTACTCCGAAATCCATCAGGAAGCTGCGCAGCATCGGCAGCACACCCTGTTTCTGCCATTGTTGTTGGTAACCCATGAACCGTTCGATTTGCCGCTCCAGGGCGAGTTCATCGGTAAGCAAAAGGTCCAGGGCCTGCCAGGACTGGCCCAGGGTGGGCGTGGCCAGCGCTGCGCGAATATACGCCAGTTGCCGGGGTTCGGCGAAGGCCCGCAGCCAGCACAGCATTTCTTTGGCTTCCTGGGACGTCAGCACCGAATCCCGGTCCGACAGGTACACGCTCTTGATTCGTCGTCGGCCCAGGGCATCCCGCACCGCACCCGCTTCGTTGCGGTTGTTGACCAGAATGGCGATGTCTTTGGGGGCGACCGGTTCCAGGTCAGCGGGGTTGTCCGGCAGCGCAAAGCCAGCTTGCCCGGCCTGACCCAGGGTCAGCAGCCGGGCAATTTCGCTGGCGCTGGTTTCCGCCACATCGGCGGTGGCGGTGCCTTTGGCCAGGCCTTTCGGGGTGCCGTCTTTGCCCTCTTCTCCGGATTCGTGGGTCCAGAACATCAGGCTGGGCTGCCGTTCGCCGTTCACCGACCACAGGCGTTTGGTACCGTTGGCCGCCACGCCCTGGAACGGCAGCGGCGAAGTATCGCCCTTGCCGAACAGGAAGGCGCCATCGCGGCTGTGCTGGTCGCTGTGTTCGAACACCCGGTTCACCGCCGCCACCATGGGTTTGGCGGAACGGAAGTTCGTGCCGAGGGTCCAGGTGCGTTCTTTCACGCCATGGCGGGCCTGCAGGTAGGTATAAATGTCCGCACCGCGGAAGCCGTAGATGGCCTGTTTCGGATCGCCGATCATCAGCAGGCAGGTACTCGGGGCACCATCCGCCACGCTATAGATCCTGTCGAAAATGCGATACTGCACCGGGTCGGTGTCCTGGAATTCATCAATCAGAGCCACCGGGAACTGGCGGCGGATGGTGGCGGCCAGTTGGTCGCCACGAGGTCCGTGCAGGGCATCGTCCAGGCGGGTGAGCAGGTCATCAAACCCCATTTCCGAGCGTTTCTGTTTTTCCGATTCCAGTCGTTCGGCCATCCAGTGGCTGGCGTGGCGCAGGATGTCGGACTTGGCACTGGGCTGATTCTGGGAGAACGCCATGAGTTCTTCGATGGCATCGAAAGCCGGGTGATGAGGCGCGGGATCGTCCCCTTTCAGAATGTTATCCATGCCTTCCGGGGTCTGGTTTTTGAAGCCAGCGACACTCTCCAGCTTGTCCGGCAGCAGGTCATCGGATTCGGCCCAGGTAACGAGCGGGTCCCAGACCTTGAGCATCGCGTTCTTGCTACCGCCGTGGAGCCGTTTGCTCTTGTTCAGATCGTTCAGCAGGTCACTCACGTCTCCCTGCCACTGGGCCCAGGGATAGGCTTTCAGTTCCTGCGATCGGGCCAGGCGCTGGCTCACCACCTGATTGATGGCCTGGTCTACGTCGTTTGGCGGTGTGCCCAGGCTGTCCGGCTCATCGATCAGGTTGCGCACGGCCTTGCGCAATTCCCCCGGGGTTTTCCAGTGACTCAGGGCTTCGTCCATCAGCGCCGGTGGCAATGGGTAAACAAAGGTGCGCCAGTAATCCCGGGCGACTTCGTCCAGCAGTTCACTCTGGTCGGTTTCCAGGGGGAGCTTGAACAGGCTGCCACTGTCGAAGGCGTGTTCGCTGAGCATGCGGTTGCAGAAACTGTGGATGGTGGACACCGCGGCCTCGTCCATCCATTCGGCGGCCAGCAGCAGCTTTTTCCGGCAGTCTGGCCAGGTCGCCGGGTCCGGATAGCCTTCATTCCGAAGCTGGTAAATCAGCGCCGTTTCCGCCGGTGGCTCGGGCTCGTCGGGCGCATCGGAAAACACCTCGGCGGCCTGGGTCAGCCGGGTGCGGATACGATCCCGCAGTTCCTTGGTGGCGGCCTCGGTAAAGGTCACCACCAACAGATTGGGCGGCAGCAGGTTCTGCAGTGGGCTGTCTTGGGTCTGGCCATGGCCCAGCACCAGGCGTACGTAGAGGATGGCGATAGTGAAGGTTTTGCCGGTGCCGGCACTGGCTTCAATCAGCGCGCTGCCGTTGAGGGGTAGCGCTAGCGGATCCAGGTTGGGGTTACGGTTACTCATCTGGTCAGTCATTCCATGCTCCCGATCTGTTCTGCCGCGGACTTGCCCTGCTCCGCTTCCCACAGGGGCACATAGAGTTCATGCAACAAAGCTTCGAACTCGCCACTGGCCAGCAATAACTCCGGGCTTTCAAAGGCCCCGCGCAGATAGCCGGTATCCCGCTCCAGGGCAGTGCTGTAGGCCTGTTCCGCATCGCTGATGGCCCGTTCGTGGTCACCCAGGAATTTCTTGCTCTGGTAGAAGCTGTAAATCCAGGCAAAGCCGGCATCGCAGTGAATCGGCAGTGCCCGGGTGGTGGCGGCCATCCAGCAACTGAGAATCGCGTCGAAATACTGCCTCGCCTGTTCCGGTGCCATTGGCAAAAAGCTGAACTTGCGGCCTTCTTCCTTGCCCAGGATCAGGGTTTCAAACGGCTGCCCGCTGAGCTGTCCGGCCAGGTGCATCACCCAGTCCCGCATCAGGTTGGCGTAGCGGACTTTCTTGCCATTACCGGAGCTGGTCAGCAGGCCGGAACGGGCCACCACCAGCCGGCACAACTGGCCGTCGGCGTTGCAGCGGAGGCTGTCGATCAGATCCACCACGTCCACGACCCCCATTGCGTTTTCAAGCCGGTAGTCGAAGGGCAGGGGCTCGGCCACGGCTTCCGGCCACTCGGCCAGGGCACTCTGATAACGCTCAAACAGATCCGGTAACCGTCCGGACAGCTCCGAGCGCAGCCGGTGTTCAGTTACCCCCATGCCCAGGTCGCCCCGGCGGGCCATGCGGTTGAGGGTGGTTTCCAGACGTTCGTACAGCTCTTCTTCGGAGCCGGCTTTCAGCAGGCCTTGGTGAATCAGTTCGTTATCCAGGCGCCATCGGTCCAGACCGTTCAGATCGAAGTTCTCGTTGTCGGTGTCGTCGTCTTCCACATCGTCAAAACGCACCTGAAGGCGACGCTGGTAGAAAGTGTCGATGGGCTTTTTCAGGAAGCCAGCCAGATCGTTCAGGCTGATGGGCTCCTCCGGCGCCTGATACCACAACGCATCCTGCACCTGATCTGCGGCTTCAACGCCATGGGCGCTGCGCCATTCCCGTTCGTAGGTGAACAGGTTTCGGGCCTGAAGCACCTGGGCCAGGGGTTTGGCTGGGTTGTGCTCACTGTCACCGCCGCCCTCGCCCATGCCATTGGCTTTCGGGAAATAGGCCCGGCTGAAAGGTTGCAGCGGGTGTTGCGTGGTCAGGGCTTTGGTGACGTTTGCATCGGGTTGCCCGGCCACGGACCACAGGCTGTCCAGATGGTCCTGGAGCTGGCCCACCAGCACTGACGGTGGCCGTTCGGAGTCGTCCTTGATGCTGCGCCCTACCCAACTGATGTACAGCTGTTCCCGGGCCGACAGCAGCGCTTCCAGGAACAGGTAGCGGTCGTCTTCCCGGCGGGAACGGTCCCCCGGCCGATAATCCTGCGCCATCAGGTCGAAATCCACCGGTGGCCGGGAACGCGGATAATCACCATCGTTCATGCCCAACAGGCAGACCTTGCGGAAGGGAATGGCCCGCATCGGCATCAGGGTGGCGAAGTTCACCTTGCCGGCCAGGAAGCGCTGGTTCAGACCGCCTTCGTCCAGGCCTTCAAGCAGGACATCCTTGACGATGTTCAGGGGCAGGAGCTGAGTATCCAGACCGGCGGCCAGAGAGTCCTCCAGCCACTGTTCCAGCTGGCGGCGGAAACGGTTGAGCAGCAACAGATCGCTGCCCTCGACCTTGTGGAAAAACTGCCCGAGCATATCCGAGAACAGGATTTCCCAGTCACCAGGGCTTCGTGTGCTTTGCAGCGCCTGCCACAGAGTTTCCAGTTGATGCACGAATTCACTCAGGCGGCCGGCCAGGCTGGCTTGCAGACCGCCGATTTCGCCATAAGGCTCCACGCCGCCCCAGGGCTCGTCTTCGCCCATGCCGTAACCCAATAACATGGCCCGCAGCCCGGATTGCCATGTATTGCGATCCAGGTCGGCGGGAAGGTCCAGGCTTTGCCGGTGTTGGCCGTGCAGGCCCCAACGGATGTTGGCGCCTTCCACCCAGCGCCGGGCCAGGGGAATCTCGTCTTCGCGGATGCCAAAGCGGTTACGGATACCGGGCACTTCCAGCAGGCTGATGATTTCACTGACTCCAAACCGGCTGCGGGGCAGCGACATCAGGGTTTCCAGGGCGATCAGCACCGGCTCGTGGTGGCGCTGGCCCTGGTCGGAAATGGTAAAGGGAATGTGGCGCTTGCGGCCGGGCGGGTAACGGCCAAACACCGCCTGAATGTGGGGCGCGTAGACGTTGATATCCGGCACCATCACGATCACATCCCGGGGCCGCAGGTCAGGATCCGCATTGAAGGCGGCCAGCAGTTGGTCGTGCAGGATTTCCACTTCCCGCTGGGGGCCGTGGGCATCGTGAAACACCAGGGAATGGTCGTGGGTCAGATCCAGCTGGCGGTTCTGCTCGCGGATTTCCTGCAGCGGCGTCAGGTTGTGAATGTCGTTCTGCAGCTGGTGCAGCAGGCAGGGTTTCTCCCCAGCGCCGTGTTCCGAGAAGATGTCGATTTTCTGGTCCGGGGTACGGAAGCTGTCCCGATATTCGTCGGGGTTGTCGAACTCGTCCAGCAGGCGGATATAGTCCCGGCCCTGCTTGCCCCAGGCCGCCAGTAACGGGTTGGCGTGCTGGTGCAACTGGTCCGGATCATCGATCTGTGACAGTACCGGATGGGCCTCGCCCCGCTTGCGCTCGGCTTTCAGCAGCTCCCGGTCGCTGATGATATCGGCCCAGTAGAACTGGCTGGGATTGTGGACACAGAGCACCACCTGGCTGAACCGGCTCAGAACGTACAGGGCTTCCAGGGCTTGTCGGGGCAGTGATGATACGCCAAACACCACAATACGCCTGGGCAGCCGGGCCGGATTGGCCGGAGCGTTGATGCGCTGGCCCTGTTCCATAAAGCGGGTGTGGATTTGCGAACGGCTGGAATGAGCGGCTTCACCCACGTCGTCCACCAGCTTGCGCCAGAGCAGCGGCTGCCAGAGTGTTTCCGGGTCCAGCGCTTTTTCTTCGCCCCGGGCGGTGATGATCACATCCTTGCCCTGCTCCCAGGCTGCCAGCCAGTCGGCCCGGAACACCTGGTACTGATCGAACAGGTCCGCGACTTTCTCAGCCAACTGGAAATTGCGCAGATCCGGGTCGGTGCCGTCCAGAAACCGGGCCAGTGGTGTGAAGGCGTTGTCCTGCCCCACCAGTTCCGGCAGCAACCGGTAAAGGCGCCATACCAGCCGACGTTTGTCGAAGGGCGACTGCTCCGGCACTTCGCCGTCCGGTAACACCGCCCGGTAGGCCTGCCAGATAAATCGGGCCGGGAACAGGAAGTCCATGCCGGCGGCAATACCCAGACCGCCCTCAATGCCATCCTCCGTGCGCTTTTCCGCCAATGCCAGCTTCAGCCACTGGGCAATGCCGTTACTCTGCACCAGAAAGGTTTCGCTCTGCAGTGGCGGCATCGGGTTCTGGCGGCAGATGTACACCACCGCCCGGCGCAGGTCTTCCAGGTGGTTGGCGTGAATGGCGTGAAAGCCGGGTTCGATGGCGGCGGGTTTATCGATGGACGGAGCGGCCATGGGTTTCCTTGTCTGGTGTGCAGTTCAATCCTGATGCCACAGGTTACCGTATGTGACCACAGATGCGGACAGTCTGAAATGTCTGATTACAGTAAAGCTCAGCTTCAGGTTAACGGGTCGTGGCGAGTAGCTGAAGCCGATGAAACGAGCGTCTGGAAAATCGCCGGCGTTCGCCTGCTCCCGGCGGAACAGGGCATCTGAAGCGTTCAAGCCAGGTGACGACCCCCATCCAGGGCGATAGTCCGTCCAGTCAAGTACGGGTTGTTCAGAAGAAAGTGCAGGGCTGCCACGGCCACCCCCACACCGGGTTCTATTCCCATCAGCGATTTTTTCAGAGTTTTTTCCCGATAGGCGTCGCCGTCCCCTTCATTGAACATAATCAGTGAAGGGGCAACACTGTTGACCTTGACTCGCGGCGCCAGCAATCTTGAAAACGACAGTGTGAGGTTTGCCATCGCCGCCTTGCTGGCGGCATAGGCGATGTGTTTTGCACTGCCCTTTTCGACCACATAATCGGTCATGTGGATAATGTCGGTAACGGAATCGCCGTTCTCCAGCAGCCCCCGGCACGCAAGGTTGAGCCGGTAAGGGGTCATGGCGTGAATCTGCATCATGGCATTCATCACCTCCGCGGTGTCAGACTCATCGCTTTCGGGCATCCAGTCCGAGGCATTGTGAATGATGGCCCTCAGGCGGTCGGTTTTCGTCTTGAGGGTTTCAACAAACGCATCAATCCCTTCATTCGTGGCAAAATCCGCGTGGATGCAATCGGCACCGGCTTTTTGCAGGGCGTCGACCGCAGGGCGGTAGCTGCGATAGGTAACGATAACGGGCTGGCCCTGTTCAAGACAGGCTTTGGCAAAGGCAAGACCGATGCGCTGGCCGGCGCCGGTGATCAGAATAGGTGCGGTCATGGGGTTCTCCTGTAATCGAACCTGTCGATACGTTTACGCCGCCCACCCGGGTCATTGCGTCTGCTTAAACCCCGGGGACCACTTGCGAGAGAACTGAACCAGGCTATGGCATTTCAGAGTCCGATGGACACCAGACCGGGTACGGCGGATCTCGAGAATCCGCTGTATTACCTCGAAAACATGGAGACAGTGGTTGGCTGGGTGTTGAATCACCACGCCGATTTGCTGACCACGGAGGAGCAGGACCGGCTGAGAGCATTTCAGGCGCTTTCATTGCCGGCACGGGCGCTGCTGACCCGGATGGTGATGCGTACGGGTGAACTGTTTCGTGCCGATAAACTGCGCTACCCGGAACTCGGCGTGCCGGAAAGCGAAGCGCTGGAAGAACTGGTGGCGGACTACTGGCTGGATGCGGAACCTTTGCTCACCCTCGACCAGTTGTTTCGTCTGTATACCCTGGGGGAATTACGTCCGGTGTTCGCGGCGGCGCTGCAGGAAGCGGGATGGCAAAAAACCCTGCCGAAATGGCAAATGCTGGAGGTATTGCAGCAATCTTTTCCCGATGCGCTGTCGCTGGCGGACTGGCTTGGGATGGACGTGCAACCGGTTGTTTGCATCAATCCTATGGCGCTGTTTGACCGGGTCCGGTTGATGTTCTTCGGTAACCTGCGCCAGAGCTGGTCCGATTTCGTTCTGGTGGAACTGGGCCATCAACGTTACGAGCCGGTGACATTCACCCCGGATTCCAGGGCGTTCCAGCATCGTTCGGAGGTGGACATCTACCTGACCATGCACCAGTGCCGGGAATGGCTGGACGAGGGCGTGCCCGCCCGTGAGGTCTGGCCAGAGGTGCCTGCGCCGTCGGACAACGCCTGGCTGGCCAGCCGCCGGGACCGGCTGTTGCTGGAGTTGGGCCGGCAAGCGGAACGGCAGGGGGAGCGGGAGCTGGCCCTGCAGGCATTCGGCACCAGTGGCCACCGGGAAGCGCGGCTGAAGCAGCTCCGGTTGCTGGAGCGGATGAAACGTCACCGGGAAGCCTGGGCCATCGCCTCGCGGTGGCAAACCCAGGACCTGAGCGACGCCGAGGCCCAGGGGCTGGCACGCATTCTGAAACGCCTTGCCGCAAAGCTGGGTGAGGGACCTCCGCCGGCGCTTACTCCTCCGCCTATCCGGGAATTCACCCTGACCCTGCCAAAACCGGCGCTGGGCTCGGTGGAATTCGCCGCGCAACAGCATCTGTGGCGGGACGATTCGCCGGTGTTCTATGTGGAGAACACCCTCATTAATGGCTTATTCGGGCTGTTGTGCTGGCAGACTATCTTTGAACCCGTGCCGGGTGCCTTCTTCCATCCGTTTCACGTGGGGCCGGCGGATCTGACCCGGGAAGATTTCGTGGCCCGTCGCCAGGCGTCGTTCGACCGGTGTTTCGCCTGCCTGCAGGATAACAGCTACCGGGAGCGCATCCTGGACAATTACCGGGCCAAACAGGGTACCACCAACCCCTTCGTGATCTGGCCGGTACTCACCGAGGAACTGTTGAGCCTGGCGCTGGATTGTATTCCACCGGCGGATCTGGAGCGACTGTTCCGTCGCCTGCTGTTGAATATCCGGGAACACCGCAGCGGTTTTCCGGATTTGATCCGGTTTCACCCTGGCAACACAGGGCCTGATCGCCAGTACGAAATGATCGAAGTGAAAGGTCCGGGTGATCGGTTGCAGGACCACCAGATCCGCTGGCTTGAGTTTTTCGCCGGTGCGGGGATTCCAGCCAGTGTCTGTTACGTACGCTGGCAGGAAACTGGAGTGCCGGAATGACGGTGAAGGTTGCCATCCGCACCCTCTGCGAGTTTGCTGCCCGCCAGGGCGATCTGGATTTCCGCTACACCCCGGCGCCCAGTGCCGAGGAGGGCATTGCCGGCCACCAGGCAATCCAGTCCCGGCGCGGTTACGGTTATATAAGCGAGTACTCACTTACCGGAGAATGTCTGGGATTAGAGCTTTCCGGGCGTGCGGATGTCTATAACCCGCACCGTGGACGACTGGAAGAGATCAAGACTCACCGGGGCGATCTGTCCCGCATCCGCGAACATCAACGGTCGCTCCATCGGGCCCAGCTGAGGGCCTACGGCGCGCTGCTGTGCCGCCAGGAAAACCGGAAAAAACTGGAACTGGCGCTGATCTATTACAACGCCAGCAAGGACCGGGAAACGCCGGTTGTTGAAAACGCCAGCGCGGACGAGCTCTGGCAGGAGCTGGAAGCTCTGTGCGGCCTTTACAAGGATTGGGCTGAACAGGAAGAACACCACCGGGAGCAGCGCGATGCCCTGCTTTCCGGGCTGACGTTTCCCTTCCCGGCGTTCCGCCCCAGGCAGCGGCAGCTCGCGGAGACCGTCTACAAGAACTCGGTGAAGTCCGGCACCCTGCTGCTTGAGGCCCCGACCGGTCTGGGCAAAACCCTCGGTACCCTGTTTCCCGCCCTGATGGCCATGCCGGCGGCACAGCAGGACCGGCTCTTCTACCTGACCTGCCGCAACACCGCCCGCCAGCTTGCCATGGATGCGGTGGCGCGCCTGCGTTCGGCCCAGGTCGCGCCGCACTGGCCCCTGAGAACCCTGGAGCTGGTGTCGAAAGACGACGCCTGTGAACATCCGGACAAGGCCTGTCATGGTGACTCCTGCCCCCTCGCCGAAGGCTTTTTCGACCGCCTGCCGGATGCCCGGGCTGAAGCCGCCCAGACCGAAAGTACCCTTGATAAGGCAATATTGGCGAAGATCGCCGCGGGTCATGACATTTGCCCCTATTTCCTGGCCCAGGAAATGGCCCGCTGGAGTGATGTGGTGGTCGGCGACGTGAATCGGCTGTTCGACCAATCCGCCCTGCTCCACGGTCTGATTCGCCAGAATAACTGGAAGGCCAGCGTTCTGGTGGACGAAGCCCACAACCTGGTGGACCGGGGCCGGGGCATGTATTCGGTGCGGCTGGACCAGCAACGATTGCTAAGGCTGAAAAAAGCGGCTCCCAAGCCGTTGAAGTCGGCAATTGACCGCACGGCCCGGGCCTGGCAGAGCCTGATCCGGGATCATCAGAGGGAGGATGACGCCCCGGTCTTTCTGGAGAGCCTGCCCGCCCAGTTGCTCGGCGCCCTGCAAGCCATGGTCTCCAGTCTTTCCGATTACCTGGCCGATAATCCGCCGGATCTGGCTTTGCAGGAACTACTGTTTGAAAGTGTGGCTTTTATGAAACTCGCAGACTCCTTCGGTGACCACTCCCTGTGCGAGTTCCAGAGGGCCGGTCGGGGCCGCGCCAGTCTGACCATCCAGAACCTGATACCGGCGGATTTTTTACGGGAACGGTTTGAAGCCGCGAACTCGGTGCTGCTGTTTTCCGCCACCCTGAGCCCGGGTGTCTACTATCGGGATCTGTTGGGCCTTCCGGAGGACTCGCGCTTCACCTCACTGCCCAGCCCGTTCAGTGCCGACCAGTTGCAGGTACACTTCACTCCAGGCGTCAGTACCCGTCAGGTTCACCGGGAAGCCTCGCTGAAGCCGATCGCCGACCTTATTGCCCGCCAGTTTCGCGATAGGCCCGGGCACTACCTGGCGTTTTTCAGCAGCTTCAAATACGCCAGGCAGGTCAGTGACGTGCTGGCCCGTGAAGCGCCGGATGTTCCCCAGCGGGCCCAGCAACCGGGTATGTCACCCCAGCAGAGGGCAGCGTTTCTCGCGGGTTTCAAAGAATCAGAGGGCAGTGTCGCATTCGCGGTGCTCGGTGGCGTGTTCAGCGAAGGCATTGACCTGCCGGGAGATCAATTGATCGGCGCCTTCGTCGCCACCCTTGGTCTGCCACCGTTCGACGCCTGGCATGAAATTCTGAAGGCCCGCCTCGAGCAGCGTTTCGGTGCCGGCTACGAGTACACCTACCTGATTCCCGGCCTGCAGAAAGTGGCCCAGGCCGCCGGGCGCGTTATCCGTACGCCGGAGGACGAGGGCGTAATCTGGCTGATTGATGATCGGTTTCTACAGCCGGGGATCAACCGGCTTTTGCCGCGCTGGTGGTTCCCGAAAAGCTCCGTTTAGGGAAGCCGACTATCCGCCAACGAGTGAGTCTGCTCAGTTGCCGGGTTTACCAGTAACCTGTGTTGGCCATCGAACAGATGAGATGTGGAGACAGCGTTAATCTGGGAGTGTGCCCGGTCAGTCAACTGCCGAGGCTCGGCCCCGCCGGGGCCGCATGATGTCGGTGTTGGCGAAAACAGGAGAACAAGATATGGAACGGATAATGCGATCAGTGCCGATGTTGGCAGTAGCAATGTTGTTGGCTCTATTCGTCGGGTGTGCCTCTACCGAGTCCAGTTCTGGCACCGGTGAGTATATCGACGATACGGTGATCACCACCAAGGTCAAGGCGGCGAT
Source organism: Marinobacter guineae (assembly GCF_002744735.1). GTDB lineage: Bacteria > Pseudomonadota > Gammaproteobacteria > Pseudomonadales > Oleiphilaceae > Marinobacter > Marinobacter guineae. Next base: position 738,002 of record NZ_KZ319340.1, on the reverse strand, counting down.
TTTCAACGAACCGACGCTGAAAAGTGCTGAAATCAACGTTGAGACCTACAAGGGTGTCGTACAGCTGTCGGGCTTCGTGAGCTCGAAGGCCGACATCCAGACTGCGATCAGGGTGGCCCGTAGCGTGAAGGGCGTTAAATCGGTCAGTAACGATATGGAGCTGAAATAGGGACTGGCGATCTATTCAGGGATCCTCCGGAATGCCTCAGGCTTGGCGATGCGTCAGGCCTCGGGCTTATTCCGCAATGAGGATTCCAGATTCTTCGTTTCGGTAATATCCACCAGGGTGATGACGACTCCGTCAATCATATTGTCCAGTCTCCGGTAAGGAATGATCCTTACTGAAAACCAGCGTTCATCGTCGGTGGTAATCTGTTTTTCGCTGACCGCCAGGGTATCCAGCGTATTCCGGGCATCTTCCTGAAGCTTCGGGTAACGAAGGCTGGTGGTCAGGTCGCTCAGCGGGCGGCCGATGTCGCTTTCGCGCAGGTTGATAATGGTTGCGGCCCGCTCCGTGTAGCGCCGTACATTCAGGTCCTGATCGAGGAAAAGAACCGCGATTTCGATGCTGTTGAGCACGTTCTGCATGTCGCTCTGGGCCAGAGCGAGATCATCCAGCTTGGTTTGCAGCTCTGTGTTAATGGTTTGCAGTTCCTCGTTCATTGACTGCATTTCTTCTTTTGACGTTGTCAGCTCCTCATTGGCCGACTGCAACTCTTCATTGGTCGACTGAAGCTCTTCGTTGGACGCCTGCAGTTCCTCCCGTGTCTGTTTTGCCTGCTGCCTGAGGCTTTCAATTTCCTTCTGATACCGCTGGATTTCCAATGCGTAGTCCGATTCGGTCACAGAGGCTGGTTTGCGGCGCCGGGAGACCGCGGGCGTCGGCGCATCTCGGAACACAACCATGGTCATGCCCTTCAGGGCATCGGGTTCACGGAGGGCCTGAAGGGTCACATCAACGGCCTGAGCGCCGGCGCCGGTCTGTACCAACACTCCCGTAAGCTCAAGCGGTTCCGACTGGTCCGAAGCCTGCCGCAAGGCGGTATACAAGGGTTCACGCAAGCCTTCCCGGGCCATGGCATGGATGTTCCAGTTGGCTTTTCCAGCTGCAGGTTCCAGATACTTGCCGGTACGCCCGCTGATATAAACGATATCAGCATCCGCATTGAGCACCACAGCGGCCGGCGCATAGAACTGAAGCAACACATGGTCTGCGGCGGACTGCAGGGTGTTGGTAGCCCCCTCCGGGGGAATGCGGGTAGATTGCACGGGTTGCTCCTGGGGCATGGTTGACATCGGTGGGAACGATTTTAGCAAGAAGTCGGAGTGGCGGTCTGATTCGAAGGGTTTGCATCGGTACAGCCGCATTTTAGGCTTCAGCGGTACAAACAGATGATTCAGCCGGCCGATGGTTTCCGAGCTGCCCAGCATCAACAATCCGTTGGGGCGAAGGCTGTAGTGGAACAGGGGCAGTATCCGTCGCTGCAGTGACAGGTCAAAATAAATCAGCAGGTTGCGGCAGGCAATCACATCCAGCTTGGTGAATGGCGGGTCCAGGATGACATCGTGTGTCGTGAACAGTATCTTGTCCCGTATTGATGGCTGTATCTGGTAATAATTGTCGTGTCTGGTGAAAAAACGCGCCAGCCGGGTCTCGGACACGGTACGTTCAATACTGAGTGGGTACTGCCCCCGCCGCGCCACCGCAATGGCTTCCGGACTGATGTCGGAGGCAAAAATCTGCAGATTCAGTGCCTGCCCAGGCTTGGTGTTTTCCAGTGCCTCTGTAAACGCAATCGCCAGGGAATAGGCCTCTTCCCCGGTTGAGCAACCCACCACCCAAGCTCGCAGCATGTGTTCCTTTGGTTGACTGGTGAGCAGTTCAGGCAGGCCAGTTTCGACCAGGTAGTCCCAGGTTTCCGGATCCCGGAAAAACTGGGTAACACCGATCAGCAGTTCCCGGAACAGCAGTTGCACTTCCTGGTTGTTCTCGGCCAGGAAGTGGGTGTAATCGGCCAGATCCGAAATGCCATGGATGGCCATACGCCGCTCAATCCGGCGGTTCAGGGTTGTGGGCTTGTAGAGGGAAAAGTCGTGCCGGGTGTGCCGTTGCAGGAGGCTGAGAAGTGGGTCCAGCCGCCTCAGCGAGATGTCAGCCTGGTGGTCAGGTTCCGGGCTCTGATTCGGATTCGGTTCCGGAACGCGGCGAACATAGGCCAGTATGCGTGCCGGTAATTCATCAGCCGGCGCCACAATGTCGGCACAGCCGGCGGTTATGGCGCTTTTGGGCATGGCATCAAACTGGGCGGAGGCAGGACTCTGCACCACCGTCAGCCCGCCTGTGGCCTTAATGGCCTGCAGGCCCAGGGTGCCATCAGAGCCCATGCCGGAAAGCACGACGGCAATGGCCCGTTCGTTCTGAGCGCTTGCCAGGGATGAAAACAGCACATTGATGGGCAAACGCAGCCCCCGGTTTTGCGTCGGTTGCTGCAGCTTCAGGGTTTGATCAAGCACCCGCAGCTCGCGGTTCGGCGGGATGACATAGATCGAATCCGCGCGAACTGGCATATTTTGCCGCGCTTCAAAAACCGGCATCTCGGTAAAGCGTTGCAGGAGTTCCGGCAGCAGCGCCTTCTGGGTCGGGTCCAGGTGCTGCACCACCAGAAATGCCATGCCGGTATCGCAAGGCGTATTGCGGAAAAAGTCTTCCAACGACGCCAGGCCGCCAGCGGAGGCGCCGATACCCACCATACGCATCAGGACGTCGCGGCGTTTGCTGTGGCTTCAATCAGTATCATCAGAATGCTGTCCCTGGCAGCTGCAGACCGTGCGATGATTTTCACGCGCCTGCGATCCGGAAGTTCAAACGATGCACTCGCTGGCTCCTCGTTCCCGGAATTCCTGAGCAGTGTATTAACCGTAACTTCCTCGCCTGGTGCCAGAACTGAACTCAAGGCGTTGCCGGCAAGATCCGTGGTGGATTGCCCGAAAAGCACGCTCGCTGCCTGGTTGCCTTCAATGATTTCTCCATCGTTGGCAACGATCAGATAGGCGACAGGCGCCTGCTCATAAAGCGACCTGTAGTGAGCCAGCTCCTCGCTGATTTCGTGTTCGTTGGCCTGAAGCTGCTCATACAGAAGATCAAGCTCGACCTGGTAGGTCTGAAGCTCATGGAGCAATTTGAGGGCGTCCCCAGCGGTTTCGGCTCTGCTGGCTTGCTCGTAAAGCAGTTGCAGCGCATCCACGCTGAGGTTGCCGCCGCAGTGGGGTGGCGATACCCCGTGGTCAATCAGATCCCTGGCACTGCGCCTTAATCGGTCATAGCTTTCGGCATTCGGGTATCGATCCGTGTCCTTCATAGTCCCTCCATGATGTGTCTCCCGAAACCGGCGTCTGGGTTACGTGAAATGAGTTTACTCGACCTTGGGACACCCGAATAGCCGGGTTTGGAAGTTTTTGACAAGGGGGAGCCCGCTGTGTGCGCTAGCGAACAGAAGATCTGTTGGGCGAGGCCTAGTGTGTTTGTAACGGAATGTTGTCGGGCCGCTGAGGCCCGCGTTATACCGTGGCATAAGGAGCCTGCTATGACTATTGACCCAATCCGGTGTGCTTTCAGACGCATCGGTCTTTTCACTGTTTTGATGTTTGCCACACTGACTCTGGTTGCCTGCGCGTCTGCGCCGCTGCCGCCAACGGAGTCCCTGAATGCTGCCAGAGATGCCATCGCCAGTGCCGAACAGGCTGAAGCCCGGCAATACGCAGGGGCCGAGCTGGAGGAAGCGAATCGGCATCTGGCGGCAGCCAATGAGGCTGTTGCAGCGGAACGAATGGCCGAAGCCGAGCGCCTGGCCAAACAGGCGCGAGTTGCCGCCGAGCTTGCAATCGCGAGAACGGAAGCGGCCAAGGCCGCGGCTATCAATCGTGAAATGGGGCGTGGTGCCGAAGCTCTGGATGAAGAAATGCAGCGTCAGGGAGATCAGCAATGAAGATTCCATCGTTTTTGAAACCGGTTTCTGGCGTGAAAACCGGCGCCGTGGTTTTGCTTTCCTCGCTGCTTCTGAGTGCATGCGCCATGTCGCCGACGAGCCCCGACGGCTCGGAGGATGTGCGCGCCAAGCTGACGCAGTTGCAACAGAACCCGGACATGATGACTCACGCCCGCGTGGAATTGCGGGATGCGGAAGCGGCGGTTGTACTGGCCGAACAGCCGGTGGATGACAACGCGGTGGCCGCTCACCGTATTTACATGGCAGACCGGATGGTTGAAATTGCCCGTGCCAAAGGCAAGGCCGGGTCGCTGGAGGCTGAGCGGGAGCTGTTGGGCGAGCAACGGGATGAGGCCCGACTGGCGGCCCGAACCAGGGAAGCAGACCGGGCCCATGCCGAGGCTGAAAGTGCTCGTAGCTCGCAAGCACAGGCGGCCGCTCTGTCTGCCCGTGAGGCCGAGGAACTGCAGCGTCAGATCGACACCCTTGAGGCCGAGGCGACTGAACGGGGGCTGGTCCTGACCCTGGGCGATGTCCTGTTTGCCACCGGCAGTGCGGAGCTTCAGGGCGGCACAAACCAGAACCTGGAAAAACTGGTGAACTTTCTCAAGCAGTACCCCGATCGCCAGGTGTTGATTGAAGGTCATACCGATAACGTGGGCAGCGCCGCCTTCAATCAGACATTGTCCCGTCAACGGGCTGAGTCAGTCCGACGGTTTCTGGTAAACCGTGGCATCGAAAGCAGCAGGCTGTCGGTGTCCGGATATGGCTTTGAGCGACCAGTTGCCAGTAACGACACTGCCATGGGTCGTCAGCAGAACCGTCGTGTCGAGGTCGTCATTGAGAACAAGGAATAATGGCATGCTGCGATATAGAGACTATTTCCCGTTAGCAGCGGATACCCAGGCCAACGCTGGCCTGGGTAGGAGTATTCCGCTGAGCGATGCCCTGCCGCTGGGCATTCTGGTGACCGACCAGGATGGCAAATGCCTCTACAGCAATATCGCTTATCAGAAACTCTGTGGCTGGACCGGTGATGAGCTGATCGGATCGCACTGGAGTGCGGTGATCCACCCCCAGGATCATGAGAGGACTGTCCGGCATTGGGATGCGGCGGTGCTGGGGCACAAGTCCTTCGTATGTGAAGCGCGCTTGAAGTCGGCGAGCGGGAAGGTCATCTGGACCCGCCGCAACGCGGCCCTGCTGACTGACGACATGCCCGGCGAGGGATACGTGCACACCATCGAAGATATCAGCACCTATAAAGCCCATGAGAAGGCCCGGAGAAAGGCCGAGGAGCAGTTGTTCGAGGAAAAGGAGCGGGCTCGGGTCACCCTGGATTCTATTGGCGACGCGGTGTTGTGCACCGATATCGACGGCCAGGTGTCCTACATGAATGTGGTGGCAGAGACGTTGACCGGCTTCAGCCGCCTGGAAGCTATCGGGCGGCCCTTGAGCGAGGTTTTTCATGTGGTGGATGCGACCAGCCACGAGCCGACGACCGATCTTGCCCGGCGAGCCATTCAGACCGACAGCATCGTGGCGCTGGAAGCAAATGCCCTGTTGGTGGCCAGAGACGGTACGGAGCTTGCCATTGAAGACTCGGCGGCACCGATCCATAACCGCTTCGGTGTGGTCGTCGGGGCGGTGATCGTATTCCACGATGCCCGCTTTTCCCGGGAAACCACCGATCGCATGGAGCACCTTGCGCAACATGATGAGCTGACCGGGTTACACAACCGCAACGCCTTTTACGAGCGATTTGACCAGTCTCTGGCACTGGCACGCCGGCATGGCAAACAGATGGCCCTGCTGTTCATTGATCTTGATAATTTCAAAAGCATCAATGACGTTCTTGGCCACAACAGTGGTGACATCATCCTCTCGGTACTGGCGGGTAAACTGAAGAGCTGTGTGAGGGCTGCGGATACGGTTTGCCGGTATGGCGGCGATGAGTTTGTAGTGTTGTTGGGCGAAATTGCGCAGCCCGATCACGCCCATGCCGTTGCCGATAAAATACGGGAAGCCGCCGCATTGCCCATGATTATAGGTGGTCATGAGGTGATGCTTCAGCTCAGCATCGGGGTGAGTGTGTATCCCGAAAACGGGGAAACCGCCGATGAGCTATTAAAAAAAGCAGATATGGCCATGTACCGGGTCAAGATACTGAACCGGCGACCTGTTGCTGAGGACCTGGTGTCAGCGCCGGGAAGTCTGCAACGCCAGACCTAATGACTGACCTGGCGTGAGGTCAGGCGGTCTGTCTCCCGCTTTACTGCGGCGTAGCATTCGCAGCAAAGCTCTTCGAGCCCTGGCCGATTCATCACGGTGATATGGCCGCGATGGTATTCGATAATCCCCAGTTTTTGCAGTTTGCTCGCGGCCTCGGTGACGCCTTCCCGACGGACACCCAGCATGTTGGCAATCAGTTCCTGGGTCATCGTCAAATGATTGTCCGGCAGGCGATCAAGAGATAACAGCAGCCAGCGACACAGTTGCTGGTCAATGGAGTGGTGCCGGTTACACACGGCGGTCTGGGACATCTGGGTAATCAGTGCCTGAGTGTAGCGCAGGGCCAGGAATCGAAGCTCGGGTGTGTTGTCGAACTCAGCCTTGAGCTCCTGGGCCGGCAGCCGGTATGCGAAGCCCTTGCTTTGCACAACCGTGCGGCTGGGGGTGCTGTCTCCCCCCATGAATACAGAAATACCGACCATACCTTCGTTACCCACCACCGAGATTTCGGCGGAAGAGCCGTTAAGCATCACGTAAAGCAGCGAAACGATGCAGTTGGTGGGGAAGTAGACGAACTCAATGGTCTGGCCGGATTCATGAATCACGTCGCCGAGGTTCATTTCAGCCAGTTTGAGCCGGGGGAAAATCCGCTGTTTGGCACTGTCCGGAAAAGCGGCCAGCAAATGATTCTGCTCGGGAGTAATTGAAGCCTTCGACGCAGTCGAAGCAGTTGAAATATCAGGCATAGTCACCTCCCTGGCGAAGCTATTGGCGATCTGCGCATTCCTTTAAGAGATTGATCGCTGACAGGTTCGAGCGGGCCTGCCAATCACCACAAGAAGCTAGCACAAAATAATCATTCTGACTGCAAGATTCTTGCTTAATGTTTGTTCGTGTTTTGCCTGGCTACGGGTCGTTCTTTCAGGGTCCGGTTAACGGTGACGGTATTACCCCCGCTGTCCTGAGCAATGGCGGCGAAAGCCTGCTCCAGGGTCGCCCTGGCAATGGCTTCGTGATTCTGGGGCAGGGAGTTCACCGCAAGCGGCAGAAAGTCCAGCAGACGATCGTCTCCGAATGTCGCGAGGCGCAGGCTGTCCGGCAGCCCGCCGGGTTGTTCCAACAGTACATCCAGAACCCCCTGAAGCAGTGTGTAGGAGGCCGTTACCAGGGCATCCGGCAGGCCACGCTCCCGGAGAATCCGGTTCATCATTGCCGCACCTGAGGCGCGATCATAGTGGGGACCGCTTTCGATGAAGGTGGTGACCCCGGCCTGGCCGGCGGCAGCCAGAAAGCCCTCGCGTCGTTCGCGGGTCATGGCAATCCCGGGCACGGCGTCCAGCCAGGCGATGGTGGTGGTGTCATGCCCCAGCACTGAACGGGTCAGGGCGTCTGCCGCCGCCCGGTTATCGCTGACCACGCATCGGATCACTCCTGGCGACTGGGCGCGGTCCACGGCAATCACCGGCAGGCCATGCTGCTGCAGGTCCGGGTAAAACGGATCGTCCTGGGCCAGGGCACTGGCGACGATCAGTGCATCACAGCGCCTTGCCTTCAAGGCCCGGGCCAGGGATTTCTCGGTTTCCGGGTCGTCGTCGGAGCCGGCAATCAGAAGCTGGTAGCCCCGGGCCCGGGCGCCTTGCTCCAACAGCTTGGCGAGCCGGGCGTAACTGGTGTTTTCCAGGTCCGGCAGGATGAAGCCCAGGGTTCGGCTGGCGCCCCCCCGCAGGGCCGCTGCCTGGGTATCCACCTGGAAATTATGCTCGCGAGCGGCCGCAAGCACCTTCTCGATGGTGTCCGGCTTGATGCGTCGGGCAGCCCCCTGGCCATTAATGACATAACTGGCGGTGGTTCTTGACACGCCGGCAAGCCGGGCAAGTTCCGCAAGGGTCATGGGCAACGGCTCCGATTAAAAGATTGCTTGATTTCTGATCATATCTGTTTCATGATCGATTTTAAGCATGCTGACACGATTCAGCAACAAAAAAGACACGCACGATCAAAACAACAAAGCGAGGCAACGCTCATGCTGACGCTGACCGCCAACGACGTTCGATTGGGTGCCACGGCCACTGACTGGCAAGACGCACTGCAACAGGCCGCCCGGGACCTTGAAGCTGCACGCCGAACCTCCCCCGATTACCTGGCCGGAATGATGGCCCGTGAACGGCAGTCGTCCACGGTGCTCGGTAACGGCATTGCCATTCCCCACGGTACACCGGAAAGCCGGGATGCCGTTCTCAAAACCGGTATCCGCATTCTTCAGTTCCCGCAAGGCATCACCTGGCACGACAATGCCCGGGTGCATGTGCTGGTGGTCATTGCGGCCCAGTCTGATGAACACCTGGATATTCTCCGCCACCTCACCCGTGTCCTGGACAAGCCCGGATTGGCGGAAAAGCTTGCTCGGGCTACTGACGCCACCGAACTGGTTGCCCTGCTTTCCAAAGCCCCTGCGGTGGCCAAATGCGACAACGAGACCCTGTGCCTGGGCATCGACGCTTCCACTCCTAACGAACTGGCCCTGATTGCCGCCGCCCGCCTGCAAAGCTTGCGCTGTGTGAGTACCGATTTTCTGGCGGAAATTATCGGCCAGCCGCCGGTGGCTCTCGGGCAGGGATTCTGGCTAACCCATCATACCGTTGGTGCCAGGCGTCCGACCCTGTCACTGGCCACGCCAAAGCGGGCGACGCCGGAACTCCGGGGTGTGTTCTGTCTGGCCGGGCCTGGCGATGAGTGCCACGACCTGCTGGACCGCATCGATAATTTCCTGGCACGCAATGAACCGATTGACGGCCTGAGTGGAGATGCCCTTCTGGCCCGGTTGTCCGGTGAGGCTGCCGATGCGGTCACCGCAAAAGTGACTCTGCTCAATACCCATGGGCTTCATGCCCGGCCGGCCAAGTATCTGGTGCAGGAGGCGCGACGCCATAACGCCAGCATCCGGATACGCGTGCTGGAAGGGGATGGCAGCGCTGTTTCGGCCACCAGCCTGACGCGCGTCATTGGTTTGGGTGCTCGCCGGGGGCAAATGCTGCTGCTGTCGGCGACCGGAGACGAGGCCGATCAGGCCATCGTGTCGCTGACCAACGCCATCGAAGACGGTTTGGGCGAGAACGTTGATCCGCTTCGCTCTGCTGAACCGCGCGCCCCGGTGCCGGAGGCTCAGCCTCCCGAACCCCTGGCCGATGACCAGCCGGTCAAAGCCGTTGCCGCCTCACCGGGGCTGGCGCTGGCGCCGGCCTTTGTGATGCGCCAGCCCGCGCTGGAATACCCGGATTCCGCGGCAGACAGCGAACAGCAGATCCAGCGCCTGAACCAGGCCATCGATGACGCGGATGGCCAGCTCCGGACCCTGATCCGCCATGCGGAGGGCGGTGAAGCCGCGCCAATTCTCTCGGTACACGTGGAAATGCTTCAGGACGAGGACCTGTATCAGGCCACGTTGGAGGCGATTAACGAAGGGGCCTCCGCCGAAGCGGGCTGGTGGAAAGCCATAGATACCGCGGCCCGCGCCCAGGAAGCGCTGTCTGACCGACTGCTGGCGGAACGTGCCGCGGATTTGCGGGACGTCGGCCGACGGGTGCTGGCCAATCTCTGCGGCGTGGCCATGCCAACGCCGCCGGATACCCCTTATATTCTGGTGGCCGACGATCTCGGGCCGTCGGATGTTGCCCGGCTGGATACGACCCGGGTACGTGGCCTGGTCACAGCCCGGGGTGGCGCGACCTCCCACAGCGCCATCCTTGCCCGGGCCCTTGGTCTGCCGGCTGTGGTGGGTGCCGGTGAGCAAATACTTACTATCGCCAATGGTTCCGACCTGGTGGTGGATGGTGAACGGGGCTGTCTGGTACCGAATCCGGGGGCTGAGCGCTGTGAACGGATTCGCCGTCGCCTGGAAAAGCTGGAAGCCTTGCAGGCTCAGGCCCATGAACACCGCAATCAGCCAGCCACCACAGAGGATGGTCACACCATCGAAGTCTGTGCCAACCTCGGCAATACCGCTCATACACCGGATGCCGTGGACCGGGGCGCCGACGGTGTCGGCCTGCTTCGTACCGAGTTCATTTTCATGGCCCATCCGGAAGCGCCGGACCTGGCTACTCAGGTGCGTGAGTACCAACATGCGTTCGATGCCCTGAACGGTTTGCCCCTGGTGGCCCGAACCCTGGACGTGGGTGGCGACAAGCCTCTGGATTACTGGCCCCTGCCCCAGGAAGACAACCCGTTTCTGGGCATGCGCGGCATCCGGCTGTCCCTGACCCGGCCGGATATTCTCGAAACCCAGGTGCGCGCCCTGCTGACTGCGGCGGGTGATCGGCCCCTGCGCATCATGTTTCCCATGGTCAAGGATCTGGAAGAATTCCGGGCTGCCCGGGCGATCGTTTCCAAAGTGCAGGCCGAAGTACCAGCCGGTGATGTTCAGGTCGGTGTAATGATCGAAGTGCCCTCCTGTGCCCTGCTGGCCTCTACCCTGGCGCCGGAGGTGGATTTCTTCTCCGTCGGCACTAATGATCTGACCCAGTACACCCTGGCCATCGACCGTGGCCACGGTCAGCTGTCGGCCGAGTCGGATGGCCTGCATCCGTCGGTGTTACGGCTGATCCGGATGACGGTAGAGGCGGCCCATGCGCATGATCGTTGGGTCGGGGTTTGCGGCGAACTGGCCTCCGATCCACAGGCCATCCCGGTCCTGGTGGGCCTGGATGTGGACGAGCTCTCGGTGACCAGTCGCCGGGTGCCTCTGGTGAAGGCCTGCATCCGCGGCCTGAACCTGGAAAACGCCCGCCAGCAGGCCGAAAAGGCCTTGGCCATGGCAACCGCTGCCGAGGTACGTGATGCCCTGGAGGTCTGGTGATGGCCAATATCCTCACCATTACCCTGAATCCGGCCCTGGACCTGAGTGTAGAAACCCCCGCTCTGGCCCTTGGCGAAGTCAATCGCACCGGTAACACCCGGCTGGAACCGGCTGGCAAAGGCATCAACGTGGCCCGTGTGCTGGCGAGGCTGGGCCATTCGGTCACCGTGACCGGCTTGCTGGGCGAAGCCAATGCCACCCCTTTTGAGCGGCTGTTCGCGGCTGAGGGGTTGCAGGACAGTTTTGTGCGCGTGCCAGGCCTGAACCGGATCAACGTCAAGATCGCCGAGCCCGGTGGCCGGGTGACCGACCTGAACGGACCGGGGTTCCAGATGCCGGAAGACGCCCTCGAGCGGCTGGAATCGCGCCTGGCGCGGCTGCTGGCCGAATGCGACGCGGTGGTTATCGGCGGCAGTCTGTCCGAGGGTTTTCCACCTGCCGGCGTTGCGGGTCTGGTGCAACAGGCTAACCGCGCTGGCAAACCGGTTTGGCTGGATGCCAGTGGTGAGGGTCTTAAAGCCGGGATCGAGGCGGGACCTTTTGCAGTAAAACCCAATACCGATGAGCTGTCCGGTTGGGCAGGGACGCCCCTGAACGATATGGCAGCCGTTGAATCCGCTGCCGCCCGGCTTCAGGGCGAGGGCATCGCCCATGTGGTGGTCTCCATGGGGCCAGACGGTGTGCTCTGGCACTCGCCCGCCGGCACCCTGAGATCCCGGGTGCCTCCGGTCCGGGTGGTCAGCACCGTGTGTGCCGGCGATACCCTTCTGGCGGGCATGCTGCACGGTGTTCTTGACCAGCAGCCTGCTGAAACGGTGCTGCAATACGCCACTGCCCTGTCTGCCGAATGCGTGCAACACATCGGTGTTGGCGATCCTGAAGCACCTGGTTTTCCAACCCTTCTCCAACAAACCCGGGTCTACCCCTGGCCCGGGGACAATAACACCGGGGAGACACCGTTATGAACCTGATTATTGTGACTGCCTGCCCCCAGGGTGTGGCAACCCGCTTTCTTGCTGCCCGGGCACTGGAGCGGGCAGCAAACCGTCGCGGCTGGTCGGTAACCACCGACAGCCGTGGACCGGATGGCAAGGCTGAAAGCCAGCCCGATGCTGAAACCATCGAACAGGCGGACCTGGTTATTGCCGCCGTGGGCGTAGCGGTAGACCTCGAGGCCTACGCCGGCAAACGCCTGTTGCAGATCCCGGTAACCGCCGCGTTGCCCGATCCGGATGGGATTCTGGACAGGGCTCAGGCGGAGGCCACGCCCTGGGACCCGGCCAGAGCCAACCAGGCACCAGTGACGCCGACAGCCTCTGGCGAGAGTGCAACCGCCGGTAAACGGATTGTTGCTGTAACCGCCTGCCCCACGGGCGTAGCCCATACCTTTATGGCGGCTGAGGCCCTCACCGCCGCGGCCGAATCCGCTGGCCACCAGATCCGGGTGGAAACCCAGGGCTCCGTTGGTGCCCAGGATCCCCTGACCGACGGGGAGATCGCTGACGCCGATGTGGTTATCCTTGCCTGCGACATCGAGGTGGATCCGAGCCGGTTTGCCGGCAAGCGGGTGTGGCGGACCTCCACCGGCGCGGCCCTGAAAAAACCCGCCAATACCGTTCGTGATGCTCTGGCCCAGGCCGTGGTCCTTGAGGCCGGACAGCAGAAAGCCGCCAGCAGTGCCGGCAGCGGAGAAAAGCGGGGACCCTACAAGCACCTGCTTACCGGCGTTTCCTTCATGTTGCCGATGGTGGTGGCCGGCGGTTTGCTGATCGCCCTGTCCTTCGTGTTCGGGATCGAGGCGTTTCAGGAAGAAGGCACCCTGGCAGCGGCCCTGATGCAGATCGGTGGCGGCACCGCGTTCAAACTGATGATTCCGTTGCTGGCCGGGTACATTGCCTGGTCCATCGCCGACCGCCCGGGCCTGGCGCCCGGCATGATTGGCGGCTATCTGGCCGGTGAGCTGGGAGCCGGCTTTCTCGGCGGCATTGTGGCGGGCTTCCTGGCCGGTTATGTGGCGCGTTTCATCAGCCAGAAGCTGCCGATGCCGGAAAGCATCGAATCCCTGAAGCCGATCCTGATCATTCCGCTGCTGGCCAGCCTGGTCACTGGTCTGGGCATGATCTACGTAATTGGCGAGCCCATGGCCGCGATCATGGACGGTCTGACCGGTTTCCTTGAGAGCATGGGCACCACCAATGCGATTCTGCTCGGCGGTATCCTTGGCGCCATGATGTGCTTCGATCTGGGCGGCCCGGTCAACAAGGCAGCCTACACCTTCGGCGTTGGCCTGCTCTCCGAGGGCAGCGGAGGTTCCGCACCCATGGCGGCCATCATGGCGGCGGGCATGGTACCTGCCATTGGCATGGGTGTGGCCTCGTTTGTGGCCCGCCGCAAGTTTGCCGAGGCCGAACGCCAGGCGGGCCGGGCCTCGTTTGTGCTGGGCCTGTGCTTTATCTCCGAGGGTGCGATTCCGTTTATGGCCAAGGACCCGCTGCGGGTGATTCCGGTGTGCATGGTCGGTGGCGCCATTACCGGCGCCTTGTCGATGCTGTTCACGGTGAAGCTGATGGCGCCCCATGGCGGGCTGTTTGTCTTGGCCATTCCGAACGCGGTCAGTTCGGTGCTGCCTTACCTGGTTGCCATTGCCGTGGGATCACTGGTGATCGGTTTCGGGTACGCCCTGGTGAAAACGGGTAAGGCGGAAGTGGCGGCAGCGACAGGCTGAAGGCCGTTGGCAGATGAATCAAAAATGGCCCTGCAATGAGGGCCATTTTTGTTAACCGAAGTGGAAAAACGCCAGCTTGTTACCGTCCGGGTCTTTCACGTAGGCGCCGTAGAACTGGTTGGGAATGCGTTGCCCGGGTTCGCCGTCGCAGGTGGCCCCCAGTTCGATGGCCTTGTTGTAATGGGCATCCACCGCCTCTTTTGAGCCCGGCTGCAGGGCCAGCATGTTGCCGTTGCCAGGATGGTTCGGCTCACCGTTGAACGGTTTGCACACCGCCAGCATGGGAGAGCCCATGTTCTTGCCGATAAAGGCAATGCGGTCCAGATCCAGAAGCACTTTTGCGTCCAGATCCGCCAGCAGATCCGAGTAAAATTTCTTCGCTTTCTCCATATCACTGACGCCAAGGGTGACGTATCCGATCATGGTTTTTCTCCGTTAATGATTGGTTTGGGACTGGTTATTACGTCCGGCCCGCCGGCAGGATCACTTTCCCACTCCGTTTACGACTATCCGGTTTCTGCCTGCTCGCTTTGCAGCATACAGCGACTGGTCGCAGGCTGAGAGCAAATCCCTTACTGAGGTGGCATTGGCGCCGGCCCCGGACCAGTTAACCACGCCCGCGCTGAAGGTCACGTTAAAGGCTTCGCCATCATCGCTCACGAATTCTTCCGCCTCAAGGGCAACCCTCAGGGACTCTGCCACCTGCTCGGCCTCGTCCAGGACGGTACTGGGCATGAAGATGATAAACTCTTCGCCCCCGGTCCGGGCCACAATGTCGGATTTACGTGTCCGTTTTTCGATGATTGTGGCAAACCGCTGCAGTACTGCATCACCGGTAGGGTGCCCATAGGAATCGTTAATGCTCTTGAAGAAATCGATATCCAGCGATACGAGGGAGAAATCATCGCCATAGCGTTCACTTTCCGCAACCGATTCTTCCAGTTTCCTGAGCATGTAGCGGCGGTTATAAAGGCCGGTCAGTTCATCGGTAATGGACAGTTGTTCCAGTTCCAGTTCCAGACCCTTCTGCCGGTCGATGTTAGTGATTATGCCGTGCCAGGTAATCGTGCCATCCGGATCTTTTTCAGGCCGGGATACTCCTCTTACCCAGTTGACCCGGTCATTGATTGCAACACGGTATTCGCACACCCATTCGCCCATCGTCCGGGCGGAAACAGAGATGCTCTCATGGAGCGCGGCCAGATCTTCCGGATGGACCATGTTGAAGATTGTGTCTGGGTCGCGAAGCGCCGCTTCGGGGGATACCCCGTAAAAGTCCCAGGTTTTCTCGCTCATGAACGAAAAGTAATAACGCCCATCCGGTTCAAGAACAAAGGTGTAGATAATACCCGGCAGTGATTTGGAGAGCTGCTCCATCTGGTGCTGGCTCACCACCTCCCGGGTAACATCAAGGTGGGTTCCCATCAGCCAGCGAGTGTCGCGACCCTGATCGTCAGTCAGCAGCGTTCCGCGGGTGTGGATATAGCGCCAGTCTCCGTCCTTGTGGAGCATGCGGATTACACATTCAAACTTCTGGCTTGCTCCGTCGAGATAGCGGGCGAGTGCCTCTCTCGCCTGTAGGAGATCGTTGGGATGGCACAGGTTTTCCCAGGTCTGGAAGGTAACAGGTTCGAGTTCTTCCAGGCTGTAACCGAGAAGCTGGGCCCAACGATCATTATAAATAACCTCCTGGGTATCGAGGTGCCACTCCCAGGTGCCAGCGCCCGTGCCTTCAAGAATTGCTTTCAGTCGGATTTCCGGTGTCAGTTCCATGTGTTCCGTCACTTTGCAGCCTGGAGTCAGGCTCCAGTGCCCGCCCTGTTTTCCCAGTTGAAGGTTTGTGCCCAGTCCAGTGCCTGGCTCAGGGGCAGCGGTTTGCTATAGAAAAAGCCTTGACCGAGATTGCATCCCAGTTCTATCAGTTTGGCTTCAACGGCGAAACTTTCAATGCCTTCGGCGACCAGGCGCCGTTTGAAGCTTTTCGAGAGGCTGACGATAGCGCTTACGATCATGTCGCTGTCGTTATTGTCGAGCATGTCCATTACGAAGGAACAGTCGATTTTGATTTCCTTGGCAGGCAGACGCCGGAAAAGGTCCAGTGAAGAGTAGCCGGTACCGAAATCATCAAGAGAAATATCAACGCCCAGTTCCCGGCACGCCGGCAGGTAGCTCTCCTTGGCGGCGATCTGAGGCCAGATCGCTGGAGACAATCACCTCGCCGGTTACCATGGGCTGGCCCAGAATGTTGTCCAGACGGTCAAAAACCAGGCCCCGTTACTGAAGTACTTCGCCTATGAAACCGAACTCGCTACCAGTCAGTGACAGCAAATCACTGAGCATCAGCTCGAAGGCCGCCCGCTCGATGTCACTAGTCAGGAAAACATTCTGGGCCCGGTGAATCGAGCGGCTGAGGTGGGAAACGGGGACATGTTTATTGTCGTCAATAATGCAGAGCGTGCCTATCTTGAAACCGCTGGGTTCACGTACGGGCATGCCAGCATAAAAACGTGTGTGAGGTTTGCCGGTAACCAGGGGGTTCTTCTGGAAGCGGGGATCCCTGGTGGCATCTTCCACCAGCAGAATCTTGTCCTGCTGGATGGCATAGTCACAGAATGCCACGGATCTTGGTGTTTGAGGGGTATCCAGAATACCCAAGCGATCGAGCGCAGCCAGTCTGCGTTTTTCGATGCTCGGGTTTTCCATGGGCCAGTCTTCGCATGAGGTTCAGCGTCGATTGTTAGTTTATTCGCCTTTAAAACGGCCGGGGCTCATAACCCCGGCCATCAAAGAGGTCAGTTTACGCCTGAACGGGGCGCCGGCTTAGCCAGCCACTCGTGTCCTTTCAGCATGCCGTGCCAGTAAAGGGCGGGCAGTTGTTTGGCTTTCAGGTACCAGGCGGCCCTGGTTGCCTTGGTGCCATCGTTGATCCATTTCGGGAAACTCGGCTGTAGCACGCCGCCGTAGCCGAACTCCGCCAATACGATCTTGCCGTTTTCCACCGTGAGAGGGCAGGAGCCATAGCCAAGATAGGCGGCCCGCAGAGGTTGGTTGTGCAGGCTGGCAACCAGGTTTTCGGCCACTACCGGCGCCTGTTTGCGAACCGCGGCGGCGGTTTTGGCATTTCCCGTGCCACTGACATCGCCAAGACCAAAGATGTTGGTGTGGGTCTTGTGGCGAAGGGTGTCATCTTCGAGATCCAGCCATCCGCCCTCGTTGGCCAGGGCAGATTCCCGGATGAAGTGGGGAGCCCGCTGGGGTGGCACTGCATGCAGCATATCGAAACTGACTTCGCGGTCCTGGCTGTTGCCGTCACCGTCTGTTGTCCGGAAGACAGCGGTTTTCGAGGGGCCGTTTACCGCAACCAGAGTGCTCTGGAAGTTCAGATCAATGCCGTATTTCTGGATATAGGCCTCAAGAGCCGGTACATAATCCGGCACGCCAAACAGAACGGCCCCGGCGTTATGGAACTGGATGTCCAGGTTGTTCAGCACACCATGCCTGAGCCAGTAATCCGCCGACAGGTACATGGCCTTCTGGGGTGCGCCGGCACACTTGATCGGCATCGGCGGTTGGCTGAACAGGGCGCGGCCCTTCTTCAGACTCTGGACCATCTCCCAGGTGTAGCTGGCCATGCCTTCGCGATAGTTGGATGTTACGCCGTTGGAGCCGAGGGCGTCCTCCAGCCCCTCAATACCAGCCCAGTTCAGTTCCAGCCCCGGGGCTAGCACCAGGGCCTTGTATTCAACCGAAGAGCCGTCTTCCAGAACGACCTGATTCATTTCTTGATCCACCGACGTCACCGCCTGCTGGTACCAGGACACGAAGCCGGGCATAACTTGCGACATGGGTTTGGAGGTGACTTCCGGCCGGAAAACACCGCCTCCCACCATGGTCCAGCCAGGCTGATAGTGATGTCTGTTGGCCGGTTCGATGATGGCAATGTCGATATTGCTGTCACGTTTTCGAATGCTGGAAGCGACCGAAATGCCGGCAGCCCCGCCGCCCACGATTACGACCGTATGTGTTTTGACGCTGCCATTGGGTGTTGTGGTGCTGGTCATGCCTGGAACCTCTTGTCTTTGTTTTGCTGTGCGTGCTTTCGCTTGAGATATATCAAAGCCTACCAAACAAAAGGTTCTATCGTTAGAATATTTACGAATATGCCAGGTGGAGCCTCTTTGTCGCAGGCATAAAATCGAAAGTGACTTTGTCACTGAAGGATGTTCTGAAGCCGAGTAATTTAGATGTGTAGTTTATCGATCAACTGAAAAAGGAGATTTTCCCATGATCAAATCTTTCAAGGCCATGGTTGTTGCCGCATTGCTCGCGCTTGCGCCTTTCGGTGTGCATGCCGATAACCATAAGGGTGCCATTGAAGAAGTACTGGTGATCCTGTCCAGCGATTCCCTGCAAACCCAGGGTATGGCGATGGTGCTCTCCAATACCATGGCTCAGCAAGGGGCCAAGGTGAATGTACTGCTATGTGACAAGGCTGGTGATCTGGCCCTGAAATCCTATGAAGCCCCGGCCCTCAAGCCGAAGGATGTCACCCCTGGCCAGATGCTTCGCGGCCTGCTAAAGCAGGGTGGTGAGGCCAAAGTCTGTGCCCTGTACCTGCCCAACAGTGAGTACAGCAAGGATGACCTGATTGACGGCGTTGGTGTTGCCATGCCGCCAGAGATGGCGGGACAGATGCTGAACCCGAAGATGCGCACGTTCACATTCTGAGTATGCAGGCCTGAGGCGGTCGGCAAGACCGCCCAGGCCGTGCGACGCCGGGCGATCTGTATTGAGGATTAGCGGGTGTCTTCGAGGTCTTCGTAACCGGTAACCATGGGTTTGATCAGGCTGGTCACCTTTGCGCCCATGGTTGCCATGTAGACATGGGCAATGATGAAAATGAGCATGGCAAAGGCTGCTGCCGTGTGGACGAGGGCTACCGTTTCCAGTTCCAGCGCTCCGGAAAGCGTTGCCGGCCAGTCGTTATAGAACAGGTAGAGCAACCCGGTAAGCCAGATCACAGGTGTAATCATCAGCTTGAAAAACAGATAGGCGAGCCGCTGCAGAGGGTTGTGCTTGGCCCGGGTGGTTTTTCGGTACGGGTGCTCGGCGCCGGTAAATGTACCGATGAGGTAGTAACGGATGACTGGAAACAGCCCGTTCCTGGTCGGGATGTATTGGCGCCATTCGCCAGTGGTAATGTGCCAGAAAATGGCAAACAGCCACAGGACGATCAATGCCCAGGCAGCCAGGGTATGTAGCCGGGCAGCATCACCGAAGCCGAGTACCGAATAACTGCCGTGGATCTCGAAGCCGGTAAACAGCAATGCGAAGATCAGCAGCGCCTGGAACCAATGCCAGAAACGCTCGAAACGTTTGTAGATCATTACCCGGCTCATGACCGCTTCCTCCCTTTGATCAGAATTCGCGCCACGCCATGAAGTACTACGCCCACCAGGGTCAGTGCCACCAGCAGCCAGCCGATGCGATCCAGCCAGATGTTGCCGTTGTGCCCCGGCATGTAGATCCCGGCAATTCCGGCCAGCCGGCTTTCACTGGCATGGCAGGAAGCGCAACCCAGCGCCTGCTCGGCCGGAGGCACCATGTGGGTAATAGGCCAGTGCATGGTGGTTTCGATAAAGTCGTAACTGCCACTGAACGGCATGCCGGACATCTCGCTGCCCGCCTGAAGGGCTTTCGGCCAGCTGAAGTTGCTCCACAATGACGTATCGTCGGCACCAAACACATGGGTGGCCAGCAAGGTTTCCAGTTCGGTGTCATAGGGCTGTTTACCGCGCATGACCTTGAACGGCCAGATGCGGGACCCCGGGTCGTCCGGGCCGCCTTCAACCCGGTTGATTTCAACAGGTGGATGGTCCACGTCCAGTTTTTCATCCACAAGGGTGTATTTAACCGTGCCATCGAACCAGGCATAGCTGGGCACCACATTCTCTCCGTGGCGGAAGTCCCCTTTCTCACTCATGTAGCTGGGGTGGCCGCTGTCATCGTATTCGGTGATCGGCTCTCCGTTTTCATCCAGCCTGCCGGCGGTTGACCAGTCCCACCAGATTTTAGTGGGGACGCCGCCCCGGGCGAATGCCGGCACATGGCAGGTCTGGCAGGCGAGGGTGTCGACATGGTCGTTGAGTTTTTGCTTCTGGTGCGGCGTAGCCCCATGGCAGGATTCGCAACTGGCGCGGCTGAAATCGGTGTGCCCCGGCACATCAATGCCCAGGGTGTCTTTGGCGTTCACCTGGTAGCGACTTCCGGACACCTGATGGCCCCAGCTGGTATGGCAATCGGCACAACCGAAGTTCAGGCCGTCCGGCGACATGTGCACGTCCAGTGACCGTGGTGGATCGACCAGGGAGGAGTCCAGATCGCCGTGCTTTACCCCGTCACCGCCGCCACCGTAGAAATGGCAACTGCCGCAGTTGGCCCGGCCACTGGCGCCGACATTTTGTGCGATGGACTCAAGATCTGGCGGTTGAACCATCTTGCCGCTGCCTTTGGGCCATTCCCGGGGCATGTAGGTGGGATGACCGGCCAGGGTGGGAAACTTCCAGTATTCGCCGGTGGTGTCGTGGCACACCAGGCAATCGACAGCGTTGTCTGCGGTGGGCGGTGGCTGCTTCATGTCTTCCCAGCCATAGCCAACGTGGCAGGAGGTGCAGCGCGCTTCATTGGTAATCGCCATACCACAGAAGCTGTTAATGACCTTGCTTTTGCCAAGGGTCTGCCCGGTTTCCGGGTGCTCGTAGGTCCAGGTCCAGTGAGTGGTTGCGCGGATCTGTTCGCCGGCTTCGGTATGGCATCCCAGGCAGGCTTCCGTGACTTCCTGTGCGTTGTCAAAGGGGCCCTCAAGCACCTCGAACTTGCTGTGATCGGCTGTGGCGGGTGGGCGCTCGGCACCAGAAACAGCAAAGCCGGAGCAGATTAATGCCCCGGCCAGTGCAATATTCGCAGCGCGCCTGCCAAAACGACCAAGCAGACGGTCCCTTGCTGATCTTTCCATGTTCTACGCTCCCCGATCCCGGATTCGGAATCATCAGAACTGCCGATAAACTCCCTGCTACTGCAACATCAAGGCTGAAAATCAGTATAGTCCGGGGTTAAGGACGATAGATTTTTTCCGGGTTCAGGGTCATTGACCAAGGCAGCCCGTCGTTCTGCCAGCCACTGACGATCCTCATGCCCTTTTTCTTGCCGTCTTTGGCTCCACCGCCCTGAAAGCCGTTATCAATGTATTTCACATTGGTAAAGCCCCGCTCCAGCAGGTATTCGGCACTGGGCTTGCCCCGGGTGGAGCCCGAACGGCACATGGTAATGATCAGTGCGTCTTTGTTGAGGCCTTTTTCCTTCAGGGCTTTTTCCACGTCTGCCGCGAAATCCGGATTGGTGTTCATGGCGAACCGGCCCTTGTCGGCAAGAAACTCAGAGCGATCCACCAGTTTGAACGGGATGTTTTTGTCGATTGCGTCTGTGTAGCCGATGAACATGATCTCCACCGGATCGCGGACATCGACAAAAAGGATCTCATCGCCCTGTTCCTGAACCATGTCATAGGTCTGCTGGGGGGTAAGAGAGAGGGCATCCTCGGCTTGGGTGTTGAAGCTGAGAGCGAATGCAATTAAAAAACCGAATACTAGATGTTTCATCGTCGTTTCCTCCTGGAATCAGACTTCCCCCGACTGTTTCTTGAGCATACCCCTGCGGTGTCGGGCCCCTCAAGTACTGTTATAAGCCTATAACTTCTGTCTTGACCGGGATCAAAGCGGAAAGGGGTGCCTGCCGGCTGGCAAACACCCTTTGTTATCCGCGAACCAGATTAAAGCTTGGTGGTGCGAAGGTAAGGACGGATCTCATTCCAGCCATTCGGGAACAGGCCCTTGGCTTCCTCGTTGGAGATGGAGGGCGGAATGATCACATCATCACCCTTGCGCCAGTCAGCAGGCAGGGCACAGTTGTTCGCGTCGCTGGTCTGGAGCGCATCAATCACTCGCAGAATCTCATCGAAATTCCGGCCCACCGCCATCGGGTAGGTCATGGTCAGACGGATTTTCTTGTTCGGATCGATAATGAACACGCTGCGTACCGCGGCGGTTTCACTTTCACCCGCATGGATCATTTCATACAGCTCAGCCACCTTGTGGTCCGCGTCGGCAACGATCGGGAACTGCAGGTCACAGTTCTGGGTATCGTTGACGTCTTCAATCCACTTGACGTGCTCTTCAACGGTGTCTGTGGACAAACCCAGCGGCTTCACGTTGCGGGCCGAGAACTCCTTCGCAAGCTGGGCAGTACGGCCCATTTCAGTGGTGCAGACCGGTGTGAAATCGGCCGGGTGGCTGAAGAAGAATACCCAGGAATCCCCCGCCCAGTCGTGAAAGTTGATCTGGCCGGCGGTGCTGTCGATGGTAAAGTCCGGTGCGGTATCGCCAAGTCTTAAACTCATGGTGAATCTCCTGTCGGGTTTTGCTTCTGGAGGCTGGGCGCCTCGTCATGTCGAAATCACAATAACCCTTCAGTCTCAGGTTATGCAATATAGTTCTATCTATAGAACTCATAGGCTTAACGAATCGAGGACCTTAACACTGGCTTTTCCGGGCATCAGCCCGGAAAAGCGGACCGTTCAGGCCTCCGGGAAAGCCGTCCAGCCGTCCAGCCAGGTAGATGTAGCGCGGGGGTTGATCGCACCCTGATATTCTGCGGATTCGTCGAAAAATTCACTTTTCGGTGGCCGCTTCGCTTTCATGGTGCGCATCATTCCAAGGGGCCTGAAATGGGGGAAGGATTCGTCACTGGCTGAGATCTGCAGGCCGCTCTCCACCTGCACCGAATTGGACAGCGAGGGCGTACGAATCCATTTCTCCTCATTGAAATCAAAATCATCATCTTCCGCTTCTTCCGTCGCATTAAGATTGCCAAGACGGCCATTATTCGACAGCAGGTTATGGCTGAAGGTCAGGGCTTTCATGCCGACAAGCGCGGTTATTTCGTCGCGGGTATCCAGCGCTTCAATGGCAAAGCTGTCGATAATCATGTTGTGGAAGTGGCCACCGGACCCTTCACGCAGAAGGATAGCGCGATGTTCCTTGGCCGAGCGGCCACTGCCATACAGGGTGACGTTGTAGAACGTAGGTTCTGATCGCGGCAGAGCGGAATGGTTAGACCCGTTATTATCGCCTTCAAAGGCGTTATCTCCGGCATCCCGGTGTTGCTGGATAACGGCAAACTGAACACGGCCATTCCAGCCCCAGTCCCAGTCAATACTGTCATCGGCGGCACCGGTGACCACAATGTTCTGAAGGTCCACGGTACCCCCGAACATTTCAATCCCGTCGTCCAGTGCCCGATGAACCTGCACGTTCTGCACGATGGTGTTTGAACCACAAGCGCCCAGGGTGAGGCCATTAAGCTCGTTATTTTTGTAAACTTCAAATCCGGCGAACTCGATTCGTGTGTATTGCAGCACGCCACAACTGTGCTCTGGATCCGATCCACCGAACCGGCCTCGAAGATCGGTTTCAGGTACCCCTTCTATGGCGGCATCGGGCTCATTAACGGGTGCCTTGCCTAGCAGAACCACCCCACCCCAGTCGCCCCGGGCTCGTTCGCCGTCTGGCTTTGCGCTGGTGAATACAACGGGTTCGTTCCGGCTGCCCCGGGCAAAGAGTTTGGCGCTGGATGTGACAATGAGCGCGGAACCGGCCTCGCCTTCGATAACCACACCGGGCTCAATGGTCAGTTGGGCGTTGTCTACGAAGATCGTTTCTTCGAGCACGTAGCGTTTTCCCGTCTCCCAAACCGTATCGGTGACGATATCCGAATCGACACGCACCGCACGGTTCTCGAACGCGGTGAAGCCAGCCACTGTGGCCACGGCCACACCCAGAACCGGTAGAACCACCAGGGCATTGCGGCCAAACCAGCTCCGGCGATTGGCCGGGCGGGCTGCAGATGTTTTCAGTGGCTGATCAGGAGCCTTTGCCATTAGCGGCCGGCCATCATCGTTGGCCATGACTTCCCGGGCCAGCGCCTGCAGCTCCGGGGTGCCGTTGGCTTCGACACGTCTGAGAACATCCGTCCGATACGCCGGCTCCCGGAGCAACACGTTCAGGTGGACAAAGTCGACACCAGGGCATGCCCCTTTATCGATGCGGCGTTTAAGGCGCCAGAGTTTTTCTACCAGAAGGGATGAGTGGTCGGACATTACTGCTGCTCCGTTGGAATGGGAGCACCGTTTTACAGGACGCAGATGAAAGCTTTATGTCAAAGGCCTGAATCAATGTCCCGTTCGGGCGCTGTCACTCAATTGCCATAACCGGCTGATAGCTTCAGAGCCAATCTGGCCAGGCTACAGATCCGCCTGCCATCTGATTCAGGACCAGGAAAGTTGCCAACGGAAGGCTCGTCGAACCACCAGCAAAACGCCATTCCGCCAGAGTGACTTGAATGCACCATAAGCTCACCTCCTCCCTCAGTGCTGTCCAGATTGCCATGCTGGTTCTGGGTGCGTTAACGGTGGTTTTCATCTGGGCCCTGTTTGTTTTCCAGACCAATACGTCCCGTACGGAAGCACTTCAGGCATGGCAGTCCGAGCACCGCAACCTTGCTCTGATCGTTTCTGAAAGCCTCAAGCAGATGACAGACCGTGCCAAGGTGATGGGCAGCCTGGTGACAGAGGATTCACAGGACGAAACCTTTGGCTCTGAGCCGTTGCTGACCTTGCTGGCTGAAGACCCGGTGTTTAACCGGCTGAGTGTTTACGACGGCAACGGGCAATTACTGTATGCCAGCCACCCGGACTCCGCCCGGGCCAATCTCGCTCAATGGTACGGCCAGCTTGAAAATCATCTGAAACAGTACGGTTTCGTGCCGGTGTTGCCGCTGCGAACGGAAGCACCCGAATCCGACAATGGCGCGCCCGGATGGCGTTTACCTTTCCTGGTGCCCACTGGCGAGCGGGATCAAACCGGTTTGACCAGACTGGTCCTGATTGAGCTGGATATCGGCTACCTGGCAGGCCTGCTCCAGCATGTGGAACTGGGGTCAAAGGGATTCATTCAGGTACTGGACGCCCAGGGCGATGAATGGATGCGTGCCGATACCAGCGGTGTCATCGTGGGTGGTATCCGGGTGCCGCGCATTCAGCCAGCCTTGCATGGCCGGGTAAGCAGTGGCCATGCGACCTTTGAGGAGAATGGCGAGCCCTATCAGTACATTTTCGTCACCCGGGCTATTCATGGCTTTACCGTGAGTGTTAGCCAGCCCAACGGTGAGATTTTGGGTCCACTGCGCAGCGATCAGAACAAACAGCTGGTGCTGAACATTCTGATGACCCTGTTGGTGGGCGCCATTGTGTTCTGGCTGGTTCGTGCTCTGAAACAACAACAGTCTGTGTTGCATGCACTACAGATATCGGAGCAAAGAAACCGGCAACTGATTAACCGTCTTGAAGGCGAGCATGCCCGCAGCAGCCGGGCAGCATCCATTGACCATCTCAGTGGTCTGTATAATCGCCGGCAATTTCTCGATATTGCCTCGGATGCCCTCAGTGATCAGAGGCGGAACCGACGGCTGTCGGCCTTGTTGTTCATCGACCTGGACCGGTTCAAGTTGATCAACGATTCCCTGGGTCATGAGGTGGGCGATCTACTGCTCCAGGCGGTTGCCGGCAGAATCCGGCGATTGCTGGGGCCTGAGGACGTGGCGGCCCGCTTTGGCGGTGATGAATTCGTGGTGTTGCTAACGGATAATCGAACCGAAAGTGATATCGAGCAGTGGGCGGCCGGGCTCACCAGCCATTTGTCCGCCACCTATGAACTCAACGGGACCGAACTGAACAGCAGCCCCAGCATCGGTATCGCCCTGTGCCCGAGGGATGGCCAGACCATTGAAAACCTGCTCCGCTGTGCCGACGCGGCCATGTACTCCGCCAAGAAGGCAGGCCGGGGCCAACATCGGTTCTTTGACCAGTCGCTCAACCTGAAGGATGTGGAGGAATTTCATCTGGAACAATCCTTCGCTGAGGCTCTGCGCAACCGGGAATTTGTGCTTCATTACCAGCCCCAGGTTTGCCTCGATTCCATGAAAATCATCGGTTACGAAGCCCTGGTGCGATGGCAGCATCAGGAGTTCGGCCTGCTTTATCCGGACCGATTTATCCCGATGGCGGAAAACAGCGGATTTGTAATTCCTCTGGGGCTGGAAGTCCTGCGTCTGGCCTGCGCCCAGGTTACCCAATGGCAGGTTGAGGATGTCCCCGTACGGCTTGTCGCCGTCAATGTCTCTCCGATCCAGCTGGCCCAACCGCAGTTTTGCCGGCAGGTGCTTGAAATAATCAGCGAGCACGGCTTGAAGACCGGCCAGCTGGAGCTGGAAATTACCGAAACCGCCATGCTGGATGCGAGGGCGGTGGAGAGCCTGCATTGCCTCAAGGCGGCGGGGGTGAAACTCAGCCTTGATGACTTTGGCACCGGCTATTCCGGATTTGCCCACCTGGAAGCCGTGCCGGTGGATAAACTCAAGATCGACCGGAGCCTGATCGCAAAAATCTGCAACAGCCACGACGACAGCCCGATCGTCTCCTCAACGATTATTCTGGCCAAACGGATGCACCTGAAAGTCGTGGCCGAAGGCGTGGAAACCCGTGAGCAGCTGGTCCATCTCAAGGTTGCCGGATGCGACATTGCCCAGGGTTACCACCTGAGCCGTCCGATACCACCAGCGGAGGTACCGGGCTTTCTCAGGGCGTTCGCGGGGTCGGAGGCGGTGGTCTGATGGTCAGGGTCATGGTTTTTTTGGTTGGAGTTTCTGTCTCCTGTTTTCTGACAGCCGGCGAGAAACAGGCAGGCGAGTGTGAGCTCTCGGGGCTCACCTTTACCGTGATTCCAAAGAAAGATATTGATGAGCAGCTCAAGGAATACCAGCCCCTGATGACGCTTATCAGCGAGGGCCTCGGTGTGCCGGTTGAAATGGTCCGCGCCAGCTCCTATGAAAGCGTGATTGACTCGATGGTGTCCGGCGCTGTGGATGTGGCTGTATTAGGGCCGGCGGCCTACATGATTGCTCACAGAAGAAACGCTGGCATTGAAGCCTTTGCTTCCCTGGCTGTCGATGGCGGGCACTTCACGCCCGCTGGTAGTTTTTACTACTCGATCCTGATCGTCAGGGGCGATAGTGACGCAACGGCAGCCAGGGAATTACGAGGTGCCCGTGTCGCTCTGGGCGATCCCTCCAGCACCTCGGGTGCCCTGATCCCGAAAGCCGTTTTCCCTGACGCGGTTGGCCTGCCTTTCGGCCAGTTTTTCGGTGCCCGGGTTTTCGCCGGAGGCCACGACAAGTCCATGGACGCCCTGCTGGCCGGAACGGTTGACGCCGCCTTTGTCTCCAGCGCCCGCGCCGATGAATACCTGAAGCGAGGAATGATCAGCAGGGATACCTTTCGCGTGCTCTGGCGATCACCACCCCTGCACTACGATCCTTTCGTTTTCCGCGGTGACTTGTGCCACTCTGTCCGTCAGGGAATTATTGACTTGATGACAACACCCTCAGAGCGTTTGCAGGTCTTTCTTGCAAGCCAGCATGCGTCCGGAATTACCCGCATGACGCATGGGGATTACGAGGCGCTTGATCGATTGATGTAGACCACCTCCGTCACTTCGCCTTGATTTTCGAGGGCTCGTGAAACAACGGGGTATACTCGACAGGTAAGTCGAAACTGCCCGCCTCAGCCACAGTTCTGGCAGTTCGCTCCAACGTCAGTGCCAGCCGCTCAAACATGCCTTCGATGATAACCGTTTTCTGATCCGGGTCCCTTTGGGCATGAATCGCCTCAAGCAGCCTGGCGCTCACCTTCCGGAACGCCGGATTGACGGCACCCCGGGCGCTTAACAGGTAGGTTTCGGCCAGGGTCTGCTGCCACTCCTTCAGAAGCGTATCAACCGTGGGACTGCGATGGTCCTGAATCAGCCTGCGCAGCCGAATGGACACATGCCCGAGATTAAGCCCGGTGAACCCCAAGTCTGTCATCGTGCGTTCGCTGCTTTCAGAGCTCTGGTCATAATTGGCCAGCCGCAACAGGCGCTCCCCCATACGGCCATTGAACCAGTTTTCCGGCTGTTCGTGATCGTCAATTGCGGTCAGATCACGGGCCGTTGATCTCAGCAGGCGGCGCTGCATAAACCGGCTGTCCGGCGGGGTGATGAGTTTGAATACCCAATAGAGAATACTGATCCCCACAAACAGGCCCAGCGCGATATTCACCGCGCTTTCGGCATTGAATGTCATGCTGTTGCTAGGCTGCGTGATGATGGTGAACGGAATACAGAAGCCCAGCCCGTACGGCAGCGTGGAACGTTCAGCAAGGGCCAGCAGGCCAAAGAAATAAGGGCCGGCCAGAACCAGAACCAGGAGTTCAAAATTACCACTGGCCCGGGACAACAAGCCCAGTCCGAAGATCAGGGCGACGGGAATAGCCGCCGTTGCACCAATCAGAACCCGCCGCAGAATAGGCGTCAGCGCAGCCAGCGAGAAGCGGGCAAACATCACGGAAAATACCACGGGCATGATCATGATCATCAAGGCCGCCAAGCTTGCCGTCTGGATCCAGATCACCGCCCCGATGAAAAATATCATGGCGGTGCGAAACCCGTTGATTAGTCCGATCAGTGGATCCCGATGGGTTTCCAGCATAGGCGCTTTGAGCAACGTCTGATCCCGGCTTTCCAGCGCGTTATAGGCCCGCAATACCACCACCAGATCACTCACCAGCTCCAGTGCCGTCCTGGTCAGCCGTGTGACGATGGCGGACTCATTCCTGAACCCGGTCCGCTGCTCCAGCAAGGATCGCCGCAGCGCATGGGCAAGCCGGTAACCTTCCTGGTAGTTGTCTGCTTCCGCGATTTCCCCGAAGTAGTGGCGCATTTGGCTGAGCACCTCACTGAACGCGGGTGACACCAGGTCGCCATGATTCCGGTGGAAACGCCCTAAAATCTGAGTAACCGCCAGCAGGGACATCACCTTGTTGCACAACAGATGGGCCGCCCTGCTCCGGCCCGCGCCTTCCGGGCCTTCGTAGGTAACAGCGCTGGAATCGTCATTGAGCGCCACCAGGGTTTCGAGAATCTCGTCTGCATGTTGGTGACGCTGCTCGTGGGAGCTTCCAGGCTCCAGCTCCAGCGTGAGATAGGCCAACGTTTTGTTGATCACCTTGCGGGCATTCGCACGCAAACCATCTTTCACAGTGACCGGCCACAACAACTGGCTCACCAGCATGGCACACACTGCGCCGGTGGCGATTTCGCTGATCCGGGCCTGGGCGATGGCAAAAACCGCCTGGCTGTTAGTTGTGCTGGCATCCGCCATCACCAGGATAACGACCAGCCCGGCCGTCATCCCCGCCATCGCGAACGCGTAGATATAGTTGGTGTTGTGCACCATGGAGGAGGCTGCCGAATTCAGACCAATCCACAGCGTTAACAAGCCCAGCGCCAGAAGGGGGTACGGGGTCAGGAATGCAAGCACCAGAATGCCAAAGCCGCCGCCAACCGCCGAACCCACGATCAGGCAAAGCGCCTTCTCGATCACCAGTCCGCTTTCCGGTCGGATCTGCAGGAAAACCGCTGCAACCAGCGCCCAGTAAGGACGATCCAGTTGCAGGGCCATCGACACAAACAACGCCAACGCCATGGCGACCACACCCTTGATCGCGAAGATCACGGCGTATCGGTTCGGCGTCAGGAGTTGCGCCAATAGCGGATGGTGAGACATAGGCGCCGGCCAGCTACTCGGAGTCCAGATCAATCGAAACCGTCATCCCGGCACTCAGATGTATACCCTCCGGCACCGGGTCCAGTGCAATATCCACCGGAATTCGCTGGGCCAGCCGCACCCAGTTAAATGCCTGCTGCACCTGTGGCAGCATCTGCGGGTTGCTGCTGGTATTGGTATCGGCAATCCCCGGAGCAATGCTGACGACCGTCCCAGTCAACTTCCGGTCGCCACCCATCAGTGTCATCCGAGCGGTCTGCCCCACCTGCACCAACTGCAGTTTGGTTTCTTCAAAGTACCCGGTGACATAAAACGAATCGGTTTTCACCTCAGACAACACCGCCTCCCCTTTGTTGACGTAATTGCCCTGCCGCAAATGGAGGTTGTTGATGGTGCCGTCTGCCGGCGCCACCACCTGTGTGCGCCCCAGATCAATACGCGCCGACTCCAGTTCCGCCAGGGCAAGTTGGTAACTGGCTTTTGCTGACTCCACATTAATGCGGTAGGTTTCCAGGTC
Organism: Marinobacter guineae; assembly: GCF_002744735.1. Classification (GTDB taxonomy): domain Bacteria; phylum Pseudomonadota; class Gammaproteobacteria; order Pseudomonadales; family Oleiphilaceae; genus Marinobacter; species Marinobacter guineae. The sequence continues at coordinate 707,913 of NZ_KZ319340.1, read as the reverse complement.
TTCCTTGGTGATGGTTTGGGGATCAGAGACCCCCTGTCGACTCTGATACCTATGCCTGGCCAGCTCCAGAGCACTGTGTTTCTCTGTGACTTTTGCTCTGGCTTGTGCAAACACCGCCTGATAGCGCGTGTCGTCAATAGTAAAGAGCGGATCGCCCTGGTTTACAGCCTGATTGTTCTTCACGCTCACTTGCGTGACCCAGCCTGAAACATCTGGCGCAATCGTGATGACATCGGCACGTATCCTTCCGTCGCGGGTCCAGGGCGAATACAAGTAATGGTTCCAGACCCAGCTGCCGGCAACAACCGCTAGCGCAACCACCAGCAACGTAACACCAACACGCAATAGCTTTCCCATCGGTCTTTCCTAGTTTCCAAACAGATAAACAATCATTGCCAGATAGCACACAAACGATGCGACATCGAACCATGCCTGCTTCCAGATGTATCTGCGAAGGTCCAGGCGGTGCAACGCCAGCCGGGTGACCGCGCTCAAGATAAACGCCATCGGCACCAGCACCAACAATGGACTGAAAAGCATTCCGCCAAAGCTCAGTTCGTGAAGCATGCGTTCCTTCTCGTTGCGTGGTGAGGTGGCTACCCCCGAAAACTCAGAACTCACCCGTCATGGTAGTTGGAATTCCACCCGACGTTGGACTCTCTCAATAAAGTTGGGCGAGACAGAGGTTTGAGGGTGAATTGGCAGTCTTTTAACAGGCTGGTTTGCAGCTGAGCAGAAGCTTTTGAGATAAGGGGAATAACCAAGCGGGAAAGTGGTGCGCTTATTTTCTATTGAGACTATCTAATCAATCGTCCGGTACTCGGCTTCGGAGAAAGTGATCTGATCCATGGCGGCAACGAATCTTATGCGATTGGCGATGACCGTATTATCACTGATTTCGAGACTTATTCAGAGTCTCCTTAGCACTATATGTGGGCTCATCACGAGCCCAGCAGAGAATTATTCTGCCGGGCTACCTGAAGGGCTGATTGAGCGATAAAAAGCGATAGCTGGCGGTTTCAGGAGGTCCGGAATCGGCTTACCAGTCCCGACAATGATTTTGAGTTGTCGAGCAGAGTATCCGCCGAGACAGCTGTTTCTCTGCCCTTCTCACTGGTTTCTTTTGATTTGTCTGCAATGGTTACCAGCCGTTCTGTAATGTCCTCACAAACACTGGTCTGCTCTTCCGAAGCTGAAGCAATCTGCTCGTTCATTTGGGTTATTTCACCAATCGAACTGACAATACGGTTGATGGCATCCACTACCTCGGTATTTTTCGTTAAAGCCTTGCTACTGCGGTCGTTTGATTGCCGGATAGAATCAACTGCAGACCTCGCCTTTTTATCAAGAGAAGCGATCATCTCGGCGATTTCGTCCGTGCTCCTCTGAGTTTTCTGGGCGAGGCCTCTGACCTCATCGGCAACCACCGCAAACCCACGGCCATGCTCCCCTGCTCTGGCAGCTTCGATAGCTGCGTTCAGGGCTAGTAGATTTGTCTGTTCTGCAACACTGTTGATTACTTCTACAACCTTGTTGATGCTTCCGACCCCCTGACCCAACTCTTCAACCTCATAAGCCGCAGCGGAAATGTCATTAGCCAGCGCGTTCATTTCAGCTGCAGCGTCAGAAACCGTCTGTTTCGCAGTGGCGGTTTCTTTTTCTGCATCTGTAGCTGCGGACGCGGCAGTTGAAGCATTTGAGGAAATTTCGTTAGCAGCGGACGTCATTTCGGTGACGGCCGTAGCCACCTGGTCCGTTTCTGCATCTTGTTCATTCACCAGATCGGCCATTTTACCTGCATGGCCAACGATGCTTTCCGAATTCTCATGGGCCCGCTCCGCGTTGGCCTTAACGTCCGTTATCAGGCCCCCAAGCAGTCCAAGGAACCGATTGAAATTATCGGCAAGCTGACCCAGCTCGAATTTATCGTTAACTTTTATCCGAGCCGTCAGGTCAGCATCACCTTCAGAGAGGTCCGCAACAGACTTGGAGATTGTCGCAATCGGTGAGCTGATCGTCCGGCTAATTAAAATGCCCACCAGCACCGAGCCGATCACTGCAATAATGGCTATGGACATAAAAATGATTTGTGAGCTTTTGAGCTCGGATTCGCCGGCTTCTGCTAGTACGCCAAGGACAGCGTTAACGTCATCAAAATAAAAACCCGTCCCAAGCACTACATCCCACTTTTCAAGGTGAATGCTGTATGAGGACTTAGGTGACGCCTCGGATTCACCAGGCTTGGGGAACCAATAGGTGTAGTACCCATCACCGTTCACCGCGCTTTTTACAATCCCCCGGACCAGGTAATTCCCCTTTTGGTCCTGTAAATCCCAGAAGTTCTCGCCAAATCCTTTGTCGGATTGGCCAAGTACAACGCGATCTCCGGTCTCTGTGTAGCCAAAGATGTAGCCGCTTTCACCGTATTTCAGATCTTTCAGGATTGGCAGGGCATCTTCCAGGTCGCCACCGTTTTCGTAAATGTGAGCAATGGAGCTGTATGTCATTTCCATCAGCTGTTTCAGCTCGCTGCGCTTCAGTTCAGTGACATCTGCGCCAACCGATTCCATCTGCTTATCAACAAGATTGCGGGTCTGATATCCAAAGGTGAAATATAGGATGACCCCCAAAGACAAAACAGGCAGCAGAGCGAGCAACAGCAACCTGCTGCGGATTGAAATCGGCATAACTTTACCTCAGCGTATGCCGAGTCCATGGCATGTATGTGTTTGATGAAATGATGAATTTATTTTACATCATGACAACTTGATGTGTGTAGCGCATCTTTTATCAGGGGCGACCAGGTATCTGTAACCATTTCCCAACGTCGATGCGTGAGAACAGTAATTATTGGGTCGATATCTACGATCCGTCATCCGTTCTCACAGATGCTAATGAACTCCTTTTTGCTTACACCTTCTTGGGAGAATTAGCTTATGCGCAGTACAAGTTTCCGTCACGAATGGACAGTGATCAGGTGACCCGCATTGCTGAAATGGTCGCAACCAAATACGAACGGTGGGACAAGGTTTCTGGGAACCCGGAGCTGGGACCACTTCAAGGTTTTGGTGGCTGATCAAAATGATCGGCGAGTGACTATTGTCCATTGCGAGGCTCTACGAGGTAGGTTCAAGAGCGCAAAAGAGCTGGGTTATAGGTTGCGGCTCATCTGCGTGATAAAAATAGAGGTGACGGAAGCGAAAGCGTTCGAGTGCAGAGATACTGCATTTCAGGATGACGTTGAGTGAATCGATGTGGATGAGGGGCCGTGTTGGGTTTATGTACCCAATCTGTACCCAGCCGGAAACGAAAAAGGGCCCACCCGAAGATGCGCCCTAAGTCGTTGAAATCTGGTCGGCGTGGCAGGATTCGAACCTGCGACCCCTTCGTCCCGAACGAAGTGCGCTACCAAGCTGCGCCACACGCCGATCAACGGCCGGTATTATACGGATTCGCTTTGGTTTTACCAGCCCTCGGCGGATAAAAGCGCATCTGCAAACTTGCTGAGGTTGTCGTAGATGGTTACCTCGACGCCGGGTATCGGCCTGGCGTCCAGATGGCGTTCGGTGTCCTGGCCGTTGCCGGTTCTCACCAATACCGGTTGGCATCCTGCGGCGTGGCCGGCTTCCAGATCCTTGCGGCTGTCTCCCACCATGATCGCGCCTTTGAGGGTGTCCAGGTGAAAATGCTGGCGGATCTGTTCCAGTAGCCCCGTTAGCGGTTTTCGGCAGTGGCACTGATCGTTGGGGTGGTGGGGGCAATACGCGATGAAGTCGATGCAGCCGCCCTGGGCTTCCACCAGGCGCTCCAGCTTTTCATGCATGGCGTCCAGTTCATCGAAGCCGAAATAGCCTCGGGCGATGCCGGACTGGTTGGTGGCGATGGCGATGCGGTGGCCGGCGTTACAGAGCCGGGCCACCGCTTCAACGCTGCCGGGAATGGGGTGCCATTCATCCGCTGAGCAGATGTAGTTGCCATCGTACTCGTTAATGACCCCGTCCCGGTCGAGGATAATCAGCATCGTTAGCCAGCGGTGGGCAACAGCGAGATATCCGCAACGCGCAGGAACAGATTGCGCAGCCGGTTCAGCAGCGCCAGGCGATTGTTCCGGATGGCGTCGTCGTCGGCCATCACCATCACTTCATCGAAGAAACTATCCACCGGTTCCCGCAGGCTGGCCAGGGAGGTGAGAGCGCTGGCATATTCGCCTTTCTCGAACAGTGGCAGCACCTTGTCCGCTTGCTGGTTTACCTGTTCCGCCAGGTCTTTTTCAGCACTGTCCTGGAGCAGGCTGGCATCTACGGTTTCGCCGATACTGTCGCCCCCCTGTTTGGTCAGGATGTTGGAGACCCGCTTGTTGGCACCAGCCAGGGCTTGCGCCTCTGGCAGCTGACGGAAGGCCTCCACGGCTTTCACCCGGCGGTCGAAATCCAGCGGGCGGGTCGGCCGGCGGGCGTGTACCGCGAGGTAAACCTCGGCACCGATTCCCTGCTCGTCGTAATGGGCCCGGAAACGCTCCAGCATATAATCCACTACGGTGGTGGCGGTGTTCTTCTCGGTCAGCACCGTGAAGTTTGCTTCCGCCCACTCGCAGCAGGTTTGCAGATCCAGCGGCAGCTGCCGTTCGATAATGATGCGCAAAACCCCGAGGGAGGCCCGGCGCAGGGCGAACGGGTCACGGGTGCCGGACGGGGGCTGGTTGATGCCGAACAGGCCGACCAGGGAGTCCAGGCGGTCGGCTATGGCAATGGCACAGCCGGTCAGGCTAGTGGGCAGGTCATCCCCGGCGAAGCGCGGCATGTACTGTTCGTTCAGCGCCCTGGCCACATCTTCCGGCTCACCATCGTTGGCTGCGTAGTACTGGCCCATGATGCCCTGGAGATCGGTGAACTCCAGTACCATCTCGGTGACCAGATCGGTCTTTGCCAGCATGGCGGCGCGCTCGGCCAGGGCCGGGTCACTGCCGATGGCGTCGGCAATTTTCCGGGCCAGGGCAGCGACGCGCACGGACTTGTCGTAGATGCTGCCGAGTTTTTCCTGGAACACGATGGGCTTGAGGGCGTCAACACGGTCCTCGAGCTTCGTCTTCCGGTCGGTTTCGTAGAAGAAAGCAGCGTCGGACAGGCGGGGCCGGATCACCTTTTCGTTGCCGGAGACCACCTGCGCGGGGTCCTTGCTCTGGATGTTGGCGACGGTAATGAACAGGGGCAGCATTTCGCCATCGGCGGCCACCACGTGGAAGTACTTCTGGTGTTCCTTCATGGAGGAAATCAGGGCTTCCGCGGGCACTTCCAGGAAACGCTCCTCGAATCGGCCCATCAGGGGTACGGGCCACTCGTTCAGGGCTGTCACTTCGTCCAGCAAATCTTCATCAATCACGGCCTTGCCGCCGGCTTCCTTCTCGGCGAGTTCAGTTACGCCAGCGCGAATCTGTTCCCGGCGCTCGGCGAAATCGGCAATCACATAGCCTTCCTGTTTAAGCACCACTTCGTAATCACCGGGGGTCGGCACAATCAGGGATTTCGGGCAATGGAAACGATGGCCACGGGTCTTGTTGCCCGGCGTCAGGCCCATGATTGGCGTATCAATCACCTTGTTGCCGAACAGCATCACCACCCAGTGTACCGGGCGCACAAATTCGGTCCGGTGGGCGCCCCAGCGCATGCGTTTGGGAATGGGCAGGCCGGCCAGGGACTGTTCCACCAGTTCCGGCATCAGTTCCACGGTGGGCTTGCCCTGCTCCACGGTGCGGTAAACCACCCAGGCACCCTTGTCGGTCTCGAGGGTGTCGAGCTGATCGGGAGTCACACCCAGGGAGGTGGCAAAGCCGGTCAGCGCCCGGGTCGGGTTGCCGGCGTCGTCGAAGGCGGCCTTGACTGCGGGGCCGCGTTTTTCAACGGACTTGTCCGGCTGGGCATCGGACAGGCTCCGGATGCGAACCGCCAGGCGGCGTGGTGCGGCGAAGGACTCGACCTCGCCGAATTTGATACCGGCCTCTTCCAGGCCCCGGGCAATGCCCTGGCTGAAAGCGTCAGACAGTGTCTTGAGGGCCTTGGGGGGCAGCTCTTCGGTGCCCAGTTCGACCAGAAAATCCTGTGTTGCCATGATTATGCGTTCCCCTGTTCCTGCGGTGCCTTCTTGGCTTTCTTGCCCTTTTTACTCCTGGCCTTGTCATCGGCTGCCTCGGCGGCGGCCATAACTTCCTTGCGCAGAGCCTCGGGCGCCAGCGGGAAGTTCAGAGCCCGGCGGCTGTCGAAGTAGGCCTGGGCGACTGAACGGGCCAGGGTACGTACCCGCAGGATAAAGCGCTGGCGCTCAGTCACGGAGATGGCGTGGCGGGCGTCCAGCAGGTTGAAGGTATGGGAGGCTTTCAGAACCTGTTCATAGGCTGGTAGTGCCAGGCCGGCTTCGATCAGGCGGGCACTTTCCCGCTCATGGACATCAAAGCTGTGGAACAGGAACTCGGTATCGGCGTGTTCAAAGTTGTAGGTGGACATCTCCACTTCCTGCTGGTGGAACACGTCACCGTAGGTGACCACACCATCAGGGCCTTCAGTCCAGACCAGATCGTAAACGCTGTCGACGCCCTGCAGGTACATGGCGATCCGCTCAAGCCCGTAGGTGAGCTCGCCGGTGACCGGGAAGCATTCCAGGCCGCCCACTTGCTGGAAGTAGGTAAACTGGGTGACTTCCATGCCGTTAAGCCAGATTTCCCAGCCCAGACCCCAGGCGCCGAGTGTCGGCGATTCCCAGTTGTCTTCCACAAACCGGATGTCGTGCACCAGCGGGTCAAGACCCAGGGCCTTCAGGGAATCCAGGTAGAGTTCCTGGATGTTGTCCGGGGACGGCTTGAGGACCACCTGGAACTGGTAGTAATGCTGCAGGCGGTTGGGGTTCTCTCCGTAGCGGCCGTCGGTTGGCCGGCGGCTTGGTTGAACGTAGGCGGCATTCCAGGTTTCCGGTCCGATGGCCCGCAGGAAGGTCGCTGGGTGGAAGGTACCAGCGCCCACTTCCATATCCAGTGGCTGGAGGACCACGCAGCCATGCTGCGCCCAGAAATTCTGCAGTGCCAGGATCAGGCCCTGGAAGGTCCTGATGTCCGGAGTTGTCTGTGCTGTTGCCTTGTCTGTCACGACGGTTGCCTGCTGATCAGTCTGTGTGTGGCACCCCGGTTGTCCTTCGGGGCACTCCGAAAAAAGGCGCATTATACGCGTGCTGGGTGTGTATTTCTAAATCAGAAGAAGGTGAGTCCCACCTGGAACAGTTTTTCCACTTCCCGTATCCGGGTTTTGTCCACCAGGAACAGAATTACGTGGTCATCCGGCTGGATCCTGAGGTGATCGTGGGCAATCAGTACTTCGTTGCGCCGCACGATGGCACCGATGGTCGTACCTTCCGGCAAGGTGATTTCGTCCAGGCGTCTGCCGACAACTTTCGATGATCTGTGATCGCCATGAGCGATGGCCTCAATGGCTTCGGCAGCGCCCCTTCGCAGTGAGTGAACATTGACCACATCGCCCCTTCGAACGTGGGTCAGAAGGCTGCCAATGGTGGTTTGCTGGGGAGAGATGGCGACATCAATGTCGCCGCCCTGAATCAGGTCCACGTAATCCGGGTTGTTGATCAGGGTGAGTACCTTTCGGGCGCCCAATCGCTTGGCCAGTAGTGAGGCCATGATATTCGCTTCGTCATCGTTGGTCACTGCGCAGAACACGTCGGTATTCTCGATGTTCTCTTCCAGCAGAATGTCTTTGTTGGCCGCGTTTCCTTCAAGTACCACGGTTTTGCGAAGATTTTCTGACAGCATCACGCAGCGGTCGTGGTTCCGTTCCAGAAGTTTCACCTGGAAACGGTTTTCCAGCGTGTGGGCCAGCCGCTGACCAATGTTGCCGCCACCGCAGATGAAGATGCGTTTATAGGGCTTCACAAGGGGCTGCAGCTCGCTCATAACCGACTTTATATGATCGCCGGCTGCAATAAAGAATACCTCGTCGCCATCCTCGATAACGGTGTTACCCTCGGGCATGATGGCCCGGTCTTTCCGGAAGATTGCCGCCACCCGGGTATCGATCTTGGGCATGTGGGTGCGAAGGTAAGACAGCTGATGGCCGACCAGTGGCCCACCCCGGGTGGCGCGGATGGCTACCAGTCGGGTCAGGCCTTTCGAAAATTCCAGCACCTGCAGTGCACCGGGGTTTTCGATCAAGCGGGTAATGTGCTTGGTCACCAGATGTTCCGGGCTGATCAGAACGTCGATGGGAAAACCACGCAGGCTGTCCAGATCTTTCGTTTGATCGCGCTGGTAAAACAGCTCGGATTTTGCCAGGTAGGCACTGGCCCGCACGCGGCAGATGGTGGTTGGTGTCTTGTAAAGCAGCTTGCTGACCTGGCAGGCCACCATGTTGGTTTCATCGCTGTTGGTAACGGCGATCAGCATGTCGGCATCTTCGGCACCGGCTTGTCGCAACGCTGTCGGGTAAGACGCCTCGCCCTGGACCGTGCGGATGTCGAGTCGGTCCTGTAGCTCACGCAACCGGGCACCATCGCTGTCGATAATGGTGATGTCGTTGGCTTCGTTGGCGAGGTTTTCCGCGAGTGTGCCGCCCACCTGGCCGGCACCGAGAATCAGGATTTTCATGGTTCGGGTTTCTCCAGCACGGCATAGAAGAAGCCGTCATGGCTGAACGGATCCGGGAGCAGTTGCCGCCCGGCACCCATATCACGCCCCCATTGAGCGTCGGGCTCAACAAGGATGGCATCGGTCTGCTGTTTGCAGAACCGCTGAATTATACGGTGGTTTTCCTGGGGGAACACCGAGCAAGTGGCATACACCAGCCGGCCACCGGGTTTCAGGATAGACCACATGGCGTCCAGTAGCCCAAGCTGGATAGCGGCCAGTGGGACAATGTCGGACTCCCGGCGCAGTAACTTGATGTCCGGGTGGCGGCGGATCACGCCACTGGCGCTGCAGGGCACGTCCAGAAGAATCCGGTCGAAAACTTCGCCATCCCACCATTGCTCGATAGCGGCGGCATCCGCCTGCTTAAGGGTTGCGACCAGATCCAGGCGATCCAGGTTTTCCTGTACCCGGGGCAGACGATCAGCGGATTCATCAATAGCAACGACCTCTGCCAGTTCAGCGCAGCTCTCCAGGATTGCACAGGTTTTGCCTCCCGGCGCGGCACAGGCATCCAGCACCCGTTGGCCCGGAGCCAGATCCAGCAGGGTGGTGCAAAGCTGCGCAGCTTCGTCCTGGACACTGACAGCACCATCGGCAAACCAGGGCAGGCGCTCCACGGGAACCGGGCTGGCCAGCTGAATGCCATGGGGCGCGAACTGGGTCGGGCCGGCCTCAATGCCGGCCTCTTGAAGCAGCCCCAGATACTGGTCCCGGTTAAAGCGCAGAGCGTTGACCCGCAGTGTCATGGGCGCCTGGGCGTTGTTGGCCTCCAGAATCCGTTGCCAGTCTTCCGGCCAGTTATGGCGGAGCTTCTCCACCATCCATACCGGGTGGCTGAAGCGGGCAGCGTCAGTGGCCGGTTCCGGCGCGCCTTCCCGCTCGGCGGCTCGCAGTACACCATTAACCAGTCCGGTCAGGTGCGGTTTGTCGAGGGCCCGGCAGGCTTCCACGGTTTCGTTCAGCACGGCGTAGGTGGCCTGCTGGCTGAAACGCAACTGAAAGAGCGCGACCAGCATCAGGTGATGGACAATGCGATCGGGTTTGCGAAGCGGTTTTTTCAGCCGGCCATTGAGCTCGCTATCAAGCCGGTGGAACCAGCGGCAGGTGCCATAACACAGGGCCTGAAGTTCCGGGCGTTCGTTCGGTGGCAGGCGATTCAAGGCTGGCGGCAGGCACTGGGACAGGGACTGGCCGTTCTCCACTGCCAGCATAACTCCGGCGGCAATGGCGCGCATGGGTTGGGGGTGGTCGCCCATGTCAGCGTAACTCCTGGCCGGGCATGAGCAATTCCTTGCCGCCGTTAATCAGGTCGTTCACGCTCTGGGCCCGGGAGCCTGGCAGTTGCAGCCGGGTGATACGCAGAGTTCCGGTTCCGCAGGCAATGTCGATGCCCTCCCGCTCGCGCCGAAGTACGGTACCCGCAGGCTTGTTGGCGGTGTCATTCCGGGCTTTGGCGTCGTGGATCCGGATGCGCTGATCGCCCAGATCGGTGTAGGTTCCGGGCCAGGGGTTGAAGGCACGAATCAGTCGTTCAATGTCGATTGCGTCTGTGGACCAGTCAATGTGTCCCTCGTCCTTGCTCAACTTGCGGGCATAGCAGGCGAGCTCGTCGTTCTGGGCTTCGCCACTGAGTTCGCCTTTTGCCAGCAATTCGAGGGCCTTGACGATGGCCTTGCCACCCATCTCCGCCAGGCGGTCGTGGAGGCTGCCGCCGGTATCGTTTTCTTCAATGGCGGTCAGGGATTTCAGGAGCATGGCACCGGTGTCCAGGCCCTCGTCCATCTGCATGATGGTGATGCCGGTTTCTTCGTCGCCGGCGGCAATGGCTCGCTGGATAGGCGCGGCGCCGCGCCAGCGGGGCAGCAGGGAGGCGTGGATGTTCAGGCAGCCGTGGGTCGGGATCGCCAGGACGTCTTTCGGCAGGATCAGGCCATAGGCGGCGACGATCATGACATCGGGCTGTAGATCCGCCAGCTCTTGCCGGGCTTCCGGTGTTTTCAGGCTCTGGGGCTGGAACACCGGGATATTGTTGTCCAGCGCTACCTGTTTGACCGGGCTTGGTTGCAGCTTCCGGCCACGGCCGGCGGGCCGGTCCGGCTGGGAGTAGACACCCACTATGTTGTGGTGTGTGGCTATCAAGGCCTCAAGAGCGGTAGCAGCGAAATCCGGGGTGCCGGCAAAAACAAGTCGCACGGTGTTTTGATCTCTGTTCCGTTGAATACGAAAAGACCGGGTCGTGACCCGGTCCGGAATAGCGTCTGATTTTGTGACCCGCCCGCAGGCGGATCAGGCGCTCTTCTTATGGAGTTTCTCCAGCTTCTTGCGGATGCGGGTGCGCTTCAGGGAGCTGAGATAGTCCACGAACAGCTTGCCATTCAGGTGATCCATCTCGTGCTGGATGCAAACCGCCAGCAGGCCCCTGGCTTCCAGCTCGAATGGTTTGCCGTCACGCCCCAGCGCCCGGATCTTGCAGTGTTCGATCCGCTCAACGTCCTCATAAAAACCGGGTACCGAAAGGCAGCCTTCCTGCATGGCTTCTATTTCGCCATCCAGCACTTCCACCTGCGGGTTAATAAACACCCGGGGCTCACTCTTGTCTTCCGACAGATCCATAACGATGATCTGTTTGTGAACGTTCACCTGGGTGGCCGCAAGCCCAATGCCGGGCGCATCGTACATGGTCTCGAACATGTCGTCGATCAGCTTGCGGTCCGCGTCTGTCACATCTTCAACCGGCTTGGCGATGGTGCGCAGACGGGGATCCGGGTATTCGAGAATCTCTAGTATCATATCTTCGTACTTTTGGCCTGTATGTCGGGACGCCAGCCTGTCGGCCGATGTCTCTATTAACTTTTGTAACCTTTGAGCGCTTTGTAACAGTGTGAAACCGATCTCCGAAATGCGACAGCGTACTGCGCAAATTTTCGCCCTGACTTTACTATTATCGGGGCGGGGCCGCAGCTTTCAACGGCTGACGGAGTCTCCAAGGTTCGATTTCCTATTATCTAACAATTCGGCGATTGAGTACAAACTGATCAGTTAATAGTTAAAATCTTTCACCCACGGGATAGAATTTACTGGAAGAACAAAAGATAACATCACAATTTGCGAGACTTCTTCTATAGTAACTGGAATAACAACGTAATAAGCTGCATCTAACTGACTGCATCCCAACAGAATGCAAAGAATCAAGGCACGCGATCAAGGACTTACACAATGAGGAAACTGCTGTACGCTCTGGCAGCAACTACGCTGCTTTTAACCTCCTGGGCCCATGCGGCACCGGAGCTGCGGTCCGACCACCCCGAGCGTTACACCGTTGTGAAAGGTGACACCCTCTGGGACATTTCGGCCCGTTTTCTGGATAACCCGTGGTATTGGCCGGAAATCTGGCATGTGAACCCGCAGGTAGCCAACCCTCACCTGATCTACCCCGGCGATCGCCTTGCCCTGGTTTACATTGATGGCAAGCCCCGTATTACCAAGGTAGCAACCAGCGACGTGGTCAAACTGTCGCCGCAGATTCGCTCGGAGCCGATCGATACGCCGATTCCTGCGATTCCCCTGGATGCCATCGGAAGTTTCCTGACTGATACCCGCATCGTAAGTCCGGACGAGATCAATGGCGCCCCTTACGTGCTGGAAGGTGAAGACGGCCGGATCATTACCGGCGCTGGCGACCGTGTTTATGCCCGTGGTGAAAAGCCGGCGGACAAGGTCGGTATCTTCCGTCGCAGCAAGGAATTCAGAGACCCGGACACCGGTGAGTTCCTGGGCCTCGAGGCCCGCAGCATCGCCCGCGGTGATGTGGTCAGAGAAAACGGCGATGTATTGACCGTAAACCTGTCCAGCTCTAACGAAGAGGTACGGATCGGCGATCGTCTGCTGGTGAGTGAAGACCGCCGACTAACTACCAGTTTTGTGCCCAGCTCGCCGAGCGAGGCCATTGAAGGCCAGATGATCTCTGTCGACGGTGGTGTCAACCAGATTGGCCAGTACGATGTGGTTGCCATCAACCGAGGTACCCGTGAGGGTCTGGAAGCAGGAAACGTGATGGCGGTGCTAAAGAGTGGCAACCTGGTTCGCGATCCCGTGACCGGTGAAACCATTGAGCTGCCCTCCGAGCGAGCCGGGCTGCTCATGGTTTTTCAGGCCTATGAAAAAATGAGCTACGGCCTGGTGCTTCAGGCCAGTCGTGCCCTGGCAGTTGGTGACAAGGTCACCAACCCCTGACAGACTGATTTTGAGTGGCCGGACCAGGAAGGTCCGGCTGACGCTTTTGCAAGGATGATGCTGTGTTTTCCTCCCCTTCAGCCCAGTGGCTGCTTCTTACCTGCTTACCAAAATTCGGCCGCGCCCGACGCCGGGACTTGCTGGCGGAAATTCCTGAACTGATCAAGTTGCTCACCATGAATCCGGCGACCATACGGGCACTTGGCCTGACGGCAGAAAGCCTTGCGGCCATCCAGGCATGGCAGCATCGGGATGAAACGCATCCGGTGGTGCGAGAGGTCCGGACCATTCTGGAAAACTGCCGGCGCCATGGCATTGGCCTTGTCACCTGGCAGGATGCGGACTACCCGGAACAGCTGAAACACATTCACGATGCCCCGCTGGTGCTCTATACCCTCGGCGACCCCGGGCTTCTGGGTCGGGAGCAGATCGGCATTATCGGCAGCCGCAAGGCCACCCGGGCGGGCCTGGATCATGCCCGCCGGTTTGCGGCCGAACTCAGCGCCCGGGAGTTACTGGTCACCAGTGGCCTGGCGCTGGGTGTCGACGGTGCCGCCCACGCCGGCGCCCTGGATGCGGGCTTTTCAACTACGGCGGTGATCGGGTGCGGGCTGGACCGTATCTATCCAACCCAGCATCGCCGGCTTGGCGAGCGGGTTATTGCCGAGGGCCTGATGATTTCCGAATACCCGCCCGGTACCCCGGCCAAAGCGGCCCACTTTCCCCAGCGTAACCGCATTATCAGTGGCCTGAGCCGCGGCGTTCTGGTGGTGGAAGCCGGTCTGCGCAGTGGCTCCCTGATCACCGCGCGGATGGCTCTCGAGCAGGGGCGCGAGGTGTTTGCAATTCCGGGGTCGGTCCACAGCCCGGTCGCCCGGGGATGCCATCATCTGATCAAGCAGGGCGCGCGCCTCGTTGAGACGATAGACGACATTCTCGAGGAGCTGGGGTCCTGGTGGTCCGCGCCTTTGTTGGATGAGCCCACTACCACGGCGGAGCCGAAGCGGCAGAACTGGTCCAGCCAGTCTCTGGCCGGTCTGGATAGCCGGGAAATCGCGGTATTTGAGGCTTTAGGGTATGATCCCCAATCAACCGACGCACTGAGTTCAGCCACTGGTCTTCCCGCGGATCAGCTCATGCAGTCCCTGCTGCTCCTGGAGTTGCAGGGGTTGGTGAGTTCCGCTCCGGGAGGTTTCCAGAAAATTGCCTGAGCTCCGTGTGATCATCCACCCCGATTGATTCTGACAAGAGCAGTATGGCCGTTTCCAACCCGCTTTCTGACTGGCAATTGCATTGTGTTCGTCGCACCGTGTTACACGGAGGCGTGATCGCCTATCCCACCGAAGCGGTCTGGGGCCTCGGCTGTGACCCCTGGGACGAACAGGCGGTGGAACGGATTCTGGAGCTGAAGCGTCGTCCGGTGGAAAAAGGCGTGATTCTGGTGGCCTCATCGGTGGATCAGATCCGCTTTCTGCTGGATCCCCTGCCCCGTTCGCTTCAGGCAGAGGCCGAACGCCATTGGCCCGGGCCAGTGACCTGTCTGTTGCCCGATGTGGAGCAGCAGGTGCCGGAATGGGTACGCGGGCAGCATCGTTCCATTGCGGTCCGGGTCAGCGAGCATCCGGTGGTGCGTGCCTTATGCGACACTGCAGGCATGCCTCTGGTGTCCACATCCTGCAATCCGGCGGGTCGCCAGCCGGCCCGGAATATCTGGCAGGTGCGGCGGTACTTCGGTGACCAGCTCGACTGGATTGTGCCCGGCGCACTCGGAGGCAATCGCAAACCCAGCCGGATTATTGATATTGTCAGCGGTAGGCAGCTTCGCTAGGAGAGTCCATGTCACAGCAACCCGATAGCCATGCGGTAAAACAGTACCTGCTGGGGCTGCAGGAAACCATTTGCAGCCGTCTGGAGACCGTCGACGGCGGTGCAGCCTTCATCCGGGATGCCTGGGATCGCCCGGAAGGTGGCGGCGGCGTAAGCCGGGTGATCACTGAGGGACGGGTATTCGAGAAAGGCGGGGTCAACTTCTCCCATGTGATGGGCGAGACCATGCCGGCTTCGGCAACGGCCCACCGGCCGCACCTCGCCGGGGCGCCCTGGGAAGCCATGGGCGTTTCGCTGGTGATTCATCCGAACAATCCCTATGTGCCCACCTCCCACGCCAACGTCCGGTTTTTTATCGCCAGGCCACAGAACAGCGAACCGGTTTACTGGTTCGGCGGCGGTTACGACCTCACCCCCTATTACGGCTTCGAGGAAGACTGTGTGCACTGGCACAAGACCGCCCACGCCGCCTGCGAGCCTTTTGGCGAGGGAACCTACCATCGTTTCAAGCACTGGTGCGACGACTATTTCTATCTCAAGCACCGGGATGAACCCCGGGGTGTGGGTGGCCTTTTCTTTGATGATCACAACACCGGGGATTTTGACCAGGATTTCGGCCTGATGAAAGCCGTGGGTGATAGCTACATTGAAGCCTATGAGCCCATTGTCCGGCGGCGGATGGGTCACCCTTACGGTGATCGTGAGCGGGATTTCCAGCTCTATCGGCGCGGGCGTTACGTGGAGTTCAACCTGGTGTATGACCGCGGCACCCTGTTTGGCCTGCAATCCGGCGGCCGGACCGAGTCCATCCTGATGTCCCTGCCACCGCTGGTGCGCTGGGATTACAACCGGACCGCAGAGCCGGGGTCTGATGAGGCCCGGCTTACCGAGTTTTTCCTCACTGGCCGGGACTGGCTGGAGACGAGCCATGAATAACGATCTGTACGCCGTTGTCGGTAACCCGATCAGCCACAGCAAGTCGCCGAGAATCCACAGCCTGTTTGCCTGCCAGACCGGCGAAGCGATGGAATACACCGCCATCCAGGCACCCCTGGACGATTTTCCGGGCACCGTCAGGCAGTTTTTCGAGCGCGGTGGCAAGGGCCTGAACGTAACTGTGCCGTTCAAGGAAGAAGCCTGGAAGCTGGCAGACCGCAGGACCGAGCGGGCCGAAAAGGCCGGCGCGGCCAACACGCTCTATCTGGATGTCGACGGCGTGCTCACGGCTGATAACACCGATGGCTGCGGCATTGTCCGGGATCTCGTCAGTAACCACGGTGTGCGCCTCGGGAGTGCCCGCGTTCTGGTGCTGGGTGCCGGAGGTGCAGTTCGTGGTGTTCTGGGCCCGATACTGGCGGAGCGTCCTATGGTCCTGACCATCGCCAATCGCACGGTGGCCCGTGCCGAGGCTCTGGTTGAACTGTTTACCCCGGTGGCCGGGGCCGCGCGGCTATCTGCCTGCGGTTTTGAGCAGCCCCGGGAGCCTTTTGACCTGATCATCAATGGCACCAGTGCCAGCCTGCAGGGCGATCTGCCGCCGCTGTCACCCGGGGTTATCGGTGAGCAAACGGTGGTCTACGACATGATGTATTCTTTGCAGACCACAACCTTCAACCAATGGGCGCTTGATCAGGGAGCAAAAACCGTTTACGACGGTCTTGGCATGCTGGTGGAGCAGGCGGCCGAGTCATTCCGGATCTGGCGTGGTGTCAGCCCGGAAACCGCGCCGGTGATTGAAGAATTGCGCAACGATTGAGCCGCTGACCCCGGATTGGGTTATGCTCAGGGTCAACTTTCCGTAGGGATTTTCGATGGATATTCTTACCCTTGTGGGGCTTGTGGCCGGCGTCCTGATTGTCATTCTGGCAATGCTGGCTAACGCTTCCTTCCTGACATTCCTGAACCTCCCGGGGCTGGCTATCGTACTCGGCGGAACCTTTGCGGTTACCCTGATCAAGTTCCGGATGGCGTCGGTGATGAGTGCCTTTCGCCTGGCGATGTCGGCAGCGTTCACTGACCGCATGGACCGGCCAGCGGAATTGATCCGGGAAGTGGGCTCGTTGGCCATGGTGGTTCGCAAAGAGGGCATTCTGGGGCTGGAAAATCACCAGACCGAGAACGAATTCCTGCAGAAGGCCATCAATCTCTGTGTCGACGGCCATCCGCCGGAACTGGTGGAAGAGGCACTGGCCCAGGAAACCCAGCAAACCGCGGAGCGTTATGAAGTGGCCGAGCGGGTGTTCCGGGGTATAGGCGAATCGGCGCCAGCCATTGGTATGCTTGGTACCCTGGTGGGTCTGGTGCAGATGCTCAATACCCTGGACGACCCCTCCTCCATCGGCCCTGCCATGGCCATCGCCTTGCTTACGACGCTATACGGCGCCTTTATTGCCCAGCTGATTGCCCTTCCGCTGGCGGATAAACTCCAGCTCAAGGCCGAGGACGAGGCGCGCAATAACGTGCTGATTATCACCTCGATCAAGAACATCATGCGCGGCGAGAACCCGAGGGTCATGACCGAGCTGCTGTCATCGTTCGTCACGCCCGAACAACGGATCGGTCTGGCGCCGGAGCGGGAGGCCTGAGGGTTTGGAGCTGGTCCAGAAGAAAAACAGGAAGCGCCTGCAGAACCAGACTCCGGCGTGGATTGTCACCTTTGCCGATCTGGCCACCCTGCTGCTGACCTTTTTTATTCTGCTGTTGTCCTTTGCTGAAATGGACGTTGAGAAATACCGTGTCATGGCCAATTCAATGGCCGTGGCTTTCGGCTCCGATAACGTGCTGGCAGAGGGTGTGGGCGGTTCACCGCTGACCCTGATCGAATCGGACACGGTGTCTCTGCCGGAGCCGCCCGAGTCCCAGGCCCGAGTGCCGGAGTTCATAGACGAACGTACAGAAGATGGCGCACCCACCAAAATTCCCGGCGGTGTGATTGATCTGGCCAGCCGGATGATTCGGGAACTTGAATCGGAAGTGGCCTCCGAGGCTCTGAGTGTCAACTACGATGAGAACAAGGTGGTTATCCGGTTCTCCGAAGAGGCCACCTTTCGATCCGGAGAGGCGGCCATCAAGCCGGAGATGATTCCGATCATTGAGCGGGTGGTAAACGTCCTATCCGCCTGTACCGGCGATGTTCTGGTTTCCGGTTACACCGATGACCGCCCCATTTCCAGTGACCGCTATCGCTCCAACTGGGATCTGTCGGCGGCCCGTGCGGTTTCGGTGGTTCACGAGCTGGTGATGAACCGGCAGGTTCCCGCTGAGAGGGTGGTTGCTGCCGGCCGTGCCGAGACCAATCCGCTGGCGCCGAACGATTCCCCCGAAAACCGGGCCCTCAACCGGCGGGTGGAAATTGCCATTCGTAATCCGGAGTGTGACGACGCGATCCCTACGGGTGACCTTCCGGTTGAAGTAATGCCCTGAGCCTTATAGCTGTCATGCAGTCTCTCATTCGTAATCCATATAACTGATGTGCTTTCAGGGCTTTATACTGTTCGGCCATATATTTCACTGGCAAAGCGACATGAGAGAGCAACCATGAGCGGACCGGACAAGCCCAAAGTCATTGGCGAAGAATGGAGCGATGAGCGGGTCAGGAGTTTTCTGGACATCCGGCCCTGGGACGCTGCCGAAAATGCCGATTACCATGCCTTGCTGAAAGCCTACCAGGCCATGCGGGCCGGAGATTTTGAGCGTTTCATCGGATTCTTCGTTGCCGAGGGCCGGGATCTGAACGCCACCAATAGTGAAGGTGAAACCATCCTTGATCTGATTTCCCGGCATCGCCGGGGCGTTGACTACGCGAAGGCGCTGGAAAAGGCCGGTGCGAAAAAAACGGCCGCAGCCGGGAGCTGATCCCGGTGCGGACGCGTGAAGCCGGCGAAGTTTACTGCACGTCGACTTCGATGGCCTTGGGCTCTTTCGGTTCGGCCTTCTGGAGTGTCAGGGTCAGCATGCCGTCCTTGAAATTGGCTTTCACGCTGTTTTCATCGACATTTTCCGGCAGCGTGAAGCGGCGCAGAAAGCTGCCGTAGAAGCGCTCGACCCGGTGGTGCTTCTTGTCGTCGGATTCTTCCTCGCTCTTGCGTTCGCCCTGAATGCTCAGAACGCCGTCCTGCACGGTGACCTTCACATCCTCTTTGGACATGCCTGGCAACTCGGCTTCAATGGTGAAGGCTTCCGGGGTCTCCTTGATATCGACCGCCGGTGCCCAGTCGCTGCGGCTGAACAGGTCCTTGCCCTCACGTTCACCACCGGAGCGGGTCACGCCGAACATGCGGTTGTAACGGTTCATCAGGTCCTCAAACTCATTGACCGGATTCCAGCGGGTAATATTGCTCATAAGGATCTCCTCCTTTTCATCGGAACGAATCTGAATAAAGAACTATCAGCCTCGATCGCGGAACAGCTCCATGCCGGTAGCGCAAGCCGGATGGTTATCCGTGAACCTCTGCTAGTTCTCAATGTAGGTGTATCAGACTGGTTTTCAAGGGCTGGCCTGGTTGATATTTGACCAGCGTCAATCGGGGCTCATAATTCCCCGAAGTTCCGGTGCAGGAAAGGTCGAAACCGGTTCATGGGGGCTCCGGCGGTTTGCAGGTCCGGCCGGGTGCCAGGCTGGAATCCGGGCAGTTCACCGGACAGGAACGGTTCAATCAATTCCGGATCGGCACTGATCACATGAATAATCACATCCCGGCTGGCATTTTCCCCGGTAATCAAAGGTGCGGGTTGATGATCACCGAGAATGATCATCAGGGTTTCTTCTTGCACGTAGCGGGAAGCGAAACCTCCGGCAACCTTGAGGGCATAAGCGGTGGCCTGCGCGTAGTGTTCCCGGACCCGGTCCGGGTCACGCCAGAGCGATACCGGCGCTTCTCCAGCGCCCTCCCAGCGTTGGAACACCTGGCCGTCACCGATGGTTTCCCAGTCGTCGAGCACGGGCAGTATTGGTACCCAGGGCGCATGACTGCTGATCAGCGCCAGCTCGGCAAACAGCGGTCCCTCGTGCTGTTCGCGGATGTGCTGAAACCGGCGCCAGGTGTACTGATCCGGCATGGTGACCCAGTTGAACGGCGGCCCCCGGTAGCCAAGGTCGTTGTGGTCGTAGATCTGGTCATACCGGAATAACCGGCCCTCTGGCCAGGCTTCGGTGATGGCTGGCATGATTGCCACAGCCCGGTGGCCGGTACTGCGAAAGTCATCGATCAGGGTAGAGTGGTCGCTGCTGAGCAGTGTCTCATAAGCGAGCTGGTTATGAACCCACTGGCCGCTGAGAACCGACAGGTGCCCGAGCCAGGATTGCCCACCCTGGATCGGTGATTGCAGCCGCCCGGTTGCAATGGTCAGTCCGGCCGCCTCAAGCTCCTCAGCCATGGTATCGAGGCTTTGGCCAATGACCTCCCGGTACCGTTCATCAGTGACTGCGGACACACCGTAAGATTCAATAAAGCCGAGGATCACATCTTTGTTGCCCAGTTGCGGTAGTGGCGTGGGCTGGCTCCGGATTCCGGACGGGGTCCGGAGTTGCTCGGCGAAGGTTTGCGTGGTTTGGTGGGTATGGCTGATCAGGGCGGCCTGGTTGGCCACAAAGGCCAGCGCCGGGCTGCCGATCCAGGGAGTTACCGCGCCGGCCGCGGCCAGTCCGGCAACCAGCCAGAGCGGTTTGGCCAGGTATTTCGGTGAATGATGTGTCAGTCGGTCCAGCCCGTGTCGAACCAGCCAGGTGAAGCCGGCCAGCAAGGCCAAAAACAGTGCCAGGGCCAGAACCGCGAGCAGGGCGCCCAGGTTGGTGGTCATCAGGTTCCAGGCGGCGTCCAGCAGTCGCACTTCCAGATACAGGTTCAGGCCGCGCCCCAGGCTTTCCCGTACCAGAGTGTCCGCCAGAACAAGGAGCGCCAGCAGTCCATAGAGAACTGCGAGGCCCAGGGTGACACGGTACCGCCTGCCCGACTCAGGAAGCGCGCACAAGGTCGCCCACACCATCAGGGCCTCCAGCGAGAACCATGGAGAGGCGCCCGGCAGAGCCAGCGACGGAACCAGAAACAGGCCGTTGAGAAGCAGTAACCAGAGAATCATCGTCAAAATACGAGCTCCGGTAGCCTTTCAGACCACTGGCTTACTGTTCGCTCAGGTAGTCATCCTTGAGCCGGACATAATTGGCAGCAGTGTATTTGAAGAACCCGCGTTCCTGATTGGTCAGCGCCCGGGCCTTTTTACACGGCGAGCCAACGTACAGGTGCCCCGATTCCAGGGTCTTGCCCGGGGGCACCAGACAACCGGCCGCGACAATCACCTCGTCTTCCACCACGGCGCCATCCATAATGATGCAGCCCATACCGACCAGTACCCGGCTACCAATGGTGCAGCCATGCAGCAGCGCTTTATGGCCCACCGTTACGTCGTCACCCAGGGTTAGCGGATAACCCCCCGGGTTATAATCACTGGCGTGGGTGATGTGCAGCACCGATCCGTCCTGGATACTGCAGCGATCCCCAATGCGGATCTGGTGCATATCGCCACGCACCACGGTCATGGGCCAGATAGAAACGTCATCACCGGTCTGGACATCACCGATCACTACGGCACTTGGATCAATCCAGGTGCGTTCCCCAAATTGTGGCGTGATACTCTTGTATGAACGTACATTCGTCATTACATATACCCATATAGCGTTTACCCGGAGATTCGGGGTACCTGTGGGAGAGGCCGTCCCAAAACTGTGCGGAGCCAGGGATGGCGGAGCCCAAGCGTCGCATGGATGTGCCGCAAGGAGCGTGTTTTGGGACGGCCTCTCCCACAGGTACCTTCCCCGAGGTTTGACTAAACGAAATTACCTGAGATTTTAATAGCTGAGAAGGGGACCTATGAATAACCCGTTACTGACCGACGACCTGTTGCCGAAGTTTGACCATGTGCGCACTGAACACATGGAAACGGCAATTGACCAGATTCTCAGTGAAAACCGCGTCAAGATTGGGAGCCTTGCCCAGAATGAGGATCCCACCTGGGACACCCTGGCGCAGCCAATGCAGGCGATGGAAAACAAGCTGAGCAATGCCTGGTCGGTCATTTCACACCTGAACGGCGTGATGAACAGCGACGACCTGCGCAAGGTCTACAAAAACTGCCTGGAAAAGCTGACCGAGTACACCACCGAAGTCAGCCAGAACGAGGCACTTTGCAACGCCTACAAGAAAGTGGCGGCGCGAGAGGACTTCAAGGATCTGAGCGAAGCCCAGCGCAAGTCGGTTGAAAACACCCTGCGGGACTTCCATTTGGGCGGTGTCGATCTGCCTGAAGACAAGAAAAAGCAGTATGCCGATCTGTCCCGGGAGCTGGCGGAACTGTCCAATCGGTTCAGCGACAATACTCTGGATGCGACCCAGCACTGGTTCAAACATATCACCAATGTGGATGAGTTGAGCGGTATCCCGGAAACGGCCATTGAAGGCGCCAAGCAGGCCGCCCGGCAGAAAGAGCTGGACGGCTATGTGATTACCCTGGATTTCCCCAGCTTTTTCCCGGTTCTGACTTATTGCGACAACCGCGACCTGCGCCGGGAAGTCTATGAAGCCTTTGGCACGCGGGCATCGGATCAGGGTCCCGATGCTGGTCAGTGGGACAACACACCGGTCATGGCGGAAATTCTGAAGCGTCGTCACGCTCTTGCCCAGCTGCTGGGTTTTGACAATTTTGCCGAGCGCTCGCTGGCCACCAAAATGGCCCGTAGCAGCGATGAAGTGCTGGAGTTCCTGAACCAGCTCGCGGCCAAGGCAAAGCCCCAGGCCGAAAAGGAATTTGCCGAGCTGAAGGCGTTTGCCAAAGACGAGTTTGGCGCTGATGACATGCAGGCCTGGGACATTGGCTATTACAGCGAGAAACTGCGCCAGAAGCGTTATGACATCTCCCCGGAAACCCTGCGACCCTGGTTCCCGGTGAACAACGTGGTGCCCGGCCTGTTCCGGGTGGCAGAGAAACTGTTTGATGTACAGATTGAAGCCAGGCCCGAGGTGGAGACCTGGCACGAAGACGCCACCGCCTACTGCATCAGCCGTAACGGCGAACCCCTGGCCTGGTTCTATCTGGACCTGTTTGCCCGCCAGGGTAAGCGTGGCGGCGCCTGGATGGCTGATTGCCGGGTTCGGTGGCGCAACCAGCGTGGTCACTTGCAGCTGCCGGTCGCCTTCCTGACCTGTAACTTCACGCCACCGGTGAATGGCAAACCGTCGCTACTGACCCACGACGAAGTCACTACCCTGTTCCACGAATTCGGCCACGGCCTGCACCACATGCTGACCCAGGTCGACGTGCTGGACGTATCTGGCATCAACGGCGTGGCCTGGGATGCCGTGGAGTTGCCCAGCCAGTTCCTGGAAAACTGGTGCTGGAACCCGGAATCCCTGGGGTTGATCGCCGCGCACCACGAAACCGGCGAACCACTCCCGGAAGACCTGTTGCAGAAGCTGCTGGCGGCGAAGAACTTCCAGTCCGGCATGGCCATGGTGCGCCAGCTGGAATTCTCCCTGTTCGACTTCCGCCTGCATGCCGAATTCACCAGCGAGGCACCCACCAACCCGCTGGATATGCACCGCAAGGTCCGCAGCGAGATTGCTGTGGTGCCGGCCCCGGAATTCAACCGTTTCCCCAACTCGTTCTCCCACATCTTCGCGGGCGGATACGCAGCGGGTTACTACAGCTACAAGTGGGCGGAAGTGCTGGCCGCCGATGCCTTCTCCCTGTTTGAGGAAAAAGGCATCTTCGATCCGGAAACCGGTAAGGCTTTCCTTACCAACATCCTTGAGAAAGGCGGCTCGCAGGAGCCCATGGAACTGTTCAAGGCCTTCCGGGGTCGAGAGCCTCAGGTGGATGCGTTGTTGAGACACTGCGGCATTGCGGGCGAAGCAGCCTGACGAAACGCGATGTCGGATTACGCTTCGCTAATCCGACCTACAGCATTGGTGTCGTCTGCCGGATCGTCAGGAACGTAAGTCGGGTTAGGCCAAAGGCCGTAACCCGACAACCAATGCCCAAATTTACTGGAGTATTTTATGGCGAGTCCAAAACGTTTTATCGCCGGCGCCGTCTGCCCCCGCTGTGCGGAGATGGACAAGATCATGATGTTCACCACCGACGACGATGACCAGGTCCGCGAGTGCGTGGCCTGCGGCTTCACCGATGCGGTGTCCGACGTCGAACAGCCGGCCAACCCGGAGCTGGAAACCCGGGTGAACAAGCGCAAGAACGAGGATGATCACACCGTCAAACAGGTGGTGTTTTTCAAGGCATCCGCCGACGACGGGGAGTAGCCTGTCCCTCGCAGCCCCCCAACCAGGAAGGCTACAAAGGACAGCAACCTCCGAGTTCAGAGAATCACGGCCGCCAACCACCCGAAGCCAAGCAACGGCAGGTTGTAGTGCAGGAACGTCGGCACCACGGTATCCCAGATGTGGTTGTGCTGGCCGTCGGCGTTCAGGCCGGCGGTTGGGCCGAGGGTGGAATCTGAGGCCGGGGAGCCGGCGTCACCCAGGGCACCGGCGGTGCCGACCAGGGCGACGATGGCCAGGGGGCTGAAGCCTATTTCCAGGGCCAGGGGCACGTACAGCGCCGCGATGATGGGGATGGTGGAGAACGACGAGCCGATGCCCATGGTGATCAGTAGGCCCACCACCAGCATCAGGAAGGCCGCCATGGCCTTGTTCTCACCGATGGTCGCCACGGAGCTTTCGACCAGTGTGGCGATTTCGCCGGTTTCCCGCATGACTTCCGCAAAACCTGAAGCAGCAATCATGATGAAACCGATCATTGCCAGCATTTTCATGCCCTCGGTGAACAGGTCATCCGCTTCTTTCCATTTCACCACACCCGAGATATTGAACAGCACAAAGCCTGCCAGTGCGCCAAGGATCATGGAGCCCAGCCAGAGCTGCACCACAAAGGCAGTGACGATGGCCACCAGGGCCATGATCAGGGTTCGCGGGCTGTAGCTCACGTCGACCCGCTCCGTGCGGGCGATGGCGTTCATGTTGTAGCGGCGCTCGCCACGATAGCTGAAGAACACCGCAATGATCAGGCCGCAGAGCATGCCCAGGGCCGGCAGGGCCATGGCGGACATGACGTTCAGGTCGGTGGTATCAACACCGCTTTCGTTCACGTTCGCCAGCAGGATTTCATTCAGGTAGATACCGCCAAAGCCCACTGGCAGGAACATGTACGGGGTGATCAGGCCGAAAGTCAGTACGCAGGCGACCAGGCGACGGTCCATGTTCAGTTTCGCCATCACGTACAGCAGTGGCGGTACGACCAGGGGAATAAAGGCGATGTGGATTGGCAGGATGTTCTGGGACGAGATGGCGATGGCCAGCAGAAGGCCGATAATCAGGAAGCGAATGCCATTGACGGCCTTGCCTTCGTCTTGCCGGCCAACCAGAGCCAGGGCTTTGTCCGCCAGGGCGTGAGCCAGGCCGGACTTGCCGATGGCGACCGCGAAAGCCCCCAGGGTGGCGTAGGACAGCGCCACGGTGGCACCGCCGCCGAGGCCACTATTGAAGGCTTCAATAGTGGCATCCAGGGACAGGCCTGCGATCAGGCCGCCGGATACGGCACCGATAATCAGGGCAACGACAACGTGAATGCGGCACAAACTCAGGACGAGCATGATGGCAACCGCAGCAACAACGGCATTCATGGCAAAACTCCGGGTAGGAATTAATAGTTTATCCCGCCCCTTGTGGGGGCTGGGATCATGAAAAGCGCGGTAATGTGCAGGAAATGAACGTGGTAGTCAAAGCGGTTGTGTAACGGTCAGGCCTCGTCCAGCCGGGCGAAGCGGGGTACCTGCTCACCGGCCACTTCCACGGTTTCCCGGAACATGGCCAGAGGGCGCACCCAAAGGCTGTAATCGCCATACAGGCAGCGGTAAACCACCATCTGCTCCTCGGTTTCACTGTGCCGGGCGATGCCAATCACTTCGTAATCGTTGCCCTTGTAGTGGCGGTAGCGGCCGGGGCGTATCTCGTTTTTGCGCTCAGTCATTATTGGCCTCATCAAACCAGACTAATCTGGCTTTGCAGGAATGGCGGACGCGGTATGCGTAACCGTCTAAACTGTGGAAAACTGTATGGATGCAAAAAGACTCAGTCAGGGACTGAAAGTTTAGAACAACCGGCCAGGCCCGGAAACCGGAAAAAGCTATGAAGCGGCAGGTCCCCCGCATCCTTTTGATTCTATTGTGGCTGGCAGCTCTGGCCGGCGCTTCGGCTCGGGCCGCCCCGGTGGCTTTCGAGTGGCTGGAGGCGCCGGCGGATGAGCTGGTGCTGGCGGATGTCCGCACCTTGCCGCCAGACAGCTGGCAGGCCTTCGGTGCCGGTGATGTGTTCAATCGTGGATTCAGCGATGGCAGTTTCTGGCTGAAGATCGAGGTTCCGCCGGACCCGGCCAACCGGGTACTTGAGATTGGCTATCCGCTGCTTGACGAAGTGTCCGTTCACTGGGTTCTCAATGGAGAACTGATCCAGACCCATCATACCGGCGACACCCTGCCCTTCAGTAGCCGTCCCATCTATCACCGCGATTTCGTGTTCCTGGTGCCTTCAAATACCGAACCGGTGACAGCCTTCGTGCGGGTGAAAACCCTCGGTTCTGTGCAAATTCCCGTGGCGGTCACGCCCTCGGCCGATTTTCTGGCCAATGAGCAGTTGTCCTATGGGTGGCAAACGGTATTTCTGGGCATCATCATTGCGATGGCGCTGTATAACCTGTTCCTGTTCGTGATTGTCCGCCACTCCACCTATCTCTGGTACGTGCTGACCGTTGTTGCCACCGGACTGGTCCAATTGAATTTCCATGGCCTGCTGTTCCAGTGGTTGTGGCCGGATTTACCCGGGATCAACCGGTACTTCACGGTACCGGCCATCAGCCTTGCCCTGTTTTTTGCCGTCACATTTACCCTCAGGTTTCTGAACGTCCGCCTTTATAGCCTGACCAGTTACCGGTTCCTGCAGTTCGTTCGCGCGGGCGCTGTCTTTTCGTTACTGTTCGGCCTTTTTGGCTCATACCAGGCCGGTATTGTGTTGGTCAGCGTCCTGGCTGCGCTGGCAACTCCAGCGGCCTGGCTGATTGGCGTTCAGGTCTGGCGCAAAGGCCAGATTCTGGGTGGCTTCTATGTGCTGGCCTGGACGCCGTTGCTGATTGGCCACCTGATTCTGGCTTTGAGCAAGCTTGGGGTTATGCCCCGCAGTTTCCTGACGGAATTCGTGCCCCAGGTCGGTGTAGCCCTGGAAGTGATCCTGCTTTCCTTTGCCATGGCCTACCGGATCAATCTTGAGCGTCGCAGACGGCAGGAAGCCCAGGAGCAGGCGTTGGTTATTCAGCAACAGGCGAACCAGACCCTGGAAATGCGGGTTCAGGAGCGTACCGAGGAGCTGGAGCGTGCGAACGAGCAACTCAAGGCGATCAGCCTGACTGATGGTCTGACGCATGTCGCCAACCGACGTCAGTTTGACGAAAAGCTGGAAGACGAGTGGAAGCGGGCTCTCCGCCACAGCCATCCGTTAAGCATGCTGTTGCTGGATATCGATCACTTCAAGCGGGTAAACGATGAACTGGGGCACCTGGTGGGCGATGACTGCCTGACCGAAGTGGCGGCCCTGTGCGCCGCCGAAGTCCAGAGAACGGGGGATCTGCTGGCCCGTTATGGCGGCGAGGAGTTCAGTATCCTGCTGCCGGCAACGCCGGAAGAAGGCGCAGTTCAGGTTGCCGAGCGGGTTCGCCAGGCAATTGCCCGCTCCCCGGTGCATTCCGGAGAGGGGGTGGCGCCGGTCAGCCTGACCGTCAGTGTGGGTGTCGCCACCCTCGTGCCCACTCAGGGCATGGAAGCCCACGAGCTGATCCGGCAGGCCGATGACGCGCTGTATGCAGCCAAGGAATCGGGCCGTAACCGGGTGATGGTTGCCCGTGGACTCAGGGAGGCGTCGGTCCCCGGCGTCTGACCAGAGCAGTCAGTTCTTCAGTTTGTAACGCCCCGGCCCGAGGAAAATCACTGCCACCGCTGTGAACAGGAAGAAACCCTGGAGCTCCAGCGCCCAGCCTCCACTGCGGCCAAGGGCCAGCAATTCGTTGGCATGCACAAGCGCAATCGCCACCAGCATATTGAACACGATCAGCAGGGCGCCAATGCGGGTCTGGTAGCCCAGAAGCACCATTAGAGGGGCAATGATTTCGCCCACGAAAACCCCGTAGGCCAGGAAGGTAGGCAGCCCATGGCTGGCCAGCTCGCTCTCAATGAAACCAACGCCGTTGAGCAGTTTGGCAATACCGTGGAACAGCATCAGGCCGCCAAGGGTCAGGCGAATAATCAGTTTTCCCAGATCAGCGTTTTCGAGCAAGGTGCGGGTCTCCATTTCTGGCTGGATCGGCAGTGGTCAGATGAGCCGCACAGCTTACCCTTTTATAAGGGGCTCTCAAAGATTTCGAATGTCCGGATAAAGTGGCAGAAGCTGTTTGATCAGCCTGTTCTGGGCACCGGTGGGTATGTTGTTCTCCTCCATCGCGAGTATCAGGTTCTCGGCCAGGGCATTGAACTGGGTATTGGTGATGGCCATGTCTGCATGCAGCTCCCGCATTTCCCGGCCGGTGTAGGTACAGGGCCCACCACTGAGCTGGCACAGCTGGTCGGTCAGGTTGCGGTGGAACTGCACTACATCAATTCCTTTGAACTGGTGATTGATGCGTTCGTCCTCCACGATCAGGTAAAGCAGATCCTCAACAACATCGGCAATGCCGGCCCGTTCTCCGAGCTGCTGGTACAGGCTGGGCTCGGGCTGGGAGTCCAGCGCCTGGCAGCCACCGAGCATGAGCGCGGCTGCCAGCATCATGGTCAAGGCGCTGGAGTGCAGTTTTAAAGAAAGCATGATCAGAAACTCCCCTGTAGAGACAGGTACAGGCCCTGCTGGTCCTCCAGCGTGGCCACGTCACCCAGGTTGACCAAGGCAGCTGTAACGGCCAGGCGCCGATCCGGAACCCAGGCCACGAACAGGTCCCACCAGTGATCTTCGGCGGCAAAGCCCAGGTTGTCCGGTTTTTGCCGGTATTCGGCGCCCACCAGCCACTGGCGGTTAAGGAACAGCCCGACACTGCCCTCCATCATCAATTCGTAGCTGTTGTTACGGTCGCCGCCGAAACCGAGCAGGCCGCCCTGATTGGCCCGGGTGCTCCGGGCGGTGAGGTTAACCAGCAGGTTGCGCACCATCAGGGCCGCAAAAAACAGCTTGCTGCCACTGACATACACATCGGTGCCACTGTCATCCCGGGCGCCGATCGCCCCCGGAACGGTGAAATCCTGCAGGCGCTTGTGCTGCACACCGGCTGACCACTGGCCCCATGGGCTGTACAGGACATCACCGGCAAGCCGGACTTTGGCGCCGAAGATATTCTGGCGCAGTTCGTCCTGCTCCAGCCCGAAACTGTCCTTGAGAGTGAACACCAGGCTGTCCAGATCCAGGGTCTGTTGCGCCACGGTGAGCTCAATCCGGTTGTTCCAGTTGAGCCCGGCGCCGGTCACGGACAGGCTGTAGTCATCGACTTTGGCACGGCTGATTGCCAGGGTACCACCCCACTCTTCATCGCTGGCGTAACTGCCCAGCAGGGCCCAGGGCACCAGGCCGCCGCCGGCACTGCCTTCAATGGTGGTGACGCCTCCGGTGCCCCAGATTCGACTGCCGATGTCAGCTATCGCCGCGGGTGCAGCAAGGAGAGCCGCCACCAACGAAACCAGAGGCCAATTTCTCATTCCGAATACTCCGGGTTTGGTTCGGTCAGTTCCTGTTTGCGGGCTGCCAGTGATCTTGCGGTCTCCGCCAGATCATCGGCAGAAACCGGGCGGCTCAGGTAGAAGCCCTGGCCCAGGTCGCAGCCCCAGTATTGCAGCAGCTGCCAGGCCTTCAGGTTTTCGATGCCCTCGGCCACTACTTTCAGCCCGAGGCCATGGGCCATATCGATGGTGGACCGGACAATCAGCTGGTCCTGGGGCTCGGAATCCAGCTTCAGCACGAACGACTTGTCGATCTTCAACTCCTGCACTGGCAGCTTACGCAGTTGCGACAATGAGGAATAACCGGTGCCGAAGTCATCAACTGACAGGGTCACGCCCAAATCCCTGAGCCTCTCCAGGGTGGCCATGGCTTCGTCCGGATCCTCCATCAGGGCGCCCTCGGTCACTTCCAGGGTGATGCGCTCCATGTTGTGGTGCCAGTTCTGGAAGGTGTCGGCAATATGCCGGGTCAGTGCTGGCCAGGTCAGGTCCATGGCGGACAGGTTAATGGCCACCCCGGCGTCAACGCCCTGCTTATGCCACTGGCGGGCATCTCCGGCTACGCGCTGGAGGATATGGGCGGTCAGGTCGTGGATCTGTCCGGATTGCTCTGCGAGAAAAATGAACTCCTCGGGTGAGATAAAACCGAGCTCCGGGTGAATCCAGCGCACCAGGGCCTCCACCTGAACCAGTTCGCCGGTGCGATTGTCCAGTTTGGGCTGGTAGTTCATGTGCAGCCCGTTGTTGAGGATGGCGGTATGCAGGTCGGTGATCAGTTTCAGTTCTCTGAGGTGGCTCTCGTCCTGCCCCGGCTGGTAGCGGGTATAGGGTTCTGCATGGGTTTCGGCTTGCTCGAAGGTGAGGTTTAGACGGCGGCGAAGTTCGTTGGTATTGGCGGCATCCTCCGGTAACTCCAGACTAACCATGGTAATGCGCAGGGAAAAGGGTGTCTGGTCGATCTGTAACGGTGATTCGATCAGGTCGTGCAGTTGCCCGGCCCTGCGATCAAGCTCCACTGGCGTCAAAGAGGGGATCAGGGCAAGAAACTCGCCGCCCCCGGTGCGTGCGATGATCCGGGCATCCGGGAGTTCCTGCTGCAGACGCCGTGAGGTTCCGCCCAGCACTTTATCCCCGAATTCCAGACCCAGGGTATCGTTGATGTCGGAGAGATCGTTCAGCCGGATACCGATTAGAGTGCCTTGACCGTTTTCCTTGAACAGCTCGCTGGCGGCGTGCATCAGTGCGTTCCGGTTGCCGAGCCCGGTGACCTCATCGTGCGTTGCGGCGTAGCGAATCTGGGCTTCCCGGTCCCGCAACCTCAGCAGCATGTCCCGCAGGGCATCCCGAAGTTGGGTCAGTTCGCCGCCGGCCCGGATAGCCGGGGCTGTGGGGGTGTCGCCCTCACCTATAGCCCGGGCGTAGTTTGCCAGTTGCAGCACCGGGCGCCCCAGAGTGCGGGCAATCACCAGCGCCAGCAGGATGGCGAAAATCAGTATGGCGGTCACCAGCAAGCCGATTTCCACCGCACGCTTGTAGTAATTCTGGAGGCTGGCATCGCGGCTGATCAGCAGGACCGCCTGAATGGAGGGGGAAGCCGACTCGCCAAGATTGATGATCCGGGTGAAATATCCGGCACTTTCTAGGAAGTTCTGGTCACCGGATGCCCGCGTGAGCTCCTGTTGAAGGTTGTTATCAATGCCGGTGGTGGCGGCGAAATTTCTGAATTCGACGGTGTCTTCGGACCGGGCCCGGAAGATGACAGAGGTGCCACTGAGCCGCGCAATAACCTCCGCCAGGGTTTGGTCCATGGCAAAGCCGGTCACCAGCCAGGCGCGCAGTCCAGGCGCTTCAACCGGAATAACAAGAACCTCGTAGCCCCGGCCGTCAATGGCCAGCAACGATCGGGCGAAACCGTTACGACGGGCGCTGGCCAGTTGTTCGGAGGATATGTCCGGGAGCCTGCGGTTCAAGGTCGAGGCCAGTACTTCCCCGTCGCCATCCAGCAGCAGGGCAAAACCGGCACCAACCCGACCGCTGTGGTTCTCCAGTGTGCTGCCGATGGTCGCCGCATCGCCGCTGGCCACGGCAGAGCGGAAGCCGAAATCCTGAACCAGTACGCTGAGGCGGGAGAGCTCAAGATCAGTACGCCGCTCAATGACCTCCCTGGTCAGCCGCTCACCGATGGTGAGTTGTTGCAGTGCCCGGTTCTTTTCATCCTCGAAGAGGTACACCATCAGCAGGGCAACGATCACCAGGCTGACCAGCGCCACCAGGGAGATCATTGCGGTAATGAGCCGGCCGCGGAACCCGAGGCGAGACGCAAATGCCATTAAAGCTCCCGGAAACGTTGCTGCAGGCGATCCAGTGAGCCATCGGTCGCAGGCTCGGGTTCAAGACTGAGAGTGATGTTCGCCGGCTGGCCGAGGTCGACTTCACGGACCACCGGCCGGGTATTGTCCGGTAGTCGAGGATGCCAGACCTGCAATTCTATCCTGGCCTCGCCGCCCTCAGCGTATTTCGGGTCGATGGCAAGGGTGACCTGGCCCGATTCATTGGTCTGGCCTATGGCCGCTGTATCAGTAACGATAATAAACGCCCGCATGTGGTCGTGTATGTTGCAGCCCAACTCAACAATCCCGGGTTTATCAAAAACAATGGGTGCCTCCGGGCGCCCGGCATAGAGTTCGATGTTGAAGGTCTTGGCTGGCGAGAAAGAATAGACATGGTGCTGGGTGTTGTCACGGTTGGGAAAATCGACACTGGAACCGACAGGAATCACGAGTAGGTGGGGGTGGAACGCGCGATTCTGCTGGTAGATTTCGGCGGAAACCGGCGCCACCTTCCGGAAGGTGGCGATAGAAATTACTGCACCTGTCACGGGTTCGGCGCTGCCACTCTGGGTAACGGTCACAGATAGCTCGGATGAAGTCGCTGCCAGGGGCACGGCAGTCATGATCAGTGCCGCCGTCAATGCTATCGCTGATGGTCTCATCAATCCTCAAAACCTGTCAGGACAGGCCGGAACCGAGGGAGAATCGAATGTGGTTCCTTACCAGCAGATTTTCCCAATAATGCCGCATCCAGTCCCATGCGGCGTTGTTAACCTGTTCGACGAAGGGGTCGAGGTTGAGCTCGTAATAATCCGGCGTGCCTGCTATCTGCAACAAGGTCACGGTAATCGAATCGTCCAGTTCATTGGCAAAAGGCTCGCCAATCAGCCGGTGAGCGAGCAGGTTAGCACGAGTTGCTTCGATATCCACCAGCTCGCTGGCCCGGGTGCAGCGGTTGTTTTCATACATTTCTTCCATCAGCCGATGACACAGATAGGCGCGGATCAGAAGGCCATCGAGA
Organism: Marinobacter guineae; assembly: GCF_002744735.1. GTDB lineage: Bacteria > Pseudomonadota > Gammaproteobacteria > Pseudomonadales > Oleiphilaceae > Marinobacter > Marinobacter guineae. The sequence continues at coordinate 675,013 of NZ_KZ319340.1, read as the reverse complement.
CCGTCATAACGGACGAGCAATGCTGAGGGCTGGGTGAAGTAACGGATGGCGGCACTGACAAACGGTTCAAACAGGTCCGCTTTACCTGCCTCCCGGGCGCAGGCTTCCACGCATTCGATCAGCCTCGGCGCCATTTCAATGTATTCAACAACAAACTGAAACAGGCAGGTGGCTGGCTGGTAGCCCTCGATGGTGACGGCAGAGGGCAACTCGGCAACCTTCTCATGCAGTTGCCTGAGGAAGGTGCCGGAACGGGCTTCCTTTCGCCGTGCCTGGTCAATAATTTCGAGGACTACCTGTGGTGTCATTTCAGGAGATGCCAATGTTTGAACAAATTGAGGTCGCAAGGCGCCTCCCGTTGTCAGCAGCTGTTAGCAACGAGTTCCCGGGCAGGAGATCAGGGCTGGCTACCATATCGTGCCTGCCTTTTCTGACAAGTGTAGCCGAGATTTGGCCAGCTGCTTTTCCGGCACTGTGAAAATACACAGTCGTAATGTTACAGATTGAATCCTCATCACTGGCTCTCGAACCATCGTCCGTTCCGGGTATGAGACCAGCACAGCCACCCCATGCTGAGGGCTCGGGCGACCATCAGGGAGATCAACGAGAACCAGAGCCCGTGATTGCCCCAATCCGTGGTCAGCCACCAGGCCGGTGCAAACACCCCCAGAGCAGAGAACAGCATCGTGTTCTGCATGTCACGGGTCCGGGTTGCGCCGATAAACACGCCATCAAGAAGAAAGCCCCATACCGCGGTAAACGGCAATAGCCAGAGCCAGGGCAGGTAACGCCACGCGGTGGTCCTCACCTCCTCAATCCCCGTGAGCAGTGCGATCAGCAGGTGTCCGCCGGCAACAAACACGATGGTGAGTAACAGGGCGCCCCACAGTGACCATCTCAGGGCACTTCGAAAAACCACCCGGAATCGCCGCCGGCTGCCTTTGCCGATGGCTTCACCAATCAGGGCTTCAGCAGCGTTGGCAAAACCGTCCAGGGCATTGGAAATCAGCAACAGGAAGGTGATGAGGACCGCATTGGCCGCCAGGATAGTGTCGCCCTGGCGTGCACCCTGTGCGGTAAAGAATGCCAGTACCAGCAACAGCGCAATGGTGCGGACCATGATGTAACGGTTTACCTGGAGAATCTTCAGGTAATCGCCGAGCGAGCCGAACAGTGCCCGGGTGAGAGTCTGGCCCTCCGGCATTCGGGTCAGCACAATCATAAAGCCAATGGTGGCGGCTCCGTATTCGGCGATGACCGTTGCGATGGCCACGCCCCGGCTGTTCCAGCCAAAAACGGTGACAAACAGAATGTCCAAGACAATATTGAGGCCGTTGGCGGCAATCAGCATCAGCATCGGGCCCCTGGGAAACTGGGTACCGATCAGCCAGCCAACCAGGGTGTACTGGCACAGTACCGCCGGTGCACTCCAGATACGAATGGCTGCGTACTCGGCGGCCAGTTCCGTCACGCCCTCGCTGGGGTTCATCAAGGCTAATCCAATCCGGATCAGGGGCTGGTGGAACAATATCAGTAGCAGCCCGATGCCGGTCGCCAGCAGCACCGAGCGCAGCAGCAACGCGACCTGGCTGAAGCTGTCCCGCTTGCCCCAGGCCTGGGCTGCCAGCCCGGTGGTGCCCATGCGCATGAAGCCGAAGGTCCAGTAAAGAATGCTGAAGAGGTTGGCACCAACGGCGACCGCGCCCAAATACTCCGGGCTCTCAAGGTGCCCGAGCACGGCGGTGTCCACCAGCCCCAGTAACGGGACAGTGAGGTTGGTGAGCATTAATGGCCAGGCCAGTGCCCAGAGGCGCCGGTCGGTTGCCGGCAGATTAAAAGTCATATTCCTTTTGCTTCTTAAAAATTCGTGGTTAGCTTTTTTGGGTTTAGCCGATTTTTTAGTCTTTTCTTGATCTGTGTCTATACTCGGAACTGATGTATCCGTAAGTAGGCTTCCTCTCTGGTTTTTCCGGTGTATGCGAGCGCCAGTCAGATCGGAGGGATAACGCAAAATCCGACAAGAATAACACTCTGTGGAGACACAGTATGCGCGTGCACGCTCAGCGGGCAGGTGCCCTTTTAGGCGGTCTGATGTTCCCCGCCTGGTCCATGGCGGACTGGACACTGAACATGACCCCGGGGGTGACCGGCACCAGTAACGAAATTTTTGACCTTCACATGACCATACTCTGGATCTGCGTCGTCATCGGCGTGGCGGTATTCGGTGTCATGTTCTGGTCCATCTTCGCCCATCGAAAATCCCAGGGCGCCAAACCCGCCAACTTCCACGAAAACACCGTGGTCGAGATTCTCTGGACCATCATACCCTTTGTCATCTTGGTGGTTATGGCGATTCCTGCCACTGCCACGCTGGTGGACATGTACGACTCCACGGAATCTGAGGTGGATATCAAGGTCACCGGATACCAGTGGAAGTGGCAGTACGAGTATATCAACGAGGACTTTGGGTACTTCTCGAACCTGTCCACCCCTGGAGACCAGATAGCAAACCGTCAGACCAAGGGCGAAAACTATCTTCTGGAAGTCGACAACCCGCTGGTGATTCCGGTGGGCAAGAAGGTTCGCTTCCTGGTGACAGCCAACGATGTGATCCACTCCTGGTGGGTGCCGGACTTTGGTGTGAAGAAAGACGCCATCCCTGGCTTCATCAACGAGACCTGGACCCGAGTGGATGAGCCCGGTACTTATCGTGGCCAGTGCACCGAACTCTGCGGAAAGAACCACGGTTTCATGCCCGTGGTGGTCAAGGCTGTGCCTCAGGAAGAATACGCTGCCTTTGTGGCCGAGCAGAAGGCGGCAGCCGAGAAAGAGCGTGAATTGACCCAGAAAGACTGGACCATGGCCGAGCTGATGGAGCGAGGCGAAAAGGCCTATCAAACTGCTTGCGCCGCTTGTCACCAGGCTGATGGCAGCGGTGCGCCTCCGGCATTTCCAGCGCTTAAAGGCAGCCAGATCGCGACCGGAGATATGGCGGCGCACATTGACATCGTTGTGAATGGTAAATCTGGCACCGCGATGCAGGCCTTTGGCAATCAATTGAGCGAGGTGGACCTGGCCGCAGTGATTACCTATGAGCGAAACGCCTGGGGTAACAGCACCGGCGAGATGGTTACACCAAAACAGATCTTTGATTACAAGAACCAGCAGTAATCAACGCCAGATAACAGATATCACCAGCCACGATAAATGGCGGTAACGGGGGTTTTCATGAGTGCGGTTGCAGATACCCACGCCCAGGATCATCATCACGGCCCGGCAAAAGGCTTCAGCCGATGGCTGCTGACCACAAACCACAAGGATATCGGGACAATGTACCTGATATTCAGTTTCACCATGTTCCTGCTGGGTGGAACCATGGCCATGGTTATCCGGGCGGAACTGTTCCAGCCCGGGCTGCAGATAGTGCAGCCGGAATTCTTCAACCAGATGACCACCATGCACGGACTGATCATGGTGTTTGGCGCGGTCATGCCGGCCTTTGTGGGGTTGGCCAACTGGATGATTCCGCTAATGATCGGCGCACCCGATATGGCCTTGCCACGGATGAACAACTGGAGCTTCTGGTTGCTGCCCTGCGCCTTCCTGATCCTGGTTTCGACCCTCTTTATGGAAGGCGGCGCACCCAACTTTGGCTGGACTTTCTACGCGCCCCTGTCGACCACTTACGGGCCGCCAAGTACCACTTTCTTCATATTTGCCGTCCATATCATGGGTATTTCCTCGATCATGGGTGCCATCAACGTAATTGCCACCATCCTGAACCTGCGGGCACCAGGCATGACCCTGATGAAAATGCCCCTGTTCGTCTGGACCTGGCTGATCACCGCATTCCTGCTGATTGCGGTCATGCCGGTTCTGGCGGGTGTGGTGACCATGATGCTGATGGACATCAACTTCGGTACCAGCTTCTTTGATGCCTCCGGCGGCGGCGATCCCGTGCTGTTCCAGCATGTATTCTGGTTCTTCGGACACCCCGAGGTGTACATCATGATCCTGCCGGCGTTCGGGGCGGTTTCCCACATCATCCCGGCATTTTCCCGAAAGCCGCTGTTTGGCTACGCTTCCATGGTCTATGCGGTCGGCGCCATTGCCCTCCTTTCGTTCGTGGTCTGGGCGCACCACATGTTTACCGTAGGCATTCCCATTACCGGCCAGTTGTTCTTCATGTACGCCACCATGCTGATCGCCGTCCCCACTGGGGTGAAGGTGTTCAACTGGGTGGCCACCATGTTCCGGGGTTCGCTCAGTTTCGAGGCGCCGATGCTGTTTGCGGTGGCTTTTGTGATCCTGTTCACCATTGGTGGCTTCTCGGGTCTGATGCTGGCGATTGCGCCAGCTGATTTCCAGTATCACGATACCTACTTTGTGGTTGCCCATTTCCACTATGTGCTGGTGCCGGGTGCGATCTTCGGGATCTTTGCCTCTGCCTACTTCTGGCTCCCCAAATGGACGGGCCACATGTACGACGAAACCCTGGCCAAGACCCATTTCTGGCTGTCATTCGTTGGCATGAACCTGGCCTTCTTCCCCATGCACTTCCTGGGGCTGGCGGGCATGCCCCGGCGGATTCCGGATTACGCGCTTCAGTTTGCCGATTTCAACATGGTCTCCAGCATTGGCGCGTTCATGTTCGGCGCCACCCAACTGCTGTTCCTGTTGATCGTGGTCAAGTGCATCAAGGGTGGCAAGAAAGCGTCAGCCAAGCCCTGGGATGGAGCTGAAGGCCTTGAGTGGACAGTGCCGTCACCGGCGCCTTACCACACCTTCGCGACACCGCCGGAAGTGAAGTGAGGGCGTGAGTTTGTATTTGCTGCACGACAACAACAATTAATAACGAACGAGCCATCGGAGATTGTCATGGCGGAGAACCAGAGCTATTACGTTCCGGAACAAAGCAAGTGGCCGATCATTGCCACGGTCGGCCTGGGGGTAACCCTTTACGGTGCCGCGTCCATCATGGTCAACGGACAACAGGGTGAAAGCACCACGGGTGCCTGGATCATGTTCCTGGTTGGCGCATTGATCATGGCCTACATGCTGTTCGGCTGGTTTGGCAATGTTATCCGGGAAAGCCGGGCGGGGCTCTACAGCCCGCAGATGGATCGGTCATTCCGTTGGGGGATGAGCTGGTTCATTTTTTCCGAGGTCATGTTCTTTGCGGCCTTTTTCGGCGCCCTGTTCTATGTCCGGGTGTTCGCCGTGCCGTGGCTGGGCGGTGAGGGGGACCGGGGCAGCTCAAATATGCTCTGGGAGGGTTTCCAGGCTACCTGGCCGCTGATTCAGACTCCGGACCCCCAGGCCTATCCCCCGGCAGATGCCATCATCGGACCCTGGGGCCTGCCGCTGATAAACACCATTTTGCTGGTGACCTCTTCGTTCACCATCACCGTTGCTCATCATGCGCTGAAAGCGGGCAACCGGGCCAAGGTCAAGATCTGGATGATTGCCACGATTCTGTTGGCCGTCGGCTTTCTGGTGCTGCAGGCCGAGGAGTACATGCACGCGTACCAGGATCTGAATCTGACGCTGGAGTCTGGTATCTACGGCAGCACCTTCTTCATGTTGACCGGTTTTCACGGTGCCCATGTGACACTGGGAACGCTGATGCTGTTCATCATGCTGATGCGCATCAATAAGGGCCATTTCACCGCCGACAGTCATTTCGGTTTCGAGGCCGCGGCGTGGTACTGGCATTTCGTGGATGTGGTGTGGCTGGGTCTGTTCGTGTTTGTCTACATCATATGACGTACCGGGTCAGGGAGTCGGATTCAACGTCAGGCTCCCTTGCCAGAGCGCAATAAGAATCACCGCCAGGAGCAGTATGCTAAGCGTGACCCGAACCGCCAGGGAGTTCACCACCCGATTGGTTTTGCCACCATCCTTGATGAGAAAGAACAGGCCACTGAACAGGCTGACCACGACGGCAAGCATCAACACAACGATAACGGCCTTGAGCATGGGGCTTCCTGTTTTTATTGGTGTTGTGAATGTACGGTCCGGAAGGTTTTCCGGACTCGATGAGGTCACTATAGCAGAGCATGTCTGATTCGCAGCGCCAACGCCGCCACTGGCAGTTCGACTGGCGGTTGCTGGTATTCAGTGGGGTCTTCCTGCCGGTTCTGATCAGCCTGGGTATCTGGCAGCTCAACCGGGCAGCGGAGAAACAGCTACTGCTGGATCAGTGGCAACAGGAGGCTGAAAACCTGGATTGGTCCGACATGGTGGCTCGGGATCTGAGCAATGGCCGGCCGGTGACCCTGACCGGTCTTTACGGAAACCGGAGTTGGCTTCTGGATAACCGGACCCGGGACGGTGTGCCCGGGTATGAAGTCCTTACCGAGTTTCGCCCCTTTGCAGGTCCGCCGGTGGTGGTCAATCGCGGCTGGGTGCAAGCGCTCCGGACCCGGGACCAGCTTCCGGAAGTTTCCTCGCCGGAAGGCGTTTTCACGCTGGAGGGGCGGATCAGCGATTACCCGGTGCCGCCGGTACTGGTGGACCAGCCAGCAGTAGGTGGCCAATGGCCCCGGCGAGTGCAAAGCCTCTCCGAAGAGGCGGCCCGCGCCGAAATTCCGGAGCTTCCCGGCAGGATTGTCCGCCTCTCCGGCGGCCAACAGCCCGGCGCTTACCGGGCCGACTGGGAGCCGGATCTTATGGGACCACAAACCCATTATGGATATGCAACCCAATGGTTTGCGCTGGCCGTGGCGCTGACTATATTGACTGTAGTAGCGAGTTACCGAAAGACAGGAGCCAATAATGACAATGACGATGGCTAACCGGATATCCGACCAGAAGCAGAATGAAGGACCAACCCCGGAACAGGCCCGCCGTGGCCGCCGGACCGCCTTCCTTCTGTTTGCTCTGGGGTTTGGCCCGATGATTGTCGCAACCATCATGTTTTACACCGGCTGGCTGAATCCTGCTGGCCACACCAACAATGGTGTCCTGCTCAAGCCTGTGGCACCTGTGTCTGCTCTGAACCTGGAAGCATCAACGGGTGCCCCGCTGGCCGAGCGCTTCGGACCGGAGGTGGTCGACCCGAACTGGATGATGATTGTCGTTGCCGCTGAGTGCGGCAGCCAGTGTGAGGAGTTGCTCTATCTTGCCCGCCAGGTGAATATTGCCCTGGGCAAAAACGCCCACCGGGTTTCACGGGCGGCGGTACTGGGCAGCGTCCCAGCCGATCTGCAGGCCCGCTGGCCCCGGGAATACAGCTCAATGGAGCGGCTTGTTCCAGCTGCTGGCTCCCAGCCTGCCTGGCCGTCAGGCGTCGAGCCAGCAACTGAACCACGAATTCTGTTGGTGGACCCCTTTGGCAACATGATGATGCATTACGGTTCCGAGCATTCAGGTAAAGACATGCTTGAGGACCTGAAGCGACTTCTCAAACTGTCGCAGATCGGTTAATGCCCAGAGCCGGAGGGTCAGCCTTGAATCAGTCATCCCTTTCACCGCCGCCTGCGGCCCGGGTCATGGCCAAGTGGGCAACGCTTGCGGTTATGTTGGCCGTTGTGGTGATCATGCTCGGAGCATGGACCCGACTGGTGCATGCGGGGCTTGGTTGTCCCGATTGGCCCGGGTGTTATGGATTTCTGACGGTTCCCCAGAGTGAATCCAGTATTGCCATTGCCAACGCGCGTTTCCCGGAAACACCGGTGGATGTTGAAAAAGGCTGGCCGGAAATGATTCACCGTTATGCCGCCGGAACTCTCGGGCTTCTGGTGTTCGGCCTGGCCGCCTATGCGATTCGCCATCGGCGCTGTGGTGTGCCGGTGAAGCTGCCTTTGTTCATTGCGGGTTTTATCATTCTGCAGGGTGCCTTCGGCATGTGGACGGTCACCCTGAAGCTGTGGCCGCAGGTGGTGGCGCTGCACCTGCTGGGTGGCTTTACCACCCTCAGTCTGCTTACCCTGCTCACCCTGCGGCTGAGGCGGCGGGCAAACGCTGAGGCGGCGCGAGAACAAACGGGGGCTGGTGCCTTGGCAGGATTCCGGCCCTGGCTTTATGGCGGGCTTCTGCTGGTGGTTATGCAGATCGCCCTCGGTGCCTGGACTGCAGCCAATTATGCTGCTGTGGCCTGCACCGATCTGCCCACCTGTCAGGGCCAGTGGTGGCCCGAGGGTATGGATTTTCGCCACGGCTTTGATGTCACCCAGCATGTAGGTCCGAACTATCTTGGTGGTCAACTGACGGCTGACGGGAGGGTGGCCATTCATCTGACGCATAGGGTGGGCGCCATGGTGGTGCTGGTGTACTTTGCCGCGTTGCTGACCCTGATGTGGCGCCGTCGTGGTGAAACCGGCCTGGACAATGCCATCCGGCTGGTGGCAGCGGTTCTGAGCGCTCAGATTCTACTTGGGCTGGCCAATGTCCTGTTCAATATTCCCTTGTCCATCGCCGTTGCCCATAACGCCATGGGTGCCGGATTGCTCCTGTCAGTCATTCATTTAATCTGGCAGCATCAGCTGTTACCGACAACGCACACTGAAACCGCAACACACACAACAACAATGAACCAGGAGGTTACGGCATGAGCGAGCAAGTGGAAGCACTGCCGGCCCAGGCAATTGCGAGCGAATCCAGAACAACCATTTCCTGGCGGGACTACTTGGAGCTGACCAAGCCCAGGGTGGTTGCGCTGATGATCCTGACGTCGGTGATCGGCATGTTACTGGCGGCGCCGGGTGTGCCCGGCTGGGGCGTCCTGTTCTGGGGTAATCTGGGTATTGCCCTGCTGGCGGGGGCCGCGGCTGTGGTTAACCATGTGGTGGACCAGAAGATTGACACCATAATGGCCCGCACCCGCAAACGGCCGGTAGCAACTGGAAAGATTTCACCGCTGGACGCCGTCCTGTTCGCGATTATCCTTGCCTGTGTCGGCATGGCGGTGCTCATGTGGCAGGTGAACCACCTGACCGCCTGGCTGACCCTGGCGTCCCTGGTTGGTTATGCGGGTGTCTACACCCTGTTCCTGAAACGGGCCACGCCCCAGAACATCACCATTGGGGGTCTGGCCGGTGCCATGCCCCCGCTCCTTGGCTGGACCGCGGTCACTGGTCAGGTGGAAGGCCACGCCCTGCTCCTGGTGCTGATCATCTTTGCCTGGACCCCGCCGCACTTCTGGGCCCTGGCGATTCACCGCAAGGAGGAATACGCCAAAGCCGGCATTCCCATGCTGCCGGTTACCCACGGCAACAAGTTCACCGAGCTCCACATCCTGCTTTACACCCTGATGCTGCTGGCTGTCAGCCTGCTACCATTTGTCACAGGCATGTCCGGCTGGATCTACCTGGCTGGCGCCCTGGTCCTTGGGCTGCGCTTCCTGCAGTACGCTGTCCGGCTCTTGAAAGGCGATGATCGACGGGTCGCTTTGAATACCTTCAAGTATTCCATCACTTACCTGATGGCGCTGTTTGTGGTATTGCTTGTGGACCATTTTGTGTTTTTCTGAATTCACGACTCTGCCAGAGCGGGTGGGGGCGGCTTTCCGAAACCGTGCGGAGCCATGGATGGCGGAGCCGAGCGTACATGGATGTATTTACAGCGTGTTTCGGAAAGCCGTCCCCACCCGCTACTCCGTAGTTGAACTGGACGTCCCATGAACAGCTCTATTCGCCTTACCCTCTTCAGTCTCCTGTTGGTTGTGCTTCTGATCTTTGGCCTTGTTGTTGGTCGCCAGGTGTTTCTGATTGGTAGCCAGGAACCGGTGCCTGCACCGGAGCTGACAGAGTTGAATACCTATGTGTATGATCAGCCCCGGCAACTGGCCGAGTTCACATTGACGAATGAGAATGGCGAGACGGTGACCCGGGAAAGCCTGAAGGGGCGCTGGACCTTTGCCTTTGTGGGCTACACCAACTGTCCGGACATCTGCCCGGCGGCCATGGCGAACCTGCGCCGTACGGAACAGCTGTTGTCAGACGAGCTGCCGCAACCGGATTATCTGCTGGTGAGCGCTGATCCAGAGCATGACACCCCGGAGAAGCTGAGGGAGTACACCGATTTCTTTGGCGAGCATTTTCATGGACTGACCGGGGATCTGGAAACGTTGCGTGCCCTGGCCAAAAGCCTGAGCGCGGTGTTCGTGCACCGGGAGGTGGATGGTGAATTGCTGGTGGACCACAGTGGCCATTTCGCCTTGCTGAACCCCGATGGCGAGCTTGCTGCCGTGATTCAGCCACCGCATAATCCCGAACACCTGGCTGAAGCCTTCGAGCGTATCTACCAGTGGGCAAAGGCAAATCACGAACGGGCCCGCTCCTGATTCTTTCGAAGTTCTGGTCTCTGCCGAGATAAACCACCGCCCGGACATCGATGCTCCCCATAGACGCCATCCTTCCAGCGCTGAAACGGGCCCTGGGCCAGACCAACACCGCTCTCCTGCAGGCCCCGCCCGGGGCCGGCAAGACCACCCGTGTCCCCCTCGCTCTTCTGGACGCGCCCTGGCGACAGGAAGGCAGGATCCTGATGCTGGAGCCAAGGCGTCTGGCAGCCCGGTCTGCTGCACGCTTTATGGCAAAGCAGCTCAATGAAAAGGCAGGCCAGACCGTTGGTTACCGGACCCGGCTGGATACCCGCGTCTCCAGTGCAACCCGGATTGAGGTAGTCACCGAGGGCATCCTGACCCGCCTGATCCAGGCCGATCCGATGCTGGAAGATTATGCAGTAGTGATTTTTGACGAGTTTCACGAGCGTTCCCTGCAGGCGGATCTTGGTCTGGCCCTGGTGCGGGAATCCCAGCAGGCGCTGCGAGAGGATCTTCGGTTGCTGGTGATGTCGGCAACCCTGGAGACCGCCCCGATTGCCAGGGTGCTCGGGGATGTGCCGGTCATCACCAGTGAAGGCCGGGCCTTTCCGGTGGAGGTGTTGTACCGTCCGCTGGCCCGTAATACCCGGGTGGTGGATCAGGTGGCGGCGGTCATTCAGGAGGCACTGGTGGATCAGACCGGATCCGTGTTGGTGTTTCTTCCGGGCGCCGGGGAGATCCGGCGCGTGGAGCAACAGCTTCGGGGACAACTGGCGGGCAATGTGCTTATCGCACCCCTCTATGGCAACCTGAAATCGGAGCAACAGGATCAGGCCATCTCTCCGCCGCCTGAAGGCCAGCGCAAAGTGGTGCTGGCCACAGCCATTGCTGAAACCAGTCTGACCATCGAAGGCGTGCGGGTAGTGATCGACAGCGGCCAGCAGCGCCGTGCGGTATTTGACCCCAACAGTGGTATGACCCGTTTGGTGACCGGCCGGGTGTCACGGGCCTCCGCGGAACAGAGAAAAGGCCGGGCGGGACGGGTAGAGCCTGGGATCTGTTACCGGTTGTGGAATGAATCGGAACAGTTCGGCCTTGCGGAGTACACGCCGCCAGAGATTCTGGAGGCAGACCTCGCACCCCTGGTGCTGGAACTCGCCCAGTGGGGTGCCCGTGAGGCCGCGAGTGTGGCGTGGATCGATGAGCCGCCACAGGCCCACTGGCAGCAGGCAGTGGCGTTGCTGCAGTGGCTGGACATGCTGGCTGCGGATGGTGCCATTACCGATCATGGCAAGGCCGCCCGGGAGCTGGGTATCCATCCTCGCCTTGCCCATATGGTGTTGCGCGGCAGAGAGCTCGGTTTAGAGGTGCCTGCGGCGGAACTGGCCGCCTTGCTGGGGGAACGTGACCTGCTTGGCCCCGGGGCGGGGGCGGATATGCACGAACGTATTCGCGTGCTCCATGGTGAGCGTCGTGATCGCTCGTTGGACCCTGCACGCCTCAAGGCTGTGCGTCAGGCCGCCAAGCGCCTGTGTGGCTCAGTCAGCCCCGGTGGTCCGACAATGCCCACTGAAACCGACGTCGGCCGTTTGCTGGCCCAGGCCTATCCGGATCGTATTGCGCGCCGGCGACCGGGCCCGGCTCCAAGGTATCAGCTCAGCAATGGCAAGGGGGCGGTCCTGAGAGAGGAGGATCCTCTCGCCAGGAACGACTGGCTGGTTGCCGCGGAGCTGGATGGCAAGGCGCGGGAGGCGACCATTTATCTCGCCGCTCCGGTGAATATCGCCGATCTGGAACAGGATCTGGCCAGCCACATCCGCGAGATCGAAGAGGCGCAGTGGGACGACGCCCGGGGCACGGTGGTGGCAAGGCGAGTGAGGAAGCTGGGTGAACTGGTGCTGCAGGAAAAACCGCTGAAGCAGGTGGACCCGGTTCTGGTCCAGCAGGGCCTGATCAATGCCATCCGCAAGAAGGGGCTGGAATGCCTGCCCTGGACGAACGACAGCCGCCAGTGGTGCGCCCGTGTCCGCCTGCTGGCCGAAACGTTCCCCGACGATGACTGGCCGGATACCAGTGATGCGGCCTTGCTGACAAGCCTGGAGCAGTGGCTGGGGCCGTTTATGGCCGGCATGAGGCGCTGGTCAGATCTGAGCCGGATGGACCTGCTGACTGCTCTTAACAATGTCCTGGATTACCCGAAACAACAACAGCTGCTGGCTCTTGCGCCGGTTGCTTTGACCATTCCCACCGGTCAGCGGGTCAGGCTCGATTATATCCCGGAGAACGGACCGGTTCTGGCCGCCAAGCTTCAGGCCCTGTTCGGCTGGACTGAAACCCCCAGGGTGGCTGACGGCCAGGTCCCGGTCGTTATTCATTTGCTGTCACCGGCCCAGCGCCCGCTGGCCGTGACGGCCGATCTCGCCAGCTTCTGGCAGAACGTCTACCCGGAAGTGCGCAAGGACATGCGGGGCCGCTACCCGAAGCATCCATGGCCGGACGACCCGGTTACCGCCGAGGCTCAGCAGGGAACGAAAAAACGCCCTGTTCGCTGATTCGCAGGCTGACCAGCCGCTGCGGAATGGTTTCGAAATAAACGTTGCGCGGGGTTATCCAGTGCCCCTCCGGGGCCTTGAGCTCGCTGGCGGGCATCTCCTCAAGGGTGACCGAATCGTGGCTGGCATCGCTGTTGCGAAAGCTGTCCGCCAGAACCCAGAAAGGCTTGCCAGCGGCCTGCGCCGACAGTGCAAGCGGCCCTGTGCCGGCCTTGTTCACGAAATAGCCGTCTGTCAGCCAGGTATCACACCCGGTGATGACCACATCCGCGCTGGTGACAAACACGCCCATCTGGGCATCAGTAATCAGGGTGACCGGAACCGCCAGGTCATTCAGGGCGCGGGCCAGGATATGGCCCTCAAACCCGGGACTGCTCTGGGTGCAGATGACCGAGAAGGGCGGACCGGCTTCGGCCAGCTCCCGAAGCAGTGCGAGCACCACCGAGCTGGCGCTGTGGGTCATTATCACGGGATTGTCAGGTAACTGGCGTCGCGCGTGGCGGGCGATCGCCATGCTGGCGTTTTCGAGTTGTCGAAGGGTGTCGAGAATCGCCTGTCGGGGATGGTCCCGGGCTTCTGACCAGCGTTCCTGAACCATTCCAAGGGCGTTGCCAATCACGATCATGCTCGGGCGGGCGGCCCGAAGTTCCGATATCAGGCGAGACAGGGCTTCGGCGTCGGGTTTGACGTCATCCAGGTACGAAAGCAGTTGGTTGAGCGTGCGACTGGCCAGCTGAGTGGCACCGGACTGGTAGTCCTCCCGTACACCAGCGAGTAGAGTCTCCGCCTTTGTATCAAGCGCCTGCATATTGCCTATCCCGAGTGCCATTCAGCCCAAGGGTAGCAGTGGCCAGAGCATTTGTCTGATGGCCTATGGATGAAAATACTGCTTGCCAGAATTCGAGCGCTGTATAAAATGCGCGCAATCTTCCCTGAGTGCCGCTGTAACATGCACCTTGTCTCCTTTGATATTTTCCGGACCCTGGGCTTTCCCAACACCACCGTTGTCAAACCGGATCAGTTCCTGCGCCACAAGGCGCTTCTGCGGGAAGCGGACTGGGTGCTGTTTCCTGAGTACTGGCAGCTGAATGCCCTGGTTCATGGGCTTAAGTGCCGGGTTTTCCCGAGCATTGCCAGTTATCGAATCGGCCACGACAAGATTGAAATGACCCGTGCTTTTCAGACGGTAGCCCCCGAGCACACCCCCTGGACCTGGATCGAGGCCAATGGCCCGGTGGAGCGGGAGATGATCTGGGATACCATGACCCATCCGTTTGTGGCCAAGTTGCCAAAGGCCAGCATGGGTGAAGGGGTGTGGCTGATTGAAACCCGGGCGGACTGGCGCCGTTACTGCGAATGCACCGACGTCCTCTACGCCCAGGAATATCTCCCCCTGGATCGGGATGCCCGGATTGTGGTAATTGGAGACAGGGTGCTGACGGCCTACTGGCGCACCCAGGCAGATCAGGGTTTTTACAACAATGTGGCCCGGGGTGGTCGCATTGACTCCAGCCCGGTACCGAAGGTAATGACGGATCTGGCACTTCGACTGGCCCGGGAGCTGGAAGTGGATCACGCTGGCTTCGACATCGCCCTGGTGGAGGGCTATCCCTACGTGCTGGAATTCAACCGGCTGTTTGGCAATCAGGGACTGGGTCAGGGCACGGATATGCAGGGCGCCATTCTCGGCTATCTACGCCGTCAGACGGAGCCCAGGGACCCCGATGGCCCGGTGGACCCGAGGCCTTTGTGGCCGGTGGCTGTCTGAGAGTTTCCCGGCCAGGTTTCATGCCATAAGTGACTGGTTTGTCGTCGATTACTTATGGGTAGATATGCTCATATCGGGGCCGCCAGAAAAGCCCGATGATCGCGTTATCTTACGGGTGCTGCAGCGTTGCTGGGGCGCCTTTTTTTATGCCTGTTTGCCCTGTGGAGGGACACACCACCCATGACCGAAGCTGCCAACGCCAACATTGCCGATTACTACAGCGCCGAGACTTTCAAGCGCATCAAGGACTTTGCCGATGGCAAAGAAACCCCGTTCGTGGTGATCGATACCGCCACTGTTGATCGCCAGTACGAAGAGCTGGTGGAAGGTTTCCCCTACGCCAGGGTGTACTACGCGGTGAAAGCCAACCCTGCTCCGCAGATCCTGACCATGCTGCGTGACAAGGGCGCCTGTTTCGATATCGCGTCGGTGTATGAGCTGGACAAGGTAATGGCCCTGGGTGTGACTGGTGAGCGCATCAGCTACGGTAATACCATCAAGAAGGCCAGGGACATTCGCACCTTTTTCGAGAAAGGTGTGCGCATGTTTGCGACCGACTCCGAGGCGGATCTTCGTAACATTGCCAAGGCCGCCCCGGGCTCTAAGGTGTATGTGCGTATTCTCACCGAGGGCACGCTGACGGCGGACTGGCCGTTGTCCCGTAAGTTCGGCTGCCAGACAGACATGGCCATGGATCTGCTGATCCTGGCCCGTGATCTGGGCCTGGTGCCCTACGGTGTGTCCTTCCATGTGGGTTCCCAGCAGCGGGAAATTGGCGCCTGGGATGCGGCCCTGAGCAAGGTGAAGGTGATTTTCGAGCGTTTGAAGGAAGAAGACGGCATTGAGCTGAAGATGATCAACATGGGCGGTGGTTTTCCGGCCAATTACATTACCCGCACCAACGAGCTGAAGGTGTACGCGGAGGAAATCGTGCGTTTTCTGCGTGAGGACTTCGGCGACGAGCTGCCGGAGATCATCATCGAGCCGGGCCGGTCACTGATTTCCAACGCCGGTGTGCTGGTGAGTGAGGTGGTACTGATTTCCCGGAAATCCCGGACGGCCCTGCATCGCTGGGTGTTTACCGATGTCGGCAAGTTCGGGGGATTGATCGAGACACTGGATGAGGCGATCAAGTTTCCGATCTGGACGGAGAAGGTGGGTGAAGGCGAGGACTGCGTGATTGCGGGGCCGACCTGTGACAGTGCCGATATCATGTATGAGCACCATAAGTATCCGCTGCCGTTGAATCTGGCCATCGGGGATCGGATGTATTGGCTTTCTACCGGGGCTTATACGACGACCTATAGTGCTATTGAATTTAACGGGTTTCCTCCGTTGAAGGACTATTACATCTGATTGGGTCTGGCCGCAGGGCGGGGTGTCTTTTTTAAGGATCAGTCTTCGGGCTGGTCCTTTTTCGTCTCAGGTCCAGGGTAAACGCCAGGGGGAGAACCAGCAGGCTGTAGGCGATGATGGTGAGGATGGCGTGTCTGGCGTCGCCGGTCCAGTCGGCCAGGAAGCCTCCGAGCATGGGGATGAAAAACGCCAGGGTGTAGCCGACCAGGAATGTGCCGGCGGAGAGGCGGCCGGTTTCTTCTGAGGAGGTGACCAGGGGTGGTACCGCGACCAGCAGGATCAGCAGGATGCCGGCGCTGAGGCTCATGACGGTGGCGCTGGCGATGGACCACCAGCCGGTCAGGGAGATGGCGCCGAGGGTGCCGATGACGCTCAGGGAGGCGGTGATGATGATCGCGGAGCGTCGGCCAACCCACACTCTGGCCATTTTCAGCATGGTCAGGGAGGCGAAGACCTGGGCGATGTTGAACCAGAACAGGGCGTCGGCGAGTTTGTTGAACTGGCCTTGCTGTTCCAAAAGGCTACCCATGTAGGCGTTCAGGCCGAAGAACATGGAGCCTGAGAGGCCCAGAAGCAGGCCGATTTTCAGGGTGAGCGGGTTGCTCCAGTCTGGCAGCCAGGCCACTTTGCGGACGGGGCGGGCGCGGTCCCGTTTTGGCAGAAACAGGGCAGCGGCAACCAGTAGCGCTGGCAGTGACCAGACCAGCAGGGTGGCGCGCCAGCTGTTGTCGAGCAGGGGCATGAGCACTGGCAGGGTTATGCCTGCGCCGATGAATTCGCCCATCAGCATGCCGTTCATGTAGATGGCAGAACCCAGGGCCAGGTGGTGGGGTTCCAGCCATCTCGGCAGCAGTGCAGGCAGTGCCGGTTGCATCATGGCGATGCCAAACCCCATGACGGCGCTGGCCAGCATCAGTGTGAAGGTGTCGGGAACCAGGCCTCGGCCTGCGGAGCCGATCACCATGATCACCATGGCCAGAGCCAGGGTGTTCCGTGGGCCGATTCGGGCGATAGCCAGTGAGCCGGGCATGGAGCCGACTGCCAGCATCAGAATGGGCAGGGTGGTCAGGGCGCCTGTAAGGGCCTGGGTCAGCGCCAGCTCATCGCTGATGAACGGTGCCAGGGGGGGAGCCACCAGCACCGGTATGCGTAGGTAAATGCCGGCCAGCCAAAGCAGCACCGCCACCGGCAGCAGCTTGGCTGGCGATGGCGGTGTGTTTGCGGCCTGGTATTCAGCCACGAATCAGCGGATCAGTCTTCGCTGGTATCCGGCAGGTAGGCGCCGTCTTCGTCGTGTACTTCACTTCCGGTGACCGGTGGGTTGAAGGCACAGATCAGTCGCATGTCTTCTGTGCCACCGCGAAGGGTGTGCTGATCATGCTTGTCGAGTGCGTAGAGTGTGCCGTCGGAGATTTCGTGGGTTTCCCCGGTCGCCTTATCGGTGATGGTGCCGTTGCCGGCAACACAATACACCGCTTCCAGGTGGTGCTTGTACCAGAGGTTGAGTTCAGCGCCCGCCGGGATGATGGTTTCGTGGAAAGAGAAACCCATGCCGTCTTTTTTCAGCAGCATGCGGCGGCTGGTCCAGCCCGGACCGCTGACTTCGCGTTCGGTACCAATGATGTCTTGCACTCGTACGATTTTCATTCGCATTCCTCATTGTGTGATGGAATAGCCTTTAAGTATAAACATCCCTTTCAGGTCCGATTCAACCGCCAATCGTCGTAGACCGCCATGGATTGTTCAATGGCCGCAGTGAATTTCTCCCTTTGGCGTTCGTCCAGGGGACGCCGTTTTCGGCACTTGTCGAAGGCCCGCTGAATGTCTTGTCGGCTACTTTTATCAAGGCTTTCCAGCCAGTGGTGATCCGCTGGCTCCAGATCCAGCAGTTCCCGGCCGGCGTGGTTCCGGTGGCTGATGTGCCACCAGTGATCAATCGCACGCCCTAATACAACATAGCCGAATTGGCTGTCCTGTACAGGTCCGAAGGTCGCTGTTTTCAATCCGTCCCGGAGCACGCCGATGTTCAGCGCCGGCAGGGCGAGCCGGTCGCCGTAGAAATAGCTGCCGGCAGCGCCAATCAGGCCACCTACCAGGGCGCCGGCTCCCAGGGACGAACCGAGAGTCAGGGCGTCGATGCCTGCTCCGCTTACGGCACCTGCGCCGAAGCCGGCGGTGGCCAGGTAACGTTTGCTGACCGACCAGGCTTTGCGGCTGTCTTCGGAAAACAGATCGTGCTCGCTGTGCCACTCCAGCTCCGCTTCCTGGCGGCGGATGCGCTGGTGCTGGTACAGATGCTCAATGTCCACGCGCAGGGTCTGTTCCCGCTGGCGCTGATGGCGATACCAGTGCTGACGTAACTGGTCGGCCAATGAGCCGTCACTGGTTTCGGCGGCCTGGCTGGCGGTCAGAGTGCGTTTCTCCCGGAACGACATCATGTCCTCCAGAGCCCTGGCCACCAGCGCTGAGGCCTGCCGACGGCGTTGCTGCCGCTGCCCGGACAGGTAGTGGGTGGCCTGTTCAAGTGGATCTTCCCAGTCAGGCTCCAGTTGGCCAAATGCGCGCAAAAGACTCAAATGCTGATCAAACGGGGCGCGAACCGCATCGAACTTGCGGACTACCTGAAAGAACTGGCTGAGGGCGGCCTGCCAGGTGGCACTGAAGTCATCGGCACCAATGCTGTTGATCAGAGCGAGGCTTGGACGGCCAGTCCAGCGCAGGATGGTCATTTCCGCCTCATGCTCGGCACTGTAAGGCACCGATCCATCCACCACATAGATAATGCCGGCGCCTTCCAGCAACGGTGTCAGCAGCTCGCATTCATCAACGAACCGCCCATCGCCCTGATGCTGAGTCACGAAAGCCTTCACAGTGTCGGCGTGGTCTGAGGCTGACACACTGTGGGCCTCCAGCCATTCCAGTACCCGCCTCGGGCGCTGGAAACCGGGTGTGTCCACTAGCGTGTAGAGAATTTTTCCGTCCACTTTCAGGGGGTAGGCCTGGCGCTTTCGGGTGGTGCCAGGCTCCAGGGCAATGGCGATGGCATCGTTTTGGGATAGGGTGGCAACCACGCTGGATTTGCCCTTGTTTGGGTGCCCGACCACGGCGAAGGTGGGTGCCTGCGTCATGATGGCTCCCCGCTGGCGGTGTGAGGGACCGGCCATTGAAGTGGTGGCAGTGACACCCGCACGAATTCGTTGCCGACCCGTTCAGCGAACCGAAGCCAGGGCTGAATCTGGTGCCCCGCTGGTTCGCGATTGATATCGGCTGCCAGGGGCACGAGCGCTACCCGGGTGCCACTGGGCCAGATTCCGCGGGCTGAATCCAGGAAATCCTGAAGCTCACCGGTTGGCGGTTCCCAGCATCGGGTCAGCAGAATTACGGTGTTACCTCCGGTCTTCAGGTGATCAGCTATCTGATTCAGGGCCTGCTCATCTTCCGTGAGACTGGCTCTGCCTCCGGCCCGGAGAATCAGTTTTTTCTCTGAGCGCAGGGCCTCGGGCAGTTCCGGTTCTCCGGCGCCAGCCCAGCACAGCAGGGTATCGCTGTCTGGCAGCGGAAGCAGATTGTCGCGAATCCGGGTGTCCGGCAGATCGTCGGCATCGTTGTGCTCATTGCCGGTATCCAGGGCCGGCGTTTCCATGCGGTACAGCAGCGCATGCATTGCCGGGTGGCTGGATATTAGCCGGCGTGCCCGGTTCCGGACCAACGCGGAGGTCAGAAGCAACAGGAGCAGTCTCGGCAGCAGTACCCAGGTCGCCCACAGCATGGTGACAAATGGCCACCATTGCCCCCAGAGGGCAGGATCCGGGCTGGCGCCTTCGGTTCCGGCCCGGAAAAAGCGGGTGGCTTCGATCAGGGCGAGATCGGGCGCTGCCGCCGGCCATAACCAGGCCCAGGGGGAGGCGATGATCTGTACCAGCTGGTGGTAGTTTGCGGCAGCCGTCTCCAGTGTGGTGCTCCAGCCGAAGGCCAGATCCTGTACCACCACCATGACCAGTAGCGTGACCAGGCCTGAGACTGAAAAGCAAAGGCCGCCGAGATGGGCTGCCCTGGCCATCAACAAAGGGTGCAGCCTGTTAATCGTTCCTTTACTCGCCTCGCCGGATTGGAACCGCCTTATAAGCCAGCGCCAGGGCTGCCAGCCGACAATTGACTGCATGCTGGTGAACAGGGCCAGCAGCAACTGGAGCAACCCGAAGGCCAGAAAAACGGTGATATTGATACGCTGGCCACCGTCGTAAAACAGCAGCCCGACCATGGTAAGTACGCCGGCAACGATCCCGACCGCCGCAAAGCCGGTATTGACCCGGCGCCAGAAAGTCAGGGTCTGGTCCGTCGTTGGCGGTGTTGCGTCGGGCCCGCTCAGACGGTTGAGGTGTGCCAGCCAGCGGGTCGCATCCGGGGCAACGCCCTGCTCTTCGCAAACCAGAGCGAATTTGCGGTCGCGGCGATGGAGGAAAGCCGGCGGTTGTGATTTGTCCCGTTGCGCCTGGGCATCAAAACCCAGCAGCAGGCGGAGGGGGCTATCGGTCATTCAGTGTCCCGGGTGGTGGATTCGGCCAATGGTGCTTTGGTGTTAGGATATAGGGATTCCCGCACCCGATACCAGACAACGAGCCTGCATGCCCCACCATCTGATGAACCTGCGCCATGTGCCCGATGACGAAGCCGATGAAATCCGGGCCCTGTTCGAAGCCCATGACGTGGTTTATTACGAGACATCGCCAAGCCGCTGGGGTATCAGTATGGGGGGGTTCTGGGTGCACGATGACGATGAGGCCGCCCGGGCCCGGGCGCTGCTTGAGGCCTATCATCGGCAGCGTCAGGAAACCCAGCGGCGGGTATACGAGGAAAACCTGGCCCGCGGCGAGTCAGGCGGTGTCTGGTTTATGCTCCGGCGCCATCCGGTCCGGACCCTGGCCGCCTGTCTGGCGATTCTGGTGATAGCGGGGCTGAGCCTGCTACCGTTTGTCCGTATAGGGTAAGGCGGAGCGAAGGAACAAACGCAGGTACCTGTTGACGGTAATCCCGGTAGGCCAGTCCGATGGCCGGGCGTGCCATGAGCGCATAGAGCCCTAAAAGGTATTTAGTCATGAGCTGCGTCCCTCCCCGTTGCGGGCAATGAAGTAAACGTTGAACGGGTCGTGCTCCAGACGCTGGGACGTAATATCGCGGAAGCCTGCCTGGCGGAGCATCTGTTCGGCCTTTTCTTCACCCCAGAGCGTGCCAAGGCCAGGTCCGCCCTGAGCGAGGGAAACCGGTGTGCAGTGGGCACAGGATATGGTGTAAAGCAGTGGCCCGAGGGGATGTTCAAGGTTGTTTTCCAGGAAGCTTGAGCCGGCAATATCCTGCATCAGGTAAATCCCTCCAGGCCGGAGGGCTCCGCAAATGCCTTTCAGCAAGGCGGCCGGGTCTGCCTGGTCATGAACCGCATCAAAGCTGGTGATCAGATCATAGGCCGCCGGTTGCCGGAAATCCCGGAGATCCCTGGGTTCGAACGTCAGGTTGGACAGCCCGAGTGAGCGGGCTCTCTCCCGGGTAGGTGCAAACGCTTCCTCGCACAGATCAAAACCGGTGAACCGGCTTTTCGGGAAAGCCTGGGCCAGGGCGAGCAGGGCCAGACCACGTCCGCAGCCGGCGTCCAGCACTGAAATGCCCTGGTTGAGGCGTTCACGCAACTCCGGGACCAGCGGCAGGATATGGTCGAACAGAGCGCTGACCACGGTCTGATGGCTGTCTTCCGCCATCACTTCGTGAAAGCAGGGGTAGGCGCTGTAGGATAAGCCTTCACCGGTCCGGAAACACGCCAGCAGGTCTGACTCCATGCTGCTGATCAGCGGAATAAATCGGGCGGTTACCGCCAGGTTGTTCGGGCTAGCGCTGCGTGTCAGGCAGGCGGCGTGGGCCGGATCCAGCGAAAAGGTCTTGTCGACGGGATGATAATCGACAATGCCGCCGGTCACCATCACCGACAGCCATTCCCTGACGTACCGCTCGTTCAGGCCGCCAGCTCTGGCAATCTGCTCGCTGGTCGCCGGCGGCAGGCTGGCCAGAGTGTCAAACAGGCCTAGCCTATGGCCCAGTGAGGCCATGGCCACGATGGCGGCGTGATTCACCATGTTGGCGAATTGCTCTCCGAACAGTTCGGGTGTCCGAGGGGTTGCGGATGCAGAAAGTGGTGCGTTCATGGGGGGGTCTCCCTGTTTCGGTTTGTGGTTGGTGCACGTCCATGCTGCACCCGCTGCCGTTTGTGCCCTTCAGCGAAATCCGTCAATTACTGGTCGAATCCGCCAGGTGGTCAGGGCGAATTGAAGGTCCTATGATCAGGTTTGAAAGGGAGGGCACCATGGTGGCAGAGAACAGTCCGGAGACGCTTCGCCGGCCGATTGAGGTGGGCATTCTCGCCGTACCCCAGGCAACAGCGTCGCCAATCTATGGTATGCAGGAGGTTCTTGCCTCAGCCGGGCGTGACTGGGACTTTCTGATGCAGGGCACTCCGGGCGAGGGACTGATCAATGCGTCCATCGTTTCAATGGATGGCGAGCCTATGGAGCTGTCGAACGGCGGCTGGGTCAAGCCGGCGAAAACCCTGGACGACCGGTATTGCCCGGATGCACTCTGCATTCTCGAAGTGGTGTTCGACCCTGCCTCCGGCCCCGGTGACCTGTTTGCCCGGGAAACCCGTTGGCTGAAAGACTACTGGCGCAAGGACGGTCTGATCGCCACCGCCTGTACCGGCGCAGTTCTGCTCGGTGAGGCCGGTTTGCTGGCCGGTGAGGATGCCACCACCCACTGGGGGTTCTGTGATTTCATGGCCAGACGTTATCCCGGCGTCCGGATGCATCCGGAGCGGGCCCTGGTGGCTTCCGGTACCGGCCAGCGCCTGATCATGTCGGGCGGTGGTACCTCCTGGATGGATCTTGGTCTGTATCTGATTGCCCGTTTCTGCAGCCAGGCTGAAGCGGTTCGGGTTGCCAAGGTCCATCTGATTGAATGGCACGAGACCGGACAGCAACCGTTTGCTTCGGTAAGTCATCAGCGCCAGTCTGATGATGCGGTCATTGGCCGTTGCCAGCAATGGGTAGCCCATCACTATGACCAGCCCTCTCCGGTGGCCGGTATGATATCGCTTAGCGGTCTGAGCGAACGTTCGTTCCACCGCCGGTTCCGGCAGGCAACCGGTATGACTCCCATTGACTATGTATTGACCCTGAGGCTTGAAGAGGCCAAGCAGATTCTGGAGACCAGCAAGGTTTCTGTGGAGGCGGTGGCGGAAATGGTGGGGTACCAGGACGCCGCCTTTTTCAGTCGCAAGTTCCAGCAACGTGTTGGCCTGACTCCAGCGCAGTACCGTCGGAAATTCGGAGGTGTGGGACGGTTACCCGCTAATGAATAGATGATCGCTTGCCGGATTGTCCGATTATCCATACGGTGTCCGAATTTGCGGACAGTGCCGTCAATCGCCCGTTCCAGGCCATGTCTCGGTAAATTCTTCCACCAAACTGTCCGGATACCTGGATTTTTTTGCCCCGGTTTTCCCGAAAATTAAATTTATCAATTTTAAATCAATGTTTTGGGTGATTGGCACAGGATCCGCATGGCGTTCCATGGGCCCGGCTTGAGGCCTGGTCTATTCGTTTACAACAACAAACAAGGAACGATCATGAAACGAATAATGCTCTGCGCCCTGATCGGCGCTACGGGGATGACCCTTACTGCCTGCAAGGATAAAACACCGTTCAATGAAATCCCTGACTTCATCCAGGGCGATATAAACCAGTCCAGCTACGACGGCATTACCAATGACCTGCTGACCGCCGGTCTGGGCGCCAGCGGTCTGGCGAGCACTACCGCGCCTGCTTTCACAGACGCTCTCAATCCGGCGCCTGCCGAACTCCGGCGCCTCGCCATTTACAACAACTACCGCGCTCTCGTCGATACCGCACCGGGCGGCGGCTATGGCGCCTTCTTTGGTCCCCAGGTGGGCAACGGTGGCGAAGGTTGGATTCCCGGTGACGAGTACATCGCCTATATGGCGGTACCGGGAACCGACGTCCCGGTGACGGTCATGGCCCAGGTGCCCGAGAGCTTTGATCCGGAGCAACCCTGCATGGTTACGGCGCCATCCTCCGGCTCCCGTGGCATCTACGGCGCCATTGGCACAGCCGGGGAATGGGGCCTCAAGAAAGGGTGCGCCGTGGTGTACACGGACAAGGGCACCGGCACCGGTTCACACAATCTGGCCACCAATACCGCCCAGCGCATTGATGGCACGCTGACCTCATCCGAGGAACCAGTGCAGTTCCGGGCCGACCTGACCGATGAGCAGCGAGCGACCTTCGACAGCGCCTGGCCGGACCGGTTTGCCTGGAAGCACGCACACTCCAAAGCCAATCCGGAAGCAGACTGGGGGCTGCATGTGTTGCAGTCCATTGAGTTCGGCTTTTATGTGCTGAACGAAAAATTTGGCCGGGAGCTGGGCAATGGCGAGATTCTGAGGACCATTAATCCCAAGAATACGGTCGTGATTGCTTCCAGCGTGTCCAACGGTGGAGGCTCGTCTGTGCGGGCTGCCGAACTGGATACCGAGGGGCTGATTGACGGTGTTGCGGTATCGGAGCCGAACGTGAATCCGGAAGTGGACCGCAGCTTCACCATCCGCCAGGGCGATGGCTCGGTCATTACCGAGCACAGCCGGAGCCTGCTGGATTACACAACGGCACTGGCTGTCTATCAGGGCTGTGCCAACCAGGCGCCGGCGATTGCGGGCCTAGCGCCTTTCAATTTGGTCGCCCAGGACATTGGTCAGAACATCTGTAACTCCCTTGCCAATAAGGGGCTGGTAACGGGCGCTGAGGTAGCCGATCTTGCAACCGATGCACTGCGCATATTGAACGAGGAGTTTGGTATTCAGCCGGAGCAAAACCTGCTGGCGCCGGCGCACTTCTGGTTGAATGTGGCACAGAGTATTTCCTACACATATGCCAACGCTTATGGCCGGGCCGGTGTTGAAAAGCGAGTCTGTGGCCTCAGCTTCGCCGCGACCGATTCCAGTGGAGCCGTTAGCCAATTGGCTCCCGCAGACGAGGCAGCGCTGTTTTCGGCCAGCAACGGTATTCCACCATCGGCCAAGGTGAACATTGTATACGACGGTGCCGATGGCCAGCCCACCAGCTTGCCCTTAAGCGCGTCACCGAGCACCAATCAGATGGATTACGGCCTGGACGCCCTGCTGTGCCTCCGTAGCCTCGCCCAGGGCAGTGATGTGGTCACCGGTGAAGCCCTTGAAGGGGCCGACGCCGAGCTGGCATCGGCCATTGCAACGGGTATTGACGAAGTGCGCGCCAACGGCGATCTGCAGGGTAAGCCTGCGGTATTTGTCACTGGCCGTGCCGACGCGATCCTACCCATCAACCACACCTCCCGGCCCTATTTCGGCCTGAACCAGCGAGTGGAGGGAAAGAAAAGCAACCTTCGGTACTACGAGATCCTCAACGCCCACCACCTGGATGTGCTCAATGGACTTCCTGGTATTGCTGGTCGTTACGTGCCACTGCACCACTACTACTTCCAGGCGCTCGATCTGGTCTGGGCCAATCTGACAGAGAAGCAGGCGTTGCCACCCAGCCAGGTGGTGCGTGCCGTGCCCCGGGGCGAAAGTGCGCCGCCCTTGGCAGAGGCTAACCTGCCGGCAATCAACCCTGCTCCCGATGCCGCGGATCGGATTGTCTTTACCAACGACCAGCTCCGGATCCCGGAGTAACAGCATGGCAAGCCGGCCCGGCTCATGGTCGGGCCGGCTTCGTTTGCCCCCGGTCCGGGGGCCCCATATACTTCCGTGACTGCACCCGGCCTGCCGGGTGCCAGGGTTTAGACCATGAATGACATTCGACCCGTTGGTGCGCGGTACATGACAGAGCTGTTTAGCGATAAGAACAAGAGTGGCCTGACCCGGGACCTGATCGAAGCCCTGTTCCCGATGTTTGAGGAAGCCAGTGCCGGTGCCATCGCGGTGGACCGGCAGGCCCGGATTACCTGGATCAACAGCAGTTATTCCCACCTGCTGGGCCTGGGGGATCCGTCGCGGGTTATTGGCAAGCCGGTGCGCCAGGTTATTCCTCAGACCCGCATGCCGGAGGTGGTTGAAACCGGCAAGCCCCTGCTGCTCGACATCATGGAGCACAACCAGCAACAGCTGGTGGTTACACGATTGCCCTACTACGACGACGAGGGAGCGATTGTTGGCGCGGTTGCCTTTGTCCTGTATGACGACCTGCAACCTCTGACACCACTGGTTTCAAAGTACCGGCGGCTTCATCAGGATCTGGCCGCGGCTCGCAAGGCGCTGGCGAAGAAAGCCCGGGGCACTCGTTACAGCCTGGGCGATTTTGTCGGTGCCAGCCCGGCGGCACTCGAAGTCAAACGGCGGGCCCGTCTGGCCGCCGGGCGGGAGATGCCGGTACTGTTGCTCGGCGAAACGGGCACCGGTAAGGAGGTATTGGCCCAGGCGATCCATACTGTGTCCGCCCGGGCCGACAAGCCTTTTGTGGGCGTTAATGTCGCAGCCATTCCGGACAATCTGCTGGAAGCGGAATTTTTTGGGGTGGCTCCGGGAGCCTATACCGGCGCGGACCGCCGTACCCGTGAAGGCAAGTTCCAGCTTGCCAATGGTGGCACTCTTTTCCTCGACGAAGTGGGTGATATGCCCCTGCCACTGCAGGCGAAATTGCTTCGGGCGTTGCAGGAAGGGGAGATTGAACCCCTGGGCTCCAACAAGGTGGTGCCGGTGGATGTGCGGGTTATCGCAGCCACCAGCCGAAACCTGGAAATGATGATTGCCGACGGAGATTTCCGGTCTGATCTCTATTACCGTTTGAACGTTCTGGAGATTCCGATTCCGCCCCTGCGCGACCGGCTGGCGGACCTGGGTGTGCTTTGCGAGGCGCTGCTGGAAGATATCTGTGACGGCCTGGAGTTGCGTGGGGAAATCACCGATGCGGGGGTGTCCGCCCTCGGCAGTTACGACTGGCCTGGTAACATACGAGAATTGCGCAACGTTCTGGAGCGGGCTCTGACCATGGGCGAGGATACTGGTCTGCTGGATGCGGATGCCATCTTCAAGGTATTGCCCCGCAATGGCAGTCGGCCGGCTTTGTTAATGACCGCACAACCAGTCCGGCCTTTATCCCAGACCCTTGCCGAGGCTGAGGCCCAGGCCATTGAAGAAGCCCTGGTTGCGAGTCGTGGTAATCGCACACGAGCGGCAAAGCTGCTGGGAATCTCCCGGTCGGTGCTTTATGAGAAACTCGCCAGACTGTTCTGAATTCAGGACACCTGTCCTGTAATTCGTACAATTACCTACGACTGATGTCTAACTGTGTCCGGAATATCGGACGCGGTGCGCCCATGCTTATCTCCCAGAGATTTTTAACCTAATGAAAATAAAGGAAAAAAGTCTTTTGGCATGCTGTCTGCAAATGCCGAGCTGCAGGACGTCAGAACAACGCAGAAAACAAGACTGACGTGTACCGTTGGACCCAAAAAAACTTCCCTGTCCGTCTCGTTGCCTGCGATGTCTGACTACACTCAGACTAGGCCTGTCAGTTCTGAACTGCCCGGCTTACTAAAACAACAATGCTAGGAGACTTGCCAATGAAACTCTTCAAGGCCCTTACCGGTATCGCCGGTGCGATTGCCCTGACCACGGGATCGGCGGTCGCAGATGACCTGCGCTGGAAAATGCCGGTCGCCTTCGCCACAAATCTGCCCGGCCTGGGTTCACCTGCGGCGTGGGTTGCCGATAACCTCAACACTGCTTCGGACGGAAGTCTCCAGGTTCGTGTATACGAGCCCGGTAAGCTGGTCCCGCCATTCGATATCTTGCAGTCCGTTTCCGATGGCAAGGTTGAAGCAGGCTACACCTGGATCGGTTACGACCAGGGCAAGGTTCCTGCGATTCCTCTGTTTGCGGCTGTTCCCTTCGGCATGAAGCCATGGGCCTACACTGCCTGGTATTACTACGGTGGCGGCCATGAGATGCTGCAGGAAGTCTATGCCAATAAGGGCTTCGACGTGCACGCCCAGCTGTGCGGTATTATCGGGCCTGAAACAGCGGGCTGGTATGCCGAGCCAATCAAAACACTGGAAGACTATAAAGGCCTGAAGATCCGCTTCGCGGGCCTGGGTGGCAAGGTTCTGGAAAAACTGGGCGCCTCCGTCACCATGATGCCCGGTGGTGAGCTCTACCAGGCACTGGAAAAAGGCACCATCGATGCCACCGAATTCTCCATGCCCGCCATCGACCAGATCCTGGGTTTCAACCAGGTGGTCAAGTACAACCTGTTCCCGGGCTGGCACCAGCAGTTCACCGCCCAGTACATGCTGATCAACAGGGATCAGTGGAACAAAACCACTGACGCACAGAAAGCGCTGGTCGAGGCCTCCTGTACTGCGGCAACAACTCTTGGCCTGGCCGAGGGCGAATACAAGAATGGTAAGGTGCTGGCCGAGTTCCAGGAAAAGGGCGTTCAGGCTGATCAGATCCCCCGTGACGTTCTGAAACAGTTGCAAACGGTCACCGAGGAAGTGCTGAAAGAAGAAGCCTCCAAGGATGCCGACTTCAAGCGCGTTTATGAAAGCCAGAACGAGTTCCTGAAAACCTATAAGGTTTGGGATACCCGGGCCTACGTTCCGACGGATCTGTAAGGTCGGGGGCCGATCCCGAGACACCGGGGCAAGTTCCGGTGTTCTCTGACCAATTCTGGATGGCCCTTCGGGGCCATCCTTGTTTCACAGTCGGCTTTTTGAGCGAGGAATTGTTATATGACGGTGCTTGGTAAAGACTCACCGCATAACAAGCAAACGTCGGTGTCTGACGCCGATAAATTTATACATAAACACACGGAGCTGCCAACCACCCGCATCAGTCAGTGGATAGACGGTGGGATTTCCTTGATTGGCAAAGGCGCCTCCTGGCTTTGGATCGTGGTGACGGGCGTCATTATCTGGGCCGTCGTTGGCCGATATGTCTTTGACGAGGGTTCCGTGACGCTGGAAGAGGTGCAGTGGCATCTGGCCGGCATCGGCTGGTTGTTGGGGCTGTCCTATACCCTTGTGGTGGATGATCATGTGAGAGTGGATGTGCTCCATGAGCGCCTGTCTCTGAGAGGCCAGGCCTGGATTGAACTGTTTGGCCTGCTTTTCCTGTTGTTGCCGTTCCTCGGGCTGGCAGTCTACGAGATGTTCCCCTATGCCTATCACTCCTGGCAGCAGGGCGAAACCAGTCAGGCGCCGGCGGGGCTTCCGTATCGCTGGGTGCTCAAGGGCATTCTGGCAGTGTCCTTTTCCCTGCTGATTGTGGCGGCGCTGTCCCGCTTGCTGAAAGTAACGGCACTGCTATTCGGCTTTCCCAAGCCAATCCGGGTCGAGTCCGGCAATAACAAGAAAGAGGATGCGTCCTGATGGAGCTTGAAACCCTGTTTGTAATCGGAATGTTCCTGACCTTCGGGGCGCTGCTGATGACCGGCTATCCGGTTGCCTGGGTGCTGGGTGGCACCGCCGTTGTCTGGACCGTGATCGGCGTGCTGGCCGTCGAAAATTTTGGAGCTAACCTCTGGTTTGACTACCCCTCCTCCATGGGGCTCGTGCCGGAGCGAATTTGGGGTATCGTCAACAGCGAGACCCTCGTCGCCCTGCCCATGTTCATATTCATGGGCATCATGCTCGATCAGTCCGGCGTCGCTGAAAAACTGATGAACAGTATGGTAAAACTCTTCGGTGCCGTTCGCGGAGGTTATGCTGTCACGGTGGTTGTCATTGGCGTTTTGCTGGCGGCTACCACGGGTATCATCGGTGCGTCCGTGGTGCTTCTGGGCATGCTCTCCTTGCCAGTCATGATGGAAAACAAGTACGACAAGGGGTTTGCCGTGGGTACTGCCTGCGCCACAGGTACCCTTGGGATCCTGATCCCTCCGTCTATCATGCTGGTGCTGATGGCTGACCGGCTGGCGGTTCCGGAGGCGTCCGTGGGCGACCTGTTCATGGGTGCATTCCTGCCCGGTCTGCTTCTGGGCGCGATGTACGTTGCCTACGTGATGATCCGCCCCCTGTTTCAGCCACACATTGCGCCAGTGCCTGAGGGTACCCAGAAAGTGTCCTGGAGTATTGTCTGGGAAGTGGCCAAGGCCGTGGTGCCTACGGCTGCGCTGATTCTGGGCGTGCTGGGCTCGATCTTTGCCGGCATAGCAACGCCTACCGAAGCGTCCGGTGTCGGTGCCCTTGGCGCCCTGCTGCTGGCCCTGATGGCGGGGCGTCTGAACCTGAAAGTTCTTAACTCCTCGATGCAGCAAACGACACGCACCGCGGCGTTCATTTTTGCCATTTTCCTGGGTGCAACGGCGTTCTCCGTGGTACTGCGGGGTCTGGGCGGCGATCAGGTGATCGAAGATGCGTTGCTGGGGCTGCCCTTCGGGCCCTACGGCGTGATACTGACCATTCTGTTCGCGGTATTCCTGCTCGGCTTCTTCCTGGACTGGGTCGAGATCACCCTGATCATCCTGCCGTTGGTCGCACCGGTAGTTCAGCATCTCGGCTTCGACCTGGTGTGGTTCACCATCCTGTTTGCCATGTGTCTGCAGACATCGTTCCTGACGCCGCCGGTGGGCTTTGCCCTGTTCTACATCAAGGGCGTGGCGCCGCCGGAAATCAAGGTGACGGATATCTACAAGGGCGTCATACCCTTCATCATTATTCAGCTTGTAGCTCTGGCTATCGTGTTCCTGGTACCGGAAATCGCGACCTGGCTGCCGAGCGTGGCTTACGACTAAGGAGATAGACAATGCGTCTGGAAAACCGGATTGCCCTTATTACCGGTGCTGGCCGCGGCATTGGCCGGGCCATTGCCGAACATTATGGCCGGGAAGGTGCCAGGGTCGCCGTTGCTGACCTGACCCTGGAAAGCGCCGGCGATACCGTGCAGGCCATTGAGGCCGCTGGTGGAACTGCCATGGCTCTGGCGATGGATGTCACCGATGAACAGGCCGTCGATGACGGCGTCGCTGCTATCGTGGAGAAATGGGGCGGGCTGGACATCGCCGTGGCTAACGCCGGCATCCAGCATATAGACCCGGTGCACAAGCTCTCATTTGCCGACTGGCGCAAGGTCATCAGCGTGCACCTGGATGGCGCCTTCCTGGTTACCCGGGCCGCGCTCCGTCAGATGTATGCCACTGGCGGTGGCACCATGCTGTATATGGGGTCAGTGCACTCGCTGGAAGCTTCGCCCCTGAAGTCACCCTACGTTGCCGCCAAACACGGCATGCTCGGGCTTTGCCGTGCCGTGGCCAAAGAAGGCGCGGAACATGGGGTACGCAGTAACATCATCTGTCCGGGTTTTGTCCGCACGCCGCTGGTGGACAAACAGATTCCCGAACAGGCGAAGGAGCTGGGTATTTCCGAGGAAGAAGTTATCAGCAAAGTGATGCTGAAAAATACGGTGGACGGCGAATTCACCACGCTGGAAGATGTGTCCGAAATGGCCGTGCATCTGGCGGCCTTCCCTTCCGCAGCGCTCACGGGCCAATCCATCGTGGTCAGCCACGGCTGGCATATGCAGTAAGTAACAGGAGAGACGGATGAGTCACACAGAACAGTCACCGGTGGTCTGGTCTCCCTCGGAAGACACCCTGAAGAACTCCCGTATGGGCCTGTTCAAGGCCTGGCTGGAGCAGCAGGGCTTCGGCCCCTTTGCGGATTACCACGCCCTGCACCAATGGTCTATTGATGAGCTGGACACCTTCTGGCAGAAGGTGTGGGATTACTGCGGCCTGGTGTGTCATACCCCGGCCGACCAGATTCTGGGCAAGCGCGATATGCCCGGTGCCGAGTGGTTCCCTGGCATGAAACTGAACTTCGCCGCCAATCTGCTCCGGCTGGCGGATGGTGAGCACGCGAACCGTGAGGCCGTGGTGGCCTATTGCGAAACCCGGCCGGTGCTGCGTCGCAGTTATGCCCAGCTCAAGGCAGACGCAGGCGCCCTGGAGGCTTTCCTGCGCAGCAAGGATATCCGCCAGGGGGATCGTGTCGCGGGTGTAGTGACCAACGGCTACGAGGCCTTGGTGGGCATGCTGGCAGCAACCAGCCTTGGTGCAGTTTGGAGTTCCGCCTCCCCCGATTTCGGCGTGGGTGCCATTCTCGATCGTTTTGGCCAGATTGAACCGTCTGCGCTGATAGTGGTGAATGGCTATGGCTATGGCGGCAAGGCCTTTGCCCGCCAGCAGGACTTCGCCGAACTGATCGCGGGCCTGCCGACACTCAAAACGGTGGTCAGCGTCCAGCAACTGCCGGACGAAGCGCCCATCCCGGGTGACCTGGTCACGACCTGGGAAGACGCGTTGGCCTTTGGTGCAGGCACGGCGCCCTCGTTCACGCCACTGCCGCCGGATCATCCTGTTTATATCCTGTATTCCTCCGGAACCACCGGAAAACCCAAGTGCATTGTTCATGGCAACGCCGGCCTGCTGGTCAATCATGCCAAGGAACTGATGCTGCACGGCGACGTGGGCCCGGACGACCGCTTCCTCTACTTCACCACCTGCGGCTGGATGATGTGGAACTGGCAGGCCTCCGCCCTGCTCACCGGCGCGGCGGTGATCACCGTTGATGGCTCCCCTGGCTACCCGAGTCTGAGCTTCCTCTGGGATACCGTGGCGGGAGAGAAAGTCACCCACTTCGGCACCAGCGCCCGGTTTATCGCCGGCTGCCGCAAAGCAGAACTCGAACCGGCGAAAACCCGGGATCAGAGCAAATTGCGCATCGTGTTCTCCACCGGTTCTCCGCTGCTACCGGAAGATTACGACTGGATGTACACCGATGGTGCCCCGAATGCTCTGCTTGGCTCAATCGCTGGTGGCACCGACATCTGTGGCTGCTTCGTCGGAGCTACTCCGCTGTTGCCGGTGCGCCGCGGTGAAATCCAGTGCCGTTTCCTCGGGGTCGATGCCGTTGCCTACGGGGATGACGGCGAGCCGGTCAGCGAAGGACGCGGCGAACTCGTTTGCCGTCAGCCGTTGCCCTCCATGCCCGTCTGCTTCTGGGAAGACCCGAATGGTGAACGCTACCGCGACGCCTACTTCAACACTTTCCCGGG
Source organism: Marinobacter guineae (assembly GCF_002744735.1). Classification (GTDB taxonomy): domain Bacteria; phylum Pseudomonadota; class Gammaproteobacteria; order Pseudomonadales; family Oleiphilaceae; genus Marinobacter; species Marinobacter guineae. The sequence goes on along the minus strand of NZ_KZ319340.1, from coordinate 641,921 downwards.
CGTCTGGGCCCACGGCGACTTCATTGAATTCACCGAACACGGCGGCGCCATCATTTACGGCCGCTCCGACGCCACCCTGAACCCCGGCGGCGTCCGCATTGGCACCGCGGAAATCTACCGCCAGGTAGAAACCGTGGCCGAAGTCAAAGACAGCCTCGTGGTCGGTCGCCAGATCGACGGTGACGTGGAAGTGGTCCTGCTGGTGGTGCCTGCCGAAGGCCAGGAAGTCACCGACGACCTGCGGAAACAGCTTAAATCCCGCATCCGCGAGGGCGCCAGCCCAAGGCACGTACCGAAGCATATCGTGCAGGTAAACGACATCCCTTACACCCGTAGCGGTAAGAAAGTCGAACTGGCCGTGGCCCGTCTGATTAATGGTTCGAAGAAGGCCGACAACCGGGATGCCCTTGGCAATCCGGAAGCCTTGGATCATATCCGGGAGCGGTTGGCTGGGGTTGGGTTGTTGCCTGGATGATGTCCTGAAAAATGGAGGTGGGGGTCGGATTACGCCTTTGGCTAATCCGACCTACTACCTGGTTCGGGCCGGAGTTTTGTTAACAATAAGCCGGCTCTTACATCCTTGACTCTTTTTCGTGGAATTCACCTGAATAGTCAGAAAAGCGGGGCGGGCAGGGCTGCCAAAAACTGTGCGGAGCCAGGGATGGCGGAGCCCAAGCGTCACAGGGATGTGCCGCAAGGAGCGTGTTTTTGGCAGCCCTGCCCGCTCCGCGACTCCACCGGAGTAATGTTAGGCAATGTTAGAAAGTTTCGTAAATTCCCGCCATTTCATCGTGTTGTAACGGAAGATACGGTACTTTTAGTCCGTTCTTATACTAAGATCGTAACCAAAATTAACGAAAAAATGGTATCTTAGTAGGCCTATCAAAAGTTCCCAATCAGTCATTGCTCAGGTCGGACGTTCAAAAGACGCCTGACCCCGCCATGACCGTCCTGAACCCACCCATTAGCCTGAGGACGAAAATGACATCATCCAAAGCCAAGATTGTCTACACCCTGACCGACGAGGCACCAGCCCTCGCGACACGGTCACTTCTTCCAATCCTGGAAACCTACGCCAAGCCGGCTGGTATCGAATTTGAAACCAGCGATATCTCTCTTGCGGCGCGTATTCTGGCGAACTTCCCGGATTACCTCGAAGAAGATCAGCGGGTTCCGGATGCCCTGGTCGAACTGGGCGACTACACCAAAGACCCCGAAGCCAACATCATCAAACTGCCGAACATCTCTGCCTCCATTCCGCAGCTTCGTGCTGCCATCAAAGAGCTGAATGAGCAGGGCTACAAGCTTCCGGAGTACAAGGAAAACCCGGAGACAGACGAAGAGAAAGAAATCCAGTCCCGCTACGCTAAAACGCTTGGCAGTGCGGTTAACCCGGTGCTGCGTGAAGGTAACTCTGACCGCCGTGCGCCGGCTGCGGTAAAAGCCTTTGCCCGTAAATACCCGCATTCCATGGGTGAATGGAGCCCGGCTTCCCGCACCCACGTGGCGCACATGCAAGGCGGCGATTTCTACTCCAGCGAACAGTCCGTGACCCTCGACAAGGCCACCAATACCCGCATCGTGTTCGAGAACAGTAAAGGCGAACAGACGGTCCTGAAGCCTGAACTGCCGCTGCTCGAAGGCGAAGTGCTCGACGGCATGTTCATGAGCAAGAAAGCACTGGTGAAGTTCTTTGAAGACACCATCGCTGACTGCGAAAAAACTGGCGTGATGTTCTCACTGCACGTGAAAGCCACGATGATGAAAATCTCCCACCCGATCGTGTTTGGTCACGCGGTGAGGGTTTTCTACAAGGACCTGTTCGACAAGTACGGCGACCTGTTCGATGAAATCGGTGTTAACCCGAACAACGGGCTTTCCAGCGTGATCGAGAAGATCAAACAGCTGCCCGAGTCCAAGCAGGAGCAGATCCAGGAAGACCTGCACGCCTGCTACGAGCACCGTCCGGAAATTGCCATGGTGGATTCGGTCAAGGGTATCACCAACCTGCACGTTCCCAGCGACGTGATCGTCGATGCTTCCATGCCGGCGATGATTCGAAACTCTGGCAAGATGTGGGCCCGCGATAACAAGCTCAAGGACACCAAGGCGGTGATGCCTGAGTCCACCTACGCCACCATCTACCAGGAAGTGATCAACTTCTGTAAGACCCACGGTGCTTTCGATCCCACCACCATGGGTACGGTGCCGAACGTCGGCCTGATGGCCCAGAAGGCGGAAGAATACGGTTCCCACGACAAGACCTTCGAAATCAAGGAAGACGGCATTGTCCGTGTCGTGGCCGAGGACGGCACTGTGCTGACAGAGCACAAAGTCGAGAAAGGCGACATCTGGCGTGCCTGCCAGACCAAGGACCTGCCGATTCGTGACTGGGTCAAGCTGGCCGTAAACCGCGCCCGTGCCACCGGCATGCCGGCCGTGTTCTGGCTGGATGATGAGCGTGCCCACGATGCCCAGCTGATCAAGAAAGTCGAGACCTACCTGAAAGAGCACGACACCGAGGGTCTCGAGATTCACATCATGTCGCCGGTTCGGGCCATTCGCTGGACCATGGAACGCCTGATCCGCGGCCTGGATACCATCTCCGTGACCGGTAACGTACTGCGCGACTACCTCACCGATCTGTTTCCGATCCTTGAGCTGGGCACCAGTGCCAAGATGCTGTCCATTGTCCCGCTACTGAACGGTGGTGGCCTGTACGAGACCGGCGCCGGTGGTTCCGCGCCCAAGCACGTCCAGCAACTGCTGCAGGAGAACCACCTGCGCTGGGATTCACTGGGTGAGTTCCTGGCGATCGCGGTATCCCTGGATGAACTGGGCGAGAAGCAGAAGAACGATCGCGCCCGTCTGCTGGGACAGACCCTGGACAAGGCCACTGAACGCCTGCTGGAGAACAACCAGTCGCCGTCCCGTGTTACCGGTGAGCTGGACAACCGTGGCTCCCACTTCCACCTCGCTCGCTACTGGGCAGAAGAGCTGGCGAACCAGGACGAGGACAAGGAGCTGAAGGAGTTCTTCAGCAAGCTGTCCAAACAGCTGGAAGAAAACAAGGACAAGATCCTTGAGGAAATGAGCGTGATCCAGGGTCATCCGGCCGATATCGGTGGTTACTACCATCCGCCGGCGGAGAAGGTTTGCAAGGTGATGCAGCCGAGCGACACCCTCAACAAGATCCTTGCCGATGCCCGCGCATCCGTGAAGTGATGCAATAGCAGTGCATTCGGGTGTCTCGCCTGAATGCCTGCAGAATAAAAAAACCGGATAGCCTGCACAGGCTCTCCGGTTTTTTTGTGTCTGGATCCTGGCTGGGATCAGTCGCGGTCAAGCTCTTCCTGGTAGCCTTTGCCGGCCTCGCCGGCCCGGCGTAACTGGTACATTGCTACTGGAGGGCCTAGAACTTCGAACACTACGGTGGATCCGACCACCAGAGGCAGCAGGAAGGTCAGCTCGGGCATCCTTGCGGTGGCTACCAGCGCCAACCCCATGGCGACACCAGCCTGGGGCAACAGACAGGCGCCATTGCGATAACGTATCTCCCGCCCGGATCCGGCCAGTACCCCGCCAGTGTAGCCACCGAGCAGCCGGCCGGCGGTCCGTGCCAGAACATACACGCCTCCCAGCAGTCCCAGGGACGGCAGTAATGACCAGTCCAGGCTAAAACCGGCGAGGAAGAAAAACAGCGCAAGAAAGGGATCCGAAATCCCCTCTATGGAGCGAAACGGCCGCATGTGATGTCTTGCTACGTTGGCCACGGTCACGCCAAGAGCCATACAGGTGAGCAGGTAGGAGACATTCAGGGCCCCGGCAGCGCCGGCGGCCAGGAACACAAAGCCTGCTGACTCCAGCAGCATCGGTTCACCGGGTCTGATGCGACCGGTGAGCCAGGCCATTGGCAGACCGAGCAGTACGCCAAGGATGATGGAGCCAACGACTTCCACGACCCCGTGTCCCACGGTCGCCATGATACTCACGCCGTTCCCTGAGAACAGTTCGGCAAACACCAGCAGGATGCTGAACAGGATTGCGCCCCAGGCGTCATCGATTGCAACCACCTGTGCCACCAGTCGGGTCAGTGGCCCCCGTGACTCGGATTCCTTGATAACATCCAGGGTGGCTGCAGGGTCGGTGGCAGTGGCTATCGCGGCCAGCAACAATGACGCGGCAATATTCTCGGTCACCAGCCATATCGCCAGAAAAATCACCAGAGCGGTTACCAGAGTTACCGTCAGACTGACGATGATAGCCTGTCGTCCCTGCCGCAGGTCACGAAAGGACATCCGTTCACCAAGCAGGAAACCGACCATGGCGAGGGTCAGCTCGGTCACCAGACTGAAGTTCTCGCTGGTTGTCGCCGGCACGAGGTCCAACATCTGGGGCCCGGCGAGGGCACCAACGAGGATCAGCAGGGTCACCCTCGGTACGTGCAGGCGCTGACCCACGAAATGGGCGCCCAGTGCCAGCAGCATTATGCTGCCAATGAGCAGGAGATCTACGGCATTGGACACAATTTAATCCTGTTTCAGATTGGCAAAGGTAGCTCCAGTCAGTTCTGACAAGTCCTGGGGTGTCAGCTCGATTTCCAGCCCGCGGCGGCCTGCACTGACGAAAATGGTCTCGAAGCTTCGGGCGGAATCATCAATGAAGGTTTTGAGTTTTCTTTTCTGGCCCAGGGGGCTGACTCCGCCCAGTACGTAACCGGTGCTGCGTTGAACGGCCTGTTTGTCTGCCATGGCGGCCTTTTTGCCACTGGCTGCCCGGGCGATAAGTTTCATGTTCAGCATGGTAGTCACCGGAACCACGCCGACGGCCAGCTCCTTTTCGTCAATGGCGACTACCAGTGTCTTGAAAACCCGGGCGGGATCGACAGCCATTTTCTCGGCCGCTTCGGTGCCATAGCTCTCACTGGCCGGATCGTGGTTATATTGATGAATTGTATGGGCCACCCCGGCCTTACGTGCAGCGTTGATGCCCGGCGTCATGTTCAGCTCCTTCAAAGTGACGGCATCCGGGGATTAAATCAGTTAAGCCGCAGAGCAACAACTGTCTTCAGGCCAGCGGGGAGGCGTCCGGAGCTCGTTGATTTTACGGGCAATGGCATTTGACGCTCGACTTAAGGTCCTCTTATGACTATTTTTCGTACATTATGAACAATCAAAACAGATGGCTGTGTACCCATGGAGCCTACACGGGCGAAACATCAGGGACTGAGTACTTTGAATGACAATCAGACGCCCCTGCGGAGGGCGAGCTGGGCGGCTCTGGTCTATCTGATCGCGGGCGTCGCCTGGATCGCGTTTTCGGATTCGGTTGCCGAGGCCTGGTTTCCCGACCCGGAAACGCTGTCTGTTGTTCAGACCTGGAAGGGTTTCTTTTTTGTCCTCACCACCGGCCTGGTTCTGTTTGCCGTGCTTTTTCGCCAGCTCGCCAAGGACAGGGCCCTGCTGTCACTGCAGCACAGCCAGCGCCAGGCTCTGCGCAATCGGGAGCGCCAGCTTCAGGTGTTGATGGACAACCTCCCGGGCATGGCCTACCGCTGCCGTTATGATCCTCAATGGACCATGCTGTTTGTCTCCCAGGGCTGCGCCAGCCTGACCGGTTATGAACCGGAGGAGCTGATCGAAAACCGGGTAACCAGTTATGCCAGCCTGATGGACGACGAGGACAGTGAACGTATTTTCTGCGAAGTTAAGGCGGCACTGGCGAACGACGAATCCTTCTCTCTGGAATACGGCCTGACCTGCAAGGACGGAAGCCGAATCTGGGTCTGGGAGCGTGGTCGGGGAGTTGAGGAAGACGACGGTACGATAGTGCTTGAGGGGATTGTCCTGGATATTACGGATCGCAAGGAGCTGGAAACCGAACTGGAAGAGTTGGCAACCCGGGACCCCCTGACAGGCCTCTTCAACCGACGCGAAATGTCGAAAGTTCTGGAGGAGGAGCTGGAGCGGGCAAGGCGTTATCAGCGCCCGATGGCTTTGCTCTGGATCGATTTTGACCATTTCAAGGACGTTAACGATACCTACGGCCATGCCGCTGGCGATTCGGTGCTCCGCTCTGTCAGTCGTCTGTTGCTGGGCAGCGTTCGCAGTGTCGATTCCGTCGGTCGCTTCGGAGGCGAAGAATTTGTGATTGTCCTGCCCGAAATGGATCTGGACGAAGCCCGTGATACAGCCGAGCGCTTGCGCCGCAGGGTGGTTGAGGCGCCGCAGCCGCTGGGCGATGGAAATACCGTACCGTTAACCATTAGTGTAGGCGTCGCGGTATACCCCGAACACGCGCAAAACGCAGCAGCACTGTGTGCGGCCGCCGACAAGGCCATGTATCTGGCTAAGGACCGGGGCCGAAACTGTGTGGCCATGGCGCACCTCCACGACCAGGTCCATAATGAGTCGTAAGCTCGTTGCCGGGTGGAAGCGTTGACGCTGGCCCGGTCACCGTCCGGCCAATGCGATTCGTGCCGGCGAAACTGAAGATAGAATAAAAACAACCGTCCTGATAAAGGTTTGACCCGATGAACCGACTTGCCCGCCGCGCGCTGCACACCTGCCAGATTCCCGGTGATCTCGACACCGTAACCTTCCGGGACGCTGCCGGTGAAAATCCGGCAGGCGCAGGGGTCAGTGAAGAGACCGTCGAGGCCATTTGGCACAGTGTCCAGGGGCTTTACCGAACAGGCGTGCACCCCGGAATCCAGATTTCTGTTCGTCACCGGGGCGAGCAGGTTCTGCACCGCGCCATTGGCCACGCCACCGGCAACGGGCCGCACGATCCTCCGAATGCGGCCCGGGTTCCGATGACCACCGATACACCGATCTGCTATTTTTCGGCCTCCAAGGCGGTAACTGCCCTGCTGATCCATATGCTGGCGGAGCAGGGGCTGGTTAACCTGATGGATCCGGTGTCCTACTATTGCCCGGAGTTTGCAAGTGGAGGAAAACGTACCATCACGGTTCACCAGATCCTCTCGCACCGAGGCGGTATTCCGGCCATTCCGAGGGAAACGCCTATTGATGTGCTGTGGGATAGCGACGAGATCTGGCGCCTGCTTTGCGCGGCCAGGCCTGTGGAAGTGGACGGTGCCAAGGTGGCCTACCATGCCATTACCGGTGGCTTTGTATTACAGAGGGTGTTGGAAAGTGTCACCGGGGACACCATTGAAAACTATCTCGATCGGCATTTGCGCCAGCCAATGGGTATGAAATGGTTTACCTACGGCATTGCCCCGGAACACCTGAACGATCTGGCCAGCAACTACGCGACTGGTCCAACGCCGCGTTTTCCCGTTTCCTGGGTAGTCAACCGGGCTTTGGGCGGTGACATCCGGACAGTCGAGCGGGTCACTAACGACCCCCGCTTCCAGGAGGCGGTGATTCCCGCCGGGAATCTGTGCGGAACGGCCGAGGAAATGAGCCGGTTTTTCCAGATGATGCTGAACGGGGGGCTCTGGAATGGCCGGCGGATCTGCAGTGAACTCACCATTCGCCGTGCCATCCAGCAGTTTGGCTCGCTCCAGATTGACCGGACCATGATGGTGCCCATGCGGTTCAGCGCCGGCATGATGCTGGGCGGGAATCCCGTGGGCCTCTGGGGGCAGCAGAGCCGGTTTGCCTTTGGCCATATCGGTCTGATCAACAAGCTGTGCTGGGCGGATGCTGCCAGGGATATCTCGGTCAGCCTGCTCAACACCGGTATTCCGATTGTTGGCCATCACCTGCCGGCACTGGCGAGGTTTGTCTACACCGTCTGCAACCGGTTCCCGCTGATTCCGGAGCACCGGCGACCGATGATTGCCGCCTGAGGCAAAGGCCTCACATGGTGCGCAGCTGTGCTTCCAGAATGCCCAGTACGGACGACAGTATGTCCCGGAAATCGGTCAGGGTCTGGGTGCGTTGGATCACGTCCTCCCGGTTTTCATCCAGCCGTTCCAGTTTTGGGACAACCCTCCTGATACCTTCCGTAATCACTTCGTAGGGGTAGTGGTGATCCTGGATGCTGAGCTTATTGATCTCAGCCACTTCCTGGCTGAAGATGCTGATGATGTCATACAGCATGTCTTTATGATGAATGCTGCTGGCTTCCCAGTAGGCATCATCCAGCAGTTCCAGCAATGACAGATATTCACGTAGGGTATCCGCCACGGATGTCTGGGTCATGGGTGCTCCTGTACAGGTGGGGGAATTGCTTGTCTACAGGGAACTATAGCAGGGGTTCTGTCAACTGAACTGAAAGCGGGTTCTGCCAGCGCAAATAAAACTGAAACTCCATTCATTGTTATTTGCGCTTTGTCTGACAGTTGTGCAGACTTGCGAAATGGGAAAAAGGATCTTTCACGACTCAATGGACGAGAAGCCGAATGGACAAGCCCAAACTACCCAGCCATCAGCCAGCCTCCCGCAAGGTCAAACTGGACCATCACGCCAGTGTTCGCAATCATGTGCACCAGCAGGTGCGTTCGGAAGTCGAACGCCTTGAGCGCCGGATTGAAACGCTCCGTTTGGTGAAAGCCCCTCACGCAGCGATCATGATTTCCACCTATGAGCGGATGATCAACCGGAAAAAGGGATTTCTTCAGAACTGGGATCTCAAGGATGGCGGCGTTAACTAACGGCCGGCAATCGCGACCGTCGCCCAGCTGGTGACTGCCGCTGAATCTTCCTGATTGGTGCAATTGGCGGGATTGGCAATGGTATCCTGCTCATCCGCAGAATTCGGGTCGTCAATACGGGTGGGCTCGCCGTTTGAGGCAAAGATCTTCACCACGTTCATGTCGTATTCCAGCTCAACCCTCAAACAGTCCGGGCTGTTGTCGCTCAGCGAATAGCCCGGGTAGCGATCCAGCCCCAGCACTTCGGTGTCGGCACTCTTGATGAACAGGGTGTCGGTATTCTCCTTGATGAAATCCTGCCGAAACTCGATGCTGCCGTAGCTACGGCTCAGGTAGTCTGCCGTGGCAAACTCGGTGGGACTGTATCCCAGCTCCATGAAACTGTTGGCATCAAAACGGCTGCCCGCCAGAACGCTGACAAGCTGCGGCTGATCGGCCTTGACCGTTTCGTCAACACTCCGGCTGACATACTGGATGGTACGGTACACCTTTTCCGTGAGGCCGGAGCCTTCAGGGCCATCCGGCAGATAACGCCAATCGAGCGTCGGGTAGATCCAGACCTGGTCGTTCAGAGGCAGGTCTGCAAGCACGGCGGACTGGTCAGTAAAGCGGATCTGGGCGCCGTTGCCCCGGGAGTTGTAGGTACCCGCCGCGCCATCGGCAATGCGCTGGCTGATGTAACGTTTGCCTTCCTGGAAATTGGTGACCTCGCCGGAGGCCAGAACCTGATTCATCAGGTCCAGGGGGTTGCGGACGCGGCTGTATCCGGTGCCTGATTCTGTGGGCGTGGCGCGGATAAAGATATCAATGTGGCTTCGGATCTCGCCGGTGGTTGCCAGATCATCGGCATTGTCGCCGGACGGCTGGATGCCCCGGTAAAAATGCCAGAACCTGGTGTGTTCGAGGTTGTCCGGTGCCTTTTGGGTGTTCTCCAGATCAAAGCTTGAGAAGGTCAGGTCGACGTCAGTGGCCGGGTTCAGGACCGACGAGCCGGTGTCTTCGAGCCCGCAGCCGCCCAGCGCGACGGCGATGACGGGAATAGCGGCGAACATGCAGGAATGTCTCATTTCAGAGGGCCCCGGGATGCGAAAAACACCGTAAACGGCTAAAGTGAACCACCGGGTTGATATCCCGGCGCGGCTACTGACAATAAATCATAAAACCGGTATCTACCCTCGCGGAGATCACATTTTGCGGCAACGGCTAAAAATGGCGCCCCCTGCGGTGACGGGTTCGTTGATGGCACTGCTGTTACTGGTCACGGCCATGATGCCGATGACAGCCAGTGCGGCGGGGCCTTGCCGTGACGGCGAGATTGTTCTGGGCAGCGGTATCGACAGTATTCGCGATCTGGGCGGCTGTATCTGGTACCTGGAGGATCCAGACCAGACTTACACCCTGGAGGAAGTCCGGAACCGGGAGACGGGCGCGTTCACCCGTCACGAAGGCGGCGTACTGAACTTCGGCTACACCGAGTCTGCCTACTGGGTTCGCCTTGATCTGCGCACAGCCAGGGACCCGGGTCAGACTGACTGGATTCTGGAGCTGGCCCTGCCCCTGGTGGATGAGGTCGCCCTGTTCATGGTCCGCGATGGCGCCCTGGTCGAGCAGCGGCGGGCCGGCTATGAGGATAACTGGGCCGAACGGGATCTGGCGGTGCCCAATCCAACCTTCCGTCTGTCCCTGGCGCCGGATACCCTGAACCGGGTCTACTTGCGGGTCACCAACACCAATACCTTCCGGTTGCCCATCAGCCTCTGGCATCCGGACAGATACATCGAAAAGGTATCCGTGGACGAAGCTGTCCGGGGGATCCTGCTGGGAGCCATCCTGGCAATCCTGGCCTACAATCTGTTTGTTGCTGTCTCGGTTCGCGAGCGCAGCAATATCTATTACGTACTCTACCTGGTGTCCGCGACCATATTTATTGCCACCGAACAGGTCCATGGCGTCCAGCTGCTGGACAGCCGGCCCGCTCTGTTCGACAAGGAATTTCTCCATTTCCAGATTATTCTGACCTGGTTCTGGGGCCTGCTCATGGCCCGGTCACTGCTGGAAACCCGGGAGCGGTCGGCGGATCTTGATCAGGTCATCCGGCTTTGCCTCTACTCTGTCGTCGCCACCTTTGTGCTCTCCCTGTTCCTGCCGTATCACGTGGCCATGGAATGGATCGTTGTCGGCTCGATCCTCCTGAGCATGATCATGATCGTTGTCAGTTACCTGTCCTGGCGCTACTACAATCCGGCGGCGCGCTCCTACTTCTTTGCCTGGACTCTGGCGCTGGTCGGTTTCGGGATCTATGCCCTGACGGTCATGGGCATACTGCCGCTGAACACCTTCACCACCTACTCGCCCCAATTCGGTTTAACGGCCCAGATCATACTCTTCTCGTTTGCCCTGGCGGACCGGATCAAGCAGGTTCAGGGCGAGGCCCTTGGCTGGAGTCAGCGGGCTCTGTCGAACCTGCAGCGGTACCAGTCGCTGTTTGATAACGCCATTGAGGGGGTGTTTCAGATGTCACCAGGCCGTCGTTTCGTCACCGCCAACCCGGCGATGGCCAGATTGCTGGGCTATAACAGCAGTCGGGAACTGCTCCAGCGCAATCCGGACGTACTGGAAACCTGCATTGCCGATGATCGCCTGCGCCGTCTGGTGGTGGAGCAGTTGGAGGCACGGGGCACAGTGAAGGGTATCGAGGCCCGGTACCTGACCCGGGATGGCGATGAGCGCTGGGCCACCATCTCACTGCATACGGTGTACGACGCCGAGGGCGAACCGACGCACCTGGAGGGAACCTGCATCGATGCCACGGAGAGCCATAACCGGCAGCGCATCGAAAGGGAGCGGGAGCAGGAGCGGTTGGAGAAAGAGCTGGCCCGCAACTCGGCGGAGGCTAAAAGCCAGTTTCTGGCCAACATGAGCCATGAAATCCGCACGCCGCTGGCAGCGATCATCGGCTATGGCGAAACCCTGCTTGATCCGGAGCTGAGCGAGCCGGAGAAACGAAGCAGTGCCGAGACAGTGGTGCGCAGCGGGCGGCACCTGCTGGAACTGGTCAACGATATTCTCGATCACTCGAAAATCGACGCCAACAAATTGGACGTGGATATTGTCTCGGTCAATCTGCCGGAACTGCTGGATGAAATCCGGGCCTTCTTCGCGCCCCGGGCCCGGGAAAAGGGGCTCGATTTCAGCATTATCTGTGAATACCCGTTGCCGGAGCAGATCCTCACAGACCCGACCCGGTTGCGCCAGATCATTATAAATCTGTGCGGAAATGCCCTGAAATTCACTGAAAAAGGCTCGATTTCCCTGGTTGTTCGATGCGATCGCGATCAGGAGCTTCTGGTGGCCCGGGTGGTAGATACCGGCATCGGTATGAAATCGGAGCAGTTGGGACGGCTGTTTGATCCCTTTGCCCAGGGTAGTGCCGCCATCTCCAGACAATACGGTGGAACCGGCCTGGGGCTCAGCATTTCCCGGCGTCTGGCGGAAATGTTGGGGGGCAGTATTCGGGTAAACAGTACCTATGGCGAGGGCAGTGAATTTGAACTTTCGATCCGTACCGGGTCACTGGAGCAGGTGCATTTCCTGCGGGATGCCTCGGAGCTGAGCCAGCGTCGCCGAACCATGCCCATGGTGGTGGCGCCGAGACTTTCTGGCCGAATCCTGTGTGCTGAGGACAACGACGTTAACCGGCGCCTGGTATCCCTGCTGGTTTCCCGCACTGGGGCAGAGCTGGTGCATGTGGGCAATGGCGCCGAAGCACTGGAGCTGGCCATTCGTGAGCCTTTTGATCTGATTCTGATGGATATCCAGATGCCAGTCATGAATGGTCGGGATGCGACTGCGGCGCTGCGCGAAGCCGGAGTGAATACGCCGGTCATTGCCCTCACGGCCAATGTGATGTCTGAGGACATTGCCGATTACCGGCTGGCGGGCTGTAATGAGCATCTGGCCAAGCCTATCGACAAACAGCGGTTTTTCGAAACCCTGGCCCGGTATCTGGTGGTGAGCCCGGACAACATCCATAAGTCCGCGCGGCGTTACCAGGGCAGGGTGCTGGTGGCCGAAGACAACGAGGAAAACCGCCAGCTGGTGGAGCGTATGCTGCGCCGCGAGGGGCTGGACGTGGTGGCCGTTACCACCGGAGATGAGGCGGTCAGGACGGCACTTTCAGACACCATTCATCTGGTCCTGATGGATCGTCATATGCCGGGTATGGATGGCGTTGCTGCCACCACGCTGCTCCGCCAGGCAGGGTTCCGGCGGCCAGTGATCGCCTTTACCGCCGGTGATCAGCAGGAAACGGATGCTCTGCTTGAGGCCGGTTGTGACGGGGTTCTGAATAAGCCCATTGACCAGTCGCATCTCCGGTCGTTGCTGGAACGGCTACTGGGTGCCAGCCCGGCCTCCGTCACGGAGGCCGATGAGGACGCCGAGATTGCCCACCTGGTTGCGCAGTTTCTTGATAGTCTGGCGGATCGCCGGAACAGGATGGAAGAGGCGCTGGCCCATCGCCAGCAGGGACTTATAAAAACAGAAGCCCATCAGATCAAGGGAACAGCAGGGGCCATGGGCTATCCGCTGATGACCCGCCAGGCGGGCAGGCTTGAAGATCTTTTGAAAGTCACTGACCCGGACTGGGATCGGGTTCGCAGCGAGCTTGAGGGGCTCGGTGAAATGATAGACCGCGCCCTGACTGCTTCGCAGACCCCGGGCTGAGATCTGACCCGTGAATAACCAACAGGAACAACGCAATGAGTGAACTTCCGGAACGCCGAGAGCACCATTCCCTCAGTATGATGTACGGGACCTACGCGGACATCCTGTTCGTTCTCTTTCCCTTTCTGATCATTGGCATGCAGCGGCTGTGGGAAGGCCGGTTGTACGAAACCCTGCTGCGACCGGATCTGAGTATTGCCGCTGCCATTCTGGCGGGTCTTGCCATTGGAAAGTTTGTGCTCGGGCTGGTGACCAACCGGGATCTGGGGCGCTACAAGGAACGCATTGTTTTCTTTATCGCACTTACCCTGTTTGTGGTGCTTGGCCCGGCAATCATTTTGATATTGAGTATACTGGGAAGTTCCGATGTGCCCGGCTTTGTTACCTTTGTTCAGCCGATTCTGCTGATCATCGCCATCTCCCTGTACACAACGGCGGTGAGCATCAGCAATATCCTGACCCGATTTGGTATGGAGGAATCACTTACCGGGCTGCAGGATGTATCGATCCGTTCGGATCTCAGGGAGCCGGACCAGCCCCGCCCTGCGCCACTGGATCTGCCCCGGCGCACAGGCAACGACCCAACAGCGTGACAGGAGCAAACCATGACGGATCTCAGAGTGTTGGTAGTGGAAGACGAGCCGGTGATGAGAGAGCGGCTGGTGGAGATGCTCTACAACGCCGGGGCAACGCAGGTGGCCGAATGCGTCGATGCGGGCTCAGCCAGGGCGGCTTTTGAAGCCCAGGAGTTCCAGATCATTTTACTGGATCTGGGCCTGCCTGACGGCGATGGCCACGAGCTGATGCTGGAGTTCAAGCGTAGCCGTGAGGAGCAGCATATTGTGTTGGTGACGGCCGACGATTCCATTGAGAGTATTCAGCGGGCCATAAGTGCCGGCGCTAACGGTTACGTCGTGAAGCCCTACTCTCAGGAGAAGATTCATGATGTGGTGAATAACTACGCCATGGTCCACGGGGGAGACACGGCCATGATGCAGGGCCTGAACCGGCGCCACTAACCGATTCAGGCCCTGAGCAGGGCGCTTACGCGACCTGCCGTGCAATCCAGGAGTCATAGCGGGTGGCCAGTGCCCTGACGTACCGCGCCTCTGCGTCGTTCAGGTTGCCCAGAACCCCCTTGAAGATCCAGCCCCGCTCGTATACACCCAGCACCCGCTGCTCGTCATCCAGGTTGACGCGCTGATTCAGTTTTTTGCAAATAGCATCCAGCAGCGGCAGCTTCTCAGGAGGCTTGATCGGCCCCTGGCGATTGTTCATGGGCTGGTTCGCTGCTCGTGTTGTAGGATGTCTTTTCATGATGTTCTCCTTGTCGTTTTGCGGCTGCAAAAACAAAACCCCGGTGCCGAAGGCGACCGGGGTTTCGCGGAGAAGCTGACCCGGTCGCTACAAAGGCTCCCGGGACTGACCGAAAGCCGTTAGATGTCTTTCACCATCGCGCGAGCAGACTGCCCTGTGTGGCAACCTGCGGCTGTGTAAGCAATGAACTGTGGAATCATTCTGGTCATATCGGCTCTTGTGTTTCGGTTCGACTACCAGTGTATAGGCTAACGGGCCGTTTGCAATAGCCCGCCATCTTCGGCAAACCCTTACAGACGGCCTTATACCACGTTGGCATAATTCCGACCGTCACGTGTTTTACGTTGTGCAATCCTGACTGCCTGCCGCGCCAGGCAGTTGATGGATCTCTCCTTTATACGCAGCCTTTATGGCTGCGTTTTTTTTGGCGTAGTGGAAACCTCGTAGCCACTAATTCGTACAGATTTCCGACCCTGTTCCGGTGATAATTCGCATACTAACCATTCATTTATTTCGACAGACAGAGGTTGAAATCTAGCAAAATGCCCGACGAAGCCGGATCTGCAAGCAAAAAGTTCCGTTCCCATGTTTTTATTGAGCTCGCCCTGATCGTTGCACTGGGTCTTTACCTGCTGGTAGCACAGCGACAGGTGGTGGGCGACGATTTTGTCTTCACGGTGGCTGGTGCCGGCCTGATGGCTCTGGTGACCTACTGGACACTCAACACCATGCGTGATGGCCTGGAAGTCATCGCACTGCGATCCCGCCGCATCAGACACTGATTTCCGGGTAAGTGATCAGGCCTGGCGGCTGTGACCAGCCAGTGGCAGTGCGGAGTCTTCTGCCAGGGCGATCCATTCCCAGGTTTTATGGAGGATCAGGGCGTCATTGGCCGCCCGGTGCACTGGCAAGCCGAGTTCTGAGATCACCTGCTGGCGCTTGGCGGACCAGTGCCTTAGCTGCCGCGAGTCCAGAAGCGCCGAGATAGATTCAAGCTGGAAACTGGGTCTGATACGGGCTGCCCTGAACAATCGGTGTAACCAGAAGCTGTCGAAGGTCCAGGCATCGCAAAATACCTGTTCCGGTAGCAGCTCATTCAGGGCGTGAGCCACTTCACTGGCCGCAACGCCCTCTGCCTCAAGCGTCTGGCGGGAAATACCGTGAATCTTTTCAGCGCTCTCCGACCAGTCTTGCCACAACACGTGCGGACAGATCAGCCAGCTGTGCAGGGTGCCGTCCGGCATACAGATGCCTACCTCAATTGGGTAGCTTGCGATCAGATCAAGACTGGATGCCTCGAAATCGATAAATGCCGGGCGGATAGTGGTCATGGATTTAGTGTAGATGATGAGTTGTTTTTCGCTGAGTTTACCCGCCCCGAACCCGAGACGCGAACCCAACCTGTGCCTGCACTGTTACAATATGTCCATTCATTGTAAAAGCCCGATGACAGCAACAGGTAGCGGGCGTGACAGTAAACCAGCCGAATTCGAATCGAACCATACGGGGAGCCCGAATGACTGACACCGTGGTTGTAATCTATTCCGGAGGCATGGACTCCTACACGCTGCTGCACCTGGCCAGAATTCGTGGTTGCAGGGTCCATGCCCTGTCCTTCAATTACGGGCAGCGGCACGTCCGGGAACTGGAATACGCCCGTTCGGTGTGTGAAACCCAGGGCATTCCCCACAAGGTGATTGATATCCGTGCCATGAGCGAGGTGATGTCCGGATCGTCGCTGACCTCCGATCGGGATGTGCCCGAAGGGCACTATGAAGAGGAAAGCATGAAGGCCACCGTGGTGCCCAACCGCAACATGATCCTTTTGTCCCTTGCGACCGGGTATGCGGTGACAGTGGGCGGCGGCACCGTGTGGTACGGCGCCCACGGTGGTGACCATGCCATCTATCCGGATTGCCGCCCGGAATTCGTGGCAAAAATGGATGCAGTGTGCCGGGTAGCCAACTATGAACCGGTGGGCATTGAGGCGCCCTTCATGGCCATGGACAAGGGCCAGATCCTGGCCGAAGGTCTCCGTCTCGGGCTGGACTATTCACAGACATGGACCTGCTATAACGGTCGCGAGCGTGCCTGTGGCCGCTGTGGCTCGTGTGTGGAGCGGCTTGAGGCGTTCGCTGCCAATGGCGTTACAGATCCTCTCGAGTACGAGGACAGTCGCTGATGTACCGGGTTAAGGAAGCCTTTTATACCTTGCAGGGTGAGGGCGCTCAGGCCGGCCGTGCCGCCGTCTTCTGCCGATTCAGCAAGTGCAATCTGTGGACCGGGAGGGAGAAAGACCGTGCCAGTGCGGTCTGTAATTTCTGTGACACGGATTTCGTTGGCACCGATGGCCAGAACGGAGGCCGTTTTGAGTCCCCGGAAGCCCTGGCCCGGCATGTTCGCAGCCTCTGGCCGAATGCGCCCGGAAAACCGTATGTGGTCTGTACCGGCGGCGAACCTCTGTTGCAGCTCGACACTGCCCTGATAGAGGCGTTCCACCGGGAGGGATTTGAAGTCGGCGTGGAAACCAACGGCACCCTGCCAGCCCCCGCTGGAATTGACTGGCTGTGTGTCAGCCCCAAGGCCGATGCGCCGGTGGTTGTCGAAGCCTGTGACGAGCTGAAACTGGTGTACCCGCAGCCCCTGGCGATGCCGGAGAGGTTCCTGCATATCCGGGCCAGTCACTACTTTCTTTCCCCGATGGCATCGCCTTCAGCGCCGGAGGGTAGTGTTGATGGCGTCAAGCAAAGCAATACCCACCTTGCGACGGAATACTGTCTGGCTCACCCGCAATGGCGTCTGACCCTGCAAATGCACAAGATTATCGGTATCGACTGACTACCCGGCTGCCAATATCCGGCGCGTTGGCGCTGGCATGGCGCCAGAGGCCTTCGAAGCATTTCGGTACTGGCTCGGGCTGGTGTCGGTCCAGCGCTTGAAGGCCCGGGTAAAATTGGCGGCATCGGCGTAACCCATGGCATCAGCAATCTGGCTAAGAGTCATGGTGGTGTTCCGTAGCAGGTCTCTCGCCCGCTCCAGGCGGACCCGATCCACCAGCTGCTGGAAGCTGGCCTCTTCCTCCTGCAACCGGCGCTTGAGTGTCCGCTCGGAGACAAACAGAGTGCCGGCAACCCGGGCGAGTTTCGGTGGGAACGGATGGCTGGTTTCAATAACCCGTCGTACCCGACAGGCGAATCCGGCGTCCTCGGTCAGCTGCCGTAATGCCTCTTCGCATTGGGCCCGGGACGAAGCGGCCAGCTGGTCGTCGGTGAACCGCACGGGCAGGCTAAGCCTGGAGACGGGAATCACCAGGGCATTGTCGGTGCCACCAAATTCCACCGGCACCGGTATCTGTGAGCGAAACCGCTGAAAATAGGCGGGTTCCGGGCCCCGTCTAAGAATCCGCAAGCCGTCAACGACCGATCCGGTCAACTGGGCTCCCATGGAAACGCAACCGAACAGCATGGCATCCATAATGAAGCCGTGCAGCGGCCCGAGGTCGATATCGCAGGTCACGAGGTACCAGGCGAGGTTGCGGTCTTCGCGCTTGCTGATCTGAAGGTGAGGTACCCGCAGCGTGAGATACCGGGTCATCAACTCCATGGCCTCATTCAGGGTGCGACTGCTCATGATGGCGGTTCCCAAAGCTCCATGGAGCGGAAGCTTCAATTCCCGGGCGAGCATGATACCGAGCCCGGGCTCTCCGCTTTCGATGATGGCCCGGGTGACAAACTCGCTGGCCTGGGTCTGGCTGACCCGGAGTTCGGTGGATTCCAGTCTGACGGGGTCCAGCCCGACCCGGAGCAGAAGGTCCCGCTCATCAACACCAATGGTGTTCAGCAGTTCGGCCAGAAGGTGCAGGTAAATGGCCGGCATGCCCAGATCCTGTGCCGTTGATACTGAGGCGCGCATGGGGTTTCCTCGTGTGGTTCTGTTCTTGTTATTTCGCGGATCGTTTGGCGCTTCAGATTATGACGCCTCAGGATGCATTCCCCCATGACTTCGCTGACGGAATAATTGGCCCGAAAGGCCAATTGCCGGTTTTTCTCAGAGCTTGAGGTCGACAATTACCGGGTTGTGGTCGGAGGATCGCCAGGGCCCTTGCTGGCCGGATGGGACAATGCCCTGATATCCGAGCGCCCGGGGTTCATCGGAATTGATCAGCCAGGTCTGGGCCTGGAGTACCAGTGGTCGGAGGCTTTTGGAGGCCAGGGCATAATCCAGAGAGCCTTTCTCGCCCTTGTAGCGATAGGTGTAGTGTGGGCAGTTAGCGCGAGTGCAGGGGTGGAACTGGTGCACCATGCTGGCAAAACCGGCCCTGGACAGAACGGAGAGAGGCTGCTCACGGGCATAACTGTTGAGGTCACCGACAATCAGGGTTCCGGCGGATCGGGTGTCCCGGGAATTGGCACCGGGCCAGTTGGCCAGGGCCCTGGCTTCGGCGACCCGCCGGCTGGCATAGCAACCCTGCCCGTCGGATTGATCCTGATCTTCGCCCACGGCGCCCCGGCAGGATTTTGATTTCAGATGGGGGACAATAATCCTGACCGTCTGCTCACCGACGGTACGCCGGAAATCCTGTGCCAGAGGGGGTCGGCCTCCGGATCGAAAGACACCGTCGGTCAGGCGGGCGGCCGCACCAACTGGAACGATCCGGTCGCGGCGGTATAGCAAGGCGGTACGGATTTCGTCGTCACCGTCGTTACCCGGAGTGCTGATAAATCCCCAGTGATTCCCCAGAAAACGGGCCAGCCCGGCGACTGCACTGGCGGAGCCATAGCCGTCATTTTCCAGTTCGGCAACCGCCAGGATGTCTGGATCTGGCTCCTGAAGGGTCTGAATCAGGCGCTGTCGCTGCTCGCGAAACTCAGCGCTGCTTTCAGCGCCTCGCGGGGTTGGAAAGCCAGCGCCCTGGCCATTTCCGTTGAAGAAGTTTCCAAGATTCAGGGCCATCACCCGCACAGAATCGCCCGGCGGACGTGGAGGTGCCTTTTTTCGAGGGTTGGCGGCAAGGAACCGGGGATCTTTCGCCGGTTGGATTCGCCAGGCGTCGAAGCGGAAATCGAGAATGCCAGCGAGTCGGTCGATCTGGTCACCGGCCCGCACGGTGGTTGATGGTGACAGCCCCATGGGTGGCCAGGGTACCGGCCTGGGATCCCGGACGGACTGGTTGTCGTCGAGCAACACACGGTTCTGGCGGTGGCTGGCAGACCGTCGGTGTGCCTGCTGCCCGGGTGACAGGTATTCGGTGGGCTGGACCTGATCCGATGCCGCCAATGCCAGTTCGCCGTATTTCGCCAGGTTGTAGTTATCCACCACTGTCAGGGGGTAGCGGAAGATCACCCTCATGTTTTCCAGGCTCTCGGGATTCATGGACCAGGGCAGCTCGATGGTGACCGGCTCCGGCTTCGTTTCCAGGCCGCACATCCGGATGCTCCGCACCGCTACCAGCTCGGTGAGTCCGTGAAATTCCCTCACCTTGCCGGTTACTCGCAGGCGCATGCCGGGTTGTCCGGTATCCCGATTGGTATAGACGAAAACCGCTTCAGAGGTGGCCGGGTTGTTGTCGGTCTGATGGTCTGCCTGTTGCAGATAGAAGCCGCCAAACCCACCTTTTGAGCGGGAGTCCTGGGTAAGTATGCCCTCCACCGTTACCGTCTGGCCGGTGAGCGCAGAGACGGGGCCGTTACCCTGGACAGCAGAAATAGCCGTGGCTGGCTCACCACAGGCTGACGCTGCCGTAGCTGCAACTGGCAGGAACGGCAGAACAAGAAAACTGAGGAAAGGAAGTAACCGGAATTCGACGCTCACACCGGCAGTTTAGCAGAGGCCGGCAACGGCTTTGAGTGCCTGTTCACGTTTGCTGCCGAATCCGAGCTGATCCGGGTTGGCCAGTTCAAGTTGCTGTACAAGCGGATCCGGGTGCTGGTTGTCGAAGGTAATCCCCAGCCTCGACAGTACGTAGGGGGCCAGTGCTGCCCGGGTATCAATCTCCAGCCGGCCGCGTTCCATGCCGTAATCTCCCGCAATAATCTGTTGCTGGGCCTGGGTCAGGCGCTGGTCCGGTGTGACGACCAGAGTAACCTCGCGATTCCAGTCTTTGTCCTGCTCACGGGTGTGTTTTGCACGTTGTCTCAGGGCGTCCGGAGAGGTGCGGAAACGGCTCAGGGCGAAGTCGCGGAATTCCCGGTTTGAATCACACCAGGCCCTCAGGTGCCAGCTGTTGCCTGCACAAACCAGGGTGTGTGGTTCAAGGATGCTTTCCACGGCTTCCGGCCGGCTCAGGGACGCGTAGCTGGCCCGTAACTGTCGGCCTTGCCGCGTCGCAGTAACCACCGCGCGCATGGTTTCCGGCGCAATCACCCGGTTGGGGCCCTGGACAACGATACTGTCGGGCAGGCCGATGTCCAGGGACTCAAAGGTGTTGCTCAGGTTTTGCTGGCGGGCAAGCAGGTCCAGGTACTCGTTCACCAGTCCCCGGGTAACCACCGGCCGAAATTTTTCGGCTGGTACATAGCCCTTCAGGTGGCGATCGTAAACCAGATTGCCGGGCGCCAGCTCACGCAGGTAAGTATTGATGTCCTTGGATGCTTGCTGACGACCAATGCCAAAGCTGTGACAGATGTGGTTAGTGGTCAGGCGACCTTCCCACAGGGCAATGGTTTCAATCAGTCGGTAGCGAAGCAGCAAATCCCAGCGGATGGGCCAGTCCGTTTTTTTCATAACCAGGCGCTCATGATCCTATGAATAGCTTGGTTTCATGTTACCCGCTCCGGCAGGCAGGGTCTGTTACGGCACATTAATGTAAAACTCTGTTAAACAGCATTATAGCGGCCTTTGCCGGTTTTTGTGATGCAGTTAACGGGTTGCGGGAAGTGCTTAGTGGTTTCACCTCAGGCTCCTGATCTAATACGCAGCCGGCAAAGTCCGGTGGTTGCTGCTACTTTGAGTTTCATCATTCCGAAATCACCCTGTAACGCCCGGAGCTGCTGTAATGACCCGAATGGTCACCTCCCTGTCTGCCCTGATGTTGAGCATCATTCTGCTGGTCAGCGGTAATGCGTTCCTGATGACTCTGTTGGGCATCCGTCTCAGTATTGAGGCCATATCGCCGGATATTATCGGCTGGATTCTGGTGTGTTACTCCATAGGGTTTGTTCTGGGCACACTGTACGTTCACCGGATTATTGGCCGGGTCGGTCATATCCGTGCATTTGCAGTGTTTGCCGCTATCGCGGCTGTAACTTCCCTGCTCTATCCGATGGCCATCTCCGAGATTTTCTGGGCGGCATTGCGAGTGCTTTCCGGTTTCAGCATTGCAGGGGTTCTGGTTGTTATCGAGAGCTGGTTTTCGAGCCGGGCAACCAACGCCAACCGGGGCGCATTGTTTGCCATTTACCAGATTGTATTTTACCTCTCGGCTGCCGGTGGCCAGCTGATCGTCAATATTGGCGACCCAGCCAACTTCATGCCGTTCTCGATTGCCGCAATTTTGTTGGTACTGGCCCTGGTGCCGCTGTCGTTGACCCGGATGGAAGCACCGGTGATTGAGCAGGTTCAGCGCATTTCCATCTTCACCCTGGCCCGTGAGTCCTTCACCGGCGTCGCCGGTGCTTTGGTGTGCGGCATCATGATTGGCGGTTTTTACGCGCTCGGGCCGGTTTACGCCACGTTGATGGGGCTGGACGTTGCCAGGACATCCACCTTCATGGCCAGTGCTATCGTGGCCGCAATGATACTGGCCTGGCCCCTGGGCCGGCTCTGTGACCGGTTTGACCGTCGTCGGGTGATGTTCTGGGTGGCCTTGTTTGCCGCTTCCGCGGCTGGCGGTGTCGGGGTTCTGGGGGCGTCCAACCTTTGGTTGCTGACCCTGCTTGTGGGCTTGTTTACCGGCCTCTCCGCCACCCTGTATCCAATTGCGGTGGCCATCACCAATGACCGCATGGAGAGTACCCGCATTGTCGCTGCCAGCGCCACGCTGCTGCTGAGCTACGGGGTTGGCAGTGTGATCGGGCCTGTCGCCATGGCCGAACTGATCAATCTGCTGGGGCCAAAGGGGCTGTTTCTGGGCAATGCCGGCTTCCTGCTGATGCTTGCCGTTATCACCAGCTACCGGATCAGTCATACCGAGGATGTTGCGGTGAAAGATCAGGAGCACTTTGTGCCGGCCATGCCGGAAACATCACCGGTGCTTACCGAAATGGATCCACGGAATAACGAGTTCCACCAGTCTCCTGAAGTCGATGAGATGCAGGACGAGCTGCGTCAGGCTGGCTGACGCAGCTCTCGGTTTTCCCCGATTTTGTTTTTACTTCCACATCTGTTTTTATTTCAATGGTTAGCATACTATTGGTAACTTTCCGATAGTGTGATTTGTTGGCCGATTGCCAGTCTTTCCGAAGGCTTGAACTTGGCCCTTATTGAACGGAGTGACGACAGATGAGAGACCAGTTTCCTTTTGCGGTAGCCCGGGTTACCCGCCGCTGGAGAAAAATGCTGGATGAGCGCCTGAAGGATCTTGGCGTAACCCAGGCACGGTGGAGCACCATGGTTTACCTGGAAAAAGGCGGCGAAGGCCTGACCCAGCGTGAGCTGGCCAGCCTCATGGCTATCGAGAATCCGACCCTGGTTCGGCTTCTGGACAGCCTGGAACAGCAGGGGCTGATTGAACGCCGGCCCTGCCCGAACGATCGCCGGGCCCGCCGCCTGCACCTGACGGACGCAGGCCGCGCCTTTATGAATGATCTTTCCGGGCGCGCCGAGGTGCTTCGGGAGGAAATGCTCGAGGGCATCAGCGACGAAGAGATCGAGTGTACCGTCAAGGTTTTCCACAAAATCCTGGAAAACGCTGAAAAGCAGAAGTAATCCTTGGCTGATAACTCGGTTGAGGGCCTGAAGGCCCGCTACGGAGATCGCTGGCGTTGGCTGGCACTGGTTACGGTGGTTACAGGTACCATGGCCACTGTTCTCAGCGCCACTGTGGTCAACGTGGCGCTTCACGACATCATGGTGGAATTCGGTATCCGTCAGGGCCAGGTGCACTGGCTGGCAACCGGATTCATCGCCGCCATGACCACCACGATGCTTGCCTCTTCCTGGTTGCTGGATCATTTCGGGGTTCGCAAAACCCTGGCCACGGCCATGTTCCTGTTCACGCTGATTTCCGTCGCCGGTGGCTTTGCCAGCTCGCCCGAACAGTTGATTGCTGCGCGGATTGGTCAGGGCGCCATGGCTGGTCTTATGCAACCCATGGGGATGTACCTGGTGTTCCGTATTTTCCCCCGGAACCGTCGCGGCCAGGCCATGGGCATCTATGGCATGGGCGTGATCCTGGCGCCGGCTCTGGGCCCGGTACTGGGCGGCTTTCTGGTTGATCAGCTGAGCTGGCGATATGTGATGTTTGCCCCGGCTCCGGTCACGCTTGTCGGTGTCCTGATGGCCTGGCGCTTCCTGCCTCTGCCAGTGTCCCGGCCGGCCCCCTACCGTTTTGACCTTCCCGGCCTGGTGCTGCTCGGGGTTACCATTGCACTGTCACTCGATACCCTGAACAGGCTACAGCAAGCGGACGGACAGCAGGCATGGATCGCAGCCGAGGCACTATTGGCCTTGGCAACGCTGGTGTTCTTTATTTTTCGGGAGCGGCGCACCCGGCACCCGTTAGTGAACATTAGCCTTTTGCGCAAGCCGTCTTTTTTCTATGCCTGCCTGGGGGCTATGGCATTGGGTTTTGCCCTGTTCGGATCCACCTACCTGATTCCCCTGTTTGTGCAGACTGCCCTGGGATTCACGGCGACAGAAGCCGGGCTGTTGATGTTGCCGGCCGGTATTGTTCTGGGCATGATTTTCCCGTTGGCGGGCCGGCTGGCGGACAAACAGAGCGCCCGCAAGCTGGTGATCTTCGGCATTGCAGTATTTGCCCTGTCGGCGGTGCTGTTTGCCCTTTCGGATCTGGATCTGGCCTTTGGCTGGCTGGTGCTATGGGCAGTGCTGGGCCGGATCGGTATCGGCTTTATGCTTCCGGCACTGTCAACGGGCGCTCTTAATCCGCTGGAACCTCGGGAACTGGGTGCCGGCTCCAGTACCCTGAACTTCATGCGGCAGCTCGGTGGCGCATTCGGTGTCAACCTGGTGGCACTGACCATTGAGTTTGGTGAGCACAGTGCGGGAATGCCAACGATCAACGCCTTCCATTCGGCCTGGTGGCTGGTGGCGGCGTTTGTTGCCGTCGCAGCGATACCGGTATGGCGGATGCGGGTCTAGTCCCGTCTGGGTAATCCCGGGAACCACGGTGGGGATGTTGCTCGTCAACATACGGGTTATTATGGCGGGGCACTCGCTGATGGAATGGTTGTCCCTTGCCGCAGCGCGACGCGAATTGGTGCGAGCGTTCTGTTTATTGCGCTTGCTGTAATCACGGTATGGGCGACCAACGTGAACTCCTGAAGGTACCTACTGTCATTACCGGGGTGCCCTGATGCTTTCGGAACTTTGTCTATGTGGTTGAGATGTTTAGCGGTGCTTTTCCTGGCGCAATCTCTGATGCTCCCGGCGCTTCAGGCGGCGGAGCCGGCAGCGGGCGTTGCTGCAAACGGTGCAGGGAATGCCAGCGATCCCGAAAGCCCGGCAGCGCCGGATCGAAGCCCCCGTGTTCCAACTTTTCCGGTTCAGGGCGATCTGGCGGGACAGTTGGGAGTCTATGAGACCAGTTACGAGGATACCTTTGCGGCTATTGGCAATCGCCTGGCCATGGGGTATCTGGAGCTGGTTAAAGCCAATCCCGGCGTCGACCCCTGGCTGCCCGGGGAAGGCACAATGATCACCCTGCCGCGGCAATATGTGCTTCCGGATGCCAGG
Organism: Marinobacter guineae; assembly: GCF_002744735.1. Taxonomy (GTDB): domain Bacteria; phylum Pseudomonadota; class Gammaproteobacteria; order Pseudomonadales; family Oleiphilaceae; genus Marinobacter; species Marinobacter guineae. The sequence goes on along the minus strand of NZ_KZ319340.1, from coordinate 616,399 downwards.
CGGGAGGGTATTGTCATCAATTTGGCGGAATACCGTCTGTACTACTTTACTGATGAAGGCGTGCAGGTTTATCCAGTCGGGGTGGGCACCGCGGAGAATCCGTCACCGCTGACTGACGCGAAGGTGACCATGCCACTGGAATCCCCTGCCTGGTACCCGCCGGCCAGCATTCGGGCTGAGTATGAGGCGTCGGGTGATTACCTGCCCCGGATGATTCCTCCTGGTCCTGGTAATCCACTGGGTAGTCATGCCCTGATGCTGAGTAAAGAGGGTTACCTGATCCATGGCACCAACAAACAGTTTGGTGTGGGTATGCCGGTCAGCCATGGCTGTTTCCGGATGTATAACGAAGATATTTCAAGGTTCGTGTACCAGGTCGAGAAGGGAACACCCGTCCAGATAGTGCGTGATGCCGTCAAGATTGGTTTGTCCGAGGGTGAGGTCTGGCTGGAAGTGCACCGTCCTTATGAAGAGTACCCCCGTGAGGATCGGGATCGTTTGTGGCAGCAGGTTTTCTCGGAGGTTGAGGCCTTCCGCGCCGGCAATCCGGGTGTCGAGGTCAAGAGGGCCGCCATTGAGCTTGCGGTGGATCAGGCTGATGGTATACCTACCATGATCGGGGAACGGGTTACCCAAATGGCTGCGGACAAGACAGTCGAGGAGAAAGCGCCTGACTCCGCGACGGAACCCGAGCAGCGGCTTTATTTCTGAGACGGCCCGGCCCCGGCCGGCACCACCATTACAATAACCGGAAACAGCGAGTGTCCATGAGCCAGACCATTCTGATTACCGGTGCCAGTTCCGGCCTGGGCGAAGGTATGGCCCGGGAGTTCGCGGCCCAGGGTGACAACCTGGCCCTGTGCGCCAGGCGCACAGACCGTCTGGAAATCCTGAAGGCAGAGCTCAACCGCGACTACCCGAAAGTGACTGTCAGCCTCCGCGCCCTTGATGTGAACGATCACGATCAGGTGTTTTCGGTGTTCCGGGCATTCCGGGACGAATTCGGATCCCTTGACCGGGTTATCGTGAATGCCGGAATCGGCAAGGGGCAGCCACTGGGTACCGGAAAATTCGGTGCCAACCGGCAGACTGCGGAAACCAATTTCGTGGCGGCTCTCGCCCAGATGGAAGCGGCCATGGAAATTTTCCGGGAACAGAACCGGGGACATCTGGTCACCGTATCTTCCGTAACAGCGATCCGGGGGCTGCCGGGTAATGTCACTACCTACGCGGCAACCAAGGCTGGCCTGGCTTCTTTGTCCGAGGGGTTGCGGGTGGAGCTGGCAAAAGCGAAATCCCCGATAAAGGTGACTACACTTTATCCAGGATACATTCGCACCGAGATTAACGAGAAAGTCCGGAATACCCCGTTCATTGTTGACGCAGAAACGGGATGCAGGGCCATGGTAAAGGCCATCAACTCAGGCAAGGCAGAGTGCTTTGTGCCAGCCTGGCCCTGGACACCCATCGGATTTTTGCTTCGGCGTCTGCCGGTTTCGGTGCTGGCCCGAATCTTTTGAATTTCTTCCGCATCCGGGGAGGCGTTATGCAGGTAAACCGTCCCATGCGATCTCGGGGTCCCGTCCGCCTGCGGCTTTGGGCGCTGGCATTGCTGACTGGCGCGTTGCTGGCACTGAGTTCCTTGGCGCACCAGGTATTTGCTCAGCAGAATTCTTCCGGTACCGCTCTGGTGCTGACGGTTGAAGGGGCAATCGGCCCCGCCACCATGGATTATGTCACCCGTGGCATTCGTCAGGCTGAATCCGAAGGTGCCGGCCTTGTCATCATCGAAATGGACACGCCCGGCGGGCTGATGGACTCCATGCGGGACATCATCAAAGTCATCCTTGCCTCCGAAGTCCCAGTGGCCACCTATGTTTCTCCTCAGGGCGCCCGGGCAGCCAGCGCCGGAACCTACATTCTGTATGGCAGCCACATCGCCGCCATGGCACCGGCAACCAACCTGGGCTCGGCGACTCCGGTCCAGATGGGCGGCCTGCCGGGAAGTCCGGAGCCGGAGAGTGAACCTGCATCCAAAGACGCTGATGCCAAGCAGGGTGATGGGTCCGGGGCTGAATCGCCTGCTGCCGAAGAAGGCACCGGGGAAGAGGACAGCAAACGTCGCGGCAGCACTGCCATGGAGCGTAAGGTACTGGAAGATGCCGTCAGTTACATTCGCGGGTTAGCTGAGCGCCATGGCCGCAATGCTGACTGGGCAGAAGAGGCGGTGCGGGAAGCGGTGAATCTTGGTGCCGCCGAAGCGCTCGAGAAGAACGTTATAGACGTGGTTTCTCCGAATCTTCGGGATCTGCTTCAGCAAGTCGACGGCCGCACGGTTCGCATGGCTTCGGGAGACATGAAACTGGCAACCGGAAATCTTGAAATCGTCCGCTCCCAGCCAGACTGGCGCACCCGCCTGTTGTCCGTGATTACCGATCCAAACGTCGCCTATTTCCTGATGATTATCGGGTTTTATGGCATTATTTTCGAACTGGCCAACCCCGGCGCCGTGGTTCCCGGCGTGATTGGTGCCATCTGCCTGATTCTGGCTCTGTTTGCCTTTCAGGTGCTGTCTGTCAATTACGCTGGGTTGGCGCTGATTATGCTCGGTCTTGCTTTCATCGTCGGGGAAGCCTTTGTGCCCAGTTTCGGGATCCTGGGTGTTGGAGGAATCGTGGCCTTCGTAACCGGTTCGGTCATCCTGATGGATGGCAGTCACCGGGATATTTCCCTGCCGACGATTGGCGGCACTGCAGTCGTCGCTGGCGGGTTTATCCTCTGGACCGTCACCAGGTTCATTGGTCTGCGTCGCAGGCACCCGGTCAGTGGTGCGGAGCAGTTGAGTCATGAAGAGGGCGTGTCACTGGACGATTTTTCCGGAGAGCACGGTCACTTCAGGGGTCATGTCAGAATCAGCGGTGAACGATGGAATGCCATCAGTGATGAACCAGTCAGGGAGGGTGACCGGTTGCGTGTTACGGCAATCGAGGGTTTAACGGTAAGTGTCAGGGTCATTCCGGAAAACGGCTGATCCGGCAAACAGCGACGAACGGCAAAACAAGGAGGCCATATGATTGGCGAATTGGTTCCCTATCTTGCACCCATCGTGGTGTTACTGCTGATTCTTGGTTCGGCCATCAAGATTCTGCCGGAGTATGCGCGTGGCGTTGTCTTCTTCCTCGGTCGGTTCCAGGGGGTGAAAGGCCCAGGCCTGATGATCATAATCCCGGGTATCCAACAGATGGTGCGGGTTGACCTGCGGGTCATTGTACTGGATGTGCCCAGTCAGGACGTGATTTCCAAGGATAACGTCACGGTTCGGGTAAATGCCGTGCTCTATTATCGGGTAGTGGATCCGGAGCGAGCGATCATCCGGGTTGAGGATTTCAACTCGGCCACCAGCCAACTGGCCCAAACGACACTGCGCTCAGTGCTGGGCAAGCATGATCTGGATGAAATGCTCTCTGAGCGGGACAAGCTCAATGCCGATATTCAGGAGATTATCGATGCCCAGACCGAGGAGTGGGGCATCAAGGTGGCAAACGTGGAAATCAAGCACGTGGACCTGAACGAATCCATGATCCGGGCCATTGCCCGTCAGGCGGAGGCTGAGCGCGAACGTCGCGCCAAGGTGATTCATGCCGAGGGCGAGTTGCAGGCCTCAAAGAAGCTGGTGGAAGCTGCAGATGTAATGTCCCGAAATTCGGGATCAATGCAGTTGCGGTACCTGCAGACCCTGGCGGATATGAGTAATACCAATTCAGCCACCATCGTCTTCCCGTTGCCGATGGAACTGATGACCACGTTCCTGAAGCAGAACAAACCGGTGACTCCGGAAAAACCGGAACCCGAGGCATAAAAAAGGCCGGCAGTGCCGGCCTCTTCCATCACGCTTCAGCTTTACTTCTGGCTGGAACGCTCGAGCATACGCTTGGCACGCTCGTTTGCTTCGTCAGCAGCTCTCTGGGCTGCCTTCGCTGCGGCCAGTGCTTCTTCCGCAGTCCGCTGGGCGGTGCGGGCAGTACTGGCAGCGCTGTTAGCGGTGTTCATTGCATTTTCAGCAGTGCTCTCAGCGGAGCTTGCTGTTGCATTTGCTTCGTCGATGGCACCCTGATCCGTTGTGGCACAGCCTGCAGTCAGAGCAGTGGCAAGTGCTAAACCGGCGATCGTCAGTTTACGCATTGTAAATCCCCTTATTGGTCGAGTTATTTCCTGTGATCCGAAAGTCAGTATAGACGACATCCTGTCGACCTGCCCGATAGGTGCAATAGGCAATGACTACCGGAGTCGTTAAACAGTGTAAAACACTGTAAGGCAAAATGTTAACTCAGGATAGGTAAATATTCCTGGCCTATGACAACAACTTAATCCTGGTGCCAGACTTTCTTCAGGGACGCTTCAGGGATGAATACTGATCGGAGTGCCGTTGGAAACAAGTTGCCAGATTTCGTCTATCTCTTCATTGGTAACGGCGATGCAGCCGTCGGTCCAGTCCAGTCCGCGATAGGCAAACGCCATGTCTTCCTCGCCGTTTGGCAAGCCGTGAATCATGATGCTGCCACCGGGATCCAGCCCCCAGGCAGATGCCAGCTCCCGATCCCGCTCGCTGGGGTAGGAAATGTGGATGGATCTGTAGAAATCGCTTTCAGCGTTGCGCCAGTCCAGGGTGTAAGTGCCTTCAGGAGTGCGTTCGTCACCCTCGTACAACTTGTGGCCCTCCGGATTGTCGCCCAGGGAAATGCGATAACTGCGCACCACCCTTTCGCCATTCATCAGGTACAGTCGCCGCTCATTTTTTCGAACCACCACCTTGCTGACATCCTCGATATCGGCGGGGGTGTATGTGGTTTCTGCAGGCATCCGGGTGTCGGCTTTGGCCAGCAACTCCGTGGCCACAGCCTGAGGTGCCATTGTCAGCCAGAACAGGACCAGGGCGGAGAAAGCAGCGCGAGTAATCAGCATATCGTTAACTTACCAATGATTAATCTTTGTACAGACGGGTTATATCATAGCCCGCCTGCGATCTGTTAAGGGGTTTTGTTAACTTTTTTGGCTATCCCGTGAACTGTCCATCTTGAGACCCACCTTGGTCACCTGGTCAGCATTGGTGGCCCTGGCAACCAGTGTGACCGGCCCAAGAGTTACGATATCACCAACAACCGGGTGCCCCTTGGTTCGCCTGGCGAAGCATTCGGCCAGGGACAGTTCCGGGGGCAGTTCGTCGAATTCGATGCCGTAGACCTGCTCTACATCTCCCAACAGGGCATCGCCATTGAGCACGAAATCACCGAAGAATGCCCGCTCGGCAAGGTATTTGGGGGCATGGCGACCACTGAGAGCCTTGCCCAGCTCTGGCAATACGCCAGGCGTGGCGAACATCGCCACCATATCGCCACTGGCCACTTCCAGATCACCTTTCGGTTGCAGGCACACCCGGTTCCGGAATACACCAGCGACCGCCGTGTTCTCCGGGAATCTCAGCTGGCTAAGACGGCGCGGTGTCTCCCAGCTCTCACCGCGCAGGGGGAAGAGCATCAGCTCGTGATCACCCGCCGCAGGGGCATCGAGGGGTAGCCGGCGGTAAGGGTCCTCGCCGGCGGGAACCTCCAGTCGCAGTTTGCGGGCCAGGGGCGCCATGGTGGTGCCCTGAACCAGCAGGGAAACAAGGACGATAAAGAAGGCGGCATGGAACACCAGCTGCGCCTCCGGCAGGTCCGCGATAATCGGGAACAGTGCGAGAACGATCGGAACCGCTCCGCGCAGCCCAACCCAGCTGATAAATCCCAGCTCCCGCCGATTAAAGGCAAATGGCCAGAGGGTGAGCATGACAGTGAGCGGGCGAATCACAAAAATCAGTGCCAGCGCCAGTATCAGGCCACCACCGGCCAGCGGAATCAGATCGGACGGATTGACCAGCAGGCCGAGCATCAGGAACAGGCACAGCTGGGCCAGCCAGGCCAGGCCATCGTGGACCTGAAGAATCATCGGCATCATCCGCACATGGCGATTGCCGATCACCACACCGGCCAGGTAAATCGCCAGGAAACCGCTGCCCCCCAGCGCGTTGGTGGCGGAAAACACCGAAATGCCGGCAGCTGCCACCAGTAACGGATAGAGTGAGGGCGTCAGGCGAATGCGGTTGGCCAGCTCCACGACCGCAAAGCCGCCGAGAATGCCCGCGATACCGCCGATTCCGAACTGTTTGATCAGCAAGGTCAACGCTGCCCAGCCGGCCTGGTCGCCGGTGTTGGCAATCAGGGTAACCAGCATCAGGGTCAGGAAAATGGCCATCGGATCGTTGCTGCCGGATTCAATTTCCAGGGTGGCACTGACCCGCTCGTTCAGGTGCAGGCCGCGGCCCTGAAGCAGGGAGAATACGGCGGCGGCATCGGTGGAGGAAATGATGGCGCCAATCAGCAGCGCAGTCAGCCAGTGCAAATCGAACACCCACCAGGCGACAATCGCAGCACCGCCAGCTGTCATGGCCACACCGAGCGTCGCCAGCACGAGGGCGGGCTTCAGACCGACCCGGAAAGTTTCGGCCCGGGTGCGCATGCCGCCATCCAGCAGGATGACGCCCAGTGCCAGATTGGCAATCACGAACGCCAGTTCAAAATCATCGAACTCGATTCCGCCCGGGCCGTCCTCGCCCATCATCATGCCAACAACCAGAAAAATCAGCAGCACAGGCATGCCCACCCGGCTGGAAAGCGGGCTGAGCACGATGCTGATAACCAGCATCAGGGCGCCAATCAGGGTCAGGGTGGGGTCCATTTATGCTCCAGACAGAATGCTTGCCCCGGGGCGGGCAGAGCGCTTATATTGCTCTCGCAGTCATCGCGTTCGCGGGTGTAGTTCAATGGTAGAACGGCAGCTTCCCAAGCTGCATACGAGGGTTCGATTCCCTTCACCCGCTCCAATTCTATCTTCTCATACTCCCCTGCATCATCCGTAACATCTTTTGCATCATATGGTTGCGCATTTGCGAGCCTTTCGCCCTCTGCAGTTTGCGCAATCCGGAGGCCGTTGCTAGCTTTTAATACAGGTGTCCAGCATGGCGGCTGTTAGGTCGCTGAGGGGAAACTCCATGTTCGAAAGCGTGCAAAATGGCAATGCCGAATATTGGGCTACCGGCTTTTTTATCCTCGCGGTAATGGGTCTTTGCGCCTTTATGGTGGGTGCATCGAGTCTTCTGGGCGGGCGTAGCCATGGCATCAGCAAATCCCTTCCTTTTGAATCGGGCATTGTCGGCGCCGGCAGTGCGCGTCAGCGTTTTTCGGTCAAGTTCTACCTGGTAGCCATGCTGTTCGTGATCTTCGACATCGAGGCGGTGTTCCTGTTTGCCTGGGCCCTTGTTATCCGCGATGTCGGCTGGACCGGATTCTGGGGGGCTGCCGTGTTCATCTTTATCCTGCTGGCCGGTCTCATCTACGACAGCCGTAGCGGCGCCCTTGACTGGGCCCCGCAAACCAGGGCGGCAGGCAAAAGCGGTTCTTAGCAAGTCATCCCCTGCTCCTCCTGGCCCGTCGGGTGACAGGATCGAGAGGGTTGCGTGAGCATCAATGGAGGATTTCCATGGCCTATACCCTGACCCGGGCCGAGGGTTCGCCGGGGGGCGACGCCCGTTATCCGGTTGACCGCCGGGAAAGAACCGAGGACCCGGTGAAGCAGCAGCTTGAGCGCAATGTGTTTACGGGCAGGCTCAGCGAGGTACTCAATTCGGCGGTGAACTGGGGCCGGAAAAACTCCTTGTGGCCTTACAACTTCGGGCTGTCCTGTTGCTATGTGGAAATGACCACCGCGTTTACCTCACCCCACGACATTGCCCGTTTCGGCTCGGAAGTGATCCGGGCGTCCCCGAGGCAGGCGGATTTCATGGTGATTGCCGGCACCTGTTTCATCAAGATGGCGCCGGTTATCCAACAGCTCTATGACCAGATGCTGGAGCCCAAGTGGGTGATTTCCATGGGCTCCTGCGCCAACTCCGGAGGCATGTACGACATCTACTCAGTGGTCCAGGGGGTAGACAAGTTTCTGCCGGTGGATGTCTACGTGCCCGGATGTCCTCCTCGGCCCGAGGCGTTCCTGCAGGGCCTTCAGTTGTTGCAGGATTCGATTCAGGAAGAGCGGCGCCCGCTGTCGTGGGTGGTCGGCGATCAGGGGGTTTATCGGGCCGAGATGCCCTCCCAGCGGGAAAAGTGGCGGGACCAGCGGATCCAGGCCACTGAATTGAGGACGCCAGACAAGCTGTAGAACTGTTCGCCGTCGTTTCATAACCTGGATTCAGGAGTCAAACCACGAGCATGAACACAGACACCGCCGAAGCCGAACTTGTCGAATCCCTGCAACGGGACTTCGGCGACCGTGTGCTGCACTGTCAGCAGACCCGTACCGGTATGCCTGTGCTCTGGGTAATGAGAGAATCTCTGACCGATGTCCTGGGCTACCTGAAGAGCCTGAACGCCCCCTTTGACCTGCTGTACGACCTGTCGGCCATCGACGAACGGCTGCGCGGCCACCGCCACGGCCTGCCGGCTTCGGATTTCACCGTTTTCTACCAGCTGATGTCGATTACCCGGAATCGGGACATCATGCTGAAGGTGGCCCTGAGCGAAGACGACCTTAGTGTGCCCACAGCCACCGGTGTGTTCCCGGCCGCGAACTGGTACGAGCGTGAGGTGTGGGACATGTTCGGGATAGGATTTTCCGGCCATCCCCACCTGGAACGACTCCTGATGCCTCCAACCTGGACCGGTCACCCGCTGCGCAAGGATTACCCTGCCCGTGCGACCGAGTTCGATCCCTACACGCTGACCGTGAAAGGTCAGGCAAAGGAGCAGGAAGCCCTGAGGTTCGTGCCGGAAGCCTGGGGCATGGCGCGGGAACGGGAAGGTGCCGAGTTCATGTTCCTGAACCTGGGACCGAACCATCCCTCCGCCCACGGCGCCTTCCGTATTGTGCTGCAACTGGATGGTGAGGAAGTTGTCGACTGCGTGCCGGACATCGGCTACCACCACCGGGGCGCGGAAAAAATGGCCGAACGCCAGTCCTGGCACAGCTTTATTCCCTATACCGACCGCATCGACTACACCGGCGGAGTGATGAATAACCTGCCCTATGTGCTGGCGGTGGAAAAGCTGGCGGGCATTGAGGTGCCAGACCGGGTGAAGACGATTCGGGTGATGATGGCCGAAATGTTCCGGATCACCAGTCATCTGCTGTTCCTGGGTACCTACCTGCAGGACCTTGGGGCCATGACGCCGGTGTTCTTCACCTTCAGTGACCGGCAGCGGGCCTATAAGGTGATCGAGGGTATCACCGGCTTTCGCATGCACCCGGCCTGGTACCGCATTGGCGGAGTGATGCAGGATTTACCCGTGGGCTGGGAAAAACTGGTCCAGGAGTTCCTGGACTGGATGCCGCCGCGGTTGCGTGAGTATGAGCGGGCGATGATGGAGAACGCCCTGGTGCGGGAGCGGACCGTTAATGTGGCGGCCTTTGATACCGCCGAGGCCATCGCCTGGGGGGTCACCGGCCCGAATCTTCGAGCCACAGGCTGCAATTTCGACCTGCGCAAACAGCGCCCTTACTCCGGCTACGATAACTTCGAATTCGAGGTGCCGTTGGGTGAGCACGGCGATGTTTTCGACCGTGGCCAGCTCCGTATAGAGGAAATGCGCCAGAGCCTGCGGATTATCCAGCAGTGTGTGAATCACATGCCGTCCGGCGACTTCAAAGCGGATCATCCGCTCACCACCCCGCCGCCCCGGGAGCGGATGCTGGAGCACATTGAAACTCTCATTACCCATTTTCTGCAGGTGTCCTGGGGGCCGGTACTCAAGCCCCAGGAATCGATGCAGATGGTGGAGGCTACCAAGGGCATCAACAGTTATTACCTGACCAGTGATGGCAGCACCATGAGTTACCGGACCCGGATCCGGACGCCGAGTTTCCCACACCTGCAGCAGATTCCGAGTGTCATGCGGGGCGGCTTCGTGCCGGACCTGATCGCCCATCTGGGCAGCATCGATTTTGTTATGGCTGACGTGGACCGCTGATGATGAAACAGACACAGCCTTCAAACCAGCAGACCCTGGCCACTGACGGGTTCCGACTGCACCCAGAGGACGAGGCCGCGATGCGTGAGGAGGCCGGTCATTACGAACAGCCCCAGGCGGCCTGCATCGAGGCCCTGAAAATTGTCCAGCGCCGCCATGGCTGGGTGCCCGATGGAGCCATTCCGGCCATTGCCAGGGTGCTGGGGGTGGGCCCGGCCAGTGTTGAGGGAGTGGCCACCTTCTACAGCCTGATTTTCCGTCAGCCGGTCGGCCGCCATGTGATCCTGGTTTGCGACTCCAGTTCCTGTTTTCTGACCGGGTTCGACCAACTCCACCAGGCCCTGAGCGATCAGCTGGGCATTGGACTGGGGCAAACCACTGCCGACGGCCGCTTTACCCTGCTGCCGGTGTGTTGCCTGGGCGCCTGTGATGGCGGCCCGGCCATGATGATTGATGACGATGTCTACGGGCCGGTGGGCGCCGACGAGCTCCCCGGCCTGTTGGAGGACTATTCGTGACCAGCCAGCGCCAGTCTCCCGTGTACCGGAGCCGACTGCTGCAGCCAGCTTCGGAGCGACAGCCGGACACCCACCCGCTGACCTGGCGGCTCCGGGATGATGGTCAGGTGGTGGATCTGAAAGACTACGAATCGAAGGAAGGCTACTGCGCGGTCAGTCAGGTCCTGAGCGCCCACGACCCCCAGTCGGTGATCGCCGTTATGAAAGAGGCCAACGTTCGTGGCCGGGGTGGAGCGGGGTTCTCCGCCGGGCTGAAATGGAGCCTGACCATGCAGGGCGGCGACATGCCCCGGGGGTATATCGTCTGCAACGCCGATGAGATGGAGCCAGGCACTTTCAAGGATCGTTTGCTCATGGAGCAGCAGCCTCACCTGTTGATCGAGGGCATGATTCTGGCGGCGTTCGCCAACAACGCCCGCTACGGCTACATCTTTTTGCGGGGTGAGTACGTGGAATCCGCCCGGGTTTTGACCCAGGCCCTTGCGGAGGCCAGGAACGCTGGCTGGCTCGGGCCCGACATCGCCGGCAGCGGCTTCGATTTTGATATCGCGGTGCATACCGGTGCAGGGCGCTACATCTGCGGCGAGGAAACCGCACTGCTCAACTCCCTGGAGGGGCACCGGGCCAACCCCAGAGCCAAGCCGCCGTTTCCCGGCCAGTCCGGGGCCTGGGGCAAACCCACGGTGGTCAACAACGTGGAAACCCTGTGCAACGTGCCTGCCGTGATGTTGCTCGGCGCCGACTGGTACCAGGGGTTGTCCGGAGGTCGCACCAAGGATGGCGGCACCAAACTTTACGGCGCGTCGGGTCTGGTCAACCGGCCCGGGCTCTGGGAACTGCCCATCGGCACTACCGGCCAGGAGATTCTGGACCGGGCCGAAGGCCTGCGCGACGGCCGAAAACTCAAGGCCTGGCTCCCCGGCGGCGCCAGTACCGGCTTTCTGTTGCCGGAGCATCTGGAGCTGCCGCTGGATTTTGACACCGTGGGCAAGGAGGGCAGCCGCCTCGGGACCGGCCTCATTACGGTCGTCACCGAGGACCAGAGCCTGGTCTCGCTAATGCGCAATCTGGAGGAGTTTTTCGCCCGGGAGTCCTGCGGCTGGTGCACGCCCTGCCGGGACGGCCTGCCCTGGACGGTGAAACTGTTACTGGGCCTGGAGCGGGGCGAAGGCGAGGCAGGCGATGTCGAACTGCTGGACAAACTTGCGGCGGACTGTGGCCCGGGGCTGACCTTTTGTGCCCATGCCCCGGGCGCGGCCATGCCGCTGCAGACCGCCCTCCGGCATTTCCGGCACGAATTCGAGCAGGGCGTTCATTACCCGAAGGGCAAGGCCCACGCGGATCCGATTCCGGTGGGGCAAGTATGAACCGGCAACCGACGGGCAACAGGGAGTAAACCGGCACCATGGCAACCATTCATGTGGACGGCCAGAGCTACGAAGTCAACGGTGCAGACAACCTGCTCCAGGCCTGCCTGTCCCTGGGCCTGGACATCCCCTACTTCTGCTGGCACCCGGCCATGGGCAGTGTCGGGGCCTGCCGTCAGTGTGCCGTGCGCCAGTACAAGAACGAGGACGACGACAAGGGCATGCTGGTGATGTCCTGCATGACGCCCGCCGCGGATCAGACCCGGATTGATATCGAGGATGAGGAAGCCCGGGCGTTCCGTGCCAGCGTGGTGGAGTGGCTGATGATCAATCACCCCCACGACTGCCCCGTGTGTGAAGAAGGCGGTCATTGCCATCTGCAGGATATGACCGTAATGACCGGGCACGACCGCCGTCGTTACCGGTTCCGCAAACGCACCCGCCGTAACCAGTACCTCGGGCCGTTCATCGCCCATGAGATGAACCGCTGTATTACATGCTATCGCTGTGTACGCTTTTACAATGACTACGCTGGCGGAACCGACCTGGGAGCCTTCGGGGCCAAGGACAACATCTATTTCGGGCGCTATGAGGAAGGCACCCTGGAAAGCCGGTTTGCCGGCAACCTGACCGAGGTCTGCCCGACCGGCGTGTTCACCGATCAGAGCCATTCCGATCACTACACCCGTAAATGGGACCTGCAATTCGCGCCGGGCATCTGTCACCAGTGCGCCATGGGCTGCAATATCAGCCCGGGCGAGCGCTATGGGGATATCCGCCGGATTGAAAACCGCTATCACGGAGACATCAACGGTTATTTCCTCTGCGATCTGGGTCGGTTTGGCTACGGCTATGTGAACCGCAACGACCGGCCCCGGGTGCCGGAGTGGCGGCCGAACCCTGGCGACCCGCCGGCAGAACTCGAGGTGGATGCGGCACTGGCCCGTATTGGCGATGCCCTCAAACACGCCCGCCGGGTGATCGGCATCGGCTCACCCCGGGCCAGCCTGGAGAGCAATTACCAGCTCCGGGAGCTGGTGGGCCCGGCAAATTTCTCGACCGGAATCGAAGCGCGGGAACAGGACTGCCTGGTGCGTATGAATGACATCACCCGCAGCTGTGGCCTGTCCGTGCCCACGCTTCGGGAGGTCGAGGAGCACGATGCAGTGCTGGTGCTTGGAGAAGACCCCATGGAAAGCGCGGCCCGGCTGGGCCTGTCCATTCGCCAGGCGATTACTGCCCCGCCGGCGGAACGGGCGGCGAAGCTGGGGATTCCTGGCTGGAACGCCGAAGCCATGAAAACCCTGGCCCAGGATCATCGCCAGCCGCTGTTCATTGCCTACCCCGCAGCCACCGAACTGGACGAAATCGCCCGGGCCAGGCTGTCCCTGGCACCCGATGACATTGCCCGGCTGGGCTTTGCGGTCGCTCATGCCATTGATGCATCGGCACCGGCGGTTCCGGACCTTGCCGACGATCTTCGGAAGCGGGCCGGGGAAATCGCCCGGACACTCATGAATGCGGATCGCCCTCTGGTGGTCAGTGGTGGCTCACTGGCTTCGCCCGCTGTGCTGGATGCGGTGGGGAACATTGCCCGGGCGCTGGCCCGGCGCGCGTCCAGGGCTGGTCTGATACTGGTACGCCGGGAAGTGAACAGCACGGGGTTGTCCCTGATGGGGGGCCAGACCCTGGACTGGGCGCTGGATCAGCTGTCCGGCGGAGAAGCCGACGCCGTGGTGATTCTCGAAAACGACCTGTACCAGCGCCTGCCGGATAGCCGGGTCGATGCGGCTCTTGAGCGCGCAGAGGTTCGGGTTGTGGTGGATCACCAGCGCACCCGCACCCTGGAACACGCCACCTTCGTATTACCGGCCGCCACCTTTGCTGAAGCGGATGGCACGCTGGTCAGCCTGGAGGGACGGGCCCAGCGCTTTTTCCAGGTTTTCGACCCGGCCTATATGCGGCCGGAGGCCCGGATCCATGAGAGCTGGCGCTGGCTGCACGCGCTGTCAGCCCGGGAAAAGAACGCCGGTTCCGGGGAGGTCACCCTGGATCAGGTCACCGGGGCCTGTGCCAGCGCCTTTCCTGATCTGGCACCGATGTTGGACGCCGCACCAAGCGCCGGATATCGGGTTGAGGGACTCCGGCTGGCCCGGGAACCGCACCGGTACAGTGGCCGCACTTCCATGCGGGCCAATCAGAATGTCAGTGAACCACGGGCGCCCCAGGACCCGGATACCGCCTTCGCGTTTTCCATGGAGGGCTACAGCGGCTACCGGGAGCCACGACAACAGGTGCCGTTTGCCTGGGCGCCGGGCTGGAATTCGCCCCAGGCCTGGAACAAGTTCACCGATGAGGTGGGTGGCCATTTGCGCGGCGGTGATCCCGGCATCCGGTTGCTGGTTCCGCAGCCCGGGCAGTATCACTACGTCTCGGCGATCCCCGACGCCTTCGGGCCCTCCGGTGAGGGCTGTCAGGCTCTCGTATTGCCGCGCCTGTTTGGCGGAGAAGAGACCTCTGCTCTGGCCGAACCTATTCGCCAGCGCATGGAGCGCCCTGCGCTACTGCTATCGGAAGCCGACGCCACGCGACTGGGCGCGGAGCTGGGCGGCTTGGTCACGGTGACCGGCGAGCAGGCCTGTGTCACGCTTCCAGCCTGCGTGCAAACCGGCTGGCCCTCCGGCCTGGTGGGTCTGCCAGCGGGTAGCGCCCCGGCGGGGATTGCCTGTGGCCGGGTGACACTGAGCGCCGGGCCGGGGTCGACGCCTGGCCCCGGTGAGGAGGTGCAACCATGAGCTGGCTGAGCCCCGAACTGCAGGCCATTCTCTGGGGCATGTTCCAGGCCCTGGTGATCCTGTTGGGCGCAGTCCTGCTCGGGGCCGCCCTGACCATCGTGGAACGGCGCCTGCTCGGGCTATGGCAGGACCGCTACGGGCCCAACCGGGTCGGGCCGTTTGGCACCCTGCAGCTGGTGGCGGACATGATCAAGATTTTTTTCAAGGAGGACTGGATTCCGCCGTTCGCAGACAGACCCCTGTTTGTACTGGCGCCGGTCATTGCCTTTGCCTCCCTGCTGCTGTCGTTCATCATCATTCCCATTACCCCTGGCTGGGGCATCGCGGACCTGCATATCGGGCTGCTGTTTTTCCTGGCGATGGCCGGGATCAACGTCTACGCGGTGTTACTCGGGGGCTGGGCCAGTGGCAACAAGTACGCACTGCTCGGCGCCATCCGTTCTTCAGCCCAGACCGTCTCCTATGAGGTGTTCATGGGCCTGTCGCTGATGGGAGTGGTGGCTCTGGCCGGCTCGTTCAACATGCGTGAGATTGTCGCGGCCCAGGAGGGACTCTGGTTTGTGATTCCCCAGTTTTTCGGCTTCTGCACCTTTCTGATTGCCGGCATTGCCGTCACCCACCGTCACCCCTTTGACCAGCCCGAGGCTGAACAGGAGCTGGCAGACGGTTACCACATTGAATACTCCGGCATGAAGTTCGGCCTGTTCTTTATCGGTGAGTACGTGGGCATGGTGCTGGTGTCCGCTCTCATCGTGACCCTGTTCTTCGGTGGCTGGCACGGCCCCTGGCTGCCACCGATTCTCTGGTTTGCGATCAAGACCGGTTTCTTCCTGATGCTGTTCATCCTGTTGCGGGCCTCGCTGCCGCGGCCCCGCTATGACCGGGTAATGAGCTTCGGCTGGAAGGTGTGTCTGCCCCTGACCCTGATCAATCTGCTGGCAACCGGCGCGGTACTGCTGCTGGTTGGCCCGTAAGCCTGAGGAAGACCCTGTTATGGAGAAGGAAAAGGTCCCGTTTATCAAATCCGTGTTCTGGCTGGTACCCGCGACCTGGAGCCAGTTGCGCACCCTGGGCATGGTGTTCATGCACAGTTTTCGCAAACGCGAGACCGTCAATTACCCGGAAGAGGCGGTCTACCTGCCGCCCCGTTACCGGGGCCGGATCGTGCTGACCCGGGATCCGGACGGCGAGGAGCGCTGCGTTGCCTGCAACCTGTGCGCGGTGGCCTGCCCGGTGGACTGCATTTCCCTGCAGAAGGGCGAGCAGGAGGACGGCCGCTGGTACCCGGAATTCTTCCGGATCAATTTCTCCCGCTGCATTTTCTGCGGCATGTGTGAGGAAGCCTGTCCCACCTCGGCGATCCAGCTGACACCGGATTTCGAGATGGCGGAATACGACCGGCAGCAACTGGTGTACGAGAAGGAAGACCTGCTGATCAATGGTCCGGGCAAGGATCATGATTACCACTTCTACAAGGTGGCGGGGATGGCCATCGGTGGCAAGGACAAGGGCCAGGCACTGAATGAAGAGGAACCGGTGGACGTACGTTCACTGTTGCCATAGATCAGGAGGAGAAGACCCATGGAGCTGGCATTTTATCTGAGTGGTCTGGTGGCGATACTGGCCACGGTGGGTGTGATCACCGGCAGAAACCCGGTCCATGCCGTGGTCTATCTCATCGTGTCGCTGATTGCAGTGGCCCTGGTGTTCTTCGCCCTGGGAGCACCGTTTGCCGGAGCCCTGGAGATCATCGTTTACGCCGGCGCCATCATGGTCCTGTTCGTTTTTGTGGTGATGATACTCAACCTCGGAGAGGACGACGACAACGATGCCGAGGGCTGGCGCCACCCCCGTCACTGGATCGGTCCCTCGATGCTGGCCCTGGCGCTGCTGGGGGTGCTGGTGTATCTGCTCGCCGGCGGCGACATGGCGCGGGCCATTGATGGGGATCTGCTGACGGCACGGACGGTGGGACTGACTCTGTTCGGGCCCTGGCTCATGGTTGTGGAGCTGGCGGGCCTGCTGTTGCTGGGGGCGCTGGTGACAGCCTCCCATGTGGGGCGCCGATCGAACCCATTGCGGCAAAGGAGTGGTTCCTGATGGCGGGTATTCCCATGGAGCACGGCCTGATTCTGGCCGCCATTCTGTTTGTATTGGGTCTGGCGGGCCTGATGGTACGACGTAACATGCTGTTTGTGCTGATGAGCCTTGAGGTGATGCTGAACGCGGCGGCGCTGGCCTTTGTGGTCGGCGCCACGGCCTGGAACCAGGCGGATGGCCAGGCCATGTTCCTGCTGGTCATCACCCTGGCCGCTGCCGAAGCAGCCGTGGGCCTGGCGCTGATGATCCAGCTTTACCAGCGGGTACGGTCCCTGAACCTGGACCTGGTCAGCAGGATGCGCGGATGATGGAATTGCTGGTTACCCTGTCATTTACTTTTCCCCTGCTCGGGACCCTGGTGCTGGCGCTCTCCGGCGGTCGTCTGGGGCCTCGGGTGGGCACCGTGGTGGGCGTTGCCAGCGTCGGCCTGGCGGCCCTGGCGACGGCCTGGGCAATTGCAATCTACGGTGGCGGTGACGGAGCGGTTCGTTTCACGCTCTGGACCTGGATTGAAGCCGGAGCGTTCAAACCCACCATTGGTCTGGCTGTCGATGGCCTGGCCCTGGTGATGATGGCAGTCATTACCGGCGTTGGGTTTTTCATTCATCTGTTCGCGGCCTGGTATATGGCGGGAGAGGCCGGAATCACCCGGTTCTATGCCTGGATGAACCTGTTCGTTTTCAGCATGCTGCTCCTGGTACTCGGGGATAATCTCCTGCTGCTGTTCCTGGGCTGGGAAGGTGTCGGTCTGTGCAGTTACCTGCTGATTGGCTACTACTACCAGAACAGTGCCAATGGCCGGGCCGCGTTCAAGGCGTTTGTGGTGACCCGGATTGGTGATGTGTTTCTGGCCCTGGGTCTGTTCCTGATCTTCCGGGAGCTGGGCACCCTGGATATCCAGCAGGTAATGGCGCGGGCCTCCGAGGTCTGGGCACCGGGTGATCCCACCGCCGCTCTTGTTGCGTTGCTGGTGCTTGGCGGTGCCCTGGGCAAGTCCGCCCAGGTGCCGCTGCATACCTGGTTGCCAGACGCCATGGCCGGCCCCACTCCGGTATCGGCACTGATTCATGCGGCTACCATGGTGACCGCCGGGGTCTACCTGATTGCGCGCCTGAACGGGCTTTTCCTGCTGGCACCGGATGTCCTGTGGCTGGTCGGTGTGATCGGCGCTGTCTCTCTGTTGCTGGCGGCGTTTGCCGCCCTGGCCCAGACCGACATCAAGCGGATACTGGCCTTTTCCACCATGAGCCAGATCGGTTACATGTTTCTGGCCCTTGGCGTCGGGGCGTTTGATGCCGCTATTTTCCATCTGGTTACCCACGCCTTCTTCAAGGCGCTGTTGTTCCTGTCGGCTGGTGCCGTGATCACCAGTTGCCACCACGAGCAGGAGATGGCCAATCTGGGCGGGCTGAGAAAGCGCCTGCCGGTGGCCTATGGCGGTTTCCTAGTAGGTGGTGCAGCCCTGGTGGCGCTGCCTCTGGTGACCGCAGGCTTCTACAGCAAGGATGAAATTCTCTGGCAGGCCATGGCTTCGGGTCACAATGGCCTGTTGTTGGCCGGCCTTCTGGGCGCGTTCCTGACCTGCCTGTACACAGTGCGGCTGATACTCGGCACCTTCCATGGCGAATGTGGCAGCGACAAGGCCCGGAACGCCGAGCCGGGCACTCACCTGTTGACCCATCACCTGCCTCTGGGAGTGCTGGCAGTACTGTCTACCTTCGTGGGCGCCTGGCTGTACCCGCATCTGGAGAGTCTCTTCCCGTCGCCACCCGGGGCCAGCGCGGAGACTGGCCATACCCTGATTCAGGTACTGGCCATCGGCACCGTGATTGCCGGCCTGGCCGTGGCAGGCTGGCTGTTTCTGTCGCGGGCCGGGTGGTTGCGTCAAAAGGTCAGCCAGGGGCCAGGCGCAGTGCTGTGGTCACTCTGGCACCGGGCCTGGGGTTTCGATGCCTTATATGATCGGCTACTGGTGCGGCCCTGGCAGTTTCTGGTCAGGATGCTGCGGCACGACCTGGTGAATCTGACGGTCAACCTTCTTGCACTCCTGGCCCGGCTTCTGAATGGCGGTCTGGTGCGCGCCCAGAACGGCCGGATGCGGAGCTACGCGACCGTTATGATCCTGGGCGCGACCGTGATTCTGCTGGCTCTGGCCATTGGCCCGGGAGGTGTTTCATGATCCTGGTCTGGCTGATCCTGATTCCGTTCCTGGGTGGCCTGCTGTGCTGGCAGGCCGACCGCTGGGGCGAACAGGCACCGCGCTGGATTGCCCTGGCGACCATGCTGTTTGTGCTGGTGATCAGCCTGTGGCTCTGGATCACCGGTGACTTTGTCCTGCCCCAAGGGGGGCAGTATCAGTGGCTGCTGGAGTGGCGTGCGCCCTGGATTCCCCGGTTTGGCATCGAGATCCATCTCGCCATGGATGGCCTGTCGCTGATCCTGGTGGCCCTCACGGGTTTTCTCGGTGCCCTCGCGGTCCTGTGTTCCTGGCACGAGATCGGCCATCGCATCGGTTTCTTTCACCTCAATTTGTTATGGATTCTTGGTGGGGTCGTGGGTGTTTTCCTGGCGCTGGATCTGTTTCTGTTCTTCCTGTTCTGGGAAATGATGCTGGTGCCCATGTATTTCCTGATCGCGCTCTGGGGACACAGCGGCTCCGCCGGCCAGACCCGGATTCGCGCCGCCACCCGCTTCTTTATCTACACTCAGGCCAGTGGCCTGCTGATGCTGGTGGCGATCCTGGCCCTGGTGTTTATCCACTTCGGAAATACCGGCCAGCTGTCATTCAGCTACGAGGTCCTGCGCCAGGCAGAGGTACCGGAGGCCATCGCGCCCTGGCTGATGCTCGGGTTCTTCGTCGCGTTTGCGGTCAAGCTGCCAGTGGTGCCCCTGCACGGCTGGTTGCCCGATGCCCATGCCCAGGCACCCACTGCCGGCAGTGTCGATCTGGCGGGCATTCTCCTGAAAACGGCCGCTTACGGCATGCTGCGCTTCGGTCTGCCGCTGTTCCCGGAGGAATCCGCTGAGTTTGCCCCGGTGGCTATGACCCTCGGCCTGGTCAGTATCATCTACGGCGCGGTGCTGGCGTGTGGCCAGCAGGACATCAAGCGGCTGATCGCCTACACCAGCATTTCCCACATGGGCTTCGTGCTGATTGCCATTTATTCCGGCTCGGAACTGGCGATTCAGGGAGCCGTCGTATTGATGGTGGCCCACGCCTTCTCCTCGGCCGGACTGTTTATTCTGAGCGGGCAGTTGTATGAACGCATCCATACCCGGGATATGCGCACCATGGGCGGTCTCTGGGGCCGGATACCGTCCCTTCCGGGCTTCACGCTGTTTTTTGTCGCCGCCTCCCTGGGCATGCCAGCCACGGCGAATTTTGTTGGGGAGTTCATGATCCTGTTCGGCACCTTCCCGACCGCCCCGGTGGTCGTGGTGATTGCCAGTGCCGGGCTGGTGTTGGCCGCCATTTATTCCCTGATCCTGATGCAGCGGGTGCACTTCGGGCCAGTGTACCGGGAGGGTTCGCTGCCGGGGCCGGACTGGCGAGAGTATTTCATGATGCTGACGCTGTTGGCCCTGGTGCTTCTGGTCGGACTCTATCCCCAGCCCCTGCTGGATACCACCGCCGGCCTGGCCGCGACCGTTGCTGAACTCTTTGCCGATGGTGCCGGTGACCGGCTGGTTGAGTTATCCGGGGAGGTGCGCTGATGCTGACGGCTGCCCACCTTCTCACGTTATTGCCCCTGATCATTGTCGGTTCCACGGCCGTGGTGGCCATGCTCTGGATTGCCTGGCAGCGACATCACGCGGGTACTGCCCTGGTGTCGGCGGCGGGACTGGTTGTCGCTCTGCTGGTCCTGCCCCTGACTTATCCAGCGGCGAGCTCGCCGCCACTGATGCAGGTGGATGGGCTGGCAGTGATGGCGGGCGCGCTGATTCTGCTGTCGGCTCTGGTGACGGTAATCCTGAGCCATCATTACCTGACCGGTTACATCGGCCCACGGGAAGAGTTTTACCTGCTGCTGCTGTGTGCGACGGCGGGCGCCCTGGCACTGGTGGCCAGCGATCATCTGGCGATGCTGTTTATCAGCCTGGAGCTGCTGTCCATGCCCTTGTACGGCATGCTGGCCTACAGTTTTCGCGCCGAACGTTCACTGGAGGCGGGGATCAAATACCTGCTGCTCTCTGCGGCTGCCACCGCCTTCCTGCTGTTCGGCATGGCGCTGATCTATGCCCGCACGGGTTATCTGGATCTGGCGGGCCTGACCGGTGCATTGGTCGATGCTCCGGATGCCTGGATGCTCGCTGGCGCTGCGCTGATGGTGGTGGGGCTGGGCTTCAAACTCTCGGTGGTGCCCTTTCACCTGTGGACGCCGGACGTCTACCAGGGTGGCCCGGCACCGGCCACCATCTTTCTCGCCACCGTCAGCAAACTGGCGGTGTTTGTGGTGCTCCTGCGCCTGGTGCTTGCGGCGCCTGTGTTCAGCAGTGAATGGCTGCAGACACTGGTCACGGTGCTGGCGCTGCTGACCATGCTCGGAGGTAATCTTCTGGCCCTGTTCCAGGCCAATCTCAAACGGCTGCTGGGTTATTCCTCCATCGCCCATTTCGGGTATCTGCTGGTGGCTATCGTGGCGGGCAACACCCTGGCCATGGAAACCACCGGGGTTTACCTGATCACCTACCTGGTGACCACCCTGGCGGCCTTCGGTGTGGTCACCCTGGTATCTAGCCCGTTCCGGGGCGAGGATGCGGACGGCCTGCCCTTGTATCGCGGCCTGTTCTGGCGGAGGCCCTACCTGGCAGCCGTGATGACTGTCAGTTTCCTGTCCCTGGCGGGTATTCCCTTAACCGCCGGGTTTATCGGCAAGTTTTACGTGATTGCCCTGGGCGTGGCGGACAGCCGCTGGTGGCTGGTCGGGGGGATCGTCGCAGGCAGTGCCATCGGTCTGTATTACTACCTGCGGGTAATGGTCACCCTGTACCTGCCAGAGCCTGGCATGCGTCGGCGGGACGTGACCAACGATTGGGGCAGCCGCCTTGGCGGAATCACCCTGATGGCCCTGGCGGTGG
The DNA here is from genome assembly GCF_002744735.1 of Marinobacter guineae. Taxonomy (GTDB): domain Bacteria; phylum Pseudomonadota; class Gammaproteobacteria; order Pseudomonadales; family Oleiphilaceae; genus Marinobacter; species Marinobacter guineae. Next base: position 594,482 of record NZ_KZ319340.1, on the reverse strand, counting down.
CGATACTCCTGCTGGGTGTTTACCCGGCGCCCATGATCGACTGGGTCCGGCAGCTCAGCATGGGTTAGTGCAGCTTGAGCCTGGGGTGCATGGCCCGGCTGATCCGGTCCATCAGCCAGATGATGCCGGTCCGCAGCATGCCGTGCAGCGCGACCTGATGCATCCGGTAGAGCGACAGATAGAACAGGCGCGCGACCTTGCCTTCAATGTACATACTGCGACCGGACAGGTTGCCCATGAGATTGCCAACGGTGGTATAGCGGCTGAAATTGATCAGTGAGCCGTGATCGTTGTAGACGAAGGGCACAGCCTCGCCTTTCTCCAGCCGGTTGCACAGGGTCTTGAACAGGGTGGTGGCCTGCTGGTGGGCGGCCTGGGCCCGGGGTGGCACTGGCCTGTCGGAATCCGGTTGTGGGCAGGCGGCGCAGTCACCCATGGCGAAGATATTGGTGTCCTGGGTAGTCTGCAAGGTCTGCTCCACCACCAACTGGTTGCTTCGGTTGACCTCCAGGCCGTCCAGCTCGGCCAGGAAGGCCGGGGCCTTGATGCCAGCCGCCCAGATGGTCATCTCGGAGGGCAGCTCGGTACCATCCTTCATCACAATGCTGGCCTCCCGGACCTCGCTGACCGGCTGGCCAGTGAGTACCTGTACCTTCTGATGCTCCAGTTCACGCGTGGCCGCGGCCGAAAGCCGGGCTGGCAGGGCCGGCAGGATGCGGTCAGCGGCTTCGATCACACTGATCGAGACATCTGAGGCCTGCAGGTGATTCATTCCATATACCGGCAACTCCCGGGACGCCAGGCGAAGTTCTGCCGCCAGTTCCACCCCGGTGGCGCCAGCGCCGATAATACTGATGTTCAGGGTGTGGTCTTCACCTTGCAGTGCCTCGTGATTCTTGCGCAGGAAGGCGTTGAGCATAAGGTTGTGGAACCGGCGGGCCTGTTTCAGGCTGTCAAGAAACAGGCAGTTGCCCTGGGCGCCGGGGGTGCCGAAATCGTTGGCGGTACTGCCCACGGCGATCACCAGGGTGTCGTAGCTGATGTGCCTTTCCGGTACCACTTCCGCGCCTTCCTCGTCGCGAAACGGGGCAATGACCAGCCTTTTGGCGGCGCGGTCCAGCCCGCTCATCCGGCCGAGCTGGAATTCGTAGTGATGCTTGCTGGCATGGGCGCGGTAGTTGATTTCGTTGGCGTTCGCGTCCAGGGAACCGGAGGCGACTTCGTGCAGCAGGGGCTTCCAGACATGGGTCAGCCCGGAATCCACCAGTGTGACTCGGGCTTTGCGTTTCTTCCCAAGTTTATTGCCAAGGCTGGTAACCAGTTCAAGACCACCGGCGCCGCCACCGACTACAACGATATGATGAAGGTTGTCCATAACAATCAGACCTGTAAGTGAAGAAAGCCAAGCGCTCTTCCGGGAAAACGCTTGGCTGTCCTCACTGGGAACCGTCAGGAACCGCAAAAAAAGGTAGGGTGCTAATATTGCCATGCTGGCTGCATAAATACTAACGCGGGAGGGTGGCCGGCACAATTCTCCGGAAGTGCCGCTACCTTTAACCCCGGCGTCCGGCACCGGGGTCCCGCGGAGAGCGAGCAGGCTCAGTGGTGGGTGCGAAAGCCTTCCAGTATGGCCGCCATATCGTTACCAAGATCCTGCATGGCTTGCGGGTCCAGATTCCGTTCACCCATGGATCTCAGCCCCATGATCTGAGCCTGGAGCAGCCGGGCCAGACGGCCGCAATCCACCGATTGAACGAGCTCACCCCTGGCTCTGGCCTTTTCCAGCAGTTCTGCTATTGACTGCTCAATGGCGGCGAGAATGCTGTTGGCCTGGGCGGCCAGGGCCGAGTGCGTGTTGCTGGATTCCAACAGCGTTTTCACGATCATACAGGCCCGGGAGGGTACCGCGTTCTCGTCGCCGCAACGGCAGGCGATGCCACGCAAATAGTCCTGTAACCCGTCAACGATGGAATCGTAGCCTTCCAGGTGGGCTGACAATTCCCGGCCGCCTTCTTCCGCGTAGGCCGCCAGGGCTTCCGAAAACAGGCCATCCTTACTGCCGAAGGTGGCGTAGATGCTCCCCGGCCGCATGTCGAGTGCCTGCTCAATCTGTTTCATTGAGCTGCCGTGATACCCCTTCTCCCAGAAAAGACCAACGGCCTTACCCAGGGCGGTTTTTCTGTCATAGCGTGCGTGTCTGGCCATTACAACAATTCACCAAAGTCGTGGTTTGAATGACTGCTCAATTATAGCTTGAATGACCGCTCAATAACAGTTAGCCTGAAGCTGTAATTGAGCAATCGTTCAAAAAGGAGTTCGTGATGACTGACTTTCCAATACATGATGTTGAATCCGCCCCGGAAAAATCGAAACCGCTTCTTGAGAATTCCCTCAAGGGCTTCGGCATGATTCCCGGCCTTCACGCTGTCATGGCAGAAGCGCCAGGAGCGCTTGAGGCGTACCAGAAGCTGCACCAGTTGGTGCTGGACAGCAGCTTTGATAATGACGAAAAAACCGTGGTCTGGCAGACCATTAACGTTGAAAACGCCTGCCACTATTGTGTTCCGGCACACACCGGCATCGCCAAGATGATGGAAGTCTCGGACGACATCACCAATGCGTTGCGGGATGAAGCACCGTTGCCGAGCGACAAACTGGAGGCACTACGGACCTTTACGCTCGCCGTGATGCGCAAAGATGGCAATGTCAGCAAAGAGGACCTGGACGCTTTTTACAAGGCAGGTTACAACCACCGCCAGGTGTTGGAAGTGATTCTGGTGCTGTCCCAGAAAACCCTGAGCAACTACATCAACCACATTGCCGAAACCCCGGTTGATGAGCCGTTCAAGAAATTTGAGTGGCAGAAGAAGCAGTAATTCAGCGCTTGCTGGCGGGCGGGTGCGGCTTAGCCCGCATCCGTTGCCAGTATGTTTTCCCGCCTTGACCGCTTTTTATTCTTGAGCCGTTTGTCGACGCATTGGGTGTCGTCTTCGAGAATAACGACGCATTCCAGGCACTGGATGCACTCGTCGTAATCGATTCGGCCATCCTTGCGGATGGCATTGATGCCGCATTCGTTTTTGCAGTGCTGGCAGGGGGTGCCGCAGAGCTCAACCCGGTCCAGCCAGCTGAACAGTCGAAACCGGCCAAGCACCGCAAGGCCGGCGCCCAGCGGGCACAGGTAGCGGCAGTAGAATTTGTGGATGAACATGCCGAGCACCAGCAGGCCAACGGCGTAAAGTACGAAGGGCCAGTGGCGAACAAAGAACAGGGTAATACTGGTTTTGAAAGGCTCCACTTCCGCCAGTTTCTCGGCAATGGTCAGGGAGTAAAACGCCGTGCCAACCAGGCCCACCAGTATGGGGTATTTGAGCAGGATCAGCCGCCGGTGCCATTGCTCTGGCACATTGATCTGGCTGAATTTCAGTTTCTCGCCAAGCCAGGCGGCCATTTCCTGCAGGGCGCCAAATGGGCATAGCCAGCCACAGAAAAGGCCCCGGCCCCAGATGAACAGGGTTACGAAGGTGTAGACCCAGAGAATGAAGATGATCGGATCCAGCAGGAAGACATTAAGGGAGAAACCGTCCCAGATAGCCAGGAACAGGGTGTAAATGTTAACGACCGAAAGCTGGCCCTGGGCGTAGAAGCCAATAAAAAACAGGGTGAAAAACAGGAATCCCCAGCGGAACCGATGCACCAGCTTTGGATTGCGGCTCAGGGTTTTCTGTCTGGCGAAGAACACGGTCAGAACGGTCAGACCGAGTACCAGCAGTGAGATCTGCCACCAGCGTTCTTTCCAGAGCCCGATCCAGACTGGTTGCCGGGTGTCCTCCGGATTGGGGGCCACCTCGACAGCTTCGAACAGTTCGTCGTTGAATTGAACCGGGATATCCAGGGATGTGCGGTCAACCATCAGATGATTGCGGGCCAGTTCGACGTTGAGCTTCAGGTTGGCCTCTGCCCCCGGGTTAAAGCCCGCGTTGCCGCCCACCCGAAACAGGTTGCCGGCATCGAACGAGGGCATGCCGGCGGCGCGGAAGTCGAGATTCTGATCAAGCAGGTTCAGATCGCGCATTTCCACGGCCAGGTTGTTCTGGGTAAGCCCCACGCGATCCGGAGAACTGCCTGGCACGAACTCGCGGGAAACATGGGGAAAGGCGCCGCGGGACATCACAGCCAACACCTGCGCACCGTCATCGAGTCGTTGCATCAGGCGCCGGTAGCCCTCGTCTCCGAGCAGGTTGCGCCCCACCATGGGTGAGTTGATATAGCCGAAGAACAATTCGGAGAAGGGTTCGCCCTCCGGCGGCTCGATGTCCATGGGGTAGTCGGACAGTGGCCGGCCCAGTTCAGCCTCAATGGATTCGGCGGCGATCTGCCAGTGGCCGATGAAGCCCCGGTCGATCAACTGCTGCCAGGACAGCGGCTCGTAGAAATCGGGCTTTGCCTGCGTGGGGGCGCTCTGGGCAAAGCCCTCGAGTTTTTTACGGGCGACTTTCAAGGCGGACGACAGCACGGTGTCGTTGATGATCAGCACCGAAACCGTGGCCTTGCTCACTCCGTCAAAGTGCACCACGCTGCCAGTGCTGGTTCGCCCGGATCGGCTGCTGTTGGAGGTGTTGACAATAATCTGCTCTCGAAGCGAATGGCCTTCGTACTGGTCTACGAATTCGAACAGGGGTCCTTCGCCAAGGCCATGTAAAAAGACAGGCTCATGATGATTCAATACCTTCACCCCAGTGAAGCGGCCTTTGGTGTCCAGGCCGATGAGCATACTGATAGGTTTGCCGGCAAAGCCCTGGAGGCGGCTGTGGTCCACCGTTTCGTAGGCATAGCCGAGCAACTCCTGGAGTTGATACACCGGATACACGGGGAAATCCGGCGACTTGTCCTCAATGACCGTTGCCGAGGGGAACAGCTCCTGGATCAGCGCCCGCTTGCTGCCTGACAGCTCGGCCTGAACCGGGGGCAACACAAACAGACAGGCAAGAAGGAGCACAATGCGCCCTGCCATGGGGTACTCCTGTGGTTCTTTTTGTTTGATCTTCCATGCTAGAGTTTTCGGCCCCGGGCTCAATGCGACCTCGGAGCCACCTGACTGCTACTTTGTGAGGAGAAATGCCATGACCGACGCTACTTACACACCGCCCCAAGTCTGGAAATGGGACTCCGAGAGCGGAGGTCGGTTTGCCAGTATCAATCGCCCGATCGCCGGCCCGACCCATGACAAAGAGCTGCCGGTCGGCAAGCATCCTCTGCAGCTTTACTCACTGGCGACGCCTAATGGTGTAAAAGTGACGGTGATGCTCGAGGAGCTGCTGGAGCTTGGCATTAAAGAAGCCGAGTACGACGCCTGGCTTATCAAGATTACCGAGGGCGACCAGTTTGGCAGCGGTTTTGTGGAGGTGAACCCCAACTCCAAGATTCCCGCCATGATGGACCACAGTGTCACCCCGTCCATTCGTCTGTTCGAATCCGGGTCCATCCTGCTCTACCTGGCGGAAAAATTCGGGGCGTTCCTGCCCAAGGATATCGCCGGACGCACGGAAACCCTGAACTGGTTGTTCTGGCAGATGGGCAGCGCTCCCATGCTTGGCGGCGGCTTCGGTCATTTCTACGCCTACGCGCCGGAGCACTACGAGTACCCGATCAACCGCTACACCATGGAGGTTAAACGTCAGCTGGATGTGCTGGACCGCCAGCTGGCAAACAACCGCTACATCGCCGGCGATGAATACACCATTGCCGATATGGCCATCTGGCCCTGGTACGGCGCCCTGGTGAAAAACAAGGTGTACGACGCGGCTGAATTCCTGGAAGCGCACACCTACACCAACGTCATTCGCTGGGCCGATGAGCTCGCTCAGCGCCCGGCGGTCAGGCGTGGCCGGATGGTAAACCGGGCCTGGGGTGAGCAGAGCAGCCAGCTGCACGAGCGCCACGATGCCAGCGATTTCGAGACCCGGACCCAGGACAAGATCGGAGACGGTGAATGAAGAAGGTCGCGGTCTATTGCGGCTCCCGGACTGGCAACGATCCGATCTTTGCGGACAAGGCCCGGGAGCTGGGTGATTATCTCGGTCGCAATGGCATTGAGCTCGTGTTCGGCGGTGGCCATGTCGGCCTGATGGGCATAGTGGCCGATGCGGTATTGGCCGCTGGCGGCAGGGTTCACGGGGTGATTCCCGAGCATCTGCGGGACCGGGAGCTGGCCCACTCCGGCCTGACCGAGTTGCACGTGGTGAGGAACATGCACGAGCGCAAGGCCCTGATGGCGGATCTGGCAGACGGTTTTGTCGCGTTGCCGGGTGGCATTGGCACGCTGGAAGAACTGTTTGAAGCCTGGACCTGGGGTCAGTTGGGCCTGCACCGGAAGCCCTGCGCAATTTACAATGTGAACGGCTTTTTCGACCCTCTTCTGGCCATGGCTGAAACCATGGAGCGGGCCGGATTCCTCAAGCAGGAATATATAGACATGCTGATCCGTGCGGACCAGCCTGAAGAGCTGCACCAAGCTTTTCAGGCCTACCAGAGCCCCGGAGAGAAGTGGCTGTGAACACCGGCAACCCGGCGCGTCCGGGTTGCTATTCCTTGTCGGCTTTTGCCTTCTGAATGGCCTCCAGTTTTTCGTGCAACAGGGCCTCAAGCTTGATCAGCTTCTCCCGGTTCTTCTCATTTGGCCGATTGGTGTACAGATCAACGTAGGTTTTGGTGACCTCGCTCAGCATCGGGTGGAGCTTTTTGTAGTCTTCCTCGCTCATGGTAGTAATCCCTGACAGTTTCTGTGAATTTCCTACCACTAACTATGGTGCATCCTCACCAATCCTCAAGGATCCAGATCAAATCCCCCGTGGATTACTGCTCATTCGAGGCGGCTGACCTTGGTCATAAGCTGGCGCCAGTCGATGGGTAGCCGGGTTTCCAGCTCCACCAGAATCGGGTCTTTTGAATGGACTGACTGGAAGTGCTGTTTACTGGCGTAAATGACCGTGTTGTTGCTCTTGCTTTTGAACATCAGCAGCACCGCAAAGTGTTTCTTCAGTTGCCTGAAATACGGCCCTTCCACATCCGGCGTTCGATGGTAGTTCAGCACCAGCCAGCCATCGCTGCCAAGCACTCGGGCACATTCATCCACAAAGTTGCGCTGAGCCTGGGCCGGGCTCATGCGATCAGCGTTATAGAGATCGGCCAGAATCATGTTGGTGCTGGCCTCCGGCATCTTTTCGAGCGCATTCCGGGCATCGGCGATGGTGACTGTGAGGCGTTCACTGTCCGGCAGGCCAAAGAATTCCCGGGCGGTATCCAGCACCGCCTGCCGGAGTTCCACTGCGTGGATCCGGCATTCCGGGTAAAGGTGGTGGAAAGCGCTGGCCATAACGCCCCCGCCGAGGCCGAGGATGGTGATATGGCGGGGGTTGGCAAAAGCCGCTGGTAACAGCATCGCCCTGTTGTATTCGTGCACCGGGAGATGCGGGTAGCGCCGGTCGATCTTGCTCTGTTCAAACACCGAGTTGAATGTCAGTACCCGGTGTTTGCGGTAATCGATCACCAGAATGCTGCCAAGGGCATCCCGGGTGTGGTAAATGATGTCGCCCTTGTTGAACATGGCGGGTTACGGGTTCGAGTCGCTGATCAGGCTCCGGACGCTGTCCGTTTTCGCCAGTGTGAACGCAGTGTCGCCCTCGTTATTCCGGGCCTCGGGATCGGCTCCTTTTTCCAGTAAAAGACGGACCGTCTCCGTATGCCCGTTCCGGCTGGCCAGCATCAGCAGGCTTTCGCCCTCGCTGGTGCGCATGTTTACCGGTACGCCTGCATCCAGCATCACGCTGAGTGGACCGGCACCGCCATTGCGGGCGAGGTCGAAAATACCCTGGGCAAAGGCAACGGCGTCCTCGTCCTTCTGGTTGGCGGGTTGTTGCGGCTGGCCGGGTTTCTGCTGGCTCATCTGGACTCCATGGTCACGTCAGTTGGTTTTGTGTTACAACCTATTATCACAGAATGGGCTCATTCCAGACACAGTCAGAGAGCCAAAGGCCAATGATCAACAGGAGGCGACACCGTGAAACTGAAGGTTCAAGGCATTGAAGAGGGCCAGCCGATTCCGGAGAAATTCGCGTTCGGGGTCTACAGCGAAGAGGATCATATGAGCTTCGGGCCCAATCGCAACCCCGAGATTGTCTGGGAAGATGCGCCCGAAGGTACAAAGAGTTTTGTCGTAATGGTGTTTGATCCGGATGTGCCCAGCGTGGCTGACGACGTCAACCAGGAAGGTAAAACCGTCTCCAGGGACATTCCACGGGTCGACTTTTTCCACTGGTTGCTGGTGGATATCCCGGCCAGTGTTACCCGGATTCCGGAAGGCGAGGACAGTGATGGTGTCATTCCCAAGGGCAAGGAAACCGGCCCGGGTCCCATCGGCATCCGCGGCGTGAACAATTACACCCAGTTCCTGGCCGGCAACCCGGACATGGCAGGCACCTATGCCGGGTACGATGGCCCCTGTCCGCCCTGGAACGATGAAATCATGCACCACTACCATTTTGAAGTGCATGCGCTGGATGTGGACAGCCTGGACCTGGAAGGCGAGTTCGATGGCAACGATGTTCGGGAGGCAATGGCAGGCCACGTACTGGCCAGCGCCCGGGTAACTGGCACGTACACTCTCAATCCGGGCCTGCGCTAACGGATCGTAGACATCGGTCAGAGGTGTTCCGGTAACCCACGGGTTACCGGATTGCCCCGACTTATGCTCCCGTGACTCCGTCCTGAAAGTCACAGAACTGTCTCCTCATTGTCATTTCCCCGTCACCGCACCTTGCCAAGGTGTCAGCATCCGGACTGGTTGAAAGACGGGAGACGACATGCGGAGCTACCGGAGCGTTTTCATTTCCGACGTACACCTGGGCACGGCAGACTGCCAGGCCGAGTACCTGCTGGACTTCCTGAGCCACGTGCGCTGTGAAACCCTCTATCTGGTGGGCGACATCATTGACCTGATCGCTATGCAGCGACGGGTACACTTTCCCGATTCCCATCAGGCGGTCATCCACAAGCTTATCGAGCTGGCTGCCAGCGGAACCCGGGTGGTCTACGTACCGGGTAATCATGATGACTTCCTGCGACGGTTCTGTGGCCAGACGATTGCCGGTATTGAGCTCCGCTACAAAGTTGTGCACACCACCGCAGATGGCCGCTGTTTCATGGTCTGCCACGGCGACCAGTTTGATCAGGTGGTGCGTTGCAGCCCGCTGATGCTGCTGGTGGGTGATCGTGCCCACGGTGTCCTGCTTCGCCTGAACCGCTGGTTCAACGCCTGGCGCCGGCTCAAGGGCAAGCCCTACTGGTCCCTGGCGGCCTGGGTCAAAAGCCGTATTGGCAAGGCACGCACATTTATCCGCCGGTTTGAGCTGGCAGCCCTGACTGTTGCGGAAAAGGGTAACTATGACGGCTTTATCTGCGGCCACATCCACTCAGCCGGATTTTTGCGCAGCGAAGAAGGTCTGTATTGCAATGACGGCGACTGGGTGGAGCACTGCACGGCACTGGTGGAGCAGGAGAACGGAAGGCTGGAGTTGCTGCACTGGTCGGAATCTCCGATAGTGCTGGCAAAAGAACCGGATGCTCCGCATCCGGATGTTTGCGGGGATGCCCGGCCGGTACTGGATATTGTCCCGGCCGGATTTGTGGAGCAGGTCAACCGATTAGCCAGTTGACCTTGTGTTGCCGTCATCCAGACTGTGGGCGCAGGGTGGATTGTTCCCACATTCGATGTCTTCGGCACTTACGCCCTCGGCGTGTGCGGTTGCGCCAATGGCGAAAGCGAACAGGGCACCTAATAAGGCTAAAATTTTCATGGTTGTATCCTCCGTATTGCTGATTTCCATCCAATGATCTTGCCCTTGGGCCAGGTATCAAAGGATGGTGCTCGCTACATAGACACCTGATACCTGGAAGCGTTACAGGATTGCTGATCGATGTTCTCCGGTTCGCAGTTCCCCTGCCTTGCCCTTTTTGCGTCAAGTTGTTGATGTTGCCTCAGTGTGTAACAGAACCGGTCTGAGTTGGTCTGAAGAACCGATTACCAAATCCTTATCAGACTGACTGGAGAGGAACCATGCGTGGCTATCCACTGTTATCCATAATTGTTGTGCTGGCATTGCTCCCGGGCAGGGCGCTTTCTGAATCCAATACAGGTATTTTTCAGCACTACCAGCATCTTCTTGATCGACATCTTATTGAAAAGACGCAGCCTGGGAATGGACTGGTTTCCGCTTTCGACTATCGCTCTGCCCTGGCCAGCGAAGGTCTGAAACAGACACTGACCGGGCAGCGCGAAACCCTGAAGGCGTTAAACCCCGACACGCTTGAAGGGCAGGCGGAATCTGTTGCTTTCTGGATTAACGCCTACAATTTTTTCATGCTCGATCAGATTCTCACCGAACGGCCGGACGGCGAGCTTGTGTCCTCCGTGTGGGACTATGGCGGCCGGGTGAATCCCTTTATCGACAGCGTGTTTGAACGGAGGAGCTTTGTTATCGGCGGGCGCGAGTACAGCCTCAACGATATGGAGAAGGAAATCCTGTTGGGGAAGGAATACGCCAGTAAAGGCTGGAAAGACGCCCGCGTTCATTTTGCCGTGAACTGTGCATCTGTCGGATGCCCGCCGCTGCGTGACACCCTTTACACCGCTGACAATCTGGAGCGTCTGCTGGCTGAGAATGCCCGGCGAGCGTTCAATACCTCACGGCATCTTCAGGTGAAAGGTGAAACCCTCTACGTGACCGAGCTGTTCAAATGGTATGAGGAGGATTTCGTTGAAGCGTCGGGTTCTTTGAAGGCATTTATTGAGGAGTGGGCCGATCCTGACGTGGCCGATCAAGTGGCTGCTACATCGTCCCTGGAATTTATCGACTACGACTGGACTCTTAACATGCCGGACAATTTCCCGGCCTTGCGACAGCCAGCTGATTGAAAAATAGCCATGAAAAAGGCCGCTATTCCGGAGAATAGCGGCCTTTTTCGTTGCGGGTTATCTCGCAGATACTTTTACGTCAGCAATCTGCTCGACGGCCTTACCCGGGTAGCTCTGCGCCTCATGATACCTGTCTGCCTGACCGTTCATGGCCAGGGCGGTTGTTGCAGAGAATGAAAGGGCGATAGCAGCGAAAATCAGTGTCAACTTTCTCATGGTCTGTACCTCGTTCGTTTCGATGAAATGCGGGGTCTGAATCGTATAGGAGCAGGCCTCGCTTACGGGGTATAGACACCGCAGTGTTGGGTTGCGTTACAGATTAACGTTCGGGTGTGGCAAAAAATCCGGGATTTCGATATAACAAAATACGATTAAAACGGGCCTATGCATTCCTCTCCCTGCGATTCATAATGATCATTCAAGAATTCGCAACGAAGGAGAAGCATCATGAGTCGTCTTCTGGCCCTTGTATTGATCGTTGCAAGCTCATTGGCAATGGCGAACGAAAACAAAACGCCGCCGCTTGTGGATGCCGACTGGCTTGATGCAAATCTGAATCGTAACGACCTCGTGGTACTGGATGTTCGTTCCGGTATTGATGATGGTGGAGATCGCAGCAGTTTCCAGAAGGCACACATTCCCGGGTCTGTCTACAGCAGTTACACGGGCGATGGTTGGCGGGAAGGCCGTGACGGAGTAGCCGGTCTTTTGCCACCACTAGCCAGCCTCGAGCGCCTGATTGGCGGCCTGGGTATCAGCAACGATGACACTGTGGTCATCGTGCCCGCCGGAACCGGAGTGACGGATTTTGGCAGCGCAGCCAGAGTGTACTGGACCTTCCGTGTGCTCGGTCATGATCAGGTGACCATTTTGAACGGTGGTTTTGCCGGTTGGCAGGCAGCCGGGATGAACGATGCCAGCGGGCAGAGTGAGCAGCGAGAGGTGGTGAAGTTTAAGGGCACCCTCCAGCAAGATCTGATCGCATCGCTGGACGAAGTAAAGGAGGCCCGCAACAGTCAGGCGCAACTGGTCGATGCTCGGCCGAGTGACTACTTTACCGGTGAAACCCAGTCCCCGGCGGCAAAGGCTCCAGGCACGATTCCCGGTTCACGGAGCCTTCCCCACTCTGACTTTCTGGGGCAGCGGAACCAGGCCTGGTATCTTGATGAAGGCGAGATCACAGCGAGAGTGAATCAGGCAGAGCTGGACCCGGGCGCTCGCACTATTGCCTTCTGCAATACCGGACATTGGGCCGCCACAGACTGGTTTGTGCTGAGTGAACTGGCGGGCTTTGATGAAGTTGCACTGTATGACGGCTCGATGGCGGAGTGGTCCCAGAATAGCGATCGACCGTTGCAGGTGGCAAAGAGGGGCCTTGGCAAGCTTCTGGACTTTTTTAACTGATCTGAAAAGTGATTATTCATGGCTGATTCCGCAGTCCTCCAGCCCGGGTTCCAACAACCCGGCTGGCAGGTGGACCGATTTATTGTTTCGACTGCCCTTATGGGCTTTGCTCTGCTGGGCGGGCTGATCTGGCTGGAGACGGCACCGTTCATGGTGGCGCTTTTCGTGATCGGCACTGTGCTTGGCATGGCGCTTTACCACGGGGCATTTGGCTTTACTGCTGGCTGGCGCAATCTTGTCGTCAAGAAACGCGGCGCCAGCATGCGGGCCCAGTTGCTGCTATTCGCCCTGAGTTCCCTGATCATGGTGCCCATGCTTCACAGTGGCCAGGCGGGGCTGGTGGGTGCGGTAGCGCCCGTGGGGACCTCTCTCGTCGTCGGCTCCTTTATTTTCGGTATCGGCATGCAGCTTGGTGGGGGCTGCGGCTCCGGTACCCTGTTCACCGTGGGCGCCGGCAACATCCGCATGGTGGTTACGCTGGTGTTCTTTATTGCCGGTGCGGTTCTCGGCTCCATCCATCTGCCCTGGTGGCTGGACCAGCCCGGTTTTGATCCGGTACCGCTGGTCAACAGCTTTGGCGTCAGCGGTGCCATTCTGGTGCAGTTCGCGGGTCTCGGTTTGATCGCCTGGTGGGTCAACCGCATTGAGCGCAAGGCCCATGGAACCATCGAGCGCGATGAACTTCTGTGGAAAGGCCAGGGTCACGGGTTATTCAGAACACTGCTCAGTGGCCGCTGGCCCTTCACCTGGGCCATCCTGATTCTCGCGGCCGGCAATGCCCTGACCCTGGCCATCGGTGGTGCGCCCTGGAGCATCACGTTTGCCTTTAACGTCTGGGGCGCCAAGGCTTTGGAAGTGGTGGGCGTCAACATGTCCCAGTTCGAGTTCTGGACCTGGGACTACCCCGCTATGGCCCTGAAGGATTCGGTGCTGACCAACATTCCTTCGGTGATGAACTTTGGGCTTTTGCTGGGCGCCATGCTTGCCGCAGGCCTGGCCAACCGGTTTAACGAAGCCAGTCGAAACCGGCCCGAAGGCCGTCAGTTCCTGGCTGCCGTGGTGGGTGGCCTGCTGCTTGGCTACGGTGCCCGTCTGGGTTTTGGCTGCAACATAGGCGCGCTGTTCTCCGGCATTGCCTCGGCCAGCCTGCACGCCTGGGTCTGGTTCGCCTGCGCGTTCGTCGGCTCACTGATTGGAATCCGGTTGCGGCCGTGGTTCCGGTTGCCTGACTGATGCGGGAGGGAACGATGGAACGAGCCTACAGTCGCACCCGCATTCTGGTGACGCTTGGTATCATTCTGACGCTGATAATGGCGGACCACTTGAGGAGCCCGACTTTCGCGTTCAACTCTGGGCAGGGCAATGTAGAGACGGCGTTGATGCAACGGGACGAGACGGCTTGTGCGCCCTGCGGAGCGCCCTGTCCCTCAACACGGGATTGACCAGCAGCTATCCGGCTGTTCGGGTAAAGGCGGTTTTTACTGCACAGGACAGCCTTTTGGTTCGTTCTGCTGCTCGATTGGTGCCCATGTACCGTTCACAAGTGACTCAATATTCGTGAGGATAGCCGGGGCATCTTTTATCCGGGCCAGCCAGCTCAGGGGAATACCGTATTCGCCACCAACACCATGCAGTGCCGCCATGGCCGGCCCGATAATCCAGGCGCGGCCACAGGAATCGCCTCCGCACTGGATATTGGCGCGAACGGCTTCAGTGTAACTCGTTGCATGGCTGAGAATATGAAAGATCACTGGCATGGCTTCATGCAGATAGCAGGTACGGCCAAATGTGTCCCCCGCTCTTACCGCACCCAGCGATGAACCGGTCTGGGCGTTGGTCAGACTTTCCTGGTTCGGCGCCTCGGCTCTGGCAGCATCCAAGGCTGCAGGCATGGGCTCGCCCTGGAAAAGCTGATCCAGTAGCCGTGCTGCGCATTTTGCCCAGGCCACGGCGTCTTCATTGTGATTGGTCACCCGGACAGCCGCTTCGGTGACCTCCATCAGTTTATCGCTGCCGCAATAACTGGCCACTAGTGGTGGCAGTTTGGACACGGCTGGCAGCTGCATGTCATTGGCGCCACTTTCCGGCAGCAGGTGTTGGTCGATGGTCTCAGCCAGGTGGACCCCAGCTTCCTGGACCTCCGTTTCATGGTAGGTAAGGTCGATAGCCCTGCGAACGGGCTTCGCCAGTTGGTCGCCACTCAGGCTCCGGGTGTAAGGAAGGACCTTCTGCACCAGTATCCGTTTCTGTTCATCGGTCAGGTCGGCTGTGGTGGACGATTGCGCCTGTTCAATGGCTTTCTGCTCGATGGTGTTCAGGTTGTTGAGGGTCACCCTTGTAGGGTTGTCGATATAACCCTGCCACTGGCCGCCGGGGCCGAAGAAAGCGCGAAAGCGCCGTTGGTAATCGCGAATATTCAGTTCGCCGCGACCTGCCAGCAGACTGTCCGTTAATACCCCTGTGGCCGCACCATAGTGGCTACTGTCGCCAGACTGTTTACCATCATGAGCGAAGTAACCGAATCCGCCTTTGAAATAGTCGGCCTTCGGCGGCAGGAATTCCGGTGACTCGCCACCAACTTCCTGGATGCGCTGGCTATCGTAAAGCCAGTGAAGCCCGAGGCTGGCTGCATCTGCAACCCAGCCGCCGGAGAGAGCGGCGATTACTGAAGGCTTTCTGTTATTGGACACGTTGTTAGGCATTTGCAAATCCTCATTGATCGGTGGTGATCCTGATGAAACGTTAGAGCAGATCAACCCCGAATCGCTTGGCCACAACGGCCAACAGACCGAAACAGGTCACGGTGATGGCAGCACTGGATAACAGCGACAGCCAAAACCCTATCCTGGGCAACAGGAATGGAAAGATCAGAAACATGGGAAGAGTTGGCAGTACGTACCAGAAGGTGTACCAGGCGTGGTTGCCGATCTTTTCCGAAGGCTGGCTTTCCAGATACAACCAGATCATGGCCAATACCGTCACAGTTGGTAAGGCAGCAATGAGTGCGCCCAGTTTGTCACTGCGTTTCGCCACCTCAGAGATCAGGACGACCAGTGCTGCAGTAATGGCGTACTTAGTGATAATCCAGGTCATTGGTGGTTCCTGTTTCTGTAGTAATCCGCAGGGTGTCATGCCAGTACGTTATAGAGAACAAACCCGCCGCCGTTGGCATGCAATTTAATTGTAGCCCACACCGGAAAAAACTTGTCTCCACCCTTTTTTGATTTTCTCTTCGATCAATCAGAGTCGATTCTGGCGCCAGGAGCCTGGGCTCTGGTAAGGCTCTTGTTGTCACTGATTCAGTTGAAGCCAACGGGCCAACCGTGAACCAGGGTGTCGGCTGATGGACCAGGGCAACCACATCATGACGATGAGAATTGCTGTGCCCGCCAGTACTGTTAGCACTGGGTTCAGTTTGAATGTGTTCCCCAAGCCTGCGAACACCACCGTCATCGGCAGCATGCCGACCAGGGTTGCGATGGCAAAACGCCAGGCCTTTATGGCAGTAACGCCGGCGGCGTAACTGATCAGAGCGAAGGAGAAGACCGGAACCAGCCGGGTCAGCAGAACGGCTATGGTCAGAAAACGCTGAGATCCGTCTCTCGCCAGCGCCGGGTGGTCCGGGAATCGGTTGCAGATGGCCTCCCGGCCGAGGCACCGGGCAATCCAGAACGCGGACATGGCCCCGAGCAGCGCGCCGGTCGCTGCGATAGCGGTGCCCCAGAGAATGCCGAAGGCAAGCCCTGCCGTTGCGCTTACGGGCAAGGTCGGAATGGGCCCCACTACTACGGCAATTATCATCAACAGCATCAGAAGAATTGGGCCGGTCGAGCCCTGGCTTCCGAGCCATTCCGAAAGTGTGTCTGGTGAGAGATCCGCCGGCATGCCGAGACTCTGCAGCAGCCACCAGGCCCCTGTAAGAGCGGCTAAAACCACGGCGATTACGGCAATTCTGAAGGTCATTGACTGGTTGCTTCTCCTTTTTGCGCTGATTCGCCGAGACCGGTTCCAGATCGAAAGTGTGCCGAATCCGCCCGGCGAATGATATCAGCGCGGTCGCTTCTTCGCGGTCAAAGATAAATCTCCCCCTCTCTGTAACAGTTGCAAATCTCATGTGTCGGTAACCGTGAAACGCGAGAAATCAGTGCCCTGACGACGGGCAACAGACAACCGGAACGGAGAGCGCGACAAGATGACTCGGCATGATCGTCAGTACTGGATGGGTGGCAACAGGTCCTACGAGCAGGATCGCTTCTTCGAGGAGTCCCTCGATAAATCCCTGTGGCAAAGGGCCGAAGGCCCTGAAAACTGGGATGCCTGCTGGTACACCGGTATGCCGGACCCGGAATTTTTCAGCCAGGTGGGGCCGGAGCGAACAATTAACCACATCCCCGGCAACAATGCCCTCACGGTGAAAAGCCGTCTTTACCGCAGCCTGATGGACTTGCGGGATCGCGTCGAGCGACAGGAAAAGGGCGGCAAACATCTGACCGACCGCCTGGCGTTCGTGCCCAAGGTATTCTCAATGCCCGAGGACTACCATGCGTTCCAGCAGGCAGCGCTGGATAATCCGGACAAGCGCTGGTTGCTCAAGCCAAAGAATGCCGCCCGGGGCAAGGGGATTCAGCTGGTGGGTGATCCGGCCGACGTGCCGATGGAATCCTCCTGGATGGTTCAGGAGTACCTGGAAAATCCCCACACCATGCGCGGCCGGAAATATGTTCTGCGGTTGTATGTCCTTGTCTCTTCCGTTTCTCCCTTTCGTGTTTATTTGTATCGCCAGGGGTTCGCCAAGCTGGCCTCCATGCCTTATGACGAGGAAAACGCGAATAATCCCTACAGCTATCTCACTAATCCGGATGTGAACGCCCTGAATCTGGATGCCGACGTGCCCGTGGAATTCGTGGATCTCGAACGTTACCGGGCCTGGCTCCGTGAACAGGGACACGACGATGAAGCCCTGTTTGCCAAAATCGAAGACCTGGTTGCCCTGACCTGTCTGGCTGCCCTGGAGCCCATGCGAGAGCGTTCCCGGGTGATCGGCGCCGATACCCGTGGCTGTTATGAGCTGATGGGCATTGATTGTCTGATCGATGCTGACTTCAAGCCCTGGATCCTTGAGTGCAACCTCAGCCCTTCCCTGGAAGTGTGTGCCGGCCCGGAGAGTGGCGGTGACATTGAGGAAGAGGTCAAGGGCGGGATGGTTGCGGACATGGTTGAAATGCTCGGCCTGAACCGCCCCTCTGGTGAGGAGTCCGGCGGGTCCATGGTGGAGCAACTGGTTCGTGAGACCCAGGCCGAGATGGGCCGAAGCGGCGGCTTCAGAAATCTGATACCGGGGTCGAACCCCTCGGCGTACCTGCCTTTCATGGCGCTGTCGCGGTTGTCCGATTGGGTCGTCGCCCAGGCTCTCTCTGACCGGCCGCTGAGGCAACCCCGGCTGGAACGCTGGGTGGCAGAGGAAACCTTCAGCGAAGACCAGGTTTACCTCTATGACACCCGCCTCGGCCACCTGAGCAGCCTGAACGAGACCGCGTCGCTGATCTGGTTGATGGCCACAGAGGGTGCCGGGCCGGATGACATTGCATCGGCGCTGGTGGATTCCGCCCTCAAAAGCATGCCCACCGCCCCGGATGCCTGGGCTATACGAAACGATGTCTGGAATACCCTGGCGGACTGGGTCAACAACCGTTTTCTGGTTCAGTCCGAGGGGCAGTCGGGCGACCGGGATACGTCCGAACCTGGCCAGCGTCCGTTCCCGGAAACCTCCACCATGCTGTCGATGGCCCTGTCCTGCGGTCGCTTCCGGGCACGTTTCTTTACCGACAGTGCACCGCTGGTCAGCCGGATTGAAAGCCTGCTTGAGCCAATGGCGATTTCCGATGACGCGGGGAAGGATTCATTGCCACGACTTGAGATTGTTCGGGACACGCCGGGTTTTACATTGATTCTGGATGGCCAGGTGATCCGCTCGCGGCTTTCACTTGCGGCGGTCGTTCCGGCGCTTGCGAGCTGTCTGGCAACCCATGCGGCCAGACACGATGACATTGCCATAGACGCCGGTCTTGTTGCCGGTCCCGATAGCGGGATGTTCCTGGTCAGCCATTCCGAGCCGTCTCTGCGTGACGCGCTGACTTTGGCGCTGGCCACTAAATGGCGTGTGGATTGTGGCCGCGGTGCACTGCTCAAGGCTTCTGACGGGGCTTGCGTTGAAGGGTTGGGGCTGCCACTGCAGGACACCGCCCGAGAGGGTCAGTTTGTTGCCGCCCAAGCGGGCGTGACGGGCTATGTAGGCCGGGTACCCGCGGTACTTGTTCCCAGTGAAAATCCAGTCCCGGATAGCAGTGGAGTCCAGGCCGTGACTGTGAACGAGACCCTGAGACATCTGATCTCCAGCTGTTGTGGCGAAGATGGGCGGCCGCTGGATACCGATGGCTTCACCAGGCTGGCGGGTTGGCTGGAGAGCCGGCAGTGCTACCTGGTGGATATGAACAATCTGGAGGCCGCTGCAGCGGCGCTGTCCGGGCGGTGTTTCGAGAAGGCACCGCAAAAGGCATCCGGGGGCCGTTGAGCGTAAAAGCTTTTCGGCTCCGGGTATGGAGAGGCCGGGCGTGACGCCTGGCGGTTGTTACGTTAAATCAAGGGGGACACATCATGTCCAGAGAAACAAAGAAACAGAGATTGCTAGGCAAGCTTGCCCGGGGCATGGCCTATACCGGCCCCGTGTTTGCGGTTGTTATGGGTGCCTCGGCGTTCAACGTATCGGCCGCCGACGCCACGGCTGAACCGGGCTACCTGATGCTCGCCGCCGGAGAGGCGGAAGCCGAAGGCGAAGCGAAAGGCAAGGCTGAAGGCGAAGCAGAGGGCAAAGCTGAAGCTGAAGGCGAAGGTGAAGCCGAGGGAGAAGGTGAAGGCGAAGGTGAGGCCGAGGGAAAAGCCGAGGGCTAAACCGTTGATCGGGTGGGCACGAGCAACCCTTGTGTCCACGCGGTCGCTTTCATTGCCTCAGTTTCAAAGGCAACCGAACCCGGGACCAACAAGAAGCGGACGAATACCATGACTCAATCAGGCTCTGAGCGAGACGACACCGTTAACGACATTGTTGAAGAGAACGCCCATGCAATTGGGCAGCTCATTGAAATGCTGGAAACCTTGCCAGGGAATCTTTACCGGCGAAGTTTCGGTCAGCGTAAGCAGCATGTGATTGGCAAGCATGTTCGGCACATTATAGACCATTACAGTGCCCTGCTATCGGCAACAACGTCACCGGGAGCGCTGCTCGACTATGAAAACCGTGACCGTGAGCTGTCACTGGAAACCGATCGGCGGGCCGGGGCCAACCGATTGTCAGAGATTCTGCAGACATTGCGCAGCCGATTCAGCGGGAGCCACGCCGACGGGCTTGCCATGTTGCACACCAGCGATGCGCAGGGGCAGGTAGTCACAACCAGCGTGGATCGCGAACTGGTTTTCCTGGCCAGCCATACCATTCATCACATGGCGATTATCGGCATGCTGGCCGAGCAGGCGGGGGTGGAAGTCGGTGCCGGGTTCGGGGTTCATCCCTCCACCTTGCGGTACCTGCAAAGGCAGGCCCGGGGTATGGCCGAAAGCGCCTGATCTTATGTGTACCCTGAGCTGGCAGTACTCACCGGCCGGACTGGACCTGTTTTTTAACAGGGACGAGTCATTGCAGCGCCCTGAAGCGGAGCCACCCGTTATTGAGCACCGCGATGGCATAAGCACCGTGATGCCGAAAGATCCGGCGGGTGGCGGGACCTGGATCGCAGCAAACAGTCAGGGCGTCATTCTCGCCCTTTTGAATAACTATCGTTACCCATCCCGGATGCCTGCCGGGCAGGCGACAAGTCGGGGGCTCCTGGTCAGACGTTTAAGCTCAGCGCACACGATTGCCGAAGTCCGGGCATTCCTCTGGAGCGAGACCTTATTCCAGTATCCACCGTTTATTCTCCTGGCATTCAACGGGGAGCCCTCTGGTCCGTTCAAGTGGGAATGGACCGGCGAAACGCTCGAGGAAACCCGGGATGGGGCGGAGACGACCATCAGTTCTTCGTCTCTCATGCCGCGCTTTGTTCCCGCTTTACGCCGCTATCTGGTTCGCCAGGCACTGAAGCGTTGTGAGCCAGGCCAGGCCGCTGGGCGTCTTATGGAGCTGCACAGGAACAGGCATGGCTGGCCTGAGAGTCTCGCCATTGCCATGAAGCGAAAAGGGCGCGCCACGGTAAGCCTGAGTCATATCCGGGTAACTGAGACCGATGTCACTTTCAGATACTGGCCCGGTTTCCCGGGCAGTAACAAATGCGCGGCCGGGGTGTCCGTGCTTCAAAGGCCTGGATCGCAGGCCCGCACCCTGAACAAGGAAAATACGACCGGAGGTTGCAGAAATGTCCACAGACAAAAATCGAAAGGAACTTTTACGAAAACTGTCCCGGAACCTCATGGTGTCGGTTCCCATGATGACGGTAGTGGCCGTGGCCGGCTTCAATGCGAGCAGCGGCCCCGGGCTAGGACTGATCCCTTCGGCTGAAGCCGCCCAGGGTGAGGCTGAAGGCGAAGCGAAAGGCGAGGCGGAAGGTGCCGCCAAAGGAGAGGGCGAAGCCGAAAGTCGCGCCGAAGGTGAAGCAGAGGGGCGAGCAGAAGGTGAAGGCGAAGCTGAAGGAAAAGCCGAGGGCGAAGCTGAAGGTGAGGCGGAAGGCGAAGGTGTGTCTGCCAAGCTCAAAAAAGCGGTTCGCCGTCCCGAAGGCTATACCCCCTATCAGGGCAATGTTGCTGATCTGAGAGCCAGGGGTGAGAAGCTGTTCAACGACACCAGCTTGTCCTCCAACGGGCTTGCCTGTGCCACGTGCCACGCAAACGGGGCGGGCTACAACGCGACCTTCAAGAACGAATACCCGCATGCTGTCGCCATGGGCAAACGGGACTTTGGCATGGATATGGTCTACCTGGATGAAATGGTTCAGATCTGCATGGTGGCGCCAATGGCTGCCGAGCCTCTTGAGTGGGGTTCCGAAGAGTTGGCTGCGCTGACCGAGTACTCCCGGGTGCAGCAGAAGGAATTTATCGACAAGCAATAACGTCGCTTTGCATCGGTGAGTCTGCTGTCGATTTTGGGTGGGGGCTGGAGCCCCACCCTTTTTTGTAATTTAGAGGTCTCTCGGGTGTCTCTCTGGAAAGACCAGAGAAACGCGAGGACGTATGAAACCGGTCGTGGGACTAGAACCAGAAATAACCAATCGGGAAATGGCCGGAGAGGATCAAGCGCTTGCCAGGCGGTCCTTCAGCGAGTGGGCCAGACAGCTTTCAGGCTGCCGCTTGTGCCGTAATCTCACACTGGCGGCCTTTGCGGCCATTCTCGCCATTGAAGTCGCGATTCTTATTCCCTCTTACCGCAATTACGAAGAAGACCTGTTGAGTGAACGGGTTGATGTTGCCAGTCAGGCGATCATCACTTTCCTGAAGTATTCCCGAAGCCGAGAAATAACAACCGATGCCCTGGAATTGCTGATCGCCAGCAGTCCGTTGACCGGCGTTTCCTTGCGCAGAGACGGTATCGAATATCAGGCGGGAGAGGTTGTCAGGGCGCCACACCCAGCGGATGGGTTGCTTCGCTCAGCGCCCCGAACAGCGCAGGGGATGATTGATCTCTCCTGGCGCGCCGATCCATTGCTCTCGCATTATGAGGTGCTGGCCCGGGTGGATGTCAGTAACGTTTCTTCGGAGCTGGTTGCCTTTGTGCTCCGGATACTGGGTCTGTCGCTGCTGATCGCCGTTTTTGTGACCGCCGTGACCATGTTCGTGGTCGATCGTATGATGCTGTCTCCGCTCCTCAAACTCCGTGATCGCATATCCCGCGCTGGCGAGGACGCCGAACATCCCCTGAAATACCTGACGCCCGCCGGCCGCTGCGATGAGTTCGGTGAAGTGGAGGGGGTGTTCAACAGCATGCTGAAGCAGAATGCGGCTTACCTGTCACGCCTGAAACTGCTGAACCGGGAGCTCGACCAGTTACTCGAAGAGCGAACCCGCACCCTGCGCAGAACCGAGCAGGAACTGGAGATCCGCACCCTCTATGATCAACTTACCGGCCTTGCCAACCGTAGCCTGTTCGAGGAGCAGTTGGACCGCCATTTCAGCGATCCAGACCATGGCGGAGAGGAAGAAGCCGTTCTGGTCCTCGGCCTGAACGATTTCCAGGCGCTCAATGGCCTGGCAGGCCACGAGACTGGCGACCGGGTGTTGCAGGAGATTGCCCGCCGTATCGCAGGCTTTAGTGCCAATCATGGCCGGGTTGCCCGTCTTGGAGGCGATGTGTTCGGGTTGCTGGTCGGTGAGCGGGGGCGAGCTTCGACGGACATTGAAGTCCGGATTTCAGCCGTTATAGAAGCCTGTCAGCGGCCGGTCCAGATTGGCCGGAAAACATTTGAGTGTGAAGTCAGTGCCGGCGTAGCGGTCTTTGGCCTGGACGGACAGGATGCCAGAACCCTGCTCAGTCACGCTGAAATTGCCATGCATCGGGCGAAGAAGTCACCGAGCCAGAGGGTGCAGTTCTTTGCCTCGGAATTCGGAGATCAGGTCCTTCACAGGCAGGAATTGATCCACAGTCTCAAGGCGGCCATCGAGAACCGGCAGTTGCAGCTGTATTTCCAGCCGCAGTGCGATCGTCTCAGGCGGAACACCGGTTATGAAGCGCTTCTTCGCTGGCATCATCCCACCCTGGGCCCGGTTTCGCCGGCCGAGTTCATTCCGTTGGCGGAGGAAACCGGGCTTATCGTGAAAATCGGTGACTGGGTCCTGGAGCAGGCAGTTGCCACGTTAAAAGGTTGGTCGGAACAGGGGTTTACAGGGCGCATGGCGGTGAATGTCTCTGCCCTGCAACTTCACGATCCGGGTTTTGCCGACCGCATTGCGGTTTCACTTCGGAATAAAGGCGTTTCGGCTCGTCAGCTGGAACTGGAAATTACTGAAACCGCTTTGATGCAGGATATCGAACTGGCCATGGCAACCCTCAATCGCTTTCGGGAATTGGACCTGACCCTTGCTGTGGACGATTTTGGTACTGGCTATTCGTCATTGGCGTATCTCAAGGCACTGCCGGTCTCCCGTATCAAGATTGACCGGACCTTCGTGACAGGGCTTCCCGATAACGAGCAGGACGAGGCCCTGTGTCGAACCATAATCACCATGGCCCATTCAATGGGCTGCGAGGTTATTGCCGAGGGTGTTGAAACCGAAGCCCAGGCAAGCTGGCTGGCGTTGGCGGGTTGCGATGAACTGCAGGGGTTTCTGCTGGGTAAACCCGGACTGCAGGGGTTCCAAAGTGCGGCGGATGCGGATGATAGCTGAGTTGGCGAATCATTCCGCCCATTGGAATTGCCGGTAATCGAATCCCTGCTCCAGGGTGGGTTTGATCACGTCGAAATAGGGGGATGCGTCAAAGTCCCGAGGGGCAAACAGAGAGTGATGCCGAATCCGGAAGTACTCCCGCCGCTGGGCATCCGAATCCGCGTCATCTTCAGAGTCAGCCAGGCGTTCCGGCAGTATCGGATACCGGATCGACTGGAAGCCTTGAGCGATAAATGTGGAACAGATGGCCCGGGTTGGGTCGCCACTGCCCAGTGCCAGCATGGAACGACGATAATGGGTTGGTACCGGTGGTGTGGGGCACAGATAGCGTGCCAGGTCCCAGACGTTTTTCAGGTCGTACTGGTGCCCGAGCCGGCTTTTCGAGTAGTCGATCAGCTTGCGGATATCCTGCTCACTGAGCCCCACGGGCCGGCAGATCCGGGTGTGAAAGTGTCGGTAAAAAGACAGCGGCAGACAACGAATACCGTCCTCAAGATCCGCCTCGACCAGAACGCGATCTTCGCCTTTTTCAGAGAGACCCAGATTCGCCTCTGGGCCGAGATAGAGCACCGCATGCGACCAGGTGGACTGGGTCAGATACTTGATAGCTGTGCTGATTCTGGTGTTTCCCTCTACCAGAAGCACGTCGCCGGGCTTTATCGACGCCTGTATGGCTGCCCAGGTGGATGTCCGGACTGAGTGGCATTTAATCTGTTTGGAAAGATAGGCAGCCAGTCGCCTCGACAGCCAGTTCAGCAGCATGGTTCACCCCGATTGAGCGTCTGTTGTTATTAATAGCAGAGACAGGTAACTACAAGGAATGTTACAGGTCGATTCGACCGTACGGTAAAGCCCCCGATCCAATTAACGGGTGTAACAAATGATTCCAGGGGGTGTCATGATTCCTCAGTTAACAGCATTCAGCGGACACAGATTCTAATGTCGTTCATACAGATTTTACGCACCCCGGCCCGGGGCTGCAGGGAAGCCTGCGAGCTTGCGGTAGGCCACGGCACTCCACGACGTGCCGCAAAGCTGGCGGCAGTTGTTGGTACGCTTCTGGTGCTCATCAATCAATGGGAAGCGGTCACCGGCCCCGCTTCCATGGACTGGCTGAAAGTTGCGCTGACGTACTGCGTGCCTTATTTGGTATCAACCTACACCAGTGTGAGCAAGGACCTGACGCTGCTCCGGGAGGCCGAAGCAGCGGAGCAGACGGTTCATGAAGAGGCCCGGAAAATCCAGATGCAATAAGGTTCCGTGTAACAAACCGGCTGGTGCTGTGTCTCTCGCCTTAACAGGAAGCAGGGTCTTGTCTCCTGCCTGGGAGGTGAGCATGAAAATGCCAATCACGAGAGCGTTTGCAGTAACCGTTGCAGTGGCCGTTTTATTGAGCTGGAACAGTGTGTTGCTGGCCGGTGAGGTCATTGAAAAGAGCAAGGGCGCGCCGGATTCCCGTGTTGTTCTGTTCTCGCAGCCATTCTGCCCGGGTTGTGAAGCGGCCAAGTATTATTTCCACGAACACCAGATCTCCTACCTGGAGTTCGATATAACCGCCTCCCGGGCTGCTCGGGACACATTTGAACGACTCGGCGGCAGGGGGACACCGTTTTTTCTGATTGGTGGCGAGCGACTGCATGGGTTTTCCGTTCCGAGAATTGAGCAGCGACTGAAAGAGCTGGGCATCTCGGGGAGGAGTCATGAATAGATTTAACGACCTCACGATTCTGGCAATGGCATCGCTGCTGTTTGCCCAGCCAGCTTTCAGTCAAACCAAGAATGGATTTGAGCTTGGTAATGCCCTGGTGCCGGTAGAGGAGATTCTTCCTGGAGGGCCGCCCCGGGACGGCATTCCATCCATTAATGAACCGCTTTTCCAGGACCCTGAGGACGTATCCCTCTGGCGTTCCGATGACCTGATGCTGACCTATGATAAAGGAGAAGTGAGCTTTGCTTACCCCATTGGTATCCTGAACTGGCACGAGATTGTGAATCATGATCTCGGTGGTTCACCACTGCTGATCACCTTCTGCCCACTGTGCGGTACCGGAATGGCATTTGACCCAAGGGTAGACGGGCAGTCTCTCACGTTCGGAGTTTCGGGGCTGCTGTATAATAGTGATCTACTGATGTACGACCATCAGACCGAATCCCTCTGGTCGCAGATTGAGGGGCGAGCGGTTTCGGGGCCGTTGGCCGGAACGGTATTGGAACCTGTCGCTATTCGCCATGAGCTCTGGCAACGCTGGCGGGAGCGGGTTGACGAAAACGGAAAAGTGCTTTCCACGGATACCGGCCACCGCCGTAATTATCGACTGTCGCCCTACGGCGATTACGACCACTCCGAGCGACTCTATTTCCCGGTCACCCACACCAGCCGGAAATATCATCCGAAAACCTGGGTGTTAGGCTGGTCACACAATGGTGAAAGCAAGGCCTGGCCTTTCCCGGAACTGGCTGACCACGGTGCGGTACTTGAGGACCGTATTGGTGGGAAGGCCGTGCAGCTGCATTATGACCCGGAAGTGCCATCGGCGGAGCTGCGTGACGAATCAGGCAACCTTCTTCCGGCGACCCGGGCGTTCTGGTTTGCCTGGTACACCTTTCACCCGGATACCGATGTATTCGAGGCTGAATGAAAAGAAGTGTTCAGGGAGTATTACTCCGAATCACTACCTCTGATTTTACGAGCATTCAGTGCCTCGGCCACCCGTTCGTCAATCCGGCGCAGAAATTCCTCGTCGGCCTTCCCTGAGGAGTGGGCGCTTAGCAGGTTGCTGCTTGCTCGTAGGTTGCCGATAAACGTCCGGCAGTCCTTGCACATCATCAGGTGCATTTTCACAGACAGATTCTGCCGGCCGTTGAGTTCGCCATCGATGTAGTCACTGGCAATTTCGGCCAGGTCCCTGCACATTAACATTCGCCCGTCTCCTGGAAGGTCTCCACCATGAGAAAGATCTTCTGCCTCGCACGGTGTAAAAGTACACGAAGGTTAGAGGCACTGACATCCAGAATGTTACAGACGTCATCGGATTTATGCTGGTGAGCTTCGTAAAGCATCAGGGCAGAACGCTGGGTTTCCGGCAGCGCAGAGAGGTGTTTGTCCAGGCAATCGCTGAGTTCGCCATTTTCCATCAGGGTGTCTGCGGACTCATGGAATTGCAGCTTGGGCGGCAAATCCCAGCGCCCTGTAGAATTGAATCGGTTAGCCAGTTCTGGCTCCAGGGTCTCGGAGAAATCCGTTGCGACTTCCCGGTTGGCCGTACGAAGGCGGTTCTTGCAGCGATTGGCGACAATGCGGTGCAGCCAGGTTTTCAGGCCAGAGCGGCCCTCGAACTTCTGGACTGCATCAATCACCGTCACCCAGCAGTCCTGGACAATCTCTTCAGCGCTTGAGTGGTCCAGGTAAAACCGGGCAACTGCCAGCATGCCGGGAGAGTACTCGCGCACTGCCTTCTGATAGGCAGTTGAATCTCCCCGTTTGAGCTCTTCGATCAGTGACGCTTCAGATTCCGGATGCACCGCGGTGTCCATGGGTTTCCGTCCCTTGTAAGTCTCGATTGGCGGGTTGTGACTGTATAGTGTTTCTGAATCGGTAAAAGTTCCGTTATTCTGTAGCAATTGTTCAAAAATAATAGTTCAGGAGCGATGTAACATCCAGCCGGTGATCGTGTCTTGGCTATAACAGCGTATTGGTTTATACACTACACACAGGCATGGATATGAATCGCAACAAGCTTTTACTCATTCTGATTATTGCCGCCATCGTGGGAGCTTTCCTCGGTTTCGACGGCCATAAACTCCTCACCCTGGAAAACCTGCAGTCCCATCAAGAGTCCATCGGGCAATGGATTGACCAGAATCTGGTTCTGGCGGTGGGCGGCTATGCTGCGATTTATATCGTGGTGACAGCGCTTTCTCTGCCGGGCGCCACCATTATGACGTTGGCCGGTGGTGCCTTTTTCGGCAATCTTTATGGTCTGGCAGCCGTCTCCATTGCCTCAACTATTGGCGCATCCCTGGCGTTCCTCGTGGCCCGGTTCCTGATGCGCGATACCCTGCGCAGGCGCTATGCCGAGACGGTGGCGAAAATGGACCGCGGCATTGAAAAAGACGGCGCGTTTTACCTCGCAACCCTGCGGCTGGTGCCGGTGTTCCCGTTTTTCCTGATTAACCTGGCCATGGGCCTGACTTCCATGAAGTTGCGCACCTATGCCCTGGTGAGCTGGATTGCCATGCTGCCCGGCACCTTTGTTTATGTGAACGCTGGTACCCAGTTGGGCCAGATCCAGTCCACCGGTGACATTGTTTCGGCCGATCTGCTTCTGTCCTTTGCCCTGCTGGGTCTGTTCCCGCTTATTGCCAAGTTTGTGGTGGGCTTCATCCGCCGCCGCAAGGTATATGCCGGCTGGCAGAAACCGGAACACTTTGATTACAACCTGCTGGTGATTGGCGGCGGCTCCGCCGGGCTGGTCTCTGCCTACATTGCCGCGGCGGTGAAGGCGAAAGTGGCCCTGATCGAGAAGCACAAAATGGGTGGCGACTGCCTCAATACTGGCTGTGTGCCCTCCAAGGCGCTGATCCGCAGCGCCAAGGCGGCGGATACCCTGCGCCATGCCAATCGTTACGGGCTGGAATCGGTACCGGTTAAAGGCTCGTTCAAAAACATCATGAACCGGGTCAAGGATGTCATCGCGAAAGTGGAGCCCCACGATTCCCCGGAGCGTTACCGCAAGCTGGGTGTGGACTGCATTGCCGGCGAAGCCAGCTTCGTGTCGCCCTGGGAACTGGAGGTTCGGCACAATGATGGCCGCACCGAACGCCTTACCGCCCGCAGCATCATTGTGGCCACCGGTGGCAAACCGGCGGTACCTCCGATTCCCGGTCTCAAGGACATGCAGCCGCTGACTTCGGACAACCTGTGGGAATTGCAGGATCAGCCGGAACGTCTGCTGGTGCTGGGCGGTGGCCCGATCGGTTCGGAGCTGGCCCACGCCTTCGCCCGCCTGGGCAGTAAAGTGACTCAGGTAGAAATGGGCGAACGCCTGCTGGCCAAGGAGGATGTGGATGTCTCCGAGCTGGTGCTGAAGCAGTTCCAGGCGGACGGTGTGGATGTCCGGTTGAAACATTCTGCGGTGGAGTTCCGTATAGAAGAGGGCGAAAAGATTGCCTACTGCGAGCATGAGGGTGAGCGGGTACGCATTCCTTTCGACGAAGTGGTGGTTGCTGTCGGTCGCCGGGCCAATACCGCCGGCCTGAATCTGGACCGGATCGGCGTGGATACCCTGCCGAACGGAACCGTGCCGGTGGAAGACGATATGAGCCTGCGTTATCCGAACGTTTTTGCCTGCGGCGATGTGGCCGGTCCGTACCAGTTCACCCACGCGGCGGCACATCAGGCTTGGTATGCGGCGGTAAATGGGCTTTTTGGTCAGTTCAAACGCTTCAAGGTGGATTACCGGGTGATGCCCTGGGTGACCTTTACTTCACCGGAAGTGGCGCGGGTCGGGCTTAGTGAAGCCGAAGCCAAAGAGAAAGGGATCGCATACGAGGTCACCCGATACGGTCTGGATGACCTGGACCGGGCCATCGCAGAGAGTGAGGATCATGGTTTTATCAAGGTGCTCACGCCGCCGGGCAAGGACAAGATTCTGGGGGCGGTTGTGGTTGGCTCTCACGGGGGTGAAATCCTCGCAGAGTTCACTCTGGCAATGAAGCATGGCCTTGGCCTTAACAAGATTCTGGGTACTATTCATCCGTACCCGACCTGGAACGAGTCCGCCAAATTCGCCGCCGGCGAATGGAAGCGCGCCCATGCTCCCGCAGGCATCCTGAAATTGCTGGAAAAGCTGCACGGCTGGCGCCGCGGCAAAGACACGAAAACACCGAGGAGTCTCTATGTCCCTGACTGAAAGCCCGACGGCTCGCAGAAAGCGCATCCCGGCTGTGGAAGTCCTTGAACCCAGGGCGTTCGACAGCTGGACCCACACGCGCAACGGTAATCCCCGGGGCTTTATTGATGCGGACAAGCTGAAGGAACTGTGGATTCACACCGGCACCGCCTGCAACCTGGCCTGCCCCTTCTGCCTGGAAGGCTCCCACCCCGGTGACGGGCGGATTCCGGGTATGAAGCTCAGCGATGTGAAACCCTTTATCCACGAAGCCATGGACATGGGCGTTGAACAATTTTCCTTCACCGGCGGCGAGCCCTTTGTGATCCGGGATTTCGTCAACATCCTGGACTACGCCAGCCAGCACCGGCCCTGCTTCGTGCTCACCAATGCCACCGAGCCGCTGCTGAAGCGCCGGCACCAGGTGCTTCCGTTGCTGGACAATCCCTATCCGATCCATTTCCGGGTCAGCCTGGATTTCCCCGACCGTGCCCGCCATGACAAGGACCGCGGGGACGGCAGCTTTGACCAGGCCCTGGAAGGCATTCACTGGCTGATCGAGCAGGGCTTCAAGGTATCCATTGCCCGCCAGACGGATCCGGAGGAAATCCCGGCCAACGTGGAAAAAGCATTCCGAGCGATTTTTCGTGACTGGAGTATTCCCGAGAACCTGGCGTTTACGGCGTTCCCGGATTTGGGCACACCGGGGTCTGAGGACGGCAGCCCGGAGATTACTGAAACCTGTATGGAGAAGTATCCGACGAAGGAGGCGCGGTCTCACTTCATGTGCACCTATACGCGGATGCTGGTGAAGAAAGGCGACCAGGTTCGGGTGTATGCCTGCACGCTGGTGGATGATGATCCGCAGTATGATCTTGGGGGGTCGTTGGCCGAGAGTATGGATGAGCGGATTATGTTGCGGCATCACCGGTGTTTTTCCTGTTACCGGTTTGGGGCTAGTTGTTCGGCGCCCGGCTGATTAATGCGTTAGTTCATTTGCAGGACTGATAGCTGGGAGTTGGCGGCCTGGGAGGTGGGGGCAAATTCCCCTTGGAAAAAACAACTCGCTTCGCTCAGACATTTTTTTCCGGCGGAGAATTTACCCCCACCTCCCAGACCGCGGATAACGCGCTGCTATTCGCTGAGTAAAGATGAACAGAAAAAGGAAAGCCTAAAGGTTTTTTCTCTGGCAGCTTGCGGCTCCGCCGGGGAAACCAGAACTGAAGTTGAACAAGGGGATGGCAGGCAGGGGGTCAAAAAATGTGGAGCGCCATGGACGGCGCGACCAAGCCCCCCATGGATGGGTTCCCGGGCGTTTTTTTGACCCCCTGACTGCCAGCGCCGATACCCCCTAAATAAGAATCCCGGGAGAAGTCCCGGACCACACAACGGAACAAGACAATGAATTTTACAGAGGCCTCCCTGTTCTGGGGATTTCTGCTGGTGTACGGCGTGGTGATGTATGTTTTGTCGCCCAAGAGCAGGAACGCGAATTCGTTTTATAAGGGCGCGGACGATAACGGCAACCCGGTTGGTCAGTGGTCGCTGACGGCCAGTATTTTTATCAGTTGGATCTTTGCCAAGTCGGTGACCAATGCGGCGAACCTTGGTGCGGCTTATGGTGTGGTGGGCGGTCTGGCCTATGCCAGTTATTGGCTGTCGATTCCGGTGGCGGGGTATGTGATCTACCTTATCCGGACCCAGACCGGGGCCCGGAGTTTGCAGGATTTTCTGACGTCACGGTTCGGTCGGCTGGCGAGTCTGGCATTTGCGGCGGCGATTCTGATCCGGCTTTATAATGAGGTCTGGAGTAACACCGCGGTGGTCGGTGGTTATTTCGGACTGCCCGGTGAGTGGGAGTACTACGCCGCTGCTATGCTGTTTACCGTGTTTACCCTGGCTTACAGCCTGAAAGGCGGGCTGCGGTCGTCGATTTTTACCGATGTGATCCAGGCATTCGTGTTTGTGTTCTTCGTCGGGGCAGTGTTGTTCCTGATTATTCCGGCCAACGATGCCAGTGCTCTGCTGAGCAATGGCGAATTCAGACTCGATGCTGGCTTTGATCTGCTGCTGGTGGCCTTGCTGCAGATGTTCAGTTATCCATTTCATGATCCGGTGCTGACCGACCGGGGCTTTGTGAACAAGGAAAAGACCATGCTCAAGAGCTTTGTGGTGGCCGGGCTCCTGGGCTTTGTGGCGGTGTTTATCTTCAGTCTGGTGGGTGTTCATGCGCGGCTCAATGGCATTGAGGCCATGGGCAATGCGCCTGCGGCGGTTGGGCAGTCGTTGGGCCTGGCGGCTTTGTTCTTTATGAGTGTGGTGATGATGACTTCGGCTGGCTCGACGCTGGATTCCACCTTTACCTCGCTGGCGAAATCTCTGGCTGTGGATCTGCCGCGGCTAGCGCGGCGGGCCCAGGAGCGCTTGCCCAGCATTCGTGTGGGAGCAATGGTGATGATCATCTTTGCCTTCGCGGGCAACCTGCCGATGTTCGCGGGCACCGATATCCTCAAGGCGACCACCATTTCCGGCACCATGGTCATGGGCCTGGCGCCGGTGTTCCTGTTTTACGGCTTCACAAAATGGTCACCCTGGAGTTTTCATCTGAGTTTCTGGACCGGCCTGAGCCTGGGTGTGCTGTTGGCTGTGGGCCTGATTCCATCAAGCTGGGCCATTGGTGAAGGCAAGTACGCCATGCTGCTGGGCGTGAACGCCTGGGGCTTTCTGATCTGTACGGCGGGATTCTTTGTCCCGCTGGTGCTTCGGCGCCTGGCGGGGCGTTCGCTGGCGGCGGGGGAGGCCTGAGGTTGGTTATGACTGAAGGTCGCAGCTGTCCGCTGGCGTATCGGTACTCTGCTGCATCGCTTTGCCAGGAGCCCCGGCAAGTCTCCGAGGATGTGCTGTATATCATCGGCGGACTCTATGGTAATCCCTGGGCGCTGGATGAAATCGAGCAGATGGCGCTGGCGGAGGAGCGCCAGGGGCATCGGGTAAAGTTGGTGTTTAATGGCGACTTCAACTGGTTCAACGCCAGCGACAGTCTGTTCCGGAGCATCAACAACCGGGTTCTGGACCATACCGTCAGTTTGGGCAATGTGGACTACGAGCTGGCCAATCCCAGTGCCGGTGCAGGTTGTGGCTGCGCCTATCCGGATTTCGTGGATCAGGGTGTGGTAGTGCGGTCGAATCTCATCATGGAGCGGCTGCAGGCCATTGCCAGCGAGCACCCGGACATTCAGAAGCGGTTGTCCCTTCAGCCAAGGTACCGATGCCTGTTGTTTGGAGGCCTAAAGATTTTGGTGGTGCACGGTGATCCGGAGTCTCTGGCCGGCTGGGGACTGGCCCACGAATCGTTTATTGCGGGCAACGATCACAAGCTGTCGGAATGGTTCCTGGCTTCCGGGGCCGATGTGATTGCCTCGACCCACACCTGTCTGCCAGTGCTCTGGTCGGGCCTGGTAAACGAACACAGTCGCGTGGTGGTTAACAACGGATCTGCGGGTATGGGCAACCTGTTGTCCGATCCCCGCGGGCTGATCACCCGGATCGGTCTTTCCAGTCCCGTCGCCAAGCCGGTTGCAGGCATTGAGCGCCATGGTCTGCATGTTTCCCTGCTGCCGGTGTCCTATTCCCTGAAGGCGTGGCTACCGGAGTTTGATCGGCTCTGGCCGGCCGGTTCGGCCGCTGCGGTGTCCTACCGGGATCGGATTCTCAAGGGTGCGTCTCTCAATTATGCAGATATCGTTTTTCCTTCCATTGTTTAATTATTTTGTCACTGGCGAATGGTGCAATCCGGTCTATTCTGAAAGAGTGAGCTGGGGTGCCACATCAGGCGGACATAGGGGCTGACTTGAAATATATTTTGTGGTCTATATAATTCAACACTAACTTTTTGACACGAACTGATCACGCTATGACATCAGAAGGATCGAATACCACCGCCATCACGCTTCGCACACCGGTGAAAGATGATGGCTTCAGGCTCCACCAGCTGGTGGCAGAGTGCCCGCCGCTGGACCCCAACTCGATTTACTGCAACCTGTTGCAGTGCAGCCACTTTGCCGAAACCGGCGTGGCAGCGGAGAAGGAAGGCGATCTGGTCGGCTTTATCTCCGGATACATCCCTCCCCAACAGCCCGATACCGTGTTTGTCTGGCAGGTGGCGGTTCACGAGAAAGGTCGTGGGCAGGGCCTCGCCAAGCGGATGCTGAAAGAAATCGTTGGTCGTGATGCGTGCAAGAACGTCACCCACATGGAGACGACCATCACCGAGGACAACGAGGCCTCATGGGCGCTGTTCCGTTCATTCGCCCGTGATATGGGAGCCGAGCTCACCTATCACGAGCACTTCGAGAAAGAGACCCACTTCGGCGGGCAGCATGATTCCGAGTTTCTGCTGCGCATCGGGCCCTTCACGAAGCCAGTCTGAGAGCCCCGGTCCAGGATCGGACCTGACGTTTCATCAGGGCCGTGAACGACTGTAAAGCTGTGATCTGGATTAGCCGGCAGTCCACTGAGGTAGGTCTGCCACAAGGCTTTAACCAACGCACGGTGGGCCTATCGCGACCGCATCTGCATTATTCTGATAAGCCACCGCGCATCTACCTCGAACCTGACATGCTAAGAGGCAAGACAATGGAAATCTTCAAGTCGACTGAATCCGAAGTACGTGTATACAGCCGTGCGTTCCCGGTCATCTTTAACCGCGCCAAGAACGCGCATCTGTACACCGAGGATGGCAAGGAATACCTGGATTTTCTCGCTGGCGCCGGTTCCCTGAACTACGGTCACAATAACGACATCCTGAAGAAAGCCTTGCTTGAGTACATCGAAGCAGACGGCGTCAGCCAGGGCCTGGACATGTTTACCACGGCCAAGCACGACTTCATGGAATCCTACAAGAAGCACATTCTTGATCCCCGTGGCCTGGATTACAAAATGCAGTTTACCGGCCCTACCGGCACCAACTGTGTGGAAGCGGCGCTGAAGCTGGCCCGCAAGGTAAAAGGCCGCAGTGGCATCATTTCTTTCACCAATGGTTTCCACGGTGTAACCATGGGTGCGGTTGCCGCCACGGGTAACAAGCACCACCGGGGTGGCGTCGGTACGCCGCTGGGTAACGTCGATTTCATGTTCTACGACGGCTATCTGGGTGACGACGTGGACAGCCTTGCCATCATGGACAAGTTGCTGAGCGATGGATCTTCCGGCTTTGAACTGCCGGCTGCGGTGATCGTCGAAGCGGTTCAGGGTGAAGGTGGTCTGAACGCCTGTCGCGCAGAGTGGCTCAAGGGTCTGTCTGAGCTGTGCAAGAAGCACGACATCCTGCTGATCCTTGACGATATTCAGGCCGGCAACGGCCGCACCGGTGAATTCTTCAGCTTTGAATTCGCCGGCATCAAACCGGACATCGTCACCGTGTCCAAGTCCCTTAGTGGCTATGGTCTGCCGATGGCGCTGGTACTGTTCAGGCCGGAATTGGACGTCTGGGATCCGGGCGAGCACAACGGCACGTTCCGTGGTAATAACATGGCCTTTATCACGGCCCGCACCGCAGTGGATACTTACTGGAAAGACGACGCTTTCGCCAACGAGGTGAAGGCCAAGACCAAGGTGCTGGGCGACGCCCTGCAGGCGATTTGCGACAAGTACCCTGGTCAGTTCAAAATGAAGGGGCGCGGTTTGATGCGTGGTATCGAAGCAACCCATGCAGATGTTACAGGCCCGATCACCAAGCGTGCCTTTGAGCACGGCCTGATCATCGAGACCAGTGGTCCGAATGATGAAGTCATCAAGTGCCTGATGCCGCTGACAACCAGTGAGGATGACCTTAGAAAAGGTGCTGCACTGCTTGCGAAAAGTGTGGACGAAATCATGCAGGAAGGGCTCAGCGAGGCGTCGTAAGACGCCCGCATCTCCGGACATTCATGCTGCAGGATAGCGAAGGCAAACCTATGACAAGCCAACTACATACCGTTGAAAAAATCGGCGGTACGTCGATGAGTAACTACGAGGTCGTACGCGATAACATCATTTTCGGTAATCGCAGCAAAGACGACCTGTACCAGCGCATTTTCGTGGTGTCGGCCTATGGCGGTGTGACCAACGAACTGCTGGAACACAAAAAGACTGGTGAGCCGGGCGTTTATGCCCTGTTTGCCGATGCCGAGTCGGACTGGGCCTGGGGGGACGATCTTACCAAACTGGTGAAGTTCTTGACCGACATCAACGGCGAGCTTTTCGAAGATCAGATGCTTAAGCAGCAGGCGGACCAGTTTATCACCGACCGTGTTGAAGGTGTACGGGGTTGCCTGATCGACCTGCAGCGCCTGTGCTCGTATGGCCAGTTCCAGCTGGAGGAGCACCTGCTGACGGTACGCGAGATGCTGGCCGGCATCGGTGAGGCGCACAGCGCTTTCAACACCGCCCTGAAGCTCCAGCAGGAAGGCATTAATGCCCGCTTCGTGGATCTGACCGGTTGGCGTGACAACGAGTTGCTGCCGCTGGACGAAAAGCTCAAACAGGCCTTCGACGCGGTGGACCTGACCCGCGAGCTACCGATTGTTACCGGTTACGCTCAGTGCAAGGAAGGTCTGATGCGCACCTTCGACCGGGGCTACAGTGAGATGACCTTCAGCCGGGTGGCTGTGATCACCGAGGCGCGCGAAGCGGTTATCCACAAGGAATATCACCTGAGCTCCGCTGATCCCAACATCGTTGGCGCGGACAAGGTAGTACCGTTGGGTCGCACCAACTACGACGTGGCCGACCAGCTGGCCAACCTGGGTATGGAAGCTATTCACCCCCGTGCCGGCAAGGGCCTGCGCCAGAGCGAGATCCCGCTGCGGGTGATGAACACCTTTGAGCCGGACCACACAGGTACCCTGATCACTGGCGACTATGTCAGTGAGAAACCGCAGGTGGAGATCATCGCCGGCGCCAAGGGCGTGTTCGCTGTTGAAGTGTTCGATCAGGACATGCAGGGCGAGCCGGGTTCGGATCGCCGTATTCTGGACGTACTGGGCCGCTTCAAGGTGCGTTTCATGTCCAAGGACACCAACGCCAACACTATCACCCACTATGTTGGCAGCACCCTGAAGCACGTCAAGCGGGTGGTAAAGGCCTTGAAGGACGAGTTTCCCAATGCCGAAATCAATACCCGCAAGGTAGCTATGGTGTCTGCCATCGGTAGCGATTTGAAGGTGCCGGGTATTCTTGCCCGTTCCGTCAAGGCACTGGCCGACGCGGAGATCAGTGTGCTGGCAATGCATCAGTGTATGCGCCAGGTGGATATCCAGTTTGTGGTTGATGAGGATGATTACGAGAAGGCTATCGTGGCCCTCCATGGTGTTCTTATCGAGCCCCACAAACATGAGTACGCCATTGTTGCAGCCTGAGCTGCAATAGCCTCGGCGGTAATGCCCATAAATACCCACAGGTGAACCGGTCGCTTCGCCTGTTGGTATTTACCTATCCTCCTCCCGTAAATCCATCAGTTGTCTGATGTCGTATTCTCTGTAAATTCCGACAGGTACCTTAGCCATGCAAAGAACCGACAGGCTGGGACCGTCTCCGACAACGCCCAACGATGGTGAAAGGGATTCCCTGGTCGGGCTGTACTTCAGGGATGCGTCCCGGTATGAACTGCTGACTGACGGGGCGGAACGCCGCCTCTCCCGCAAACTGACGCTGTGTTACCGGATTATCAGTACCGAACTGGCCTTGCCGGAGGAGACTCCGCAAACCTTTCGGGAAACGGTCGGTAGCCTGGGTGATGCCTGTGGCTTCTCGCCCAGATGTCGACGTGCTTTCCACCTGGCAACGGCGTGTCGTCGCAAACTGATCCAGAGTAATCTCCGTCTGGCGGTGCACATTGCCCGCCGATACGGTCACCACGGCATCCCCATGTCGGATCTGATCCAGGATGCCAATGTGGGCCTGATCAAGGCCGTGGAGCGATTTGACCCCACCAGGGGCTTCCGGTTCTCCACCTACGCCTACTGGTGGATCAGTGAGGAAGTGAAGCGCTGTCTGCAGCGCGGCACACGACTGGTGCATACACCTGAAAACGTAGTGGATGAGATCCGTCTGCTGCACAAAATGTCCCTGCGGATGCATCAGAGTCTTGGCCGCACTCCGTCCCAGTCCGAGCTGGCCCGTGAGATGGAAGCCAGTCCGTCACGGATTGGTGAGTTGCGGGCGCTGGCAGCGAGGGAATTGTCTACCGATGTTCCCCTGCTGGAAGACGGCTCTGTGACGCTGGGCGACAGCCTTGGCGCGGCTGGCCAGATGGAACCGGATCATCCGATGTCGGACCGGGATCGCCGTCGAACCGTCACATCGATGCTCGGTGAGCTGACTGACCGGGAAAAGGATATCTTGTCCCGCCGCTATGGTCTGGGGCTGCCCGAACCGGAAACGTTGCAGGTCATTTCCGATGATCTGGGCATTAGCCGGGAGCGGGTGCGGCAGATCGAGAAGACGGCGCTGCGGAAGCTTCAGAGCCGGTTCGAGACCCCGGAAGATGCCTTCGGAGCCTGATCACTGATCAGGCTCCGCTGTTCAGGCAGAAAAGCCAGAAGGTCAGTGGGCGGGAAGAAGGAAGAACCAGGCCGCCGCCGACAGCTGACACGCGACCACCACCGACGTAAGCACCAGGCGCAGCCGCAGATACCAGGCCGGCCAATACACCCGCATCCAGCGCGCATCGACCAGATAGAGTGCCAGGTAGGCGATGGTGTAGAGCAGAATCTGTCCGGAGGTGGGTAGCAGCAAACCGATACCGGCGGCCACGAAGAACACCTGGCTGAGCAGCATGGTTACCAGCGGCGATACCGGATAGCAGCAGTTATCCAGCTGCATGGCGATGGGCCAGTAAACCCCCGCCATAAATGCCAGGATGCCGGCGCTGTAAAGGTAGAAGTAACTGATCAGCGCGATACTGTGTTGAGGCATGAAAAACAGCCCGGTGATCATCGCCATAAAGGGGATCAGCCCGGCAATTCCAACCATAATGGCAAGTCTTGCTACCGCAATCACGTTTTCTGCCTCTGTACCCTGATCCGTAAGGGCTCTATTTCCGCGGGCTCCATACCGACCATTTCGTGGTAGGCAGAGGGGTGCACGACCTGGGTCTCCCGCACATCGAAGGAAGCGAGGGTATCCTGAATCTGCCAGGCGCTCCGGAACAGACTGGTAGTTCTGTTTTTGTCGGATAACAGAAGCAGCTTGCCATCCATGCTCAGGCGAGCCATGTATTGTTGGCCTTCAAGCGATAGGATCTCAAGCAGATCAATGACCGCACTCTGCTTGCGTCTGAGTTCGTCGAGGGTGATTCTCACGGTGAAGCTCCGGGGTTTAAAACACTCCAGAACTTACGACCCCCCAGGTTATTAAGATCATTGACTCAGTAAATAGCATTCCTGATGTTGCGGGCACTGCACCAGGTGGTCATTGATCATGCCGGTGGCCTGCATAAAGGCATAGACAATGGTAGGGCCGACAAAGGTAAAACCAGCCCGTTTCAGGGCCTTGGACATGGCCTCGGATTCGGGTGTTGCCGTGGGCACTTCGGACAGGGAGCGCCAGCGGTTCTGAATCGGCTGGTTTTCGACAAATGACCACAGAAATTCACTGAAACCAAGCCCTTGCTCCTGCAGATCCAGATAACCCCGGGCGTTCTTGATGATCGACTGAACCTTCAGGCGGTTTCGGATAATGCCCGGATCAGCCAGCAGTTCTGCAACCCGGGGCTGATCGTAGTGTACGATCTTCTCCGGGTCGAAGTGATCGTAGGCGGCCCGGTAACCCTCCTGTTTTCTCAGGATGGTGATCCAGCTCAACCCGGCCTGCTGGCCATCGAGGCAGAGTTTTTCAAAAAGTGCGAGGTCGTCGTATTCGGGGCGCCCCCACACGGTGTCGTGATAGTGCACGTAAAGCGGATCATTGCCGCACCAGGGACAGCGTTCGGGGTTATCCATAATAGTGGCCTCGTTTACTTCTGCCTAACGTTTCGGGCGGATGGTACGCTGGAATAGCGGCTCCCAGGAAGTCTCGATCGGCAGGGCATCCATCAGGGTGAAATCCCCGGGTGGTGGTTCCAGCAGGGTGATGTCAGGCCATTGTGGCCGGCTTCCACGGAATACCAGGGTCACCAGGTAGCCCTCGATGTAACAGCACGAAGCTTGCCAATCCTCCTCGAGCTGGTCTCCGTAGATTTCGAAATTCTTGCGCACTTCCAGAGTCTGCAGGTTGCCGGCAATACCCCGTTCGGTGGCTTTCAGCCAGGCTTCTTTCAGGGTCCAGACCTTGAGGAAGGTATTGGGATCGTCCTCCCGGAACAGCCACTCCTGTTCCACCGGAGAGAACCAGCGCCTGGCCACCTTTTGCCACTGCGGGTGGCGCTGGCAGGGCTCCAGGTCCAGACCAACTGGCGAGCCGGCACGGGTGGCGCAGGCCGATAACCCCTGGCTGTGGCTCAGGGACAGTCGCCACCCGCCGGGGCTATCGGACGCCACCGGGCGGCCATCGACCGGGCGACAGTGATGAGGCGGCTGGTTGGCGGATTTTCCGATGGCCTGCCGAATCAGCCAGCGGCTGGTCAGGTATTCCCGTTCGCGGGGGCCACTGAATTTGCTCACTGTGTCGCGTTCATACCCGGTCAGCCAGTCCGGGTGGGCAATCTCGGGGCCATCCGTCTGGTGGCACAACCAGATGGCTGGCCGGGGATCAGGGCTGGAGCCGTTGGATGAGCCAGCCATCGCCTTCCCTCTCATATTCAAAGCGGTCGTGAAGCCGGCTGGGCCGACCCTGCCAGAACTCAATGCGCTCGGGAACCACCCGGTAACCGCCCCAGAAACTGGGCAGGGGTACTTCACCGTCGGTGAACTTGCGTTTTATCTCGGCAACCTTCTGTTCAAGCAGGCCTCGGGAAGTAATGGCCTTGCTCTGTTCGGAAACCCAGGCACCAATCTGGCTGCCCCTCGGCCGGGATGCGAAGTAGCGCAGTGATTCCGATTTGCTGACTTTTTCCACCTGGCCCTGAATTCTCACCTGGCGGTTCAGTCCAATCCAGGGAAACAGCAGAGCTGCCTGCGGGTTTTCATCCATTTCCCGGGCCTTGCGGCTGCCGTAGTTGGTGTAGAAAACGAACCCGCTGGCGTCGAAGTACTTCAACAACACGGTGCGGAGGTCCGGCATGCCATCGCGCCCCGTTGTCGCCAGTGACATGGCGTTGGGCTCCAGAATGCCGGCTTCCCGGGCATCCTCGAACCAGGTCTGGAACTGCCTGACCGGGTTGTCATCCAGTGCAT
Organism: Marinobacter guineae; assembly: GCF_002744735.1. Taxonomy (GTDB): domain Bacteria; phylum Pseudomonadota; class Gammaproteobacteria; order Pseudomonadales; family Oleiphilaceae; genus Marinobacter; species Marinobacter guineae. The sequence goes on along the minus strand of NZ_KZ319340.1, from coordinate 553,539 downwards.
CGCGATCAAGACCTTCACTTTCAAAATCACGACGCATATCGCCGATGTCCATAAACCTTCCTCTCGCTCGCGTATTGTTAACACGGGATGAATACGACCGCTGAGCATATCGGGTTCAGGACCGTCTGTCAGCGCTGACCGGCCAGGACATTAGCCATACTGGCTGACAAACAGGCCCTGGGCCGACTATCCTTGTGAGCAGGAAGGTGGGCAAGATTGCCCCGGGATTCCGCCGCTTATAAGGAGATGTCCGTGGCCCAGAGCCGTCAACGCAGTCGTGTTCCCAGGAATCTGTTGATCGGATTCCTGGTCCTTCTGATTCTGTACACCCTAGCAGGTTTCCTGCTCCTCCCCTGGTGGTTGGAGCGTTCGATACCTGCCCAGCTGGAACAGCGTATGGGGTGGCAGGCGGAAGTAACTGACATCAGCACCAATCCTTACACGCTGAGTGTCGAAGCACTCGGACTTTCGGCCACCGACAGTGACGGCGAGTCAGTGGTTGGTTTCGACCGGCTGCTGGTCGACCTGAATTTCTTTCAACTGATCCGTGGTATCGCCGGCTTTGAGTCAATTCAGCTGGATGATCCCTATATCCGGGTTGACCTGCTGGAGGACTACAACGTCAATTTTGCCCGGGATTGGCAAAATGCCAATCCCGAACATGCCGGGGCAGAGGAGCCGCCCGCCGCCAAAGATGGTACTGAGCCACCCCGCGTCTATTTCCGGAAGATCGTTGTCAATGGCGGCGAATTGCTCTTCCGGGATTTCACCAAGCAGCAAATGGCTGAATTCCGTGTAACGCCACTGTCCGTGACTATGAATGACCTCGCGACCTGGCGCCGTGAGGGCGAGAACAGTGACTACTCCCTAAGCGCCGCACTGGGCAGCCAGACTGTCGAGTGGGAAGGGAATCTCAGTATCTCGCCTCTCTATTCCAACGGCTCCCTGAAAATTTCTTCGGTGGACTATGAAACCATCGCTCACTTCCTTGGCCCCTACTTTCCCTATGACCTGCGTGGCGGAAGCGTCAGCCTCAGTTCCGACTATGAACTACAAGCCGGTGAGATTTTCTATCTGGAAACCAGCAACGGCCAGTTGGCTCTCGAGGATCTTGCCATTGCCCTGAATGAGGACAGTGAGCAGGCCCGGTTGAGTAACGGAACCCTGTCTGTCGATGCTGTCGGGGTTGATCTGAACACGCGGGAAATCGATGTAGGCCAGGTCTCCGTGGAAAACCTGGATCTGGCGCTGGCCCGGAGTGAGTCCGGCGAGATTGACTGGCTGGCGCCACTGGCCCCGGATCCCCAAACCGGTGAGGCACAGAATAATGGGGCCGAGCCGGCAGTCGCCGGTGAGCCGTTCCGGTGGTCTGTGGCGGGCGTAACCCTGTCTGACGGCAGCGTTCTCTGGCAGGACAATCAGCCGGAGAACCCTGTTGAACTTGTGCTGGAGCAGTTATCCGTGTCTACCGGGGCAATCAGTCATCAGCTGGAAGAACCGGTGACTTATAAGGTGCAGGCTACCCTGGCCAGTGGTGGGCAGTTGTCGCTGACCGGGCAGCTAACTCCCTCGCCATTCACTCTGGAGGCCGCCATTTCCGGTGCCGGGCTGGAGCTTGCTGCCTTTGAACCCTATGTCCAGCAAGCTGCCAATCTCGACATAACCAGTGGCAGCCTCGGAGTAGATGGCAACCTGGACCTGGATGGCCAGCAGGACCCACTCACGGGCACCTTCAGTGGCACAGCGGAAGTCGCCGGGTTGAATGTGCGTTTGCCCGACAGTTCCGAGCGGCTGGTATCCTGGCAAACGCTGCGACTGGCGCCCATCGAATACAACGTTTATCCCGCCCGTCTGGAAATCGGCACAGTCACCCTGGCACAGCCGGTAATAAATGTGGTTCGTAATGCTGACAGCGTCCATAACGTCGAGCGGATCTTCAGAAGCTCTTCCACTGGCGAGCAGAAGGAATCCGCTTCAAGTCAGCAGGAAGGGGGCGATTCAGAGCCGGAGTTTATCTTCAGGATCGGACAGCTGATGCTTGAGGATGGCGCCTTGGCCTACACGGATCGCACGCTGCAGCCAGCCTTCACGACCTCGTTCGATGAGCTGAACGGCAGCATCACCGGGCTGAGTAATATCTCCCCGCAAGAGGGCAAGGTTTCGATCAACGGCCGCGTCGACGGTGGGGCGGATCTGGATTTTGAAGGCACCATCGGCACCCTCGGTACCGAAGATGTCAGCGAGCTCCGGCTGATCATGCAGAATCTTTCCCTGCCCACGCTCTCACCCTATTTCGGTCGATACCTGGGGTACGGAGTAGACAGTGGCAAGCTTGATCTCAACCTCGATTATCAAATATCCGGCACACGGGTCGATGCTTCCAACCTGGTGGTTATGGACCGGCTTGAACTGGGCTCGTCGGTGCCGAGCGATCAGGCAGTCAGTGCTCCGGTCAAGCTTGGCCTGGCCCTGCTGCGGGATCGGAAAGGCGTTATTGAAGTGAACCTGCCGATCAGCGGCGACCTCTCCAATCCGGACTTCAGTGTCGGTCAGGTTGTTATGCGTGCGTTCGTGAACCTGTTGGCGAAAGCCGCGACGTCTCCCTTCAGCATGCTGGGATCCATTGCCGAGCTGGCAGGGTTCAGTGGCGAAGAGCTTGGCAAGGTAGGCTTTGTTCCCGGCAGTATTAAGCTGGCAGACGGTGAAGCGGACAAACTTTCGGCGCTGGCGGACGCACTGCTGGAACGGCCGAATCTGCTTCTGAATATCCGTGGCAGTGTCGAGCCTCAAGCCGATGGCCTGGCGTTACTGCGAGAAAAACTGACCGCTGGAGGCCAGCGGGAATTGTCCGAGGAAGCCTGGCAGACGGCCCGGGCGGAGTACCTTGCGGGAGAGCGGGAATTGGCGCCGGAGGCCCTGAGTAACCTCGCCTCGGCTCGCGGTGTTGCGCTCCGAAACCTGTTGCAGAATACCCTTGAAGTTCCGGGGGACCAGTTATTTCTGCTGGATCCCTCCCGTAATGCGGAGGTGGGCGGGAAAGGCAACGTGATCGTCGCGTTTACACTCAATGTCCGTTAAGTACCCCTGATGCCTGTTGGGCTTCGAAGCTGGTCAGGAACCCGGCTGGCAACTGCAGCCCCCATTTTTCGACAAGACGGCGGTATTGACCATTCTTTACCAGTGGTGCCAGCAGTTGCATCATTTTTTCCGCGCTCGCTGGACCATCCTGACGAGCAATGATGCTGAGCTGGTAGCGCTGGTCCGGCTTGTCCGAAATCAACAGTTTGCTCCAGTCCTCCGGGTGCTCGGCGAGGTGCATCTGCAGATAGGAATAGCTGACGATGGCCACTTCGGCAACCGAGGGCCTGTCTGCTTTGATCAGTTCAAGACTGCGACTGTGACTGTCGGAGAATTCGATGTTGAATCGTCGCTGCAGAACGGAATTGTCGGTTTCAAACCCGGCAAAACCATAATGGTAGCCTGAGATGGCCACGATGGAACGTTTGCTAATATCGTCGAAAAATGAAAGGTCTCGTCCTGGTTTCTTGAGGGCTACGTACAGCTCTTCGTCCGCCAGAATAGGGCGGCTGATGGTCACTTCTTTGTCTGTCCAGCCCCAGTTCGGGCTTTCAAAGAAAATGACATCGTATAGCCCGGCGTCAAAATCCAGGAAACGGCGTTTCGGTGAGGTGTGGACAACCCTGAAAGAGTTATTCTCGTGAGTCTGTTCAAGTGCGTCTACCAGATCACCGACCAGCCCCGTTGGCTCTCCATCGGGGCCGACGCCGGCGACCGGTGGGAAGTGATATACACCGATGGTAATTTCAGTTTCAGCAACACATACCGTGGCCCACGCCAGCATGAGGCTGGCAGAAAGCATAACCAGGAATTTTCGAATAAATGTTTGAGCGGGCACGGTACTCCCCGACTATGTAACAATTGAATGCATATTCAGATTAGCACGGGGAATTTGCCCCACTGAAGGAAAACATTATGAACTTATGCAAAATGGGACTATGACTGATGGGTGAAGTTGTCAGCCATTTTTTTGCCTATGTCTCCCGCCTGCGCTGGATCAAGCGCTGGGGATTGATGCGGAATGCCATTGAAGAGAATGTCGCTACCCACTCCTGGGAAGTGGCCACTCTGGCCCATGCCCTGGCCATCATCCGTAACCGGCATTTCGGGGGGCAGGTTAACGCCGACCGAATTGCGGCAGCCGCGCTCTATCACGATGCGACTGAAGTGATCACCGGAGACATGCCGACGCCGGTTAAATACCACTCCCGGGTCATGCGCGAAGCGTTCGGGGATATTGAGCATAAAGCGGAAGCGGAATTGCTGGCGTTGCTGCCGGAAGACCTGAGGGAGGAATTCTCGCCCTACGTTCGCGAGTCCCAGTTACCGGCGGAGGACAGGGAGCTGATCAAGGCGGCCGACCGGCTGTCAGCGTGGCTCAAATGCCAGGCTGAAATCCGGGCCGGCAACAAGGAATTTGAGCCAGCCGCCCGCCAGATTCGCCAGCGGCTGGATGAGGACGGGCTGCCAGAGGTTATCTACTTCCTGAAGGTATTTGCCCCCAGTTACGAACAACCTCTGGACAACCTGCTGGGTTGACCCCTCACGCGCAGGGTCGCTCAGCTGTTACCGGCAGAGCCGACCAGCCCGCCGCGCAGGCCGTCACGCTGGAGGTGCTGGCGAACCGTATCTTCCGGGCTGCCCGCCAGCTCACGGAACATGCCCATGGAGCCCAGCAGCGCTGACGATTCATAGGGCACGAATACTCGTTCCCCGTCCTTCGCCATGTTGGGCAGAACCTTGATGTAGCTCTGGCCCAGCAGGTATCCGATAACGGTCTGTTTGTTGTCTTCGGAATCCCCGATGGCGTTGAGCACCAGCTTGATAGACTCCTGCTCGCCCTGGGCCCGAAGAATGGCGGACTCCTTGTCACCCTGGGCATTGAGGATCGCCGATTCGCGCTGGCCCTGGGCCTTGGCAATGGCCGCTGACTTTTCACCTTCGGCTTCGGTAACCGTGGCCCGGCGCTTGCGCTCCGCGGCCATCTGCAAGCGCATGGCCTCTTCTACTTCTTCCGGCATGCTGATGTCCTGAACTTCCACCCGGGTCAGTTTTACCCCCCACTTCGAAGCTGCTTCTTCCATTTCGGCCTGGATGGCATTGTTCACCTCACTGCGGGATTCGAACAGCTTGTCCAGCTCCATCTTGCCCACTACCGAACGCAGGGTAGTCTTGGCGAGGACTTCCACCGCCTGGCTCATGTTGGCGACTTCGTAGACAGCCCGGCGAGGATCAATGATCTGGTAGTACAGGGCACCGTTAATCTTCACCGTAACGTTATCGGTGGTGACGACCGGCTGGCCCGGAAAGTCCATGACCGTTTCCCTTCGGTCGATCCGGATCTCATCGCTCATCACCGGATGGTAATCCTCTCCCATGCGCACGTAGCGAAGCATGCTGATGGCCCGTGGCCGCTCAATGAAGGGAATAATGATGTTCACGCCGCTTTCGAGGATGCGGTTGAACGCGCCCAGGCGCTCAATAACCATAACCTCGGACTGGCGTACGATCACCAGGCCTTTGGCGATGATGAAAATACCGATAACGACAACAATCAGGCTGATGATCAGCCCGGGTGAAAGATACGGTTCCATGCTTACTGCTCCTTGTGTGTGATCGTCTGGACAACGGCGGTGGTGCCGTCAAAATCTCTGAAAATGACCTCGGTCCCCTCCGGAAGGTCGGTGGCTCCGGTGTCGCTGACACGCAAGCGGTAAAAATCACCGTTTACCTTGATGCCGGAGGCACCGTCGAAATCCCGCTTCAGTGTCTGGTAGCGCCGGCCCTGCTCCACCCCGGTGCCGGTGGTGCCATAGGCCACTCCCCGGGGTGAAAAACGCGGACGTATCCAGCGAATGGCAACCGGTACCAGAATTCCCGAGAATACGCCCATGGCAACGAGTTGCCACTCGAACGGTACGCCAAGAAATGCCAGCAGGGCGGTCAGTGCTGCGGCAATGCCCAGGGCCAGGAGTAACAGAACGCCGGACGCCAGCTCGGCGAGGCTTAACACCAGAGCCAGGATCAGCCAGAAATGCGTAAGACTCCATTCCATATAGAAAGTCCAAAGGTTTGGGGACAGGTGGGCGGGGGCTGTGAGCCACCCGGCGGTTATGGATTGTACCCAAAACCGGGGGCCGCGTCAGAGGGTGGCCGTAATGCCTTGAGGCACAGTTCACTAAAGCCAACTCTCAGCATCAGGCAACTGTTAGAGTATCTGCTTCAATTGCCAGAGCACACTACAAGAGGTCTGTGACCATGAAAAATCTGAACAATAAAGTGGCTGTCGTGACCGGCGCTGGCTCGGGTATCGGGCGGGCACTGGCCAAATCCCTGGCCGATCACGGTTGCCGGCTGGCGCTTTCGGATGTCAATGAAGCAGGTCTGGCGGAGACCGCCAAATCACTCAAGAGCGCCAATGTGAAGACCTATCGCCTGGATGTGTCTGATCGTGACGCCATCTATGCCCACGCCGAGGAAGTGGTGAAAGACTTTGGACAGGTCAATCTGGTGATCAATAACGCTGGCGTTGCCCTTTCTGCCACCGTTCGGGAGATGACGGACGAGGATTTCAAGTGGGTCGTGGACATCGATTTCTGGGGTGTGGCCCACGGCACCCGCGCCTTTCTTCCCCACCTCATTGCCTCCGGTGATGGCCACGTGGTGAACGTTTCCAGTGTGTTTGGCCTGATTGGCGTCCCCAAACAGAGTGCCTACAATGCTGCCAAATTTGCGGTTCGTGGATTTACCGAGGCCCTGCGGCAGGAAATGAAACTGGAAAACCAGCCGGTAGCGGTAAGCTGTGTGCACCCGGGCGGAATCCGGACCAACATCGCCAATGCTGCCCGCATGGGTAAATCAGAAAATGCCGATGCCCAGCGTAAAGGGTTCGACAAGCTGGCCATGACCACACCGGAGAAAGCAGCCGAGATTATAATAAAGGGCATTCGGAAGAATGAATCCCGCATTCTGGTGGGCCCGGATGCCTGGGGTATTGATGCCATCAATCGCCTGCTGGGCTCAGCCTACCAGCCCCTGGTAGAGCGTTTCTCGCGCAAGAATCTCTATCTCTGATGAATAAGTGAGGCCAAAGTGGGCCCGATGAATTTCGGGCCCGCTGTATATTTTACAAACAGTTTTTCAGGACTATACTCGAAGGCTGATCCAAGGAAGAGTCAGCATGAATACGCCTCACCATCCTGACCTGGGGGCCACTCTGGAACAGAGCCGCTCGGGTTTGCGCGACAGCCATCGCCGCTCACTGATGCGGCTCCTGTTTTTCGTTACCGGTTCTGCTCTGGTGGTTTTTGCCTGCCTGCAGATTCTGAATGGTTACCTATGGGTTGGCGCCGGGGAGCTGACAGCTAGTGCGGTACTGTATTTCGGCGTTTGGCGGCTGAAAACCACACCCTATCTGCAGCAGTGGATTTACGCCTATCTGGTCACGCTGTTCGCCTTCTTTCTGGTGATCATGCTTTTGCCGGAAGCGTCTGTCGCCGCGTTTGTCTGGGTGCTCATGATGCCCGCCCTTGCCTACCTCTTGCTCGGAAAGCACGAGGGCATGATTCTTAGTGTGCCCTTCATGCTGGCGGGTGGAGTGATCTACTACATTCATCTCGGCCAGGTGGGCAACCCCGGTGCGCTTATCGACCTGCTCAACATGGTGTTGTGTGGCGTGCTGATGCTGACGTTTATCCATTTGTACGAGGTGCGCCGCGAAGAGGCTGAGCAGCGCCTGGTGGATATGGCCCAGACCGACGCGCTGACCGGCCTGGCCAATCGCAGTAACTTCCACGGTAACCTGAACCGCACCATTGCCGAATGTGAGCGCAGTGGCGCGGGCTTTGCCCTGGTGGTGATGGATATCGATCACTTCAAGGTGGTGAATGACACCCTCGGCCATGACGCCGGCGATCATGTACTGAGAAACATCGGCCGCTGCCTGACCGCGCGTCTGCGTGGCACCGATTTCGTCGGGAGGCTTGGTGGTGAGGAGTTTGGCCTGATCCTCCGGGACGTTAAGCCGGCAGATGCCTTTGAACTGATGGATGAACTGCGCCAGCGCATTGCCGAGCAGGAACTGGCCTATGGCGAGGCCCGCATCCGCGTAACTGCATCTTTCGGCATTGCCCAGTGGCCCGAACATGGCCAACAGGCCGAAACCCTGTTCCGGGTCGCCGACCGCTGCCTATACAGCGGCAAGCGCGCCGGCCGCAACCGAGTTGCCCGGGCCGGGGCTAATCAAAACCCTCGCCAACTGGAGATTCTGGCTGGCGAGGCCGGTTAATTCCGGTATTCTTGGGTGAAACTCATCCCCCGGACGGAATGAAACAGCCCCATGTGTGAACTGCTGGCCATGAGCGCCAATACGCCCACAGACCTGTGCTTCAGCTTTACCGGCCTGACCCGACGAGGCGGTGAAACCGGGCCACACAAGGACGGCTGGGGTGTCGCATTCTATGAAGGCAAAGGCGTTCGCGCCTTCCACGACGCCGATGCCAGCGCCAATTCCCGAATCGCCGAAGTGGTCCAGACCCACCCGATCAAAAGCGAAGTGGCCGTCTGCCACATTCGCCAGGCCAACGTCGGTGACATCTGCCTGGCCAACACCCATCCCTTCATGCGTGAACTCTGGGGCCGCTACTGGGTGTTCGCCCACAACGGCCAGCTCTCTGCGTTCCAGTCGTCGCCAGGGTTCTATGAGCCCGTCGGCACCACGGACAGCGAAGCCCTGTTCTGCGATATCCTCAACCATCTACGAACGCACTGTGACCGCAATACCGGAACCGACGATGTCGTCGACCGCCTGGTCCGGCTTTCCAGCGCCTACGCCAGTCAGGGTGTCTTCAATCTCCTGCTGAGCAATGGCGATTGGCTGTTCACCTACTGCACCACCAGAATGGCCAGCATCACCCGCCGGGCTCCTTTCGGGCCGGCCCGTCTGAAAGACGCGGATGTGACGGTGGATTTCGAATCCGAAACCACACCCGATGATATTGTCAGCGTGATCGTCACAGAACCTCTGACGAGTGATGAGCTGTGGGATGTTTATCAGCCAGGTGAATGGCGGTTATGGCGGAAGGGCGAGGTTATCCGCTCGGGCCGAGCAGATGCCGAAAGTCGAACACTGAGCGAGTAAGCGGGAAGGTCTTGCCAAAATCGTGCGGAGCCATGGATGGCGGAGCCGAGCGTACAGGGATGTATTTACAGCGTATTTTGGCAAGACCTTCCCGCTTACTCGCGGAGTTAACCCATTACTGAAGCGTCCGGCGATTCCCCTTCTGATACTGCGGCGCAATATGCGCCTGGATTTCTTCTTTGAAACGGGCAATCAACTCGCTGTTGTCATGATCCCAGGGGTGGAAACCCGGCTTGAAATACTCCAGCCATGTGGGGATCAGGCTTGAGAAGGTGCCGTTTATGCCCCACAGGCGCCACAGACCTGTGGCGGTGTCTTTCAAAGAGAAGCTCTTCCGATCATTGAGCATCATCCGGCTGGTGAAATAGGTGCTCATTACGCCCAAAGCCGCAGTGCTGAATGCGAGGTAAAATGTACGCTCGGCGTAGGTGCCGCCAGCCGCCTGGAAAACGTCGTAGGCAACCGCCTTGTGCTCGGTTTCTTCAATCGCGTGCCAGACCCACAGCGGACGCATGGATTCATCCATGTCCTCGCGCACATCATCACGCGCCAGCAGCATGTCGGCCATCATTGCGGTGAGGTGCTCGAGGGCACAGGTAATGGCCAACTGGTGACGTTTGGGCAGCTTCCTGGTGATACCCAGAACCACTTCCAGATGTTTTTCCAGTTCTTCAACCGGCATGCCCTGATCACGAACGTGCTGGTTCATGGCGATGTGCTCCAGGGAATGCATGGCTTCCTGGCCAATGAACCCGCGTATCTCCTCTTTCAGTTTGGGATCGGAGATCTGGTCCCGGAACGCTCTTACCGAATCCACGAAGAACTGCTCGCCCTGCGGAAACAGCACCGAGAGCGCATTCATGATGTGGCTTATGGTGTAGCTGTTGTCGACCCAGTAACGGGGTACCTGCTCACCGAACTCAAAACCCATGCGCTGGGCTGTGATGGTGACGTTGTCTGGTGTGTTGGAGGCCCGGTTAACCGGAGCCGTCTTGTTTTCTGGGATTTTGCTGCTCAGCATGTGTGTACTCCTCACTTTGGCTGATGTCATGGCTCCAGTGTGGGGCAGTCAACGTCGGGCAGGAATGCGCAAAGGGGACGGCGGTCGATCAGGATGGGACACGGACCGGAAATTGATTGGCTAAGTTGACGGCAAGCACGGTGTGCCTGGCCCCACTGTCGTGGCGGAAGGCATCTGATAGAGTCAGTTGACGTGCTTCAGCCAACTCAATAATAAGGAATGCCAATGAGCGCAACCGGTCCGGACAAAGAACGGCAGATGCTGGGATTGTTCCTGGTGCCGGGCGCTTACCTGCGGGTTCTGGCCGAAACGGTCCGGCAGCTAGGCTATAACGACCGGTTACTCTACGAAGGCCTGGACTTCACCCCGGACGATCTCAAGTCCAACGACAGCCGGGTGTTTGTTACCGATGCCATCATCATGGCCAAGCGGGCCCTGAACCTGGCCGGTAAGGACGGCCTCAGCTTTATGCTGGCCCGTGAGTTGCGGCTGACGATTCACGGCACCCTGGGCTTCGCCGCCCTTACCAGCCCCACCTTCGCCGATGCCCTGGATTCGGTGCGCCGATACCTGCATCTGCGGGTGCCGTTTCTCAGCATGAGCCAGTCCGAGGCCGATGATCAGGTGCTGGTTAAGCTTTGCACTGAAATCGAAGTGCCCGGCCTCTATCCGTTTCTGGTGGAGACGGTCAGCGCCACGCTCATTCTGCTGACCGAGCAGCTATTGGATCGCGAAGACGCCGCCAAACGTGGCTTCGCCCTGGAAGACGGCAAATTGACGGGCGTCACGATTCGCCTGAGCGCGCCGGAACCGCCCTGGTACCGGCAGTTTGCGGACCAGCTGCCGGTCCGATTCGAATATGGCCAGCCTGAGGAGATGATGGTGTTTCCCCGGGAGCTTCTGGACGTGCGCATGCGCTTGGCCGACGCGGAAGCCTCCCGCATGGCCCGTGACCAGTGCGAGTTTGAACTGCAGAAGGCCCTGAAAGAGCAGGGCGATATCGTTATGGCCATCCGCAACATGCTCCGGATGATGCCCGGGCCGCTGCCATCGCTGGAGGCCATGGCTGAACGTTTTTGCGTATCTTCCAGAACCCTCAAGCGCCGGTTGGCAGACCGGGACACGAACTACCGGGAAATCGTCGAATCGGTTCTCAAGGATCGGGCTATCCAGCTACTTCGCTACACCAACCAGTCGGTCAGCGAAATAGCTTACGAACTCGGCTATGCTGATCTTTCAAACTTCAGCCGGGCGTTCCGGAAGTGGACCGGGAAATCGGCCAGTGAATTCCGTGAGGGTGGTCCGGATCCGGCTCCGGAAGTCGGGCCATGAGTACTCGGAGCATCCTGGTTTATTTATCTGTTTAGTTTGTTTTTCCTTGCTCATGCCACAATGGTGTGAAGTACGCGAACAAAGCCAGAATGCAGCACCAGGTTAAAAGGACCGAGCAACAATGAGAGAACGGACAAACACGCACAGCAAACTCATCGGCTACCTGCTCTGGATCTTCGGATTCCTGGGCTCACACCGTTTCTACTATGGCAAACCCATAACCGGAACCATCTGGTTCTTCACTCTGGGGTTGCTCTTCGTCGGCTGGATCATCGACCTGTTCCTGATTCCGGCCATGGACCGGGAGGCGGACCTGAGATTCCGGGAAGGCGAAGTCAATTACAGCATTGGTTGGCTGCTGCTGACCTTCCTGGGTGTGTTCGGGCTTCATCGGATGTACATGGGCAAGTGGATTACCGGCATTATCTATCTGCTCACCGGCGGGCTGTTCCTGATCGGTGTGCTCTATGACTTCTGGACCCTGAATGATCAGATCTCAGAACGTAACCGGGAGCAGCGCTTCGGCCACAATTAAAAACTGTACGTCACGGTGCTTAACGGCAATCAAGATAAGATTGAGTTATACTCTTATGCCGTCTAAAGCGGCAGGTGCGCCAGAGGGTAAGAGTCGTTTGCTTTAGAATTGCCGGAGATCGTGTGCTGAAGTTTCTGATGTCTGCCAGTCTGATGATGGTTTTGTCGGCGCTCTTGTCTCCGTCCGGTTTGGCCTCTCAGGCTTCTCCGTCGTTGCTCATCGGGCAGGACTCGCGCTATGCCCTGTCTGGGCAGATGTCGATCTACCGCAACGGTACGTCGGACCTGACGATCGAAGAGGCCGCCGAGCTCTATCTGGATAGTCAGTTCGAGCAACCGGAAACCAATGATCCGTCCCATACGAACTTTGGGCTGACAACCGAAGAGATCTGGCTTGGCCTGGAGTTTTCAACAAAGAAGGAAGTGCACAGGTATTGGTTTCTGGAGGTTGGCCATGCCTCTCTTGACGACGTAAGCGTTTACCTTCTGGAAAACGGTGATCTGGTTTTTCAGGGACGGTCAGGGGATCTTCTGCCGTTCGTCTCGAAACCGGTCAGCCATCGCAATCACGTGTTTCCGGTTTCGCTGTCCAATGGCAATGACTATCAACTGTTTTTGAGTGTTCGTTCCGAGGGCACCCTGACGGTGCCAGTGACGCTTTGGCAGGGCGAAGCCCTTTGGGCCAGTGATCAGCAGACGTATGGTGCTCTGAGCCTTTACTACGGCGTCCTGCTGGCGCTTCTGGTGTACAACCTTTTCCTGTTCTTTTCCCTGCGAGACTTGCTCTATCTGACCTATGTGGGCTTTATCGGCTGTCTGGCATTGGGGCAGGCAGGGTTGTCAGGGCTTACCGGGCAGTTCCTGTGGCCCAATGCTCCCTGGCTGGTTCATTTATCCCCGACCGCCGGTGTTGCAGCAGCGGGCGTATTCGGTGCCCTTTTTGTCCAGCGTTTTCTGGCAGGCACGCCAGCGAGGCTGAAACTTGGGTGGTTGATGCCATCCCTGAGTGTCGCCTACGAATTGACGTTCCTGACGGCGGTTTTTGGCTCATATCACCTGGCAGCAATTGCGGTCAATCTGATCTCCATGGTGTTTGCCGTTGCCGCTTTGCTGATGGGCGCGGTGAGCCTGCTTCGCAGGGAGCCAGGTGCCCGATTCTTCGTTCTGGCATGGATTTCGTTTCTACTGGGTGTGCTTGTTATAGCCCTCCACAATGTGGGTGTTCTGCCTTCCAACAGTTTCACAACCAATGCCTTGCTGATCGGCTCTGTCACGGAGATGCTGCTGTTGTCCCTGGCGCTGGCCGACCGAATAAACGAACTTCAGCGATCCCGTGAACTGGCTCAGGATCAGGCCCTGGAGAGTCGCCAGAAAATGCTTGAACTGGTCAAGGAAAATGAACGATATCTTGAGAGCCGGGTAACCGAACGCACGCAAGAACTGGAAACGGTCAACCAACAATTGCGGAAGAGTCAGCAATTACTGGAAGAACAGGCCAATCACGATATCCTCACCGGTCTTGCTAACCGGAAGCTGCTACAGGATCGCCTCGCCGGAGCCAAGGCCCGTGCCAAGCGTTCGGGCGACAGTTTTGCGCTGGTCGTTGTGGATCTGAACAAGTTCAAGGAGATCAATGACACCTTTGGACATGTGGCCGGAGACGAGGTGCTGGTCGTTGTGGGCAACAGGCTTAACGAGGTACCGAGGGAGTCAGATACCGTGGCGCGAATTGGCGGCGACGAATTTGTCCTGCTGCTCGAAGAAATTCGAGACGCCCATGATCTGGATCGTCTGAAGGCAAAACTGTCACAGGTTGCTGATGTCCCGATTGCCTTGCCTTGTGGTACCGAGGTCAGGGTGGGTCTGAGTATTGGTGTCGCCAGATACCCTGATGATTCCAGGGATCTCGAACGGTTGTTTTCGCTTGCGGATGCCCAGATGTACCGCAACAAAAATAAGCGGGAAGCGGAACTCAATCCGAATTAGAGTCCCGCCGATTGCTCCAGTTCTGTCAGGCTCTGTTCCAGGTGGTCCAGCATTTTCTGCAGGCTTGGCAGGGTGCGGCGGCAGCCGATCAGGCCGAACTCCACCTGGTCGTCGTAGCTGGTCAGCGTCATATTCAGGGCCAGGCGGTCCATGGCGATGGAGACCGGGTACATGCCATCGAGCTTTGCACCGTTCCAGTAACAGGTTTCCCGTGGCCCGGGGATGTTGGAGATAACCACGTTGAAGGTCTGCCATTTGGGGGCCATGCCAGTGAGCAGATGAAAGGCCGCCGGTGCCAGGGTCAGGGCTGTGTAGTTAAGAATCTCTTCTGCCGACATATGGGCGTAGCGGTCCTTGGCGGCTTTTACGTCCCGGTGGATCTGCATCAGTCGTGTTACCGGGTCGTTCACATCGGTGTGCAATGAGGCGAGGATCACGCCCACCTGGTTACCGCCTGAACTGTCATCCTTGCGCAGGGATACCGGCACCATGGCGATCAGAGGTTTCTCCGGCAGGGCGTCCTGGTTCATCAGATAGGTGCGCAGGGCGCTTGCGCACATGGCCATTACCACATCATTGACGGTGGTTCCGTAGGCCTTGCACACGCCCTTGATCCGGTCCAGGCTATAGGATTCCGCAGCAAAACGCCGGGAGCCGGTGATCTTCTGGTTCAGGATGCTGCGGGGTGCGTGGAAGATGGACGAATAGGCCGGATCCTTCCGGGCGTCGTTGATCGTTTTGAGCAGTTCCCTGGCAACCGTAGGCACAGTCCCCAGTTGTTTGCCGGACTCGCCCAACAGGCGGCCGACGCTGCGCCACAGCGAGGGGCCGCCATCATCGCCTTCTCGCGTTGCGCGGGGCGGCATGGCCCAGATGGGTGGCATCTCCCGTTGCCCGGTCTCCTGGCACAGCATCCGCTGAACCATGCGCATGGCGGACACACCGTCCACCAGGGCGTGATGCACCTTGATGTAAACCGCGAACCGCCGCTCCCCCAGCCCTTCAATCAGGTGAAACTCCCACAGCGGGCGCTCACGATCCATCAGGTGTGAATGCTCCGCCGAGACAAACGACAATAGCTCCCGGACCCGCCCGGGAGTTGGCAGGGCCTCGAAGCGAAAATGATGCTCCAGGTCCAGATGCTCGTCCTCCACCCAGACCGGCTGCCCGAACCGGTAGTCGAGGCGCTGGTTAAACGGTGGCGTAACCACCGTATACTGCCGCAACCGGTCAGCCAGCTGCGCCACATAGTCGTCCGGAGCGCCTTCGGGAAAGGAAAACAGCTCCAGGCCACCCACATGCATGGGCTGTTGCCGTTTCTCCAGCCAGAGGAAGAGTTGGTCGGTAGGGCTGAGGGGTTTCACGGAAGCGTCCTTGTTATTGGTGTTTCCGTTGATCTTACCTCAGCTTTGCCGGCATGTTCAGATTATGCCGCTATTGATTCATGTTGTATGACCGGGACCTCCAGACGAATACGGTCGCCGTCCAGCAAAACCGGATAGACTTTGACTCTGACGGAGTCATCCTCCAGGCACAGTCCAGTCCTTAAACTGAAGTGCTGCTTGTACAACGGCGACGCCACCACCGGCTCACCCTTCAGATCTCCGGTAATCCCCCGGGCCAGCACATTGGCGCCACTGAACGGGTCACTGTGGCTGATGGCAAACAGCGCCGGCAGCCGATGCGGCAGATAGAACACCGCCACAGGCCCGTCTTCGGTCCAGACCGCAACACCGGATTCCGGCACCAGGTCATCAACTGTACAAACCTCATCCCAACGAGTACGTGCTTTCATAGTCAGTCTCCAAAACGTTATCCAATTCACTTCGAACGGTTTTCTCCTCGATATCTCACCAATAGCCTGTGAGCGAGGGGTGTGGGGTGCTTTTCTGCCGGGAAAAAATGTCTGAGCGAAGCGAGTTGTTTTTCCCAGAAGAAAAGCACCCCATGCCGCCTCGCTCTTCACCAAAACCGGAAGGCTACACAGATTCCAGAGCAGGCCGACGCTGCCCCCGCTCAATAGTCCACTCCTGCTCCGGATCACTCTGCGAAGGCGCATTCACAAACTCCCGGAAGCGCTTCCGCTTCTCCGGATCCTCCACTGCCGTCTTCCACTCGCACTGGTAAGTGCCTACCAGATTCTCCATGTGCTGCTCCAGCTCCTCACCAATCCCCAGGCTGTCCTCCAGCACCACTTCTTTCAGGTACTCCAGACCACCCTCCAGGTTCTCCATCCAGACACTGGTGCGCTGCAGCCGGTCGGCGGTGCGCACGTAAAACATCACCACCCGGTCAATGGTGCGGATCAGCGCCTCATCGGACAGATCCGTGGCGAACAGGTCCCCGTGCCGGGGCCGCATGCCACCATTGCCGCAGACATACAGGTTCCAGCCGTTTTCGGTGGCTATCACTCCGAAGTCCTTGCTCTGGGCCTCCGCGCATTCCCGGGTGCAGCCCGAGACCGCCATCTTCACCTTGTGGGGCGCCCGCAGGCCCTTGTAGCGGTCCTCCAGGCGAATCGCCATGCCCACGCTGTCCTGCACACCGTAACGGCACCAGGTATTGCCGACGCAGGACTTCACCGTGCGCAAAGACTTGCCGTAGGCGTGGCCGGTCTCGAAGCCGGCGGCGATCAGCTTTTCCCAGATCTCCGGCAGCTGGCTCAGGGTAGCCCCGAACAGATCCACCCGCTGGCCGCCGGTGATCTTGGTGTACAGGTCATACTCTTTCGCCACCTGACCGAGCACAATCAGTTTGTCCGGGGTGATCTCGCCGCCGGGAATGCGCGGCACAATGGAGTAGGTGCCGTTTTTCTGCATGTTGGCCATGAAGGTGTCATTGGTGTCCTGAAGGGGCACATGGTCGGTGGCCAGGATGTGCTCGTTCCAGCAGGTGGCCAGAATGGAGGCGACCGCCGGTTTGCAGATATCACAGCCGTGGCCTTTGCCGTGCTGGCTGATCAGGGCGCGGAAGGTGCGGATGCCATTCACTTTCACGAGGTGGAACAGTTCCTGGCGGCTGTGCGGGAAGTGCTCGCACAGGTCCTTGCTCACTTCCACGCCGCGCTTCTCAAGTTCGTTGTCCACCACGTTTTTCAGCAGTGCCGTGCAACCCCCGCAGCCGGTGCTGGCCCTGGTTTCGGCCTTGACGCTGCCAAGGTCCGAACAGCCGGCATCAATGGCGCCGCAGATATCGCCCTTGGTCACGTTGTGGCAGGAGCAGATGGAGGCGGTTTCCGGCAGGGCATCCGGGCCCAGGGCCGGGACGCCGCCCTGGCTTTCCGGCAGGATCAGCGTTTCCGGATTCTCAGGCAGAGTGATGCCGTTGAGGGCGTATTGCAAAAGGGTGTCGTAGTGGCTGTTGTCTCCCACCAGAATGGCGCCCAGCAGGGTCTTGCCGTCTTCACTGATCACCATGCGGCGATAGTGGCCGGCCTGCTCATCGTTGAAGCGGATGTTGCGAGCGCCCGGGGTCTGGGCGTGGGCGTCGCCAATGGAACCGACATCCACGCCCAGCAGTTTCAGCTTGGTGCTCATATCGGCGCCGGTGAAGGCCGTCTCACGATCGCCGTTCAGGGCGGCGGACAAGGTACGGGCCATGGTGTAGCCGGGGGCCACCAGGCCGTAAATCTTCTGTTCCCAGAGCGCGCACTCGCCAATGGCGTGCACATGCGGGTCCGAGGTGGTGCATTGGTTATCGATGACAATACCACCACGCTCACCAATCTCCAGGCCGCTGGCCCGGGCAAGGGCATCCTGGGGGCGGATCCCGGCGGAGAAGACAATCAGATCCGTCTCCAGGAAGGATTGATCACTGAAGTTCATGCGCAGGCGGGCGCTTTCACCGTCGACAATGGACGTTGTCGCCTTTTCGGTATGTACCTGAACACCCAACTCTTCAATTTTGCGACGCAACAGGGCGCCGCCGTCGGTGTCGAGCTGAACCGGCATCAGGCGAGGAGCGAATTCCACCACATGAGCCTCCAGCCCCAGGCACTTGAGGGCATTGGCCGCCTCCAGTCCCAGCAGGCCGCCACCGACAACCACGCCGGTGCGGGCGCCTTCGGCGCTGGTGCGAATGGCATCCAGGTCATCCAGGGTGCGGTAGACGAGGCAGTGAGGATGATCATTACCGGTGATCGGCGGCACGAACGGGTACGAGCCGGTAGCCAGTACCAGTTTGTCATAGTGGTAACTGCCTCTAGATGTGGTCACCCTGCGAGCTTCGCGGTTAATGCCGGTCACCTGCTCGTTCAGGTGCAGCTGAATGCCCTGTTCGCTGTACCACTCCAGTGTGCCCATGGCCAGATCCGCATGGGTGGAACCGCCGAAATACTCCGACAGGTGGACCCGGTCATAGGCCAGCTGTTTTTCCTCGCCGAAGACTATGATCTGGAAGCCGGTGGCAGCCGCGCTGGCGGTAAACTGTTCCAGGAAGTGATGGCCGACCATGCCATTGCCAATCACGATCAGGGTTTTCTTGCTCATGCCGCTTCTGCCTCCGTAACAACAAAAAAAACCGGAGCATCT
This sequence comes from Marinobacter guineae, assembly GCF_002744735.1. Taxonomy (GTDB): domain Bacteria; phylum Pseudomonadota; class Gammaproteobacteria; order Pseudomonadales; family Oleiphilaceae; genus Marinobacter; species Marinobacter guineae. The sequence continues at coordinate 534,920 of NZ_KZ319340.1, read as the reverse complement.
ATTCCCGAGGGAAATCGATGGTCCGGCGCCAATGCCAACAACAATGATCTGATGGTCCGGCCTGATCCTTGGCCGGGACGTTCGTCCTTGTCAGAAATAAAGCGATCTTCGTGCCAGTTTTCTGTCTGTTTAAAATCAATGGGTTGGGTTAATGGGGTGCTTTTCGTGTGAATGCAACCTTCATCGCCTGCCCTGTAGCGGGGCAGATTGCACGGCTTTGGCGCCTGTTTTGGGTGGCCCGGTAATTGCTCCGCTTTCCTGCAGTTGCTTTTAAGTCCCCAACTAAGGCATCACAGGGGGCAGGTCCCCCGGAGCTATCCATGAATACCAAACGCAATTCCGTTTCCGATATACCCAGTGCCGGGGATTACCTGATTGCATCAAAAGCCTGTGAACTGATGAACCTTCAGTATTTCCTGCAAATGGGCAAGCTGACCCAGTGCGTCAGCAATCTCGTTCATAGCCTGCAGCGGGAAAGGGGGGCTTCCAACATGTTTCTCGGCTCCTCGGGTAAAAGATTTGTGGAAGAGAGGCAATCCCTGGCAGTCGAGTCGGACCGACTGAGGCGTGAGTTTGAACTGGCGCTGGCAGAGATTCACGAGGAGCTGACCGGGCACACGGTAAGTAGTCGGTTGCTGAACCAGATTGCCAGCGCCCTGCATAGCCTTGATGGCTTGAGCGAGTTGAGACGCTGCGTGATAGCACAGAAAATCACGGCCGAATCGGCGACCGAGGATTACAGCTGTCTGATTCAAAATCTCATTGCGGTTGTGTTTGAAGCGGCCGATACGGCTGTAGACCCCACCATTGCAGGACTCCTGGTTGCCATGGTGCATCTGATGAACGGCAAGGAGTTGTGTGGACAGGAGCGGGCAGTGGGCTCCGCAGGGTTTTCGAGCGGCACGTTTGATCGTGCACTTTCACAACGCATAATGCACCTTATTGATGCGCAAGAGCGCTGTTTTAAGGTGTTTGCCAGCTTTGCTGATAAGCATTCCCTCATCCTTTGGCAAGAGGTACGTGCCAATGAGCGTGAAGGAGAGATTGAACGGCTGCGGCGTCTGGCATCGTCTGTTGGTCCTTTCAAAGATCTGGATCCGGAGCTTGCAGATCAGTGGTTCACGCTGATGACGGAGCGTATGGACGCGCTAAAACAGGTCGAGGATTCAGTGGAGGGCTGTTTTCACGCCCGCTGCACGGAACGTTTTGCTGATGCCCGGAACTCCCTGGCGCACCAGGAGACCCTGATTGCGTCGCTTGAAACCGGAGGGGCCTCGACTCAGCCACTGCTGGTACTCTGTAATTCCGAAACTGAGGGCACCACGGGCGCTGCATTTTCAAGTGGAGGTGTAAGTCAGCAGTTTGGCCGCTCCATCTTTGAACTGGTGCAGGACCAGAGCCGCCGTCTGCAGCAGATGAGTGACGAACTTCAAAGTGCCAGGGAAGCTCTTGAAGACCGGAAAACTCAGGAGAAGGCAGTTTTGTGGTTGATGGAACATCGTCGGATCAGTAACGACGAGGCGCACCGCCTGCTTAGAAAGCTGGCAATGGATCAGGGCAGGAAACTTCCAGAGGTTGCCCGGGCACTTATTTCAATGGCAGGTGTCCTGAAGTAACGAAAGCCGGTTATCGGTGCACGAGTGGGCTTAGCATCTGAACCGGCACCCGATAGCGCACCCCTCTTGAGTGCCCGATGCCGTCAACGGTGCAAGTCTTGCGATTGACCCGGATGATCTGCCCCTGCAGTTCCCGGCGGCCGGCCCCGAAGCTAACGGTATCACCCACTTGCCAGTGGGCCAGATGCTGTCTGGTGTCGACCGGCTCAAAGGGGGTGTCTGGCAAGGCCAGCCCCTGGCCTCGGGCCTGGTCGGCGAGCGCAGCCCGAGTAGCTTTGGCAGCTCCGCTTTCGTGCAACTCATCCAGAATGCTGTAGAAATGCCGGTTATGGACCGACCCCCGGAACCGCTGCCCGGCACTATGCTGGAGCAAGTGGGCAAACTCGTGGCAGCAGGTATGGGCCAGAAGATTCAGAGTACTGACTTCCCCGCCGAAGTAACCACGCTTTAGTATTTCCCGTGCCGAAAGCCAGCCAATGGCAGACTCGGGCTGGTGCTTGGCGGCAATCATGCGGACACCATAAGTGATCTGATGTTGCCTGTCGCGGGGATCAAAGCGGTGATACGTGGCTTGTCCGGAACCAACGCGGCAGCGCAGAGAGCTTCCCGGGTATCGCTCGCGGACCCAGCCTTCAGCGGGTTGCCAGAGATAGTCCCGGGTCACCGAGCACATCAGTTGGCCGAGTTGGAATATGTCGTTGGTATCCATTTGTCGCACAGTGAACGGAAGGACTGTGGCGATGATACCCGTTGGCAGGGTTGGGTAAAAGCAACAGTGGCCGGCAGTGGCGGTTCTAATCGAAGGCCAGGGAAGCAAGCAGGGCCAGTAACAGCAAGGCGGACAGGCCCTGCCAGAAGGCGACCGGATGTCGCTCAATCAGCGGCGGACGCTGCCTGCCCTGCCAGTCCCTGCCGGGGTGGCGGAGGTCATACAGATACTCCGAGAGTGCCGGGTAGCGTTTGTGAGCCTGGGGGTGAACCGCTTTTTCGATAGCGTCATCAACCCAGCCGGGCACATCCTCCCGGAACAGCCCGGCAGGTTGATAAGTGAGCCGGCGCAGCTGGCTCCGCTTATGCAGCTTTGGAACCTCGGCCCCGTAGGGTAGTTGGCCGGTAAGCAACTGGTAGGTAATCACTCCGAGGGAAAACTGGTCAGCCGCGGGGCTTCCGGGATCTCCAAGAAAGGTTTCCGGGGCGCTGAACAGGGCAGCGCCGCGCGGGCCGGGCTGCTCGTCTGCGGTGTCCGATTCCTGCAGACCGGCGACCCGGGTGGCGCCGAAATCGATCAGGGTAACGGTACCGTGGGTATCCACCAGTACGTTCTCCGGTTTCAGGTCCTGATGCACCATTTCCAGCCGGTGGAAGGCACGGAGGCCTCTGGCAATCTGCTCCACCAGTTTGCGCACGGTTTCGAGGTCCGGGGCGGGGTTATCCAGCAGCCATTGTCGGAGCGTGCAGCCGGCGACAAATTCGGTTGCCAGGTACAGATATCCGGGTTGCCGGTCCGGCGCAAACGGGCGCACCACATGAGGGCTGTTAAGCCGCCGGGCAATCCACTGCTCCATGAAAAACTGCTCCAGATACACCGGATCATGCCGCTGGTCCATGGATGGCAGCTTAAGCACCACGGAAGCTTCGGTAGCTTCGTCCACGGCCAGGTATACGTGGCTGCGGCTGCTGGCATGAAGCTGTCGCTGAATCCGGTAGCCGTCCAGGGTCTGCCCGGGTTGGAGTTCCGGGGCGAACGGCAGGTTGGCCAGATGTTGGAACAGCTCGCTGTTCTCGCGCGAGGAAGGTACCGAGTCAATCCGGATAATCTGCGCGGTCAGGTTGTCACTGCTGCCGTGCTCCAGGGCGGTGGCTGACAGGCGGCGGGCAGCGGCGTCGAGATCGTCTCCGGATTCCCGGATGATGGCCGCCATTCGGCGCTCATCAATGTGCTCATGGATGCCGTCTGTGGCCAGCAGGAAGGTGTCGCCCGGCTGTATCGGCAGGCTCTGGTAATCAATGTCCAGCTGATCCCCGATGCCCATGGCGCGGGTCAGGCAGCTGTTTTCCTGGGATAGCCAGAGCCGGTGATCGTTGGTGAGTCGCTCCAGCTGTCCGGGGTGAACCCGGTAAATGCGGGCATCACCGACATGAAAGATGTGGGCGGTGGCGGATTTGAGCACCATCACGCTCAAGGTACAGACGTAGCCCCGGTCCCGGTCATAGCGGTACTGGCTTTGCCTGGTCTGGGCATAGAGCCAGGCATTCGTCGCCCGCAACACCCGTTGGACAGACTGTTTGACGGACCAGCTGTCCGGCGTTGAAAAATAATCACTGAAAAAGCCGGCGACCGCCGATTCGCTGGCGATCTGGCTGACGTTGCTGGAGCTGACACCATCGGCGATGGCCACTGCAATGCCTTTGGTCAACAACTGATGGTTGTCCGGTACCAGCAAGCCGTGGAAATCCTGGTTCACCGGCTTTTTGCCGGCCTCAGTATGCTGGCCGGAGGAGACAGAGAGGGAGGTGGCCATCGTCAGACAGGATTTCCGCCGTGAAATGAAAGGCAACTCCGGCGGGTGCGGCAGCCGGAGTTGCGGGAGTGTCTGGCTTAGTTGGACCGGGCCAGCGCGGTGTCGTTGAAGGCTGCAGTAGCATTGCGCTTCGGCGCGGTGCGCACGTGGGTGGTGTAAAGGGTCAGACCAGTAAACGCAATGCCGCCGACCAGGTTACCAAGCACCGTCGGGATTTCATTCCACCACAGGTAGTCCATCACCGAGAACTCGCCACCCATGATGAGAGCAGACGGGAACAGGAACATGTTGACGATGGAGTGCTCAAAGCCCATGAAGAAGAACAGCATGATTGGCATCCACATGGCCAGGATCTTGCCGCTGACGTTGGTCGAGATCATGGCGCCAACCACCCCCATGGACACCATCCAGTTGCACAGCATGCCGCGGATAAAGATGGTGGCCCAGCCGGCAGCGCCGTACTCCGCATAACCCAGGGTGCGGGCTTCGCCGACGCTGGCGATCTTGGCGCCAACCGCGCCGGGATCCGTACTGAAACCGTAAGTGAATACGAACGCCATCATGAAGGCGACGGTCAGGGCGCCACCCAGGTTGCCAAGAAACACCCAGCCCCAGTTGCGCAGGACACCCTGCACGGTAACGCCGGGCCGTTTGTCGAGCAGTGCCAGCGGCGTCAGCATGAACACGCCCGTCAGCAGATCAAATCCCATCAGGTACAGCATGCAGAACCCGATAGGGAACAGAATGGCACCGATCAGAAACACGCCGGTCTGGACCGCGACGGTGATGGCAAAGGCAGCTGCCAGTGCCAGTATGGCGCCGGCCATGAATGCCCGAATGAGAGTGTCCCGGGTGGACATGTAAATTTTAGATTCGCCCGCGTCGACCATTTTGGTGACGAATTCCGAAGGCACGATGTAAGACATAGTGTGTTCCTCTGACCTTGACCTGATAACCAACCCGGTGGACTGGCCACAAAAAAACGGCGCTGCCTGCTGCCTGCAATCTGCAGGTGCAAGTAGACGCCGTCGTCTGAATGAATCTGTCGCTTTGAACGGAACCGAATTTGACTCCGTTGTTTCTGAGGGTGCAGAGACCGTGCCAGAGTGCTCGTGGTTTTCGAAATGGCCCTAAAATCAACAGTGTTAAAGTCGCCGCCAGGGCCGTTGCGGACGTCGGAGAATGCGGGTGGCCCGATATGGCGCACCTGATCAGTGCGTGTCTGTTGCGCCGTGCTACTCCTTGGAGCAGTGAGATCCAGAACCGATCAGCGAAGGCTGAAGCGCACGGGAAGGACATAGCGAAAGCGTTTTCCGGCCATCTCCCCGGGCACTTCAGGCAGGGGGGCTGACTGCCTCAGCATGGCCAGAGCCGCCTCATCCAGAAGTTCATGGCCCGAACCGGTTTTCACGCTGTCAGCTACCAGTGTTCCGTCTCGCCGGAACTCAAAGACGATCACCGGAGTGCCTTCCTGTCCGAGTCTTCTGGCCCGTCGAGGGTACTCGTAAAAACGGGCAAGGTGACGGCTGAGTCGGCTCAGGTAATTGTCCACCGCGGCACGTTCGCCTGCGTTTTGCAGCGTAACGGTGGCCTGGACATCGGTTTCAGCGAACTCAGCTTCCGCTGATTGTGAGGTGGCCTTTTGGGTCTCTGTTTCAGGCTGGCTGGACTCGGGCGGCACGGGGATTGACTCCGGCACCGCTGTCTCCGCCACAATTTCTGGCTCTGGCTCTGGCTCTGGCTCTGGCTCTGGNNCTCTGGCTCTGGCTCTGGCTCTGGCTCTGGCTCTGGCTCTGGCTCTGCTATGGCTGCCGACGCGGGTTCAGGAGCAGGGACAGCTTCCGGTTCAGGCGGCTGGTCGCTGGCAAGTTTGATGCGGATGGCCGGAGCGGTGTTGATGGCTGAATCGCCAAGGGTGTTGAGCTCCACGGTTTCCCTCGGCGCGGCCATCACCAGGGCCGCAACCGTGATGGCACACGCCAGGATCAGCAGAACAAACCGTGAAAGGCGGGACTGCCCGTTCATCCACCCGGCTCCGTCAGCAGCAGAATGTCGGTGTATCCACCTTGTTCCAGTACCCCGAACAGGGCCTCCAGATCCGCCATGGCGATGTTTTCTGCCGCGGCTATTCTCAGCGGTTGCTGTTGATCGGGCGCTGGCAGACGGGCGATAAGGGATCTCTTGTTGAGAGTCTCTTCGCCGATTAACCAGTTGCCTTCGGCATCCACGGTCAGGTCTGCAAGGGGTGGTTGTTGCTCCCGGGTCTGCGAGGTTGCAGGGAGCTCGGGCAACGGCTCGTCGGAAATCTGACCGGCGACAATGAAAAACATCAGCAGCAGGAACACCAGATTGATGAGCGGGAGAAGCGCGTCTTCCACTCGCTCCATCAGTGACTTACCGGAAGTAAAGGGAGGTGGAACCAGGTTGGTCATGGTGTCTTGGCGCTACTCCGCTTCCAGTGAACATCGATGCCGCGGGCTGCAAGTTCGCTGAGTGTCCGGGTAAATGCCCCGAGGCTGGTGTCCGCCCTGGTGCCCAGGTTGACTTCGGTTATACCGGCAGCGATCAGCTCCGGGAGAAGATCCCCCAGCGGCAGGGTGAGATCCTGCCACTGTACCTGGCCGTTGGCCGTCACGGTCAGTTCCGGAAGCGGTTCGCCAGGGACCGGGCTTCTGCTCGAAGTGTTGTTGGCCAGCTCCAGGTGGTCTACCGGCAGCAGCCGGCTGGTGAGCATAAAGAACACCAGAAGAATGAAGACCACGTCGATCAGAGGCGTGATGCGGATTGGAATCCGGCGGCTGGCCCTTGGTTCAACCAGCCACATTAAGGGTCGACACCAGCGTGCTGTTGATGATTTTGTGAATGCGGCGTAAACGGAACTCCACCCAGGCCGCCAATGCGGCAAAGGGAATGGCGACTACCAGGCCGGCGGCGGTGGTTGTCAGGGCTTCGTAAATACCCCCACTCAACTGGGTGGCGTTGGCGCGTCCTTCGGTGGCGGCCATGGCACTAAATGCCTCCATCATGCCCAGAACGGTCCCCAACAAGCCCAGTAAGGGTGCCAGGGCGGCAATCACCTCAATGATTTTAAGGGGCGCCTCGAACGGCTCAAGTGCCTGCTGCGCATCGCGGGCCGCTGTTTCACGAATCTGGCGGTCATCCTGCCGGTTTTTCAACGCATCCATGGTATCAGTAACCAGATGCAGCAGCGGGTTCAGCCTGCCCCAACGACCAGCTTCCCTGCGAACGGTATCCGGAGATACGCCGCCGGGATTCTGTTGCCAGCTGGTTACGGTTTTTTTAAGTTTGCCCGGCAATCTGGGTGCGTAAAGTGTTCCCAGAAGCATCAGATAAACAAACGTGACGATCCCGATTAGGGCAAGAACCAAAAGTACAACCATCACAGGCCCGCCCATATCGGTCAGTTGGCCTAGCAGGCCGTTGCCAGCGGGTAAGCTGATATCGGTCATGGTATGATTCTCAGTTGTGTTGAAAGTAGATCTAAATAATAACAATTATCATCTAATTTACAAGAGCGTAACCTGACATTGAAATCGCCTCTGGTAGAATTCAGTAAGTAATAAGAATCAAAAGCACACCATCAGAATGGAGGTACAGGTCATTACTGGTCGTTTGGCCCAACCGGGAGTGCGTTTGTTGTGTTGATCAAGCGTTGGTTTGGCAGTCTGGCGAACCGGGCAGTTGCCCTGGTGGTCGGTGTGATCATCGTTTCGACCCTGTTGGTCACAGTTGCCGGTTTCCTGCTCAGCCGGTCAGAGCTTGAGCAACAGGCTCGCAGCCAGCTGGAGACCATTGCTGCACTGGTGGCGGGTGAACTTGATGAAAAGCTTGCGCTACGGCTGAACGCCCTGAATCATGTCGCTCAAAATCTCACCATGTCTACCCAGGCATTGGATTCCCGGGCTCGACTATTGATCCGGCGGCAAACCGCACTGCAGCATCTTTTTGATGCTGTCTACCTTATTGATGCTAAAGGCGAGGTTCTGGCGGAGCACCCGGAATCCTTCCGCCAGACCGGCCTGGATGTCAGTGGTCGGGAATACTTCCGGCGGATCTCCTCTACGCTGACACCGGTGATCAGCGAACCCTACATTTCCAATTATCAGGACAAACCCGCCGTGATGGTGGCAGCGCCGGTCTTTGACCATCGCCAGCGTTTTATCGGAATGATTGGCGGAGCGGTTCAGCTGGACGGCGAAAATTTCATGGAAAAGTTCATTAACCTGCAGATTGGCAGAACCGGCTACCTCGGAGTCGCTACCCGCAGCGGGGTGACGGTGGCTCATGGCAATGGCGTCGGTGCGATGGCGCCGGTTCGGGTTGCTAACCCGGTTCTGCGGGATGCGATGGAAGGTTTTGAGGGCACGCTGCAAACCCGAAATGGTGAGGGTGAGACTACAATCATGTCGGTGCAGCAAATGACCCAGGTACCCTGGTTCGTGGCTGCGGTCTGGCCGTCGCGGGAGGCTTACGCCCCGATAACCCGCACTATCGATACCTTTATCTGGATCCTGCTGGTGGTGATCCTGATGATTGCGCCCCTCGCCCTGTGGCGTTTCCGGCGGCTGATGGCGCCGTTGAAGGTGCTGGGCGATCAGATTCGTGAGCGCCATCTCGGGATGAGGTCGGATCCGGTTGATGTTTCCGGGGGAACTGAGATCCGTCAGGTCGCGGAGATCTTCAATACCGTCATGGATGAACGGGATGAAGTGCTGATGTCGTTGGCAGAGCGAGAAGCCTTTTTCCGCTCCCTCACCCGGAGTGCACCCATCGGCATTGTGCAGGCCGACGTTCTGGGCCGTATCGAGTTTGCCAACCCGGCCTTTGAGGCCATTATCGGACGGCCTTCCGAGGAACTTACTCAAACCTACCTCTCGGCGAGGGTTCACGAGGCAGACCGTGGTGCTGCCATTGCCGGCTGGAGGCAGGCGACCAGGAATCAGGCCGTATTCCGTGGCCGGTTCCGGCTGGAATCACGGGAGCCTGGCCGGCTGATCTGGGGAGATGTGATGACCGCGGCCATTGAAACGCCTGAGAAAGCACTGGGTACCATTACCGTCGTCAGGGACATCTCCCATGAGCTGGAGGTGGAGGAGGCGCTGCGTGATGAACAGCAGCGGGCCGAGACCATCCTCGGAGTGCTTCAGGAAGGGGTTCTGATGGTCGATACCGAAGGCGTAATCCGTTACGCCAACGATGCGGCCTGCCGTTTTCTCGGCGTGGAAGGCGAGTGCGTGTTGCGCAACTTTTTCCAGTTGATAACCATCAATGCCGAGGAGCGGAATCTGACACCTCAGGAGTTCCTCGACGGCGAGGACCTGGACAGTGTCTACGTAACGCTCGAGAACACGGCGGGTGACTCCTTCGATATCGATCTGACCATGCTCCACATCCGCAGGGGCCGCGAGGATGAACGCCTGGTCTTTGTGCTGCGTGACGACAGTGATCGCCGCCGCGAAGAGGAGCGGCTCTCCTGGGAAGCAACCCACGACAGCCTTACCCAGTTGCTTAACCGCCGGGCATTCAGTGCCTCCCTGATAAAATGTCTGGGCGAGGCCGGCCGCCAGGAGGTGCGCTCCGTGCTGATGCTGATCGATCTGGATCACTTCAAACCGGTAAACGATGAAGGTGGGCACCTGCTGGGTGATGACCTGTTGCGCCGGCTCGCGGACCTGCTGAAGGAGTCCGTTCGCCAGTCCGATACGGTAGCGAGGCTTGGTGGTGATGAATTTGGCATTATTCTGCCAGCCTGTGGACTTGCCAGAGCCGAGGCGCTGGCCGAGAAGATACGGGCGAATGTTGAAGCCCTCCGCATAGAGCAGGACGGTCGGTCGTTTGGAGTTACCACCTGTATCGGTCTGACCGAGCTGGCGCCAGATGACAACGGCCCCAGGGAGGCTCTGGCCCGGGCCGACGAGGGTTGCTATCTCGCCAAGTCCCGCGGCCGTAATGCGGTTGTGGTGGTGCCGTCACCACCAGCCGGATGAGACGCTTGCCTGCCAAAGCAGGCGAACGGCAAGGGCTGTCAGCACGATGTTGAAGATCAGGCTGAACCTGCGATTGCTCAGGGAGTTAAGCACATGCAGTCCGAGCCAGGTGCCGGCAAACCCGCAGGCAATCATCGCGAGTATGAACGGCAGCCATTCCAGAAATACAAACCCGGCCATTCCAAACACCAGCGCCTTGGGCGCATGCTGTAACGTCATGGCAGTAGCAAAGGTGGCAACGGTTTTAAACCGATCGGCATGAATCTGTTTGATAAATGCGGCGACCAGGGGCCCGGTGGCGCCCACGAACAGGCTCACGAAGCTGGTCAGTGCCGAGGCCAGAAAAACCCCGGGTGCTCCGAAAGCGCCCTTGGGCAGAGCCGGGCCCCAGCAGAGATAAAGGACGAACAGGGCGATGGTCAGCTGCCAGATATGGGCCGGGAGGTTAACCAGTAGCCAGGCGCCCAGGGCCGCGCCGATGAGAACGCCTGGTGCGAAGGCGGCAATGACCCGCCAGTCCACATGGCGCCAGGTCAGTGCGGCCCGGCCGACATTGGAGCCCAGCTGAATCATGCCGTGTACTGGAATAATCGCCGCCGGCGGCATCCAGGTGGCCATCAACACCAATAACAGCACGCCTCCACCGGCGCCCAGACTGGCCGTAATCATGGAGGTGATGGTGGAGCTGGCAAGCAGGAAAACCGCGACGGGAAGGCTGAGGCTTTCGGGCATCAGGTAGTCGGGAATAAAAGCTACTTCCATTCACAGAATTCCGTTGGTTTCAGGCGCGGCGTGCGGCACAGCGCTTCGGTGGCCAGCTGGACATCGGCAACATAGTACAGCGAGGCCAGCCCCAGTCTGTCGCGGCCCAGATTGTGGAAGATCAGACCGAACGCAATGTCACCGGCGGTAAATCGTTCGTGGTTGGCGGCAAAGTACTCTGCCGGCTTTGACAGAACAGGGTCTTCGAGCAAAGCCTGAACCCGTCCAACGCCGCCATGATAGGCCTGTATCAGCAAGAGGCTGAACAGCCGGTTCCTTTTGCTGTCGGGCAGATGGCCAAAACGTTGCTGAAATACCGGTTCAAGATTGCGGGCGTTCTGGTTCATCAGGCGCAGGGCGCAATCAATCTGGGCCAGCCGGTGCCAGGTGTTTTCCGACGCGATCTCGCAGTCGCCGAGGGCAGCGGGAGACAACTGCAGTATGCCTCGGGCATCAGCCCGGGAATGGGCCCGGGCCTGCGCCCCGCTCTCGATCAGAATCTGGCCGGCAAGATATAGGGGCAGGGCTTCGGGCAGAGAGAGGCGGTTCTGGCTGTTGCGGTACTCTGAAACGTAAATCAGTGCATCATGAAGCGCGCCCGGCTGCCCACTGGTGGCAAAGGACAGGTCATCCCAGGCGCCCCAGATCCGGTCGCCGGGCAGAGTGCCGAGGTAGCGGGCAACGGCCTCATCGATGTTCACGTGGGGCTGGTCACAGGAAAGGGCGAAGGGGTAGCCCGTTTGGCCTGCATCGCCCGGCACCCAGGTGTCCACGCGGCCCTTGTCGTGTAAAGACCTCCGGGTTTTATTGAGGAGGTGCTGGGTGGCCTCGCGGTTATTTCCGTCACTGATCCAGGCCAGAAACTGGCCACGCATGTCGAATATGATGTGTCGGTCAGCGCTTGTACAGTAGCCGGACTCCTTCAGTACCCAGCGCCGGATAGTCAGAATGTTTTCGAACACTCCCTGGCTGACCCAATAGGGCGATGTCCGCACTATACGGGTCCAGTCACGGTCGTCTGACAAGGCTTCCTCACCCTCCTGAGCCATGGCTGCTGTTGTTACAGTCAGGATGAAAGCCCAGGCCAGGTGGCGTAAGCTCTTGAGAAATCTGATCATAAGCGTTATATCCATGGCCTTCTTCAGAACACAATAACAAATGGAACCTGTGATGAAGCAATCCGAATACCTTCGTTACGACGCAACTGCACTGGCTGATCTGGTCCGCCGGGGCGAGGTAAGCTCCAGGGAAGTATGCGAGGCGGCCGTGGAACGGGCAACCCGCGTGAATGGAAAGCTCAATGCCATCTGTTATCCCCAGTTTTCCGAGGCGCTTGGCCAGAGCGTTCCCGAGCAGTCAGTCTTCGCCGGCGTTCCACTGTTGCTGAAGGATCTTGCCCAGGAGCAGGCGGGGCATCCCTGTACCTATGGCAGCCGAGGCTTGAAAAAGAACATCCCGCCCCAGGATTCGGAATTTGTCCGCAGGGCCAGGAGTGGTGGCCTGGTCTTTCTCGGGCGAACCGCAACTCCTGAATTTGGTTTAAAAGCGGTAACCGAATCCGAGCTGTGGGGCCCGACCCGCAATCCCTGGGACACGGAACTGACCCCCGGCGGCTCCAGTGGCGGCTCAGCTGCCGCCGTCGCGGCCGGTATTGTACCCATGGCCGGTGCCAACGATGGCGGCGGTTCCATCCGGATACCGGCTGCCTACAACGGCCTGTTCGGCCTGAAGCCGTCTCGTGGTCGCGTTTCCGTTGGGCCCTTCATGGGGGAAGCCTGGACAGGTGCGTCAACCGATCATGTGGTCTGCCGGACGGTGAGAGACAGCGCAGCCATGCTGGATGTGCTCAGTGGACCTGCCCCGGGGGATCCTTTTGAAATCCCGGCGCCGACCTCAGCCTATGCCGATCTGATGCAGAAGTCACCGGGCAGTCTGCGAATCGGCGTTTTCACGTCCTCCCCCTATAACACCGAGGTGGCTCCGGAGTGTGTCGAGGCGGTGGAGGAAACGGCGCGGCTCCTCGAGAACCTTGGCCACAAGGTCGAATATGCTGCGCCGGAATTCGACGGCATGGCCCTGGCGCGCTGCTACCTGGGGCTTTACTTCGGGGAGGTGTCCGCGTTGATGGCCAGGGCAAAAGAGCAGTTTGGCGCCCGTGACAGTGATTTCGAGCTGGATACCCGCCTGATCGGTATGTTGGGCGAAACCATGCCGCTGTCGGATTACGTCCGCCGTCGCCAGCAGTGGAACGAGTTTGCCCGTGCCCTGGGAGTCTTCTTCGGCAGGTATGATCTTTACCTGAGTCCGACCACCGGGCAGCTGCCGGCCACCATTGGGGAGCTCCAAACGCCGCCTCATCTGAAACTGGCGGCCAGGCTAATGTTGAAACTGCACGCCGGTAAGCTGGTGCATCGCACCGGTCAGGTGGACCAGATGGCCCTGGAAAGTCTGGCCCGCACGCCATTCACCCAGCTGGCAAACCTCACCGGGACGCCAGCCATGTCTGTCCCCATGCACTGGACTTCCGGAGGTTTACCGGTTGGTGTCCAGTTCGGTGCGCGCCACGGAGCCGAAGCGGTTTTGCTTCAGCTGGCGGCTCAACTGGAAGAGGCCAATCCCTGGTTCAGCAACTATGAAAGGCTCGAGGGCGCCTTCTGAATGGTCAGGGGTTGTGATCTGCCTCGTGAAACTCCACGTTTATCTTTGTAGGCGGAACAGGCTATGCTGTTAGTCAGGAAGACCCTTTCTTCCTGATAGACCCTGATGGCATCGAGGAGGCGAGCGTATTATGAACCAACCGATGGCAATCGACGAACTGGTATCAGTAGCACAGGCCGAGGCTATGGGGGAGCTTGACGCCCCGATGATGGCCATCGTTCTGTCCAGCGAACAAAGCTATGACTTGCCCATCAATTCCCTTGAAACCGATGCCGACAAGGCCCGCTGGGGTTTGATCCTCCGCGCCGCCCGCGAGCATGTTGAAGCGGATGCCGTGGCCGTGCTCTATCCGGCCTGGACTACCATTCGCCATAAAAAGCCTGAAGTGGAAGCCGAAGCGGCCTCCGAGGATGTGCCGGAAGAGTCCGATGGCTCTGACGACTCAGACGGCCCCATCGATACCCTGTTCGTGCAGCTGCACACCCGGGATCATGTCTACTGGCGGGGTTTTGAACAGATTCGGGATCCCAAACACCAGCGCATTATCGGCTTCCGCCGGATAAAGGCGCTGTCCACCGACTACAAGCGTGACGAAGCGCCATCGGTCACCTCATGGCTGAGCACGTTGTTTGAGCCCTTGCCGGAAGAAGGCGAGGAAACCAACGTTGACCTCGAACTGGCGGATCTGTTGGAGGAGCCGGAAGTCAGCGCTGCGCTTTATCCCCGGCAGATGCGGGCCCTGCACTGACTTAAGCACCTTGGCCCGGGGCTAGGCCCCGGGTATCAGCGGCTGGAAAGCAAAGTCAGGCAAAGCTGGGCGTTCTGGATGAAATGTCCGAATGCCGTCAGCTGGTCCTTCGAAGGCATGTAGGCCCCGGCTGCATTGTCCGCGTAAAAGAGTCCGATCAGACGTCCGTTCGCCTTGATCGGGCCGATCAGGGCGGGAATCTTGCCGAGCCAGCGGTCGTAGGCCACACCCTCCGATGTCGATTTTGGCTCATAGATGCTGCAGTGGGCATGGGGCAGAAGCGAGCCCAGTGGCCCGGTTCCATCTTTCTGGATCACAAGGTGGTCGCGCCACTCTTCGGTTCCGCGCCCGCCAAGCTTCCTCGGTACCAGTTCGTTGCCTGTCCGGTCGCTCATCAACAGGGCGACTCGCTGCATACCGACCGCCCTGTGGATTCCTTCGATGACAAGCTGGCAGACTTCGTTGATGTCCGGCTTTTCTGCCAGGCACTGACTCAGTTCACGCAGAATTTCCAGTTGCAGCTCCGGGTCCATATCCGGTGCTCTGATTGCGGCGTCACCGGCCCCTCGCTCGGCACCCGGCATCATGGCCGTGACCTGGGGAATGCCCAGAGAGACCGCAACCCGGGTTGCTTCCGATGCGTTCACCTTGAGTTGATCGCGGACCACGGCAGGGCTTTCGCCGATGTCCTTGCCCAATCGTTCCAGAACCTTGTCCATCTCCGGGCCGCTCCAGCCCTGTTCAGACAGCCTGGCCATCTCCACGGAATTGCGCACAAGACTGGAAGCCATGGAATTGGGCTGGCCGGGCGAAACCACGTCCCGGATGAACGGTCCCAGAGACCAGGCCTCCACCAGCCCACGGGTAATTTCGGTAAACGTTGAGTGCAGTACTGCTTTCTGCGCCTCCACCGGAGGCTCATCCAGCCGAAGGCGTTCTTCCAGCTCCTTGGCCTGATCGGTTTCGCAGGACCAGAATGCCAGCTCGCCGATGTTCATCAGCAGCGCCCCGATGAACACCTCTTCCAGCGCGGTTTCGTTCCTTTTGGGCATCAGGCACCGGGCCTGGACCGCCGCATGAATCGCCCGCGCCAGGCAGCGCAGCAGGTGGGGGCGGTCATTGCGTTGCAGGAGTGTGTCCACGACCAATGAGGAAATCGCCATGGATTTCACGGCGTCGAACCCGATCAGGGTAATGGCCCGGCTTACGGTGCTCACCTGTGTTCGGGTCTGGTTGTAGAACACGGTATTGGACAGCCGCAGAACCTGGGACGTGAGCTGGGCATCGTTGAGGATAACGTTTGCCAGCTCATTGACCGTGCTGTTCCGGTTGTCCGTCAGTTCGTTGATGCGCCGGAGCGTATTCGCCAGTACCGGCAGCTCGACTTTGCTGAGATAGGTGACCCATGCCTGGGTGGAGTTCATCCTTGAGGGCGTTGATTGTTTTTCGTCGGTCACGTTAGTGAGTCTCTGGGCAGCGCGCCTCTGGGAAATGTAAGGTTCTTTTGCGATCCAAGTTTAGTTCAGGCGGGTGTCTCGTGTCAGGTAACCGTTTGTGTAGGGATATTTACCCACCCGGCGAATCTGTCCGGAATTCGGGTTTGCCCGCCGTATCGGCTATAATCGCCGGTTTTAACGCTGCACCCACAAGGCGCTGACCGTGATTGTATTTGACCAGGTACAGAAGTCGTATCAGGTAGGCGGCCGGGCGATCCCCGCGCTACACCCCACCGATATGACCGTTGAAACCGGCGAAGTATTCGGCATCGTTGGCCACTCCGGCGCGGGCAAATCGACGCTGGTGCGACTGATCAACCTGCTGGAGCCACCCACCGGCGGCCGCATTCTGATCGACGACGAGAACATCACCGATTACGACGCCGCCGAGTTGCGGGCTTTTCGCCGCAAGGTCGGCATGATTTTCCAGCATTTCAATCTGCTGTCTTCGAAAACCGTGGCGGACAACATTGCCTTTCCCATGAAGCTGGCGGGTATCTACTCGAAAACCGAGATCCGGGAGCGGGTTCAGGAGTTGTTGGCACGGGTGAGCCTGGTCGACCAGGCGAGCAAATACCCGTCGCAGCTTTCCGGCGGCCAGAAGCAGCGAGTGGGCATTGCCCGGGCTCTGGCTTGCCGCCCCACTATCTTGCTGTGCGACGAAGCCACCAGTGCCCTGGACCCGCAAACCACCCAGTCGGTACTGAAACTGCTGGCCGACATCAACCGGGAGCTGGGCCTGACCATTGTGCTGATTACCCATGAAATGGACGTGGTGCGCCGGGTCTGCGACCGGGTGGCTGTGATGGACGCCGGCCGGGTAGTGGAAATGGGCCCGGTCAGCGACGTGTTCCTGCATCCGAAGCACCCGACCACCCGGGATTTCGTGTTTGAGAGCGAGAGCATCGACAGCCAGGAATTGCAGGAAGACCTGCAGAGGGCAAATGGCCGGATTTTGCGCCTTACCTTCAAGGGGGATTCCACTTATAAACCTCTGCTCGGCAGTGTTGCCCGGGAATCCGGTGTCGACTTCAGTATCCTCTCCGGTCGCATTGATCACATCAAGGACACGCCCTACGGCCAGCTGACCCTGTCCCTGGTGGGCGGCGATCTGGACATTGCCATGGGGGCGTTTGAGGCGGCCGATGTTCATGTGGAGGTGCTGCGCTGATGGAAGCCCTGTTGAGCAATGTAGACTGGACTGAGATTGGCTGGGCAAGCTGGGATACCCTGATAATGGTGGGTCTGTCCCTCCTGTTCAGCGTGCTGATTGGTCTTCCCGTAGGTGTGCTGCTGTTCCTCTTTGGCAAACGCCAGCTACTCGAGCAACCGGTGGCCTACGCGGTGCTGTCGTTCGTGGTAAACGTGCTGCGTTCGGTACCGTTTATCATCCTGCTGATCGTGATGATCCCGTTCACCGTCATGCTGATCGGAACGTCCCTCGGCGTTGCCGGTGCGATTCCTCCACTGGTAGCCGGTGGTGCTCCGTTCTTCGCCCGTTTGGTGGAAACCTCCCTCCGGGAAGTCGACAGGGGCATCATCGAAGCCACCCAGGCCATGGGTGCCAGCGTGAGGCAGATCATTCTGGGTGCCTTGTTACCCGAGGCACTTCCCGGAATTATCGCCGGCATCACGGTTACTGCCATTACGCTGGTGTCCTACGCGGCTATGTCTGGCGTTATCGGTGGCGGGGGTCTCGGTGACCTGGCCATCCGCTTCGGTTATCAACGATTCCAGACCGATGTGATGGTCATTACAGTCGCGTTACTGGTTATTTTTGTCCAAGTCCTACAAATGGTTGGCGACCGCTTAGTTCTGTATTTCAGCCGAAAGTAAACAAAGCCCGGTATAGGCACGCGGTCGGAAACCCCTTCCGAAAACGTGGAGCGCCAGGGATGGCGCGACCGAGCCCTACAGGGACGTATTTACGGGCGTTTTTCGGAAGGGGTTTCCGACCGTGGGCCGTACTCCCAAACTGAATTCACTCGTTCGAGATGTTTAACAGGAGAATCGATTTATGAATCTGAAGAAAACATTCGTGGCACTGGCTGCCGCAGCCACTTTCTCAGGCGCCGTTGCGGCCGAAGAGCTGTCGGTTGCCGCTACTCCCGTACCTCATGCAGAGATCCTGGAATTCGTGAAGCCGAAGCTGGCCGAGCAGGGTGTTGAGCTGGACGTTAAGGTATTCACCGACTACATCCAGCCAAACATTCAGGTTGACCAGAAGCGAATGGATGCGAACTTCTTCCAGCACAAGCCGTACCTGGAGTCGTTCAACGAGGGCCGGGGTACCAACCTGGTCACCGTTACCGGTGTTCACGTTGAGCCGTTTGGCGCCTATTCCAGCAAGATTGATTCGCTGGACGAGCTGAAGGACGGTGCCGTGGTCGCTATTCCGAACGACCCGACCAACGGTGGCAGGGCGTTGCTGCTTCTGCAAAAGGCCGGTCTGATTACCCTGAAGGATGACAGCAAGATTACTGCGACACCTCGTGATATCGCAGACAATCCGAAAAACCTGGACTTCAAGGAACTGGAGGCAGCAACGCTGCCGCGGATTCTCAACCAGGTGGACCTGGCGCTGATCAATACCAACTACGCGCTGGAGGCGGGCCTGAACCCGACTGAGGACGCGCTTCTGATCGAAGGCTCTGACTCGCCCTATGTGAATATCCTGGTCTCACGCCCGGACAACAAGGACAGCGACGCCATGCAGAAGCTGGCTGACGCGCTTACCTCCGAGGAAGTGAAGAACTTCATCATGAAAAAGTATGAAGGTGCCGTGGTTCCGGCATTCTGATGTTCGGGATTTCCGGGACAGACCTCCGGGGTCAGATGAAAGCTTTCATCTGACCCCGTCCTCACAAAAAAGCCGGACAGCGTTAACTGTCCGGCTTTTTTGAATCTAATTTCCGGGGTCGGAAGAACGCCTTCTTCTGCCCCCAACTTCAGTTATCTGATCAATCACCGCTCCAATTGGCTTTCGGGTCCGGTGTCATACGGAGGTAAGACTTCACCGCCTTGTAACCCTTCGGGAAGCGCTGCTTGATCTCGTCCTCATCCTGCAGGGATGGAACGATAACCACATCGCCGCCACGCTCCCAGTTACCCGGGGTCGCGACCTTGTGCTCATCGGTCAGCTGCAGCGAGTCGATAACCCGCAGAACTTCGTTGAAGTTACGACCGGTGCTGGCCGGATAGGTGATGATCAGGCGTACCTTCTTGTTCGGGTCGATCACGAACAGGGAGCGTACGGTCAGGCTGCTGTCGGCATTGGGGTGAATCATGTCGTACAGCTCGGACACCTTGCGATCCTGGTCTGCGATGATCGGGAAATTTACCGCGCAGCCCTGGGTTTCGTTGATGTCCTTGATCCACTCCTGGTGGGAGTCCACCGGGTCCACACTCAGGGCGATAGCCTTGACGTTGCGCTTGGCGAATTCGTCCTTGAGCTTGGCGGTCAGGCCCAGTTCGGTGGTGCAGACCGGGGTAAAGTCGGCCGGGTGCGAGAACAATATGCCCCAACTGTCGCCCAGCCAGTCATGAAACGAAATTTTTCCTTCACTGGAATCCTGCTCGAAATCGGGTGCGGTATCTCCGAGACGTAAGCTCATGTGTACTCTCCTTTGATCATGGTTGTGACAATTTCGCTTGTTATTCCGGCCCGAAAATCGCCGGGACTGTTCTCTGAGTGTATACAACAAACTGTGGTGCCGGGTGGAGCAAATACAAGGGGGCCTCAGACCCCCATGGCCTTCTCTTTCTCAAAGTGCTCCCGGGTCAGCTTGAACACCACAGGGCTGAGCAACAACAGGGCGATCAGGTTGGGCAGCGCCATCATGGCATTCAGCGTGTCTGCCACCAGCCACACGAAGCCCAGGTTCAGGGTAGCCCCCACCGGAATGGCGAGAATCCAGGCGACCCGGTATGGAACGATGGCCTTTACGCCAAATAGAAATTCAATGCAGCGTTCACCATAGAACGACCAGCCCAGGATGGTGGTGAAGGCGAAGACCGCGAGCGCAATGGCCACAAGGTAGTTGCCAACGCCTGGCAGCGCGTCCTCGAATGCCATGGAGGTGAGGGCTGCGCCGGATTCCCCGGAAGTCCAGGTGCCCGATGTGATGATAACCAGGCCGGTGATGGTGCAGATGATGATGGTATCGATGAAGGTGCCAAGCATGGCTACCATGCCCTGGTTGATCGGGTTCCGGGTTTGCGCGGCAGCGTGGGCAATGGGGGCTGAGCCCAGACCGGCTTCGTTGGAGAAAATTCCCCGGGCAACACCGAACCGGAGTGCGGCCCAGACCGCAGCACCGGCAAAACCACCCTCTGCGGCTATGGGGCTGAAGGCATGTTTGAACACCAGGCCAAACGCTGCCGGAATATCAGTCGCGTTGATGGCCAACACCACAAGTCCCGCAATCAGGTAGGAAACCGCCATCAACGGCACCAGGGCACTGGCGACATGGCCAATCCGGCGGATACCGCCGATAAGCACCATGCCCACCAGAACCATCAGGATGAGTCCGGTGACCCAGTGTGGCAGGCCGAAACTCGTCTGCATGACATCGGCCACCGAGTTGGCCTGCACGGTATTGCCGATACCGAATCCGGCAATCGCCGCAAAAATGGCAAACAGTACGCCAAGCCAGGCCCATTTACTGCCCAGCCCGTTGCGGATGTAATACATGGGGCCGCCAACATGGTCGCCGCGCTCGTCCACTTCCCGGTAACGGACCGCCAGGACCGCCTCGGAGTATTTGGTGGCCATGCCCACCAGGGCAGTGAGCCACATCCAGAACAGGGCGCCCGGGCCGCCCAGGAACACGGCAGTGGCAACGCCGGCAATGTTGCCGGTGCCAACGGTAGCGGACAGCGCGGTCATCAGGGCCTGGAACGGGGGAATTTCACCCTCCGATTCGGCGCCTGCGGCGGTGCGGCCTTTCCACATCAGCTTGAAGCCGGCACCGAGTTTCAGTACCGGCATCAGCTTGAGACCGAGGCTGAGGAACAGCCCGACACCCAGAATCATGACCAGCATGGGTGCACCCCAGACCAGTCCGTTTATATCACCGATAACTTGTTCAATGGCTTCCATGGGGTCTCCCTGTGCGTGCCATGGATTGGTTTCAATAGTTGACCCTGAAAGGGTATAACTAATTGAGTTTAGTCAGATATTTTCCTGTGTAAACTGGTAGGGTGGTAAAAGTGGTGGATTCGGGTGTGATTGCCTATGCTCATATCAAAGGCGTCCATCCACAAACGAGAGGGATTGTGCCCATGCGTTCACTTAAAGTTTCAGATGTCATGTGGAATCACATCGAGCCGATCCGGTATGGTACGCCGCTCACCAAAGTGGTGAAAACCCTGCTGCACAATCACGTGACCGGACTACCGGTGGTTGATGAGCACCGCCATGTGCTCGGCTTTATTTCCGAGCAGGATTGCATTCACGCCCTGCTGGTCAGCAGTTATCACTGCGAAGGCGACCCGATTGTGGACGATGTCATGTTCCGTAAGCCTCTGACGATATCCCCCGAGATGTCGGTGGTTGATCTCGCCCAGAACCTCGGCGCGGGCAAGCCCAAGGTGTACCCTGTAGTAGACCACGGCAAACTGCTTGGTATCGTTACGCGTACAGCCATCCTGGCGGAACTGGCGCGCACCGGTTGTGGGCTTGAGTTGCCCCGGTACGCCAGCGCCGAAGACTGATTCACTTTCTTTTAAAGATTGAGGCCACTATGGAACTCTTATCCACGAACGTCAGTTTCGAAGGAGAGCACCGCCGTTACCGGCATACCTCGGCCACCCTCGAATGCGACATGGAGTTCGCGGTTTATCTGCCGCCTGCGGCGGTGGGCTCCAACCCGAAAAAAGTGCCGGTCCTGTATTGGCTCTCCGGGTTGACCTGTACCGACCAGAACTTCATGCAGAAAGCCGGCGCCCAGAAGCGGGCCGCGAAACTGGGCATGGCAATTGTATGCCCCGATACCAGTCCGCGCGGGCTGAACCTGCCCGGAGAAGACGACAGCTACGACTTTGGCTCCGGGGCCGGCTTTTACATCAATGCCACCCAGCAGCCCTGGGCGCCCCATTACCGGATGTACGACTACGTGGTAAAGGAATTGCCCCAGCTGGTCGAGAATGAGCTTCCGGTAACCGACAAGCGTTCCATCAGTGGTCATTCCATGGGTGGCCACGGCGCGCTGATCGCTGCCCTGAAAAACCCGGGCCGCTATGCCTCGGTGTCGGCTTTTGCGCCGATCGCCAACCCCACCGAATGTCCATGGGGCCAGAAGGCCTTCAAAGGGTATCTCGGTGAGGATACCCGCAGCTGGGAGGAATGGGATGCGACTCTGCTGATCCCGACGGCCCGGGAACGCTTGCCGTTACTGGTTGATCAAGGTACTTCTGATGAGTTTCTCGATAGCCAGCTGAACCCGGATGCCCTCGCAGATGCCTGTGAGAAGTTCCACCACCACATCAACCTGCGCATGCACAGGGGATACGACCACAGCTACTTCTTCATTGCCTCGTTCATCGATGACCACCTGGATCATCATGCCGAAGCATTGGGGTTATGAGCGGAATCCCCACATCAGGCTGAAGTCCATGGAGGGCATGACTTCGGGCTCCTCAAGGGCCCGGATGTTGAACTCCAGAATACTGGTGTCCCGCTCGAAGGTGCCGGTGTAACGATTACCCCGGGGTCCGAATATGGCCTTTACGAAGGGCCCTCGGGCCCTTACCGGGCGGCCGGAGACTACCCCAACCTCGTTGTTGTCCAGGCGTACAAGAATGCCCGGTGGAAATTCTCCCAGAACCTGCAGCAGGGCTTTCGGTATCGCCGGCCTAAACTTGCCATCGGCCAGATTGGCAATCAGTTTTCGGGCATCGACAATGTTCATACGCTGGCGGTAGGCCCGCCTGGTGATCATCGCCACGTATCGCTCGGCCAGGGCCAGAATCTCCGCTTCCGGGCGTATTTCGGTGCCACTCAGGCCTTTGGGGTAACCACTGCCGTCGGCCTGCTCATGATGCTGGGCAATGATGGTCAGCAGCAGTTTGTTGTTGATACCCGCCGCCTGCAGTGCCTGTATGCTGCGCTCCGGATGTTTGCGAATCACGCCTCGCTGTTCATTGCTCAGAATCTTGTTTGACGCGTTCAGTTTGTCTGCAATGGGCACCAACGCCAGGTTGGCGGTAAGCGCAGCAGCCGTGAGCACACTGATTCGTTTTTCTTCCAGACCGAACTGTCGGGCGACGAACTGGCACAGGATGGCGTAAAAAATGATCTGTTCGTGAATGGTCGGGCCGATGGAATACAGGTGTACCAGCGCCAGGCTGGCATCGGGCGACTCCGTGCAGGTGCGCTCGATCATCCGGGCGAGGCCGAGCACGCGCTTCTGCGCCGACGGGTCGGAGTCCGTGATGGCCTTCAGTGTTGCTTCGAGGGTGTGGAGCAGGTCCGGGTAGTCCGCAAACGGATTGCGTTCCCGGTTGTCCTCGAACACTTCTTCCTGGGGGCGCTCAATCTTGCGGGGCTTGAACCGGCCTCGCTCGAACAGCTGTTCCAGTTGGGAGTTGGTCTGAATCACATAACCCTGGCGCAGGAGTACATTGCCGTCCGAATCGTAGACGTTCCAGGGTAGGGGCCGGCCAATGGTCAGCGCGCCGGGTGCGATTCGAACAAGATCGGTCAAAACAAAGCTTCCTGAATACTGCTTATGATCGCGACAGTCTACCTCTGAATCCGGATTCAACTCCAGTTGAAGCAGTGGTTTACGTGAAGCCTTCCATCAACTCTGCATGGCTGCGTGGTAATGGAAGGCTTTTTGAATCTGCTCGCGAATCTGCTGGTCATCCCAGGGCTTGGTCAGAAACTTGTAGATTGCCCCTTCGTTGATGGCATCGGTAACGGATTTCAGGTCCGTGTAGCCGGACAGTACGATACGGACGGTCTCCGGGTGGATGGCTTTGACCTGACTGAAAAACTCGGTGCCGGACATTTCGGGCATTCTCTGGTCCGATATGATGACCTGAACCTCGTTTCCAGCCAGCAGTTCGAAAGCCTCGCTGATGCTGGTCGTCGAAAGTATCCGATAGCCATCCCGGCGAAAAACCCGTGTCAGGGCTCGAAGGATATTCTCTTCATCGTCAAGCAGTAACAGGGTTTTCCGGTTGGTCGTTTCGGTTTCGTTCCTGGTTGTTGCGCAGGCACCGTGGGTGTTCATGTAGTTTTTGATATCCTCGAAGGGCATCGGCCGGGCAAACACGAATCCCTGCAGCAGATCACACTGGTGCTTTCTCAGGAAGGCCGCATGTGCTTCTGTTTCCACGCCTTCGGCGACGACCTCCAGACCAAGGTGGTGCGCCATGGAAATAACCCCCTGGGTAATGGCGGCATCGCTGCGGTTCTGAATGACATCTTTGATAAAAGACCGATCGATCTTGATCTTGTTGGCCGGCATGAGCTTGATGTAGCTGAGGCTCGAGAAACCTGTGCCAAAGTCGTCGATTGCAAGGCGGACACCCAATTCCCGGAGCTCGTGAAGTGTCTTGATCACCTGGTCGGTGTCATTAAGAATCGCCGACTCAACCACTTCAAGCTCCAACGCTTCCGGCGGCAGGCCTGAGCTGGCCAAGGCCTCCTGAACGGTTCTGATAAAATCGTCCTTGCGAACCTGAATAGGGGACACATTCACCGCCACCGAGCACTCCCGGAATCCTGCCGCGTGCAGCTTGACCATATCCCTGCAGGCTTTGTTCAGTACCTGTTTGCCGAGAGCAATGATCTGGCCGGTGTCCTCCGCCAGCGGGATGAAGTCGCCAGGGGAAATCAGCCCTCTGGAGGGGTGCTCCCAGCGTACAAGGGCTTCGACAGAACGAGCGCGACCGGTTCTGGAATCAATGACGGGCTGGTAATAGACGGTGAGGCTGTCGTCTTCAATCGCATCCTGCAACTCATTGCGCAGCTTCACCCGGTAGTTTGCAGAGGTATTGAGCTCCTCTGAAAACCATTGATAGGTGTTGCGTCCTTGCTGTTTGGCGCTGAACATGGCCAGGTCCGCCTGCTGGATCAGTTCCATCGGATTCTCGATAGAACCATCTGTCAGGGAAATACCAATACTTGCCGTGAGGTGGAGGTTTTGCTCTGTCAGCCGGTAGGGCATGGAAAGCTCGGAGATGGCTTTCTCTACAATCATGATGATGTCGTTGGCGTGGGCCAGATCGGGCAGAACCAGGACAAATTCATCGCCACTCATTCTGGCGACCGTGTCTCCGGACCGAACCATCGCCTTTAGTCGGCGAGCCACCTCGATGAGTACCTGGTCACCCACTCTGTGGCCAAGGGAGTCATTTATCAGTTTGAAACCGTCCAGGTCGATGAACAACAGGCCGACGAGCCTTCCGTAGCGATGGGCAAATTGACTTGCCTGAATCAGCCGGTCTTCCAGAAGCGCCCGGTTGGGAAGACGGGTGAGAACATCGTGGCTGGTGTTATAGGCCAGTTCGCTCTCAACGGATTTGCGCTCGGAAATGTCGTTCTGTATTCCGACAAAGTGGGTAATCTGGTTCTTGTCGTTTCTGATCGGTGAGAGATAGAGATCGTTCCAGAACGGTGTCCCGTCTTTTCGGTGGTTTCTCAGAACCGCAGAGACATCGCGGCCATTTTTGAGAGCTTCCCGAATTTCGGATAATGCCTGTTTATTGTCCGAATCGTTTTCTTCGCTCTGAAGAAACCGGCAGTTGTGCCCCAGGGCCTCTTCCTTGGTATACCCGGTAACGCGCTCAAATGTCGGATTCACGTACACTATGGGCAGGTCAGGCTGCTGGGCATCACAAACTACAATGCCGTTGGAGCTGGATTCAATGCATCTCTGGAACAACCGGAGTTTTCGGTTGCTGGCAATCTGCGCTGTCATGTCCGTCAACATTCGCAGAATCATATTGTTATGATTGATAACGATTGATTCCGACAGGACTTCGATGAACAGATCGCGGCCATCCCGGCTCTGGTGGTGCTCTAGCGAACTGCCGTCCCGCAGAATAAGACCTTCGAGCGAGACTGATGGACTCTGAGTCTGTTTTTGCAGGCTTGCCCAGCTACGATTTATAAGCTCTCTCTCGGAGTATCCATACAGATTCTGAGCCGCGCGATTCATGGACTGTATATCGCCGCTCTCAGGGTTAACCAGGCACATGGGCGCGGGATTGTTCTCGTACAGAAGCCGGTAATGGGCTTCGCTGTTTGCCAGACTTTCCGTGGCCACTGCCCGATCAATGGCATACCGGATACTGCGTATCAGGGTATGGCTGTCGATATCCCCCTTGGTGAGATAGTCGGTCGCACCCAGCTCTACCGCCCGGGTATCCAGTTCATCATCCCCCTGGCCGGTGAGAAGAATGAAAGGGGTTGTGATGCCCCTATCCCGGGCTTGCTGAATCAGATCCAGGCCGGAATCCGGCCCGAGCCGAAGATCAATCAGTGCAACATCCACCTGAAGGCTTTGCAGCGCCTGGATACCGGCGTCAAAACTGTCTCGCCAGTTCAGTTGGGTTGCTACCGGACTCGCGTCTGACAGGAGGTCGCGGGTAATCAGATAATCGTCTTCATCATCCTCAACCAGAAGAATGCGAAGAATCGGGTCGGTATTACTCATAATCATCCGGTTTGTGCAATGAATCGGTGTTTTGTGTGAAGTAGGGCTTCAGAGACTCGACGACGTCGAGCAGCTCCATGTACCGGGAGGGTTTGACGATGTAAGAGTTCGCGCCATTCTGCTGGCAGAACAGCCTGTCCTCGTCGTTCTCGGATGTTGTCATGACAACGATTGGCATGGCAACGTAGAGCGGATTCGCCCTGACTTCAGCGAGCGCCTCGCGGCCATCCTTGAGCGGCATATTCAGGTCCAGCAGGAGGAGATCGGGAATCAGGCCGGTCCCGGATTGGTCTGTGCCTGGACGTTCTCCGGAAAGGAACTTCATCAGTTCCTCGCCATCCTGGACGAAATGAAGCCGACAATGGGGGCAACGCTCCCCGAAGGCTTCCTGAATCATCATGCGGTCATCCGGATCGTCATCGGCGATCAGTATGAAGGGTGCGGGACTGACTCTGTCCATGCTTTGCCTCACTATCCGGCTCTTCGTTCCTGAAACGGATTCGGAATGTGGTTCCTTCGCCCGGTGCACTCTCCGTGCGGATATCGGCGCCATGGCGATCAAGGATCTTCTTCACAATCGCCATTCCTATGCCCGTGCCGGCGTAGGTCTCGCGTTTGTGCAGGCGCTGGAACGGGTGGAAAACCTTTTCTGCGTATTTGAGATCGAAGCCAATTCCATTGTCGCTGACAACCAGTGTCCATGATCCTGGCGTTATATCTTCAGGGTAGATCATTATCGTCGGTGTTTGGTCCGGGTCATGGAATTTGATGGCATTGCTGATCAGGTTCTGGAATACCTGCCGCAGCTGGGTCGCATCCCCTTTCACCGGGGGAAGAGGGGTCAGTTCAATGTTTGCCTTCTCGGCGGTGATGGATGTTTCCATGTCTTGCAGCACATCGAGAACAATGCTCTGGGTATCGCAGGATTCTAAAGGCTTTGCCCGGGTGGTCACCCGGGAATAGGAGAGCAGGTCTTTAATCAGTGATTGCATCCTGGCAGCAGCGGACTGCATGCGGTTCAGATAGTCTTTTTCCTCAGGGCCGAACTGGTGGGACTTAACCAGCAGTCGGTCGGAAAAAGCCTGGATCTTCCGCAGAGGCTCCTGGAGGTCGTGAGAGGCGACAAACGCAAAGTCCTGAAGCTCTCTGTTGCTTCTCTCCAGCTCTTCCATGGTCGCTTCGAGCTTCCACTGAGCTTCCTTTCGTTCGCGGATGCTGCGGTAATAAACGGCCAGCCCCTCGTCAGACGGGTAAGCGCTCACCTCCAGCCACTCATTCAGGGGCGCGTAATAGGCCTCAAAGGAAACCGACTCGCCGGTTGTCATGGCGAGCCCATACATTTCATCAAATTCGCTTCCGATGGTGGCCGGAAACATCTCCCAGAGACTGTGGCCCAGCAACTCGTCCCGGGACCTGCGAAGAAGTTCCTCGGACCGGCGGTTCACATAGGTAAATCGCCATTCCCGGTCGACCGTGAAAAAGGCATCGGTAATGCTTTCGAAAATGGTCGCCTGTCGTTCGGCAAAGCGCTTGATCTGCTCCATGGCCTGACGAGAAACAGTGATGTCCTGGAAACCGCCTTGTAGCCCTATGATGTCCCCTTCATCGTTTTTGACGGCATGACCGATGACTCTTGCCCACCGAAGCCTCCTGTTGGCGGTTCGGAACTGAACATCCTCATCGAACGGAATTCCGGTTTCGCTACAGAGCTCAATCGCATCAGTCAGTATTTGACGGGATTCGTCTGTATAGAAGTTGAGGGCATTGTCCAGATCAGGCACTTCACCGGCTGGCAGTTCGAAGATATCAAACATGACGGCAGTCCAGGCAGTTTTGCCAGATGGAATCTCAACGGTCCAGCCACCGATCATGGCGGTTTGTTCCGCGATCCGGAGCAGGGTTTCGCTATGTTTTAATCGTTCCTGGGTCTTGAGGGCTTCGGTGATGTCCCGGGCGACAACGTAGATCAGGTCGTCCGCACTTAAAATTGCGTTGATCTGCAGCCAGTGTTCGTTCCCGGCTGTATCCAGAGCCCTGACGAACAGGTTCTGAACCTCCCCGCCATCCGTCAGGGTCTGCACCGCTTCAACAACTTTATCCTGGTCGTCGGAATGGAGCAGACCCATGTAGGAGGTGCCCAGCAGTTGCTCGCGCGTGTAGCCCAGCGTTTCAACAAATGTGTTGTTCACCTCGAAGAAGTGACTGTTCAGATCGACAATGCAGAACATGTCCGGCGAGAGCGAGAAGAACTGGTCGCGCTCCCGGGTCAGGGTTTCGGCGACCAGTTCACCACTGATGTCGCGGCCAACGCAAAACAGCGCGTTATCGTCCCGTGACCACTCCGCTGTCCAGGAAACCGTCACCGTGTGGCCATCCTTGTGGCGGAGTCGGTTTCGGAAGCCGGAGGTCTTGTCACTCTGACCGGTGGCAAGCTTGCGAACCTCCTCGGCGGTGGAGCCCCGGTCCTCTGGTAGTACAAGAATGTCATAGGGTTGGCCTTTCAGTTCTCCCGGGGCGTAGCCAAGAACTACTTCACTGGCGGGGCTTACGGTCAGGAATCGTCCGGAGGGGCTGATTGAGCAGAGAATATCCCGGGAAAACTCCATGATCTTTTCATTGATGTGTCGAAGCCCCCGCTCTTCCTCGAGATGGAAGTTCAGCACGTCATTGAATTCACCGAGAACCCTGGAGCGGCGTTCCGACTCGCGCCAGAAAAGGTGTGTCAGCATGACCAGAAAGCTGAGTCCCAGGCCAGTGAAAAGTATCATAGGGGGCAGGTACAGCTCGCCCGAGGGCAGGGAACCACGAGGCATGTAGACATCCATACGCCACTCACTGTCGTGATGGGCTTCAACAGTGGCGGTTGCGAGCAGAACCTTTTCAGATGCATCGAGTTCCGGTGACGTATCAAAGATCTTTTGAGCTTGGTGAAATACTGCCAGGTCCAGTGCCCCATCGTAATGCTGAATAAGGCCCTCATATACGCTCTGTAGATCAACCACCGCGATGACAGGCCAGGACAGCCCGGGTTCGGGTGTCACGGGCACGGCGATGACCGCATGGGCACGACCTTCCCGATCTGGCATTGGCTCGCTGAGGTGCGATGCCCTGGCGTCGATAATGTGTTGGAGCCAGGCTCCGGTATTATCGCTTTCCAGGAACCTGTCCAGCCAGGAACGATAGTCCAGAGTTCGTGATTCAACGCGCACTGGCCGCATGTCACGGTCGAGAATGGCGATCAGTCGCAGCTCGGGAAAATCTCGCAGGTAGCTGCTGACTTCCTGCTCCCAGAACAGGTTTGAGGGCAGGTCGTTCAAAAGTTCCCAGCGTTCAGCGAGTCGCCTGATCAAGGCCAGTTTGACGCTGTAGGCCGATGCGCTGGTGGCGGCCAGCTGGGTTGCCAGCGCCTCGGCCCGTCCAGTCAGGTTGTCACTGTACTGCAGGCGTATGATGTGCCAGCTGATGGTTGTCAACAGGATACCGAGTACGCCAACCAGGATGAGACTCCGGGAGTACACAGGAATATCCCGGTGATAAATCCTGTACAGGAAGGGCAGGGTCAGGCTGATCAGGATCAGCAGTGGGCTGACCACGATCGTGGACTCGGCAATACTGCCAACGCCGGCCATTTCAAAAGCGGGGTACCAGTGGGACAGCAGGGATAACAGACCTGTTGTGAACACGACAGGCGTGGCAATCCTGCCCACTACCCAGCCCCGCGACAGGTGTATGGCGGCAAGGGCGCTCAGGACAATGAATGCTATGGCCAGGAACAGAACAGGTTTGATTGCCAGGATCTGGAAACCGGCTCCCAACGGAAGAATCGGGACGGCCGCAAAGACTGTTGCCGTCACAAGAACCGACAGGCCAATCCCTGTGGCCAGTTTCTGCAGCTGAAACAACAGGGCAAGGAACATACAGCTGAGCAGGATGGCAAGGATGCCGCCGCCCGGGTGGAGGGAGATCCGCCCCGGAGTTTCCCCACCGCCAATGCAAAAATCATAGAGGATCACGCCACCCACAGATGCCAGCGAAATTGCCAGCGCCAGAGTGAGGCAAAACCAGAAAATTTCCCGATTCCGAGTGCTAACCATTCAGCACCTGTGGCCCAAGAAGCCTTAGCACTTCTTCCGCAGTGGTGACGCCTTCCCTGAGTTTCTCCAAGGCATCGTCCAGCAGAATCCTCATGCCCTGTTCCCGGGCTATGGTTTCGATCTGCATCGCGCTGGCTCCCTCCGTGATTGCGGTTCTGAGATCCTCGTTCATGGTCAGCACTTCATGAATGGCTGCTCTGCCTTTATAGCCTTTGTGGCATTTTTCGCAGCCTTTCCCCCGGTAAAAGGCAAACGGCGCTTCCAGGAACTGTGGACCCAGCTGGGCAAGAGCGTCGGCGGGACGTGAGATTTCCTCTCGGCAGTGGTTACATATTCGCCTGACCAGCCGCTGGGCGATAATGGCTTCCAGGGCCGATGCCAGCACAAAAGGCTTCAGGCCAAGATCCAGCAGACGGGCGACCGTGGCTGCTGCCGAGCTGGTGTGCAGGGTGGAATACACCAGGTGCCCTGTCATGGCGGCGTGGAAGGCAACGTCTGCGGTTTCCTCGTCCCGGATCTCGCCAAGCAGGATGACGTCCGGGTCCTGACGAAGGATGGCCCTGAGGACACTGGCGAAGCTCAGGCCGATGCGCTCTTTTACGGGCACCTGCCCGGCCATGTCGACATGGAACTCGACCGGATCTTCAATGGTGACGTAGTTTCGTTCCGACGAGGCGTTGTGTTGCAGCAGGGCATAAAGAGTGGTGGTCTTGCCGCTGCCGGTGGGGCCGGTTGCCAGAATAATGCCCTGGGGCTTTGCGACAACGTGCATGAGGCGTTTCATGTTGTGCTCGGAAAGCCCCATGTCAGCCAGGGACTGGGCCGAGGATTGGCGTTCGAGCACCCGCATCACGACTTTTTCACCATTGATGGTCGGCAGGGTGGAAATCCGAAGGTCCACGATGCGCATGGGCGTTTTCACGGTAATGCGGCCATCCTGGGGTTTGCGCCGTTCGGTAATATCCAGTTCGGCCATCACCTTGATGCGGGAAACCACCGACATCAAGAGGTTGGTGGGGATGTGAATCTTGTCCTGGAGCACGCCATCAATACGGTAACGAACAACCAGTGATTTTGTACGGGGGTGGACGTGGATGTCACTGGCGCCAAGCCTTAGTGCCTCCAGAATAATGGCATTCACCAGGCGGATGGCAGGTGGTTCCTCAGAGCTGCCCAGCAGCTGCTCCAGGGATTCCTGGTCTGACTCGTCGTCGAGTACGATTTCGATGCCCTCATAAGGGTCATCAGTACCGACACGGGTGGTAATGTCATCCAGATCGTTGGTTTCACCAAAAATCTCTGTCAGTTTCGCCTGCATCTGCGAGGTTTCGCACAGCAACGGATGAATGGTGTAGCCGGTCATGAACCCGAGTTCGTCGATCAGGTTGATGTCCATGGGGTCTACCATGGCAAGACGCAGGCGCTGACCACTGGCACGCAATGGCAGGACCAGCTGGCGGGTACAGATCTTCTGGGGTACCAGTGACAGCAGACTGGGATCCGGCTGGAATTCCCGCAGATCAATCTCTTCGAACAGCATGTCATCCCGGAGCATCTCGAACACCTTGCGGAAATCCACCCATTCGTGTTTCAGGAGCTGGCGGACTACCGGTGTTTTCTGGCTCTGCATTTCCCGGTGCAGCTGTTGAATCTGCTGTGGATTGAGCCAGCCTTTCTTGTGCAGCAGGATAGCGAGCTGGCTGCGGTTGGTGGCGGTCAGCTTGCTGATGGTTTCCAGATCACGGCTCTGCTTTTTGGTTTGCTGTTCCAGGGTACGGGTACGCTGGATGAGTTCATACTGTTCCAGTGCAAGAGCAATAGTCAGGCGGATATCATCATCGTTCCAGGGCTTCAGAATGAACCGGTAAACCGCGCCGTCTTTGATCGAACCCATAACCGCATCTGTGTTGGCGTGGCCGGTCAGCATTATGCGGATGGTCCGGGGCCACCGCTCGCGCACCTCCCGGAGCAGCTCGCTGCCGTTCATGCCTGGCATCATGAAATCGGTCATGATCAGCTCTACCGGCTGTTTCTCCAGAATGCGCAGGGCCTCTTCACCGTTGCGGGCAAACAGCAGTTCATAATTCTCGCGCTGAAAAACGCGACGCAGCGAAGCCAGGATGTTGGGCTCGTCGTCCACCAGCAGGAGTTTGTAGGGGGCCTTCTTTGCCTCCGGAGCTTCTTCCGGCTGGCTCCCTGACTCCTCACCGTGGAATAGTGATGCGTAGCGTTTTGCCATAGTGGGTCCCTAAGAGCCTTTTACCGGCAGGGTGAGTGTCACTCGGGTGCCTGTCCTCGGGTGGCTGTCGATCGTCACGTTGCCGTTGTGGGCTCGAACAGTATCTCGGGCCACGGTGAGCCCGAGTCCAGTGCCGGATCCAACGGGCCGCGTGGTAAAAAATGCGTCAAAAATCCGGGCGCGGCTTGCCTCGGGTATGCCGCAACCGTTGTCCTGGATAACGATCCGGACGGTGTCTCCCTGCACCTGTGACTGCACCAGAATGCGTCCGCTGGCATCGTCCGCTGCCTCATCCCTGAGCGCCTGGGCGGCATTGTCCAGGAGATTGAAAAAGGTCTGGGACAGCCGGGAAGGATGCCCGGAAACCTGCGGAAGTTCGTTCAGCCGCTCAATGATCTGCAGGCTGTGACTGTACTCCGTCTGGACCAGGTGGACGGCACTTTGCAACAGATCATTGACGTTGCATAGGGAGTAGTCTGCCTGGTCAATGCTGGAAAAGGTTTTCAGGTCAGCCACAATACTGGCAATCCGGCTGGTCCCGTCTATGGATTCGGTGAGCAGTTCCTGGAAGTCCTGGAGCAGATCCCGGTTGGCAGGCGTGTCGGGAGCGATCTCCTTCAGGTCTTCCACGTAATCCCGCGCCACTCGCAGGTTGCTGCTGATAAACCCGATGGGGTTATTGATTTCGTGGGCGACGCCAGCCGCCAGTTGGCCGACTGACCTAAGCCGGGCACTCTCGAACAGCTCCTGCTGGGTTTGCCGAATCACGTCAACCTGTTCGTCCACCGTCTGCTGAAGCTTCCCGGACAGTTCCCGGAAACGGGTTTCGGACGCCTTCAGCGCCTCGTTCTGGCGCTGGAGCTCAGCGTAGCTTGCTTCGGTTGTGTCGTGATGCAGGTTGGCGGCGAGCCGGTATTTGGCGACAAACATCATCAGAAACGACACCAGCTCTGCCGCTGCCAGCTGTTCGTCCCGGGAACCGCCGCCAGATAACCAGCCGACCCTCTCCAGGTTGAACTCCACGGGGACCGAATCACCGGCCTTGTGTTCGCTGAGGGTGACCGGCTCCTTGCACAGGCCGCTGAGGGCCCGGTTCAGTCGTTGGAGCTGGTCTGCACTGAGCAGTTCCTGCAGGGTGGGGTCATCCTCAAAGCTTCGCATGCTCAGCCTCATGACTGGCACTGAGGCCATCGATGAAAATGTGCCGGCTTATACCGTGTTGCTGCTCCAGGGTAAACTCTTCGTTGATGACTGTGTACAGGCGGTCAAGGAGTGTCCGGAAACTCTCGATAACCCCTCTGCCCTGAAGCGCTGACGCCATCACGAGCGGTGCCCATGGTGTGGAGGCCCAGCGATGTTGCAGCTCCTGTTCATCGACAACGCCGGGAATGTCGCGTTTGTTGAACTGAACGACCATGGGCAGGGTATCGATGTCGAGGCCCACTTTCTCAAGGTTTTCCTCAAGGTTTCCGAACGCTGTCGCGTTGTTGTCCTGCTGTGAGGGCTGGGAATCGGCCACGAATACCACGCCATCGGCCCTTGAAAGCACTGCCTTGCGGGTGCTGTCATGCTGCACCTGGCCGGGAACGGTATAAAGCTTCAAGCGCAGATCAAGACCCGAATTGCCGCGCAAGCCGATGGGCAGCATGTCGAAGAACAGGGTGCGGTCGTCCCGGGTTTCAAGCACCATCAACTCCCCCTTCCGCTCCGGATTCAGCAGGGAATGAAGCTGCATGAGGTTGGTGGTCTTGCCGCTGAGGGCGGGGCCGTAAAACACAACCTTCAGCGTCAGCTTGTTATCGTCTGCTTGGAAATCAGGCATTGGCGTTAACTTTTTCAGTCGTTGTTGGAAATCAACACCGATCCGTCGGCATCTCGCTGAACCCTGGTAATGCCGGGGTTTTCAGCTTCGAGTCTCAGCAGTTCCTGCTCCCGGGCCCTGAGCATGGCTTTCTGTGTGTCCACCTCGTTCTGCAATTGCCGGTTTTCCACCTTCAACTGGTACAGGTCGATAGCCGACTTGATGGTCGCAACCACTTCGTAGTCATTCCAGGGCTTTGACAGGTAACGGTAAACCTCGGCCTGGTTGATGGCCTTGATCATGGAGGTCCGGTCGCCGTGGGCACTCAAAACCAGACGCATGGCATCAGGCTGGCGTTGCTTGGCAAATTGCAGATAAGTTACGCCGTCTGCTGTGGGCATCTGGTAATCCGAAACAATAACGGCGTAGTTGTGTTCAAGCAGCCCACCCAGGGCAGATTCCACGTTGTCATACGTGTGCACTTCCCAGCCCTGGGGTTTCAGCAGTCGCCGCAGGGAACTGAGGATGTTGGGCTCATCGTCCACCAACTGGATTTTTATCATGGGTTTGTCTCCGTTGCCTCTTCAGGGCGGTGTACATACAAGGTGTAGCGGTGCCCATCCGGTTCGCCTTTTTCAAAGGCTGCGAGCTTGTCGATCAGAATTGATGTCAGTGCCTTGCCTTCATTCAGTAGCAGCATGCCAGAGGCGGCATACAGATTGCGGGCCAGTACCATGCCCGGTTCGAGGCGCAGGGTGTCCAGTACCAGAACGTCCGGGTCTTCATGGTCGATATCCGGCGCGACTTCGATCACCATTTCCAGAAACTGGTCGGCGATTTCCGGGTCGTACAACCGTTCCCGGTAGCGCTTGATCAGCTTGATGGCGTTATCTCTCGGTACTCTGCGTTCCAGAATCAGGCCGAACTGAAGTTCAATGAAGTCTACCGCCAGCCGAAGAATGCGCGCGCCAAGGGGAATGTCCTTGCCTTCCAGCCGGTCAGGAACGCCGTAGCCGTTCCACTTTTCTTGGTGGTGGCGGATGATTTTCGCGGTGTCTTTCAACGGCTCCAGAGCCATCAACAGTTGCTCGCCAGCTACCGGATACTTCATGTATTCCAGTCGCTGGTCCTTGCTGAGCAGATCCGAGGGCGCGGTAAACAGCTCATCCGGCCAACTGAGCTTGCCCAGATTGTAGAGGGCGGCCGCCATGGCGAGATTGCGGGCCAGCTCCTCATCCAGCTCATGGTAGTCGGCAAAGGCTTTGACCAGAGCGATCACCTTGGCGTTTGGCTGGCGATTGGCAGGCAGGCGCTTGTCAATCAGGGAAGAAAAAACCTCGGTTGTGGTCACATAGCTCTGGCGCAATTCCTGGTAGGCCAGGTCCAGCATATCCGTGGTTTCCCGGAGTTCTTCAGTGCGGGTGCGGACCTTCTGTTCCAGGGTTGCATTCAGCTCCTGAAGTTCCCGGTTCTGCTTGCGCGTCAGTTTTTCAAGTGCCAGCCGGCGACGTTCCGAGTGCTGAAAGGCCAGGGCCTGTCGAAGAACCAGGCGCAGTTCATCATCGTCCCAGGGTTTGCTGATGTAGCGGTAAATCTGGCCATCATTGATGGCGGAAATTGTCGAGTTGATGTCGGCATACCCCGTTAACAGGATCCGGATACACCAGGGGTAGCGTTTCTTGATGGTTGCCAGCAGGGTGGGTCCATCCATGCCCGGCATCCGGGCGTCGGAGATGACCAGATCAAAACGCCGGTCTTCCATCAACTGGATCGCTTCGTCGCCGGAGGTGGCCGTGGTCAGCTCATAGGGCTCCTTGCGCAGGACCCTTTTCAAGCTGCGCAGGATGTTCTCCTCATCATCCACCAGCAGCAGTCTCGCGCTCGTCGGAAGGGGTTCTTTGGTCGCCTCGGGTTGGGAAACAGAATCGCTCATGATCAACTGTCTTCAGGGGCCCGAGGCTGTTTGGCCGGGAGCGCGATTCGGAAGCAGGTGCCTTTGCCGAGGGCGCTCTCCACGTCAATACGGCCGTTATGCTTTTCAATGATGTTAAACGATAGCGACAGGCCGAGGCCGGTGCCTTTGCCTATGGGTTTGGTGGTGAAGAAAGGCTCGAAGATGCGGTTGATGTTGTCCTGTGAGATGCCCCGCCCCGTGTCTTCAATTTCAATGATAACCGTGTCGCCAGCTTCACGAGTCCGTATACGGATTTCACCGAAATCATCAATGGCGTGGGCAGCGTTGACCAGCAGGTTCATAACCACCTGATTGATCTGGGAGATAATGCATTCCACAGGCGGCAGATCGCCAAACTCCCGGGTTACTTCCGCTTTGTATTTGAGTTCGTTGTTTACAACATTGAGTGTGCTTTCAATGCCCCGCTGGATATCAGCCGGTTTGAATTCCTCCTCTTCAATGTGGGAGAAATCCTTCATGGCCGAGATGATGGTTTTTACCCTCTCAATACCTTCCCGGGATTCCGCCAGCAGGTCCTTGAGATCATGCCGGACAAACTCGTAATCAATGTTCTGTTTGATTGCCTTGAGACTGTCCAGGGAGTCCGCGGAGTCCACCGCATCGGTTAGCCGGAACAGGTCGGTCAGATAACTTTCGAGGCTCTGGAGGTTGGAGTAGACATAACCCACCGGGTTGTTAATCTCGTGGGCGACGCCAGCCGCCAGCTGGCCGATGGCGGCCAGCTTTTCCGATTGCAGTAGCTGCCGCCTGGCCTGCTCAAGCCGGGCGTTCATCATTTCCTGTTCTGACTGCGGGATAGCTGCCTTGGACATGGGCAATGCCTGCCTCGTCTCGATTGTATTGGTTAGCCGCGAAGCCTGCGGGTCATTTAAATTCATCCGCTATGAATTTTTATAGTTTTTGATCTGGCTCAAGTATAACGACTATGAAATTCTTGACTCGTTAACATTTGTATATTTGATAAGGAGTTAAGTTATGCAATACCTGCTGGCTATTGGAGCGTGGTTGCGTTAAAACAACCAGATTTGAGGTGTTCAGCCTGACATAGAACAATAAAATAAGGTTTATTCAGAATGAATCAATCAACGGTTGAGTATCATTTTCAGTTCCAGGACGGTACAACCTGGGCCTACCACATTGATGTGGAAGGCAAAGACCTGGTGCCGGAATTGCCGAAGACCGGGCCGGACTGGGCTCGCCTCGATTTCCACCGGTGCAGCCATTGCCCGCTCGCTGGCTCCGGGAAAACATACTGCCCTTATGCGCTCGCTCTCGTGGAGCCGGCGAGGAAAACTTCCCGGCTAGCCTCGCACGAACCTGTTGAGCTTACGGTTGTTAGCCGAGGCCGGCGTACCCAGGCCCAGACAACGCTTCAGCGCGCCATGAGCTCTCTGCTGGGGTTGATTGGCCCCTTTTCCGGCTGTCCGGTGACGGCCATTTTGCGGCCCATGGCTCGTTACCACCTGCCACTGAGCAGTGCTGATGAAACTCTCGCCCGGGTGTTCGGGACGTTTTTGGTTGGCCAGTATCTGAGAGGCCAGCACGGAAAAACGCCAGACTGGAACATGGACGGCCTACAGGGCATTTATCGTGATCTCCGGATCCTGAATCGTGCGATGAGCCAGCGTTTACAGGCGGGGCAGGACGAAGATGCGGGGGTAAACAGTTTTGTCTTGCTGGACGTGCTTGCTTCCGATGTTGGAGCGGTTCTTGAACAGTATGAGGGCGACTTGGATGAAGCTTTTCAGGAGTTTTTGGACCGGGAAGGCCAAACTTAGCCAACTATTTAAATATTGTAAAAAATCGTAGTTCCATAGCGACCATTCAAAATTCTTCAGCTACTCTGGGATCCTGAATGCCACTTTGTCGGACGATCACTCTGCATGCTCCATCGCCTCAAGACTGACTTTAGATTGTCGATTATTACCTTGCTAGGTGTCAGTGCGATCCTGGGCATTACTCCCTTCGCGGTGATGCGGTATTTTCAGGGTAACCTGCTGGCAGGGCTGGTCGACACGACGATTCTTTTGGGTATCACGGTAGTGCTGGTTTACGCTTGGGTAACCGGAGATACCCGCCGGAGCGGTCTGGTGCTTGCGTTCATTGCCTGCACCGGCGCGGTGGTGGTTGGTACTGTGGTAGGCGAGCCCGGGCTTTTCTGGCTCTATCCGTGCCTTGTGACGACATTCTTCCTGGCCAATCCCCGCATAGCCGTGTTCCTGAACGTCGCTTCGGTCGTTGCCCTGATGGTGCATGGTGGCGCCTTTCGGTCTGAGATCCAGATGTGGTCTTTCGCATCAACAGCCTTCGTGGTCAGCGCCTGCGCTTACGTGTTTGCACACAGGAACCATGACCAGCGGGAGCGTCTGGAACATCTGGCAACGATAGATCCGCTGACCGGCATCAAGAACCGGCGCTCAATGGATCAGGAGCTGGATCTGGCGGCGGCAAATGCCGAGCGGACAGGGTTGCCTTATGCCCTGGTGCTGCTGGATATCGATCATTTCAAGAAAATCAATGATGAGCACGGCCATGGTGTCGGCGATGACGTGCTCATTGAGATGGTTGAGCTGCTGCTGAAAAACACCCGAAAGTCAGACCAGTTGTTCCGTTTTGGCGGTGAGGAATTTGTACTGCTGTTGCCGGGGGTTGATGGCATCGGCCTGAAAGCGGTGATGAACAATCTTCAGCAGGTGCTGCGCAAGTATATGAAGCATCCCGGTGGTTCAGTGACCGCCTCATTTGGCGTGGCGCTACTTGAACATGGTGAGAGTGTCGACAGCTGGCTGGCCCGGGCGGATGCCGCGCTCTACGAGGCCAAGGAAACCGGCCGTGACCGGATCGTTTTTGCGGACCATCAGCGGGCGCCGGAATTGGCCGCAGCCACTGCCGGATCACCCTCTGGCGTGTAGAGGAACAGCCGCCAGCCGAGCAGGATACTTGCAGATATCAGTCCGCCGGTGAGACCTACCCAGAAGCCAGCCGCCCCCATCGCCGGTACCAGCCAGTTCGTGAAAGTCAGCAGGTAGCCCAGGGGCAGGCCCACGCCCCAGAATGAAAACAGCATGATGAACATCGGGAGGCGGGTATCCTTGTAGCCGCGCAAGGCGCTGATGCAGGTCACCTGAATGACATCGGCGATCTGGAAGATTGCGGCGAACACCAGCAGTCTTACGGTAACCGCCTGCACCTCCCTGTCGCTGGTATAAAGAGCGGAGATTTCCCGGGAAAATACGAACAGCAGAACCGCGAACACCAGCGCCGTTGCTGCCGCCAGAATCAGCGAACTTCTGGCAATCAGGCGTGCGGTATCCGGAGCATGGGCGCCCATCAGAAAACTGACCCGCAATGTCAGCGCCATGCCGATACTCAAGGGCAGCATGAACAATAGCGACACCACGTTCAGGGCAATCTGATGGCCCGCCACCACCACCGGGCCGAGCGGGGCCAGGAACAGGGCAATCACTGCGAACATGCTGGCCTCGACAAAAATAGTGAAGCCAATCGGAATGCCAATGCCCAGAATGTAGCGAATGCCCGCCAGGTCCGGTTTCACCCAGTCTGAAATCAGATGGAAATGCCGGTACACACGGCTGCGGTTGAGGTAAACCAGCAGCGCAATAGCCGCGACCCCGTTGGAAATCGAGGTGGCCCAGCCGCAGCCGATACCTCCCATGGCGGGCAGCCCGAGCTTGCCATAAATGAAGATGTAGTTCATGGGCAGGTTGATCAACGTACTGAGAATGGAAAACGCCATGATGACCCGGGTATGGCCGAGGCCATCGGTGAGCCCCCGAAGTGCCGTGATCAGCAGTAATGCCGGGACACCCCAGGCAAAGGCGTCCAGATAGCCCTGGGTGATGCGTGCCGTGTTGGCTTCCAGGTTGAGCATTGCCAGCACAGGGTGCACGTGGGTGAGCAGCAGGATCATGATGACGGAACCTACCGCCGCCAGATACAGGCCCTGCCAGGTGGCTGGCATGATTTTCTCAACCGCCCGGGCACCGTTGTAGCCGGAAATAATGGGTTGCAGAGCCCCGAGCATGCCCATGAAGAACAGGAACAGGGGCATCCACAGGCTGCTGCCAATACCCACGGCGGCCAGGTCTTCGGCACTGGCGTGCCCGGCCATGACCGTATCGATAACGCCGTTGGCCATCTGGGCAACCTGGGCGATCAGGATTGGCCCGCCAAGAATGGCCAGGGTTCGCCATTCTGTCAGTGTTCGGGCGACCAGTGGCTTGCGGGCTTCCGGTAAGGGCTGGTGGATTTCATCCATAGGGTGTTTTGTCCGGTCGTTCCTGGTTCGGGATTGCAAATATGTGGCTCAGCGCAGACCGGGCATGTTACCCGATTGGCCTGTATTGGCGCATCGGGGTTTGTCCTGCTCTCTGGCGCTGCAAGTTTCTCCCAAAACCGTTAAAGTACGCGCCTTGTTCACAACAGATGGCAGTGGCGATGGGACTTCTGGTTTTTGTTACGGTTCTGTGGGCGTTTTCCTTCAGCCTGATCGGCGAGTTTCTGGCCGGGCAGGTAGACAGCGACTTTGCGGTGCTCAGCCGTGTGCTGCTTGGTGCCTTGGTGTTTTTACCATTTACCCGCTGGCGGGGTGTGCCTTCCGGTCTGAAGCTGGGCATTCTGGCCACCGGGATGTTGCAGTTCGGTATTACCTACCTGTGCCTGTATCGCTCCTTCAGTTACCTGACCGTGCCGGAAGTGTTGCTGTTTACTATCTTCACTCCGTTATACGTGACCCTGCTTGACGATGCCCTGTTCCGCCGCTTCTCGCCGGTGGCACTGCTGGCGGCGGCCATTGCCACGGTGGGCGCTGGCATCATTCGCTATGACGGATTGAGTGAGGACTTCATTACCGGCTTTTTGCTGCTCCAGGTGGCAAACTTCACCTTCGCTGCCGGCCAGGTTGGCTATAAGCACGTGATGCAGCATTTCCCGACAGGAATACCGGCCTACCGGACCTTCGGCTATTTCTTCATTGGCGCGCTGGTCATTGCCTTGCCATCCTTCCTGATTTTCGGCAATGCCGACCGTTTGCCAACCACTTCCGTGCAGTGGGGTATTCTGGCCTGGCTGGGGCTCGCTGCTTCCGGTATGGGCCTGTTCCTGTGGAACCGCGGCGCCTGTGTTGTGGATGCCGGTACGCTGGCCATCATGAACAATGCGCTCGTGCCTGCGGGGCTGATCGTGAACCTGCTGATCTGGAATCGCGATGCAGACCTGTTGCGCCTCGCCCTTGGCGGTGGCGTTATTGCCTTTTCCCTCTGGGTAAACGCCCGCTTCCACCCACGGGCGCGGCTCGCCGTTTCGACATAAGTCTCTGCACGGATTAAGGTTCTCCGAATCTCTGCCGTTACACTCCTACACGCAGGGTAACCTTTGACGAATATCAATGATATTCATCCGGGGTTACCATTGCGTCCCTGTTTGTGCCCCTGTGGTCAGCCCTGAAGTCAGAAGGTCCCTTTATATGCGTAAGAATCTCCCGGTAACCCAGCGTGAAGTGAAAATGCGTAAAGGCGGGCGGCTGATTACCACCACGGACCCGAAAGGGGTGCTTACCTACTGCAACGACGAGTTTGTGGAAATCAGCGGCTTTTCCCGGGATGAGCTGATTGGCCAAGCCCATAACATTATCCGCCATCCGGACATGCCCCCGGCAGTATTCAAGGATATGTGGGAATATCTGAAGGCCGGCAAGGCCTGGATGGGGGTGGTCAAGAATCGGGCGAAAAACGGTGACCACTATTGGGTCAGTGCCTATGTGACTCCCATTCGCGAAAACGGTCAGATGGTAGGCTATGAATCGGTCCGGGTTGAGCCGGCACGGGATCAGATCGCCCGCGCCGAGCGGCTTTACGGGAAGATCTCCGCTGGGAATTTGTCCTCCTCGTTCAGAAATCGCGCCCTCTCGATGCTTCGTTCCGGCTGGCCGTTCCTGCTGTCGCTGGTCCTCAGCCTGGTGGCTCTGAAGGTCAACCAGCCGTGGCTGGCGGTGGGCCTCATTGTTGCGGGTCATGCCCTGGGATTCGGCCTGGTGTTCAGCTCTCTGTCTGCCCGCCTACGCAAATTGCTGGATCTCCGGCCGGATGCCTTCAGTGATCCGATCGTCGCCCGCACCTACAGCGACGAGCGCGGACTGTTCTCACAGCTCTCCCTGCTGCTGGTCAGTGAGGAGGCCCGGGTTCGTACCGCTTTGGCGCGAATTGATGATCAGGCAGAGCTGCTCTACGAACAGGCGAGGGCATCTCACGGCTATATCAGTGAAGGGGCATCTGCTATTGCCCGGCAGCGGGCGGAAACCGACCAGACCGCCTCGGCCATCAACGAGATGACGGCGTCGATCCAGGAGGTTGCCGAATCGGTTACCAGCAATGCCCGGGAGGCCGAGGAAGCCAATCGGCTGGCGGGTGTTGGCAGTGACCGCAGTGCCGAAGCGCTGGTTGCCATTGAAGAGCTGGTTTCCCGCGTCAACGGAATCGGTACAACCATCGGCAAGCTGGGTGAGTCCACCAAGAGTATTGGCGAGGCGGCCAACCTGATTTCCGAGATTGCCGATCAGACCAACCTGTTGGCGCTGAATGCGGCCATTGAAGCCGCCCGTGCGGGTGAGCAGGGTCGTGGCTTTGCCGTGGTGGCGGATGAAGTGCGCTCTCTGGCCCGTCGCACGAGGGACTCTACGGTCCATATCCAGGATGTAATCGACGACTTCAGGCAGCAGGTGGACTCGGCGGTTCAGGCAACCCGCGATGGTGAGGCCGTGGCCGGCCGTGGACTGGAAAAGGTCAGCGAAGCTGAGAGATCCCTGCGGGATATTGTTACTTCCATACAGACCATTTCAGACAGCTTTATCAATATGTCCGCAGCGTTTGAGGAACAAAGTCAGGTATCTGATGAAATAAACCGCCAGATCACCAATATTGCCGAGCTGGCCGATCACAGTGACGCTCAGGCCGTGTCGGCGAAACAGAGCAGTGACCGGCTCAGCGCCATGTCCCGTGGTCTGAAGGACCTGATTGGCAGGTTTATTAGTAAAAACGGCTAGTTAGGTTTCCCTTCCCCAGCCGGCGGACCGGATTGTTCCGGTTACGCCGGTTGCCAGCACTGGCATCGAAAAGCCAGTGCTGGCAGAATCCCGCCCCAATTGCCCCGGCAGCGCCGTGGCTCTCCCTTTTCAAAGACATTCCTCAGCCAAAAGCACAGGAACACAACATGACTCAGTCCAACTCGGTTTCGGGTAACGGTGCAGGGGCCGCTCGTGGTCTCTGGTCCTCCCGGTTGGCGTTTATTCTGGCGGCAACCGGCTCTGCCGTTGGTCTCGGTAATATCTGGAAATTTCCCTATGTCACCGGCGAAAACGGTGGTGGCGCCTTTGTACTGGTGTATCTGCTGTGTATAGCAGTCATCGGTATTCCGATCATGATGGCGGAGGTGTTCATCGGCCGGAATGGCCGCCATAACCCCATCACCAGCATGCGCCTGGTCGCCGAGCGCAATCTCAGTTCTCCGGGCTGGCGGATCTCCGCGATCATCGGGATGATCGCCGCGTTTGTTATTTTGTCCTTCTATTCCGTTATTGGCGGTTGGGCAGCGTCCTACGTAGGCCACGCCGCCATGGGCGATTTTACAGGCGGAACTGCTGAGTCCATCGGTGATCTGTTCGGTAATCTGCTGGCCAGTCCCGGCCAGTTGCTGCTTTGGCACACCCTCTTCATGGCACTGGTGATTCTGGTGGTTTCCCGGGGCCTCAAGAGTGGTCTGGAGCGGGCTGTGACCATTCTGATGCCGGCTCTGTTTGTGCTGCTGCTGGTCGCGGTTGGCTACGCCACCACGACTGGTCACTTTGGTGAGGCGGTGAGCTTCCTGTTCACCCCGAATTTCGGAGCGCTCTCGATTAACGGGGTTCTGATTGCTCTGGGTCATGCCTTCTTCACCCTCAGCCTGGGTATGGCGATCATGATGGCCTACGGCTCCTACCTCGGCCGGGACATTTCCATCGGCCGCACCGCCGTTAGTGTGGCGCTTATGGATACCGTGGTAGCGCTGCTGGCCGGCCTGGCGATTTTCCCGGTGGTGTTCGCCAATGGCCTGGAAGCCAGCGCCGGCCCTGGCCTGATCTTCCAGACCCTGCCGCTGGCCTTTGGCAACATGCCCATGGGCAGCCTGTTTGGCACGCTGTTTTTCGTCCTACTGCTGTTCGCCGCCTGGACCTCCGGTATCTCCCTGCTGGAGCCGGTGGTCGAGTGGGTGGAAGAGAAGACCAGCATGGCCCGCTCTGGTAGTGCCATCCTGGTTGGTGTACTTTGCTGGGCCCTCGGTATTGCCTCGATCCTGTCCCTGAACGT
Organism: Marinobacter guineae; assembly: GCF_002744735.1. Classification (GTDB taxonomy): domain Bacteria; phylum Pseudomonadota; class Gammaproteobacteria; order Pseudomonadales; family Oleiphilaceae; genus Marinobacter; species Marinobacter guineae. The sequence goes on along the minus strand of NZ_KZ319340.1, from coordinate 489,974 downwards.
CTGGGCGGATATTACCCCGCTGGCGATGTTCGAGCGCTTCGAAGGCAAGACCATTTTCGATCTTCTGGACTTCTTTACCGCCAACGTATTGCTGCCACTGTCCGGTCTGCTGACTGCGGTGTTTGTCGGCTGGTTCGTTGCCAGGGAGTCGCTGAAAAAGGATCTGGCCCTGGAAGGCGGTGCCTTTACCCTTTGGTACAACCTGATCCGGTTTGCCACGCCCATCGCGGTTGCGGTTGTCTTTGTTTACAACCTGACGGCGTGAAGACTGCCTGAGCCGGCTTGCTGACCGGCGGTGCAGAAAAAAGCCCGGCGGGTTTTACCGTCGGGCTTTTTTGTCTTCGCGTGTCTGAATCAGACTTTGAATCGGGCTATCTGAGTGCTCAGGCCCTCTGCCAGCCTCGCAAGTTCTTCACTGGCTGCGGAAACCTGCTCTGTGGAAGCAGCGGACTGATCGCCGACATCCCGGATCTGGGTTACGTTCTGGTTGATGTCCTCAGCCACCGAACTTTGTTCTTCGGCAGCTGTGGCAATCTGGCTGTTGTACTGGCGGATTTCCTCAACTGCAGCTGCCATCTCCTGGATGGTGGTACCCGCAAGCTCCGCCCGTTCCAGTGTCTGTTCTGCAAGTGTGCTTCCTTTCTCCATGCTGGAAACCGATGTTGCCGCACTGGTGACAAGGTTGCTGATCAGGGTTTCAATCTCGGTTGCAGAGCTTTGGGTTCGTTGTGCCAGTGACCGGACTTCATCCGCCACTACGGCAAATCCCCGGCCCTGTTCTCCGGCGCGGGCAGCTTCAATGGCCGCATTCAACGCCAGCAGGTTGGTCTGTTCAGCAACCGATTTAATCACATCCAGCACGGTACCGATGTTGTTGGTTTCAGCCTGCAGGCTGTTGAGTTGCTTCGTCACCTCAGCGCTTTGTTTGTTCAGATCCGCAACAAACTCAAGGGTTTCCCTGACGGCCTTTTCACCACTTCCGGACTTCTCACTGGCATGGTTGGCAGCCTGGAAGGCGGCTTCGGCGCTCTTTGCCACTTCGTTGACGGTGGCCACCATCTCATTCATGGCAGTGGCGACCTGGTCAGTCTGGCTTTGTTGTTCTGCCACACCCTGGCTGGTCTGGTTGGTTACGGTGGACAGCTCCTCTGAGGACGAGGCAATACTGGATGCGCCGGTATCGATCTCGCGTACCAGTTCCCTGAGGTTGGTCACCATGGTCCCGAATGCAGCTAGTAACTGACCGAACTCGTCACCCCGCTGGCTGTGAATGTCCACGGTAAGGTCGCCCGAGGCCACCTTGTTGGCGATACCAACTGCTTCGTTAATGGGGCCAGTGATTGCCCGGGTGAGGATCCAAGCTACGGTGATGGCGATGAGGATCGCGACGACGGTCACTACAATGATTTCAGTCACTGTCAGATCGTATCGTTCTGCCATCAGCGTCTGTTCCCGCTTTTTCAGCTCCTCGGTCTGGTCAATGGCATTGCGGGCCGCGGCGAGCATTTGCTCTTCAATGGATGAAACGATTTCAGGCTGCGCGGAAATATTGGCTTCGTATTTTTGCAGAAGCACCTTGTAAGATCGGATGTCCGTCAATATCCGCTCTACCAGTTGGCGGTCTTCAGCTTCTTCGATCATTCCCATGAGCGGTGTCAGGGCTTTATCAGCCTTATCTGCAAGCTCAACGGCACGGTTGATAAACTGAGTGCCTCTTCGAAGCTGGAAATTCTTTTCCTCTGTTCGTGCGTCCAGCAGAGCAATTTCGACGGCATTGGCCTGTTCCACGATTAATGCCCGCTGATTGTATTCGTCGAGTGAAGAGATACTGACGGCGGAGATGATGATTAGAAGAAGGAGAAGAATGGTGAAACTCGCTGCGAGTTTTTTGCCCACGGCAAGATTTCCCAGGAAATTTCGTAACAACATTTGGCGCCCCTTTGAAAAAGTTAGCGAAGCAAGAAGTTTTATTCCTGACACTTATCCTACGGCACTAAAACCAGGAACTTTAGTTATTAGCCGCGTGTAAAGCCGCCGGTGAGGCAGGCTTTCCGGGGGAACGATAATCAATATGGGGGGAGGCGATTCAGAGAGTTCGAGAAAACCGACAACCCTTCAAGGAGCGTTATCGGTTTTAGATGTAACCCACTTATCAGTTTTGGTCGTCCGATAGGCGGCGCAATGCGTCAGCGTGAGGGCGGACCGCTTCCACATCTTCCGGAGGCGCGTTGCTTGCACTTTGCATTGCACCCATAGCGCTTTCCATCATCGCGCGCATCTGGGCTTTCTGTTCGGCGGTCATATCGGGGTTGTTTTCAATCTCCGCCAGGGCAGCGTTCATCTCCTGCCGGGCGGCCGGGTTCTGCTGTTCCATCTCAATGGCCATCCAGGCCTGGAAAACCCTGTCACCAGTGGATGCCCATTCCTCGAGGTTGCTGAAGCCATGATCCCGGGCGAGCTCTTCAAGGCGGCTGTAGGCCTCATGGCCTTTCAGCTCGTCCAGTGAATCCGAAAAGATGCGGGAGAAATCCGGCATAGTGCCGTCGTCTTCCCCATCCATTTCATCGCTGAGATCCTCGAACTCGGGCTCGAGTTTTTCTGCGGCTTTGAGGCTTTCAATAAAAGAAGAAATTTTTTGATCGGACAGGCTTTGGGCGTGGCTGCTGACGGAAAAAATTGTGAACAGGGCAAGCAACATTGCGATTGCGGCACTGCGGAGCAAAGCAGGTGATTGTTTGGGCATAAGCGTCTCTCCTTGTGGGGGAGCCTCCGGTTCCCTTGTTCCGGAGGCTCATTGAGATTAGCGCTTACTGATGTTGCCTGGCAACTCCCGGGTTTGTATCAGTCTCAGAAGAACTGATCCGGCAGCCAGGTGGCGATTTCCGGGAAGATCATGATGATGGCAATGGCCAGGATCTCGATCAGCACAAACGGAATCACCGAAGTGTAGATGTCCTTCATGGTAATGCCCGGTGGCACCACGCCCTTGAGGTAGAACAGGTTAAAGCCGAAGGGCGGGGTCTTGTAGCCGATTTCCATGTTGATCACGAACAGGATGCCGAACCAGATTGGGTCGAACCCCAGTGATTTCACGATGGGCATGAAGACCGGCAGGGTGATCAGCATGATACCTACCGGGTCCAGTACCATGGCCAGGAAGAAGATGATCACCATCATGGCAATGATGATGCCCCAGGGGCCGCCGGGGATATACTGGATCAGACCTTCAATCAGTGCTTGGGCGCCCATGCTTTGGTAGGCCGCACTGAAGGCGTGGGCGGCAAACAGGATCCACATGATCATACCGGTAAGTTTGAAGGTGCGGATGGCCGCGTCCTGCATGACCGACCACTTCAATTCCCCATAGACTGCCGCCGAGATCAGTGCACCGAGTACCCCCATGGCGGCGGCTTCCGTGGGCGTGGTAATACCGCCGATGATCGAGCCCAGCACCATTACCACAACACCGATTGGCAGCAATACGGCCCTCAGGGCGCGCAGTTTTTCCGGCCAGGTGCCCCGGTCTTCTTTGGGCAGGGCCGGAGCCAGGTGCGGCTGGAGATTGGCGCGCACAACAATGTAGATGGAGGTCAGCACCATCAACAACACTCCGGGCATAATGCCGGCGGCGAACATCTGGCCTACGGACACCCCGGTAATCAGGGCGTACAGGATCATCAGGATGCTGGGCGGGATCAGGATGCCCCAGCCGCCACCAGTGTTAATCACGCCAAGGGCCATCTTGCGATCGTAGCCCCGCTCCAGCATGGACGGCAGGGCAATGGTGCCCATGGCCACCACCGCCGCACCGCTGATACCCACCATGGCGGCAAAGACCGCACAGATGGCCAGGGTGCCCAGAGCCAGGCCACCCCGAAGGCCACCAAACCACAGGTGCATCATCCGGTAGAGGTCTTTTGCGACACCGGTGCGTTCCAGCACCATGGCCATGAACACGAACAGGGGAATGGCCACCAGGGTAAAGCTGGCCATTGTGCCCGAGATCTGCGAGACCACCATGTAAAAGGAATCGAAGCCCCAGGTGAAGTACAGGAACACCACCGATACGCCCCCGAGCACAAAGGCCAGGGGCAAACCCAGGAGCAGGAAGAACAGCAGCGAGCCGAAGAACAGCAGGGTCAGTATTTCAATGCTCACAGGTACTCTCCTTCGGAGTCTTCAGGCTCTTCCCGGGCCGGTTGGTAATAATCCAGGTTGAAGGCGATCGCGATGTCTTCCAGCAGTTTCACCAGACCCTGTAACACCAGCAGGCCGGTCCCGATCGGGATGGCCAGCTTGACGGGCCAGACCGGCGGGTTCCACGCGGAATAGGAGGTTTCCCAACTGGCAATGGATTCGCTGGCGACATCAATGCCGAACCAGAGCAGTGCCAGGGTAAAGATGAAAAAAACGACCGATGTAATAATGTCCATGACGGCGCGTTTTCTGGGAGCGAGGTGAGAGTGGAGCAGATCCACGTTCACGTGACCCCGGTGGGCCATGATGTAACCGCCAGACATGATGGCATAGACCCCGAACAGCATCTGAGAGAGTTCGTTGGTCCAGACCGTGGGCGAGTTGAGCAGGTAGCGGAAACCGACTTCCAGCAGCAGGAAGCCGAACATGGCAAACACCAGTAGCGCAATCCCGCGCCCGATAAAATCATTGAGACGGGTGACCCCTCTCATGAATGTTGTCAGCACACTCATGACACGCTCCGGCAAATCGTTGGTTTTCAGGGGAAAGAAAGCCGGGGCATGCCCCGGCTTGGTTTCAGCAGCTGACTGCTCTTACAGGTAACCCAGATCGGTCAGGAAACCTTTCAGCATTTCCAGTGCCTTCTCGGCCTTCTCGCCGCGCTTGCCTTCTTCATCCCACAGTTTCTGGGCGGTCTGGGCCAGCTTCTGCTGAACGTCCTGGGGCAGCGTATTCACCTCAACACCGAATTCCGCCTGGGCTTTCGCCAGTGCCAGCTGTTCCTTGTACTGGTATTCGTTGGTGCGCACCCAGAACTGCTCGGCAAGGGCATCCTTGACGATCTTCTGCATGTCTTCCGGCAGCTTGTCCAGGGCTTTCTGGCTGACAATGATCACGTCGGTACCGGCAATGTTGAGCGCGGGCTGAACGTGATACTTGGCCACCTCATAGAGGCCCATGCTGAGCGCGCCCTGTGCAGCGCCCCAGTGGGCTCCATCGACAATACCCGAATCCAGCGCGGAATAGAGCTCACTTCCCGGGATGTAGGAGGCGGCGGCACCAGCTTCGGTCAGAAAGGTCTGCAGGGCACCGGATGAGCGAATTTTCAGGCTGGTGAAGTCTTCCCAGCTTTTGATCGGCTTCTTGACCACCATTTCGGTGGGATAGACCTTGTCGGTCGCCCAGTAGACGCCGTATTGCGCCGCTTCTTCGCGCAGCATGGCTTCAAAGCCCATGTTCTGGTGGAAATAGGCAGCCTCCCAGACATTGCGGAAGGCAAACGGCAGGCCAGAGGCGATGCCGGCCAGGGAGATCTTGTCTTGGGCATAGGACGGTGAAATCGTGCCCATTTCCAGAATGCCGCGGCTGACGGCATTAAATGTGTCTGTTGCCTTGAACAGGGCGCCGGCCTCGAACAGCTGGAGCTTCAGGCGGCCATCGGTGCGCTCTTCCAGTACCCGTTTGAGTCTGCCCAGGCTGTCAGTATAAGAGCTGCTGGAACCGGGCCAGTGCGACTGGACCTTCCAGGTAACGGCATCCTGGGCGGCAGCGGGCGTGGCGACGAGGGCTGCCGACAGGCCAAGGGTCATTGCCGAGGCAAAGACGGTCAGTTTTCTTCGGGCGTTGGTAAACAAAGTCATGGTTGGCCTCATTCGTTGTTGTACTTGTGCATTAATGGCTTTTTGTTTATGACCAATGGGTCTTTCTTTGTTTCACTGTGCAGAACTAATGACTGCATGGTGAATTGGAGTTCTCTGAATCTAACACATGTCTTGTTTTTTGCAATAGCAGGTTGATCGGTCCCTCATTACGGAGTGTTAGTGAAGGATAGCCCAATGGCTGATACCAGGCAGAATCACGGGGCACCCTACCTTTCGTAGCCTCAGGTTCCGGCCCAGTAGGGCGCCCGAAGTTCGCGTTTCAGCACCTTGCCGATGGCGGAACGGGGCAGCGTGGTCCGGAATTCGATGGCCGCAAGGCGCTGGGATTTACCCAGCTGGCGGTTGGCCCACTCCAGGATCGCGGTTTCGGTTTCGTCCTGGCCGGGTCGGATGACCACCAGGCCCAATGGCGTCTCCCCCCATTGTTCGCTGGGAATGCCGATCACCGTGGCGTCGGCGACCGCCGGGTGCGCCAGCAGCACTTTTTCCAGGTCCACCGGGTAGACGTTAAAACCACCGGAGATGATCATGTCCTTCCGGCGATCGAGGATGTAAATAAAGCCGTCCTCGTCAATTCGCCCCATGTCACCGCTGCGGTAAAACACCTTGCCCTGCGGGCTCGTCCAGAGCATCTCCCGAGTCTGCTCGGGGCGATTCACATAGCCTCGCATCATGGAAATGGCACGGCCCACGATCTCACCGGTGGCGCCCCGGGGCAGCTCACGATCATCCTCGCCAATCACCCGTACCTCGGCGCCTTGGGTGGGCACTCCAACCGAGTCCCATTTGTCCGGGTGGGCAGCGCAATCAAGGCTGGTGGATATGCCACCTTCGGTGAGGCCGTAAACTTCCCGGAGATTGCCGGGCCAGCGCGCCATGGCGTCGGCAATCACCGCGGACCGCAACGGGGCACTGGTGCAGAGCTTGAGCTTGAAGCTGGAGAGGTCAAACCGGTCAAAATCCGGCTCCGCGAGAATTCGCTGGTACTGCACCGGTACCAGCATGGCGTGGGTTACCCGGTGGGTTTCAGCCAGCTCCAGGAAACGGCGGGCATCGAATTTCGCCATCAGCACCAGGGTGCCGCCGTGATAGAGCGTGGGCAACACCGAAACCAGGGTGGTGTTTGAGTAGAGGGGCGTTGACACAAGGTTGATCGCATCGCCGTCCAGCCCGTAGCGGCTCATCCTTACCATCTGCCGCTGGCGGAAGCGGTAATCGTGCAGGATGCCCTTGGGCGTGCCCGTGGTGCCGGAGCTGTAAATGATGTTGAACGGGTCATCCAGAGTGACCGGTTCGGGGTGGGCGGTGGTAGTGGCCGGCGCCAGCCAGTCAACAAGCTGGTAACCGGCTCCGTCCAGTGGGCCACCCAGACTGATAATGCGCTCCGTCGGTACGCTGGTGAGTTGGCCCCGCAAGGCGATGAGTAGCGCCTGATGGTGACCGGACACGAACAGGAAGCGTGCCTGGCAATCCGCCACCATCATGGCCAGCGCTTCGGCACTGGCCATGCCGGACAGCGGCACCATGCAGCCCCCGGCCACCAGTGTGCCCAGGTAAAGTGCGACATCGTCGCGGCCAGTACCGCACAATGCTGCCACCGACTCTCCCGGCTGCAGACCCGCCTCACGCAACCGGTTGGCAATGCGGTTGACCTGATCGACAAGGCCGCGCCAGTCCAGAGTGCCCTGTTCATCGATGATTGCCGGGTGGCTGCCCCGGGTTTGGGCGTAGTGCTGTATGCGATGTCCGATTGCGTCCATGGACTCACTGGGATCGATCGGCGCGTAGACCGGCATATCTGGCTTCCCGCTTTCCATTTTTTGCCTCTTCGGTGTTATCGTGTTTTATCTAGTGAAATTAACTTCCGAATATATTGACTCAAAACCGGAAGGCGTGACAAATTACCTGAACAGAAAGACCCCAACACCATCAACAATAATGAGACAGTCCGGGGAGCATGGGTATGGGACGGTTTGATCAACGGGTGGCCATTGTCACTGGCGCCGGCAGCGGCAGCGGCATCGGCCGGGCAACAGCCCTGCGGTTGGCCCGGGAGGGTGCCTCAGTGATCCTGGCAGACACCTCGGACGCAGGCCTGGTGGAAACCGAAAACCAGCTGCCCGAGGGCACCGATTGCCTGCGACGGCTGGTGGATGTGGCTGACGAAGCCCAGGTGGCAGCCCTGGTGAACGAGACCATGGCGACGTTCGGGCAGATCGACGTGCTCTGCAATATTGCCGGCATTGCCAGCACCGGCAAGGGTCACCCACCGGTTACCGGAAACGACCGTGCCGAGTGGGACCAGGTGTTGTCGGTGAATCTGGTGGGCACCATGCTGCTGATCAAACACGTGGCGCCGCACATGCAGGCCCGCAAGCTCGGTGCCATCGTCAACACCGCCTCGGTGGCGGGCATCCGGTCCGGCGCTGGCGGCAATGCCTACAGTGCCTCCAAAGCCGGCGTAATCAACCTGACCATGACCGCCGCCTGTGATCTGGGCAGCGACAACGTGCGGGTGAACGCGGTGTGTCCCGGCCTGGTGGAAACCGGCATGACCCGGGCGGTGTTCGACTACGCCCGAGCCAATGAAAAAGCCCATAAGCTCGGGGCCCGTTGCGAGCTGCGCCGGTATGGCAACCCCGAGGAAATCGCTGCGGCTATCCTGTTTCTTGCCAGCGACGATGCCAGCTACATCACCGGTCAGTCCCTGCCCGTGGACGGTGGTAATACCGCGTCCCTTAACCTGCCAGGAATGAAAGTGTAATGAGTGAGCAAGAGCCCCTGTTTACCGATGGAAAAGACCTGCCCGGCTTTCACAGCCTGCTGGGTTATCGTCAGGTGTCCTGGGAAGAGAATGAGGCGGTGCTGGAGCTGGAACTGCAACCCCGGCACCTGAATCTGGGTGGAGTGATCCACGGCGGTGTGCTCACCTCGCTGCTGGACATTGTGCTGGCCCAGGCGGGCACCCATTGCCCCTACCCCGGGCGGATGCGCAAAGCCATTACCCTGTCCCTGACCACCACCTTCACCGGGCAGTGTTCTGGCGGAACCATAAAGGTCACCGGTCGCAAGCGCGCCGGAGGCACTCGCATTTTCAACAGCACCGGCGAGGTTCATGACGACAAGGGCAACCTGCTGGCCATCGCCGAGGGCACTTTCCGGATTCGGTCCGGCAGCGACAAGCCAGAGGGCGTTCCTATCTGACGGAACGGTTACCGATTTAATGCCAACAACACCAAGAGGAAGCGGACATGTTTGAACTGTCTGACAAGGCGAAAAAGCTGCAGGCGCAGCTGAACGAGTTCATGGATGCCTATATCTACCCGAATGAGCATAAACACCATGAGCAGATTGAGCAGGCAGAGAACCGCTGGGCGCCGGTACCAATTATCGAGGAACTGAAAGTCAAGGCGAAAGCCGCCGGCCTGTGGAACCTGTTCCTGCCGGAAAGTGAATTCGGGGCCGGGCTGACCAACTACGAATACGCCCATTTGTGTGAAGTCATGGGCCGCTCCGCTATGGCGCCGGAGGTGTTCAACTGTTCCGCACCGGATACCGGCAACATGGAAACTATCGCCCGCTACGGTAATAAGGAGCAGCAGGAGAAGTGGCTGAAGCCGCTTCTGGCTGGCGAGATCCGCTCCTGCTTTTCCATGACTGAGCCGGATGTGGCTTCGTCCGATGCCACCAACATCGCCTGTGAAATCCGCCGCGACGGCGACGAGTATGTGATCAACGGGAAAAAGTGGTGGTCCTCTGGCGCCATGACCACCACCTCGAAAATCGCCATTGTCATGGGCAAGACCGACCCGAAGGCCGAGAAGCACCAGCAGCAGTCGATGATTCTGGTGCCCCTGGACGCGCCGGGCGTGAAGATGATTCGTTCGCTGACGGTGTTCGGCTACGACCATGCGCCCCACGGACATGCGGAGATTCACTACGAGAATGTGCGGGTGCCGGTGGAAAACATCCTGCTGGGTGAGGGCCGGGGTTTCGAAATCGCCCAGGGGCGCCTTGGGCCGGGCCGTATTCACCACTGCATGCGCACGATTGGTGTGGCCGAGCGGGCACTGGAACTGATGTGCAAGCGTGCCAATGCCCGTGAAGCCTTTGGCAAGCCCCTGTCCAGTTTCGATTCCATCCGCAAGGACATTGCCCGCAGCCGCATCGAGATTGAGCAGGCGCGGCTGTTGACGTTGAAAGCGGCGCACATGATGGACACCGTTGGTAACAAGGTGGCCCGTCAGGAGATTGCGATGATCAAGGTGATCGCCCCGAGCATGGCACTGAAGGTGCTGGACCGGGCTATTCAGGTGCACGGCGGCGCCGGTGTTTCCCAGGACACCTTCCTGGCGGAAGCCTGGGCCAAGGTGCGGACACTGCGTCTGGCGGACGGGCCCGATGAGGTGCATCTGGACTCTGTGGCCAAGATTGAGCTTCGTCAGTACCGCTAAAGATTTTCGGCCCGATTCGTCGGGCGCATGAACGACCGGGGAGGCACCTGCCGGGACACGCCGTGAATACCCCTCCGGGGTCCGGCCGGCAATCACAGATTGCCGTCGTCAGTTTGTCGCATGAAGCTTCGCTTCATAAACGCTCGAACTGACCCTTGTAGGCTTGAGCAAAACATCCATGTTTTGCACAGTCCCGGCAGGTTCCTCCCCGTTCGTTCCCCAAGCTTTGAGAATGAGGACGGAACGATGACTAACCCGCTTTTTGATATGACCGGCAAGGTTGCGGTGATCACCGGTTCCACCAAAGGCATCGGCCGCGCCATCGCCGAAGAAATGGCCCGCCTGGGTGCCAGGGTCGTGATCTCCAGCCGCAAGGCCGAGGCCTGTGAACAGGTGGCCAGTGAACTGAAAGCCCAGGGCTACGAAGCCATCGCCATTCCCTGCCATGTCGGTAAAAAAGACGAGCTGCAGAACCTGGTGGATAAAACCAACGAAGCCTGGGGCGCTATCGACGTGCTGGTGTGCAACGCCGCCACCAACCCGGTCTACGGAACCACTGCGGAAATGACCGACGACGCCTGGGACAAGATCATGGACACCAACGTCAAGGGCACCTTCTGGCTCACCAACATGGTGCTGCCGCAGATGGCCGAGAAAGGCGAAGGCGCGGTTGTGCTCCTGTCCAGCATCGCCGGTATCCGTGGCAATACCACCATCGGCACTTATGGCGTGTCCAAAGCTGCGGAAGCGGCTCTTGCCCGCAACCTGGCCGTGGAGTGGGGGCCGAAGGGCATCCGCGTTAACAGCATCGCTCCGGGCCTGATCAAGACCGACTTCGCCAAAGCCCTGTGGGAAGACCCGGTACGCGTCAAACGCGCGGAAGATAAAACGCCGTTGCGCCGAATTGGCGAACCGGTAGATATCGCCGGCCTCGCAGTGTTTTTGTCCACCAGGGCCAGCGCCTACATCACCGGCCAGGTCATCGTAGCCGATGGCGGCGAAACGATTTGTTAGCAAACCATTTGTTTGGGGTAGCCAAACAAAAGTATGCCGAGGCCGGTGGGTAGGGGTGGCCTTTCTGCAGGAAAAAAGATGTCTGAGCAAAGCGAGTTGCTTTTTTCCGGAAGAAAGGCCACCCCTGCCAGCCGGCCGCTGCCCCCAAAACGGAAGGCAAAACAAAACATGAGCATCACCCCAGAGCTGGTAGAAGTCCTCCCGGCCCACAAATTCGATGAAGCCAGCCTCCTGAGCTGGCTGCAGCAGACCATACCGGGCTTCGGCACAAGGCTGGATGTCCGGCAATTCCAGGGCGGCCAGTCCAACCCTACGTTCCTGCTGGACACCGACAGCGGCCAATACGTGCTGCGCAAAAAGCCGCCTGGCAAAACCCTTCCCTCTGCTCACATGATCGAGCGGGAGTACAAAGTCATGCGTGCCCTGTCCGAACACACCAGCGTCCCGGTGCCAACCACCCGGGCCCTGTGTGAAGACAGCAATGTCATCGGCACGCCGTTCTATGTCATGGACTACCTTGAGGGCCGCATCGTCAGCCACTCTGCCCTGAGGGCGCTGGATCGTCACGAACGGTTACCAGCCCATCACTCCGCCATCGACACCCTGGCGCAACTGCACTCGGTGGATGTGAATGCTGTTGGCCTCGGCGATTTTGGCCGCCCGGAAGGCTATGTTGCGCGGCAGGTTTCCCGTTGGAGTAAACAGTACCTGGCATCAAAAACCGACGAACTGCCGGCCATGGACAAACTCATGGCCTGGCTGCCGGAGAATCTGCCCTCCACCGATGAATGCGCTATCGCCCATGGCGATTACCGGTTTGGCAATCTGATGCTGGCGCCGGACAGTCCGGAAGTGATTGCCATCCTGGACTGGGAGCTTTCGACGCTGGGCCATCCATTGGCGGATCTGGCCTATTACTGTCTTCCTTATTACCTGCCATCGGATCTGGAAGGCATGAGAGGACTGCTGGGTGAGGATCTGGAGGCACTGGGTATTCCGGATGAGCAGGAAACCATTGCCCGATACTGCCGCCAGACCGGCCGGGATGGCATTGCCGACTGGCACGTGTTCCTGGCGTTTTCCCTGTTCCGGCTGGCGTCTATTCTTCAGGGCGTCTACAAGCGGGCGCTGGATGGCAATGCCGCCAATGCCAATGCCCTGGACGTGGGCAAGCGGGCGAGCCTGCTGGCAGATGTGGGTTGGAAAATTGCCAGTGAAGGAGACCGGTCATGAGCGAGTCTGAAGTCATGGGTGGCGCTATCGTCCGTCGCATCCTGATCACCAACGACGACGGCATCAACGCACCAGGCCTGAAAGTGCTCGAGCAGATCGCCCGCAACCTCGCCGAGGAAGTCTGGGTCGTCGCGCCGGAACATGATCGCAGCGGCGCCGGCCAGAGTATCTCCATTCATGACCCGTTACGGGTGTATGAGCAGGGCGACAAGCGCTTTGCGGTCTCCGGCACGCCGGCGGATTGCGTGCTGTATTCGCTGGCCCAGTGGTTTGGGGAAACGCCGCCGGACCTGGTGCTGTCCGGGGTGAATTGCGGCGCCAATATCAGCGACTCCGTGCAGTATTCCGGCACCGTCGGGGCGGTACTCAGTGCCGAGCATATGGGGATACCCGCCATGGCACTGAGCCAGGCTTTTCTGAGCCGGGAAGGAGTGGATTGGTCGCCGGTCTCCATCTTTGGGGAAACCGTTATCCGCCAGTTGTGGCAGCCGGGACAGAACCGGGCCTGGAACGTGAATTTCCCCGCCTGCGAGGTGGCGGCGATTAACCAGGCACGGTGGTGCAAGCAGTCCAACGGCTCGATCCAGAGCGCGCGCCTGCTGGCGGGTCAGGATGCCCGCAGCCTGCCGTACTGGTGGCTGGGTTTTGATCGCAGCTCCCGCCACATCGTGGCGCCCGATGAGGACGTCAGCGTGTTGCGAGACAACGCCATCGCCATCACACCATTGCGCCACCGGGAAGCTCTGCCCGGCGGCACCGACGTTTTTGATCTGGCCGCGACAGCGGCTCACTGAACCGAATAAGGGGATCACAACGATGACATTTACCCGCCATTACGCCGTCTGGCCGAGAGAACTGCCCAAGAGCATGGCGCTGCCCCGGACCAGCGTGTTTACCAACCTGGAAATTTCCGCGCGGCGTTATCCGGACCGTACCGCGATCATTTTTTACGATGCGCCGATGACCTACAGCCAGCTGTTCCGGGAAGTGGAGGCGATGGCCGGCTATCTGCAGGCTCAGGGCCTGGCAAAAGGCGACCGGGTGTTGCTGTATATGCAGAACTCACCCCAGTACGTGGTTGCCTATTACGCCATTCTGCGTGCGGATGCCGTAGTGATTCCCATCAACCCGATGAACCGGGCGGCCGAGCTGGAGCACTTCGTTGCGGATACCGGTGCCCATGTCTGCCTGGCGGGTCAGGAACTGGCCGGCTTTATCACTCCGTTATTGGAAACCACAGATCTTAACCAGATAGTGGTGGCCTCCTACAGCACGTACATTGCCCCGGACACCGATCTGGCTCTTCCTAACGAAGTCGCCGCCCCGGCCTGGTCGAGTGAGATGGCCGGTGTGGTTAGCTGGGAGCAGGCGCTGGCGGAAAATCATAGGCCGTCTGCCCATACCGCCGGCCCGGAAGATCTTGCCGTGATTCCCTACAGCTCCGGCACCACCGGCGCGCCCAAGGGCTGCATGCACACGCACCGCAGCGTGATGGCCACCGCCGTGCACCGGGCGTTCTGGAACCTCAGCACCGCCAACACGGTGCAACTGGCGACCCTGCCGTTCTTCCACGTCACCGGCATGACCGGCTCCATGAACAGCCCCATCTACAGCGGTTCCACCATAATCATCATGACCCGCTGGGACCGCACCACCGCGGCACGGCTGATCGAGCGGTACAAAGTCACCGGCTGGACCAACATTGTCACCATGGCGGTGGATTTTCTTTCCAACCCCGACATTGGCCAGTACGACCTGACCAGTCTCACCACCATCGGCGGTGGCGGGGCCGCCATGCCGGAGTCCGTGGCTGCCAAGCTCAAGACCATGACCGGTCTGGACTACATTGAGGGATACGGTCTGTCGGAAACCATGGCGGCCACCCACATCAATCCCTCGAATCGCCCAAAGCCCCAGTGCCTCGGTATTCCGGTATTTGATGTGGACAGCCGGATCATTGATGTCGACACCTTGCAGGAAAAAGGCCCCGGGGAGACCGGTGAAATCGTCTCCAATGGGCCTCAGGTCACCATTGGTTACTGGAATCGCCCTTCGGAAACCGAAGCCGCGTTTGTGGAGATTGATGGCAAGCGCTTTTTCCGGACCGGTGATCTGGGATACTACGATGAGGAGGGCTATTTCTTCATGGTGGACCGGGTCAAACGGATGATTAACGCGTCCGGTTACAAGGTCTGGCCATCAGAGGTCGAGGGCCTGATGTATCGCCATCCCGGGATCCACGAAGTCTGCATTATTTCCTCGCCGGATCCCAAGCGCGGTGAGACCGTGAAGGCCTGTATCGTGCTGACCCCGGAGGCGGAGGGCAAGACTTCGGCGGAGGATATTATCACCTGGTGCAAGGCGCAGATGGCGGCCTACAAGATTCCCACCCTGATCGAGTTTGTCGACCAATTGCCGAAGTCGCCCACTGGCAAGCTGATGTGGCGAGCGTTGCAGGAAGAGGAGTGGGAGGGCAAGTCCTGAGCGGGTCAGCTTCGCACGTACATGGCCAGATTCTCCACCACGCAGGCGGGCTTGTCCCCGCCGCGGATTTCCACCGTGGTGCGATAGGTGGCCAGCGTGCGTTGGTCGTCCACCCGGGACACGTCCAGCAGTTCCAGCTTGCTGCGGATCTGGGCGCCGGACTTCACGGCGGCGGGGAAGCGTAGCTTGTTCAGGCCGTAATTGATGCTGGCGCTTTTGCCCTGCACGTCAATGACCTGCTGATTCAGCAGTGGAATCAGGGAGGCGGTCAGATAACCATGGGCCACGGTGCTCTTCCAGGGCGACTCACGCCTTGCCCGTTCCACATCCAGATGAACCCACTGGTGGTCACCGGTGGCATCGGCGAAAGCCTGTATCATCTCCTGGGTGATGGTTTTCCAGGGGCTGTAGCCAATCACCGAGTTCTTGTGGCGGTCGAGGTTGTCCAGTTCCACTGTCAGCATATCGGCGCTCCTGGCAGCTAAGTCAGACCGCGTAGCCGGGGCTTTTACTGTCCAGAAGCCGAACCAGGGCCGGCCAGGTGAGGGCTGCGGCACCGCCGAGCGCCTGTGACTGGTCCGCCGTGGTCTGGATGGCCTGTTCCGATGGCATCCAGGTGGGGCCGCAGCTCTGGGCCTTGACCTGAATCTCACAGGCTTTCATCAGGAAATACAGATAGGTGAAGGTCTCCGGCACATCCTTGCCTGCGGTCAGTACGCCGTGATTGCGTAGCAGCATCATGGACTTGTCGCCCAGATCCCGGATCAGCCGTTCCCGTTCGTCCAGGTTCAGGGCCACGCCCTCGTAATCGTGGTAACTCAGGTGATTGAGGCACAGCATGGCGGTCTGGCTCAGGGGCAGCAGGCCGTCCCGGTGGGCGGATACTGCCACGCCATCGGGCGCGTGCAGATGCATTACCGCGCCGGCGTCTTCCCGGCCCATGTGCACCGCACTGTGAATGGTAAAGCCGGCCGGATTGACACGGCGAAGGCCGCCGGCCTCCACCACCTGGCCATCCCGGTCCACCTTCACCAGCGACGAGGCGGTGATTTCGTGGAACAGTAGCCCGTAAGGGTTGATCAGGAAGTGATGATCCGGCCCGGGCACCCGGGCCGACAGGTGGGTGAATACCAGGTCGTCCCAGCCGAACAGGGCCACCAGCCGGTAGGCGGCGGCCAGTTCGGTCCGGACTTTCCATTCGGCTTTTCTCAGATCCTGTTCAGTCGACTGTTCGTTTGTTGTCATTGTGATGTCCCCAATCCCCTGAATAACGGTTGTCTGCAGTTTACTGTAGCAGGGCAGCGTAACGCTCCAGGTGGAAGTCGTCGTCGCCGAGCTGATGGTTGATCATGATCAGGCGCTTGGCGTAATGGGCGAAGTTGTACTCCCAGGTCATGCCGATGCCACCGTGGGACTGGATGCCCTGCTCGGAAATGAACTGGCCACTGCGACCGATGACATTCTTGGCGGCTGCCAGGATCCGGCGCCGCTCGTCGCTTTGGGGTTCGTCGGCGACGCTGGCAGCCAGGATCGCCATGGAGCGGGCCTGTTCCAGTTCCGACATCATGTCCACCATCCGGTGCTGAAGCACCTGGAACTTGCCGATGGGTACACCAAACTGCTTGCGCTGTTTCAGGTACTCCAGGGTCAGGTCACAGGCCACTTCCATGGCGCCCACGGCCTCGCCGCACAGTGCGGCAATGGCACGGCCAGCCTGGTACTCAATAACCTCGGCGGCCTTGCCTTCCTCGCCCAGCAGGGCATTGGAGCTCAGCTTAACGTTGTTCAGGAACAGGTCGCAGCCCTTGGTGCCGTCAATGGTCGGGTAGATGCGGCGTTCCAGTCCTTCGGCGTCGGAGCTGATCAGGAACAGGCTGATGCCATTGGCATCCCGGCTGTCGCCCGAAGTGCGGGCAGACACCACCAGTACGTCGGCACAGTGACCGCCGATGACCACGGCCTTTCGACCATTCAGCACGTAACCGTTACCGGATTTCTCGGCCCGGGTTTCCACATCGTTCAGATCATAAAAGCTCTGGGGCTCCTGAAGGCCCACAGCCGCGCGCATTTCGCCGCTGGCGATGCCGCCAAGCCACTGTTCGTGTTGCTGGCCGTTGCCGGCCTGGCTGATCAGCCCACCGCCAAGGACGATAGATTGCAAGTAGGGCTCGATGCACAGGCCGCGACCCAGTTCGGTCATCACGCTCTGCACTTCAACGCCGCTGCCGCCAAAACCACCCAGCTCTTCGGGGAAGGGCACAGCCGTGAGGCCCAGCTCGCCCAGCTGTTTCCAGAAATCGGCGCTGAATCCCAGCTCCGATTCGCTGTATTCCAGGCGCTTTTCAAAACTGTATTCACCGCGCACCAGGCGGGCCACGGTGTCCTGCAGCATCTGCTGCTCTTCGTTGAGTCGGAAATCCATGGTCGCCTCCTTAAAGCCCGAGAATCATTTTCGACACGATGTTTTTCTGGATCTCGTTGGATCCGCCGAAAATCGAAAGCTTGCGGTTGTTGAAGTACTGGGCCGCCAGTGGCGCGGCGTTCTCGTCAGAGAGGAATTCGCCGTCGTAATTCAGGTCCAGCTCTTCTTCCACAAACGGGATTGCGTAGGGGCCAATGGCCCGGCGAGCCAGATCATTGATGGTCTGGCGAATTTCGGTGCCGCGGACCTTCAGCATGGAGCTTTCCGCACCCGGCATGCCGCCGCCTTCAACTGAGGCAATGATGCGAAGGTTGCTGATTCCGGCCGCCATCAGGTCTATTTCCACCTGGGCAATGCGCTGGCTGAAAGCGGCATCCTCGATCAGTGGCTTGCCGTTTTTCAGGCGACGGGAGGCCAGCTGCTTGAGGTGCGACAGGGCCGCCTTGGACAGGCCGATACCGGCGAGACCGGTGCGCTCATAAGTCAGCAGGTACTTGGCGTAGGTCCAGCCCTTGTCTTCCTCACCCACCAGGTTTTCCACGGGGACTTTGACGTCCTCGAAGAACACCTCATTCACCTCGTGCTCGCCATCAAGGGTGATGATCGGGCGCACGGTGATGCCCGGGTTGTTCATGTCGATCAGCAGGAAGGAAATGCCCTCCTGGGCTTTCACCTCGGTATTGGTGCGCACAAGGCAGAAAATCATGTTGGCGTGCTGGCCCAGGGTGGTCCAGGTTTTCTGACCGTTGACGATGTAATAATCACCCTCGCGCACGGCCCGGGTTTTCAGGGAGGCGAGATCCGAACCGGCGCCCGGCTCGGAGTAGCCCTGGCACCACCAGTCCTCACCGCTCAGGATCCTCGGCAGGTATTTCTGCTTCTGCTCCTCGTTACCGAACTTGATGATGACCGGTGCCACCATGTTCACCCCGAAAGGAACGGACCGCGGCACGCCATACCGGCAGGACTCTTCATCCCAGATGTGCTTCTGGACCGGCGTCCACTTCACGCCGCCGTATTCTTCCGGCCAGTGGGTGGCGTACCAGCCCTGAGCGCTCAAGATCTTCTGCCAACGCTGATGGTCCTCTTTGGACAGACGGCGGAACCCCTTTACCTTGGCGGCAATGTCCGCGGGCAGTTTGTTGTCCAGGAACGCGCGGACTTCATCACGGAAGGCGAGTTCCTCGGCGGTGTAGTTCAAGTTCATGGGATAACCTCGTTTGCGTGTGTGCAATAACTCAGCTGAACGCCGGGATGCCGGTCTGGCCACGGCCAAGAATCAGGGCGTGGACATCGTGGGTACCCTCGTAGGTGTTCACCGCTTCCAGGTTCATGACGTGTCGAATCACGTGATACTCATCGGAAATGCCGTTGCCGCCGTGCATGTCGCGGGCCACACGGGCGATGTCCAGGGCCTTGCCACAGTTATTGCGCTTGAGCAGCGAGATGGCGTCCGGCGTGGCGGTGCCAGCATCCATCATGCGGCCCAATTGCAGAACCGCCTGCAGGCCGATGGTGATCTCGGTTTGCATGTCCACCAGTTTCTTCTGGATCAACTGGTTGGCTGCCAGTGGCTTGCCGAACTGCTTGCGCTCCAGGGTGTAATTGCGGGCCGCGTGCCAGCAGAACTCAGCGGCACCCAGGGAGCCCCAGCTGATGCCAAAGCGGGCCTTGTTCAGGCAACTGAACGGACCTTTCAGGCCCTCGACGTCCAGCTTGTTTTCATCTGGCACGAACACGTCATCCATGAAGATGGAGCCGGTTTCAGAGGCGCGCAGGGAGAATTTGCCCGGGATCTTCGGGGTGTCGAGGCCTTTGGCACCGTCACGTTCGATCACGAAGCCGGTGACCTTGCCGTCAAGCTTGCCCCAGACTACGCAGATATCGGCGATCGGGGAGTTGGTGATCCAGGTTTTCGAGCCGCTCAGCAGGTATCCGCCGTCGACCTTTTTGGCGCGGGTTTCCATGCCAGCGGGATCTGAGCCGTGGTTGGGCTCGGTCAAACCGAAGCAGCCCACGTATTCACCGGACGCCAGCTTTGGCAGGATGCGTTTTTTCAGGGCTTCCTGACCATAGGAAAAGATCGGATACATGACCAGCGATGACTGGACGCTCAGCGCCGAGCGATAGGCCGAGTCCACCCGCTCCACTTCCCGGGCAATCAGGCCGTAGCAGACGTGGTTCAGGCCCGGCCCGCCATACTCTTCCGGAAGGGTGGCGCCAAGCATGCCCAGGTCGCCCATCTGATTGAAGATGGTGCGGTCGAACTTCTCATGCCGGTTAGCCTCGACAATACCGGGCATCAGTTGCTGGTCGCAGAAGCTGCGGATGCTGTCGCGGACCTGACGCTCGGTCTCGTCCAGTTGCGTGTCGAAACCCAGCAGGTCATTCCAGGGTGCGGAAGCCATTTATATTCTCCTGAAAGCGTTTATCGGGAAGCTCGATCATGGGGATTCCCGAGTAATTTGTGCTAAATTTGTGGTAACATCGTTTCGTTAAGCGAAACACAGTTTTGTAATTGCGTATTGAAAGACTAATCCGGGTATTAAGGAAATGCAAGCAGTGTTCAAACCTGATCGGCCGGGCCTGTCATGACCAGTATTCTGCAATGGCTCGTGTCCCTGGCCGTGGTGACAGAGCTGGTGGCCATCTGCCTCGGACACCGGGAGCTGAGCGCGCTCGCGGGGATCATGTTTGTCTCCGCGTTCCTGGCTGGTGCCGGGCGCTTGCAGGGTTATGCCCGGATGCTGCTGGTGATTGCTCTGGTTGTACTGGGCGCCCTGGCCGTGCGTGGAACACTGGATGCCGCGTTGTTGGTGAAGGCAGCGTCGGATGCGGCGTTCTATGCAGCCTTCCTGGGCAGCCTGGGGATGATGCAGTGCCTGGTGCGCCGATTCGAGGTGCTGCGCCGGATTCACGATGTACTGCTGGGCGGAAAACCCTTGCTGCTGTACCCCAAGTATGCGCTGGTCAGCTGTGGCATCGCGACGGTCCTGAGTTTTGGCATGATGAACCTGCTGTGCGGCACACTCTCGGAGACGCTGCGTGAGCGGGGCATTACCGGTGACTCCCGTTTGCAGTGGTTGCGCAGTGTCCTGATCAGTGCCCTGAGAGGGTTTGCTCTGGTGCCGCTGGTGGCGCCCACCAGTGTGGCCGTGGCTATTCTCACCCGGGAGTTGCCCCAGCTGAGCTGGTCGCAGTTACTGCCATTCGGATTGATCGCGGCGCTGTTGATGGTGCTGGTTGGCTGGGTGCTGGAGCAGCGCCGGTTTCGCAAAGTCAGTAGTGAGCGTATTGCCGTTGAGGGCTGGCTGCCGGGCACCGGGCGCCTGCTGGCGCTGATTCTGGTGGTGTTCGCGGTGATGGCGGGTCTGGTGGCGACGACCGGATTCAAGGTGTCGGTGGCGGCCATGCTGGCGGTGCCCACCGTGACGCTGCTTTACATGTTCTGGCAGGAACGCCGGCTGATGCCGGTTTTGCAGGAAGGCGTGGGCCAGGTGTGGACCATGCACAATGAAATGGCTATTTTCGCCGCCTCCGCGATCCTCGGGGTGGCCCTGTCTGCCGTGATCCCTGCCGATGCCCTGGCTGGCCTGGTGGCAACCGGTGGGGGTGTTTTCCTGGTGGCTATGCTGGGCATGCTGATGATGCCGATGTTCTCCATGATCGGGGTCATTCCCATCACGGTGCTGAGTGTTCAGGCCGGGTTATTGCCCCAACTGGTGGCGGAGGGAATGGACCTCTTGCCGGTCGCCGTGGCCCTGGTGATTGGTTTCTCCCTGGCCATGATGCTCTCGCCCTTCGGGCCCTCGGTGATGCTGCTCTCGAGGTTCGGGCAGATTTCCCGATGGGTGGTGGCGTTCCGCTGGAACGGCCTGTTCGTGCTGATCGCTCTGCCTCTGCTGCTGGTGCTGACAGCACTGGTGGCCTGGCTGGCACCGACCCCGGCCTGATTGGTGCCACTTTCTATCTTCTTTCTACCTCCTGCCTGACTTCCTGCGGAGATCAGTAACCCCGATCGGTATCCACGATCCCACTGATGGAGCGACCCTGGGCATGATCCCGGATCTTGCCGGTGATCTGTTCCAGGGTGGCATCCCGCAGGGTGCGGGCGGAGATGTGCGGCGTAATGGTGATTTCCTTCCGTTGCCAGAAGGGGTGCCCCTCGGGCAAAGGCTCCTTTCGGAACACGTCCAGGGATGCCCGTAGCAGCCTGCCCTCGTCCAGAGTCCGAAGCAGGTCTTCTTCCACAAGGTGCTCGCCCCGGCCAACGTTGATCAGCACCGCACCCGGCTGCAGTTGGCTCAGCAGTTCATAGTCGATAATGCCCCGGGTCTCGTCGGTCAGGGGCAGGGTATTGACCAGAACCCGGGTGGATTTCAGAAAATCGCCGAGCTGGTCCGGACCGGCATAGGTGCTTACACCTTCCAGGCTGTGTTCCCCTCGCGCCCAGCCACTCACCCGGTAATCCAGATCGGCCAGGGTGCGGACCACGCGCTTGCCGATATGTCCGAGCCCCATAACGCCCACCGGCCACTCGCTGCGCTTCATGGGCCGATGGATTTTCCAGACCCCCTGGCGTTGCTGCTCCCGGTAGGTTTCCATCTCACGATTAGCTTCGAGAAGCTGGTGCAACACGTACTCGGCCATCTGTGCAGACATGCCCGCGTCTTCCAGGCGCACCACGGTCAGGTCTCTCGGCAGGTTGGGAACCTTCAGCAACCCGTCAATGCCGGCTCCGAGGTTGAACACTGCCTTGAGGTTCTTCTCCCGTTCAAACAGCGCCGCCGGTGGTTGCCAGACGATGGCATAGTCGGCGTCAACGGCGGGGCCGTCGGGATCCCAGACGTATACCTCCGCATCCGGCACGAGTTGTCTGATGGGGACGGTCCAGCGTTCCGGTTTCGGGTCGCCTGCCACAAAAAGAATCTTCATTTTGCCTCCGGGGTCGCCACGGAATTCGTTGGCTGCTAATTTGTTTTGCAATGCAGAATAAAATATCGAATAAATCAGGTAAAGACGGTATCAGGTACCGCTCTGCGAGTCTTGTTTTGAAACATAACTCATGAGTGTTTCATATTTGGTACGAATTTTGAAAAGACTTTCTGGTACTTGATTTCTGCAGCGATTAAAATAGCGCATCTTTGATTATTCATCAGATTAATACCCCGGCACCGGAACAGGCGACGCGGTTGGAGGACGTCCCATTATGGCAAGAACAAAGCAGAGTTCACCGGAACTGAAAGTGGCATCCAGTGACGGTGAACCCGTGAAGCCGGAAAAGGAT
Organism: Marinobacter guineae; assembly: GCF_002744735.1. Taxonomy (GTDB): domain Bacteria; phylum Pseudomonadota; class Gammaproteobacteria; order Pseudomonadales; family Oleiphilaceae; genus Marinobacter; species Marinobacter guineae. Next base: position 467,222 of record NZ_KZ319340.1, on the reverse strand, counting down.
CGCAAGTTCGTCGAGGCCCTGTCCCGCGGCCTGGATGTGCTCCGTGCGTTCAGCCAGGGCTCGGTGATCCTGGGCAACCAGGACATTGCCCGTATCACGGGATTGCCTAAGCCGACCGTGTCCCGGATGACTTACACCCTCACCAAACTCGGTTACCTGAGCTACAACACCCAGCTGGAAAAATACCAGCTGAGTTCCGGTGTGCTGGCGCTGGGTTATGCCTATGTCTCCAACCTCAAGGTACGCCAGCTGGCCAAGCCTTACATGGACGAGTTCGCCCGGCAGACCAATATGTCGGTAGGCCTCACCTGCCGTGACCGTTTGCACATGATTTACGTGGAAAACCGGTTGCCGCCGGAAGCCTCCCTTTTGCGGATGGACATCGGCCTCAAACTGCCCATGGCCACCACTTCAGCCGGCCGGGCCTACTACTGTGCCATCAGCGACAAGGCACGCCTGGTTATTGATGATGCGATGGAGGCCAAGTACGGCAATGCCTGGCACGAAAAGAAAGAGGGCCTGGAACAGGCCATGAAAGACTACAAGGAACACGGCTTCTGCCTGTCCATCGGCGAATGGGATCGCAACATCAACTCCGCCGGTGTTCCCATCCACTTGCAGGATGGCACCATCATGGCACTGACCTGTGCTGCACCGTCTTACCTGGTGCCTGCTGAAAAGCTTCGCGGTTCCATTGCCCACCAGTTGGCGATGTTGGCAGGAGATATAGAGTCGCTGGGTGTTTAGCGTTTAAATGCCAAAGCTGAACGGGAGGCTGCGGGTAGGGGTCTTCCGAAACCTTGCGGAGCCATGGGTGAAGGGCGATAGCGCTTCACGGGCAGGCCAAGGACGGCCTGCCCAGGACCCTTGGGCGACGCAGGAGCAATAAGCGCAAGGGGCGGAGCAGAGCGTACAGGGACGTATTCACAGCGTGTTTCGGAAGACCCTACCCGTAGACTCCCAGACTCCAGGTTCGAAAAAAAACCGCAGAAGAAACCTCTGCGGTTTTTTTATACCTGTAGTTTAATGGGTGGTTGAAACCATCACGGAACTTGTATTAAATCGTACGCATGTTTCGCTAGTTAAAACCATATTCCAGAAAGAATGCGAGGAGAAATTATGTCTGAGGTCGTTAGCTATAACCGGGAAGGCAATATCGGCGTTATTACCGTGAATTACCCGCCGGTGAACGCCCTCGGCCAGGCTGTTCGCTCTGGCCTGCTCGCAGCCCTGGAACAGGGTCAGAAGGATGCAGAGGCCAAGGTGCTGCTGCTGGTCTGTGAAGGGCGCACCTTTATCGCCGGTGCCGATATCCGGGAATTCGGCAAACCGATGCAGGAGCCAACCCTGCCGACGCTGGTGAATACCTTTGAAAACAGCGACAAGCCGCTGGTTGCGGCAATCCATGGCACCGCCCTGGGTGGCGGCCTGGAAACGGCGCTGAGTTGCCATTACCGGGTCGCCGTCAGCAGTGCCAAGGTGGGGCTGCCGGAAGTGAAGCTGGGGCTGTTGCCCGGCGCTGGTGGTACCCAGCGGCTGCCGCGTCTGACTGGCGCTCAAAAGGCACTGGAGATGATCACTACCGGTGAATTCGTCGGTGCCAGGGATGCCCTGGCGCTGGGCATTCTGGATGCAGTGGAAGAGGGTAGCGATATCCGCGCCGTGGGCCTGGCTTACGCACAGAAGGTGGCTGATGAGGGCAAACCGGTGCGTCGGGTTCGGGACATTACTGACAAGATCGAGGCGGACAAGGGCAGTGATGTCTTTGATCAGTTCCGTGAAGAACTGAAGAAACGTGCGCGGGGCCTGTTCTCTCCGTTCAAGTGCGTCGATGCCGTGGAAGCTGCGTTCAACCTGCCGTTTGACGAGGGTATGAAGCGAGAGCGTGAACTGTTTATGGAGTGCATGGACTCGCCCCAGCGTGCCGGTCTGATTCACTCGTTTTTCGGTGAGCGCGAGGTTTCCAAGATCAAGGGTCTGCCCAAGGACACCCCGGTCCGTGACGTGAAGAGCGTCGGCATCATCGGTGCCGGTACCATGGGTGGTGGTATCGCCATGAACTTCGTCAACGTCGGCATTCCGGCCACCATCGTGGAAGTGAAGCAGGAGGCGCTGGACAAGGGTCTGGCCATTATCCGCCGCAATTACGAGAACTCCGCGAAGAAGGGCAAGCTGACCCAGGAACAGGTGGAACAGCGGATGGCGCTGATTACGCCGAGCCTGACCTATGATGACTTCCGCGATGTTGATCTGGTCATTGAGGCGGTGTTCGAGAACATGGCCATCAAGAAGGAGATCTTTGCCAAGCTGGATGAAGTCTGCAAACCCGGCGCGATCCTGGCCTCTAACACCTCCACCCTGGATATCGATGAAATTGCCTCCGCCACCAAGCGTCCGGAAGACGTCGTAGGCATGCATTTCTTCAGCCCCGCCAACGTCATGAAGTTGCTGGAGAATGTGCGCGGCAGCAAGACCTCTGACGAGGTGAAAGCCACCGTGATGGCAGTCGCCAAGAAGATCAAGAAAGTCGGTGTCATGGTCGGCAACTGCTACGGCTTTGTCGGTAACCGGATGCTGCACAAGCGCGGCACCGAGGCCATGGCTCTGGTAGATGAAGGCGCGACCCCGCAGCAGGTGGACAAGGTACTGACCGACCTGGGCTTCCCCATGGGCCAGTTCGCGATGTCCGATCTGGCCGGGATCGATGTGGGTTACCGCATCCGCGAAGAGCGCCGCAATGCCGGCCAGGACGTGCCTGCCAGCTGGATGGACAAGCTTGCCGAACAGGGCCGGCTTGGCCAGAAGACCCAGGCGGGTGTATACAAGTATGAAGAAGGCAGCCGCAAGCCGGTTCCGGATCCGGAAGTGGAACAGCTGATTGAAGCGTTCCGCAAGGAGCAGGGGATTACGCCACGGGAGATTACCGACCAGGAGATCCTTGAGCGCTGCATGTACGTGATGATCAACGAAGGTGCCAAGATCCTGGAAGAGGGCATCGCCGACCGGCCGCTGGATATCGACATCGTGTGGATCTATGGCTACGGCTTCCCGGCCTACCGCGGTGGCCCGATGTTCTGGGCTGATCAGGAAGGTCTCGATACCATCCTGGCTGCGGTGAAGAAATACCAGGACACCGTTGGCGGTGAGCAGTGGAAGCCGGCGGCTCTGCTTGAGAAGCTGGTCAGCGAGGGCAAGACGTTCGGCGACCTTTAAAACATAGCTTGGGGGCTTGGGGCTGGTCGCAGGGCGGGAAAGGCACCCCGCCCCGCGACCGACTTAGCTGAGTGCTTTGCGCCTAAGCGACCTACATATTCCAAAAATTGAGGGCATTGTTATGTCTGATGCAGTTATCGTCTCCACCGCCCGCACCGGCCTGGGCAAATCCTACCGGGGCTCCCTGAACAACACCCACAGCGTTGATATCGCAGGCCATGTGATCAAACACGCCGTCCAACGTGCCGGGATTGATCCGGCCATTGTTGAGGACGTCATCCTGGGCGTCGCTTTCCCGGAAGGTGCCCAGGGCAGGAACATCGCCCGTCTGGCGGCGATTCGGGCCGGACTTCCGGTCAGCACTGCGGGGCTGACCATCAACCGCTTCTGCAGTTCTGGCCTGCAGTCCATCGCCATGGCTGCCCAGCGCGTTGTGTCCGAAAAGGTTCCGGCCATGGTGGCCGGTGGTGTTGAGTCCATTTCCCTGGTGCAGAACGATAAGCTCAACAGCTTCCATGCCACCAATGAGTGGCTGATGAAACACAAGCCCGAGCTGTATCTGTCCATGATCGAGACGGCGGATATCGTCGCCCAGCGCTACAAGATCAGCCGGGAGTCCCAGGACGAATACGCCCTGATCTCCCAGCAGCGCACGGCGGCGGCCCAGCAAGCCGGCAAGTTTGATGATGAAATTGTGCCCTTCGACGCCACCATGCTGGTCAAGGACAAGGAAACCGGTGAAGTCAGTGAAAAGCAGGTGACCCTGACTGGTGACGAGTGCAACCGCCCGAACACCACGCTGGAAGGTTTGCAGGGGCTGGATCCGGTCCGGGGCGAAGGCAACTTTGTGACCGCCGGCAACGCCAGCCAGCTGTCCGATGGCGCATCTGTATGTACCGTGATGAACAGCACTTACGCCGAGAAGCACAACATCGAACCCATGGGTATATTCCGTGGTTTCGCGGTGGCCGGTTGTGAGCCGGACGAAATGGGCATCGGCCCGGTCTTTGCCATTCCCAGGCTGCTTGAGCGCGCCGGTCTGAAGATGGACGATATTGATCTGTGGGAGCTTAACGAAGCCTTTGCCTCCCAGGTGGTGTATTGCCGTGATCGCCTGGGTATCCCCATGGAAAAGCTGAACGTGAATGGTGGCTCCATCTCCATCGGCCATCCCTTTGGCGTTACCGGTTCCCGCCAGACAGGGCATGCCCTGATTGAAGGCAAACGTCGCGGTGCCAAATACGTGGTGATCACCATGTGCATCGGCGGCGGCCAGGGCGCCGCCGGCCTGTTTGAAGTAGTATGAATCCGGGGTCAGATGAACGCTTTCATCTGACCCCAACTTCAAAAAAGGGGAGCAATATGGACAGACAAGCCAAAGCCGTGGTCTGCCGGGAATGGGGCCAGCCCGTCCAGGTCGAGACCATCACTGTGGAAGGCCCCAGGCGGGGCGAAATCACCCTCAAGATCGCGGCCTGCGGTGTTTGTCACAGCGATCTGTCCGCCACCACCGGCAAGATACCCTATCCGCCTCCCCTGGTACTCGGCCACGAGGCTGCCGGGGTTGTTGTGGAAGTGGGTGAAGGGGTAACCGACTTCCAGGAAGGTGACCATGTGGTCAGTTCCTTTATCTCGATGTGTGGCAAGTGCCGGCAATGTGTCCGGGGCCGGCCGGTGCTGTGTGAGAATGCCCGCAAGGCCATGTTCAACCTGCCCGATGGCACCGTGCGTACCAAAGATGCCAACGGTGAGCCGCTGAATGTGTTTGGTGCCTGTGGCGTGATGGCCGAGTTTGCCACCATGCACGTGGACAATTGCGTCAAAGTGGACCAAACCGTGCCCATGCAGAACGCAGCTCTGGTTAGCTGCGCTGTGATGACCGGCGTCGGTGCTGTCTTCAATACCGCAAAGCTGGAGCCGGGCTCCCGGGCGGCCGTTTTCGGTATCGGCGGCGTTGGCCTCAACGCCATCCAGGGCTGTGCTACCGCAGGCGCCGAGATGATTGTGGCGGTCGACAACAACCCGGCGAAGCTGGAGATGGCGAAAGAATTTGGCGCCACTCATACCATCAACATCAACGACGTGGACGATGCCGCCAAGGCGGTAAAGAAACTGACTGGAGGCGTGGACTACGCCTTTGAATGCGTCGGCGCCGGCCCGGTCGTGGAACAGGCGTACAAGAGTCTGGGGCGTGGCGGTACTGCCGTGGTGGTGGGCGTGGCGGATCCGAAAGACAAGACTTCACTGACCACCCTGACGTTGCCTGCCGATGAGCGTACCCTGAAAGGCAGTTGGCTGGGCTCTGCCCGCCCCCAGCATGATTTCCCCCGAATCCTGGGGCTTTACAAGGCTGGTAAACTCAAGCTGGATGAACTCGTTACCCGAACCTACCCCATTGAAGAGGCCGCCCAGGCCTTCGATGATATGGTGGCAGGCAAGAACGCCCGGGGCGTAATCGTATTTGAGTAAGGTGAAGAATATGAAAGAACTGAGCAAGAACTACATCAACGGCGAATGGGTCAGCTGGAACGGCGAAATGATCGACGTTCACGAAGCGGGCACCGGTGAGGTCATTGCCAGGGTGCCAGCCTCCGGCCGGGATGAAATGGAGCAGGCCATCGCCGCGGCCGACGCCGCCTTCGACAGCTGGTCCGAGAGTACACTGGAACAGCGCATGAAGGTGCTGGAGCAGCTGCAGGCAGGACTGAAAGAACGGGCACCGGAAATAGCGGAAACCGTCACCCGGGAAGTGGGCATGCCCATCAAGCTGGCCACGCCCATTCAGGCTGGCATGCCGGCCGCCGTGACCAAGACCTATCTGAAGATGCTGCCCGACTTCCCGTTTACCGAACAGTCCGGAAACTCCGAAGTGCAGTACGCACCGGTGGGTGTGGTTGGCTGTATCACCCCCTGGAACTATCCGCTGCACCAGGTCATTTTGAAGATCGTTCCGGCTATCGCGGCCGGGTGCACGGTGGTGCTGAAGCCGTCGGAAATCGCACCGCAAACCGCTTATATCCTTGCGGAGATCCTGGACGGGACCGACCTGCCCAAGGGTGTCTTCAACATGGTGTGTGGCCACGGCCAGACCGTCGGCGATACCCTGATCAAGCACCCGGATGTGCGCATGGTGTCCTTCACCGGCTCCACCCGCACTGGCAACCTGATCGCCCATGCCGCAGCGGACGATTTCAAGCGTATCGCTCTGGAAATGGGTGGCAAATCCGCCTCCGTGATCCTCCCGGATGCCGACCTGGCGGCCGCCGTCAAAGGCACCGTGAACAACTGCCTGCTGAACTCCGGCCAGACCTGCACCGCACTCACTCGCATGCTGGTGCCGGCAGACAAACACGACGAAGCCTGCGAACTGGCTGCCGCTGCGGTCGCGAAAATGACCCCCGGCAACCCGCTGGAAGAAACCACCCGCCTCGGCCCACTGGCCTCCGCGCAGCAGCGTGACAAGGTGATTGATTACATCAAACTGGGCATCGAAGAAGGCGCCACGCTGATTGCCGGCGGTCCGGAAGCGCCGGAAGGCTGTGATAAAGGTTACTTCGTGAAGGCCACGGTGTTCGGCAACGTGAAACCGGACAGCCGCATCGCCCAGGAAGAAATCTTCGGGCCGGTGCTGTGTGTGATTCCCTACAACGATGAAGCCGAAGCCGTGCAGATCGCCAACGGCACCCAATACGGCCTTTCCGGTGCCGTCTGGTCCGCAGATGATGCCAAGGCCAAGAAAGTCGCCGGCAAACTGCGTACCGGCCAGGTGTTCGTTAACGGTGGCGCGTTCAACCCCATGGCGCCGTTCGGCGGCTTCGGCCATTCCGGCATCGGCCGCGAATTCGGCAAGTGGGGGCTGGAGGAGTTTCTGGAAATCCGGTCTTTGCAGTTGTAAGAGCCTGATGAACATGGGGTCAGATGAAGGCGTTCATCTGACCCCGCTTTCACCACAGAGGTATTCGAAAGTCAGATCGGTCACGGGGTGGGGTGTCTTTTCTGGCGGGAAAAAATGTCTGAGCGAAGCGAGTTGTTTTTCCCAGAAGAAAAGACACCCCACCTCGGGGCCAGCCATCAATGCCTGTCAGCCTCGAGCTTTCCCCCCAAGCAGAATCCGCACCGCCGTACAGGCATCCTCCAACTCCGCCTCTCTTGGTTCCCGCCCGGCGATGATGTCGCTATACAGGCAGGACTCTGCCAGGCGAATCATGAAGTAAGATAGGCTGAAAATATTCATCGGCGGCTTGATGTGTCCGGCCGCCACCTGATCCTTCAGCATCCGGGTGTTGGTCTCAACCGTCCGGGTATGCAGGATAGACTGGGACGAGGTGAGGATTTTCAGGGCGTATTCCGGGTCCTGGTTGATGAATCGCCGGAGCGGCTCGAAGTGCAGGATGGTGGAATTGGTGCGTCGGTACACGCCGACGATATAGTCCACGCCCACGCCGGGAGTTTCCGCCATGGCCTGGCGCCAGAGGGGTTCGTACAGGGACCAGAGAATCTCGCCGATCAGCAGATCCTTGTTGCCTACCCAGCGAAACAGGGTGGCGCGGCCAATTCCGAGCTCATCAGCCAGCGGTGCCAGGTGAATGCGTTCACCCTTGAGCCACATGCGACGTGCCCGCTTGAACGCGTCGGCGGGTGTTGCCCTGGTTACGGTCTTGTCTGCCACTGAAACCTCGTGCCGGAATTTGGATTCATTTTAACGACTAAACCCGGAGCCGGCTATGTGCGCGGTTTAGACGGCCTGTGATGGTTTTGTGAACTTTTCCGCCTACACTCTGCTCTGAAAGTAACGAAAGCCACAGGCGAAGGCAGTGAGCTCCCAGACGATGACGCGAACGGTACTGATTATCGAAGACAATCCTGGCATCGGTGAGCTGGTGCGTATGCAGGTGTCGGATCTGGGCATGAATGCCGTTCTTGTAGATCGGGGCGATACCGGTCTGGAGCGGTTTCGTGAGGGTGGTATCGATCTGGTGATTCTGGATCTGATGCTGCCCGGTCTTGATGGCCTGGCGGTGTGCCGGGAGATACGATCCTGCCCGGGTTATGTGCCCGTTCTGATGCTGACGGCGAAGAGCACAGAGCTGGATCGGGTTCTGGGCCTGGAAATGGGGGCGGACGATTACCTGACAAAGCCGTTCAGCGTGGCGGAACTTTCGGCCCGCATCAAAGCCCTTTTCCGCCGGGTGGACGCCCTCTCTCAAAGTTCGCCTTCGAGCAAGGTAGCCGATGAAATCGAGGTAGATGGGCTGCGAATTGATCCGGTTCGCCGGCGGGTATTTGTCGATGATCGCGAGGTGGATCTGACTGCCCGCGAGTTTGACCTGCTCTGGCACTTTGCCTCCCATCGGGGCCGGGTGTTCAGCCGGGCGCAACTGCTGGATGCGGTCTGGGGCTACAACCACGAGGGCTACGAGCATACCGTGAACACGCATATCAACCGTCTGCGCAACAAGATTGAAACCGACCCCGCCGCGCCCCGGTACGTGCAGACCGTCTGGGGCGTTGGTTACCGGTTTATGGATTGACCATGGCTCTGTCGGTATTCCGAACGCTCTATGCCCGGCTGGCCATTGGCCTGTTCCTCCTGCTGTTGGTAGTGGGTGGCCTGTTTACCTTCCTGAGCCTGGCTTCGGTCCGGGAGTATTCTGCGGCGGTGAACCAGCAGCTTAATCGCGATCTGGCCCGTAACCTGGTGTCAGACCGAAACCTGGTTACCGACGGCAAGCTCAATCGGGATGCCCTCAAGCAGCTGTTCGAACTGTACATGACCATCAATCCAAGTATTGAGATTTACCTGCTGGACAGGGAGGGGCGAATCCTTTCCTATTCCGCCGACCCGGACAAGATCAAGCGCAACCGGGTTTCCCTGGAGCCGATCAGGACTCTTCTGGAGAATCCGGACGACTATCCGCTGCCGGGTGACGATCCGCGCAGCCATGACCGACGCAAGGTCTTTTCCGTGACGCCCGTTCCCTCTGTCGAAGATCCCACCGGCTACCTGTATGTGGTGCTCCGGGGTGAGGAATACGATCTGGCCGAAAGCATGGTGCACAGCGACCGGTTGCTGCAATTGGGCGCTGGCGCACTGGCGGTGAGCCTGTTTGTCGGACTGCTGGCCGGCCTGGTGTTTTTCCGCCTGCTGACCCGCCGCTTGTCCCGATTGACTGAGCGGGTGGAGGCCTTTGAGAGCGGCATGCCTCCTGACCGCCCGCCCGCGCTCGACGGTAAAGGCGACGATATTGATTACCTGACTGCCCGGTTCGACCAGATGGCAGGGCGCATAGCGGCGCAACTGGACCAGTTGAAAGACAAGGACGCCCAGCGCCGCCAACTGGTGGCCCAGGTGTCTCACGACCTGCGTACCCCCCTGGCATCGATTCAGGGCTACATTGAGGCGCTGCGCCTGAAACAGGACAGCCTGAGTGGTGATGAGCGCGCCCGGTTTCTCGATGTGGCACTGGCGGAAACTCACCGGCTCGGACGCCTGGTGGAGGAACTGTTTGAGCTGGCGGCACTGGACGCCCGGGAAAAACAGCCCACGCCCGAGCCGTTCGTGGTTGCCGAACTGTTGCACGATGTGGTGCAGAAACACCGGCCCGAAGCCGAACAGGCCGGTGTGTCCCTGGCCATTGTCGAGGTCGCTCCCGTGCGAGTTCTGGCCGACATTGCCATGACCGAACGGGTCCTTGATAACCTGATTGGAAATGCTATCACCCACTCGCCCAGGGCCAGTGAGATAACCCTGAGCGTTGCTGCCAGGGAGGATGGCGCGGAGATTACCGTGGCGGATGCCGGCCCCGGTATTGATGCGGCCGATATGGACCACCTGTTCGAACCCTTCTATCAGGCCCCTGGCTCCTCGCGCATCGGCCACGCCGGGCTCGGCCTGGCCATTGCCCAGCGGATGGTATCCCTGCAGCAGGGCCGGCTCTCGGTCCGCAATGATAACGGGGCTGTCTTCTCGGTCTGGCTTCCGCTGGCGAATCAGATGAACGGTTCCGCTGGCAAATAATCCACGGCGTTATAGATTCGTAACAACTACTGAACGTTTTCGTGAATCCGGGACGGTACGCTGTCAGCATGTAATCACGTAAAGGAGAGTTATCATGAAACGCACGATTACGGGTATGTTGACCGCCCTGGCGCTGGTGTCGGCCGGTGGGCTTTATACGGCTTACGCGACCGCCGATAAGCACGATCGAAAAGACACAGAATTCGCTCCGGATGATCCCGGGCTGGCGGTGGCCACGTTCGCCGGCGGCTGCTTCTGGTGTGTCGAGGCTGGTTACGAAAAGATCCCCGGTGTGGTCGAAGCGGTCTCTGGTTATGCCGGCGGTGATGAGAAAAATCCGACTTACTCTCAGGTTTCCTCTGGCCGCACTGGCCATACCGAAGCGGTCCAGGTGTATTACGACCCTGAGAAGATGACCTACGAAGGGTTGCTGGCCGGCCTGTGGCGGATGATGAACCCGACCGACATCAAGGGTCAGTTCGTGGACCGTGGTCAGCAGTATCGCCCGGCAATCTTCTACCACAACGATGAACAGAAACGCCTGGCGGAAGCGGCCAAGCAGGAGCTTGAGGCATCAGGTATCTACGATAACCCGGTGCTGATTGAAATTGTGCCGTTGGAGAACTTCTATCCAGCGGAGAAGTATCACCAGGATTATTACAGGAAAAATCCGGTTCGCTATAACTTCTACACCTTCAACTCCGGCCGTTATCAGTTTATCGAGAAGGTGTATGGCGAGAACTACGAACTGGACTTTTCCCGGTTCAAACCGGCTGCCATGGAGACTGGCGAGGGGGGGGCGGGTTTTGATCCCCAGAGCTTTGTAAAGCCTGATCAGGAAACCCTGAAACAGCGGCTGACCGACATGCAGTATGAAGTGACTCAGGGAGACGGCACCGAGCCCGCGTTCGATAATCGTTACTGGGACAACAAACGCCCGGGCCTGTACGTGGATATTATCTCGGGTGAGCCCCTGTTTTCCTCCCGGGACAAATACAAATCAGGCACCGGCTGGCCCAGCTTTACCCGCCCCATCACTCCGGATGCGGTGGTTGAGCGGGAAGACAGTGCATTCTTCATGAGCCGGACGGAAATTCGCAGCCGCTACGCGGACTCCCACCTGGGCCATGTGTTCAACGATGGCCCGGCCCCCACGGGACTGCGTTACTGCATGAACTCCGCTGCAATGACATTCATTCCCCTGGAGAAAATGGAGGCAGCCGGTTACGGCGAGTGGATTGGCGATGTCCGGGAACCGGAGTAGGCGTAGGTGGATTAGCGCAGCGTAATCCGACAACCACGCTACAGCCAAAGATCGCCAACCGGGGTTTCCCGGCTGAAGTGGTGCAACACCTGGGCCTGCAGCAGCTCCGCCGTGGCAATGGCATCAATCAGCGCGTTATGGGCTGCGTAATGGGGCAGCCCATAACGCAGCCTGCTGTCCGCTAACCGGATCGACACCGGGCTTTTCCCCAGGAATCGCTGCCAGAGGGTCGGTTGGCGGTTCGGATGCAGGTGGGCCTCAATGGCCATGGTGTCGAGAACCGGAAAGCGAATGCCTTCTCCAAGCCGCCACTTCAGCGCCACATCCAGGAACGAGCGCTCGATATTCCGGTAATGAACCACGGGAACGCGGCCGCTCAGACAGGCAAACAGATCCTCGAGAATCTCTTCCAGATCCGGCGCCTTATCGATGTCGCTGTGGGTGATGCCGTGGATCGTGATGGAGGTCTGATGCAGGGGCAGTTTCGGGCGCACAATCCAGTGCCTGGCCTTGCACAGCTGGATACCGTCCAGCGTAAAGGGTACCAGGCCGATACTGACAATCGAGTTCTGGTTGGCATCGAGGCCTGTGGTCTCGAAGTCGATAGCCACCATCGGAACCTCTGACAGCGGTGTATCCGGTGATGCGCATCCGCTCTCGTAAAAGGCCTTCAGAAGCGGCGACTTGCTCTGGTTGGCCAGGGCCCGATATTGCTCCGGCCATGGCAGGCTGGTGACGGAATCTTCACTCTGTGTATTATCAGACATTCCTGGTCGCCTGGGCGTTGTACCGAAATCTCAGGAATTTCTGGGCATTGCTGACCACCTGGAAGGCATCCTTCAGGTGGCTGCGCTCAAAGGGTGACAGGTCTTCCGGCCGGACATTGTTATCCGGTTCCCGACCCGCCTCGATGGCCAGGGCCTGGTGTCGTATCCGGACAATTGAAATGAATTCCAGGGCGTCCCGAAGATTGCCGAGATCATCGTCCAGCAGCAGCTTGGTATTGCCGATGGCTTTCAACCGCTCAAAGGAATTCTGGGCCCGGGAGCCACAGGCCAGGGCGTGGACCCGGATCAGATCGGACAGCGGAGCGGTGCCCCGGCGTTTGAGGTTGAAGGTTTTTTGCTGTTTGCCGTCCTCTTCCAGCACAAAGGTGCGGAAAAAGCCGATGGGCGGCGTTCGGTTCAGGGCATTGCGGGCCAGCAGCGACAGGAATCGCTGGCTGTTGCTGGCCTTGTCGGCCACCAGGGTTTTCAGCTGCTCGGCAAATTCGGTCTGGCCATAGATGCCGTCCAGATCGAAGAAAATGTTGCTGTTGAGCAGGGCCTGGGCCTTCGGGTTGTCAATCCAGTCGGCGAAGTAGTCCTTCCAAACCCGCAGCGGCTGCCGCCACTTCTGGTTGGTGGCCATGATGTCACCGGTGCAGTAGGTGTATCCGCATTCGGCCAGGCCATCGCTGACAAATTTGGCCAGCGCCAGGAAATACTCATCGTGCTGCTCGGGAACAAAACTGTCGTCCAGGATCATGGCGTTGTCCTGGTCCGTCACCACCAGCTGTTCATCACGGGCCATGGAACCCAGGGCCATGAAACAGTAGGGAACCGGGGGCGGCCCGAGTTTCTCCTCGCCCAGTTCGAGCAGTCGCTGGGTAAAGCTGCGCCCGATACCCGCCATGGCGCTGCCAATCATGTGGGAGTTGGCGTCTTCGTTTACCATCCGCACAAAACTGTCGCGCACATCCCGGCTGATTTTTTTCAGTCCTTTAACATCCTGCTGGTGGTAGATGTTGCTGACCAGGTAAAGGCTGCTCTGGCTCTCGTATTTCACGATGTCGGACAACGCAACCACGCCCCGCACTTCGTCCCGATCCATCACCGGAAGGTGGTGTACATTGTTGTGAAGCATGGTGAGCATGGCTTCGAAAATGAACATGCTGGAGGGAATCGTGATCAGGCCTTCCGACATGATGTCGCTGATTGGCGTTTCCGAGGGCAGGGCTTCGCTGAGCGCGCGGGTACGCAGATCCCGGTCCGTAATAATGCCCTTGAGCAGCGGCTTTTCCCCACCCTCATCCATCAATAGCAGGGCGGAAACGCCATTGTCCGTCATGATCCGGGCGGCTTCCTGGAGTCGGACAGTGCAGGGCGCCGAGATCGGCTCCCGGGATACCAGCCGGATGACCTTGGAGGTCATCAGTTCGTTCGATTTTTCCCGCCGCGATAGGGCTGAACGCAGGCGGCTTCGATCTTCAATCTCGACAAAATCGGCGAAGTCTTCATCGTTTTCCCACAGATACTGGAAGATTTCATCCGGGATCTTGTAGATCAGTGTGTCTTCCAGGGCCTTGGCCGGAAACCGAACCTTCTTGTGCATCAGCAAACCGAACTGGCCGAAAATCCCCCCTTCACTGATCCGGTTGTACAGCTCGCCGGAGCGGCGATAGATCTCCACCGCTCCGCTACGCACGTAATAGAGCCAGATGTTCTGGTCGCCAAACTCCAGGATCTGGGTGCCGGCCTTGAAATACACCACCTCGATGCCGCCCACTACCTTGTCGAGCAACTCCTCGGTCATCTCGTCAAACGGCGGGTGCTGCGCCATGTGATTGCGGATGTCGATGAGTTCGGCCTGCATAAAACTCCCTGTTTTCGCGGGGGAAATTGGTTGTCAGATAGGGAATATAGCAGCGCGAAAGGCCGGCGGCCATGTAGACCTTTGATAGATCTCATTGACCACTTTGGCCGGTGTTGCTAGCCTTGAGCCAGTTTTTCAGGTGTCCGTCGCAAAGCGCGACGGGTGAAACGGGAAATCGGTGAGCCTGGCCATGCCAGTGCAAAACCGATGCTGCCCCCGCAACGGTAAGCAGGATAACGGCAATCTGATGCGCCACTGTGTCGGCATGACATGGGAAGGTGATTGCCCGGGAACCATAGGTTCCGCCTGCCAGCCCGGAGACCGGCCTGGAAAAACACCCGATGTTGCGGTGGGCGACCTGGGTGGGTGATAGTCCGGTTCCGCTTTCCCGCCGCCCGATGACCGCCTGCCCCTTTCTGTCCGTTTCGCAGCAAAAAACCTGATCTCCGTGCGGGCGAGCGCGGATTGCGGAGCGAAAAAAATGTCTTTGAGACCTTCCTTTCCTGCCCTGGTGGCAGCAGCGTCACTGTTAACACTGCCTGCCCTGGCATTGGGCCAGAGTGACAATGACACCGAAGCCCTTGATCCCATCGTCGTCACCGCGACCCTTGGCCCCAAAACTGTGGGTGAAAGCCTGTCGTCGGTGACGGTCATCGAAAAAGACGACATTCGTCGCCAGCAACCGGCCGAATTCCGGGACCTGCTGGACGCCCAGCCGGGCGTCAATGTGGTTTCCGATGGCAGTTACGGCAAGACCACCAGCGTATTCCTGCGCGGCGCCGGCAGTTCCGGTACGATTCTGCTGCTGGACGGTATTCGCCTGCGCTCAGCCACCGCGGGCATCCCGCCCTGGCAGTTTCTGCCGCCTGAGCTGATGGAGCGGGTTGAGCTGGTGCGCGGTGCGAAAAGTTCCCTCTATGGGGCTGATGCGGTGGGTGGTGTTATCCAGGCCTTTACCCTTGAGCCTGAAGCGGGCCGCCAGGGCTGGGTGGATCAGACAGGCGGCTCACACGAGACACTTAAAACCACGGCCGGTGTCGCGGGAAGGGAAGGCGAGTCGGCGTTTCTGGCCGGCGGGATTTATTCTGATACCGAGGGGACCAACCTGCGGACGGGTGGCGAGGACAAAGGGTTTCGCAATGCCGGTGGCTTGGCGAAGGTCAGCCATGAGTTTGATCAGGGCGGTGGTGCTGGTTTAACGGTGTTCCAGTCCGAGGGCAATACCGAATTCGAAGGCGGTGACACAGACTTCCAGATCCGTGCCATGGGGCTTTATCTGGAGGCCGTGGCCAGCGATTACTGGCGTACCCGCATTCAGTTTTCCGAATCCCGGGACGAACAGGAAACGTTCGGTTCCTATCCAAGCGTGTTTAACACCCTGTATCGATCCGCCCGTTGGGAAAATACCCTGACCGCCGGGGTGCATGAGTTCGTCATCGGCTCGGAAGTGATGGTGGACGAGGTCGAGGGCACCAGCCAGTTCACCGAAGACAGCCGCACCAACAGTGCGGTCTTTGGCCAGGCCCGCCTCAATTACGACGCCACCGACCTGATGCTCAGTGCCCGACTGGACGACAACGAAGCCTACGGCAAGGAGGAAACCGGGGGTATTGCCCTGGGCCACCAGTTCGACCGGACCCACCGACTGCGCCTGAGTTACGCCACCTCATTCCGGGCGCCCACCTTCAACGATCTGTACCTGACCGTGCCGTTTTACACCGGTAACCCGAACCTTGAGCCGGAAGAAGGCCAGATGGTGGAAGCCGGGGTGTCGGGACGCTACGATCAATGGTTCTGGGATATCGCCGTATACCAGAACGACGTGGAGGACCTGATTACCTTTGTGTCCGACCCGGTCACCTTCGAGGGTACGGTCGAAAACGTTGAATCCGCACGTATTCGTGGTGTTGAGCTGTCTTCCGGTTTTGAAGCCGGGAGCTGGGATGTGAATGCGGCGCTGACCTGGGCCGACAGCGAGAACCGCGATACCGGCACGCGTCTGCCCCGTCGGGCCGAAAAGAATCTGCGCCTGGATGTCGATCGGCTGTTTGACCAGTGGTCCGTGGGGGCTAGCTTCATCGCCGAAAGCGACCGCTACAACGACGCCGCCAATAAAAGTCTGTTGCCTGGCTATGGCACCGTGGATGTAAGGGCGGCCTGGAACTTTCTTCCGGGCTGGTCGGCCCGCTTCAAGGTGGATAACGTGCTGGACCGTCGCTACGCCACCAGTCTGGGCAACGACAGCGTGACCTTCGAGCCCTTTGACTACCTGGCGGCTGGCCGCACTTACATGGCCTCGGTGCGCTATGATTTTCGCCAGTAGTTCCACTCACTGGCCGGTGATGTAATCCCATGATCCAATACGGGCTTGTTCTGTTGCTAGCGCTTTGGGCACTAACGCCGGTATCGGCATCGGCCCAGCCGACCTGTGTGAGGGACGCCCTGGATCGTGAAATCTGCCTGGCGGCACCGGCCACGCGAATCGTCTCCCTCTCCCCCGGCGCCACCGAACTGCTCTTCTCCGCCGGCGCCGGAGACAGCGTGGTTGCCGTCAGTGCCTGGAGTGATTTCCCGGCCGAGGCTGCGGCGTTGCCTCAGGTGGGCGACAGCAACCGGCTGGATCTGGAGGCGATCGTCTCGCTGGCACCAGAACTGGTGGTGGCCTGGATTGATGGCAACTCCCGTAGCCAGCTGGAGCGGATCGCGGACCTTGGCATCCCGGTATTCTGGCTGGCCCCGCGCACCTTCGAGGATATTGCCCGGGCGGTTGAGGATCTTGCACTGTTAACCGGTCAGCCCGCCGAGGGGAAAGCACGGGCGGAATCGTTTCGTGAGGAAATTACCAGTCTGGAGTCCGCGTATGCCAGTGCGCAGGCGGTCCGGGTGTTTTATCAGATCTGGGGTCAACCGCTGATGACGGTGAACCGGGAGGAGCTGATCAGCAAGGCGATCGAGCTGTGCGGCGGCGTCAATGTTTTCGGGCATTTGCCGAGACTGGTTCCGCGAATCAGCCGGGAAGCGGTGCTGGCAGCCAATCCGGATGTCATTGTGACGGCCGGGCAGGACGGGAATATCCGGTGGCTTGAGGATTGGCGGCAATTCCCCGGCCTGACGGCAGTTACCGCCGGTAACCTGTTTCTGGAGCCGCCTGATCTGCTGGCGCGTCCCACGCTGCGCATTGTTGAAGGTGCCAGACACCTGTGCCAGACCCTGGAGCAGGCCCGTGCCAATCTCTAACCCCCTGAAACCCATTCTGGTCCTGGTGCTGGCGAGCCTGGTGGCGGGCTTGCTGTCGGTCAGCATTGGCAGCAGCGCCACCGGTATTGAGGACACCTTGAGGGTGCTGGCGGGCAGCGGAAGTGAGCTGCAGCAAACCCTGATTCTCGAATTGAGGCTGCCCCGAACCCTGAGCGCATTCGCCACCGGCGGTTTGCTGGCGGTGGCCGGCGCGCTGATGCAGGTGCTGCTGCGCAATCCGCTTGCAGACCCCTATGTGCTGGGGCTATCCGGGGGTGCCGCGGTCGGTGCCTTGCTGGCCATGCTGGCCGGACTTGCCGGTTTTCTGGTGTCCGGTTCGGCCTTTGCCGGCGCCATGCTGGCGACCCTGCTGGTCTTTGGTCTCGCCCACGGCAGCGGGAGCTGGACCCCCTCCCGTCTTCTGCTCACGGGTGTGGTGGTGGCCGCCGGCTGGGGCGCCGTCATCACCCTGATTCTGTCCATGACACCGGCAAGCCGGTTGCCTGGCATGCTGTACTGGCTGATGGGGGATCTTTCCCACGCGACCACGCCCTGGCCGGGCCTGATTATTCTGATTCTGGTCTGCCTGCTGGTGTTTCCACTGGGGCGGGCACTGAATGTTCTCGCCCGTGGCTCGTTGCAGGCCGCGGCCCTGGGTGTGTCGGTCCGGCCTCTGGAGTGGTTTATCTATCTGATGGCCAGCCTGCTCACGGCGACCGCCGTTACCATGGCCGGAGCGGTTGGCTTTGTCGGCCTGGTGGTGCCTCATATGCTCCGGCTGGTGTTGGGCAATGATCAGCGATTGATCCTGCCGTCCTGTGCCCTGGCCGGCGGTACCCTGCTGGTTCTGGCGGACACGCTGGCCCGGGTGGTGATCGCGCCGGAACAGTTACCGGTGGGTGTGATCACCGCGCTGATCGGTGTTCCGACCTTTCTGTACCTGCTCTACCGGAGTCGATGATGACAACACTGACCACCGAAGAGCTGATTATCGACATTCCCGGACGCACCCCGGGTGTGCCCCTGAACCTGTCCCTGCAGCCGGGCCAGGTCTGGGGCGTTCTAGGCCCCAACGGTGTGGGGAAAACCACACTGCTACACACGCTGGCGGGTCTCCGGGAGCCCCGTAGTGGAAGGCTCCTGCTGGACGGCAACCCGCTAATGGAACTCCGCCGTAAACCTGTCTCGCAACAGATGGGGTTGGTGTTCCAGGACCGGCAGGACGGTTTCCCGGCCACGGCACTGGAAACGGCCCTGATTGGTCGCCACCCCTGGTTGTCACCCTGGCAGATGGAAAGTGGCAAAGACCTGGCGATTGCAGAGCAGGCGCTGGAAACGCTTGATGTGATTCATCTGAGGGACCGACTGGTCAACACGCTTTCCGGGGGCGAGCGGCAGCGGGTGGCCATTGCCACGCTGATGACCCAGGCGCCGGGAATCTGGCTGCTGGACGAGCCGACCAACCATCTGGACCTGCAGCACCAGACCTCGGTGATGAAGCTGCTGCGTAACCAGGCCGCATCCGGCCGGGCGGTATTCATGTGCCTGCATGACCTGAATCTGGCAGCCCGTTGGTGTGATCAGATCCTGTTGATGTTTCCAGACGGCCAGGCCTGTTGGGGCCCGGCACGGGATATGCTGATTACAACAGCTCTTGAGAAGTTGTTGGCCAACGCCTGCTTTCTACCGAGCTGGATGGCTTCCCGGTTTTTGTGCCCGGCTAGTCTCCACAGCGATCACCTATACTGGTTTAGTTGTTCAAAGAGGTTTTCTGGTGGTATCCAAATGGTCTACTACTTAATGGGCGAATTCTTGTGTGTGCAGAGCCGAAGATGTCGGATAACCTCAGTTTCGCCATCAACCACTCGACCGATGGGCAAGTGATAATGGACGACACTTCTTGTCGAATGACCCGAGACAGCGGAGAGGATAGATCGCTTAGCGAATCTCCAGGAAAGCGCTCACGGACCGGTGCCTGGTCTCAATCTGCCCGACTCATTTGCGCCACGTTCCTGTGTTGTGCCGTCCTTTTATCCACCTCTGCTGCCGCCCAGCAGCAGTTGGACAGCAGCCAGAATACGCCGGTGTCGACGAAAGCGCCTGACGGCAATACCGATGCTCCGGACAGGGTCGAAATCAACCCTGTCGCCACGGATGACGAGATCAGGCAGCGACTCACAGAGATTCTACAAACGACTAGCTGGTTCGGTGAGCCCAAGGTCACTGTCCAGAAAGGGATCGTTAGACTCAACGGAACGACGGAAAACGATGAATCCAGGCAGTGGGCTGGAGATTTGGCGAAGAATACGGAAGGCGTGGTTGCCGTCGTCAATCAAATTGAGGTGGCCCCCACAAAAGTTTGGAATTTCGATCCAGCCTATCAGGAACTGAATGATCTGGTGCGCGGATTTGTTCAACTGCTGCCCCTGATCGTGGTGGCAGTGGTCGTAGTCTTTATTTCATGGATCCTCGCCAAGTTGACAATCTACGCACTGCGTCGCAGGCTTCTGGCTGGATCCGGCAGCCAGCTGTTGCGTGAAGTATCGGCCCGTGCCGGCGGCATCTTTGTAATGCTCGTTGGCTTTTACCTTGTGCTGCGTCTCGCAGGACTTACGCAACTCGCGCTCACGTTGGTGGGCGGCACAGGTCTGATTGGTTTGGTGCTGGGCATCGCCTTTCGCGACATCACCGAGAATTTTCTCGCCAGTCTCTTTCTGAGTTTGCAGCAACCGTTTCGCGAGGGTGATCTGATAGAGGTGGCGAGTGCCACCGGGTACGTTCAGCGGCTGACCTCTCGTACGACGGTTCTGATGACACTGGACGGCAATCAACTGCAAGTTCCCAATTCGACGATCTTCAAAAGCACGATCCGCAACTTCACAAGCAATCCCAATCGCCGCGATGATTTCATAGTGGGTATCGGCTACGAGGATTCCATTCCTTTCGCCCAGGAAGTCGCTTTGAAGGTGCTCGCTGACCATCCGGCCGTTTTGAGTGAGCCCGAACCCTTGGTGCTAGTGGAAAACCTTGGACCGTCCACGGTAAACCTGCGTGTTTATTTCTGGCTCGATGGTGGTAAACACAGCTGGTTGAAAGTGAAATCGTCCGTCATTCGCCTCGTTAAACGGGCCTTCCAGGATTCGGAAATCTCGCTGCCGGACGAAGCCCGTGAAGTCACCTTCCCTCAAGGAGTGCCTGTGCGCATGGTAGAGCGCGAGGGGACTGCGGAACCAGCCGGCCCAGCCCTTGCAGAGCGGGCCGGAGAACCTGAAGCAGTTGCGACCAAGGCAGAAGCTGGTTTGCAAAGCGAAGCCGGGGAAATCCAGGAGCAGGCTCGCAGATCCTGGACACCTGGGAAAAATCTATTAACTCCATCGTCGTCTGGGGATACCAGTTGAGAGTGCGTGGGAATCTCACCGATTCCACCGTGCGGGTTAGTTCGAGTATGGGAGAAACAATGTAATGTTAACCGGGAAACAAGCTTTTCATGGCAAATAAAGACTTTATTCTTCAGCGCATTTTCGTTTTTGCAAGGCAAGAGTTTGATCCCACTGTTGATAAACAAGTGGCGGAGGTTTTGCGGTCAAGATTTGATATCCGCTTGCCACAGAGAGCGTCACTAAACCAATCTCTGGCATCAGCGACAAGCGAGCATGAAATCATACGGCTCATTTTACAGTATCGAACAATGGCGTAGGGGCTGTGTGTCATACATTTATCAATCGGCTTTTGGGCTGGACTTGCGCCGCCTTCGTGACCGGGCCATTTCCACGATTTATTCAGGTAATGGTGATAGTGAGAACCTGATTTAATTATTCACTGCAACATTTTTTTCCTATTTCAGGCATAATAGCTTTCAGAAGTTGGCGAATAAGCCAACATTCAACCGGGAGAACACAATGAGCAAGAAACTCATAAAAGCTACAATTACTACCGCCACAATTGAGGAGCAAACGGCTGCTTTTTTAAAGTCTGGCGGGGCTGTTGAGTATGTAGGCAAGGGTAAAAGTGGACAAGTCGTCTCTGCAGGTTCGAAGCAGATTAACCTGAAAGGTCGCTGATAAGTTCGGTGCCTGGCACCGAAACACTCAAAAATTTATCAAAATCACATCGTTTGCTTTGGGGTGGCTTTGCCGCCACACCCCAAAACTCCGCCACACCGACAACGCCTTAAACCGACGAATCCCGAGCACTCACGCCATACGCTTCATGATCCGGTCACCGAGCAGGTACTGGTGTGCCAGCGCTGCAGCCACATGCAAGCCGATCATAAGCCACAGCACGTTTGCCAGGACCTCATGGACGTCTTCGCCGCTGTCTTCCAGCCATTCCATTTCCGGGCCGGAGGCAAAAACTGTCCACCCGAAGAAAGTGACAGTATCTCCTTCCCCAAGTGCCGTCGCCAGTCCTGACAAAGGCATCAGAATCATCAGCGCGTACAGGGCGAAATGCCCCAGCTTTGCCATGGTCGCCCAGTGCGCAGGCAGTTTAAGGCGCGACCGGTTCAGCCATCGCCACAAGCCACGAAACACCACCAGTGCGAACAGTGCCAGCCCCACACTCTGGTGCCAGGCCATCAAAGAGGCCTCCGAGAGGGTATCTTCCAGAGCCTCGAACCACACCTCGCTGCCGAGCATTGCCAGCAGCAGGATTGCCATAATCCAGTGCACACCCCGGGAAACGGCCCCGTAGCGGCTTTCAGCGTCCATCAATGTCATCGTCAATCTCCTTAGGGATGTTGGCGAGCGCCCCTCCAGGGCTCTCGCGCCGATTTGGGGATATCAGTTCTGGTGAGAGCCTCGAACCGGTGCGGCGTATTTGTTGAACTCCTGCTCCCGGATCAGGTTCTGTTCAGCGTCCCGTAGTTGCACCAGATAGGTACCGTCCTTTGTTTCATTCACAGTAACTTCCACCCCCGGACCGAATCGGCGTAGCGCCTGGCCATAAGCCATGATGCGCATTTCGTCAGTGCTGTATTGTTTGAGGTTGGCGTTCATGAGCTTGCTGTCAGTGCGGTGCTCATAACGGCTTTTTCCCCGGTCATCATCGTCCGCTGACACCAAAAGCGGCGCTGCGCCTAGCAAAGTGGCGGCCGACAAAGCTGCAATCGTGGTGGTTTTTTTCATGACAGAACTCCTTGTTGAATAAAACCCATGACGAAATGTCATTGCTGGTTGCGAGCTATTGCACCAGGAAAACGTCGCAGAATTGTCTCGGCTGGTAGTCGAATTTGTCGCAAATTGTCTCAACAGCCTGAATTGGGATGATTTTTGACAACCTCATGCCCATCTGCCGCGATGACTCCCCTATACTCGGGGCAATGAGCATCCAGACGGAGTAACAAGTGAGCACCTCTCCCACGATTCTGGTGGTCGACGACCACCGAGACATTCGCGACCTGGTCGGCCGTTATCTGCAGGAACACGGGTTGCGTGTGTACCTGGCCGATGGTGGGGATGCCATGAAACGACAGCTGAGAGACCACTCTGTCGACCTGGTTGTGTTGGACATCATGATGCCGGGAGACGATGGCCTGACTCTCTGCCGTTACCTGCGTGAACACACCGAGTTGCCGGTTATTCTGCTGACCGCCATGAGCGAGGAAACGGATCGCATCGTTGGCCTGGAAATGGGCGCCGACGACTACCTGACCAAACCTTTTAACCCGCGGGAGCTTCTGGCCCGCATCAAGGCGGTTCTGCGCCGCACAATCGCGCTACCGCCCCAACGCAGCCCGATGGCCGGGCAATGCCTGTCATTCGAGGGCTGGACCCTGGACGTCGACCGCCATCAACTGATCGATCCTGAAGGCGTCGAAGTGTCCCTCAGCACCGCCGAGTACAAGTTGCTGCTGGCGTTTCTGGAGCACGCCGGTCGGGTGCTGTCTCGGGATCAGCTCATGGATCTGACCCTGGGCCGGGAAGCGGATGCCTTCGATCGCAGTATCGACAACCATGTCAGCCGGCTAAGACGGAAAATCGATCCGGACCCCCGCAATCCCAGGCTGATCAAGACCATCTGGGGAGGCGGCTACCAATGGATTGCCAGCGTGGCAGGGGCAGGGCAATGAGGTTGTGGCCCCGGCGTTCCGGAGGACAGCTAGCACTGTTGCTGGTGCTGGTGCTGCTGGTGGCACAGATCATCACCATCGCGATTCTGGCCGGTGAGCGCCAGGGCGCCCTGCGCAGCGCAAGCCTTGGACATGTGCTGCAAAGGGTTACCGATGCCTACACCCTGCTCGACACCACAGACCCGGAGCGGCAGGAGCGCATATTACGGGCACTTTCCAGCCCCTCCCTGCAGCTTTCCATTGATCCGTCAGCTCGTCTCACCGACGACAGGTCCCCGGCGATGACTGGGCAACTGGCCATGGAGTTGGGTCTGACCCGGGAGCAGGTGCGAACCGCAATGAAAGCCGATGAGCAGGAATGTTTGCCGGGGCACGAATCGGATCAGGATGGGCATGACGAACGCGGGAAACACGACGACGATGACGAAGATCATGAAGACGAGGAACGACACGAGTGCCCGCCCATTCTAAGCGTTTCCCTGGCATTGCCCTCGGGGCAGTGGGTCAACGCCCGGGCTCAGCCGCCTGCACCCTCCTGGCTCTGGCTCAAGGCAACGCTCACCAGCGTAGGCATTACTGCCATACTGCTGATCCTCACGCTCCTGCTGGCTATCCGCCACATACTGCGGCCCGTGAATGAGCTGAGTAATGCCGCCCATGCCTTCGGGCGTGGTGAGAAGGTCGAGATTCCGGAGCGTGGCCCGGAAGATATTCGCGAAGTAACCCGCGCTTTCAACCAGATGCAACATCAGGTCAGCCGCGCGCAGGAAGACAGGGGGCGGCTGCTGGCCGCTCTAGCCCACGATCTGCGCACACCCATTACCTCGATGCGGCTACGGGTGGAGATGCTGCCTGAAGGCGAGGACAGGGATCGCCTGCTCGAGACCCTGCAGGAGATGCAGCACCTGGCCGAAGCCACCCTCGACTTCATCCGTGGCACCACCACCGAACAGCATCGCCGTTACGATCTGGCCACCCTGTTGGACAGCCTGTGTGGTGATCTGCAGGAAATGGGGCTGGCCGTAGATTACGAGGACAGCCCACGATGCGTCCTTCAGGGCCAGCCGGAAGCCGTCAAACGCGCCCTGCGCAATCTGATCGAGAATGCGGTGAACTACGGGCAGCGGGCAGAGGTGAAACTGGACACCACTGAGAACGAGGCCGTCATTACCATCACCGATCAGGGCCCGGGCATCCCTGAAGCGGAACGCGACCGGGTCTTCCAGCCCTTTTACCGCCTGGAACAATCCCGCAGTCGTGAGACTGGCGGCGCTGGTCTGGGGATGGCCATCGCACGCACCCTGATTCGTGGCATGGGCGGAGACATTCGGCTCGCTACCGGCCCTGAAGGCCAGGGTTTGCAGGTTTCGGTGACGCTGCCCAAAACGCCGGCTTCACGCTGACATCGGCAGCCTCATCAACCCTAATATCAACCAGCAACTACGCCGAATAGTGCTCCAACCCCGGCCGTTAGTGCCATTGCCAGGGCACCCCAGAAGGTCACTCGCCTGGCGCTCAAAAACACGGGTGCGCCGCCGGCCTTTGCTGAAAGGGCGCCCAGAAGTGCAAGGAATATCAGTGAACTGCCTGAGACCGCCCACATGACCATGGAGATCGGAAATAACACAACGATCAGCAATGGAAGGGCGGCGCCTACGGCAAAGGTGCCGGCCGAAGCAAATGCCGCCTGCACGGGGCGTGCGGCCAATGCTTCGGAAATGCCCAGCTCGTCCCGCGCATGTGCGCCGAGCGCATCGTGCTCCATTAACTGGCTGGCAACTGTGGAGGCCAGCTCCGCATCCAGCCCGCGTTTGACGTAGATCGCTGCCAATTCTGCGTGCTCGAATTCCGGATTATCTTCCAACTCCGTCCGCTCCCGAAACAAATCGGCACGCTCGGTGTCGGCCTGAGAACTGACCGAAACATACTCTCCGGCAGCCATCGACATGGCGCCGGCGACGAGTCCCGCGACTCCTGCGACCAGGATGCTCTCGGCGCTCGCCCCTGTAGCCGCGACCCCAAGAACAAGACTCGCGGTGGAGACAATGCCGTCGTTTGCACCCAGTACTGCCGCTCTGAGCCAACCCGTCCGGTGGGTTTTATGGTGTTCCGTATGTTTCATGAAAGCCCTATCCAGCATGGTCTCATCTCGGAGCGTTCTGAGACCTCGGGTCAGGTTGTGCTGTTTGAGCGTCGACTGAGCAGTCCGGCCACTGCGCACATCAAACCGATCAGAACGAGCAAGGCAACCACCCATATGGGTACATAAAAGGTGTTGTAAACATCCCAGCCAAACAGTTTTAGTACCTCTGAAAACTCTGTTGTAGCCCCAACCAGGTGTCCACCGATGGTACCGGTAGTGGCAAAGATGGACATGCCTGTGAGCGCCAGCACAACCAGCACCAAGCGACGCACACCATCAAAAGCGTTGCTTCCTGCGCGCCAGACCAGAATGGTCAGCATCACAAAGACGCCTAACGACCAGAGTGCTGTCAGAATATGGTTTCGGGCGAGAGGGCTGGAGAGGGCTGCCTCTACTGGCCACACGAGAAAACCACTGGCGATAGTGATTGCGGCGGCCAGGAGGCTGAGCACCAGGACCGGGAGCACAGCTTCCCGGCTGATTTCAGCAAGCCGGCCGTTGGAAAAACTGCCAACAAGGATCATCAATGAAGCCAGAGTCCAGAAGCCCAGTGGAAAGTGGACAAGCATGTGGTGAATGCCGCTCATGAGCGTTCTCCTTTTTGACGGGTGCTTCGGGTGGGGAACGCGGAAAGCAGCCCTATGGTAAGGCCAAACATGGTAAGTAGCCCTGCAATCAGGGTAAGGCGCCACTGACTGATGATTTCGTCGTTAAATTCCATCTCGATACCGTAGATGGCCAGTTGTCTTTCGCTGTGACGGGCCTGAACGGGTGTTCCCATTTCTATGTCTTCGGCACCAGCGTGGGCCTGGCTGATCAGCAGTGGCCAATTGACCTGGCCGGGATAGAACAGCGTCACCTCTTTCCAGTTATTGCCCCATTCGGGTTGTTCACCGCTAAACGCCACGGCCTGAAGATCCGCCTCCCGGCCCATACCGAGGGACACAGGCAGCGACACCAGGTGCCAGCGCCCACCGGTTGCGTTCCTGTGAATAGCAAAGGCTGCCGAATAAAGCCCCTGGTTTTCCAGGATCTTGTCTTCGGTGGGCGCGCCGGTATCAAGTTGCCGATAGAGCGTCACATCCCAGTAGCCGTCTTTCCAGGTGGCCTTGCTTTGCACTTTGATATCGCTACGGGAGCCTTCCGTCTGGCGAATATAGCGACGGGGTATGACATCACCGTTCTTCCATTCATGATCCGGATCAAAGGCGACGGCGGTATTGTCGGAAAGGTAGTAAGGGCTGTCGGGGCCGACCTGAGCGTCTGGAATCTCGTCAAGCCTAAGGGCGTACTGACCGGTTGTCTCCGGATTGAACATCCATTTGGGCGCATTTGCCTCTTTGTCCCAGTTGGTGGTGTAGGGACTGGTGCCGCTGTCCCCGCCCCTTTTTTCACCAATCCACTGATCGTCTGACAGGTTCAGGGGGTTTGAACGATGCCCCCGCCAGTGCCAGAGATCCAGGAAATAGCCTGCCTGGCGCTGTGCTTGCAGGGTTTCCGGGGACTTCACACTGGCCCAGTCGGTCACATCAATTCGTGTTCCGGGCAGTGACTTGGTGACTTCCTCCGGCGCTTCACTGGTAAAGCCGGCGACGCCGGCTCCAATGGCGATGTAACCTCCGTAACGACTGAAGCCGGGGACGCTGCCGTCATCAAGCATCATTGCTACCCGGTCTTCATGAAAGCCTTCCGGATTTGGCCCCGGCATGCCGCCGCCTTTTTTGATCCATTCACCGTCCTGGTAGACAAGCACATCATGAAGAACGTGTGGTCGGTTGGCTGGCCACCGGTAGCGAAAATACACATGAGTCTCGTTAAATGCCGCTTGCACCTGCATCGGAATGGTCAACTCATCGGGGATAGAGATGTTGCGGTCAGGGTCGTTTTGGATTACGCCATTTCCGTGGGTTATCCATGCCAAGCCCAGAGCCAGGGGAAGCCCCAGCACAAGCCAGGCAGCGCGGTTTTTTCTTTCCATGATGATCGTCCGTTGATTTAGTGGGTACTGCGATGTCAATGAATCTTCCCTAAACCGGTCTCATGCATGGAGCATGACCTTTTAAGGTTATTGTAATCCAGTTGTGATTAATCAAACCGGTTTCAGTTAAAACAGAACCTCTGCCCGTGCAAATCCCAGCGTATCCAGTTCGTCGACTGCCGCATCCAGAGTCGCATAGCTACACACCTGATCATCGTCAGAGATCAGGAAAAAGCTCTTTCCTTCAATCTCCTTAAAGAGCACGACCCATTCGCGTGCAGTTGAGGGGGATCGCACGATCTTCACTGAATCAACGCGGTTCTTTTCCCGAAGTACTGTAATCTCGTGTTTTTTCATCGCATTTTTTCTGTTAACGCCATCGGTCGGTCTTTATGCACTGCCAGCTCAGTCTTGCCAACCGCCAGGAGCCGGCGTGGTAAACCGTTTGATCTTGGCTGGCGGTGCGCAGCTGGGCTTCATCTGCTCATCACCGAGTAAAAGATAGTTGTCCCGGTGAGCAGTTCCCAAAGGTATAGCGCCCTCTTTTGTAAAGCATTGCAACTCAATTTGATCTGCAACGATGAGATAGCTGTCTGCAGTTTCCTTCATCCACAGCCAGGCGTTGCGATTTTCCTGTTCAAGGCCGGTGAAAAAGCTGAAGTGAGTGAAATCGAGCCTGGAGAACAGGATGAACTGTTCCCGGAAATCGATCATGCCAAGTTGCGCATTGGCGGGAACGTTCTGTTCCGCAGCCGCGAGGATATTACGAGGCGTGCGTAAAGGTTCCAGTACCCGGTAACCCCAGGTTGTGAAAAGCAGCCAGCTGATCATCATGGCCACGAACAGGCGTCCCAGCGCGTTTGAGCGCCAGAACACGGCAAGGCTGACCAGCCATGCCAGACCAACGCTGAATACCAGCGTCCCGGCCTCATGTAGCCGCGCCGGGTCCCGGCTGTAGTCCGCCACTTTTTCGACCAGTCTGGGATGATCGTTCCAGGCCATGACAGCAATGACTATCAGGGCTGTGGCCAGCAGAAAATGCAGTCCCGTCAGAACTGCCGGAAACCAGCGGGCCGGTTGCTGAGTGGTCAGTAGCGGCGCAAGACACAGGACGAACATGGGCAGTGCCGGCAGGATATACACCCCCCGCTTTCCGGGGCTGATGCTGAAAAACACCACAACCAGGGCTATCCAGATCAGCAGAACGGGAATGACCGGGTTTCTCCGGATGGCACCCGCAAGGGGGCGTACCAATGCGAGCAGCAGTAGCGGCAGCGGAAACCAGAGTGAGGGAATAGCATCGGTCAGGTAATAATACCAGGGCTGGATATGGCCCCAGGAGTCGGCATACCGCTCGCCGGTCTGTTTGAACAGAATATTGTTTTTGTAGGCAAGAGCTTCCTCCGTGCCCACGTTGTTGACGTAGAGCACCATGGGGATAAGCCAAGCGGCAACGACAGCTATCATGGCCAGCGGACCGAGCGCACAGCGCCAGGTGAGAGTGCCGGAAAAAAGCTGGCGGTCCCGGAGCCCAAGAATCAGGATCGGAATAAACATGAATGCAGGCAGGAAGCCGACACCCTTGGTGATAATGCCAAGGCCCATGAATGCCCAGGCCAAAAAGTACCAGCCCCAGGCCGGCCCGGTGAAAAAATGCCGGATCAGGCCGTAGCAGGCAACGGTAATCCAGCAGGCAACCATGGCATCAATCTGGGCCTTCTGGGCCTGAATAAGAAACTGTGGCGCAAGCATCAACAGCAACACGCCGATGGTGCCGGTGCGCTGGTTCCATAGCCGCGTGCCAAGATCAAAAACCAGCCCCAGGGTCAGCAGACTGCACAGCGCATTTGGCAACAGGAAGGCGATTTTCAGGTTGCCGGTTAACCAGTAGAACAGGGCGATACTCCACATGAAGACTGGCGGCTTGTCCGGATAGAACTCGCCCCCTCGCATGGGAATCAGCCATTGCCCGGAAGCCACCATTTCCCGGGCAACCTCGGCAAAGCGGGGTTCATCAGCCGGCCACGGGGATCGCAGGCCGATACCGGTGAAAATCATCACTGCGGCAAAGGCCAGCAGCACGAGCAGTAGCCGGTTCCGCGAAAGGTTGAAAAGGTAGTCGGGGAGATGGCGAACGAAAGGTGATGCGGGCATGGATTGGTCTCAGGGGTGATCGGAAACGGAATCGGCCAGGTTTCTGGCTCTTTGATTGTGGTAGAGCAACGCGCCAATCATGGAGGCCAGAATGAACAGCGCAACGCTCAGTATCAGTTGGTATTCGTCAGCCTTGCCAATGCCGGCGCCGGCCAGCGCAAAGACCAGCATCTGTGGCAGGTACCCGAGCGTGCTGCCGGCCAGGAAGGGCAAAAAACGGATACCGGAACACCCGGCAAAGAGGTTGGTCACCAGATTGCTGCCCACGGGCAACAAACGGACCATGAGCACCTTCAGCAGGGTTTGCTCCTGAAACAGCTCGTCAAACTGGCGCATACGCCGGCCGAATCGGCGGGTCAGGGATGCTCGCAGCAACCATCTTGCGGTGAAGAAGCACCCAGTGGCGCCAATAGTAGCTGCCAGCGTTGATACCAGGGTACCGTTGATGCCTCCAAGGGCAAAACCGAGCACAAAGGCAAGCAGCTGTCTGGGAGCGCCGATGCCGGTAAAGATCGCGCCGGCCAGGGTGATAGCCAGCAGGCCCTCAACCCCATGGCTGTGCAGGTAACTGGCTACCCGGGCCCTGTCTGCCATAAAATCGAGCCAGCCATTCTGGATTGCCAGATAGCCGACCAGCGCCAGCGCGGCAAATGCCAGCCAGCGGGACCAGTTGAACATATCAGGACTGCTCCGTTACCGATGCCCGGGTGTCGGAATCGACGGGGTTGGCGGTGACAGGGGTGGCAATGACAGGAATACGGGTCCGGTGCAGCAGCCATAATACGCCGAACAGATCGAGTATGCCGGCCCAGGCCCGGTTCCACGCGCTGTATTTGGAGGTACCGGCGGTACGTGGCCGGTGGTTTACTTCCACGACCGCAATCTCGCCACCAATGCCCCGCACCAATGCCGGGATAAATCGGTGTCCATGGTCAAACCAGGGCAGCTTGAGGAAGGTGGCGCGGGGGAGCAGCTTGAGGCCACACCCAGTGTCCGGCACGCCGTCGTGCAGCAGCGCATCGCGCACGCGATTGGCCAGCCGAGACTGGAACCGTTTCCAGGCCGTGTCCTTGCGGTTCTTTCGATAGCCCGCAATGCAGAAATCCGATGCCCGGATTGAGTTTGCTCTCTGCAGCAGAGCCGGAATGTCAGCGGGATCGTTCTGGCCATCACCATCCATCGTCACGATAAGGCGGCCGCGGGCGTGCCTGATGCCGGTGGCCAGCGCACCGCTCTGGCCGATGCTCTGCTCATGACGAACCGTGATCAGGCGGCCACCGAGGGACCGGGCCGTCCGGATAGCGGTATCCAGGGTCTGGTCCTGGCTGCCATCATCCACCAGAACAACCTCGAAGCCGGGATAATCCCGCATGACACCGAAGGCTTCTGTTAGAAGGTTGGCAATGTTGTCCTGTTCATCCTTGGCAGGGATAACCAGCGACAGGGTTCTTTCCTTGCCCATTTCAAGACGTCCTCGAAAGCAGAACTTGAATGGGGGCCATTGAATGCTCCCCATCAATACGAGCAAATATCGTACGCCTTTAACCTTAATTCAATCTTAAGAGCGGCTGTCTCGAGAGGAAGGTCGTGCGGGCAGCCAAATGCTGACGCACAGTCCGGGCTGCCCGTCTGCCCTTCCTGCGAGGGTAAGCTGGCCTCGGTGGAGTTCGGCAATGCGGCGGGCGATGGCGAGGCCGAGCCCGGCTCCGCCACCAAGTCGCTGGTCCAGTCTGACGAAACGGCTCAAAGCCCGCTCCCGTTCTTCCGTCGGGATGCCGGGGCCCTGATCACACACGGTTATGTGGTAGCCGTCTCCGGAAGGGGCGAGGTGTGTGGTAATCACGGTATGTTCGGGGCTGTACTGAATGGCATTGGCAAGCAGGGAGCGCATCAGGGTATTGATCAGCGCGCTGTGGCAGCACACCAGGGCCTGGCCTGCATCGTCTTCCAGCACCGGCTCAATATTCTTCTTCAGGGCCAGGGGGGCCACGTCGGCAATGCTTTGTTCAATAATCGCTGACAGGTTGTGGTACGCCGGCGCAAAATCGGTTCCTGCATCGACCCGGCTCAGCAACAACATTTGCTCAACAAGGTGCACCATGCGGTCCACCGACTGAATCAGGTCCTGGAACTGCTCCGGGTTGTTTGCACAGGCTTTCTCAAGATTCAGCCGCAACACCGCCAATGGTGTCCTTAGCTCGTGGGCGGCGTCGGCGGAAAACCGTCGCTCCCGTTCCAGGGCCTGGTTCAGCCTTCGCAGCAGACCATTCACCGCATTTACCAGCCCTGCGACCTCCCGAGGCGCCTGCCGATCATCCAGAGGGTGGATATTTTCCGGCGCCATATTGCGAACCGGCTTTTCCAGCTTGCGTAACGGCTGAAAACCCAACTGGATGGAGCCCACCACGGCAAGCGCCAGCAGGGGAAGTGCAACCAGGAAGGGCAGCACATTGCCAAGCGCAATTTCCTGACTGAGTTCGTTGCGGACGTCCTCCCGTTGGGCGGTCCTTATCCAGTAGCCAGTCACCGGATCTTTCAGGGTGAAGGTACGCCACTGATAGCCGCTGACTTCTTGCCAGCTGAATCCCGGATCCAGCCCCCGGGCGTCGTCGGCGCGCAGGGTATCCAGAATGGGTTGCTTGTCCGGGGACCACACCTCGAAAGCCAGCTTGCGTTCGTACTTGTGGCCGGCGCCATCAGGGAGAATCTCGTCCTCTTCCTCATCACCCCGGTATGCGCTTTCCGGTAGTTGGAGTGTTATGGAAAGCGTTTGTGAGAGCTGCTCGACCGACTGAGTTTCGGACAGGTGTTCTATCAGACCTTGAACAATCCGTGTGCTCTGGGCGAGTTCGGCATCGAACAGTTCCTCCAACTGGTGGTCGCTGACATAGTAACCCCAACCGGCAGCTATCAATGTGATGATAAAAACGGTACTTGTTACCAGCAGGGTGAGCTTGCGCGTCAGGCTCATTCCGATGGCTCCCGGCTGGCTGCCTCGCTGTCCAGAAGATAGCCCACGCCTCTGAGCGTGCGGATAGTGGATTTGCCAATCCTTCGGCGCAGGTGGTGAACATGTACTTCCAGGGCGTTGCTTTCGGCGCCTGGCTCCCAGCCATACAACTGTTCTTCCAGTCGGCGGCGGGTGGCGACCTGGTCCGGGTGGCGCATCAGGTAATGCAGGATCTGGAATTCGCTGCGGGGCAGTGCGACCTTGTCGCCATTGATCGAAAGACTCCCGGTATCCGGATGCAGGGTGAGGCGGCCCACACTTAGTCCGGCGGACGGACTGTCTGCCCGTCCGCGCCGGGTTACGGCTCTGATCCGGGCCTTGAGTTCGGCCATGGCAAAGGGCTTGGTGAGGTAATCGTCCGCACCAGCATCCAGGCCCTGCAGTTTCTCCTCCAGGTCGGCCCTGGCGGTCAGGATGATAATCGGGGTCTGGTTGCCCTCTTGCCGGCTGCGCCGGACGATATCGAGGCCGTCCACCCGGGGCAGTGTCAGATCCAGGATAGCGAGGTCAAAGTGCTCCTCTCCCAGCGCATTCAGCGCTTGCTGGCCGTCATCCAGCCAGTCCACGGTGTTCTGGTCTTCCCGCAGCATGTCCAGCATGGTGCGGGCAAGCAGGTGGTCGTCTTCTACCAGGAGTATGCGCATCGAACGGAATCCGTATCGGGAAAAGTGTTCAGAGTGAAAGTGTAAAGGATCTCAGCCGCTTTGCCGCTCTTTCTTCACGGTATCCGATTCGGCGGTGCGGGAGGCGTCCTGAATCAGTCGGAACAGGGTATAGCGCTGGCTGCCATCAACCGCTTCGGCCCGGGCCTGCAGCGTCTGGATCATGGATTTGTTGCGGTTATCCACCGCTAGCAGTAACGGTTTGTCCACGGTGCCCTGGGTGAGGCGGAGTGCGAGAGCCTCCTGCGACAGGATGCGGACATCCCCGTGGCTGTAAAAGCGTGCCGAGAAGGGTGCCCTGTCCAGATAAAACAGATCATCAGGAGAAACACCGGGGAGCGCATCCACCCGTGCCACCAGTTCACGCTCGGTTTTCAATTCGCCGGGATTCAGGGCATACCAGATGCCGGCTGCTGTCCCGATGACGGGAATGACCAAGACCATCGCCACTGCGTATTTGGGCAGGAACCGTCCGCCGGTACCGGAAAACAGGCCGGCTGTCAGTATTGCCAGGAACGGCAGGCCGGGCAGGACATAAGTCCACAGAATGTTACCGGAAAAGGTGAAGAACACTGCCGGACTCAAGGCCGCAGCCAGGATCAGGCCGGTGAGGCCAGGACTTTTCGGCTGCCATTGCTGGCGGTCGGAGCGGGTACCACGCCAGTGAGTTAGCCCCCAACCGATCAAGGCAACCAGACCCCAGGGGAAACTGGCCAACAACAGATAAAGCCAGATGGTGCCCCGGGTGAAGTCGTGGGCGTCTCCGTAAAGGTCGCCCGGCCAGTCGCTGACAATGAAACGCTTGATGTGTTCGCCCACGATGAAGTACTCAAGAAAACCGGGTGTCTTCAGTTCTGCCAGGATGTACCAGGGCAGTACCAGCGTGAGCATGAGTAATGTGCCGCGAAGCCACGGCAGGCATTGCCAGAGGGTTTGCCACTGTCGGGTCAGGGCAACCCAGACGAAGACTGGCAGGCCGGTCAGAACCAGCGCCAGCGGACCTTTAGCCAGAAGTCCCATGGCGAGGCCAATAAAGAACGCCCAGCCCCAAAGGGTCGAGCCTCCCTGCAACCGGATGATCAGGCTGGCGATCACGAGTGTCGTTGCCAGTACCAGGAAGGAGTCAGTCATCACGGTCCCGGCACTGATGAAGCCGAGTGCCGTGGTGCTGTATATGACCGCGGCCCACAGCCCGCTTACCCGGGCCACATCGGTATCGGCTCTGGCGTGCAGAGCTCTGGTCGTGGCGTACACCAGGTAAACGATGCCCGCATTGGCGAGCCAGGAGGGCAGCCGGCCCGCGAATTCGTTAATGCCGAATAGCTTGAAGGACAATGCCTGGGCCCAGAATGATAGTGGCGGTTTGCCCCAGAACGGCACGCCGTTATCAAACCAGGGCGTGATCCAGTCACCGGTCTCGGCCATGATTCGGGCGATTTCCGCGTACCGCGGTTCGGTGGTGTCGGCAAATGGCAGGATCGCGCCGAGTCCCAGCCTTATCGCCAGAACGGAGCACAAAAGCCATAGCAGGGTGTTAATTGTTCTGGTCATTGCCGGCTACCCGCAGGGTCGGTTGATAATCCTGGACATGGTCGTCGCTGTCCTCGGCGAGGATGAAAACCGGTCGTTGTTTGGTTTCCATATAGATTCGGCCGACGTATTCACCTAACAGGCCGACGCACAGCAGTTGGATCCCCGAGAGGAAGGTGATCATGGCGATCATGGAGGCGTAGCCAGGGGTGGAAACGCCAAGAACCAATGCCTTCAGCACTTCCCAGGTGCCGAACAGCCCGCCGGCCCCCGCGGCCAGCAGGCCCAGGATCAGGGCAATGCGAAGCGGACGGGTGGAAAATGAGGTGATGCCTTCCATGGCCAGGTGAACCAGTTTCAGGTAGTTCCACTTGGTTTTACCGGCTGCCCGGGGGTCGCGGTCAAATTCCAGGGTTACGGTGGGCATGCCAACCCAGGCAAACATGCCCTTGAGGTAGCGGTTGCGCTCCGGAAGACGGTTGAGAGCGTCCACGGTGCGCCGGCTCATCAGCCGGAAATCACCGGTGTCCACCGGAATGGGGGCGTCACTGATGCGATTGATCAGCCGGTAGAACACGGAGGCCGTTACCTGCTTGACCCAGCTCTCACCGGTGCGGCAGCGTCGTTTCATAAGCACCACATCGGCCCCTTTGCGCCACTCGTTCACCATGTCGGGAATCAGCTCCGGCGGATCCTGGAGGTCGGCGTCTATCAGGACCACGGCGTCGCCACGGGCGTGATTCAGGCCCGCGGTCACGGCGGCTTCCTTGCCAAAGTTTCGCGATAGTTGCAGTAACCGGATATCCGGGTACCGGCGCCGTGCTTTTAACAGCAGCGCGACAGAATTGTCGCTACTGCCGTCGTCCACGAACACCAGCTCAGTGGCAGTCCCCAGCTGGCGGCATACCCGGGCCAGGCGATTCAACAGCGTCGGAATCACGTCGGCCTCATTGTGAACCGGTATGACGATGCTGAGCATGGGGTCAGGGCGTGTCATTGGTCTGTTCCTCTTGGAAGACAAACTTCTCGGCAAGGAGATAGTTGGCCAGAGTCGCGACAGCTGTTGCGACAATCTGCGAAGCCATGGGCACGCCAGTGACGGCGTACACGGCGGAAAAACCTGCCAGGTTCAGGCCCCATCCCAGGCCCGCGCCGGCCAGGTAGCGGGAAAACGCCACCCGGTGCGGGAGGCCGGAGCGAAAGGTATAGCGGTACTGAGCAAGGTAATTGATGGCGAGCCCTACCGTGGCGCCGGTCGCTGTGGCCAGAACGGCGTCGGAGCCGGTCCGGATCAGCGCAAACATGACCGACCAGTGCATGAGTGTTGCGAAGCCGCCTCCAGTGAGGAACCGGAGCAGTCTTTTCCATCGGGCTGGCTGGATTACGGCTGATCTCATACAACGCTACTTCCTGATATCCGGTGTCCGGCAACTGCCACGGCACTTTACGCGGGCTTTCTTAAGCGAGCCTTAACCGGGAAGCCGGTAAAACCTTAAGGCCGGCTTAAGAAATCTATGGCTCGGGCTTAAGGCTCGATTAAGCCTCGCTCTCTATTCTGGCAGTCATCACCAAAGGGCATCGCGCCCTGACGCTGTTGGCCCTGATGCTGTTGGAGAGAGCGCCCATGACTGACCCGCTAACGATGTCCACCTGCTGCCTCCCGGATGGGCGGGATGTGGTCCCGGTTATCCGTTGTGCCGGTCGATGGTTCAGTCAGATTGCTCCAGAGACGGCCATGGCCGATACCGTTGCGGGCTTTATCCGCCGGCGGTTTTTGCAGGCTTACGGTGCTGATCCAGCCTTGCGGATTCCGGAGCTTCTGGCCCTGACCACCGCACAGGGCACCCTGCTGGCGGCGGTTGGAGTCAGGAATGCCAGCCAGGAGAGACTGTTTCTGGAGGATTATCTGGCTGTTCCGGTGGAAGCCGTGATGCCGGTCCCGGGTGTTGAGCGCCAAAAGGTTGCGGAGATTGCCCACCTGGCCGGCGTTGAAGCCGGTGTCAGCCGTTATCTGTTCGCCTCCCTGTCGGTCTGGCTGGACAGTGCCGGTTATGACTGGGTGGTGTGCACCGGCACTGATCAACTGCGCAACAGCTTCCATCGCTTGGGGATTGCCACTCAGGTCCTGGGCGATGCCGACCCTGCCCGGCTTCCTGACGGCGGTGCCGGATGGGGCCGGTACTACGATCATCACCCGGTGGTGATGGCGATCAAGGTGTCAGATGGGCTTGCCGCTCTTCGCCAGGCGGGCCTTTTGCGGTTTATTCAGCCGGTTGCTTCGGCTGTTGATGGCGGAGATGAGGTTCAGGAGGGTGCTTATGGCCGCCTTGCCTGAACTGCTCCAGCGCCAGGCGCTGGCTCACCCTTCCGACATTGCCCTGAAGGGGCCGGATTCGGAAATCAGTTATAGCCAGATGATGCAGGCTGCCGAAGCTCTGGCCGACCAGTTGCGACGGTTGGGAGTCGAACGTGTTGGTCTGTGCGGAGACAATTCCCTGGCCTGGATTCTGGCCGATCTCGCCTGCCTGCTGGCAGAGGTGGTGTGTGTCCCCGTGCCGGTTTTTTTCTCGAAATCCCAGGCCTCGCATCTGATCGAACGGGCCAGCCTCGACTGCCTGCTGTCCGGTGAGCAGGGTACCGGCAGTGAGCATCTGGGCCATGGTGTCTGGCTCCGGCATCTGCCGGTGACCGGAGCCGGGGCCTGGATGCCCGAAACCACCGCCAAGATTACTTTCACCTCCGGCAGCACCGGCACGCCCAAAGGCGTGTGCCTGTCCTCGGCTCAGATGACTTCAACCACACTGGCCCTGAAAGATCG
The DNA here is from genome assembly GCF_002744735.1 of Marinobacter guineae. Classification (GTDB taxonomy): domain Bacteria; phylum Pseudomonadota; class Gammaproteobacteria; order Pseudomonadales; family Oleiphilaceae; genus Marinobacter; species Marinobacter guineae. The sequence goes on along the minus strand of NZ_KZ319340.1, from coordinate 429,491 downwards.
GCTGGCGGGCGTACAGCTGCAACAGCACCTGTGCATCCTGCCGCTGGCCACGCTGCTGGAGAATATTGCGGGGGTGTACCTGCCCCTGTTGATGGGCGCCACAGTCACCGTGGCGCCCCTGCAGAGCCTGGGGATGACCGGCAGCAGCGGTCTTGACCTCGGCCGCCTGGTAGCGGGCATTAACCAGAGCCAGCCGCAGTCATTGATTCTGGTGCCGGAGTTGGCCCTGGCGCTGGTGGCGGCCGCCGAACAGGGCCAGCTGGAAAGCCAGTCGTTCCGGTTCCTTGCCGTTGGCGGTGGCCGGGTGTCTCCGGAGCTGCTGGCCCGCGGCCGTGCTGTCGGACTGCCGCTCTACGAGGGCTACGGCCTGTCGGAATGCAGTTCCGTGGTCGCCCTCAACGTACCCGGTGATGAATGCAAAGGCACCGTTGGCAAGCCGCTTCCCCACGTTGAAGTGATGGTGGGCCCGGACCACCACATTCTGGTCCGTGGCAATACCCATCTGGGCTATCTGGGCGATGAACCCGAAGGTGACGAGTGGCTGGATACCGGGGATCTGGGGTGTCTCAGTCCCGAAGGATTTCTGACGGTGAATGGCCGTGCCAAGAATCTTCTGATTACCAGTTTCGGCCGCAACATCAGCCCGGAATGGCTGGAGAGCGAGCTGATCCAGGCCCTGGGTGCCCAGCAGGCGGTGGTATTTGGCGACGGTGAGCCCAACCCCAGCGCGCTGGTGGTGATCCGGGATGGCCGTTCGCCGGACCAGTTACGTTCAGCGCTGACTGAACTCAATGCCGGACTGCCTGACTATGCCCGGTTGGAAGCACTCTACATTCGCCGGCAGCTCCTGACCCAGGCCGCCGGCCATCTGACCACGAACGGCAGGCCGGTACGCCACTGTATCCAGGCCGACCTTCCGACACTGATTTCGGACAGTTTTCAGATTTTCATCAACTTATCGGTTGCTGGTTCAACCTCATCCAACATGCCAGGAGAATTTCACATGGCTTTTTTTGACAGATTACAGCAGGAAACAGCAGAAGCCCGGGCGCACGTCACCGGCGCGCCGGTGGTCAAGGCGATTGCCGAGGGGCGTTTCAGTCTTGAGGCCTACACCTGGTTTCTGACCCAGGCCTTCCACCACGTCAAGCACACGGTTCCTCTGATGATGGCCTGCGGTGCCCGATTGCCTGAGCGGATGGAATTCGTCCGCAAGGCGCTGGTTGAGTACATCGACGAGGAGTATGGCCACCACGAGTGGATCCTGAATGATCTGGAAGCCTGCGGCGCCGACAAGGATCAGATTCGCACCGGCAAGCCGGACCTGTCCATCGAGCTCATGGTGTCGTACCTCTATGACCAGATTAACCGGGGCAATCCTGCGGCGTTCTTCGGGATGGTTCAGGTGCTTGAAGGCACGTCCATCGAACTGGCCACCCCGCTGGGCGAGCAGATCCAGAAGCTCCTTGGCCTTCCTGATGAGGCATTCAGCTACCTGTATTCCCATGGTGCCCTGGACCAGGAACACTTCGAGTTTTTCCGCAATCTGATGAATGACGTCACAGACCCGGACGACCAGCAGGCCATCATTGATGCTGCCCGCGTGGTTTACCGGCTCTATGGCGACATGTTGCACAACATACCGCTGCCGGCCAGCCGAAAGGAGCGGAATCATGAGGCTGCATGACCGGGTGTTCCTCCTGTTAGGTGGCACCGGAGGTATTGGCAAGGCGCTGGTGGATCCACTGGTGCGTGCCGGATCGAGGGTGATTGTAGCTTCCCGGCATCCGGAAAAGATCGGACACCGGGAAGGGGTGTCCGTGGTACATCTGGATCTGGCTGCCGCTGACCTCGACCAGCAGTTGCTGCGGTTGAGTGAAGCCTATCCGGATATTGACGGGGTGATCCACTGTGCCGGCCAGAATCGCTTCGCAGGACTCCCGGCCATGGCTGTCAGTGAACTGGACGCCCAGATCACCGTGAATCTTCGCTCTGCCATGCTGGTGGCCAGACATTTTACGCCCATATTCCAGAAGTCAGGGAGTGGTGCTCTGGTGTTTGTCGGGTCCACCTTCGGCAGTATAGGTTTCCCCGGCTATACCGCTTACTGCGCCACGAAATTCGGCCTTCGTGGCTTCACCGAGGCACTGCGCCGGGAGCTGGCGGATACCGCCGTTCAGGTGGTTTACGTGGCGCCCCGGGCCACCGCTACGGAAATGAATCCGGAGGAAGTGAACGAGCTTAACCGGGCCCTTGGCAACAGCGTCGATACACCGGAGTCGGTGGCATCCCAGATTCTGGAAGCCATGGAGAATGATGACCGCCGCCGGTTCCTTGGCTGGCCGGAGAAACTGTTCGTGGTCCTCAACGGAGTGCTCCCGCGCATTGTCGATAAAGCCATGCTCAAGCAACTGCCGATCATCCGGCGTTTTCTCAATTCAGGAGTATTGTCATGAAGTGGATGGTTCTGATGATGGCCTGGGTGGTCGCCACGCCACTCTGGGCCGCGGATCTCGAGACCGAACTGGCGGGAATTCAACAACGCTGGGCGGAAATTCAGTATCAGCTGCCGGAAAACCAGCGCGAAAAGGCCTTCGAGGGCCTCGCGACCGAGGTTGAAGCGTTTGTCGCCCGGTACCCCGATCGTGCTGAACCCCTGATCTGGCAGGGCATTGTGCTGAGCACCTACGCCGGCGCCAAGGGCGGACTCGGGGCCCTCGGGCTGGTCAAGGACGCCCGCAAATCATTGGAAGCCGCGCTGGCCATAGATGATGGTGCTCTCGACGGCTCTGCCTATACATCCCTCGGCAGTCTCTACTATCAGGTGCCCGGCTGGCCCCTGGGCTTCGGCGATGATGACAAAGCCCGGAGCTACCTCCGAAAGGCGCTGGCCATCAATCCGGACGGCATAGATGCCAATTATTTCTTCGGTGATTTTCTGCTGGACCAGGGTGAGCCTGAGCGTGCTCAAACGTACCTTCAAAAAGTTCTGCAAGCGCCCGGCAGGCCCGGTCGGGATGTTGCGGATGCCGGTCGCCGTAAAGAAGCCAAAGAGCGTCTGGACGCGCTCTGATCAGCGTGCTCCGACGGGGTTAGCCGCTTCTGTCAGGGTGGACTACACTTCTCTTACAAGATGAGGTGAACCCTCTATCAGGGAGACGTGCCGCCCATGGCGAACAGGTCCAATAACGGGCAGCAAGCCGTCATGTCTGCCCGGTTTTTCCAGAAGCTGGCTTCGGGCGTTCCTGGTGTCCTGTTTACCTATTGGCTGAGTGCTGACAGGCAGTCCCACCGCTACCCCTTCGTCAGCAATCAGGTGCAGACGCTATTTGGTGCCGATCCCTCGGTGCTGAATGAAAACGCCGATTCCGTGTTTTCGATGATACACCCCGATGATGCTGGTGCCGTCGTGGACAGCATTCAGGAATCGGCGCGCACTCTCAAACCCTGGCGCTATCGGGCCCGCCTTAAACTGAAAACTGGCAATTACGAATGGTTCGAGGCCCATTCCGAACCTGAACGCCAGCCCGATGGCAGCACCATCTGGTACGGGCAGTTTCACAATATCCAGCATTACAAGGAACTGGAGCAGAGCCTGCGCGATAGTGAAGCTGAGTTTTCGTTTCAGGCAGGTTTCCAGAAACTCATCGCCCGTCTCTCCACAGAGTTCATTAACCTTGGTTTCGGCACCATTGATCAGTGCATTGACGAACTCCTGACGTCCATCGGTGAATTCTTCGAGGTGGACCGCGCCTACCTGTACGGATTCTCTGAAGATTACTCAGTCATGATCAATACCCATGAGTGGTGCAGGGAGGGCGTGCCGGCCCTGATCGACACCCAGCAAGAGGTACCGATCGAAGATTTTCACTGGTGGCATGAACAGATCGACGGCATGGTGGCCGGCAACCGGGTGGTGTTTATTGAAGATGTGGACCGCTTGCCCCACGAAGCGGCAACTGAACGGGCACTGTTGCAGGAGCAGGGTGTGTCATCACTGTTTTGTGTGCCGATTCGGGTACGGGGCAAGGTAACCGGTTTTTTTGGTGTGGATTCCTTGCGCCGCCGTACCTGGCGTGAGGATCAGGCGGATTTGCTGATTATTGTTTCCGGCTTGCTGTCCGGGGCTCTTGAGCGTCATCGGCTGGAGGAAGAGCTGCTCAACCAGTCGATCCGGGACCCGCTGACCGGGCTGCATAACCGTCGGTACCTGATGCCAAGGCTGGACGAGATGTTGGGCCGGAGTAATCGGCGCGGTGAGAAATTTGCCCTGGCCATGTTCGATATTGACCACTTCAAGCGGATCAATGATTCCATCGGGCACCTCGGAGGCGACTATATCCTTCAGCGGTTTGCCGATATTCTGCTTCGCCAGACCCGATCCATGGATGTTGTATCGCGCTTTGGCGGAGAGGAGTTCATCGTTGTGTTCAGCGCTGTGGAACAAGGCGATGTACCTCAACTGGTGCTCAGGATCCTCGAAGCCGTCCATGATGAAAGGTTCGTGTTTGATGAACAGGCCATAGCCGTGACTGTCAGCGCTGGGGTGGCTGGAATTGATGAGTTCGCTGATAGCCCGGCAACCCCGGATGCCCTGATATCCCTGGCAGACCACCGGCTATACCTGGCCAAGCAGGCGGGCAGGGGCTGCCTGGTTGATGCATCAGGGACATTGCGGATATAAGAAAAGATCATTTCACCTCATATTACAAAATAGTATATCCTTAGAATCAAATCTCGAGATATCTAATCCGATAGAGGTGACAGTCATGAGCAACCCGATCGTTCAGCATTTCTTTGATGAACCCACCAATACCTTCAGTTATGTGGTGCGGGACCCGGAAAGCCAGGCCTGTGCCATTCTCGATTCGGTCCTGGATTTTGATTATGCCGCCGGCACTACCGATGTCCGGTCTGCTGACGAGATTATTGAGTTTATTCGCAGTAACGATCTGAAGGTTGAGTGGATTCTGGAGACCCACGTCCATGCCGACCACCTTTCTGCGGCGCCCTACCTGCATGAAAAACTGGGTGGCAAAACCGGTATTGGCGCGCATATCCGCGACGTTCAGGAGATTTTCGGCAAGGCGTTCAACGCCGGTACTGAATTCCAGCGCGACGGCAGCCAGTTTGACCAGCTTTTCCGCGACGGAGACACCTTTGCCATTGGCGGCCTTGAAGGGCGGGTATTGCACACGCCCGGTCATACACCTGCCTGCCTGACTTATGTCATTGGTGATGCCGCCTTTGTCGGCGATACCCTGTTCATGCCGGATTATGGCACTGCCCGTTGCGATTTCCCCGGTGGCGATGCTCGCGTTCTTTACCAGTCTATCCAGAAGGTGCTGTCGCTGCCCGGAGAAACCCGGATCTTCCTGTGCCACGATTACAAGGCGCCGGGGCGTGATGAATACCAGCACATGACCACTGTGGCTGAAGAGCGTAAAACCAACATCCATGTTCATGAGGGCATTTCCGAGGAAGAGTTTGTGAAAATGCGGACCGAGAGGGACGCGACTCTGGAAATGCCCCGGCTGATTCTGCCGTCGGTGCAGGTCAATATGCGGGCAGGGCACATGCCACCTGCCGAAGACAATGGGCAGGTTTACCTGAAAGTACCAATTAACCTGTTCTGAGATTCCCGATGAATCTTAAACGCTATTTGCCCATCCTTGATTGGGCACCAAAGTACGGGCACAGTCAGGCCACCAGCGATCTGGTGGCCGCGGTCATCGTGACCGTGATGCTGATTCCCCAGTCACTGGCTTATGCCCTGCTGGCGGGTTTGCCTGCCCAGGTGGGTTTGTACGCCAGTATCTTGCCCCTGGTGATCTACGCCGTGTTTGGCACCAGCCGCACCTTGTCCGTAGGACCGGTGGCGGTGGCTTCCCTGATGACAGCGGCTGCCCTGGCGCCGCTGGCGGAAGCAGGTACTCCGGAATACGTTGCCGGTGCGGTTCTGCTGGCGGTCATGTCGGGCCTGATGCTGACGCTGATGGGTATTTTACGGCTGGGCTTTCTGGCCAATTTCCTCAGCCATCCGGTGATTTCAGGCTTTATCACTGCCTCCGGAATTGTAATCGCTGCCAGCCAGTTCAAGCATATTTTCGGGATCCAGGCTTCCGGTCATAACCTGCTGGAAATTGGCCAATCGCTGTTCCTGTCGATTGGCGATACCAATCTGGCCACCCTGTCCGTTGGCGCCGGGGCGTTGTTGTTCCTGGTACTGGCACGCAAGCGCCTGAAGCCACTTCTTATGGGAGTGGGCCTGGCTCCGAGAACGGCGGATATACTGACCAAAACCGCCCCCATTCTGGCGGTTCTGGTGACCACCCTGGTGGCCTGGCAGTTCCAGCTTGATTCCCAGGGTGTGCGGCTGGTGGGTGATGTTCCCCGGGGGTTGCCGGAGCTGGCCTTGCCCAGCCTGGACATGGGGCTGTGGCAGCAGCTGGCGGTCAGCGCCCTGCTGATCAGCGTGGTCGGTTTTGTGGAATCGGTCTCTGTCGGTCAGACCCTGGCCGCCAAGCGCCGCCAGAGAATCGATCCTGACCAGGAACTGATTGGTCTGGGCACCGCTAACCTGGGTGCCGGATTTTCAGGCGGGATGCCGGTGACCGGTGGTTTCTCCCGCTCAGTAGTCAACTTTGATGCCGGGGCCGAAACGCCGGCCGCGGGCGCCTATGCGGCGGTGGGTATTGCCCTGGCAACCCTGTTCCTGACGCCAGCCATCGCGTATCTGCCCCAGGCGACTCTGGCGGCAACCATCATTGTCGCCGTCTCCACCCTGATCGACTTTCCGGCTCTGGGCCGCACCTGGCGTTACTCCCGGACGGATTTCGGTGCCATGCTTGCGACTATCGTGCTGACCCTGGTGCACAGTGTCGAGGCGGGCATCATTGCGGGTGTGGCCTTGTCCATCGGCCTGTTCCTTTATCGCACCAGCCGTCCCCACAGTGCGGTGGTTGGCCGGGTGCCCGGCACCGAGCATTTCCGGAATGTGCTCCGCCACGACGTGGAGCTGTGCCCCAAGGTCACCTTCCTGAGAGTGGATGAAAGCCTCTACTTCGCCAACGCCCGTTTCCTGGAGGAAACCGTGATGGATCTGCTGACCCGGGAACCGGAACTGAAAGACCTGGTGTTGGTGTGTCCGGCGGTCAACCTGGTGGACGCCTCGGCGCTGGAAAGCCTTGAAACCATCAATGAGCGCCTGAAAGATGCCGGGGTCCGATTGCATCTGTCCGAGGTCAAAGGGCCGGTGATGGACAGGCTGAAGGGCACGGAACTGCTTTCCCATCTGGGTGGCGAGGTATATTTGAGCACCTACGAAGCCTGGCAGCGTCTGACCGACCTTGGCAAGCTCGAAAGACAGATTGCCTGATTAATCAGGGACCGCTTGCGCCGGGGGTGGGGCCGGCCGTTATGATGTCATTCCCGACCTGGCTTCTGCGGTATTTTCGCTATGGGCATGACAGAAAACCTGCTATCGACCAGCCAGTGGATCATCACCCTTCTGGTTTTCCTGGTGATTCTGGTACAGGCATTGCGTTCGATTGACTGGCAGGCGCTCCGCAAGGATAGCGCTCTCCAGCATTCATTTTTCGGGGCGGCCGTGGTGCTGGGGTTTGTCTGGCAGCTGCGGGCGGGAATATCCCCCGGCCTGGCCATTCATATTTTCGGTATCACCGTCATAACGTTGATGCTGGGATGGGCTCTGGCGGTTCTTTCGGGGCTGCTGGCCCTGGTGATTACAGTGATTACCGGCCGAGAACCGTTGCTGATGTTTGCCGCCAACGGCCTGGTTACGGTGATGGTGCCGGCACTTGTCAGCCACTGGATCATGCTTTGGGAGCGTGGGCGGAATTTCCGGAATTTTTTCGCCTACATCTTTTTCTGCGGCTTTTTCGGCGCGGGCATTTCGGTGGCCGCTGCCGGCATCGTTATGTGCCTGATGCTATGGACCAGCGGCGTCTATACCCTTGATGAGCTGGTGCATGAATACCTGCGCTATCTCCCTCTGTTCATGATTCCGGAGGGTTTTGTGAATGGCACCTTCGTGACCGGTCTTATGGTGTTTCACCCCGATCGGCTGACGACACTCGATCAGAGGCGTTACCGATAAGGCCGTTATGGCTCAGATGCCTTCTCCGGACGCCAGAACCGGACTGAGCGCATCCCCGTGTTTGCCAGACTCCAGCCGTTCCTGCCACTGACGTGCCCAGCCCAGAACCTCGCTGGCGGGCATCGGACGGGCGATGCCATAGCCTTGCACAAAGTTGCAGCCCATGTGCCTGAGCGCCCGGGCATGCTCCATGGTTTCGACACCTTCTGCCAATACCGGGTGGGCGAAGCGTTGGGCCAGGAATATCACACTTTCCACAATGGCGTGGTCGTTGGCATCCTCGAGCATGTTCCGCACAAAACTCTGATCAATCTTGATGATGTCAACCGGCAGCGTGCGCAGGTAGGTGAGCGAAGAGAATCCGGTGCCGAAGTCATCCAGGGCAACCTGCAAGCCAAGGGTCTGGCATCGGGCCAGGACATTGCTCGCTCGCTTGGTATCTTCAAGGGCTGTTGATTCCAGCACTTCCAGGGTGATTTGCCCCGGATTCACCTCTGGATGGCTGTAGAGGTAACTTTCCAGATAATCGGCAAAACTCCGGTCCATCAGGTGTGGCGCGCTGATATTGATGCTGACAGCCAGATCTTCACCCGCTTCCTTCCAGGCGTGCATCTGATGAATGGCCTCCTTGAGCACCCACTGGCCCAGCGGGACTTCCAGATGACTGTTCTCGACGATGGGAAGGAACTCGCCAGGAGAGACCAGGCCCTTTGCGGGATGATTCCACCGGATCAGCGCCTCGAAGCCAAGCAACTGGCAATCAGTGATCCGGATCTGGGGCTGGAAATACAGCTCGAACTCCTCGTTTTCCAGGGCCCGGGTAATCTCCATCAGCTGATTCCGGCGATTCCGGCGATGCTCATCGAGGCCGGGGTCGAAGAAATGATACTGATTACGACCCTTTTCTTTCGCTGAGTACATGGCCTGGTCGGCGTGGCGGATCAGACCTTCGGCGTCTGCCCCGTCTTCCGGATAGCGGGTGATGCCCAGGCTCGCCGTCAGGGTAACGCTCTGGTCGCCCACTGGAACCGGATCGCCAATGGTGGCAAGAATACGCTGATAGACCGCGTCGTGGTTGTCGTCACCCTGCAGTAGCAGAACAAATTCGTCACCGCCGATCCTGGCCACGGTGTCGCCACTGCGCAATGCCCGGGTCAGTCGTTCAGACAGGGTTCGCAGTGTCCGGTCTCCGGCCGCATGCCCCAGCCGGTCATTGATGGCCTTGAAGCCGTCCAGGTCCAGGTAGCAGATCGAAAGGCTGCGACGTTGCCGGTCCGCATGTTTGCGGGCCGTGCGCAGGCGCTCTTCCAGGAGTTGTCTGTTCGGCAGCCCGGTCAGGTCATCGTAGTTGGCCGCCCGGTCCAGTTCCCTTGCGTGGTTCTTGAGGGCGGTAATATCGGAAAACGCCGCCACGTGGTAGAACTGCCCGGGCTCCTCCAGGTGAACACGGCTTATGGAGAGTAGTTCAATGTATTCCTCGCCGTTCTTCCGGCGGTTCCAGATTTCACCGCGCCAGTGGTCGGTTTTTTCAATCGACTGCCACATGGACCGGTAGTATTCCCCGGAATGCCGACCGGAACTGAGAATGGCGGGGTTGAGTCCCAGCACTTCGTCCCGGGCGTAGCCGGTAATCCGTGAAAATGCCGGATTTACATCCAGGATTCGATTCGACTGATCGGAGATCATGATGGCTTCATGACTGCGGTCAAATACGCTGGCAGCGATGCGCAGGCCGCGTTCGCTGTTCTTCCGGTCTGAAATATTGTTCTGGATGGCAATGAAGCCGGGCGCAATCCCTTGCTCACCGCCAATCGGGACGCAATAGGTATGAACCCAGTAAGGTGTGCCGCTCTTGGTGTAGTGAAGGATATCCTCTTCGATCACTTCACCACAGTGCAGCTTCTGGTTAATGCGCTTTACGGTTTCGGAGTCAGTGTTTTGTCCGTAAAGGATCTCCCTCGGGAAGCGCCCCCGGATTTCAGTCAGCGAATAACCGGTGTGTTGCTCAAAGCTGGGATTGACCCACTCGATACGTCCCGCTTCATCAAGCATGACCAGCAGGTTCGGTGTAGCTGATGCAACCAGGGCAAGGCGATTCGGGTCTATGTTTGAGGGAGGGTGTATCCTGGTCGGGGTTTTGGGCATGAGAGTCGTTTCTGTAATTCCGGCTGAAAAATTTACGAACTCTCCTCCCTGTGAGACCTGTGGCCAGTTTAGCAGCTGAGCTGATTTTAACCGTCCGTAATTTGCGTAACGGACTGGAAGTTCAGCCAGGCTTTATCCGGATTCTGCAATTGGTTGCGATGTAGAGGCATGCTACCGGAATGACACCGGAAAACCATGGGTGAATGGTCGAAGAAAATTGATGGATGTCAGTTTTTTCCCAGATTGTGTTTATGTTTACTGGCGCCAGCGCGAATGTTTCTGCAATTTCCGTTGCAGGGTCCGGCGATGCATGTTCAGGGCTCGGGCCGTGGCGGAGACATTGCCGTCGTTGTCATTGAGTATCCGCTGAATGTGTTCCCACTCCATTTCCTCCACCGAGGGTGGCGCATTCCGGAGGTCTGGCAGACCATCGAGCGGTTCAAACCCCGCCAGCAGCTGATTGACCGTCACCGGCTTGCACAGGTAGTTCACAGCACCCCGGCGCATGGCCTCGACGGCGGTAGCGATGCTGCCGTAACCGGTCAGTACGAGGACCTCCAGATCCGGACTCATGTCCAGCAGTTCCGGCAACAGTTGCAGACCGCTTTCACCCGCGAGGTTCAGGTCCAGAACGCAACGGTGAACGTTGCCAGCCACCAGTGCCTCTCTGGCCTCCTGGCGGCTCCGGGCCAGTCGGGATTCAATGCCCTGCCGACTCAGGGAACGCTGAAGTACCTGCAGGAAGGCGTCGTCGTCATCAATAAGCAGCCAGGCCCGGTGTTCGCTCACGTACTTCTCCCTTGATACCTGTTGCTATCCGTTGCGATCGGCAGATCAATAATCATGGTGGTACCCTCGGCGGTAACCCGGGCTTTCAGGGTGCCCCCGAGCCGCTGAATAGTTGCATTAGAAAGGAACAAGCCAACCCCGAGGCCATTTTCCGAACTCACAACCTGTTCGCCAAGAGCGCCCGCAAGGGTAGACTCCAGGCCATCACCGTGGTCCTCAACAATCATTTCCAGCCGCCCCCCGATTCCCTCTCGGGCGCTGATGGCAACCCAGGACGGGCTGGCGGTTACCGCGTTGGCAAGCAGGTTCAGGACTGCCTGATCAAGCGTGGCATCCACTGCCACCTGGCAGCCGGGAAATGGTTGTCGCCATTCAATAGCTGCACCGGGCCACAGCAGGGTGGAGGACTCACGCAACCGCATGATCCAGTCCCGGGCGGTCAGGGTTTCAAGTTGTGAGGTTTTGGCCTGCATGGCTGCCGTGGACAGTTGCTGCAGATGCCCGCTGCATAGCCCCAGCTGTTTTTCCATCAGTGAAAGGTCGTCCGCAAGATAGCTTTCCCCAGTCACTGTGGACTTCATCTCCTCCACCAGCAGGGTCATGGTATTCAGCGGTGTGCCCAACCGATGGGCTATGGCGGCAGCGGAAAGCCCCAGGGCGATGATTTGTTCATCCCGCAACCGTGTTTCCCTTATTTCTGCCAGCTGGGACTGCTGCTGGCGGAGACGGCGGGCGAGCGCGCCCACAACGAGAAGCAGAATGGCTGCGGTAATGGCAAAGGTTACCCACATGCCCACCAGATGCAACTGTGCCAGATTGGCGCTGTGGTGTTCGTGGGTAAGCGGCGTATGCCAGAGCACCAGGAAGGTGTAGATCGATACCCCGGCAACGGTTACCGCGATGCTCTGGCCCAGGGGCACCAGGATGATAGCCACGGCAATAGGCAGGAGCAATAAGGAGACGAGAGGGTTGGTGTAACCACCGGTCAGGTACAGCCAGGCGCCGATCAGCAGCAGGTCAAGGGTCAGAACCAGGGTGACCGCTGCAGTGGAGCGAGGTGGACGCCGGGTAAACCAGAGCCAGCTCAGTGTTGCCGCAACCGCATAGGTGAGGCATACAATCAGGGCCTCGGCCCGGTGCGCCAGTGTCACCATTGTTTCGGCAACGGCAATTGTCATCAGTTGAAGAACGACAAGCGTCAGCCGCATCCCCAGCAGGTAGCGGGCAGCCTGTTGAAAACCGGTCTGTGAGTGGGTGAGCCATTCCATGGCCCGGATTCTAGCAGCAGTCGCCGGGAATCGGTGGGAAATTGCGTGTCTGATTGCCGGGCGTCAATCCGGGAAGTAACAGACCAGTTGTTGGCGGACGATATCACCCCGCAACTGAAGTGGCCGGCCAGTGAGATCATGAACACGGACCGCAGCGCAGGGCGAAGGCGTCTGCGCTACTGGAGTCGACACTTCAGTGAGATGCTCCGGATAGTACTGGCAATGGTCGGTTTCAGGAAACAGGGCGGCGTAGGCGATGCCGGTTTCCACCAGATCCTGGAAGAAGTGTGAGCCATAGGACAGGTCCGGCACCATGTGGCCGGCTTTCTCCGACACTTCCACCAGAGCGGCTATACCGGCAATGTCTGAAAATCGCACGGGAACGCCCAGTTCCGGGCTGCTGGTTCCCCATCGACCGGGACCGATCAGCAGGACTGGGGTATTGGCGGATTTGACTTGTTCACTCACCAGCCGGGCGACCTCATAACGCTCGCTGGTATTGAGTCCGGCGTAAACGGCTGCATCCACACGGAGCACCCTCTGGATGGCCAGGTTAATGTTGCCGCCCATAAAGTGACCCTCTGTGCGGAACAGAATCCTGTCTTCCGGCAACTTGTCCGGAATGTTCACCGGGCCGGTTTCGCCCACGGTGGTCAGCGGTCGGCATTGCACGAGGTTGAAGGACGGGTCGCCCTGTTCATCCAGGTGCAGGGTGAACTCCACATCCACCGGATGACGGTAGCCGGCCTCAAGGGTTTGTAATAGGTTGGAAAGCCTTGAAATGAAGGCCCCCTTTTGCACCAGTGGCCGGAAGGTCAGGCGCCAGACCGGGCCTTCCAGCCCGATCTGTTCAGCCCGTGTGGTGGCCGCCCGGTCCACTTCCGCCAGGTGTGTCATGGGCAGATCGGTGGTGTTTTCCAACAGCTGGCTAAGGGGCCGGGTGTCCAGCGTGCCATCCTCCAGGTCCAGCAGGTCTACCAGGTGCTGGGAGAATCGGTAGGATTCGTCCTGGTTGCGAAAGGGTTGCCGGGTGGGTTGGTCCAGGGCCATGACGCAGGCATGATCACCCTCAATCCGGTCGACTGCCCGGGTGCCCAGCCCCATGACCAGTCGCACCATGCCGGCTTTCGGATCCATGGTGCTGTCCCAGGCAAATGTATTGCGGGAAACACCCACGCCCGCCGCATCCGGCAGGTAGTAGCGGCCATGAAAACGGCCATTGACCCGCTGGATCAGCAGGGCCATCGGCTCCTCTCGCTGGTCCAGCCCCCGCTGTTTGCGGTAGCGTAGGGCATCATCGCTCATAGATGAGGCATAGACCTCACGAATGGCATCTTCCAGAGCCGCCAGCCGGTGTTCCGGCGCGCCCTGGTTAACCAGAAACACGCTCTCATATTTCCCGGCGAAGGCATTGCCGAATCCATCTTCCTGCAGACTTGATGAGCGCACCAGGATGGGGTACTGGCCGTAATGATCGAGCAGTCGTGCAAGCTCGGCACGGATTTCATCGGGGAACTGGCCTGTCAGTATGCCTTTTCTCAGTGCCGGAGCCTCTGTCAGGTAACCGGCTTCTGAGCGCTGGCGCATGATCGCCGGCCAAAGCCCATTGTGAACCAGAAAGGCGTAGTAGGCATCGGTGCCGAGATAGCTGGAGTCGTGGGGTTCCAGGTACTGTTGCCACAGTTCCGGGGCTTCCTTCAGCAGCAGGTTCCGGGCAATCAGCATCCCGGTGGCCTTGCCGCCGATATAACCGCTGCCGATCATGCGGCTGCGGATACCCAGCAGGTCTTCCAGTGACAAATAGCGCCGTGCCAGTTCCAGAATCTGCGGGTCCCGGCTGATCAGTACCTGCAACACCTGCGCCTGCAGGTCGGCAATGCAGCCTTTATCCTGTTCGGAAAGCGCCCGGCTGGCCTCCTGGAACAGTCGATCCCAGTAATCCAGCAGTGGCTGGCGGTGCAGGTGTTCAAGTTCCAGGCTGGCCTGCAGGCGGGTGGCGTCACTGCTGTCGGTGATCGGCTGGAACTGGCCGTTCTGCTCCCGGTGAGGCAGGAACATGGTGGGCGATTGGCGGCGCCAGGCCTTGATGGGATGAATCTGGACGTTGGCGCCGTAGCGGTGTACGTCGATCATTACCTGGGTGGTCTCTCGGATGCGATCCAGGGTCATGCGGGAGTGCCGGTCCGGATGCAGGGCAAACCAGGCCACGGTATCCAGTTCAAACAGGAATGGACAAACCACCCGAAAGAAATTGCCCACCATGGCGTCGGTGGCCCAGGCATTCAGCAGTTCGCTGAGGCTGTCGCACACGTAGAATGCGCCTCGCCCATGCTGCTCAATCAGGTGCCATACCCGGCTGGTGAAACTCTCGAAGCCACCGAGGGCGTCGATCTCGATAGTGCGAACGGCGTGATGCTGTTCAATGATCGGGGGGTGTTCGCCAAAGCGAAGATAGATGATCTGCCGGCCAGCATCGGCGGCGGCGTCCAGAAAGGGATGCACGAACCGGCGATAGTCTTCGAGGTCGGAAACACGCCAGACCACATTGTCGCCGATTCGCAGGCCATCAAGAACCTCATCCAGCCCGGTCAGCCCAGTGGATACCCGGTCTTCAGGGTTGAGAGGCTCCTGGCTGGCCATGGCCGGATCAGATGACGCCCATGTCGTTCATCGCCCTGGCAACGCGCAGGAAACCATTAACGTTGGCACCCAGCACATAGTTGCCTTCCGCGCCAAACTCGGCGGCGGTTTCATAACAGTTCTTGTGGATATCAATCATGATCTCCTCAAGGCGTTTCTGGGTGTAATCAAAGGTCCAGGAGTCACGGCTGGCGTTTTGCTGCATTTCCAGTGCCGACGTGGCAACGCCGCCGGCGTTGGCGGCCTTGCCAGGGCCATAAGCCATATTGGCATTCTGGAATATATCGATGCCTTCCGGAGTGGTCGGCATGTTGGCGCCTTCGGCGACCGCGATGCAGCCATTTTCTACCAGCGTTTTTGCATCTTTACCGTTAAGTTCATTCTGGGTGGCGCATGGCAGGGCAACGTCACAGGGTATGGTCCAGATGTTGCCGCCTTCGACGTATCTCGCATCCTTGTGGAACTCAGTGTAGGCACTGATGCGACGGCGCTCCACTTCCTTGAGGCGTCTCAGTGTCTGCAGGTCGATGCCTTTCTCGTGCACGATCATACCGCCGGAGTCGGAGCATGCGATGACCTTGGCGCCCAGTTCGTGAGCCTTTGCGATGGCGTAGATGGCGACGTTACCGGAGCCTGAAACCACCACGGTTTTACCTTCCAGGGAGTCGCCACGGGCCTTGAGCATTTCGTGGGTAAAGAACACGGTGCCATAACCGGTGGCTTCGGTGCGGGCGCGGCTGCCGCCCCATTCCAGGCCCTTGCCGGTGAACACACCTGACTCGTAACGGTTGGTGATGCGTTTGTACTGGCCGAACAGGTAGCCCAGTTCGCGGCCGCCAACGCCGATGTCGCCGGCAGGAACATCGGTGTATTCGCCCAGGTGGCGATACAGTTCGGTCATCAGGCTCTGGCAGAAGCGCATGATTTCGTCATCGGATCGACCTTTGGGGTCGAAATCACTGCCGCCTTTGCCGCCGCCAATGGGCAGGCCGGTCAGGGCGTTCTTGAAGATCTGTTCGAAGCCCAGGAACTTGATGATGCCCAGGTAAACAGATGGGTGGAAACGCATGCCACCCTTGTAAGGCCCCAGGGCACTGTTGAACTCGACACGGAAGGCGCGGTTGATATGAATCTCACCAGTGTCATCCTGCCAGGGCACCCGGAAAATAATCTGGCGCTCTGGTTCGCAGATGCGCTGGATGATTTTCTTGTCGGCGAACTCCGGGTACTTCACCAGTACGGGGCCGAGGGTTTCCAGAACCTCGTGCACAGCCTGGTGGAATTCGCTCTCGCCCGGATTGCGATGCAGTACGTCCTGGAAGATCGGTTCCAGCTTCTCGTCGAGTTTTGCAGTCATGTCAGTCAGACCCTAGGGATACGCGTATCGAACGCCGCAGAAAAGCGGCTGCACAGAAAAAGGCCAATGATTGCACCACAGAGGTGCGCGTATTGGCAAGCGGAGCTCCCCGAGGGGATACCTCCGAGTGGGTGCGGCATTGTGTCTCAAGCCGGCGAATGGGTTTGTCATTATCATTAATGGCAGTTAATCCGACGTTCCCACCCCCGTGATGATAAGGAAACCGCAGGCATGACCGTAAAACCCCTGGCACGCCTTATCGGCCTGGTACTGGCCGGAAGTGTCACTGCACCCGCTTTTTCCCAGGTTCAGGATGATGACCAACTATTGATCCGTATCACCGAAGGCCAGTCCGCCGAGGCGGCCCGGTTGTCTGAAGCGGCACTGGCATCGGAGCCCGTCACCAGACTGGAGTCGAATCCCGCTGTATCGTTCTCCCGTCTCGGTGGACGAGGTCTGGACCCGGTGATTCGCGGACAGGGTCAGGAAAGGGTGGATGTCCTGCTTGATGGCATGCGGGTGGAAGGTGCCTGCCCCAACCGGATGGACCCGCCCACCAGCCGGTTGAGTTCCGCACTGCCACAGGTGTTGGAGGTCCGCACCAGCAACCGCACCCTGCGCTGGGGCCCCATTGCCGGTGGTCAGGTGGTGGCCACCACGGCGGCGCCGGAATTTGCTGATGGTAACAGGACCACTGGCCATCTCACCCTTGGCGGCTCCGATAACGGCGACGGCAAGCTGGTCAATGGCAGTGCCGCGGTGGGCGACCGTGACAATTACCTGCGCCTTTCCGCAGGCTATGAGGAAGCCGATGATTACGAGGATGGCGATGGCAATGAGGTCCGAAGCGCCTTCGAGAACACCGAGGGTCGCCTTGACAGTGCCTGGACAGCGGGCAACGGATTCTATGTAAAAGGCATGGTCAGCCGTCAGGAAGAACGGGATGTGAAGTATGCTTCCGGAATGGATGCACCGAAGACCGACACTGACATGGTCCGGCTTGAAGTCGGCGCGCCGGTAGCCAATGGCGGCTGGAACTTCATGACCTGGCAGGCTGACGTGGATCATGTCATGGATAACTTCAGCCTGCGTGAGCCCCCCGTGATGATGGGGATGCCCATGAAAATGCAGACCCTCTCGGAAACCCGGACCCGGGGCGCCCGGCTGACTCTGGACCAGACCATCAACTACACCAAAGACATTGCCGTCGGCGTGGATGTGGAGAGCAACACCTGGGACGCCACCATGTACAACGGCATGAACCTGACGAATGTGGGCTCATTCCTGTGGCCGGATGTTGAGCGTGATCGCGTAGGGGTGTTCTTCGAAGCATTTCACCGGATCCGCAGCGACATGCGCCTGGGCGCAGGTATTCGTTACGACCGGATAGAAATGGACGCCAACCGGGCCGATGAGACGTTCATCATGAAGCCCGGTGCGATGCCCATGTCGCCGGCATCAATCTACCAGGATGTCTACGGCGTTACCGATACCAGCGTGATCGATGACAACGTCAGTGGCTTCATGACCGGCGAGTGGCGTGTCTCACCGATGAATACGTTGGAGCTGACAGCCTCTCACAGTGTGCGCTCACCCGGTGTTAATGAACGCTATGTGGCCAGGGGTACCAGCTGGGTCGGTAATCCCGGCCTCGAGACCGAAAAGCATCACAAGCTGGAGCTGAGCCTGGCGGGGCAGAGTGATGGCTGGCACTGGCGCCCGGCCATCTGGGTCGATGAAGTGGATGATTTCGTGTTGCGCTATGAGCCTGCACCGGATGTCATTCGCTACAGGAATGTCGGTGCCCGTCTGCTGGGAATTGAAGGCGAGCTCGGCTGGAGCAATGGCACCTGGAGTGCGACCGGCAGGTTGGCGAGTGTCCGGGGGACCAACAACGACACGGACCAGGCGCTGCCGCAGATCCCGCCCGTGCAGTACATCCAGACTTTGGGCTGGCACCATATGGGCCACGTCATCCAGGCGCAATGGATGCTGGCGCGCCGACAGGACCGGATTGATGAAGCATCCGGGCTCGACCCGAGTACTTCCCCTGGTTACGGCGTGTTCAATCTCAATGGCAGCCACCCCCTGATGGACTACCTGACCCTGAGCTGGGCGGTGGACAATGTGTTCGACAAGACCTGGGCACCCCACGTCAGCCAGGAAGACTCGTTCACCGGCGAAGCCTATCGGATTAACGAGCCGGGCCGGACTTTCCGGGCCGCGCTGACCGCGCGCTGGTAAGCAACGAAATGGCGGTTACCCGCTTCTCATAGCCGGCGGGTGACTTTCTTGCCCCGGGTGGAACCAACTCCTCCACCCGGGGCTTTTTTGTGCCTGAATAAAATTTGCTCCACCGCAATTCCAGATCAGACTTCATGAACTATGCTGTTGTCATGCAGACCTGAACCAGTGCGCGCAGCGCCTGAGGACGTGTTCAGCCCCCCCCTCCCCCGGAGGTGCCCGGAGGGACCTGTCTGCACAATGCGATTAAGGACAGGAGACGCATCGTGACTGAAGACGAAAAGCCGCCAGCAAGCCCTGAAAGCCCTGAAAACGATCTTGCCTCGCGGTTCCCTACCGCCTACACCATTCTTTTCTGCCTGATTGTTCTGGTCGCTGCTCTGACCTGGATCATCCCGGCAGGGCAATATGAACGGACCATGAATGAAGAGGTTGGCCGTGAAGTGGCCGTGCCCGGCACCTATGAAACCGTGGACCCCAACCCCCAAGGCTTTGTTGATGTCATGCTGGCACCGACGGCCGGGTTCTACGACCCCGACAGTTACGCTGCCAATGCCATTGATGTCGCGCTGTTTATATTGTTTCTGGGGGGATTTCTGGGAGTGATGAATGCAACCGGTGCCATAGATACCGGTATTCGCAGCGCCATGCGCCATCTGGAAGGCCGTGAAATCTGGATGATTCCTATCCTGATGACACTGTTTGCCCTGGGCGGCACAACCTACGGCATGGCCGAGGAGACCCTGGCTTTCTATGCCATCCTGATTCCCGTCATCCTGGCGGCCGGCTACGACGCGGTGACCGGTGTCGCCATTATTCTGATCGGTGCCGGCATCGGCGTACTGGGCTCCACCATCAATCCCTTTGCCACCGTGATTGCGGCGAATGCGGCAGGTATACCGTTTACCGACGGTATCGTGCTGCGTTTTATTCTGCTGATTGGTGGCCTGCTGATCTGCATTGGCTATGTCATGCGCTATGCCCATCGCGTCAAGGCAGATCCGTCCCGCTCGGTGGTGGCAAAGCAGTGGCCCGCGCACCGCAAACTGTTCCTGAAGGGGCACGATGAAGAGATTCACAGCGCAAGTCTCACCAGGACCCAGATTATTTCTCTGGTTATTTTCGGGCTGACTTTCGTCGTGATGATCTGGGGCGTGTCGTCCCAGGGTTGGTGGATGGCGAGGATGGGGGCGTTGTTTTTCGGCGCCGCTATCGTGATTGGCATCATTGCCCGTCTTGGCGAAAAGAAACTCACCGGCAGCTTCGTCGATGGCGCCCGTGATCTTCTCGGGGTCGCACTGGTGGTTGGTCTTGCCCGTGGCATCGTGGTGATCATGGAGCAGGGCATGATTGCCGATACCATCCTGCACAGCGCTGAAACCTCCCTGGGCGGCCTGCCGGAGCTGGCATTTATCAACCTCATGTTCTGGATCGAGGTCGGCATGAGCTTCTTCGTGCCGTCGTCCTCCGGGCTGGCCGTTCTGTCCATGCCGATTCTGGCACCGCTGGCGGATTTCGCGAACGTTGGGCGTGATCTGGTGGTGACTGCCTACCAGTCTGCCAACGGTCTGGTAAATCTGATCAACCCCACCTTTGCGGTTGTGGTTGGAGGCCTGGCCATCGGGAGGGTGTCCTACGATCGCTGGCTCGCGTTTATCTGGCCTTTACTACTCATTCTTACCGTATTTATCAGCGTGATCATCAGCGTCGGGACACTGTTATGAACCCCGCTGTGAACCCTGGACAAAAGGAATTTTGCCATGTCTGAACAACACCTTGGAGTTCACTCTGAAACAGGAACCCTGCGCCAGGTCATTGTCTGCAGGCCTGGTCTGGCTCACCGGCGGTTAACGCCGTCGAACTGCGATGCCCTGCTGTTTGATGATGTGTTCTGGGTAAAGCAGGCCCAGAAAGACCACGATGTGTTTGCCGAGCTGATGCGGGGCCGGGGTACCGAGGTTCTGGATGTCAATGAGCTGCTGGCGGAAACCCTGGCGATTCCAGAAGGCCGGGCCTGGATTCTGGACCATCGGATCAACTGGAACCACATCGGCGTTGGCATGGTGTCGGACCTGCGGGCCTGGATGGACGAGCTGCCTGGAAAGGCGCTGGCGGAGTTTCTGATTGGTGGTCTCGAGGTTGGGGATCTGCCCTTCGATCCGGCCGGGCTGTTTGGCAATCACCTCGGCCACTTCGGGTTCGTGCTGCCTCCGCTGCCCAACTTCCTGTTCACCCGGGACAACAGTGCCTGGGTGTATGGCGGGGTAACGCTGAATCCGATGTACTGGACTGCCCGCAAACCGGAAACCCTGCTGATGACCGCCATCTATAAATTCCACCCGAAATTTGCAGGCAAGGTGACGGTGCATTGGGGCGATCCTTTGAAAGATCACGGCCTGGCCACCCTGGAGGGTGGGGATATCATGCCCCTGGGCAATCGCACGGTCCTGGTGGGCATGGGTGAGCGATCCTCACCCCAGGCCATTGGGCAGCTGTCAAAAGCCCTGTTCGATGGCGGTATGGTGGATCGGGTCATTGCCTGCCAGCTGCCCAAATCCCGTTCCGCCATGCACCTGGATACGGTCTTTACCTTCTGTGGCGGCAATGTGGTCACCGCCTTCAAGGAGGTGGCGGATGCCGTGGTCTGCTATGACCTGAGGCCCGGCGAGGGTGATAAGACACTGGCCTTCAAACAGGACTCACGTCACCTGTTTGAGGTGGTTGCGGAGGTTCTTGGATTCCCGGCACTTGAAGTTGTGCCCACCGGTGGTGATAGCCCGGAAGAGCGTGAACGGGAACAGTGGAACGACGGTAACAACGTGCTGGCGCTGAGCCCCGGGGTGGTGGTCGGTTATGACCGCAACGACGATACCAACGCGGCCCTGGAAGCAGCGGGCATCGAGGTTCTGACCATCCCCGGTGCCGAGCTGGGCCGGGGCCGGGGCGGCGGTCGGTGCATGAGCTGCCCAACCATCAGGGATGCTGTCTGACAGCGAAGGAGAAGGTCCATGGCTTTTAACCTCAAGAACCGACATTTTCTGACGCTGCGAGACTTCACGACACAGGAAATCAGTTTCCTGCTGAAGCTGTCCGCAGACCTCAAAACCGCCAAGTACGCCGGCACTGAGGTGCCGAAGCTGCAAGGCAAGGACATTGCGCTGATCTTCGAAAAGAATTCCACCCGAACCCGGGTCGGGTTCGAGGTTGCCGCCTATGATCAGGGCGCGAGAGTGACCTACCTGGGTCCTACCGGCACCCACATAGGGCACAAGGAGTCGGTGAAAGACACGGCGCGGGTGCTTGGCCGGGTCTACGATGCCATCGAGTACCGGGGCTTCGGGCAGTCGGTTGTGGAGGAGCTGGCGCAGTTCTCCGGCGTGCCGGTTTACAACGGGCTGACCAACGAGTTCCATCCGACCCAGATTCTGGCGGATTTCCTGACCATGCAGGAGCATGTGGAAAAGCCTCTGCGGGAGGTGGCCTACGTCTTCATCGGCGATGCCGCCAACAACATGGGCGACAGCCTGCTGATTGGTGGTGCCAAAATGGGTATGGACGTGCGCTTGTGCGCGCCTCAGGTCTGCTGGCCGAATCAGGCGGTGCAGGACGAGGCAAGAGCTCTGGCGGCGGAAACCGGTGCCCGCATCACAATCACTGATGACATTGATGCCGCCGTTGCCGGTGTCGACTTCGTCTATACCGATGTCTGGGTCTCGATGGGTGAGCCAAAAGAAAAGTGGGCCGAGCGCATCAAACTGCTGATGCCTTACCAGGTCAATGCGGAGCTGCTGGCGAAAACCGGCAATCCCCGGGTGCGGTTCATGCACTGTCTACCGGCCTTTCACAACACCGAGACCGTGGTGGGGAAAGAGATTCAGGAGACCCATGGCATTGATGCCATGGAGGTGACTGACGACGTGTTTGAAAGCCCGGCCTCCATTGTTTTCGACCAGGCCGAGAACCGGATGCACACCATCAAGGCCGTCCTCGTGGCGACCCTGGGAGGCTGACATGCTGGTGGTGGCAGCTTTGGGTGGTAACGCCCTTCTGAAACGCGGAGAGCCGCTGACAGCAGAGACTCAGCGTAACAACGTAAAAATCGCGGCGCAGTCGCTAGCAGAGATTGTCCGGGCCGGACACGACCTGGTGATTACCCATGGCAACGGCCCTCAGGTGGGGTTGCTGGCCTTGCAGGGGGCGTCCTACAAGCCGGATGAGGCTTACCCGCTGGATGTTTTGGGTGCGGAAACCGAGGGCATGATCGGCTACATGATCGAACAGGAGCTGGAGAATGCCCTGGAGCATGACCGGCCGGTCGCAACCCTGTTGACGCAAGTGGTGGTGGACCCGAAAGATCCGGCCTTTGCCAAACCAACCAAGTTTGTCGGGCCGGTCTATGAGCGCGAAGAGGCTGAGCGCCGGGCAGCAGGCGCAGGCTGGAGTATTGCGCCGGACGGTGACAAGTGGCGACGTGTAGTGCCCTCGCCAAAACCGCTGGAAATACCGGATCTGCGAGTGCTCCAGTTATTGCTGGAGCAGGGTGTGGTCGTGGTCTGCACCGGTGGTGGCGGGATACCGGTGCTGCGGCGGGAAGACGGCAGCATGATGGGCATTGAAGCGGTTATCGACAAGGACGCCGCCAGCGCGCTTCTGGCGAGACAGCTGGGCGCGGATGCGCTGCTCCTGTTGACCGATGTGGATGCGGTCTACCGGGATTTTGGGACTGATCAGGCTGCGCCGGTTTCCGAACTGACGGTGGCCCAGGCGCGGGCACTGGATATGCCCGCGGGCTCCATGGGCCCCAAGCTTCGGGCCGCCTGTGAATTTGCTGAAGCCGGTGGGCTCAGCGGCATTGGCCGGCTGCAGGACGCCGTCGCCATACTTGAAGGATCGGCAGGCACTCGCGTGTCTGCCGGGTAACAGGTCTCTGTTATGAGTCAGGAGAAGCGGGACACGTTGCCAGGGCCTGGCTCAGGTACCGTCGTTGCCATCCGGGGGGGCGTGGTGAGTGTCCGGTTTCCGGAGCCGGTACCCTATATTCGCGAGCTGTTGTATGCCGGCAAGATTGGCCTCGAGGTGGCCGCGCTGGAGGACGAGGGCGTGGTCCGTTGCATGGCATTGGCGCCGGTAAAGGGGTTGGGTCTGGGGATGCCGGTTCGGGCGACCGGTTCGTCGATCACCGTGCCGGTGGGTGATGCCATACTGGGGCGCATGCTGAATGTGTTTGGCGCGCCGGTGGATGACAAGCCGGTGCCGGCTACCAGTGAACGTCGTGCCATTCATCAGCTCCCGCCCTTGCTTGAAGACCGTGTGGTCCAAAGCCAGATTCTGGAAACCGGTATCAAAGCCATTGATCTGTTGTCGCCCATAGAGCGGGGCGGAAAGACCGGACTGTTCGGCGGCGCCGGTGTGGGAAAGACGGTTTTGATTACCGAACTGATCAATAACACCGTGCAGCATCACAAGGGCGTCAGCCTGTTTTGCGGCATTGGCGAACGGTCCCGGGAGGCGGAGGAGCTTTACCGGGAAATGGGCGAGGCCGGCGTGCTCGATAACACCGTCATGCTGTTCGGGCAGATGAACGAGGTTCCGGGTGTCCGGTTCCTGATCGGCAAGACCGCGCTGACCATGGCGGAATATTTCCGCGACGAACAGCACCAGGACGTGTTGTTGCTCATCGACAATATCTTCCGCTTCGTCCAGGCCGGCTCCGAGGTATCCGGGCTGCTGGGTCGCATGCCATCGAGAGTTGGCTATCAGCCGACACTGGCCACGGAGCTGGCCGAGCTGGAGGAGAGGATCACTTCGACCCGTAGCGCCGCGATTACTTCGGTTCAGGCCGTTTACGTGCCGGCGGACGATTTCACCGACCCTGCCGCCGCCCATATTTTCTCCCATTTGTCCGGTTCCGTGGTGCTGTCCCGCAAGCGCGCCAGCGAAGGCTTGTACCCGGCGATAGATCCCCTGGCGTCGTCTTCAGTCATGCTTACGCCCTCGGTGGTCGGGCAGAGGCATTACGACATTGCCCGGGCGGTACGCCGCACCCTCGCCGAATACGAAGAGCTACGGGACATCATCGCCATGCTGGGCATTGAGGAGCTGTCGGCGGCTGACCGATCCACGGTTGCCCGTGCCCGCCGCCTGGAAAGGTTTCTGACCCAGCCGTTTTTCACCACCGCGGCCTTTACCGGCACCGAAGGCAAGCGCGTGACCATCGAAGAGACACTCAATGGCTGTGAAACCATCCTGGAGCAGACTGAATTCGAGCAGAATGAAAGTGAGTACTACATGATTGGCGCACTGCCTGAGGTGGTGACATGACCGTGGCTGCGGAGATGGCAGTCTGCCTCCGGCTGCCGACCCGGGTGCTGTATCAGGGCAAGGCCCGCAAGCTGTTCGCCGTCGCGGAAAACGGAGCATTCGGGATGCTGCCCAATCACATTGATTTTGTCACCTCGCTGGTTCCGTCGGTGCTGATCCTGACCCTGGAACATGGCAGTGAGCAGATCTTCGGCATCGACGAGGGCATTCTGGTGAAAAAAGGCGACCAGGTCGATATCGCCATCCGGCGCGGTGTCCTGGGGAAGGATCTTGACTCGTTGCAGGACAGCGTCCGGAGGAACTTTATCGAGGTGGATGAAGATGAACGCGTTGCCCGATCCGCACTGTCCAGGCTGGAGGCCGGCATGGTGCGTCGGTTTGCCGACCTGCAGCGGCCCAAGCCATGAGCCAGCAGCGTCGATCACCGGAGGACGATATCGGTCGTCGGGCGCAGCGCCTGAAGAAGGCCCGGGAAAATGCTGGTATGAGTCCACTGCGTGGATTGGGCGCCTTCGGCATGATTGGTTGGTCCATTGCGGTTCCGACCGTCGGTGGTGCCTTTCTTGGATTATGGCTGGATCGCACCATGCCCCAGGATTTTCCCTGGGTCATTGCCCTGATTCTGGGTGGTGTGACCCTGGGAGGTTTCATTGCCTGGGCCTGGATCGGCAGGGAAAGCAGGGAAGAGGAGGATCATGATGATCGTTGACTGGCCGGACGCGCTGATGGGCTTTGGTGTCGGTGTGACCGTGAGTATTCTGTATTTTGCTGGTCTGGCAGTGAGCGTGCGCTTCGCACTGGGCTCTTCCCGGCCAACATCGATCCTTCTGCCCAGTGCCGTGGTGCGCATCGGATTGCTTCTGGCGGCGGGGTGGCTGGTGACTGACGGGGCCACTCTGGCTTGGGCCTTTGCAGGCTACGGGGTGGCGTTTTTTCTGGTGCGCTTCCTGGCGACTGTACTTGCTCGCATACCTCGACCTCGCCCGGAGGATGTCTGATGGAAATGACCCCCGATGAAACAACGCTGTTCACGGTCTGGGGAGTTGGTATCAATGAGACCGTGGGCTACACCTGGATCGTTATGATTTTGCTGACGGTCGCTTCCATGGTAATTACCCGCAACCTGCGGCCGGATGTGCCGCCGAATCGCTGGCGTACGACGCTTGAAGTGATTGTGACGGCCATCCAGAGCCAGATCGAGGAAATCTCACCGCGTGCCTCGCGCCATGTGCTGTATTTTTCCGGAACCTTGTTCCTGTTTATTGCGTTTTCGAACCTGCTGCTGGTTGTGCCGGGCTTTACGCCGCCCACGGCCTCGCTTTCCACGACCGCGGCCCTGGCTCTGTCGGTACTGATTGCAGTGCCCCTGTTCGGGATTACCCGGCAGGGCATCGGCGGTTATCTGAAAACCTACGTCCAGCCCTCTGTCGTTATGTTGCCGTTCAATATCATCAGCGAGTTCTCGCGCGGCATATCCCTGGCTATACGCCTGTATGGCAACGTCATGAGCGGTGCGGTTATCGCCGGTATCCTGCTGAGCATTGCACCTTTCTTTTTTCCCGTGGTGATGGACGTACTCGGGTTGCTGACGGGGCTGATCCAGGCCTACATATTCGCCATCCTGGCGACAGTTTATATCTCATCGGCAACAGCCACCGTTGGCAAGCCCTTGCACAAGGAGAAAGACAAATGACAGACCTTGCACTTATTGCCGCGGTCTCGATTCTGACCGCTGGCCTGTCTGTGGCCTTTGGTGCTATCGGACCTGCTCTGGGAGAGGGTAGGGCCGCAGCGGCAGCCCTTACGGCTATTGCTCAGCAGCCGGACTCGGCATCAACACTGTCGCGGACTCTTTTTGTCAGCCTGGCAATGATCGAGTCCACGGCAATCTACTGTTTTGTTGTATCGATGATCGTGCTGTTTGCCAATCCCTTCTGGGATCAGGCTCTGCAGGCCGCCCAGTCGGCGGCAGGTTGAACCATGTCTATTGACTGGGTCACGGTCGCTGCCCAGATCGGCAATTTTCTGGTGCTGGTCTGGCTGCTCAAACGCTTTCTGTACAAGCCCATCCTGAACGGAATCGATGCCCGTGAGGCCGAAATTGCAACGCAAATGGGTGAGGCGGAGGTTGCCCAAAAAAAGGCCGCCGCCGCCGAAGCCGAGTTTCTGGAACAGAAGCAGAGATTACTGGCCGATAACTCCGCCCATGCGGAGCGGATTCGCGAGCAAGCGGAGGAAGAGAAGGATGCCCTGCTGGCCGCCACCCGCGAGAAGCTGGAGCGTGAAAAACAGGACTGGCAGGCGCATCTTGAGGCTGAACGGGAAGCGTTCATCAGACAATTGCATCTGGCCAGCGCTGACACCCTCTATCAGCTGGTTCGCCGGGCGCTTCGTGATCTGGCGGATGAGGATCTGGAGGAGCACATTGCCCTGAATGTGATCGGCAAGCTGAAACCTTTGGCGGAGGAACTTACCTCTGCGGCTGGCCGTGCGGAACAGGCCATTGCTACGACCCATTCGCCCCTGCCCGAGAACACGCAGGAAAAGATGAGAGCCGCGCTGGAACGTCTGGCCCCCGGGCTTTCCTTGAGCTTTACCACGGATGCTCGTCAGGCTCCGGGCCTGATTCTTCGTATTGGCAGTGTCCAGGTGGCCTGGACAATTGATAGTTACACTGATGAGTTGGTCGGTCTGTTGACAGAACGGCTGGCCGCCGGTGGATCCGGCAGGGTAAACAATCATGGCTGAAGAACCCGCGCTGACTCCGGTAAAGAAGTTTATTGGTGCCCTTCTGGACAGCCCGACCCCTTCACTGGCACTGACCGAAGTGGGCACGGTGACGGAGGTGGGTGATGGTATTGCCGTGGTGTCTGGCCTGGCCCGGGCCCTGGCGGACGAGTTGCTGGTTTTTGCCTCGGGGGTCCGGGGTGTAGTGCTTGATCTGGAGCCAGACCGGCTCGGCGTTATCCTGCTTGGGCCCTCGCAGTTGGTCAGTTTTGGCGAGGATGTCTGGCGGACTCACAAGGTGTTCAGCGTGCCGGTCGGGCCGGGCCTGATTGGTCGGGTGGTCGATGCCACCGGAGAGCCCCGGGACGGAAAAGGCGGGGTGGCGGCCACCGCGGAAAGGCCGGTGGAGGCCAGTGCGCCGGGTATACTGAGCCGTGCCCCGGTCACCCGCCCCCTGGCCACGGGTATCAAGGCCATTGATGGCGCGGTACCGGTCGGGCTGGGCCAGCGGGAACTGATCATTGGTGACCGGCAAACCGGCAAAACGTCCATTGCTGTCGATACCATTCTCAACCAGGCACGCTCGGATGTCCTGAGTATCTATTGCGCCATCGGCCAGCGCGGAGACGCGGTGGCCCGGGTCATAGAAACCCTGCGGCAAAGCGGCCAGATAGCGAACACCATTGTGGTTGCGGCCGGCGATGAGGACACTCCTGGTCTGGCCTACATCGCTCCGTATGCGGCGATGACGATGGCTGAATACTTTTCAGACCAGGGACGGGACGTACTGGTTGTTCTCGACGACCTCACGCACCATGCCCGTTCCTATCGCGAATTGTCCCTGTTACTGCGCCGTCCTCCGGGCCGGGAAGCGTTCCCGGGTGACATATTCTATGTGCATGCAAGGCTGCTTGAGCGGGCCGGTCAGTTCACGCCGGAAGCCGGGGGTGGCTCCATCACCGCGTTACCCGTGGTAGAGACCCAGGCGGAAAACCTGTCCGCCTATATTCCGACCAATCTGATTTCGATTACCGACGGCCAGATCTATCTGTCGCCGAGGCTGGTGCGCAAAAACCAGTTTCCGGCGGTCGATATCGGGCTTTCGGTATCGCGGGTCGGGGGAAAGGCCCAGCACCGGGCATTCCGGGACGTGGCGGGCAATCTGCGCGTCACACTGTCCCAGTTTGAGGAGTTGGAGGATTTTGCCCGTTTTGGCACCCGCCTGGATGAAAACACCCGGGCCCGCCTGAGCCGCGGGGCTGCCGTGCGTGCTGCGTTGCGCCAGCCCGAGCGCGACCCGGTTCCGGCCGCCGAGCAGCTGCTGGTGCTGACGGCCGCGATGGAGGGACTGCTAGACGGACTGCCCGAAACCGAGGTGGTCGAGGCCATGGTCAGGATGCGCAAAGGCGTTGGCGATTCGCTTGATGACATTGCCGAAAGTATCGGGCAAAACCGTCCTCTGGACGACGATGAAAAGGCAACGCTCCTGCGGGTGGCCCGAACGGTTCTGAAATTGCCCGAAGGCGATAGCCATGACCCAGACACTTGAAGCCCTGTCCCGCCGCACGGCGACGCTGACCAGTATTCGCGGAATTGTTCACACCATGAAAACCATGTCCGCGATCAATGCGGTGCCTTACGAACATGCCGCCCGATCTGTTGAGTCCTATCACCAGACCGTGCTGAGTGGTCTCCGGGCATTTGTAGCCAAAACCGGCCCTATTGCGATGCCCGCCGCCGCAAACGCTGAGCGGATTCTGGTGGTGTTTGGCTCTGATCACGGCCTGTGTGGCAACTATAACGAAGTGCTTGCCGTGACGGCACGGACCGAGGCGTCCAGGGTGGATGGCGGCGCCCGGGTGTTGTGCGTCGGCGCCCGCATGAATGACGCCCTCAGTGATCAGGGGCTCAGCCCGGAAGTCACCCTCCTGCCTCCGGCGTCGGCCGATGGCATCGGACGTCTGGCGAGTGACCTTGTGACCCGGCTGGACGAGATCGGGGGCGGCGATGTCCATAACCGGATTGCCGTGACCCTGGTGTTCACCCGGCGGGCAGGGAAGGGGCAGCGGGAACCGGTAGTAAGCCCGTTGTTGCCATTGGCACCCTCGCTGCTTTCGGATCCCGGCAGGGTTGGCTGGCAGTCCCGATCCCTCCCCGACTATACGATGCGGGCAATGCCGCTGCTTGCGGCGTTGCTGCGTAACCATATCTTTGCCAGCGTTTTCCATGCTTCAGCGGAGGCGATGGTTACCGAGAACGCGGCCAGGCTTGCCTTGATGCAACAGGCGGAACAGGCGGTCGATGATCGGCTTGAGGAGGTAGGAGGGCAATTCAGGCTGGTACGCCAGGATGAGATTACCAGCGAGCTTATGGACATCATTATCGGGTTTGAGGCACTGAAAAAGAAATCATCGGCGCCGTGAGCCTCTCCTGCATGTTTTCAGAAGAGGATTGCTGATAATCTTAGCTTATTACCTAATAACCAACGCGTTATCCCGGAGGTGCTTAATGGGGCGGATTGCTGCTGCAGGTTTAACTATTGCCCTGGGGCTGTTGGCTTCGGTGGCGCAGGCACAGGGCAATGCCGACGCTGGAGCAGTGACGACGGCGGTTGCAGAACGCAGCAGCCTTCAGGAAACCGTCCATCTTGATGGAGTTATCGAAGCTGTTCAGCAGAGCACTGTCTCGGCTCAGACCAGTGGTACGGTTCAGAACCTGCCTTTCGATGTTGATGACTCGGTTGTCGCCGGTGATCTGATTGTCCAGCTGGAGGACAGTGAGCAGCGCTCCCGGTTGCGCCAGGCCCAGGCCGGGCTGGAAGAGGCTGAAGCGGCGTTTTCGGATGCGAGGCAACGCTTTGAACGAATTGAGGCGGTTCATGAGCGGGGGTTGGTATCGCGCCAGGAGTTTGATCAGGCCCGCAACAATCTTGCCGCCGCCAGAGCCAGGGTGGAGCGTGCCAGTGCGACGGTTTCCGAGGCACAGGAACAGCTGTCCTATACCCGGGTAGTGGCGCCCTATGGCGGCATCCTCACCGAGCGCCATGTGGAGTTGGGCGAGGCCGTGAGCCCTGGCCAGCCCCTGCTCAGCGGGTTGTCCCTGGAACAGCTTCGGGTCGTGGTTGATCTGCCACAGAAGTATGCAGAACTGGCGCGCAACGAGCGCCAGGCCCGGGTTACTCTGGCAGATGGCCGAGTGCTGGAAACCGGCGAGATGACGTTCTACCCCTACGCCGACCCGGCCACTCACACCTTCCGGTTGCGGATGCGGCTCAACGAGCCCAACGGCTCCCTGTTTCCCGGCATGCTGGTGAAAGTCGGCGTGCCGGTTGCCAGCCGCGAGGCACTCTGGGTGCCAGCCAGCAGCCTGATCCACCGCAGTGAGCTAAGGGCTGTGTTCGTGCTCGATGATCAGGATCGGCCGCGGCTGCGCCAGGTACGCACCGGGATCAGGGACAACGGCCGGCTTGAGATCCTCGCGGGCCTGAGCGAGGGCGAACGGGTGGTTACCAACCCTTCGGAGTTGGTTGGCAGTGATCGACTGAACCTGGTCACCGAGTCGGGCACGGAGGCGAAACCGTGAGTCGGGAACTGCCGCCTGTGGGTCCATCCGGCGCCATTGCCCGGGTTTTCCAGAACAATCATCTCACGCCATTGCTGGCCGTTCTGGCGATTATCCTTGGTGTTCTGGCTGTGGTGGTCACCCCGAAGGAGGAAGAACCCCAGATTGACGTCACCATGGCGGATATCATGGTGGCGTTTCCCGGAGCCAGCACCCGCGAGGTGGAAAGCGCCATCGCCACACCCGCCGAGCAGGTGATGAGCGAGATCCAGGGTGTGAAGCATGTCTATTCGGTGTCGCGACAGGGCCAGGCGGTCATCACTGTTCAGTTTGAAGTGGGTGTGCCCCGTCAGGAAGCGCTGGTGCGGTTGTACAACCAGGTCTATTCAAACCAGGACTGGTTGCCAACAAACCTGGGTGCGACTCAGCCGGTGATCAAACCAAAGGGCATTGATGATGTTCCGGTAATGACCCTGACCCTCTACGACCCGGTCAACGGACACACGGGCGAGGAACTTACCCGCCTGGCCCATATGCTGGAAGTCGCCCTGAAGCGGGTCCCCGGCACCCGGGATGTCTATACCACCGGTGGTATTCCTGACCGGGTCGATATCCGTTTTGATCCGGCGTTGCTGGCCGGCTTCAACCTGACTATCGACGATTTGCGTAACGCGCTGGCCGCTGCCAACACCAGCAGTCAGGAGGCCAGGGTTACGCGGGATAACCTGTCCATTCCGGTCCAGGCCGGAACCCTGCTGAAATCGGTAGAGGACGTTCGCCGTCTGGTGGTGGGCATGCATGCTGGCTCAGCGGTTTACCTTGAGGATGTGGCCGACATCAGCCGGGGCGGCACAGTGGCCGACCAGAGCGTGATGACCGGCTTCGGGCCGGCACAAGAGGCCGGGAAAGCAGGCCAGCCTGGCGACGTGTATCCCGCAGTCACCCTGGCTATCGCCAAGAAACCCGGTGAAAACGCCGTCAATATCACCACAGCCGTTGAAGAACGGCTGGAGCGATTGCGCAATCGGGCTTTGCCGGTGGGTGTGGAGGTGCTGGTTACCCGTGACTATGGCGCCACAGCCTCCCAGAAAGCCCGCAAGCTGATCACCGATCTGATTTCCGCCACCTTGTGCGTGGTGCTGCTGGTACTGGCAGCCATGGGCTGGCGCCAGGCCCTGATTGTCGGTCTTGCGGTTCTGATCACCCTGTTGCTGACCCTGGTGTTTTCCTGGGCCTGGGGTTTTACCCTCAACCGGGTATCCCTGTTTGCGTTGATCTTCTCCATCGGCATATTGGTGGATGACGGCATCGTGATCACCGAGAACATCAACCGCCGGATCCAGAACTCCCGGTGGCCGGTGAAGGACATCATTCCGGTGGCGGTAGACGAGGTAGGAACGCCCACTATTATGGCGAGCCTGACCATCATGGCAGCGCTGATTCCGATGGCGTTCGTCAGCGGTCTGATGGGACCCTACATGAGCCCGATTCCGATCAACGCCTCGGCGGGTATGGTGCTGTCCCAGATCGTGGCCTTTGTGGTCGCGCCCTGGCTGGCCTTCCGGTTACTGAAACACAAGAAGGGTGAATTGGCCGCTGAAGCCGATGAGGCTTCCAGTTCTGCTGACGGCGTCAGCCCGCTCTCCTTGCGCATTTTCCGCACAGTGCTGGGTCCTTTCCTGGGTGATCATCCCTGGCGACGTCGTCTGCTTGGGCTCGGCGTGGTCGGGCTTACCATTGCGGCTGCGTCATTGCCGGTATTCCTGGCTGTCATTCTGAAAATGCTGCCATTCGACAACAAATCCGAGCTGCAGGTGGTCGTGGACATGCCGGAGCGCACGCCAATGGAGCAGACCCAGCGGGTGTTGATGGAAATGGGCAGCTACCTGGAAACGGTCGACGAAGTGGCCAATTGGCAGAGCTATGCCGGCACGGCATCCCCCATCAACTTTAACGGCCTGGTGCGACAGTATTACCTGCGCAGCGACTCTTACCAGGGCGACATTCAGGTCAACCTCAGCCACGAGGAAAACCGGGATCGCCAGTCCCACGACATCGCCCAGTCCTTGCGGGCCCCTCTAACGGAGATTGGTGACAAGTACGGTGCCAGTGTGAAAATTGTGGAGGTGCCCCCGGGGCCGCCGGTGCTGTCCCCGGTGGTAGCCGAAATCTACGCCGTGGATGAATCCCGCCGGGCAGAGCTGGCTCGTAAGGTGGCGGAAGGCATGACGCAGGTAGACGGCCTGGTGGATATTGATACCACCCTGGAAGCGCCCACCAGGCAGTGGGAAGTGGTGGTGGACCGGGACCGTGCAGCAAGGCTGGGAGTCTCCCAGGCCCAGGTGGTTGGTACCTTGCAGACGGCCCTTGGCGGAACCAGCGTCAGCTTCCTGCACGATGACCACGCCAAGTATCCGGTGCCAATCCGGGTGATTCTGAGCGAAGGGGACAAGGCTCAGCCATCGGTGCTGCTGTCCCTTAATGTGCGAGGCCGCACCGGTAACCTGGTCCCGCTGGCAAGCATTGCCGAGGTTCGGGAAGCGGACTGGATGGGCGCGATCTACCACAAAGATCTGCTGCCGGTGACCTACGTAACAGCGGACATGGCCGGTGAGACCGATTCACCGTTGTACGGCATGTTTGCCATGGTGGACCTTCTGAACCAGCAAGAGGGTGCGCCGGAGCAATACTTTATCGGTCAGCCACCGTTGCCGGAGAAAGGTACTCTGAAATGGGATGGTGAGTGGCAGATTACCTATGAAACTTTCCGGGATATGGGCGCCGCCTACAGTGTGGGCATATTCATGATTTTTGTGTTGTTGGTGGCGCAATTCCGGTCTTATCTTCTGCCCCTGGTCATCATGGCGCCCATCCCGCTGACGCTGATCGGAATCATGCCCGGTCATGCTTTGTTGGGGCGCGAATTCACTGCAACCAGCATGATCGGTATGATCGCGCTGGCCGGGATCATCGTTCGTAATTCCATCCTGCTGGTGGTGTTTATTCAGCAATTGATAGAAGAAGGTGTAGAACTGGATGAGGCCGTGGTCCTGGCCGGGGCGGTGCGCATCAAACCCATTGCCCTGACGGCGATTTCGGCCATGGTTGGCGCTTACTTTATTCTGAACGATCCGATATTCAATGGTCTGGCGATATCGCTGGTTTTCGGCCTGGCCATGTCTACCTTGCTGACCGTTCTGGTGGTGCCTCTGCTTTACTACACGCTGGCCCGCTGCAAATGGGTTTAACGGGTAGGCCAGTAGCGCTGCATTTCGACGAACAGGAAGGATGCGCTCCAGGTGATCAGCACGAGGCCGGTAAGGCCCTCGATACCGGTCAGGAATCGGAGTACCCCGAGGGCTTCTATGTCGCCGTAGCCAAGAGTCGTGAAGGTTGTGAAGGAAAAGTAGACACAATCCAGGAAGCTGCCACTAAAATTGCCGGTCAGTTCACCCCAGGCCTCGGCATGGTGCATCAGGTAGTAGGCGCCGGCAAAAATCCAGACTTGCAGGGTGTGGGCGGCAAGGATGCCGAAAACGGCGGCAATCAGACGGAAATGATGGCTCTGACGCATCTTTGCCAGCAGGCCGCTCAGGCGAATAAGCACCTCATGGTGTATTAGCACAACCACCGCAACAATGAGTGCATTAATGAGACTCGCATTCAAGAGGCCAACATGCTCTTCTACCGTCAAGTTCGCTTTTCTCCGCTGGTACTGTGGGGCTGGTTTCTGCGTAAAAATGACGCACAGGGAAGAAATGCCCGATCCGAAAATGAACTGTGATTGTATAGTAGTCTGAATCTAACAGCCCTACGGGCCTTATCTACCATAGCTGGCCAGCAAGTAATGTCCAAACGACTCCTCCCCGTATTGATAATCGCCGTCGGTATCGCCGGCTTCCTGTTACTCAAGATGACCCGCCCGGAGCCTGCGGAAGTGAGCGCTACTGAACGGAGTTGGCGGGTTCAGGTTCAGGTTGTTGAGCCAGGTTTCCACACCCCTGTTTTACCTTTGTATGGCGAGGTCCTGGCTCCGGAGCAGCTTACTGTCACAGCCACGCTGGCTGGCCGGATTGGTGAGCGACCGGTCACCGAAGGGCAAAGGGTGAACGAGGGTGACCTGCTGGTGGCCCTGGATGATGCCGATATCCGGCCGGAGCTTGCCCAGGCCGAAGCGCAGGTGGCGGATTTGCAAGCCCAGCTTCGCTCGGAACAGGTGCGCTACCGGAACGATCAGTTGGCGTTGGCCAGTGAACAGGCGATTCTCGATAATGCCCGCCGGCAGCTTGAGCGCACCCGGTCGCTGTTAAGTCGTAACCTGGCTTCCCGTGAGGCACTGGAAGCTGCCACTGATGCCTCTGCCCGTGCGGAGCTGACCGTGAACACCCGGCAGCGGGCCATTGACGAGCATCCGGCCCGTCTGCAGAGCCTGGAGGCAAAGCTGGCCCAGGCTGAAGCCAACCTCGACAGCACCCGGCGGGATGCCGCCAGGGCCCGAATGACCGCCCCCTTTGACGGCATTGTGACCAGCATTCAAGTGGCCCGGGGTGACCAGGTCAGCCGGAACGAGCCCCTGCTCTCGCTGTATCCTGTCGAGGGCCTCGAGCTCAGGGCGCGGGTGCCGGAAATGTTTCGTGCCGAATTGCTGGATGCCCTGGAGCGGGGAGAGCCCCTCATGGCCTCCAGCGCGAGTGACGAACACTGGTTCCGGCTCGCCCGCTTCGCCGGCACCAGTGACCCATCCGGTACTGAGGCTATTCTGGAACTTGAGGGAGAACCGAAAGGTCTCCGCCCCGGGGCCCTGATGCCGGTGACCCTGGAACGGGCTGCAAGAGCCAACAGCGTCGCGATCCCTTTCAGCGCACTCTACGGCGCCGACAGCATTTATCTGCTGTCATCTGACGGCCGAATGGAAAGAGCGAAGATAGAGCGTATTGGCGAAGCCCGAGGCAATAATGGCGAGCGCTGGCTGCTGGTGTCCGGCGAGGCGCTTGTTTCCGGTGCCCGCCTGATTACCACTCATCTGCCAAACGCGGTCACCGGCCTGAAAGTTGATGCCGCTGACTCCGGAGCATCGGAGCAATGAGACGCAGAAAAGGCGTTATCGGGTTTTTCGTTCATCACCGGGTTGCCGCCAACCTCGTGATGCTGGTGATGCTGCTTGGCGGTGCACTGGCACTGAGCCGGATGAACATCCAGTTTTTTCCCACCTTTGCTCTGGATATCGTGAGCGTTCGTGTGGTCTGGAGCGGTGCTTCTGCCGAGGATGTCGAACAGGGCATTACCAACCCCCTGGAGCAGCGCCTACGCAGTGTGGATGGCCTGAAAAAGATGACCTCCACCTCGGCCCAGAGTGTTTCCTCCATCACCCTGGAGTTCGAGGAGGGCACCGATCCGATTCTGGCTCTGGATGATGTTCGCCAGCAGGTCGACGAATTCACCAACCTCCCCGCCGAGGCGGAAGAGCCCCAGGTGACCCGGATAGAACGGTACGAGCCTGTAGCCCGGTTGCTGGTTGTCGGTGACGTGGACCGGAGCGAATTACGGCAGTTGGCTTATCGCTTTGAGGATGAGTTGCTGCAGCGGGGCATTGACCGGGTGTCTATCCGCGGGCTGCCGGAGCAGCAGATCAGTATTGATGTGCCGGTTGAGCGGCTTGAAACCCTCGGGCTGTCACTGGACCAGGTGGCCGAGCGGGTTGCCGCCATTTCCCGGGATCTGCCGGCCGGTATGATGGCGCAGCAGGATGCGACCCGGGAACTGCGGGCCGTGGAACAGCGCCGGAGCCCTCAGGAGTTCGAGAACATCCCGGTTCTCAGCGGCGAGCGTATTCAGCTGAACCTCAGCGATATCGCCATCATCCGCCAGGAAGCCCGGGAGAGCCAGATCACCCTGGAGAAAGACGGCAAGCCGGCAGTTGAGCTTCAGTTGCAGCGATCGGAAAACGGCAACTCACTGGCAGCGGCGAAGGTTCTGGAAACCTGGCTGGCGGACACCCGGCCGGTGCTGCCGCCAACGATCGACCTGGAAGTTTACGACGAAACCTGGCAGTTGCTGGATGATCGTATCTCCCTGCTGGTGAATAACGGCCTGGGCGGTCTGGTGCTGGTGGTTTGTTTGCTCTACCTGTTCCTACCGGGCCGCGTTGCCATGTGGGTGGCGATTGGCATCCCGACGGCGTTCCTCGCCGCCATGGCAGTGCTCTGGCTGATCGGTGGCTCCATCAACATGATTTCCCTGTTTGCCCTGATCATGGCGCTGGGGGTGATCGTTGACGATGCCATTGTGGTCGGCGAGGACGCCGACGCCCACGCCCGCATGGGGGAAGAATCGATCTATGCCTCCGAGGGGGCCGCCAAACGGATGGTCTGGCCGGTGCTGGCGTCGTCCCTGACCACGGTCGCGGCCTTCATGCCCTTGCTGGTGGTGGGCGGCGTGATCGGTAATATTCTCGGCGATATTCCACTGGTAA
Organism: Marinobacter guineae; assembly: GCF_002744735.1. Lineage (GTDB taxonomy): Bacteria > Pseudomonadota > Gammaproteobacteria > Pseudomonadales > Oleiphilaceae > Marinobacter > Marinobacter guineae. The sequence continues at coordinate 391,848 of NZ_KZ319340.1, read as the reverse complement.
TGATCTGTGTGCTGGTGGCCTCCTTGCTGGAATGTTTCATCGTTCTGCCGGCACACCTGCGGCACGCCTTTGTTCCCCGCCGCAAGAAAAAAGCAGGGGAGGCGGTGTCTGAGCCGAAAAAACCAGGCCCGGTTGAGAGGTTCCGGCATGGCTTTGAGCAAAGCTTTGATCGGTTCCGGGAAGGCCGGTTTCGCCGGTTTTCCCGTTATAGCCTGGAGCACCGGGGTGCCACGGTTGCCAGCGCTATTGCCCTGGCCCTTGTGACCGTCGGGCTGCTGGCCGGTGGCCGGCTCGGCTTCAACTTTTTCCCGACGCCGGAGCCCTCGGTATTTTATGCCAACGCCAGCTTTGTCGCCGGCACCAATCAGGAAACGGTGGACGACTTCCTCGGCCAGATGCAGCGAACGCTGAACGAGACCGAAGCGGCCCTTGGCGGCGATTTCATTCTTCACGCAGTGACCACCCAGGGCGCAACTCTCGGGGCTGAAGGCAGCTCCCGCAGCGGTGACGAACTGGGGTCGATGATGATCGAGCTGGTGCCCTCGGACCGGCGCTCGGTACGCAACCCCGAGTTCATCAACGAGTGGCGCGGCCGGCTGGAGACACCGGCCGGGCTGGATAACCTGACCATTTCGGAGCGACAGGCCGGGCCGCCAGGCCGGGACGTTAACGTACGCCTGACCGGCGAAAACGCGGAGAATCTGAAACGGGCGGCGGATGAGCTGGGTCAGGCGCTCGCCACCCTGCCGGGGGTGCTGGATGTGGAAGACGATATGCCCTGGGGCAGGGAGCAGCTGATATATCAGGTCAGCCCTTACGGTGAGGCCCTGGGCCTGACCACTGCGGATCTTGGCAGTCAGCTGCGAGCGGCATTCGATGGCCGGATTGCCCAGATATACCAGGACGGTCGGGACGAGGTGGAAGTGCGCGTGCAGCTGCCCCGGGATCAGCGTGAACGTCTGTCGACCCTGTCCCGTATGACCGTGCGGGTTCCCGACGGGCGCTTCGTCCCGCTCAGTCAGGTGATGAATCTGGACCACCGCCAGGGCTTCCAGGCTCTGCGCCACGCTGATGGCAAACTGGCGGTTGAAGTGACCTCCGGCCTGAATACCCGGGTCAGTACCACAGACCAGATTCTGACAAGCCTGCAGGCGGAGGCACTGCCGGACATTGCCAATCGCTACAACGTGCGGTACAGCTTTGAGGGCCGCGCCGCGGACCAGCGGGAAACCATGGCGGACATGAAGACCGGCCTGATCATCGGGCTCGGGCTGATGTACGTGGTGCTGGCCTGGGTGTTTGCGTCCTGGAGCCTGCCACTGATCGTCATGGCCATCATCCCGTTTGCCCTGGTGGGTGCGCTGCTGGGGCACTGGCTGATGGGGTTGCAGCTGACCATACTGTCTCTTTTCGGGCTCTTCGGTCTATCTGGCATAGTGGTCAATAACGCCATTATTCTCGTAGCTTTCTATAATCAGCAGCGGCAGAAGGGGCTGGGTATTACCGATGCACTCAACGAGGCCGCCGTGCAACGAGTGAGGGCGGTATTGCTGACGTCCCTGACAACCATTGGTGGCCTTCTGCCATTGCTGTTTGAAACGTCCCTTCAGGCGCAGTTCCTGATTCCCATGGCCACGTCCATTGCTTTCGGACTGGGACTGTCGACGATTCTGGTATTGGTGGTTGTTCCGGCGCTGTTGTCCTGGCTGGAACAGTTCCGTGAGTGGCGGGCACTCCGGCAGGGTACTGTTGCCGAGCCCCTGGGGGCTCCCGAATAACCTGAACGGGAAATCATGGTGGATCTTTTGCTCGCGGTCCGAGGCCTGAATAAACAGTTCCGCAGCGGCACTCAGTCGGTGTCGGTGCTGAGCGATCTCTCCCTGCAACTGGGGCGGGGCGAGTCACTGGCGCTGACTGGCCGCTCGGGTTCGGGCAAAAGTACCTTGCTCAATATTCTGTGCGGTCTGGAAAAACCGGATGCAGGCAGAATTCAGGTGCTGGAGGAGGTTTTTGACAGCCGCAAACCTGCCGGGAGCAGACAGGCAGAGGCCCGGTGGGCAGCGCTGAGGCGGCGGCAGATTGGCGTGGTCTTCCAGGAAGCCAACCTGATGCCGGCCCTGTCGCTGCTGGACAATGTCCGCTTGCGGGCCCGGCTCGCCGGGCAGGCTGACGACAAGTGCGAGGACTGGATGGAGCGCCTCGGCATTGGCGAGCTCGCCGACCGCTATCCGGACCAGGTGTCCGGCGGCCAGCGTCAGCGTGCTGCCCTGGCCATGGTGTTTGCCATGAAACCGGCCCTGATCCTGGCGGATGAACCCACCGGTAGCCTGGACCGCCACACTGCCGAAGCGGTCACCCGGCAACTCTTCGATCTTCAGGCCCGTCATGGCTGCGGCCTGATTCTCGCAACCCACGATGCCGAACTGGCGACCCGATGCAATCACCACCTGGATCTCGGGCACCAGCCTGAAACCTGAGCCCCCCATGACCCTGTTGGCCGCCCTGTTCAGCCACTATCGCCGTCACCCACTACAATTGCTGGCGTTGGCCACCATGATTGTGCTGGCGACCATGCTATGGACCGGTGTTCATCACCTTACCAGCCAGGCCCGGGCCAGCCTTGATCAGAGTGAGTCGGCGGTGGCCGAGCGCCAGCAGGTGACACGGGCCGATGGTGAGCCGGTTTCCGTGCGGGACTTTGTCGCACTCAGGCGGGCCGGCCTGTGTGTCATGCCCTGGCTGGAAGTGGCATCGCCGGGGGCCGGACGTATAGTGGGTGTTGATCCCCTGGCGGCGGCCTGTTTTGACAGGTCCGCAAAGGATAACGAACCCTGGCGCGGTGAACTGGATGGCGCCCCTTTTGTGGATATCAGTGAGGCCGCCGGGCTGGCGATAGGGCAGAAAGGACAGAAAGACTCGCAGGGTGTGCTGTCGTTGCTGCTGTCCGGTCCTGACAGTGGTTCAGCCCTGCCGTCGGGTTACCGGATCGCTCCTTTCACCGTCGGGCCCGACACCGGAGAGCTGGGGGAAAGCTTCCTGCTGAATCTGGACGCGTTGGGCATGCTGGTGCTGCTGATTTCGGCCTTGCTGCTGCGCAGTGTCTACCTGCTGGGCCTGGCCCAGCGCCGTGACAGCTTTGCCCTGCTGCATCGGTTCGGAGTTCCCGGGCGCCAAATCAACCGGCTTTTGCTGCTTGAGATCATGGTGCTGGCGTTGGTGTGTATTGTCCCCGGCGTCTGGCTTGGCCGCTGGTTAGCGACAGGCCTCGGCAGCGGGTTTGGGCGGGCCCTGGAGGGACTTTTTGATACACCCTTGTACGCGGGGCAGGATGGCGGCTGGCTGGTGCCGGTTGCCACCATGCTGGCGGTCGTTCTTGTGGCCTGCCTGGCGGACGTGCTCCGGCCATTGGCCCGGCGGTTATCTGTGGCCGGCCGCGGGCAGAGCCTGCTACCGGCCCTGGTTTTGCTCGCAGGTATTGCCCTGTCGGTCTGGGCCTCTGCCCTGGCGTGGCTGTTCGTGGCTGTGGCCATGGTGTTTGTCGCGGCCGGCATTCTGGCGCCGTTTTTGATCGCCAGGTTGGCGGACTGGCGCGCCGGCGGTGAGGAGGATCCGCTCTCTCGTTGGCGCCACCGGGAATTATCCGTACTGGCCCGGCGTCTGGCTTTGCCCCTGGTGGCACTGCAGTTTGCCATGGCCATGGTGCTGGCGGTTCAGGCTCTGGTCACGACCTTCGAAAGCACCTTTGACCAGTGGCTGGTCCAGCGGCTGGAGGCAGACTATTACATTGAAGTCCCTGAAGGAGCAGATGCCAGCCTGGCTGTGGACTGGCTGTCGGGACAGCAAGAACTCGCAGCCGGGCTGTGGCATCGGGTGATCCGGGGTCAGGCCACGCTGATGAATTCTGTCGGTGAATCGGGTCCGGTGGTGGATGTATTTGCGCTGGGTCCCATCGGCCCGCTGGTGACCGGCTGGCAATTATTTGAATCGGTGGGTGCTCCCTGGCAGAGCCTGGCAGAAGGGCAGGGCCTGATGGTCAATGAACAGCTGGCACGCCGGCAGGGAGTGACGGTTGGCGATACGCTTTCCCTGAAGCTTGGGCATAAGGCTATCGATTTCCCGGTACTGGCGGTTTATCCGGATTATGGCCGGCCCGCCGGCGAGATTCTGATCCCTGCGTCGGCGCTCCCAACGGATTTCGAGACCGGTTTCCAGAGCCTGTCCATATCGCCGGGAACGCTGTCGATGGAGACCGTCACCAGTGGTCTGAAACAGATCTGGGATGTGGAGCAGCTGACAGTGCGGGACAACCGGGCGATCGAATCCCTTGCCTCTGCGATTTTTGATCAGACCTTCCTGCTGACCCGGGCCATGACGGTTCTGACCCTGATACTGGCGGCCATTGCCTTGCTGCTGATGGGCTGGGTGTTTTTCTCCACCCGCGCCTGGTACTTCCGGCTGCTGGTGGTCTGGGGACTGCCGCGCCGGCAGGCCGCCACCCAGCTCACCCGGCTGTCGCTGTCCCTGACCAGTGCTATTGCACTGCTCGCGTTGCCCCTGGGAGTCTGGCTGACCTGGATTCTGGTGCACCGCATCAACCCCCTGGCCTTCGGCTGGTCCCTGCCGATGGCGGTCTATCCCCGGTTCTGGCTTGAGCTTGGCGTGCTTAGTGTACTGGTGGGGCTCAGCATTGCCGTGCTGATGCGCCGGCAGCTGAACAGCCCGGCCTCGGCACCGGAGAGTGCCAGTGCCCTGTCCGGAGGTGAGCGATGAAGAGGTTGTTCTGGCTGGTGCTCCTGCCTGTTCTGGCTGGCTGTCCGGAGCAACAGGAACCGGCGGGCTTTGCAGGCCTGGCCGGCGTTGCGGACCCGGAAGCGGAGGTGCCATTCCTGCAGCCCGGCCCGGGTGACCGGCTGAGTTTCCCGGCGGATTTTGGCCCTCATCCCCAGCACCGGATCGAGTGGTGGTATCTGACCGCCAATCTGGAAACCGCCGAAGGTGACCCCCTGGGCCTGCAATGGACCCAGTTTCGGCAGGCCATCAAACCAAGACTGGCAGATGCTGTACCGCCCGATTCCGGAGGCTGGCCTCTGGAGGCGGCCTGGATGGCCCACGCCGCGGTCAGCTTTAATGGCCAGCACTACTTTGCCGAAAAGCTGGCCCGGGGTGATGTTGGCCATGCCGGTGCCAACGCAGAGCCCCCGGCTGTCTGGCTGGATGACTGGCAACTCAGCGAGTTGTCGGGAAACGGGACGTGGCGTTTGCAGGTGTCGGCGGACAACTGGTCCTACGATCTTTCCCTTCAGATCAACGGCGAGCCGGTGGCCCACGGTGATCAGGGCTTCAGTGCCAAATCCGCCAGTGGCGAAGGCTCCATGTACTTCAGTCTGGTGGATATTCAGATTGAGGGCACGGTTACCCTCGGCGACCGGACTCTGGCCGTTTCCGGAAAAGGCTGGTTTGACCGGGAATGGAGCAGCCAGTTTCTGAAGACCGGACAACAGGGCTGGGACTGGTTTGCCCTGCATCTGGAGTCGGGTGATAAGCTGATGGCCTTTCAACTGAGGGAGGAGGGTGGCGCTTTTCGGTCCGGCACCTGGATTCCCGCGCGGGGAGAACCGGTGGCGCTCACACCCGGTCAGCTCCGGATGACGCCCATTTCCGGGCCGGATAGCTACCCTCGCCAGTGGCAGTTGGAAGTGCCGGATTACGGGGTCAGCCTCAAGGTGTCTGCCCCTGCAGGGGACTACCGGAACACCGGGCTTTACCCATATTGGGAAAGCCCCGTTGCTGTCTCTGGCAGTCACTCTGGTGTGGGCTATATGGAACTCACGGGTTATGGCAATTAAGAACTATGGCAATTAACGGGTGCCAAGAACCGGCGGTTCCAGCTGATTGAACAGCACCTGAATGCCTTCGTGCCATTGCTGCCGGAGTTCATGGAAGTAGTTGCTGTTTTCCTCGACCCGCTCGGTAAAGCAGGGCTTGAGGGCATCCCGCTGGTAGATGGCGACATCAATGGGCATGCCGACCGAGAGGTTGCTCTTCATGGTGGAATCGAATGAGATCAGGGCGCACTGATAGGCGCGGTTCAGGGGTGTCCTGTAGCTGATGACCCGGTCCAGAATCGGTTTGCCGTACTTGGATTCGCCAATCTGGAAGAAGGGTGTCTCCTCCGTGGCCTCAATGAAGTTGCCTTCCGGGTAGATGTTGAAAAGTCTCGGATCCTCACCGCGAATCTGCCCCCCGAGAATCAGCGAGCAGCTGAAATCCACATGGCCGAGCTTGCCGTCCGGATTGTCGCGGCGGATCACTTCCCGCATGGTCTGGCCAACGATTTCCGCCGTCTCGAACATGGAGCCGGTACTCAAAACATTGTGCACATCGGTTCCGGTCCGGCGCTCCAGGAGGCTGATCACACTCTGGCTGGTGGCCAGATTGCCGGCAGAGAGCAGGACCAGTTCGCGCTCGCCCGGTTTCTCAAACACGTGCATCTTGCGAAAGGTGGAGATCTGGTCAAAGCCGGCGTTGGTCCGGGAGTCTGATGCGAACACCAGGCCATCGGCCAGCCGCATCGCGACGCAATAGGTCATGAAGCCCTCCTGCAAGGCTTGCTATCTTGCGCGTAGTCTAATCAACTCCTCGGGTTAAGTGTGAGCGCTTTATTGTGGTGTTTGCGGGCTTTTTGTTACTGGTTGCCTGCCGGGTTGGTTACCCAGGCCCGGGTTTCCATCTGCTCCATACCCCCGCCGGCCCGAACGCCACGCACTGGTGCGGCATCCCGGTAATCCAGTCCCACCGCCAGTTTTATGTGGCTCTCGGCCACGTTCAGGGTGTTAACCACATCAAAGGTTTGCCAGTTGCGGCCGATCCAGGCTTCGGCCCAGGCATGGGTGGCCACGTGGGCGTCGTTCGACGAGTGTATGTAGCCACTCACATAGCGGGCGGGCACGCCGATGTGCCGACAGCAGGCAAGGAACATGTGGGTGTGATCCTGGCACACGCCGGCTTTCAGTTTGAACGCCTCGCTGGCAGTATGGGTTACGGTGGTGGCCCCGGGCATGAACGCCACATGCTCCCGCAGGTGTTTCATCAGCCGGATCAGGCCCCTTTTATTGGAAGGGTACTGAACGGCCAGGGCCTTCAGGGCTTCGTCCGCTTCGGTGAGCGGGGTCTGGCGCAGGAAGACCTCCGGCGGGAACGGGGAATCGTCCCGGGTCAGTGGTTTTCCGGTGAGGTCGACAATACCTTCGGCGGTCAGAACAATCTCGTTGACTGCCTTGTCGAGGGACATCACCGTGACCGGGTTGCCGAAGCCGTCCACCATCTGGCTGGCTTCACCCGGCGCCTGCAGGTGCCAGTCATGGATACGTTGCTGAGGCGTGTTGCGGGGCGTCAGCCGGATATACTGGATGCTGTCACTCACCGGTGTTTCGTAGGTGTACCGTGTTTCATGCCGGATATGAAGTCTCATCCCTGCCACCCCATGTAGTCTTTCTGGATCTGGCCGCCAATGAGCTGGATACGGTCCAGGAAATCCACCAGATAATTGTGAAGGCCACGTTCGGCAATGTAGTCCCGGTCGCCGTGCCGGATATTGGCATAAAGGCTTGAGGCCAGGCGCCGCGACCCCCGCGCATCGCCACTTTCCACCTGTTCCAGCAAGCTGGCAATTTCCCGCAGGCAGCCATGCAGTGAGCGGGGAACGTCCGGCGCCAGGATCAGCAGTTCGGCAACGCTCATGGCATCAAGGTTATGGCCGTAGGTGTTCTGGTAGGCCTCAAAGGCGGCCAGGGAATGCAGCACGGCTGTCCACTCGAAAAATGCCTGGGTGGCGTGATCTTCCATGGCTTTCATGGCCATAACATGACGGATATCGAGGACGCGTGCTGTGGTTTCGGCCCGTTCAATAAAGGTTCCCAGCCGCAGGAAGTGAAAGGCATCATCTCTAAGCAGGGTGCCGTAGGCCGCGCCCCGGAACATGTGGGAGCGTTCCCGGATCCAGTCAAATACCGAACTGGCGTTGGACACTGTCACGCCCTTGCGTTGAAGTTCCTGCATTTCCAGCCAGGCCTGGTTGATACTCTCCCAGACGTCCGAAGACAGGTTGCCGCGGACGTGCAGGGCGTTGTCGCGGGCATTTCGGATAATGTTGAACACGCTGGCCGGGTGCCGCTCGTCGAGCAGCAGGAAGTCGATCAGGTTCTGGGGTGTGATCCCGGTATAGGAGTCGAGGAAGATCTCGCGGGTTCCGGATACCAGCAAGGGCACCGACAACTGTTCCGTGCGGTCTTCCGGCACATCAATCAGGGCCATTGTCAGGCTGACATCAAGGAGTCGGGCCTGGCTTTCCGCCCGCTCCAGGTAACGGGCCATCCAGAACAGGCTTGAGGCGGCACGGCTCAGCATCGGTCGTCCTCCAGTACCCAGGTGTCTTTGGTGCCACCACCCTGGGACGAGTTTACTACCAGCGACCCTTCTTCCAGCGCCACCCGCGTCAGGCCGCCCGGCACCATCTGGATTTTCTTTCCGGATAATACGAACGGGCGCAGATCCAGGTGTCTCGGTGCAACGCCCTCATCCACAAAGGTCGGACAGGTGGAAAGGCTCAGTGTCGGCTGCGCGATGTAGTCCTGGGGTCGTGCCTTGAGCAGGCTGCGGAAGGTGGCCAGTTCCTGTTTGCTCGCCTTCGGGCCAATCAGCATGCCGTAGCCACCGGCACCCTGGGCTTCTTTCACCACCAGCTCTGGCAGGTGATCCAGCACATACTGAAGGTCTGTCGGTTTGCGGCATTGCCAGGTCGGGACATTTTTCAGGATGGGTTCTTCGTCCAGGTAGAACCGGATCATGTCCGGCACATAGGGGTAGATGGACTTGTCATCGGCAACCCCTGTCCCCATGGCGTTGGTCAGAACCACGTTGCCGGTGCGGTAGGCGGCGTAGAGGCCGGCGACGCCGAGCATGGAGTCCGGATTGCCAGCCAGAGGGTCCAGGAAGTCGTCGTCCAGCCGCCGGTAGATCACATCCACCTGTTGCGGGCCCACCGTGGTTTTCATGTAAACCCTGTTCTGGGCCACGAACAGATCGGCCCCTTCCACCAGTTCCACGCCCATTTGCCGGGCCAGGAACGCATGCTCGAAGTAGGCGCTGTTGAACCGGCCCGGTGTGAGCACAACCACCGTCGGGTCGGGCTTGAGTGACGCCGCCCGTAGGGTTTCCCCCAGCAGGTTGGGGTAGTGTTCTACCGGCGCCACGGCGGAGTGGGTAAACAGTTCCGGGAACAGCCGCATCATCATCCGGCGGTTTTCCAGCATGTAGGACACACCGCTGGGGCAGCGGAGGTTGTCCTCAAGCACATAGAAATCGCCATCGCTGTGGCGGATCAGGTCGATGCCGGCGATATGGCAATACAGGTTGCGGGGCAGCTTAAGGTTCTGCATCCCCGGCTGGTACTGGGGGTTGGCAAACACCTGCTCGGCACTGATCACGCCGGCCTTGACGATGTCGTAGTCGTGATAGATGTCATGGAGGAAGCGGTTCAGGGCCTGGACCCGCTGCCGCAAACCGGTTTGCAGTGTATGCCAGTCGCTGGCGGAGATGACTCGCGGGATCAGGTCGAAGGGGATCAGGCGGTCCGCCCCCTTATCCTCACCATACACGTTGAAGGTGATGCCGAGCCGCTGGAACAGCACATCGGCTTCCCGGCGCTTTTCGGCAATCAGCTCCTCATTGGAGTTGAGGAGCCAGTTTTCGAGCATCCGGCATTGGGGACGCACCCGGTTGTCTTTATCGAACAATTCATCGTACAGGCCTTCGGCCGGCGTCTGGATCAGCATGATTCGGCACATCTCCCTGAATCGCGCCGTTCACAACAGCGCGTGATGACAAAATCAGCTGCAAGAGACGGGCCATCACCCTGTTTATCCGACTTATTCGTCCGCCGTTGCACCAATCCGGTGAATGCTCAGATCCGCACCATTGAACTCTTCTTCTTCGGTCAGACGCAGACCGGAGATCGCATTAATAACACTATAGACGATCAATCCGCCTGCAAAAGCGACAATTACGCCGGCCACGGAGCCGATGATCTGGGACATCAGGCTGACGCCGCCCAGGCCACCCAGAGACTGTTGACCGAAGATGCCGCAGGCGATAGCCCCCCAGAAACCACAAACCCCGTGGAGGGGCCAGACACCCAGCACATCGTCCAGACGCTCGATCTTCGCCTGGGCCCACTCAAACAGGTAGACAAAGATCGCGCCGGCCACCGCTCCGGTAACCAGTGCACCGACCGGGTGCATCAGGTCTGAACCGGCACACACTGCGACCAGCCCGGCCAGCGGACCGTTGTGAATAAAGCCCGGATCTTTCCGGCCCAGCAGCATTGACACCAGAATGCCGCCCACCATGGCCATCAGGCTGTTGACCGCCACCAGGCCGCTGATGCCATCCAGGGTCTGGGCAGACATCACGTTAAAACCGAACCAGCCGACGGTGAGAATCCAGGCGCCGAGCGCGAGAAACGGGATGTTGGAAGGGGCGAACGCCACCACTTTGCCGTTGCGATACCGACCTTTGCGGGCGCCAAGTACCAGCACGGCCGCCAGTGCGATCCAGCCACCGACGGCATGCACCACAACGGAGCCGGCGAAGTCGTGGAAGGATGCACCAAACTGGCTCTCAAGCCAGCCCTGGAAACCGTAATTGCCGTTCCAGATCAGACCTTCGAAGAAGGGGTATACGAAAGCCACGATCAGGCCGGAGGCAATCAGCAAAGGGTAGAACTTTGCCCGCTCGGCAATGCCGCCGGAAACGATGGCGGGAATTGCCGCGGCAAAGGTCATCAGGAAGAAAAATTTCACCAGATCATAGCCATTGGCAGCAGTGAGGTCGGCGGCACTATTCATGAAATGACTGCCGTAGGCGATGTAATAGCCGATAAAAAAGTAAGCCACGGCTGAGACGCCGAAGTCGGTCATGATCTTGACCAGTGCATTCACCTGGTTCTTGTGGCGAACAGTCCCCACTTCCAGGAAGGCAAAGCCCGCGTGCATGGCCAGCACCATAATGGCACCGATCAGGATAAACAGTGTGTTGGCGCTTTCGGTCAGGGTGTTTACTGCACTCGTGATGTCCACGGGTATTCGCTCCTGATGTTGTGTGTCCGGCCTCTGTCGGGCCGTTGTGCATGGAATAGGGCATTGAGGAATGCATTGATGAGGTGCAGCTTTAGCAAGAGCTGTTCCAAAACAATGCATTTCAAGAGCGGGAAGGGGGTTGCGGCAATAGCAAGAACAGCGGGCGGGGTGCGGCTGGCGTTTTTCGCACTATGGTTGTGCGTTTTCAGGGTGGATGCACCAATCTGGAGTGTTTTTTACCAGCTGATTTCGCCGGAAGACGGGCTGGCAGACTCGATCCCAATGATCGCTTCCTGATCTGCGGATTCGGACTCAATCAGCTCCCGTAGGCGAATTTCCTGTTCCTGCATGGGCTCGGAAAGATCAATGATGATCTCCACCCTGCGGTTTTTTGCGCGGTTCTCGGGGGAGGTATTCGACACTCTCGGCTCGGTATCCGCCAGCCCTGTAACGGCGAGTCTGGTCGGTTGCACGTAATCCCGGGCCAGCAACACATTGGCCACGGCCGCTGCTCGGGCCGCCGACAGGTCCCAGTTGCTGTAGAAGCGTTCTGTGCGGATAGGAACGTTGTCAGTATGGCCTTCAATGGTCAGGTTGCCGGGAATCGTGGCCAGAACCTCCGCCATCTCCAGCAGAAGGCCCTCGAACTCGTAGGTCAGCTGAGCGGAACCTGACGGAAACGAGCCTTTCTCTTCCACACGGATGACAATGCGCCGCTGGTCCTGACTGACATTGATGCGCCCGTCGGCAATCGCCGGCTCCAGGACCTGGAGAATCTGATCCATGGTCTCCCGCATCTGGTCGTCAATCGCCGCTTTGACGGCTACATCGGTGGGGCTTTTCAGGGTCTGAAGTTCTGGTTGCTCATCGGCGGTGGTTTGCTTGACCTGATTGACCACCGTGGGCTCTGGCGGGGCAGGTGAGAACTTGTCAAAAATGGGGCTGGTGCCCTGCGGTATTTCCAGGGCGGCGACTTCCCGCTGCACACCGAAAGCCTTGGAGAGTTCACCGGCAATCTGCTTGAACTTCTGGGCGTCAATCTCCGAGAAGGAGAGCAGCAATACGAAGAAGCACATCAACAGGGACATGAGGTCCGCAAAGGTGACGACCCAGGCCGGAATTCCCGGTTTTTCCTCTTCGGGTAACTCATCCATGATTAAGCGGCCTCGGCTTCAGCCTGTTTCTCACGCTCTTTGGGAGGAAGGTAGCTGGAGAGCATCTGTTCAATAATCCGGGGGTTGGTGCCTTCCTGGATGGCGACGAGAGCGTCGATGTACAGAGACTGCATGCGGGCCTCTTCGGTCATCCGCAGCGACAGCTTGTCGGCAATGGGCGTGGCAATCATGGTCGCAATCATGGCGCCGTATAATGTGGTCAGAAGGGCGACCGCCATGGCCGGCCCGATGGATTTCGGATCTTCCATGTTCGAGAGCATCTGAACCAGACCAATCAGGGTGCCGATCATGCCCATGGCTGGTGCAACATCTGCCATTGCGGTGAAGACTTTGGCGCCGGAGCGGTTGTGATCCAGTGTCATCAGGCGCTCCTTGCTCAGAAGCTGCTTGATGGTATTGCCATCCTGGCCATCAACCAGCATCTGGATGCCCTGGCTCAGGAACGGACTACTTACCTCGCGGCCCTCGATCCCCAGCACGCCTTCTTTCCGCGCTATGTTGGCGACTTCCACCAGCTCGTCGATGCTGGCCTGGGTTTCCGGGAGCTTGAACTTGAATGCTCGCAGGGCTGATTTGAAGGCCCAGAAGAACTGGGCAAAGCTGAACTTCGCCAGCACAACCAGCAGGGTACCGCCGACCACAATCAGCAAGGATGGGGGGTTGATGAATACCTCTGGAGAAACACCGAGAATAACGGCAGAGGCGATAAGCATTATGGCGCCAACAAGACCAATGAGAGTGGCGAAATCCACAGTTACTCCAGAAGCAGGTTGTGTATCTTGATAAGGTGGATGAGATTACCGTTAGTTCACAAATTAATCAATTCGCCTGAGGTGTACTTTTCAGCTCTTCCTGGTGCTCTTTCCAGGCGGCGTAACGATGCAGGTCCGATTCCACCAGTTTCAGGCACAGGGCAACCACACCGGCATCATCAAGGAAACCAATGCCGAGGATCAGGTCCGGAATAACATCTAACGGGTTCATCACATACAGTAATGCACCGGCGATGGCGGCAATGCTCTTCCAGGGTACGTTGCGGTAATTGCCATACCAGTAATCCCGGACCATTGAGAACATCAGCCGGATGTCTGCACCAAAACGCTTGAGCTTGCCACTGCCTTTCACTTTTTCTTCGATGGCGCGTTGCCGGTCCAGAAGCTTTTCGAGGTCTGCTTGATGGACCTTGCTGGCTTCAGCATTTAACTGTTTTTCGGCATTTTTCTCGCTGAACAGGGCCATGGACTGGTTCTCTTTCTTGCTTGAGGTGTTGGGCAGCCATGATCGCGCAACCTCGCCAGTATTGCCAATACGCGGTTATCCGACAAATATCCGCTTCGCCAGACCTGCTCCTCTCCAGCCCTGAATCGACAGGGTAGTGACCAGACCGCCGATCATGGCGCCCACCACACCGCAGGTGAGGATGTCCTGGCCGGTGAGGTAGAGCCCGGGAATATCGGTTTTGGGTTTCAGCCAGTCCTGTTCAAACCGTTCCGGATTATGATCCAGGCCATACAGCTCGCCCCGGCCATAACGGCAGAACCACGCGGTGGAGAGCGGTGTGGAGGTTTCCACATAATCCACCTTGCCCCGCAGCTGTGGCAGCTTTTTGTACATGACTTCCAGTAACTGGTCGGTGATCTTCTGTTTCAGGACTTCATAGTCATCGCCACGCTTGCCCCAGGTGGTGTCCTGCCAGGGCTCGAACATCTCCCAGGTGGTGGGGGCGACGATCTCGATGGTGGAAGTGCCCGGCCAGCGATTCTGGTAATCCGGGTCCTTGGCCGCCGGGAAAGAGATGTACACCACCGGGAAGTCCGTATGCTCAGGGTCTTTCAGAAACTGTTGTACGTTGCCATCGTGATCAGCACCGGGGTAAATCCAGAAATTGGTGCGGGGCAGCCCGAGCTGGTCCGGCCTGCCCTTCAGGCCAATGTAGAGGCCGATGTGGGGCATGGACGGAGTGATGTGTTCGCGTTTGCCTTGATAGCCGTTTTTTTCAGCCACATCGGCTGGCAGCAATTTTTCAAAGGTATTGATGACCCCGGCATTGCTGATTACCAGCGGTGCGCGGATTTCCTCGCCATCGGCCATGCGAACGCCTGCCACTTTGCCTTTCTCGATCAGGATGTCGGTGACATCGGCATAGGTGAACACCTCGCCGCCGGGCTTCTGAATCACCGGAATAATCGTTTTGGCGATTTCCGAGGCACCGCCGACGGGGTAAAACCCGCCATACAGGTAATGCTTGGCGATCAGCGCGTGGACCATGAAGCTCGACTGTTTCGGCGTGACCCCGCAATCGCCCCACTGGCCAGTGATGGCACCTATCAGTTCCCGGTTGTCGGTCAGCTCGCTCAGCACGTCCCAGGTGGTCTTATTGAAACACTCCGGCAGTGCCACACTCAGGCCCTTGTTAACGATGGGGCTGAGAATGCCCGGAGTCAGTTTGGAGAGGGTGTACCACTGCATGCCGTCGGCTACCTTGCCCAGCAGCTTCAGGTACTGGTCGATGGCGGCCTGCTCATCGGGAAAGGCGTTAAGCAGCGAGTGTCGCAAGCCTTCCTTGCCGGCGCGCAGGTTGACCACCCTGTCACCCAGGAAGAACCGGTCGTAGTTCTCGTCCATGGGTGCCCATTTCAGCTTGCCGTCGGTGATGTAATCGAACAGCCGGCGGCCGAGGGTGCGGGGTGAGCCCATGTCACCGATGTAGTGAACGCCCACATCCCACTCGTAACCGTTACGGGCATAGCTGTGGGTATAGCCACCAGCGGTGTAATGCTGTTCCAGCACCAGAACCTTCTTGCCGGCCTTCGCCAGGCACGCTGCGGTTGTCAGGCCGCCAATGCCGGAACCGATCACGACGGCGTCGTAGGGGCCTTTCAGGCGGTTGGCCCGGTACCTTGTGCCGATACGAATGGTGCTCGGTTTGAGTTTTTCTGAAGACGGACGGTTCACCACCATGCTTTTCCCCACATTTCCGGATTGGCCCAGTTCTCTGGATTGTTCCAGGCCCGTTTATGGTTGTAAGTATCCAGATCGTAGGTGTACAGCGTGAGTGCGCCGTTATCACTTTCCAGCTCGGCATGGCGTCGGAAGCCCAGGCCAATGAAATCGGTAAAGGCCCAGTCTGGCGTTTCACCCACCAGCACAGCGATCTGGTGGGTGCCGTAGTTCCTGAGCTGGCCCAGCAACAGTGCGCCTTCGTCGTGAGGCAGGTGTTCCAGGGTGTCGCTGATCAGCGCGAGATCCACAACGCGGTCCATTACCAGGCTGGCGTTGGGGTCGCTGGTGTCCAGGGTGTGCAGGTGGGTGTCTTCCCGGTGCTGTTGCCAGAACCGGGAAACCTCGGTGGCCAGAGCCCCGCAGCTTAGCAGTGTCCCCGGCGCCGTGGTGTCGATGATGCGGGCCAGGGTGTCCCGCGCTGTACTGGTGTTTCCGGTGTCCGTCATATCTGTCACGCCTGCCAAGCCTCTGTCACAACAGAGGCCAGTCTGCTGCATCCACTGTGTGTAATCCAACGGGCTGTTCCGCATCGCCGCCCCAGCGATCCACGAAGGTGCCCGTGGGATCATACTGTTGCGTCTGCTTCTCAAGGTTGAACTGCCTCAGGCCCCTGGGGTCGGCTCCCACGCCAGCGAGGTATTGCCAGTTGCCGTAGTTGCTTCCCACATCATAGTCGATCAATTGCTCCTCAAACCATGCTGCGCCGTAACGCCAGTCCATGCCCAGTTCGTTGATGAAGCAGCTGGCCACCAGTTGCCTTGCGCGGTTGCTCATGTAACCGGTTTCCCGCAACTGGTTCATGGCCGCGTTCACAATCGGGTACTCGGTGTTGCCCTGGCACCAGGCCTTGAACCGATGGCCGTAGAAGGTGCCGTGGCGGTGCTTGCGCTGGACGCCATCCCGGCGGAACAGGTTGGCACCGTGCTTCAGGGCATACCAGTAGAAGTATTCCCGCCAGAGCAACTCGAACCAGAGCCAGTAGGTGGATTCATTTTTGGTCTCACTGGTTTCGTATTCGCTGATGGTTTCTGCCGCTTCCCGCACCGACAGGCAGCCATTGGCAAGCCAGGGTGAGAACTTGGAGGAGGAGTCCCAGCTGTCGAGGGCGTTGCGGGCTTCCTTATAGCGGTCGATGCTGTGATTGCCAAACAGAAACTCTCGTAGCCGCTCCAGTCCGGCCGCTTCGCCGCCCATAAACTGTAAAGGGTGCATTGGCTCGCGGATGGGCGGGCAGTCGCCCCGGTTGTCTTCCGGGAAACCCGGAGGAGGCGGCAGGGCTGTGAGGGTGCGGATTCGCAGCCGCCCGGAACAGCGCTCACCGGTTCGCTCCACCTGTTTGCGGAACTGTGAAAAGGTATCCGGAAGATCCTGCAGGGCCATGGGCAGCGAGCCCTCGGTAAACAGGCTCAGGGTTTCGAATTGCTGGAACAGGGTGTCCGGCAGATTGCCCTTGATTGCCCGCCACTGGCTGGCCTCCCGGGTGCCTGGCAGGCGGGAACGAACAACCCGGGCAATGCGGTGAGCGTGCACCAGTTCCGGAATGACCGTTTCCGGTTCACCAAATGCGATGTGCAGTCGCTGCCCCAGGGGGCGCAGGCTCCGCTCCAGTGCCATCAGGCTCTGCCACAGAAAGAGCCAGCGGTGAGTCCCCATGGCCTTGCTCTGCAACGGCCCCGGGGCAAACCAGCGCGGGTCCACCACGTACACACACAACAACATGTCGGATTTCGACGCGGCCAGCAGGGCTGCGTTGTCATGCAGGCGAAGATCCCGTGTAAACCAGTAAAGCGTGCGCAACGTAATAGCTCCTCGAGCTTTTTGATTTTGCCTGTTAGATACGTTCCAGATTCAGAAAAGTTTTCGAGCGAAGAGCCCGCATCTGATTGTTGTGCGCTTCGCAAAGTCTCAGGTTACAGCCATAGAACAGGATGTCAGTGGTCAATTCATCAGGATCTGTTATAGAGAATGTCCATGTTCCTGACAAAAAAAAGAAAATCAGAAATGGTTGAGTGCCAGCAGCGCGCCAACCGCTGCGAAGCCATTCAAGACGCTATCACAAGCGCCATGGCAACCATCGAATTTACTCCCGACGGCCTGATCCTTGAAGCCAATGACCTGTTTCTTGAGGTAATCGGGTATCACCGGAATGAAGTGGTGGGCAAGCACCACAGCCTGTTCTGCGACCGCGAGTACAGCAACTCATCAGAATACAGAACCTTCTGGGATGTCCTGCGAAGTGGCCGCTCTCACTCCGGCACCTTTCCCCGGCGCAGCAAAAAGGGCGAGAAAATCTGGCTTGAAGCGACCTATTTCCCGGTGAAAAACCGCCAGGGGGAAGTCGAGCGGGTGATGAAAATCGCCGCAGATGTGACGCGGGAGCATGATCGCATGCGTGATCAGGAGGCCGCGTTCGAAGCTATCAATCGCTCCATGGCAACGATCGAATTCAAGCCTGATGGCACCATTATTAACGCCAATCAGAACTTTCTGGATGCGGTGGGTTACAGGCCGGAGGAAATCCGGGGTAAACACCATCGCATTTTCTGTGATGATTCCTTCTACCGTGAACATCCGGATTTCTGGGAGTCGCTATCACAAGGTGAGCTGAAAAGCGGTCAGTTCCGGCGCCGGAGATCCGATGGAACGGATCTATGGCTGGAGGCCACTTACAACCCGGTTTTTGATGAGAGGGGCCGGGTTGAAAAAGTCATCAAGTTTGCCAGTGACATTACCCCGAGGGTGGAGAAGGCTATACAAACCCAGGATGCCGCTGGTGTTGCATCGACGACGGCAACTCAAACCGCAGCCATCGCAGGGCGTGCACGAGAGGCGCTCCAGTACTCCCGATCTACCTCTGAACAGATCGAGGAAGGTGTCGACAAGGCGAAGGCGATTATCGCAGAGTTAAACGAACGTTCTCAGAGTATTGAGAGAATGGTGGATACCATTGCTGCTGTCGCTGATCAGACCAATCTTCTGGCGCTGAACGCCGCCATCGAGGCTGCCCGTGCCGGTGACCATGGCCGGGGCTTCGCGGTGGTGGCAGATGAAGTTCGGAAGTTGGCGGCCAATACAGGCGCGGCCACTCAGGAGATAGCTGACGTGATTCACACGATTCTGGAGTTGTCCGGAGGCGTTGAAAATCAGATCGGCAAGGTGTTGGAGAAAGCAGTTGAAGGCCGGAAACAGGTAGCCGAGGTAGAAAGCATTGTGGCCGAGATCCAGGACGGCGCCAGCGATGTGCTGGCGGCGATCGACCAGATTGGCCGTTGATCCTCCGCAACGCCGCTCCTGTCGGGCGGCGTTGCGGAGGATTTAACCAATTGCGAAGATCTTACAACTCCTGGGCTGTGGGCCGCAGGATGATTTCGTTGATATCGACGTCCGCGGGCTGTTCGATGGCATAGACAATGGCCCGGGCCACGGCGTCGGAATCAATCGCCACCTCGTAGAGCTCGTCCGCCGCCTTTTTGGCGTCCGGATCGGTGATGGTGCTGGTGAGCTCAGTCGCCACCGCACCCGGCGAGATGTTGGTGCTGCGGATCTCGTCACCGGCCTCCATGCGCAGTCCTTCGGACAGTGCGCGGACTGCGTATTTGGTGGCGCAGTAGACAGCAGCGCCCGGAAACACCTTGTGGCCGGCGACGGACGACAGGTTGATGACGTGTCCGCTGTGTTGTTCTCGCATGGTCGGCAACACCGCCGCGATGCCATACATCACGCCTTTGATGTTGACGTCCACCATCTGATCCCACTCATCGACCTTCAGGGCGTCCAGCGGCGCCAGAGGCATCAGGCCGGCGTTGTTGATCAGTACATCGATCCTGCCGAAGGCCTTTTTTGCCGCGGCGGCCAGGGATTCGACCTGGGCGCGGTCGGTCACATCGGTGACCTGCCAGATTGCCTCGGCGCCCCTGGATTTCAGGTCCTCGGCCAGGGCTTTCAGACGGTCTTCCCGGCGGGCGGCGAGCACCAGTCTGGCGCCCCGGTCGGCCAGGCGGCGGGCAGTGGCTTCACCGAGACCACTGCTGGCGCCGGTGATAATCACGACTTTGCTATTGATCGGGTCGTTGGTGTTGCTCATGGTTTGTCTCCTTTGAAATTGAAAGCGTCTGTTCAGGCGCTTTTTTCGAGTTCCTTCAGCGTCGGGTAGTCGGTGTAACCGTGTTCGTCACCGCCATAGAAAGTGCTGTCGTCCCACTCGTTCAGGGGCGCGTTCTGGCGGAAGCGCTCCGGCAGATCCGGGTTGGCGATAAACGGGCGACCGAAGGTCACCAGATCGCAGCGCCCTTCATTGATGCGCTTCCGGGCCTCTTCGGCGGTGTAGGCGCCGTTGGCAATGTAGGTGCCCCTGAAGCCGGTACGGATGGCGTCGATGACTTCTTCCGGGCGGCCGTTTGCGTGATTGCCCTGGAAGGAATCTTCCACAACTTCGATGTAGGCAATGCCCAGGTCGTTCAGGTGCCGGGCGAAGGTGCCGAAGGTCTCGACCGGGTTGTCGTCGTCCATGGCGTTGAAGCTGCCGGTGGGGCTGACGCGAACCCCGACTTTGTCCTTGCCCCAGACGTCGATAACAGCTTTGACCACCATCAGCGGCAGACGCAGGCGGTTTTCCACCGAGCCACCGTATTCGTCGGTGCGCTGGTTGCTGCCGCTTTTGATGAACTGGTCCAGCAGGTAGCCGTTGGCAGCATGGACTTCAACGCCGTCAAAGCCTGCTTCCTTTGCGTTCAGTGCGCCCTGGCGGTATTGCTCGACGATGTCGGCCATTTCCGCGGTTTCCAGGGCCCGGGGCTCCGGAATATCCACCATGCCGGAGTCGGCACTGATGAAGGTTTTGGCGCCTTCTGGCCTGATGGCAGACGGCGCAACGGGCTTTTCACCGTTCGGTTGCAGGTCCGGATGGGAAATCCGGCCCACGTGCCACAGCTGCATGTGGATTCGGCCGCCGGCCATGTGCACCGCCCCGGTTACCTTCTTCCAGCCTTCAACCTGTTCCGGCGAATGAATGCCGGGAGTAAAGGCATAGCCCTTGCCCTGTGGCGACACCTGGGTGGCTTCGCTGAGGATCAGGCCAGCGCTGGCACGCTGCTGATAGTAACGGGCGTTCATGTCGTTGGGGATATCCCCGGGCTGGCTTGAGCGGGAGCGTGTCAGTGGCGACATCAGAACCCGGTTGGGCAGGGCCAGTTCGCCCAGATGGTACGGTTGGAAAAGTGGATCGTTCTGGTTGCTCATCGGGCATCCTCCTTCAGGATTAAACGATATTAATTAGACCAGTCTACTAGTCGATGATCGAAAAAAATTTCAGCCGATGTTCAGGCACTGCTTGAAAAAGACTCGCACGAACCGCTCCATGGGTTCTGTGGACTTGAGGACCTTCGAGCGAAGAATGGCGCCTTCCCAGCCGGACAGCAGAAAACTGGCGGCGTCTGCCGGGTCGATATCGGCACTGATGTCCCCGGCCTGCTGGGCGTCACGAAGGCACTGCTCGAAGCGTTTTTCCCAACTGGCAAACACCGTGTCCAGCCGTTGTCGAAAGGCTTCGTTCTGCCCCGCCAACTCCTGGCCCAGGTTGCCGATCAGGCAGCCCCGGGTGTACTCACAGCTGGTCATGGTTTCAAAGCCGGTGTCGAAGTAGGCTCGCAGGCGGTCGACGCAGGAGCGGCTGGTGTCGTTGAGAATCCGATCCAGTTTGGCGTCGTATTCCTCCGCGAAAGTATCAATGACCGCCAGGCCGAAATCGTGCTTGCTGCTAAAGTAATGGTAGAACGACCCCTTGGGTACGCCGGCTGCCGTCAGCACGGCATTAATGCCCGTCGCGCCAAAGCCCTTGTGGCCGATCAGGTCTGCGCCGGTGTGGATAATGTGAGTGCGGGTGTCGTTCGAGGTCATGTTTGCTATAGTAGACCGGTCGTCTAGAATCCGTCAAACAACCGGGGTCCGCAATAGCCGAGACTCCCAATTGATCCAGAGGAGCCTGCCAGTGATTAAATCCCGAGCCGCGGTGGCGTTTGAAGCCAACAAGCCGCTGGAAATTGTTGAAGTTGATGTGGCCCCGCCGCAGGAAGGCGAGGTTCTGGTGCGCATCGTTGCTACCGGTGTTTGCCACACCGACGCTTACACCCTGTCTGGCGCAGATCCCGAAGGTCTGTTTCCCACCATTCTCGGCCATGAAGGCGGTGGTATTGTCGAAGCTGTCGGCCCGGGTGTGAAGGAGCTGCAAGTGGGCGACCACGTGATTCCGCTGTACACCGCTGAATGTGGCAAGTGTAAATTCTGTACCTCCGGCAAGACCAACCTGTGCAGTGCGGTGCGTGAAACCCAGGGTAAGGGTGTGATGCCGGATGGCACCTCCCGGTTCTCATACAAAGGCCAGCCGATTTACCACTACATGGGTTGCTCCACCTTCTCTGAATACACCGTGCTGCCGGAAATCTCCCTGGCCAAGATTCCCAAGGAAGCGCCCCTGGACAAGGTCTGTCTGCTGGGCTGTGGCGTAACCACTGGCATCGGTGCGGTGCTGAACACCGCCAAGGTTGAGGAAGGCGCGACTGTGGCCATCTTTGGTCTGGGTGGCATTGGTCTGGCCGCCATCATTGGCGCCAAGATGGCCAAGGCCGGCCGGATCATTGGTGTCGACATCAACCCGGGCAAGTTTGATATCGCCAAACAGCTGGGTGCCACCGATGTGGTCAACCCCAACGACTACGACAAGCCGATCCAGGAAGTGATTGTCGAGATGACCGACGGCGGCGCTGACTACACCTTTGAGTGTGTCGGTAACGTTAAATTGATGCGAGCGGCGCTTGAGGCCTGTCACAAGGGCTGGGGTGAATCGACCATCATCGGTGTGGCCGGAGCTGGCGAAGAAATCAGTACCCGCCCGTTCCAGCTGGTGACCGGTCGGGTCTGGCGCGGTTCAGCCTTCGGTGGTGTGAAAGGTCGTACCGAGCTGCCGGGTTATGTGGAAAAGGCCGAGAAGGGCGAGATTCCGCTGGATGTGTTTATTACCCATGAAATGCCGCTTGAGGACATCAACAAGGCGTTTGACCTGATGCATGAGGGTAAGAGTATTCGGACAGTTATTCATTTCTGATAAGCAGTAAAGCTTCAAGAGCCGCACCTTCCGGGTGCGGCCTGCCTTCACTCCACCTCCCCGATCATCTCCTCACGCTTGAAGTTCCGGAGAGTCTCCAGGAAGGATGTCAAGAGCCTGGAATCATCGCCCGACCTGAAGACGCATGAGAGGTCTATGGTCGCGTTTTCCGGCAGATCCGAAATCTCTCGATACACTACTCCGGGTAATGAGAGCGATGACGCCGATTTTGAAACCAGACACACGCCGAATCCACTGGCTACGAGCGAGACGCCCGTCACGACGTCACCAACCTCCTGAGTGATTTCGGGTGTGAAGCCTGCGGCATAGCAAAGTGACATCACTTTATCCACAAAGTTGGGACGTGAACTTGATGAGAACAGGACCATTGGGTAGTCCGCCAGCTCCCGAAATTTGATCACAGACTGTGTCGCAAGCGGACTGTTTTCGTTGACGGCAAGCAACAGTCTTTCCCTGTTGACGAGTTCACTAGTGAGATCGGGCAGGGGTTTTAACATTCTGTTGAAGCCCACCGTGATTCTGTGCTGCCTTAAAGCCTGAATCTGTTCTTCTTTCTCCATGGTATGAAGGACAACTTTTACTTCGGGATAATCCTGCTTGAAACGCAGTAACAGCCGGGGAATAGTATCAAGAACACCGGAACCGAATACTGCAATGTCCAGGCGTCCCAGCCGGCCCTGACTGGCTCTCTGGGTTTTTTCGGATGCCTGCTGTACGAGCGAGAAAATGTTCCGCGCTTCCTGGGCCAGCAACGTCCCGGCTTCCGTAAGTTCCATGCCTTTTGGCGTGCGGTTGAACAGCTGCACCCCAAGTTCCTGTTCAAGCTGATGGATCTGCCGGGTTAAAGGGGGCTGGGAGATGTGTAGCAGTGTGGCCGCGCGCCCAAGATTTCTTTCCTCGGCCACGGTCAGAAAATAGCGGAGTTTTCTCAGGTCCATGGCTTAAACGCCTCTGTCTTCATGCAGAAAAGGTATGGAGAAACCATCCAAATGGTATTAGACGGTATATTTTTCAGTTTCTAGACTCAAGTTCATTCAAACACCCCTGTCTCCGGACACCGTATTCGAGTGTCCCCTGCAACAACCGAGAGCAAGACGATTATGGGCCAGGACAATATGGTGAGTCATACAGAGGACCTGAAATGTGACGGAGCCGCCGGGATCGCCGTTGTTATTGGGGCCACAGGCGCCTTCGGTCGAGTCATTGCCTCGAAATTGTTGGGTCGAGGGCTGGATGTGCTCGCGGTTGCCCGAAACACGGGTGCTCTAGAGGCTCTTCAGCAGGAGTTGCCAGGCATCCGAATCTGTTGCGCTGATGTGTCCTCCGGAGAATCGACCGAGCTGATCGCCCGGGCCCTCACCGGCCCGGTCAGGGCCGTGGTACATGGACCGGGTGTCGGTGTTGCTGGCGGAATACTGGATGCTGACATCGAGATCCTCAACGAGGCCGTCAATATCAAGGTTGGCGGCCTGCTGCGAGTGGTTCGCGCCACGGAATCACACATGTCCAAAGGCTCGAGAATCATAGCGATTGGCGGCCACTACGGGTTGGAGCCGACCGCTTACGCCGCTTCTGCCGGCGTAGCGAACGCGGCTCTGGTTAATGTCGTGCGTCAGCTAAGCCTGGGTTATGGGCCCCGCGGTATTACGGCACACGTCGTTGCCCCGGGGCCTGCCGAGACAGAACGGTTGAGAGCGGTGGCTATTGCCCGGGCGGAGCAGGGTGGCATGTCCGTTCAGCAGGTGCTGGATCAAATGTTGTCGGAATCATCCATTTCGCAATTTACAACGCCTGAGCAGGTCGCCTGGGCAGTTTCACTCTTGTTGGATGAGGAGGCTGACGCCATGACAGGATCCACGTTGATGCTCGACTCCGGTCGTCGTCGCGGTTTGCCATAGGGAGAATTCTTATGCCAGTCGTCAAGTTTCATGTTTCGGGGTTGCGTCAACCGGATTCGGTTGTGGAGACGTTTCTGATCCGGGCTTCAGAGATCTACGCCAGGATTCTGGAATGTCCCTTGGATCGGGTCCGGGCCTTTTATGTGCCCCATGAAGACAATGCGGTTGCCACCAGTGGACAGGTGCCGGGCCCGCATTCGGTGTTCTTCGAGTTTATTGTGCTGGAAGGCCGGTCGCTTGAACAAAGGCAGAAGATCGCACGGGAATTCAGCGAGCTGATTGAGCGCGTCCTGGAAGTGGATGTTGATGTGGTGCGCGGGCGGTGCATCCGTGTTGAACCCGAGGACTGGTGCATTGGTGGGGTGTTTGCCAGCGAGCTCCGCAAATCAGAAATTGAACAGCGAAAAAATCCAGGCCGGCGCTGACCACCGGCCGGTAAGGATTAAGGCGGGGCGGGCTATGTCGAAACGGTTTTTGGGTTGTCTGGCGGGATTTTTTGTCACCGCCGTAGTAGGCATTTTTTCATTGTTTCTGGGGAATCCTTTGGTTGCGGCAGCCTTCTGGCTGGTCATTGCGGCTATGGTAGGGTTTTGGCTGTATCGAACCGGGTCCAATGCGGCTGAGGTCGGTGAGGTTATAGACGGTTTGCTCGGGCACTTTGTGCCGGAGGGCATTCCCCAGAAAACAGGCGTGCCAGATAAAATCCGGATGCTCTCACGTATTTTGGAAGGCAAGATTGAGTCGGCCGGAAAAATCAGCGCTACCTCTCGGGACTTAACGGTTGCGACGGGCACGATAGTGTCGGGTTTCACCACGATTGTGGGCTACACCCACCGGCAATCTGAACGGGCAAAGAGCGACATCGCGGCGTTTGAGGTTATTGCAAGGCAAATACGGCAGATAGCCGATTCGGCTTTGGCCACTTCCGAGTCAATGTCTCAGGTCTGCCGGCACGCCGAAAAAGGAGAAGAAACGGTTCTGCAAGTGAAAACTATTGCAGAGCGCCTCCAAGGCTCTGCAGAAAAATCAGAGCGACAGTTTCAGGAAGTCCAGGAGCATTTGGCAAAAATCGGTGGCATTGTCACTCTTATCGAAACGATATCCTCCCAAACCAACCTGCTGGCTCTGAATGCCGCCATTGAAGCCGCCCGGGCTGGTGAGTCAGGGCGAGGTTTCGCCGTGGTTGCCGATGAAGTGAGGCAGTTGGCGGCCAGAACCTCGGAAGCGACCACGAGTGTTGCCCAGATTATTCAATCGACTGATCAGTCAATCGATTCCCTGAAGTACGATTTACAGGAGACGGTGAAGGCCTCTCAGCAAGCGCTTGTTCAGTCGAACGAGGCCAGCGATGCCATCGCATCGATAGTATCCCAATCCCTGGACGTTTCAGGTTCGGTCCGGGAAATGTCGGAACGGGCGCTGGAGCAGGCGAGCGCTTCTGCAGAGGTAGCAGAGGCCAGCAACACCATTCGAGAGCTTGCCCGTGAAATTGATGGGAAGGTCCTGGGTTGTAATGACGACCTTCGAAAATTAATGCTCAGCCTGGTCGGGATGAAAGAGCTGGCAGGCAACCTTGATGTTCCCAAGGGGCCAGAACTCTCAATCATTGATGCCGTTGAAGAGATCCGGGCTCACAATATCATGGTTGTGAACTCCGAACGTTTGGAGACGGCGTTACCGCATATTGCTCGCATACATGAACTGGACAAGGTTGTCGACCAAGGTCTAGCCAATACCCAGAGTTCCACGAAACTGAGTCCCCAAAAGTCGAAGGCGTTATCGGCTTTGACGTCCGCCCTGACGAACTACCGGAAAGTTCGAGATGAAGTCCTGGCGGATGCCAGGCATGGAGACTTTTCAAAAGTTCGGGAAATCGGGGTTCATCGGGTGCGACCGGCATATCAGGAAGTCAGGCAATTCTGTGAAGCCCTTGTGGCTGCCGGCTAGCTAAGTCCTCCCCAAAACCTGAGGTAGACGGAGACGTTTCTGATCTCGAAGCCACGGGCCTTTTAATACTAAAAAGGTATCGAGAAGGCCACCATATAGTATTGGAAGGTAATTAGATGGGCGCTTACCTTTGAGTCAGTGGCGGATCTCAGAAAACGCTACACCACAAAAACAAAGACTCCCTAGCGTGAGGAGAACAGTATGACTGATAAGAACAATGTTCAAATGCCAGGCCGTTCGGTCGGCATTGGGTCGGGATCGGTGCTCCCGATGACTGCAGTTGTGGCCATGGCATTCTGTGGCAGCGTCAACGCTATGACCATCGATAGCGGCAACCGTGATATTCGAATGAGCTGGAACAACACGCTCAAGTACAGTGCAGCCTGGCGTGTCGAGGATCAGGATTCGGAAGTCGCCGATAACTCCATTGGCGTCCAGGCAAACACCAATGATGGTGACCTGAACTTTGACAAAGGCCTGATTTCAAACCGCGTCGATCTCCTCTCGGAATTCAACTTCAACTACAAGCGCCGTTACGGTTTCCGCGTGAGCGGTGCTGCCTGGTATGACTCTGTCTACAACACCGAGCATGACAATCCCGGAGCTCTGGGCGGAGCGCTGTATAACCCCCGCTCTGTGGATACCGATGAGTTCACCGATGAAACCGAAGAACTGCATGGGCGGGACGCCGAGCTTCTGGATGCGTTTGCTTTCGGTAACTTCTACCTCGGTCAGAAGAGTCTGAACGTCAAGGCTGGCCGATTTACCCAGCTCTATGGTGAAAGCCTGTTCTTTGGATCAAACGGAGTGGCAGCCGGGCAGACATCTCTGGATCTGGTTAAGGCACTTTCCGTTCCCAATTCCCGTTTCCAGGAAATTCTGCGACCGATCAACCAGTTCTCCGCCCAGTTACAGTTGAGCCCTGAAATATCCTTGGGAGCCTACTATCAGTTCGAGTGGCGAAAAACCAAGTTGCCGGCCTCCGGAAGCTATTTCAGTTTTGCCGATTTTGCGGACGAGGGTGGCGAAACCATCATTCTCGGACCAGGGCAATCAGTGTTTCGTGGCAGTGACCAGGAAGCCAGCGACAGCGGCCAGTTTGGTGCCCAGCTCAAGATGAAAGCCGGCGATTACGACCTCGGCCTATACGCAGCCCAATACCACGACAAAATGCCTCAGTTTTATGTTCGCCCTGGCGTGAACGTACAGCCGGGTAGCATTGGTGATTACCTCCTCACGTATGCGGAGGATATCAAGATGGTAGGTGCCAGCTTGAGCACGCTGATTGGCGAGGCGAACGTTGCTGCGGAAGTGTCATTCCGTGACGACATGCCATTGGTGGCTTCGGGCAACACCGTAATCCTGCCAGGGAATACAACGGCGGATAATGGAGACAACGCAGCCTACCCCGTTGGTAGGACCTTCCATGCAAACCTTTCGATGATCAACGTGTTCAACGAAAGTGCCCTTTGGGACGGTGCGTCCTTGCTCGCGGAGATGGCGTTCAACCGGCGCCTGAGTATTTCCGAAAACGCGGGTCAGCTGGACCCCAGTGCGACCCGGGACGCAACCGCTGTCCAATTCCTGTTCACGCCTGAATTTTTCCAGGTCGCCCCCGGTCTCGACCTGAAAGCTCCCATTGGCGCCAGCTACGGAGTTGACGGTCGTTCTTCTGTCAATGGGGCACTGTTTCCCTCAGAGCACGGCGGAAATGTGAGCCTCGGGATTACCGCGGATTACCAGAGGACCTGGCAGGCTGGCCTCAGCTATACGCATTACTACGGAGCGGCGGGTTCCATTATCAAATACAACACTGCCGTGCCCGAACTTTCCTATGAGAACTTTCACGGTGATCGGGACTTCGTTTCCCTCTCTATTCAACGCACATTCTGATGGTCGGTTACACGAAGGTGTAATGAGGAGTTTGTCATGAAAAAAAACAAGATCGCAGTAGTCATTGCCTCCGTCCTTGCTTTGGGAACAACAGGCGCTTTTGCAGCAGTTTCTGCGGAAAAGGCTGAGAGCCTGAAAAACGAGCTAACGCCGGTTGGCGCAGAACGTGCCGGCAATGCAGACGGAACCATTCCCGAATGGACCGGTGGCATTACCGACGCTCTCCCGGGCAAGCATATGGGAGATATTCCCGCCCAGATTTTTGAAGATGAAAAGCCTCTGTACAAAGTGACCAAATCCAATATGTCTGAGTACGGGGATGTGTTGTCGGAAGGTGTGAAAGCACTGCTGAACAAATATCCGGACACCTTTCACCTGAATGTCTATCCCACGCACCGGACGGGCGCACATCCCCAGTCCGTCTATGACAGTGCCTATGCCAACGCCACTCGCTGCGAGACCATTGATGGTGGATACTCTCTTGAAGGCTGTGCGGGTGGAACGCCTTTCCCCATCCCGCAATCGGGCGTTCAGGTGATGTGGAATTTCCTTCTCCGAACCGAGGCACCGTCCATTGAATATACCTTCAAGAATATCGTTGGTAACTCGGATGGCTCTCACACTCTGGCGACCCGTAACGAAATCGCGTTCCAGTATCCCCAATTCTATGAGGGTGTCACGCCGGAGAGCTGGAGTGGCGAGTACGCCATGTTCCGTTTCAACACCCTGGCGCCTCCCTTTAAAGCCGGTGAATCCCTCGTTATCCGCGACAGCATCGAGCAGGATAAATCCAGGCAGGCCTGGCAATACCTGGTAGGCCAGCGCCGGGTTCGGCAGGCCCCAACCGTCTCCTATGATACGCCGGATTTTGTCGCTTCGGGCGCAAACTACTTTGACGAGGTTCAGGGCTTTTTTGGCGCGCTGGATCGCTTTGATTGGAAGCTTGTACAAAAGCGCGAAATGCTTATTCCCTACAACAACAACGGCTTTATTGGTGCGAGCGTCGATGATGCCTACATGGCATACCACGCAAACCCCGAGAAAGTTCGTTGGGAACGTCATCGCGTCTGGGAGGTTGAAGCCACAGTACGCGACGGCATGCGCCATGCGGTTCCCAAGAGAAGGTATTTTCTCGATGAGGACACCTGGCTGATTGCTCTTGCCGATGGTTACGACTCAGAGGGAACCCTTTGGAGAGCCTCTATGACCACGCCGTTTGTTGTTCCCACCGTTCCGGCAACGATGCTGAAAACGACGCTGGTGTTCAACCTCCAGGCTAACACCTTGAGCATTATCCAGGCGTTGCAGGACGAATACCTGGACGTTGTTCCCACCAAACCTGAAACCTACTTTACCGGCGATGCTGTTGCCGCCGAAGCCATGCGCTGATCTGGACTGCAGGCACCCGATGGCGGGTGCCTGCATAAAAGGTTTGGCAACTGAGATGGTTAATATCGGGTGAAGTAACGATGAGAAAGACAGGTTCTGGGTTCGTAGCGTCAATAATGACGGGACTGATGCTGATGCAGACCCCTCTGGGTTTGCATGCGCAGGAGGTCAGAGAGGTTTTGCCTGACTTGACCGAATTGCCTGCAATGCGTGTTGAAGGTGCAGCCCATTCTGTCCAGTTGGCAGTGGCGAGGGCAGGGGACCGACTGGTGTCGGTCGGAGAGCAGGGCATCATTCTGTTGTCCGATGATGATGGCCAAAGCTGGTCTCAGGCTTCCGATGTTCCGGTCAGTGTGACCCTGACCGACGTGGAGTTCACCTCTGAAACAGAGGGCTGGGCCGTTGGCCATTTCGGCACTGTGCTGCGGACAGAAACGGCAGGTGATCAGTGGGTCAGGGTAATGACCGGCCAGGACGTCGTGGCGACCATCGGGGAGGCGGTCCAGTCGTTATCCGAGACTGAGCCCGGAGCTGCGGCAATCAAGCGAAATGCCAGCTATCTGACCGGAGACGAGCCCATTCTGGATATTCACTTTTCGGCGGCCGGCGAAGGTTGGCTGCTCGGCGCTTATGGCATTGCTCTTCACAGCCTTGATGGCGGCCAATCCTGGGCATCGGCCTTTTCAGCGACGGGTAACCCGAATTCCTACCACCTGTATCAGTATGTGCCTTCTCCTGGAAACGAAGCCCTCATTGTCGGGGAGCGAGGGCTGGTCTCGCGTTCACTGGGCAACGCCGACGTTTTCGAATCACTGCCCATCGACTATGAAGGCACGTTCTTTGGGGGCGTTGCGTCGGGTTCCCGGCAATTCCTTCTATTCGGGTTGCGGGGGAATGTCTGGATCGGTGACGGGAGTCACTGGGCACGGCTTCAGACAGGCTCGCAGGCCTCGTTCAGTGCCGGGGTTGCAACACCCATGGGTATTGTTCTGGGCGACGTGACCGGTCGATTGTTCGTCAAGCCCCGCGATAGCGAACACATCCGTGAGCTGGCTCAAGCTTCAGACGCCGCCATTACCGACCTGATCCTGAGTTCCGGCGGTGGCCTGGTGATGTCGACTGCCAGGGGACTGAAGCGTCTGGAACTTGATAATACGGAGTTCAAATAAGCCCATGAACATGAGCGCCCACAAGCATAGCCCCGACATCATTCGGCGGCTTGAGGATTTTGATACCCGCTCGGGAAATGTCGTTGAGAGGCTGCTGTTCAATAACCGCATGGCTGTCGTTCTGGTGTGCCTGGTGATTACCCTGTTACTGAGCTTCCAGGCTCGCGATCTCACCATGAATGCAGCCTTCCAGAAGATGATTCCGACGAACCACCCCTTTATCGTGAATTATCTCCAGAATCGCAGTGAGTTGGCTGGCATCGAGAACTCTCTGCGTATCGCGGTTGAGGCAAGGGAAGGCACAATTTTTGATCAGGCGTACCTGGAAACCTTGCGAAAGCTGAGTGAGGAAGTCTTCCTGCTGCCGGGCGTTGATCGGCCCTATATGAAGCACCTGTGGGCACCTGCCGTTCGCTGGTCCGGTGTTACGGAGGTGGGGCTGGATGGTGGCCCGGTCATTCCCTCTGACTATGACGGGTCGGCAGAAAGCATTGATCAGGTCCGCCAGAACGTTGAGCGATCCGGCGAGATTGGACAACTGGTCGCAGAGGACTATCGCTCCACAGTGATTTTCGTGCCGCTTCAGGAAACCAATGCGGTTACCGGCGAGAAAATCGACTATCACGAGCTTGGCCAGCAGCTGGAGGTGTTCCGGGACAAGTATGAGACCGCCGGTGTAAACGTGCACATCACCGGTTTTGCCAAAGTGACCGGCGATCTCATTAGTGGTATGCAGCAGGTACTGCTCTTTCTGGCGTTGACGATTGCAATCTGCACGCTGGTCCTGTTTTTCTATACCCGGTGTCTGCGCAGTACCGTCCTGGTTGTTGCCTGTTCCATGGTGGCTGTCGTGTGGCTGCTGGGGTTGCTGAGTGTTCTGGGCTATGGTCTGGATCCCTACTCGATCCTCGTCCCCTTCCTCGTCTTTGCGATCGGGATGAGTCACGGTGCCCAGAAAATGAATGGCATCATGCAAGACATCGGACGGGGAACGCACCGTTTGGTGGCGGCCCGGCATACTTTTAGGCGCCTTTTCGTTGCAGGGTTAACGGCTCTGGTTTCTGATGCGGTTGGCTTTGCGGTATTGATGGTTATTGATATTCCGGTCATTCAGGACCTGGCGGTTACGGCGAGTATTGGCGTGGCTGCACTGATATTTACCAACCTCATTCTGTTGCCAGTGTTGCTCTCATACACAGGTGTAAACGCGAAAGCTGCAGTTCGCAGTGTTCAGGCGGACATTGCAAACCTGAATGACAAGACTCATTCCAAGCATCCTGTCTGGGCGCTCCTGGATCGGTTTACGGAGCGGAAGGTTGCTGGCGTGACCATCCTGGTGTTTGCGCTCCTCGGTGGTGTGGGGCTATTCGTAGGGTCCAATGTGAAGATTGGCGATACCGGCATCGGTGCGCCAGAACTCAGGGCCAATTCACAGTACAACCTTGATAATAAATTCATGGTCAACAATTACGCCGCGAGCAGCGATGTGTACGTGGTCATGGTCAAAACCGAGCAGTATGCGTGCGCGCATTACGATACCCTGAGGGTTGTTGATGCCCTTGAGCGGCGGCTGAAACAACTACCGGGGGTGGAGTCGACGCAATCCCTCGCCGGGCTTGCAAAGGTTGCCAACGTCGGGATGAACGAGGGCAGCATGAAATGGTGGGGTATACCAAAATCCCAGGGCATGCTGAATGCAATTGTTACCCGTGCGCCCAGGGAAATGTTCAATCAGGAATGTGATTTGTTGACGGTATTCGCTTACCTAAAGGATCACAAGGCCGACACCCTGAGCAGCGTGGTCAAGGTCGCCGAAGAGTTTTCTCAGATGTACAGTACCGACAGCATCCAGTTCCTGAACGCAGCGGGTAACGCGGGGATTGAGGCTGCGACCAATATTGTGGTGGAAAAAGCCAATGTCCAGATGCTTGTACTGGTCTACGCAGCCGTTATCCTGTTGGCGCTTGTGACCTTTCGTTCCTGGCGTGCGGTGGTCTGTGCGGTTGTTCCTCTGATGATTACCTCGGCACTGTGTCAGGCGCTTATGGTGTGGATGGATATCGGGATCAAGGTGGCTACTCTACCGGTAATTGCTCTGGGTGTGGGCATCGGGGTCGACTATGCCCTTTATATCCTGTCGGTGACTCTGGCCAGGCTCAAGACCGGCGAGTCGCTTTCTGAGGCCTACTATGGGGCTCTGCTGTTTACCGGCAAAGTGGTGATACTGACCGGGGTCACTCTGGGTGTCGCCGTCATGACCTGGGGCTTTTCGCCGATCAAGTTCCAGGCGGATATGGGCTTCCTGCTGGCCTTTATGTTCATTTGGAACATGCTGGGCGCGCTCATTCTCCTGCCCGCACTTGCCCGCTTCCTGCTGGTGCCAAAAATGAAAGCGGTGACAAGCTGAAATCATCGGTATACATTGATTTTACTCAAAGGGCCGAAGGGAGATCGGCCCCTGCATTACAAAAACAGAAGTAACTCCCGCCAGAATCGCATTCAGACACGGAAGCTCGGCGAGGATTGATGCTTATGATCCAGGGGGCACCATGTCTGCTCAAAAACTCATGGAGCAGTTCAATCTGCGATCCCATCTTCGCTTTAATATTGACGAAGGCAATATCTGGCTGGATGAGAGCCGGATGTTGCTGCTGCACGCCTCGGCCCTGGGTGCGTTGCGCAAAGAGCTGATCCAGTCCCTGGGGGTACAGAGGGCGAAAGGTCTGCTGTTGAGAATGGGCTTTGAATCCGGGCAACGGGACGCCGATCTTGCCAGAAAGCTTACCGGTACTGGCGAGCCTTATGATGTCTTCCTGATTGGTCCGCAATTGCACGCCTTCGAGGGCCTGGTGAAGGCAACCATTACCGAGGCGGACATCGACTGGGACAATGGAACTTTTTTCGGAACGGTGGATTGGCAGGGATCATGGGAGGCGGAATCCCACATCCAGGCCTTCGGAGTAGGGGATCAAGCCGCGTGTTGGACGCTCGCCGGCTACGCCTCCGGATATGTAACGCGATTCTTCAACCGGTTTGTCGTTTTTCGGGAAGAGCAGTGCCTGTGCTGCGGCGATGACAAGTGTTCGATAGTCGGCAAGCCAGCTGAAGAATGGGACGATCAGGAATACGTCAAACTGTTCAGGCCGGACAACATCGATCGTGAAATTCAGGAACTGAGGGAAGAAGTATCCTCGCTGCGCGAGAGCCTGGGCCTTCAGCGTGGCAGAGGCGACCTGATTGGCGAGTCCCAGGCCTTCAGGAGTGCATTCAATCTTCTTGAGCGCGCTGCCGATAGCCCGATCAACGTGCTTTTACTCGGCGAAACCGGGGTTGGCAAGGAAGTTTTCGCTCATTGGCTCCACAAGCACAGTAGCCGGGCCGAGAAGCCTTTTATCGCGGTCAACTGTTCTGCCATTCCCCATGACTTGATCGAATCGGAGCTGTTCGGGGTTCGAAAAGGCGCATTCACCGGGGCGGAGGAGTCTCGCCGAGGCCGGTTTGAGCGTGCCGATGGTGGCACGCTGTTTCTTGATGAGATTGGCGACCTCTCGCTCTCTGCCCAGGTAAAGTTGTTGCGGGCTATCCAGACCGGTGAAGTGGAACGACTGGGCGACGACAAAACCATCAAGGTAAATGTCCGATTGGTCGCCGCGACCAATGTTAACCTGCAGGATGCCATCGCATCGGGAAAGTTCAGGTCCGACCTGTACTACCGTCTTTCAACCTATCCGGTCAATATCCCACCCTTGAGGGATCGCAAGTCCGACATTCCCTTGTTGGCGGAAGCCATGATCGCCAAATACGCGCCGGCCTATTCCAAGACCATTAAAGGCTTGTCCGACAAAGCGGCCCACGGCCTAATGGAATACGATTGGCCCGGCAACGTTCGTGAGCTTGAAAACCTGATTGAACGAGGCGTGTTGCTGGCTCCCAACGGCGGGTGTATTGAGCTGGATCACGTATTCATTTCCGGCGCTGAACGCCATGGCGAGGTCGCGGTGGGCAAAGAAGGAATTGTCAGTAGTCAGGCTTCGGAACAGGAAGTGCGCCTGGCTGAGAAACTGCTGGAAGATGGTTTTGATCTGGGCCGCCACGAACTGATGTTGATGGATATGGCGGTTCAGAAAGCCGATGGCAATCTTACCCATGCCGCGAAACTGCTGGGTGTCTCCAGGCGGCAGTTGGCCTACCGACTAAAAAACAGCGCCGAAAAATCCCCGTAGAGTTAGCGTTGGCTGGCATCTCATGGGGGCCTTTCGCAATCGTGTTTTCTCTATAGCGCTCTTCAACTTCACCCCTCTTCAACTTCTTATCGGGAGCCTTCCCCGGAGGGCTCTCCAGTACTTTCCAAAACTGAAAAAACCTATTCATGAAATGTTGAATCCTTTTCTGCATGTTTGGCTGTGTGGGAAAGCGCGAAGCCGATGCAGGCGATACCGCTGTTCAAATTTGTAAGGCAGCCTTGAATGACGTTCGAAAATGTAAGGCGCCACGGGTCCTATCTACTGCTTAATTCTTGAAAATGCTTATAAAACAAAGGGATGAGGACTTGGCACGCCAGGTGCAATAAAAAGTTGACGACGATCAAGTGCTGATTGTTCGAGTCAGTGCCAGCCGTTGGCGCCGACGTGAATAAACAAAAACAACATGACATCAAAAAGCCTCCCGCCCTGCACACCAGGGCAAATGATGTCACCAAACTTCCTGGCCCCGGTGCCAGCAGTTGAGGTGAAGCAAATGACAGATGCCAGTTTCCCGGCAGATATCACGCCTGCCCAGTTGGATACCGAGCGCCGCTTTGTCCGGATTACCGGTGAGCGCCCGGGTGGATTTATCGAGTTCGACTTTGCCGTCGGCGAGCCAGAGCTCTTTGTCGAAATGATTCTTTCCCGTCCCGCCTTTGAAGAATTCTGTGAAATGAACCAGGTGCAGACCATGGGGCCTGCCCAGGATTCAGGGCCGGAAGATCGAATGGCGGACTTTGCCTGGAGCCTTCGGGATGCCACCGGCAAACGCTTCAAGTAATACCTGATCACTCTCATGAAATCGGAACAGCAGAGGATAACAACAAATGCAGATTGACCTGAGAACAGTAAGTATTGAGCCGGTCAGAAAAACCTTTGATCATCTGGCTCGTCGATTCGGGGACAAGCCCGCATCACGCTACCAGGAGGGTAGTTACGATATCCAGGCCGCGGAAAACCTCCATTATCGCCCGACCTGGGATCCCGACCAGGAGCTTTACGATCCGAACCTTTCCCGTATCCGGATGAAAGATTGGTACGACCTGAAAGACCCGAGGCAGTTCTACTACAGCACCTACACGCTTGCCCGTTCTCGCCAGCAGGAAAATATGGAGGCAAATTTTGCCTTTGTTGAGGCCAGGGGCCTGCAGGACATGCTCCCCGTTGATCTTAAAGAGACTGCTCTGAATTTGCTGGTGCCGTTGCGCCATGCCGCCTGGGGCGCAAACCAGAACAACGCGTTGGTGTGTGGTTACGGCTTTGGCGTGGTCTTCACCCAGCCCTGCATGTACCACGCCATGGATAACCTGGGCATCTCCCAATACCTATCCCGCATTGGTTTG
This sequence comes from Marinobacter guineae, assembly GCF_002744735.1. Taxonomy (GTDB): domain Bacteria; phylum Pseudomonadota; class Gammaproteobacteria; order Pseudomonadales; family Oleiphilaceae; genus Marinobacter; species Marinobacter guineae. Next base: position 355,532 of record NZ_KZ319340.1, on the reverse strand, counting down.
CTGCTTGGGGGAACCGAGGCGCTCGAGCAGGGCAAGGACACCTGGATGAACGACAGTGCCTGGCAATCACTGCGCCGATACGTGGAGGACACCATGGTCATCCGCGATCCGTTTGAAGTGTTTGTGGCCCAGAACGTGGTGCTGGACGGCTTGCTGTATCCCATCGTCTATGAGCGCCTGGTCGACACCTACCTGGCCTCGCAGGGTGGCCAGGCCGTGGCCATGCTGACCCAGTTCATGACCAACTGGTTTACCGAATCGAAAAAGTGGACCACCGGTGTGCTGAAGGTTGCGGCTGCTGAATCTCCGGAGAATGCCCAGGTTCTGGCTGAGTGGATCAATCTCTGGAGCGATCGGGCGGTCTCCGCACTGCTTCCCATAGTTAACACAGTCGTGGATGAGCGAGTTGATGAAATGGTGTCTGAAGAACTGGACGCCTTCCGCGCACGCATCGCCAAAACCGGCGTTCCGCTTTAAGGAGAGATCATGTCTACCGTTTTTATTGCCTTTCAGACCAACGAAGAAACGCGCCCGATTATCGAAGCTATTGAGCTCGATAACCCTTCAGCGACGGTGCACCAGGAGCCGGCCATGGTGAAGATTGACGCGCCGGATGAGCTGGTGATTCGCCGGGAAACCATTGAGGAACAGATCGGCCGGGAATACGACCTGCAGGAGCTGCAGGTCAACCTGATCACCATGTCTGGTCACCTCACCGAAGACGAAGACACGTTTACTCTGAGCTGGAAATAACGCCGAGGATAGAATTATGGATACGCCAGTAAACAAGAAAAAACTGAGCCTCAAAGAGAAGTACAGCTATCTGACCCGGGACCTGGCGTGGGAGCCGTCCTACCAAAGCAAAGAGGACCTGTTCCCCTACGCAACCTATGAAGGTATCAAGGTCCACGACTGGGAGAAGTGGGAAGACCCGTTCCGGCTGACCATGGATGCCTACTGGAAATACCAGGCCGAGAAAGAGCGCAAGTTTTACGCCATCATCGATGCGTTTGCCCAGAACAATGGCCACCTCAAGATTACCGATGCCCGCTATCTTTCGGCACTTAAGATTTTCCTGCAGGCCATCAGTCCGGGTGAGTACGCAGCCCACAAGGGATTTGCCAGGGCTGGCCGGGAATTCCCGGGTGTCGGGCCGCAGGTGGCCTGCCAGATGCAGGCGATCGACGAAATCCGTCATGCCCAGACCCAGATCCACGCCATGTCGAACTACAACAAGTTCTACAGCGGCTTCCATGCGTTTGCCGACCAGCGCGATCGTATCTGGTACACATCGGTGGCACGCTCCTTCTTCGACGACGCCATGTCGGCCGGGCCTTTTGAGTTCATGATCGCGATCGGATTCTCGTTCGAGTACGTGCTTACCAACCTGTTGTTTGTGCCGTTCATGTCGGGTGCTGCCTATAACGGGGACATGTCGACCGTGACCTTCGGGTTCTCCGCCCAGTCCGACGAGGCGCGTCACATGACCCTCGGCCTGGAGTGCATCAAGTTCATGCTTGAGCAGGATCCGGCCAACGTGCCCATTGTGCAGAAGTGGATCGACAAATGGTTCTGGCGTGGCTTCCGGGTGCTGGGTCTGGTCAGCACCATGATGGATTACATGCTGCCGAAGCGCGTGATGTCCTGGCGGGAAGCCTGGAATATCTACGGGGAAGAAAACGGGGGTGCGTTGTTCAATGATCTGGCCCGCTACGGCATCCGCCCCCCCAAAGGCTGGGCAGACGCTGGCGAAGCGGTCGATCACATGTCCCACCAGTTCATGCTGGCGCTCTACCAGTGGAACTTTGGTACCGCTTTCCATACCTGGATTCCCAGCGATGAGGATATGGAATGGCTGTCGAAGAAGTACCCGGACACTTTCGACAAGTACTACCGCCCCCGCTGGGAGCACATCAAGAAAATGGATGAGGCAGGGACGCCGTTCAACAACTTCGGACTGGCCAAACTGTGCCAGACCTGCCAGCTGCCGACCGTTTTTACCGAGCCGGGAGATCCTTCCACCCTGTGCCACCGGGAGACGGAATACAAAGGCGAGACCTACCAGTTCTGCTCCGACCACTGCTGCGACATTTTCAACGAAGAACCGGAGAAATACATCCAGGCCTGGTTGCCCATGCCGGCCCTGTTCCAGGACCCGCTGAATGGCGATCTGGAGGCGTGGATGAAGTGGGTCAGCCTGGAGAATGGATCTGATAATGGCGATTACCAAGGATCCCATGATCAGACCAGTTTCCAGAAGTGGCGCGCAATGACTACCTCGAACTGAGGTTGACGGGCCGGCCGGCGCCGGGTTTCTGGTGACCGGGCCGGCCTCGAAAACAAAAACAAGGAGATACACTATGTCTGTTGTTTCCAGAAAAGAATATACCGGGGTTCCTCGGGATCGCGTCGAGAACTTCAACGGCAATCAGCTGATCTATCTCGGCTGGGATAACCATCTGCTGTTCGCCTCGGCTTTCCTGTTATGTGCCTCGCCAGAGACCGTGTTCCGCGACCTGGTTCAGAACACTGTCACCCCGCTGCTCGCTGCCGACCCCGACGCCGAAAAAATCGATTGGGACACGGTGACATGGCTCAAAGGCAATCAGCCCTGGACGCCGGACTGGAATGGCACCCTGGCCGCCAATGGCATTGGACATAAGGCTCTGCTGCGTTTCAAGACGCCTTCCCTGAATACCATCTGTGGTTAACGGCTGGAGTGTGCGATGAGTTACGAACTGACGATTGAGCCCTTAGGCCAGACTGTTGAAATTGAGGATGGCCAGACCATACTCGACGCTGCTCTGCGGGCGGGAATCTACCTGCCCCACGCATGCTGCCATGGCCTGTGTGCGACCTGTAAGGTCCAGGTCGTCGACGGTGAGGTGGAGCACGGCGAGGTCTCTGACTTCGCGTTGATGGATTTCGAGCGTGAGGAACAGAAATGTCTGGCCTGCTGCGCCACCGCTGAGAGCGACCTGGTGATTGAGGCCGAGATTGAGGAAGATCCCGATGCCCGTAACCTGCCAGTGAAAGATTATCGCTGTGAGGTCACGCGGATTGAAGATCTCACGCCGACGATCAAGGGCATCTGGTTGCGTCCGGAATCCGGCGAGAACGTTGAGTTCCAGGCCGGCCAGTACATCAATCTGGAGTTGCCGGAAGACATCGGGCATCGGGCATTCTCAATTGCCAATGCTCCGTCTGTATCCGGAGAAATTGAACTGAACGTGCGGATCGTTCTTGGCGGTAAGGGCACCACTTACCTCCATGAACAGTTGCAAGAAGGCGACGTTCTGACATTGAGCGGGCCTTACGGCCGGTTCTTTGTGAAGAAATCCGCGCAGGTTCCGGTGATTTTCATGGCCGGTGGGTCCGGCCTTTCCAGCCCCAGATCGATGATTCTTGATCTTCTGGACGAAGGCTTTGATATGCCCATCACCCTTGTGTACGGCCAGCGTTCTCAGGAAGAGCTCTACTACCACAATGAGTTTCTCGAACTGGCAAGGCGGCATGAGAATTTTGCCTATGTGCCGGCCCTGTCGGATGAGCCCGAGGACTCATCCTGGGAAGGGTTCCGTGGTTATGTACACGATGCCGCAAAAGAACATTTTGGTAATGACTTCAGTGGCAACAAGGCCTACCTCTGTGGTCCCCCGAGAATGATCGATTCCTGCATCTCTACCCTGATGCAGGGGCGGCTTTACGAGCGCGACATCTACACGGAAAAGTTCATCTCCGCCGCAGACGCCCAACAGGTGCGCAGCCCGCTGTTCAAATCTATCTGATGACAACCACAACAATACAAGAGAGGTAACCCATCATGGCAATGACCGGAGTTTTACGCCCAGGACACGCCCAGGTTCGCGTACTTGAGCTCGAAAAAGCAGTCACCTTCTATCGCGATGTGCTCGGCCTGGTTGAGACCGGACGGGATGATCAGGGGCGCGTCTACTTTAAATGCTGGGATGAGCGCGACCATAACAGCTACATCCTTCGGGAATCCGATCAGGCCGGCCTCGACTTTTTCGGCTTCAAAGTGCTTGATGAGGCGACCCTGGACCAGCTGGAAAAAGACCTGAATGAGTACGGCATTAAAACGCGACGTCTTCCGGCCGGCGATCTGCTGGAGACCGGGGAGCGGGTCCGATTCACCCTGCCGTCCGGCCATGACATAGAGCTCTACGCCACCAAGACCGCCGTCGGTAATGGCATTCCGGCGATCAACCCGGGGCCTTGGTGTGCGGATTCCGAGCGAGGAATAGCGCCGGTGCGGCTGGATCATACGTTGCTGTATGGCCCTAACATCGCTGAAGTCAAAAAGATTTTTGTGGATGTGCTTGGTTTCTATCTGGTTGAACGGGTTCTCGGAGAGGACGGTGACAGCGAGGCAGCAATCTGGCTGTCCTGTTCCCACAAAGTGCACGACATAGCGATTGCCGAGTACCCGGAGCCGGGCAAACTCCACCACTGCTCGTTCCTGATGGAGAGCTGGGAGCGGGTACTCCGCGCCGGCGACATCATGTCGATGAATGAGGTGCCGGTAGACATCGGTCCGACCCGCCACGGGGTGACCCGTGGTTGCACCATCTACGCCTGGGATCCTTCCGGTAACCGTTTTGAAACCTTCATGGGTGGCTATCAGCCCTATCCGGATTACGAGCCACTGACTTGGACGTTTGACAATTTCGGTCAGGGCCTGGATTACCCTCAGCGCAAGTTGCACGAAACGTTTCTGACGGTTGTCAGCTGACCTTCGGGCGTGAGCCGGTGGTGTCCGGTCCGCGCCCGCCATCTCAATACCCAAAAGGTAATGCTAGACCCATAAAATGGTATTAGACGGTATATAAGTTCAATTCTAGACTCGAGACAGGTTGGTAATACCGGCTACCACGGATGTTTAAAAACAGGGCATCTGAAACAGGATCAAGCAGGAAATACTATGCGCCAGATAAACAACTTCATAAATGGCGAGTTTGTCGCTTCCGGCATCGGCAAACGGTTTGACAAGCGGTCCCCGGTGGATAACCAGGTCATCGCCAGCATCGCCGAAGCCGGCCAGGCCGAAGTCGATCAGGCGGTAAGCGCGGCCAAACATGCGCTGGCTGGCGAATGGGGCCAGCTGAGCACCAATGACCGGGTTGATCTGTTGTACGGGGTTGCCGATGAGATTACCCGGCGCTTTGATGATTTTGTTGCGGCCGAAATGGCCGATACCGGGCAGCCGCATCATGTCATGACCCACGCCTTTATTCCCCGGGGCGCGGCCAACTTCAAAGTCTTCGCAGACATCATCAAGAATGTGCCGACCGAATCCTTCCATATGGATACACCGGATGGACGCGGAGCGCTGAATTACGGTGTTCGTGTACCCAAGGGTGTGATTGGCGTGGTTGCGCCTTGGAACGCGCCATTTTTGCTGATGACCTGGAAAGTTGGGCCTGCCCTGGCCTGTGGCAACACCGTGGTGGTCAAGCCTTCGGAAGAGACACCTTTGACCGCCACCCTGTTGGGTGAAGTGATGAACAAGGTCGGCGTGCCCAAGGGCGTTTACAACGTGATCAATGGATTTGGTCCCGATTCAGCCGGGGAATTTCTGACCCGGCACAAAGACGTTGACGCTATTACCTTCACCGGTGAAACGCGCACCGGCTCGACGATCATGAAGGCAGCTTCCGACGGTATTCGAGACGTGTCGTTCGAGATGGGTGGAAAGAATGCCGGGATTGTCTTCGCCGATTGCGATCTGGACAACGCCGTCGATGGCATCTTCCGTTCCTCCTTTCTCAATACCGGACAGGTCTGCCTGGGTACAGAGCGAGTCTATGTGGAGCGCCCGATTTTCGACCGTTTCGTTACAGCGCTGAAGGAAAAAGCCGAAGGCGTCACCTTTGGGCGCCCGACCGACGCCGGTGTCAACTACGGCCCCCTGATCAGTCAGGAACACCGTGAAAAGGTGCTTTCCTACTACGCCAAAGCCAGAGCCGACGGTGCCACCATTGTGACCGGGGGTGGTGTACCGGACATGCCGGCAGATCTGGCGGAAGGTTCCTGGGTGCAGCCCACGATCTGGACCGATCTTCCAGAATCCTCCGCAGTCATTCAGGAAGAGATCTTTGGCCCTTGCTGCCATATCCGCCCGTTCGATTCCGAAGAGGAAGTCATTGAGCTGGCCAATGCCTCAGATTACGGCCTCGCGACCACAATCTGGACCGAAAACCTGACCCGCGCCCACCGTGTCGCCGGAAAAGTCGATGTTGGCATCACCTGGGTCAACAGCTGGTTCCTGAGGGACCTGCGCACCGCGTTTGGCGGTGCCAAACAGTCCGGTATCGGCCGGGAGGGTGGCGTTCACTCCCTGGAGTTCTACACCGAGATGCGCAACGTCTGCATCAAAATGTGAGACCACTATGAATCAGCAAAAGATTGACCAGTACGGTGATGAGCTTTACCAGGCGTTTCTGGACCGGAAAACCATTACGCCCTTCACGGAACGGGAGCCGGATATCACCCTGGAAGATGCCTACAAAATCCAGCTGCGGTTCATTCAGCGCCGCGTGGATGCCGGCGAACGCATTGTCGGCAAGAAAATCGGGGTCACCAGCAAGCCTGTGCAGGATTTTCTGGGGGTATTCCAGCCGGACTTTGGCCAGCTGACCTCCAGCATGGTGTATCAGGAAGGCGACGTCATCGACCTCGGTGGGTTGATCCAGCCGAAAGCCGAGGCTGAACTGGCATTTGTGCTGAAGGAAGACCTTCAGGGCCCGGGCGTGACCGCGATGGATGTGATTCGTGCCACCGAGTACGTGGCGCCCTGTTTCGAGATTGTCGATTCCCGGATCCGGGACTGGAAGATCCTGATTCAGGACACCGTGGCGGATAACGCGTCCTGCGGCGTGTACGTGATCGGATCCTGCAAGGCGGATCCTCGCGATGTCGATATCACCATGGCGGGCATGGTGCTGGAAAAGAACGGAGAGCTGTTCTCGACCGGCGTGGGCGCTGCCGTGCAGGGTTCTCCGGCCAACGCAGTGGCCTGGCTGGCAAATACCCTGGGCGAACTGGGTATTCCGTTCAAGGCGGGCGAAGTGATTCTGTCGGGTTCCCAGTCGAACCTGGTCCCGGTCGTTGATGGGGATGAATTGGTGTGTACGGTGGGCGGCATCGGTAGCTGCTCCGTTCGTTTTGCCGGGAGGAGTGCCGTATGAGCGTTACGCTGAGCCGAGAAGATATTGTTCGTCTGTGTGAGCGGGTTGAGGGTGCTCAGACCAGAGCCTACGCCATCCCCAAGCTGACCAACGAATACCCGGGCATGACCATTGAAGACGGCTATGCCGTGCAATCGGAATTGCGCCGCCGGTTTATCGAGCAGGGCCACACCCTGGTGGGCTGGAAGGCCGGCCTGACATCCAAGGCCAAGATGGAACAGATGGGGGTGAACGTGCCGTCGATCGGGTTCCTGACCGACAAGATGGCGCGGCCGGAAAATTCCGTGATCTCCACGTCGGATCTGGTGCACCCGCGGGTGGAATGCGAAGTCGCCTTCGTGACCAACAAGGATCTGGCGGGTCCGGGTGTCACCGCTGCTGACGTTATTGCAGCAACCGACTATGTGCTGCCCGCCATCGAGATCATCGATTCGCGGTTCTCAGGCTTCAAGTTCGATCTTGAGAGTGTGATTGCGGACAACGGGTCATCGGCGCGCTATGTCGGTGGGGGTCGTGCCCGGCACACGAAGGATATCGATCTGCGCACCCTCGGTGTGGTGATGGAGAAGAACGGCGAAGTGATTGGCATGGGTGCATCCGCGGCCGTGCTTGGCAATCCCGCGGAAGCCGTTGCCATGCTGGTCAACATTCTGCATGACCTGGGCGAAACCCTTCCCGCCGGCAGCTTCGTGATGAGTGGCGGCATAACCGAGGCCGTTGCCGTGCAGCCGGGGGACCACGTTATTGCCAGATATCAGGATCTCGGCAGTGTCTCCATCCGGTTTGGCGAATAACAAAAAAGGAGCAGGATCATGCCCATTATCGAAATGCATTTGCTGGAAGGTCGCACCACCGAGCAGAAATCGGGTGCGGCCAAGGCCATTACCGACGCGATCACGTCCAGCCTGGGCGTCCGTGCGGAGTCTGTCCGGATTCTGATCACGGAACATCGGAGCGCAGAATTCTATGTGGCGGGGGTTGCTCCGGCCCTCAAGGCACAGCAAGCCGCTGATGCGGAATTGAACAAGGCAGAGGATTGAATCATGAAAAAGATAAAGTGTGCCTTGATCGGTTCAGGAAACATTGGCACGGATCTGATTTACAAGATCCAGCGCAGTGAATACCTCGAACCGGTGTGGATGGTGGGTATTGATCCCGAATCGGAAGGACTGAAACGGGCTCAGGAGATGGGCCTGAAAACCACTGCGGAAGGCGTTGATGGTCTTCTGCCTCATGTCGAAGAAGACGGCATCCAGATCGCCTTTGATGCGACCAGTGCTTACGTCCATGCCGAAAACAGCCGAAAACTCAACGCACTGGGTGTGCTGATGATCGACCTGACGCCGGCGGCCATCGGTCCGTTGTGTGTGCCGCCGGTCAATCTCAAAGAGCATACCGACAAGTACGAAATGAATGTGAACATGATTTCCTGTGCAGGGCAGGCAACGATTCCCATCGTCAAAGCCGTGTCACAGGTGCAACCGGTGGACTATGCCGAGATCGTCGCCACTCTGGCTTCTCGCTCCATCGGTCCGGGCACCCGGGCCAACCTCGATGAGTTCACCTACACCACCTCCAACGCGTTGACCAAGGTGGGGGGTGCCCGCCGGGGCAAGGCCCTGGCAGTGATCAACCCGGCCGAGCCGCCGATGATCATGCGCAACACCATCTCCTGCCTCACCGACGAAATGCCGGAAAAGCAGTCCATCACCACATCGGTGCTGGCGATGATCAGGGAAGTACAGAAATACGTGCCCGGCTATCGGCTGGTTAATGGCCCGGTGTTCGAAGACAAACGAGTCACGGTGTTCATGGAGGTTGAGGGGCTGGGCGACTACCTGCCCAAGTACGCCGGCAATCTGGACATCATGACAGCTGCAGCAACCCGCACGGCGGAGATGTTCGCCCAGGAAATGATAGAGGGCACGTTCAAGCCCCAGCCCGTGGAGGTGGCGTAATGACCCATTCAATGATCCCCGGCGATCTGAAAGGCCGGAAAGTAATCCTGCACGACATGTGCCTTCGCGACGGCATGCACGCCAAGCGTGAGCAGATTTCGGTTGAACAGATGGTCAAGGTGGCAACCGCGATGGATGACGCGGGTGTGCCCTACCTGCAGGTCACCCATGGCGCAGGCCTGGGTGGTAACTCCTTGCAGCACGGTTTTGCGCTGGCGAGCAATGAGGAATATATCGGTGCCGTCTCCTCGCAGATGAAACAGGCGAAGGTGTCGGTATTGCTGATCCCGGGCCTGGGCACGATGGATGAGCTCAGGTCGGCCTATCAGGCCGGTGCCGGCAGTGTGCATGTGGCAACTCATTGCACTGAAGCTGACACCTCGCCGCAGCACATTGCCTGTGCCCGGGAACTCGGAATGGACACCACCGGCTTTCTGATGATGGCCCATCTCAACGACCCGAAAGGGCTGGCAGAGCAGGGCAAACTGATGGAATCCTACGGTGCCCAAACCGTATATATCACCGACTCCGCCGGCTATATGCTGCCGGCGGATGTTAAGGCCCGGGTAGAGGCGCTTCGGAATGTGCTCAAGCCGGAGACGGAGATCGGTTTCCATGGCCACCACAACCTTGGTTTGGGCATCGCCAACTCCATTGCCGCCATTGACGCCGGAGCGACACGCATCGACGGATCGGTGGCGGGACTGGGTGCCGGAGCGGGTAACACGCCGCTGGAAGTGTTTGCTGCGGTGTGTGAACGGATGGGCATCGAAACCGGCGTTGACGTCTTCAAGCTGACCGATGTGGCCGAGGAGATCATCGTTCCGATGATGGACCATATTGTCCGGGTTGACCGGGAATCCCTGGCCCTGGGTTACGCCGGCGTGTATTCAACGTTCCTGCTGCCAGCCAAACGTGCTGCTGAACGGTATGGCGTTCCGGCACGGGACATTCTGGTTGAACTGGGTCGCAAGAAAATGATCGGTGGCCAGGAAGACATGATCGACGATACCGCCATGACTATGGCGAAAGAACGCGGATTGCTTAAAGCGGTGGCAAGTTAAGAGCCTGAAACCAGGCTCTCTTTGTAGCCGATCTATCAACACTGAATCACAATAACAAGAGGTGGAACATGGCACTCAGAGGAATTCTGCGTCTCGGAGAAGTCTGCATACGCGTCCTCGACCTGGCTGCGGCCCGCACGCATTACGTGGATCGCATGGGCCTGATTGAGGTTATGAGTGATGAAGAAGACCGGAAAATCTACTGCAAGGCGTGGGATGAGCATGACCACCACTCCATTGTTCTGCGGGAGGCCGATGAAGCCGGTCTGGATTACGTGGCTTTCAAGGTCTATGACGATCAGACTCTGACCGATCTTGAACCGAGAATTCAGGCGTTCGGGCTGGACGTGTCCCGGATAGATGCCGGGGTTTACCCAAAGAGTGGTCGCCGGCTTGAGTTTTTCCTGCCCTCCGGACACCGGATGCAGCTTTATGCCGAGAAGGCGCAGATTGGTAATACCCTCGGTACCCGCAATCCGGGCGTTATGCCGGATGAGGGGGTTATCAGGGGATTCCGGATCAATCGCCTGGATCACTGCCTGCTTGGTGGGCCGAATATCGACGAGTGCGGCCGCCTGTTCCAGGAAGTCTTTGATTTCGACCTGAGTGAGCGGATTGAGGATGAAGAGAGCCGTGATTCACTCGCGATGTTCCTGACCTGCTCCACCAAACCCCACGACGTGGCGTTTGTGATCCAGCCGGAGCCCGGCCGATTCCACCACGTATCGTTCCTGCTTGAATCGGCCACGGATGTTATCCATGCCGCAGATATGATCGGGAAGTACCGGATACCGGTGGACGTGGGGCCCAATCGCCACGGCGTTACCCGAGGCAATACAATCTATTACTTCGATCCGTCAGGAAACCGCAATGAGGTTTTTTCCGGCGGTTACGTGCACTACCCGGATACCCCGACTCTGACCTGGGATACCTCCCAGATGGGCCCGGCTCAGTTCTCTCAGGACAACATTGCCAGGGAAAGCTTTCTGACCGTAGTAACCTGAGACATTGGCCCGGAAACAGGGGCACTTCAGAGGCGCCTGTTCCGGCCTTTGAGTACAACAATAACAGGAAGGAGGCTCGATATGCGGTATCGGGTACATCTTGAGGAACTGGAACTGGATTTTACCTGCCACCCAGGCCAAAACGTTCTGGAGTGCATGATTGGTGCGGGAAAAAAAGGCATTCAGGTTGGCTGTCGCGGTGGTGGTTGCGGGGTCTGCAAAGTGGAGGTTCTTGAGGGCGAGTTCACGGCACGGGCAATGAGCAAGGCCCACGTTGATGAAGAGTCTCTGGTGCGACGCCAGGTCCTCGCTTGTTGTATTACGCCTCGTAGTGACTTGTCGCTGAAAGTGATTGGCAAAATCGCGAAACCAATCCAGCGTCGGTGCCAATAGTAAGTGAACGCGTTGGTTTCATGCTTGAGCAAGAGTTGTGTTCGCACTGGTTGATAGGATAATCAGCTAACTGAGGCCACGGAAGGCGTTTTTTTAGCGCTCCCTGTACCTTGGAAATCGGGAGAGCTGCGCAGGCCAAGCCTTCAAAACGTTACCTGCTGCTTCGTTTCTTGTCAGGAAACAACCAGAACGCAAACCACCGGGTCATTCTCGGCATCAGCACATAACTCATCAGAACCATCACCACAACCGTCACCATCAGTGTCCTGATTAACAACGGTATCTGTGCCAGCCAGTCGCCAAACAGTATGAACACCAGAGTGACCGCCGGATAGAGCGCGAGCCAGCTGACGATGGTCATCTTCCATTTGGGTGGCGGCTTGACCGGGTTCTGGCCTGGCAATGTAAACCAGGTGACAATGCCCGAAGTGACTTCCCGCTCACTCGGTTGTACCAGCAGGCTCTCAATTTGCTCGAGCAACTCTGCTCTCTCTTCGGACGCTTCCCATGCCGCCAGTGCTTCCCGATCCCGGAACTTGAAAACGATGCGGTATTCCGGGTCGTCCGGCGAAGCGGGCCGAAACATGGCGGTACCGAGATACCCCGGAAAACGGGACGCCCGTTCGGTCATTTTACTGCTCAGAGCCTCAAAGGCTTCCTGATTGCCTTTTTTGACCCGCCGGGAGACGACAACCGTCAGGGGGTCCAATGAACTTTGCTCGCTGGTGGATGATGGGTTATCGGTCATGTTCGATATCCTCAGTAGTCCAAAAAAGGGGCCCGCAAAAGCGAGCCCAATAGAGGAGCAACGATGATCGCGGGATCAGCTTCCGGTTGCGCGGAGGTGCTGAACGTTGAACATCTGGGGTGGAGACAGCTCAGGATCAACCTGACCCTTGAACTGGCCGGTGGTGCAGTGGCTGGCCTGAACATCGATCATGCTGAAGCTGTCATCGATGGAAACACCGCTGCCTTTATTCTTCGGCAGGTGGTAGTCAGGGTGTGCCTGGCCAATGGTAAAGGTCTTCCACAAACTGCCTTTGCGGTCATAGGACACGGTGCGGGGAATAGTGAAAGTCTGGGCATCCATGTAGTGAACACGCTTTGACAGCGGATGACTCTCATCCACCGGAACAGCCTCAACCTCGTAAACCTTACGCAGCTGCCAGGTAATATCCGGGAAGCAACCGCCTTGGCCACTGAACGACACAACCTGGTAACCATCGCTGTCGCTGTGGGTTTCGGAATCGAGTGTCAGGTCATTGTGGTTGTAGAACGGCATCAGCATGTAGCGAGTACCTTTGTAGGTCCAGTTCATGTCTGAAATACGACCGTTATAGCCTTCGAAATCCTCGATCATCAGATCAGAGCCGAGGAACGCATCGGTGACCTGACCTGTGGCCAAACGGCGTACCCGGCGCTGGAAGCCCAGATAAAGCCAGGAGTTGTCCCGCTTGAGATCATCCGCCGCCCGGTGAATCAGCAACTGGGTATTACGCACATCGGCAGGGTCCAGAACCTGAACGTAAATAGCACGGAACAGGTCGGAGGGGTTCGGGGTGATTTCCGGTGTCGGTTCCTGGATTACACGGCCCTTGTAGTTCAGGAAGTGAAAGTTGAACTTGATGGTCCGCTCTACTTTGCCGGAGTCCATGTCCCGATACTTCCAGTAGAAGGGGTAGATGGCCGCGCTGTCGCCCCAGTTGTAGCCGTACTTGTAGTTCCAGGCCAGTTTTTCGCCGGCTCTGGGGTCGTTGGCGTCCGGTTCTTCGGGAAACGGTCGGCCAGCCTTCCAGCCGCTGATCTCACCTACGTCGTCGCCGAGCGCAACCTGGCCAAGGGAAGCACGGGATGCTTCAACGTAGTTGGGGTGCAGATCGAAGGAGGTGGTTTCGCCTACGGTGATGGTAGTCATGCCATTCTCGATAAAACCGTAGAATGCCGGATCAATGGCGTCTTTGAACTGGGCGACATTGTTTTGGTTAATCACCGTTCCGGCCGTCAGACCCTCGAAGCTCGGTGTTTCGCTGTTGTAGGGGAAGAACGAGTTGGTGATTACTGCCTCATCAGCCAGGGGAGCTGTCGACATCAGGCCGGCTGTACAGCCTGCTATCAGCAATCGAAAAACGGATTTCTTCTTTGTCGTAGTCATTTTGATTCCTCGTTATCAGAAGCTGTAACGTGCAGTCAGCTGGATTTCGTCTTCTTTCTGGGCCATGCCGATGGGGCCTGACTGGAAGCGGCCGAGTGGCTCATAACCGGACAGGCCGGCAGATTCGCCAGCAGGCTGGCCCGGGTAGACGGCGGTGAACGGGTCCCAGGGGTTACAGCTACGGCAATCGTCGAATTTGCGGGCACCATCGCCCACTTTGAAGTTCGCGCCGGCTGTGAGCTTGAAGTTGTCGTTGACCAGCCATTCGATTGACGGTGCAACCGCAGTTGCCTGGGCACGGACATCATGGGCGGTAATGATCTGCGGGCTCAGGCGGCCATTCATGTAGAAACCCTTGATCAGCAGGGTCGCAATCCAGTTCTGTTCCCAATCAGGAATGCCAGCTTCGCCCAGCAGGCGCTGCTCGCGCTCGTGATCAAGAATGTGCTGGCCGAAGATCTGTCCGGAGAACAGGAAGGCCTGATATTCGTTCAGGGCGGGAATGAAGATGTTCTTGTCGGCACCGACCACATAGCGCACAACATCGGACTCGGAGTACAGCTTCTCACGAAGGGTGTTGGCGAACTCCTCACCGGAGGTGTAAGCGGTTTCAACCCGGAACACGGTATCAATTCCCTGGGAGTAGTAGTCCACTGATCCACCCACCAGGTTGACCCGGGGGAAGTGGATATCGAAAGCGATCAGGCTTGGCCACACTGCGGTATCTCCAGTGAAGGCATTTTCAGCCGGAATACCGCCGCGCAGTGAAGGCAGCTGGGAGCGATAGGTCAGCGCGTTCAGGGAGAAACCCAGGTCACCGTAAACGCCTTCCAGCTTCAGGCCGAGCTGAGTGTTGGAAAGGCTCCAGCTTGGCATGTGGGCTTCGCGGATGCCGATCTGCCCCGGGCCAAAGTCGGTCGCAATGCTTCCGTTGGCGAAGTTGGCAACGGTACCGCCGTTCTCCCAGAGGTTGTTCATGCCGCGGAAGAAGCAGCCTGCGTCCAGGATTACGTTGGGCTGGCCACACTGGCCAATATCATGGGGGCGGAACTGATCGAAGTTCCAGACCACCTGAAAGTTCAAATCGTCGAATGCGAAGCCATCGAACACTTCGGTGGGGCCCATGCGATAGTCGGAACGGAGAATCCACATGGGAATACGGATATCTTCCAGCTCGTCATAGATATTATTGCGGGAAAAGTCCACCGGGTTGATAACATCCAGTACCCGGAACAGGTCTGTCCGTCCCCAGATGACCTGCTGTTTACCCAGTCGGGTACTCAGCACGTTGCCGCTGTCAAAGTTCAGATCGAAATCGACATAGAGCTCACGGATGAAGTCCGCCCGATCATTGAATTCCTGGAAGCGGAGCTCATTCAGGTCTTTATCCAGGTAGTCATCAATACAGCCCCGGTCGTCGACATCGCAGGGCCGAACCGGCACGCCGAAACCGACGCCGCCATCCTGGGAGTGCAGGTTTTCACCCAGCACGATCATGCCGTCGTTCGGATTTTGATTGATATCAAAACCGAAGTTTGGTGTGGGCACGATACCGCCGCCGTGAGGCACAAATTCCGCGGGGTTAGGCGCTGGCGCAGTATCTTCCAGCAGGATGGAGCCCCCGGCGGTGCGTCCGTATTCATCCTTGTTCAGATCGTAGACACCGTCATAGGTGCCGCGTAGGGTGCCGTTGACGGACACATTGCTGAAAATGCCAACGTCTCCCAGTTTCTTCTCGCCTTCCAGTTGCAGGGTGTTACGGAACTTGGAGAGGCCAACTCCCTCCCGGCCGTAGGTCGCATTCTCGTAAAAGCCGTTGACGCGGGTATCTTCCGCAGCAACTGCAGTGGTTATTGGTAACAGCGCCAGGCCGGCACTACCCGCAAGGGTGCAGCACCAGAATCTCAGGCCTTTTATTGTTGTTTGCATGGCATGTCCTCGTTACAGGTTTTAATGGGGCGATGTACCGGGTTCAGGCCTGGTACGGTGCTCCCGTCACAAACCCATCGTCCTGTCTTGCCGCCAAAACAGGGGATGGAGCTGATCTGGTTTCGTTTTGATCCGAATGCAGGATTCCGTCCTCATCGGCGTAAACGTCGGTGATAAAGCGGGGTCTAAAGGCAAGCACCCAGGACGGTACGAGCAACATGGCGGCTAAGCCGTTGATGACGATCATTACGCATAGCAGCAGTGCTGCATCGGACTGGAAGCGAAGATTTGAGAAGATGACCCACATGATGATGCCGGCCATCAGGGTCAGCGCGGTGAAACTGATAGCCATACCGGTGGTTGAGATTGCGCGACGGACTGATTCTCTCAGGTCTCCGCACTTGGCCATTTCTTCCCGGATTCTGTCCATCATGTAGATGGAGTAATCGATGCCCACACCGATGCCGACAGCTATAACGGGCACCGTGTTGATGTCGATGCTGAGACCGTTCAATCCCATGTAGGCATAGGTCAGCGTGGTCGCAAACAGCATGGCCAGCAGCATCATCAGCCCTGCATGCCAGGAGGTGTAGAACAGCATCACGAAGGCGAAGATGAGCAGGAATACCAGCGGCAAAACGATCACGTTGGTCTCGAATGCGGATTCGTTCATGGCTGCGGCGACACCAAGAGTACCGCCGGCCAGCCGGATGGTCAGGCCCTCGACGCTGTCCCCGTTCTCGGCAATCCACTCTTTGGCCATATGGATGGCGCGGCGGATGGTTTCACCCTGGCGATCCTTGTAATAGAACACCAGGTTGGCGACGCGATCGTCGGTGTCGTTGAACTCATCCAGAGCGCCGGGTACCGGGCTGGAGGCCATGTAGGTGAACATCAGTCCACCCACGTAGCCGGCATCGTGGGGAATCTGGTACCAGCGTGGGTCGTCGTTGTGCATCAGGCGATTCACCTGCTTGACCAGATCCGGCAGGCCTTTGCTGCCACCCACTTCGGGATCCAGCAGCATATGGGCCTGGAGGTCAGCGAGGGCTGTGAGGACCTCGGGACGCTTGAGGCCGCCTTTCTCACTGGTCTCAGCAACAATGTAGAGCTCTTCCGAACCGGGGAAACGATCATTCACCACCCTGGAGGAGATGTTGTAATCGTGGTCCGGGTATAGGATGGGGGAGCCTGGCTCTGAATCGCCGATCTGGACATTGGACGCGGCCAGCAACCCGCCAAGCATCGAGATAGCCGCAACTGCAAGAATGATCCGGGCAGCTCCGGGCCTGGTAACGGTACGGGAGCAGCTGGCGCCGATATGGCGCAACGCGGTTTCCCGAATCTCCGGGTTTGCGGGCGTTGGCAGAATGGAGAGCAGCAGAGGCACACCAATCAGGACAGTAAACACCACGGTGATTGCCCAGAGAGAGGCGTAGATGCCCAGATGGGTATTCAGGGGAATGGAGCCGATAGCGATCAGGGACAGGCCGATGGCATCGGAGACAACCCCCAGAGAGCCCGGCCGGAACAGGCTGTCGAAGGTGGCCTTTGCGGCCTTCGGGCCACTACCCAGCACCAGGGTTTCGGCATAGTAGCGCTCGACCAGTTGTACGCCATGACTCATGGCCCGCGCTGCAATTAAAAAGGGGATTACCAGACCCAGGGGGTCCAGGTTGTAGCCAAGTACACTGATAATCCCAAGTCCCCACACGGTGGAGATGAGAACGCCTCCAAGGGGGATAAGCACACCGTACGCTTTACGGAAGTGGAAGATGAGCAGTGCCAGCATGGTCAGCACTGTGAAGATAAAGATCTGGAGGATCTGGTCCATATAGGTATAGGCCCAGCCCACGAGAACCGGTTGCCCGGTGGCATAGATGGTTACGCCATCACCACCTTCTGCAGCCCGGAGTTCCTGAAGCTGGGCAAAGGTTGCCTCATAGTCCAGCTTGCCTTCGATGAGCTGCGCCTTGACCAGTGCCATCCTGAGATCTGGCGAAACCAGAGGACCATAAACTCGTGGGTTGGCGGCTACGTCAGCACGCATGGCATCCAGGGCCTGCTGCGAGTATTCGCCGCTGGTGGAGTCGTAGTAGGGCTCGGAGTTGATGCTGCCAACTTCCGTCAACCAGATTTTCCGGGAATTCCGGTGAGTGACACTGGAAACGAGGTTGTGGTTGACCCCGGGCAGGCTGTCCACCGCCTGGGTAATACGGTCGATTCGGGCGAGATTTTCATTGGTGAAAATGTCCCCTTCCTCGAACTCGACACCCACGACCAGAACGTTGGCCCCACCAAAGCTGTCCTTGATGCTGTTGTGAAGTTCAATGTACGGGTGTTGCTGGGGGAGCAGGTCTGCGAAATCCGTGTAGATCTTCAGGCCGGGGATCCGCAGGGCAAACGCCAGTGTCAGTATGAATATGACCGACAGTACCTTGCGGGGGTTGTTGAATATCCACACTTCCAGCAGATGCAGCAGGTGTGTGAAACGATGCAGTCCGGGCATGGTCGATATCCTCAGTCTTTGCTGGCCGCGAGGGCCATCGGAATTTCAAGGTTGAAAAGCAGGCCTCGGCCACCGGCCACCAGCAGTTTCTGGTCGGGGAGTAACAAGCCGGTGCGCAGATAGAGGGGCTGGTCGGATTCGGAGATTTTCTTCCAGGCGCTGCTCTGCAGTTCAAGAACGGTGGCGTTGTCAGCAAGGGCGTAGAGCGTGGCATCTCCGGGAATGAAGCCGAACACTGGCGCATTGGTTTCCGCTGGCATTTGTTCCCAGCTCTGGCCGCCGTCGGTGGTGTGGTAGATGAAGCCATTCAGGCCACCGACCCAACCCTCGTCCATGGAACGGAAGTAGCTGGTATGGGCGTAGAACTCCTCTGGCAGGTAGCCGGCGTAATCCCAGTTCAGGCCGCCATCGTCACTGCGAAGAATCATGCCGTACTCGCCGGTGGCAATCGCCTGGTCTTCATTAAGGAACTGGAGGTTGTTGATGATGGCGTCTTCGTCGAGGGAGCTTTCATCCCAGCTCTCGCCTTTATTGGTGCTGTACTGGATGGTGGTAAAACTGCCGGCCGTCCACCAGCTGCCATCCGGGGCGCAAGCGGCTGTCATCATTTGCTCCTGGCTTGGCAGGGTATGCGGTTGCCAGTTTCTTGCCTGAGCATCGCCATGCCAGATCTGGTTGTTGAACGTCAGCGCGATAAAAGAGTTGTCAGGGCAGGCATCCAGAGCCAGAAAGCTGGCCGTGGAATCCAGTGTCTGGCGATTCCAGGTGGTGCCGTTGTCTTCACTGGTAAGCAGAACGCCATCGTTACCTGAAACAACAATGACCTCCTGATTCCGGGCCATGGCCTGGTAGAAATCCGTACGCTTGGACGAGAGCTCGGAAACCTTTCGCACGGCTTCCAGGTCCAGGGGGGCCTCGCAGCCTGTAAGCAGTAATGAGAAGGTGCTGACTATGGCGATAGCCATGCCGACAGTGCGCCATGAGCGCAGAGGGGTATTTTGCATTTTCTGTCACCGTCTTTGTTTTTGTGAAAAAGCGACTGACGGTGAGTGAGCAACCGGTATGCCATCTCGCGATTAATGATTTCAAGTTGCTGAAAATAGTGGGTTAAATGGTTTTCATTGGGGGCAGATGCTGGCTGTATCCAGCCGATAGGAAAGGTTGATTTTAATCAAATGGTGAAGCGGGGAGGTCGTTTGCTTATTTCGTAAGGCGGAAGTGGGGCAACCGCAACATCCGTGTTGCGGAACTACCGTTTTCCCCTCTCAGGTTTCGGAAAGAATGCCGGATTTTTTCAGCCTGTAGGCAAGGGCCGGGCGTGTGAGTCCCAGTATTCGGGCTGCTCCGGAAACGTTCTGGCTGGCCTGCTCCATGGCCCTGCGCATAAGCGTTTCTTCCACTTCATCGAGGCTGATCGAATTTCCGAGAATTTGCTCCGCCCAGCCGCTGGCTTTGGACGAGGCGTGCTCCTGCACCACATGCCCCTCGTCATCAACGAACTCATGGGGTTTTTCGGAATGGTTATCCGGAAACACCGCGAACAGTGAGTCCTGGCTGATGGATTCGTTGTTGTCAGTAAGGATTACGCCCCGCTCGATTACGTTTTCAAGCTCCCGAATATTGCCTGGCCAGCGGTAATTCAGGCACAGGGCGAGGGCTTTGTCTGAAAGCCCCAGGGTCCGTTTATTGTATTCCGAGTGGAACTTGTTAAGAAAATGCTCAACCAGTAATGGCAGATCTTCGAGGCGCTCCCGCAATGGCGGAATCTTTACCGGAAAGACATTGAGCCGGTAGTAGAGGTCAGCGCGGAACTTGCCGGTCTCGACTGCCTCGGCAAGACTTTCGTTGGTTGCGGCAATCACCCGCACGTTCACTGATCGCGTGCGATTGTCGCCAACCCGTTCCAGTTCGCCTTCCTGAAGTACTCGCAGCAAGGTTGCCTGAGCTCGAGGTGTCAGTTCTACCACTTCGTCGAGGAAAATGGTGCCGCCATTGGCGCGTTCGAAACGCCCTGGCCGGGACTGGTTTGCGCCGGTATAGGCACCCTTCTCAACGCCAAACAGTTCCGCTTCAATCAGATCTGGCGGTATGGCCGCACAGTTGACGGCAACAAAGGGTTGTTCCGCCCGATCGCTGCGCAGATGAACGCTACGGGCAATAACCTCCTTGCCCACCCCGGTCTCTCCCAGCAAGAGGACGGAGACTTTGCCCAGTGCGGCCTTGTCGATCATTTTGCAGACCTTGTTGTACGACGCCGACTGGCCAATCCCGTAGTACTGTCCCTGCTGCTTCTCAAGACTGCTGCGGAGTGAGCTTACCTGCGACTGCAGATCGTAGAGCTCCTCGATCATAGGGTCTGCTTTGAAATACTGGATAAATTCTTCAGCGTCTTCCCATTCTTCGGCCGGTTTGCCCACGATGTGGCATTTCTCATCTCCGCAGCCGCGACAGGTAACTTCCTTGAAGATGATCTGTCGTCCCATGAACGACGACGTATAAGCGCATGCGTATCCCAGCAGGGACCAGCAGGCGGGCTCGTCCATCTGGCCAAGCTCCGTCTGGCAGATCTCCACCTCAAAGGAGTCAATCCAGTCCAGTTCGCCGTAAAAGCCACCCGTTTCCTGATCGATATCAATCTCGATGGGGACGGCTTTCACCATGCCCTTGAGAGAATGGAGCTGGGGCCCGGCCAGGAATATATCGAGCTCGCTGCAATGAGGGCGGAGCTTGCGGGCAAGCTCGGCATCTCGCAGGCCGGACTGGTAGCCGAGCCGCAGGAAGAAACCTTTTGCCCGCTCAATACCGATGGTGTTGACCATTTCCCGGCGAAACGCTGCCATGGCAGACACCTGCATCAAGAGCATGCGTTGTTCGCCAAACCAGATTTTGCCTTCCGTGCTTTGAAACCGAATCTGTTCCGTAAGATCCTGAAAATCCAAGTATTGCAGCTGTGGCTTATAGCTGATTGCCATGTCAGGAGCCCCGTTTGTTGTTGTATGGGGTGGGGTACGCCCGGAATAAAATTTCAGGGTACAGGCAACAAAAGTTGCTGCTCTATATAACACCTGATGAAAGTCAAAAATCAATCAAATGATGAAAAACTGGCCAATGGTCTGACGGTTTGATGGCAGCTGAGCATTTGCTGAGGTAGTCCTGGGAAGTTGATCAAATAGTAAAAAAGGCCTGGCCTCGCGCTGGCATATTCTTTCGAATGCTTCACTTTTTTCACCTTCCGCGAACAAAATAAATACTTGGAAAACAACAGCCTGAGATCATTCTGTTCGCCCCTCCTCTGAGTTTGGCACACCCGTTGCTCCTCCCCCCTCCAGCCAACAACAAACACAATGGGGCAACCAATGACGACCCAGACTGACGCCAAAACCTTCGATGAGCTGACCCGATACATCCGGGTACGCAGTGAGCCGGGTGACAGGTTCGTGGAATTCGACTTCGCCATTGGCTTTCCGGAGCTGTTCGTCGAGCTCGTCCTGCCGAGAGAAGCCTTCGAAATTTTCTGCAAGCACAACAAAGTTGTGCATATGGACTCCGACATGATCCGCAAAATTGATGAAGACATGGTCAAGTGGCGGTTCGGGGAGCGGGGGCAGCGTTACTAGGCAATATCCGTCAACGTCCAGTTTCACAACAACAAAACGGTAAGGTTGATATGAGTATCGAAATCAAAACCAATTCGGTGGAACCCATCCGCCATACCTATGGCCACATCGCCCGTCGCTTTGGTGACAAGCCGGCTACCCGTTACCAGGAGGCCAGCTACGACATTGAGGCAAAGACCAATTTCCATTACCGCCCGATGTGGGATTCCGAGCACACCCTGAATGATCCCGCGCGCACCGCTATCCGAATGGAGGACTGGTATGCCGTTACCGATCCGCGCCAGTTCTATTACGGCGCTTATGTCGGCAACCGGGCCAAGATGCAGGAAGCGACGGAGAGCAGCTTCGGTTTTTGCGAGAAGCGAAACCTGCTGACACGTCTTCCAGAAGAAACCCGGAAAAAGCTGCTGCGTCTGCTGGTCCCCCTGCGTCACGTTGAGCTCGGCGCCAACATGAATAACAGCAAAATTGCGGGCGACGCCACTGCTACAACCGTAGCGCAGATGCACATCTACACCGGAATGGATCGTCTGGGTATTGGCCAGTACCTGTCACGAATCGCACTGATGATTGATGGCAATACCGGTGCGGGTCTGGACGAGTCCAAGGGCTACTGGATGGATGACAATCTGTGGCAGCCCATGCGCAAACTGGTCGAAGACACCCTGGTTGTTGATGACTGGTTTGAGCTGACCCTCGTTCAGAACATTCTTATGGATGGCATTTTGTACCCACTGGTCTACGACAAGATGGATCAATGGCTGGAAGGGCAGGGTGCTGAAGATGTCTCCATGCTCACCGAATTCATGCGTGACTGGTACAAGGAGTCGCTGCGCTGGACCAACGCCATGGTGAAAGTCGTGGCCGGTGAAAGTGACGCCAACCGCGAAATGCTCCAGAAGTGGATCGATACCTGGGAGCCGCAGGTCTACGACGCCCTCAAACCACTGGCACAAGCCTCTGTTGGCATTGAAGCACTGGATGAAGCCCGCGCAGAACTTGCCGCCCGCCTTAAGAAATGCAGCCTGCAAAGCCAGGGAGTATCCGCATGAGTCAGCTCGTATTTATTGCTTTTCAGGACAACGACAACGCCCGCTATCTGGCGGAAGCCATCATGGAAGACAACCCGGAAGCCGAATTGCAGCACCAGCCGGCAATGATCCGGATCCAGGCAGAAAAGCGCCTGGTGATCAATCGGGAAACCATGGAAGAGAAGCTCGGCCGGGACTGGGATGTTCAGGAAATGCTCATTGATGTGATCAGTATCGGCGGCAACGTCGACGAAGACGATGACCACTTCATTCTTCAGTGGAAATAATCGGGAGAACTTTCATGGCTGTTAAAAACAAGAAATTGAATCTGAAAGACAAGTACCAGTATCTGACCCGGGACATGTCCTGGGAGCCGACCTATCAGAAAAAAGAAGATATCTACCCGGAAGAGCGGTTCGAGGGCATCAAGATTACTGATTGGGCCCAGTGGGAGGATCCGTTCCGCCTGACCATGGACGCCTACTGGAAATACCAGGCCGAGAAAGAGAAAAAGCTGTATGCCATTTTCGATGCCTTTGCCCAGAATAATGGCCACCAGAACATTTCAGACGCCCGTTACGTAAACGCGTTGAAGCTGTTCCTGAGTGGTGTGTCTCCCCTGGAGCATGCTGCTTTCCAGGGTTATGCGAAGGTGGGACGTCAGTTCAGTGGTGCCGGTGCCCGGGTGGCCTGCCAGATGCAGGCGATTGACGAGCTGCGTCATTCCCAGACCCAACAGCACGCCATGAGTCACTACAACAAGCATTTCAACGGTCTGCATGATGCTGCACACATGCACGACCGGGTGTGGTTCCTGTCTGTGCCCAAGTCTTTCTTCGACGATGCCCGCTCTGCTGGCCCGTTTGAGTTCCTGACGGCGATCTCATTCTCCTTCGAGTATGTGTTGACCAACCTCTTGTTTGTTCCGTTCATGTCCGGCGCCGCCTACAACGGCGACATGGCCACCGTTACCTTCGGCTTCTCGGCCCAGTCTGATGAAGCACGGCACATGACCCTTGGCCTTGAAGTCATCAAGTTCATCCTCGAACAGCATGAAGACAACGTGCCCATTGTCCAGAAGTGGATCGACAAGTGGTTCTGGCGCGGTTTCCGGCTGCTGAGCCTGGTGGGCATGATGATGGACTACATGCTGCCTAATCGGGTCATGTCCTGGGCCGAGGCCTGGGAGGTGTACTACGAGCAGAACGGCGGCGCCCTGTTCAAGGACCTGGAACGCTATGGCATTCGCCCGCCAAAGTACCAGGACATCGCCAACGATGCCAAGAACCATGTAAGCCACCAGGCCTGGGCCACCTTCTACCAGTATGGTCATGCCACCAACTTCCACACCTGGATGCCGGAGAAGGAAGAGCTGGACTGGCTGTCCGAGAAGTACCCGGACACCTTCGACAAATACTACCGTCCGCGCTTCGAGCACTGGGCGAAGGAGCATGCCGAAGGTCGCCGCTTCTACAACAACACGCTGCCACAGCTGTGTCAGGTCTGCCAGATCCCGACCATTTTCACGGAAAAGGATGATCCGACCATGCTCAGCCACCGCCAGATCGAGCACGAGGGTGAGCGCTATCACTTCTGCTCTGATGGTTGCTGCGACATCTTCAAGGACGAGCCGGAAAAGTATGTGCAGGCCTGGTTGCCGGTACACCAGATCTACCAGGGCAACTGTGAAGGTGGAGACGTTGAGACGGTGGTGCAGAAGTACTACCACATCAACATCGGCGAGGACAATTTCGAGTACATCGGGTCTCCGGATCACAAACGCTGGCTGTCGATCAAGGGCAAGTCAACTGATGAGAAGGCAGAAAACGCCAACAAAGACGCAGCCTGATCCGGGATGCGCCCGGTGTTACCTGCACCGGGCGTTTCACCCACAAAAACAACAAGGTGACCATTATGAGTGTTAACGCTTTATACGATTACAAGTTTGAACCCCGCGACAAGGTTGAGAACTTCCACGGCATGCAGCTGCTGTACCTCTACTGGCCTCATCACCTGATGTACTGCTCGCCGTTCGCTTTTCTGGTGCAGCCAGACATGACCTTCGGTGCCTTTATTGAAGAGGTTCTGAAGCCGGCGGTAGCGGCCCATCCGGAAGCGAACAAAGCCAGTTTCCTGGATGCACAGTGGCAATTGAATGGTGAGCCGTTCACCCCGGATGCGTCGGCCTCGCTCAAGGACAGCGGTATCGATCACAAGAGCATGCTGACCGTGACCACCCCTGAGCTGAACGGCATCGCCGGCTCTGCATCCTGAGGTAAGCGCCATGAGTCACACCGTTACTATCGAGCCCATTGGCGAACAGATCGAAGTGGAAGATGGCCAGACCATCCTTCAGGCGGCGCTTCGCCAGGGTGTCTGGCTGCCCTTTGCGTGCGGCCATGGCACCTGCGCGACCTGCAAGGTCCAGGTACTGGAGGGTGATGTTGAAATTGGTGATGCCTCGCCCTTTGCCCTGATGGATATCGAACGTGACGAGGGCAAGGTTCTGGCCTGCTGCGCCACGGTTGAAAGCGATGTCACCATTGAAGCGGACATTGATGTGGACCCGGATTTTGAGGGCTATCCGGTTGAGGACTATGCCGCCACCGTAACCGACATTGTCGAGCTGTCGCCAACCATCAAGGGATTGCATCTGAAGCTGGACCGGCCGATGACCTTCCAGGCGGGCCAGTACATCAACATCGAATTGCCCGGTGTGGATGGCGCCCGCGCTTTTTCTCTGGCCAATCCACCTGGCAAGGCAGACGAAGTGGAACTGCATGTGCGCATGGTTGAGGGCGGTGCTGCGACCACCTACATCCATGAACAGCTGAAAGCCGGCGATGAACTGAACCTGTCAGGCCCCTATGGCCAGTTCTTCGTGCGTAGTTCCCAACCCGGCGATCTGATTTTCATCGCCGGCGGATCCGGGCTTTCCAGTCCTCAGTCGATGATTCTGGACCTGCTGGAGCAGAACGATGATCGCAGGATTGTGCTGTTTCAGGGCGCCCGTAACCTGGCTGAGCTGTACAACCGGGAGCTGTTTGAAGCCCTTGACCGGGACCACGACAACTTCACCTACGTACCGGCACTGAGCCAGGCGGAGGACGACGCCGACTGGCAGGGCTTCCGTGGTTATGTCCATGAGGCGGCCAAAGAGTACTTCGACGGTCGATTCGCCGGTAACAAGGCTTACCTTTGCGGCCCCCCTCCCATGATCGATGCGGCTATCACCGCACTGATGCAAGGGCGGTTATTCGAGCGCGACATTTTCATGGAGAAGTTCCTGACAGCGGCAGACGGTGCTGAAGAAACGCAGCGCTCGGCCCTGTTCAAGAAGATCTGACCGGAGGTAGACCATGGGCAGAGGGTTCCAGGTAACCAACCGGACAACCGGGGACAGCTTTGCCTGCGGTGACGGGCAGAGTGTTCTCAAAGCCATGGAACAACAGGGCTTCAAGTGCGTGCCCGTGGGCTGCCGGGGCGGCGGCTGCGGCTACTGCAAGATCAAGGTGGTCGAGGGCGATTTCGAGTGCGGAAAGATGAGCAAGGCGCACGTTCCGCCCGAGGCCATCGAGCAGGGGGAAGTGCTGGCTTGCCGGATCTATCCCCTGACTGACCTGATTATTGAGTGTCTGCCGCAACCGGCGGCGGGCCTCGCGAGCAAGCAAACAACAACAAAAGCGTTGAGGTAACTGTCATGAAAAAAGGTGTAATGCGTCCCGGCCACGTTCAGATCCGTGTTCTCGATATGGATGAAGCCGTTAAACACTACACGGATCTTCTGGGTCTGATTGAAACCGACCGCGACGACCAGGGCCGTGTGTATCTGAAGGCCTGGACTGAGGTCGACAAATTCTCTGTGGTTCTGGTTCAGGCCGACGAGCCTGGCTGCGATTTCATGGGCTTCAAGGTGGTGGACGAAGCCGCCCTGAACCAGTTGGAAAAAGACCTTGTGGATTACGGTGTTGAGGTTGAGCAGGTACCGGCGGAAGAGCTGAAAGACTGCGGTCGTCGTGTTCGCTTTACTGTGCCCTCCGGTCATGCCTTTGAGCTTTATGCTGACAAGAAGTACACCGGCAAGTGGGGCGTATCCAGCGTCAACCCGGAAGCCTGGCCCCGTGGCCTGCAAGGCATGAAAGCCGTGCGTTTTGACCACTGCCTGTTCTACGGCCCTGAGTTGGCGGCCGTCTACGATATCTTTGTGAACGTATTGGGCTTCCATCTGGCGGAACAGGTGTTGGACCCTGAAGGCACTCGGGTAGCGCAGTTCCTGACTGTCTCAATGAAGGAACACGACGTGGCCTTCATTCATCACGAAGAGAAGGGCAAGTTCCACCACGCTTCCTTCTACCTGGACACCTGGGAAGCCGTACTGCGAGCGGCGGATCTGATCTCCATGACGGATACCTCCATCGATATTGGCCCGACCCGCCACGGTCTGACCCACGGGCAGACCATCTACTTTTTCGACCCGTCCGGTAACCGCAACGAAGTGTTCTGTGGCGGTGATTACCACTACCCGGACCATAAGCCGGTTACCTGGAAAGCGGAAGACCTCGGCAAAGCGATTTTCTACCACGATCGCGTGCTGAACGAACGCTTCCTGACGGTATTGACCTAACCCGACACTGGTTCAACAGGACTAAGCAGCAATGAAAGACATCAAGCACTACATCAACGGGCATTACGTTGGCTCAGCCAGTGGCAAGCTGTTCGATAACGTCAATCCCGCCAACGGCAAGGTGATCAGCAAGGTCCACGAAGCCGGAAGGGAAGAGGTTGACGCCGCAGTGCAGGCCGCCAAGGCCGCATTGCGGGGCCCCTGGGGCAAGATGACCCTGGAGCAGCGTACCGCCATTCTCCACAAGGTGGCGGATGGTATTAATGCCCGTTTTGATGAGTTCCTGGAAGCGGAATGCCTCGATACCGGCAAGCCGAAATCCCTGGCCAGCCACATCGACATTCCCCGGGGCGCCGCCAACTTCAAAGTGTTCGCGGACATGATCAAGAATGTTCCGACCGAATCTTTTGAAATGCCCACGCCGGATGGCACCGGTGCACTGAATTATGCCGTACGCCGTCCCAAGGGTGTGGTTGGCGTGATCAGCCCCTGGAACCTGCCACTGCTGCTGATGACCTGGAAGGTCGGGCCGGCCCTGGCCTGCGGCAATACGGTGGTGGTCAAACCTTCGGAAGAAACCCCGACCACCACCGCCCTTCTGGGCGAAGTGATGAAAGACGCCGGTGTTCCAGACGGTGTCTACAACGTGGTGCATGGTTTCGGTGGTGATTCCGCCGGTGCCTACCTCACCGAGCATCCACTGGTCGATGGTTTCACCTTTACCGGCGAAACCGGTACCGGTGAGGTCATTATGAAAGCGGCAGCCAAGGGCATCCGGGATATTTCCCTGGAGCTCGGTGGCAAGAATGCTGGCCTGGTGTTCGCGGACTGCGATATGGACAAGGCCATCGAGGGCACCATGCGTTCGGCCTTCGCCAACTGTGGCCAGGTGTGCCTGGGTACTGAGCGGGTTTACGTTGAGCGTTCGATCTTTGACGAGTTCGTCGGCCGACTGAAAGAAGCGGCGGAAGGCCTGAAAATCGGCCCGCCAGACGATGCGGAAGCCAATATGGGACCGCTGGTCAGCCTCAAGCATCGTGAAAAAGTCCTTTCCTACTACCAGAAAGCCGTGGATGACGGGGCAACTGTCGTGACCGGTGGCGGCGTTCCGGACATGCCGGCAGAACTGGCCGGCGGTGCCTGGGTTCAACCCACCATCTGGACCGGCCTGGCAGATGACTCGGCGGTGGTTACCGATGAGATATTCGGTCCCTGCTGCCATATCCGCCCCTTCGATACCGAAGAGGAAGCCATCCAGTTGGCTAACAGTCTGCCGTATGGCCTGGCCTCTGCGATCTGGAGTGAGAACATCACCCGGGCGCACCGGGTCGCAGGTCAGATTGAAGCCGGGATTATCTGGGTGAACAGCTGGTTCCTGAGGGACCTTCGCACCCCTTTCGGCGGCAGCAAACAGTCCGGCATCGGGCGTGAGGGTGGCGTTCACTCCCTGGAGTTCTACACCGAAATGAAGAACATCTGCATCAAATTGTGAGGTAGCCATGAATGCCACAGTAAACAGCCCGGAGATCGGGCGTGAGATTACCGCTGCCGGCTACCGGACCAATCTGCATGATCATGGTGAGGGCGGTTTTCCCCTGATGATGATCCACGGCTCCGGTCCGGGTGTGACTGCCTGGGCTAATTGGCGATTGGTAATTCCGGAGCTGGCGAAGCATCGCCGTGTGATCGCGCCGGATATGCTTGGCTTCGGTTACAGCGAGCGCCCGGAAGATCAAATCTACAACCGTGAGCGCTGGGTGAAGCATGCCATCGGTGTTCTTGATGAACTGGGGCTGGAGAAGGTTGACCTGGTTGGTAACTCCTTTGGTGGCGGTCTTGCCCTGGCACTTGCCATTGAGCACCCCCAGCGTGTGCGGCGGCTGGTTCTGATGGGGTCGGTGGGTGTCAGTTTCCCGATCACCAAAGGTCTGGATGAAGTCTGGGGCTATCAGCCCTCGCTGGAAACCATGCGCCGGTTGATGGATGTATTCGCGTTCAACAAAAGCCTGCTGACCGAGGAGCTGGCGGAAATGCGCTATCAGGCCAGTATCCGTCCGGGCTTCCAGGAATCGTTTGCCGCCATGTTCCCGGCACCGCGCCAGCGCTGGGTCGACAACCTGGCGAGCAATGAAGAAGACATCCGGGCACTGCCCCACGAGACCCTGATCCTCCATGGCCGCGAAGATGAAGTGATTCCCCTGGAGGCCTCACTCAAGCTGGCTGAGCTGATCGATCGTGCCCAGTTGCACGTGTTCGGCCGCTGCGGCCACTGGACCCAGATTGAACATGCCGACCGTTTCGCCCGGCTGGTCAACGACTTTCTGAACGAAGCCGATCAAGCGGCGGAAGGAGCAAAATAATGAAGAAGACACGAATTCAGGCGCTTGGTGATGAGCTTTATCAGGCTATGCTGAGCCGGGAGGCGGTAGAGCCGCTGACCAGCCGGGGAGAGGACATCAGCATCGACGATGCCTACCACATTTCCCTGCGCATGCTCGAACGACGTCTCGCAGACGGGGCTTCCATCATTGGCAAGAAGATCGGTGTTACCAGTAAAGCCGTGCAAAACATGCTCAACGTTCACCAGCCAGACTTCGGCTATCTGACCGACGACATGGTGTTCAACAGCGGCGAAGTCATGCCCATCAGCGATCGTCTGATTGCACCCAGAGCGGAGGGTGAAATCGCCTTCATTCTGAAGAAGGATCTGATCGGACCGGGCATCACCAACGCCGATGTACTGGCTGCCACGGAGTGCGTCATGCCCTGCTTCGAGATTGTCGATTCTCGCATCCGCGACTGGAAGATTGCCATTCAGGACACGGTGGCCGACAACGCCTCCTGCGGCCTGTTTGTACTGGGTGATCAGGCGGTGTCTCCCCGCAAGGTGGATCTGGTGACCTGCGGCATGGTGGTAGAGAAAAACGGCAGTGTACTCAGCGCCGGTGCCGGCGCGGCAGCGCTGGGCTCGCCAGTGAATTGCGTGACCTGGCTGGCCAACACGCTGGGTGAATTCGGCATTGCCCTGAAGGCGGGCGAGGTGATTCTGTCTGGCTCTCTGGTGCCGCTGGAGCCGGTCAAGGCGGGTGATTCCATGCGTGTTGATATCGGTGGCATCGGTAGCGCCTCGGTGCGTTTTGCCTGATCGAAAAGAACAGTGAGGAATAGGCTATGAGCAAAAAACTGAAAGCAGCCATCATTGGCTCGGGCAACATCGGCACCGACCTGATGATCAAGATCCTGCGCAATGGCAAGAACATAGAGATGGGTGCCATGGTGGGCATCGATCCTGAATCCGACGGCCTGGCCCGTGCCGCCCGCATGGGTGTGGCCACCACCCACGAAGGCGTGGACGGCCTGGTGAAAATGCCGGAATTCGCCGACATCGACATTGTCTTTGATGCCACCTCCGCCAAGGCCCATATGCATAATGAAGTGTTCCTGCGCGGCCACAAAGAGAACATCAAGATCATCGATATGACGCCGGCGGCCATTGGTCCCTACTGTGTGCCGGTGGTGAACCTGGAGCAACAGCTCCAGGAAGGCAACGTCAACATGGTCACCTGTGGCGGCCAGGCCACCATTCCCATGGTGGCGGCGGTTTCACGAGTGGCCAAGGCCCATTACGCCGAGATTGTGGCGTCGATCTCCAGCAAGTCGGCCGGCCCGGGCACCCGCGCCAACATTGACGAGTTTACCGAAACCACCTCCCGGGCCATCGAAGTGGTGGGCGGCGCCCAGAAGGGCAAGGCCATTATTATTCTGAACCCGGCCGAGCCACCGCTGCTGATGCGGGATACCGTCTACGTACTTTCGGATGCCGCAGACAAAGCGGAAGTGGAAGCGTCCGTCGAGGAGATGGTCAAGGCCGTGAACAGCTATGTGCCGGGCTACCGCCTGAAACAGAAAGTGCAGTTTGACGACATTCCGGCGGATCAGCCCATGAACGTCCCGGGCCTGGGCCGCTTCAGCGGCCTGAAGACCTCCATCTTCCTGGAAGTGGAAGGCGCCGCCCATTACCTCCCGGCCTACGCCGGCAACCTGGACATCATGACCTCTGCAGCACTGGGCACCGCCGAGCGCATTGCCGAATCGCTGGTCAACTGAGGAGGAACGAACAATGACTTTTAATCCCGGCAAGAAACTCTACATCTCCGACGTGACCCTGCGGGACGGCAGCCACGCCATCCGGCACCAGTACTCCATCAAGAACGTGCAGAACATTGCCCGTGCTCTGGACAAGGCCAGGGTGGACTCCATCGAAGTGGCCCACGGTGACGGCCTTCAGGGCTCCAGCTTCAACTACGGCTTCGGCGCCCACACCGATCTGGAATGGATTGAAGCCGTGGCCGAAGTGGTGACTCACGCCAAGATCGCTACCCTGCTGCTGCCGGGTATTGGTACCGTTCACGATCTGGACAACGCCTACAACGCGGGCGCCCGCATTGTACGGGTGGCCACCCATTGCACCGAGGCGGATGTGTCCAGGCAGCACATCGAACACGCAAGAAAACTGGGCATGGATACTGTGGGCTTCCTGATGATGAGTCACATGCAGACGCCACAGGGCCTGGCGGAACAGGCGAAGCTGATGGAAGACTACGGCGCCACCTGCCTGTACGTGGTGGACTCGGGCGGTGCCATGAACATGAACGACATCCGCGACCGCTTCCGGGCGCTCAAGGATGTGCTCAAGCCGGAAACCCAGACCGGCATGCACGCTCACCACAACCTCGCCCTGGGTGTGGCCAATTCCATTGTTGCCGTCGAAGAAGGCTGCGACCGGATTGATGCCTCGCTGGCGGGCATGGGTGCCGGTGCCGGTAATGCGCCGCTGGAAGTGTGTGTCGCCGCCTTCGACAAGATGGGCTGGGAACACGGCACTGACGTCTATGCCCTGATGGACGCCGCCGACGATATCGTTCGGCCCCTGCAGGATCGCCCGGTGCGGGTGGACCGCGAAACCCTGGCGCTGGGTTATGCCGGTGTTTACTCCAGCTTCCTGCGCCACTCTGAAGTGGCGGCGCAGAAGTACGGGCTAAAGACCGTGGATATTCTGGTTGAGCTTGGCCGCCGCCGCATGGTGGGTGGCCAGGAAGACATGATTGTGGATGTGGCGCTGGATCTGCTGGCCGCCCAGAAGGAGCAAAACGCATGAGTAAGACATTGAGCCGTGAGCAGATGCTGGCCCTGGCCGAACACGTGGAAAACGCCGAACTGCAGGCCCATGACATTACCAAGGTCACCAATGATTACCCGGATATGACCTTCGAGGATGCCTACGACGTTCAATGGGAAATTCGCCGCCGCAAGGAAGAACGGGGCAACAAGATCGTTGGCATGAAAATGGGGCTGACGTCCTGGGCCAAGATGGCCCAGATGGGCGTGGAGACGCCGATCTATGGCTTCCTGGCGGATTACTTCAGCGTCCCTGACGGTGGTGTGGTCAACACCAAAGAACTGATCCATCCGAAAATCGAAGCCGAGATTGCCTTTGTCACCAAGGCGCCTCTCAAAGGGCCGGGCTGCCACATCGGCCAGGTTCTGGCGGCGACTGACTTCGTTATACCGGCCGTCGAAGTGATCGATTCACGCTATGAGAACTTCAAGTTCGACCTGGTGAGTGTGGTAGCGGACAACGCCTCATCCACCCGGTTCATCACCGGCGGGCAGATGGCCGATGTTGCCGATGTGGACCTGAAAACCCTGGGTGTCGTGGTTGAGAAGAACGGCGAGGTTGTCGACGTGGGCGCCGGTGCAGCTGTGCTGGGCCATCCGGCCTCGAGTGTCGCCATGCTGGCAAACCTGCTGGCGGAGCGGGGTGAACACATTCCGGCTGGAACCTTCATCATGACCGGTGGTATTACCGCCGCAATTGCCGTTGAACCGGGTGACAACATCACTGTTCGTTACCAGGGCCTGGGCACAGTATCCGCCCGTTTTGAATAAGGAGGCTCTATGCCTGTTGCACAGATTAACATTCTGGAAGGCCGGTCTGATGAGCAGAAGGAAATGCTCATCAGAGAGGTAACTGATGCGATTTCACGCTCACTAAGTGCGCCTGCAGAAAACGTTCGGATCATCATCACAGAAATGCCCAGGCAACACTTCGGTATTGGTGGGCAGTCGGTCAAAAAACTGGGGCGATAGCGCCCCGTTCATTTGGCCGGTTATTTCCATTGCGGCCCGACGGGAGGCTTTGTGTCAAAATTGCCCGTGTTATACATCTCCTGTGACAGAGGCGCGCTCTCAGGCCCCCTACGCCAGCCTCGCCTCCGTCGTCTTATAGGACAGGATCTGCCTGTCGGCAGTGTTGCTTTCATAACATCGAGAGCGGGGGCGGAACAGCCTGAGATTTTCCATCAATGCGGTCAGGGGCTTCTTGCGGAGCGTTTGCAATTGCTTATGGCTGAGCGGGAATTTGACGTTGCCATTGCTGGCAGCCGTAGTCCCGCACTGCATGTGCTGGCAGAAAGCATGATAGGCCTGGCGCCGGACGAAGTTATCGAACTCAGGCTGAATACCGGGATGACCAGTGACAGCTATCGGCAGATTGGTCGTTGTCTGGAAGCGCTTCGGGATCAGGGGGTGTTGCTGATCTGCCTGGATCAGAAGGACACCGGGGCAGGGGAGATTACTCATCACCAGCCCCACGATGCCTCTATCCGAAATCTTATTCAGCAGTGGGAGCATGAACAGCTCTGGCTTCAGGCCATGTCACGATCCAATCTTGTTGGTCGCCGGAAAACACCGGTTCGGGATACCCCTGTGGCGGATCCAACCCTGTGCGTGCTGAACACGGCCTTCAGCCTCGGTGGTCTCAAGGCACCCCAGCGGGTATTCGGTTTTTCACTGAATGAAGGTCGCCAGTCACTCGCCGGTTACGGCTGGATGCAATAAACTGCGGAAAACACAAAGGGTTCCGTAGATGCTCAAATTTCTGATTGTAGGTGCCGGTGGCATAGGTGGTTACTACGCCGCCCGACTATTGCACGCCGGGCACGATGTGGTACTCACCGCCCGGGGCGCGCACCTGGCGGCCCTGCAGGAGCAGGGGCTGACCGTTCAGTACGGCGATGAAGTGTGGTCCTTCCCGGTTCAGGCCATGGATCATGCGGGCGTGGTTGCCCGGTACCGGCCGGATGATTTCGACGTGGTGGTGGTTACCCTCAAATCAACCGCCACCGAAACGATGCTGAAAGAACTGGGGCCTTGGCTTTTTCACGGCAAGGTACCGGTATTGTCACTTCAGAACGGCGTCGACAACGAACCGGAGCTGGCATCACTGCTGGGAGAACACAGAGTGCTGGGTGGTCTGGCCGTCAGGATCGGTGGTCACATCTTGCAGCCGGGGGTGGTTGAGGCCGAAGGTCCGGCGCAGGTTATCATGGGCGAATGGCCTGTCGCGGCGGAACCCGGTTCCCGTCGCGCCTTGCTGGAGCAATTACGGGACGAATTCGAGGCGGCCGGTATTCCCACAACGGTTTCCGACAACATCCGCTACGAGCTCTGGCGCAAACTGGTGATCAACAACGGAGTAAACCCACTCTCGGCGTTGACCGGTCTGGATACCCAAAGCCTTACGCATCACCCGGAATTCCAGAAAATAGTTCGCGGGATGATGGCGGAGACGGTGGCCGCCTCGAAAGCCGATGGCGTCAATCTCGGGTCAGCGGATCTTGCGGAGATGTTCGAGCTGATCAGCAACTTCAACGCCATCAAGACCTCCATGCTGGTGGACAAGGAAAAGGGCCGGCCACTGGAGCTCGACAGCATTGCCGGCGCGGTTCTGCGCCGTTGCTCGCAGATGGGTATCGACGCGCCTTACACTACGACCGTTAACGCCCTGTTAATGCACTCGCAAACCGCTAGCGATCAGTCAGCTTGAGCTCGATCCGCCGGTTCTTCTGTAGGGCTTCGGGCGAGGTGCCTTCCGCCACCGGGAAGAACTCGCCGAAGCCGGCGGCCACCATGCGCCTCTCAGGAACCCCCTGCGCTGCCAGGTAGCGGACCACTGCTACGGCGCGGGCGGTGGAAAGCTCCCAGTTGGAGGGGAATTTGGGGGTGTTGATAGGAACAACATCGGTATGGCCGTCGATTCGCAGAATCCAGTCCACGTCATCCGGAATCTTGTTGGCGACGTCCAGCAACAGCTTTGCCAGCTTGTCCAGTTCGCGCTTGCCCTCCTCACCCAGGTCTGCCGAACCCGAGGCAAACAACAATTCCGAGGGCAGCAGGAAACGATCGCCCACCACCCGGATGTTCTCGTTGCTGGCCAGGATATCCCGCAGCCGGCCAAAGAATTCGGACTGGTACTGCTCCAGCTGGTTCACCCGCTCGGCCAGCAACGTGTTGAGGCGGCGGCTGACTTCCGACAGCTCACTATCCTTCTCCGCTGTCCTCTCCTTCTGCAGTTTCAGGGCCGCGGTGATCTGGCTCAGTTGCGCCCGCAGTGACGCGATCTGGTTGGAAAGCCGGAGGATCATGTTTTGCTGGCTGGTGGAGAGTTCCTCTTTTTCACCCAGTGCTTCGTCCATGCTTTGCAGTCGTTGCGCCTGCGCTTCGGCGTTGGCGGTTTGTTGCATCAACCGTTCGCGGGTGCTCTCAAGTCGCGCCAGGCTGGCGCTGTAGGCATCCTGAACCGACGCCATTTCCTGTTCCAGGGCACGGGTTTTACTTTGCTCAAGGCCGAGCAATTCGGAAATTTCCGACAACCGCTGGTTCAGCCGGGCCAGTTCCGAGTTGCGGTCCGACAGGGTCTGGGACAGGTAGAGCTGGCTCACCACATACACCAGCAGCATGAAAATAATCAGCATCAGCAGGGCTGACAGGGCATCCACATAGCCTGGCCAGACGTTGACGGTGCTGCGGGTTCGACGCCGGGAACCGATCATGTCAGCTCTTTCTCGGCATCAACGCGGTCGACCAGATTGGTCACACTGGTCAGCCATTCTTCAAGACCGTCGTAAAAACGGTTCTGGGCATGGCCCGCCTGGATGTCCAGAAACCCGAGAATCAGAGAGCCGCCGAGGCCCAGCAGAGAGGAGCTGAAGGCGGTGCCCATGCCCTGCAGCGGCGTCAGCAGGCCGGCCTGCAAGTCTCCGAAGACCTTGCCAAAATCTTGCTGACTCATATCCAGGTTGGTGATGACCTCGCCAACGGCATTGATGGTACCGAGCAGGCCCCAGAAGGTGCCCAGCAACCCCAGGAAAATCAGCAGGCTGATGAAATAGCGGGTGATTTCCCGTTGCTCGTCCATCCGTGAGTGAATGCCATCGAGCACGGTGCGCAGCGACAGGGTCGACAGGGTAAAACGGTCCCGCTTGGCGTCTTCACCCAGTTGTCGTGCCAGGGGTTTGAGCAGGCGGGGTTCCTGCAGCACCGACAGGCCGGCGTTGCCGGTGCGGAACTGGGAAATCCAGCGCATTTCGGGGAACAATACAAAAACCTGCCGGTAGGTGAGCCCGATGCCGATCAGCAAAACAAAGACAATCAACAGGTTGAATACCCAGTTTGCCATGAAGGCTTCGATCAGGGGCCTGTGAATCAGCACGCCGACGACAGCCACAACGGCCAGGAAAAGCGTCATCCAGAAAAGGGTGTGTTTGGGATTGCTCATAGCGATGGCTAACCTTTTGAGATATTCCTCAAAACGTTAGCACAGATGGGAGAGGAAATTGGGGTCAGATGAAAATTTCATCTGACCCCAGCTTCGAGAGACCAACTTCAATTGATCAATTTTCCTGCAAGGCTTGCAGGACCGCTTTTGCCGCCCCTTCGGAAGAGGCCGGATTCTGGCCAGTAATCAGCTTACCATCCACCACGATGTGCGGGGCCCAGTCGTCACCCCGGGTATAGGTGGCCGTGTTTTCCTTCAGCATATCCTCCAGCAGGAAGGGCACCACGCCGCTCAGGCCCACGGCCTCTTCCTCGCTGTTGCTGAAGCCAGTCACTTCGCGGCCACCAACAATGTTCTGGCCGGGCTTCACTTCCACGTTCTTGAACACGGCCGGCGCGTGGCATACGGCACCGATCACCTTGTCCTGCTCGTACGCTGCCTTGATCAGGGCAACGGATTTGTCGTCATTGGCCAGGTCCCACATCGGTCCATGGCCACCCGGGTAGAAGATGGCGTCGTACTCGTTCATGTCCACGTCGCTCAGCTTCTTGGTGCTGGCCAGGGATTCCTTGGCGTGGGCATCCTGCTCGAAACGGCGGGTGGTGTCGGTCAGGGCCTCTTCCACCTCGCTGTTGGGATCCACCGGCGGCTGGCCGCCTTTTGGTGAGGCAATGGTGATGTCCGCGCCCGCATCCCGGAAAACATAGTAAGGTGCCGTGAACTCTTCGAGCCAGAAGCCGGTCTTATTGCCTGTATCGCCCATCTGGTCATGGGAGGTGAGAACCATCAGAATCTTCATGGTGTCGGTCCTTTTCGTTGACGAATGAATGACACTTATTGACTGCTCTGTGATAGAACCTTGTGCCGTCGGTGATTGAATTCAACCAGCGATACGTAAATCCCGCCCCCCCGGATCTTGAACCGTCTATACTTGAGACAGATCACCAGACCTGAAAGAACGCGAAAGCACCCAGGCAAGGACAACAGGAATGCGAGTATTCATAGCCGCCCTCATGATGGCGCTGGCGCTTCCCGCTGTGGCCCAACAGGGCACGGAAACGGTAGCAGCACTGACGGTGACCGTGGGTGCTAATCATGCTCCGCCATACCGGATTATCGAAGATGGCGAGAGAACCGGTCTCTACGTGGAAATATTCGAAGAAATCGCCGATCGCCTGGGCTGGAAAGTTCATTACCGGGAGGCACCTTTTCGCCGTGTGCTGAGAATGGTTCAGGAAGGGCAGGTTGATGTCATGCTCGGCCCTGTCGAGACTGACGAGCGTGCTGAATTGATGGAATTTGTGGCGCCAGCCTTCCCACCGGAACGAAGGCTGTTTTTCTATCTGAACAATGAACACAAGATCGAACGTTACTCAGACCTCTATGGCCGAGCCGTTGGTGTCCTGGAAGGCGCTTCCTATTTCCAGCGGTT
The DNA here is from genome assembly GCF_002744735.1 of Marinobacter guineae. Lineage (GTDB taxonomy): Bacteria > Pseudomonadota > Gammaproteobacteria > Pseudomonadales > Oleiphilaceae > Marinobacter > Marinobacter guineae. Next base: position 316,992 of record NZ_KZ319340.1, on the reverse strand, counting down.
CGACAATGATGAAAAACTGCTGAAAGAGCCCGCGCCGCGCTACGAAAACCTGATGTTGATGATGCAGAAGGGTCGGGTGGATGTCGTCATCGCGCCAGAGCTTGTGGGGCTTTATGTGATTGATAAGTTGGGTGTACAGGCGGATATTTCGCCATTTTTCGTACCGGGTGAGCGCTCCTACATCGCGGTGGCGAAAAACTCACCGGTGCTTCAATACGCGGATGATATCCGGGCAGCGCTGAAACTGATCGAAATGGAAGGCATACACGAGGATCTGGTGTTGAAGTACCTGGACCGAGCCGCCCAATGATTCCCGGACCGTCCGATCTCTGGTTTTTACCGCTGGGTGGTACCGGCGAAATTGGCATGAACCTCAACCTGTATGGCCACGATGGCGCCTGGTTGATGGTGGACTGTGGCGTCACCTTTCCAAAGCCCGGCCGTATTGCTGCCGACGGCACAGTGCACCATCGTGGCGAGCCTCCGGTGCAAATGGCGGACCCGGCGTTTATTGCCGATCGCCGCGACCGCCTGGCGGGACTCATCATTACCCATGCCCATGAAGATCACGTGGGGGCTGTGCCTTACCTCTGGCCCCTGCTGCAATGCCCCATCTACACCAGCCGGTTCACCGCCGAAATTCTGCGCCGGAAACTGGCCGAGTTTGACCTGCTGCATCGGGTTCCAATCATCGTAGTGGAAACCGGCCAGAGCAAGCAGATTGGCCCGTTCAGCGTGCAGTGGCTGGCACTGACTCACTCCATTCCGGATCCGAACGCCCTTATGATTCGCACTGGTGTTGGCAATATCTTCCACAGTGGTGACTGGAAACTGGACGAGCAGCCGCTGGTGGGTCATGGCTATTCCAGGAAAACCTTCACTGACCTGGCCGACGAGGGCGTGGCTGCCATGGTGTGCGATTCCACCAATGCCACCGTGCCCGGCCATTCTGTCTCCGAAGCCGCGTTGCATGCCGGACTATTGCAAGCCATCAGCTTGGCCGAGGGGCGTGTGGTCGTTACCTGTTTTGGCAGCAACATTGCCCGGTTGCACACCCTGGCTTCGATCGCCCGTGAGAGCGGGCGCTACATGGGATTGCTGGGCCGCTCCCTGATCAATATGAGCGGTGCGGCGAAAGCGGCAGGGCTATGGGATACGGCAGACCAGTTGATTACCCCTTCCCATCTCGGGTATCTGCCCCGAAATGAAGTGCTTGCCGTGGCCACTGGCAGCCAGGGCGAACCTCGGACGGCGCTGCGACGGCTGGCAGCTGGTAACCACCCGGATTTCGAGCTGGAGTCGGGCGACACGGTTATCTTCAGTGCCCGGGCGATTCCGGGAAACGAGGAGTCCATAGAAGCACTGATCAGCCGGCTCAAGGATATGGGAGTCAGGGTTATCACCGCCGAGGATGCGGATTTACCAATTCATGCTTCAGGTCATCCGGCCCAGGAAGAGCTGGAGTTAATGTATCAGTGGGTGAAACCGGCAATAGCCATTCCGGTCCATGGTGAGGCCGAACACATGGAAACCCACGCGGACATTGCCAAAGCAAAGGGAGTCCCCCGGGCCATGGTTGGCCGGAACGGCGATCTGTTCATGATACGGCCGGTGCCGGGTATCCGGCGCCAGATTGCGCAAACCGGTCGTCTGGGCTGGGAAAAAGAGGTACTTGTCAGAGTTGAGTAAACCGATGTTGAGAGTTTTCTCCCAATTGTGTGCTCTGTTAGCGACGCTGTTTTTGGGTGTTCCCGTCACTGCTTCTGATGATCCGCACTGCAAGACACTCACCGCCAGCGGCAACCCGGAATACCCCCCGCTGCTCTGGCGGGATCCCGGCATGCCCGATCAACTGACTGGCGCCGTGCCTGCCCTGCTGAGGGAAATTGTCGAGCCCATGGGGTTGGAGGTGCTTGTCAGGGATCTGGGGTCCTGGGCCCGGGCACAGCATGTGGCCCGGTCGGGTGAAATCGATATGGTGGCCGGTGCCTTTATCAACTCCGAGCGCATCCGCTACATGGATTACCTGCTTCCTCCGATTACCCATCTGCCAACGGCTGTTTGGGTGCCCAAGGGTGGCGAATTTGTCTACCGCCACTGGCCAGACTTGCTGGGCAAACGTGGCAGCACCCTGATCAATAACAGTTTTGGGCAGAATTTCGACCGCTACGCCGAAGAAAACCTCCGCATCGAAGGTGTAAGAACCATTGAACAATCCTTCCAGATGGCGTTGGCCGGCCGCGTGGATTACGTGCTTTACGAGGTGTTGCAGGGGCAGGTGAAGCTGGGAAAAATGGGAATCGGCGAGGATTTTGTGGCACTGGAAACGCCGATTAGCCGGGAAGCTCTCTTTTTTACCTTTTCCAAGGCGTCCCCCTGCAATTCCTTTGAGCTACGAGAGCGCATCGCCGACAGGTTGTTCGACCTGGTGAATTCTGGTCGTGTGGATGCGTTGATTGACGAGTACACCAAACTCTACACATCATCGCCTTGAACACAGGTAAAAGAGGGTTTGGTAGTTCGCATCCTATCTGTATAAACTGAATGCCCTGTTTCTAACTCTGTTCCTGATAAAAAGAGAGCGGCACCTGTATGGCAATCTGGACCCAAACCCCGAACCTTGAACACCTCGCCAAAGCCAGTGAAAACACGGCTGTCAGCTACATGGGCATTGAGTATCTGGAAATCGGCGATGACTACGTAAAAGGCCGCATGCCCGTTGATGAGCGTACCGTGCAACCCTTCGGCATTCTCCATGGTGGTGCTTCGGTATTGCTGGCCGAAACCCTTGGGAGTATGGCCGCCAACTGTTGCCTGAAAGATCCAGAGACTGTCGCCGTGGGGCTGGATATCAACGCGAACCATATCCGCCCGGTTACCAAGGGCTGGGTGTATGGCGCTGCAAAGCCCATTCATATCGGTAGCGCAACCCAGGTGTGGGAAATCCGGCTTGAGAACGAAGAAGGGAAAACCACCTGCATTTCCCGGCTGACCATGGCTGTGACCAAGCGACCATAACCGGTAGGCACGGGTGTTCGTCAGGCTTTGACGCGCACCCGGTTCCGGCCAGATGATTTGGACTCGTACATCGCCTCGTCGGCTCGGGCCAGAAGGCTTTCGAGGCTTTTCTCTCCGGGGCGGAGGGAGGAAACTCCGAAGCTGGCGGTTGATCCGATAGGCGCGTCGCGGAAGCAAACCGGAGTCTCGCGCATCAGATTCAACAAGCGGTCAGCCATCTCCTGAGCTTCGTCAGTTTCGGTCTCCGACAGGAGGATCGCAAACTCCTCGCCACCAATGCGTGCGGCAATATCGGATTCGCGAACTTTGCTTCCCAGTATTTTTCCGATCTGTCGAAGTACCTCATCGCCGGCCTCGTGGCCATGATTGTCGTTAATGTGCTTGAAGTGGTCCAGGTCGAACATGATGATCGCCAGGGGTGATTTGTGCCGCCGGGATTGTTTCAGCAGTTGGTTGCCGAACTCGAAAAAGGCCCGTCGGTTGTGCAGGCCGGTCAAGTGGTCTTCCAGCGCGGCTGCCCGGGCTTGCTCATGGGCTTCCTTGAGGGCCAGCTCCATTTCCTTGCGGTCGGTAATGTCCATAGCAATTTCGAGCCGGACCAGACGACCGTCGGTCCACGGAATTGCCTGGTCCCGGCACTGGTACCAGTGTTGGTCGATGGTATTCTGAAATTCCCATACGTGAGGGGCGCGAGCCAGGCCCTCGGCATCAATCAACAAGTGGTTGGTGCAAAAGGCGCAAGGGCCGTCGTTATTCTGCAGAACTTCCCAGCACTTCCTTCCCTGAATTGCCCCCCAGACACGCCGACCATAAGCGTTCATGTATAGAAGATCGTAGGTCTCGAAATCCGAGACATAAACCAGGGCGTCCAGATTATCAAGCACAGCCCTCAGACCGTCGGAAGGCGTGGCTTCCGATCTGTCATCATCAATAGGTGTAGCAGGGATATTGAGTGAGGGAATGCCGGAGTTCATCACTTGTCTGCCGGGGATTATTTTGCGAGCAGTATAGCAGCGTAAACCGTCGGGGGAAGTTACAGACTGCTCCGTGTTATTCCGTCTCGTCGGCCTTGAAAGGTTTGGTTACGATCAGGCCTTCGTCCACGAAGTCCTGCAACACAATATCGTAGGTGCCATCCGGGACTTCATGGGCAATGCGATAAGGGGCTCCTGCGGCGTCCTCGGGTGAGGCTTTCAGATCAAGAGTGCGGAAAGGCACCAGTGGGCTTTTGTCGATGTCTCTCACCAGCAGCACCCTGGGCTTGAGTTTTTGGCTGGGGTAACTCTCGACAACGATACCGACCTCCCCATTCACCATTTCAACAATCGAGCCCGGCGGATACACACCGATCATCTGGATAAAGGCAGCGGCCAGTTCCTCATCAAACTGTGTGCCACGGTGCTTGTGGATGATTTCCAGTGCCCGCATGGAGGCCCGTCCCTTGTCGTACACCCGGTTACTGGTAATGGCATCGTAGGTGTCCACCAACCCGATAATCTTGGCAAAGTAGGGAATCTGTTGTGCCTGAAGGCCCCGGGGATAGCCTGAACCATCCATCCGCTCATGGTGGCTGAACGCCACATCTACCGCAGTGTTCAGGGAGCTGCTGGTGCCCATCAGAATGGTGCGCCCGTGAGTCGTGTGCAGGCGCATCACGTCAAACTCCTGGGGTGTGAGAGCGCCCGGCTTGTTGAGGATTTCATCAGGAATCCGGGTTTTGCCCACGTCGTGCAGCAAACCGCACAGCGCCAGGTTGCGGATTTCGCCTTCCAGTAGACCCAGGTGCTTGCCAAACGCCGCCGCCAGAATGGCGACGTTAATGCAGTGCTCGGCGGTGTATTCGTCCTGGTGCTTGATCTTGGTGAGCATCAAGAGTGCGTTTTCATTGCGAAGCACGCTTTCAACACAGCTGTTGACCACCGTGCGGGCATTGTTCAGATCCAGCGTGCGGCCGACCCTGAGGCCCGACATGATCGACTTGGCGGTCTTTTGGGCCTCCTCAAAGCGGATAACCGCCGTTTCCATCTCCTTTCCCGCATCTACCTTGTTGATGTACGTGACACGCTTGCGCTGCGGCACGGTTTTGGCCGTGCTGTTGGCGGGCTCCGGAACGGTTTTTCGCTTGAACAGGCGCAACAGGCCCGACGGCTTCAGGCTGCTTTTCTCAGGCTTTGCCCGGGGCGTTCCGTCGACTCGCCCTTCAATCACTACAAAATCGCACTGGGCGCGCAGGGCGTCGATCTCGGACTGATCACGAATGACAAATCCCTGAAGCAGGAAGTTGGTGTCTTCCCAGGGGCGGTCCAGGCGGATGACATGCATGCCGATGGCGAGTTCCGATACATCGATCTGGCTTTCAACAATTTCCTGATGCGGTGCGCTCATAAACCAATCCTGACTCCCTGAGGCCCCATTCTGATGCAAAATCACCCCCACAGGATGGACCCGATTGCAAAATCTGGTCAAATAATGTTCATTCAGTATGTTAGCGACCGATTTCGTTGGGTTGACCTCCGTTCCGCGGAGATGCGCTGAGGACCTTCTGCCATGGCAGACCATCGTTCATTTCATCTCTGGTGGCTGGCACTTGCCGCCGGGCTTGTGCCTCTTCTGACCATCCATATCACCTTTGGGGTGTCGGTGCTGGAGGGGCATGTGGAATTGTGCATGCCTTATTGGGACAGCTGCACCAGCATCAGCCGAACAGGCCGGTATGGCACCTCTTATTTCATCTTCAAAGGCACCATGTTGCCTGCGGCTTTGCTGGGTATCCTGTTCTGGTGGCTGAACAGCCGTTGGCTGCGCCAGTTGGGCGTTCATTCAACAGGCGTTGCCTGGATTCCCTGGCTGGGGCTGGTGGCCAGCGTGTCCCTCGGCGCCTATACCCTCGCGCTGGGGCACGCCGGAGAAGGGTTTAACCTGACTCGCCGAATCGGCGTGGTTCTGTATTTCTCGCTCACGTTTATCTGTGAATTACTGGTCAGTGGTGGGTTGAGCAGCCACCCGCAATGGAGACACGCGGGCTCAAGGCTGATGAATCTCTGCCAACTGACCCTGGGTGTCGGCCTTCTTTCGGTGATACTCAATGGTGTGGCACCGGAGTTCTACAGCCGTAAAGACGATGCCTTTGAGTGGATTCTGGCGTTCCTGATCAACGCCCACGCACTCTGGCTGGCATTCCTGTGGCGCAAGAACCGATTTCGGGTCCGGCTCTGGGCGGGCTAGGTACTCACAGCGAGATCAGGCCGCGAATCAGGGCTGCGGTTCCTGCGATGGCCGCAATGGCCAGAATTACCGGGCGAAGCCCATCGAAGGGCATGCGGTTGACCAGTTTGCCGGATAACCAGAAACCCACCCCAACACCCGGAAAGGTCACCGCAAACAGAGCCAGCTCCCGGGTACCCAGGTAGCCGGAGGCAAACAGCGCGGCCAGGCTGAATACGCTCGCAACCAGAAAGAACGCGGACATGTTCGCGCGCACCAGTGGCCCTTTCTCGTTCTGGTAGATAAGCGCAATGGGCGGGCCGCCGACGGCCGTGATCGTGCCCATATAGGTCGAGGCGGCGCCCGCCATCACACTGTTTCGGGCGTTCAGGGCCGGTTTGAGCCCGCCAAGGCTGAGGGACACTCCGGCGAGAATCAGAACGCCGAAGATCAGCTCAAACCCCTTGGTGGAGATCACGAGCAAGGTCAGTGCCGCCAGAACCGCGCCGGCAACCCCACCCCCGACTGCAAAGCGCACCTCGCGAACCTGGAGGGCCCGACGGTTACGGGCCAGCATGAAGATGGTCAGCAGGGAAGCGTTCAGAGTGAGCGGCCCGGGCACGAACAGCGGGCTGATCAGGAACAGCAGCGGCGCCGCCAGGGTGCCAATGCCATAGCCGGCTACGCCCTGCAGGCAGGCGCCGGCGAGAACCGCCAGGTTGGCCAGAAGAATCTGTAACAGCGAGACATCCGTCAAAAGAAATCACCAGAGCGTTGAGGGTTAGGGCCAGGGCAGGGTCGGGTTGATGTTGATACACTGCCGGTACAGCAGCATAGCGGAAATCGTGACGCCCAATGACACAACAGCCTGAAAACACCGTCTGCCCCTGCGGCAGCGGAAAACCCTACAGAAAATGTTGCCAGCCCTTTCACCAGGGCGACGCAGCGCCATCGCCAGAAGCCCTGATGCGCTCCCGGTATGCCGCGTTCGTGCTGAATCTGCCCGATTATCTCCTGGCGACCTGGCACCAAAGCACCCGGCCACAGACGCTGACACTTGAGGGCTCCCCGGACTGGGCCTCACTGCAGATTCTGGGCAGCGCCCAATTCGGCAACACAGGAACCGTCCACTTCAGGGCGAATTACCGCCTTGGCGGCGGCTGGGGGTTTCTCGAAGAAAACTCCGACTTTGTTCAGGAAGACGGTCGCTGGTATTACCTGCGTGGAAGCACCAGTGAGGGCCAGCTGAAACCCGGCCGCAACGAACCCTGCCCCTGCGGTAGCGGGAAGAAATTCAAGGCCTGTTGCCGTTAACCGACCATCATTCGAACGACGGAAGCTCGGGCTTGGCCACCGGTTTTCCCGCTTCCTGCCAGGCATCAAATCCGCCGGCGATGGACTGCACGTGCATGTACCCCATTTCCTTCAGGGCTCTCGCGCTGAGAGCCGCCCGGCCGGATGTTTTGCAATAACACACGATGTTGAGATTCCGGCTTTCAAACGCAGGGTCATTGGTGAACTTGAACTCCAGCAGCCCCCGGGAAATGTTCACCGCCCCCGGAATATGTCCGGCCCGGTACTCATCGGCATCGCGCACATCCAGCAGCAGATCCGCATTCTTGATGGCATCGTCTGCCTTCTCAAGCGGAACTTCCTGAATCTCTTTCTTTGCAGCTTCTACGAGGTCGTGGGCTGTTTTCATGGGACGGCTCCTGCGGATAGTGGAGGAATAATGATATGCCTCAGGATAAGGGATTGGGCGGGCTGGCGTCATCCTTGAAAAGTTCAGATGGAAAAACCTTGAGTTTTGGCCAGAGGAAGCGATGTCATCTATGGTGAAAACCTGTTCCTAACGTTGGTGGCTGATCTGTGGCTCGCAAAAATTGGACTCGATTCGATCAGCTCGTTGTTCTTGGGCTGTTATTGTGAACTTCCTTTTGGCAAGTTTTACCAGAAAAATTTTCACCATCGAATGAGCTTTTGGCATGGCATCGGGACACACTATTTACTGGGTAATTGCTGCTCTCTGAGACCAATCTATGAAACAACCCATCACCGGCTATCACAAAGACGAAGAAAACCACTGGGTCGCCCAGCTGGCGTGTGGCCACAATCAGCATGTGCGCCACACGCCGCCCTGGGTGAACCGCCCTTGGGTGACATCGGCAGGAGGCCGGGAGTCCATGCTTGGGTTTGAGCTGGAGTGCCGGAAATGTGATGAGGGCGCGCCGCCGGATGACCGGCCCTGAGCTATAATGTGGTTAAATTCTGATCGCGTTATTGGCAAAGGAGTCTGCCATGGTGAAGCGTCTCGTTATCTGTGCCGATGGCACATGGAACCGTCCCGAAGAAGATCTTCAGAAAGATGTACCCACCAACGTTCTGAGACTGGCCAGGGCGATTCGCCCGCTGGCAGCCGATGGCCAACCCCAGCATGTGTTTTATGACTGGGGCATTGGGTCCTACCACAACGCTGTGATTGGCGGGGTTACCGGGCAGGGCATTCACAAGAACATCATGGATGCCTACCGCTATATTGTTCAGAACTTCACGCCCGGCACAGACATTTACCTGTTCGGCTTCAGTCGCGGCGCTTATACGGTTCGTTCCCTGTGCGGGCTGATTAACAACTGCGGCATTCTCAAACGGCCCGATGCGCGGCTGATCCAGCAGGCGTTTGATCATTACAAGAAAACCGGCGATGACTGGAAGCCCTCCGGAGCCAAATCCGTGGACTTTCGTAATGCCCATAGCCATGAATCCAGGGAGATCCGGTTTGTGGGTGCCTGGGATACAGTGGGTGCCCTCGGCGTGCCGTTCTCGCTGATGGGTCTGTTTGATCGCAAGGACGAGTTTTACGACACCAAGCTGGGAAACAACGTGCGCATTGCACGCCATGCCATGGCCATTGATGAGCGCAGGGAGGATTTTGAGCCCACACTCTGGGACCCCCGGGAAGGGCTGGATCTGAAACAGATGTGGTTTGCCGGTTCCCACAGCGACATCGGCGGTGGTTACCCGGCGGACGATCAGGGGCTGCTCGCCTCTGACAGCGCCCTGGAATGGATGGTGGAGCAGGCCAGGAATGCGGGTCTGGACATAGAAGAACACCTGCCCGCCGGAATTAACCCCAGTGCCAGTGCCAGATTGCACAATTCACGTCGCCATGTATTCCGGTTTGCAAGGCCTCTGATTCGTAACCTGAAACCGGACGATGTCGAGACCGCCATTCATCCGTCTGTGGCCGAGCGCTGGCGGGTGGATCCGGATTACCGGCCACCAAACCTGAAGCAGATAGGGTTTGCCCCTTAGGAAACGCGGATTTTATGATGGGTAAAGCCTGCGGTGGCCATGGCTTTGATTGTGCTCAATGGTGCCGGGTGCATTCTGGCGCTAAAAGGATGAGAGGGAAAGATGAAAACCTGGGTATTACTGGCTCTGATCACTATGTCAGAGGCAACCATCGGAGTGTTCGTCAAACTGACGGACGGCCGGGTTCCAGTTCAGACGCTGACTTTTTACGCTTTTGTCTTTGCCACCGCATTTCTGATGCTGGCCATGCCGTGGGCCAACAAAAAGCCTCTTGAGTTGCCCCGCGGCAACTGGAAGGACACGTTTCTGATCGGTGCGCTGATTGCGGCTCAGAGCGGCTTTTTCAACTACGCCATGACCCTGGTGCCCATTGCCAATGCGGTGATTTTCTGGAGCGTTGCGCCTTTCTTCACGTTTATCCTGTCCTGGCTTTTTCTCGGCGAGAAGGCGAAAAAGAGCTATATCCTCATTTTCGGGATCGCCTTGACGGGCATTGTCATTGCCAAACCGCTGCAGGAGGGCTACATGCTTGGCAATATGGTGGCGCTGGGCGTGGGTGCGATTTATGCGGCGATGATCACCTACATGCGCCATGAGGGAAAAACTGAAACCGGCAACGACATTGCGTGGTCTTTGATGTTTGCGGCGTTGATCATGTTGCCCGCGGTTTTCGTTGTGGGGCTTGGGGATATCACCGGCATGATTCGTTACGAGAGTCTCGGAGTGTCTCTACCTGTGATGCTCTGGGCAGCGGGGCTGGGGCTGATATCGATGGGGTTTGCCTATTTCGGTATCTCGATCGTGCTCAAGTCCATTAATGCCAATGTTTATTCGCTGATCGACATCATCGTCTCGCCTGCGGTCGCCACGATGTGGGGCTTTCTGATTTTCAATGAAGTTCCCGCGCCCAGCATTCTATACGGCGGGGTATTATTGCTCGGTGCCGGCGCCTGGCTGACGCGTGACATGTCCCGGGACGATCCGACTCGTCCCGTCCATGTCTGTCATTCGCAATGTGTACACGTATCGTCTCGTCCCTGAGCGCATTAAGGCTCCCGGACGATGTGCCCTGCAGAATCCGAAGTGGCCGTCGCGCTGCACACATCACAGGTGTATTTGCGCTCATAGCGCCTGTCTGCCCAGCGTCCGTAAATCCGCGAGGCAACCTGGAAGATGCCGGGCCAGAGCAGGGGTCTGAACAGAAAACCGAAGGGGGTATGAGACCAGGCGCGAACATTGGCGGGCAGGCCGGTCACCCATTCGCCGGTCCAGGTCATCATGTGCAGCCGCCTGAGCAGGGCTTCGTGGCTGGGGAGGTTGGTGCTGCCATCGCGTTGTTCGTGGATATCGGCGAAAATCAGGTTGCCGCGCTGGAGTTTGCGCAGGGTGCGGATCTCCCTGGCACAGAGTGGGCATTGTCCGTCGTAAAACAGGGTGTCATAACGGGGCTCCATCGAGTCCTCCAAGGGCCAGAATCTGTTTTCGGGCGTCCGCTTTGCGATCTTCCAGGGTTTGCCGCATGCCGGCCAGCGCAGCCGGAAGAACCTCCGGTGCTGCTTTCTGGAATTGTGCAAGCAGTTCAATCTGAACGTGCAGGTCCTGGAAGCGGCCATAGAGTTGTTGTCGTGCCTTTACGGTTTTCAGGCCGCTTTTCCAGGTTTTCGCATCCAGTTCCATCAGGTAGCGGATGCGTTTGAGCTGCTTGCGCAGACGGTGGATGTCTTCATCCGGCGAGGTGTGCATCAGCTCAGCGGTGTGCCTGTTGAACTCTTTGATACGACGCTCCACGGCCTTTTGGATGTCTTCGGGGCTGAGTGTTCCTGCCAGTTTGTGGAACTTACGGGAGTCGATCAGATTGCGCCAGTGGTCCATGCTGTCGTTGTAACGCTTGCTGCCCAGGCGCTTCACCAGTTTTTTGTGTTTGCCGGCGGCTTCTCCCTCGAACCAGACCTGCAAGGCAACCTGCATTTCACGGTTGTCGCCGCAAAGTCCCGGCAGGTCCTGCAGGAAGACATGCAAATCTCTTAACGGCCCGGTGGCGTTGGCGTGGCGCTTCAGGATCTTGACGGCTTTCGCCAGTGCCTTGTCGCCGGTCACTTCCTGAACCGATTCGGCGATGGCCCGGCTACGGCGAATGGCAATGCGGTATTGATGCAGGAATTCGTCATCCAGGCCCAGAATGACACCCGGTTCCAGCTGTCTCAGGCGTTTTAACTGGTGGTGGAGTGCGGCGGGAATGTCTTTCGCCGGGTCGTCACCCTTCGTTGTGGCTTTCTTTTTCAACTTCCGTGAGAAATGGGCGTAGCTGAAGTCCGGCGGCGTCAGCAGGGCCACGAGTTTGCCTTTGCCGCGGTCAAGCTGGTGCCAGCGTTCGATCGGTAAACGAATGTGTATAACGCTCGCGGTGGGCAACTGCTCTGGCGGTTGTTCCAGCAGCCACTGGGCTAGTTCCAATAAGGCGGGGTTATGCCCGACGAGCATGATTCGCGATTCCTCATCCCGGTGTTGCAGCCAGGAGAGCAAGCGTTGGTAGTCGAAGGTGTAGAGCTCGCTGTGGGTGTGGCGTCGTTCTGGCGGGATGTCGTCGGGCAGCACACCGTCCAGTGTGGCCAGGGCCCGCGCGGCGTCGCTGCTGACTATCTCGCCGTCGAAGGCGCTGGAAGATCGCAGTGCTTTACTCAACGGTGCGAGCTGGCTTTCACCTCGGGCATTGAGCGGGCGATCCCGGTCAGAAAGTCCCTCGTCGGCCCAGCTGGACTTGGCATGGCGTACAAGAAACAGGTGCTTCATTGGCCTACCTTCGTAGTGGTTCTTTAGTCTAAGAGTTCCTCAAGACATTCAGGTTACTGCCGATACCTTACTCACCTGAAAATACTTTGCGAGTAGCAGTTTAATCATGGCAACGGGGGCGGCGCCAAGAGTTCCTGCAACCTGTCTTAACAAACTGGAACAGATCTGCCTGAAGGGTCTGTGGATAATTCGCCCCAAGAAAAAATCCCTGGGAGTGGGCACGATGAAATTTCTGAGTCACCTGACAATACGAACGCGTTTGCTGGTAGCGGTATTAGTACCAGTACTGATTACGGCGGCCACCCTGGCCTGGATCACCGCACAACAGATTCAGGAAAACGGCGAAGAGGAGCTGAAGCGGCTCGAGAGCAGTCTTCTGGAGGCCCGGAAGGCTGGCCTTCAGAACATGATCGATGCCGCCAAAGCGGTCGTTCTGGAAGCCAAGAACGATCCGTCCTTGAATGAAGAGGAAGCCAAAGAGGCGGCTGCGGCTCGCCTGCGTTCAATCCGGTTCGACAAAACCAATTACGTGTTTGCCTACACCCGCGATGTTTACAACCTGGCCTATGCGCCGGACCCCTCCAAGGAGGGCCCGACCAATAACCCGACACTGAAACGGCTGGTGGGCGATCTGTTTGATGCCGCCGACGACGACGGTTTTTACGGTTATGACTGGATGAACCCGGCCTCCGGCAATGAAGAGCCCAAGATGTCCTATTCCACCCTTATTCCGGATTGGGACTGGATGATCGGTGCCGGCGTTTACATCACGGATATCGAGCGGGAGGTGGCAGCGGCTCGGCAGGAGATTGAGGCGGGCATGTCCGCAACCCTGGGTTTCATTCTGCTGGTCACGGTCGTGGTTGTGCTGATCTCACTGATCATCGGTGTCTTCGTTGGCCGCACCGTTACCGTGCCGCTGAAGAGTGTCAGCAACATGATGCAGGAAATTGCCGACGGCGAAGGTGATCTGCGCCAGCGCCTGCCGGATGAGGGCAAGGATGAGCTGGCCGAGCTGGGCCGACGGTTCAATGCCTTTGTGGTCAAGATCCAGAACACCATGCGGGAAGTGGGCGCTACTACCGATCAGGTTGCCTCGGCTGCCGAAGAGCTGAGCCGTGTGGCGAATGAAACCCGGGCATCGGTGCAGGAACAGGGCTCGGAGACAGATCAGATTGCTTCTGCCATCAATGAAATGGCGGCGACTATTCAGCAGATCTCCGGCAATGCCAACGAGGTCGAGAGTGCAGCGTCAGACGCGGACCGTATGGCCCGGGAAGGTGGTGAAACCATCAGTAGCGCCCAGGGTGCGGTAAATCAGCTGTCGGAAGAGATTCACGATACCGCGAAGAGCATTGATGCGCTTGCAGAAAAATCTGACGATATCCAGCAGGTTCTGGATGTTATTCACGCCGTCACCGAGCAGACCAACCTGCTGGCTCTGAACGCCGCTATTGAGGCCGCCCGGGCTGGTGAGCATGGCCGTGGTTTCTCGGTGGTTGCTGACGAAGTTCGCCAGCTTGCCAAGCGCAGTGCCGAATCTGCCGACCAGATCCGCGAGATGATTGATGGTTTCGTAACGGAATCGAAGGCATCAGTTGAGCGCATGAACAAGTCACGGAAGCGTTCAAGCGAGACCGTGGAAAGGATCAACCACGCTACTGATGCACTGAAAACGATCGAGACCTCTGTCGGTCAGATCCACGATCAGGTCACCCAGATTGCCACGGCGTCTGAGCAACAGAGCCAGGTCGCGGAAGAAATCAATCAGAACGTGGTCCGGATTGTGGATGCCGCACAGCGCAGCGATACTGGCGTGACCCAGACCAATGAAGCGAGCCACGAACTGGCACGCCTGGGCGAGAGCCTTCGTGAGCTGGTCGGGCAGTTCAAGGTCTGATATCTGCTCACGGTATTTCGCTGATTGGCGGCTTCGCTGTTTGGCGGAACACCCTGAGCAAGCTATGATGGACGCGTAACAGAAATACCTGTTTTCATACCAACAATAACGGAAGCCAATACAATGACAATCCGGAAAACACTGCTTGCGGCCGTCGCTGCCGCAGCCACCGTCTTCAGCGTGTCCTCGGTTGCCGAGGAAAACTTTACTTTGCGCCTTGCGCAAACCTGGGGCCCCAACTCTCCAATTCTGGGAGAGACTGTTCAGCACATGGCGGACATGGCTGAAACCATGTCGGATGGCCGCCTGCAAATCCGCATCGATCCCTCAAACAAGCACAAGGCGCCTTTCGGAATTTTCGACCTGGTGCGCAACGGCCAGTACGACATGGGGCATACCGCGTCCTATTATTATAAGGGCACTATCCCCAATGCCATGTACTTCACCACCATCCCGTTTGGGTTGATTGCGCCTGAGATGTACGCCTGGTTCTACCACGGTGGCGGCATGGAGCTTATGCAAAAAGTCTACGGGCCCTACGGCCTGATGTCGTTTCCGGGCGGAAACACCGGTAACCAGATGGGCGGCTGGTTCCGTGAGGAAATTAAATCACTGGAAGATCTGAAAGGCCTGAAGATGCGCACCCCGGGGTTCGCTGGCGAGGTGATGTCCGAGCTGGGTGTGGCGGTAACCAACATTCCGCCGGGAGAACTTTACAGCTCGCTTGAGCGTGGCACCATCGATGCAGTGGAGTGGGTTGGTCCGGCCCTGGATTTCCAGATGGGCTTCCACCAGATCGCCAAGTACTACTACTCGGGCTGGCAGGAGCCGGGTGCGGAAGTGCAGTTCCTGATTAACCAGGCGTCCTGGGACAAGCTTCCGAAAGATTTGCAGGAGATCCTGCGAGTTGCCATGCGCACCGCCGCGTATGACATGTATATCCAGAGCACCCACGAAAGCGGCGTGGCCTGGGATCGCATGAAGGAGAATTACCCGGACGTGACCCACAAGACCTTCCCGCCGGAAGTCATTGACGCCCTCCGCAAGACGACTGAAAAGTTGCTGGCCGAGGCCGCCGCGAAGGATGAGCTTGCGAAGGAAATCATCGAGTCCCAGCACGATTACCTCCAGCAGGTTCGGCAGTGGACCAACATCTCGGATAAGGCCTATCTCAACACCGTTGCTGAGTAGAGCCTGAACACAGTGGTGGCCAGCTGAACGGCCGCCAAGCTAAAAAGAGGGGCGCGGGGTTCGGATTACCTCGACGCCCCTTTCTGTTTGTGTCGCTTTCTGGAAAAATAGGCCGCTCATTCCCTGGGCAGCGCCGATGAAACAGACACTGCTATCCCTGAGCAATCTCTCCAAGCAATTCAGTGGCAAAACCGTTCTGGATGGGCTGGATCTGGAGATCCTCGACGGCGAGTTCATAACTCTGCTGGGGCCTTCCGGTTGCGGCAAAACCACGTTGCTGCGTCTGATGGCCGGCTTCGAGCATCCGGATAAAGGGTCCATTACCCTGGCGGGGCAGGACCTTACCCACACAACGCCGGAGAACCGCCCGCTCAATACCGTATTCCAGCATTATGCCCTGTTTCCTCACATGTCGGTGTTCGACAACGTGGCTTACGGCCTGAAAATGGAGAAGCGCCCGAAAGGCGAGATTCGCCAGCGTGTCGAGGATGTTCTCGCCATGGTTCAGCTGCAGGATTTCGCCCAGCGCAAACCGCATCAGCTTTCCGGTGGCCAGCAGCAGCGGGTTGCCATTGCCCGGGCGGTGGTCAAGCGGCCGCGGCTGTTGTTGCTGGATGAGCCACTTTCGGCACTGGATTTTAAACTGCGCCGCACCATGCAGGTTGAACTGAAACGCTTGCAGCGGGAACTGGGTATCACCTTTGTGTTCGTCACCCATGACCAGGAAGAAGCGCTGTCCATGTCTGATCGGGTCGTCGTGCTCAAGGACGGTCTGGTGCAGCAGCTTGGTACACCCCGGGAAGTCTACGAGCGACCGGCAAACCTGTTCACTGCCCGTTTCGTGGGTGAAACCAATTTCTTTCCTGGCACGGTGGATTCGGTCCACGACGGCTCAATCACCGTTGATGTGTTTGGCCTGAAGCGAACCCTGCGCCGTCCGGATTTCCCGGTTCGCGAGGGCCAGAAATTGCACGTTCTGCTGCGCCCGGAAGATATCCGTGTTCTGGATCCGGCAGATGAACACGGCGTGGCCGGCAAGATTGTCGAGCGTAATTACAAGGGCAGTACCCTGGATTCGGTGATTCACCTGACCGACGGCACCGAGGTTCTGGCCAGTGAGTTCTTCGATGAAGATGACCCCGCCTTCGATTATCGACTGGGCGAGCCGGTGAAGGTGAGCTGGGTCGATGGTTGGGAATGGCTGCTTCCTGAGGAAGTGGCTCCGGAACAGTCAGAAGAGGAATTCCCGGCCGATGCATAGTGTTATGCAGCAGCCGTTCAAAACCGCAGTTCTTATACTGGTCTGGGGCTGGCTTCTTTTCCTGGTGTTTGTTCCCAACCTCCTCGTGGTTGGCGCAAGCGTAATGACCCGGGATCCGGCCACGTTTCTGTCCCTGCCCCTGAATCTGGATGCCTATCGTCAGCTGTTCGACCCGCTGTACCTTGAGGTGTTCCTGCATTCGCTCTACATGGCAGCGATGACCACGCTGGTGTGCCTGCTGATCGGGTATCCGTTTGCCTGGGCATTGTCAAAAGTCGGAAAGCAGCGGCAGCTGGTGCTGATCTTCCTGCTGATCGTGCCGTTCTGGACCAATTCCCTGGTAAGGACTTATGCGCTCAAGCTGATTCTCGCCACCAACGGTTTGCTCAACAGCGCGCTGATGTCCATCGGGCTCATCGATGAACCGCTGCAGTTGCTCTACACCGAAGGTGCTGTGATCATCGGGCTGGTGTACCTGTTGCTGCCGTTCATGATCCTGCCCCTGTATTCGGTGTTCGAGGATCTGCGGCAGGAGTTGCTGCTGGCTTCCCACGATCTGGGCGCAGGCCGGTTGTCCACCTTCATTCACGTGATAGTGCCGCTCACCCTGCCTGGTGTTCTGGCAGGTGTGATGCTGGTGCTGTTGCCCGCAATGGGGCTGTTCTTTGTGCCGGACATTCTCGGCGGCTCCCGGAACCTGCTGGTGGGCAATGTCATCAAGAACCAGTTTCTTGATGCCCGTAATTGGCCCTTCGGCGCCGCCGCCAGCATCGTTCTGACCGTGACCATGGCCTTTCTCATGTTCGCTCACCGGCTCAGTAAGCGGCGCCTGGGTGAGGAGGGCGGCTCATGAGCCGGTGGTTACCCCGCATCTATCTGACTCTGGTTTACATTCTGATCTACGTGCCCATCGTGGTGCTGGTGGTGTTTTCGTTTAATGAATCCCGCACCGGGTATTCCTGGGGTGGGCTGGGCCTGCGCTGGTATGAGTCACTGTTCGACAACCGGGCCATGGTCGGTGCCATGTGGAATTCCCTCTGGCTGGCGCTGTCGGCGGCCACGGTTTCTACAGTAATCGGGGCGCTCACAGCCCTTGCCCTGCATCGTTACCGGTTTCGAGGCAAAAAATTGCTGAACGGCATGCTGTTTGTGGTGATGATGTCGCCGGAGATTGTGCTGGCGATTTCCCTGCTGGCGCTGTTTTTGCTGGTGGGATTGCAGCTGGGCTATGTATCCCTGTTACTGGCTCACGTTACCTTTTGCCTGCCTTTTGTGGTGATTACCGTGATGGCCCGGCTGAGCGGTTTTGATGAGAGCTTGCCGGAGGCCGCCCGGGATCTCGGTGCCTCCGATTTCACCATGACCCGCACGGTGTTGATTCCCGTAATCATGCCTGCATTACTGGCAGGCTGGCTGCTAGGGTTTACACTGTCCCTCGATGATGTGGTGGTCAGTACCTTTGTGAGCGGCCCCGGTTATGAAATTCTGCCTCTGCGCATTTACTCCATGGTGCGTGTGGGCCTGAAACCTGAGGTGAATGCCCTGGGCACACTGTTGCTGGTGTTTTCACTGGTTATGCTGATGTTGTCTCAATGGATTCTGATAAGGAGCAAACGATGAAGAAACTGGCACTGGCCGGCTTGCTGGCGGTGGGATTAATGGGTTGCAGTTCCGAGGAACCACAGGTTCTCAACCTCTACAACTGGTCTGAGTACATGCCCCAGGAAGTCCTCGACCGATTCACCGAGGAAACCGGCATCCCGGTGGTTTACACCACCTACGACAGCAATGAAGCCATGTACGCCAAGCTGAAACTGCTGGACGACAGTGCGGCCTATGATCTGGCGGTACCTTCGACTTATTATGTCAGCAAGATGCGCCAGGAAGATCTGCTGATGCCCATCGATCGCAGCAAGATTGAGGGCTTCGATAACCTGGATCCGGAACTCACCAATCTGGATATCGACCCGGACAACCAATACAGCGTGCCCTATCTCTGGGGCACCACCGGCCTGGCGGTGGATACGGCGGATATTGCCGGTGAGTCTGTAAACGCCTGGGAAGACCTGTGGGATGAGCGCTTCGAGGGCCGGGTGATGCTCACCAACGACATGCGCGAAGTATTCCACGTCGGTCTGCGGGTTCTGGGGTATTCCGGTAACAGCACCGATCCGGAAGAAATCGAGGCCGCCTACGAGAAGCTGTCTGAACTGATGCCCTCTGTTCGTACCTTCAACTCCGATGCGCCCCGCATGCCCTATCTGGAAGGGGAAACCGACGTGGGCATGATCTGGAACGGCGAAGCGGTGATGGGCAAGGAGGTTATGCCGAGCCTGGAATACGTCTATCCGGAGGAGGGCATCATCGCTTGGCTGGACAGCTTCGTGATTCCGAAGAACGCGAAGAACCCCGAAGCGGCGCACAAGTTCATCAGCTTTGTTCTGCAGCCTGAAATTTCCGCGCTGATCAGTGAGGAAATTGGTTACGCCACACCAAATCTGGCAGCGCGCGATCTTTTGCCGGACGAAGTGGCGAACAACCGGGCCAGCTACCCAACCGCTACCGACATGATCAATGCCGAGTTCCAGACCGACATTGGCGAGGAAGCCTTGCAGGTATACGCCAAATACTGGGAGATGCTGAAATCCGGTCAGTGAGCGGTACTGAGCCAGGTTGATCACGGTGAAACGGAGGCCCAAGCCTCCGTTTTTTTGTTCCGGGTTTCACAAAACTGCAATACATGGTCTATAACTTCCTGATAACAAATGGTTAGCAAACTTTCGAACTTACCATGAGAAAAGGAAACGTTATGGCCAGGTCCTCTCGTTCGACACGGAAGCACGCGGTGCTGTTGTCTGCCACTCTCGCCACCGGCGGTTTTGCCAACGCCACCGCAGCTGAAGAATTGCGTCTGATTACCTGGGGTGGCTATGCCCCGGATGATGTGGTTGCCCAGTTTGAGGAAGAAACCGGGATAGACGTTCAGGTGACGCTCTCCAATAACGAAGACATGATCTCCAAACTGCGGGCCACGGGCGGTGCCGGTTTTGATCTGGCGCAGCCAAGCCAGGACCGCATTGTCGGCGTGCAGCGCCAGTTCAATATCTACAAGCCCATCGATTTCAGCCGGGTTGATGCCGACCAGTTACAGCCGGCCATGGTCAAGGCCACACAGGACTCCACCGAGCTGGATGGCAAGTATTACGGCGTGCCGTCAGTCTGGGGCACCAGCGGTCTGATCGTGCACAACTCGGTGGCAGATGTGGTCACCGATTACACCGACCTGTGTGATCCGGCCGTGGCCGGTGAGGTGAGTTACCGGCTCAAGCGGCCGACCCTGATCGGCTTCGCCTTTGCGATGGGCATGGATCCGTTTGCGGCTTACGACAATCGCGAAGAGTACGAGTCCATCCTGGCGAAAGTTGAAGACAAGCTGATCGACTGCAAGAGCAATGTGAAGACCTACTGGACCGGCGGTGATCAGTTGCTGGCGCTGCTGCGCACCGGGGAAGTGACTGCGGCCATGGCCTGGGATGCCGGCGGCTGGAAACTCAATGCCGAGAACCCCGAGATCCGCTTCGTGGCTCCGGACTCTGGCGCCCTGGGCTGGATCGATACCTTCGCCATTCCCCGCCGTAGCGAAAACGAAGAGGCCGCTTACAAGTGGATCAACTTCGTGATGCAGCCGGAAATCGCCGCAAAGATTACTAACGAATCCGGTAACTTCACCGCCTCCAAAGGCGCGGACGAGTATGTAAAGGCAGAGCTGCGGGATGCCTATCGCGCCAGCTTCGATGACTCTGCCATCAACAATATCAAGTGGTACCCGCCGGTTCCGCCGGGGCTGGAAACCATGGAAGGTCAGGTGCTGGACACCGTCCAGGCCGCGAACTGACCACTATGGCAATGGATTCAGACCTTTTCTGTGAGGGTCTGGTCCGCCGCTTTGGCAGTAATGCCGCGGTGGACCATATCTCCCTGGACGTGCCCGCGGGCACGTTTTTCTCCATTCTGGGTCCTTCCGGCTGCGGCAAGACCACCTTGTTGCGGTTGCTGGCGGGCTTCGACAAACCCGATGAAGGCGATATCCACATCCGTGGCCAGCGCATGAACGATGTCCCGCCCAACCGCCGGCCGGTAAACATGGTGTTCCAGCATCTCGCCCTGTTCCCCGCCATGTCGGTGGGTGACAACATCGGTTACGGCCTGAAACGCCGCAAAGTGCCCGTCGCGGAAAGGCGCAAGCGTATTGCCGGGGTGCTGGAACAGGTGGGTTTGCCGGGGCTTGAATACCGTGACCCACAGGAACTCTCCGGCGGCCAGCGCCAGCGGGTGGCCCTGGCCCGTTGCCTGGTGCTGGAGCCGACACTCCTGCTGCTGGATGAACCTCTCGGTGCCCTGGATCTGAAACTTCGTGAGCAGATGAAGGTGGAGCTCAAACATCTTCAGAAACAATTCGGCACTACCTTCGTGTACATCACCCACGATCAGTCCGAAGCCATGGTGATGTCCGATCAGGTGGCGGTGATGCGGGAGGGCCGGTTCGACCAGGTGGCACCACCGGAGGAGCTTTACCGGGAGCCTGCGACGCCCTTTGTCGCGGGGTTTGTGGGCGACAACAATCGCCTGGCCGGGGAGTTGGTGGCCATTCGGGACAACCTGGCGGAAATACGCCTGGACGATGGCTCTCTGGTTCAGGGCAGGGTGGCCTCCGGTGATCTGGAAACCGGCAGGCGGGCGGAATTGTACATTCGGCCCGAATCGCTGGTGCTCTCCGGTGATGCCCTGAGTACCGGCTTTTCTGCCATGCAGGCGAAAGTGCGCACTACCCTGTTCGATGGCGCCAACAGCCGGGTGGAGGCGGAGAATGGCGGCCAGCCGGTGTATGCCCGGCTGCCTCAGGATGGCTCGGCGCCGAAGCTGTCAGCCGGTTCGGCAATCCGGCTGGCCTGGGACCCGGTGCTGGCCCGAGTCTTCGGAGCGGATAACCCGTGAGGTCGTCTGTCAGCCGTTTGTCACTCTGGTTATTGCTGACGCCGTTTCTGCTGTGGATCGTGTTGCTCGTGCTGCTGCCCCACCTGCAGATGCTGCGGGTGTCATTCCAGGTGCGGGAAAGCTGGGATACCCTGACCTGGGGCCTGCAGCAATATCAGAACTTCTTTACCGAGTCCTATTACTGGCGGACCTTCGTGCGCACCGGCGTCATGTCTCTGTTCACCACCTTTCTGACCCTGATTATTGCATTCCCGATTGCCTGGTACATTGCCCGGCTCGCCCGGGGCCGCTCCAAGGGCATTCTGTTCATGGCCTGCCTGATCCCATTTTGGGCCAGTGAGTTGGTGCGTACATACGGCTGGATGATTCTGCTGCGTGAAAGCGGGCTGTTCAGTTCCTGGCTGCAGGCGCTGGGCTGGGTGGATGGCCCGGTGGAAATGCTTTACAACGATGTGGCGGTGATTATCGGCCTGGTCTACAACGGCTTGCTGTTCATGGTGGTGCCGCTGGTGACGACACTGGATGGCATGGACGAGAACCTGGTGGAGGCGGGCTACGATCTGGGCGGTGGCCACGGTACCGTGTTGCGGGAGATTGTGGTGCCCTGGGCAATGCCCAGCATTGTCTCTGGCTGCATTGTGGTGTTCATGCTTACCCTCGGAAGCTATCTGACGCCGGTGCTGATGGGTGGCAAGGACAGTGCCTGGTTCACAGAGCAGATATTCACCCAGTTCATCACCCGGTTTAACTGGGAGCAGGGAGCGGCGCTTGGGGTCCTGCTGCTGGTGCTGTCGTCGGTCATCGTCTGGCTGGGCCTGAAAGTGTCCGGCCAGTCCCTGCGCAAGGTGATGGGGTGATGCGATGATTCGTTCCGTGCCTCGGTCCCGACTGTTCGATGGTCTATACCTGGCGTATCTGGTGGCGTTTTTTGTCTACCTGGCGCTGCCGCTGCTGGTGACGGCCGTCTTTGCCTTTAACGACGCCCCTTTTCCGTCGCTGCCCTGGAAAGGCTTCACTCTCGACTGGTATTTCGCCGATGGCTCCTATTCCGCTGATGGCTCCGCGGGGCGCACCGGGCTGTTCCACGATGATGGGCTGCTCAGGGCACTCTGGGTCAGCGCCAAAATTGCTTTCTGGGTCACCCTGGTGAGCGTGGCTCTGGGGTGTGTAAATGCGGTGCTGTTCGAGCGGCTGCATTTCCGGGGCAAGGAATTCCTGTATCTGCTTATGCTGCTGCCGCTGGTGATTCCGGGCGTTATCCTGGGGGTTTCCATTCTGGTGTTCTACAGCGGCATGGCCAACGATATTTCGGCGGCCTGGGGCATTGAGCTGGATGTGTTCCGGCCAGGGATGACCCTGGTGGTGATGGGTCAGGTGACGTTTATCGCAACCCTGAGCACCCTGGTCATTGCCGCCCGTTTGCGCAAGTTTGATCCCCAGCTTGAAGAGGCAGCCCTGAATCTGGGCGCCACGCCGTTGGTGGCCTGGTTTACCGTAACTTTGCCCTGGCTGCTGCCGTCCATCTTCGGGGCTGCTGCCATGGCCTTCCTGATGTCCTTTGAAAACTTCAACACCACCGTTATGCTGACCGGAAGTGACACGCCACTGACGGTAGCGTTGTTTAACCGTTTGCGGGAAGGGTCGACACCCGTACTGAATGCAGTGGCGCTGCTGTTGATGGTTGGCTCGGCACTCCTCGCTTTACTTGTGATGGGCCGTTCTTCACGTTAAGGCCTCTGCTGTTTCTGCGGGGAGAGGGTGACCGAGTCGGACAGGGAGCAACCGGGAGGTGCCATGAAGTTCATGTTTGAAGTGCATGTCCGGGAAGGCCACACCGCCGAGGAATACGCGGACGCCTGGGTCCGGGCCAGTAGAATCATCCAGCAGGCCCCGGGTGCCCGGGGCACCGAGCTGCACCGCAAGATCGGCGATCCCAACACCCTGATTGCGATTGCGTCCTGGGAGAGTAAAGAACAGCGGGACGCCATGGAGAACCAGCATAATCCGGAAGTGGCAGCCATCATTCGCTCCGCAGCGCCGTTTGTCGAGATCAGGCCCATCGGCGAGTTTGCCGACCCGGAATGGGTCGTGATGCCCCCAATGACAGAATCAGGCAACATCATTCGCGTTTTCTATGACGGCGCCTGTCCCAGTTGCCGCCGAGACCGGCGTCAGTATGAACGCCTGGCCGGCGGTGCCGCGGATCAGGTGGAATGGGTCGACATTACCGGGCGGGATGAGGAGTTGAAGGCCAAAGGGATCGACCCGAAAGCGGCGCTTCAGGAACTGCATGTGGAGGACCAGTACGGTGTTGTCCACAGTGAGCTGGACGCATATGCCCTGTTAATGTCCCGGGCGCCATTACTCAAACCCCTGGCCTGGCTGATCAGTCTGCCGCTGGTTCGACCGCTGCTAAGCCGGCTCTATCATCGCATGGTCGAAAGGCGTCTTGAGCGCACCGGCCGGATGCCCTGATATAGGCCTCTGGATTTTCCAGGGAGTAGTTTATAATCATGGCTGACCGCCAAACAACGCAGATTTGCCTTCCTGATGCCCCTGTTTAGCCTGCCACGACTGATCATCGTTCTGCTCCTGATTCTCACAATGCCTTCCCAGGCTGTGGCAGCATCACAGGCCGTAACTGAAGGCTGGGAATACCGCTGGGGAGACTCCCCGTTTACCCCGGAGGGTGTGCCCGAGTGGGTGCTGAATGATGAACCAGGCCAGTGGCAACGTATCGGTTTTCCTTCCAACCCCCCGGGCCGAAAAGGGGCTGAAAACGTCTGGTTCCGGGTCACTTTGCCTGAGGGGGAGTGGCAGGAGCCGGTGCTTTATATCTTCAGTGTTGATCTGATCGTCCAGGTTTGGGTCGACGGTGAGCAGATCTACCAGTACGGAAACTTCGATTCCCAGGGGAGGGGGCGGTTTGAAGGCTGGCCCTGGCACGAGATCGTGCTCCCTCAGGGCTACGAAGGCAAACCGGTGTATTTCCGGATCTTCTCCAACTACACGGATATTGGTTTGTGGGGGGAAGTCTCCATCATGGACCATCCGGATCTGGTGCTGTACATCCTGAAGAACTCGCTGGAAGCACTGGTTATCGCTGGTTTTGCTACGCTCATAGCCCTTCTTGCGATGATCTTTTCGCTCCTGCAGACGGAAAAGAGAACCTTTGCGAGCATCTCGTTGTTCACGCTTTCTTCCGCCCTGATGCTGGTCTCTGAGAGCCAGGCCAGCCTTTTGATCGCCTATAAGCCATTGATGTGGGATTACCTGGCCGCGGGTTCCTATTACATGCTGCCGGTAGCAATGGCACTGTTGCTGGAGCAGTGGCTGACCAACCATCGGCCCTGGGTGATCAACCTGATCTGGAAGATTCACCTTGTGTATCTGGTTGGCGCGCTGCTTGGTGCTCTGGCTGGCGTGTTTGACCTTTCCTCCACATTCCCTCCGTTTGACGCCCTGTTTCTGGTGTCTCTGGTTGTCATCTTTGCAGTGGTTGTTCGCCGCATCCGCTGGATGTTGAGGG
Source organism: Marinobacter guineae (assembly GCF_002744735.1). Taxonomy (GTDB): domain Bacteria; phylum Pseudomonadota; class Gammaproteobacteria; order Pseudomonadales; family Oleiphilaceae; genus Marinobacter; species Marinobacter guineae. The sequence continues at coordinate 291,792 of NZ_KZ319340.1, read as the reverse complement.
AACAGCAGGTTCTTCTGCTGGCGTTTGGAATCTTTTGTGCCCTGCTGATTGTTGATATGGCGGTGGCCCACGGGGTGCTGCCCTGGGGCAGGGTACCTGTGAGCTACGGCATGCTACTGTTCTCTTTGGCAGTGGTCCTGATATCCCTCTGGCATTATGCGGGCACCCAGGAGGCCCTGACGCGGTTGAACGTCTCCCTTGAGGAAAAGGTGGCTGAACGTACCGCCAAGGCAGAGGCGCTTGCTCACCGGGAGCAGGCCAGGGTGCGAATGCTGACCTTCGAGAATGAAAAGAACCGGATTCTCGGTGATGTGATTGCCCAGCTGCAGGATTGTCCTGGCCTGAAGCAGGCCTTCGCGCTTCTGATCCGGACTTTTCCTGATCTCTGCAGCCCCCTCCAGGGGGCTTTTTATCAACGGGGTTCCGGCGAACGCTACGACCGGGTTGCCGTCTGGGGTTATGGTCGCCCGGCTCCGTTGCCGGTTGTGCTTGATGCCCGTAAAGGCCTGCCCAGGCCCTCAATATTGCCGGAGCTGAAACAGTCGCAGGAGTCCGGAGGATTGGGTGAGGATGGGAACAGTACAACCCTGTGCTTCTGGATCAATGTGGAATCAGCCAGCGCCGGTATCGTGACCGAGGGCATCCTGTTACTTGAGGGTGAGGGTGTTTTCGGAAAAGCGGAGAGTGAATACGGCTCAGCCCGGCTGTTCTCCGCCCTCGACCAGTCGATACAGAGAATTGGCATAACCCTTTCCAGCATTGCCCTGAGGGAGGAGCTTCAGAAATTCTCTTATGAGGATGCACTGACCGGACTCAAGAATCGCCGTTACTTCGATCAGCTGTTCGAGCATGAGAGCGCTGTGGCCCAGCGCAATGATCTGTCCCTTTCGCTTTTGGTCGTCGATATCGATCATTTCAAGCGCTTCAACGATACCCACGGGCATGAAGCCGGCGACCGCGCCCTGCAGAGGGTAGCAAGCATCCTTCAGAGGCAGTTCAGGGAAAGCGATATCGTCTGCCGGTACGGCGGCGAAGAGTTTGTGGTGATCATGCCGGGTGCGACTTCAGACGCTGCCAGAGATAAGGCCAATCAGCTGTGTGAGGCGGTAAGGGAAGAGCCTATCACCTACCAGGACCGGAATCTTGGCGTACTGACGGTCTCCGTGGGTGTTGCTAACTGGCCCGACAGCAGTGACAGACCTGAACAGATCCTGAATCGGGCCGACCAGGCGCTTTATCGCGCCAAGAAGGCCGGCCGTAATCGCGTGGAGGTATTCGGGTAGGCTTTTAAACCACCAGCACCGGGCATTTGGCGTGCGACGCCACCCGGTGGGATACACTGCCGAGGAACATGCCGTCCTTGTCGCTGTGAGTACCCCGGGTGCCAACTACAATCAGGTCCGCCTCTTTGTCCTTGGCAAATTCGATGATAACTCTTGATGGCTTGCCTGCCTTGACGAAGCCCCTCACATGGGTCGCACCGCGTTCCTTTGCCAGTTCCTTGGCGTGATTGACAACCCCCTTAGCGTATTCTGACAACACTTTATCGGGAATATCCATGCCTTCCGGGCGCCCGATCGATAGCGATGCCTCAAACAGGCTGTGATGCTTGTAGACGCAGAGCAGGTAGATCTCGGCGTCGGTCAGTTTCTGCAGCTCTATGGCCTTTGTCAGGGCATCGAACGACGTCATGGAGCCATCGACGGCAACCAGAATCCGTTTGAACATGTTGCTCTCCTATGTATTCACCCTTCAGGGTGATCAACTCACCTGAAGGCCAGGTCGCGCAGGAACAGGGCAATCTGGGGGAAGGCGATGAGCAATCCCGCGGCGGCCACCAGCATAAAGATAAACGGTGGAGTGCCCCGGATAACTTCAAGGTAGGGCCGCTTGAAGATGGCAATCGCCGTAAAGATGTCACAACCAAAGGGTGGCGTGGCCGACCCGATGGCCACCTGCAACGTAATAAGCACACCGACCAACACCGGATCCAGTCCCGTGGCTTCAATGGCGGGCGCGAAGATCGGCGTCAGAACGAGAATGACCACAATCGGGTCAACGAACATACAGGCAATAAAGAAGGCAATGCAGATGGTGATCATCACGCCAACCGGGCCCATATCGCTGACCCCGACCGAATCAAGAATGGCCTGGGGAATCTGGGCAAAGGAAATAATCCAGGAGAAGCCGGTGCCCACCGCAACCAGGATGAATACCACAGCGGTAATCAGGCCGGTAGACTTGGCAATGCGGTAGATGTCCGGCAGCTTGAGCGACCGGAACACCGCGAACTCGAGCAGGAAGGCATAGAGTACGCAGACTGCTGCCGCTTCGGTGGGGCTAAAAATGCCGCCATAGATGCCGCCGACAATAATGACCGGGAAAAACAGTGGCCATAAGGCGTCTCGCATGGCTGTGCCTCGTTGGCGCCACGTGGATTTTTCCTCGGTGGGAAGCTTGTTGACGTGGGCGTAGATCAGGCAATAGATCGAAAACATGACCAGAATCATTAGTCCGGGGCCAATACCGGCAATGAAGAGTTCGGCAATGGACGTCTCGGAGATAACCCCGTAAATAATGAAGCCAATACTGGGGGGGATTAGAAAAGCAATGTCACTGGAGTTGATGATCAGCGCGAGCGAGAACGAGTCGGAATAACCCGCTTTGAGCAGTTTTGGCCGCAAGGGCGAGCCAACCGCTACAACTGTTGCCTGGGTTGATCCGGACACGGCACCGAACAGGGTGCAGGAGGTGGCTGTACTGATGGCCAGGCCGCCTTTTACGTGGCCGATAAACGCCATAACCATGTTGATCAGCCGGTCAGCGGACTGGCCGCGTGTCATGATGTCTGCCGCCAGGATAAACATCGGAACCGCGATCAGCGATGCGGGGCGAATGCCCGCCATCATCTGCTGAATGAAGGTTCCCATCTGTCCGAAGCCATCGAACATCATTACGAAGCCAACAAGGGCACCGGCGATCAAAGGCACCATCATCGGGAAACCCAGCAGAAGCAGCCCGATCATGATCACCATCATTATAGTTGCCATGATTTTTTTCCTTTGTTAATGCAGCTTCAGAGGGTCAGACCTCGGACTCGGTATCTGCGTAGCCATCCACAACACCGGTGGACAGGTAAACATCCTCGCTGGTGAAGTTCTTGATAGCGGTGAGGAAATACTGAATGCCGGTAATGGCAAAGCCTACCGGTGCCCAGATGTATATCCACCAGATTTCAAACCCAAGCGCCGGCAGTATTCTGCCCCGGCTGTAAAGAGTTTCGATGTAGCCGTAGGAGTGATAGCACAGGAAAAACATCAACACCGAGGTGACCAGGGCAATGAAGATCATGAGTACTTTTCGGCCTTTTGGGGGAATAGCATCGTAGATGGCTGACATCCGGATATGCCGACCGTGGCGGGCTGCGTAGCCTATACCTGCGAACGTGATCAGAATGATCAGTATTCGGTTGATCTCACCGGAGAAGAAAAACCCTTCACCAAATACGAAGCGGGCAATGACATTAGCGCAGGTGTTAATAGCCATCAGGATCACGCCCATGGCGAGCATGAATGCTTCCAGTTTACTGATGAAGACATCGATGGTTCCCAGAAATCCGGGCAGGCCAGACTCAAAGGAACCGGTGTCGTCTTCAAGATCCGGGGAATTCTCGGACATGGGGTCTGCTCCAGAGCATGTCGCTCCCGGCCGGTAGGAATCCCCGGCGGGGCGGGGTTAGTACAGCTTCCCGCCGGCATGCGCCGGCGGGAATAGTTCCTCTGAGGTTCAGTCCTTCTGAACTTCTTTCAGGTCTTCCTTGAACTGGTTAAGCAGCTCTTTTCCGCTTTCACCAGTCATTTCGATGAATTTCTTCTCCACCTGAGGCGCGCGGGCCTTGAAGGCTTCGATCTGTTCATCAGTCAGACGGGTAACGGTAACCTCGTCACTGGCTTTCTTGATCTTGGCCAGTGCTTCGTCGGCGAGGCCGTCAATGTGCACAATGATTTTCTCAAAGGCGTAATCTGCTGCGTCCTGAACCAGCTTCTTGTCCTCGTCGGCGAGGCCGTCATAGAAGTTCTTGTTAGCCATCATTGCTGTGGTGAACCAGCCATGACTCGTGAATACCAGGTTTGGGGACACTTCATACAGTCCGCCGGACTCGATCCAGAAAATCGGGTTTTCCTGACCCTGGATCATATTGGTCTGCAGAGCGCCGTATACTTCACCCCAGGGTAGCGGGGTCGGGGTTGCACCGAAGGCGGAATAGGTTTCAGAAAGAAGTGGGTTGGTCATGACCCGGATCTTCTTGTTGTTGAAATCCTCGGGCTTGGTGACAGGCTCGTCGACTGTCACAACCATTTCACCTTCCGGGTACATCTGCAGGAGCTCCAGACCATTCTGGGCATACAGCTTCGGAAATGCTTCGTTGATCGCATCACTTTCCCGGAAGAACTGAATGACCGTATCCATGTTGGTGGGCATCAGGTAGGGAATGAAGAAGATCTGGGCTTCGGGAATCAGTGCGCCGGTGAAGCCGGGGGACTGGTTCACGAATTGGAGGATGCCGGCCTGGGTCTGCTCCATAATGTCGTCAGACTCACCCAGCTCACCAAACCGGTAAACCTGCACGGTGTGGTCAGAATTGTCTTCGATATATTCCTTGAAATCGTATGCGAACACATCCTGCACGTCACCTTCATACTCTTCGTGCGCATACCGCCAGTTAGCGGCGTTCACAGAGTTTGCTGCGGTCATGGCCGCGAAGGCGAAAGCTGAAAATCCAGCCAGTTTCTTAAACTTGCTCATGCTGCTCATCGGGTTGTCTCCGTTTGTTTTTTTGCTGAAATTTATTGTTACATTATTAAAGACTGGCAAAACAAAGCGGTTTTCGCAAGAAAATGGCCAAAACAATCATTTCAGCGGTGGCAGTTTTTCCGGTTTCGCAAGTTCATGAAATCACGGTCTATTCATATCTGAAAGACAGCTTTTAAGGAATTGATGGAACTCAATGACGACCCGGCCAACACTGTTCTCCAATCGGTGGCCATCGGGCAGAACCAGGATGGGTAGTGCCTGTTCCCGGGCCAGGTTGAGGACCGGCATAACCGGAACCACATGGTCATCCCAGCCATGAATGATCTGGCTGTAGCGGGCCCGGATTACCGGGCTGGACTGGGGGTATTTGGCCATCGCCAGTGCGGGCGCCAGGAGAAAGCAGCCAAGCACCGGTGTTTCCGAGCTGGTCTGGGCACACACCCAGCCACCCATACTGGAGCCCGCCAGAATGGTGTTCGCCGGCGTTGCGCCGCTACGGTTCATGGCTTCACGCATCTGCGCCAACCGGGTTGCCGGGTCTTTCGTGCCTCGGTGATCAATGGCGTGGGCCTGAACATTGTGAAAGGTCTCGGCCTCGGCTTTCATGGCCTGAATCTTGGTGCTACCCGGCCCGCTTTCCAGGCCATGGGAGAGGAAGACGTGGGTTGTGGCGTTTGTCATCGGGTTGGTGCTCCGGCAGCTATTTTTGCTTTTGCCTGGTGTTTGCGAGGATATCCAGTGCGTGACGGCGCTTCGCAGGGTCGTAAATGTCCACGGTGAACATTAATTCGTCCACTTCAACGGTCGACAAGAGCTGATTCAGTTGTTGCCCGATGGCTTCAGCATCGCCCAGCAGTTGTAACGCCAGGAAATCCTTAACACTTGCCTTCTCACCGGCATTCCACAGACCGTCCATGGAGTCCACCGGTGGCTTCATCCACAGGGGCTGGCCCCTGAACAGCGCAAGAATGCGCTGGTAGCTGGTGGTCGCCAGGTGTTGCGCCTCTTCCATCGAGTCAGCGGGAACTGCCGGAAGCGCCAGGATGGCGTAAGGCTCGTCGAGCTGTGCAGACGGTTGAAAGTTATCGCGATAGACCTTCAGGGCCTCCCGGTAGAGCCGGGGGGCAAAGTGCCCAGCAAAGGCGTAAGGCAGGCCGCGCATCGCCGCCAGCTGGGCACTGTAAAGACTTGAGCCCAGTAGCCAGATGGGCACGTTGGTGCCGGCACCGGGTATGGCTTTGACTGGCTGGCCGGGGTGCAGGGGGCCAAGCAGCGATTGCAGGCGCGCCACATCTTCGGGGAACTGTTCCGCGCCCAGTCCATCACGCCTCAGAGCTCGGGCGGTTACCGGATCGGTGCCTGGCGCACGACCTAATCCAAGATCAATCCGTCCCGGGTAGAGGCTTTCCAGAGTGCCAAACTGTTCGGCAATCACCAGTGGTGGGTGGTTTGGCAACATGACACCGCCAGAGCCGACCCGGATGCTGTCTGTTTTCCCCGCGATGTGGCCAATCAGAACCGAGGTGGCAGAGCTGCTGATACCTTCCATGTTGTGATGCTCGGCCAGCCAGAATCGTTTGAATCCCAGCTTCTCTGCCTTTTGGGCGTAGGCAACGCTGTTGGCCAGTGTGGTGCCCACCGAGTCGCCTTCGCGTACGGAGGCAAGTTCAAGCAGCGAGTATTCAGGACGTTCAGGCATGGAGCTCCCGGGGTGATAATGTAATTCCTAGGAATGAAACATGGCGCCCAGGAGTGCCTGTTTCAAGGTTAACCGAGCTTTGACTTACAGATCGACGATAATCGGAGGGTTAACCGGCTTGAAGCTGCCTGTGCAAGTGCTGGCGTTAACGTGCAGGCAGTCGCCGATCTGTTCCTGTCCGTGGTCCTCGTGGATGTGTCCGAACACATGTAGCTTCAGTGACAGCCTGGCCACCCGCTCGGCCAGATCATCACAGCCTGGGCGAATGGTTCCGGTCGGTGAACTGATCCTGTCCAGAATGCCGGCCGGTGGCCCGTGGGTGATCAGCACGTCGGTGTCATCGGGTATCTGGGCCCAGCGCTCAGCAATAGCCTCGCCCCGCTCCAGATTGAAGGCCCAGTTGAAGAACACCGGAGTCCAGGGGCTGCCCCAGAACTTGAGCCCCTCAAGCTCCAGTGGGCTGTCCTGCAGGTAATGGGCGTGGCGCACCAGTTCCCGGGCTTCGGCCGGTTCGTCCTGGAAGCACCAGTCGTGATTGCCGGCAATCAGAATCTTGTTTGGATGAGGCAATTCCGAGAACCACCGATCCAGGTCCGCAAGTTCGTCCAGGGTGCCTACGCCCAGGCAATCACCGGCGTGGATCAGCAGATCGCCGTCGGGCACCTCGATCTGGCGGTGCATGCTGTGGGTGTCGGAAATGCAGACAATTCTCATGGTGTGCTGGCCGTTGTTGTGTTGCTTTCGGGCATTCACTCAGGTTCCACGATAGCATTTGCCGCCGGTCATGCGTTCATGCTTTTTCCGGGCGCCTCCATGGGATCAATCCGGCGCCCTAAGAGCGTCTATTGAACCGCCTGCGTAATATTCACCTAAGATAGCTGTAGAGGGTTTCGCAGGGAGAGGATGATGTATCGGTTCAGTCTGGGTGATCGGCGCTGGCAATTCAGGACGCTGGCCGATTTGATGGCAAAGGCAACACCGGCGCGCTCGGGCGACCGTCTGGCCGGCATAATGGCGCATACCGCGGAGGAACGGGTGGTGGCACAGATGGCGCTGGCCGAACTGCCCCTGAAAACCTTCCTGAATGACGCACTGATTCCCTATGAACAGGATGAGGTTACCCGCCTGATTCTGGACGATCACGATGGGGCGGCGTTTGAGCCCATCTCTCATCTCACCGTGGGGGACTTCCGGAACTGGCTGTTGAGTGATCTGGCCACACCGGAGATGCTGGCGCGGATCCGGGCCGGGGTTACCCCGGAAATGGCGGCCGCAGTCTGCAAGATCATGCGCAACCAGGACCTGATTCTGGTGGCCGCCAAGTGCCGGGTAACGACCGCTTTTCGCAGTACCATCGGCTTGCCGGGGCGGATGTCGACCCGACTGCAGCCGAACCATCCCACCGATGACATTACCGGCATAGCGGCCAGCATTCTTGATGGCTTGCTCTACGGCAGTGGCGATGCTGTCCTGGGCATCAACCCGGCCACGGACAACGTTGCCCAGAGCGTCCGGTTGCTGCACCTGATGGATGAGGTGATCCGCAAATACGGGATTCCGACCCAGTCCTGCGTTCTGACTCACGTGACCAATACTCTGGAGGCCATCGAACAGAAGGCGCCGGTGGACCTGGTGTTCCAGTCCATTGGCGGTACCGAGGCCACCAACGAGAGCTTTGGCTTCAATCTGGCAACACTGGCGGAAGCCCGCGACGCGGCGCTGTCCCTCAAACGAGGCACCGTCGGCAACAACGTGATGTACTTCGAGACCGGACAGGGCAGTGCGCTGTCGGCCGATGCCCATCACGGGGTTGATCAGCAGACCTGTGAGGCACGGGCCTATGCTGTGGCCCGCAAATTTGATCCTCTGCTGGTTAACACCGTGGTGGGTTTTATCGGCCCGGAATACCTGTTTGACGGCAAGGAAATTACCCGGGCGGGACTGGAGGATCATTTCTGCGGCAAGCTACTGGGCCTGCCCATGGGTTGTGACATCTGCTACACCAATCATGCCGAGGCCGACCAGAACGACATGGACAACCTGCTGACGCTGCTGGGCGTGGCCGGTTGCAACTTCATCATGGGCATTCCCGGCTCTGACGACATCATGCTGAATTACCAGACCACCTCGTTCCACGATGCGCTCTACCTGCGTCGGGTTCTGGACAAGCGCCCGGCGCCTGAATTCGAGCAGTGGCTGACGAAGATGCAGATTTTCCGGGATACTGAAGGCAAGGAGCCGGCGGACGGCTTGCCGGAGGCCTTCCGGGCCAGTCTTGCTCATTTGCCAGGCGAACGGCCTGATGGAGAGCTGCCTGATGAGTAACAGTACTCCGATTGTCACCGACAACGCCTGGCGCCGACTTTCAGCCTGCACCGACGCCCGGATTGGCCTGGGCCGGGCGGGCATCAGTCTGCCGACCCGGGAAATGCTGGCATTCCAGCTGGCGCATGCCCAGGCCCGGGATGCGGTGCATCTGCATCTGGATACCGACCGGCTCATGGCTGAGCTGGCGGCGCTGGAAAGCCCTGTTCTGAAGCATGGTCCGGTTTATCTTGAGAGCCAGGCCACAGACCGGATGACCTATCTTCAGCGCCCGGACCTGGGGCGCAGGCTCAGTCAAAGGTCCTGCGACCGTCTTGATGAGCTCGGGCATACGGGTGACGCTCCGGTGGATCTGGCACTGGTGGTGGCGGACGGCTTGTCGTCCTATGGTGTGCAAAAGAACACCCTGCCGTTCCTGGACGCGCTTATGAATGAACTGGGCGCTGATGCCAATCACTGGGAACTGGCGCCAATCGTGGTTGTCTCTCAAGGTAGAGTGGCCATCGGTGATGACATCGGCCACCGGCTCAACGCCCGGTGCGTGGTGGTGCTGATTGGCGAGCGCCCGGGCCTGAGCTCGCCAGACAGCCTGGGGCTTTACCTGACCTGGGGCCCAAGGCCAGGACTGACCGATGCCAGCCGTAACTGTATCTCCAACATCCGCCCGGCGGGCCTGAAAGCCTCGGCTGCCAGCCAGCGGCTGGTGTATCTGCTCCGGGAGTCGCGTCGCCAGCAGGTCTCTGGGGTGCCGCTTAAGGATCGGTCGGAAGATTTGGTCATTGAGCAGGGAATAGAGAACTTTCTGTTACGCTAGAGCGTATTGAGCGGATAACAAGCCGAAGGAGAGCTCCCCGTGCAGCAAAGCGCGTTCTATGAAAACGATACCACTCTTGCCCAGTATCTGGAGTTTCATTTTGGCGAACGGTGGCACGGCGAGGCCAATTTCCCCAAGGCACTGGCCGATGCGGCCATGGATGCGATGGGTGGCCGGCCGCTGCAACGCGCACTGGATATTGGTTGTGCCTGTGGCAGAACCAGCTTTGAGCTGGCCCGCTATTTTCAGCACGTTGACGGCATCGATTTTTCCAACGCCTTCGTGGACAAATGCAAGGAGGTGGCCCGGGAAAAACGGGTGCGCTATGCCCGCCCGGAAGAGGGCGAGCTGGTGACCTACCAGGAGCAGACGCTGGCCTTCCTGGGGTTGGAAGAGGCCGCCAGTCGGGTGGCTTTCCATCAGGGCGATGCCTGTGATCTGAAGCCTGAGTTTACCGGTTACGATCTGGTGCTGGCGGGCAACCTGATTGACCGCCTGTATCAGCCTTCACTTTTTCTGACCACCATCCACGAGCGAATTAACGAACTCGGCTTGCTGGTCATTGCCTCGCCTTATACCTGGCTGGAGGAATACACCCCGAAGGAGCATTGGGTTGGCGGATTCAAAAAGAACGGTGAGGACTTCTCTACGTTCGATGGCCTGACCGAGATGCTGGCGCCCCATTTCCGTCTGCTGTTTGAGCCCTGGAGCCTGCCTTTTGTTATTCGGGAAACCCGGAACAAGTTCCAGCACAGCTTTTCTGAGCTGTCCGTCTGGGAAAAAGTGAGCCAGTGAAAGGGGGGGCGAGGGCAGGAGTAAGTAAAGGAGTAAGGAAAGAAACAAGGTTTTTCTGACGGCCACCAAGGCTGTCATCAAACTGTCACCCGGCAAGCGTATTCTGAGAACTTATCAGGACGACATGCATTGTGTTGTGCATCGTGTGAATGCTTTGACCGGGGACTTCCCCGGTTTTTTTATGCCTGAAAAAAAGGACATGGCAGGATGAGGACCATTGCGTTTTACAGTCTCAAGGGCGGCGTTGGAAAAACCGCAGCCGCGGTGAATATCGCTTATCTCGCCAGCCAGGCCGGCTACTCCACCCTGCTCTGGGATCTTGATCCGCAGGGGGCGTCCAGCTGGTATCTGGCTGGTGCCGACGAGGTGAAGGGGCACAAGCTTTCTCATCTGCTCAAGGGCAAAACCCCTATTGCCGAGTTTATCCACGAAAGCGAATACGCGAATCTGGACTTCATTCCCTCCCACACCAGTTTCCGTAATCTCGATGTAAAGCTGGATCAGGAAGACGGCAGCAACCTGATCAGGCAGTGGCTGGCGCCACTTTCGGAAGAAACCAGTCTGGTTATTCTCGACTGCCCGCCCTCACTGTCCAGGCTTTCCGAGCAGGTGCTCAAGGCGGCCGATGAGGTGTTTGTGCCGGTGATTCCGACCTGGCTTTCCCTCAACAGCTGGAAGCAGTTGCAGGAGTTCTCGAAGGACAAAAAGCTGAAGCCCTCCAAACTGCACCCGTTCTATTCCATGGCAGACCGGCGCAAGGGCCTGCACCGGGAGCTGATTGACGCCCAGGATGAGATTCTGCCCAAGGGCCTGAAGACCATCATCCCGAACGCCAGTGTGGTTGAGAAAATGGGCGAGGAAGGCACACCGGTGGAGTTGCTGGCACCCGGCTCGGTGGCGGCAGACGCCTATCGCAGGCTGTGGAAAGAGATCCGCCGCCTGCTCTGAATTCAGATCCGTGAAAGCTTGTCCCGGCGAAGAGACCGCTCAAGTCGCCGGTGATTCTCGCTTCGCTCCGAGAGAACTTTCTGCACATACTGGATGTGGGTGCCGGCCAATTCCCGGGCATCCTCGGCCCGGCCCTCCATGATTGCTTCAAACAGCATCCGGTGCTGGTCCACCAGGCCTTTCCGGGTTTCCACCTCTCTCTGATACATCCCGCCGATGTTGGTCACCACGTTGCTCTTGAGCATGTTGAACAGGTTGCGGATGGTGTGCAGCAGAATCACGTTGTGGCTGGCTTCGGCAATGGCCAGATGGAAGCGGGCGTCGGCCGCCCCTTCTTCTTCCAGATCCCGGTCAGTGTCGTTGGCATAGCAGGCCTGCAGGGCTTCGTAAGCGTTCTTCAGGTGAGCCCTGTCCACCTCGGTGGCTCTCAGTGCGGCGTAGTAGGCGCAGTCTGCTTCAAGCGTCCGTCGGAATTCCAGCAGGTCCCGTTGGGCCTCGGGCCGGTTTTCCAGCAAAGGAATCAACGGGTCACTGAAGCTGCCGCCCAGGGACTCGGTCACGAAATTTCCACCGCCCTGGCGGCTTATAAGAAGACCTTTTGCCGAGAGTTTCTGAACTGCCTCCCGCAGGGAGGGGCGAGAAACCCCGAACTGCTCCGCCAGAACCCGTTCCGGAGGCAGCCGCTCCCCCGGCTGCAGGGTGCCTTCCAGAATCATGGTTTCCAGTTGTTCCACGATGGTATCTGCGAGTCGGCGCGGGGCGATGTGTCCGATGTCCATGGGTAGCTGTCTCATTTTACGTCTTTCAATATTGGTCATACCAATACCACAAACCCCATCCGGCTACCAAGTCTTGACCTTAAATTCCCTGTATTACGACTGATGTCGTAGATAAATCCTTTGACAGCAGCGGGTGCTCTCAAATACTTTATAAAGTATTTGATGTCAATTGGTCTTACCAATTTATATAGCCCGCAGTCTGGAGTTCTACAGAGGCGTTAGTTAATGAGTGAACTGTTTTACGATGCCGCGCCGAATGCGACCCGCGTTGCGCCCGAGAGAGAGACCGATCGCCATTACCCGGATAAACCAGAGGCGGTCACGCTGTTTGGTACCTGCGTGGTGGACCTGTTCTTCCCGGAAGCGGGGCTGGACGCCATTCGCCTGCTGGAGCGGGAAGGTATCAGGGTGAATTTTCCACAGGCACAGAGCTGTTGCGGCCAACCCGCCTGGACCTCCGGTTACCGGAACGAAGCCCGGGCAGTGGCCCGCGCCCAGCTGGAAGTTCTGGACCGGCCAGGACTTCCGGTGGTGGTGCCCTCCGGCTCGTGCGCCGGCATGTTCCGGCATCATTACCGGGCGCTCTTTGCCGATGAGCCAGATACTCTGAAGCGGGTTGAAGCCCTTGCCGAGCGCACCTTCGAATTGACCGAATTCCTGCTTAAGGTCTGCCGGGTTCAGCTGTCCGATCAGGGCGAACCGAGTCAAATTGCCCTGCACACCTCCTGCTCCGCGCGTCGGGAGATGAACACCCACCTGCATGCCCGGGAGCTTTTGGGGCAATTGGACAAGGTGGAACGGGTGGACCATGACCATGAGAGCGAATGCTGTGGCTTCGGTGGCACCTTCTCGGTGCGGATGCCGGAAGTCTCCGGTGCCATGGTGAACGATAAAACCCGGTCACTGATCGATTCCGGGGCTGTCGAAATGGTTACCGCCGATGGCGGCTGTCTGATGAACATTAACGGCTCCCTGGAAAAACAGCGCGAGGCCTTTCGGGGCCGGCATCTGGCCAGCTTTCTCTGGGAGCGGATCAATGGCAGCGCTGCCGGGGAGGTCGCATGAGCCAGCGAATTCCGGCGACCGAACTGTCCGCCAATTTTCGGGGCCGCGCCGGGGAAGCGCTTGCCGACGGACAACTGAGCAGTAATTTCCGCACGGCGATGGATTCGCTGATGCAGAAGCGCGCCAACGCCTTCCCGGACGCCGACGAACGGGAAGGCTTGCGGGAGCTGGGTAACCGGATCAAGGCCCGTTCGCTCTCGAAGCTGCCGGATCTGCTGGAACAGCTGGAACAGAAGCTCACGGAAAACGGAGTGAAAGTTCACTGGGCAGAGACCGTCGAGGAGGCCAACACTCTGGTCCACAACATCATCGAGGCCCGGAAAGGGCGCCAGGTGGTGAAAGGCAAATCCATGGTCAGTGAAGAAATGGAGATGAACGACTACCTGGCGGAGCGGGGCATCGAATGCCTGGAATCCGACATGGGGGAGTACATCGTTCAGCTGGACGGTGAGAAACCCTCCCACATCATCATGCCCGCCATCCACAAGAACGCCCGTCAGGTATCAAAGCTGTTCCATGACAAGCTCGGCGAGCCGGAGACCGAAGATGTCAATCAGCTGATCCAGGTCGGCCGTCGGACTCTTCGGCAGAAATTCATGGAAGCGGATGTCGGTGTTTCCGGAGTGAACTTTGCCATCGCCGAAACCGGCACCTTGCTGTTGGTGGAGAACGAGGGCAACGGGCGGATGAGCACCACGGTGCCACCGGTTCACATTGCAGTGACGGGTATTGAAAAGGTGGTGGCGAACCTCCGGGATGTGGTGCCCCTGGTATCGCTGCTGACCCGCTCTGCCCTGGGCCAGCCCATCACTACCTATGTGAACCTGATTTCGGGCCCCCGCCAGCCGGACGAACTGGACGGACCGGAAGAGGTGCATCTGGTACTGCTGGATAATGGCCGCAGCGGAGCCTTTGCCGATGCCCAGATGCGCCAGACCCTCAACTGTATCCGCTGCGGCGCCTGTATGAACCATTGCCCGGTGTATACCCGCGTAGGCGGGCACACTTATGGTGAAGTCTATCCCGGCCCCATTGGCAAGATCATCACACCGCACATGGCGGGACTGCATAACGTGCCGGATCATCCGAGCGCCTCTTCCCTGTGCGGTGCCTGCGGCGACGTGTGCCCGGTGAAAATTCCGATCCCCGAGTTGTTGCAGCGCCTGCGCCAGGAAAATGTAAAGAACCCTGAAGAGCCGCAGCTGGTAAAGGGTGGCGGCGCCAAGTTTTCCCGAAAGGAACGGTGGATCTGGCGGAGCTGGCAGATGCTCAATACCCGCCCGGGGCTCTACCGGCTTTTCCTGTGGGCAGCAACCCGAATGCGCGCCTTGGCGCCGAGCAATGTCGGCCCCTGGACCGAGAATCACAGTGCCCCGGTTCCGGCCCGACGGTCCCTGCACGATCTGGCCGCGGCCCATCTAGACTCGAGTGGAGAAACGTCATCATGAGCGCCCGCGCGAACATCCTTGGAAAACTGCGGCGCAGCCTCGAAGGCACTATGCCGCGGCCCGATGAATTTAACGAGCGCCTGGTGACCGAACCCTGGTGGTATGCACCCGAAGACCGGATTGCGCGCCTGCGCAGCCTGATGGAAGCCGTCCATACCGAAGTGCACCCGTGCAGTTCCGGCAACTGGCCAGCGCTTGTGGCAGATCTGTTGGCCCGACGGAATCTCACCAACCTGCTGTGCGCCCCCGGCACCGACCATGGCCGGGAGCTGCATCAGCATGTTGGGGCCACCGAACAGCGGGTCAATTTGCTGGCCTATGATCAGCCGGTGGAGGCCTGGAAGGAAGAATTGTTCTGGAACGTGGATGCCAGCCTGACTGGCACCCTTGGCGCCATTGCGGCCACCGGTTCCCTGGTGCTGTGGCCTGATCGCCAGGAGCCGCGGCTTATGAGCCTGGTTCCGCCGGTCCATATCGCCCTGCTCAACGCCAGTGAGATTCATGACAATCTCTATGACATGATGGTAGCGCAGAACTGGGCGGCGGGGCTGCCCACCAATGTCTTGCTGGTGTCCGGCCCGTCCAAGACCGCGGATATCGAACAAGTGCTGGCCTATGGTGCCCACGGTCCCCGTGAGCTCATCGTGCTGGTTCTGGAGGATGCATGAGTTTTTCTTCAGCGGTGCTGGCGGAGATCCGGCAACGGATTCCGGACAATCGGGTTTTTGATGACCCGGTTTCCACCCTCGCGTTTGGTACGGACGCCAGCTTTTACCGGCTGATTCCCAGGGTCGTGGTACGCGTTCAGGATGAAGGTGAGGTCGTCGACCTGCTGGCACTGGCGCGCAAGCATCAAGTGCCGGTTACCTTTCGGGCGGCTGGCACCAGCCTTTCCGGGCAGGCAATCAGCGACTCGATTCTGATTGTCCTGGGCGACCAGTGGAATGGCCACGAGATTCGCGACAACGGCCGGCAGATTCGTTTGCAGCCGGGTGTCATTGGCGCCCAGGCCAACGCCTGGCTGGCGCCCCGGGGCTACAAGATCGGCCCGGACCCGGCGTCCATCAATGCCTGCAAAATTGGTGGCATCGTTGCCAACAATGCCAGTGGCATGTGTTGCGGCACCGCCCAGAACAGCTACCACACCCTCGCCGGCATGCGCCTGGTGCTGGTGGATGGAGCTGTCGTGGACACCGAAAATGCCGCGAGCGTGGCGGCCTTCCGCAACAGCCACGGTGAGTTGCTGGCGGCCCTGAAAAAACTGGCCATCAACACCCGGAACAATCGGGAGCTGGCAGACCGAATTCGCCACAAGTACCGCCTTAAAAACACCACCGGCCTGTCGCTCAACTCACTGGTCGATTTCTCCGACCCGCTGGAGATACTGACTCACCTGATGGTCGGCTCGGAGGGCATTCTGGGTTTTGTCAGCGCGGTCACCTACAACACCGTGCCTGAGTATCCGGACAAGGCCACTGCTTTGCTGGTGTTCCGGGATGTTGAAACGTGCTGCCGGGCGGCCTCTGTCCTGAAGACACAGCCGGTGGCAGCGGTGGAACTGCTGGACCGCCGTAGCCTCCGTTCGGTGCAGGACAAGCCCGGCCTGCCGGACTGGATTCATGGTTTGTCCGAAGGCGCCTGTGCGCTGCTGGTGGAAAGCCGTGCTCCCGGCCCCGATGTACTGGAGGAGCAATTGGCCCACATCCGTGAGGCACTGGCGGGCTTCCCACTGGAGCAGCAGGTGGATTTCACCCGGGATGCCGGGGTTTCCGGCCAGCTCTGGGCAATCCGCAAGGGCACCTTTCCGGCGGTGGGCGCGGTTCGACCCAACGGCACTACGGTCATTATCGAGGACGTCACCTTCCCCATTGATCAGCTTGCCGAAGGCGTTACCCGGCTTCAGCAGCTGTTTGTGAAGCACGGCTACAACGATGCCATCATCTTTGGCCATGCCCTTGAGGGCAACCTGCACTTCGTTTTCCCTCAAGGCTTTGGCGACCCGGCCGAGGTGGCCCGCTACGAGGCCTTTATGGCGGATGTGGCCCAGCTGGTGGCGGTGGAGTTTGGTGGTTCCCTGAAGGCCGAGCACGGCACCGGCCGCAACATGGCGCCGTTTGTGGAGCTGGAGTGGGGCCACGAGGCCTGGCAGCTGATGTGGCGGATCAAGCGCCTGCTGGACCCGGACAACCTGCTCAATCCCGATGTGGTGCTCTCGGAAGACCCCCGGATTCACCTGAAAAACCTCAAACCCCTGCCCGAAGCGGATCCGCTGGTGGATAAATGCATCGAGTGCGGATTCTGCGAGCCGGTGTGTCCCTCTGAAGGGCTTACCCTGTCTCCGCGCCAGCGCATCGTGATCTGGAGAGATATTCAGGCCCGTCGGCGTGCCGGCGAGGACACCCGTGAACTGGAAAAGTCCTGGCAGTACCACGGTCTGGATACCTGCGCTGCTACCGGTCTTTGTGCCCAGCGTTGCCCGGTGGGCATCAACACGGGAGATCTGGTTCGTAAGCTGCGAAGTGAAAAGGCCTCTGGACAGGCTGTGGCCAACCAACTGGCCAGACATTTTTCGGCGGCCCTTAAAGCGACCCGGTTTGTGCTGGCCGGTGCTTCAGGTGTGGAGCGGCTTCTGGGCGCGCCACTTCTGACCCGTCTCAGCGCCGGGGTACGCAAGGTGTCCGGTGACCGGGTGGCCCAGTGGGATCCGAGCATGCCCCAGCCAGTGCGATTTGTAATGCCGGTGCCCGGGTCCGCAGATGACCGCCGGCCCCGGGTGGTGTACCTGCCAGCCTGTGTGTCACGCACCATGGGCCCGGCCCGGGGCGACAAGGCCCAGGACTCGTTGATGGCGGTTACCAGAAGGCTGCTGGAGAAGGGTGGGTATCAGGTGGTCTTTCCGGACACCCCTGATAGCCTTTGCTGCGGCCAGCCGTTTGCCTCCAAGGGCTACCCGGAGCAGGCCGCCGGTAAAAAGGACGAGCTGATTGGTGCGTTGCTGCGTGCAAGCCGTAACGGGGTGGATCCGGTCTACTGCGACACCAGCCCGTGCACGCTTCAGATCCGGGAGGCGGCGGCCGAGGCCGGCCTGGCGTTGTTTGATCCGGTGAAGTTCATCCGGGAGCACCTGCTGGAGCGCCTTGCCTTCGAGCCGGAGCAAACGCCGCTGGCGGTGCACGTAACCTGCAGCACCCAGCACCTGGGTGAAGCGGAGGGGCTGATCGACATCGCCCGGCGTTGCAGCACGAAAGTGGTTGTACCCGAGGGTATTCACTGCTGCGGCTTTGCCGGTGACAAGGGCTTCAATGTGCCGGAGCTTAATGCCCACGCACTGCGCACCCTGCCGGAACAGACCGCTGGTTGTGCGGAAGGAATATCCACCAGCCGTACCTGCGAGATTGGCCTCAGCCGGCACAGCGGGCTGGATTACCACGGCCTGGTGTACCTGGTGGATCGGGTTACCAGTGCCCGCGCAACGCTGTAGCGTTTATTTCATCTCGAAGCCGCGTTTGCGCAGGAACTCGCGCATGTGCGGCCGCAGTTTGGTGGTGAACAGCGGCGCCAGTTCCTTGGACCAGCTGGATTCCTTGTTGCCACCCGTACGCTCCAGGTAGTACTGATGCATGGTGTCGTCAAAGGCGGCGACCTGGGTCTCGTCCTCGCGGTCGTCGTAGAAGTCTTCCTTGAGGATGCTGGCCAGCGGCAGCCGGGGCTTCACCTCCGGATCCTGGTCTGGGTACCCCAGACTCATGCCAAACACCGGGTAGACGTGTTCCGGCAGTTTCAGAATCTCAGCCACTTCCGCCGGGTTGTTCCGGATGCCTCCCACATAGCACAGACCCAGCCCTTCCGATTCTGCCGCAACGGCAACGTTCTGGGCCATCAGGGCCGCATCGACACTGGCGACAACAAGTTGTTCCGTCATGCCCCGCACAACCTCGGCCCCGGCCCGTTCGGCGGCTTCTGTGGAGCGCTTCATGTCGGCGCAGAACACCAGGAAATCAGAGGCTTCGGCGACATGGGCCTGGCCACCGGCCAGTTCAGCAATTTTTCGCCGATTCTCCGGGCTTACCACGTGAATCACCGAGTAGGCCTGCACATGGTTTGACGTGGCGGCGCACTGGCCGGCACTGATCAACTCCTCCAGCAGCTTCCGGGGGATTTTCCGGTCGGTGAACTTGCGGATGGAGCGGTGGGATTTCAAAAGTTCGATGGTCGGATTCATGGAGTCTCTCTTGAATACATTTCGGATAGCATGCGGTAAGCGGCCCGGAATGCCAAATCCCGGAAGATTCGCTCCGTCTTGACGAATTCATGTTTCCGATTTTAATTTCTTACTTGAATATTTCGAGCGCTCGTTCTATTTTTGGAGTCCGGAGGTCGAGATATGAACAATTCCAATAACACGAACCTTGGCAATACAAGCTGGTCCCTGCGCCTTGATGGCAAGACTGCACTGGTTACCGGAGCCGCCGGTGGCCTGGGCCACAGCTTCACCCGATGTCTGCTTGAGGCCGGTGCAACGGTCATTGTCAGTGGTCGCCGTCGCGAAGCACTGGAGTCCCTCAAGAGTGAGTTTGCCGAGCACGCCGATCGGATCCATGTCGTCACCATGGATGTCACCGACGAGGCCAGCGTCACTCAAGCATATGACACCATGGCGGAGGACATCGCCATCCCGGATGTGGTGGTTTCCAATGCCGGCGTTGCAACCAGCAAGAAGGCCCTGGACCTGACCGGTTCGGATTGGGACCGCGTGATCGACACCAATCTCAAGGGCTGCTGGCTGGTGTGCAATGAGGCCGCTCGTCGCCTCTCCGCGATCAACCAGGGCGGCAGCATCATCATGATTTCTTCCATCCTTGGTCATCGCGTGGCCGGCAACGTGGCGCCCTATGCCGCCGCCAAGGCCGGTGTCGAGCAGCTGACCCGTGCCCTTGCGCTGGAATGGGCCCGATACGGTATCCGCGTCAATGCACTGGCACCGGGTTACATCGAAACCGACCTTAACCGTGATTTCTTTGCCAGTGAACCTGGCCAGAAAATGATTCGCCGCATTCCCCAGCGTCGTCTGGGACAAGCTGATGATCTGAGTGGTCCGTTGCTGCTTCTGGCTTCAGGGCTTTCCGACTATATGACCGGCAGCACCCTCGTGGTGGATGGCGGCCATCTTCAATCCTCGCTGTAAGGAGTGGGCTGTGGACTTCAATCTGAACCCAAGGAACGAGTCTTATCGAAAACGCATCCGGGATTTTGTGGAACAGGAACTGTTGCCACTGGAGCAGAACCCGCAGGCATATGACGAGCATGAGAACATTGCGCTCGACCATCTTGAGCAGATGCGTGCCAAGGCAAAACAGCAGGGCCTGTGGTGCCTGCAGATTCCTGAGAATCTGGGTGGCCAGGGGCTCGATATCTCCGGAATGGCGGCCTGCTACGAGGAAATGAACCGCTCGATTTTCGGACCTGTGGTGTTCAATTCCGCGGCGCCGGACGATGGCAACATGATTGTTCTGGCGAAGGTGGCGACCAAGGCCCAGCAGGAGCGCTGGCTCAAGCCCATCGTTGAGGGCAAGGTCAGTTCATCGTTTGTCATGACCGAACCACCCCCCGGCTGCGGTTCGGATCCCGGCATGATGCAGACCACTGCAACGCGCAAGGGCGACCGGTGGGTCATCCACGGCCACAAGCACTACATTACCGGCGCCGCCGAAGCATCCCACTTCATCCTGATTGCCCGTACGTCTGACGACACCCGCAAAGGCCTGAGCGCCTTCCTGTTCCACAAGGATGATCCGGGCTGGGAGATCCTCCGGCGGATTCCGATCATGGGGCCGGAAGAGCACGGAGGCCATTGCGAGCTCCGGTTCGATGGCCTGGAAATCCCGGACGAGAACCGGTTGATGGAGGTCGGTGACGGCCTCAAGGTCACCCAGATCCGTCTGGGTACGGCCCGGCTTACCCACTGCATGCGCTGGCTCGGCCTGGCCCGCCGCTCTCTGGAAATTGCCACCGAGTATGTCGACACCCGGGAATCCTTCGGTCAAACCCTGTCCCAGCGCGAAGGTGTGCAGTGGCTGCTGGGCGAGGCGGCGATGGAGATCCAGATCGGCCGGCTGCTGACCATGCACGCCGCCTGGAAGCTGGACCAGGGTGACTTCGCCCGCAAGGAAGTTTCCATGGCCAAGGTAGCGGTGGCCGACACCCTGCACAAAGCGGTGGATACGGCCATTCAGCTGTGCGGTGCCCGGGGATATTCCAAGGATACCCCGCTTGAGTGGATCTACCGGTATGCCCGCCAGGCGCGCCTGGTCGATGGCGCCTCGGAAATACACAAGATGGTGTTCTCGAAGACCCTGCTGGCGGAGCGTGCAGACTTCTGGCACTGGGGAGTCAAGGCCTGATGTCTGCACTTGCCGACATCTTCAGCTCTTTCATTGCCGGACAAACCGGTGCCCGGAGTGCCCGGGTTATCGATTTCGACAAGCTCTCCGGAGGCGCCATCCAGGACAACTTCGGGTTGACCCTGGAGCTGGAGGGCGGCAGCCGGCCGGGTCGGCAGGAATTTGTGGTCCGGCAGGACGCACCCTCGGGAGTGGCGGAGAGCCTGTCCAGACCGGAGGAATTCCGGGTTCTTCAGGTTGCGTTCAAGGCCGGGGTTACGGTCCCGGAACCGCTCTGGCTATGCGAGGACTCTGAGGTCAGTGGGCAGGTGTTCTACGTCATGACCCGGGCGGCGGGGAGCGCGTCTCCCCGCAAACTGGTCAAGGCGGATTTTTCCGAAGACCAGCGTCGGAACCTTGTGCGCCGATTGGGTGCCGAGCTCGCCAGGTTGCACACCGTGCGGCCCCCTCAGGCGACGCTGGAATTCCTGGCGTTACCCGATCCGGGCAATCCGGCCCTGAGCCGCGTAGCGCTGTATCGGCGCTACCTGAAAGAAATCGGTGAACCCCATCCGGTGCTGGAGTGGGCTCTGAACTGGCTCGAGGACCGTGCTCCGGAGCCGGGCCCGACGGTGCTGTGCCACTGTGATTTCCGGACCGGCAACTACATGGTGGACGGTGACGAGCTGACCGCCGTCCTGGACTGGGAATTTGCCGCCTGGAGCGACCCCTGTGAGGACCTGGGCTGGCTCTGTTGTCGCAGCTGGCGGTTCGGGGGGGATGACCGGGAAGTCGGTGGGGTCGGCGACAAACAGGACCTTCTGGACGGTTACCGGGAAGCGAGTGGCATCGACCTTGATCCGGCGGCGGTGAGCTACTGGGAGATTATGGCCCTGGTGCGCTGGGCCCTGATTGCGCTGCAACAGGCGCGGCGGCACATGTCTGGAGAACAGCGCTCACTGGAGCTGGCACTGACCGGCCGCATGGTGGCCCAGATGGAATTCGACCTGCTGAACCAGATTCAGGAATTGGAGGATGGGCAATGATCAATCAACCGGGCACCCGTGATCTGCTTACCGAGGCCCGCCAGGTGTTGCTGGATTCGGTGGCCGCGGAGCTGACGGGGGAGCGCAAATATCAGGCCCTGATGGCTGCCAATGCCATGGGTATGGCAATCCGGGAGCTTGAACAGCGCGAGCAGGGCGAGCCGGCGCAAACCGACCGGACCGTGCGGGCGTTCCTGGCTGAGCGGTCCCTTGGTGACACTGCCGGTGAATCTGAGGCAGCCCTTGCTCAGGCTATTCGGGAGCGTCGTCTGGATGGAGCCGACCCGGCCCTGCGATCCGTGCTCCGGACTCTCACCGAGGCCCGGTTGCGGATCAATAACCCCGGCTTTCTGAAACGGTGAACCATGAATAAGTACAACAACCTCGACAAGACTGCTGCGAACCATTCTGCGCTGACACCGCTGAGTCTGCTTCAGCGCTCGGCGCAGGTCTACCCGGAAAAACGGGCAGTCATCGACGATGACCGGTCTCTGTCCTACCGGGAGCTCTACCAGCGTTGTCGCCAGATGGGCGATGCGCTTCGTCACCGGGGTATCAACCCCGGCGACACGGTGGCCATCCTGTGCCCGAACAGCCACGAGATGCTGGAATCCCACTACGCGGTGCCCATGGCCGGGGCCGTACTCAACTCTGTCAATATCCGCCTGGATGCGGCAACGCTTTCCTTCATTCTGGCCCATGGTGAAGCCCGGGTGTTGCTTTACGATACGCAGTGGGAAAACGAGGTACGGGCCGCCATCGCCGAGCTGGAGGTGTCGCCATTGTTGGTCGCCATCGAGCGCAAGGCGGGGGCGAGTGAGGGTCTGGCGGACCTGGATTACGAGAGTCTCCTGACCGAAGGCGATCCGGAGGCCTCCTGGCAACGTCCCTCCGATGAATGGGACGCCATCACTCTGAATTACACCTCCGGAACCACCGGCAATCCCAAAGGCGTGGTCTATCACCATCGCGGCGCTTACCTGGCGGCCATGACCAACGCCATGGTGTTCAATATGACCGCCGAGACCGTCTACCTGTGGACCCTGCCGATGTTCCACTGCAACGGCTGGGCCTATACCTGGGCGATCACCGCCGTGGGTGGCACCCACGTGTGCCTGCGGGAGGTAGACGCCATGGAAATCTACCGCCGGATCGAGGATTACGGTGTCACCCACATGTGCGGTGCGCCGATCGTGATGAACATGCTGCTGCAGGACCTGGGTCGCCAGGGCCTGACACTCTCGCGGCCCGCGCACTTTGCCCTGGGTGGCGCGGCGCCCCCCAGCAGCGTGATCCGCAAGGCAGAGGAGATCGGCTTCCAGATTACCCACCTTTATGGCCTGACCGAGACATTCGGGCCTTCGACACTGTGTGTGCCCCAGCCTGAATGGCAGCAATTGCCGCTGGAGGAACGGGCCGTAAAAATGTCCCGCCAGGGCGTTCCCACCCATGGCCTGGACGAGGTCGCGGTGCTGGATATTGTCAGCGGGGAGCCGGTACCCGCTGACGGCAAAACCATGGGCGAAATCTGTATCCGCGGCAATACCGTGATGAAGGGCTACCTGAAAAATGCAGAAGCCACCGGGAAGGCGTTCAGCCACGGCTGGTTCCACACCGGTGACCTCGCCGTCATGCACCCGGACCACTATGTTGAAATCCGGGACCGGGCCAAGGACGTGATCATCTCCGGTGGCGAGAACATCTCCAGCCTGGAAGTGGAGGAGGTTCTTTACCGGCACCCCAAAGTCTCCGAGGCGGCGGTGGTGGCAATGGCCGATGACAAATGGGGTGAAGTGCCCTGTGCCTTTGTCAATCCGGTCGACGACGGCGAGGAACTCACCCCCGAGGAGATTATTGATTTTTGTCGGCAGCACATGGCGCACTTCAAGGCGCCGCGCAAGGTGGTGCTTGGTGAACTGCCCAAGACCGCCACTGGCAAGATCCGCAAAAACATTCTCAGGGACTCCCTGTCACCATGACTGGGCTGTCCCGATGACTGGGCTGACCATGGTCAGCAGGAGGTTGCGATAACGGGAACAACGCATTCACAACAACGAAAACCGGGCCTGATCCTTGGGCCCTGAAAGTTCCAGTGACAACAAAGACAAGAACACAGGAGCACTACCATGAAAACAACAAGCATCAAGAAACTCATGGTCGCGATGACCGCAGCCGCGACCCTGGGTACCGCCGGTACCAGTCATGCCGAGGATCCGATCCGGATCGGGGGCCTCTACATTCTCTCCGGCAGTGCCGCCACTTACGGTGAGTTTGCCCAGAAGGGCATCAACCTGGCGGTGGAGGAAATCAACTCCTCTGGCGGCATCCTTGGTCGCCAGGTGGAAATGGTCTATGAGGACAGTCAGGGTAAGGCCTCGGTGGCCATCCAGGCTGCCCGGAAACTGGTTTACTCCGAGGGTGTCGACGCCCTGGTGGGTCTGGACAGCTCGGGAGTTGCCCAGGGTATGGTTCCGACCATGCCAGAGCTGCAGAAACCGCTGATCATTACCCACGCCGCCACGCCGGATGTCACCGGCAATCTGTGTAACCCCTTCACCTACCGCATCAGTGTGAACGTGGCCCAGAACATGAAGGCTGCCGCCCTGGTGGCTGCGGAAACCGATGCCACCAACTGGACCACCATCGGTCCGGACTACGCCTTCGGCCACCAGTCCTGGGAGTTCTTCGGCAACTACCTCAAGGACATCAAGCCGGATGTGAACCTGATGTCGGAGACCAACTTTCCGCGCTTCGGGGCCGAGGATTTCACCCCGTTCATTGACCGGGTAATGGACTCTGATGCCGAGGGTGTGCTGATCTCCGTCTGGGGTGGTGACCTCGTCAACTTTATCCGACAGGCCAACACCCGTGGGTTCTTCGAAAAGGACCTGGAGGTGATGTTTACCGTCGGTGCGGCGACCGAGGTGCTTTCCGCCCTGGGCGACGAAATGCCAGAGGGTGTGCATCTGTCCACGCGTTACTGGTATGAAGCCTATGACAACGCGGTGAACGATCGCTTCGTCAAGGCTTACATCGACGCCTACGGCACGCCCCCGAGCTACAACGCCGAAGGGGCCTATGCGGCTATCTATGCCTATAAAAAGGCCATGGAAACAGCCGGCACCACCGAAGGTCCTGCCGTCGCCAAGGCGCTTAGCGGCATGAGTCTGGAGGCACCGAACGGCACAGTGACTTTCCGCGAGGGTGATCACCAGGCGATGGTCAGTCCGAACTGGGGTGTTTCGGGCCCGATGCATCCGGAGCACGGTATCCGCACGCTGACCAATCTGCAGATCTTTGACGGCGAAAAAGTAGCCCGCACTATCGAAGAGACCGGCTGCAAGCTCTGACCTGACTTTTGTTTTACGCTTGCCGTGGCGTCCCCCGGGGCGCCACGAAACCGGCCCTAACCTAATGAGGTAATCCATGTCTGGCATCGGAGCGGCGTTGCTGAATAGTCTCGATATCGGCTTGCTGCTGTTCATTATCGCAGTGGGCCTGAACATCGTGTTCGGTGTGTTGAACATCATCAATTTTGCCCACGGGGCACTCTACATGCTCGGGGCCTACCTGGCCTTCACCCTGATTAATATTGCGGGAATGCCCTTCTGGGCGGCCCTGCTCCTGGCGCCGATTGGCGTTGCCATCCTGGCGGTGATCATCGACCGGGTCCTGTTACGTTTCATCTATTCCCGGGACGTGGCAGACAGCCTGCTACTGACCTTCGCCATTCTGCTGATCATCAACGAGAGTGTGCGAATGATCTGGGGTAGCGGCATCCATGTGGTCCAGCCGCCGCAGCTGCTGTCCGGCTCAGTGGAGCTGCTGGGCAGTTCCGTGGCCACCTACAGCCTGTTTGTGATCGTCATCGGTCTGCTCCTGCTGGCGGGGCTCTGGTACCTGTTCAACCGCACCCGCGTCGGCCGCATCATGCGGGCGGCCGCCCTGGACCGGGACATGGCCGAGGCGCTTTGCATCAACACCCGGATGGTGGTGACCGGCGTGTTTGCCTTTGGTGCCTGGCTGGCCGCCGTCGGTGGTGTGATGGCCGCGCCCATGCGTGCGCTGGACCCGGGCATGGGGGACAAGATCATTATCGAGTCGTTCATCGTCGTGGTGATCGGCGGCCTTGGCAGTTTCCCGGGTGCCTTGCTTGGCGCCATCATCCTGGGCCTGATTCACGGCTTCGGTGGCCGTTACCTGCCGGAAGTGAACCTGTTGTTGCCGTTCGTGGGCATGGCGCTGGTTCTGTTGTTCAAACCAAACGGCATTATGGGTAAGGGGGCAAGCGCATGAAGACCAAGGTTCTGATGGCCATTCTGGCTGTGGTGATCGCCGGGCTGATTGCGGTGCCCTGGATCGCTTCGTATTTCTATGTGTTTATCTTTACCGAAATCCTGATCCTGGGTCTGTTCGCGGCCAGCTTCAACCTGATTTTCGGTTATACCGGCATGTTGAGCTTCGGGCATGCGGCCTTCTTCGGTATCGGCTCTTATGCCACGGCCCTGGTACTGATCCACCTGGAGTGGCCGTTCCTGGCCTGCCTTCTTGTTTCCATGGGAGCGTCTGCACTGCTGGCGCTGATGATCGGCTTCCTGAGCGTCCGCCTCAATGAGGTGTACTTTGCCATGCTTACCCTGGCTTTTGGCATGATGGTCTTTGCGATCGCCTATCAATGGCGCTCGGTGACCAACGGCAGTGACGGTCTTGCAGGATTTACTCTGGGTTCTTTCGGGCTTGGTCTTGACCTGACCCTGGCGAATCCGTCGGTCTATTACCATGTGGTGTTGGCTATCGTGGCCATTGCCTCGGTGGTGCTCTACGTGATCTGCCGCAGCTCCTTCGGCATGATCCTCAGGGCCATCCGCCAGAATCCCGAGCGGGTATCCTTCGCCGGGCTGAACGTACGCACATACCGTTTGGTGGCTTTTGTTATTGCCGGCACTTTCGCGGGTCTGGCCGGTGGTCTGATCGCGCCGTTCCTGCGGGTGGCGAGCCCGGAACTTCTGCACTGGTCCATGTCCGCCGAACCTATCCTGATGGCCATCCTCGGTGGCACCGGGTATTTCCTGGGCCCCTTCATCGGTTCTGCGGCGTTCGTATTGCTGGAAACCTGGATTACCACGTATACAGAGTCCTGGATGCTGGTCCTGGGCATCATCCTGGCGATGATGGTGATCTTCTTCCGCAAGGGTCTGCTGGGTACCGCCATTGACTGGTGGATGGAGGTAAAGAAATGAGTAACCCGGTCCTTACCATTGCTAACCTGACCAAGCGTTTCGGCGGAGTCACTGCGGTCTCCGATATCAACCTGGAGGTCATGCCCAAGGAAACCATCGCGATTATCGGTCCCAACGGTGCCGGCAAGACAACCTTCTACAACATGGTGTCCGGCCGGATGCAGCCGACTGAAGGCAAGATCATGCTGGATGGCAAGGACATCACCGGCATGCCGCCTCACAAGATCAGCCGGCTGGGAGTATCCCGGTCGTTCCAGATCAATAACATCTTCCCGGAGATGACGGTGCAGGAGAACGTGGAGGTCGTGCTGTCGGCCTACCACGGCCACAGCCGCAAGCTGTTCAACATTGCCTCCCGCAATACCGGAATCCAGCAGGAGGCGGTCGAGTTTCTGAAGCGTCTGGGCATCGACAGCCTGAAGCAGCAGCGTGCGGAAGTCATCAGTTACGGCGACAAGCGATTGCTGGAAATCGCCATGGTGCTGGCAACTCAACCCAAGCTGGTATTGCTGGACGAGCCCACTGCCGGGATGACCCCGGATGAAACCCGGCGCACCACCCAGCTGATCAAGAAGCTTGCGGACAGCGGTGACTACACCTTCATGATCACCGAGCACGATATGGATGTGGTGTTCAACCTGGCGGACCGCATTCTGGTCATG
Organism: Marinobacter guineae; assembly: GCF_002744735.1. Taxonomy (GTDB): domain Bacteria; phylum Pseudomonadota; class Gammaproteobacteria; order Pseudomonadales; family Oleiphilaceae; genus Marinobacter; species Marinobacter guineae. Next base: position 263,776 of record NZ_KZ319340.1, on the reverse strand, counting down.
CACCGTGGCGAAAAGCTGTTTGCCGGTACACCCGAGGAAGTGAAGAACCATCCCGAGGTTCGTGTCGCCTACCTGGGTGAAGAAGACGACGAGGCGGTCGAGGAGGCCAACCCATGATTCTTGATGTTCGCAATATCCAGACGTTCTATGGTGAGAGTCAGGCGCTCCAGGGTGTTACCCTTCAGCTCGAAGCCGGTGAGACGGTTTGCATCCTCGGCCGAAATGGTGCGGGAAAGAGTACCACTCTGAAAAGCATTATGGGGCTGACGCCGCCGCGATCCGGCGAGATCATCTATGACGGCAAGCCGGTGCAGGGCTGGCCCGCGCACCGGATTGCCCGCGCAGGTATCGGTTATGTGCCGGAAGACCGTCGGATCTTTCCCGGCCTGACGGTGCGGGACAATCTGGATGTGGCATCCTATCAACGCAAGGGCAGTACCGCGCGCTGGACGGTGGATGGCATCCTCAAGAAGTACGAAATGCTCGGTGAGCGGGCGGATCAGGACGGCGCCACCCTGTCCGGTGGCCAGCAGCAGATGCTGGCGGTGGCGCGCTCGCTGATGATTCAGCCGAGGCTGCTGTTACTGGACGAACCCAATGAAGGCCTGGCCCCGGTTATCGTGCAGCAGATCGGTGAGTTGATCGACGACCTCAGCCAGACGACAACCATCCTGTTCACCGACCAGAGCGTGCGGTTTGCTCTCAAGCATGCACAGAGAGCCTATATCCTTGAGAAGGGCCAGGTAGTACATGAGGCAACCAGTGACGAGTTACGCTCTGATCAGGCCACACAGGACCGGTTTCTCTCGGTGGCATAGTCTGTGGGTGGCATAATCTGGCTTATAATCACCGCCGCAGGAGCAGGCAGTCGTGGCACCTATGATTGAGAATTACGAAGCATTCCGAGGTGAACTCAGCATGTCCAAGGAGGACGTGATCCGTGATGTTTACCGCCAGAACAAGGAACGAATCAGCATCAAAAAGGAGGCGACGGCGGTCAAGAATCTGACCCGGATCATCGAGTCGACCCTGCGGCTGGCCAACTCCAAGGGGTTCCATGCCATGACGCTGAGGGACCTTTGCGGGGATTCCGGGATGAGCATGGGTGGGCTCTATGCCTATATCCGCAACAAGGAAGACCTGATCCACCTGATCCAGAGCCACGGATTCATTATCACGCGCCGGACCCTGCTCCATTACACCGGAGAGGTCGAGGACGTCCGGGACCGCCTGTTCGCCGCAATCAAGGCACACCTGTATCTGAGCGAGCTGATGCGGGCCTGGTTCTACTTTTCCTATATGGAAGCGAAGAGCCTGCCGGCTGAAGAAAAACGCGACGCCGTTGCCATTGAGCTGGAGATCGAGGAGATCTTTCTCGGGTTAATTGAAGACGGCATTGAGGCGGGGGTTTACCGCTCGAGAAATGCCCGTCTTGTTGCCTCGATGGTCAAGGCCTTGTTGCAGGACTGGTACCTGAAGCGCAGAAAATACCGGGATCAGAATGTTGCCGTTGACGACTATGCTGCCTTTGTCAGGGACGTGATTGAAAGCTATCTGCTCTGATGACATTGACTCCCTCTTTTGAGGGCCGTGAGGACTGTGATGACTATCCGATTGACGAATCCGGAACTTTTGCGCGCAAGCGCCTATATCAACGGGGAATGGGTCCAGGCCCGTTCCGGCAACCAGCTCCCGGTGACCAACCCGGCCAATGGTGAGCATCTGGCCGATGTGCCGGATATGGACGCAGAAGACACCCGGCAGGCCATCCGGGCGGCCGAGGCCGCATGGCCGGAATGGCGTGCCCGGCCGGCCAAGGAGCGAACGGGCATCCTGCGCCGGTGGTTCGATCTGGTGATGCAACATCAGGAAGACCTGGCCCGGCTGATGACCGCCGAACAGGGCAAGCCGCTGGCGGAAGCCCGCGGTGAGGTGGGGTACGGCGCCAGCTTCATTGAATGGTTTGCCGAGGAAGCCAAACGGGCCTATGGCGACGTGATTCCCGGCCATGGCCGGGACAAGCGGATCGTGGTTATCAAACAGCCCATCGGCGTGGTGGCGGCAATCACGCCCTGGAATTTTCCGGTGGCCATGATCACCCGCAAGGTAGCCCCGGCCCTGGCGGCCGGATGTCCGGTGGTGGTCAAGCCCGCAGAGGATACCCCGCTGTGTGCCCTGGCCCTGGCGGTGCTGGCGGAGGAGGCCGGTGTTCCCCCGGGAATCCTCAACATCATTACCTGCGCAAAGGCCCGGGCGCCGGAGGTGGGTGAGGAACTGAGTACCAACCCGGTGGTTCGCAAGGTGTCGTTCACCGGCTCCACGCCAGTGGGCAAACTGCTCATGCGTCAGGCCAGCGGCACGGTCAAGAAAGTCAGCCTGGAGCTGGGTGGCAATGCACCGTTCATCGTGTTTGACGATGCCGATCTGGATGCCGCGGTGACCGGACTGATGGCCTCCAAGTACCGCAATACCGGGCAGACCTGTGTGTGTGCCAACCGCATCTATGTGCAGACTGGCGTGTACGACGAATTTGTTGAAAAGCTGAAAGAGGCGGTCGGCAAGATGGTGGTGGGCCCCGGTCTCGAAGGCGAGACTCACCAGGGCCCGCTGATTAACCAGGCGGCCCTGGACAAAGTCAAACGGCACATCGCTGATGCCACCGGCAAGGGCGCAAACGTCGTCCTCGGAGGCCAGGCTCACGCACTGGGCGGCACGTTCTTCGAGCCCACCATCCTCACCGATGTCACCCAGGACATGCTCGTGGCCAGTGAGGAGACCTTTGGCCCGGTGGCGCCGCTGTTCCGGTTTGAAACCGAGGAGCAGGCGATCGCGATGGCCAATGACTCGGAATTCGGCCTGGCGGCCTACTTCTACAGCAATGACATCCGGCGCATCTGGCACGTGGCCGAGGCTCTCGAAACCGGCATGATCGGTATCAACGACGGGATCATTTCCACCGAGACGGCCCCCTTCGGTGGCGTCAAGGAAAGCGGCCTTGGCCGGGAAGGTTCCCGGTATGGGCTGGACGAGTTCATGGAACTCAAGTATCTCTGCCTCGGTGGCATGCGCTAAGAGTCCACCTCTATGGAGAATCGGATGTCAGGCTCTTTGTCTCACCTGCGTGTCCTGGATCTTTCACGGGTCCTGGCCGGCCCCTGGGCGGGTCAGATCCTCGGGGATCTGGGTGCGGAGGTCATCAAGATCGAGCGCCCTGGAACCGGTGACGACACGCGGTCCTGGGGACCGCCCTATCTTCAGGGGGCTGATGGCAGCGCCGAACTCTCGGCCTACTTCCTGAGCGCCAACCGGAACAAGCAGTCCCTGGCGGTTGATATCGCCCATCCGGAGGGGCAGGAACTGGTACGCAAGCTGGTGGCCGAATCGGATGTGGTACTGGAAAACTTCAAGGTGGGCGGCCTCAAACGCTATGGCCTGGATTACGACAGCCTGAAGGGCATCAACCCGAAACTCATTTACTGCTCGATTACCGGATTTGGCCAGGATGGCCCCTACGCGAACCGCCCCGGCTATGATTTCCTGATCCAGGCCATGGGCGGATTGATGAGCATCACCGGGCAGCCGGATGGCGAGCCCGGCGCGGGCCCGATGAAGGTGGGTGTGGCCCTGACGGACATCATGACCGGGCTCTACGCCACCATCGGCGTACTCGCCGCGCTCAGCCACCGGGACCGTACCGGGGAAGGTCAGTATGTGGAGGCCGCGCTGCTGGATGTGCAGGTGGCCTGCCTGGCCAATCAGGCCATGAATTACCTGACCACGGGCAAGGCACCGGTCAGGATGGGGAATGCCCATCCCAACATCGTGCCTTACCAGGATTTCCCTACGGCAGACGGCAATATGGTGCTGACAATCGGCAACGACCAGCAGTTCGCCCGGCTATGCGACGTGCTCGGCCACCCTGAGTGGGCGGGCGATGAGCGCTTCGTGACCAACCGCGCCCGGGTGGCCAACCGCAGGGAACTGATCCCGAAACTGAGGCAGGCCACCGTGATGCGCTCCACCCGGGAGTGGGTGGAAATCCTGGAGCGGGCCGGAGTGCCCTGCGGGCCGGTGAATACCCTGGATCAGGTATTTGACGATCCCCAGGTTCTGGCCCGGGGAATGAGACAGACTGTCCCCCATCCGGACCTGGGCGAGGTACCCACGGTCGGCAATCCGATCAAGCTGAAACTGACTCCGGTGACATACCGCACGGCACCGCCGTTGTTGGGGGAGCAGTCGGAGCGGGTCCTGCAGCAAGTTGCCGGCCTTTCTTCCGGGGAGATCAAGGCGCTGAGGGAGCGCGGAGTCATCTCTTGACCCCCGATCAGCCTGGCTAGCGCGGACGGTTACCAGCGCCTCTTACCGCCCCCGGAATTGTGCAGGCCGCTTGGCCAGAAACGCCGACACACCCTCGGCGAAATCGTCGGTCCGGGTCATATCAAGGAAGGCCGCCCGCTCCGCTTCCAGATGGGTGGCCAGCTGATCGCCGTTGGCCCGGTCGGTGAGCTGGCGGAATGCGCCAAACGCCCGGGTGGGTCCGTTGGCGACTTTTTCTATGATGCGGTTCAGCCGGTTTTCATAGTCGCTGTCCGGGGCGACGTCGGTGATCATGCCCCAGTCCTTCGCTTCCTGCGCGGTAAGGGTCCGCCCAAGCAGCATCAATTCCGCCGCCCGGCCGGCGCCGATCTTGTGCGCCAGAAACCAGCTGCCGCCGCAGTCGGGAACAGCGCCGATGCCGTTGTAGGCCACCAGAAATCTGGTGTCCTCATGGGCCACGACCAGGTCCGCCATCAATGCCAGGCTAAGCCCCGCGCCGGCGGCGACGCCCTTCACCGCTGCGATTACCGGGGCATCCATGCTGCGTAACAGCAGAATGGCGGGGTTGACCGCATCCAGAATGGCGCTGATCGCGCTACCTGCCTGTTCCGGTGTGCCAGACATGCTGGAAACGTCACCGCCCGCCATAAAGGCGCGTCCCGCGCCGGTGAGGACTATGCAGCGCACGCCGGGTTGTGCTTTCAGCTCCCGGACGGCAGCGAGAAAGGCTTCCGCCAGGGGTACATTGATCGCGTTCAGCGCTTCTGGCCGGTTAAAGGTAAGCATTGCCACACCGGTTCCGGCGTCAAAGCCGGTGGTTACCAGTCTGTCTGTCATTGTTGCTTGCTCTCACGTTGCAGCAGGTCTGAAGGCCGGTTCCCTGCGTAACTGTTGGTATTATCTGTCAGGTAACAGGATAGAAGGGATTGCCTAATGTTGCCTGAATGGACTACTTTAAATCTTGATCGGGGGCTAACCCCGGCGACCAGAAAAAACAAAAATTACAATCATCTTTAGGCGCGAGTTGGGTATAAATGAGGCGTGTTCGCGTGCCTGTTTACCCGGCGCCAAGGGTGCCGGGAGGTAAAGTGAGCATCCTCGAGATCAGCAACCTGTCTCTGTCTTTTGGTGGTGTGAAGGCCCTGCAGGATGTCAGTTTCCGGGTGCCTGAGAACACTGTCACCACGATAATCGGCCCTAATGGTGCCGGCAAGACCTCCCTGTTCAACTGCATTTCCGGGTTCTACAAGCCCCAGCAGGGCACGATCAGCTATGAAGGGCAGGTGCTTTCAAGCGGTATCAAGCCTCCGCGACGGGCCGCGCTGGGTCTGGCCCGAACCTTCCAGAATATTGCCCTGTTCCGGGGTATGACCGTCCTCGACAACATCAAGCTGGGCGCCCACGTGCACATGAAAAGCGGCTTGCTCAGCGCACTGGCCTATTTTGGTCCTGCCCGTCGGGAGGAGATGTCAGTGCGCAAAGATGTGGAGCAACGGATCATCGACTTTCTCGAAATCGACCACATCCGCCGCCAGCCGGTGGCGAGCCTGTCCTACGGCTTACAGAAGCGGGTGGAACTGGCCCGGGCCCTGGCCATGCAGCCGAAAGTGCTGATGCTGGATGAGCCGGTGGCCGGCATGAACCGGGAAGAAAAAGAGGATATGGCCCGCTTCATACTGGACATCCGGGAAGAGTGGGGCATTACCGTGCTGATGGTGGAGCACGACATGGGCATGGTCATGGATATTTCCGACCACATTGCGGTGCTCAATTTTGGCCAGGTCATTACCGAGGGTCTGCCTTCGGATGTCCAGAAAAACCCCGAGGTGATCAGGGCCTACCTGGGCAACAGTGACATCGACAGCCTGCGCAGGAAGCTCAATCCGGAAGAGGAGGCGGCCTGATGGACTGGTTGTTCTTCGGCGAAATCAGCCTGGCCGGCCTGGCGATGGGCGGGCTTTATGCCCTGATTGCCCTCGGTTTTGTGATCATCTACAAGGCCACCCGGGTGATCAACTTTGCCATCGGCGAAATCATGATGTTTGCCGCCTACCTGTTCCTGGCCTTTGCCGGTGGCATGGAGCTCTCCGCATGGATCGCGCTGCCGATGGCCGTTATTGGTGGCAGCATCCTGGGCGGGGTAATCGAGAAGACCATGATCCGGCCAATGCTGGGTGAATCCCCGATCTCGGTGGTGATGGTGACAATCGGCATCGCCAGTATCCTGGTGGGCCTGGTGGAGTTCATCTGGACCGCCAACCCGCAGCTGCTGCCCAGTTTTCTGCCCCGGGAGCCGGTGTTTATCGGCCCGCTTTATCTCGCGCCCAAAATTGCCTACGGCTTCCTGATCGGTTCCGCCCTGCTGATTATTTACCTGCTCTATTTCCGCTTCTCCCGGGGCGGCGTTGCGTTGAGGGCAACAGCGTCGGATCAGGCCGCCGCCTATTCCATGGGCATCAATGTGCGCCGGGTGTTCAACATGGCCTGGGTGTTCGGTTCACTGGCGGCGTCACTGGCTGGTGTACTGGTGGCTGCCACCGGTGGCCTCAGCCCCCAGTTCGGGATTATCGGGCTGAGTGTTCTGGTGGTGGTGATTGTTGGTGGCCTGGACAGCATTCTGGGTGCCCTGGTAGCCGGCGTGTTCATTGGCTGGCTGGAAACCGTGGCCGGCGCCTACCTGGGTGGTGAGTACAGGATGCCGGCGACCTTCCTGGTGCTGGCCGTGATTCTGGTGATCCGTCCTTATGGCCTTTTTGGCACCCACGAAATAGAGCGAGTGTAAGATGCGCATCGGTGACGCAAAACAGAGTTACGAAGCCGATGAGGCGATCTGGACCAGCCACACCCAAAAACTGTGGTTCGGGCTATTCCTGCTGATTCTTCTGCTGTTCCCGTTCATGGCCGATTCATACTTGCTCTATCTGGGATGCCTTGTAGGCATTGCCGTGATCAGTACTACCGGCCTGAACATCCTGACCGGATTTACCGGCCTCATTTCCCTCGGCCAGGCAGGGTTCATGGGTGTGGGCGCCTACACCGTCGCCTGGCTCTCTCTCAACACCGGCCTGCCGTTCCCGGTAACCCTGGTGCTGGCGGGACTGATGGCCGCCGCAGTAGGCATCCTGGTGGGCCTGCCCTCGCTGCGGGTCAAGGGACTTTATTTGGCAATCGCCACCCTGGCGGCCAGTGTGTTCCTGCATTTCATCTTCGCCGAGTGGGAGTCGGTCACCGGCGGCATGGGCGGCCTGAGCCTCGAGCCTGCGCACCTGTTCGGGTGGAGCTTCCAGAGTGACTTCATGATGTATTTCATCATCGTGCCGCTGGCGGTACTGATGGTATTTGCTGCCCGCAACGTGTTCCGGACCCGGATTGGCCGGGCGTTTATCGCCATTCGGGACCGGGATATCTCCGCCGAGATTCTCGGTATTGACCTTTTGCACTACAAGCTGATGTCCTTCGCTCTCAGCTCTTTTTACGCCGGGGTGGCCGGTGGCCTGTTTGCCTATTTTTTCCGGGTAGTGACGCCGGAGAGTTTCCCGCTGTCGATGTCGATTTTCTATCTGGCGGCAGTGATCGTCGGCGGCATGGGTAACCTGCTGGGAGGCATACTCGGTGCGGCTTTCATGACACTGGTGCCGGAAGCCCTGAAGCTGATCACCGCCGCCCTGACCCCGTTCTACCCGGACGCCCCGGTGTTCATGTCGCCGATGCTGGAGATAATCTTCGGCGCCCTGATTGTGGGCTTCCTGATCTTTGAACCCCATGGCCTCGCGGAAATATGGCATCGCATTCGCCGTTTTTTCCGCCTGTGGCCGTTCCGGAATTAATCGTGTTTCAACGGGCTGGTTGTCGAAAGCCCGAGCAATACCAACAACAAGAAGCAGCAAGGAGAAGAAACATGTTCAGAAACATCCTCAAAAAAGGGCGCCGGCTCGCCGGGCTTGGCAGTCTGGTCGCTGCGTTAACCGTAGCCGCTCCGGCGATGGCCCAGGACAAGGAACCCATCGTCTTCGGTGGCTCCATACCACTGTCCGGTGTGTTTGCCTTTGCCGGCATTCACATCCATGCCGGTCTTACCGACTACACCGACTGGATCAACAACCAGGGCGGCATCAACGGCCATCCGGTGAAGTATGTGATGGAAGATACCGCCTATGAAGTGGACCGTTCGGTGGCTGCCTTCAAGAAAATCTCCGGCAGTGATTCCCCAGCCACCTATTACGGTGACAGCACCGGCTTCATGAAGACCATCGCCTCGGAGCTGAACAGCCAGGGCGATACCCTGATGAGTGGTGCGTCCTTTGCCACGGCATTGACTGATAACGAGCAGTATCCCTATCAGTTCATTCCGGGACCCAACTACAGCCAGATGTTCGGAATCATCCTGGAGTACATTGCAGACCAGGGTAAGGACGGCGATATGCCGACGGTTGCCTTCGTGTACAGCGATACCGAGTTTGGCAAGGATCCGATTGAAAACGGCAAGGCCCGGGCCGCCGAGCTGGGCATTGAAGTGGTTGAGAATATTGTCACCAAGCCCGGCAGCGTGGATGTGTCGGCGGAAGTCCTGAAGCTGCGTCGCGTTCGCCCGGATTTTGTGGTGTTCCACGGCTACGTACTGTCGCCGATCAACGAGTTCATGGTGCAGATGCGCCAGATGGGCCTGGATACGCAGTTCATGGGCACCTTCTGGTCCTCGGACAAGCTGATCATCGACAAGATGGGAGCGGACGCCGATGGCTACATGGGCGTGATGCCCTACAACTACTACGACAGTGAGGAAAGCGGGCCGATGCTGGATGCGCTCCGGGCCCAGGCCGAGAAGAGCGATCCCGAAGCCGGCTACCGCCCCACCGGCTACATGCAGGCCTGGTTCAACGCCATGGTGTGGACCGAAGTGGTCAAACGCACCCTGGATGCGGGCAAAGATCTCACGGCTGAGAATATGGCCGCCTCCCTGGCGTCGATTGAGGACTGGGACACCGGTGGCATCATCGGTATTCCGGTCACCGTGAAGGATATGTCGTTCCCGGTCGGTCGTATCTGGCGGGTGAATGCCGAGGCAGGCCGTTACGAGCCGGTATCGGACTGGATTCACCTCGACTGAGGGGCTGTATGGAAGCCTTACTGGAAATCGATAACATCGAGGTGGTTTACAACAAGGCAGTGCAGGTCCTTCGGGGCCTGTCACTGCGGGTTCCGGAGGGCGCCATCGTGGCGCTCCTCGGTTCCAACGGTGCCGGCAAATCCACCACATTGAAAAGCGTTTCCGGCCTGTTGACCCTGGAAGACGGTGAGGTGACCGCCGGAGAAGTCCGGTTCCAGGGCAAGGATGTAAAAGGCACGCCACCGGAGAAACTGGTGCGCAACGGGTTGTTCCATGTGATGGAAGGCCGCCGCGTGTTTGAGGACCTGACAGTGGAAGAGAACCTCGTTGCCGCCACCTACGCGCTCAGTGGCAACAAGCCCACCCTGAGCGACAGCTATGAGCTGGTTTACAACTACTTCCCGCGCCTGAAGGAGCGTCGCAAACAGCTGGCGGGGTATCTGTCTGGCGGTGAACAGCAGATGCTGGCCCTGGGCCGGGCTCTGATTGCCCAGCCGAAGCTGATCATGCTGGACGAGCCGTCACTGGGTCTGGCGCCGTTGCTGGTGGAAGAAATCTTCACCATTGTGGCGCGGATCAACCGGGAGCAGGGCACCGCTATTCTGCTGGTGGAACAGAATGCCGCCGTTTCTCTGGCGATCGCCTCTTATGGCTACATCATGGAGAACGGCAAGATCGTAATCGACGGGCCGGCGGATAAACTCACCGCCAACGAGGATGTCCGGGAGTTTTACCTGGGAGTTGGCGGCAAGGAAGGCGAGGCTCGCAGTTACCGAGACATCAAGCACTACAAACGCCGTAAACGGTGGCTTTCATGACAACACCTTCGATACCCGATCTTACCCTGACGCAGATGTTGCGGGCCCACGCCCAAGGCCGGCCTGAATCGCTGGCCCTGCGCCAGAAAGACTTCGGTATCTGGCAGGCCTATTCCTGGCGGGATTACTACGAGCGTGCCCGGCATTTCGGGCTGGGGCTCCGTGCCCTCGGCCTTGATGAGGGCGGCCATGTGGCGATCATCTCTGAGAACCGGGTGGAGTGGGTCATCGCCCAGATGGGCATCGGCATGGTCCGGGGTATCTGTGTTGGTGTTTATCCGACCAGCCCGTGGAATGAGGTGGCCTACGTTCTTGAGCACAGCGATGCGGAATTTGTGGTGTGCGAGGATCAGGAGCAGACCGATAAGGTGCTGGAAGCCTGGCCAAACCTGCCGAAACTCAAACACTGCATTGCGATCGATATGAAGGGCCTTCGTTATTATCCTGAGCCTCCCGCAGCGTTCGATGACATCGAAGCCCGTGGTCGGAAGTATGAAAAAGAACACCCCGGCCTGGTGGATGAATTGCTGGACGGCCAGAAGATGGACGACACCGCCCTGATGATCTACACCTCCGGTTCCACCGGCCGCCCCAAAGGGGCCATGATCAGCTGGGGAAATCTCCACGACGCGGCGCCTGGGCTGATTGAGCTGCTTAAGGCCGATGAGCATGGCTCCAGTCTGTCCTACCTGCCGCTATGCCACGTGGCCGAGCAGGCGTTTACCAACATTGCGCCAGTCTACGTGGGTAGTACGGTCAGCTTTGGCGAAAGCCTGCGAACAATTCAGGAAGACTTGCGGGAAATTGCGCCAACCTTTTTCCTGGGCGTGCCCAGGATCTGGGAGAAGCTGCATTCCTCCATTTACATCAAGATTCAGGAAACCGGCCGGTTCAGGAAAGGGCTGTTCAACTGGGCCATTCGGGTCTGCTCGCCGATGGCTACCAAGCCCCGGGCGCAGTGGAGCCTGAAAGAAAAGTGTCTGTACGGTCTCAGTTATTTTCTGGTGCTGCGGGCGCTACAGAACTTTATCGGCCTGCGCCAATGCACCATTGCGTTGACGGGGGCAGCCCCCATCTCCACGGGAATTCTGGAGTTTTTCCGGACCATCGGCATCCCCCTGGTGGAAGTCTATGGCCAGACGGAAAGCACCGGCGTTGCCACGGCCCAGCCGGTGGATGATGTGCACCTTGGAACCGTGGGGGTCGCCGTTTCCGGCGTCGAGGTGAAACTCGGTGAGCATAACGAAATCATCATGCGCGGCGGCAGCGTGTTCAAGGGCTATTACAAGAACGACGAGGCGACGGCCTCAACCCTGATGGACGGCTGGCTGCACACGGGCGATGTCGGGGAATGGCGGGATGGCCAACTCAAAATTGTCGATCGCCTCAAGGACATCATGATTACCGCGGGGGGTAAGAACCTCTCGCCGACGGAGATCGAGAACACCATCAAGGCCAGTCCCTATATCAAGGAGTGTATTGTGATTGGCGAGGCCCGGAAGTACGTTTCCGCACTGATCCAGATCGATTTCGAGACGGTGGCCAAATGGGCGGAGCAGGAACGGATTGCCTACACCACCTTCCGGAGCCTGACCGAACAGGAGCGGGTGAATGAGCTGATTCAGGCCGAGGTGAACAAGGGCAATGAACAGCTGCCGCAGGTGGCGCAGATAAAGCGCTTCCATCTGCTGACCAAAGAGCTGGACCACGACGATGACGAAGTGACCGCCACCATGAAGGTGCGCCGGAGCAATATCTACGAAAAATACACCGACGTAATCGAGTCGCTTTACGCCTAGAAGCGGGCGCCTTCTTCGATGTTGGCCCGCTCCAGATAGTGGGTCAGCACTACATTGACCACTGCCAATACGAGGAACAGCAGAATGCCCTTGGGCACCATGGCATGAATGTCAGGATTGGGCGCGGTGCTGGCCGTGACCAGGATCAGGCCGAGGATGTTGCGGGCCAGGCGCATGGTCAGCATGGCGCACAGATAGCCGGACTTGAACGCCGATTCGGCGACTCGCAAACAGCGGCCAAATGCAGGCATCAGGTGGACGGTGTTGAGCAACAGTATGGAAAAAATAACGAGCTGAATAATGCTGAAAATGGTCATGGCCAGAGACTACCAAAAAGACACTGCTGGTTAAAAAACGGCTAAAGCCAATTGTGGTCAGTAAGCCCCACCAATGAGATCAATACCCGGTGTTAAAACCTCACGCCAGGCTGCATCAAGCTCCCTGGTGTATCGGTATTGGTCATTTGCAATAACTGTCCTTGCCTGATGCTCACTGATTTGGGTGAGGCGCGATGATACTCAGAATGACCTGTTGATTCAGTTGAGTTTTGTTAATTATTAGGCAGAACCCGTCCTCAGCTCTGGTCGATACTGAACTGATTGCCGCCTGTGTCCAGGTTGCCGTGCTCCAACCGGATTTTCACTTCGAGATTGTGGCGGGAATCTGCATTAGCCAGAGCTTCTTCCTGACTGATCTTGCCCTGGTGATAAAGCTCCAGAATGGCCTGGTCAAAGGTTTTCATGCCCTGTTCCGGGCTCTTCTCCATGATTTCTCCAATGCCATCGATTTCACCCTTGTTGATCAGATCCTTGATGTAGGGGCTGGCCAGCATCACCTCAATGGCTGCAGAGCGTTTGCCGTCTTTGCCCTTGAGCAAACGTTGGGAAACGACCGCTTTCAGATGCATGCTCAGATCCATGAACAGCTCCCGATGGGTGTTCTCAGGGAAAAAGTTAACGATCCGCCGCATGGTCTGGTCCACGTTGCTTGCATGCAGTGTGGCAATGCAGAGATGGCCGGTTTCGGCGTAGGTGAGGGCCTGCTTCATGGTTTCCCTATCGCGTATTTCACCGATCATGATGACATCCGGGGCTTCCCGCATGGCCCTGCGCAGCGCCTCGGCGTAGGAATGGGTGTCCACTCCGACTTCCCTCTGGTTAACCACACTGTGCTTATGGTGGTGGGTGTACTCGATCGGATCCTCGATGGTGAGGATGTGCCCTGTTCTGTGGCTGTTGCGATGGTCGATCATGGCCGCCAGCGTGGTGGATTTGCCCGACCCGGTTGCGCCAACGACCAGGATCAGCCCCCTGGGTTCCATGATCAGTTGCTCCAGGATGCTCGGAAGACCGAGCGCCTCAATGGTGGGTATCTCGGTTTTCAGGTGGCGAATGACCATGGCCACCTCGCCCCGTTGCCAGAAAACGTTCACGCGGAATCGACCTATCTGGTTGACCCCGACCGCCATGTCCAATTCCAGATTCTTTTCGAATTCGGAGCGCTGCTTATCGTTCATCACCGAGTATGCCAAGTCCTTTACGGCACCTGCCGGTAAAGGTTTCTGGGTGATAGGCCCGGTTTTACCTTCGATCTTGAGCATCACCGGAGCGCCGGTGGAGAGATAAAGATCAGAGGCGCCTTTGTCGGCCATGACCTTGAGATATGCGGGCAATTCCATAAAAACTCCTTGAGTCATCCAGATCAGGAAAGGCGGATGCGGTAAACCTCTGCGACGGAAATGCTGCCATCCCGGGCTTTGCTCAGTGCGTGACTGGTCAAGGGTGTCATTCCGGAAGCAAGGGCCTGCTTTTCCAGTCCATCCACTGAGGTCCCCGCCACAATCATGTTCCTCAGTTCCGGGGTGAGAACCATCAGTTCGTAAACCGCCAGCCTGCCAGAAAACCCGGTGTCGTGGCATGCGTGGCAGCCTTTACCCTTGTAGAAAACCTCATCGCTGCCGATGCCGAGGGTTTCGCGCACCCATGGATCCACGACTTCCTCAGCGATGCAATGGGCGCAATTGCGCCGCACCAGTCGCTGGGCGAGAACACCGTTGAGTGTCCCGCTGATAAGGTAGTCCTCGATGCCCATGTCGATCATGCGCATTACGGTACTGGCTGCGCTGTTGGTGTGTAGCGTGCTTAACACAAGGTGGCCAGTAAGTGCACTCTGAACAGCAATCTGGCCGGTTTCCCGGTCTCTTATCTCGCCAACCATAATGATGTCGGGGTCATGACGAAGCATGTTCCGAAGCGCACTGGCAAAGGTGAAGCCTGCCGGTTCATTCACCTGCATCTGTTCGATGCCCTCCATGTGGTACTCGACGGGATTCTCCACCGTCAGGATGTTCACGCTTTTGGATCGCAATTCGTGCAGGGCTGCGTACAGCGTTGTGCTTTTTCCCGACCCTGTTGGCCCGGTAATGAGTAACATGCCCTGGTTGCGATGAATCAGGTCAACAAATTTCTTCCGGTCAATCTCTGAGAAACCCAGGTCATTAACCGATTTGAGTCCCTGCTGGGTATTCAGAATCCGGATGACGACGCTCTCGCCCTGGATGGTAGGCATCACCGAAATCCGGAGATCCACATCGTGCTTGTCCCAACGCACTGAGGCACGCCCGTCCTGAGGTGTCCGGCGCTCAGTAATATCCATACCACCAATAATCTTGATCCGGCTTACGGCGGCTGCCAGCATGCCTTTATTGAATCGTTTGATGGGAATCATGTCGCCGTTCAGCCGGTATAGAAGCTGAACATAATCTTCTCTCGGGCTAAGGTGGATATCGGACGCATTCTGGCGGATAGCATCCCGGATGACTGAATTCACAAACCGGATGACTGGCTTCTCCTGGCCCAGCTTCTCGATAGCCTGCCGGTTGGGCTGATCGGACGGCGTTTCTACCAGTTCCATCTCCAGCTCTTCAGCCGCCTCCTGACTCTCGGCAGCGCCGTAATAACGATCGATTTCGCGGGCCAGTTCGGATTTCGGCGCCAGGGCGTATTTGACGGGATAGCCGGCCAGGAAGTTCAGGATGTTGAGCGCTTCGGCATCGGATGGATTGCTCAGGGCGACGACAAGATGACGCTCGTGGAACATGAGTGGCAGAACGCTCAGCCTGGCAGCGGTGGTCGCAGGGATAAACTTGATGGCCTTGGGATCTATGTCGAACTCGCCCAGACAAACAAAAGGGACCCCGAGTTTGTAGGCCAGGGCACGCTGAACAGTGTCTTCCGAGACAAGGCCCATGTCGACCAGGATCTGGCCGATCGGGCGCGTGGGCTCCGATCGTTTGCGGTGCAACGCAACGTTCAGTTGCTCACTGTCAAGAACTCCGGACTGGACAAGAATGTCGCCGATGGTTGTTCTGAGGGTTCTGTCGTAACCGGTCTGATCAATCGTTTTGCCGCGCTCCAGCGCCTCAGACAGCTGCCGGGCGTTGACCACTTCCAGAAGGCCTAACGAGAGTGGCGAGTCGTTGTTTTCGGTCGTGGTGGCCGAATCATCTATTGGAGCTGGGGGAGGATTGTTGCCTGAGTCCGGTCCGGTTTGAACCGGAACATGGCCGAGCCTGTAGGTTTTGATTGCCTGCCATGGAACAAACCGTTCGACCAGGTGGACCGTGTCCGAAGCATGCCACACTTCAACGCCGTTGGGGGTGACCACGGCGGACATCATGGTGCCGCTGAGTGTCTGGCCATTGACGAGGTTAACAACGTAGTTCTGGAATTCCTGGCGATTTCCCACCTGGCTGGCGTGCAGAGGGCGGTCTATGTGAGCAATCAGTGGCCATTGGATCGCTATAGGACTATTGTCTTCTGCTGATAGGAGGTCAATTCGACCAGAATTGGGCTTCCAGGCGGAGACGGTGCCTACGCGCTGGTGGCCGTCCAGATAATAGATAGTTGCCTGAACCACGGAAATTCCTCATCAGCAGATTGATAGCTTTGCTACAGTGTAGGGGTGACAAGCTTGGTCTGTCGCCAAGTGCTCGAAAAATAACAGGTTGTGAGCCGTTTTAATGACAGAACCAGAAAACCAGATCAGACTGGGTGTGAGTACAGCTTACCGTCTTCCCCTTTTATTGTATGTTTTTGCTCTGATCGTCCTCGTTTTGTCAGCGAGCTACGTTGCATTGAGTAACTATGACCAGGCTACAAAAACGGCGAGTAGTCGGTCTGCAGCCCGCGCCGATCTGGCGGCCGAACTGGTCGCCAACAAACTTCTGTCCACCCGATATGGTTTACGAACCCTGGCGGGATTTCTCCAGCCCCTGATTTATCAGGCCAACATTCTCCCGGCCTCCGGTCTTGAGAGCATTGAGCAGTTGCTCGACGACAAGCTGTCCGGTCTGGAGTTTGTTGACGAGCTGTTTGTGGCAGATCTGGCAGGTAATGTCATCCACTCCTCATCAAAAAAGGATGCGGGAAGGATCCCTGGCTGGTCGTTCCTCAAACGGCGATTTGATGAAAGCTCGGGCGATGATCTGGTTACACCACTGTATACCGATCCTGACAGTGGAGAGCTCTGGATCTGGGGAATGAGGAAGTTGCGTGCTGGTACGGGTGAGTTCGTTGCTGTTATTGCCGCGCCCCAATCACCGGCGGTAATTGCCGACTCCCTGGCAGGGCTGTCTTTATCTGAAGGTCAGAGTATTGCGATTATCGACGAATCTTTGAGGCTGGTTGCCCGACTGCCGGCGGTTGTGGAGGGTCCGGGGCGCCAGGGGGCTCTCATCAATGAGCTGTATACCCGTCGATTTGTCGAAAGTGGCTCCGACAGCGAACAGGCTATTCTCAAGTCTCCAATTGATGGCGAGAAACGGTTTTACGCCTTTCAACGGGTTCTGGATGCTCCCTATATAGTGGTTGTCGGGGAGAAAACATCGGTTGCTTTGCAGGGCTGGCGACACAGTCTCTGGGCTTCAGGTGCAGGGGTTCTGTCGGTTGCCGTTGTTGGCCTGTTCTTTCTGAGACAGTTTTACCGAAGGGTATCGGTGGAAAAAGAACTGGTTCAAGAAAATCGTGAGCGGAAAAGTCTGCAATTCGAGGCTCAGGCCAATGAAGCTGAGCTGCGAATTGCCTCCACCGCATTCGAGACACACCTCGGTATCATGATCACCGACGAGAATGGGTTGATACTTCGCGCTAACAGGGCGTTTTCACGTATTACCGGCTATGACGAACATGAAGTCGTGGGTAAAAGCCCGCGTATTCTCCAGTCGGGTCTGCAAGATGCTGAATTCTATAATCATCTCTGGTCCCGGGTCCGGGAAACGGGCTCGTGGGAGGGTGAAATCTGGAACCGCCGCAAGACTGGCGAAGTCTATGCTGAATGGCTCACGATCACCGCGATTTATGGAGGGTCTGGCGCTGTCCAGAACTACGTGGGTACCTTTCACGACATTACCAAACGCAAAGAAGCCGAGCGGGAAGCCCACCGACTGGCGTTCTATGATTCGCTGACAGGGCTTGCAAACCGGGCACTGCTTGAAGAGCGGATTTCCGAGGTATGCAAAGCGAATACCCGGCAGAACACCCATGCTGCGCTCTTGTATCTCGATATTGAACAGTTCCGGGCCGTGAATGATGCCAGGGGCTACGGAGTGGGAGATCTGGTTTTGAAGTCCCTCGCCGGGAAGCTCGTTCGTGTGGTGCGCGAGAGTGATACCCTGGCCCGAATCGGAGGTGACGAATTTGCTGTCCTGCTGGTCAATCTCGATTCCTCCCAAGAGGTTGCGGCCCGATCGGTAGAGGGTGTTGCCGAGAAAATTCTTCAGGTGTTCTCCAGTCCGATCGACGTTCTGGACTACAGGATACAAGTAGAGATCAGCATTGGCATTACCCTGATGGATGGGCGGAATACACGGCCTGATCAGCAGGTTCAGAGAGCT
The DNA here is from genome assembly GCF_002744735.1 of Marinobacter guineae. Classification (GTDB taxonomy): domain Bacteria; phylum Pseudomonadota; class Gammaproteobacteria; order Pseudomonadales; family Oleiphilaceae; genus Marinobacter; species Marinobacter guineae. The sequence goes on along the minus strand of NZ_KZ319340.1, from coordinate 245,839 downwards.
GAGCAGGCTACCCAGCAGGCAAAAGAGCGGGCGAGACTGCGGGGCGAGAAACGCATCGCTTTTTTCAATCCCGATATCCAGGAAAAGATTGTTCAGCACGTCCTAATCGAGGAAGAGTTGCGCAATGCCCTGGCCGAGGAGCAGCTGGTTGTGTTTTTCCAGCCCCAGATCCGGAATCCGGACCAGCTGCTTGGGTACGAAGTACTTTTGCGCTGGCGGCACCCGGAACGGGGAATGATATCGCCTGTTGTTTTCATACCGATAGCTGAACAAAGCCGGCTGATCCTGCCGATTGGACTGTGGGTTCTGGAACAGGCCTGTGAGAGGCTCGCGGCCTGGCAGAGAGACCCGGCAAGATCGGGGCTCAGTCTTGCCGTCAACGTCAGTATCGTCCAGTTTCAGAGTGATAGTTTTACAGCGCAGCTGGGGCAGATCCTTGAGAAGACCGGCGCCCCGCCACACTTGTTGAAGCTTGAGGTGACTGAAAGCCTGTTGATGGATGACCCGGAGCGGATCACAGAAATAATGATGGGTCTCCGCTCTTTGGGGATTCGTTTTTCACTGGATGACTTCGGCACGGGTTATTCGTCCATGAGCTACCTGAAGCGGCTGCCGCTGGATCAGATCAAGATCGACCAATCCTTTGTGCAAGAGGTTACAACCAACCTCGCAAGTTCGGCGATTGTGGAATCCATTGTCGGATTGGCCAAAGGCCTGGGGTTGGAAGTGATCGCCGAGGGGGTCGAGACGGAAGAGCAGAGAAAGTGGCTGGTTGAGCATGGGTGCCTGAATTTTCAGGGTTACCTGTTTGGTCGACCGGGAGAAGAGGTCTGACCGCCCTGGTGCGGCCACCAACCGGGACTGTACCAGTGTCAAACAAACTCGACCTGTCCGTTAGCCTCCCCCCACAGTGCTGGTCCCGCCACTCTGGAAAACCGGCGTCCCAGCCACCAGTGTGGCCTGCAGTGACAGCGGCGAGCAATCGAGTTCGCTTAACAGCAGGAGATCGGCGTCAAAGCCGGGCGCTATAAGCCCTTTGCTGGTGCCCAGCAGGCCGGCGGCTTTTGCCGGGTTCTCGCTGACCATTTTCCAGGCCTGGTCGAGCGGCAGCAGGCCATACTCTGCTGCGACAAAAGGCGCGCGGAACAGTCTGGGGTAAAGGTAATCACTTGTTTGTTGAGAAGGCTCGCAGCTGACACTTGTCCCAGGTGCCAGCGTCCGAACGCGCAAGAGGTCCAGCCAGCAGCTTGAGCTCAACCTGCTGGCCTTGGCCCGTCGTGTAGCTGTGCCCGAGAGAATGGCCGAAAGCCACTCTATGTCCCGGCCGGGGGTTCAGGCCAGGGCGGGTTTTACCCAATCCCGCTTTCATGTGGTGAGCGACGTCCCACTCCAGTATTTCGCCTTTGTGCCTCGTGATCACCCAGCAATGCATGTCGTTGGTCAGGCCGCCACGTTCCAGGGAGAAGAAATAACCGTAAACGTAACCTGCTTCAAACCCCGCGGCTCGAAGGCTGGCGACCAGGTAAGTGTGGATATCGATACAGGAGCCCGGCGTCAGCCCGCAGGAAAGGTAGGGAACCCTTTCTGTCCCATCGTTGAACCGTATTTCCGGATGCGCGTAGGTGAACCGGGACTCCGCCTCAGCCACAAGCGCCTTGATGCCCGCGAGGCCACCACCGGCTGTGGCCGCGATTTCACGGCTGGCAAACGCCAGCTCGTCCGACGCCTCGGTGTAGCGATTGCGGCGAGGTGCAAACGCTGATTCGGGATAGGCCGCCGTTGGCGGGGCCGGAGAAACCCGATGAGCAAGCTGGACAGATTCGCTCTCTGCCTCAAGAAGCAGCGCGCCTAACCCCAGCTCGGGCTCCATCAACACGTTCACAATTCGCGCGCCTTTTACGTTGGCCGAATTTACCGTGTCGTGACAGGTCGTTATGCCGACTGGCGCCATCACCAAAGAGCCTGGTATTACATTCAAAACATCGATAGTGATAGCCGTCATGTCATGCTCCAAAGCTGGAAGGTAATCCCTGAAAGAAAGGCGCCGATGAGCGCCAGTGCGATATAGAGGCCAAAAACCCGGGGTTTTACCAGCGCCCAGACTGCAAGAGCTGCAGGAAGCGATGTCACCCCGCCGGAGCAGAAGGGCGAGATGCCACCGGCTATCGCCGCCAGCAGGATCACCATCCCGGGCGCACCGGTGAAGGCGCGTGCAATAAGGTTGTCTGCGCCTGTTGCTGAAGCCCAGGCGGCAATGGCAATGGAAAGCACCAGGAAAGGGGCTGTCTCAAGAAGCGCATTGGTCGCAAAAAGTACGCTCTCCAGTGCCTGCTCCGGATCGAGAATGGCCAGCAGCATGATGATTGCCGCCGAGGCCAGCCAAACCCGGAAGTCTTTCCAGAGCCGGCTCAGCCCTTGGCCCATGGCCCATGGAGAGCGCGGGATTAATATCTTGCATAACGTTAGACCCAGTTTTGTAAATGTCTATTGTTGCCTATTTTCAGTCGCGGTTATGGGCACTTGTGGAGTTCGCAAGGCGTGCGGTTGGTTTGTGTCTCAGCAATTACGGTCAACAGCCTCGACACGGCCGCTTCAACGGTGCCATTGTTCTCGATCACAAGGCAGTCCGGAGGAAGCTGTTGCTCCAGTTCCCGGGCGCGGCGGATCCGGGCTTCGATTTCCTCTGCGCACTCCCGTCCCCTCAGCGTAAGGCGGCGTTGCAGCCGGTGCGGATCGACGCTGATCAGTACTGGAATAAGCATGCTGCCATAACGTGACCGCGCCTCATCGAGATAGCCGCGGGAGCCATTAACCAGCACCTGGCCACCCTCGGCCAGCCAATGGTCGACCTCCCGACCGATGCCATAGCGAAAACCATTGGCAGACCAGTGCATGGCGAAGGCATTCATTGTTACCCGTTGCTCGAACTCGGCGTCCGAAAGCCAGACATGACTTTCGGTGCCGCCATCCGGCTCCCGGGTAATATAGCGGTGGGCCACAAGCGGGCTGAACCCGTTGTCGGCGCAATCCCTGCAGCCTTTCAGAAGCGTGTCTTTGCCGGCGCCTGATGCTCCCATTATGTAAAACAGGCGACCGGAGCCGGCGTCGATGGTCTGTTGACCGGTTGATCCTGACATCTTCAGCTCCTCAGTAGACCCGCTCGCCACTTCGCCAGACGTTGTGAATGACCGGCAACTGACCTCTTGGCTCCACCAGCACAAGGTCTGCCCGTTTGCCAGGCTCGATCAGGCCGCGGTCATGGAGATTGGCGGATCGTGCCGGGGTTGCCGTGACCGTGGCAATGGCCCGGGCCAGGTCGTAATTGTTGTCTTCCATGGCGGCAAGGCGAAAAGCCGCGTCCAGCATGCTGGCGGGATAGTAATCCGACGACAGGATGTCGAGCACTCCGGCGGCGGCCAGATCGGCGGCTGCAATGTTGCCGGAGTGGGAGCCGCCTCGAACAATATTGGGCGCACCCATCAATACCCGCAATCCCTGGTCATGGGAAGCTTTTGCCGCTTCCAGGGTGGTGGGAAACTCCGCAATACGCATACCGAACTCCGCTGATTCCATAACGTGGTCCAGGGTTGCATCATCATGGCTGGCCAGCGGGATTCCCCGGGCCTGGCAGATGGCAACGATGGCCTTGCGGTTACGGTCGCTGTGCAGGAGGGCGGATTCCTTGCGTTTGCGGGTAAAGGTATCCATTTCAGAATCACTGAGGCCGTGCTTGCCCTGATAATACTGCCGATACTTGTCTTCTCGCACAAACTGACGCTGCCCGGGCGTGTGATCCATGACCGAGACAAGCTGGAGCAGGGGGTGATCGACCAGGTCTTCGAACAGTTTCAGGGTCTCGCCAAAACTGACTTCGCAGCGCAGGTGTAACAGGTGATCAGCCCGCAACATCCCCGCCTTCCGGGTTTCGGCAAGGGCGTCAATGAGGGTTCTCAGATGAGCCAGGCGATTGCTGTCATCGACAACATCACCGACAGACAGCGCGTCGAACACGGTGGTAATGCCGGACGATACAATATGGGCATCGTGGGTCAGCACGGCCGGATGGCTGGGCCAGATCACACCCGGCCGCGGCGAAAAATGCTTTTCCAGGTTGTCGGTATGCAGCTCCACCAGTCCCGGGATCAGGTAGGCCCCCTGGCAGTCGCGGGCTCCGGTTATGGAAGTGTTGCCCCGCTCCAGAGTACTGATCAGCCCATTCCGGACCTTGAGGGTGCCGGTAAAGACCTCGTTTTCCGTTGCGATGCGGGCATTGGTGAGCAGCAATTCATTGCTCTCGAGTTGCGGCCGCTCAAGGGTCAGGTCCATGGCGCTCATGCGGCTTCCTCCTTTGCAGGGCTGGTCAGGGGTATCCGGCGGTCAGCGAGGTGGTCGCGGAGCCCGGCATCGTGGAAGATTCCGACAATGGCTGCGCCGCGCTCCCGGGCCTGCCGGATAAGCGACACCACCACGGCGCAGTTATCCGCGTCCAGTGAGGCAGTGGGTTCATCCAGCAGCAGGATGGGGTAGTCAACGACGAAACCCCGGGCGATATTGACCCGCTGCTGCTCCCCCCCGGAAAAGGTTGAGGGAGCGAGGTGCCAGAGCGTTTCGGGTATGTTCAGCTGGCGCAGCAACCCAGCGGCTTTTTCACGGCAGCTATCCCTGTCTACGCCCAGAGCTCGCAATGGTTCCATGACCACTTCGAGGGTCGATACCCGGGGAATAACCCGCAGGAACTGGCTGACATACCCCAGGGTTTGCCGCCGGATGGTGAGGATCTGCCTTGGTGTTGCCGTTACCAGGTCCACAAGCTCACCCTGGTGCCGAATATGGAGCTGGCCGGACTGGGGCTTGTAATTGGCGTAAAGCGAGCGCAAGAGAGTGCTCTTGCCGGAGCCCGAGCGCCCATCAAGTACCACGCATTCACCAGCGTTGACGTCGAAGGACACATCGGTGAGGACAGGGTAGGAAACACCACCCTGATTGTGCAGGGTAAAACGCTTGTTCAGGTCGTTAACCTGGATCATGACAGTCATTGCAGTTCTCCGGTTCGATCAGAGTGCGGTATCACGGGGTCAACACCGAAGACACCAGCAGTTGGCTGTAAGGATGTTGCGGGTCATCCAGGATCTGGTCGGTAAGACCCTGCTCAACCACCTTGCCGCCACGCATGACCATGAGTCGGTGTGACAACAATCGGGCGACGGCAAGGTCATGAGTGACCAGCACCACTGACAGGCCCAGGTCCACCACCAGGTTGCGAAGCATGTCCAGCAGGCGGGCCTGAACCGAGACATCCAGACCGCCGGTGGGCTCATCCATGAAGACCAGCCGCGGCTGGGTCACCAGATTGCGGGCAATCTGCAGGCGCTGCTGCATGCCGCCGGAAAAAGTGCGAGGCAGGTCATCGATGCGGGCGATGTCGATCTCCACTTCACGCAACCAGGTTTCTCCCGTTGAGCGCAGGGTGCCGTAATGACGCTCGCCGATGGCCATCAGCCGCTCACCAATGTTGGCGCCGGCACTGACGCCCATGCGCAGGCCATCCCGGGGATGCTGGTGAACGACCCCCCACTCCGTTCGGAGCAGAAGCCGCCTCTGGCTCTCGGTAATATCGTAGATGTCGAGTTTGTCGCCCTGCTTGCCGGTGTATTCGATCCGCCCGGAGTCCGGCGTCTGCATGCCGGAGAGACACTGCAGAAGTGTGGTCTTGCCAGACCCGGACTCGCCGACGATGCCCAGAACTTCGCCAGGCCAGAGTTCGAAGTCAACGCCGTCAACACCCTTGCCGGGGGCATAGAGTTTGCGCAGGTTGCTCACTTTCAGCAGCGGCTCGGCCGGGGCCTCGTGAGATGCCGCCAATACGGTGTTGGTCATACGACCTCCATACTCGCGCCAGTATTGAGGCGCTGGTTGCAATAGTCGGTATCAGAGCAGATGAAAATGCGCCCGCCTTCATCGTCGGTGACAACTTCATCGAGAAAGGAGTGGTCCGAACCGCAGAACTCGCAGGTCTGATCCCAACCCTGGATCTCGAAGGGGTGATCCTCGAAGTCCAGACTCTCGACCCGGGTAAACGGCGGGATAGCGTAGATGCGTTTCTCCCGGCCGGCGCCGAACAGTTGCAGTGCTGGACTGCCGTGCATCTTGGGGTTGTCGAACTTGGGTATGGGTGAGGGGTCCATCACATAATGCCCGTTGACCTTGACCGGGTAGGCATAGGTAGTGGCTATATGGCCGAAACGGGCGATGTCCTCATACAGTTTGACGTGCATCACCCCGTATTCCTGCAGGGCATGCATCTTCCGGGTCTCGGTTTCCCTCGGTTCAATGAAGCGCAGGGGCTCCGGAATCGGTACCTGGTAGACCAGGATCTGCCCCCGGGTGAGCGGCGTTTCCGGAATCCGGTGACGGGTCTGGATAACACTGGCCTCGGGGGTTGATTCGGTGGTGGCGACGCCGGCTGTGCGGGCAAAAAAGCGCCGAATGCTGACCGCATTGGTGGTGTCGTCTGCGCCCTGGTCAATGACTTTGAGTACATCGTTCTCACCGATCACTGTGGCGGTGACCTGCATGCCACCGGTGCCCCAGCCATAAGGTAAAGGCATCTCGCGGCCGCCGAAAGGTACCTGATAGCCGGGCACGGCCACGGCCTTCAACAGGCACCTGCGAATCATGCGCTTGGTCTGCTCATCCAGGTAAGCGAAGTTGTAGCCGTTCTCCGCCTGGGTGTCAGTGGTTTGTTTAAGGGATGCGGTGGTCATACCTGGTTCGCCTCCCGGCGTTGCTGGGTGTTCACGGTTGGTTCGTCATTGAGATCGGGTGCAGTTGTCGGTTCAACTTGTGGGCTCTGGCCGCCTGATTTGCGCTCTTCGAACTCTTTGCGTAGCCGTCGCAGCAACACCAGCTCGGACTGGAAATCGACGTAGTGGGGTAGTTTCAGGTGAGACACAAAACCCGAGGAGTCCAGGTTGTCGCAGTGAGCGAGTACGAATTCCTCATCTTGTGCCGGCGATACCACATCCTCGCCGAGCTCCCGTGCCCGCAGTGCCCGATCTACAAGCGCCATGGCCAGAGCCTTGCGCTCGGAGTTGCCAAACGCCAGGCCGTAGCCACGGGTGAAACGAGGGGCTTCGGTTTCCGTGCCGCTGAACTGGTTGATCATGTCGCATTCGGTAACCAGGATATCCCCGGCGATAATGGGGAAGCCCAGTTCCTCCGGTACGATTTCCACAACCACTTCGCCCTGGCGGATCTCACCGGCAAAGGGGTGGTTGCGGCCGTAACCGCGCTGGGTGGAGTAGGCCAGTGCCAGTAGGAATCCCTCGTCTCCCCGAGCCAGGGCCTGCAGGCGCAGATCCCGGTCAGCGGGGTAATCCAGCGGCTGGCGGGTCAGATCCGCGGGCGCTTCGGGTTCTGATGGGTTGCCTGACTGTTTCTGGTCGCTTTTCGCCAGCGGGCTTTCAATCAGCCCCTCGTTGTTGAGGAAATCCAGCACCCGCGGGCAGTCTTCCACCGACTCCTCCGCCGGCTGCGTCGTCGATCGCTCGCCATTGGCCAACAGGGTAAAGTCCAGCAACCGATGGGTGTAATCGTAGGTGGGGCCCAGTACCTGGCCGCCGGGAAGATCCTTGTAGGCGGCGGAAATACGGCGTCGGATGGCCATCTTGTTGGTTTCCACCGGACGGGACGCCAGAAATCGCGGCAGCGTGGTGCGGTAAGCCCGCAGAAGGAATATGGCTTCAATAACATCGCCGCTGGCCTGCTTGAGCGCCAGCGCGGCGAGTTCCGGATCGTAAAGAGAGCCTTCGGTCATAACCCGGTCCACGGCCAGCCCCATCTGTTCGCGAATCTGGGCAACGCTCAGCTCTGGCAGTGAGGTGTCGCCGCGACGTGTTTCGTCGAGCCAGCTATGGGCCTGGTCGATGGCTTTCTCGCCACCTTTGACAGCTACGTACATGGTTAAACCTCCACTCGGGTGGTGCGTGGCAGACCCATCAGGCCAGTTCCGGCGGTGAACAGAAGGTCAACACCACAAGGAAAACGACGGCGATTATCGGCCAGCATGCCCGGCCAACGAGGGTCCAGGCCGGCGATGCGGACCTTGCGCACGCCCTCAATCCCGGGGCCGCTCAGGGTCCAGTCGCCAGCTGATTCCAGGCTTTCGACCTGGACGATCAGTGTGGTGGACCGGTCAGGATATTCATGGCTACCTTGGGCAAACCGGGTCAGGTCGCCATCGAAATCGGGTAGTGTCAGGGCAAACTCGGCCAGCCCCGGCGTGTCCACAATCCGGCAGCCACAGTGAAAGCGCAGCGCACTCACCAGGGCATCGGTCCGCAGTGGTGGGGCAATCCACAAGGGGGTTTCCGCATCCAGCAGTGCCAGGCACAGCTGATAGGAGGCGGTGTTTATGCCCGTGGGCGTGTCGCTCACGGGAACGGTTTGCAGCGTCCCGGGCTCTGAGAGCGCGGTGAGTGCGCGACGAAACACCTGTTGAGACTGCTGTACCGGATCGTCGAACCCGGCGCAGAGCCCGGCCAGTGAGAGGGGTGGCGTCACAGATGGACGACTCTCTTTGTTCGTAGTCATTGGCTAGCTCCCTCTGACCATGGTCATGAAGTTCACTTTGGTGGCGGCGGCTTTGCGGGAGACCTGATCACGGCGGCCCAGCCATTTCTTGTGCAGCGGCTGGATCAAGGCAGGACCGTGTTGGCTGCTGTCTTCCTGCATCAGGCCGTCGAACAGTGCTGCCAGTTCAGCATGACGCCGGCTGCGGCCAGTGACATAGCCAAAGCCCTGAACGCCGGCATCCAGCTCCACCACACATCGGGTTAGCGTGACTTCGCCCAGGTTAAACGGCGAACCTGTGCCGCCGGCACGGCCACGCACCATGGCCATACCGATTTCCGGTTTACGCAGGTGGCGGTACTCAGGGCGGTCTGAGAGATTTTGCCAGTATGATTCAAGATCACTCAGATCAGCCCTTGCCAGGACTGACATCCAGAATTGACGGTCGGTGAATTCCGGAGTCGCATCGGTGGACGACGAAAACGCATGGGCGTCGGTCATGGGGTGGTTTCTCCCGTAGGTAAATCGGTGATCCGGGGCTGGACCCTGAACTCGAAACAGTCGGCGCGGCCGCGGGAGATGCTGTATTCGAGCACCTCGTCTGTGCCGGCACGAACATTGTTGGACTTCACTACCAGCACAGGCATGTGTCTGGGATATTGCAGAAAATCGGCTTCCCTCCGGCTGGGCAGGGTGGTGCTGATCAGAGCCTGTTTGCGAAGCAGCTTGATGCCATGGTGGTGTTCAATGTGGGCATGCAGTGAGCCGCCGCGATAGTCGACTTCCAGGCCGGGAAAGGCCTCGCGCCGCAGGTAGTGGCTGATCAGATTGACTGGCTTTCCATTCACGCTGCGCAGGGTGTCCACCTGCAGGACCGGCGTGCCAGCGGGAATCCCGCTTGCACGGGAAAAACGCTCTTCTGCCACCAATACCCGGCGCCCGATGACTTCGCTGACAGACGTATGCCCCATGGCTTCCATCGCTTCACTGAAGCGTGCCCGCGCGCCGATGTTGTACTCCAGGGCGTGCTCGACCACGAGGGTTCCCTTGCCCTGCTGGCGCAGCAGCATGCCGGCGTCTACCAGCTGGTCCACTGCCCGGCGCAGGGTGTGGCGGTTGATCGAGAAGCGCTTCGCCAGCTCAGCCTCGGATGGCAGGTAATCTCCGCAAGCCAGGTTTTGACGGATCTCCTGCTCCAGGGTCTGTGCAACGTCTTCGTATAGGGCCATCGGTTTTCCTCTTGTCTAGACAACTTGGCCGATTAAAAAACCCGCATGGGCGGGTTCCCGGTTGTACCAGGCCGGGTCAGAAACAGCGCAACCTCAGATAAAGCGCTTGCGGATCCACTGAGACGCGATATCAAGTGAGGTCACAACCAGGATGATGATGATCATCACCGCGCAGGTTTGGGCGAACTGGAAGCCGCGCATGCTCTCCCAGAGGATTACGCCGATGCCGCCGGCACCCACCATGCCGACCACGGTGGCAGAGCGGACATTGGATTCGAACCGGTACAGCGAGTAGGAGATCCACAACGGCAGTACCTGAGGAATGACGCCGTAAATAACTTCCTGAAGCCCGCTGGCGCCAGTGGCGCGCACGCCTTCTACTGGCCCTGGGTCAATGGCCTCCACGGCTTCGGAGAACAGTTTTGCCAGAACCCCGGTGGTGTGAATGAACAGCGCCATGACCCCGGCAAAAGGGCCCAGCCCCACGGCCACCACGAACAGCATGGCGAAGACCATCTCGTTAATGGCGCGGAACGAATCCATCAGCCGGCGGACCGGCTGGCAGACCCACCAGGGCACCAGGTTTTCCGATGACATAATTCCGAAGGGAATGGCCAGAATGACTGCCATCACCGTGCCCCAGATAGCAATCTGGACGGTGGTTACCATCTCGCTCAGGTAAAGACGCCAATCATGAAAATTGGGCGGGAAAAAATCGGCGGCGAACACGGCCATGTTATTACCATCGGCAAACAGGGCAACCGGATTCATTTCGGCGCCCCCCCAGGACCATGCCAGAATGGCGCAGGCGATACCCCAACCCAGCAAGCTGGTCCAGTTCCGCGACAGCAGGTTGTCTTGATCGCCGGAAAGGTTTGAATGTGTCGATGCACTATGCATGAGAGTTGCCTGTCGCTTTTACGTCTTGAGTTGTCGGAATCGCCCGAAGCACGAAAAGGGCTGGTGTTTCAAGCCAGCCCCCCAAGGCTTATCAGTTGGACTCTTCGCGGGCAGCGTCGAGAGCCGCCAGGCGACGCTCCAGGCTGGCGAGCTGGGCATCAATTTCAGCCAGCTTCTGTGCCTTTTCCTGATCTGAATAGTTCTCGTCGTTCTGGATCGCCGCTTTCTGCTTGAAAAGCTCAAGCTGACGAATAGGAATCAGCTGATCGTTGCTGGAGGCGCGGAATGGTGCCCACTGCAGGTCTTTAAGCACTTCAATCTCGTGCTTGTCGCCGGTGGTGCCGTAGGTCATCAGAAAATCGTAGACTTTCTGTTTAGTTTCAGAGGGAAGATTCTTGCGCCATACCAGTGGGTCGGCGGGAATCAGCGGTGACTTCCAGATCACTTTTAGATTGTCAGCTTTTTCAGGGAAGTTGATTTGCAGTCGCTCCATGCTCTCTGTGTTGAACGTGGCAACGTCTACCTGTTTGTTGGCAACTGCCAGGGCATTTGTTTCATGGCCGGAGTTAAGAGTGCGCTTGAAGGCTTCTTTGGGGTCGATGCCATTTTTCGCGAAAATGTAATAGCTGGGCACCAGGTAGCCAGACGTGGAATTCGGATCGCCATTGCCGAAAGTTAGGTCTTTGGCGTTGGCGAGGACATCCTCAACGCTGTTCAGATGCTTGCTGTCCTTGTGGACGATCATCAGGCTCCAATAGCCCGGCGAACCGTCGGCTGCGACCGTCTGCACCACAACCTCACCACCAGCGCGGTCGACAGCTTCCATGGCGGACTTGTTGCCGTACCAGGCGATGTCAACCTTGTCGAAGCGCATGCCCTGGATGATGCCGGCGTAATCTGGCGCGAAGAAGCCTTTTACTTCCATGCCCAGTTTCGCTGACATGTCTTCGAGGAAAGGATTCCAGACGTCTTTCAGATTGCTGGATGATTCGGTCGAGATGATGCCGAAGTTGAGGGTTTTCTGTTCTTCTGCCTGAAGGCCCGTGGCGCCGACGGTAACTGCGGCGGCCAGGGTCAGCCGGCTAATCCATTGTTTGATCATCGTTATTTCCTCTGGTTTGTGATTTTGGGTAAGAGTGTATGAACAGATTCACGATCAACTGGCGGGTGCCAGTGCAAACCCTTTTGCGGGCTCGCGGGTTTTTCTTCTTTTAACGGGTTCGCCGTCTACATCGAACGAGGTAGTGCCGTAAATGCTGGCGAGCAAGGAGGGGGTCAGTTCTTCTGACGGCCCGTCGAACACAACTTCACCGGCTCGGAGGGCAATGGCACGGCGGCAGAACTCACGGGCGTAATCCACTTGATGCAGGGTGACTACCACGGTGCGGCCGTCCTGGCTGTTAATGTCGGCAAGAATTTCCATGACCCGACGGGCCGATTCAGGATCGAGAGAAGCGATGGGTTCGTCAGCAAGAATCACTTCGGCTTTCTGAGTGAGGGTGCGGGCAATGGCAACGCGCTGCTGCTGGCCACCAGAAAGGCAGGAGGCCCGCTGATTCGCCCAGGCATCCATGCCTACCCGGTTCAGGCATTTCAGAGCCAGGGCTTTTTCCTCGGCGTTGAACAGACCCAGGCAGCCGCGCCAGCCGGGCACACGACCGAGGGCGCCGGTGAGCACGTTGGTCATTACCTTCATGCGGCCCACTAGGTTGAACTGTTGAAAGATGTAACCTATCCGTGCCCGAGTTTTGCGAATATCCCGGGACAGTCGTCCTTTACACTGGACGGATTGCCCCAGAACGCGGATCTCGCCGCTGTCCGCATCACCGCAGCTCAGTCCGGCCAGGTGGCGAAGGAGTGTGGATTTTCCGGAGCCGGAAGGGCCGATGAGCGCCACTATCTCACCGGATTCGATAGTCAGGTTGATGTCTTTAAGGGCTTTTCCGCTGTTCTTTTTCTTGCCAAACGTCTTGGACAAACCTTGAATCTGAATCTCGGGCTCCATAGGTCGCCTCCCATCCTGTGTTTTTAACTTGTATAGACAGTGTCGTATCCAGCTGTGACGGTTCGGTGTCGCTCAGGTGACAGGCAGTTGAAGGTTTTAAGACGGGAGTGTGAAACGGGGGAGAGCATGCAGGTACTTAAATGGGACACCAGGCGTGTTGAACTATTGTGCCAGCCGCACCAGTACCAGCCCCGAGAGGATGATGCCGGCGCCGAACAGGCGGCGCTGCCAGCAATGGCGCTCACGGAAGATGAAAATCGAAGCAAGGCAGGCCAGAACGATCCCTGCATTGGTATAGGCCACCGCTTCCGCGGCGGGCATAAACCGCATGGCGTGAATCACGAGCGCATAGGCCAGTCCCACGCACAGGCCGCCGGTCAGTATTATGTACCAGGCGGGTCGAGCTGCCGGGATCCAGCGACCGGTATTCCGGTGGTGCTCCACGCTCAGGAATAACCAGGCGGTCAGATAGCCGACGCTGACAAAGCCCACCAGGCCGCGGAAACTGTCAATTGAGACTGTCGCAGCTTTATCACTGATCGAATACGCACTGGTGGCAAGCATGGCCAAAAGAGCCCATGGCAGTGCTTTCCCTTCCTCGCCACGATTGTCGCCACTGGCCATGAGCAGCAGGCCGGCGACGCTGACCGCAATCCCGGCCCACACCATCACTGAGAGACTGTCGCCAAATAACAGCATGCCCCAGACAGCGATCAGCAATGGTGAGCTACGGACGACCGGGTAGACCAGGGCTACCGGCGCATGGCTGTAGGCATGGCGCAAGGCCATGAAATAAAGGCCATTGGCTGCGGCGGACGTAGCCAGCAGGGCTGCAAACTCTGGTGTCCAGTGTACGTCTTTAATCAGTGAGGGAAGGCCCCAGGCGCCCAGTATTAACAGGTGAGCACCAAGGGCCCACCACAGGGCGAAGGTATTGGCAGGCTGGTGTCGTGCCAGCATGTTCCAGACCACGTGCATGACCACCGAGGCGGCGAGCGCCAGGGCTGCTTCATTCATGACCGGGTTTTACGGTGCCTGGTGTCAGATCGACCCGATCACCATCCTGGGCAACCCTGATGTGAGCTGGCAATTCGGGGTTGGTGCTCAGCCGCCAGTTATCCAGATCGTGGCTGATGTGTATAAGCCATGCCCGGGCCGGTCCTACGGCTTTGATGCAATCCAGAGCCAGGGCCCAGTCGTTATGGCCCTTTGGTTGATTGGAAGGTGGGAAAGAGCAGTCTATCGCCAGTCCCTCAGGTTTCATTGTTTGTAAAAAGTCCCGGGTTTCACGCGGTAGGCCGCGGGTATCCGTCAGGTAGGCAAAAGCGGGTCCGCCTGCCGGTTCAAAGACGTAGCCAAAGGTGGGCTTCGAGTGAATCAGCGGTACAGGCGTGACCTTTAACGGCCCGATTTCAAATGCGGTAAATGCCTCCTGGGGGCTGAAATCCAGCATGCCGGGATGGCGGAAAAGATCGGCGCAGCCATCAGGATCGGGAGGTATGAGTACCGGGATACTTGGCCCCTTGCCCCAGCGCAGGTGAAACAGCCCTTGTACATGGTCGGGGTGAAAGTGCGTCAGCAGGATGGCGTCCAGCTCGCCCGGGGCGAAGCGTTTGTGCAGATCCATCAGGCCGCCATCAATCAGAATGCGGTTGGCTCCGGATTCAATGAGGGCGGAGCAGGGCTCTCGTGAAAAGACTGAGTACTTTTTGGCGTTTGCACAGGCGGCGCATTCGCAGCCAAAAAGTGGTACGCCACCGGCAGCTCCTGTTCCGAGGAAGGTGATGCGCATGGGTTGCTTCCAGTAAGTGTGCCATCCCGCTATGTTTCAGAGGCTTGCACGGAATTGTATTCGCACCTTAACTGGCTAGGATTAAGCCAATGTGACAGTACAGAAGCTACCATAAAGGTAAACAAAACCACTGGTTTACTCAATTGGCGTGTGGCCACAATCAGCATGTGAGTCCTACGCTGCCGGACGACAGGCCGTGATCATTTCACCCTCGCGACCGAAAGCGGCTGGAGGTAACCTTGCGCGTTGCCCTTTCCGATCAATTGAACCGCAGCCTGGATCAGGCAATGCGATGCCTGGGGGAGATGGAGCGGCTGGGCCAGCACGAGTTCAATGTAATTGCCGGCGAACAACGCCGGTTTATCTGGTCTTCATGGCAGGATCCGGAGTCACTCAGGCAATGGCTTGATGCGGGAGCTGAGGGAATCGCATCGGGGGATATTTATGCACGACTCGTCACCTCAATACCGCTCTTGCGGAGTAGTCGAATAAATTCGATGATGGACTTAGCACCGAAGCGATAGGGAATGACGTGGAGGGGGAGCGTATGTCTCAGGTTCAGAAATACCCCGCAGGGTGGCGGGTACTGCATTGGGTAATCGCGCTGATGGTTCTGACGCTGATACCCGTTGGGCTCTGGATGGCTTCACGCGCGGAAGCAGACATCTGGGGAGCGCTAACGAATACCTTGTACAGTTTGCACAAGGCAATTGGCTTCAGTGTGCTGTTACTTATGATCCTGAGGATCGTGGTGAAAGTCCGGTTAAAGGGCCCGCCTTACCCGGATGAAATGCCACGCAAATTGCAGATTGCCGCCAAGAGCTTACATCACCTGATGTATATAATGTTGGTGATAACACCGTTGTTTGGCTGGGCCGGTGTGACGGCGTATCCGGCTCTGGTCATACTGGGCGATTTCCGTCTGCCTGCCATGCCTTTTGTGCCAGAGGATGAAGAGCTGGCTGGGCGCCTGTTTTATATACATGGGTGGCTTGCCATAACCCTGGGTGTACTGATCGCCGGCCATGTCGCGGCTGCTTTGCGCCATTTGCTCCGCAAAGACGGTATTTTCCACCGGATGGTTTGAACAAAATGTAATAGCTGAAACCGGGTTTTTCTGGCGTGACAACTACGCTAAACAGATCCGATATCGGAGGACGCCTGCGTCCTCCTCCCGGATCCATTCAATCCGGTGGCCGGTTATCTCACACAGCGCCTGTAAGTCCCGACGGCCGCTGGGGTCATCGGCCAGAAACTCGACTTGCGTCCCGCTCGGCAGACCCTGAGTGCGCTTTTTAAAGCGTAAGATTGGGAGAGGGCACACCAAACCGATGGCATCGATCTGGTGCACCTCTGACTGATCAGTCAAGACGAACGCTCTCAGTCGTGGTTTGCTCGGCTGAGGACCAGCCGAACTGGTTCAGGACCACTGGCGCAAGAGCGGCAATCACCAGAGCTGCGACAAATGCGGAAATCATCACTTTCACTGTGACTCTCCTTTGCCTTGTTTGGCCTCGACCTCGGCGACCCACAGATCGTGGTGCTGGCGGGCCCATTCCACATCAACCTGGCCGTTACCCATGGCATCGTACGCGCCTTCCATGCCGACCGTGCCGATATAGATATGGGCGATGATGGCCAGCATCATTACGAACGCCACAATCGAGTGCCAGATATTCGCATACTGCATCTCTTCGTGCGGTGTGAGGTCAGTCGGGAAACTGGTGGCCAGGACGCTGTTAATCACACCAAAGGTATCGGCAAACATTGGCATCTGGAACGGGAACAGCAGCGACAGCCCAGACAGGGACACGGAGACGCCCAGGATCATTACTGTCCAGAAAATGATCTTCTGGCCCGCGTTGAATTTCTTCGCCGAAGGGTGCCCCTTGGTAAAGATACCGCCGCCAGCCTTAAGCCACTGCCAGTCCAGCTTGTTGGGGATGTTGTGGGCCACCCACATGACGAACGTCATCACCAGTCCCAGCATAAAGGCCCAGGCCACGTTGTTGTGTAGCCACTTGGATCCGGCAGCGAGAGTCGCAAAGGCCTCGGGCCCAATGACAGGGATCAGGAAGCTGCGCCCCATCAAGGTAATCAGTCCCGTTAGACCCAGTGCGATAAACGAGCCTGCCAACAGCCAGTGGCCAAACCGTTCTACGGCTTTGAATCGCTCAATGGTGGTGCCCGCAGGGCCGCCATCAATCCTGATTCTGCCGCGAACAAAGTAAAACACTGCGAGCAACACTATGAAACCCAGGATGGCGCCGCCGCCATAGGTGATGATGGGGCCTTCACGAAGCTTGTACCACGGCATGCCTCCGTCCTGAATCAGGACGTCCGCCGCAGGTCCCCGCACCTGTGTGCTGGGGTCAATCTCGTTGTAGCGAATGGCGCGCCAGCCCTCGGAATCGGAAACCCCGCCCCGGGTGCCCAGTGGATCCGTGGTTGGTGCTGCGTTGGCCGGGTTGCCCAGGTTCTCGGAGCGGAAACTATCATCCCGTTCCAACTGTTTCTGACGAGCCATGATGTCTTCCAGGGTTTGTGCGCCCCCGGTAGCCGTGCGATCAACCTCCTGAGCCTCTTGTGCCCAGACAGGGTTGAACAGAAGTGTCGCCATTACCAAAACGGCGGCACCCAATAGTTTTTTGTTCATTCGAGCACTCCAACGGAAAAACAAGAAGAATTCGTTGCCTCAATGCATGCCGGGGCCCCGAAGGACCCCGGAACACTCAGGCCAGTTTATGCTCCCTTCTTCTCGTAGGCTGTGCCCCATCCCCAGGCGCCTGAACCGAAACCACGGTTCACCACACGCTGGCGATAGATGTCCGCCACCTCGTTGCCGTCACCGGCCAGCAGGGCTTTGGTCGAGCACATTTCCGCACAGATCGGCAGCTTGCCCTCCGCAATACGGTTGCGACCGTACTTGGAGAACTCGGCCGTGGAGTTGTCTTCTTCAGGACCACCTGCACAGAACGTACATTTGTCCATCTTGCCACGGCTACCAAAGTTACCCGCCTGGGGAAACTGGGGCGCGCCGAAGGGGCAGGCATAAAAACAATACCCACAACCAATACACAGATCCTTGGAGTGCAACACGATGCCGTCTTCAGTCTGGTAGAAGCAGTCCACGGGACAAACGGCCATGCAAGGCGCGTCTGAACAGTGCATGCAAGCTACCGATATCGATCGTTCGCCAGGCTTGCCATCTTCGATGGTGACTACGCGTCGACGGTTGATGCCCCAGGGGACTTCATGCTCATTCTTACAGGCCGTTACGCAAGCATTGCATTCGATGCAGCGTTCGGCATCGCAAAGGAATTTTGCGCGTGCTTGTCCTTCAAGTGCCATGGTCTACACCTCTTGTTATGCCGGCATAATCGAACACAGGGTGGCTTTGGTCTCTTGCATCTGCGTGACCGAGTCATACCCATATGTTTGAACAACGTTTGTAGATTCACCCAGAACATAGGGGTCAGAGCCCTTGGGATACTTATCCCTCAGAGACTTACCCTCCAGGTGCCCGCCGAAGTGGAACGGCATAAAGGCTACGCCCTCACCGACACGCTCCGTCACCATGGCCTTGACTTTGATTCGACCGCCTTCAGGGCCGGCCACCCAGACGTCATTGCCATCCCGGATGTTCAGGTTGTTCGCATCACGCGGATTCACCTCAATGAACATGTCCTGCTGGAGCTCCGCCAGCCAGGGATTTGAACGGGTCTCATCACCGCCACCTTCGTACTCAACCAGACGGCCGGAGGTCAGGATGATGGGGAAGTCCTTGCTGAAATCCTTCTGCTGAATGGACTCATACAGGGTCGGGACGCGCCAGAAGGTCTTGTCTTCATAGGTCGGGTAATCTTTGACCAGATCGCGACGTGTGGTGTAGAGCGGCTCACGGTGAAGCGGCACCGGATCCGGGAAGTTCCAGACCACAGTCCGAGCCTTGGCGTTACCAAAGGGTGCACACTCGTGCTTGATGGCAACACGCTGGATACCGCCTGAAAGGTCGGTCTTCCAGTTGGTCTCGGGACCTGCCACCGCGTCTATGCTGGCACGTTCTTCAGCCGTAAGGTCACCATCCCAGCCCAAATCCATCAGCATCTGCATGGTGAACTCCGGATAACCATCCTTGATCTCCGAGTCTTTAGAGTACACACCTTCGGCCAGCAGGTTTTCGCCGTCGCGCTCGACGCCGAAGCGGGCACGGAAGGTGAGACCGCCCTTGGACACCGGCAACGACATGTCGTACAGGTTCGGTGTTCCCGGGTGGTTCATTTCCGCTGTGCCCCAGCAAGGCCACGGCATGCCGTAGATATCACCATCGCAGGGCCCGCCCACTGCTCGCAGGGTGGTCTTGTCGAAGTGGTGCTGGTACTGCATGTGTTTCTTGAGACGCTCAGGCGATTGACCTGTGTAGCCGATGGTCCACATACCGCGGTTGAACTCGCGGGTGATGTCCTCAATCGACGGTTCGTCGCCGTCAATGGCGATGTTGCGGAACATGCGATCGGTGAAACCGAACTTGTCGGCAAACAGCTTCATGATCTCGTGGTCGACCTTGGAGTCGAACAGCGGCTCGACAACCTTTTCACGCCACTGGAGCGACCGGTTCGAAGCGGTAACTGAACCATAAGTCTCGAACTGGGTGGTTGTCGGCAGCAGGTAGGCGCCCTCTTTACGATCGTGCAGCACGGCTGAAACGGTCGGGAAGGGGTCCACTACGACCAGCAGGTCCAGCTTCTCCATGGCTTCTTTCATTTCGAGCATTCGAGTCTGCGAGTTGGGCGCATGGCCCCACAGAACCATGGCCCGGGTGTTATCCGGCTGCTCCAGGTTCTCCTTGGCTTCCAGAACACCATCGATCCAGCGGGATACGGGGATGCCCTTCTCGTTCATCATGGCTTTGGTTTTGCCGTTCTTGTCCCACATGGCAAACCGGCCTTTCAGCCAATCCAGGTCTTCCTCCCAGACGCGAGCCCAGTGAGCCCAGGAACCAGCAGCCAGGCCATAGTAGCCAGGCAGGGTGTCGGCCAACACACCCAGGTCCGTGGCACCCTGAACGTTGTCGTGTCCGCGGAAGATGTTGGTGCCGCCACCGGAAACGCCCATGTTGCCCAGCGCCAACTGCAGTATGCAGTATGCGCGTGTATTGTTGTTGCCATTGGTATGCTGGGTACCACCCATGCACCAGATGACAGTACCCGGGCGGTTATTAGCCAGGGTGCGAGCGACGCGTTCAAGCTGTGCGCCTGGCGCACCGGTGACACGCTCAACTTCTTCCGGGTTCCAGCGCTTTACCTCTTCACGGATGTCGTCCATGCCGTACACCCGGGTGCGGATAAACTCCTTGTCTTCCCAGTTGTTCTCGAAGATATGCCAGAGAATACCCCAGACCAGTGCCACGTCCGAGCCCGGGCGGAAACGAACGAACTCGTCAGCATGAGCCGCAGTCCGTGTAAAGCGCGGGTCACACACGATGAGTGGTGCGTTGTTTTCTTCCTTGGCTTTCAGGATGTGCAGGAGAGACACCGGGTGCGCTTCGGCAGGGTTGCCGCCGATCAGGAAGATCGCCTTGGAGTTGTGGATGTCGTTGTACGAGTTGGTCATCGCACCGTAGCCCCAGGTGTTGGCTACGCCGGCAACGGTTGTCGAGTGACAGATCCGGGCCTGGTGATCGACGTTATTGGTGCCCCAGTAGGCGGCAAATTTACGGTAGAGATAGGCCTGTTCGTTGTTGAACTTGGCGCTGCCCAGCCAGTAGACCGAATCGGGGCCGCTCTCCTCACGGATCTGCAGCATCTTGTCGCCGATTTCGTTGATCGCCTGGTCCCAGGGAATCTTCTGCCACTGGCCGTTGACCATTTTCATGGGGGACTTGAGACGACGCTCGCCGTGGGCATGCTCGCGCACTGAAGCGCCTTTGGCGCAGTGAGCACCCATATTGAACGGGCTGTCCCACCCCGGCTCTTGCCCAATCCAGGTGCCATTCTGTACTTCCGCCTCCACGGTGCAGCCTACCGAACAGTGCGTACACACGGATTTTTTGCGAATGACTTCGCCCCCTTCAGTCGATGGGGTTGCAGCTTCAACCCGTCCCGACGTCAGCGACAGAGCCGCCATGCCACCCACTGCGACACCGGAAGCCGTCAAAAACTGACGACGGTCCAGAGTCTTGGCAGCGAGAGATGAAAGCAAAGAGCCTGCACGGGGGCCTTTCGCAACCCCGTTGGTCTTCTTCCTTAACATGTCTCATACCTCTCTCATTTTTATTCTCGTTTTTTACTGGAGGTGTGAACATCCAAGAGCATCACGCAACCTTGAATGATTCACGCTTCCTCAAAAGCGAGCCGATTCGAAATATTTACGTGTGTGTTCAGTGTCACGCAGTCCGCGGCTTTTTGGCGCGTCTTGTCTGACGACCTCTGCTGCGGCGTTCGGTGCAACCGTCATTGCAACAGCAGCTGGAGCTGCGGCTGCTGCCATTTGCAGGAAACGGCGGCGGCTGTTTTCACGCTTAGGGTTGTCCATAGGACACCTCCCCCTGGGTTAAGGGATCGTTCAGATCCCGGTTACTGAATTGCAAAGGCATCAGCCTCTATGGTCATGAAAGCCCGCCCAAGCGAGCCCACAGGCGCATAGAAGATGGCGCTTTGCGCTTCTTCCAAATCAGTAAAAAACAAGCCCGCCCACTTTGCCAGGTGCGCGTCAAAAAAAGCTTTTTGCGAGGACAGGCCACTGTCACAGGGAAATTCGCCGGTAATGATGCCTGCCATGATTTCACACAGCGTACCGATGTGATCTTCAGGCTCCTTGACCTCGCTACGGGCTTTAATGCCCCGGGCCATCAGGTCGGTGCGCAATTCCGCAAGGGGCTTCTCGTTCAGAAAACCGGTGAGGTAATAACTGGCGTAGGGCAGGAGTTCGCCACGGCCTAGACCAACAAACAGGTTGTTGTATTCCCGTTCGGCATCATAGGGATTGGTGCGTTCCGCAAGGACTGCCAGGTTTTTCGAGGCCGCGCCCAGAGGGGTCTCGTCACCTTGCAGGGAAGCAAGCCCTTTCAGTAGCTCAGTGGAAGGTGGGCTGGCAAGCAAAACGCCCAGCAGCTGATAGATTTGGGCTCGGGCGCGATCTTCGTCGGTGATCGAACGCGGGCACTGGATTTCCGCAGTGTTGCTCACTTCGTGTTCCTTCTAATTATTATTTGCGGTCTGTCACAATTCTAGTACATATAAACGAATAGTGGGGCAACCGGGCTTACATTCGCTAATAGCTGAAATCTATTCCATTAATAGTCAAAACGCATCCGGGGTCGGAACCGGGGTGCGTGGTCCTCATCCGATTGTTTTGGTTCAGGTTCATGATGGCGAACCACCACAGGTTCGGCCTGGCCAGATGCGGCGTCGGTTTCGGGAAGCCGATTCATTTCCCGATTTTCGGCCACCTCCGGGGGCGTAACCTGCTCCGGAATGCCCGCACGATCTTCAGCCAGGTCCTCAATCTGCCCCTGGACCTTTTTGGTTCTATCAATCAGACCCTGGCCCACCTTGTAGAGGGTCTTTGCGCCTTTTATCGTGGCGCCGGCGTCAGTGAAGTCTTCGTCGTAGTCATTCAGGCCATCCAGCACCGCCAGCACCGGGTTGGATTTCCAAAGCGCCCTGAGGGCCTTGCGGCGCAGAAAATCGGGAATCTCTTTACGCATGAACCCGGTGACGTCGGTACCCAGTTCGATGGCGTCCGGATCAGGCAGGCCGTATTTCTCCAGCAACTCGTGTTCAGGCAATGCCTCGTTGATGGCAAGCTCTTGCTCTTCCGGTGCCGGTTCTGACTCAACAGCCGGAGATGGGGACTGCTCTGCCTGCTTGCCGGCTTCAGCTTTTCTGCGCGCCCAGCGCTGTAGACGTGACTCGGTCATTACTGAATTCTCGGCTTTTTGATGTTGGCGGGAGCACGGAAAACATCGCTTTGCTGGCGTATGCGGGGATCGCCTTTGGCGTCCTCAACGCCATCGACACGGATCTCGTCTCGGCGGCGTTTCTTGAATGGCTCTTCGATATAGTGCTTGTCGATAAACTCCTTGATCCAGGCCGCCAGGGACTCGGGAATCGGGACCGCCTCGACAATGCTTTCGCCACTGTCCAGAGCGTCCAATGCTTCATGGGCACTGGCTGTGATGGTGCTGACAACCCACCCGGATGGCGACTGGCTGGTTATATCTTTGTCCATGACGATCCAGATGGAGGGAACGGCCATATTCAGGGAAACCAGGTAACCCTCAACATCGGCACGGAACAGTTCCATCGTGACGGTCCCCGCGTGATAGTCGACCACGTTGCCCTCCCGAACCATTTCTCGCCAAAAGGCTTCGGGTGCCCCCGGTATCACGGCAACGGGCGTCCAGATAGTTTTTGCCCAGCGAGTTACCCCTGGTGAGCGGCGAACGACGGCGCCGACCTGTAATTCACGTCTCCAATCTTCGGTCCGACTACTCATGGCAACTCTCTTTTTTTGTTATAGCGTAAAACTAGCACTACCCAAACGATTATCCAATTGTCCAAAAGTAAATAGCTGTGGCATGCTCGAAAAGCGATACAGTTACGTATACGTACAAAAACAACGAAAGAGTCAAACTCCTGATGACGGCATACAAGACCCTTCTGTTATGTAGCTGTGACAAATCACAGTCTTTCAATCCCGAGGCGCTGAAAAAAGCCGCCGCGGCCGAGCAGGTGATCGCGGTCGATCAGCTTTGCGGCATGGAAATGGGTATTGCCGCCGAGCATCTGGGCGCCAGTAACGACGTGCTCATTGCCTGCGGCCAGCAGGCCGCTTTGTTCGAGCGCCTCGCCGAGGACGTTTATTCCGAGATTCAGCATTCCGCGCCGCTGCAAACCATTGATATACGGGATCGCGCCGGCTGGAGTGCTCCGAACGCGAAGCCCGAGCGCCTGCACGCCAAGCAGGCAGCCCTGATTGCTGCGGCTCAGCTGCCCGCACCCATAGCGCCGGCGAAAACCATTCAGTCCAGCGGGGTGTGCTGCATCGTCGGCCCTACCGAGCCGGCCATAAGGATGGCGGAGCTGGTGCAGGACGAGCTGGGGGTCACCTGTATTGTGAATGATGCCGGCCCCATACAGTTGCCGTCGGCCGCATACGATGTGTCCAAAGGACAACTGACGGGGGCCTACGGGGCGCTGGGCAACTTCAAGCTGGAATTCGCCCACCTCCAGGCCCTGCATCCGGCCGGTCGGGGTGAGCTGGGTTATGAGGCGGCCAAGCCCACCGCCCGCAGTGAGTGCGATGTATTTATCGACCTTCGGGGCGGCGCCCCGGCATTTCCCAGCCACGAAAAACGCAACGGCTATTTCTGGGCTGACCCGAAGAAGACCGGCGAGCTGGAGCGTATTGCCCTGACCGCCCGGGAGCGGGTGGGCGAGTTTGAGAAAACCGTGTATTTCAGGCTGGAAGAATCCCTGTGCGCGCACTCCCGGGCGAACAAACCCGGCTGTACCCGCTGCCTGGATGTCTGCCCCACCGAGGCCATTTTTTCCTTTGGGGACCATGTCCAGATTGATTCGGATATTTGCGCCGGCTGCGGCTCCTGTGCCGCGGTCTGTCCCACCTCTGCCGTAACCATGAACGAAACCCCGTTCGAGGCCCTGACCAAGGCCGTGGAGGTCATGGCCAAGGTCTATCGTGAGCATACCCATGAATCTCCTCGTCTGGTTTTCCACACTCTGGGGGCGGGTACTGAAGCCATCGCCAATCTGGCCCGGTACGACGATGGCTTGGCGGACGATCTGATTCCGATGGCTCTGGAGCACGTAGACCGGATTGGTCACGCCGAGATCATGGCCGCCTTCGGCGCCGGCTACGCCGAAGTGCTGATCCTTGCCGACAACGAGATAGACCGCCGGGCGGTGACCTCGGAAGTCGAGCTGGCCCAGGCCCTGCTCAAAGGTGCCCATAACTCGCCGAGCCGGGTGCGGGTGATTTCCGCCATCGAACTCTGCGATGCCGGTGACAACGCCGGACGTGTGAGCGATCCGGTCTTGCTGGTCGGTGGTCGCCGGGACATCACGCGGGTAACGGTCGCCGCCATGTCGGACAAGATCGAAGAGCCGATTCCACTCCCTGCTGGCGCACCTTATGGCGCCATCGAAATCGATTCCGATAAATGCACGCTCTGTCTGGCTTGTGTATCACTATGCCCGACCGGCGCCCTTGGTGATCATCCGGACCGACCGGAGGTCCAGTTCACGGAAAACGCCTGTGTCCAGTGCGGCATCTGCGACAGCACATGCCCTGAGACCGCCATCACCCTGAAGCCTCAACTGGATGTGTCCAAGGCGGCATTGAGTGCCCGGGCATTGCATGGTGAAGAGCCGTTCGAGTGCATCAAGTGCGGAACGCCATTTGGCGTTGCCAGCACCATTAACCGAATTGTCGAGAAACTGGAAAACCAGCACTGGATGTACAAGAACTCTGATAACGTGCAGCTCATCAAGATGTGTGACGACTGCCGGGTCAAGTCCCAGTTCCATGGGGACACCGCGCCCATGGCCGGCGGCGACCGCCCCCGGGTCCGCACCAGTGACGATTATCTGGATAGCTGAAAACAACAGGACACACCATGGTTGAGTACACCGAAGTAGGGAAAAAGCCGAACCTGATTGGAACTGATGCCCCCCGGCCTCAGGACAAAAACCCCAGGGGCGTTGATAGGATCATCGCCATCGCCTCGGGCAAGGGTGGTGTTGGCAAGTCCACCGTGTCGTCGAACCTGGCCGTTGCCCTGGCCTCGAAAGGCCTCAAGGTCGGCCTGCTGGATGCCGATGTCTACGGCCCCAGTCAGCCCCGCATGCTGGGTGTTTCCGGTCGTCCGTCGAGCCCGGATGGCAGTACCATCCTGCCTTTGCGGAATCACGGCGTAACACTCATGTCCCTGGGCCTGATGGCGCCGGAGGATGAGGCCATTGTCTGGCGCGGACCCATGCTGATGGGCGCCCTGCAACAGATGATGAACCAGGTGGAATGGGGCCGGCTGGATGTGCTGCTGGTGGATCTGCCGCCGGGCACGGGCGATGTCCAGATGACCCTGAGCCAGAAGTTCTTCGTTGCAGGAGCGGTCATCGTCTCGACGCCCCAGGACATCGCCCTGATGGATGCCCGCAAGGGTATTGATATGTTCAAGCGGATGGATGTGCCGCTGTTCGGTTTGATCGAAAACATGGCCTCTTTCATCTGCGATGGTTGCGGTAAAGAGCACCATCCCTTCGGCCACGGCGGCGCCAGGGCGGAGGCCGAGAAGCTTGGCGCGCCCTTCCTGGGTGAGATCCCGCTGGATCTGGATATCCGTATCGGTTCGGACGGCGGGGTCCCGATCGTGGTGTCAAAGCCGGACAGCCCGCAGGCGCAGGCCTTCCAGCGCATCGCCGACGAAATTGTTGCCTCTGACGTCTACGCCCGGGCCATCCAATGATCGAGTCACCCCAATTCCCGCCGTTACTGACCGGAGAAGTGGTGCCCAGGCACACGGACCCTTTTGACAAGGCTGTCAGCCGGGCCATCGCGGGTGTCGACTCGGGCACGGTGTTCTACTCCGAGGCGAGCGACACCTTGCATGCCGCCCTGGTACTGGCGCCGGAAACGCCCCTGGAAGAGGCCATTCAGGCTGTCTATGTTGCGCAGATAGGCCTGGCCGAGAGTCTGGGCGCCCTGGCTCCACCGGAAGTGCCTGTGCATTTCCAGTGGCCTGATCGCATCAAGGTCAACGGCGCCATCTGCGGCAGCGTTCGTTTCGCAGCGGATGTTTCTGACCCGAAGGCGTATCCCAATTGGCTGGTCATTGGCATTGAGGTGCCTTTCATCCCGATGACTGACCAGCCGGGAGAAAATCCGAACGAAACCTGTCTGTACGAGGAAGGCTGTGTCGATATTTCGCCCATGGCATTGTTGGAAAGCTGGTCCAAGCACACGTTGTTGTGGCTGACCTACTATATGGACAGTGGCTTCGAGCGGGTGCACAACGAGTGGCGGCCCCGCTGTGACACGCTGGGCAAGATGATCGAACGGCCCCGGCCGGGCATCTTTGTTGGTCTGGATGAAAAGGGCCGAATGCTGTTGCGTCAGGATGTGATGACCGAGACGTTGAGTTTGATTGAATTCGCGGAGCACGTATGAAGCTGGCCCGAACCCTGCAATTGGACATATCGGACGAAAACGTATTTGAAAAGCCTGCGCCCAGCGGCGAATGGGCGATTTCCGGTGGCTTCGAGTTTTCCAACTGGAACGAAGCAGACCTGAAGGGGAAAGCCCGCCAGGCGTTCACTAATGGCTGGTACAGCATTGAGTCAGGCGGGCGAGCCAGTTTCGTTGGTGTGTGCAACATCACCGAGCCGGAACTCGAGCAGGTGCGCCGTACCCTGGCACAGACGTTTGTTGACCATTATGGCGCGCCGAATATTGACGCCGCCTATCCGGTTGCCTGTGAAGAGATCGACCAGATGCGCAACATGTGTGAGGATTTCGAGGACAACACCCTGCTGATGGTCAGCCGTACGCTGACCGAGCTGGGTGTTGAGGAAACCTATCGCTCCCGGGCCCCGCAGGATGCCTCACTGGAGGCGTTTGCGGTGCATGGCAGCGTCGACTGATTACAACCCGAAGCTGCCGTAGGGGATAAACCGCACGGGGGTTCCCGGTTCTATCTGCTGTGCGCTCTCATCCAGCTCCACCATACCCTCGGACCAGGCCAGACCGGTAACCCGCCCCGAGCCTTCAGAGCCGAATACTTCAACCTGCCCATCACGGACCCGGGCGCGCAACATCTCGCTGCGCCCCGGCTTCTTGTTCTTCGAAAAATTAGCGGGCACAACAAAGCTCTGGGGTTCGAACCATTCAGCACCGGCCAGCAGCGCCATTGCCGGCGCGCCAAAGCGCAGTGCGCAAACCCAGGCGGCAACCGGGTTTCCTGGCAAACCGACCACGGGGGTCCCCTGAAACATGGCGAGCGCCAGGGGTCGGCCCGGCTTGATCGCGATGCGCCAGTTGCTGATGTCACCGTGTGCTTTCAGCGTTTTCGAGACGTGGTCTTCGTCGCCAGCAGAAACACCTCCGCTGGTCAGGATCAGATCGCATTGTTCCGCTCCCCGCTCCAGCGCTGCTTTGACCTCTTCGGCCCGGTCAAGCACATGGCCAAGGTCCACCAGCTCGTAACCAAGTTGCGCGACCAGGGCACTGAGCATCGGACGGTTGGCATCATAGATTTGCCAGTCGGTGACTGTGGCTCCAACTGGTTTTACCTCATCACCGGTAGAAAGAACCCCGACCCGCAGCCGCTGATAAATGTCGACGGATTCCACGCCCACGCTGGCAAGTACGGATATTTGAGTAGGGCTAAGCCGGGTTCCGGCAGTCAGGATCCTGTCCTGGGCCTTGATGTCCTCGCCGGCTTTTCGTGAATTGGCTCCCGCTTTTAACGTGCCGTTCAAATGTAGGTGACCATCCACGACCTCGCAGTCCTCTTCCAGGACCACCGTATCAGTGCCTGCCGGGATCACCGCGCCGGTCAGGATCCGGATAGCATGGCCCTCAGGGACATGCCCCATGTACGGCTCACCGGCGGCACTGCGGCCATCAACCAGGGGCAGGGCGCAGGGCACCTCGGTTAAAGGCCCTGCAAACGCATAGCCATCGACTGCGGAATTGTTACTTGGGGGATGAGCGCGAGGCGCATAAACATCGCTCGCCAGGATCCTGCCATTCAACTGTGACAGGGGAACGGAGTGCTCTACGCCCACCACAGGGTGCAAGCGTGAACGCAACCGCTCCAACGCCTCTTCTACCGGCGTCCAATTCACGCCGGGGGGCAGGGCAAAACAGTCGTTACGAAGCGGTTTCATTGATCTTCCGTTCCTGGTTTTTCACGGCTCAGAATAAAGTCAGCGATGGCGGGTACATCGTTCAGGTCGAAAACGGCGCCCGTGAAGTCGGCAGCGTAATCCGCTGCCACAGCAACAATGCTGGCATCTTCCAGATACAGGGGCGACCGCGAACTGTCCCGCCTGTGCACCTCGATTTTGGGATGCGGGTGTGTTTTGAACCCTTCCACCACGACCCAGTCGCAGGGCCCCAGCCGGGCCAGCAACTCATCCAGTGTCGGCTCTTGGGCGCCCCTCAGTTCGTGCATGATGGCAAAGCGCTGACCGCCGGCCAGGATGACTTCCCTGGCGCCGGCATCCCGGTGTTTGTAGCTGTCGGTCCCGGGCTGATCCACATCCACCATGTGGTGGGCATGCTTGATCGAGTTGACGGTTAACCCTCTGTTGCATAACTCACGAATCAATGCGCTGGCCAGAGTCGTCTTGCCTGAATTTTTCCAGCCCACAATACCTATAACATTCACGTCAGATGCTGCTCCGCCCAGGCCAGGTCCTCTGGCGTATTAATGTTGAAAAAGTCGCCCTCATCAAAAACCACCAGCGTTTCCCCCTGGGCCTGTGTCCACTGGCGAATCTTGCGGACGCCATCGCTCAGGGCGGCTCGCAGATCATGCCGCAAGGCGACCTGCCAGCGGCCAAAGGTTGGCTGGGGCAGTCGGCCGCGCTCGGGATCCGGCGTGGCCGCCAGCACCACCGGGGTATCGTATCCGGACAATCGTTCGACCAGGTCCAGAGGGAACGACGGGGTGTCGGCAGCAACACTGATCAGCCATTCATGGCCCTGTTCGGCTGCCCAGTCCATGCCCGCGAGTATACCGGCCAGCGGGCCCGGAAAATCTCCGATAGAGTCTGCCACCACGGGCAAACCAAGGTCATCAAAGCGGCTCGGATCGCCGTTGGCGTTCAGCACCACGGCGTCAACTTGCGGCGTGATCCGATCGATGACCCGTTCAATCAGCGACTGGTCGCCCAGCATCAACCGCCCTTTATCGCCGCCGCCCATGCGGCTTGCCTGGCCACCCGCCAGAATGACAGCGCACTCAGTCATGCTCGGCCCCTTTTCGCCGCATTTTCCTGTCTTCATCGGGCACCTGCGACAGGTCCTGGTCAAACACCAGGCGGTGCTGGCCGCTGAGGCAGGTGAATTTCTTGCCTCGCATCCGCCCGATCAGTGTTAACCCGACCTGCTGGGCAATATCGACACCCCAGGCGGTAAAGCCCGACCGGCTGATCAGGGTCGGGATCCCCATCAGGGACGTTTTGATCACCATTTCAGAGGTCAGTCGCCCCGTGGTGTAAAGAACCTTATCGGCCGCCGGGATGGCATTCAAATGCATCCAGCCTGCAATCTTGTCGACTGCGTTGTGGCGCCCGACATCTTCCATGTAGGCCAGGATTTCGCGGCCCTGGCACAGGGCAGTACCATGAATGGCGCCGGTTTCCATATACAGGCTGGGCGTGTGGTTGATCTGGTAGGACAGGTCGTAAAAGGTGCTGGTGTGGACCGGCGTATCCGGCAGCGACAGACCTTCCAGCCCCGCCATCATGTCACCAAACACGGTGCCCACGGCGCAGCCGGAGGTCCGGGTTTTCTTCTCCAGCTTGGCCTCGACATCGGTAACACCGGCGGTACGGACCACCGCGACTTCCAGTTCTTCATCGTAATCGATTCTGGTGACCTCGTCGCTCGGCTTCAGCATGCCCTGGTTCAGGAGAAAGCCAAGCGCCAGATACTCCGGGTGGTCCCCGATGGTCATGGCCGTCACGATCTCCTGACTGTTCAGGTAGATGGTCAGGGGGCGCTCTTCAATCACGCTGATCGATTTCGGCTGGCCGGTTTCATCAATGCCCTCGACTGTGCGAGACAGGCGGGGGTCCTTGGGGTCGGGAAGCAGGGGGTCGATCGTCATTGTTGTTACAGCCATTTCAGGGACGCCGGAGAATTTAATAGTTACGGAGATTGGAGGAGATTAGCCTATTTACCATTCGGGAAAAACAGCTGCTTGCCGCCAATAAAAAAACCTCAGCATCGCTGAGGTCTTTTAATTTGCCAGGGGTAGGCAGGGCGGGGTCAGTGATCACTCACCCGGGCGGCCTACTTCGCGTTAGGGAAAAACAGCTGTTGTCCATCAACCTTGAAGTCGGCAATGGCCTGTTGACCATCCTTTGAAATCAGCCAGTTGTGCCATTGCCTGGCCAGATCATGCTTGAGGTCGGGGTGTTTCTCTTCAGAGAGCAACAGGCTGCCGTACTGGTTGAACATGGCCTTGTCGCCGGAATAGAGCAGTTCCAGGTTCTGAGGATTTTTAAAGGCCACCCAGGTGGCGCGATCCGACATTACGTAGGCATCCATGGCCGCCGCGGTGTTGAGCGTAGCGCCCATGCCGCTGCCCAGTTCCCGGTACCAGTCGCCGCTGGGTTCAATGCCGGCGCTTTTCCAGAGGCGCAGTTCGGCGCGATTGGTGCCGCTATCATCGCCCCGCGAGGCGAATGGCGCTTCTGCCTTGGCAATCGCCGCGAAAGCTTCTGCGGCGCTGTCTGCCTCACTGATATTGGCGGGGTCATCGGCAGGGCCAATCAGTACGAAGTCGTTGTACATCACACCGGCCCGCTCGCTGGCGTAGCCGTTTTCGACAAAGCGCTTTTCGCCGGCGGTGTCGTGCACCAGCAGGCTGTCGGCATCGCCGCGGCGGGCGATTTCAAAAGCCTGGCCGGTGCCCACGGCCACTACCCGAACGTCAATGCCGGTGTCTGCTTTGAACTTGGGCAGGATAGAATCGAACAGTCCCGAGTTTTCCGTGGAGGTTGTCGAAGCCAGGGTTATGTAGTCCTCAGCGTGAGCGCTGAAGGCCAGGCCGAGGCTGGTTACGCCCGCAAGTACCAGGTTGAGCGTCTTATTCATATTGTTTTCTCCTGTTGCAGATGAGAGTCGGACTATTCGACCAGTTCTCCAGCAATAAACGCCTGCGCCTCTGGCGAGACGGGCGCGTCAAAAAACA
This sequence comes from Marinobacter guineae, assembly GCF_002744735.1. GTDB lineage: Bacteria > Pseudomonadota > Gammaproteobacteria > Pseudomonadales > Oleiphilaceae > Marinobacter > Marinobacter guineae. The sequence continues at coordinate 214,394 of NZ_KZ319340.1, read as the reverse complement.
CGTCAGCAGGGGTATGTTCGCGGACCTTTCCCCCGGATAAAAAAAGCACATCGCCGGCAAGACGCCTGGCCTGATGGATATCGTGGGTGGTCATTACGATGCGCGTTCCGCGCTGATGAAACTCCCGCACCGCAGCCTCCACGGCTTTAATGGCCGCCGGGTCGAGCGCGGATGTGGGTTCATCCAGAAACAGCACCTGGGGAGACAGCACCCAGGCGCGCGCCAGGGCCAGGCGCTGTTGCTGGCCACCGGAGAGTACGCGAGCAGGCGTTTTGGCGCAGGCGGTCAGGCCAAAACGCTCGAGCGCGTCATACGCGAGCTTCGCACGTTCCCGGCGCGGGACGTTATTCACCGCCAGTGCGTGGATGAGATTGGCCACGGCCGAGCGGCGCAAAAGCACCGGCTGCTGGAATACCATCGCCTGGCGGGGTTTCCGGTCGCTTGACCAGGTTACCCGTCCCTCCGTAGGGAAGAGCAAACCATGGGCCAGTCGGAGCAGCAGGCTTTTGCCTGCCCCGTTAGGCCCCATCACCAGCGTGGGGCCGATACCATCCAGAGTGAATGAGCAAGGTCCCAGCAGTAACCTCTCCTCGTGGCTGTAGGCGACGCCATCAAAACCCAGCGCCGGTGGCGAAAGAAGGGCGGACGAGGCGAGTAGCGGCGCATTCATCGAAGTCATCCTGTTCGCCTCCTGCTAAATTCGCCCACCAGGTACGCGCCGGCGTTAATCAGCATGACCAGCGTCAGCAGCACAATGCCAAGCCCCAGAGCCAGGGGCAGGTTGCCCTTGCCGGTTTCCAGTACGATGGAGGTTGTCATTACCCGTGTGACACCCGCAATATTGCCGCCCACCATCATCACCGCACCCACTTCGGCACTGGCACGGCCAAAGCCGGCAAGCAGAACGGTTAACAGGGCAAATCGCGCGTCCCACAACAGGGTGGGCATCATGCGTGCCCGTGACATGCCCAGTGAGACGAACTGATCCCGGTACTCATCCAGCATTTCTTCGACTTTCTGACGCGAGAGTGCAGCCAGAATTGGAAGCACCAGTACCACCTGCGCGATGACCATGGCACCCGGCGTGAACAGCAGGCCCCATTCACCCAGTGGACCGGCACGAGAGAGCAGTAAATACACCACGAGCCCGGCCACCACCGGAGGCAGACCCATCAGCGCATTAAGTACGACAATCACTCCGCCGCGTCCGCGAAAGCGCCAGAGCGCTACGGCAGCGCCAAGTGGAAACCCCAGCACCGCTGCGATCAGTACCGCGAAAAGCGAAACCTGAAGCGAAAGCGCCACGATCTGATAGAGCGGGGCGTCGAAATTCAAAAGTAGCGACAGCGCTACATAAAACGCATTATTTTCCACGGCTGCGTCTCCTTGATATTGAGCATCGTGGCGTTTATGGCTACGCTTTGCACAGCATGCTGAAAAATATGCAGCTTTAAACAGTCTTTTGCTTTACGGATAGCAGGATAGACCGATGCCCCTTCCTACTTACCTCACCACGGCCGAAGTCGCCGAGTATCTGCGCCTGAAAGAGCGCAAAGTCTACGATCTGGTCAGCCAGGGTGTTATTCCCTGTGTGCGGGTGACAGGAAAGCTTTTGTTTCCGCGTCAGCGTATAGATCTGTGGTTGATGAACCACCTGGAGGGTGACGACGCCGTCGGCTCGCCGATTCCACCGGTCCTGGCGGGTAGTCAGGATCCGCTGTTGGAGTGGGCGGTTAAGGAGAGCAGCGCGGAGCTGGCGTTACTGTGTCAGGGAAGCGGTGATGGCGTACAAAGATTAATCGATGGGCGCGCGATGCTCGCCGGGATGCATATCTGGCACGCTGAAAGCCAGCGTTACAATGACCCTGCCACGTTAGGGCTGAGCGGGATGCGCGACCTGGTGCTGATTCGGTGGGCAAAGCGCCAGCAGGGGCTTCTTCTGGCCTCAGATAACCCTCATCGACTCGCGCGACTTGAGGATATTGCCCGCCCTGGTATTCGGGTTGCGCATCGCCAGCCCGATGCCGGTGTCAGCCATTTGCTGCAGAGTTTGCTGGCTCGCTACCGCATCGATACCAGTCACCTCACGTGGGCCCCTCATCCGTCACTCAGCGAGGACGATCTCGCTTTGGCCATTCGCCAGGGCGAAGCAGATATAGGCGTGGGAATCGAAGCTGCGGCGCGGCGTCAGGGGCTGGCTTTTATTCCTCTGCAACAGGAACATTTTGACCTGGCCATGCGCCGGCGTCACTACTTTGAGCCGGCACTGCAACGTTTGCTGGCGTTTGCCGGTAGCGAGCGCTTCGTACAGCGCGCCGAGGCACTGGGTGGTTACGATATCAGTGAACTGGGACAAGTCGTGTATAACGCTTGAGAGACAATAATAAAGCGGCGAATCAATCAGGAGCCTGCATGCCTTCAGTCCAAAAAGAATTGATGAAGGATGCCAGCGGGGCGCTGGGTGACATTGGTACCCTGATTCCACTGGGTCTGGGGGCTATCGGGGTGGCAGGATTGGCTCCGATACCCGTACTGCTGGGGTTTGCCACGTTCTATATCGCGACGGGGCTGTATTATCGTCTGCCGATACCAGTGCAGCCTATGAAGGCTGTTACTGCGTTGTTGCTTACTACCCAGGTGAGTTCCCAGAGCCTGGTCGCCACTGGCGTGCTGATAGGGGCGATATTGTTGTTGCTTGGCTCAACCGGCTTGGTTAACTGGGCGGCCCGTCTTATACCAAGATCAGTGTTAAGCGGCCTTCAATTGGGACTGGGGTTGATGCTGGCCAGCATGAGTATGGGGTTGATGGCCACTTCCTTGCCGTTGGGCGTGTTCACGTTGGCGATACTGGTCCTTACCCTGAAGATGTTGCCGAACTGGCCGGCAGCGCTGATAGGACTTTTTGGCTCTATAGCAATCGGTACGGTGCTGGGGGCACCGGGACTCACACTTCCTGTGGTGGATTCGGTTGCACTCTCATTGCCTGAGTTACCGAGCATTGACGATTGGCAGAAAGCGATTTCCATGCTGGTGTTACCCCAATTGGCCCTTACGTTCACCAATGCCATCGTACTTACTGCTCTAGTGGTTGAGGATTACTTCGGCGAGCAATCGCATCGCGTTTCGCCAGCCCGGCTGTCGGTGACTACCGGTCTGGCCAATCTATTCATGGTGCCGTTCGGTGCATTACCTATGTGTCATGGTGCGGGTGGCGTGGCGGCGCACTATCGCTTCGGCGCCCGGACCGGTATGGCTCCCATACTGCTGGGAATAAGTTTGCTCATGGTCGCGTTCATACCGGGCGGACTTTCAGTTATTGCGACAATTCCAACGGCTGGCCTTGGGGCCTTATTGTTGTTGGCTGCATTTGAGCTTGCCTTGTCCAAGCGTCTCTGGACAGCCAAACCGTCCTGCTGGCCTGTCATCGCAATAACAGCACTGGTTACCGTCTGGGCCGACCCATTTTTCGGGCTTCTGGCCGGGTTGGCTTCGGAAACTGTCCGGGCTGCCTGGGTGCGTGGACAAGAGGTTGCCTAGCGCCGATCGTCAAGATCCTGAAAGAGGTTGAAGGTAGTCGGCTGGTCAAGGAGGTGTTTCGGGAGTTCATTGAATTCCAGGTTGGAAATGCCTGGATGAAGAAATTGAACTGTTACTTTGCCCGCATATCCACTAACTTGGAGATTACTTAATTCAGACAAGATTTTTGCAATTTATGGAATATCTCCATCGGCAGGATAAACGCTGGAAGGGAAACGCTACGGCTACAGTAGCTCCTGCGATCCCCAAGCTAATCATGGGTAGTCACTTGGCCCGCAGTATACGAGGAGTATCCTGCGCGCCGCCTCCTAACGATTAAGGCATAGCAAAAATATCTAATATTTTGGAGGTATCACAGTGACTGATCTTTTAAAAAATCCGATGGGCCTAGATGGCTTCGAGTTCGTTGAGTTTGCCTCACCAATCCCGGGTGTGCTCGAGCCTATTTTTGAGTCAATGGGCTTCGTTAAAGTCGCCCGGCACCGTTCTAAAGATGTGCTTCTCTATCGCCAGAACGGCATCAACATTATTATCAATCGAGAGACTACTGGGCCGGTGCCCTATTTTGCCAAGGAACATGGCCCTTGCGCATGTGGCATGGCGTTTCGTGTCCGGGATGCTCACCAAGCCTATGACCGGGCCCTTGAACTCGGAGCCGAGCCTATTGAAATTCCAACTGGCCCGATGGAATTGCGTTTACCCGCAATTAAAGGAATTGGCGGAGCGCCGCTTTATCTGATCGATCGTTACGGTGACAAGGGGTCAATTTACGATATCGACTTCGAATATCTGGTCGAGGATCGATACCCTGAAGGTGCCGGGCTGAAGCTTATCGATCACCTCACGCATAATGTGTATCGCGGACGAATGAATCACTGGGCCGAGTTCTACGAACGCCTCTTCAACTTCCGGGAGATGCGGTTTTTCGACATCAAGGGCGAGTATACAGGGCTTACCTCGAAGGCAATGACAGCCCCCGACGGTATGATTCGTATTCCGTTGAATGAGGAGTCATCCAGGGGGGCGGGACAGATCGAAGAGTTCCTGTTGGAATTCAAGGGTGAAGGAATACAGCATGTGGCATTCCTCAGCGACGACCTGATTGCCACCTGGGATAAGTTGAAGTCCCTGGGGGTGCCGTTCATGGATCCGCCGCCGGATACCTATTACGAGATGCTTGATGAGCGTCTGCCGAATCATGGCGAGCCGGTCGAAGAGCTTAAGACCCGGGGCCTGTTGTTGGACGGTACAACTGATGGCAACAAACGATTATTGGTACAAATTTTCTCTAAAGCACAGTTAGGCCCGGTGTTTTTTGAGTTTATCCAGCGCAAAGGGGATGACGGTTTCGGCGAAGGGAATTTCAAAGCGCTCTTTGAGTCGATCGAGAAAGACCAGATCCGTCGCGGAGTGCTTGAAACAGGCGGGTAATCTCTAGTCAAACTCCGCCTCTGCAAGGTAGAGGCGGGTCGAAAATCCGGCGCGCGGCAGGGTCGCCGTGATCCCGCGCGCCTTAGCCGGCATCCGGTTGTGCGTCCGGATGGGCACGAGCGAAGGCTGGCAGTTCGTTACAGGCGGCGTGGATGCGCCGGATGGTGGGATACGACTCAAGATCGCAGCCGAAGCGCTCGGCGTTGTAGACCTGGGGCACCAGGCAAGCGTCCGCCAGCCCCGGCTGGTCGCCGTGACAATAGCGGCCGGTGCGTGGGTCACCGGCGAGCATTGCCTCCAGCGCATCGAAGCCCTCGGCGATCCAGTGGCGATACCAGCCGAGCTTGGTTTCCTCGTTGATACCCAGTTCTCCGGTAAGATACTTGAGCACCCGCAGGTTGTTGAGCGGATGAATCTCGATCGCCAGCAGGCCTACAATGGCCCGGACACGCGCGCGGTCGACGGCGTTCGCTGGCAGCAGCGACGGCTCGGGGTAACGTTCCTCCAGGTATTCGCAGATCGCCAGCGACTGGGTTAGCTGTTCGCCCTCGTCAGTCTCCAGGGCAGGCACCAGGCCCTGTGGGTTCAGTTGCCGGTAGGGTCCTTCCCGGTGCTCGCCCTGGAGCAGGTTCACCGGCTGCTGCCGGTAGTCCAGCTCCTTGAGATTGAGCGCGATCCGCACCCGGTAGGAGGTCGACGAGCGGTAGTAGCCGTACAGCTTCATGACGCCCCCTCGTAGCGCACCACCTCCTGGTCGATGGCGCCGAAGATGCTCTTGCCCTCGCCATCGAACATCTCGATGCGCACCCGATCGCCAAAACGCATGAACGGGCTCTTGATCTCGCCGTGGAGGATCTTTTCCACCATGCGTATCTCCGCCAGGCAGCTGTAGCCGACTCCGCCGTCGGCCACCGGTCTGCCCGGGCCGCCCTCGGTGTCCGGGTTAGACACCGTGCCAGAGCCTACGATGGCCCCGGCCCCGAGGTAGCGGGTCTTGGCAGCATGGGCGACCAACTCCGGGAAGCTGAAGATCATGTCCGGTCCGGCCTGGGGCTCACCGAACTTCTCACCGTTCAGATGTACCGTCAGCGGCAGATGCACGCGCCCTTCCTGCCAGGCGTCGCCCAGCTCGTCCGGGGTAACGGCAATCGGCGAGAAGCTGGAGGCCGGCTTGGACTGGAAGAAGCCGAAGCCCTTGGCCAGCTCGCCTGGGATCAGGCCACGCAGGCTGACGTCGTTGACCAGCATCAGCAGTTTGATGTGCCCGGCGGCCTGCTCGGGGCTCACCCCCATGGGCACGTCATCGGTGACTACAGCGATCTCGCCTTCGAAATCGATGCCCCAGTCCTCACTGCCGGCTTCCACCGGGTCGTAGGGCCCGATGAAACGATCGGAGGCGCCCTGGTACATGAGTGGGTCGGTCCAGAAGGTTTCTGGCATCTCCGCACCGCGGGCCTGGCGCACCAGCTGCACGTGATTGAGATAGGCTGAGCCGTCGGCCCACTGGTAGGCCCGTGGCAGCGGCGAGTGCAGGGCTTTGAGGTCCAGTTCGAAGGCTCCCTCCACTTTGCCCTCACTGAGAGCGTGGTAGACCTCCTCCAGGCGCGGCGCGAGGGTGTCCCAATCTTCGATGGCAGCCTGCAAGGTCGGGGCGATCTGCGGCACCCTGGCGGCACGGGCATGGTCCCGGGAGACCACGATCAACTGCCCGTCGCGGGTATCGGTCTTGAGTGTTGCAAGTTTCATAGCCGGAATCCTTTGAGTCGTTTAGTGCGCGTCTGGCTTGAAGTGCGAGTGTAGCCCATGCCACACATCCACGTAGTCGTGCTGGCGGAAACCGGCGGACAGCGCCGACGGGGTGGGGTTGAAAACGTAGCGGCTCTCGAACATGAAGGCTAGCGTATTCCCCTGATATTGCGGCATGAGCTCCTCGGAGGAAGCCTTGTCGAAGGTATTTGCGTCGGGCCCGTGGGGCGACATGCAATTGTGCAGGCTGGAGCCCCCGGGCACGAAGCCTTCGGCCTTGGCATCGTAGGTCCCGTGGATCAGGCCCATATACTCGCTCATGATGTTGCGGTGGAAGTAGGGCGGTCGGAAGGTGTGCTCGGCCACCATCCAGCGCGGAGGAAAAATAACGAAGTCGATATTGGCCATGCCTGCGGTGTCCGAGGGCGAGGTCAGGACGGTGAAGATCGACGGGTCCGGGTGGTCGAAGCTCACCGTGTTGATGGTGTTGAAGCGCGCCAGATCGTATTTGTAGGGCGCGTAGTTGCCGTGCCACGCAACCACGTCCAGCGGCGAGTGATCAAGCTCGGCCGCCCAGAGCTTGCCGCCAAACTTGGCGATGAGTTCGAACTCGCCCTGTGTATCTTCGTAGTAGGCCGTGGGAGTGAGAAAGTCGCGAGGGTTGGCCAAGCCATTGGCGCCGATTGGGCCCAGCCCGGGCAGTTCGAAGGGGCTGGCGTAGTTCTCGCAGATGTAGCCGCGGGCGGCGTCGGTGCCGGCGGCGCGGCGGACCTGGAACTTGAGGCCGCGCGGCAGCACGGCGATCTCGCCTGGGGCGACCTCGAGCAGGCCCTGTTCGGTGCGCAGCACCAGTGTGCCCAGTTGGGGCACCACCAGCAGTTCGCCGTCGGCATCGTAGAAGAAACTCTCGGTCATGTCGGCGTTGAGCGTGTAGAGGTGAATCCCGCAGCCGATCTGAGTGCCGGCGTCACCGTTGGTGGCCATGGTGAACAGGCCGTCGATGAAGTTGGTGGCCGCCTGCGGCATCGGCAGCGGATCCCAGCGCATCTGGTTCGGGTCTGCCGCTACCTCCGAGTCCGGCGCCGTGGATAACTGCCCGACCTCAAACGGACGGTAGGCCGACTGCGCGGCTGAGGGGCGGATGCGGTATAGCCAGCTGCGCAGGTTATGGCTACGCGGCGCGGTGAAGGCGCTGCCACTGAACTGCTCGGCATAGAGGCCATAGGGGCAGCGCTGCGGCGCGTTCTGCCCCTCGGGTAGCGCCCCGGGCAGGGCCTCGGTGGCGAATTGATTGCGAAAACCGCTTTGGTACTCAAAATCGCTCATGACTCTTCCCCAGGGTACGCACCGAGCGCCTGCCAGGCTCGGATTTTGGTTGTCAGTAACAACTTGATTTCTCAGATAAGCACAGCCTTACCGGGATTTCAACAACCCAAACCTCCCGGCACCGGATCTGGATCGCAAGCGCCATGGCGCCACACCGCATCCGCTTTACTCCATTCGTCTTACCAGTCGCCCCGCGCAGTCGACGGTCGCCGCAGTGGCGGCCTCCACATCCAGATCCTGCAGCGCCACCACACCGACGCAGCCTTCGAAGCGGAAGTGGCTGTCAACGGGATACACCAGCGGCGCGGCCACGCCGACGGCCCCGGCCTGAAGCTGCCCCCGGGTGACGCTATAGCCATCGCGCCGGGCCTGGCGCAACGCTTCGGAATCCTCGGAACGCTCCGGTCGCAGGGCGGCTACGGCGATGCCCGCTGCGCCCCGCTCGAGCGGATGGCGGCTGCCCACACGGTAGGAGACCCGCAGCAACAGCGTCTCCGGTTCCGCTACCTCGATGGCGACGCACTCCTCCCCGTGACCGACGCACAAAAACGCCGTCGCCTGGGTGCGTTCGGCCAGCTCCTGCAGCAAGGGGCGGGCCATGGCCCGCAGCTGCGGTTCGACCCGTGATGCCAGCGCCACTACCCCGCCCCCGAGGCAGATCCGGCCATCGCGGCTCCGGGTCACCAGACCATGGCCCTCCAGAGTCGAGACCAACCGATAGACGATCGCCCGGTGCACGCCCATGGCCTCCGCCAGCTCGGCTATCGCCAGGCCGTTTTCCTTTTGGGCCACCAGTTCCAGGGCGGTCAGCCCCCGGGACAAGGTCTGCAAGGAACTCATGCGATGTATCTCCCTCCAGTGTTTGACGAACCGCTAAACCGGTTCTATTCTCAAATAATGCACGATGTGTGCGTTATTTGTAAATGATATGGAGGAGGCCGTGACAAGCCAGAGCGCGGACAAGCAGCAGAACCATCCCGCCATGGGGTGCCCCGTCACTGGAACCGCCGCTGATGGCTGCCCGGTCTCGCACCAGGCGGCGGAGTTCGACCCCTTTGGCAGCGACTATCAGCTGGATCCGGCGGAGGCGTTGCGCTGGTCACGGGATCAGGCGCCGGTATTTTATAGCCCCAAGCTCGACTACTGGGTGATTAGCCGCTACGACGACATCAAGGCGGCGTTCCGCGATAACATCACCTTCTCCCCCGCGATAGCCCTGGAGAAAATCACACCGGTGTCCCAGGAGGCGCAGGACGTGCTGCGCGGCTACGACTACGCCATGAACCGCACCCTGGTGAACGAGGATGAACCTCAGCACACCGAGCGGCGCCGGGTCCTGATGGAGCACTTCACGCCGGAGAACCTGGAAGGGCACAAGCCGATGGTGCGGCGTCTTACCCGGGAGGCTCTGGACCGAATCATCGACCAGGGTGAAGCGGACCTGGTCGATGAAATGCTCTGGGAGATCCCCCTGACGGTGGCCCTGCACTTCCTGGGTGTGCCGGAGGAGGACATGGACAAGCTGCGCGAATACTCCATCGCGCACACCGTGAATACCTGGGGCCGGCCCTCCAAAGACGAACAGATCAAGGTGGCCCATGCCGTGGGCAACTTCTGGCAGTACGCCGGCAAGGTGCTGGAGAAGATGCGGGCCACCCCGGACGGCCCGGGCTGGATGCGCTACGCCATTCGCCAGCAGGCGAGCTACCCGGAGGTCGTCACCGACAGCTATCTGCACTCGATGATGATGGCCATCATCGTCGCTGCCCACGAGACCACCGCACACGCCTCGGCCAATATGTTCCGTCGGTTGCTGGAGCAGCGTGAGTTGTGGGAGGAGGTCTGCCGTAAGCCGCGGCTGATACCCAATGCCGTCGAGGAATGCCTGCGCCATACCGGATCCGTTGTCGCCTGGCGGCGCATCACCACCCGCCCGGTGACCGTTGGTGATGTGCAGCTTCCGGAGGGCGCGCGGCTTCTGATGGTCACCGCCTCCGGCAACCACGACGAGCGCCACTTCGAGAACCCCGACGAGCTGGACCTCTACCGCGACAACGCGGTGGAACACCTGACCTTCGGTTATGGCAGTCATCAGTGCATGGGCAAGAACATCGCCCGGATGGAAATGCGGATCTTCCTTGAGGAGTTCACGCGTCGGCTGCCCCACATGGAGCTGGTGCCGGATCAGCAGTTCACCTACCTGCCCAACACTTCTTTCCGCGGCCCGGACCACCTCCGGGTGCGCTGGGATCCGGTAAACAACCCCGAGCGGCGTTCGGACCAGGCCCGCGAGCCGCGCATGGACTTCGATATCGGCGCGCCGTCGGTCAAGGACCTTGCCCGCACTGTGCGTCTGGCGGACAAGCGCGTGCTGGCGAAGGACATTGTCGGCCTGAGCCTGGAAGATCCCCATGGGCGGCCCTTGCCGAACTGGACGCCCGGAGCCCACGTCGAGCTGCTGCTGGATGAGATGGGGCGGCACTATTCCCTGTGCGGCGATCCGGCTCATCCCGAGCGACTGGAGCTCGCGGTATTGCGCGAGCCGGCGAGCCGCGGAGGCTCGATTTACGTCCACGATCGTTTGCAGGTGGGCGACGAGATTGGCATCCGCGGGCCCAAGAACCACTTCCGCCTGGACGAGCGCGCCGAGGAATATGTCCTCATCGCCGGCGGTATCGGCGTCACCCCCATCATTACCATGGCCGATCGGCTCAAGCGCCTGGGCAAGCCGTATACACTGCACTACGCCGGACGCTCGCGTCGGACCATGGCATTCCTGGATCGACTGGCGGCGGAGCACGGGGAGCGGCTGCACCTTTACCCCAGCGACGAAGGTGTGAGGCTGCGGATTGACGCCGCCATTGGCGAGCCGTCCGAGGGACGCCAGATATACGCCTGTGGCCCCGAGCGACTGCTCGAGGCTCTGGAGCTGGCTACTGACGGCTGGCCCGCCGGTATGCTGCACGTAGAACACTTCGGCGCGGCCGGCGCCTTGCTGGATCCAGGCAAGGAAGAGGCCTTCGACGTGGTCCTGGAAGACAGTGGCTTAACCGTGCGGGTGGCACCGGATCAGACCCTGCTGGAGGCCCTGCGCGCGGCCGGTATTGATGTGGCCAGCGACTGCGAGGAAGGTCTGTGCGGCACCTGTGAGGTGACGGTGACCTCGGGTGAGGACATCGACCATCGCGATCGGGTGCTCAGTCGGGAGGAGCGCGGCGAGGGCAACCGCATGATGGCGTGTTGCTCGCGGGCGAGGGGCAAGATTAGCCTCGCTCTATAAAATAAAACCAAAAACCAAGATAGCCAACGAGGAGAGAAGCCAATGTTCCAACGAAGCCTGATTGCCGGGGTTGCCCTGGCTGCGATGACGGCGCTGCCGGCCGCCGCCGAGCAGAAGATCACCCTGAAACTGAGCCACTTCCTGCCGCCGGTGCACGGCATCCACACCGACTTCATCGAGCCCTGGGCCGAGGACCTGAAGCAGTGCACCGACGGTCAGGTGGAGGTGCAGATCTACCCCGGCGGCACGCAGATGGGCGGGGTCGCCAGCCAGCAGGAGCAGGTGATGGCTGGCGTAGTCGATATCGCCCACGGCCTGACCGGTATCCCGCGCGGGCGCTTCCCGCGTACCTCAATCATCGACATCCCATTCCTGGTAGCGGATGCCGGCGTCGCCAGCCGCACCCTCTGGAAGCTTTATCCGGAGTACCTGAAGCCGGAATACCGGGGCCTGAAGGTGCTGGCGCTGCATGCCCACAACGGTGGCGTGATCCATACCCGCGATACCAAGGTCACCTCCATGGAGGATCTGGAAGGCCTGCGTATCCGCACCCCCAGCCCGGCCGTCTCCATGATGCTTGATGAACTTGGTGCCGAGCCGGTGGGCATGCCCCCCGGACAGGTTTACGAAAGCCTGCAGAAGGGCGTGATCGACGGCACCGTGTTCCCCTGGGACCCGGTGAAATCTTTCCGGCTCGACGAAGTGCTGGACTACCATCTGGACGGTGGCGTCTACACGGTCTCCTTCTTCTTCGTGATGAATCAGCGCAAGTATGACTCGCTGCCCAAGGATGTCCGCGGCTGCATCGACAGCCTCTCCGGCGACGCGCTGATGGCCAGGTTCGGCGACTGGTGGGACAAGTGGGACCAGGCCGGCCTGGACGCCGTCAAGGCACAGGGCAACGAGATCACCGAGCTGAGCGACGCGGAGCGTGCTCGCTGGCGCGAGGAACTGCAGCCCATGATCAACCGTTATCTCGAATCGCTTAAGGATCAGGGTGTCGAGAATCCACGGGAGATTTATGAGGCGGCGCAGAAGTATGTCTCTGAGTTTACCAACTAAGCCAGACGGGAAAGGGGCCGGTGACCCCGGCCACCGCCCGGGGCTCTGGTCCCGGGCTGTGGCTCTGGTCTTTCGTGCCACGGCCCTGTTCGGTGTCGCCTGCCTGCTGGGTGCCGCCGTGGTTACGGTGGTGGATATCGGACTGCGCTTCTTCGACACAGCCATTCCCGGCGTGGTGGACATCGTTCAGCTGTTGATCCTGGCCACCGGGTTCGCGGCCATCCCCTTCGCCTTCCACCGCGACGCCCACGTCAGCGTCGACCTGCTCAGCCAGCTTCTCCCCCGACGCATCCAGTCGCTGCTTGCCGCCCTTGCCTCGTTGGGCGGGGTAGTGCTGATGGGGCTGATCCTCTACTACGGCTGGGAGGCGGCGAAGATGCAGATGATGTTTGGTGACGTCTCGCAGAACATTCGCATCCCCATGATCTGGTACTGGGTGCCGCTGCTGGTTGGCTCCGCCTTGTCGGTGCTCGCCGCAGTGCTGGCGACGTTACAAGCCCTCGCCGGTCTGCTCAGATCCTCTTGAAAGAGCGAGCGATATGACGCCCCCCGTGATTGGCCTTCTGGGCTTTGTCGTTACCGTGATCCTGATTTTTTTCCGGGTGCCGGTTGCAGTGGCGATGTCTCTGACCGGCATTGGCGGCTTCACCCTGCTGAACAGTTGGAGCGGCACCGCCTTTGTGCTCGGGGCGGCACCCTTTGGGGCGGTATTCCCCTACAATCTGTCGGTGGTTCCGTTGTTCATCCTGATGGGCATTTTCGCCGCACAGGCGGGGCTGTCCCGCAGTCTTTATGATGCCGTCAACGCCTTTACCGGCCACTTGCGGGGCGGACTGGCCATGGCCACCATCGGTGCCTGCGCCCTGTTCGGCGCCATATGTGGATCATCCCTTGCCACCAGCGCCACCATGTGTGGCGTGGCGCTGCCGGAGATGCGGCGACACGGCTACGACGATCGCCTGGCGACGGCCTCCATCGCTGCCGGCGGGACGCTCGGCGTGCTGATTCCGCCTTCGATCATCCTGGTCATATACGGGCTGCTGACTGGGACCTCCATAGGCCAGTTGTTCATCGGCGCCCTCATCCCCGGGCTGGTCGCTATGCTGCTTTACATGGCCGCCGCCTGGCTCTGGGTACGGCTGAAGCCGGAACTGGGGCCGCCGGCGGAACGTCACAGCTGGCGTGAGCGCCTGAGCGTACTCGGCCGGGTGTGGACCGTGCTGGGTCTTTTCCTGCTGGTGATCGGCGGCATGTATCTGGGCTGGTTCTCACCCACCGAGGCGGCGGCCGTCGGAGCCCTGGGCGCCTTCCTAATCGCTCTGGTTTCGGGTTCCCTGACCCGCTCGGCGTTCCTCGCCAGCGTCTGGCAGGCCGCCGAGGTCACCGGCATGATCTTTTTGATCCTGATCGGTGCCGCCCTGTTCAACTACTTCATTGAGACCTCGAACCTGCCGTTCTACCTGGTGGACCTGATCGAGGGGGCGGGACTGACGCCGGTCATGACACTGCTCCTCATCGTCGCCTTCTATCTGCTGCTGGGCTGCGTCATGGATGCCCTGTCCATGGTCCTGCTGACCATCCCGTTCATCTTTCCCATTGTCGCGAGCCTGGGCTTCGACCCCGTCTGGTTCGGCATCGTGGTGGTCACCGTCGCCGAGATCGGGTTGATCACGCCGCCGGTGGGCATGAACCTGTTCGTGATCCAGGGCGCGGCTGGCGACGTTCGGCAGTCGACCATCTTCCGCGGCATCGTGCCGTTCCTGATGGCGGACCTGGTGCGCATCGCCCTGCTGCTGCTGTTCCCGGCACTGGTGCTTTGGCTTCCGGGCAAGATGTTCTGAGGCGTCATGGCGCGTGGTGCCTGCAGAAATCACCAATCCGGGGGAGGGGGCCATACAGGTCGTCCGTGGCTAACCTTACATATTGGACCGGTGCTGGGCGCCGTCTACAGGAATGCAGGCTCCAGTGACCCAACTGGCGGCGTTGGAGGCCAGGAAGACCGCTACATTAGCCACTTCCTCCGGGCGACCGAAGCGGCCCCAGGGGATTCTTTTCAGGGTATTGTGGTAGCGATCGGAGCCGGCCTTCTCTGCCTTGTCCCAGACGCCGCCGGGGAATTTTATGGAGCCCGGGGCAATGCTGTTGACGCGGATGCCATCGGGGCCATGGTCGACCGCCAGTGATTTGGCATAGCTGATCAGAGCCGCCTTGGTGGCTGCATAGGGTTGGGAGGTTCCCACCTCGATACCGGAGATGGACGACAGGATAATGATGTTGCCGCTGCCGGCTTCCTTCATCCAGGGCAGCACCTTGTCCACCGCCCGGACCGTCGACAGCAGATCCAGGGTGATATTGGCATCCCAGGCCTTCAGATTGTTGCCCGCACCCAGTGCGGAGACGTTGCACACCAGGATATCCACACTGCCAAGGGTGCCTTTCACGTTATCCAGAAAGGCGTCCAGACGGTGCTTGTCGCCAACATCGCAGACCTCCCGGTAGCCCTTTACGCCCAGCGCCTCAATCTCCGTCAGGGTGTCATCCAGTGGCCCCTCACTGCGGGCACAAATTGCCACGTTAACACCCTCGGCCGCCAACGCCAGCGCGATGGAACGGCCAATACCCTTGCTACCGCCGGTGACTACGGCATTCTTGCCTTTCAGGCCCATTTCCACGGAGAGACCCTCCTTATAAAGTGTGTTTGGCCACGGACTCTCACAGACGAGAGATTGTTGAAAGTGGACATACCCCGGCGTACTGCTGACCGACCTCGTCACCAGCATTTCCCGACACGAAGGTGGGTTGCAGGGCAATTCCGGCTCCGGTAACAGCCGCTGCTACAAGTACGTCGCCGTTGTTGCTGATCATCCCTCTGGTGGCTTCGCGACCGTTGCCATGCTGTCATTTCTGTAGCGAATGGCCGGGATCCATGTTCATGTAACTGTAGCGCAGATACTGGTGGCCGCTGAGATCTTACGGGCGCTTCGGTGTGCCGTATTGCTCAAGGTAGTCCGGTGACGCGCACAGAACCAGTCGTACCGTAGCAAGCCGTTTGGCGATCAGGGAGGAACCTTTCAGGTGGCCGATCCGTAGCGCGATGTCGAACCCTTCTTCAATGATGTCTGGATTCAGTGTCGTAGTTTGACCAAGTTGACCGTTGCCCTACCTCCTATTTAAACCAGCTTGGATTCGTAGCAGACCGTTTGCAAAGCCTGAAAATATGTCCGGCTTGAGGTGTCTTTGATCGAACAGAATGCTTGGTTTACAGGCTCATATTTCGTTGGCGCGGTTGGGGCTAAAGCTCAATCTCACGCCCTTGTTTCGTCCTTAAGGAGATCGTTCACCTATCACGGGTATTCATTGGTAGTGGACAATAAGACTGAGTGAACAACCCGAGGTTCAGTTTGGCAAGTCTCTGATATTCATGACACCGATAATGGCATTAGCGACCCTTTGCTCAGTGGGGATGAACCGCCCGCGGAATCAGGTATCCACAGATACAGCGACTGAAGTGACAACGACGTTCAGAACTATTGTTTTTCGATAGGCCGAAATAATGCTTCAGCCGTCATGACGGCGTGCTCGATTTCAGTCGGTGTTTTCGCCCCAAGCCTGAAAAAGTGTAACTAGTTGATGATGTATTCACCGCACGTCAGGCTCTTCGCCAACATGCATAAATTCACGGAAAGCGGAAACGGCCGTGTTTTGCTCGACATTGGTTGCCCAGGCGAGACCGACATCCATTGTCGGTATCCGGTCGGCCAGTGAGATGACCTCGACGCGGCGCCCATCGAGCGACCATGGCCGATAGATCATGTCAGACAGGATCGTGACCCCCATGCCGCTGGCAACCATTGAGCGCACGGCTTCAACTGAACTCGTTCTGAAAATTGTATGTGGTCGATAGTTCGTGCGATTCCAGTAGCGCTGCGCGGTGTTACTGGCTTCGTCGACCGTCAGCATGATGTAGGGCTGGGCAGCAACATCGGCCAGGGTGATCGATGGCAGTTCCAGAAGGGGGTGGTTCGACGACAACCACAGCCTGCGGCGTGATTGCAGCAGTGTTTCGTAGGTTATTCCCTCCTGATCGACGATATTAGAGGTCAACATCACTGCGAGATCAAATATCCCCGACGCAAGCCCGTCTTCGATCGAAGTTCGCGAAGATTCGGTCAACTGCAGGTCCACGCCGGGGAAGACGCGAAGGAACCGCTCGATATAAGTTGGAATATAGTAGCCAGCAACCGTGTAGGTCATTGCCAAACGAAGAGTGCCCTTTACGTCATCGCGCAAGCGGCGCGGCGACCTGACTGCCTCCTCCACCACAGCCATTATTCGTCGGGCGTGATCAAGAAAAATATTGCCCTCGTAGGTCAGTGCCACCCCACCAGCATGCCTTGCGAGCAGCGGGGTTCCGACAATTTCTTCGAGCTGTTTTACAGCCGTTGTCACTGCAGATTGGGAGACATTAAGCTCCAGGGCCGCGCGTGAAATCTGCCCTAAATTCGCTACGGCAATGAAGTAACGGATCTGGCGAATCGTAGGTATATTCATAATTTTTATAATGACTATTGATTAAACAGAGTGAAAAATAATGTCGGATTGCACTGAGGTCACTAGTTACCTCGTCATGCAGTCTCGGTACCTTTTCAATTTTCCTTTTATTTCATAATTATAGAAATATATCAGTGGCATTAAAGTCAGTGTGCCATGTCGGCATTGGCCGTGACAGGACAATAATCAACATATCAGTTTATAAGATATTGGGTCACTGAAAATCGTATTATACAAATTTACTGTCCCATCCTATGATTTTCTTAGCGCCTTTCCAAAGGGACTGGCGCTGGGGCAGAGCAGCTCCTTTCACAACAGGAGAAACAATAATGAAAAAAATTCTCAGCGCGTCCACCGCGACCGTGGCAATGGCATTTGCACTATCCAGCAGCGCAATGGCTGCAGAATGGTACCCCTATCCCGTCGAAGTCTGGACCCAGCCGTTCAACATGGAGAGTCCACGCAGCAAGGTGGATTACGAACCACTCGACGAAGCCTCGAAGAAGTGGAATCTCTGCGTTTCTTTTCCGCACATGAAGGATGCCTACTGGCTTGGCGTCAACTACGGCATCACCGAAGAAGCCAAGCGGCTAGGTGTGGCAGCCACTGTGACTGACGCCGGTGGTTACACCAACCTCAACACTCAGATCTCGCAGATCGAGGATTGCGTTTCCGCAGGTGCTGATGCCGTTATTATCGGCGCCATCGCCTATGACGGGCTTAACAACCTGGTAGCCGAGATCAGTGAGAACGGCATCCCGGTCATCGACGTTATCAACGGTATGTCGTCCGACCAGCTCTCGGCCAAGTCGCTGGTATCCTTTGGCGAAATGGGCGCCAAGGCCGGTGAATTCCTGGCCGACCTGCATCCTGCCGGTGGTGAGTCAGCGAAAGTAGCCTGGTTCCCGGGTCCCGCCGGTGCTGGCTGGGTCGAAGCGGGTAATGCCGGCTTTCTGGGCGCGGTAGAGGGTTCGGCGATCAAGATGGTAGAAACGAAATACGGCGACACCGGTAAGGAAGCCCAGGCAAGGCTCGTCGAGGATACCCTCCAGACCTATCCGGATCTTGACTACATTGTCGGCACTGCGGTCACAGCAGAAGCGGCCATTCCAATCCTGCGTTCACGGGGTCTGACGGACAAAGTAAAGGTAGTTTCATATTATTATGCTCCGGGTGTTGATCGAGGTATCGCGCGTGGCCAGATCCTTGCTGCGCCAACCGATTCCACCGTCATCCAGGGTCGTATCGCTGTCGACCAGGCGGTGCGGATACTGGAAGGCAAGGATTATCTCAAGCACGTCGGCCCTGAGCTCTACGTGGTAACACAGGAAAACTACGACGAGTTCGACCCGGCTTCGACCCTGGCACCAGACGGCTTCCGCCCAGTCTTCTCGGTAAAATAAGTCATGTTGAATTCAATCAACAAACAGCAGGGTCGTGAGGAGGCGGGGGTAACTCCGCTCCCACTCCTCCAGACCCAGGCCATTACCAAGGACTATCCTGGAGTCCGGGCGCTCGATGGCGTGGATTTCGAACTGCTTGCCGGCGAAGTGCATGTTCTGTTCGGTGAGAATGGAGCAGGAAAGTCGACCCTGATTTCCATCCTGGCTGGTGCCAACCAGCCGAGCAGCGGTCAAATCTCCTATAAAGGTATGCCGGTGACACTGGCTTCGGTTCACGACGCTCGCTCCCTGGGAATTTCGGCGGTTTTCCAGGAATTTTCACTGATCTCTCAAATGACTGTGGAGGAGAACCTGTTCCTTGGCGCCGAGCCCAGGCGCGCCGGATTACTCGACCGCGCCCGCATCAGCCGCGAGGCAAAGGAGACGCTTGATGAGCTTGGCTTCGCGTTGAGGCCCGACCAGCGGGTGGATCAACTCACCCGTGCAGAACAGCAGATGGTTGAGATCGCCAAGGCATTTCGTTCTGAACTGCAGGTTTTGATTCTTGATGAACCTACGGCCTCTCTCACCACGCATGAGACTGACCAGTTGTTCGAATTGATCGGCGGTTTGAAGAAACGCGGGGTCGGAGTCATCTACATCACTCACCGAATGGCCGAGATTCGCCGCATCGCTGATCGTATCACTGTTCTTCGCGATGGCCGCTATATCGAAACTGTCGAGGCGGCGGACGCAACGGAAGATGATCTGGTGCAGCTCATGACCGGACGCGTGGTCGGCGCCATCTTTCCGGAGCTGAACCTGAATGCGCCGGGCGACGTAGTGCTCGACGCCAGGAATGTAACAACAAACGACGGCTTGGTGGTTGACGCGTCGCTGACTGTCCGGGCGGGTGAGATTGTCGGCATGGCCGGCCTGGTTGGGTCGGGAAAATCGGAGATGATGCAGGCCTGTTTCGGTGCACTGGCAATCCGCTCCGGGACGGTCACGCTGAATAGCCAAGGCATCACTGGCCACACACCAAAACGCAATATACGCGATGGTTTCCTCTACTTACCCGCCGATAGGCGCCATGAGGGCCTGATGATGATGCGCTCGGTGCGCGAGAATGTTGCACTCGCTTCACTCGACATCGAGCCATTCTCAAAAGGTATATTCATCAATCGTGGTGGCGAAAAAAGGGCAGTCGAAGCACTTACCACACGGCTCAACCTGTCGCCGCCGCTGATTGAACGTACGGTTGAGCACTTTTCCGGTGGCAACCAGCAAAAGGTGATGCTCGCCCGGGCCCTGACCCGCAACTATGACCTGATCGTCTTCGACGAACCAACGGTCGGCGTAGATGTCGGCACACGCGCTTCCATTTACGAGTTTATTGTTGAGCTCGCACGCGGTGGCGTGGCCATCGTCATTATCTCGTCCGACCTGCCTGAAATACTTCATCTTACGACCCGCGCCTACGTTTTTTACCAGGGACGGACTCAGGCCGAACTGCAGGCCGATCAACTCACTGAAGAGAAGGTGCTTGCCCATTTCTTCGAAAAGGAGGCCTGTTAATGGCTGAGCAATCTGTTACTGCGCCGAACGCACCGGCGATCGGCGGCATTGGGAACTTAACCAAGCGCCTGTTCGTGAAGCTCGGCATTCTGCCATTTCTTCTGTTCATCGCCATGGTGGTGTTCTCGCTGTTGTCGGAAAACTTCCTCACGCTGCAAAACCTGATGAACGTGCTTCGCCAATCGGTCTACCTCATGATTGTTGCACTCGGCCAGATGATGGCTCTGCTCACCGGGGGCTTTGACCTGTCAGTTGGCACTGCTCTGGCACTGAGCTCAGTGGTCGGGGCCATGGTTATGGCTGCCATCTTCGCCATTGCCCCCGACATGGTCTGGTTGGCCATCGCGCTCGGCTGTTTGTCCGGCATTCTGGCAGGGGTCACGATCGGTATCGTTAACGGTGCGGGCGTCGCCTTCTTCAACGTGTCGCCTTTCATGGTGTCGCTCGGTATGGCATCGGTCGGTTTCGGTGTCGCACTCTACCTGACCGGTGGCGTACCTGTTTACGGCATGCCTCGGGCCTTCAGTGACACCTTTGGTTATGGTGCCCTGCTCGGTATACCCGCACCGGTCTTCGTCGCTGCATTGCTGGCCATCGCCCTATACGTGTTCCTCTACCGCACGCCTCAGGGCCGGTATTTTTATGCAGTTGGCGGCAACCCGAAGGCTGCATCACTGTCCGGCATCAACACCAAAGCCACGTTGTTCTACACCTATGTGCTGAGCGCTTTTTTTGCCGCCGTCGCGGGTATGCTTTTGACGGCCCGTATTGATACCGGTGAGGCCAACATTGGTGCTTCGATGCCATTGGAGTCAATTGCCGCCTGCGTCATCGCCGGGGTCAGTCTGCGAGGTGGTGTGGGGCGTCTGGAAAGCGTCGTCCTGGGTGCCCTGTTCATCGGCCTGATTCAGAACGGCATGAACCTGGCGCAAATCGAATCCTACTTACAAACCGTCGTGCTCGGCATTCTGCTGATACTGGCGGTCATCGCAGACCAGATCAGGCTTCGGTACGTTGCCTCTCTCAAGAATTAAGGAGCACAAACGATGCATGTAGATGTGAATTGTGACATGGGCGAAAGCTTCGGCCTTTACAAGATGGGTGACGACGAAGGCATGATGCCGTACATCACCCAGGCCAACATAGCCTGCGGTTTTCACGGCTCCGATCCTAACCACATGCGCAGCACCGTAGAACTGGCGCGCAGGAATAACGTCAAAATCGGCGCACATTTCTCGCTTCCCGATCTGGCGGGATTCGGCCGGCGCGAAATGAAGATTGACCGTGAGGAAATGGCCAATATCATCCTCTATCAGATCGGCGCGCTGAAGGGCTTTCTCGACGCCAGCGGTGTCGCCCTGTCCCACCTCAAACCACACGGCGCACTCTATGGCATGGCAGCGCGCATGGAGCACATCGCTCATGCCGTCGCCGATGCCGCCGAAGTCTATGGTGTGCCTGTGCTTGGCCTGGCTGGTACCCAGCACGAAATGGTTTACAAGGAACGCGGCATCCCCTTCCTGGCAGAGTTCTATGCCGATCTGGAATATGATGACAACGGAAGGCTGATCATCACACGGTCGCACGGCGAGGTTGACCCCGGATACGCGGCATCGCGCGTTCTCGACGCCATGCGCAATGGCAAAGTGGACAGCGTCAACGGAAAGTCACTGCCCGTGCGCGCCGAGACCGTTTGTGTCCACTCTGACACACCCAATGCCATTGACATCGCCAAGGCGGTCAATGAAGCAATCAACCAGCTTTAAACGGCCTGAGACAGCGCCAGAACAACAACAATCAGGAGACATTACCGATGGCTAAGCATGACGTGAAATCACCCATCCCAGGAACGTTTTACCGTAAACCGGCGCCGGACCAGGCCAGCTACTTTGAAATTGGCGATACCGTCGCCAAAGGCGACACTCTTGGTCTTGTCGAGGTTATGAAAACCTTCCATGAAGTTAAAGCGGATGCCGATGGAACGATTGCCGACTTTCCGGTCAGTGACGGTGAACCCGTTATGGCAGGGCAGATTATTGCCGAATTGAGCTGAGGTAATCATGAAAAACCCAGGCATTAAAAAACTGCTGATTGCCAACCGGGGTGAAATAGCAGTCCGAATCATCCGCGCCGCACGCGATCTCGGCATCGCTACTGTGGTCGTGCACAGCGACGCTGACACTGAAAGTCGAGCTGTGCAGATGGCGGATGAAACGGTCAACATCGGCCCGCCGCAAGCGGCAAAATCCTATCTCTGTATCGACGCGATCCTTAGGGCGGCGAAGGAAACCGGTGCCGACGCTGTCCATCCGGGTTATGGTTTTCTCGCCGAAAATGCAGACTTTGCAGACGCCGTAGCCGCCGCAGGCCTCCTTTTCGTCGGTCCGGACGGCGACACCATCCGCCTGATGGGCGATAAGGCGGCTGCGCGGAGTGAGGCGAAGAAGGCGAATGTACCAACGGTGCCAGGCAGTGATGGTGTCATAGAGGACATGGAGGCCGCGGCGAAAATAGCAGAGAAAATTGGCTTCCCAGTAATGATCAAGGCGGCCGCCGGAGGCGGCGGGCGCGGTATCCGTGTTGCCCATGATGCTGATCAGTTCCGGGAGCTTGCTCCCCAGGCTTCCTCGGAGGCCGCGGCAACGTTCGGTGACGGAGGCGTCTATATAGAGAAAGTCATTGAGCGTGCGCGGCATATCGAGGTCCAGATACTGGGTGATGGCGAAAACGTCGTACATTTCTTTGAGCGTGAGTGCTCTTTGCAGCGCCGCCGCCAGAAGGTGTGGGAAGAAGCGCCGTCGGTCGCCCTGGATGATCGGGTTCGCGACGAGCTGTACCGCTCGGCCGTCGCGCTGGCAAAGGCTGTCTATTATAAAGGCGCCGGCACCATCGAGTATCTCTACGACGACGAGACAGGAAACTTCTATTTCATCGAGATGAACACCCGCATCCAGGTGGAGCATCCTGTGACCGAAATGATCTGCGGCTTCGACCTGGTTGCCGAGATGATCTTGATCGCTGGCGGCACAAAGATGCGTGTTACACAGGAGACGATACGCAGAACCGGGCACGCCATCGAAGTGAGGTTAAACGCAGAGGATCCGGCCAATAATTTCATGCCGTTTCCCGGCATCGTCGGCAACTTGCTCACCCCGGACGGGCCGGGTGTGCGTTTCGATCACATGCTCTATCCAGGCTATGCCGTTCCGCCTTTCTACGATTCGCTGTTGGGCAAACTGATTGTATGGGCCGAAGACCGCGACCGTGCACTGTTGCGACTCAAACGCGCCCTGGACGAGCTTCATATCGACGGGCTGCCCACCACCGCGCCGCTGTTCCAGGCTTTGCTCGAGAGTGAAGAGCTGAAGCAAAGTGCTGTCCACACCCGTTGGCTGGAGCCGTGGCTGGAAAACAACCTCGATCTCATCAAACAAAAAGGGGCTCAAACTCATGAGTAGTCGATACACATTTGGCGGCGATGAGCACATTTTCGTAGAAGTCGACGAAGAAATGTCGCTTGAGGCATTCTTTGTCTCACTGTCCATGACCAACGCAGTGCGCAATGCCAACATCAAGGGCGTCACCGAAATATGTCCGGCCAACGCTTCGTTCCAGATCAAATTCGATCCGGATGTGATTCACCCCGATGACATGATGAAGGAATTGAAACGACTGGAAGCACAGGCGGAACAGGGCGAAAACGTTCTGGAAACACGGATTATCGAAGTTCCGGTCTATTACCAGGATCCGTGGACCTACGATACCCTGATGCGGTTTCGCGAACGCCACCAGGACCCCAGCGCGACCGACATCGAATACGCAGCATCGATCAATGGCTATGACAGTGTAGAGAAGTTCATTGAGGCGCATTCCGGAGCACCTTGGTTCGTATCCATGGTCGGGTTTGTCTCCGGCCTGCCGTTTCTCTATCAGATGGTTGACCGGTCGCGTCAGATCCAGGTGCCAAAATACCTCCGCCCGCGCACCGACACACCGCGGCAGACGGTTGGCTACGGGGGCAGCTTTTCCTGCATCTACTCCGTGCGCGGCGCGGGCGGGTACCAGATGTTCGGTATCACCCCCATGCCGATCTATGATCCAGAGCAAAGTGTTCCCTACCTGAAAGACTTCATGGTTTTCTTTAAGCCGGGGGATATCGTCAGATTTAAACCAATCAATCGCGAAGAGTATGATGCCGCGATTGCCCAGGTGCAGGCCGGCGAATACATGCCCCGTATCAGAAACGTTCGTTTTTCGCTAAGCGAGTTCAATGCCGATATGGACGGTACCAACGCCAAGCTGATGGAGGCCCTTTATGACCGTTAATGTAATCTCAGCCGGTATTGCCACCACGATCCAGGACCTGGGACGGCCGGGCTATTATCATCTTGGTATTCCCATGGGTGGGGCCATGGATCGCCTGGCACTCAAAACAGCGAATCTGCTTGTTGGCAACGATGAGGGAGCGGCCGGGCTCGAATCCGTATTCGTCGGGCCGGAACTTGAATTCACACGGGATGTAACCGTCGCGGTCTGCGGCGCAGAACTGCCGCCGAAAGTGGATGGTGAGCCCCGTGATACCTGGACCGCCTTCACCGTGAAAGCCGGCCAGGTGTTGTCCTTCGACTTTCTGAAATCCGGCGCGCGAATCTACATTGCTATTTCCGGCGGCATTACCACGCCCGTTCACCTTGGCAGCCGTTCGACCTATGCCATCGGTGCGCTCGGTGGTGTTAACGGCCGCCCTGTGCAGCCGGGCGATTCGCTGCCACTCGGCAAAAGCAGCAAAACTGTTAAGGATGGGATCTCGGTACCTGTGGCGTTGCGGCGCGGTCCGTCCAATCCGGCCGAGCTTCGTGTGCTGCCCGGGCTATACTGGCATCGAATTACTGAGCAGTCCCAGGACAGTTTTTTCGAGGATACCTGGAAAGTCGCCAACGAAGCCGACCGCATGGGTTATCGCTTTCAGGGCGGACGCAAACTTGAGTTCGTCGAACGCGAACAGCCGTTCAGTGCCGGCGCGGATCCGTCCAACATCACCGATGCGTGTTATCCCTACGGCTCCATTCAGGTACCGAGCGGCTCAGAGCCAATCGTACTGCACCGCGATGCAGTGTCTGGTGGGGGGTATTTCATGCTGGGTTGCGTTATTTCGGCTGACATGGACCTGATTGGTCAGTTACAGCCGAACATGCCGGTCCGGTTCGTGAAAGTGGATATGGAGGCTGCCCTTGCCGCGCGCAAAGAGCAGGCGGCAATCATGGATGAGATTCGCGAACTACTGAGCTAAGGGCGACAGGAACAAGCTCATGATAACCACTGAATCCAGCGGATCCTCCCGCACACCCAACAATCGTGCAGAGGAATCCACTGTGTTAAATGCAACACTGGATGAGCGTCGCAACGGCGCTGTTGCGGCCTTCGGGCCGCATTGGCAGTGAATGGATCAACGCCACCTATGCGGCGCAAAAACGGTGGGCGCTTTTTGCCGATAAAGAGCGCGCCGCAGTGCTTAACGCGCTGTTACCGGACGGCGTCGCGGGCCTGATCACCCCGTGGAATTTCCCCAATGCCATGCTGGCGCGCAAGATGGCGCCAGCATGGCGGCAGGCTGTGCCGTCGTCGCCAAGCCTGCCGAACGTGAGGATTCGAACCTCTGACCTCTGCCTCCAGAGGGCGGTGCTACTACCTGATGGCAAGCTGGTTTTTGGCCTTGGTGATGCGTAGTTTACGCTCTCATGGTTTGTCCACAACTGTTAGGTAAAGAGTGTCGGGATCGATTTAGCCGACTGGCCACCTTCAAAGCCTTTGCGGCGCTCAAACCGCCGGACGCCAGAAAACACACCTCACTCACATGCTGGCAATGATAGTTGCAGATACCGACCAGGCCTGATCTGTTCCCAGCGGTGTTAGTGCGTTGTTAGGCCGGAGTAGGCTTTGACAGTGAACCGGTCTGGATAAAGCAGCACCTCGATGCGACGATTCATGCGCCGGCTGGCTGCGTCAGTCTCCTCCACCAGCGGGCGGGTATAGGCGTAGCCCACCGCCTGCATGCGCTCAGGGGCTATGCCGTTGTCCCGCAGTACCCGCACCGCCGAGGCGGCGCGGGCGGCAGATAACTCCCAGTTGGTGAAATACCGGTCCTGCAGGCTGGGGGATATGGGGCGGCTATCACTGTGGCCCTGAACGCTGATCAGGTGGTCGGGAAAGCTTTCCAGGGCAGTAGCAAGCAGTTTCAGGGTCTCACGACCGGGCTTCCCTATGCGGGCGGAGCCGGAATCAAACACGATATCTTCCGGCAGCTTGATGACCGTGGTTCCGTCTTCAAGTCGTGATACCAATGTCTGTTTCTCGTTGCTCAAGGCCTGCAGACGGGTCTGCAGGTTGTTCATGGCGGAGCGCTCACGCTGCAAGCGGGCCTCCAGTTCCTTGATAGTCTCGCTGGCACTGCGGCTCCGGGCCTGCTGCAGGGCCAGCTGCTCCCGCGTGTCCCGGTACTTTTCAGCGACCGACAGCCGTTCCTCCGCCACTTCCTCCAGAGTGCTTTCTTTCTGTGCCAGCTGATTCCGGGCCTGAGCAAGAGCGGCCCGGGTGGCTTCCAGCTCCTCTGAGAGTTCATCAGCTTGGGCTTCGGTCCGGGCCTGTTGCTCTCTGGCTGTGGCCACGGAGTTTTCCATTTCCTGGCGACCGGTATCCAGCCTGGCAATCCGGATTTCCAGTTCCGCGATCCGGGCTTCCCGCTGTGCCTTTTGCTTGCGGGCTTGTTTAAGGTCGTTCTGTATGGAATCCAGCTCTTCCGTTAGCGTATCAGCCTGGGCCGTAGTCACGCTCTGCTCCTCTTTGGCCCTGGTCAAAGAAGCTGCCAGATCCTCGCGGCTAATGTTCAGGTCGGCGACCCGGGCCTCGCTTTGTGCCAGCTGCTGACGGGCCTGTGCGAGGGCGTCCCGGGTGTTGTCCAGCTCCTGCGATAGCTCATCGGTTTGGACTCCGGTCAGGGTCTGTTTCTCCCTGGCTGCAGCGAGCGAGACTTCCAGTTTTTCACTGCTGGTAAGCAGTTCTGTAATCTGGGCTTTGCGTTGTGTGAGTTGCTCATTGAGTTCGTCGATCCGGGCTTGGCTCTGAACCAGCTGGTCGCCGCGGGCACTGGCAAGCGTCTGGCTGGCTGACAAGTTTGCCTCCAGTTCATCAACACGATCTTCCAGAGTTTCAATCTGACTCCGCAATGCTTCCAGCTCACTGGCGGCATTGGTCAGGGATTGTTGCGTTTCATTGAGGCGGGCCTCTAGCCGGTCCGCACTGGTGCTGCGCTGGGTCAGGCGTTGGCGGGCCTGAGAAAGCTTTTGTTGCAAACGTTTGGCCTCAGACAGGGCTTCCTCATGGGCGCTCTCAAGTTGTTTCAGGTCCGAGTAAAGGGATTGATAGAAATAGACACCGGCGCCGGCCGCTATTACTAGCAGAATGATCAATGTCGTGGAAACCCAACCTCGTTGCGCCATTGTGATGCCTATATGTTTTTATTAGATACACATTAAATTTTAGTCAGCCTAGCAGTTTTTTAACTCAGGAGTTGGTCATACAAATCGCTATTTCCAGATAACCTGCAGAGAACCGGGCGGTGCGACCGTCCAGCAACACCCGGCCATCGTTTTCAAATGCCCAATGATGGGCTTGATACTGTTTCACCGGTGTTACTGGTCGGGATGCGTCTTGCCACACCGCCTTTGCTTGCCGGTACTGAGGTGGTGTAGCAGATGTCTATTTTCCGGCATACGTCTGGGCCCGGGCATTCATCAAATCGTTATAAATGTCAGGTAAAAATGGTGACTAAACACAGAGGATTGAAGCCTTGGCCGATCACTCAAGAGTTAAAGAGCTTGTTGGTTACTCATTCCTGATTGTCTTTGCCCGCGATCACATTCTAGACACCAAGGAACTTGTCATGTTGGAGACGCTCGCGCTCGAAGATGGCAAGGTCGATGAAAAAGAAAAAGAAGTGCTTCGGAACCTTCTCGATAGTCTTGAGGAAAAGGACGTGTCTCGGGAAGTTCGGAGTGAGATTGAGCAATTTCGAGAGGCGAATAACATATAGGGCTCCACTTTAATTTGCTGCACTATGAAGCGATCTATCTCTTGTAAGCAATGTCGTCGCGCGCTATTAGCTGGTCAATTTTCATACGAAAAGAGTCTTGAGACATGTCAAACCATCGTTTGAGGTTTGGGATACACTTAGTAACCTTCTTGAGTCAGACTCACGATTTTGTGCCTAATACGGAGTTTCCTAATGAATTCTGACCTTCTCGCCCTCGCCCTGCTAAACGACATGAACTTTACGCTCCAGGAAGTCAATAACGAAGATGCCGGCGAGGCGCCAATAGACCTTACCAAGACGACGTCTTTTGAAATTCTCTCGGAGCAAGGTGAAGTGATCGGGTTTATTAAAACGTGGCATGACGAAGATGACTATGCAGGCTTCGTGCATTTTGATTCTGAGGGAAATATCGTCGACTGGAAAGCGTTTAGCAAAAGCTCCTCCCATTAACCGGAACTTGAAACACTACTGCAATGCCTTTCTGATATCGTAGCTATGTTGATGAAAGGCATCATCGTGATTTCTCTTAGTGGAATTGCACTGCCGGGAGAGCCCCTCCCGTTTTTTTCGCCAACTCTCTCGTCCTTTGAGGTGCCATCCCAGAGGTTTCATGCACCTCTAACAGGCCTCGTCGAATGCCGCATTAGGGAGCGGGTGCAATGAGTGATAGGGAAGGCCACCATCGGGCTTTACAAGCTTTGTATTTCTCCTCAACAGCTGATGGCTGGATTCGTCCAAGTCTCCACCTTGAGTACGGATTCTGCTCTGTTTCAGTCCGACTCACTCCCTTTGCCTCAACGTCTTGGGGAACCGTAAGAGACACCGTCATCTTTCAGCTTCTTTGGGATGCGGCAGCATTGGCTGCGAACACCCAGGAAACCTCGCTCCTGGCAAAGTGCGATAAGTTCGAGTTTTCTCCCTTTCAGCCGCTTTACCAGTGCCGCGTTGTTTCGGTGGCCAGAGTGCTTCATTCCGACCTGCATCAGTGGACGATTGAATCGACACTGTACGACGAAGCTGACAACGAAATTGCATGGGGGCGCAGCTGGTTCTCAAGGTCCAATGTATTGCTGGAGTCGATCGCACCCTACAAAAACCAGCTTTTGAAATCGCGTCAGGACTGGAGTGCGTAGTCCGACAGCTAAATCAATAAACCCTCAATGCTGCGGCCCCTGCAATTCAGTCAATGCTTCGAGATTGCCGAGTTTGCCCTTAAGTCAACTCCTGGGATAGTATTTTTGGTTCGGTTTGGGTCTTATATGAAAACCTACAGACGATTCTCAGCTCTTTTCTTCATCAATTTCTGTGCTGTGTCATTTAACAGACCAGCAATAATTTAATGGTGTAATGGCGTCGCCGTTGAGATAAGCCGTATCTCACATCCCACCGGGGTGTGGTGCTCAGGATGAGCCCTCTGTTGCTGCAATCGGTTGCAACGAAGTTATAAGGGGGCAGATCATGTCAATTATGATGAAAGCGATTGAGGGGACCGAAGCTCGCGTCCTTTGGTCGTGCCGAACAAGATGTATTGAGTTGTTGGAGTTGGGTGTCCAGGAAATGAATGGTTATTTCCGCCCGTTCCGTTACGAAGTTCATATTTCCGGTGAATCCGTACTCTACAAATCGAAGAGCGAGCACGCGGCCATGCAGTACCTGGAAATGCTTTTGGGCTCAGCGCCAGGCGAGCTAGAGCTTTGAAACACTGTTGTCCGGGGCTTCTTTCGCAAACTTCCTTCTGTTTTGAGTTGCCTTGCCAATGCCTGATAAAAGGATGGCGTTTCTTGGGGGTGGTCCTCCGGTCAGTGCATGAACATGCCACCGTTAATGGAGAAATCGGCACCGGTAATGAACGAAGATTGCTCGTTCGCGAGAAAGGCCACCAGTCGGGCAATTTCTTCGGGCTGGCCGAAACGACCTACCGGAATCTGGGCTTTGATCTGTTCCCGGATCTTCTCATCAATGGCCATTATCATGTCGGTTTCCACGTAGCCCGGAGAGATCGTGTTTACTGTGATGCCTTTACGGGCGGTTTCCTGGGCCAGCGCTTTGGTGAAGCCATGAATACCCGCTTTTGCCGCCGAATAGTTCACCTGACCAAACTGGCCTTTCTGGGCATTGATAGACGAAATATTGATGATGCGGCCATAGTGCTGTGCGAGGAAGGTGTCTAAAAAACAGCGTGTAACATTGAATACGCCATCAAGATTGGTGTGAATGACCTCTTGCCAGGCTTCAATCGGCATTTTTTTCATTACTGAATCCCGGGTAATGCCGGCGTTGTTTACCAGTACATCAAGTCGCCCATAACGCTGCAGCAGTTCGTCAGCGGCGATCTCACAGCTTCGCATATCGGAGACATCCATTTTCACCAGGTCGATTTCCAGGCCATCGTCTGCCATGCGGCTTTGCCACTCCCGCGCCTGGCGCTCACGCTCTTTGTTCCTGAACGTCGTGACCACCTGATAGCCCTCGCCAGAAAACATTTTGCAGATGGCTTCTCCGATTCCTCTGGTGCCGCCTGTAACCAAAGCAATGCCTGATTGTTTCTGAGCTGTCATTTCCTACCTTCCTTGCTGTCAAAGATTGTACTAATTTCTCGTTTTACCCGGTTTACACCAGCCCCATAGATGTTGCTTCGCTCTCTAACTGTTCTCTGAATTCCGGGGCCGCGATATCGATAAGTGCCCGGGCTCGTTGGGGGATCGAGAGACCTTTGAGATTCACGCAGCCATACTCCGTAACCACGAAGTGGACGTCGTTTCTGGGGTCAGTGACGGTCCCTCCCAGGAGTCGGGGCACGATTCGGCTGACCCTGCCAGACTGCGCCGTCGACCGGAGGGCCACGAACGAACGGCCGTTCCGGGCGGAATAGGCCCCTCGAACGAAATCCAATTGCCCGCCGCTCCCGGAGAAGGGCCGGTCACCAAGTTGCTCGGAGTTGATCTGGCCGGTGAGGTCGATCTCAAGTGCAGAGTTCACGGAGACCATGTTGTCATTGAGTCGAATGATGTCCGGGTTGTTCACCCAGGAGGCCGGGTATCCGACAATCGAGGGGTTGTCGTCCAGAAAGTCGTAGAGAGCCTGATCCCCGAGTGCAAAGGTGAACACGTGCTTGTGTTGCATCCAGGTTTTACGTCGACCGTTCATTACCCCGGTCTGAATGAGCGGCATCATGGCCGGAGAAAGCAGCTCGCTGTGCAAGCCCAGGTTCTGGTGATTCGTCAGCCCGGCTAGGACGGCATTGGGAACACCGCCAACGCCTATCTGCAGTGTGTCGCCATCATTAATCCGCTGGACGATCTGCTCGGCAATCTTTGTGTCCACCGGGGTAGGCGGGTTAGGTATAGCTTCAATCAGCGGCTCGTCGTGTTCCACCAGGTGATCGATTTCGGAGATGTGAACGGAACATTCGCCGAATGTTCTGGGCATGTAGCGATTGACCTCGACAATGACCTTTTTTGCTTTTCGGATGACCGACGCGCCGTAATCGGCGTTGGTGCCGAGACTGAAGTAGCCATGGCGGTCCATGGGTGACACCGTTACGAAAAAGCACTCGGGGTCAATGTGCTCGGTTAGCAGGCGTCCGGCTTGGTGCAGCATGGCGGGCACAAACTCTATCCAGCTTTGGGAACCGGATTGGGCAATTGCGGCTCTGTCGGAATGGCTCAGAAACAGAGGGCGAGGGGTGATGCGGTCTGCTAATTCCGGAGCCAACAGACTGCGTCGCAGGCTTTCTGTGCCATGCAGGTAATAGAGTGCCAGTGGACCAATAAGCCGGTCTTTCAAAGCGTCGGCGGTTGCCGCCATAAGTGCGGGCGGTTGCGCGGCGCTCATGCCGAGAATCAGATTCTTGCAGCCGGCGATCGTCTGAACAGCTTCGTGAGGGAGCAGCCGCCGATCCAGGTAAAGTGCTTTAAGATCCGGGTCCACCTCATCCATTTGCCACCAACCTGACTTTCAGTGTTTCAAGTAAAATGATAATGCTGGAATAGTGTGACCATCATGTGAACGGTTTTCTTACGCTCAAGGTTTCATGTGCGCCAACCTAAGCTCCCTCAGCATGGCGCGCTTTTTCCTTTGGTGGTTTTGCATCCGCTTCAGAATATTGTCCAGGACTTCCACAGCTTCAATGATGTGCGGGCCCTTGTTGAGCATGACGCATTCTGCCCGATGGGCCATGACGACATCGGAAATTTCCGCCCTCGATGGCATGCCCTTTTGGGCCAGGTTCTCAAGCACTTGTGTCGCCCAGATCACGGGCACATGGGCTGCTTCACAGACCCAGAGTATTTCTTCCTGAACTTCTGCCAAACGTTCGTATCCGCATTCCACCGCCAGGTCGCCCCTGGCGATCATCACACCACAGCTGGGCCATCGCATGGCGGCCAGGAGCATTGAGGGGAGGTTCTCAAAACCTTCCAGAGTCTCTATTTTCAGTATGATGGCAGGCTTATTGGCGTTGATAGCCTCCAGGCTCTTTTCGAGCAACCGGACATCTTGTGCCGAGTTTGCGAAGGACATCTCGACTGCGTCGGCGTGTTCTGCAATAAAAGCGAGATTGTCGACGTCTTCCGATGTGATTGCGGCAATGTTCAATTCGCTGTCTGGGAGATTGATTCCTTTACCGCCACGAAGCTTGCTCCCGCCTGGATGCGCATGCTGGATTTTTACCAGGAAACTGGCCTCTTCCACTTTTTCAATTACGCCACCAATCTTGCCATCGTCGAACCAGATTGTTTCCCCCGGCCGGACCTGAGAGGCGATCTCCGGCATGGTGCAGCTTATGGTTGCGGGCGTGAGAATTTTCCCCTTGCTGTCCCGGATTTCGGAGTGCCCCGATACAGGTTGCGCGGTAACGATCAGTGAATCATCTCTGTTAAGCAGGACGAAGCCGGGGTGTGGCGGGAAATCACCGATCGTACTGCATACCTTTTCAGGTTCTCCGTTTCGTAGGTGTAGCTTCGTGCCAGGCACCACATAGCATGCCTTGATGCTTTCGACGCAGCAGCCCGAATCGGATATCTCCACCACTGTCCATTTACGGGACTTTTTCCTGGCATCCTCCAGCGTGATTTCGTCGAAACGATTCAGGCATTTAAGAAAACTCTCGGAAACCCGAAACTCGGCCTCACAGTCACCGGGAGCATCAGATGGGGATTCCTCTGGAGCAAGCCAGATTCTGGCGGGTATCACCGTAATGCCATACTCAGTTCGTTTGGGCCGTATATGAACAACCTTTGGCCCTGGTTGAATCTCGCTAGTTCGTATCTTGGGCCCGCCCAGGTCCATGAAAATACGACAATCAATGCCAGTGGCTTCTGTCGCTTTACGTAAATTGCTGATCATCGCCTTCCAGGTTTCGGGGGCGTCATGGGCGCAGTTGATCCGCATGCAGTTCATACCCTTGGCCAGGAGGCTGTGAATGATGCTTTCATCGTGGGCCGCTTCCGTCGGCATGGTGACCATGATCCGAACATTCCGTTCGTTTGTGGCGGATCCGAGCAACTGATCCGTATGTTCGGTGAGTAACCTCGGACCGTCCTGGATACCCACTCTCTGAATGGTTTCGGTTTCTGGATCGGGGAGTGGGTGACCGAGGAGCGCTGCCAGTGTGCGAATGACGGCATCCAGGGTGGCAAGGACGCAGGACTCGGAACGGCCCAGTGATGAAAGCCCCAGCGATGCAAGGCGCTGCTGAGTCGGCCGAATGTCATGCCGCCGAAGAGACAAATAATAGAGCAGGTTTTCGGCGCTGAGCTGATAAGCAGGATTAATGTCGTTCAGGTTAACCCGGTGCTCCGCAGTTTCCCGAATCAGGGTTTCACGCAGTTTCTTCAGGTCTTCCAGCAAGCTGCCGACTTCCTCAAGTTCGGAAGGTGCCAGCGTTGCTTTCGGTATTTCGTCCATGCTTCACTTCCTGGGTCTTGCTTGTCTTTTATAGCGCTGGGGTCTTGCTGTGGTGCTGTGCAAAATTCATACGATACTTAACTATCGGGGAGGGCTATTTCAGTTGTGTGACGCTTTTATTGCGCATGTCAGGAATTGTTTGCTTTTAAACAAAAGTGAACATTCGACCCAGGGCTCCTCCAGAGCCTCCAAGCTAATCACAATCATTTCATCCAGTATGATGGGCTGAGCAAATTGCAGACGCTGAATGATTACATGGCAGAGATGGCATTGCTCAGCTAAGCTGTTGTTTTATCGATTTATGTGCAGCGTGATTGATGGTGCAAGGTCAGTAATAATGAAGCAGTCAAAGTTTTGCAGTCACTGAAACGTCGGTCTAATTGCTGTTAGGGCTTTAAACTACTCATGACCAATCGAGGTTGAGATGGAAATAACTCCTTATAAGAATGGAATACACTCTTTAGCAATTGGATTAAAAAATCTTAATGATTTTCTAGAAACTGGTGAAGATCCTTACTTAATGAAAGAGGTTATCATTAAGGTTCATCACGGCCTGGAAACCCTTTTCAAAGATCTACTTTTTCAGAAAAACCCTATATTTATTCTCGACGATAAGACCACAATGAAGGAAATTCTTTCCTACTATCAAGGTTTTTTTGATGGTAAGAATAGCTATCTTTTTGATGAGGCTAAAACAATAAGCCCAACGGAAACAATTCAAAGGCTTGTTTCTCTCAAAATAATAAATGGGTTAAAGAAAAAGGATCTAAATCAATTGACCTCGTCATTTGATGTCCTGAATAGTGTTAGGAATCAACTCCAACACTTTGCAATAAAGGCGAATCCTGATTCGCTAGTCAGAGTAATGGGTAACTTAATACCTCGGTCGGTTTCAGTGTTAAAAGCCTGCTATGCATCAGCAAATAATCTTCCGCGCCAGTTGCGAGCCAATGTTGTTCCACATAGTCCGCTCCCCGGGATGGAAGGGTTGTTCGGTCATTCCAGAAATATTGATGTGGACTTGAACGGCATATACGAAAAAGCCACAGAAGTTCTTAGTGATTTAGAGCATCGTTATGATGCTTTACTGAATGAAGCTATTCAAAGATTTAAGTCAAGCACGGTAAAGCAACTTCCACTAAGCATAAAAGTGCGGGATCACGGACACTGTGGAGCGCCACCCTACATGCCGGAGATTACCCTACAAGGATGGTTGAATGAGAACTTTACGCCACATAGAAATAGTAGCGAAAATAGGTTTCCCTTTGAAAAAGAGCCAGTTTTGGCGATATATGAGGCAACCACAAATATTGATCAGCCTGAAATATTAGAAGATGCACATGATCAGCATGGATATACCAAATGTCGAACAAAAATAAGGATCACCGCGAAGGTGTCAGTATTAAGCGCAGAAGGCTTTTTCAATATTCCTGAGTACGAGGATTATGTTCCTTTCATAAAGATGCCTGAAGTAAGTCTATTATTAGAAATTGAGTGTGAATCAGAAGGGTTATTCAATGAACACCATTTTGATATTTCCCGAGTAAGTAGTCTAAACGGTAAGCTAACGATAGACATGAGTTCGATGGTTTTTGGTGATACTGATCAGATTCCGTCGATTAGTGCAACTCAGGAATTTCAATTGAACTCTAACAATACATCTTTGCGACTCCATTCTTTTGTGGAATCGAATAGAAAGCTCAGAGACAACTATTCTCTTGAAATCGGGATTGAAGAAAATGAAGATCTTGTCTTTTCCTAGCCCTAACAAAACGCTGCTAGGGACAAACCTACGCTTCGCTCCGGTTTGCCCCAGAGCGTGGCGTTAGAGCGATATGACTCAAAAAATAGTGCCCAAGTCTTTTGAATTGCATGAATGGATCGCCGAGCGTTTAGATGGGCTAGAGATGCCCGGAGGAACCCGAGCATCGTTGTCCATATCATGTCATGACCTAGTCATAGAGCATCATCTTGGTATTGCTGTTCTGGCCCGAGGCAAAATCTACGGCTCAGCTTTTGCGTTGGTTCGTTCAGTATTCGAAGCTTTTGTCAGAGGCGTATGGCTGAGGCACTGTGCTACGGATTCGGAAATTCTGAAGTATCAATCCGACAAACTGAATTTGAATTTCGGTCATCTAGTAACGGCTGTCGAGGCTGTTCCAGGGTTTGGCGACGGGGTTCTCTCAGGGCTCAAGGCAAACTCTTGGAGCGCAATGAACAGCTACACCCATGGTGGAGCGCTTCAGTCAGGCCGGAGATTTTCGGGAAACAGCGTTGAACCCAATTATGAAGCTGAGGAAATAGAGGAAGTTATACGTCTCTCTGGTACTTTTGCACTTATGGCTTTCCAGCAAATTGCAATTGAGGCCGGGCGCATCGATTTGGCCGACGAGGCGATCAAGAGACTTTCGCCTGCCAAGCCTTAAGGGGTATCAACGTTCAAATAAATTGTTCCAGTTCGTTCCGGGCCTGGCAGCCCTCCACCGGACAGCCTTGTAACCGCTACGCTCTGCCAAGGCTGCCGCTGAACAATCATTCGTTAGGGAGTAGAGCTTTGCTAGATTATTCGTACTACCCTTTTAAGAACAACTTGGAAAATATCGGTGCCGACGATTTGTTACGTCTTAAATCCGTTTCAGAAGGTTGGTACATTGATTACAAAGTGCAGGGCCTCAAAATTCCTGACTTTGCTAAGCATTTGTCTGGCTTTGCAAACCAGTATGGCGGCTGGTTATTCATCGGGGTAGAGGAAGGTTCCGACGGAACACGAACCGCTTCAAGATTTCCTGGGATACCGAATGATCAGTTAGAAAAGGTATCGAGAGACATCAGGGAAGCTGCCGCCGCACATGTGAATCCAGAGGTTTTGTATGAAGAGCGTATAATCAGCGGACCCATTGAGGAAATAGGGTTGGCTAACGGTTACTGTATCCTTATCGTTGGGATACCCATGAGCCTAAACACTCCACATATCCATTCTTCGGGAAGGATTTATCGTCGGTTGGCTGATCAATCCAAACCGAAAGAAGAAACTGACCGATTTATTCTTGACGAACTCTGGAGACGGGGAACAAACCACCAAGAAAAGGTAACTCATTTCTTAGGAACCATTCCCGATCTTCCAGATGCTCAATCAGATATGGCTTGGGCTCACATCTACCTTAGACCTGCGCAACATCAAGTAGGGCCGGAGAGAAAGTTTTCCTTTGATGATTTCTCAAGAATTATCAAGAATAAAGACGTTAGTGCACTTGGTGTTTGGTGTCCTATGCAGGCCCTTCAAACCACGGCAGACGGGTATTTAGCAAGACAAATCGACGGCAATGACCCCAGCTTGGCTACATTGAGCTTCAGGTGGTGGCATGATGGTACTGCCCGCCTGGATATCCCTTTGAATTCGTATGATTTTGATTCCTTTTCGGAAGTACGTGATAAGCATAAGTACGTTGATGACTTTTGCGAACTAGCTCGACTTCAAGGTTACTCAAATATAAAAATTGTAGATTACTCTTTGCTGGCTCAGGCTTTGGCTTCCCTTGCAAACTTTTATCTTCAGATTTTGAATTTTAAAGGTGATAAGAGAAATACATATTCGTGCTTTACATTGAGAAACGTATTTTTCACCTCTCCTTATGTGGATTCCGAGGTGTTTTTGGAGAGAATCCGAGAAAACTCTATTCCCATCACAGCCGATAATGTGATTTCAGTTCCAAGTGAGCCGAAAGAAGAAAACATGTTTATACATAATTTTTCCGTAAGGGATGTCGATTTTACCTCACAAGAAAAGTACCAACCGATTCCTTACTTATATTCTGCACCTATTTTTTATAACATCTTCCATTCGGTTGGAATAGTTTCCAGTCCAGAAGAGTTCACCAAAGATACAGAAGCGTGGGGATTCGATAAGATTAACTCTTACACACAAGATCCCTAACAAGTGCGGTCAAGGGACGCTCCTTTCGTCGCGCCCCTGCCGCTGGCGTTATTGCCAAACCTGAATGTTCGCTTTGCGACCAAAGCGCAGTCTGGCAGCTAGACTCCTTCCGCGCCATTGCTACTTCCGCCTGCTGAGCATCCTGCGGAGCGGTGAGGGTGTGAACCTGGCCCCGTTTTAGGTCCACCCGGAGTTGGAAAAATCCGGCTTGCTAACCACTCGACATAGGGTTGCATTACGTTAGTTGGTGGGGTTAGGCAAGGCTAGGGAAACTGTGCCCAAATCGCGCAAACGGCAAAGGAGGGCAAAGGTCGATAAAAAAATTGGAGGTTAATCTCTGAAAAATGATAGGCACTGTCAGGGCACCATTTGGGCACAGGCCAAAAAAAGGACCTGCGTTTTCACGCAAGTCCCTGATAAATATGGCGCGCCCGAGAGGATTCGAACCTCTGACCTCTGCCTCCGGAGGGCAGCGCTCTATCCAGCTGAGCTACGGGCGCTTGAAATTATTGCTGTTGCATCAATTTCGAGTGCGCAATCTTACGTGTGATGGCGTGCCCTGTCCAGTCCTGTTGGTGCTGGTTTAGCTCGTAATAACGATCAGGCGGAATCGGTCTCCGCTCTGGGGTTTCGTGGGTAGTAGCGTTCGGGCAGGCGTTCGATGTGGGGGAAGAAGCGGGTGTCCTTGTAGGGCATTTTCATGAAGCCGGACACGCCCAGGCCGGTGATCTGGTCCACGGCGGAGAGGATTTCATCGAGCAGTCCGGAAAACTCTCCCTCTCGGTCCGGGTCCAGCAAGCGGTAGTGGCTGTGGATCTTGAGGTGGCGGGGCAGGGCTTCGAAGATGATCATGCCGGTGTGATGGATATCGTTCAGGGACTCCAGCGCGGTGATGATGGTTTGCGGCAGCACCAGGAATTCCTCCGGGTCCGGCCCGTCCTCGAAATAGGAATGCACCCGGGATTCGTCTTCCACTTCGGGTGCCGCACTGACCTCGTAGCGCAGTTGCATGCCCGGCTCGATCACGAACGGCTGGTCCGGTTCGGCGCGGTCGATGTGCAGGGTGTTGCGGGCGTTGAACAGGCAGCTTTTGAAGATACCCTGGCGATAAATGGCCTGGGCCAGGTAGACCATGTTGTTGACGGCCCTGATGAAGGCGGTCTTGAGGCTGGGGTCGTGCAGGTTCAGTGAGGTGTCAATGTAGACCCCATCGGTCTCCCAGCGCACGGCGAGGCCGCCTTCGACGGGGTATCGTCCCAGTCGGCTGACGGCGGCCAGGAAGGCCTTTTCCGTTTCACCCATGCCCTGCATGAAGTTCTTGTAGTAGCGGTCCAGCTGAACGTCGTTAACATCGTTGAGCGTTTCCGGAGCACCTTCCTGCCGAAGGAAGGATTTGCGGGAGCTGTACACCACGGTGTCGATGTCGTGTTCGGAAGGCCGTGTCCACACTGGTACCAATGGATTTGCCGGGGGCTCCGGCAGATCAATCATCACCGTGCGCGCCATTCTTGGCATTTCATTCAGATAGTAATCACCGGCCCGCCGGCGAGTCTCTGGATCCGGGGCCAGCATGCCGTCCAGCATGCGGGCGAACTCCATGGGCAGCCCCAGGGAGGTGGCGGGAATCGCCTGGTGGCCAAAACGGCATGACTGGCCGGAAGCCAGTGCATAGAGCGTCCCGGCAGCGCCCTGTTCATCAAAACGCGGTGACGACAGGCCGCCGTTGAGCTGCTCCTCGCCAATGAAGTAGACATCCCCCAGCCGGGCATTGGTCTGTTGCAGGTTATCGGACATCAGTTCCATGACATTGGTGGTGAGGAACTGCTGGTTGGCATCGAGCTGTGCGAACACCGAGGAGCCCCAGTCGATCAGGGCGATGTTTTCAGTGCTGGCGTCGAAGACCAGGTTTGATGGCTTGATGTCACCATGCACGATGGGTCGTCCGGCGGGACCGTTCTCACGGCGCAGGTTGCGTAGAATGTCCGCAAGCTGGTCGGCGATGCGCATCACCACCCGGGGTTTGAGGCGGCCCTCACGCAACGAGACTTCTTCCAGGTTAAGACCTGCGGCCCGCTCCATCACCAGAATGGGCTGGTTGTGGGCCCGCTGATAGGCGATCAGCCGGGGCACTCTTGGGTGCCGGACCTGCTCGAGGATGTAGGCTTCGTCTTCCAGGCGGTCCTGCAGGTGCTGGGGCAGGTTTATGCGGGTGAATTTGAAGACGTGTTCGGGGCCGGTGTTGTCCGGGCTTGGAAGGCGGCCCGCGAACACGAACCCGTAGGCGCCCTTGCCAATCAGCTCAATGTCCAGGTAACCCAGTTGGCGGAGCTGAGCGGCGCAAAGCGCCACCCAGTCCTTGAGCTTCTTGGCATCATCATGACTGAGCAGGTAGATCGACTGCTCTTCAGGTATGTAGAACTGCTGCAGTTGCGTGTTCTGCGCCATGATGCCCCGTCAGCCCAGATGCAACAACATCGATTGCGGCGATTCCATGTATCCTTTCCAGCGATTGCAGAAACGCGCAATGGTGCCACCATCAATGATGCGATGGTCCCCCGCCCAGCTCACGGTCATGATGGCCCGTTCCACCACCTGGCCGTTGCCGTCGAAGCGAGGCAGTTTTTGGGTCCGCCCCAGCGCAACAATCGCCACTTCCGGGGCATTGATGATGGGGGAGGCATAGGTGCCGCCCAGTGCGCCAATGTTGGAGATGGTGATGGTGCCGCCCTTGAGGTCCTCCTGGCTTACCCTGCCCGAGCGGGCCGCCTCGGTCAGACGGGCCACTTCATCGGCAATGCCCAGCAGGGTCAGGCTCTCAACACCTTTGACATTGGGAACCATCAGCCCGGCCTTGCCGTCCACCGCCATGCCGATATTGCAATTGGGCAGGTAGTGAATCTCGGTAACGTCGTCGTTAACACGGCTGTTGAGCACCGGGAACTCCTGAACCGCCAGGGCCATGGCCTTCATGACGAATGGCATCAGTGTCAGCCGTGAGCCCCTGGCTTCGGCTTCCGGTTTGAGCTGCTCCCGCAGTTTCAGCAGGTCGGTAACGTCGATGTCTTCGCTGTAGATGAAGTGCGGGATGGTGGTTGCCGACTTGACCATGCTGCGGGCCATCGCCGCTTTCATACCCTTGATCGGTTCTATCCGGACTTCCTGCTCGCGATCAGGCATCCTGCGTCCACCGCCTGCACTTGCCGGCTGTGATTCGCCGGGGCGTTCCTGGCTTTGCGCAGGCGCAGTGGGCTTGTCGAGGTGGGCGAGCACATCGGCCTTCAGTACCCGGCCATCCTTACCGGAACCGGCGATGTCCGACAGGTTCAGGTTGTGCTCCCGCACCAGGCGGCGCACGGCGGGGCTGGCGGGAATCCGCTGCCGGTTTCCTGTTGAAGCAGGTTTTGCGGTAGCCGGGGAGGGTTCCGGTGCCGGCTTCGATGCGGCTTTTACTTCGGTGGGCTCGTCACGGTCACGGGGAATAAACGCAAACAGCGGGGAATGCACCCGGGCCATCTCCTGCTGCTTATGGTAAAGCTTCGTGACGCGGCCAGCCTTGGGCGCGGTAATCTCGACCATGGCCTTGTCGGTCATGACATCCACTACCGGCTGGTCTTCCTCGATTTCGTCACCCTCGGCCACTCGCCATTCCACCACTTCACATTCGACGATACCTTCGCCGATATCGGGGAGGATAAAGTCTTCGGTCTCATCGTCATTGGTTGTGGTGGTGCCAGTGGTTTCCTGCACAGGCTCTGCTTCCTTGGGGTCAGCTCCGGCTTCTGTCGCTGGTGTTTGAGGTGCTACGTCCTGTTCGCTGTCGCTGCCCTCTTCCACCAGTTCGAACAGCGGAGCGTGAACCTTCGCAATGTCGCCTTCCTTGTGATACAGGCGGGTTACCTTGCCCTTGTAAGGCGCGGGAATTTCCACCAGCGCCTTGTCGGTCATCACCTCGGCAACCGGCTGGTCCTCTTCAATGATGTCCCCTTCGCTGACCAGCCATTTGACCAGTTCGCACTCCACGATACCTTCGCCGATATCGGGCAGTATAAAATCACTCATGATTGCTCTCCTGTCCTGATATCAACCTAGAAATCCACGCTCGACCTGATGGCCTCATAGACCTTCAGGTGATTGGGCAGATGCTCTTTTTCCAGCACCAGCGGGAAGGGTGTGTCCATCCCGGTCACCCGAGCGATCGGGGACTCCAGGTACAGGAAGCAACGCTCCTGTATGGTCGCCGCAATTTCGCCGGCGAAACCGCCGGTCAGCGGGGCTTCGTGGGTAACCACCAGGCGCCCGGTCTTGAACACCGAGTTGGCGACGGTTTCCACATCCCATGGCAGGATGGTTCTCAGGTCGATGACTTCACAGGAAATGCCCTCTTTTTCCGCCATTTCGACGGCGTGTTCAATCACTTCCATTTGTGCACCCCAGCCCAGTACGGTGACATCCGTGCCTTCTTTGAGCACTTCGGCTTCGCCCAGTGGCAGCCGGTAATCTTCATCCGGCACGTCACCGACGGAGGCGCGGTAGAGCCGTTTTGGCTCGAAGAACAGGGTAGGGTTCTGGTCGTGGATGGCAGCAAGCAGCAGGCCTTTGGCCTGGTGCGGGTTGCGCGGTACCACAATCTTGAGGCCCGGTGTGTGGGCAAAATAGGCCTCCGGCGATTGCGAGTGGTAGAGCCCCCCGGCAATGCCGCCACCGTAGGGTGCACGAATGGTGAGTCCGCCCACATTGAACAGGTTGCCCGAGCGGTAACGGAACTTGGCCGACTCGTTCACGATCTGGTCAAAGGCCGGGAAGATGTAATCGGCAAACTGTATCTCGGCGACCGGCACGGAACCCTGGGCCGCGAGGCCGTTGGCAAAGCCGATGATGCCTTGCTCTACCAGTGGCGTATTAAAACAGCGCGACTTGCCGTATTTCTGTTGCAGGTTGCTGGTGGCCCGGAAAACGCCACCGAAGATGCCCACGTCCTCACCGAAACACAGCACCCGTTCGTCGGCGGCCATGGCGGTATCAAGGGCGTTGTTAATGGCCTGGAGCATATTCATCTGTGTCATTTCAGGCCTCCCTCTTTGGCCGTTCCCTTCGCGTGTTCAGCACTCTTCGGGTACGCATCCGGATGGCGGCGGATGTGGGCCTTGAGTTTATCGAACTGTTCAGCCAGGGCTGGCGGCACCTCGTCGTAAACATCACTGACCAGGGTATCCAGCGCCGGTGGCGGCC
The DNA here is from genome assembly GCF_002744735.1 of Marinobacter guineae. Taxonomy (GTDB): domain Bacteria; phylum Pseudomonadota; class Gammaproteobacteria; order Pseudomonadales; family Oleiphilaceae; genus Marinobacter; species Marinobacter guineae. The sequence continues at coordinate 171,342 of NZ_KZ319340.1, read as the reverse complement.
GCTTCTGGGCCCGCTTCATGGTTTCGAGCACTTCGCGACGCATGTTCTCCTGCAGCTGCTTCTCGTCGTCTTCAGTCCACCATTTCTTGCGCTCAAGCCAGAGACGCATGCGCAGGATCGGGTCTTTCTCGCGCCATACGGCTTCCTCGTCCTTGCTGCGATAGCCGGATGGATCGTCGGACGACGAGTGCGCGGCCAGTCGATAGGTCATGGCTTCAATCAGTACCGGGCGATTGTGCTCCACGGCCAGGCGGCGTGCCGCTTTGGTGGCCTCGTGCATGGCGAGAATATCGTTACCATCGACACGGATCACGTCCATTTTGTAGCCGTAGGCCCGCGGTGCAACGCCATCGGCGGCGAACTGCTCGGTGGCCGGCGTGGATATGGCGTAGCCGTTGTTGCGGCACAGGAAAATCACCGGAACGCGATGGACCGCGGCCATATTGAGGGCGGCGTGGAAGTCGCCTTCCGAGGCGGCGCCTTCGCCAAAGTAGGTAATGGTGCAGTGGCCGTCGCCCGCCAATTTCTGGCCGTAGGCATAACCGGTGGCTTGGGGAATCTGCGTGGCCAGCGGCGATGAAATGGTCATGTAGTTCAGCTTGCTGGAGCCATAGTGAACGGGCATCTGGCGACCTTTGCCATAGTCCAGTTCATTGCCGAACAGCTGGTTCATGAATTCATCAATGGAGAAGCCGCGATAGGCCAGGGCGCCCTGTTCCCGGTACTGCGCCATAATCATGTCGGCGTCGTCCAGTGCTGCGGCGCTGCCGATTACGGCCGCTTCCTCACCGGTGCACTGCATGTAGAAGCTGAGACGCCCCTGTCGCTGGGCGGCGAGCATGCGTTCATCGAGAATCCGGGTGGTGACCATTGCACGGTAAATGCGCAGGGCCTTCTCTTTATCCAGATCCGGCGCTTTGGCGCCCTTAAAAAGGGAACCGTCCTGTTTCAGTAGTTTAAAGGTGGGAATCCGGAATTCCGCACCGTCGGTAAAGACCGGGGAGTAAACAACTTTGGCTTTTGTTGTTGTCATAATCCTCTTCCTGGGGTAGTGGCCTGAGGAACAAAACACCCCTTGTGAGGGTGTCGTTGGCTTTAGTATAGCCAAGCTGACGGGACCTGGTGTGGCCCTCGTCAATACCGGCTAAAGTTTACCTTAACGTAAACTGCGACGCTCTGGTAGGGCCGGAGCGCAGTTTTTTAATCGGGGTAGAGTGGTTCAGGTGTCAGGCTGACGAGGGTGTCTTCGTTGCCGATATTCACAGTTCCGTCCTGGATGGTGCACTGCAAATTCATACCACGCTCTGCCAGGTCGGCAAGTGGCTCCGTGGCTTCCGGTGGCAGGTTGATGATGGTGAGGTTGTTGAAGCGGGTCAGTTTGCCCTGGTGCTTTTCCCACCACAGGGGCACGGCACGGCCGCCGTAGGTGTACAGGATAACCCGGTCTGCCCGGTTGCAGGCCTTGCGCAGACGGCTTTCGTCCGGCAGGCCCAGCTCGACCCAGAGTTCGATCTCTCCACTCAGACTTTTTTGCCAGAGCTCCGGCTCGTCGTCCGTGCTCAAACCCCGGGTGAATTCCAGGTGTTCACTGGCATTAAGGATAAACGCGAGCAGCCGGATCATCATTCGGTCATCGGTTTCCGACGGGTGCCGGGCGATGGTCAGGTGATGGTCCGCGTAATAGTGCCGGTCCATATCGGCGATGTTGAGAGTCGCCTTGAAGATGGTTGCTTTGAGCGCCATGGGCTTCCTGCATTGGTATCGGGGTGTCGGTTTGAGCTAGTGTAATGCAATTCTTCCGTGGCTGAGTGTGAACGCATGTCGATGTTGCGTGGTTTTCTGGTCCTGGTGCTGTTTTTTATCCTTGGTGAGTCCATGCGGGTGCTCTTCGCATTGCCGGTCAGTGGCGGCGTTCTCGGAATGGTCGTCATTACCTTCACCCTGATGGTGAAAGGCAACGTGAGCGATGAGCTGGCCTCGGCCAGCCAGGGGCTGATCTCGGTACTGGTGCTGCTGATCATGCCGGGTGTTGTGGGGGTGTTCTTCACCGCCGATCAGTTCTCCGGGCAGTGGCTGGCGGTTGCGACGGCTTTGCTCGTTGGCACCTTTCTGAGTGTTCTCACCACGTTGTTGTTGATGCAACTGGTGACAGCCAGGGGGGATGGCGATGGTGAATGAGATTCTCGCCCGACTCCAGGCGCTGCCGGACATTCTCGCAGCCACGCCGATTCTCGCCATTGGCTTAACCCTGGGAGCCTTCTTTGCTGGCAATTGGTTGTTCTCCCGCGTGGGGCGGCCTTTATGGCTGCCGCCCGTGGTGTTGTCGGCACTACTTCTGGCCGGGGTGATCGCTTTTCTGGCAGTGGATTACCAGAGCTACCAGCAGGGCGCTCGCTGGCTTTCGGTTCTGCTGGGTCCCGCCACGGTTGCCCTGGGCATTCCCCTGTACCAGCAGATGCACCATATCCGTGCCATGTGGCGCCCGATCGTGGTGACCTTGCCGATCGCCGCTACCATGGCGGCGGTTTACGCCGTGGTGATTGGCTGGGCTCTGGGTGCCACGCCGGAGGTGCTGGCGTCGCTGGCGCCAAAGTCGGTGACGGCACCGATTGCCATCGGGATCACCGAACAGCTGGGTGGTTCTGTTCCCCTGATGATGGGTGGCCTGCTGATTACCGGCGTGGTCGCAACCCTCTTCGTTGACCTGCTCGCGCGCCTGTTGCCGGTAAAGGATGAACGAATCCTGGGCTTTGCCCTGGGTCTGAACGGCCATGCCGTCGGAACGGCGCGGGCGTTTGAGATCAGCCATACTGCCGGTGCATTTGCCTCCCTGGGCATGGGCCTCACTGGCGTGTTCACCGCGCTGATTCTGCCACTGGTTTTCCGCCTGTAGGGCTGCGCCAAATCAGGTCATTCACCTGGCGAATAACGCCATGTCGCAATTTCGATTGCCGTAAGGGTTTTCCGAGACTAGCTTGTTGCTCAGGCATTCGGCGTCCTTCTGCGCCGATGTTCCGTGAAAATTCCTAAAACAGCGACGGAAAACGCGATGAAAAAACTGATTACAGCATTTGTCGGTTCCATGGTCCTGACGGCGGCACCGGTAGCCCTGTCTGCCGAGGCGACCAAGGAACTGAAGATGGCGTATGACGCCGATCCCGTGACCCTTGATATTCATGAGCAGCTCTCTGGTGGCATGTTGCAGCTCAGCCACATGACATTCGATCCGCTGGTGCGCTGGACGTCCGATCTGAAGTTCGAGCCGCGCCTGGCCAAAAGCTGGGAGCGCATCGATGAAAACACCATGCGGTTCGAACTCAGGGAAGGGGTGAAATTCCACTCTGGCAACCAACTGACCTCCAAGGATGTGAAGTTCACCTTGGAGCGTCTCAAGCAGAGCCCGGATTACAAGGCGATTTTCCAGCCGTTCAGCGAGCTGAAAGTGATCGACGATTACACCTTCGAGTTGGTCACTAAAGAGCCCTACCCGCTGCTGCTGAATACCGCGACTTACATCTTTCCGATGGACAGCGAGTTTTACTCTGGCAAGACCGAGAGTGGCGAAAGCAAGAGCGCTATCACCAAGCATGGCAACTCCTTCGCATCAGAGAACATGTCTGGTACGGGTCCTTACATCATCAGGGATCGTCAGCAGGGCGTGCGTGTAGAGTTTGAGCGGTTCGATGATTACTGGGACACCGAATCCCCGGGCAACGTCGGCAAGATCACGCTGACGCCGATCAAGGAGAATAATACCCGTGTTTCGGCCCTGCTTTCCGGTGGTGTGGATTTCATTGCGCCGGTACCGCCCACGGATCTCGAGCGGATCAAGCGGGATGAAGACTCCAGCCTGGTCACCATGAGCGGTACCCGCATCATCCTGTTTCACATGAACCAGGAGCGGGTGGAAGCCTTCAAGAACCCGAAGGTTCGCCAGGCGATCGCCTATGCCATCAACCAGGAAGGTATTGCCGCCAAGATCATGAAGGGCTTTGCCACTCCTGCCGCCCAGATGTCACCCCGGGGCTACCAGGGTTTTAACGAATCACTCACGCCTCGTTTCGATGTGGCCAAGGCCCAGGCGCTGATGAAGGAGGCCGGATATGAGGACGGCTTCACCATCACCATGATGGCGCCCAACAACCGTTATGTGAACGATGACAAGATCGCACAGGCGGTGGCCGCGATGCTGGCCCGCATCAACATCAAGGTGGATCTGAAAACTCTGCCCAAGGCACAGTACTGGCCGGAGTATGACAACCGCGCCGCAGACATGATGATGATCGGCTGGCATGCGGATACTGAGGATTCCGCCAACTTCTTCGAATTTCTGACCTTCTGTCCGAACGCTGAGACCGGTGCTGGCCAGTACAATGCCGGTAAATACTGCAACCCGGAGCTTGATGCGCTGGTTAACCAGGCCAACGTGGAGACCGATAGGGACAAGCGGGCAGCCATGTTGCAGGAAGTCGAGCAGCGCCTTTACGAGGACGCCGCCTTTATTCCGCTGCACTGGCAGGACCTGGCCTGGGCGTCGAAGGAGAACGTGAAGATTGAGCCGGTGCTCAATGTCATGAACTTCCCGTACCTGGGAGACCTGGTCGTTGAATAAACGGGGCTCGTGACTCTTTGTTACCCCCTCTCTCCAAACCTCTCTCCCGCCAGGGGAGAGAGGCTTTCAGAAATTCACTACCGGTAAAACCTTCATGTTAGCGTTTTTGGTTCAGCGGATTTCCCAGGCGTTTCTGGTCATGTTCGTGATCAGCGTGATCGCCTTTGCCATTCAGGATGGCCTTGGTGATCCGCTTCAGCAGATGGTGGGCATGTCTGTCTCCCAGGAAGAGCGTGAGGCCCTTCGGGACGAGCTCGGGCTCAACGATTCGGTTGTGGTGCAGTACCTGCGCTTTGCGGGTAACGCGCTTCAGGGTGATCTGGGCAATTCCTATTTCTACAGCAAGCCGACCCTGGAAGTGATCGCGGAGCATCTGCCGGCGACCCTGGAACTGGTGATCGGCGCCAGTCTGATCATTGTCGTGTTTTCGGTTCCCATCGGGGTTTACTCTGCCATCCGGCCCCAGGCCTGGCTGTCAAAATTTTTCATGGGTATCAGCACCGTCGGTATATCCATCCCGGTGTTCCTGACGGCCATCATGCTGATCCAGCTGTTTTCCATCGGTGTCACAGTGAGTGCATTCCCGGAGGACACCGGATGGGGGCAGTGGCTGAACGACTTTTTCTCCACCGAGGGTGGACTGCCTTCCTATGGCCGTGGCGATGAACTGACACACCTATTCGGCACCTGGGAATCCGGTTTCTTCAGCGAAAGCGGCCTGATGCACCTGGTCCTGCCGTCGGTCTCGCTGGCGTCGATCATGCTGCCGCTGTTTATCCGCCTGATTCGTGCCGAGATGATGGAAGTGCTGCAAAGCGACTACATCCGCTACGCCCGGGCCAAAGGTCTGAGCGCTGGCCGCATCAACTTTTTGCACGCCCTCAAGAACACCATGCTGCCGGTGATCACCGTGGGTGGGGTGCAGATCGGCATCATGGTGGCCTACACCATTCTCACCGAGACAGTGTTTCAGTGGCCGGGGGTGGGCCTGATGTTTCTCGAAGCCATCACTCGCAGCGACATCCCGCTGATCGTGGCTTACCTGATGGTGGTGGGTCTGATTTTTGTGATCACCAACACGCTGGTGGACCTGATCTACGGTCTCGTTAACCCCACCGTCAAACTGACAGGTAAGAAAGCATGACAACGGCAACGGTTTCCCGCTGGGACCGCTTCCGCGAGTCCTTCCTCTGGTACAGCTTCAAACGCGACAAAGTGGCTATTGTCAGCTTCGTGGTATTGATGCTGATGGTGCTGGCTGCGGTGTTTGCACCCCTGCTGGCGCCTGCTGACCCCTATGATCTGGCACAGATCAACATCATGAACTCGGAGCTGCCGCCGGCCGGGCTGGCGGGGTCCGATCCTGCCTTCCCTTTGGGCACTGACGCCCAGGGCCGGGATATGCTCTCAACCATTCTCTACGGCACACAGGTGTCACTGATGATCGGCTTCGGTGCAGTAGTGTTGCAGGCGGCGCTTGGCATCCTGTTTGGCCTGCTGGCGGGTTACCTGGGTGGCCGGGTGGACGCCGTTCTGATGCGCATTGCCGACGTGCAGTTGTCCTTTTCCACGCTGATGGTGGCGATCATTGTCGGCGCCGTCTTCAAGGCCAGTTTCGGCAACCTGATGTTTGGAGAAATCGCCATCTACATGCTGATCTTTATCATCGGTGTGTCGGAATGGCCACAGATTGCCCGCACCGTGCGCGCCTCGGTGCTGGCGGAGAAGAAAAAAGAGTACGTGGACGCCGCCAAGGTAATGGGCTTCAGCACGCCCCGGATCATGTTCCGGCACATCCTCCCCAATACCCTGTCGCCCATCTTCGTGATCGCCACGGTCCAGATCGCCAACGCCATTATCTCCGAGGCGGCGTTGTCCTTCCTGGGCCTGGGCATGCCGGAAACCCAGCCGTCCCTGGGCTCGCTGATCAAGTCCGGTTTCGACTATATCCAGAGCGGTTCCTGGTGGATCACGCTGCTCCCGGGCCTGGTGCTGGTGGTGCTGGTGCTGGTCATCAATCTGTTGGGTGACTGGTTGCGGGATGTAATGAACCCACGGCTGTACAAGGGGTAACACCATGGCACTGTTGGAAGTAAGAGATCTTGATGTCCGCTTTGCGGTGCGTGGTGGCGACCTGACGGCGCTCCGGGGTATCAGCTTCAGCCTTGATAAAGGCGAGCGGCTGGGCCTGGTGGGCGAATCCGGCGCCGGTAAATCCGTGGCGGCGTTTTCCATCCTCAACCTGATCGCTAAACCCGGCTACATCGCCGGCGGTCAGATCCTGTTCGAGGGCCGGGACCTGGCTGCCATGAGTGAGCGGGAGCTGCGGAAGATCCGGGGCAACCGCATCGCCATGATTTTCCAGGACCCGATGATGACACTGAATCCGGTACTGACCATCGGTACCCAGATGGTGGAGGCCATACTGGCACACCGGAAAATCAGCAAGAAGGAAGCCCGGGCGATCGCCCTGGACCGGCTGCAGAAAGTGCAGATTCCGTCCCCGGGCAAACGCCTTGATCAGTATCCCCACGAGCTGTCCGGCGGTATGCGCCAGCGGGTGATCATTGCAATCGCGCTGCTGCTGGATCCGGAGATCATCGTTGCCGACGAGCCCACCACAGCCCTGGATGTGACCATTCAGGCGGAAATCATGGATCTGCTGCTGGACTTGTGTGAGCAGGAGAACGTGGCGCTGATGCTGATCACCCATGATCTCGGCGTGGTTTCCCAGGTAACCCAGCGCATGCTGGTGATGTATTCCGGTCGCATCATTGAGCAGGGCCCGACCCGGGAAATTATCAATGATGCCCAGCACCCCTACACCCAGGGGCTGATTAATGCTCTACCCCAGCTGGGCGAGCCGGGCGCGCGGCTGTTCCAGATTCCCGGCTCCATGCCGTCCCTGAAAAATGTGCCCACGGGCTGCCCGTTCCATCCCCGCTGCAACTTCGCCACTGAACAGTGTAAGCACTCGATGCCGGACTATGTCCGCTCGGGCAATGTGGATGTGGCCTGTTACGAAGTCGCCAACCTGATTGAGCAGGAGAAACACATGCAGGAGGCCGAATCATGACCTCCCCGTTGGTAAGTATTCGCGGGCTGGAAAAACGCTTTGACCTCTCCGGCAGCTTGCTGGAACAGATAACCTTCGAGGGTGGCCGCTTCCGCCGCAAAAAGGAAGCGGTGCACGCCATTAACGGCGTCGACCTGGAAGTACAGAGGGGCGAGGCTCTGTGTGTGGTGGGCGAATCCGGCTGTGGCAAGTCCACTATAGCTCGCACCGTGATGGGTCTGCTTTCTCCCAGCGCCGGGGAGATCCACTATGACGGCCAGCGCATCGACAACCTGGAACGCAAGGCTTCGCTGCCGTACCGGCGAAAGATGCAGATGATCTTCCAGAATCCCTATGCGTCCCTGAATCCGCGTATGACCATTCAGCAGACCCTGGAAGAGCCCATCCGCTTTCATCATCCGGACTGGTCGCCAATCCAGGTGCGGGACAAGATTCATGAAGTGATGCATTCGGTGGGCATCGATCCGGACTGGGGCAGTCGCTTCGGCCATGAGTTCTCCGGTGGCCAGCGCCAGCGGATAGCCATAGCCCGGGCTTTGGCGGTGGATCCGGAGTTCATCGTCGCGGACGAGCCGATTTCCGCCCTGGACGTGTCCATCCAGGCCCAGGTGCTGAATCTGTTGATGGATGCCCAGGAGAGCCGGGGACTTACCTATCTGTTCATCACCCACGATCTGGCGGTGGTGGAGCATTTCGGCACCCGGGTGGCGGTGATGTACCTGGGCCGGGTATGTGAGCTGGCGGACACCAAAACTTTGTTTGCGACACCCCGGCATCCTTATACCCAGGCGCTGTTGTCCGCCATTCCCAAGCTCGAGGACGACCGGCCCAACCACATCCGCCTGAAAGGCGAGGTGCCCACGCCGGTGAACCTGCCTTCAGGGTGTGTGTTTCACGGCCGCTGCCCCTACGCCAACGAACGTTGCCGGCAGGAAGTGCCCGGGTTGATCACCACCGATGGTGGCAATCAGGTGGCCTGCCACGCGGTGGAAGAGGGGCGGTTGTAACGGGTGTGCTGCGATAGGCTATGATGCCAGCAGTCAAGCCCGGATCGATACAACCACTTAGCCTTTCCACCTGACCCCGGGGGATTTCATGGAAGTACGCTGGCTGGAAGATTTCCTGGCGCTGGCCCGCACGCGTCATTTCTCACGTGCTGCTGAAATGCAGCACGTGAGCCAGCCTACGTTCAGCCGCCGGATCAGGCTGCTGGAAGAGTCCATGGGCAGCATACTGGTCAACCGGCAGACCCTGCCGTTGTCGCTGACGCCGGCAGGTGAACTGTTCCTGGAATTCTGTGAACGGATTACCCGGGATGTGCGGGACACGAAGGATCGAATCGCCGCCCTTGAAGCAGAGGCGTCATCGCGGATCAGTGTCGGCTCTACCCAGGGACTGTTCTCCCATTTCTATCAGGGCTGGGCCAGGGATGCCGGCATAGCCGGGCGCCTCCAGCTCAACCTGAAAGCCACTAGCTGGGTCGGCGAACAGTTTCTGGATGCCCTGGAAAATGGTGAATGCGATCTTGTGTTGTGTTACTGGCATCCGGACCTCCCCTGGGGTGGCCGGCTGATCGAGGACAGGTTTGAGTGGCTGGTTCTGGCCCGGGAATCCCTGGTGCCAGTCAGTGTGGTGGACGAACAGGGCCATCCCCGTTTCGCTCTGCCGGGCAGTCAGGAGCAGCCGGTACCATTGATTGCCTATCACAACCGGGGGTTTCTCCAATCCGCGATTGAGGGGCATCTGGCGAGGCAAAAACTGACCGCACACCTGTTGCCCCTGAACGAGAATACCCAGTCTGCCAGTATCAAGGCCCTGGTCAAACAGGGCTTTGGTATGGGCTGGCTGCCAAAACGCATGACGGAAAAAAGCGAACAATTCGGCAGCCTGGTGCGCGCCGGCGACAAACTCTGGGATGTGCCCCTGGAAATTCGCCTGATCCGCCTGCGGGATGCCCGCTCGGATGACCTGATAACCCTCTGGAAACAATTGGAAATCTGATATGCCTGATGATGCCCTGCTGTCGTTACAGCTTGATCACCTGAAAGAGCTGCAGGTCCGGTATGAATCGGCCCTGGCAGATCATGGCTTCGATAGCCTGCTGGTCGCCTCCGGCGCCGCACCATATCGCTATGGTGACGATCAGGCCTGGCATTTCCAGGGCTATGGCCCATTCCTGCACTGGACCGGGCTGACCGGCCGAGAACACTGCTGGCTGTGGGTCCGGACCGGTCAAAAGCCGGTGTTGTGGCTTCACGAGCCGGTGGATTTCTGGCACGCCAACCAGCCGTTGCCGGAAGAGCCCTGGCAGGCCTTTATTGAAGTTCGCAGCAGCCAGTCGCCTGAGGCGCCATTGCTCGATGATCCGGGTACCCTGGCGGTGATCGGTGATCCGGCCCTGCTTGGTACCGCGGCGGGTAAACAAAATCCGGAAGGCCTGCTCAAAGCTCTGGACGAAACCCGGGTGCGCAAGACCGCTTACGAGATTGAATGCCTGGCCCAGGCCAATCGCATGGCACTGGCGGGGCATCGGGCTGCCCGGGATGCTTTTGTCAATGGCGAGAGCGAGTTTGGCATCAGCCTCGCCTATCAGCAGGCTACCCGGCAGAGGGAAGCCGATGCGCCGTACCACAGCATCATCGGCCAGAACGGGCATGCGGGCACTTTGCACTATCAGTATTACGACACCCAGCCTCCGGGCCATCCCCGCAGCTTGTTGATCGATGCCGGTGTCCGGTTTCGGGGCTACTGCTCCGACATCACCCGCACCACGGCCGGGCCGGGCGAGTCCCACTTCGCCGCCGTGATTCACGGACTCGAGAGGCTCCAGCTTCGGCTTTGTGACATGGTGGCGCCCGGTGTGGACTACATTGATATCCACCGCAAGGCCCACCAGGGCATTGCCGCATTACTGTCAGCCACCGGTCTGGTGACTGGTCTGGACGATCAGAGCATCGTGGAGCAGGGCATTACCCGGGCTTTCTTTCCCCACGGTATTGGCCACTTTCTCGGTGTCCAGGTCCATGACGTTGCCGGCAAGCCGGCACCTGCGCCGGAGGATGCACCATTCCTGCGCCTGACTCGCCAACTCGAGCCCGGGATGGTGGTAACCATCGAGCCTGGCCTCTATTTCATCCCGTCGTTACTGGAATCCTTGCTGGCAGGGGAGTCAGGACAGTATCTGAACCGGGAGTTGCTGAGCCGGTTGCGAGGCTGTGGTGGCATTCGCATTGAGGACAACGTGGTGGTCACCGGGACAGGAAGCCGGAATCTGACCCGGGCCCCGTAAGTCGTAAACACTTCCTGGCCCGGGACACTCGGTTGCACAAATTTAAGCCAAATGGGGTTGCATTTTGGGATGCTAATGACAATAATTATCACTAACCTTTAACGTCATTGGTGAGTCATTACTATGTATGTTTGCCTGTGCCACGGGGTAACCGACCGGGAAATTCGCGAAGCCGCCGATAACGGTGTCTCTTCCATGCGTCAGCTGGGAAAAGAACTGGGTGTTGGTACCCAATGCGGCCGCTGTGCCTGCACCGCCCGGGAAATCCTGAGGGAGAGTCGCTCACCGGACTACCTGGCACTGGCCAACCTGCTCGCCCAGCCGGCCTGACCGTCTCGATTGCCAGACTGTATTTTTCTCTTGTCCGATAAGGGGCTATCCTAAAAGGCTGATTCACCCGGCCATCAGGGAGCCGCAGCATGAAAGGCGACAAGAAAGTCATTCAGTATCTCAACAAGGTCCTCGCCAACGAGCTGACCGCCATCAACCAGTATTTTCTCCATTCCCGCATGTACAAGGATTGGGGCATCACCAAGCTGGCCGCCAAGGAATACGAAGAATCCATCGATGAAATGAAGCATGCGGACCAGCTCATTGAGCGGATCCTGTTTCTCGAAGGATTGCCGAACCTCCAGGACCTGAACAAGCTGCTTATTGGCGAGAATGTCGAGGAAATGATCTCCTGCGACCTCAAGCTGGAGCAGATCGCCCATACTGACCTGAAAGAAGCCATTCTCTATTGCGAGCAGGTTCAGGACTTTACCAGCCGCGAGCTGTTCCGCAGTATCCTGGACAGTGAAGAAGAGCACATCGACTGGCTGGAAACCCAGCTGGAAATGATCACCCAGATGGGCATTCAGAACTATATTCAGCTTCAATCATCCGCTTCGGAGTAAACCAGACAATGGACCTGTCCTGTTTCAAAGCTTACGACTTGCGTGGCCGCGTGCCGGATCAACTGAATCCGGCACTGGCCGAAAAAATCGGACGCGCCTACGTGGAAATCACCGGCGCAAAAAAAGTGATCGTCGGCTACGACATCCGCCTGTCCAGCCCGGACATCACCGAAGCCCTCAGCTCGGGCCTGATGGCCGCCGGGGCGGATGTGTTTGATATTGGCCTGTGTGGCACCGAGCAGGTGTACTTTGCCACCAGCCACTACAAGATGGACGGCGGCATTATGGTCACCGCCAGCCACAACCCCAAAGACCACAACGGCATGAAAATGGTCGGCCCCGAATCCCGGCCCATCAGCTCCGACAACGGCCTCAACGACATCCGCGATCGCGTTCTGGAACCGTTTGCCGATGCACCGCAGCAGGGCAGTTACGAGCCTTTGGAAGTGATGAGCGCCTACATCGACCACCTGCTGGGTTACGTCGATGCCGGTTCACTCAGCCCCATGACCATCGTGGTTAACGCCGGCAACGGCGGCGCCGGCCTGGTCATCGACGAACTCGAGCAGCATCTTCCCTTCGAATTCGTGAAAGTGCACCACCAGCCGGATGGCCATTTTCCAAACGGCGTGCCCAACCCGATCCTCCCGGAAAACCGCGCGGCCACCGCCGACGCTGTTATCGAACAGGGCGCCGCCATGGGCATCGCCTGGGATGGCGACTACGACCGCTGCTTCTTCTTCGACGAAAACGGCCGCTTCATCGAGGGTTATTACATCGTCGGCTTGCTGGCCGACCAGTTCCTGCGCAAAACCGGCGGCGGCAAAGTCATCCACGACCCACGGTTGATCTGGAATACCATAGAGCTGGTCAAGGCCGCAGGTGGTGAACCCATCGAAAGCAAAACCGGCCACGCCTTCATCAAACAGAGAATGCGCGACGAAGACGCCGTCTACGGCGGCGAAATGAGCGCCCACCACTACTTCCGGGATTTCGCCTACTGCGACAGCGGCATGATCCCCTGGCTGCTGATCGCCGAACGCCTCTGCCAGTCCGGTCAGCCGTTCTCATCCCTCATCGACGCCCGAATCGAAGCCTACCCGGCCAGCGGCGAAATCAATCGCACCATCGCCGATCCCCCGAAAGTGATCGCCGCGATCGAAGCCAAATACAGCGTCGGCGCCAAAAACGTCAGTCACGTCGATGGCGTGAGCATCGAATTCGACGACTGGCGCTTTAACCTCCGGATGTCCAACACCGAGCCGGTTGTGCGCCTGAACGTGGAATCGAGGGCGGATATTCCGTTGATGGAAGCAAAGACGGAAGAGCTGTTACAAGAAATGCAGAGGCTGAACGAAGAAGGCTGACTCCGGATTTCGGGGCCGACTGGTGCGATCCCCTCTCCTGAAACTGTGCGGAGCCATGGATGGCGGAGCCCAAGCGCCACATGGATGTGCCGCAAGGAGCGTGTTTCAGGAGAGGGGATCGCACCAGTCGGTCTTGCACCGAAAGCCTGGGATAACTCAGAACCAGTCGTTCAGCATAACCCCGATACCAAACCGTTGAATCCGGTGGTTATAGTCAATCAGACTCTCCCCATACCCGTTGTAGTACTGGAAAAACCCCTTAACCGTATCCCCCATCGGAAAACTGTACCCGAACTCCACCGACGTCTTGTTATCCGACCTCAGATTATTCATCAGTCGAAGCGAAAACGTACGGTCCTCCGTCAGCTTGTAAACTGCCTGATAATTGGCATGCCCCAGATACCGCTCAATATCCGCATTATCATCGTTGCTGCCGTCTGGAAGCCGGTACCAGGGCTGCACCATGAAAAGCCAGCGGTCATAGCTGTAGGCTGCGGTAGCAATGATCCGGTTCCAGCTCCGTGACCGAGGTTCAGCCTGCCCGTTCGACTGGTGATTGATGCCGAGTGTTACCCCGTTCAATCGGCCAGGGCCGATATCCCAATCGATCTGATAACGCACAAAGATCTCCGGCTCGTAGTTGGTTTCCCGGAAAGGCGCAGAATCGTCCTGATTATAGACCTGCCAGAAGGACTGCTGGGTGTAGCCGAACCACATGGTGGTGCGGTCGTCCAGAAAGCCGGTCAACAAAGGAACCTTGAAACTGATCTGATACTTTGCTTCTTCCCGCGCCAGTTCGTAATCGTAGCCGATGGAACCCAGTTTGGGGCTGGTCGGAGTCGAGTTCGGATCCTCCACCCAGGTCACCGGCAGGATATAGGTGGGCCGGTGCCCGACAAAACTGCCGGAAAATGAAAATACCGCTTTCTCGGCAGCGACATAACGGTCCATGAGGGCGGACATTACGCCAGTGTCCGAATCCTCTTCCAGGCCATTACCGCCAGCTTGCTTCAGCGCATCTCCATCTGGAGCGAGACTACCAAGGCTGCTGCGGGCTTCTTCTTTCTCTGCCTCGGTAGCCTGTGCCTGCGCTTTCTCCGAGTTGAAAATGCTGTCGAAGCACGCGAGCCTCTGGATACCGTCTTCGATCAACGCACATTGCTCAGGCAAATCGATCGGAATTTCCGGCGTGGATTCTGCCTGGACGGCGGCGGGCAGCACACAGGCCAGAATGAACGGGGTTCCGGCCAATAAGGCACGAGAGCACGTCATGAGCAATGATTCTCCTAGCTGGCGTTCAGGCTTACCCAGGTATTGGCTATGCCGTAGATCCAGATGCCGATCAGGGTAACCGCCAAAAGCGAGAAAATGACCTTGTGGCGAAACCGGTTGGCGCTGTCGGCGGATGCCACCCAGCGTAGGTACATCAGCCCGATGAAACTCAGGAAGACGCCCAGGCTCGCCAGAGCGGGGATCAACAGCCAGGCCGCACTGATGGTCTGGCCGTCGCCGGTCTGGCTGGAAAACCACCCCATGGAAGCCAGTAACACCGCTAGTGCAGCGAATTCGGCAATCAGCAGCGGTTTGCGCAGCGGGTGAGGCGAAGTTGGTTCCGTATTGGTCATGGAAACAGGTCCTGAATCGTTAAACATCGTCGAACACCATGGTAACCGGATTGTCCGCGAAACACCCTCCGACTTACGAAATCGCAATTAAAATGGTTGAAATCAATTTATGATTTTGCTGTTTGGTTTTTTTGCCAGGTTTCAGTCGCTATAATGCGGCGACCGAAGATTATAACGCTCAAATGCGAGGTGCATTGTGAAGATGAAGAGAGTCCTGGTTGCTGTACTGGTCGTTCTTGGCCTGACAGCCGGCGCTGTAATGGCGAGTGTTGAAGACGAAATTCGCGCGCGGATCGAGCCGGTTGGCGAAGTATGTCTTGAGGGTGAGCAGTGCGGTGCCGCCGCGGCTCCGACCCAGTCTGCCAGTTCTGGTCCCCGCTCAGGAAGCGAAGTTTACGACGCCGTGTGTATGGCCTGTCATACCACTGGTGCTGCCGGCGCTCCGGTCATTGGTAATGCAGAAGCCTGGGCTCCGCGGATCGACCAGGGCATGGAAACCTTGATCAGTCACGCAATTAACGGCTTCAATGCCATGCCTGCCAAGGGTGGCTGTGCAAGCTGCCCCGACGAGGAAATTCAGGCGGCCGTTGAGTACCTTGTCGAACAAGGCCAGTAACTGAACAGGCCTTGCGGTGTCTTGAAGCCCCCTCGTGGGGCTTTTTGCATTCCGGGGGGGCTAGGCTAGAGGCCAAGATCCCCCAGCAGGGCGCTGAGAGTCGCTTTGCCTTTTTTGTGATTGGCTTCCACGTCAAGGTCGCCCAGACCTTCCCACTTCAGATCCTCCTCCGGCAGTTCATCCAGAAACCGGCTGGGGATGGTTTCCAGTTTTTCGCCGTACTGTTTCCGGGCTGCCGCGTAGGTCAGGGTCAGTGTTTCCCGGGCCCGGGTGATGCCCACGTACATCAGCCGCCGTTCTTCCTCAATGTTGCCCTCTTCAATGCTGCTCCGGTGGGGAAGAATTTCTTCCTCCAGGCCCATAATGAACACATGGGGAAACTCAAGGCCCTTGGAGGCGTGGAGAGTCAGCAGCTGAACCTTGTCGCTGTCGTCCTCTTCTTCCCTTTGCTCCATCATGTCCCGGAGGATCAGCTTGGTGATGGCGTCCTCGATACCCAGTTCGTCGGCGGTGCCCTTGCCATCATCCAGCATGCGCTGAATGGACTCCACCAGATACCAGATGTTCTCCATCCGACGCTCGGCCTGTTTGGGAGTGCCAGAGTGCTGGTGCAGCCATTCCTCGTACTCGATGTCGGTAAACAGTTGCTTGATTACGGGGACCGGGTTTTCGCTGTGTAACCGCTCGCAGGTGGCATCTACCCAGTGGGCAAATCGTCGCAGGCGGTCCAGACCCTTCTCGGTAACATGAGTTTCCGCTCCCATATCGCCCAGGGCCTTGAACAGGCTGACGTTCCTGGAGCGGGCGTAATGGCTCAGCTGCTCGAGCGTGCGCGGACCGATTTCCCGGCGGGGTACGTTAACCACCCGCAGGAAAGCGGCGTTGTCATCGGGGTTGATCATCAGGCGCAGATACGACATGGCATCCTTGATCTCGTTCTTGGAAAAGAACGACTGGCCACCGGAGATGCGATAGGGAATCTGGTAGCCCTGGAGTTTGATCTCCAGCAGGCGGGCCTGGTGGTTACCCCGGTAAAGCACGGCAAAATCCCGGAAATCGAGGCCTTTTTTCAGTTTCTGGTCGAGAATCTCGGTAGCAACCCGCTCGGTTTCCGCGTCTTCGTTGCGGCATCGGACAATCCGGATCTCTTCACCGATGGTGTGGTCACTCCAAAGCGCCTTTTCGAAGACGTGGGGATTGTTGGCGATCACCATGTTTGCGCTGCGAAGGATTCGGGCCGTGGAGCGGTAGTTCTGCTCCAGTTTGACGATCTTCAGGCTGGGAAAGTCCTCCTTGAGCTGCTCCAGGTTTTCCGGGCGGGCACCGCGCCAGGCGTAGATCGACTGGTCATCATCCCCGACCACCGTGAAAGCCGCCCTTTCGGCTACCAGCAGTTTGACCAGTTCGTACTGGCATACGTTGGTGTCCTGATATTCGTCTACCAGCATGTAGCGAATCTTCCGGCGCCATTTCGCGAGCACGTCCGGGTGTGACCGGAACAACTGCACCGGAAGCAGGATCAGGTCATCAAAATCTACGGCGTTATAGGCCTTCAGGTACTCGTTGTACTGCTTGTAAATGATCGCGATCCGCTGCTCCCGTTCGTCCGCCGCCTTGCTCAAGGCTTCGGCCGGCGCGCGCATGGCGTTTTTCCAGGACGAGATGGTCATCTGGACATCGCTGAGTTCGTCGCCGGCTTCGGCACTGGCTTCCCGGAGCATCAGATCCTGTAACAAAGCTTTGGCATCCTCGGCATCAAATATGGAAAAACCGGGGTGGTAGCCGAGGTGGGTGTGCTCTTCCCGGATCATATTGAGGCCAAGATTATGAAAAGTGGATACAATCAGACCCCGGGTCAACTTCCGGTCGACAATCCGGCCAACCCGCTCCTTCATTTCCCGCGCGGCCTTGTTGGTAAAGGTCACGGCAGCAATGTGACGACCAGGGATGCCCAACTGCTCGATCAGGTAGGCGATCTTGCGGGTAATCACGCTGGTTTTGCCGCTGCCGGCACCAGCCAATACCAGCAGGGGGCCGTCTGAATAGCGGACTGCTTCGCTTTGTCTCGGATTGAGCTTGTTCACAAATTAGTTGCCAGAATGGAACGAAATGGGGAAAACGGACGTGGGGTTATTCTACACGAGCGGGCGTTCCTGTACCTTGACGATCTATCGACTATGATTGGTAGAACGGACTCGGTTGTTCACGCATAAATGGATTCTGCTTGATGACACTGCCACTGGAAACCATGAGGCCCGGACAGCTACGCCTCTTGGTTCTGACACCAGATTATGCTGATTTTCTCTGGCTGAACGATCTTCTGGCGGGTGACGTCGAAATCAGTGCGGACGCCACCTGGTGCCCGGATCTGGTGGATTGTGACGACCTGATCCGTAACGCCAGTTTCGATGTCATTGTCTGGAACTGTATCTTCCATGGCGGTTCTGAGGCTTCTTTTCTTCAATACCTGGCGGTTGGCAGCAATGATAAGCCTGTCCTTGCCCTCAGTGCCGAGTTGCCGGAACTGCGGGCTCCGGAACTGCTGGCCGCCGGCGCCGCTGATTATCTCTGCCGCCAGAATCTGGATCACTGGAATTTCCGCCGGGCTGTGAAATGCCTCTGGTACCGGGAGCAGTTGTCCGATTCGGCCCACGGCCAGCTGGGGCGGGAGGTCGCCACCGGTTTCATCAACCGGGATCTCTTCTTTGATCGTCTCCAGCAGGCGCTGTTGCGTGCCGAACGGGCCAGCCACCGGCTGGCGCTTCTGCACCTCAATATCGACGACTTCCGTAGTATCAATGAATCGTTCGGTTATCAGAAAAGCGACCAGTTGATGATGAAGCTGGCAGAGCGTCTCCGGCAGTCCCTGAGGCGGGTGGATTCCCTGATGCGCATCGGCGGCGACGAATTGGCCATTATCATCGAGAAGGTGGAAGACTCCCTCGACATCACCCAGATTATCCGCAAGGTGGTCAGCGCCCTGGATGAGCCGGTCACGATCGACGGCCAAAGTGTGGTGGTCAGCGCCAGCCTCGGTGTTGCCACCTACCCCGAAGCCGGTGACAGCGCCGAGAATCTTTTGCGCCGGGCCAATCGGGCCATGTTCGAGGCCAAGCGGGATCCCGGTACCAGTTATCGCTTCTACGACCGGCAGCTACATATCTCCGCCGGCTATCAGCTTCGGCTCGAGGCCGACCTGCGCAATGCCCTGAGGGGCAAGGAACTGGAGCTTTACTACCAGCCCCGGATTGATCTGGCCACGGAAGAGGTCCGTGGTGTCGAGTGCCTGTTGCGCTGGAACCACCCGGAGCGGGGGTTGGTGGGGCCGGATGAGTTCATTCCGGTTGCGGAGCGCAGCGGTCTGATCGTGCCCATCGGATACTGGGTTATCGAGCAGGCCTGTAAACGCTTGCAGGAGTCTGCCGAGCTGGGGTTCCCGGGCCTGGTGTTTGCCGTTAACCTTTCGTTCCGGCAGTTCCACGATCGCAAGATGACCGAGACCATTTTCCGGATTATTTTCAACGCCAATGTGGATACCAGCCTGCTGGAGCTGGAGCTCACGGAAAGCGCCATGATGCACGATCCGGAATACGCCCAGCGTTGCCTGCGGGAGCTGAATCAGCTGGGGATCAGCTTTGCCCTTGATGACTTCGGGACCGGTTTTTCCTCCTTGAGCAATCTCCAGCATTTGCCCATTTCCCTGGTCAAAATCGATAAATCCTTCGTGCAGGAGTTGGGGCACTCGGCAGACGCAGAGCACATTATCCGGGCGATAATCAGCCTCGCCCACAGCCTGCAGATCAGCGTGGTTGCGGAAGGGGTGGAAACCGAAGGTCAGTTGGAGTTCCTGCGCCAGCAGCACTGCGATGAAATTCAGGGTTATTATTACGCCCGCCCTATGCCCTGGGCCGATCTTGTGCAATTCCTGAACAAGCGTGGTCAGTCCGCTTGCCTGCAACAGTAAGCCGCTGTACCTTTGCTGCTTTATTGGCAAAGCATCAAACAGAGGTTGCATGAACAGTATTTCCAGGCGCATCGCCGACGAGCTCGGTGTCCGCGAGCAACAGGTTAATGCCACCGTCGCCCTGCTCGACGAGGGCTCCACCGTTCCGTTTATCGCACGTTATCGCAAAGAGGTAACCGGCTCGCTGGACGACAGCCAGCTGAGGACCCTGGAGGAGCGCCTGCGCTATCTGCGGGAACTGGAAGACCGTCGCGCCACCATCCTCAAAAGTATTGAGGAGCAGGGTAAGCTGACCGATGAACTCAAGGCCAGCATTAACGAGGCGGATGCCAAGAACCGCCTGGAAGATCTCTATCTGCCCTATAAGCCCAAGCGCCGGACCAAGGCCCAGATTGCCCGGGAAGCCGGCCTGGAGCCCCTGGCGGATGCCTTGTATGACGACCCGACTCTGGATCCGGAAACGACGGCCCAGGGCTATCTCAACAAGGAAGCCGGGGTGGAAGACACCAAGGCGGCTCTGGATGGCGCCCGCTACATCCTGATGGAGCGCTTTGCCGAGGACGCCGAGTTGCTGGGCAGTCTGCGGGACTTCATCTGGCAGGAAGGCCAGCTGAGAGTGACTGTGGTGGCAGGCAAGGAAAACGAAGGCGCCAAGTTCCGGGATTATTTTGACCACGTTGAACCACTGAAAAAGGTACCGTCCCATCGCGCCCTGGCCATTCTGCGCGGTCGCAACGAAGGCATCCTCGCCTACAGTATCGTGGTTGGCGATGCCGATGACGACCGCCGTACGCCCCATCCGGCGGAGCAGCGGATTGCCGCCCGCTGGAACATCCGGGATAACGGCCGTGCCGCCGACAAGTGGCTGTCGGAAGTGGTGCGCTGGACCTGGCGGGTCAAGCTCTCCACCCAGATTGAAACCGATCTCATGGCCCAGGTCCGCGAAGCCGCCGAGACCGAAGCCATTAACGTTTTCGCCGCCAACCTCAAGGATCTTCTGTTGCTGGCACCGGCCGGCCCGCGCCCGACACTGGGGCTGGATCCCGGGCTGCGTACCGGAGTGAAGGTGGCCGTTATCGACGGTACCGGGCAGGTAGTGGGCCATGGTGCCATTTACCCCCACGCACCCAAGAACCAGTGGGACCGCTCCATCGAGCAGCTGGCGGCCTGGTGCCGCGAGTATAAAATCGAGCTGGTGGCTATTGGCAACGGTACTGCGTCCCGGGAAACCGAGAAGCT
Source organism: Marinobacter guineae (assembly GCF_002744735.1). Classification (GTDB taxonomy): domain Bacteria; phylum Pseudomonadota; class Gammaproteobacteria; order Pseudomonadales; family Oleiphilaceae; genus Marinobacter; species Marinobacter guineae. The sequence continues at coordinate 150,658 of NZ_KZ319340.1, read as the reverse complement.
GGTGGGCGACCTGAGCAAGCGTTACCCCGAACTCAAACTGGCCCGGATCGTGGTCAGTGAATCCGGTGCCTCCATATACTCGGCGTCCGAATTTGCCTCCAAAGAGCTGCCGGATCTGGATGTCACCATTCGTGGTGCCGTGTCCATCGCCCGTCGGCTGCAGGACCCGCTGGCGGAACTGGTGAAGATCGAGCCGAAATCCATCGGGGTAGGGCAGTACCAGCACGATGTATCCCAGGTCCAGTTGTCCCGTAGCCTTGATGCGGTGGTGGAAGACTGTGTGAACGGTGTGGGCGTGGATCTGAACACCGCCTCGGCACCGCTGCTGTCGCGGGTGTCCGGTCTGAACCACACCATCGCCCAGAATATCATCGAATACCGCAACCAGAACGGCATGTTCCGCAACCGCAAGCAACTGCTGAAGGTCACCCGGCTCGGGGACCGGACCTTTGAGCAGGCGGCGGGCTTCCTGCGGATCGCCGGCGGCGAGAACCCGCTGGACCGGTCTTCCGTGCACCCGGAAGCCTACGGCGTGGTGGAAGCCATTGCCAAGCGCAACAACCGCAGGGTCGATGATATTGTCGGGGATTCCTCGTTTCTGCGTGGTCTGAATCCCAAGGATTACGTAACTGAACTGTTCGGGTTGCCCACCATCAAGGACATCATCTCCGAGCTGGAGAAGCCGGGCCGGGATCCGCGTCCGGAATTCCGGTTTGCCAGTTTTGAGGAGGGCGTTGAAACCCTCAATGACCTCAAGCCGGGCATGGTGCTGGAAGGATCGGTAACCAACGTGACCAACTTCGGCGCGTTTGTGGACATCGGCGTCCATCAGGATGGGCTGGTGCATATTTCGGCGCTGTCCAACACCTTCATCAAGGATCCACGGGAAGTTGTCAAAGCCGGGGACATCGTCAAGGTGAAGGTTCTGGATGTGGACATTCCGCGCAAGCGAATTGCCCTGACCATGCGCATGGAGGACCAGCCTGGCGAGAAAAATGATGGTAAGCCAATGGCTGGAAACCGCGCCGGTGCCAGCCAGAAGTCAGGTAATAGAAACAGCCGTAGCTCCGGCGCCAGCGAGAAATCCGGCCAGGGCGCCATGGCTGGTGCACTGGCCCAGGCGCTGGCTTCGGCCCGCAAGGACAGCCGTTAACAGGTTTTCAATCTTTTCACCGGCTGGTCCCGCTCAAGAGTAGGGGTCAGCCGCAGCAGGAGTCGACCATGGCTGAATCCCGCCATTCCGTATTTCGTCAGTTCGCAGCCAGCGACTGGGATGGTTTTCTGAAGGGTGTCGAGAAAGAGGGCTTGCGGGTGGACCGCAACGGGTTCATCGCCCAGACCCCGCATCCGGAGGTCCTGGGTTCGGCGTTAACCCACCCCAGGATCACCACCGATTACTCTGAAGCCCTGCTGGAATTGATCACGCCTGTGTTCAATAGCACTGGTGGAATGCTCAAATCCCTGAGGGACATTCACACGTTTGTGCAAGAGAACCTCGGTGATGAAGTGTTCTGGGCAGCGAGCATGCCCTGTGAACTGGATGGCGATGAAAGCATCCCCATTGCCGAATATGGCAGCTCCAATATTGGCCGTCTCAAACACGTGTACCGCCAGGGCCTGGCTGTCCGCTATGGCCGGATGATGCAGAGCATCGCGGGCGCCCACTACAACCTGTCACTGCCGGACAGTTTCTGGCGGAAATGGCAGGAGTCTCTGGGGAGCCAGCAAAGCCTGAAGGACTTCAAATCAGACCAGTATTTCTGGCTGATCCGGAATTTCCGGCGCCGGAGCTGGCTGCTGATGCTGCTGTTTGGTGCTTCTCCGGCACTGGATGCGAGCTTTGTTGCCGATATCCGCCACGATCTGAGCCAGTTTGATGAGCACACCTGGTACGGTGAATACGCCACCTCCCTGCGCATGGGTGACCTGGGCTACCACAACAACGCCCAGGCTTCCCTGAACATCTGTTTCAACGAGCTCAGCACCTACACCCGGACTCTGGACAGGGCCATCCACACCAACTGGCCAGCGTACGAAGCTATCGGTACTCGCCGGGGCGATCAGTTCATCCAGATCAATACCAGTGTCCTGCAGATTGAGAACGAGTATTACAGTGCCGTGCGGCCCAAGCGCACGACTGAACGGCAAGAAAAACCCATTCAGGCCCTTGAAGCACGGGGCGTGGAGTACATCGAGGTGCGCTGCCTGGATCTGGATCCGTTCTCTCCGGTTGGCGTGAACGAGGCCCAGATCGATTTCCTGGATCTGTTCCTGCTGGACTGCCTGCTGTCAGACTCCCCTCGTATTAGCGACGCCGAGTGTGAGCGGCTGGACGATAACTACAAGGATGTGGTGGCCCGCGGACGCTATCGTGAACTGACCCTGTGCCGTGGCGGGCAACGCACGCCGGTACCAGAGGCCGCGACCGATCTGCTTGAACAGCTGGAACCCCTGGCGGAGCTGCTGGATAGCTGGCAGGGGGGAGACACCTACTGCAAGGCCCTGGCGACCCAGCGTGAGGTGTTGTCTGGCGAGAGGGCCGTACCCTCGGCCAGGGTGCTTGACGCCATGCGTTCGTCTGGCCTGGGGCACCGGGAATGGGGTATGGAAATGGCGCGCCAGCATCAACAAACCCTGAGGCAGGAAGGCCTGGATGCCGACGTTCGCAAAGCCTTTGAAGCCATGTCCGCCGATTCCCTGACGGATCAGCAGAAAATGGAACAGGCCGACACCCTGACGTTTGACGAGTTTCTGCAGCACTACCTGCGCTCCTGATCCGCCGGCCGGGTCCATATCTCATTTGTCTGCGGACTTGACGCACAGAAACTGAACAAAGATTTGTCACCCTCCGGCCTGCCTGTTAATTTTTGTAACATCAGGATCGGAGGAGTCGGCATGGCAAGGGACATCAAACTTGGCTGGGATGTGGAAGCACTGAACAAGGCTTACCGCCAGGGATACATGGCAGCCACCATGAATATGGACAAGTCACGCTGCCCCTACCGGGGAGATGTCGTCATCGCGGCCTGGGAGGCCGGATGGGATGATGCCGACCAGGTTGCCCGTGAAAGCCGGGGCAAGGGCGACGACCTGCTTTCACAAATCGCCTGAGTACCCTGGCCTCGTTCCGCTCTATTTCTGCACGACGAATTCCGTAAACAGCACACCGGCAATGCTCTCGCCGGTCTGCTGCTCTTCAAGCACCGCATTGATCCGTTGTTCTGCTTCCTCTCGCAGTGCCTGCTGGCCTTCCATAGAGGTCAGGCGGTCGGTATCTGTCTGCTCACCGAACAGCATCACCAGTTCATGGCGCAGCCGTGGCATGTGGGCTTCCAGTGCCGGTCTGGTACTTGCGCTCCGGGCCCGGAGGCTGACGGCTGCCTTGAGATAGGTTGGCTTGTTGTCTGCAGCACCAACATGGGTGACAAAAGCCGGATCCATGCTGATGTAGTCGGTGAAACCACTGTCTTCCTGAACCACCTCCTCTTCTGTGGTTTCCTCATCCTGGGAGACCGCCGGCAAGGAGACCAGTGAAAGCAACAGGAAGAACATCGTGAGAACAGGTTTTAGCTGGTGTGTCATAGGCTTGAAGTTGATCGTGGTTTAGGGTTTAGTGACGAGTCGAGGGCGATAGCGCCGGTAGCACCGAGAATAGCAGGCCCGGCGCGAGGTTGCAGTTTCAATTCACAATTCGAGGTGTTCTTTTGACCAGCAGATGGGTTTTCGGGCTTATTTTCCTAGTGTGTGCCGCACTTCTGGGTGTCGCGTTTTATATGGAACATGTGATGGGCCTCGAACCTTGCCCGTTATGCTGGCTACAGCGTTTCGGGTTCATGGGGGCCGGCCTGGTCAGCTTTCTGGCCTTGCTGCAGGGGCCTACCGGATTCGGGGTTCGTATTTATGGGTTCCTGCTGGTACTGACCGCTGGTGCCGGGCTGGGTGTGGCCAGTCGGCAGTTGTGGCTGCAGAGCCTGCCGGCGGATCAGGTGCCCGCCTGTGGCCCTTCCGTCGACTACATGCTGGAGGTGTTGCCATGGTTTGAGGTCCTTTCCACCGCCCTGAAAGGCACCGGGGATTGTGCTGAAGTGGTGTGGCGGTTCCTGGGGCTGAGTATTCCAGGCTGGACAGCAGTGTTCTTTTCTCTGCTGATAATTACCGGTCTGATTCTGATGTTTCGTCGGCAGAAGTCCGGGGAATGGTTTCGGAGCTGAAACGGTTGCGGGGGACCACAGGCATGGGGTAACTTGACCCAAACCTGAGAAAAATCAGAACCGAAACAGAAGTACCGGGATACCAAGCGGAGAACAGGCGTCATGTTGGAAAATTGCCGAAATGCCAGGGAGCGTTGGGGTGGCGTCAGCGAACTGATTGATCGCTGGCTCAAAGAGCGTCAGGAGCTGCTGGTTCATTACTGCGATCTGTCCGGAGAGAATGATTTTACACAGACAGAAGCGCTGAAAGAGAAGTTCGTGCGCCTGTGCGAGGTGCTTGTTGATTATGTCTCAACTGGCCATTTCGAAATCTATGAGCAGTTGGTCAGCGAGGCCCGTGAATTTAATGATGGTGGCCTGGAACTGGCTGCTAAGGTTTATCCCCGGATTGAGCAGACTACCGAGGTCGCCCTCAACTTCAATGACCGTCTTGATGGCAGAGAGTTGTCAGAGGAGGACGTGAAAGAGTTGTTTGGCGAGCTGTCGAAGCTCGGCGAAACCCTCGAGACCCGGTTCGAGATGGAAGATTTCCTGATTGAGCACCTTCACAATGCCCATGCGGGTAAAGTAGCGCCTGCCTGACGAGCGCCTGATACAAAAAGCCCCAGTTCGGTGTTGCCGACCTGGGGCTTTTTTGTGGCCGCAATTTCAGAAAATGCGGCCGGATCGGGCTCTTACTCTCCGGTTTCCGGATTGACGTCCAGAAGCTCGACGTCGAATACCAGGGTCTCGTTAGGACCGATGGCGCGGTTGCCACCCGGGCCGTAGGCCAGGTCAGACGGAATGTAGAGCTTGTAACGGGCGCCTTCGCTCATCAGCTGCAGGCCCTCTGTCCAGCCCGGAATGACCTGGTTCAGGGCAAAGGTTACCGGCTCGCCGCGCTCGCGGGAGCTGTCAAAGACTTCGCCGGACAGAAGTTCACCGGTGTAGTGTACTTTGACGGTATCGGTTTCCGCAGGCTTTTCGCCTTCGCCTTTCTCCAGCACTTCGTATTGCAGGCCGGATTCAGTGGTTTCTACACCTTCCCGATTGGCATTCTCCGCCAGGAACGTTTTGCCGGCCTCAAGGTTCTTGTTGGCCAGCTCTTCCGTCTGCTTCGTCTGCTCGTCCTGAAGCTGCTGCTGATAGGCCATCAGCGCTTGCTGGATTTCCTCTCGGCTCATGCGCTTGGCTTCTTCATCGCCAGCGTGGCCATGCTGAATACCTTCAAGGAACTGGTCCATCTGAAGATTCGGCAGATCGTTGCTCATGCGCTCACCGAGAACCAGGCCCATGCCATAGCTGACCTTCTGGTCGGTTGATTCCAGTTTGGCTTGTTCCGGAGCCTCGGGCGGTGTTGAACAGCCGGCAACGAGGCCGGTCACTGCCAGTGCAAGGAGCGTCTTTTTCATTGCTTCATCCTTTAACGTCTGTGCATGGGGCAGCGCCCCGCGTTGTGTTTGTCAGAACGGAGAAGGTAACGGGTTCCGGCGCCGGATGCCACTGAACATGTGTTAAGAATCCGGACGTGTCAGATCAACTGCCGTTGTTGCCGGCCGCTGAGGGGGCCAGGGAAAATGGCGCGGTGTAAGGGGACTGCCAGTCGGTCTCCGATTCCGGAGTCCGGCTGAGGGGCGAAGCCTTGTCCTGCCGCTCTATGGCCAGCGTATACCAAGGCCCCCGTTTCGGGGGCTGGTCGGCATAATGCCAGTTGCCATCGGTGTCCTGCCATTTGAACACGATTTCCGGACCCTCGGTTGGAATCGGGGACGGTACCAGGCCTTCAAAGGCCGGGATTTCCGGCTGTTCCTCGTCTGCAACCGGTTCGGATACCTGCTCCGGATCATTGAGTCCGAAGAAAATCAGCAATAACAGTAACCCGAGGGCGGGAAACGAGAGCCTTATGAGCCATTTCATCATCATGGCTGGTGGTCTCCCTTTGGGAAATTGGCCAGGGCTGTGGCCAGTGCATTCAGCGGGGGGCCGGCACGGTCATCGATTCGCGATGTCGGTGCCGCCGCAGCAAGATTGGTTCTGATCAGCGTATCGCGTCCATGCATGTCAGATGGTTCCGGATTGTTGGTTATTAACGTTCGCCAGGCCAGGGCCAGTTCTATCTGTTCGGCTTCGAGTTCCAGGCCGGCGATGCCGGTGCGAAGCTGGTTATACCTGCCGGTCGTGCCTGGCAGCGATTTTCTCGCGGCGCGCAGCGCACCGGTTACACGGTCGCGCCACTCTGTTACCGTAGCGTCCTCGACCCCGGTGAAGGCCCTGCCAGTCAGTGCGAGCCAGCCTGCGCATAGAATCCGCGTTACGCTCCAGCCCTGTTTTTGAAGGGCCAGGCAAGTGTCCTGAACCCCGGGCTGTTTCCAGAATGCCAGAGCAAAACGCCAGAGCGGGCTTTCCGGTTCCAGATCTGCCGGTAATTCCAGAGGCGGTGTCGATAAATCCGGGATAGTAGCCGAGTTTACCGGCATATGCGCTGAGCCTTTCCTGAACACTTTACGTTGATAAAATGAAAGTATGTTAACGATCACTGATCTCAGTTTACAACGGGGCGGCGTCTGGTTGCTAGAATCGGTCAGCCTCACGGTCCAGCCCGGCCAGCGAGTGGCTATTGTCGGCGCCAATGGTGCTGGAAAATCGAGCCTTTTCCAGCTGTTGCTGGGCCAGTTGGCTCAGGAACAGGGCACGGTTTCACTGCCCGGGGGTTGCCGCATTGCCCACATGGCCCAGGAGGTCAGAGCCTCAGGGCGCAGTGCGCGGGATTTCGTTCTTGATGGCGATCTCGATCTGCGCCGCCTGGAACGGGAGCTGGAGCAGGCCGAAGCCGTCGGTGATGACCATGCCATTGCCCGCATCCACGGTGAGCTGGATGTGCACGAGGCATGGTCCGCGGCCCGTCGCGCAGAGGCGCTGATCAGGGGGCTGGGCTTCTCGGACGAGGACGCAGACCGGCCGGTATCGGCGTTTTCCGGCGGCTGGCGAATCCGCCTGAACCTGGCACAGGCCCTGATGCGACCGTCAGACCTGTTGCTGCTGGATGAGCCAACCAACCACCTGGATCTGGATGCCTGTTTATGGCTGGAAAACTGGCTGCGCCGGTACCAGGGCACCCTGCTGTTCATTTCCCACGACCGTGATTTCATGGACCGTGTCGCCACCCATGTGGTGCATTTCGACCGAAGGAAGCTGGAGCTTTATACGGGTAATTACTCAGCCTTTGAAGGTCAGCGCAGCGAGCGTCTGGCCCAGCAGCAGGCCGGTTTCGAGCGCCAGCAAGCCAGGATTGCCGAGATTCAGCGTTTTATCGACCGCTTCAAGGCGCAAGCGACCAAGGCCCGTCAGGCCCAGAGCCGGGTGAAGGCCCTGGAACGTATGGAGCGCATTGCCCCGGCCCATATTGATTCTCCCTTCAGCTTCGAGTTTCCGGTGGCGGAGAAAGTGTCCAATCCCCTGTTAGGGATCCGCAACGGCAAGGCCGGACACGGCAGCACCACAATCCTCGACGGCATCAATCTGACCCTGCTACCCGGCAGTCGCATCGGTCTTCTGGGCCCCAATGGTGCTGGTAAATCCACTCTGATGGATGCGCTCAGGGGGGAAAGCACCCTGTTGTCCGGAGAACGCACCTGTGGCGAGCATTTAGCCATTGGCTACTTTGCCCAGCATCAGCTGGAATCTCTGGACCTGGATGCCAGCCCGTTCCTGCATTTGCAGCGGCTGGCACCGAAAGCCTCGGAACAGAGCATCCGGAACTTTCTCGGAGGCTTTGATTTTCATGGCGATGAGGCTCTGAGCCCGATCCGTTCATTCTCCGGTGGCGAAAAGGCCAGGGTGGCACTGGCGGTTATTGCATGGCAGAAACCGAATCTGCTCCTGCTGGACGAGCCGACCAACCACCTGGACCTGGAAATGCGCCAGGCCCTGACCATGGCCCTGCAGAATTTTGAGGGTGCTATTGTGGTGGTTTCCCACGACCGACACCTGCTAAGAAACACGGTAGACGAATTCTGGCTGGTGAACGATGGCCGGTTTGTTGAGTATGAGGGTGATCTTGAAGACTACGAGCGCTGGCTGGCAGACCGTCGCAAGGATGAAACCGAAGCACCGAAGCGATCGCAGTCTGGTCAGCAAGACTCGGCGGAATCGGCGGTTGGAACCGGCGAAAGCGCCGATGACCGGAAGGCCCGCAAGCGCGCGGAGGCAGCCCTCCGGCAAAAGCTCAGCCCCTATCGCAAGCAGCAGGTGTCCCTGGAAAAGGAAATGGATCGGCTGAACCAGAGACTGGTGGTGCTGGAGGGAGAACTCGCGGACCCGGAGCTGTATGAAGAGAGCGGTAAGGTCCGGATGAAAGGGTTGCTTGGCGAGCAGGCAACTGCAAAAGCCCGCCTCGAAGAGGTCGAGGCGCAATGGCTTGAGGTCAGTGAAGCTGTCGAATCGCTGGAGGCGGAGCTGGCGGACTGACCGCCCTCAGCCTCCACTGATCTCCAGAGTGAAATTCTGCTTGGTGAGATAATCACGTTCGTTTTCAAGATCGGCCAGGGTCAGCGGCCGGTCATCCAGCCAGCCGGCTGGAAACTCCAGTACCAGCTTGTTCTTGTGGGGATTCAGGGTGAACTCCGGCGCCGGCTCCATATTGCGGGGATGCTGAAGGAGGACGGCCAGACGCACCAGGACGCAGAGATAGCGAAGCCGGATAATATCTTCCGGGTCCAGCCCCTCGAAGATGGCCGAGGAGAACTTGCGCCGGTGGCCGCGAACCAGCGTGGCCAGGTCCCGCTGGAATTGCTGGCTGAAGCCGGGAAGGTCCGAGTATCGCAACAGGTAGGCACCGTGCTTGTGGTACTGACTGTGGGAGATCGTCAGACCGATTTCGTGCAGACGGCAGGCCCAGCGCAGAACCTCTTCATCGGCCGCTGTGTGCAGCGCCCAGGCGTCCGCCACCTGCTCCCAGGCGGCAACGGCGGTCGCTTCGACTGCCGCGCCGTGCTCCTGATCAACGTGATAACGTTCCTGCAGGGCGGAAATTGTCCGCTCCCGCACATCCTCGTGCTGGATCCGCCCGACGATGTCGTAGAGCAGGCCTTCCCGCAGGGCGCCGTCAGCAAACGACATTTCGGTGATACCGAGGGACTGGAACGCTCCCATCAGAATGGCAAAGCCGGCAGGGAAAATGCTCTGGCGGTCCGAGCGCACACCCAGATCAGCCAGTTTTTCCGTTTTACCCATATCCACCAAGCGCTTGCGCAGTTCCTGCATGGCGGGGAGGGTGATGGTGCCATCGGTAATTTTCAGGGATGACAGGACACTGGCAATCGCCTTGATCGAGCCGGATGAACCGACGGCGCTCTGCCATCCCACGGAGCGGTAATGCTGGCGGATATTCAGCAGTTCCTGTTCGGCGTGGGTCACCGCCTTGTCCATCTGTCGCCGGGTAATCTTGCCATCCGGGAAATACCGGTTCCGGAAGGAAACACAGCCCATGTGCAGGCTTTCAAGCTCCTGGGGTTCGAAACGCTGGCCGATAATGAACTCGGTACTGCCGCCGCCGATATCGATTACCAGCCGGCGCCCGATATCGTCAGACAGGGTATGGGATACACCCAGGTAGATCAGCCGCGCTTCCTCGCGCCCGGCAATGATCTCCACCGGATAGCCGAGAACCTCCTCCGCGCGGGCCATGAATTCATGGGCGTTGCGAGCCACCCTGAGGGCGTTGGTGCCGACAATCTGCACAGCCTTCGGTGGCATCCCCTGGAGACGCTGAGCAAAGCGGCCGAGACAGGTCAGGGCGCGCTCCTGCGCCTCTTCAGTCAGTCGGTTGTACTGATCCAGTCCTGCGCCAAGCTGTACTTTTTCCCCCATCTTCTCGAGGGTCCGGATTTCCCCATGCACTAGTCTGGCAACCACCATGTGGAAGCTGTTCGAGCCCATGTCGATGGCTGCAAGCACCTCTGGCGAGGACGCAGCGTTTTCGGCGGTGGAGGCGGCGGCCGTCACGTGGTCGAAATCCTTTTGGAATGAACTTGCGGGGTACTATAAGCGAAATCCCTCAGGCCTGTCAGTAACCGGCAGACGCGGGGATTTGACCGGGGTCAGGCCCGGATCGATTCATAGAGGTGGATCTACTGCTTCACATCCGAGTGATCAATCGCGTAAAGTATTGTGTATCGCCAATTGGGTGAAGGGTTGCCGTGCAGACCGTGGCAGCCTTCAGCAACAGTCATCAGCACCTGTGCCCGGTATCGGAACTCTCGCAGATCCGGCCGCCGGCGTTTCACAGTGGTGCAAGAATCAGGAAAAAGTAATGAGCGGAAATATCGTAAATGTAACCGACGCGTCTTTTGAGCAGGATGTACTCCAGTCCGACGTCCCCGTGCTGGTGGACTACTGGGCAGAATGGTGTGGTCCCTGCAAGATGATCGCGCCGGTGCTTGAAGAGATTGCCGACGAATACGACGGCAAATTGAAAGTCTGCAAGCTTAACATTGACGAAAACGAGCAGACCCCGCCGAAGTTCAACATCCGTGGTATTCCGACCCTGATGCTGTTCAAGAACGGCAACGTGGACGCCACCAAAGTCGGCGCACTCTCCAAATCCCAACTGGCGGCTTTTCTGGACAGCAATCTCTGATTGCAGCCCAGCCGCGAAAAAAAACCGCCCCTGAGCTGAGGTTCACGGGCGGTTTTTTATCGCCATTCAGTCCCAGTTCTGAGATCGCGCCAGATCCGATTCCTTCTGTTCCACCCAGTGCTCGCGGTCCCCGGTAATCTCCTTCTTCCAGAACGGCGCAGAAGTCTTCAAAGCGTCCATGATGAACTCACAGGCCGCAAACGCATCTCCGCGATGGGCACTGCACACCCCCACGAACACAATCTGATCCCGCAGGGCTAACCGCCCAACCCGATGAATCACCCGGGCCTCACGGACATCCCAGCGTTTCGAAGCCTCATCAATCAGCCCCTGTATCACCTGCTCGGTCATCCCCGGATAATGCTCCAGGTAAAGCCCCGTCACACCCTGCAAATCGCCGCTGTCTCGCACCAGCCCGGTAAACGTCGCAATGGCGCCAGTTCCGGCACCGCTGTCCCGCAACGCGTCATACTCGGCGGCAGCATCAAAATCCCCGGACTGAATCGTAATCACCTTAACCTCCGGTCACTGGCGGGAAAAATGCCAGCTCGTCGCCACCCTGAACCGAAGAGCCGGCCTTTGCCATGGTCTGGTTGATCGCAATCATGACAGGCTGGTCCCCCTGCAACTGGGCCCATCGACCGCCCCGGCTCGCCAATTCGGCCAGCACATCGCCGGCGGTGAGTCCCGGCAGGGCCTCAACGTTCAGCTCCTCTGTTTCCAGCTCTTCCCGCAGGCGGGCAAAAAAACGAACCGTAATCGTGTTATCACTCATGCTCAGCTCAACAATTCCGAAAATGAATAATAGGTTAGCAGGTCTCCGGGGCTCACCGTGGTGTTTTCCGGCACCACCGCCAGGCCATCGGCCCAGCAGGCAGCGCTCAGAACGCCGGAGCTCTGATTGGGAAATGCGGCGACCACCACCCCGGATTCCCGGGTCTCTTTCCTTGCCCGGACAAACTCCCTGCGCACCGAGGTTGATGACATGGTAAAGGCCGCCGGTACCTTCTCGCCGATGGGTGCTGTACGTTTCCGTCCCTGGCATTTTCGAATGTAGGGCATGCCCACAACCAGGAAGGTCACCAGCACAGAGGCCGGGTTGCCGGGCAATCCCAGCACTGGTGTGCCGCCGATGGCGCCAAAGGCCAAAGGCTTTCCGGGCTTGATGGCCATGCGCCAGAGCGACAGGCTGCCGTATTCTTCCAGCACTGCCCGCACGTGGTCCTCTTCGCCTACGGAAACCCCGCCGCTGGTAATGATCAGATCCGACGACTCCGCCGCGCGGAGCAGAGTTTCCCGGGTTGCTTCACGTTTGTCCCGCAGCGTTTCACACAGCACCACCTCGCAGCCGGCCTGGGCGAGCAGGCCAAGCAGCGTGAAGCGATTGCTGTTGTAGATTTGCCCGGGGGCCAGGGGCGTTCCGGGGTCTACCAGCTCGTCGCCGGTGGAGAGAATGGCGACCTTCAGCCGTGCCAGAACGGGAACCCTGGCAATACCCATGGAAGCCAGCAGGCCCATTTCGTGCGGACGAACCTGCGTACCTTTCGCCAGGGCAAGGTCGCCCCTGGTCAGATCCTGGCCCCGGCGACGAATGTTCTGCCCCTCGGTCACCTCTGCCTGGACAACAATCCCGGCGTCGGTCACCTCCACGCGTTCCTGCATCACCACCGCGTCTGCGCCCTCGGGAATCTCCGAGCCGGTGAAAATTCGGGCGGCGGTACCCGGCGCCAGAGCTTTCGGCGCTTCACCGGCGGGAATCCGGGCCGAGACCGGTATCGCCTGGTCCTGGCGAAGATCCTGTTTGCGCAGGGCGTAACCGTCTACCGCACTGTTGTCCGCCGGCGGCACGTCGGCCGGGACATAATGATTCTCGGCAAGCACCCGGCCCAGTGAGTCGGCGAGAGGCACCGTTTCTACCCCGGTGACCACGGGTGCTGCTGATAACAGGCGAGCAAGGGCGTCTTCCAGCGGCGTCAGGTTTGGGTTGGCCATCAATTCTGAACTCCGGTTCGGGTTACTATTCGCCTCAGCGTTGGGCGCGTTGGCCAATGACTTCATTGATCCGCTGCATCGGCTTGTCCGGCTTGCGCAAGACCAGGGCCGAGAAGTTACACGGGCCGTGCCGGCTGTCCAGCTGGCTGCTGAGAATGCCGTTCCATCCGGTGCGGCAGGCGCCGGTGGAGCCGGGCAGACAGAATATCACCGTATGGTTTGCCATGCCTCCGAGCGCCCGCGACTGGACGGTAGAAGAGCCGATTTCAGAGGCAGACAGGCGCCGGAACTCCTCACCGAAACCATCAATGGTTTTATCAAACAGAGGGCCGACCGCCTCCGGGGTGCTGTCCCGTTCAAGGAGACCAGTGCCACCGGTGATAATTACCACGTGCACCTCCGGGTCGGCAATCCAGCCAGACATCAGCGCCCGCACCAGGTAGACATCATCGGGCAGAATGCGACGGGCGACCAGATGGTGTCCGGCCTCGATAACGCTGTCCTCGAGAAACTGTCCAGACGTATCTTCCTCCGGCCCGCGAGTGTCGGATACGGTCAGCAGGGCAATGTTCAGGGGTTTCAGTTCACTACTTGGTTTACTGCTCATGGCTGGCACTCCAGAATCGTTGAAAAGTTCTTATACGCCAGTATCGCCATCACGGGCTACCAATGGAAGGGAGTAACCCATCAGGGGGAGGCGTTGACAGCTGGATGCCCGGGTTGCAGGATAATTGGCGTTATTTTGTGCGGTACACTTGACATTCGCCAGTCAGGTGGCCGATGATCCGTCTTGCCCGGCGAACGGTTGTTCCCACTCTCTGGCTTCAGTACTTTAATCCCGGACTTCATCTACACCGGTTGCTCCATCTGGCCAGCATCAGTTTCAGCGTTTATTCGATCAATACGTTCTGTGGCACCCCTGTCATTCCAATATTCGTTTACTTCCATTCCTGAAAATCCAATAAACTATGAATCTTACTGAACTCAAGCAGAATTCCATGCCCGAATTGCTCGATATTGCGCAAGAGATGGGCCTCGATAACCTGGCTCGTTCGCGCAAACAGGATGTGATCTTCACCATCCTGAAGAAGCATGCCAAGAGCGGCGAAGACATCTACGGTGACGGCGTACTGGAAATTCTGCAGGACGGATTCGGCTTCCTCCGTTCTGCTGATGCCTCCTATCTGGCAGGACCTGACGACATCTACGTCTCCCCCAGCCAGATTCGTCGGTTCAACCTGCGGACTGGCGACACAGTTGCCGGCAAGATCCGCCCGCCGAAAGACGGTGAGCGCTATTTCGCCCTGTTGAAGGTCAGCGAGATCAACTTCGACAAGCCGGATAACGCCCGTAACAAGATCCTGTTCGAGAACCTAACACCGCTGTTTCCTGACGAGCGCCTGATGCTCGAGGCAGGTAACGGCAGCACCGAGGATCTCTCGTCCCGCGTGCTGGACCTGGTGGCACCCATCGGCAAGGGCCAGCGCGGCCTGATCGTTTCGCCGCCCAAGGCCGGTAAAACGCTGCTGATGCAGAGCATTGCCCAGTCCATCACCCGTAACAATCCCGAGTGCCATGTGATGGTACTGCTGATTGACGAGCGGCCGGAGGAAGTGACCGAGATGCAGCGCACGGTGCGCGGCGAAGTCATCGCCTCCACCTTCGATGAGCCCCCGGCCCGTCACGTTCAGGTGGCCGAGATGGTGATCGAAAAGGCCAAGCGCCTGGTCGAGCACAAGAAGGATGTGGTTATCCTGCTGGACTCTATCACCCGTCTGGCTCGCGCCTACAACACGGTGATTCCGTCTTCCGGTAAGGTCCTGACCGGTGGTGTGGACGCCCACGCCCTGGAAAAACCGAAGCGTTTCTTCGGTGCGGCCCGTAACGTGGAGGAGGGCGGCAGCCTGACCATCCTGGCGACGGCGCTGGTGGATACCGGTTCCAAGATGGACGAGGTTATCTACGAGGAGTTCAAGGGCACCGGTAACATGGAAATTCACCTGGACCGCAAGATCGCCGAGAAGCGCGTCTACCCGGCCATCAATATTCGCCGGTCCGGTACCCGCCGTGAAGATCTGCTGATGAGCGAAGCAGATATCCAGCGTGTCTGGATTCTGCGCAAGCTGCTGCACTCCATGGACGACGATACCGCTTCTCTTGAGTTCCTGCTGGACAAGCTGCGGGATACCAAGACCAACGACGAGTTCTTCCAGTCCATGAAGCGTCGGTGATTTCTGGCCTGACGCGTTTTTTTAGACGAGCACCTGAGGTTTTGGGGGCGGGCAGAGCCGGGGCAAACCTCCCCGGACACGCCGTGAACCCATCCCTGGGGGCTCGGCATTGCCATCCCTGGCAATGCACGGTCCGGGGAGGCTTGCCCCGGCTCCGCCGTTCAAGCCATGTGCGCGCATCTGATTGTTTGGGAATGGGTGTTTCAGAAAACCAAAGTGACGATCATTGCGTTGCGAACAACTGGCGATCTGCAGAACGAGGTGGGGACCTGCTTTCCCAGACTGTGTCTTGCCATGGATGGCAAGACCAAGCCCCCAGGGATGGGTTCACGGCGTGTCTGGGAAAGCAGGTCCCCACCTCGTTCAGGCTCCCAACAAGCAGTCCAGAGACCACCATACTCCGTAGTACTGGCAGATAATGAACGGAGCAACCGATGAAATACAACGACCTGCGAGACTTCATTGGCCAGCTGGAAAAGCTGGGCGAGCTGAAACGGATCACCGTTGAAGTCGACCCCCACCTGGAAATGACCGAAATCTGCGATCGCACTCTGCGGGCAGGTGGTCCTGCGCTGTTGTTCGAGAATCCCAAGGGCTATGACATGCCAGTACTGGCCAACCTGTTCGGGACACCCAAGCGGGTCGCGCTGGGCATGGGGCAGGACAGCGTGACCGCGCTTCGTGATATCGGCAAGCTGCTGGCCTTTCTGAAGGAACCGGATCCCCCCAAAGGTTTCCGGGATGCCATCGAGAAGCTGCCATTGTTCCGGCAGGTGATGCGTATGAGCCCCAAAGTGCTTCGCTCTGCGCCCTGCCAGGACGTGGTGATCGAAAAAGACCAGGTGGATCTGTACCAGATTCCAGTGCAGCACTGCTGGCCGGGGGATGCCGGGCCGCTGGTGACCTGGCCGCTGGTGATTACTCGAGGGCCCCACAAGGAACGGCAGAACCTGGGGATTTACCGGCAGCAGGTGATAGGCCGTAACCGGCTGATCATGCGCTGGCTCAGCCATCGGGGTGGTGCGCTGGATTTCCGGGAATTTCAGAAGGCCAACCCGGGTAAGCCCTATCCGGTGGCTGTGGCTTTGGGGGCGGACCCGGCGACCATTCTGGGGGCGGTCACACCGGTGCCGGACACCTTGTCGGAATATGCCTTTGCGGGCCTGCTGCGAGGCGGTCGTACCGAGTTGGTGCAGTGTGGCCTGAGTGACCTTCAGGTGCCGGCCAGCGCCGAGATTGTGCTCGAAGGCTTTATCTATCCGGACGATATGGCCCCGGAAGGGCCGTTCGGGGATCACACCGGTTATTACAACGAAGTGGACCAGTTCCCGGTGTTTACCGTAGAACGGATGACCCATCGCAAGGACCCGATCTATCACAGCACCTACACCGGTCGCCCGCCTGATGAGCCGGCGATTCTGGGGGTAGCGCTGAATGAGGTGTTCATTCCGATTTTACAGAAGCAGTTTCCGGAGATTGTCGATTTCTACCTGCCTCCGGAAGGCTGTTCCTATCGGCTTGCTATCGTGACCATGAAGAAACAGTACCCCGGCCATGCCAAACGGGTGATGATGGGGGTATGGTCTTTCCTGCGGCAGTTCATGTACACCAAGTTTGTGATTGTCACCGACGATGATGTGAACGCCCGCAACTGGGAAGACGTGATCTGGGCAATAACTACCCGGATGGATCCGGTGCGTGACACCACCCTGGTGGAGAACACGCCCATCGATTATCTGGACTTTGCCTCGCCAGTGTCGGGGCTCGGATCCAAGATGGGGATGGATGCCACCAATAAATGGCCGGGCGAAACCAGCCGGGAGTGGGGCGAGCCCATCGCCATGACTGACGAGGTCAAACAGCGGGTGGATGAGCTCTGGGACAGCCTGGGCATTGAAAATTCGGCGTCCCGACCCGACTGATATGGGCAATGAAGATTGGCGAGTGATGCTTCTGCCCTCCGGTATTGCGTTTAACGCTGCCCGGGATAGCGATTTACTCAGTGCCGCCGCCAGCGCAGGCGTTGATGTGCCTGCGGCCTGTCGAAACGGGGTGTGTGAAATCTGTGAGGCGCGGCTGATCGCAGGCCTCGCGCTTAACACCCGAAACCAACAGACTATTGAGGTCGGCGAGCGGCTGATGATGTGCAGAACCACAGCGCTTACGGACCTGGACTTGGAGATATCCGCCGTTATGGCAGCCGGAAACAATCAGCCTGGCAAGTACCAGGCGAAAGTCGTGGACGTTCGTTCCATCAGTCACGATGTCTATCGCGTTGAGCTGCAGCTTCCTCGGCGTCGGGAACTTTCGTTTCACGCCGGGCAGTATCTCTCGGTCAACCTGCCGGGCGCAGAGCCCTGTTACTTTTCCATTGCCAGCAGCCCTTCGGCCCAGAACATCGAACTTCACATCCAGGCGACGCCGGAATGGGTGTCGGCACAGAAAGTCATTGATGCCCTGACCTCAGGCGGCGAGGTGACCGTGGAATTACCCCATGGCAAGGCCTGCCTGGCATCTGCGCCGGCGAAGCCGCTGCTGTTGGTGGCGGCCGGTACGGGGTTTGCGCAGATGAAAAGCCTGGTGGATTATCTCCGGGAAACGTCTTACAACCAGCCGGTCAAACTGTACTGGGGGGTTCGCCGTCATGAAGACATGTACCTCCGGTCCCTGGCCCAGCAATGGCAGGAGGAATGGCCGCCATTCACCTTCCTGCCGGTGGTGGGTGATGATGAAGACAATGATTGGAGTGGCCACCATGACCAGCTGGTGCGTGCGGTTCTGGCCTCGGGGATGGACTGGGGGAAGGTGGAAGTGCACGCCAGTGGTTCGCCGACCATGGTGTACACGTTGATGGATGCGCTTGTCGAGGCGGGCCTGCCTGAAGCCGCTTTCTTCTCGGATGTGCTGGAGTACGCCCCCAGGGGCTGAAATCATGAAAGTGGGGGCAGATGAAATTTTCATCTGACCCCATGTTCAGGCCCTTGGCATCGGTAAATCCGGTAGCCCGCTGTCTTTCTCCAGGCCCTGCATCAGCAGTTTGACGCTGGCCTCGCCCTCGCCCATGTGGGCATTCAGTCGACTCAGCTCTGCCAGTGCTTCCCGGTTGCGTTTCAGTCGCAGGCTGGTTTCGAAGTATTCCCGGGCCTTGCCCCAGAGCTCATTGCGCAGGCTAAGCCGGCCCAGGGCCAGCAGAAGCTCTGCGTTGTTGGGCCGGTCTTTGAGCCACTGCTCTGCCAACAACAGCTGCTCGTCAGGCTTCTGGCCTTTTACCCGGCCATAGATGTTGATCAGTTCGTCACTCCAGTGATTGCGCAGCACCTTGCGTAACAGGGTTTCGGTCTGTACTTCGTCGCCAAGGCCCGCAAGCAGGCGGGCGTAATCCCGGATGGTGTATTCGTCGCGACGGAGGAAGCCGGGTAGCTCATCCCAAAGCCGGGTTAGCGGCTCCAGAGAAGCGTCCGGGTCCTGTTTCTGCAGGCGACGGCAATCTTCCGCGGCTCGCTCAAGGAGGTTGTGCCAGACCTGACGTTCCAGGTCGTTCAGTTCTGCCTCCGGCAACACGCTGCGCTTACGCAGCTCCGGTACCAGCTTCGATAGTTCCCGCCAGTCTTCCAGGCGCAGGTAGGTGTTTTTCAGCAGCTTCAGCACGAAGGGATGGTGTGGTGACTGCTTCCGCAGCCGAACCAGGGTAGCCAGCGCCTGCTCAAGCCGGTTGCCGGCCAGTTGCAGCTGGGCCTGGGTGATGCCGACGGCCATATCCGACCCCGGGGTGCTGTCGAAGGCCTTGCGCAGCAGGTCATCCACCGCCTCATGATCACCGGATTCGAAAGCCGCCTGGGCGGCTGCAAGATAGTTAATCAGCGGAGTGTCCGCATGGCCTGCCGAGGCGGTTAATAGTTTGCGGGCCCTGGGCCAGTTGCCCTCCGCCAGAGCCAGCAGGCCCTGGGTAGTCCGGCGGCGCGCCCTGCGTTCATTGCTCCGGGCAATCCAGCCTGCGACCAGACCGGTACTTTTTCCGAGCCGGCGGGCGAAGTTGATGATCAGTACGGTCAGGACAACAACGGCCACCAGAAGGCCCATCCCCACCCAGAAGTTGGTTTCGATCAGGTAGTGACCAAGGCTGATCCGGATATAGCCCAGATCATACTGCAGTCCCAGCGAGAGCCCGGTGCCGATTATCAGTGCCAGCAGGATAATGAATAACAGGCGAATCATGAATCACCGCCTCCATCAGCCTGGCTGGCGGTGTCCTCGCCATCACCGTTACTGGCATTCAGGCGGCCGGCCAGCCGCTCCTTGAGCAGGTTCAGGGACTGGCTGATATCCGGCAGTTTGGGGTCCACATTTCTCTGGGCCAGTTCGGCAAGGGTTTCGGTGAGTGCTTTGACCCGTGGATTGCTGGCGTCGTACCAGGCGTCGATGGTTGTGCGGGCTTTGGTCAGCGCCCGTTCATACAGCGCCTGGTTACCCCGCAACACGGCCATTTCCGCTTCTTCCAGCATCAGCTGAAGATTGAGGCGGGCGTAGGCACTCTGGTCCGGTGACAGCATCGGTTTGACCGGTTCGTCCAGCCTGCGAACCACGACCACCTGCATCATAGTCGATTTCACCTTGTTCCAGGCTCGTGCGAGAGGGCCAGGCTCACCGGTGGTTTCAGCCTCCGCAGCTGAGCCGGAGCCGGCAAGAAAACCGGGGGCATTTTCGTGGACGAGCGCCTGGTCGGTCAGCTGGTTAATGCTGTCGATGGCGGCTTCGAGTTTCAGATAAAGCCCGGTCCGGTCGACACCGGTAAGGCCCTTCAGCGCCAGGATTTCACGGGCGAGCTGCTGACGAACGGGATAGACACCGATGTCGTCAGACTCGTTCAGCACTTCGTCGACCGCTTCCAGTGCCGACAGGGCGCCGCGGATGTCTTTTTCGATCATCAGCCGCTGGTTGGCGATTCTCAGCAGATACTCCGCCTCGGCCAGTAGCCAGTCGGTCCGGGTCCGGTTACCGGCTTCCAGAAGCTCCCTGGCGTTGTGGTCGATCTGGCGCTGCTGGGTGGCGATCAGCTCGCGCTGGCTAGCCAGTTTTTCTTCCAGGGATTGCAGACGCTGACTTTGTTGGCTGCCCCGGTCGCCATATTGGTTTTCGAGCTGGGCAGTGTCCTGCTGCAAGGTCTGCAGGGACTGCATGACGGCCTGATGGTTGTTCCACTGCTGCCAGCTCCAGAGTGCCAGGGCAACAGCAAGAATCAGGGCAATGAGGGCTACCAGCCATACCGGCCACAGTTTCTGACGGGCAGGTGGTTCCTTGGCAATGGGTGCGGGAAGTTGATTCGTTGTATCTGTCACGGGCGTCCTTACTTGGCTTTTCCGGAGCCACCTTCCCGGCCGCCGAGTTGCGCTGCAACCGTGGCCACGATGTCGTTATCGGCAAGGCTTCCTGGTATACACGGATTTCTGAATCCCGCCTCACGGGCCTGTTCGGCAACCCGATCTGCGGGAACAATCAATAACCTATCGTATAGATTATGGCTGCTATTCGCACATAGTGCGATGAGATTGTTCAAGGTTTCTCCAGAGAGCGTGATGATGGCCTCCGGAGCGAAGGTTTCAAGCGTCTCCTGAGTCTGTTCCGGCGAATATTCCGGACAGAAGCGCCGGTACAGGGGTAGGGGAGTAACTCTGGCGCCCCGGGCCTCCAGGGTTTCCCGGATCAGCTCGCGGCCGTTTTCTCCGCGGGCCAGCAACACCCGTTCGCCCTGAAAGTCCTTCAGTGAGGGCAGCGAAAGAAGTGCTTCGCTGGTCCAGCCTTCCGGCGGTTTTAGGGGGTTAAGACCGTATTCTTCGAGCACCGCTGCCGTGCCGGCGCCGACACCATACCAGCGGATGCCCATGGGAACCTGGGGCCACCAGGTGTCCACCTCATCGAGCAGAAGACGGGCGGCGAAAGGGCTGACTGCAATGACGTGGGAGTACTCATCCAGACTGAGAATTAAGGTGCGACGTTCCGCGGTTTCCGGCAGAGGTTCCCGGTCAATCAGTGGCAGGATGCGCACATCGGCACCCGCTGCCTGAAAACGGTTGGCGAGCCGGGATGCTTCCGGTTCGGGCCGGCAGATCAGGATCCGCCGGCCGTTCAGTTCTGGCTCAGCGTGGGGTGTGGCCATAGATTTCAGCCAGTACCTTGTCGGCCCCCAGGGCCAGTAGGTCCTCGGCCAGTTCCCGGCCCAGGCGTTCGCCCTCGGCCCGGGGAGCCCGGCCTTCCACGCGGAAGATCTGAGTGCCGTCCACGGCCCCCACCAGGCCGCGCAGCCAGAGGGTGTCTTCGTCCTCAAGCAGGGCGTAGGCGGCAATGGGCACCTGGCAACCGCCTTCGAGGCGACGGTTCAGGGCCCGCTCGGCCCTGACGCGATCGGACGAGTCTTTGTGATTAAGCGGCTCAAGCATGGCCAGCAGCTCGTTATCATCGACCCGGCACTCAATGCCAAGGGCGCCCTGGCCGACCGCCGGGAGGGAGACGGTGTCTGGCAGGCCGTAGCGGATGCGCTCATGGAAGCCCAGGCGTTTCAGGCCGGAGCTGGCCAGTACGATGGCGTCATATTCTCCGGCGTCGAGTTTGGCCAACCGGGTGTTGACGTTGCCGCGCAGAACGCGAATCTGCAGGTCCGGGCGGTAGGCCCGAAGCTGGGACTCCCGGCGCAGGCTGGCGGTGCCAACCACGGCGCCATCGGGCAGGGCGTCGACATTGTCAAACTGGTTGCTGACGAAGGCATCGGTGGGGTCTTCCCGTTCACAGATGGCCACCAGCCCCAGTCCCTCCGGAAACTCCATGGGCACGTCTTTCATGGAGTGCACCGCCAGATCCGCACGACCGTCCAGCATGGCCTCTTCGAGCTCTTTAACGAACAGACCCTTGCCGCCGATCTTGGCCAGAGGCACATCCAGAATCTTGTCGCCCTGGGTCTTGATCTTGACCAGCTCCACGGCGATGTTGTCGTGCAGCCTTTCCAGTTCAGCCTTGATGAATTCCGCCTGCCACAGCGCCAGTGCGCTGCTGCGGGTTGCAATGCGAAGGGTACGTTTGGACATGACACTCACTGTCGGTTCGGAAAATGTCCGCCAAGGTTACCTTGTGACGGCAGAAAAGTCCCGTAGCTACCACCTTTGAATCGGGCGCCGCCTCAGCCCGGCTGGCGCTCCTGGAGCCACTGGCGAACGTTGCTGGCATGCCTGCGGCTGACCGGAAGTTCGCCCTGGCTGTCCCTGAGTACAACCAGGTTCTGTCCGTCGGGTGTCCGTTTCAGCCTCTGGACGAAGCGCGCACCCACAAGTGTGTGCCGGTGGGTCCTGAGCAAGTCGCGGGGGTAGCTGTTTTCCAGCTCCTTGAGGGTATAGTCGCAGACGGTTTCACCGCGGCTATGGTGAATGGTGACGTATTTCTGGTCTGCCTCGCAGTAGAGAATTTCGGACAGGTCAATCAGCTCGGTACCGCGATGGGTGCGCACAGCCAGCTGTTCAGCGCTCTGGCTGGCCTGACCGCTCAGGGTTTGTAGTTGCACCCGATTGACCCTGCCGGCCCTCGCTAGTGCCTCAGCGAGTGCCTCCTTGCGCACGGGCTTGAGCAGGTAGGCAATGGCCTGCACGTCGAACGCCTGTATGGCGTAATGCTCGTAGGCGGTGCAGAAAATCAGGGCCGGCGGGTTGGGCAGCTGGCTCAGGCGGTTGGCCGCTTCCATACCGTCCATGCCGGGCATGCGGATGTCCAGCAGCAAAATGTCCGGCTCGAGTTCCGCCACCTGTTTCAGGGTACTGTCGCCGTCCGCCGATTCACCGCACACCCGGTACCCGGGGAGTGCCTCCACCAGGCGGCGAATGCGTTCCCGGGCCAGGGGTTCGTCATCGGTGATCAGGACGCTGCGGGTATCACTCATGGCTGATCTAAGTTTCCTTGGTTTTCAGTTCTCTTATTGTGGGTTTTCTGTTCGCTAACCTTCTGGCGCGGCAGTCGCAGGGTGACGGTATAGACATCGTTATGATGGCTATGCTTGAGAACGGCTGGTTCCCCGAACAGGGCCTGGAGCCGGGACTTGATGTTGACCAGCGCCATGCGGTTGCCGTCATGCTGATGGGTGTTCTGGTCCGGTTTCGGGTTCTGCACCAGCAGATAGACGAAGTTGCCTTTGGCTTCGGCCTCAATTCGCACTGTGCCACCCTCGGGCCTGGGCTGGATGCCGTGGTAAATGGCGTTTTCGACCAGGGGTTGCAGGGTGAGGGGTGGAATTGCCTGTTGCTCAAGGCCGGTTTCAATATGCCATTCGAGCTTAAGCCGGTCACCCAGCCGAAGTGCCTCGATGGCCAGATAGCGTTGGCACAGTTCCAGCTCCCGCGACAGGGGAATCAACTGGTCGACGGTGCGAAGGCTGGCGCGGAACAGTTCCGACAGGTCCAGCACCGCTTCTTCGGCTTTGTCCGGATTGACCGCAATCAGACTCGCGATGGTGTTCATACTATTAAACAGGAAGTGGGGCTGGATGCGGGCCTGGAGCGACGCCAGGTGGGCCTGCATTTCCGCTTCCCGCTGCTGCTGCCACTGGTGCTGCAGGTAAAAGTAGCGCAGCACCATCAATACAATCAGCAGCGCCAGCAACATCTTTTTGGCGACGCCCTGCCAGACCGCCACGCCGTCCTGGGGGTGCAGGACACTGTCGGCAAACAGGCTGAACGCCAGCACATCCAGCAGCACGATGGCGACGATTATGGCCGTGGCACCGGAAACGGACATCCGGGCGAGCCTGGCCCGAAGGAGACAGATCAGTGCGGCGCTGGTAAGGGTCGTCCACTGCACGAAAAGGGACAGCAGCCCGAAGTAGTTCCAGTCAATCCAGCCCTGTGTGGCCTGCACGATGGCGAGCACCAGAACCAGCAGCTCGCTGGTTACCAGCAACAGGAACACGGCCCGGACCCGGCACAGGTCCGGTACGTAGAACTCGTTAGTTGTCACAGCTTTGTCCCCGTTACGGGGTATCTCCTTTACCCGGGTCAGAATGGTATACTCCTGCCACGTTCAATGTACCCAGTTCCCGCCAGATGATGCCGGGCTGTCAGCAGGAAAGATAGACCATGACGGATCAGAAAAAGTCTGACCAGACCACAAGCTCTGAAAAACCCTGGGGCGGACGCTTCAGTGAACCTACCGATGCCTTCGTTGAGAAATTTACCGCATCCGTGGGTTTTGACCAGCGCCTGTACCACCATGACATTACCGGCTCCATTGCCCACGCTACCATGCTGGCGGAAGTTGGCGTGCTTACCAACGACGAGCGGGACCAGATTGTTGAGGGCCTGAAGGGCGTCAAGGCAGACATTGAATCCGGTAATTTCCAGTGGTCTGTCAGTCTTGAAGACGTGCATATGAATATTGAAGCGCGCCTGACCGACCGTATCGGCATTACCGGCAAGAAACTGCACACCGGCCGTAGCCGCAACGATCAGGTGGCCACCGATATCCGTCTGTACCTGCGGGACGAGATTGATGTCATTGCCGAGGAACTGAAACGCCTGCAAGCGGGCCTGCTGGACCTGGCCGAGCGCGAGGCGGAGACCATCATGCCCGGCTTCACCCATCTTCAGACCGCCCAGCCGGTAACCTTCGGGCACCACCTGCTGGCCTGGTACGAAATGCTGGTCCGGGATGCCGAACGCCTGCAGGATTGCCGCAAGCGGGTGAACGTAATGCCCCTGGGTGCGGCGGCACTTGCCGGAACCACCTATCCCATCGATCGGGCGCTGACAGCCAGGTTGCTGGGTTTCGACCGGCCCACAGAAAACTCCCTGGACTCGGTCAGCGACCGGGATTTTGCCATTGAGTTCTGCAGCTTTTCCGCGCTCCTGATGACGCATCTGTCGCGGTTCAGTGAGGAGCTGGTGCTCTGGACCTCCGCCCAGTTTGATTTCATTGACCTGCCGGACCGATTCTGCACCGGCTCGTCCATCATGCCCCAGAAAAAGAATCCGGATGTTCCGGAACTGGTCCGGGGCAAGACTGGGCGGGTTAATGGTCACCTGGTGAGTCTGCTGACCCTGATGAAGAGTCAGCCACTGGCCTACAACAAGGACAATCAGGAAGACAAGGAGCCGCTTTTCGACACCGTCGATACCATCAAGGGCTGCCTGAAGGCGTACGCCGACATGATTCCGGCAATTCGTTCAAAGGCCGATAACATGCGCGTAGCAGCCAAGCGCGGTTTCTCCACTGCTACCGATCTGGCGGATTACCTGGTGAAAAAAGGCGTGCCTTTCCGGGATGCTCATGAAATCGTGGGTAAGTCAGTCGCTTTTGGTGTGGCCGAAGGTCGAGATCTTTCGGATATGACCCTGGAAGAGCTTAAGCAGTTTTCCGACCACATTGGCGAGGACGTGTTTGATGTGCTGACCCTGGAGGGGTCTGTTCAGGCCCGCAATCACCTGGGCGGCACGGCGCCGGATCAGGTACGTGCGGCCATTGGCCGGGCGCGCGGCAGCCAGCTGGACTGAACCGCGCCCAACGGCTCCGGGATGGACGGTTAGCCGCCGATCCTTCCCGTGGTCAGATCAACCGCCGCCGGCGTCAACTGTTCCAGGGGCTGTGGGCGGAACAACCGGTAGCCCTGGCCATAATGAATGCCGAGTGTTCTGACTTTCCGGAGGGCATCATCGCTCTCGATAAACGTGGCCACGGTAACCTTGCCGGCGGCCTCGGCAATCCGGTGCAGGGCCTCGAGCATCACCTGCTGCACCGGATCCTCTTCCAGTTGTTGCACCATCCGCCGATCCAGTTTGATTATGTCCACCGGTAGTTTTGCCGCCAGGCTGTAGCTTTCCACCGACGCACCGGCGCCATCAAGGGCAACCCGGCAACCTGCCCGATGCAATGCATCGCAAAGCACGGCGACATCGTCCGGATACTGGGTGGCGTGGGCTTCGCGAATCTCCAGACAGAAGCAGCTCGGGTCAAACGGCGATTCACTCAGGGCCCGGGCCATAAAGTCCGGGAAGGTGTCATCCAGTACGCTGGCCAGTGACAGGTTAAAGCCGCAGTACTTTAACCGGGGTTCCAGCAAAGGCTGTTTGCCGAGCCAGGCCAGTGTTTGCCGGATCACCTGTCGGTCCAGGCGTTTGGCCAGGTCAAAACGCTCGGCGATGGGCAGGAAGTCGTCGGGCTTGAGCACAGTCTCGCCATCGGGCGTTGCCGGGATTCGGCAAAGGATTTCAATGTGATCGCCCCAGGTGGGGCTGGCAACCGGTCTCATGGCCTGATATTCGAGAATCAGATGATTGCCATCCAATGCCTCGCGGATCTGCTCAACCCGCTTGCTGGCGGTCGAGTCGTCGGCCTGATGGGTGACGGCTCTGGCCGCATGGATACGGTTGCGACCGGAGGTTTTGGCAGTGTGACACAGGTCCGCAGCCTGGCTGAGTAACTGTTCCGGGTCACGGGGAATGTCTCTGTCCATGACCAGCAGGCCGCCGGAGGCTGTGGTCTGTAGCTTGTGGCCCTGCCACTGGAAGACGAATTCACCGATCAGATCCAGGGCTTCCTGGGCAATCTTTCGGGCCCGGGCCTCCGGGCAGTTCTCGATCAGCAGGGCGAAGGTGTCGCCGGCCAGACGTGCCAGGGCGTCACGCTGGCGTACCCGCACGCCGAGATTGCCGGCCAGCTCCCGCAGGTAGCGGTCACAAGTGCCGCTACCGGCCAACTCGTTGAAACGTTCAAAGTCATCAAGATCCAGATATAACAGGCTGTCACAGGAGTTTCGATGGGTTTTCTGTTCCAGAGTCCGGAGCATCCGGGCGATGAACTCCTTGCGGTTCATCAGGCCTGTGACCGGATCGTGCCGGATCCGGTACTCGCCACTTGAAGCTTGGCTGATACGGTTTTCGATGCGTCTTGCCACATGGACCGCGCCGGTCACCTCGCCAAGTTCGTTGGTCAGGCGCTGGTAGTGGAATTCATGCACTGGCAGCTCCCGGGACTGCTGGGCCATGGCCATCTCAACAACGAAGCTGTCCCGCTCAAAGGCCCGGTGCCAGAGGCGTTCCATCAGCATGCGTTCATTCGGAAATTCCTGCAGAAGTTCACTCAGGTTATCGCCGCGCCCGGGATTCACGCCAAATGTTTCCGCGAACTGGCTGGCCCAGGCATCATTGAAATGTTGCAGATTGAATGATGCGTCCACCGCCACCACGAGATCGGGCGTCGCCCGGGTCGTCGCCGCGAGCATCTGGTCCGCATGCTGACGGGCCTTGGTGAGCGCCAACTCCGCGGTTCGGTCCACCATAGTGCCCCCGAGCCGCTGGATCCTGCCGCCCTGTTTCAGTGCCCGACCGTTAAGGGTGATCCTGCGCTGATTCTGCCCGGAGGTAAGAATGTCGAGGTCGAGGGCAAAGCCCTCCCCAGTCCGCATGCAACGCCGGAACATGGCCCGGACCTTTGCCTGCCCGGTCTGGCAGTAGAATAGTGCCTGTTCCGGGGTGATCTCGCTGCCAGGCCTCAGCTCAAGGAGCTGGAACATACCCTCCGTCCAGGCCATTTCATTGGTTCGGGTGTCGAGTTCCCAAATCCCGAAACTCGCGCTGCTCTCCGCCGATCGCAACAGCCGAGGGTCCCTGGTGGAGCTGTCGCACAGCGTGATGGTCGCGCTGGCGGCCTTGTCTGAATCTCGCATATCCAGGCGCAGGCTCAGGCAGGCGGTGTAGAAGAAACCTTCCTTATGCCGGAATGTCACCAGAACGTTCTGGCCCCGTTCAATCCGGTGGCGGTTCGCAGGGGCGAAAGGATCGTCCTCGCGCGATGCCAGAATCCGGTGCACGGGATGGCCTTCCAGTTCACCGCTGTCGTAACCAAGGATCGCTTCGGCCTGATGATCGGCAAACAGCACTTTGCCTTCATCATCAATACGCACTACGGTATGGCGCTCCGGTGTCGGGGACTGCTCCGAGCGGTAGCGGCGAATAATGAATTCTTTCACGACGGGTGAGCCTCGGGTTTTCTATAGCTTTTATTTTTTTGTCGGTTTTGCCACGATGCCTCCATCATACTCATACTGTCACTGAAAAGAACCTCTCCCCCGGAGCCGCCTTGAGCACCCACGTTGCCCCGATTGCCCTTGATTTTGAGGAGGGTATAGACCGCAAGACTCTCCGTCGCCTGAGGGACCGGTTTCTCGTGGTCAACCAGCAGCGCTGGGACCGTGCCCACTCGGCGTTGTCCTACCGCCAGCAGATGGTGCTGGAGGTTCTGCCGCTGGTGTTTCACCTCAATCATCCCGCCCTGCCGGGGTACCTGGATAGCGACTGCCCTTACGGGCTGAGTCACTACCAACCGTCAGATGCGACGATTAACGCGGCGAGGCGACTGGCCCGCACCTTCTCGTTGAAGGATGAAGGCAAGCGCAAGCCGGATCTGGATGCCATGTTCCTGATGGGAAGTCCGGGCACTTTAGGACATTCCGTGGCCAGTGATCTTGATGTCTGGCTCTGCCATCGCAACGATTTGCCGGAGCGGGGTATACACTGTCTTGAGCGCAAGGCGGAGAAGCTGGCCCGGTGGGCCGAATCCTTCGGCGTGGAGCTCCATGTGTTTGTGTTCTGTGCAGCGGACTGGCGGGCCGGGCGACAGCGGGCAGAGGTGACGGGGGAGAACTGTGGCAGTGCCCAGCACTTCCTGTTGCTCGATGAGTTCTACCGGACCAGCATCCACCTGGGTGGTGCGTGGCCGATGTGGTGGTTGATACCAGCCGAGCAGGAAGCCTGCTATGACCAGTGCATGCGAAAGCTGGTGGATTGCCGGTTTGTACGGGCCGATGAGTACATCGATTTCGGCCCGGTCCCTTCGATACCGGAAGCAGAATTTCTGGGCGCCGGGGTCTGGCAGCTTTACAAGGGCATTGATTCCCCCTGGAAGTCCATTCTCAAGCTGCTGCTGATCGAATGCTACGCCCGTACGGCCGGGCAGGCGTTGCTATCCAGCGAGTTCAAACGGGCCGTCTTCAGGGGTGAAACCGACGCTGACACTCTGGACCCCTATGTCATGCTTTATGACCGACTGGAAAGCTGGCTCTCCGGGCCGGAGGTGGCGTCACGGCTTGACCTGGTTCGCCGCAGCCTGTACCTGAAAGCCGGCCTGCCACTGACCCGTTCTGAGGTGTCCTCGGAGCAGTGGCGGGCCCATCTGCTGAGGCAGCTGGTGGAACGCTGGGGCTGGCCAGAGAGTACACTGGCAGAGCTGGATGAGCGCCAGCGCTGGCGGGCTGAGGACGTCACCACCCTGCGCCGTACGATCGTGAATGAGCTTACCCACAGCTACCGCCTGCTCTCGAAAATGGCCAGAGAACACGGCCAGCGGGCCGCTATCAGTGACAGCGATATCAACCTGTTGGGTCGCAAGCTGTACGCAGCATTTCAGCGCAAGGCCGGCAAGATCGAACAAATCAATCCGGGCCTGGCGCCGTCGCTGGTGGAGGAGAATCTCGCCTTTCACCACCAGTCGGAGCAGGGTGGCGACGGGGAAGGCTGGTTGCTTTACCGGGACCTGGAAGATCCGGCCGATGCCTTCTGGCAGCCGGTTATCCGACGCTCTGGTAATCTGGCCGAGCTGATGGTCTGGTGTTACTGCAACGGCCTGCTGACCCGCTCGACCCGGCTGAATGTTCGCGCGGGGACGAGCATTGCTTCGGTGAGCGAATTGCGGGAAATTCTGGATGCCCTTTCCGGGTTCCTGCCATTCCCGATTGCGCCTGCGCCACGGGAGAGCCTGTCCCGGGGTGTCCGGCCCCTGAGAAATCTGTTGCTGGTCAATGTCGGCGTGGACCCACAGGCTCATCTCACCGACAAGGGGCTTCACAAGCTCAGCGCCCGGCACGATTCCCTCGGATTCAGTGGTGGCCGGGAAAACCTGGTTATCAGTATCGATCAGATCACCTTCAACAGCTGGCACGAAGTCAGCCTCCAGCACTACGCTGCGGGTGACACGTTGATCCAGTGCCTGAAAAACGTTCTGGCGTCGGTGGCTGCCAACCCATCCGAACTGCCCGGTATCCAGGTGCACTGCCATAACCTGGGGCACGGCTCGGCTATTGCCCGCCGGGTTCAGGAGTTGTTTGCCGATGTCCTCAGGCCCTTCTTCGCCGGCGGTGCAGGTCCCCACCCGTTGCGCTACGTCATCGAAATGGATCGCCGTTATTTCCTGCTGCAGTTCAATGGCCTGGAGCCGGGTTTCGTGGCGCTGGAGAGCTTTGATGCCCTGATGGAACACCTGGCGTTGCCCCAGGAGCGATATCTGCCGGTGGTATTCGATCGTTACGCACTTCAGGACGAGCCTGCCTTGCGGGCCGTTTGTCAGGCCAGTGAACCGGACAATATCCAGGTCTTTTTCAGGGTTCAGGGTGGTCAGGCGCGGCTCTGGGTCGTTGATGAGCTCGGCTCGGTGTTCAGCTGGGAGCAGGCTGTAAACAGCCGTCGGCATCTGCTGGTGCCGGTGTTGCGGTTTCTGGATAACCTGATCGAGCGGCGGCTGCTCCGCCATACCGATTCGCCCGGCGTTGTTGCCGGGGTGCAATGCTACGAGATTGTCCGGCGGGACGGAGTTTGGCGCGCAGAATACCGCCCGGAATCGGATTCGGGTGCCCCGTTGCCCGGGCTTGAGGTGCAGGCTGTCGGAATTCATGAAGGGGACAGCCGGCTGCGCTTTGATATTTTCTGTGGCGAGCAGGAATTTACCGTGCAGGAATACGGCGACCAGCTGATTCCCGCCGTGGCCCACTACATCCGTTCCCTGCGACTGAGCAGCGAGGTTTACCCAGTGTACCTGACCGATGTCCATCTGCCCCACGACATTGACCCCAGGGTCTATCAGCAGGATATCCAGACCAGCCAGTACCTGTATTACCGGTCGTTGCTCGAGGATTCCCTGAATCGGCAGCTTGCCAGAGGTCGCTGACCTCGCCGCGCGGTGTGGGTCTCAGGTATACTGCGGCCATAGTGAACTCAGGGGTAGCAGGTATGCGTGCGTGGACTCTGCCGATCATGGTGCTGGTGCTGGCGATCGCAACGAGCGGATGCGGTCAGAAAGGACCTTTGTACCGGGATAGTCAGGACATTTCGGCCAAGGCTGCGGCCGAGGCATCCGATAAAGATAATCGCGACTAACGCTCCATTCGTTCCGCCCCGTTAAACGAATCAGGAAACTCATGGATCATTTCAACTATCGCAACGGCGAACTTTACGCCGAGGACGTGCCTGTCTCTGTCATAGCCGAGCGCTTTGGCACGCCAGCGTACGTCTATTCCCGGGCGACCCTTGAACGCCACTATCGCGCCTACGATGAAGCTCTCAAAGACCATCCACATCTGGTGTGCTATGCGGTAAAAGCCAACAGCAACCTGGCCGTGCTGAACGTTCTGGCCCGGCTGGGCGCCGGTTTTGATATTGTTTCGGCGGGCGAGCTGGAGCGGGTGCTGCGGGCCGGCGGCGACCCGGCAAGGGTGGTGTTTTCCGGCGTTGGCAAGCAGGAATGGGAAATGAGGCGGGCACTTGAGGTAGGCGTGCGCTGTTTCAATGTTGAGTCCGATACCGAGCTGGACCGGCTGAATGCCGTGGCCGGCGAGCTTGGCGTCAAGGCGCCAGTCTCCCTGCGGGTGAACCCGGATGTTGACGCCGGTACCCATCCCTACATTTCCACGGGTCTGAAAGAGAACAAGTTCGGGATCGACATTGCTGAAGCGCCGGACGTTTACACCCGAGCTTCGAGCCTTCCGAACCTGGAGATCAAGGGCGTGGATTGCCACATTGGCTCCCAGCTGACCACCGTGTCTCCGTTCCTGGATGCCCTGGACCGGGTGCTGGCACTGATCGACACCCTGGCTGGCCGCGGCATTCGTATCCATCACCTGGATATGGGGGGCGGTCTTGGCGTTACTTACAATCAGGAGCAGCCTCCGCAGCCCTCGGATTATGTCCGGGCGCTGGCCGAGCGTCTGGGTGACCGGAAGCTGGAGCTGATCCTTGAACCCGGGCGTTCCATTGCCGCCAATGCCGGCATTCTGGTTACCCGGGTGGAGTTCCTGAAGTGCACGGAGCACCGGAACTTCGCCATCATCGATGCTGCCATGAATGATCTGATCCGCCCTGCTCTTTACAGTGCCTGGCAGGCGATCATCCCGGTCACGCCGCATCAGGACGGTGAGGAAAAAGCCTGGGATCTGGTTGGGCCAGTCTGCGAAACCGGGGACTTTCTGGGTAAGGACCGTCACCTTCGCCTTCAGGCCGGGGATCTGCTGGCGGTGCGTTCTGCCGGCGCCTATGGCTTTGTCATGAGCTCCAACTACAACACCCGCAATCGGCCCCCGGAACTGATGGTCGATGGCGAGCAGGTGCATGTAGTCCGTCGCCGCGAAACCCTTGAAGACCAGCTCGCGCCCGAGAGCTGCCTTCCGGAATGAGCGGGGGCGAGGAAATGAATCAGCAGCGCCGTAGCCAGGGCCCCTTACTTCGATTCACCAAGATGCACGGGCTGGGCAACGATTTCATGGTGGTGGATGCCATCAGTCAGCCTTTCCGCCTGCGCCCGGACATGATCCGGGACCTGGCCAACCGGAATTTCGGCATCGGGTTTGACCAGCTACTGGTTGTGGAACCGCCGGGATTGCCCGACGTGGACTTCCGTTACCGCATTTTTAATGCAGACGGTACCGAGGTGGAACAGTGCGGCAATGGCGCCCGTTGTTTCGCCCGGTTTGTCCGCGACCAGCGTCTGACCAACAAAAAAGTGATACGGGTCCAGACCGCCAAGGGTGTGATCGAACTGCGCGTTGGTCGGGATGGCATGGTCATGGTCAATATGGGCGTGCCCGAGCTGAATCCGCCGGCTATTCCGTTTGCCGCGGATCGCCGCAAGGACGTCTACACCGTGGATGTGGATGGGCAAACCGTGGAGCTCAGTGCGGTGTCTATGGGCAACCCTCATGGCGTGCTGGTGGTGGATGACGTAGACACAGCGCCCGTGGGTACTCTGGGACCAAAGCTGGAGCGGCACCCCCGTTTCCCGGCCCGGGCCAACATCGGCTTTCTGCAGATACTGGATCGCAGCCACGCCCGCCTCCGGGTGTTCGAGCGAGGTGCCGGCGAAACCCTGGCCTGCGGCAGCGGAGCCTGTGCCGCAGTTGTCGCTGGCTGTTTGCGGGGCCTGCTGGATCACCGGGTCGAAGTGGAGTTGCGCGGCGGCAAGCTGGTCATTGAATGGCAGGGTGAAGGGACCCCTGTTATGATGGAAGGGCCTGCAACCAGCGTTTTTGAAGGGCAGTTAAGGCTGCCGGGTGATTCTGGCAGTCGCCGCCGAAAGGGCAGTGGCCGCCCCCACAAACAACGATCCTGACAGCCAGGAGTACACCATGACAGAACAAACGGCCCGCCAGAAGGCCGGTGACCTCACCCGGGAAGACGTGGCGGAGTACTTGCGAGCCAACCCCGATTTTTTTGTCGACCAGGACGAACTGCTGCGCAGTCTGACCCTGCCGCACGACAGCGGTCGCGCCATTTCCCTGGTCGAGCGCCAGGTACACCTGTTCCGTGAACAGCGCGATACGCTGCGCAGGGAGCTGGTGGAGCTGGTGTCCATTGCCCGCCACAACGATCGCCTGTTTGAAAAGAGCAAGCGGCTGTTGATGCAGGTGATTGAAGCCCGGACCCTCAACGATATGGCCTCGGCCATTGATGACAGCATCCGTGGCGATTTCGGCCTCGACGCTGCCTCGGTGCTCCTGTTTACCGACGCTGAACTACCGGAGGCCTCCCAGGGTGCCCTCCATGTGGTGAGTCCGGCCGTGGCTCGTGAACGGTTGGGCAGCCTGCTCGAAGGCGAACGGGCGATATGTGGTCAGTTCCGAGAGAGCGAACGGGAGTTCCTGTTCCCGGATCGGGAGGAGGCGATTGCTTCTGTCGCCCTGGTGCCCTTGCGTCTTGATGAACTGGTGGGCGTATTTGCCGTTGGTAGCTGCCAGCCGGGTTATTTTGACCAGAGCATGGGCTCGCTGTTTCTCAGTTACATCAGCGACACCCTGAGCCGGCTTCTGCCGCCCATGGTTCAGCGCCATACCATGGCCGCCCCGGTTACTGACATGGCGACGGAGTCGCGCTGAGGTGCCAGAGATTCCGGCGTCGTCGGTGGTGCCCGATGATCTGTGCGGGCCTTTAACCGATTTCATCCGGCACCTGGCTTCCGAGAAGCGTCATTCACCCAGAACCTGCGACAGCTACCAGCGGGACCTCTTGCGTCTCGCCCGGTGGGTGGCCGTTAGTGGATTACCTGCCTGGCAACGTGTTACCAACCATGATCTTCGCCGCTATGTGGCCACTCTCAGCAGGGAAGGCCTTTCGGGCCGCAGTATTGCCCGGCATCTTTCGGCAACCCGCCGTTTTTACCAGTTTCTGCTCAGGGAAAAGCTGGCGTCCGATAACCCGGCCCTGGACATCCGCGCGCCGAAGAGTGGCCGGCACCTGCCCCGGGTGGCCGACGTCGACCAGCTGAGTCACCTGTTGGACAGCCAGCCCGACGACCCCCTGGAAGTTCGTGATCTGTGCATGTTTGAGCTGATGTATTCCTCCGGGCTGCGGCTGGCGGAACTGGCGAGCCTGGACCTGGATACCGTTGACCTCCGAAGTGGCGAGGTCCGGGTGCTGGGCAAGGGTGGTAAAGAGCGGCTGTTGCCTGTCGGAAAAAAAGCGGTGGAGGCGATCCAGGCCTGGCTGCCTCAGAGAACGGGGCTGGCCAGTGAAGGTGAATCAGCTCTGTTTGTCAGCCAGCGCGGAGAGCGGCTCAGTCACCGGAGCGTTCAGGCCCGGCTGAGTCGCTGGGGCATCACCAGGGGCGCTGACCAGAAACTTCATCCCCACCTTTTGCGACACTCCTTTGCCAGCCACATGCTCGAATCCAGCGGCGACCTTCGCGCCGTACAGGAATTGCTGGGCCACGCCGACATCGCCACGACCCAAGTCTATACTCACCTTGATTTTCAACATTTGGCCCGGGTTTATGACCAGAGTCATCCCAGAGCACGCCGGGATAAGTACCATGGTAGAAACAAAGATGAAAATTCCTCCGGCCAGTAACCGGCATGCGGGTCTTTTCCAATCAGAAACCGTACAGCAAGGATAAACGGGAGCGATCAATGGCATCGGATCAGTCCTGGAAGGAGAAATACCTTCAGGAACTCGAATCTGCAGATAACCGGGAAAAGCAGTGGAAGGCAGAGCGTAATACCCTTGAGCGTATGCTGGTGCGCACCAGCCTCGCATCCGAGGGTCAGACTCCGGAGCTTGATCGGTTGCTGGTCCGTATCCGGAAGGACCTCCGGAAAAGCAGGGTGGATGTGGATGCCTGGAAGGAACTGCAGGACCAGATTGACCGCCAGGTAGCCCTGCTGGATGAACACCAGGCCTCCGGTGACAAGAAGCGTTCGTTTTTCTCCCGCAAAGAACGGGAGCCAGAGCCAAAGAACGGGCAAGAGCCGATACCAAAGCCTGAAACCGCCTCAGAAGCAGATAATACGCCGGGCAATGACCAGGATATTGAAGACAATGCCCAGCGGCTGCGTATTGCCCGCCGGGTTGGCCAGCTGCTGGGCCAGATGCTTGCTCAGGTGTCCCTGGAGCCGGTCGCCGAGGCACGGGCCAGAGCCCTTCAGCAATCCCTGTTGGCAAGTAATGACTGGGACGAGCTGCGGGAGGGCCTGAACCATGTGGCGGAACTGGTCATTGCCGCGGTTACCCGGAGCAAACGTGAGTTCGAAGCCTTTCTAAAGCGTCTGGATGAGCGACTAGAGATCTTGCGGGAACATTTCTCGGCCCAGTCCTCGGCCCAGTCCGGTCGCCTGGACGCGTCAGAAAATCTCGACCGGGAGATCCGCGAGGAGATCGAGCGGGTCGGGCTGCATTTGGAGGCCAGTGACAACCTCGAGGACCTGAAGAACTCTGTCAGCCGGCATCTGGCATCCATAGGTCAGGCGGTTGGCCGGTTCCGTACCCAGGAGTCAGAGCGTGAACGGGTGCTGTCCGAGCAGCTTGAAGCGATGCACGAAAAAGTGGCTGCCATGGAGGCCCATTCCGAACAGATGCAGGAACAGGTCCGCAAGGAGCGTCTGCGCGCCATGACCGATCTGCTCACGGAACTGCCCAACCGGGAGGCCTGGCAGGAGCGGCTGGCTTTCGAATACAACCGCTGGCAGCGCTACAGCCACCCGCTGACCGTCGGTGTTCTCGATATTGACCTGTTCAAACGGGTCAACGATTCCTATGGCCACAAGGCCGGGGATCGGGTGTTGCAGTTGGTCGCGAGGGAGTTCAGGGAGCGGTTGCGCACCACCGATTTTGTGGCCCGCTTCGGGGGTGAGGAGTTCGTGGTGCTGTTTCCGGAAACCGGGCCGGCGGATGCCCGGACTGTTGTCGACAAGCTGCGGGAGCACGTAAGCAAGCTGCCGTTTCATTTTCGTGGCGAGCCGGTCACCGTTACTTTCTCAGCGGGGCTGGCGGGCTTTGTTCCAGGGGACACTGAAGAATCAGTGTTTGACCGGGCAGACCGCGCCCTGTATCAGGCCAAGGGCGCGGGCCGCGACCGCGTTATCACAAGTGCGGAAGAGGCTCCCTAGTGACGCATTTGCGCGTCCAGCTCATCAATGACCTCCGCCCAGTCACTGTCTTCTTCCAGCCCTTCTTCAAGGAAGTGGGACTGGCTCTCTGACCAGAAGGGTGCGTCCTGGATCGCAACCTCGCTTGAAAGGGGCGAGTACCTGGCCACAAAATCCTCGATGTCTTTGGCGCCGGAAGGCAGACCAAGTTGCTCGAACAGAGTACTGAGGTTGTGTTTGCTGGTGTCCATGTACATTCATCTCCTGTTGGCGGTTCGCCTGAATGAAATCGCTGGCGATTGCAGGTATTGTTCCCTGAAATGTAGCGGAACCCTTGAGGATATCCAGTGAAGGTTAGCCTTCCCCTTTTACTATGCTGCCTGCTGGCACTGTTTCAATCCCCTGCCTGGGCAGACCCGCCGCAAACGTCGCCAGCGCCGGTGCTTGGCAAGCAGGAGCTGAACTGGCTGGCAGACCAGAAGCGCTTCCGGATAGGCCTTCGCAGTGATCAGGTGCCACTGGTTTTTGATACCGGCGAAGGCGCTCTGGCCGGAATATATGTCGATTATCTGGCCCGGTTATCGGAAAAGCTGGATGTCGCCATCGAACCCGTGATCCTTCAGTCGGAGAAAAACCGTGGCCCGGTTCAGCGCGAATCGGAGACCGACGCTATTCTGACCACCCGGATGCCGGGTATGCCTGTGGTGCCCGGTAAACGATTCACCGATCCGCTGATGTCCCTGACCTACGGCCTTTTTGTCAGTGCTGGTGATGCCGCCATTCGAGCTCTGACGGATCTGGAAGGCAGCCGGATTGCTGTTATCGACGGTGACCCGAACCAATACCCCATCCTCGACCCGGTGGAGGCGTTCACACCGGTTCCGGTGGCCAGTGTCAGTGAAGCCGTGGGGCATGTCCTCTCTGGCAAGGCCGAAGCGTTTCTGGCGCCGGTGCCGGTGGTCTCGGATTACCTGCAGTCGGCGATGGTGAACGGCATTGGTCTATCGGATTTGCTTGATGACAACCCGGTGGATGTGGTGTTGCAGGTGGATGCCGGCAACGATCGTCTTTTTCAGGTGCTGAACAAGGCTGTTTCAGCTATCAGCCACAACGAACACCGGGTGATTCGCCAGTCCTGGCTGCAATCGGGGCAACCTGTGCTGGAGCGAACCGGCATTGAGCTATCGGCTTCCGACCTTGACTGGCTTAAGCGCCACCCCGATCTCCAAGTGGCCTTCCGCTCGGATTGGCCGCCGTTTGAATATTCCCAGGATGGCCGGCCGACAGGCCTGGTTCCGGATCTGCTGACCCGTCTCGAAGAGCAGCTGAACATTCGGTTCAGCCGTACGGTGGCCGGGAGCCGGATGGACGCCGAAGACCAGCTCCGGTCCGGCGAGGTCGATATACTTCCAGGATTGTCCCGTACGCCGCGCACAGAAGACGATTTTCTGTTTACCCGGGCCTACCTGACTGTGCCCATAGCCCTCGCTATCCGGGATGACGGGCGCTTTATCGGAGATCTCCGGGAGCTTCGCACTGAACGGGTGGGGGTGGTGAATCGGCACGCGGCCCACGACTATCTGCTGATCAATCATCCCAATCTGGACCTTTACCCGGTGGCCACTGTAGAGGAGGGGCTTCTGGCACTCTCCAATGGTGATCTGGACGTGATGGTGACCCACATTCCGGCCGTCAGCTACACCGTTGCCCGGCTGGGGTTGTCGAACCTCAGAATCACCAGTATCACCCCCTACCAGTACGATCTCAGGCTAGCGGTGCGTAAAGACAATCCGGAGCTGCAGCGGGTGCTGAACAAGGCCCTGGGTAGCCTCGAGGCAAGTGAGACTGAGTCAATCTACAACCGCTGGATTCATCTCGATATTGAGCAGGAAGCCGACTACACAGTGGTGCGCCGGGTGGTGCTCATTGCCATCGTCGTCGTTCTTATTTTTCTGTACTGGAACCGGAAACTGTCCCGGGAAGTGGACGAACGGATCCGTTCGGAAAATGCCCTTCGCCGCAGCGAGGACGAGTTGCGGGCTGCCAAACTTGAAGCCGAACGCCTCGCCCGGGAGGCAGAGGCCGCCAGCCTCGCCAAAAGCGAGTTCCTGGCAAACATGTCCCACGAGATACGGACACCGATGAACGCCGTGATCGGCTACAGCGATCTACTCAGCAACAGCGTGACGGATCCTCAGCAGCGAAATTACCTGGATGCCATCCGGGCTGGAAGCCGCAGCCTGCTAATGCTGATTAACGACATTCTGGATCTGTCCCGCATTGAAGCGGGGAAAATGCGGCTGGACTATTCTGCCGTGTCGGTGCGGCGACTGCTCGACGATGTCCGCCATATTTTTGATCTCCGGGCCCGGGAGCAGGGCATCACCCTGGAAGTGAGTGTTGATTCCAAGATGCCGGCGGCCATGATGCTGGACGAAACCCGCCTGAGGCAGGTTCTGTTCAATCTGGTAGGCAATGCCATCAAATTCACCCATGACGGTGGCGTTACTGTCCGCGCTACAGCGAAGCCCCTGAAGGCCCGGGGAAAGGATGAAAGCCCGGGCCCCGGGGCGCCGGAACGCCAGTTCTACAAGCTGGTGGTGACCGTTAAGGATACCGGTATTGGTATCGCGCAGGATCAGCTTGACCGGATTTTTGATGCCTTCGAGCAGCAGGAGGGGCAGAACACCCGGCGCTATGGTGGTACCGGCCTCGGCCTGGCAATCAGCCGAAAGCTGGCCCGGATGATGGGCGGAGAGCTGGAAGTTGAGAGTGAGTCAGGAACCGGCTCGGTGTTCACTGTGACCTTGCCGCGAGTTGAGGCGACCGTGGAACAGGCGGAAGACGAGGGCGCCCCGAAAGAATCGGATCGGCTGCTGGCCCAGACACTCAGCATGCAGGAGCGGGGCTGGCTGAGAGAACAGCTGGCTGCAGATTTTGGTGACGAGTGGGAAACAGTCAGGGAAAGCGGAGATCCGGAACAGATGAAAGATTTTGCCCGGCGGGTGCTGGCGTGGGGCCAACGATTCCGGTCCCGTTCGGTGACCGGTTACGGGGAAAAACTGCTTGCCGATGTGGAAGCATTCAACCTTGACGCCGTCAACAGTGCTCTCGAGGCGTTTCCGAAACTGCTGGGCCGCGAAGACTGATCAACCCGGCCCCGGTATTACAGACAGTCAAACTGGGAGCGGCGATCGAAAGCGACTGATACCATGTCGTAACCGGAATCCGACAGATGCCGAATCAGTTCGCGGTCTTTCAACAGCGCCATGCAGACTTTGTGAACACTGGCCTGAAGCTGTTCTGAGGGTAGCTGGCTGGAGGCCAGGCGAAAATCTACAATGAGGTATTTGCGCTCGACCGGGGCGCTGGCCGGGATTTCCTCCCGCTCAACGCTTTCGTAACCGATGTAGGTTGCCTGGGCTTGTGGAAAAACCTGGCTCATCAGTACGTCGAGGTTTTCACCATGGGCAAGCGGTGCCGAGAACAGAAATGTTGCGGCAGCGATGCGTAGTGATTGTGTGATCGTCATTGGAGACCACTCCCTGGTGATATTCCGGTTAATCTGTAACCAATTGTAAAGTTTGGTTACCGTGGATTATTGCAGAGTCTGTCGCATTTTGCGCGATATGTGACATTAATTTTTCAATTGTTTGCAGTCTGGACACAGTGGCAGCATGGTTCGCGGACTCCCGCTCCCGGAGCGCCGCGCGATCAACTATGATGTAAGTAAAGACGGACGTTAAAGAGGAAGACGCATGTTTCAGCTTGTCTTTAAAGGGGAATGCGTTCCCGGAACCGATCTGGAAGCTGCGCGCAACAATGCCCGCTCCTTGTTCAAGGCTTCGCTCGAGCAGGTCGACCGCATGTTCAGCGGTCAGCCGGTGGTTATACGCAACAAGCTGGAAGAGGTGCAGGCCGAAAAGTACCGTGCTGTGCTGAAAAAACACGGCATGGTGGCATACGTTCAGCCCATGGCCAATGCCCGGCCCGCCGCAAGCCCGCCGCCGAAGCCGGAGGCGCCGGCAGGGCAGGCGAGTCAGCAACCGGCTGCGCCGGCCGTTTCCGCTCCTGCCCCAGAGAAGAAGGGCACGATTCCTCAAACCGAGCCTGGTGACCGGCTGCCGGTGGCGGGTGAAAAGGTGGACGACATTCTCTCTGGCTCCGGCCTGAGCCTGGACCCGGTTGGGGTCACCCTGGCAGAGCAATCGGAGGTAGAGCCACCGATGTTCCAGCACCTGGATGAATGGAGCCTGGCACCGGCTGGCAGTGATCTTGGCGTTGAGCGCAACCTTCCTCCCCCGGTGGTGCCGGATGTGTCCCATCTGTCGCTGGCGGACGACGATTCCTCTGACAGAAAATGATGCCACTGTGAGTTTGCAATACCTCGGGGCGCGGCAAGTGCCATGGCTGCTGACCGCGCTCCTGTTGTTTCTTCCACCCGTGGCCCTGGCTGAAGAACGGCCCCGTGTAGGTCTGGTTCTCAGTGGCGGTGGCGCCAAGGGCATGGCCCATGTTGGCGTTCTGCGGGTTCTGGAAGAAATGCGGATTCCGGTTGATCTTGTGGTTGGCACCAGTGCCGGTTCTGCTGTTGGAGCCCTCTACGCCAGCGGTATGCCGGTCACTGAGATTGAACGTCGTTTTATGCGGTTGGACTGGCTCTCCAGCTTCCGGGATGACCCTGGCCGGGCCTACAAGCCGGTGCGCCGAAAGCGGGACGATTGGCGGTTTCCGGTGGTTCCCGGCATCGGGGTCCGCGCCGATGGGCTGCATGTCGGTGGCGGGCTTATCGCCGGCCAGAACCTGGGGCTCATCCTCAACGAGCTGACCCGAAACGCCGCCCTGGTTGAGGATTTCGACCGACTTCCGATTCCCTTTCGCGCTGTTGCCACGGATCTTGAGAGCGGTGAGCAGGTGATCATCGACAAGGGCAACCTGTCGGAAGCTATTCGTGCCAGCATGAGTATTCCCGGTGTTTACGCGCCCGTTGAATGGCAGGGCCGGCTGTTGGTGGATGGTGGCGTGGCCAATAACCTGCCGGTCAGTGTCGCCCGGGATCTGGGCGCCGACATTGTTATTGCGGTTGATATTACCGACAACCTGATGGAAACGGATGAACTGCGGGAGGCCTTCTCCGTGGTTGGCCAGCTCACTACCATCATGACCCGACGAAATACCGATCAGCAGCTGGAGTTAATAAAGGACAGGGATGTTTTGATACGTCCCGACCTGGAAGGCTACACCTCCGCTGATTTCTACGATGCTCCAATCCTGTTTGAGCTCGGTGCCAGCACCGCCCGGGAGCACGGTGTCGAGCTTCGTCCGCTTTCGGTGTCGCGGGCAGACTGGAATGCCTGGCGAGCGAGGGTTGGCGTGCGGGCATCTGAGTCTGAACCGGTTGCCCGGATAGAGATCGAGGACAGTCGACGGCTTGCCAGCGACTTTCTGAAAGAGCGAATCCGGCAGAAGCCCGGGGAGCCGTTGGATACCGAGAAGCTCGAGGTAGATCTCAAGCGCATTTATGGCTTGGGCTACTACGAGATTGTGTCCTATTCCACGTCCCGCTCCCCGGAAGGTACGATCCTGACCATACGGGTTCAGGAAAAGAGTTGGGGGCCGAATTACCTGTCGTTCGGTCTCAACTACGAAGATAATTTTGACGGCGAAACCCGCTTTAATATCGCGTCCTCGCTTCGTATGACCGAGCTTAACGCGCTGGGTGGTGAGTGGCAGACCGGCGTCCAGCTCGGTACCGAGCCGTGGGTCCGAAGCCAGTGGTATCAGCCGCTGGATTACGGCTATGAGCGATTCCTGGTTTTGGGCGGTGAGTATTCCCGGGACAGCCTCAGCCTCTTCGATAACACGGGAACGCGCATTGCCGAAGTAGATGTAACTTTTCGCAAGGCAGACCTTGCTCTTGGTATGGAGATCGGAGGCAATGCCGAAGTCCGTCTGACCTATTCGCGGGGCTATGCGACCGTAGATGAACAGATCGGCCAGCCGGTGGCGCCGGAGGATTCCGTGCATCAGGGTGGCATTGCACTGCAGCTGGTTCACGACTCGTTGGATGACACGTTTTTCCCGAGCACGGGCGGTTTCGCCGGGCTTCGGGGGCGCTTCGAGCGGGATGGCCTGGGTTCCGATCGCCAGTTTGACTCGGTGACCGGCATGGCGCTGGGAACGGA
Source organism: Marinobacter guineae (assembly GCF_002744735.1). GTDB lineage: Bacteria > Pseudomonadota > Gammaproteobacteria > Pseudomonadales > Oleiphilaceae > Marinobacter > Marinobacter guineae. The sequence goes on along the minus strand of NZ_KZ319340.1, from coordinate 107,780 downwards.
GAGCTGGAGGGGGCTGACCCTGACCGGGTTGTTGTATGCCCATGCGGTCACACGGGGCACGCCGGGCATCGAAAATGCCGTCCGCCTGGGCGGTTTTCGACGGTTGTCGGCCTATGCGCCGGGTGAAATTACCGGCGACAATGCCCTGATGGCCTCTGTGTATGCCAGCCAGACTTTTGGTGGGCCGCTAATGCCGTGGTTTGTCGGTATGGGGTTTGAGGCGGGGAACGCCTGGCCGTCACTGGATTCGGCGAGCTGGGCCAGCTCGGTGAAATCCTCAAGCGTATTTGCCGGGGTGGATACCTTTTTGGGCCCGGTGCAACTGGCGGCGGCTTACAACAACGCGGATAACTGGACCGCCTACCTGAATATCGGCTTCTCGTTCACCCAGCTCTTCTATTGAAACCCGTTATCCGGCCTTGCCGTTGTTATTGGCAATCGCCTCCAGAACCTGTTGGCATTGCTGCAGGGCATAGCGGTGCAGAATATTCGCCAGACGCTCCTCATCCCGGTCCTTGATGGCGCGGATGGATTCCTGCATGTGGGCCAGGTTGTCTTCAAGCACCTGGTTGCCACCCTGCTGGAAGGCTACGAAGGCACAGCGCTTCGCCGACGGCCAAAGATCGCCAATGGCGGAGACAATAAAATAGTTATCGGCATAAGCGAGCGATGCCTTGGTGTACTCGATGCCCAGTTCCAGGAAGGCCATCAGATCATTCTTTTCGAAGCAGGCTTTCATCTGTTCGTACAGCGATTCGAGCCGGGCCATGTCATCCGGTTGCCAGTTGCGGACCAGCTTGCGCCCGGTGTGGGTGAGGTAAAGTTCCAGAGTCTCATACAGGCTGCGAACGAAGTAATCGTCCAGCGGCGTGACAAACGCGCCCTTTCGGGGAACATTGCGGACCAGGTGTCGCTTTTCCAGCAACAAGAGCCCCTCTCGAATCGAACCATGACTGACATCCATCTCTTTGGCCATGGCGCCTTCGTAGATACGCTCTCCGGACCGGAGCTGGCCAAAGGCAATGAGATTTTCTATGTGGCGGGCCACCTGTTCGGTCAATGTTTCTCTGGGTTTGAACACGTTCATGATGATCTGTCGCTAATGCATACTGGCGGATTCGTGCTGGCATAGTCGCACATTCCGGCGTACCGGAGCCAGTAGCCGCGGAAGGTCAGAGCAAGGGCGCCAGCAGCCGGACCGCCCGGCAACCCAGCCGGAACAGGATGGAGCGTTCCTGGTAGTCGCTTTCGGTCATCAGGCGGGAGCTGTCCAGATCCTCCTCCAGCATGGATTCGACACTGCGGATAAAGTGGCCTGCCGTGGTGATAGCGGTAATCTCGAAATTGAGCCGCATGGACCGGTTGTCCATGTTGGACGTTCCGACGGCGGCATAGCGGTCATCCACCAAAATGACCTTCTGATGCATGAAGCCCGGTTGGTAGCGATAGATTCCGATACCCGTCTTGCAGGCCTGAACCAGGTAGGAATAGGCCGCTATCCCGATCAGGCGGCTGTCTGATTTTTCCGGGATCAGGATCCGGACATCCACGCCCCGAAGGGCTGCCAGCTGCAGGGCATTCATGATTTGGAAATCAGGCACGAAATAGGGGGAAGCAATCCACAGCCGGGTGCGGGCATTGTTGATGCAGTTCAGAAAGAACAGGGTACAGGTTTCCCAGGTGTCCGCCGGCCCCGTCGGGAGTATCAGCACCTCATCGTCCCCTGGCCGGTTCTCCACCGGGGCCCAGTCCAGGTTCGGGAAATCATTGCTGGCCCAGTTCCAGTCTTCCAGCCAGGCCAGCTGCAGACCAATGACCGCCGGGCCTTCTATGCGGCAGTGGGTGTCCCGCCAGGGCTCCTGGTCCATGGCAGTGCCAAGGTATTCATCTCCCAGGTTGATGCCACCGACAAATCCGATTCTGCCGTCGCAGACCAGTAACTTCCGGTGATTGCGGAAATTGATCTGGAACCGCCGCCTACGAATATTGCCATCGCCGAATGACGCCACCCGGGCGCCGGCTGCAGCGAGCTGGTTGAGGTAGGTTCGTGGCAGCCAGACGCTGCCGACATTGTCGTACAGAAACCAGACCTCAACGCCCTGGGCCAGCTTGCGTTCGAGGATGGACTTTATCTGGCGGCCGACCCGGTCTGAGCGGATGATGTAGAACTCCAGGAGGATATAGCTGGTGGCATCCTCCATGGCTTCAAACAGAGCGTCAAAGGTGGCCTCCCCGTCCCGCAGAAGGGTGCACCGGTTGCCATCGGTAAATGGCTGTCGGCCCAGCCTGCACAAGACCTGAAGCTCGTCAGTGAAGCGGTCGTTGGCCAGTGGAGCTATAGACGTTGTCTGTTGCTCAAACCGGTTCAGCAGGTCGGTCAGGGATTCGTCGCCCAGCCGCCGGGCCTTGACGTAGCCACCGAACCGGTATCGCCCGAAAAGCACAAACATGGGTACGGCAAGATAGGGCAGGCCGAGCAGGCCAATGATCCAGGCGATAGCACCCTGGGTTGTGCGATAGGTCAGCAGAATGCGGTAGATACAGGCCAATGCGCCGAGGTAGATCAGGCCTACCGCAATGGCAACCAGCGGCAGCTCGTCCATCAGTGCCCCCTGTTGCCGGCAATCGGCGCATTTTCGTCTGTTTCCGGTGGAGCAAGATGCTTTGCCCGGTATTCAGCGGGGGATGTACCGGTCCAGCGCTTGAATGCGCGGCTGAAAGCGCTGAGTTCGGAGAACCCCAGTAAGAAGGCGATTTCGCCAAGGGCGTAGTGGTCGGCTGCAACGTAACGCAGAGCCTTGTCCTGGCGAACCTGCTCCACCAGTCCATGGAAACTGAGGCCTTCCTTTTTCAGTTTTCGGTAAAGAGTCTGGCGGCTCATATGGCACTGCCGGGCCAGGGTATCGGCGTCGATTTTCTCAGTCGCCATCTGCTTGGAAATCAGACGTCGAATCTTGCGCCCGAAAGTGCGGCGGGTCTGCAACCTGGCCAGCAGTGAGTTGACCTGTTGCAGCATGGCCGAATAGACATAGGGGTTGCGGCGCGGAATCGGATGCCCAAGGTGTCGGCTGTTGAAGGCCAGACGGGTCATGCCACAGTCAAACCGGATCGGGCCACCCAGGAGTTTCTCGTACTCATGGGCGTAAGCGGGCGCGGGATGGGCAATGTCCGCCCACTCGGCACGGATACCCGGATGGATGAAATGCCGGGTCCGTGTGATGGCGGCGGCGAGGGTTCTGTCCATATCCTGCCGGCAATAATGCTCGGCCAAGTCGGGTTGCCAGCAAAGTATGGCCTGGTCTCCGGTCTGCTCAACGCTCAGGAATACCGATTCATTGATCAGTCGGTGCAGGCGCACGTATTGGGTAACCGCTTCTCCCAGGGTGTCGCAATTGAAAAACACATGCCCCACCAGCCCCATCCGTTCCGGATCCACCACCTGGCCGGCATGAAGTCCGACGCCCGGGTCGCCTGTTACCTGTTCAGCATGTTCCCAGAGGCGGTAATGAGCATCGGCCGGTACCCGCCGGTCCGGATCCCTGAGTTCCGACATGCCCAGTCCGGTGAGCTGTTCAACACGGGACGGGTTCAGTACGCCCTGGCGCTCAAGGTAGTGCACCAGCGCAAGGGTGCTTGACGCCGCGACTAACGGTGCGCTGGTAGTGCCTGGCTGAGTTGATGTCACATTATCCGGCCTGATAGTTAACAACCCGTCATGATTGCTGGTACAAAATGTCAAGTGTATGCAACCGCCTGTCAACGGTTACGTTTGTTCCTAACGATAGCATTAACGTATCAGGTTGAAGCAATGGAAAGGCAATCAGGAGGTGTTTTATGGAACAGCGGATCTTCGTACCCCATACCGAGGTTGAGCGTAAAAATGTGATTGAGCTCGCCGAGTACCTGAACAGCATCTTTTATTGCTGATCTCTCAGGCGTAACGTCTATGACCTTGATGCCGGGCTTTGCCCGGCTTTTTTTCGCCTTCGGAAAATGACAGCCAACACTGGCACTTGCTCGCGAGACTGTCAGTGGTAATGTATCCGCCTTGACACCGCAGACCTATCCGGAGACTGATTACCCATGAGTGTTGCGCTGAATCACCGCATTACCGGCGAAGGCTCGCCCCTGATCCTGCTGCACGGCTTGTTCGGATCCCTGGAAAACCTTGGCGGTATCGCCCGGCGCCTTGAGGATCAGTGGCAGATCCACGCACTGGATGAGCGCAATCATGGCAGCTCTCCCCACACCGAAGTCATGGACTATCCGGCTATGGCTGAGGACGTAATTGCCTACATGGACGCTCAGGGAATAGAGAAGGCCAGCCTTCTGGGCCACTCCATGGGCGGTAAGGTGGCGATGCAGGTTGCGCTCCAGGCGCCCGAGCGGGTGGATAAACTTATCGTGGCCGATATTGCCCCGGTCAGCTACAAGCCTCGCCATGATGCCATTCTTGAGGGTCTCACCAGCATTGATCTGACCGGTGTGCGCTCCCGCCAGGACGCCGACAAGCTGATGGCAGAGTTTGTTGATACCCCGGGCGTGCGGCAATTCCTTTTGAAAAACCTGGAGCGTATTCCCCGGGAGCAGCAGGAAGAGGGAGGGCCGATGTTTCGCTGGCGACTGAACCTGCCGGTAATCGACGCCTGCTACGAGAACCTCGCCAGGGCACCGGAAGGCGAGAGGCCGTTCCCCGGCCCGGTACTGTTTCTCAAGGGTGCAGATTCCGCCTACATCCAGGAAAAGCACCGGGACGATATCCAGCGTCTGTTTCCCCAGGCCCAGTTGCGGATTATCCAGGACACCGGCCACTGGCTGCACGCCGAAAAAGCCGACACCTTTGCCGCATTGTGCCGCCGTTTCCTCAGCGCTGACAGCTGAACGGCGTCGAAGATCGGCATTTTCATGCTCACCGGCCTGTCTGCTAAGGTAAAGCAATCGCTGATATACGGAATGTACATAACAACAGGCGGGCAGAGTGTATGAAATGGCTGATGGTGGGGTTGCTGGTTGTTGTCCTGCTGCTTGGCAGTTTCCTGCTGACTCCCTCACCCGTCGACAGCAAGGCCTGGAACCCTCCCGCTCCCCCGCCCTTGACCGGGCTGCTGGTGCCGAACGAGCGCCTGCGGCTGGCAGATCTGTTGGCCCGGGGCCAGGTTTATGGCCCCGAAGACACCACGATGGGGCCCGATGGCGTGCTGTACGCTGGTAGCCAGGACGGTTTTATCGTTCGGGTGTTCCCGGATGGCCGGGTGGAAAACTGGCTGTCGACCGGTGGCCGGCCTCTGGGCATGGTGTTTGACCACCAGGGCAATCTGATCGTGGCGGATGCCTGGAAAGGTCTGCTATCTATTAGCCCCGCTGGTGAGATCACGGTACTGGCCAGGGAAGCCGAGGGTACTCCGTTCCGGTTCACGGATGATGTCGATATTGCCGATGACGGTCGTATCTATTTCACCGATGCCAGTTCCCGCTTCGAGCAGCCAGACTATCTTCTGGACCTGCTTGAAATGCGGCCCCACGGTCGTCTGCTTCGTTATTCCCGGAAGGCAGGTAAGGCCGAGGTCCTGCTGGGTAACCTTCATTTCGCCAATGGAGTTGCGGTATCTCCGGACGGCGATTCCGTGCTCGTTAACGAGACCTGGAAATACCGTATTCTGCGGTACTGGATCCGAGGCCCCAGGGCCGGGCAGGCGGAAGTGTTTGCCGACAACCTGCCGGGCTTCCCCGACAATCTGGCGGTGGATGACGAGGGTCGCTACTGGGTCGCGTTTCCGACCCTGCGCAATCCTCAGGTGGACACCATGCACCGGCACCCCTGGCTAAAGGACCTGGTGGCCAAGCTGCCGGACAGCCTGAAGCCGGCTCCCCAGGAGTACGGACTGGTCATAGCCTTTAACCGAAACGGCGAGGTCATCACCAGCCTCCACGATACCCGGGGCACGCATCTGCAGGAGATCACCTCGGTGAATCCCCATGGTGATTACCTGTACTTTGGTTCACTTCACAATGATCGCATTGGCCGGCTACCGTTTGAGGCCATTCCAGGCCTCGGAGACAATGAATAATGCCTCACACTGACATTATCTGGGACCTGCCGGATCCGTTCACCATCGACATCACCGTGCGGGACGAGGATACCGACCGGCTAGGCCACGCCAACAATGTGGTCTATGTGCGCTGGCTCGAAGATGTCAGCTGGGCGCATATTGAAAGCCTGGGTATGACCTGGTCGTTGCACGAACAGACCGGCAAGGCGATGGCCATCACCCGTACGGAAATCGACTACCTTGCCGCTGCGAACGCCGACGATCATCTGGTGCTGGGTACCTGGTTGACCGGTTACGACGGCCGGTTCCGATCGTCCCGGCAGTTCCAGCTGGTAAGGCCTTCTGATGGTAAAACCCTGGTCAGAGCCGTCTCCACCCACGCCTGTGTCGATATGAAAACCCAGCGCCCGTCCCGGGCACCAAAAGAGTTTGCCGAGATTCTCGGAGCCGCTGTTGTTACAGGAGGCAAGGAGCTGTAGGTTTCCTGGGCCCTTTTGTGCTTAACTTCTGATAGTCTGAACCAAAGCCAACCCCGTTTAACCTGTTGTCCGGAGATCTTCATGGAAACGAACGCTGATCAGAATGCCGAATCCAGGATGCGCCATGTGGTCTACGACCGATTTGGTGAGCGTGATGTGCTGCAGGTCGTTCAATCCGATGTGCCTGCGCCTGCGGAAGGGCAGGTGCTGGTCAGGGTGCATGGTGCCGGGCTTAATCCCATCGACTGGAAAACCCGCAAGGGCCTGGGCTTTGCGGCCCGGCAAATCGAAAATTCCCTGCCCTGGACCCCGGGCTATGACGTCGCCGGAGAAGTAGTGGCCGTTGGTGCTGATGTCACCACGCTGGCCCCGGGCGACCGGGTGATGGGTATGGTTGGTTTTCCCGCTGGAGGTGGCGGCTACTCGGAGTACGCGTTGGCGGCGGCAGATGAGCTCGCCATCGTGCCGGAGGAACTGGACCTGGTGACTGCAGGCGCTTTGCCACTCGCGGCGCTGACCGCCTGGCAGGCCCTGTTTGAAGTGGCCAAGCTGGAGTCTGGCCAGAAGATCCTGATCCACGCGGGTGCCGGAGGCGTGGGGCACTTTGCGGTGCAGTTCGCGCTGGAGCGGGGCGCTCATGTGATTGCCACGGCTTCTGCCGGCAACCGGGATTTCCTGGCAGAGCTTGGGGTCCATGAAGTGATCGATTACCACACCACCGATATTGGTGAAGAATGTTATGGCCTGGATGTGGTGCTGGACCTGGTTGGTGGCGACACTGGCAAGCGTTCGCTGCACACCCTGGGGGAGCATGGCGTTCTGGTGACGATTCCGACTGTTACTGCCGACGAGATTATCAGTGCTGCTGAAGAGCTGGGCTTGCGTGCCCACGGCATGACCGTTCGCCCGGATGTTTTTCACCTGGATGAAATCGCCGAGTTGATCGAAGACGGTGATGTTAAGGTCCACATTGAAAAGGCCTTCCCGCTGGAAGACGTCGCGCAGGCCCATGAGCTTCTTGAAGGTGGGCACGTGCGCGGCAAGTTGGTGTTAGATTGTCGCTGAAGGCTCCTTGGCCGCTGAAGGCGCCATACCGGCTTCTGCCCCGCCATCTTTCTCTTTGCGTTCCTTTCTGGCCTGGGGTGGTACCAGGCTGATCAGGATCCAGTCGTCTTCCGGTTTCAGGTCTTCCATGCTGCAAACCGGGGCGACGTGTTCCTTGCTGTCGAAGGTGAAAAGCACCAAAGCCTGATTCTGGTATTTTTTCAGGAAGTCCTCGTAACTGAATTCCTCACTGAGCTGGGTGGTTTTGATGGTGTAGCCCTGGCTCACCAGGCTGGCCAGTTTGGCGTAGCTGACGCCGTCAAAGAGCCCACGTGTCATCTGGATTTTTTCGGCGGTCTGATGTCGTGCTTTCTGATCCTGGTCGCCCTCGGCCAGGCTGTACACACACTTATCCCCGAACCAGTCCAGGAAGTGATAGGTGGCCAGGGAATTCATGTGTTTATAGGGCGAGATCACCAGCAACTTGCCGATTCCCGTCAGGTCCAGGTGGGTAGAGGCGTGCTCTGATACCGGATTGCCGAAGTACACCTGCAGGTTGTCCATGCGGGCCTGGCGTACGTTTTCCCAGTTGGTGTCCGCCAGGGTTACCGGCACCTCGTATTTTTTCAGCGCGCCGCCGATCATCCGGGCCACCGGATTGGCACCGAGAATCAGAAAGCCGTATTCCGCCGGCTCAGCAACCTTCAGCAGTCGAGCCACCGGTCTTGCTGTAATGCTCTGCAGGGTGACGGTAGCAATAATCAGCATGAAAATCAGCGGCACCAGAGCGCCGGCACTCTCATAGCCGAGCTTCTGAAGCTGGAAGGCGAACAGGGCAGAAACCGCTGCAGCAACAATGCCTCGGGGCGCGATCCAGCTGAGAAAAAGCTTCTCCCGCCAGTTCAGGTTGGTGCCGATGGCGGAAAGGAAGATGCTCAGGGGACGGGCGACCAGCATCAGGAGCGCCAGCACTACCACCAGGCCCCAGCCGAGTTCAGCGATGGCGGAAAACTCCACCCGGGCCGCCAGAATGATGAACAACGCCGAAATCAGCAGAACACTGAGGGATTCCTTGAATTCGAGGATGCTGTCAATCGGCACCTGCTTCATGTTGGCCATCCAGATGCCCATTACGGTGACGGTCAGCAGGCCGGACTCGTGGGCGAGTTCGTTGGAAATGGCATACACGCCGAGCATGAAGGTCAGGGTGCCGGCGTTATGGAGGTATTGGGGCATCCAGTGCTTGCGCAACACAATGCCATTGAGGTAGCCGGCAACGGCACCAATCAGAAAGCCCACCGCCAGGGTCTTGCCAAAAATGTACAGGGAGTGCCCGAACACATTGCCCTGGCCCCAGGAAACAATGCCCTCGAACACCAGAACGGCGAGCAGCGCGCCCAGGGGATCAATAATGATGCCTTCCCAGCGCAGGATGTTGGCCAGTTTTGAATCCGGCCGCACGGATCGGAGTAAGGGTGCGATCACGGTGGGGCCGGTGACAATGGAAATAGCGCCAAAAAGCAGGGCGACGGCCCAGGAAACGTCAAGGACCCAACGTGCCGCCAGAGTACCGATGATGCAGGTGACAATGGAGCCCACCGGAATCAGGTTGCGGACCATCTTGCCGTGGCCGCGTATTTCCGCAAAGCGCAGGGTCAGGCTGCCTTCAAACAGAATAATGGCGACGGCCAGTGAAATGACCGGAAACAGCAGATCGCCGAAAACGGCCTCGGGTGCCAGGAACCCCAGTACCGGCCCCGCAGCGATACCGCCCGCCAGAAGAAAAAGGATTGCCGGCATTCGGACACGCCAGGCTAGCCACTGGCACAACAATGAGATAACGCCAATGCTGGCAAGAAGCAGGACAGTGCTGACAGGCATAGTGGTTTCAGGTCCTTTGAGTTATTGGTTGGCGCGCCGTGCAATGCGGTTCAGCAGCCGGGACGCCGCAAAGAACCCGAAGCTGGCGGTCACCGGGCTGGCGGCACCAAAGCCGGAAGCGCAGTCGAGCCGGACCGGGCCATCAGTGACCGGTTTCTGCAGGCAGACTTCCCCGTCTCCGGCAGGATACGTCAGCTGCTCGAGGGAGTACACGGCCTCAATGCCGAAGCGCCGTTTCGGGTTGCGGGAAAAACCGTATTCTCGCCGCAGAAGATTACGCACCTTCGCCAACAGCGGATCCTGGGTGGTTTTGCTGAGGTCGGCCACCTGAATCTGGGTCGGGTCGATCTGCCCGCCGGCACCACCGGCACAGACCAGGGGAATTTTCCGGCGCTGGCAGTGGGCAATCAGCGCCGCCTTGGGCTTGACGCTGTCGATGGCGTCGACCACGCCGGTCATGTCAGCCGTGATAAGTTCATTGATGTTTTTGGTAGTCAGGAAGCCGAAGTGTACGCGGATGTCCGCCGCCGGATTGATGGCTCTGAGGCGTTCAGCCATGGCATCCGTTTTGGTCCGCCCGTACTGCCCTTCAAGGGCATGGAGCTGACGGTTGGTGTTAGAGACGCAGACATCGTCCATGTCGATCAGAGTGATGGTGCCAATACCACTTCGGGCCAGAGCTTCTGCCGCCCAGGAGCCGACACCGCCCAGCCCGACCACCGCAATATGGGCGTGGCGAAAGGCCTCCAGGCCCCGGCGACCGTAAAGTCGTTCGATGCCGCCGAAGCGGAATGCGTAATCGTCGGCGTTCATGGCGTCCCCGTGCTGGTCCGGCGTGAAGCCGGACGAAACCAAAGAGCGCAATTGTAACCCAGTGGTGGCGCAGACAAAAAAGCGGCCATAAAAAAAGCCACGCAGAACGTGGCTTTCAAGAAAACACCCAGTCCGACGGGGAGCTGGGCAGGACTAGTTCAGAGACACTAATCAACGTGATCATTATCAATTTCTGACTGGTTCACCTGAAGGTCACAAGCTGTCATTGATCGGTCATTTGCGGCCAGAGCGGATCCTGCTCCGGCCATTTGCCATATCACGCCGCCCAGTGATCATCCGAGAAGGCCATCAGGCTGTCCTTGCCACTCTGGATGTCGCTCAGCAACCAGTGCACCTCCGGCAGCAGTTTCTGGAAGTAGAAACGGGCGCAGACCACTTTGCTCTCCAGTAGCGGCTTGTTGCCTCCTCTGGACTCAAGTTGCTGGTTGGCGACGTTTGCCATCCGGGACCAGAGGTAGCCGATGACGGTCAGAGCCATCAGGCGCAGGTAGGGTGTTGCTGCGGCGCCGGCCTGTTCCGGGTCTTTCGGCGCGTTGGTGGCGAGCCACATCGTGGCGGTTTCCAGGGCTTTTATGGCGTCTTTGAGCTCTTCCCGGTGCGGGGCCTCGGGATTGTCCTTCAGGTATCCGCTCAGGGTGCCGAACAGGGTGCGCACCAGCTGACCACCTTTCAGGCTCAGTTTGCGGCCCACCAGGTCCATGGCCTGAATGCCGTTGGTGCCCTCGTAGATCCGGGCAATCCGGCCGTCCCGTACCAGCTGTTCCAGCGGCCAGTCGGTGGTGAAGCCGGAGCCACCCAGAACCTGCAGGCCAGTGTTGGCGTTATTGAAGCCTTCGTCAGTCAGGAAGGACTTCACCACCGGAGTCAGTAGCTGAACCAGGTCATCCGCGGATTCCCGTACCGCTTCATCCGGGTGGGCGACGGACAGATCCAGCTGGTGACCGGCAAACAGGGCCATAGCCCGCATGCCTTCATTCAGGACCTTCTGGCGCATCAGCATACGGCGCACATCCGGATGCACGATGATCGGGTCAGCGGGGCCATCCGGGTTCTTCGGGCCGCTCAATGAACGGCTTTGCAGGCGCTCCCGGGCGAAGCCGAGGCTTTCCTGGTAGGCCATTTCGGCCAGACCCAGGCCTTGCATGCCCACCATCAGACGGGCTTCGTTCATCATGGTGAACATTGCGCGCATGCCATCGTTGGGTTCGCCCACGAGCCAGCCTTTGGCGCCCTCGAAGTTCATCACGCAGGTGGCCGAGCCCTTGATGCCCATCTTGTGTTCGAGGCCGCCACAAAAGGCCGCGTTGCGCTCGCCGGAATCCGGCAGCAACTTGGGAACCACAAACAGCGAAATGCCCTTGGTGGTATCCGGGGCGCCGGGCAGTTTGGCCAGGACCAGGTGAATGATGTTGTCGACCAGGTCGTGCTCGCCACCGGTGATCCAGATCTTGGTACCTTCAAGGGCGTAACTGCCATCGTCGTTCGGGGTGGCGCGGGTGCGAATCAGGCCCAGATCGGTGCCGCACTGGGGCTCGGTCAGGCACATGGTGCCAGTCCATTCGCCGGAGATCAGTTTCTCGAGATAGGTCTTTTTCAGTTCGTCGGAGCCGTGGGCGTGCAGGGCGCTGATAGCACCGTGAGTCAGGCCCGGGTACATGCCCAGGGACAGGTTGGTGGAGCATACCATCTCGTCGACCACGAACTTCAGGGTATGGGGAAGGCCCTGGCCGCCGAATTCCAGCGGCGCGTCCAGTGCCGTCCAGCCACCTGCAACAAAGGTTTTATAGGCCTCCTTGAAGCAGCCCGGTGTTTTTACCGAACGGGTCTCAGGGTCATAAGTGCAGCCTTCCCGGTCGCCAGCCTGATTGGTGGGCTGAATGACTTCGGTCGCCAGTTTGCCGGCTTCGTCGATAACCGCGGAAATCAAATCCGGGGTCGCGTCGGCGTATTTTTCCAGCTCGTGGAGCCGGTCCACGCCCAATACATCAAACAACAGAAAGCGAAGGTCATTCGCCGGAGCCTGGTATTGCATGGATACTCTCCTTGATGCGTTTTTTTGGTCTGGGACACCGGCTCTGATCGCGGCACTCCAGAAGGGGTTTGAATGTAAGATTCATACGCCCGTTTAAATTCCCTGGTTCACCGATCGGTGCAGTCCGGACGACAAATATTTCGTATCTCCTGGTGAACCAGAGGGGCATGCAATGAAACGAATAGTGATAGCCGGTGTATCCGGGGCAATCGGCGGGGCTCTCGCCACGGCCTTTATTGAGAAGGACCCGGAAGCAACGGTGATCGGGCTGTGCCGGAATCCGATGCAGGCACCGGAAGCCTTGCGTGCCCATGCGAGGGGTGGGGTGCTCGCCTGGGATGCCGGGGACAGTGCATCGCCGGCCAGTGTGGCAGAAGCGCTGGAACCGTTACTGGCAAAAGACGAGGGCATCGACACCTTCATTTATGCCGCCGGACTGCTTCATGGTTCCGGGATGTTTCCCGAAAAGCGTCTTGAGGACCTGGATTCCGAGAGCATGGCACGGGCTTTTGCGGTTAATTCAACCGGCTTCGGATTGCTGGTACAGGCTCTGCTCCCCTGGTTACGTCACCGGGAGTTCAAACGTATCGCTGCCATTTCCGCCAAGGTGGGCTCCATCGGTGACAACCGGTTTGGTGGCTGGTATGCCTACCGTAGCTCCAAGTCGGCGTTGAACATGCTGGTGCGCAACCTGTCGGTTGAGTTGCCCCGCCGCTGCAAACCGGTTACCTGTCTGTCGCTGCATCCCGGCACAACCGAGTCGGCCCTGAGCGAGCCATTCAGCCAGTCATTGGCGAAACTGGAGGTGCATACACCGGCTGAGACCGCTGCCAACCTGATCTCGGTCCTTGAGGGTGTGGACAAGGAGGACAATGGGCGTTTCCTGAGCTGGGATGGCTCGGAGCTGCCCTGGTAGTCATGGCATTGGGACAGTGGCCAGCCACAAAAAAGGGGCGATTAGCGATCGCCCCTTCAGAATTACCCGAACCGAAATCTCAGCGGATAAACGGGTTCAGCATCCGGGTAAACGTACCGGTCAGCTTGACCGGCGCGCTCAGCACCGACAAGGTAATGCAGTCTTCACAGCCCACTGCTACTGGCTTGTGTTCATCCTGATCGGTCAGTACGACGAAGTCCCACTGATTGAACACGCCTTTCTGATCGGCAAAGGCGCCTTGCAGAACGATGGTCGTCTCCTCACCCCGGTGGGTATGGGCCGGTGCCTTGCCTCCAGCAGCCAGTTTCTGCAGCACAACCTGCTCTTTCTGCCCGGGGAACCGATCGGTAATATCCAGCACACTGACATCACCAAGTTGTCGCTTCCAGGGCAGACTGTTGAGGTCGTCGCCCAGCAGCTTCTGAAGGGCGCCGATCCTGGGGGCGGGCGGCATCGCGGGTTGGTCAGTGGGTTCGCTGTCTATCTTGGCCAGTATGCTGTCGAACATGCTTTCCGAGACGCTCACCTTCGGCTGCTGCTCCATCATCACAGCGCCAAGACTGTCCAGGGTGTCCACACGGCTGCGGCAATGCGAGCATTTGTCCAGATGCAGTCGGATGCAAAGGGCATGGGGCTCGCTCAGGTTACCTGCGCTGTACTCCATCAGGCTCAGGCTGTCGGGATGGTGCCGTGTCATACGTTCTGATCCTGCAATATCACTTTTAGTTTATTCAATGCCAGGCGTACCCGGCTTTTCACGGTGCCAAGGGGAATGTTCAACTCATCGGCCACCATCTGGTGCGACTTGTTTTCCATGTAAACCTTGGCAATTACCGTTGTCTGTTCTTCCGGAAGGTGACTCAGGGACTCGCGAATCCGCCGTTCCGACATCAGACGGTGCAGGGAAGTGACCGGCTCATTGTCGTTTTCGCCCGGGATCTGCCAGAGATCTTCGGTTTCGACCTGCATCTCAGCACTGGTGCGTTGCATCTTCCGTAACATATCAATGCGCTGGTTCCTGGCTATAGTGAAGATCCATGTGGACGCGGCAGCTTTACGCCAGTCATAAAGGCAGGAGCGTCTCCAGATAGACACGAACACTTCCTGAACCAGTTCTTCAGCATGACTAGCCAGGCCGTTAGCCATGGCGTAGTACTTGATCTGCGGGCCAAAATGCTCGAACAGCGCGTGGTATGCCTCGCGGTCCTGGCTTTTGCCCACTTTCTGCAGCATCTGGCTCCAGGGATCTTTGCGACCCTCGGAACTGGCTGGCTTCTGATCCAGTGTGGTCACCGGACGCTCCTTGACAGTCGCATGGTTTAAGCTTGTTCTGGTCATCATTCTATGCACTCGCCCCGGGTTTGTCAGTTGCAGTATTTACGGACCGCTCCACGGGGTGGATCAGCAGATCCGGGAAATTACCCAAGGCTGGCAGCAGCGCCGGTTCCGGGGCGGCGCCCAGGTGATTGCCGGAACCTGCAGAGCGGTCTAGTCTGAGCAACAAACTGACATGAAAAAGACAGCCAGTCTGATGAATGCACCCGGCATTACCGGAAACCTGCCCGTTATCCGGGCACACTATGCGGATATCCTCTGCCAACTGGCGGAGGACCGGGCTTTGCAGCGGGCCCGGTTGCTGTCGGCCTCGGGCATCCGTCCTTCCATGCTTGGTCATCCTGACAACTTCATCACCGTTGACCAGTTCAGTGCCCTGTGCCGGGCAGCCCTTGAGCAAAGCGGAGATCTGGCTTTGGGGCTGGAGTTTGGCAAACGCCTGAAATTCACTACCCATGGTTCCCTGGCCCAGGCGGCGATCAGCTGTGACACCCTGGAGCAAGCGCTCTCAGTCCTGATCAAGTACTTCCAGATCCGTTTCGTCTATATGCGCCTGTCTTTTTTTGTGGAGGGTGACGAGGCGGTGATACAGCTGGATCTCTCCCACGATGTAGCGGACCTGTACCGGTTTAACGTCGATGTGGTTATGGCCTCGCTGATGGATGTCAATCTTCTGCTTTTCGGCAGCCGGCTCCTTGATGGTGGTCGCTGTCTGCTGGATTTTCCGGAACCGGGGGATGTCTTGCCTTATCGCCAGCTCTTCGGTAACCGGATCAGCTTTGGCAGCGGCGTCAACCAGCTACGGTTCAAGCGGGATTTCCTGGATTCATCCATGTCGCTGTCCAACCCGGTTACCCGTCGGATTGCAGAGGCCCAGTGTGAAGACGAAATGCGGTTCATTGAGGGGGCAACCTCGGTGACTACCCGGGTGGCACGTTTGCTGGAGTCGGTGCACAGCCGCCGGTTGCCGGCGCTGGAGGAAGTGGCCGAAAAGTTGAGGGTGTCGCCCCGAACCCTTCGGCGGCAACTGGCAGCGGAGGGCCTCCGGTTTCAGCAACTTCAGGATTCGCTGCGACATCGGCGGGCGCTGGACCTTCTTCGCCGAAATGAGCTCACCATTGATGAGATTGCCGATGCCCTCGGTTATAGCGACCCCTCCAATTTCGGCCGGGCCTTCCGGAAATGGGAAGGTATGGCCCCCAGCGTCTGGCGCCGAGAGCATCAGAAAAGTGGCGGTTGATTACTCTTCCAGATAGGTGTAACCCTGCAGCCCGGCGGAGAGCTCGGCCAGCAGTGCCGACTGGGTTTCCGGTGTCAGCCCGGACGCTGTGAACTTTTGCCGGTACGCTTCCAGCAGGACTTCCGGTTCAAAGTTTACGTAACGAAGGACTTTCGCCACGGTATCTCCGGTGATCGGTTCGCCGATGTCATACCCGCCTTCTGTCGTCAGGCGAACATCCACGGAATGGGTGTCGCCGAACAGGTTGTGCATGTCGCCCAGGATTTCCTGGTAGGCGCCGGTCATGAAAAAGCCCATAAGCAGGGGTTCTCCAGGATTGTCTTCCGGCAAGGGCAGGGTGGTTTCGATGCCCTGGCCATCGACATAGCGATCAATCCGGCCATCGGAATCGCAGGTGATGTCCTGGATGACGGCACGCCGGTTCAGGGGACGGTTCAGGCCATTAACCGGCATGACCGGGAAAATCTGATCAATACCCCAGACATCGGGCAGTGACTGGAACAGGGAAAAGTTCACGAACAGCTTTTCTGCCAGTTTTTCGTGGAGCTCGTCGATGATTTCCCGGTGGGCCCGGTTACTGCTGTCCAGCTGGTTTCGAAGCAGGCGGCAGCAGCGGGTGTAAAGTGTTTCCGCATCCGCCCGCTCCGGCAGAGAGAGCAGGCCGTGGGCAAACTGGGCATGCACGTCAGCCATGGCATGCAGCACATCGTGGTAGATCTCAGCCAGTGAGCGCGGGGAGCCAGTATCTTCCAGACTCTCCAGGTCGCGCCAGAGATCGTGCAGGGGAGCGGGTGCCTCGTTGCCCGGTTGCCTCGGAGTGCGGTTCTCTGGCGCTTCGCGATCAATCACGTTGGTCACCAGCACCGAATGGTGGGCAGTGAGGGCCCGCCCGGATTCGCTGATGAGGTCCGGGTGAGGGATGCCCCGGCGATCACACTCCGCCTGCAGGACATGAATCACGTTATAGGCATATTCGTAAACGCTGTAGTTCATGGAGCAGCTGCTGCGGGAGCGGGTACCCTCATAATCGACACCCAGACCGCCGCCGATATCGATCGTCCCGATTGGGGCGTCCATCTGGCGCAGTTCACTGTAAAACCGTGCGCATTCCCTGAGGCCGGTCTGGATGTCCCGGATATTGGCAATCTGGGAGCCGAGATGGAAGTGCAGCAGTTGCAGTGTATCCAGCGCATCAGCCTCGCGCAGGCTGTTTACCACATCAAGCACTTGGCTGGCGGACAGGCCGAACTTGGATTTTTCACCGCCAGTATTCTGCCAGTTGCCCTTGCCAATGGTGGCCAATCGGGCACGGACGCCAATCAGCGGCGATACCCCCAGGTTTTTGGCTTCCTCCAGAATCAGTGGCAGCTCCGATTTTTTCTCCACCACAATGAATACCCGGTGGCCCAGGGTCTGGCCAATCAGGGCGAGGCGAATGTATTCCCGGTCCTTGTAGCCGTTGCAGACGATCACCGAGCCCGGTTGCCGGGACATGGCCAGAACCGCCATCAGCTCGGGCTTGCTGCCCGCTTCGAGCCCGATCTGTCCCTTTGAGGCGGCAGGCTCCGCAGCCAGCAACTCCTCAACCACCCGTCGCTGCTGATTCACCTTGATCGGGTAGACCGCTGTGTAACCGCCGCGGTACGCCTGCTCATCTGCGACCTTGTTGAAGGCATTGCACAGTTTGTTGACCCGGTCGTGCAGGATATCGACAAAGCGGATGAGAACCGGAAGCTGGAGCCCGGATTCGGTCAGTGTGCGGGTCAGCTCCGGCAGATTGATCTGGGCCGGGGTGTGGCCGCGATTCGGCCGGATCATCACCTGGCCCTCGGCGTTGACGCCGATGTAGCCATCACTCCAGTGGGCAATATTGTAAACCTTGTGGGCCGGGGTGGCGCTGGCTTCGCTCATGCTTGCTATCCTGTCAGGAAACCGGAGCCGGCGGTCGTTCGGTCAGGGGCCGGCCTATGGCCGCCATTGTATGGATTCCCCCCCCCGGCTAAAAGAACCGGGTGCGTAAAATATGTGGCCGGTAACCACGATTATCGCTTTAGCTCACGGTGGGGCACCCCTACAATACGCCCTTTTAATACAGCCCATGGCCCACAGCGGGAGGCAAAACATGACAGCATTGAATGACGGCTGGTTTACCGAGGTATTCCAGGATCAGGGAACGGCGTTCTCCCTGCAGGTGAAAAAGAAACTTCACGAAGAGCAGACACCGTTCCAGAAGCTGGAGATTTACGAAACCGAAACCTTCGGCAACCTGATGGTGCTGGATGGCTGCGTGATGCTGACCACCCGAGATAACTTCCTGTACCACGAGATGATGACCCATCCAGCCCTGTTTACCCACCGTGATCCCAGGAAGGTGGTGATTGTCGGTGGTGGCGATTGCGGCACTCTGAAAGAAGTGCTCAAGCACCCGGGTGTGCAGGAAGCCTGGCAGGTGGAAATTGATGAACGGGTCACCCGCATGTCAGAGAAATATTTCCCGGAGCTGTGCGAGGCCAATAGCGACCCGCGCGCCAATTTTTTCTTCGGTGACGGCATCCAGTGGATGCGCGACATAGAGCCGCGCAGTGTAGATCTCATCATTATTGACAGCACGGATCCGGTTGGCCCGGCAGAGGGCCTGTTTGCCCTGGATTTCTACCGCGACGCCCTGCTGGCGCTGCGTGAGGGTGGAATCATTGTCCAGCAGAGCGAGTCTCCTCTGCTCCACACCAATACCATCATCAAGGACATTCACAATGACATGCGCAAGGCGGGCTTTGAACATGTCCAGACCCTGCCATTCCCGCAACCGGTGTATCCGACAGGCTGGTGGAGTTGCACGATGGCCAGCAAGGAGAATCCGGTAAAATATTTCCGTGAGGATGATGCCAATAACCGGCCGTTCGTGACCCGCTATTACAATGCCGGAATACATCATGGGGCACTGGCGATGCCGCAGTTTATGGTTGACGCGCTGGAGGACGAAGTCCAGCCGGGAGAAGGTTGAGCCGATAGAAGAGAGGGGCGCCATCTGGCGCCCCTCTCTGGTGTTGCACTGGCTTTTCGTTATCAGCGTTTACTGCTTGCCGCTGACAAACTCCGGATAGGCTTCCATGCCACACTCGGACAGGTCCACACCTTCGTACTCGTCTTCTTCGCTCACTCTCAGGCCCATTACCGCCTTCAAGATGCCCCAGACGATCAGGCTGGCAACGAATACCCAGACGAAGATGGTGATCGCACCGATGATCTGGCCGCTAAAGCTGACGTCGCTGTTGGTGATTGGTACCAACAGCAGGCCCAACAGACCACAGACACCGTGAACCGAGATGGCGCCGACCGGATCGTCGATCCGCAGCTTGTCCATGGTCACGATGCTCAGGACCACCAGCACACCGCCGAAGGCGCCGAAAATGGTCGCAGTCAGGGCGCTCGGAGTGGACGGCTCAGCGGTGATCGTTACCAGGCCTGCCAGTGCACCGTTCAGCAACATGGTCAGGTCAGCCTTGCCGAACATCAGGCGGGCGGTGATCAGGGCGGCAACGGCGCCACCGGCTGCTGCGGTGTTGGTGTTCAGGAAGACCATGGCCACGGAATTGGCGCTGGCAATATCACCAAGCTTTAGAACTGAGCCACCGTTGAAGCCGAACCAGCCCATCCACAGGATGAAGGTACCGAGCGTGGCCAGCGGCAGGTTGGCACCCGGGAAGGCGCGGATCTCGCCGTTCGGGCCATATTTGCCCTTACGGGCGCCGAGCAGGATTACACCGGCCAGCGCGGCTGCTGCACCCGCCATGTGAACGATACCGGAGCCGGCGAAGTCACTGAAACCCAGGTCACCCAGGGTGTACATGCCGAAAACGGAAGCTCCGCCCCAGGTCCAGGCTCCTTCCATCGGGTAGATGAAACCGGTCATGAAGACTGCAAATACCAGGAAGGCCCAGAGTTTCATGCGCTCTGCCACAGCACCGGAGACGATGGACATGGCGGTCGCGACAAAAACAACCTGGAAGAAGAAGTCAGAAGCGCCGGAGTAGATGGATCCACCCTCAAAGCCGTCTTCACGGCCGGCGAAGTCGCCCAGAACAGCGGCAGTGTCGACGTCAGCAATTCCGGACAGGAAGATGTTGCCGCCGTACATGATGGCGTAACCGCATACCAGGTACATGATGCAGGAAATGGCAAACAGGGCCACGTTCTTGGTCAGGATTTCCGTGGTGTTCTTGGCGCGTACCAGCCCGGATTCCAGCATGGCGAAGCCAGCTGCCATCCACATGACTAATGCACCGCACACCAGAAAATAAAAAGTATCTATAGCGTACTGCAGGTGAAAAATATTGCTTTCCATATGAAGCCCTCCGCACGAGGCTTTTCAGGTTATAAGTTTTTTTGCGTTGGCTGATCGAAAAATCAGAGCTGGTTCAGACCGCTTCTTCGCCGGTTTCGCCTGTCCGGATCCGGATGGCCTGTTCCAGTTCAGTCACAAAGATCTTGCCGTCACCGATCTTGCCGGTGTTGGCTGCCTTGGTAATGGATTCGATGACCTGGTCCAGCAGATTGTCGCCTATGGCAACTTCCACTTTGACCTTGGGCAGAAAATCCACCACGTATTCCGCGCCACGATAAAGTTCTGTGTGGCCCTTTTGCCGACCGAAGCCTTTGACTTCAGTGACGGTTACGCCTTGTACGCCAATTTCGGATAGTGCCTCACGGACATCATCCAATTTGAAAGGCTTGATGATCGCTGTCACAAGTTTCATTGCTTTCTCCTTGGTAAAGCCGTCCCAACAGTGAGAGCCCGTCGGCCAATTGTTGAGTTCGGGATGCTGCCACCTCGCACACCAATTGTGCGGATTGCGTACGAGGGCTTTAGCATCGGGTGTGCCAACGCAAAAAAATACAATTAAAACAATAATCTACAATATACCCGTACCAGAATGGCGCAAAGATGCGCACCAAAATGGAGCGGGTAGTCCGCCAGTGAGCCAAATTGGAGCGGACTCACTGTCCGTTCGCCCATAATTATAAGGCCGACCGGGCACAGTATGGCAGGGGCGGCGGTGTGATACACTCCCGCAAACCGGTGAGAGCCTCTCTCCTTTAGTCGAAACCGAACATTTCTGGAATCAGTGAGGTGTTGTGTGAAAGGTCCCCAGGATATTTTTGCCCAGTTACAGGGCCAGTTTGGTCAGTTCGTTCCCGATATGGCCCGCGCCGCCCGCGAAGATTTCGAAACCCAGGCCCGGGCAACGGTGATGTCGGTCCTTTCCCGTCTGGAGCTGGTTACCCGTGAAGAATTCGATGCCCAGCAGGCAGTATTGCTGAAGACTCGCGAAAAGGTGGAGGCGCTCGAAAAGCGGGTCGCCGAGCTGGAAAAATCCCTGCAGGAAAAATAAACTCCGGATCAGCCCGGCAGGACGCCGGGTATGGTTTTCCGGTCACCATGGAAGGTTGTCATGCTTGCTGTTGTTCATTCCCGCGCCATCGTTGGCGTGTCTGCACCCCCCGTTACAGTTGAAGTCCACCTCTCCGGAGGATTGCCCGCACTCTCGATTGTCGGTCTCCCTGAAACCGGTGTCCGAGAGAGCAGGGAGCGGGTTCGCAGTGCTCTTCTGAATGCCGGGTTCGACTTCCCCGCCCGGCGCATTACGATCAACCTCGCTCCCGCTGACCTGCCCAAAGAAGGTGGCCGCTTTGATCTGCCCATTGCCCTGGGAATCCTGGCCGCTTCGGGCCAGATTCCACCGGAGAGCCTTGCCGATTGCGAGTTTCTCGGCGAGCTATCCCTTGATGGTGCACTGAGGCCTCTGAAGGGTGTTCTTCCGGCGGTGCTTGCCGCCCGGCAAGATCAGAGGGCCTTGCTGGTTCCCCATGCCAATGCCGATGAGGCGGCCCTGGCCAGCCAGGGTGACGTGCTGGCGGCGGGTCACCTGTTGACAGTGTGTGAACACCTCAGCGGACGGGCCAGGCTGGTTCCGGTGCCGAAATCGCCATTGGAGCGGACGCCAGGCAACCACAGCGAGAGTCCCGATCTGTCTGATGTCCGGGGCCAGCGGGTCCCGCGCCGGGCACTGGAGGTTGCCGCCGCCGGTGGCCACAACCTGCTGTTCTTCGGGCCTCCCGGCACCGGCAAGAGTATGCTGGCCAGCCGCCTGCCCGGAATTCTTCCGGCGCTGACAGACGATGCGGCCATGGAAGTTGCCAGCGTTCACTCAGTTGCCGGGCTTTCAATAAGAGAAGGTGGGTGGCGCCAACCGCCGTTCCGGGCGCCGCATCACACCGCCTCTGCAGTGGCTCTGGTCGGTGGAGGCAGCAGCCCGCGACCGGGGGAAATCTCCCTCGCTCATCGCGGCGTACTGTTTCTTGATGAATTGCCAGAGTTTGAGCGTCGGGTCCTGGAAGTGCTCCGGGAGCCCATGGAAACCGGACACATCTCGATCAGTCGTGCCGCGCGTCAGGTGAATTTTCCGGCTAGATTTCAAGTCGTCGGCGCTATGAACCCGTGCCCCTGTGGTTACAGCGGTCACCCGACCATCGAGTGTCAGTGCACACCGCAGCAGGTGATGCGCTATCGGTCGAAGATTTCCGGGCCTTTGCTGGACCGGTTTGATCTGCATGTGGAAGTTCCGGTTCAGGGTGGCGACGTACTGATGCAGCAGGGTGGGGATGGCGAAACCAGTGCCAATGTTCGGGCGCGGGTTATTGCGGCCCGGGAGAAACAGTCGGAGCGGGGCTGTATGAATGCGGGCCTGGCAGGGCGCGAACTGTATGCCGCCTGCCGTCTGGATCGTCAGGGTGAGCAATTGCTCTCCGGCGCCATGGAGAAGCTGGGGCTGTCGGCCCGGGCGCTGCATCGGATATTGCGGGTGGCCCGCACTCTCGCGGACCTGGAGGGCTGCGATGAGCTCTGTCAGAGCCATCTGGTTGAAGCGCTCGGTTACCGGCAACTGGACCGTCAACAGGGGGGCAACTCGGTGGTATCCGCCTGAACCTCGTCACTCTGGTAAACTGTATTCAATGTCCGTTAAACAAGACCCGCTGCCTGCGGTTAAGGATTGCAGATGACTGACCAGAAAGAGCCGCAAGATCCGAATGACATGGCTACGCCCTCACCGGTAACGACCCGCCGTGGCGTGCGCAGCTTCGTGCTGCGCCAGGGCCGCATGACCGAAGGCCAGAAAAAGGCGTTTGAGCGTAGCTGGCCGAAATATGGCCTTACCCGGGAGGATGGAATGATCGATCCGCGCCAGGTGTTCGGCCGGGACGCCATGCTGAACCTGGAAGTCGGTTTTGGCATGGGCAAATCCCTGGCGGAGATGGCGGAAGCGGCGCCGGAACAGGATTTTATCGGAGTTGAGGTTCATCAGCCTGGTGTTGGCGCGCTGCTCAAGGAAATTGAGGACCGCGGCCTGGAAAATGTCCGGATCTACAGTATTGACGCCAATGACGTGATTGATCTGTGCCTGCCGGATGCCTGTCTGGACCGGGTGATGGTGTTCTTTCCGGATCCCTGGCACAAGAAAAGGCACCACAAGCGCCGGCTGGTCCAGCACGAGTTCGTTCAGCGCGTTCGCCACAAGCTCCGGGTGGGCGGTATTCTTCATCTGGCGACAGACTGGGAGAATTACGCCGAACATATGATGGAAGTAATGAATGGGTCCGAGGGGTTTGCCAACACCCAGGAATCCGGAGGATATTCACCTCGACCAGCAGATCGCCCGATCACCAAATTTGAAAAGCGGGGCGAAAATCTCGGACACGGTGTGTGGGATCTGTTGTTTTATCGAACCAACTAGTGTCCCCGGCAGGAATGTTCGGAGGCTTCAGTGGTGCGCCAGCGGATGGCGCCGGGAAGCCCGGAGAATTACCAGCCCGGCAATGCCCAGGGTCAGCGCGGTAAATTTGATCAGGGCGCAGAGGGTAGCTGACAGGCTCATCGCATCGGTGGGCGGAGTGAAATTATTCAGAAGCAGGATATTCTCGGCTACATCGCTGAGGCCGGCGGCCACGAATAGCGCCCGGATCCATCTGGCCACCATGCGTTCACGGACTCCGGGCCGATCCCGGGTGAAGTGATGGGTCAGTAGAATCAGGGCGATTGTGTAGGCGGGAATAAACAGGAAATCCAGCCATAAGGAAACTTTGGCCCAGAGAACGCCTTCACTGCGCCAGCTACGAAAGATGGCGTGCGCCTGATCAGCCGTGCCGGCGAGCTGGTAACTTATGATGCCCTGGGGCGCTGAAGCGGTCTGCAATGGCTGATTGATCAGCAGCAGGGAAAACAGCAACACCGCAGCCACGACCAGGCTGACTTTCAGGCCTTTTGGAAAGGCTGCCGATCCGTGTGCAGGGTCCATTACAGAAAACGCTCCAACAGGCTATTCAGGTATCGCTGGCCCAGTGCTGTGGCCTGCAGCCGGTCCTTAACCAGCAGTTTTTCATCACGTGCTGTTTTAAGTTTTACCCCAACTGACGACAGGGGTAAACCCGTTCGCTCGCAAAAAAGGCGTTCACTTACCCCCTCTGTGAGCCGCAGGGCGTTCATCAGGAACTCCAGGGGCAGGTCTTCAGGGGCAATAATGTCAGTGCCTGCCGTCCGGCTGCCAATCCGGTTCAGGTAGGCCTCGGGCTGACGGGTTTTCCAGTATCGCCGGATGCTTCCATCGGCCAGGCTGATCTTGCCGTGGGCTCCGGCACCGAGCGCCAGGTAATCACCAAAGGTCCAATAATTCAGGTTGTGGCGTGACGCCCTGCCGTCTCGACTCCAGGCCGAGACTTCGTAATCCCTGAATCCCTGTCGATGCAGAAACTCGGAACCCTGGCGATAGATGTCCCATAGGTGATCGTCGTCCGGCAAATCCGGTGGCCGGCTGTAAAACTCAGTGTTTGGCTCCAGGGTCAGCTGGTACCAGGACAGATGCGGAGGCTGGTAATCGAGAGCGGTTCTGAGATCCTCCAGGGCCTGCTCTGGTGTCTGGCCTGGTAACCCGTGCATCAGATCTATGTTGAAGTTGTCGAACCCGGCCTGCCGGGCGGCACTGATGGCGCGGTGGGCGGCCTCGCTGTCGTGGATGCGCCCCAGCGCTTTCAGGTGGCCGGAGTTGAAGCTCTGAACCCCGATCGAAAGCCGGTTGATACCGGCTTTCCGAAAGGCCTCGAAGCGGCCGGTTTCCAGTGTGCCCGGATTGGCTTCCAGAGTAATTTCGGCATCAGTTGCGATGTTGAGTTTTGTCCGCAAGTGGACAATCAGACGGTCATAGAAATCACCACTCATCAGTGACGGTGTGCCGCCGCCGATAAAGATGGTTTCTATGGGGCGCCCGGTAGCGAAGGCCAAGTCCTGCTCGAGGTCTTCAACCAGGGCATCAAGGTAGGCGGATTCGGGAATTGCGCCTGTTGTGGCGTGTGAGTTGAAATCACAGTATGGGCACTTGCGAACACACCAGGGTATATGGATATACAGGCTCAGCGGCGGGCAAACCGCCTTTGGTTGGTTACTGTCGCCCGGCTCACGGCTGTCCACCGGCTCAGGACTCCGCCCTGAGCTGTTCTGCCAGTAGTCTCAGGGCCCGGCCCCGGTGGCTGATGCGACTTTTCTCGGCGCGGGACAGCTCTGCTGCGCTGCAACCCTGTTCCGGTACCAGGAACACCGGATCATACCCAAAACCGCCGTCTCCCCGGGGGGCTCGGAGTATCGATCCGGGCCAGCGACCGTGGCAGATCAGCGGAGTGGGGTCATCGGCGTGGCGAAGGTACACCAGTACACAGTGGAACTGGGCCCCCCGCTGTTCATCCGGGACGTCGGCCAGGGCTTCGAGCAGGGCGTTCACATTGTCCTGATCAGTTGCATTTTCGCCGGCAAAGCGCGCAGAGCGAACACCAGGCTGGCCTCCAAGGGCATCAACGGCCAGCCCGCTGTCGTCGGCGAGGGCAGGGAGGCCGGTTTCCCTTGCTGCATGCCGAGCCTTGAGAATCGCGTTCTCGACAAAAGTAACGGCGGGTTCCTCGGCCTCACCCACGCCAAGCTCTCCCTGGGCAATCGGGGCCATACCCAGGGGCGCCAGCAACTCAGTCAACTCGGCAATTTTGCCTTTGTTGTTACTGGCTATAACGAGTTTTTCGGTCATAACGGGCTCAATCGCTGAACAGTGTGTGGGCAAACCGTATCGCCAGGTCCTGCTGATGGCCGGTGGGGCGCGCGGTGATGTTGAAGGTCATCAGCTCACCGGAGGAGTACTGGTACTCGGCGATAAAGTAGACCGAATCACCTTCCTGAATCCGGCGGAAGGCCAGAAATCGCACCTGCTGGATATCGTTGGACACCTTGCCTTCCACCTGGCCGCTTACCGGAGACATGGAGCCGTCCTCGTTTTCCTCCATGATGGCAATGTTCACAATGCCAATGCCCTTACTGCGCTGGAGGTCGTTGGCCTGGGCAATCTCAGGGGCCAGGAAGGTGCTGGGCAGCACGCTCCAGAGTACGGTGTAGTCACCGAAATCATTAGAGCCAGCGTGGGCCTGGAGGCTGAACAGGCCGATAAACACAGCAATTAACAGACTGCGGAATGTGGACAGGGCTTTTGCGATCATTGCTCGGTCTCCCGTGTAATTCGGTAAATGGCAATTTCACCCAACAGGTTTGGCCAGAGGCGAGCCAGCCAGCTGTTCTGATGCTGGCCATCCACCACTCGCCGGCTTTTGATTCTGATGCCTTTCTGTCGGCACAGAGCTTCAAAATCCTTGAAGGTGCAGAGCCGTATGTTGGGCGTGTTATACCATTTATACGGCAGTGCCTCGGATTCGGGCATACGTCCGCTGAGAGTCAGTCCCCAGCGCAGGCGCCAGTGGGCAAAGTTCGGGAAGGTGACGATGCCCTCACTGCCTACCCGCAGCATCTCGTCCAGAACCTTGTCCGGTCGCCGGACCGCCTGCAGCGCCTGGGTCATCAGAACGATATCGAAACTACCATTGTCAAAATTACCCAGACCCTGGGTGTCCAGGTTCTGCTCGATGACCGCGACACCACGCCCCATGCACGTTGTGATGTGGTCGGGGTTAATCTCCAGGCCAAATCCGCTGGCGCCGCGTTCCCGCTGGAGAAAGTCTAGCAGGGTGCCGTCACCACAGCCCAGATCAAGTACATGATGGCCAGGCTGGACCCATTGCTGAATGATTTCGAGATCCGGTCTCATGCGCCGACCTCCCTTGCCACGCGGTCCATGTAGGCGTTGAAAATATCAGTATAACGTGGTGTGGGAATCAAAAAGGCGTCGTGCCCCCAAGGCGCATCCACTTCGGCATAGCTGACTTTTCGCCGGGCCGCGATCATGGCGTTGACCATCTCTTCCGAGCGGGCCGGAGTGAAGCGCCAGTCGGTACTGAAGGAAACCACCAGGTATTCGCAAGTCGCGGCGGCGAGGGCCTTTGACAGGTCGCCACCGAACTCATAGGCCGGATCGAAGTAATCCAGGGCCCGGGTCATCAACAGGTAGGTGTTGGCGTCAAAGGATTCGGAGAATCGCTCCCCTTGGTAACGCAGGTAGCTTTCCACCTGGAATTCGGCGTCGTAGCCGAATTTGTAGGCCTGGTCCCTCAGTTCCCGGCCAAATTTTTCGCCCATGGAAGCATCGGACAGGTAGGTGATGTGCCCGACCATTCGCGCCAACATGAGGCCTCTGCGGGGCAGGGTGCCAAAGTCGTAATAGCGGCCGTCGTGGAATTCCCGGTCTGAGGTGATGGCCTGGCGGGCCACCTCATTGAAGGCGATGTTCTGGGCTGTCAGCCGGGGTGTGGACGCAATAGTCACTGCATGCCTCAGGCGGTCCGGATAATCCAGGCTCCATTGCAGTGCCTGCATGCCGCCCAGGGAGCCACCGACAACCGCGGCCCAGCAGTCAATACCAAGCCGGTCCGCCAACAGGGCCTGGCTTTTCACCCAGTCGCCGACGGTAATGACCGGGAACTCGGGGCCGTAAGGCTTGCCGGTCGAGGGGTTGGTGCTGCTCGGGCCGGTGCTGCCGTGGCAGCCACCGAGGTTGTTCAGGCTGACGACAAAAAACCGGTCGGTATCGATGGGTTTTCCCGGCCCGATGCAGCTGTCCCACCAGCCTGGCTTGCGGTCTTCGGCGGAATGATAGCCAGCGGCGTGGTGATGCCCGCTCAATGCGTGGCAGATGAGCACGGCGTTGCTCGCATCCCCGTTCAGCTTGCCGTAGGTCTCGACCACAAGGTCATAGTTTTCCAGGGTCTGGCCACAGGCCAGATCGATGGGAGCGTCGAAATGATAGGTCTGCGGGGTGATTATCCCAACAGAATCCGCAGGCAGGGAATCGGGCATCGGCGCGACAGGTTCCTGGTTCGATCCGTAAGTGGCTGAAACAGCAACGGCGCAGCCGTCGCCAGCCCAGCAGTTTAAAGCCGGGGCGTGATGGCTGCAACCGCCTGCGGTCTCGCGGGAACGGGGCTTATATCGCCCCGGAGATATTGACGACTTTCTGCTGGATCAGGGTAGGGGCCGGCTTGCGTATCTGGCGCTGCATGGCATCGGCCAGTTCGAGTTGCCGACGGAGATCGGCGATGGTGTGGTTCAGGCGCTGGCGCTCGGCCCGGCTGTCCCGGTCATTGCGGACCATGTCGCGAAGGCGCCGGATCTGGTGCTCCAGCAACTGCTTCTGCTCCATTGAGAACTGCATGATGGGCAGCAGCGCTTCCGACGGCCAGCGCTCGACGTCCTGACGCACCCGGGCATGCAGTGTGCGGGCTTCGCCAACCATGACATTGAAAAAGCGGCGTACCAGAACAGACTGTTCCGTGAGCAGGTTCTTCGGGCTGATGCGGAAACGGCGAGCCTTCTTGCGTAGCTCCCGGATGGCGATGACATGGCGACCGGCCCGAAGCGGTATGGGTTCCAGATGGCGGGCTCGGTTGTCCTCATTGTAGCGCCGGTAAATCGCACCCACCATTTTCTCGGCGAGATGGCCTTCACTGAGCAGATTGGTCAGGTCACTTTCGAGCAGTTCGAAGAACTGATCCATGGCGCGGTTCATGCCGGCTGTGGTCCAACTTTTCGACATGGTATTGCGGACGCGCTCTGCATGGCCTTCAAAGCGCTCTTCGCTAACCAGTTTCTTCAACAGGTCACCCTGGGAGTCCATCAGGCGCCGGCTGGAGCGCAGGGTGATCAGCTTTTTGTAATAGTAGTCGTAGTCTTTCTGGGCGCGCTCGGCCAGACGGCCCAATGCCGCCTTGTCCATGGTCACACCGGCGCAGGCATCGAGTTCTTCTTCCAGGGATTCCAGGCGATATTGCATCGCCGCCTGGCTGTTCTGGAGCATGCCCAGGAGGTCGTTGATCAGGCTCTGGGTGATCAGTTGCTCCTTGTGCATCAGGATGCGCTGTATAATCAGTTGTTCAAGCTGACCAATATTGGAGCGGTCGAACAGTTCATTGTTCTTTCTGACTCTTGCCACCAGGCCCTGCTTGGCCGAGACGGGGATGACGTCATGCTGGCGCATCCCCAGATGGTCGGCGGTATAGCTGCGCACCCGCTCGATGGCCTCCTGGGTGTGGCGCTCTCCCTGCAGGTCGTCCCAGAGCACATCGATTTTGTTCAGAACCGCAAAGCGACCGGCGCGATGGTCTGCATGCCGGGTGTCGATATGCTCTTTCCAGATGGTCATGTCACTGGCCGTTACGCCGGTGTCCGCGCTGAGTACGAAGATGATGGCATGGGCCCGGGGCAGCATGCTGATGGTCAGTTCAGGCTCGGAACCCAGGGCGTTCAGGCCGGGGGTGTCCAGGATGCGGAGCCCCCGCTCGAACAGCGGATGGCGGAGGCTGATCTGGGCGTTTCGCCATGCCGGCACCAGAACATTGCCCGGGTTGTTACGGTCCTGCTCCAACATGTCTTCATCAAAGCCCAGGCCTCGCGCCTCTTCCGGCGGCACACTTTTGACCCTGGCTACCTCGGCCAGGACTTCGCGCATAATGTCGGGGTCTCGTTCGTCCAGTTCATGCTTGACCCAGCGCTCCGGCTGCTTGCGCAGTTGCTGCAGGGACAAGTCGCCATTGCGGGTCTCTATTGGCAGCAGAAGCAGGTAATTCTCGTTGGCACTGCGATCGAAAAACAGCTCGGTGGGGCACATGGTGGTACGCCCGGCCTGGGACGGCAGCATGCGCTGACCGTATTCGGAGAAGAACAGGGCGTTAATAAGCTCGGTCTTGCCGCGGGAGTACTCCCCGACAAAGGCAATGGTCAGCTCGTCCTCAATAAGCAATTCGAGCCCGTGGCGAATGCGGGTGCTGATATCGTCGGAAAACAGATTGTTATCCTGCAGCCATAACCGGTAACGACCGATCTGGCGGATCAACTCTTTTTTCCAGTTGTGGTAAGCCTCAACCTGCTGCGACAGAGTTCCCTGTGGGGTCATCGGATTTTCCTTCTGCGCGACTTCCGGGTATCCCGGGCAAACCTGGGTGCTCACGGGTGACGGATTAATTACCGGTAATACTATCCTGTTCTTGCAATTTTTGTGGCTGAGCTGGGGGTGTAAGGTTGAATGATTTTGACGAGGTCATCATAAAAAAGGCCGCAGAATCAGTGTCCTGAAGCTGCAGCCTTGCAAGTATGATTTTCGTGGTTAAGTGTTACAAACTGTATATTTGAGACGAGGTTTACATACCGAGTCCGATGGCTCCCAGTCCTACAGCCACTTTCATATGTTCGATTACCACCGAAATGACATTCAGGATCAGGAAAACAATAATTGGTGACAGATCCAGGCCGCCCATGGAGGGCATGATGTTACGCACGGGGCGCATCACCGGCTCGGTGATCTGGGCAACCAGCTGAATCGCCGGATGGCCGCTGCCGGGAGCTATCCAGCTGACAACCACCACAGCAATGACTGACCAGAAGTAGATCTTCACGATAAGGTCCAGTACGTTCAGTACCGCCCAGACCAGCAGGGTAAGCGGGTTTATGGCGGGAATGCCGCCACTCAGGGCGATCAGTATCAGGAAGAAGGTGATGGCCTGAATAATGACCGCCAGAACCAGTGCAGCGCCGTCAATCCCGCCCCACCCGGGAATAAAA
The DNA here is from genome assembly GCF_002744735.1 of Marinobacter guineae. Taxonomy (GTDB): domain Bacteria; phylum Pseudomonadota; class Gammaproteobacteria; order Pseudomonadales; family Oleiphilaceae; genus Marinobacter; species Marinobacter guineae. The sequence goes on along the minus strand of NZ_KZ319340.1, from coordinate 76,857 downwards.
CGCCGGAGCGGCCGTAGCAGGGGGTTGGTGGCCTTGACCACAAACTGGGTAATCGGGTTGTAGAAATCCGCCCTGGCGAGCTGAAGCAGGAACCGCAACAGGACAATTGTCAGATAAAAGGTGGATGCGATCAGCAGGATGGTAATCAGAATGTCTGCCAGCATGAAGCCGTGTCTCCGTTATCGGTTACTGTTTGCCAGCCAGTTCTTTGGCCATTTCTTCCGAGCGTTTGAACGCCGCGTTGTAGGCCTTGCGGACCAGATCCCGCATGCCACCGTCTTCAAATGTATTAATGGCCTGTTCCGTGGTGCCCCCGGGGGACATCACATTACGCTTGAGCTGGCCGGGATCCTGTTCACTGCGGGCGGCCATCTCGGCAGCTCCTGCCATGGTCTGGATGGCGAGTTCCCGGGCGGTGCCAGCTGCGATACCGGCTTCCGTAGCCACTTCCTCAAGTGCTTCGAGCATCAGGAAGAAATAGGCCGGACCGCTGCCCGAAAGGGCGGTAACGCCATGCAAAAGGTTCTCATCATCGACCCAGAGCGCAGAACCGATGCTCTCGAATACCGACTCCACCATCTTCTTCTGGTTATCTTTCACTTCTTTGTTGGCAAACAGGCCCGCGGCCCCTTTGCCTACCAGAGACGGCGTGTTGGGCATCACTCTGACCAGAGGTAGCCCGCCACCAAGCCAGCCATCCAGCGTATCGACTGTCAGGCCGGCGGCAATGGAAACCATTAATGGTCGGGTGTTCTGCACCACGGGAGCAATATCGCGACAGACATCGGCCATCACCTGGGGTTTGACCGCAAGGACCACCATGTCAGCCTGTTGGGCGCAGTAGCGATTGTCGGTCGTGACGCTTACTCCGAAACGCTTGCGGATGGATTGCAGGTGTGCGTCATCCGGTGCACTGACCCAGATGTCGCCGGCCTTGTAGCCGTTGTCCAGCATACCGCCAATGATGGCGCTGGCCATGTTGCCGGCGCCAATAAAAGAAATCGTTGGTGATGTGCTCAAGGTTCACTCCCCGGTTGATCGTTTAAACGTCTGGCCCTGATGATAGCAGGAACCGACCGCTTCAGCTCTTCACTGGCCTTTTGCCAAACACTGCAGTGCCCACTCTTACCCAGGTGGCGCCTTCAGCGATGGCCAATTCCAGATCGCCGGACATGCCCATGGACAGTGTGTCCAGCGGGCCGGCGTCCGGATAATCTGTTTTCAGTCGCTTCAGGGTGTTGGCCAGTTTCCGGAAGCTTGCCCTCAGGTCCGCCTCGGGCTGGTCCGGGTCCGGAATGGCCATAAGGCCTCTCAATTCTAGGTTTGGCAGCTCGCCGATGGCTGCCGCCAGCTCTGGAAGCTCCGTGATCCTGCTACCCGATTTGCTGTCTTCCTCATTAATATTAACCTGAAGGCAGATATTCAATGGGGGCAGGCTTTGGTCCCGTTGCTCGCTGAGCCGGCGGGCAATCTTGAGGCGATCGACACTGTGGACCCAGGAAAAGGCAGAGGCGACTTGCCGGGTCTTGTTGGATTGTATCGGGCCAATGAAATGCCACTCGATGCCCTCGAGATCCGCCAACGCTTCGATCTTCTCGAGGGCTTCCTGAAGGTAGTTTTCACCGAACGCCCGCTGTCCGGCGGCGAAGGCCTCCCGCAGATCCTCAGGCGGTCGCGTCTTGCTTACGGCAAGCAGATGCACAGCCCCTGGCTGGCGGCCTGCCAGCAATGTTGCTTTTTGTATGCGTCGGGTTACGCTCCCGATGTTGTCTGCTATGCTGCTCATAGTTTGAAATTGCCACGCTCGGTCTGTCACTTGTTCGGTGACACGTTACCCGCAGGTCACTGAAATGCCAAGTGAACCTCGTCGGGGCCTCGCCGGGCGGAAGTGACCGGGATAAAAGAAAAAGCCTTCCGAGGATTCCTATGGATATTACTGAACTGCTTGCCTTTTCGGCCAAACAGGGTGCGTCTGACTTGCACCTGTCTGCCGGCCTGCCACCAATGATTCGCGTTGATGGTGATGTTCGTCGCATCAATCTGCCGCCCATGGAGCACAAAGAAGTCCACGGGCTGATCTACGACATCATGAACGACAAGCAGCGCAAGGACTACGAAGAATTCCTGGAAACCGACTTTTCCTTTGAAGTGCCGGGTGTCGCCCGTTTCCGTGTTAACGCCTTCAACCAGAACCGCGGTGCCGGTGCGGTATTCCGGACCATCCCCTCCAAGGTCCTGACCATGGAAGATCTGGGCATGGGTCAGGTCTTCAAGGACGTGTCCTCGGTGCCCCGTGGGCTTGTACTGGTGACCGGCCCGACCGGTTCCGGTAAATCCACCACGCTGGCGGCGATGATCGACTACATCAACGATACCCGTTATGAACATGTCCTCACTATCGAGGACCCCATCGAATTCGTGCATGACTCCAAGAAATGCCTGGTGAACCAGCGCGAAGTGCACCGGGACACCCTGGGCTTTAACGAAGCGTTGCGTTCGGCACTGCGGGAAGATCCAGACATTATCCTGGTCGGTGAGCTTCGGGATCTTGAGACCATTCGCCTGGCCCTCACCGCTGCAGAAACCGGCCACCTGGTGTTCGGCACCCTGCACACCACCTCTGCAGCCAAGACCATCGACCGGGTGGTTGACGTGTTTCCGGCCGAGGAAAAGTCCATGGTGCGTTCGATGTTGTCCGAATCCCTGCAGGCGGTTGTTTCCCAGACCCTGATGAAAAAGATGGGTGGCGGCCGGATCGCGGCTCACGAAATCATGATTGGTACCTCGGCGATCCGAAACCTGATCCGTGAGGATAAAATCGCCCAGATGTACTCGTCGATCCAGACCGGTGGCTCCCTCGGTATGCAGACTCTCGATCAGTGCCTGGAGAAGTTGTTGCAAAAAGGATTGATATCGCGCGAAGCAGCGCGGGCGAAGGCGAAAATGCCGGATAACTTCTAACTCTCTTGCTCTCTGGCCTCATTTCGGGTGCAGGGAGCAGGGCGGGTGGCCTTCCCGGGACACGCTGTGAATACGTCCCTGTACGCTTGACTGCAGCATCCATGCTGCAGACAGTCCCGGGAAGGCCACCCGCCCAGCTCCTCGGACAATGTTCGGGGAGTCTACGAAGCGTCGACAAAAGAGCATAGGTAGCAAAATGGAATTCGAAAAGCTGTTGCGGCTGATGGTTGAAAAGGGCGGTTCCGACCTGTTTATTACGGCAGGTGTGCCACCGAGCATGAAGGTGAACGGAAAAGTGCTTCCGGTCACCAAGAACGCGCTGACGCCGGAGCAGACCAGGGAATTTGTCTACGGCTCCATGAATGACAAGCAGCGTGCCGAGTTTGACGAATCCCACGAGTGTAACTTTGCGATCAGTGCCCGGGGCATCGGCCGTTTCCGTGTCAGCGCATTCTTCCAGCGCAACCTGTGCGGCATGGTGCTGCGCCGGATCGAGGTGAAGATTCCTCAAATTGACGACCTGGCTCTGCCAGGGGTGATCAAGGATCTGGCCATGACCAAGCGGGGCCTGATCATGTTCGTGGGTGCTACCGGTACCGGTAAATCCACCTCGCTGGCGGCCATGCTGGGGCACCGTAACCGGAACAGTCGCGGCCACATTATCTCTATCGAGGATCCGATCGAATTCGTGCACCAGCACCAGGGCTGTATCGTGACCCAGCGGGAAGTGGGTATTGATACAGAGAGCTTTGAAGTGGCTCTGAAAAACACCCTGCGTCAGGCGCCGGACGTTATTCTTATTGGTGAGGTGCGTACCCGCCAGACTATGGAATACTCGGTGCAGTTCGCCGAAACCGGCCATTTGTGCCTGGCGACATTGCACGCGAACAACGCCAACCAGGCTCTGGACCGGATCATTCAGTTTTTCCCGCCGGAACAGCATAACCAGATCTGGATGGACCTGTCCTTGAACCTCAAGGCCATCGTAGCCCAACAGCTGATACCCACGCCGGACGGTAAGGGGCGGAAGGCGGTTATTGAGGTTCTGATTAATACGCCTCTGGTTTCGGATTTGATCCGCAAGGGCGAGGTGCACCGCCTCAAGGAGCTGATGGCCAAATCCAATGAGTCCGGCATGCAGACCTTCGACCAGGCGCTTTACCAGCTGTATGCAGAGGGCTCTATTACCTACGAAGATGCCCTGGCTCATGCAGATTCTGCCAACGACTTGCGCCTGATGATCAAGCTGGGTACCGATGCCCAGGGAGCGGACAAGTTGTCGTCTTCGGTGGACAAGCTCACGATTCAGGACGATTAGAGCCTGTTGTTTTGTTAGACTTTAGTTGTAGGTAGTTAGGGTCCCGAACCATTAGGGATGGCATTTGAGGCCATCCGTTGCAGCTGCGTATACTCCGCGCAAGTCCATAAGGAGATACTATGCACAACAATTCCTCAATGCTTGCACGAGCGGTTCGTCTAACCACCCTTGCGGCTTTCGCCGCGCCTGCCAGCACCCTTGCAGGCGGTTTTTCCCTGAATGAGCAGAGCGCCAGTGCCATGGGCACTGCCAACGCCGGAGCCGCCGCCAATCCCGAGAATGCCACTACGGTTCTGTTTAACCCTGCCGGTATGAGCCAGTTGTCTGGCACCAATATTTCCTTTGGTGCCGCGGTTCTGGATATTGATGCGGAGGCGAAGGGCGACAGTGTGCAGGCAGTCAATCAGGTTGGCCAGCCTGTCCCGGGCGATGGCGGCGGAGACGTTGCCGATCCTGCTGTGCTGCCGAATTTCTACCTCACCCACGAAGTCAGTGATTCCATTGACGTTGGCTTTGGTGTTCATGCGCCTTATGGATTGGCGGCAGATTACGAAAATGATTTCGCAGGTCGCTATTTCGCTGACGAAACGGAATTGACGGCGATTGCCTTCACTCCGTCGATATCCGTTAATAACGGCCAAGGACTGTCCATGGGCGCCGGGATTAACCTGATCTACGCTGAAGGGAAGCTGACGAGATTTCTGGACAACTCGGCGGCGAGTGCTGCAGTTACCGGAGGCGCTGCCCCCGGATTCTACGAAGAAGGGTATGCGGATGTTGAAGGGGATGATATCGGCATGACCTTTCGGGTCGGTTTTCTGTACGAGATGTCCGAAAGAACTCAATTTGGCTTATCGGCCCAAACCGGTACCGAACTGAACCTCAAGGGTGATGCCAAGCTGACCAATTTCGTTGATCCGGCTAACGGTGTGTTTGTCCCTACAACAGCTACTGAGCGTGTGGAAGTGCCTTTGGCAATTCCCGAGAGCGTGTCTTTCGGAGCCCGACATGGGCTGACAGGCACGGTGACGGTTCTGGCGGGAGTAACCTATGCCAAGTGGAGCCGTTTCGAGGAGCTGGATATCGTAAGCCGGGAGGCAGGTGGCGAAATAACACAGGCTCCACAGCAAGGGGCCATTCTCAGTCACATCACCGAGAAGTGGCAGAATACCTGGCAGTTTAACCTGGGGGCGATCTGGCAGGCTACACCCGAGTGGGCCTTCAAAACGGGCTATGCTTTCGACGAGTCACCAGTGAGCGAGAACTTTGCAACCGCCAGGATTCCGTCCAATGATCGCCATTGGTTAACCCTTGGCGCCCAATGGTCGGATGCCCATAGTGGCTGGACCGTTGACGTTGCGGCGGGCACACTGATTTTCGATGGTGATGCGCAAGTGAATGAGCGCATTTACCAGCACGAGAATCCTACGCAAGTTGCAGAGCTGCAGCCCGGTCAGGAAGATCCGAGCAATTATCGGGGCACTTACGATCTCACCGCCTGGAGTGCCGCTCTTCAGGTAAGCAAGGCATTCTGAAGCCTCAGTGCCTCCAGCTGATCAGAAATTTGGCGGATCAGCCAACCACCTGGCCACGGTAGATCACCTTTTTCTTCCGTGGCGGGTGGGCTTCCCCTTCCTCGTGATCATTGGCCGAAGCGGGTGGTGCATCCGCAATCACCTGTCCCCGATAGTTGCGTCTCAAGCCGTCATCCTCCTCAGGTTCAATGTTCAGTTGCGGAACCTGTTCCTTCAATGTTTGCCAGGTCCGGATCAGGTGACCTGAGCGGGTTTTTCGGGCGTAATCGGACAGTTGTTGTTCCAGGTGCTCTTCCGTGAGATGCAGCTTGACGCCGAATTCGGAGTGGATCAGGCGGCGGCACTGGTGAACCAGTTTCAGCACGCTGGGGTCCAGCAGCCAGCTACGTTCAGATGCCAGAGAAGTCATGGTTTGAGCCTCGGAAAAATGTGTCACAACATGGCGTTGCCCCGGTGTTCCCGGTGCAGGCAAGGCGCCGACCCTGTGGCTGAAGCGAATTTCATGCCGCATCGTGGTGGGATCGGTGTCAGGAGGCACCTGTTGCGCCTTGACGTGAAACCATGACAGAAACTGTCGGCTTCGTATCCTGAGTTTCTGGCGCATTTCAGTGCATTGGCGGGCGTCCATGCCCTGTTTTGGGGTGGGTCAGTGGGCTTGGTCCCAGTTGTCGCCGACTCCGGCTTCCACAAGCAGTGGTACATCCAGCTCTGCGGCTGCCGACATGCGTTTTACCAGTCCCTTACGGATTTTCTCCAGGGCCGATTCCTTCACTTCCAGAATCAGTTCATCGTGAACCTGCATGGTCATCCGGGCTTCGTCGGCATGCTCGGTGAGCAGCCAGTTTTCTACATCCACCATGGCCCGCTTGATAATGTCTGCTGCGGTGCCCTGCATAGGCGCGTTGATGGCGGTCCGCTCGGCAGCCTGTTGCAGCTGTTTGTTTCGGGCGTTGATTTCAGGTAGATACAGGCGACGACCAAACAGAGTTTCTACAAAGCCGTCGTCGTGGGCCTGTTTGCGGATGTTGTCCATGTATTTCAGTACGCCCGGGTAACGCTCGAAGTAGCGGTCTATGTATTGCTGGGCGAGCTTGCGTTCAACGTCAAGTTGCCGCGACAGGCCAAAGGCGGACATGCCATAGATCAAGCCAAAGTTGATGGCCTTGGCGCTCCGGCGCTGGTCCGACGAAACGTCGTCCAGGCTTACACCGAAAACTTCGGCGGCGGTTGCCTTGTGAATGTCTTCCCCATGTTCAAAAGCCGTGAGGAGTCCTTTGTCGCCGGAGAGGTGGGCCATGATCCGCAGTTCAATCTGGGAGTAATCTGCCGCCACCAGTTTGTAACCTTCCTGAGCGATAAACGCCTGACGTATCCGCCTCCCCTGCTCGCTGCGGATAGGGATGTTCTGCAGGTTGGGCTCGGAGGACGACAGCCGACCCGTCGCGGTGACTGCCTGGTGGTAAGAGGTGTGCACCCGGCCGGTCCGATGGTGAATCAGCTCCGGCAGGGTGTCGGTGTAGGTGGACTTGAGCTTGCTCAGGCTCCGGTGTTCGAGGATCAGTCGCGGCAGTTCGTAGTCGTGAGCGAGTTCCTGTAACACCGGCTCGGCGGTTGAGGGTGCGCCCTTGGGAGTCTTCTTGACGACCGGCAAGCCCATTTTCTCGTAGAAAATCGCCTGGAGTTGCTTGGTGGAGCCCAGATTAAAGGTCTCGCCTGCGACGTCGTGGGCTTCCTTTTCCAGTTCGGCCAGGCGCTCGGCCAGCTCCTGGCTATGCTGGCGCAGTGTGCTCGCGCTGATCAGGGTTCCGCGCTGTTCCATGCGTGAGAGCACCGGAACCAGCGGCAGGTCGATTTCCTCGTAAACAGACGCCAGCCTGCCGGTTTCCAGCAGCTTTGGTCTCAGGACGTCGTGCAGGCGCAGAGTGATGTCCGCATCTTCGGCGGCATAAGGTGCAGCTTTTTCCAGCTCGATCTGGTTGAACGTGAGTTGCTTGGCGCCCTTGCCGGCGATGGACTCGAAGCTGATGGTTTTCTCGCCCAGGTAGTACATGGCCAGACTATCCATATCATGCCGGGTGCCCACGGAATTGAGAACGTAGGATTCCAGCATGGTGTCTTCGGCAATCCCCTCAAGGCAAATGCCGTGATTGGCCAGCACATTTTTGTCGTACTTGAGGTTCTGTCCGACCTTGGCCAGGCCCGGGTCTTCGAGCAGCGGCTTGAGCTGTTCCAGTACCGCATCTCGGTCGAGCTGGTCCGGAGCGCCCATGTAATCATGACCCAGGGGAACGTACGCTGCTTCACCGGGTTTGATGGCGAAGGACACGCCAACGATCTCGGCGTCCATATAACGAAGGCTCGTGGTTTCGGTATCAAAGGCAAACAGGTCGGCGGATGTCAGACGTTGCAGCCAGCGGTCAAGATCGCTCTGATCGGTGATAACACTGTAGTTTCTGACGATCTCTGATGTCGGATTTTCATTGGCAGGTTTGGCGGCTGCTGTTGCCGAGTCTCCGTTGTTTTCCAGCTCCGCAATCCAGCTCCGAAGTTCGTATTCCCGAAACAGTTCAAGCAGCTTCTTGTCGTCCTGCTCGCGCAGTTTCAGGTCTTCCAGTCCAAAATCCAGCTCCACATCGGTACGGATGGTGGCAAGTTCCCGGCTCAACGGCAAGGTTTCAGTGGCCTCCCTGAGATACTCCCCAATCTTGCCCTTGATCTCGTCGGCGTGCTCAATCAGATTGTCCAGGTTCTCGTATGTCTGCAGCCACTTCACGGCGGTTTTCGGTCCGCACTTGTTAACCCCGGGGATGTTATCCACCTTGTCGCCCACCAGGGCGAGGTAGTCAACGATTTGCTCGGGTGTGACGCCGAATTTCTCCACCACGCCATCACGGTCCATACGGGTTTCGGTCATGGTGTTGATCAGCGTGACATGGTCGCTGACCAGCTGTGCCATGTCCTTGTCGCCGGTGGACACCACCACATCAATGCCTTTACTGGTGGCCTCATCGGCCAGGGTGCCGATGACGTCGTCGGCTTCCACGCCGGTTACGATCAGCAGGGGCAGGCCCATGGCCTTCACCATTTCGTGGATGGGCTTGATCTGGCAGCCTAGTTCATCTGGCATCGGCGGGCGGTTTGCCTTGTACTCTTCATAAAGGTCGTGCCGGAAGGTTTTACCCTTGGCATCGAAAACCACCACCATCTTTGAACCGGGGAAATCCTGCTCAAGACGCCGGATCATGCTGATCACACCCTTGATAGCCCCAGTGGGATGGTTTTTGCTGGTGGTCAGCGGTGGAAGTGCATGATAAGCACGGAAAAGATAGGACGATCCGTCCACAAGAACCACTGGTGGGGTGTTTTTGCTGGTCATGTCAAAACAGGTCCGGATTCTGATTGAAGCGTGGGTTGGCTTATGCAACTCTGTACTGAAATCGATGGACGAAAGGGTATCACGAAAATGAAACGAATCGCCTGCCCGGCATTGTTGCTCGTCTGCTTGCCGTTGGCTGTTCTGGCCCAGGAAGAGGGCGCGCTGAATGAGACGCCGGTGGAAACACCGAAGGAGCCCGTTGTGGTTTCCGATTATCAGCCTGCCGGCGACGGCCCGCAAATTGTTATTCGCCCCGGCGAGAACGAGGTCTTCTATGAGTACCGGGTGAATGGCCAGTTAATGGAAATCAAGGTTGTACCTGAAGTCGGGCCGGAATATTACCTGGTACCTGCTGATGGTGGCGGCTGGATCCGGGAAACCGAATCCGACATGCTGGTGCCCAGCTGGGTAATTTTTCGCTGGTAATTGATAAGGCCAGATCGAATCAGGTCATTCCCGCGTTTAGTATGAACATTCTAATTTTTGGGCGTAACTTGATTCCTGAGATCGAAGAAAGGCTCTCGTTGCAGCGGTATTTGCAGAGCCTTGTAACTATCAGGAATCAAGGAGATTCGATATGGGTAAACTCAAGTCATACCAGCAGCAGCTTCAGGGAATCGTGGACAAAGGCATCAATGCGGCGGAAGAGCAGCAGAAGAAGCTGAGTGCGAAGCCATTCAATTACGCCGAAAAGCTTGAGAGTGAGTTGCGCGAGTACAGCGTGAAGACTCTTCGCCAGCGTTACTATGGCTATAGTGATGAGGTCTTCGACCAGCTGCGCAGCCTGAACAGCCGCTTCAGCAACTTCGCCGGTGACCTGGTCGCCAAGCTGGAGAGGGAAGCTGCGCAAGGCGCCGATGCAGTCTCCGAAGCTGCCGGGGATGCTTCCAAAGCCATCTCAAAAGCCACTGGGGAAGTCTCGGAGGCTGCCGATGAAGCTGCCTCTGAAGTATCTGGCGCAGCCCAGGAAGCCAAAAAGTCTGCTGGACTGAAGAAGTCGGCAGCCCGGAAAACGACTTCTACTGCCAAGAACAGCACTGCTTCTGCCTGAAAACGGTGAAGCATCTCGCTTGATCAGTAAGTGAAATGAAAGAAGGGCCTTCGGTTGATAGAAGGCCCTTCTTTTTTATGACAGGTTTGACGACTGCCCGCGGTTCTCAGTCTGTTTCTTTGGTGGGCTCAAGCGGCAGTGTCCGGGCCTCGCCCGTGACTTCTTCCAGGCGTTCTATATCGGCTTCGAAGGCCTTCTGCAGTGTCTCGATCTCCTGGGATTGCGAGGCAATCTCCCGCTCAATATCCCCAATCTGTGACTCCAGCCTCCGGATTTTCTCAAGGGTGGCTTCCGGGATGTCGCGCCCGGCCCGTTCCATATCGGCCGCGCGGCTCTGTTCGTTGTCCAGCTGGCTGGATATTACCGAGATGTTGCCCTGCTTGAGCTGGATGAGGCCCTTGAGCTCCCGGATCTTTCGATGCATCGCTTTCACCGCCTGATCCGGATGACTGAAGCGTTTCAGCAATTGCCTGTCTTGCTCACGCTGTTCGGCGAGTTCTTTCTGGCGCTGCTTTTCGGCTTCCCGGGCGGCAATTTCTTCTTCCGTGGGAGCGGGAGGAATGGTCTCGATCACGCGGCCATTGTTGCCCAGAATATCGTAGCCTCGTTTGGTGGCTTCCTGGGGAATAGTGCTACTGATCACTACCTGGCCGTTCTCATCCATGTAACGGTACATGTTGGCTGCGGCGTGGGTCGCAATGCCCAGCATAAGCGCACACGCACAAGCCCTGGCTGAAAATGCGGTCAGACGATTGGCCATTAATCAGACTCCGTAACGATCCCGATAACTGGCGACCTTCTCGGCATGCCCGGCGAAGTCCGGGTTGGCCTTGAGGTAGTCCAGAACCTGTTCGAGGCGAATGATGCTCACCACCGGAATGCCAAACTCCTTTTCCACTTCCTGAATGGCGGACAGCTCGCTATTGCCTTTTTCCTGGCGGTCCAGCGCTATAAGCACACCGGCCGGTTCGGCACCGGCGGCCCGGATAATGTCGATGGATTCACGGATCGCGGTGCCCGCAGTAATAACATCATCGACGATCAGCACTTTGCCCTGCAGTGGTGCGCCAACAATATTGCCACCTTCACCGTGATCTTTCTTTTCCTTACGGTTAAACGCAAAAGGTTTGCTGTTACCGTCTGTAGCCAGGGCCATTGCTGTTACCGTGGCCAACGGAATGCCCTTATAGGCAGGGCCGAAAATGATGTCATAATCCAGCCCGCTGCGTGTTATCGCAGCGGCATAGGCCTTGCTTAACTGAACCAGGTCGTCCCCAGTATTGAACAAACCTGCATTGAAGAAGTAGGGGCTGGTTCGACCCGATTTGAGCGTGAACTCACCAAAGCGCAGTACGTTCCGGCGGATGGCAAATTCAATAAATTTTTGCTGATAGTCGTGCATGACAAGGCTTCTGGCGGGTGTTGATCTTTAATTAGCGCGTAAAAACGGTATCATACACACAAACCGAATCAGGGAACACGTATGCGGGTAGTATCAATCAGCGTCAATGGCCTCGCCCAGGCTGTTGAAAAGGGCTTTTTCGACTGGCTGGCGCAGCAGGATGCCGACGTAGTCTGCGTTCAGGATCATCGCATGCGGGCCTACGAGATTGAGGACTACAACCTGATTCCGGAAGGTTACGAGGCCTATTTTATTGATGGCGAGAAGAACGAGGATGGTGGGGTGGGCATTTACACCCGCCACTTTCCAAAGGCCATCATGTACGGCTTCGCTAATGAGCAGGCGGACCGGGAGGGCCGGTTTATTCAGGCCGATTTTGACAAGGTTTCCGTGGCCTGTGTGCTCGCTCCCTGTGCCCTTGCCCGGGAAGAAGAACTGATCGGTGAAGACGACCTGACGGTCCTTGACCACAAGGACGAGTTCATGGAGTCTTTCGGTCTGCATATGCAGAAGACGCTTCGCAAGCGTCGGCAGTTTATTTTCTGCGCCAATCTCCAGACGGCCCATCACGTAACCGACGCCAGCCCGCTGTACCACAAGCTGGATTTTTCAGGATTCCTGCCCCACGAGCGCGCCTGGCTTGATCGCCTGTTTGATGAAATGGGCTGTATCGACGGATTCCGTGAGGTGAACAAGCAGAGCAATCAGTTCACCTGGTGGCCGGAGCAGGCGGAGGGTTCCCGCAAGAATGCCGGTATCCGGGTCGATTATCAGCTGCTGACGCCGGGGATTCGCAAGACCATCGAGGATGGCTGGATTGATAGCTCAACCCGGTTCTCGGACCATGCGCCGGTGATCATGGACTACGATATCGAAATCGGCTTTTAAGCTTCTGCTTCGGGTGTAAGCGTTAGCGTCGGACTTTCTGCCCAGACACGCTGCGAGTACATCCATGTACGCTTGTTTCCGGCCATCCATGGCCTCCAACAGTCTGGGCAGAGAGCCCGACGCCAACGCCCAGGCTGCAGTGTTTTCCGTCGGGGCGGATTGGCAGCGTGGGTCGGATTAGGCGAAAGCCGTAATCCGACACTCAAACAGCCGCGAAATTACCCTTCCAGCGCCGCCTTCTGAATCTCAAACAACTGCTCAATACCCTGTTTTGCCAGTACCAGCATGCTGTCCAGCTCTTCCTGAACGAACGGCGCGCCTTCTGCCGTGCCCTGAATTTCGATGAAGCCACCCTGGTCGGTCATGATGACATTCATATCGGTTTCCGCTTCGGAGTCTTCCGGGTAGTCCAGATCCACCACCGGAGAGCCTTTATAAACGCCAACGGAAAGTGCGGCGATCATTTGCTTGAGTGGTGATTTTTTCAGGCGTTTTTCGGCGACGAGGTGGTTCAGGGCGTCGACCAGCGCCACACAACCGCCGGTGATGGCAGCAGTGCGGGTGCCGCCGTCGGCCTGGATGACGTCACAGTCTACGGTGATGGTGTGCTCGCCGAGGGCGGAGAGGTCTACGGCGGCGCGCAGAGAGCGGCCGATCAGGCGCTGGATTTCGACGGTGCGTCCGCCCTGCTTGCCGCGGGCGGCTTCCCGGCCCATGCGGCTGCCGGTGGAGCGGGGAAGCATGCCGTATTCGGCGGTGATCCAGCCTTTACCTTCGCCCCTCATGAACGGGGGAACCTTGTTTTCGACGGAGGCGGTACAGATAACTTTCGTATCCCCGAATTCCACCAGCACGGAGCCTTCGGCGTGGCGGGTGTAGTTGCGGGTAATTCGAACATCTCTCGGTTGCTCTGGCGTTCTGCCGCTTGGACGCATAGTGTTTCCTGAAGTCAGTATTGGGTGTCCGGGCGCATGACCCGGTCGATCGATTGTCGAAAAGGGCGAGGAGTATAACACGTTGGCCCGGGCCTTTTGTTTGGTTCGCCGTGGGTGTTAAGAGCCTGTTAGACTCGGAGTGTTTCCATTAACCATAAGCGGAGCCGACATGATCCGAAGTATGACCGCATTTGCCCGGAAGGACGCTCAGGGAGACTGGGGTACGCTGACCTGCGAGATCCGGACGGTGAACCACCGATATCTGGAGCCTTCGTTCCGTCTGCCAGAAGCTTTCCGGGAACTTGAGAACCGGTTTCGCGAGGAGCTTCGGAATCAGCTGAAACGAGGTAAGGTGGATGTGTCCATGCGGCTTCAGTCCGCCGACAATGTGACCCAGAGCTTTGAGGTCAGCGAAGAGATGGCTCAAGCGGTCAATGAGGCTGCGAATCACATCAACCGGATGCTGGACAACCCCGCCCACATCAACGCCCTGGATATTCTTCGCTGGCCTGGTGTGCTTTCGGTGCCGGAACAGGACTACGGCCCGGCGAAAGAGGCAGCGACAGGCCTGTTTGAACAGACTGTTGCAGAACTGGCGTCAGTACGGGAGCGTGAAGGAGAGCGGTTGCGACCCTTGTTCGAAGATCGTCTGAGTACCATGGCTGAGTTGGTCTCGGAAGTGCGCACTCGCATGCCGGAGTTGCTTGAGGCTCAGGAGAAGTCGCTTCGGGAGCGGTTTGAAAAAGCGAAGGTGGAGCTGGATCCTGATCGGATTACCCAGGAAATGGTGATGCTGGCCCAGAAAAGCGATGTGGCCGAGGAGCTGGACCGGCTGGATGCCCATATCGGTGAGGTGGCGGATACCCTGAAAAGTGAGGATGCCATCGGTCGCCGGCTGGATTTCCTGATGCAGGAACTCAACCGCGAGGCCAATACGCTGAGCAGCAAAAGTATCGACGCCGGAGTGACCCGCATTGCCGTGGATCTGAAAGTGCTGATTGAGCAGATGCGGGAGCAGGTGCAGAACCTGGAGTAAGCCCGGATCAAGGCTGTTTCAGGCTGTCCAATTGGTCCGGCAGCCTGAACGTGACCCGTTGCTTGCTCAGCGGGCAGTCGAATTCCAGGTAGAATGCCAGCAGTTGCAAAGGAACCGGAGCGGGTCGTCCATAGAGGCGGTCGCCGACGATCGGGTGCCCCAGGCCGGCCAAGTGGCGGCGGATCTGGTGTTTTCGTCCGGTTTCGATGCTTACTTGCACCAGGGAGGTCTGGTCGGTCTCGCTGGCACTCAGTGTTGTCACCCGGCTGGTTGCCGGTTTGCCCTCCACCGGAGCGTTAACGAGCTGATCCTGGGCGTTGATCACCCCGGTCACTCTGGCTCGGTAGTGTTTGGTCATGGTTCGGGCCGCAAAGCACTGGGAGAGGGCGCCCGCTGCTTTCGGGTCGTGGGCGATCAGCATCAATCCGGCGGCATCGGCGTCCAGGCGGTGAATGAGGTGACATGGTCGGTCGAGGCGAATTTCTGCCATCCTCAACAGGCTGCAATGGTCGCCCCACTGTGAGCCCTGGGCGAGCATGCCGTGGGGTTTGAACCAGACGGTGTAGCGCCCGTTGTCCTCCAGCAGAACCGGGTCTTCAGGCTTTCTGGCCAGTACCTTCTCGTCATAATACAGCTGCAGCCGCACGCCGGCCCTGAGCTCTTTCGTCGCTCTTCGTAGTCTTAACTGTTTGCCCTTGTGCGTCCACCAGCATGCGCCCTTGGTCATGGCGTCCTTGATTTTCTGGCGTGAGAGCTCCGATGCCTCACTCAGTGCATCAACGGCTTTCCGGGGTTCCTGAAGAGTGATGTCTATGGTCGTTCGCATAGGGTGTGCCAGTTGATAAAAAGGGCAATTAGACAAATGGTATCAGGTGGCGCCCTGTCGGGGTGCGGTGGTTTGCCAAAGTCCGTATAATTCCGTGTTTTACCGGCCGGAGTATGCGGTCGCCAGATCCAGGTTTGGAGTTCTCGGGTTATGAGTCAGGCAGTTGAGCAGGGTACCCTGTATGTAATATCTGCGCCATCCGGTGCCGGCAAGACAAGCCTTGTGGCGGGCATGCTCCGCAACGACGACAAACTTGGCGTCTCCGTGTCCCATACCACTCGCGCCATGCGCGAAGGTGAGCAGGATGGTGTGAACTACCACTTTGCCACCCGCGCCGAATTTGAAGCGATGATCTCCCAGGGCGATTTTCTGGAACACGCGGATGTCTTTGGCAACTACTACGGCACCTCTCAGGTCTGGGTGCGGGAGACGCTGGCCAGGGGGCGGGATGTTATTCTTGAAATTGACTGGCAGGGTGCCAGCCAGGTGCGACGTCTGATTCCCGAGTGCGTCAGTATTTTTATTGTGCCGCCGTCCCCGGAAGTGCTCCGAGAGCGGTTGGTGGGGCGTGGTACCGATGCCCCCGGGGTGGTGGAGCGCCGGTTGGCCGAGGCTACAGAAGAGTGCCGACACGCTGTTGAATTTGATTTTCTGGTGGTCAATGACGACTTCGATATCGCCCTCGCGGACCTGCTGGCCATCGTCCGGGCCCAGCGTCTGCGCATGGGAGCGCAGCAGCCACGGCACCGGAGGCTTCTGGCAGAGTTGTCTGGCCCGGCCTGATACGGGCTTTTGCTGTATACAAATTGAGCCGGCCACAGTAGACTACTCGGTCTGCTGAATCAGTCATTTTATTTGTCGGGGAATTTATGGCACGAGTTACCGTTGAAGATTGTCTGGAACACGTTGATAACCGCTTCCAGCTGGTCATGCTGGCTACCAAGCGTGCCCGCCAGCTCGCTACCAAAGGTGCCGAGCCGATGGTGCCGGAAGAGAATGATAAGCCGACGGTCATTGCCCTGCGCGAAATTGCCGAAGGAAAGATTTCTCGTGATCTGCTCAAGGAAGAAGACGACGAGTAAGTTATTCGCGGATATCCGGTAATAAGTACCTATCCGCAAGTGAGAAGCATTGAAATCTGTCCCCGCGGTTTTATAGTGTATCTATAGAGCGTTGCTGGAAGGACTAAGGAAGGACCCGGATGCGTGCATTCGGGTTTTTTTGTCCCTGAGTTTCATGAAGTTGTGGAGGCGCGGTGTCGGCAGAGGCTACGGTTGAAGGGCTGGCGAGAGAGCTCAGCTCCTATCTGGATACCAATCGCATCAATCAGGTGCGACGTGCCTACTATTATGCCGAGCAGGCCCATGAGGGCCAGATGCGCAAAAGCGGCGACCGGTATATTACCCATCCCCTTGCCGTTGCCCACATCCTCGCCGATCTCAGGCTGGACCATCAGAGCCTGATGGCCGCGATGCTTCACGATGTCATTGAAGACACCGGGATCCCGAAGGATGCCCTGTCGGAGCAGTTCGGTGAGGATGTCGCCGAACTGGTGGATGGCGTCAGCAAGCTGACCCAGATTGAATTCCGTTCCCGGGCCGAGGCCCAGGCCGAGAATTTCCAGAAGATGACCCTGGCCATGGCGCGGGACATACGGGTCATCCTGGTGAAGCTGGCGGACCGACTGCACAACATGCGCACCCTCGGCCCCATGCCCTACGAGAAACGCCAGCGCATTGCCACTGAAACCCTCGATATCTATGCCCCGATCGCCAACCGCCTTGGTATGCACTCGATCTGCACCGAACTGGAGGATCTGGGTTTCTCCTCCCTGTACCCGATGCGATCGAAGTACATCTCAAAAGCGGTGGACAAGCTTCGGGGCAGTCACCGGGAAATCATTGAGGACATCCGTGGCAAGTTGCAGGAAAAGCTGGAAGAACGCGGCCTGCCCGGGCGGATTCTCGGCCGGGAAAAGCACCTGAACAGCATCTACAACAAGATGAAGTTCAAGCAGAAATCCTTCCATGAAATCATGGATGTGTACGCCTTCCGGATTATTACCGATACCGAGGATGACTGTTACCGCATTCTTGGTGCCGTGCACAGCCTGTACAAGCCCCTGCCGGGCCGGTTCAAGGACTACATTGCCATGCCCAAGGCCAATGGCTACCAGTCCATTCATACGACCCTGTTCGGCATGCATGTGAATATTGAGATCCAGATCCGCACCGAGGAAATGGAGCACATTGCCAACAACGGTATTGCGGCTCACTGGATGTACAAGAACGAGCCCAGCAGCGTTACCAGTGCGAACCAGGCAAGGGTTGATCGCTGGGTGAAAGGCCTGATGGAAATGCGGGAGCGGGCCGATGACTCCATGGAATTCATCGAGCATGTAAAAGTGGATCTGTTCCCGGACGAGATCTACGTTTTCACGCCCAAGGGCCGCATCATGGAGCTTCCCAGCGGGGCGACACCGGTGGATTTTGCCTACGCGATCCACACCGATATCGGTAATGCCACCGTGGCCTGCCGGATCAACCGTAACCTCGGCTCCCTGAGTCAGCCCCTCCAAAGCGGACAGACCGTTGAAGTCATTACCGCACCTGGTGCCCGGCCCAATCCGGCCTGGCTCAGTTTTGTGGTCACCGGCAAGGCAAGAAGCAGCATCCGGCATGTTCTGAAGAGCCAGAAGCGGGCGGAATCCCTGGAGTTGGGACGGACCCTGTTGAAGAAGTCGCTGAAAGGCTTTGGTGCCAAACTGTCGGACATCAGCGATGCCCAGAAACAGGCGGTGGTGAACCACAATCAGGTGAACAGTTTTGACGACCTGATCAGTGACATCGGTCTTGGCAACCGGATGGCCTATCTGGTTGCCCGTCAGCTCGTAAGCGGTGCCGAAGGGCCGGACTCCGGTGAGGGGGCCCGGGATATCGAGGGTGGCAATCACAGCCCGGTGACCATTCGTGGTACCGAGGGACTGCTGGTCCGGTTTGCCAGCTGTTGCAAGCCGATTCCCGGTGACCCGGTGGTGGGAGTTATGGATTCCGGCAAAGGCATGGTGATTCATTCAGATACCTGCTCTCGCTTGCCGGAAGACGACGAAGGCCGTGCCCGCCTGACCCATCTCAAGTGGGCCAAGGACATTACCGATGAGTTTTCTGTGGAGTTGCGGGTAGAGCTTGAGCGTCAGCGCGGTGTGATTGCCGAGATGGCAAACGCCGTGGCTATGACCGACGGCAACATCGAACGCATCAATGTGGAGGAGCAGAATGCCCGCTTCGGTGTCGTCAGCCTGGTGGTGCATGTCCATGGGCGCCGGCATTTGGCCCGGGTTATGCGGCGTATTCGCAATATTCGGGCAATTACCCACATCAGCCGGGTACGGCACTGAACCAGACCAAAGCCCGGTTGACAGTCGCGCCGCAGAGGGGCGAGGATTGGCGTTTTGGAAGAGAGGAAAATAAGGGTCATGACCAACAAATCCGTAATTCAGACCGAGAAGGCGCCCCAGGCCATTGGTACCTACTCCCAGGCGGTGAAAGCCGGAGACACGGTATACCTGTCTGGCCAGATTCCACTGGTGCCGGAGACCATGGAAGTGGTAGCCGGAGATTTTGCCGCCAAGACCCGCCAGGTGTTTGATAACCTCAAGGCCGTATGTGAGGCGGGCGGTGGTGAGCTCAAGGATATTGTGAAGCTCAATATCTACATGACCGACCTGGCAAACTTCGCCACGGTAAACGAGATCATGGCTACCTATTTCCAGGAGCCGTATCCCGCCAGGGCGGCAGTCGGCGTGGCTGCTTTGCCAAAAGGTGTGCCCATCGAAATGGAAGCGGTGATGGTTCTGAGCTGAGGCTCAGCACAAACCGGACTACTGCAGATAAGGCGGCCTTGGCCGCCTTATCTGGTTTTACAGGGTCAGTTTTTGTTGATCATGGCCCGGTAGCCAGCCCGGAAATCCGGGTACCGGAACTGGAAGCCGGTGGCCAGCAGCCTTTCGTTATTGCAGCGTTTACTGCCGGCTCGGCCGCCCTTGCGGGCGTCCGGTACCGGATCGGCGCAGGGCATCTGGTGTCGCACCCAGTCCACCACCTCATCAAGCCGGACCGGCTCGCAATCGCTGGCGATGTAGCAGGGTTCCAGTGGCGTCCCGGAAAGTGCAAGCCGAGCCAGGTGAGCAGCTGCTCCTGCAGCATCTTCTTCATGGATCCGGTTACTGAACGGCGCCGGTGACTGCGGATTCATACGGCCTTCCTGAACCTCCTCAAGAAAACGTCGCCTGGAAGGGCCATAAATGCCACTGAACCGTATGATCGTTGCCGGGTGACCGCTGTCCAGCGCTGTTTGCTCACCCGCCAGAATCTGCTCGCCGCTGAATCTGGCCGGATTGGCAGGGCTCGATTCGTCTACCCGGCTGTCGTCATCCTGAGAATAAACGCTGGTGCTGCTGACAAAGAACAGGTGTTTCAGGGGGTGCTCGCCCAGTTCTCGTAGCAGGTTTTCGAGGCCGGAAACGTAGGCATCTCGGTAGCCTTGCTGGTCGTAGCTTGATGGAGTCAGGCAATAAATGACGATATCCAGGTTGTCTGGCAGCTTGCCCCTGAGGGTTTCTGGCCGGGTCACGTCCGCCCCAATGCCGTGCACGCCTTCAGGTACCTGATCCGGGTTCCGGCGCAGCCCGAACAGGGTTGCCGAGCTTTTCAGCCGGCTGGCGATGGCGCCACCGAGTTTGCCGCAGCCGACAACCAGAATTACAGGCAGGTTACTGCTTTCAGTGATTGCCATAGACAATTTCAATCCTTATGCTTTACGTCATAAATAAGTGGAACTTCGACCCGCATATATCTGACCGGAGCTCAACATGACTCTCACCGAGTTACGATACGTCGTTACGCTGGCCCGCGAAAGGCATTTTGGCCGGGCTGCGGAGCGTTGCCATGTAAGTCAGCCAACACTCAGTGTTGCTGTGAAAAAGCTGGAAGATGAGCTCGGGATCCCGCTGTTCGAACGCAGCAAAAGCAGCATCCGCGTCACTGAAACCGGGCAGCGCATTATCGAACAGGCCCAGCGCGTGCTGGACCAGGTGGGCGTGATCAAGGACATGGCCCAGGACGGCAAGAACCAGCTCAATTCGCCTCTGAAGGTTGGGGCCATCTATACCATCGGTCCTTACCTGTTCCCTCATTTGCTGCCGGAACTGCGCCGCGCCGCGCCAGACATGCCGCTGTATATTGAGGAGAATTACACCGCCAATTTGCGCCAGAAGCTCCGGCAGTCCGAACTGGACGCCATCATCATCGCCTTGCCATTTGAAGAGCCCGAAGTGGTGACGCTGCCGCTTTACGACGAGCCTTTTGTGGTATTGCTGCCGGCTGGTCACCCATTGGCAAAGAAGGAGCAGCTGACCGCCGATGAACTCGCCAAGGAACAGCTGTTGCTTCTTGGTCCTGGTCACTGTTTCCGGGATCAGGTGCTGGAATCCTGCCCGCCGCTGGTTGATGCGGTGACCCGGCGTGCAGACGCGGCCTCCCCCTCGCTGGTTACCGAGGGCAGCTCTCTGGAAACGATCCGCCACATGGTTGCATCCGGGCTGGGTATTACTGTGCTGCCGCTCTCTGCGGCAACCGCCATGCAGTACCATGAAGACATTCTCGCCGTGCGCCCATTTGCGCCGCCGGTCCCATTCAGGACCGTTGCGCTGGCCTGGCGCGTCACTTTCCCACGGCCCAAGGCCATTGATGTACTGTCGCTGGCAGCGAGCCAGTGCCGGGTTATCGAGAAGGCGAAAACTGATACCCCCGTCGTGGCCGAAAGCGCCTGAGACCTGCTATGACGTCACTGGATGACATTCCGGTCACCCAGCTCAAGGGTGTGGGAAACGCCCTGGCAGAGAAACTTGCCAAGCTGGGGATTGCCTCCCTGCAAGACCTGTTGTTCCACCTCCCGCACCGCTACGAGGACCGGACCCGCATTGTGCCGATGGGCAACCTGCGAATCGGCGATGTGGCGGTGGTTGAAGGGGAAGTGATGAAAGCCGACCTGATTATGGGGCGCAGGCGTAGCCTGCAGGTGACCCTCCGGGACAACAGCGGCTTTCTGGTCATGCGTTTCTTTCATTTCAATGCCGCCCAGAAAAACCAGCTGAACGAAGGCGTCCGGGTTCGATGCTATGGGGAAGTCCGGCCGGGGCGAGCAGGCTATGAGTTCTATCACCCGGAGTATCAGGTTAATCCGCCCCCCATGCCGGCGGAAGGCGAGGCAACCCTGACACCGGTTTATCCTCTGACCGAGGGGATTCAGCAGCCCCGGGCGCGATCCCTCTGCCAGCAGGCTCTGGGCTATCTGCAGCGGTTCCCGATTCGGGACTGGCTGCCGCAGGGATTCTTGGCCGAATATCAGTTGCCGGGTATTACCGAGGCGGTCCAACTGGTGCATTCTCCCCCCACCAATGCGCCGGTGAACCTGTTAATGGAAGGTCGCCATCCGGCGCAGCAGAGACTGGTGATGGAGGAATTGCTGGCGCATCAGTTGAGTCTGCTTCAGGTGCGGGAGCAGATCCAGGCCCGGGAGGCATTGCCGCTTCTGCCAACGGGAGACCTTCCTGAACGTTTCCTCGAATCCCTGCCGTTTTCACTCACCGGCGCCCAACGCCATGTGCTCGCCGATATCCGGCAGGACCTCAGTCAGCCTTTGCCGATGCTCCGGCTTGTCCAGGGTGATGTGGGCTCCGGGAAAACCGTCGTGGCGGCGCTGGCGGCCCTGCAGGCCATTGGCGCCGGCGCCCAGGTCGCCCTCATGGCCCCCACTGAAATCCTGGCTGAACAGCACTTGCAGAACTTCCGGGCATGGTTGGAGCCATTGGGCATCCGGCTTGCCTGGCTGTCCGGCAAAGTCAAAGGCAAGGCGCGACAGGAGGCGCTGGACGTTGTCCGGTCCGGTGAGGCCGGGGTGGTGATCGGAACCCATGCCCTGTTCCAGAATGAGGTTGAGTTTCACCGGCTCGCCCTGGTGATTGTGGATGAGCAGCACCGGTTTGGTGTTCACCAGCGCCTGGCCCTGCGTGAGAAAGGTGTGGGCGGGGCACTGGCACCTCATCAGCTGATCATGACGGCAACACCCATTCCCCGGACCCTGGCCATGAGCGCTTATGCGGATCTGGATACGTCGGTTATTGATGAACTGCCACCGGGGCGGAAACCGATTGAAACCATTGTGATTCCTGACAGTCGGCGCGAGGATGTGATTGAGCGAGTACGCGGTGCCTGCCGTGAGGGCCGTCAGGCTTATTGGGTGTGTACCCTGATCGAGGAGTCGGAGGCGTTGCAGTGCCAGGCTGCGGAAGTAACAGCCCAGGAGTTGGCCGAGCGACTCCCGGATCTCAAAGTGGGCCTGGTCCATGGCAGGCTCAAGGCCCAGGAAAAAGCGGCTGTTATGGAACAGTTCAAGGTGGGCGAACTTGATTTGCTGGTGGCCACCACGGTGATTGAGGTTGGGGTTGATGTTCCCAACGCATCCTTGATTATCATTGAAAACCCTGAGCGCCTCGGGCTGGCCCAGCTGCATCAGCTCCGGGGCCGCGTTGGCCGGGGCGAACAGGCAAGTTTTTGTGTGTTGATGTATCACCCGCCGCTGTCCTTCAATGGCAAGGCCCGGCTGCAGGCGCTTCGGGACAGCCAGGATGGCTTTTTTATTGCGGAGAAAGATCTGGAGATTCGCGGGCCTGGTGAGGTGTTGGGCACGCGCCAGACCGGTATGATGCAGTTTCGCCTTGCGGACTTTGAGCGCGACAAAGGCTGGATTGAGCCGGTGCGGGAAATGGCCCCGGGCCTCATGGCTCATCCGGACATTGTCCAGGCGCTGGTTCGCCGCTGGCTTGGCGAGAAAATCCGCTACGGGGACGTATAGAACCGTCCGTTCTGTGATCGGAAACGTATGCAAGCAGTCAGGAAATGGAGTTTAGTCAACATCAGGGCAATCTCCTTGCCCTATACTGAGTCAGAGATCGTTTTCGAACTCGGATTATCCGACGAAAGACAGCAACATTCGGGAGAACTTTATGGAATTACCTGTCGCGGTTCAGCAGGCCCTGGGCGATTCCGCTGCGGGGGTGTCCCTCAGAGACGTGGGCCAGGCCAGTCAGAAGGAAATGCTGCGGATGGTACTGCTCAATGACGGCCAGGGAAATCTCCAGGTAATTTGTCGCAGGGACGATCTGATTGATCTGGAGCAGCTGAACAAGCAACTTGGCCGTGATTTTCGGTTGATGAAACGCCGGGAGCAGGTGCGGGTTCGGGAGCGGGCCGGGCTCAAGGCGCTTCCGGCACTGCCATCGCTGACCGGTTGGCCAACCGTTGTTGATCAGAGTGTGGATGAGCTGCCGGCCGTGGCGCTGGAGTTGGGCGAGCAGAACCTGGCGATGGTCATGCCTGCCGAGGATTTCCGGGTTTTGACGGCCAAGGCAGAGCGTCGCTCGTTTGCGGTGGACCCGGAGTCCGTATCTGTGAACCTCAATGATCATGGCCGGGATCGGGATCAGCTGCATTCCGCCATCAAGAAGTTTACCGGTCTGAGGATTCAGCAACGCCTGGAAGATACTCTGGAATTGCCGCCACTGCCGGAAACCGCTCAGCGCATTATCCATTTGAGAGTCAATCCCAATGCAGTGATGGGCGATCTGGTGGACATTGTCGAAAGTGATCCCAGTCTTGCCGCCCAGGTTGTCAGTTGGGCTTCCTCCTCTTTCTATGCCGCTGCAGGGCAAGTGAAATCAGTTCACGATGCCGTTTCCCGGGTGCTCGGGTTTGATCTGGTGATGAACCTTGCCATGGGTCTTTCGCTCGGGCGGGCGTTGAGGCAGCCCCAGGATCATCCGGACGGCTATGTGGATTACTGGCAGCAGGCGATCTGGCAGGCACAATCTGCGGGCATTCTGGCAAGCATGATGCCCCGGGGTGAGCGCCCGGTATTCGGCCTCGCCTATCTGGCGGGTTTGCTGCACAACTTCGGCCACCTGGTTCTGGCCCAGGTGTTTCCGCCACATTTCAAGCTGGTCTGCCGCTCCCTGGAAGTGAATCCGGATATTGACTCCTCGGTAACGGAACATTACCTGCTGGGCATTACCCGGGAACAGATTGCCGCCCAGCTTATGGAGAATTGGGGCATGCCGGACGAGGTCACTCTGGCAATCCGCTATCAGAAGAATCCGGCTTACAGCGGCGCCCACAGCGTCTATGCCAGGTTGTTGTGGCTGGGCCGCCAGCTGTTAACCGCCCGGGGCGTGGCGCTGGGTGCCGGGGAGGCGATCAGTCAGTCGTTCTACGATGATCTGGGCCTTGACCGTGAGCAGGTTGAGGCGCAGTTTGATGAGCTGGTCAACAGTAAAGACAGCGTAATGGCCATGGCTGGCATGATGAGCCAGTAACAGGTCGGCCTTCCCAGGAATTGTTCTCAAAAAAGCCGGCCCTGAGGCCGGCAAGCTCACCTGCTTGTTGCAGTGTCGTCCAAACTTATCAGGAGTCAACAACGTGAGGCGGCTCCCTTCACAGATGTCCGCAAAATGATGGTGACCGCCCTGCTTTCAATTTAGACCCTGGCGGTTAAAAGAACAGTCAACCGTTTACGCCTCAAATCAATGAGCATGCCGTCAGTTTTCTAGGGGTTCCGAACCTTTTGATTTAATTTGAAAAAATCTGGTGATTCCTGGGATTCGGGTTACAAAATGTAACAAAATAGGTCTGACCAGTTATAGCTTCGAGAATTCAAGGGGTGTCGGGCGAAAACGAATGGTGTCGAAGGGCGGTTGCGGCCCGGCGTATCTCGTCAGCGTGTTTCTGCTCAACTTCAAACCGTTCCTTATCCATCTTTTCGACAAACTTTGCTTCAGTAGCCTGCCGAGCCCGATGGGTGGGCATGTGTTGCAGCTGATCGTGCACTGCCTGAAATACCCGAAAAGGGGGCCTCTCCAGCAAGTCTGGTTCAAGATGGTCCAGCAGGCCCTTGAGCCGCAGGCAAGCTTCGGAATATTCGATCTGATCCTCTTCAACCGCCATCGCGATGACGTGAACACTGCGGATCATGTCTTTTCTGCGGTTTGCCTGAAACTCTTCGGTTTTGGCCTGTCGTTTACGATTTTCCGAGAGCAATCCCACCTGCCGGCGAATGAACACCAGCATCAGAACGATGGCGATCAGGCCGGCGATGATCAGACTCCACTGCAGCCACTGGGGCATAATTGACTCCTTTTATGGATCAGGCCCGTTTCCGTTGTCGCTCGGGACGCCAGACTTTGACAGTAACGGACTGACCATTCAATACGGACGTGCCAGAGAGCGGATCAATGTCACCGTCGCTGAGCACATCGTTGATGCTCGCCCCGGCATGGGCTGCCGCCACTGACTGGCCGGTGCCCTCTCGGTCATGGCCCCAGCCATGGGGAATTGAAACGACGCCGGGCATGATGTCTTCGGTGATTTCCACCGGCAACACGATCTGTCGGTCGTCGGCACTGATTCCAGCCGCGTCGGTGGTCTGCAGCCCCAGGCGGCTGGCATCCCTGGGGTGAATCATCAGAGTGCAGCGGTCCTTACCTTTTACCAGCCGCTGGCTGTTGTGCATCCAGGAATTGTTGCTCCGGACGTGGCGCCTGCCGATCAGTTGCAGTTCGGTGTCAGCAGGTGTTTTCAGAAGGTCATGTAGACGGCCCAGATCCTCCAGATATCGCCTTGGCGCCAGGTTGATCCGGCCATCCCGGGTAAAGAGCCGTTCCGGAAGCGAAGGCTGGAGCGGCCCGAGATCAACGCCGTTGGGGTTTTCCTTCAGTGCACTCAGGGACAGGCCCTTGGGCAGCTCCTGCCAGTGGCGGTTCAGCGGGCTGAGTTTTGCCAGCCCCCGGAGTGGATGCCGCTGCGGCAGGATATCCATGACCAGATCAACCGCTGGCTGCAGCAGTCCGCGAACCCTTCCCATGTCTGCTCCATAGGGTCCGGCACGGAGCAACAGATCCAGAATCGGATCCGGGCCGATCTGCTTGAACGTGCGCCAGCCCAGCTCTGCGCGCAAGGGAAGGCGCCCGCCTTTTCGCCGCTTTTCCAAGCGGTGGGCCAGCTCCAGCAGGATCTGCCAGTCATGGCGGGTATCGGGGCCAGCTTCAAACAATGCCTCGGAGTATTTGGCGACATTGCGCACGGCAAACATGCTGAAAATCAGGTCGTAATGACTGCGCTCAAGGGCTGCGGTCGGGGGCAGAATGACGTCGGCGTGGCAGGTGGTTTCGTTCAGGTAGTAGTCCACCGAGACCATGAAATCCAGACCGCCCAGAGCCTCGTCAAGGCGGCGTCCGTTTGGGCTCGAAAGTACTGGGTTACCCGCGACTGTCACAAAAGAACGGATCTGCCCTTCACCCGGTGTAAGAATCTCATCTGCCATGGTACTGGCCGGGTATTCTCCGGCAAATTCCGGTAATCCCTTCACGCGGCTGTGGCGTTTGCCAAAGTGACCCTTCTGGCCGGACATGGCACCAAGCTCCACCAGGTCGATGGCCGGCTGGGTAAACAAAACACCCCCGGGCATATCCAGTTTGCCGGTAAGAATGTTGAGGCAGTAAGCCAGCCAGGTCGCGACGCCGCCAAAGCGTTGCGTGCTGGTGCCCATGCGGGTGTACAGAGCGGCCTTTCGAGTCGTGGCCAGCTGTCGGGCGAGTGCTCGGATATCATCGGCAGCAATACCAGTATGGTCGCTCACCGCTTCCGGCGTAAAGGCGAGGGAGGCCAGACGCAGCAGATCAACATCCTTCACCAGCCGCTCGGCAGGCCCCGTGTCCACCAGGTGCTCTTCGAACAGGGTATGCACCATGGCCATCAGCAGCAGGGCATCACTCCCGGGCCGGATAAAATGGAATTCGTCCGCCAGCCTTCCGGTTTCGGTCCGGCGCGGATCCACAACAATCATTTTACCGCCCCGCTGTTTCAGGGCTTTGAGCCGGCCCCGGAAATCGGGCACGGTCATCAGGCTGCCATTGGATGCCATCGGATTGGCACCGATGCAGATAAACAGGTCGGTGTGATCGATATCCGGAATCGGAAACAGGATCTGGTGCCCGAACATCTCAAGGCTTGCCAGCATGTGGGGCAGCTGATCATTAGACGTTGCCGAGAAGCGGTTCTGGCTGCCGATCGCCCGCAAAAATGGCATGGTCGCGACCAGCGAGCCATGGTTGTGGACATTGGGATTGCCAAGGTATACACCGATGCTGTTTCGGCCATGCTCCTGGCGGGTCTGGTGCAGCCTGTCGGCCACCAGGTCAAACGCCTCGTCCCAGTCCATCTCCTGCCAGCCAGTCGCGGTTTTCCGGATCGGCTTCCTCAGGCGGTCAGGATCCTCGTGGAGATCCTGGAGTGCAACTGCCTTCGGGCAAATATGCCCCCGGCTGAGCGGGTCATTTTCATCACCCTTGATGTAGGCAATGTGACCGTCTTTCATTTCGATTGCGACACCGCACATGGCCTCGCATAGGTGGCAGGTGCGGTAGTGGGTGCCGTTGTCCATGAAAGTGCTCTCCTGGCAGATTGTTGTTGTGCTATTGAGGTTTCATTGTGCAACCAGATTAGCAGGAAATGAGGATCAGGGTGAAATAACAAACCGGGTTTTCAAGGCAAAAAGGGCCAGCCTGCTGGCTGGCCCTCTGTCTCGGCGACCCAGGTGACGCCTATTCCTCTGCAGGGATCTCCTTCACCGGGTTGGAAATGAAGTTGAGGTAGACGCCTTGTTCGGGGATCTGAAGGGGCAGATCTATCGTTACAATTTCGCCGCCTGGCACTCCCAGGGCCCGCGCCCGGACATTGATGTCGACCAGGTTCGAGTTCCGTTGCTCAATCTGCATCCGGCCGTCGTCGAAGAACGTGATGTTCCCCTCGAGTTCGAGCACGAATTCACGGCCGTACAGATCGTGGCGACCACCCAGTGGAATTTCCATGTCGGGCGCATCGAGCATCAGTTCGGCGCGGGTCTTGAAAACCGGCTGGCCATTTTCACCTTCGGTTATCACCCCGGGTATCAGGCTGGAGCGTCTGCAGCCCGAGCCCGAACACGACGGGTCGTCCTTGGCGTAGCGCATACGGAGGACCTGGGTATTGGTTATGGATTCCTCCTGCAGCGGAATGAAACCGAACACCCGAAGCTCTGTGAACACGCTGATGGATGTAGTCGCAAGTTGCGTGGGGTACAGATTGACGAGAATCCCTTCATCGCCTGTTGGCTTGTAAATGCCGGGACCGAGCACCTCCGTATTAAGGGCGTAGGTCTGATAGATGAATTTGTTTTTTGGGCACCGGTCGCCGGTCTCGCAACCCACACGGGCATCTGCATTACTGGCTACGATGAGGGGCGGTGATGCAGATGCCAGGTTGTTTCGGACCTTCAGCTTGGTGGAGTTTGCCGAAGCCTCCCATCCGTCGTCATCACTACCTTCATGGGCGAAAGGCTCGAGACAGTCCGGATCGGTGTTGGCGTTGCAGTCCACCAGGAAGTTGGCGTTGGTGTCGCGAACAGGCAGGTTCCGTAGAGGCGTGAATGCGCTCTCCAGTGGCTCGGTACCAGTGAAGTAAATCACCATGTGGTCCGGCCCGTTGTTGTTACCACCGTCATTCAATCCTTCAAGCAGGTCCGTCTTGAGGGCCAGGCCATCGGAATCGCAAATCGAGGTGTAGGCGCCAGCGGTGCAGGTTCCGGCATCTTCAGACGACTTCAGGGTGTAGCGATAGTGGGCGCCGGCCTCCCAGGGCTGATCCGGGTAGAAGCGGATTCGTTGGAGGCTCTTCTCGAGCCGGCCAGGAACCTCGCTTTCCAGCACCGTGATGGAGCCATTTGGCGCCTGGCTTACTTTTTCCACGGTGAAGGTGTCGCCGGCCATGATGGAATCCAGCTCCATGGACTTTGAAAAGACCACGGTAATGGGGCGATCTGATGGCATTTGGCTGACCGGCAGTACATCGCCCACACCCCCATCGGAGTAACATTGCCCGAGCACACCGGCTGAGAGGTCCAACAAGCTGTGATCTGTCTCACAGGGGTATCCCGGGTAGGTTGTCAGGGCAAGGGCAGGGCGTCTGGTTACAGAGGGGCCACCAATATCGTCGAGAGAAAACCGGAGGGGAGCTGTGGTGGCGGGGTTGCCGGCGAGGTCGGTCAGCCCGTCGATCACCAGCTTGTAGTCAACGCCATGGCGTAGGCCAGCTTCCGGGTTCAGAATGACTGCTGTGCCGTCCAGTCGTGTTTCAAGGGCACTCACAGGAACACCATCAGCGAACAGTGAAACGCCTGTCTTGATGGAGTCGGGGGCCAGAGGCTCGTCAAAGAACAGAATGACCGGGTCCCCGGGCCGTTGCATGGACTGGCGCGTGTCCGGAATCGCGTTTTCAGGGCCAGGCATCCAACTCACAAGGCTTGGCGCTTTGCTGTCCAACTCACGGAGCATCTCGGCATCAAGCACTGAATCGGCATCGGTGGCCGCCTGCAGGTGGAACGCGATGGTTGAGTCGGTGTACTCCTGGCCCAGAAGGTTCGGCTCCACCATGCCAATGGCGTCGATGGTCAGCACGCCATCCTGCACCAGGGCGATACCGCGCAGCTCCACCCCCATCAGGTCCTGAGAAAGGGCCGCGTTGGGCTGTCCGTTCTCGGTGTTCATGGAAACATCCATGAACAAGGTAATGTGCCTGGGAGCATTGAAGTCATCGGTATAGGGGTTGGGGCTGAGATAGCCGGAGGCATCTGACAACATGGTGACCTTGATGTTGCCGGTGGTCTGGAGTTGTCCGTTGGCGGCGTCCAGAACGGGAACCGCGCCGCCCACGAGAACATCCAGGCTGGTGCTGTTCAGGACGCTGCCACGAGCAATGCGTAACGGCAGTGCTTCATCCGCTTCAAAAGCTGGTGCAAAAGCCAGCTCTGCGAACAGGTCTCCGCTTTGCTGAGAGGGGCCTGCCTCACCCTGCAGCACAGAGTTAAGGGTGACACCGTTGATGATCTGCCCATTCAGAACCGATCGGGTCGCGTCTTCTTCCGACGCGCCTGCGGCCAGTCCCGAATCAACGGCAGATTGCTGCAGTACCACTGTAGGACCGGTCTCGCGGGGTGTGAATGTAATCTCCTGGCTGAACCGGTCGCCTTGCGGGGAGGTCAGGCTGGCCAGATTATCAAGCTGCAGGGTGTAGGTCTGTCTGGTGTCCAGAACGTCACCCTTGCTGCCACATTCCCTGGGATCCTCGACCAGACAGGGGTCCACGGTTATACGGTTGCCTTTCACCAGAACCATCGCGGGAACTGATTCGCCGTTTCCATCCAGAAGCTGGATCGACCCGCCGAGGGCCTTCCAATCGGGGTGGACGGGATGGGTCATGGCCAGTCGGAAGGTGGAAAAGTTCATAGCCTCGAAGGGACTGTTGTTTGCCGGCACCTGCCAGGCAATACCAAAACCTTCGGCCGAGTTGGTTATGCTCGCCGGACCGGAGAAACTGCCCCGGGTCTCAAACTGGATACCGATGTCGCCTACTGCGTTGGGTGTGTCGATCTCCCGACCGCCTTCGGCAATCAGTGGCTCACTGAAGCTCACCGTGTAGGCGCC
The DNA here is from genome assembly GCF_002744735.1 of Marinobacter guineae. Classification (GTDB taxonomy): domain Bacteria; phylum Pseudomonadota; class Gammaproteobacteria; order Pseudomonadales; family Oleiphilaceae; genus Marinobacter; species Marinobacter guineae. The sequence continues at coordinate 45,901 of NZ_KZ319340.1, read as the reverse complement.
GAGTTTTTTCAGTTCCGAGGCGGGTGACAGTTTCAGGCTCTTGCCCCCGTCTATACGGGTGATCGAGAAGGGCACGGACTGGCCCTGTGATTCCACCAGGATTTTGTTTTGCAGATCCGCATCCTCATCGGTCAAGGCATGGCTGAAGCGCAGAACGATGTCAGCCTTCGGGCTGACATCCGGCTGCCCGTCAGCCGGATAGGAATAAACTACCGAGCCGGGAGAGACTTTCTCGTTCATGGTCTGTTCGCTTCCGCCACAGGCGGCCAAGAACAGGGCGGGAACCAATGCCAGTGTTTTGTTGTACTTCATGGCGTGCCCTCCTTAAAACTTCAGGGTGATGGAGCCGCTGACAACGTGAACGTCGCCGTCCGCCGTAACCGGCGTTTCGTTGCCGTCAAAATCCACCAGCGTGAAATCCCGCTCCTGCAATTGCTGATATTGATAGCCAATATCCAGGCGCACGGGGTGGGCCAGCAGCCGGGTGCGGTCGTAGGTGGCACTCAAGCCCAGGCCGACGACGATCTTGTCGGTGTCGAGATAATTGATCTCCGGATTGCGGGTGGATTTGAGGGGGGATTCCTCATAGGCAATACCGCCGCGTACGGAGAAATTCTTGTTGAGGGCGTACTCGGCACCGATCCGTGGAATCAGCACGTCGTCGAACTGTATTCGGCTGCCAGGTGGCGCGGATTGCTGATCCTTAATGGTGTCGGAGGAAAACTCGTTCTCCAGCTCCGACCAGTTCTGCTGCTCCACGCTGCCACCAACCCGCCAGTTCTCGCCCTTGTATTGAGCGCCAAAGCCGAAGGTTTCCGGCTGGAAGGAATCAATGGTAGAGACCGCCAGGCTCAGGCCGGGGTCCGGAATGGTCTGGGTGACAATGATGTTGGAATCCACCGATGTGGAGGCCGCTGATTTGGTGCGATAGGTAAAGGCCGTCTCCCAGCCGTTCAGAAAGCAGTCGCTGTCAGGGCAAAGCGTGCTGCCCAGATCAATGGTGGTGCCCAGAATGGTTTTCAGTGAGGGCTCGGCATTGACTGCAAGCTTCTCGCGGCTGGTTTCGCCTCCCAGGGTAGAGACCGCGTCAAGGTTTGCCTGGGCATCCAGGGTAACGCGCACTGACGCACCCGCGGATATGCCTCGCCAGAGTGGCGTAGCGCCACCGATGTTCAGGAACAGGGGCTCTTTACCGTACTGGAGGAACTGGCCGTTCTCCGTGGTCTGCGAATCAAAGGCCAGCATTTCCTTACCGTATTTCTCGACACCGGCAATGAACCCCAGATAGATCGGGTGCTCGAAGCGAGTCAGCGAACCAAGATTGGTTTTCATACCAATCAGAACGTGCTGGCTCGGCGAGTTGGCCAGGATGTCGCCATGGGCATTCGGGTTAGCAGAACGCAACTCCTGTTCGGCGTGCAGAATGCCTGCCGTCAGCTCCCCACGCTCATCCTTGGTGAGGTAAGCGGGGTTGTAATAGGTGGCGGACACCTGGTCATTGAACATGGACAGGGACTGGGCCGTAGCGACATCCACTGGCATGACGCCATAGGTGGTGCCCAGGTTGCCCATACTGGCATTAACTGAAGCTGAGAAACCGACAGACGCGGCGGCGATAGCAAGAGACAGTGCCCTTGACCAGGAACGGGAGGAAAAAGCCATTGATACACTCCATTACTTCGTTGTTTTTATACTCGGGCCGTGAGCACGGCTGGTATTTTTGTTCAGGAGGTAGTGTATTCGGCTTGTTTTTTGGGGACGTTGGCTTTTTTGACGGGAATCTCTGTCGACAGGATCAGGTTATCCGAATTAGCGATGCAGAGTTATGTTTTCATGGGAGAGTATTGCATTGCAGCTGTCCCTTTTCGGTTGGAAGTTTGAACGAACCAATCAAGAAGGGGTGTACAAAAAGCTCCCCAACAGGGGAGCTTACAGGAGTGTAAAATTTATCGACAACTAAGTGCTTTTATGAATTTTACGCCTAACTGTCATGAGTCCAAGTATGCCTAACCCCAGCAGACCCATCGTGCCGGGCTCGGGCACTTGCACAGTCATTTCTTTACCATAGATCGAGATGTGGGAAATGGCGCCGTTATCCGGCCAGAAATTCCGGAATTCCAAGGGATCAGTGCCATTCCACAAATTCGAAATATCAAAGAAATAGAATCCCGGTGTGTTGTTTCCATCCTTTACGGCAACGTAGCATGATGGGCAGGTAATTGCCGCCAATACTCCGTCCCAAGTAATATCCGCTCCGGTGGCTTCGTTTTCACCATCCAGAATCCAGGATGTTGAATATGACGTTTCGAACGCACCTTCCTCGTCTCCAGTATCAAAATCGGCTTTATAGAGTAGGTCCAGATCGACGCCACCTAACCCTAATGCACTAATGAGTTCTGATTCTTCCTGAGAGGCGCTTGTCTCATTGCTGGAGCCATTTCCCGGAGGCTGCAGCAATAAGGCGTGGGCATTGACAGAGAGTAGAAGAGCTGCGGATGCTACCGCTATGTTGGAAAACGGGTTAATGTTCCTCATTTCGAATTCCTTTCGTTCTGCATGCTATTGCGTTGACTGTGATGGTCCAACTTTCATCCGATAAGCTGAGAGCAACTGCAAATTCACGCCCTAGTCTTGTCTTCTAATGAACATTCATTATTTATGCCAAACGAAAACTTGACCCGGAGAAACAAGGCTTGAGGAGTTGCAGAGGTTGGCTGTAGGTGTATATAAACTTAAAAGTGTAAAAAAAAACGACGGTGAAAGTTATGCGAGGCAAAACCTTCATGGAAGGGTAGCAATGACTCCCAGTCACGGAACGGCATGGCCTATGTCTTTGAGGCTTCTGGATTGCCAGGAAGGCTACTTTCAGTGCCGAATCATCGTAGGGGGAATATTTTCCGGCGCTTGGTAGCTTTGCGGATGACGCTGTTGAGCGACTCAATGGCATTGGTGGTGTAGATCACTGCTCGGATTGTCGGAAGATTTAAGTTATTTGATGAGATTAACGAGTGCTTAGCTCATTCTTCAGTTCGTTGAGAATTAGGAGGGTTACAGTAATTGCCGTCCGGCGGTAACTGCTTGAAATATGGTGGGCCCAGCAGGACTCGAACCTGCGACCAAGGGATTATGAGTCCCCTGCTCTAACCAACTGAGCTATAGGCCCGTTCAGCGAACGCTGTTTTGAAAGGTGTTTCCGAAGGGGAAACAAAGCGGGCGCCATTATACCGGTGAGGTGTGGCGCCCGCTACTGTTGTGGTGCTTATCCGTTGCCCTGGTCGTCAATAAAGCCGCGCAGGTGATCGGAGCGTGACGGGTGGCGCAGTTTGCGCAGGGCCTTGGCTTCGATCTGACGGATCCGCTCCCGGGTGACGTCGAACTGTTTGCCGACTTCTTCCAGGGTATGGTCTGTGTTCATCTCGATACCGAAGCGCATCCGCAATACCTTGGACTCCCGCGCTGTGAGGCCGGCCAGTACCGAGCGGGTTGCTTCGCGCAGGCCTTCCGCGGTGGCGGAATCCACCGGGGAGAGGGCCTGGATATCCTCGATGAAGTCGCCCAGATGGCTGTCTTCGTCGTCGCCAATCGGGGTTTCCATGGAGATTGGCTCTTTGGCAATCTTCAGGACCTTGCGGATCTTGTCCTCAGGCATTTCCATGCGCTCGCCAAGCTCTTCCGGCGTGGGCTCCCGGCCCATCTCCTGAAGCATCTGGCGGGAGATGCGGTTGAGCTTGTTGATGGTTTCAATCATGTGCACCGGAATACGGATGGTGCGGGCCTGGTCCGCGATGGAGCGGGTGATGGCCTGACGAATCCACCAGGTGGCGTAGGTCGAGAATTTGTAACCACGGCGGTACTCGAACTTGTCGACGGCCTTCATCAGGCCGATGTTGCCTTCCTGAATCAGATCGAGGAACTGCAGGCCGCGATTGGTGTACTTCTTGGCGATGGAAATAACCAGCCGCAGGTTGGCCTCGACCATTTCCTTCTTGGCACGACGGGCCTTGGCTTCACCAATTGAAACGCGACGGTTGATTTCCTTGATGTCGGCGACGTCCAGATCCACTTCATTCTGCACGTTCTGGATCCGCTTCTGGAGGCGAACAATCTCGTCAATACGCTCCGAAATCGGCGCTGCGTAGGGTTTTTTGCTTCTGGCAATCTTGTCGGCCCAGTCGAGGTTGACCTCGTTGCCAGGGAAGGACTTGATGAAGTCCTTGCGCGGCATTTTGCAGTCACGCACGCAGATCTGCATGATCGCCCGCTCGTTCTCGCGTACCAGATCGTTGGTGGAGCGAACCACGTTGACCAGTTCATCGAATGCCTTGTTGGCCAGCTTGAACGGAGCAAACACCTGGCCCAGCTCGTTCAGGGCCTGCTGGGTTTTCTTGTCGGAACGGCCGTGCTTGGCCAGTGCCTTGTTCGCGGCATCCAGCTTCTCGTTGAGCAGTTCAAACCGGAGGCGGGTTTCTTCCGGGTCCGGACCACTCTCGGTTTCTTCCTCGTTTGAGGAGTCGTCGTCATTGTCGGACGATGAGTCGGAATCGTCCGAGCTGTCGGTAGTGGTGTCCTCGCCCATGAACGGCTCGGCATCGTCCGGATCCAGAAAGCCGGTGACGACGTCGCTGATGCGGCCTTCGTTCTCGATAATGCGGTCGTAGGCCTGGCTAACGGTGCCGGTGATGCCGGGGAAGTGCGCGACGGCAGCCATGACATCCCGGATACCTTCCTCGATACGCTTGGCGATGACAATTTCGCCTTCACGGGTCAGCAACTCCACGGTACCCATTTCCCGCATGTACATGCGGACCGGGTCGGTGGTGCGGCCGGCATCGGATTCAACGGCAGCGAGCGCGGCGGCGGCTTCGGCGGCGGCGGCTTCGTCCGCCGTGGAATCGCCATCGGTCATAAGAAGCGTGTCTGCGTCCGGTGCAACTTCAGAGACCTGAATGCCCATGTCGTTGATCATGCGAATGATGTCTTCGACCTGATCCGGGTCAGCGATGTCTTCCGGGAGGTGGTCGTTTACCTCGGCGTAAGTCAGGTAACCTTGTTCCTTGCCTCGTGCAATGAGGTCTTTCAAACGTGATTTTTGCGAATTGCCTGACATAGACACCCTGTGAACTCGCTTTTCAGAAGGAAAAAAGTGAAACAGCCATTATAGCTGTCGCTCGGTTGCTCTGCCACCAAGGAGCCGCGGCTTCATGGTTAGATGGTGATCAGTGCGTCAAGTTTCAAGTGCTGTTAGTCCCGGGTTCCACCACTCAGGGCTCTCAGCTCCTGCCGTTCCTCGGTTGTGAGGTTGGACAGGTTGCGTAACAGTGTTGCCAGTCGCAGCTGGCGTGATGCTTCCTCGTTCGGGCTCAGAAGCTCCCTCGCTGCGGCCAGTGTGCTTTCCCTCGCCGGTATGTGCTCAATCCCGTCAAACAGGTGGTAAAACCGCTCGCGGGCTGCATTGTCCAGTGCCAGTTCGCGAACCAGTGCTTTCCGGTCCCGGACGGCCTTCTCCAGAATCCAGTCCGCGAAATTCCGGGCCTGGTTGAACTGTCTGGAGTTGCTAGCCAGTTCTGTCACTTCGGTGGCCAGGTCCGGTGCCTCCAGCAGGGCCAGACAGAGAATGCTGTCCTTGCTGAGTTTTACGTCGATGCGTTCTTCGGTAACCCGGTCCCGTCGCTCGCCGTTCCACCTGCCTTTTTGTTGTGACTGCTGGCGGTTTTGCCACTGATTGCGACCGCCGCAGAGGCGGAGCATTTCATGCCACATGGCATCCCGAAGGGTGCTTCTGGGCATTTTGTTGAGCATTGGCTCAACCCGGGCTCTCAGTTCGCCCCGGTGTTCTGGCAGCTGCAGGTCCAGGCCTTCGCTCTGCCGGTCAAACAGGTACCGGGACATAGGCGTCGCGCCGTCAATGCGCTTCTGGAAAGCCTCAGGACCTTCCTTTCGCACCAGCGTGTCCGGGTCCTCGCCCTGGGGCAGCATCAGAAACTGCAGGTGGAGGCCGTCGGCCATCAGTTCCAGCGCATTTTCCATGGCCCGGTCAGCGGCCTTGAATCCGGCCTGGTCACCGTCGAAGCAGAACACAATGTGCCTGACCTGCCTCAGCAGGGCGGTCAGGCTGTCCTGGTTCGTCGCCGTGCCCAGGGTTGCAACGGCATAATGAATGCCGTGCTGGGCGAGGGCGATAACGTCCATGTAGCCTTCAACCACGAGCAGTTTGTCGAGCTGCCTGATCGCCTGCCTGGCTTCAAACAGCCCGTAGATCTCGCGGCTTTTGTGAAACACATCCGACTCCGGAGAGTTGATGTATTTCGCCTTGTCGTCGCCCAGTGTTCGCCCGCCGAAGGCGACTGTTTTGCCCCGGCCGTTGCGAATCGGGAACATAACCCGGTTTCGGAACAGATCCCTGGGACGACCGTATTTGTCGGAGACCGTGCCGGTCTCGATCAGCGGCCCCTGGAGGTCTTTGCTGGCAACGTCGAACAGGGCGGTACCAGTTGATGGCGCGTACCCCACCTGATATTGCTCGATGACAGTGCTATCGAGCCCGCGCTGTTTCAGATAGTCGCGAGCGTAGGCGCCTTGCTGACCCTGCAATGCCGAATGATAAAATCGACTGGCAAAATCCAGGGCGTCTGTCAGTGTTCGGGCCTGCTGGATTTCCTGCTTCGCAGCCTGGTCGTAGGGCACTTCCAATCCGACCCGTCTGGCCAGTTCCTCTACCGCCTCAGTAAAGCCCAGGCCTTCAAATTCCCTGACAAAGCTGATGGCGTCGCCATGAGCTCCGCACCCGAAGCAATGGTAAAAGCCCTTGTCTGGCCTGACGTTGAACGAGGGTGTTTTCTCGTCGTGGAACGGGCAGCAGGCCTTGTAATTGGCGCCGGCTTTCTTGAGCGTAATGCGTGAACCGATCAGTTCTGCCAGATCTATGCGATCGAGCAGGTTTTCAACAAACTGTTGAGGGATCAGTCCGCTCATGGAGGCTCCACATCAGGCCGTCATCGGAGTTGGCCAATAGCCAAAAATGCCGCCGAAGCCAGGCCTCGGCGGCATTTTTGAGTCGCTCTGTGCAGCCTGCGGCTGTACAGGCAATCAGTGCTTTGCAGTCAAGCGGCGTCGGTAAAAACTTAGTACAGACGCTCGAACTTGCGCTGTTCCCGCTGAAGCTTCTTGAGATGACGCTTAACGGCAGCGGCTGCTTTGCGCTTACGAACAGCGGTCGGCTTCTCGTAGTGCTCACGACGACGTACTTCAGAAAGTACACCTGCTTTTTCACAGGAACGCTTGAAGCGACGCAGTGCTACGTCAAACGGTTCATTCTCTTTCACTTTAACAGCTGGCATTCGAAAATCACCTACCTGATAGATTCGGTTTCAATTTGGTCCGCCTGGCATGGCCAGATCGGTTCTCGATCCCTGGTCAGATTGGCTAAAACTCGACCAGTGCATAATTTAGGGCGGCAATGATAGCGCCTGGCTTATGGCAAGGTCAATGTTTGTTCGATGAATCTGCCAGTGGGTTTCGGCTTTCTGCTAAAATGCGCCTCGCTTTCAATTCTGCCAACCCATTTCTTCCAACCAATGTGGCCAGACCCTATGCTGATTCTTGGTATTGAGACCTCCTGTGATGAAACCGGCGTCGCACTGTATGACACAGAGCAGGGCCTGCTGGGCCACGCACTGTTCAGCCAGATAGACATGCACGCGGATTACGGCGGTGTGGTGCCCGAGCTGGCTTCCCGGGACCACGTCCGCAAGCTCCTGCCACTGTGTGACCAGGTCTTGGCGGATGCGGGGCGAAGCCGCGCGGACATTGAGGGAATTGCTTACACTGCGGGCCCGGGGCTGGTCGGCGCGCTCATGGTGGGCGGCTCCGTGGCCCATGCGCTGGGCTTTGCCCTGGGTATCCCCGTGCTGGGCGTGCATCACATGGAGGGGCATCTGCTGGCGCCCATGCTGGAGGACAATCCGCCCGCATTTCCTTTTGTGGCCTTGCTGGTTTCTGGCGGGCACACCCAGTTGGTGCGGGTCGATGGCATAGGCGAATATGAGATGCTGGGTGAGTCGGTGGACGATGCCGCCGGTGAGGCCTTTGATAAAACCGCCAAGATGCTTGGGCTGGATTATCCTGGCGGCCCCCGGGTGGCGGCGCTCGCGGAGAAAGGCAATGAAGGGCGCTACCGGTTCCCGCGACCAATGACCGACCGGCCCGGGCTGGATTTCAGTTTCAGTGGCCTGAAAACCTTTACGCTCAATACCGTGAATGCAGCCCGGGATTCCGGCGGCCTGGACGATCAGACCCGGGCGGATATTGCTCTGGCTTTTGAAGCGGCTGTCGTGGACACCCTGACCATCAAATGTCGCCGGGCACTGGAACAGACTGGCTGCAAGCGCCTGGTCATTGCCGGCGGCGTCAGTGCCAACCGGCGATTACGGGCCGGCCTTGAAAAAATGACGGCCAAACTGAAAGCGAATGTCTTCTATGCCCGCCCGGAGTTCTGTACCGATAATGGCGCAATGATCGCCTATGCCGGCGCCCAGCGCATGAAAGCGGGCCAGCAGGATGGCGAGCGGATCGTTGCGGTGCCCAGATGGCCGATGAACACGCTGCCACCGATCAATGAGCCGAGGTGTACCGGGCTGGTTGACTGAACTTCTGGCTAACCGCTAGAGGCCGGCTTCCCGGCCCTGTGCAAGTCGGATCAGATTATTGCGGTGTCGGACTACAATCAGAATGGCCAGCAGGCCAAACAGGGGCAGGGTTTCCGGCTCGATAAGCGCACTGATCAGCGGCCCGCTGATGATGGCCACCAGCGAGGCGAGGGCGGAAATTCGCCAGCGCCAGATCACCAGCATCCAGATGGCAGCCATCAGCAGTGTGGTTACCGGCGCCAGGGCAAGGCCAGCCCCCAGCGCGGTTGCCACGCCCTTGCCACCCTTGAATCGGTAGAACACCGGGATCATGTGGCCGGTCACGGCGCACAGTGCCACCACAGCCTGCACCATCACCGACAGGCCGGCAGCGTGAGCCAGCCAGACCGGAAGCCAGCCCTTGGCGGCGTCGAGTGCCAGTGTCATCAAGGCGGGTGGCCAGCCGCCGGTTCGGTACACATTGGTTGCGCCCGGATTACCGGAGCCCTGGGCCCGGGGGTCCGGTAGCTTCCAAAGCCGGCACACCGGCGGGGCGAACAGCACTGAGCCGGCCAGATAGGCGGCGGCACAGAGCAGAACGGTTAATACCGGGTCACTGAGAATCATGCTGTGGGCTCGGAAGCAAAGACGTATCAGGCCATTGTGTGCGAAAATGCCGGCCCTGAAAACGCGGACCAGCCCAATTACAGTATCCCCTGGTTGTGCGTTATTCAATCACCAGTTATCCAATCACGAACGAGTGAAAGAGTCCGGGAGTCCCCTTGGCAGACAGCGTATTTATCGAAGGCCTGGTTGTGGAAACTGTGGTCGGTGTTTACGACTGGGAACGGGAAGTCACCCAGAGCCTTGTCATCGACCTGGAGATGGCCTGGGATAATCGGGTGCCTGGCCACTCCGATGACGTTGCGGACGCTCTGGATTACGCAACGGTCAGTGGTCGGGTCGAGACCTGTCTGAAAGCGCTCAGGCCGAAGCTGCTCGAGCGCGGGGCGGAGGTTCTGGCCGGGATCCTGCAGCAAGAATTCGGGGTAACCTGGCTCAGGCTGACAATCCGTAAGCCGGGTGCCGTGCCGGGCGCCAAGGCGGTGGGCGTTCATATCGAAAGGGGCGCACGTTGATGGCAGGCTCCGTCCGGGTTTACATCAGTATTGGTACCAATGTGGACCGGGAACGATACGTTATTGCCGCGCTGGATGCCCTGAAGGAATGGTTTGGTGAGCTGGTCATCTCACCGGTGTACGATAGCGAAGCCGTCGGGTTTGATGGCTCACCGTTCCTCAACCTGGTGGTGGGTGTCGACACTGACCTGCCGGTTGCCGAGCTGTCGCGGCGTTTCAAGCAACTTGAAGCGGACAATGGCCGACGCAGGGACGTCCCGAAGTTCAGTGCGCGAACCCTGGATCTGGATATTCTGACCTACGGTGATGTGGTCGGGCGGATTGACGGTGTCGAGCTGCCGAGGGGCGAAATACTCAAGAATGCCTTCGTCCTCAGACCCCTGGCAGATATTGCGCCGGAGGCCATGCACCCGGTGTGTGGCAAAACCTATGGCCAGCTGTGGCAGGATTACAGCACTGGCCAGAAACTCTGGCCGGTGGATTTCAGTTGGCAGGGGCGGCAGATATCAAGAGCGGCCACTGGCTGAGAGAAACAGCTCAATGAGGTGGTCGGTGGAGCTGTCGCTGGCCCGATCGCCGGCTTCCTGGCCGAGCAGGCGGGGCAGAATGCTCTTGCCCAGCTGTTTGCCGAGTTCCACCCCCCACTGATCAAACGAATCCAGATCCCAGATGACTCCCTGTACGAACGTCCGGTGTTCGTAAAGTGCGATGAGTGCACCGACGGTCTCCGGCGTTACCTTTTCCATCGTCAGGGTATTGCTCGGTTTGTTGCCCGGGATCACCTTGTGGGGGGCAAGCTGTTCGATCTCTGCTTCGGAGCGACCTTCCGCCGCCAGTTCGGCTTTGGCTTCTTCGAGGGATTTGCCGGCCATCATGGCTCTGGACTGGCTGAGGCAGTTCGCAAACAGGTCGGCGTGATGGGTTGCCACCGGATTGTGTGTTTGCAGGGGAATGATGAAGTCCGCCGGGATCAGGCGGGTGCCCTGGTGAATCAGCTGGTGGTAAGCGTGCTGGCCGTTGGCGCCAACCCCGCCCCAGATGACCGGCCCGGACTGCCAGACCAGATTCTTACCGTCCTGAGTCACGCTTTTACCGTTGCTTTCCATGTCCAGTTGCTGGAGATGATCCGGCAGGCTGCGCAGGTAGTGGTCGTAGGGCAGGATCGCGTGGGTTTCGGCGCCCCAGAAATTGTTGTACCAGACCCCGAGCATCGCCATGACGACTGGCAGGTTCTGGTGCAGTGGCGCCTCCCGGAAATGCTGGTCCATGGCATGGGCACCGGCCAACAGTGCCCGGAAGTTGGCCATACCGACGGTCAAGGCGATGGGCAAGCCGATGGCGGACCAGAGGGAGTAACGGCCTCCGACCCAGTCCCACATGGGAAAGACGTTGTCCGGATCGATTCCGAAATCCCGTGCTGCCGGCACATTGGCCGTAACCGACATGAAGTGCCTGGAGATTGCCTGCTCGTCGCCACAGTGTTCGAGAAACCACCGGCGCGCCACCTTGCTGTTTTCCAGGGTCTCCTGGGTCCGGAATGATTTCGACTGGATCAGGAACAGGGTGGTTTCCGGGTTCACCTGCCGGAGCGTTTCACAGATCTCGGTGCCGTCGATGTTGGCAACGTAATGGCACGGTACGCCAGACTGTCCATAGGGCTGGAGCGCTTCGCCCACGAGCTTGGGCCCGAGATAGGAGCCACCGATACCGATGCTGACCACGTCGGTAAAGGGTTTGCCGGTGTATCCGGTGCGGCTGCCGCTCAGTACGCCGTTTACCAGTGTTTCCATGCGTGCCAGGGTGCGCTGTACCTCGGCAACGACGTCCTGGCCATCCACCATGATGGTATCCGTGCCCGGGTTACGAAGAGCCGTATGCAGGGCAGGGCGGTCCTCGGTCACGTTCACGCGCTCGCCCTGCAGCAGTGCCTCGCGCCTGGCTTCCAGATTGCAGCTGCTTGCCAGTGCCAGCAGTGCCTCAAGCACCTCGTCGGTGATCCGGTTCTTGGAGAAATCCAGGGACAGTCCTGCCGCCTCGATATAGTAGCGCTTTGCCCGCTCGGGATCCTGCCTGAAGAGCTCCGTCATGGGAGTGCCATCCAGACGTTCCCTGTGTTCCTTCAGTGTCTGCCATTCGGGTTTCGAGGTCAGTACTGTCGGATTTGCGGGCATCAGAGTCTCCTTTTCTGTGGGCCTATCGGGTTACGGACAGGTTATCAATCAAACGGGTCGTGCCAAGGAAAGCCGCCACCAAGAGTGTAATTTCCTGATCATCCGGGGTGGCTGGCTTGAGCGTCTGACTGTTCACGATGTTGAAATAATCCACACGCAGACCGGCCTCGCCCAGGCTCTGCTCAGCTTCGCTTTCCAGAGCCTGGAAGTCTGTACGACCATCGGCGATTTTGCCAGCCGTGGCCTGCAGGGTCTGGTACACAACAGGAGCGATTTTCCGGTCATCAGGTGTGAGGTAGCCATTGCGGGAGCTTTTCGCCAGGCCATCGTCCTCCCGAACGGTGGGCGCCCCAACGACATCGACGGGCATCATCAGATCGCGGACCATTTTCCGGATGACGGCCAGTTGCTGGAAGTCTTTTTCGCCAAACACCGCAAAGTCCGGCTGAACCATGTTGAACAGCATGGTCACCACCGTGGCAACACCTTCAAAGTGACCGGGCCGGCTGGCGCCGCAGTGGCCGTCACTCACATCCGGCACAACAATCTGGGTCTGTTTTGCCAGGCCTTCCGGGTAAACCTCGTCTGCCGAGGGGGCGAAAACCAGGGTGCAGCCGGCCGAGGTGAGCTTGTCCTGATCTTCGGCCAGGGTCCTCGGGTATTTGTCGAGGTCTTCGCCAGCGCCAAACTGCATTGGATTGACAAAAATGCTGGTAACCACGACATCGGCCATCTCGGCGGCTTTGCGAACCAGGGAGACGTGCCCATCGTGCAGGTTGCCCATGGTCGGCACCAGGCCGATGGTTTTGCCCTTCCGCCGGTAGCCGCGAAGTATGGTTCTCAGTTCTTTCAGGGAATGTACGGTTCTCATGCCTTGAACGTATGCTCCTCAGCGGGGAATGTGCGCTCGCCTACGGCCTTTACATAGGCTTCAATTGCCTCTTGTACCGAACTCGTCTCGGCAAGGAAGTTCTTCACAAACCTCGGTTTGCGGCCGGTGGTGATGCCGAGCATGTCGTGCAGTACCAGAACCTGGCCGTCGGTATCCGAGCCGGCACCAATGCCAATTACCGGAGCCCTGACGGCCTGGGAGATTCGTGCGGCCAGGGGCGCCGGAACACACTCCAGCAGAATAAGGTCGGCGCCGGCAGACTCCAGTTCGCAGGCATGTTCGATCATCATCTCCGCTGCCTTTTCGTCACGGCCCTGCACCTTGTAGCCGCCAAACTTGTTGACGAACTGCGGTGTCAGGCCCAGATGCGCACACACGGGGACACCGCGTTCGCTCAGGGCGGAGATGGTGTCTTTCATCCAGTCGGTGCCTTCGAGCTTCACCATGTGGGCGCCGGCACGCATCAGTTCTGCGGCGTTCTCCAGGGCTGCCTCGATGGTCCCGTAGGACATGAAGGGCATGTCCGCCATGATCAGGGAGCCTCGGTTACCCTTGGAGACACAGGTGACGTGGTACACCATCTGGTCCATGGTCACAGGCAGAGTGCTGTCATGACCCTGCAGCACCATGCCAAGGGAATCGCCAATCAGAATAACGTGAACGCCCGCTTCGCTGACGACTTGGGAGAAGGTGGCATCGTAGGAGGTAAGGGCTGCGAAGGCTTCGCCCTTCTGCTTGAATTCGCGCAGGGTATTGATGGTAACAGCCATAGAATCCTTGCCTTTTGGGTGGATGGGCCTAGACCGGGCCGGGGTGCCGGCGTTGAAGTGTTAAGGGTAATCCGCGGGTGGAAGCTTGCGCAAGCGGTTGTCCGGGCATTGGTGGCGCAGAGCGGCAACTGGCGTTCCGTCCGGCAATGTCAGGTCGGGTTTCAGGTCCAGTAAGGGCTGGAGGACAAAGTCGCGGTTTGGCAATTCCCGGTGGGGCACAGTAAGCCGTTTGTCATCAAGTATCCGCTCACCAAACAGCAGTAGGTCGAGGTCCAGGGTGCGGGGGCCCCAGTGCCGGAGCCGTTCCCGGCCGTGGGCCTGCTCGATCGCCTGTAGCTGATCCAGCAATTGATGGGGTTCCAGCTCTGTTTGCAGCCACACAGCGCCGTTGACGAAGTCCGGCTGGTCCTGCGGACCCACGGGCCGGCTCGCATAAAAGGCCGATTGAGCAACCAGCGTGGAACCCGGGAGGGCAGCCAGTTCCGAAACGGCCCGGGCGAGCTGGGCGGCAGGTTCTTCGAGATTGCTGCCCAACCCGATGAAGGCATCGGTCGTCATTGCTGAGTTGGTTTCTGAGCCGGTTTGCGGCGGCGCTTGCGCTTTTTGGGCGCGTCGCTGGCCAGTTCGGACAGCATTCGCTCCTGGCGTCGCTCATCCGCTTGCTGGAACTCGGTCCACCATTGGCCCAGGCCCGGTTCAATCTCGCCAGAATCCTCACGGACCAACAGAAAATCATAGGCCGCCCGGAACCGTGGATGAGACATGGTGACAAAGGCTCTCTTGCCCTGGCGGCGAGGCAAGCGCATCTGAAGTTCCCAGATTTCTTTCATGGGTCCCGAGAAGCGTTTGGGAATCGACGTCGCCTGCACCTGCCGGCCAATCACCTTGCCGATGGCTCCGTGCAGAGCGGGTTGAACCGGGTCGCCATTGTCTTGTCTGCGATGCCATTCTGCCTGAAGTGCCGGCCAGAGCATGGCGGCAAACAGGAAGTAGGGCGTGACCGATTTGCCCTGGGCAATACGGGCGTCGGTGTTCCTGAGCGCCTGGCGGATCAGTTCATCCGGTTCACCGGCCTCGATGGCCCTGACGGTTTCCGGAAACAGTGGCTCAAGCAGGCTGTAACGGGTTAACAGGTTGTAGGTGGCCTCGCCGTGGCCAGCGGAAAAGAGCTTGAGCACTTCATCGAACAGTCGGGCCGAAGGGATATGGCTCAGTAACGGGGCCAGATCTTTTATCGGGGCCTCGGTTTCCGGTTCAATATCAAAGCCGAGTTTGGCGGCAAATCGGATGGCCCGGAGCATGCGCACGGGATCTTCCCGGTAGCGGGTCTCCGGGTCACCAATCAGGCGAAGTTGCCGATTACGCAAATCTTCCATGCCGTTGGCGAAATCAATGATGGAGAAGTCGCGAATGCAGTAGTACAGGGCATTTACCGTAAAGTCCCGGCGCAGGGCATCTTCTTCCTGATTGCCGTAGACATTGTCCCGGAGCAGTAGTCCATGTTCGCTGGTTCTGCGGTCGTCATCATCGGCGTCGGTATCGGTTTCTGTGGCGTTGCCCCGGAAGGTGGTCACCTCGATGACTTCCCGGCCAAACACCACATGAACAATTCTGAACCGGCGGCCGATCAGCCTGGAGTTGCGAAACAGATCGTGGACTTCTTCCGGCGTGGCGTTGGTTGCGATGTCGAAATCCTTGGGCTTTCCACCCAGCAGGATGTCTCTGACGCCGCCGCCCACAAGGTATGCTTCATAGCCTGATTTGTTCAGGCGATGGAGAACCTTTTTGGCGGGCTCACTGATTACCGAGCGGGAGACGTTATGCTGGTCCCGGGGAATTTCCCGTCGCTGGTAGGTTCGGGCCTTCTTTTTTCCGTTGCCGGACATGAATGAACGGAGTTTATCGACGAGTCGTTTTGGCATTGAAATCCGTGGTTGCGATGAGCAAAAACCGAGAGTTTAACGGTTTGAGCAGGATTTGCACATGTTTGCCGTGGATTACAGTTCCGGTGCCCAGAAAATCAAAAGGCGGATCCGTTTACACGAATCCGCCCTCAAAGCGTTGACGATCTGCATTGTTTTTGTTTTTACCGGGATTTTTCTTGGTTTTTGTACCCCACTGTCTATCCCCAAGTCTGGGGCATATCAACAGTGCAAACGGAAAGCTTTGAATACACAGAGCGGTCAGAGACATCGGGCGGGTTTGGAGTAGCTGCAGCGTCACCTCTAAGGCAATTCTTCTCTACATCTACAACTCGCACGTGCCGTGGGACCACTAAAAAGCAAAGTACCCAAAACACTCAGTTCGCTCACGTTCTGTTTTTGTTTTTGTTACCGAACGTTTTCCCGCAGCTTTTTGTTTTTGTTGTGGCGCTGCTTTGTCACTCTTGTTTTTGTTGTTGTGCGCTAAATAGGTTGCAGTCCGTGTGCCAGGTTTTTAATTTTCTGTATTAACAATGTCTTACGATTTTTTAGGCCATAAGTGTTACCCCGTATCCGACGTAAGTGTTACTGAGATCACGTTACTCTTGGAGAGAGTGTTACCGAGAGGAACAAAGGGTAACAACTGAGCTTCCGTTCACACTATGCCAGTTTCAGTTGCCTGAGGATTTTTTCCGCGGGATCCCAAGGCGCTGGCGACGTTCCCACAGGGATTTCCGGCTGATGCCCAGTTTCTGGGCCAACTCGGTCTCGCTCATGCGGTCCTGATTCTCGAGAACAAAGTGCTGGAAGTAGTCTTCCAGGGAAAGATCGTTAGCGGAGTCTGCTTCCCGGGTCCGGGTCTGCTCATTATTGCCTTCTACCAGAGATTCCGGGATGTACTCGTCGCCACCTTCACTGTCGAGGTCCAGTAGCGCCGGGGTAATAACATCGCCATCACAAAGGATGGTGGCCCGCTCAATGGCATTTTCCAGCTCCCGCACGTTACCGGGCCAGCGGTGGCGTTCGAGAACCCGCATAGCCTCAGGGCTTAGGTTGAGGTTGGGTTTGCCCATTTTCTCCCCCTGACGCTTCAGGAAGCGGCGAGCCAGTCCCAGAATGTCGCTCTGACGTTCCCGTAACGGAGGAATCCGGACCTGCATGACATTCAGCCGGTAGTAAAGGTCTTCCCGGAATTCGCCAGTGCGTGTCATGGCTTTAAGGTTTCGGTGGGTAGCCGCGATCATCCGCACGTTCACCTTTCTGCTCTGGGTGGAGCCAACCTTGCGGATTTCGCCCTCCTGGAGCACCCGTAGCAGGCGGGCCTGAGCTTCTGCGGGCAATTCACCGATTTCATCCAGGAACAGGCTGCCACCATCGGCGGCTTCGATCAGGCCCGTCCTCGCGGAAACAGCACCAGTGAAGGCGCCCTTCTCGTGGCCGAACAGTTCCGATTCAATCAGACTTTCGGGAATCGCAGCACAATTTACTGAAATCAGCGGCTTGGTGGCGCGCGGGCTCATCAGGTGAAGGGCGCGGGCGGCCAATTCCTTACCGGTACCGGATTCGCCCTGGATCAGCACGGTGGTTTCTGTGGGCGCAACCTTGCGGATCAGGGTAAACACCCGCTGCATGGGTTCGCAATCGCCGAACATGATGTTGGCGGGGTCGCTGCTTTCGGGTATTTCCGCACTGGCAGTGGCTTCATCGACGGTGTTCTGGGCAGACGGTTTTCGAGCCAGAATGTTCTCTACGGCAGCCAGCATTTCGTCGTGGTCGAACGGTTTGGCGATGTATTCAACGGCGCCCATTTTCATGGAATCCACGGCCGAGCGCAGGCTGGCGTAACTGGTCATGATCAGCACCGGGGTGTTCGGCGCCCGGTTGATCAGCTCGGTGCCGGCAGCACCAGGCAGGCGAAGATCGGAGATGATCAGGTCAAACTGGTCCGGTTCGTGGTTCTGCTCGGCTTCTTCGACGGATGAGGCATCGGCGACTTCATAGCCGGCATGCTGCAGCAGCTTGCGTACTGCTGAGCGAATAATGTCTTCGTCTTCCACGATCAGAATTCGAGGCATAACAGTCTCAAGACCTTTGGTTCTGGCTGATGGCGGTGTTGCCGATTTCGGATTCGTAGGCTGGCAATCTCAGCCGTACGCAGGTGCCCCTGCCGGTTTCTGCATTTGCAGGGCTCTCAACCTGAATGTTGCCGTAGTGTTCTTCAATAATGCTATACACCAGCGATAAGCCAAGGCCGGTACCTTTATTAGGTGCCTTGGTGGTGTAAAACGGCTCAAAGATATGATCAAGCTGGTCTCCGGGGATGCCGGAGCCCTCATCGGTGACCTCGATAATAGCGGAGTAGCCGTCACCTTTTCCACTGATCCGGATGGTGCCACCTTCAGGGGATGCGTCGCGGGCGTTGGCCAACAGGTTGACGAACACCTGAACCAGACGTTGTTCATCCCCGAGGATCTGCAGCGAAGGTGGGCAGTCATTGATGTAATGGATGCCCAACCCCTTGTCACTGAGTGACAGCAGGTTGATGGATTCCTCGACACACCGATGTATTGTCACAGGCTCGTACCGGTTTGCCTGGGCGTGATTGCCGGTCCGGGCGAAGTTCATGAGCGATTGAAGGATGGCTGAAATGCGCCGGGTCTGTTGCTGGATCTGTTCAGCCGTATCCAGAATATCCGGGTTGTCTGTTTCCAGCTTCAGGTTCTGGGCCAGTGAGGAAATGCCGGTGACCGGATTGCCGATTTCATGGGCAACGCCCGCTGCCAGCCGGCCCACCGAGGCCAGGCGTTCGCTGTGCATCAGTTCGTCCTCAAGCAGTCGTGTTTCAGTCTGGTCTTCGACCAGTATGATGCTGCCGCCTTCGGTGTGATCCGGCCCGCTCAGGGCGGCCTTGTGCAGGTTCAGCCAGTGCGGCTTGCCGCGCAGGTCCAGCCGGTGTTTGTAGCGGTGAAGGTCTTCACCCCTATTGAAATCCTCCAGCAGCAAGTGCCAATGTTCTGGCAATGCCATCAGCCGGGCACCGACTACGTCGTCGGCCGTAATACCAGTGAGCTCCTCCATGGTGTGATTCCACATCAGGATTTCGCCATCTTCGCCCACCGAACAGGCTGGAATGGGCAGGTTCTGCAAGGTCTGCCGGTAATGCCGGCGCAGGTTGTCGAGTTCTCCGGCCAGCCCGGTCAGCCGATTCTGGTAATCGCCGAGGGCGCGCTCAACATACCGGATGTCCTGGGCAGTGCCGCCCTGGGCCATGGGTTTGAAGCCCAAGTGACGCTTGACCATGTCCCGGGCAACGGCAGGCCCGAGCAGGCCGGAAAGGTTGATTTCAACCTGGTCTCGCAGGCGCCTGAGCTGGTAGGGGCGGTACTCCACGTTCGGCAGTTTCAGCTGGGTGAGCGCCCGCTCCACTTCCCGTCGGGCCACTCCATAACCGAGGGGCTCCGCCAGTTGCCGGACGAAATCGCTGGAGGATGTGGCCAGAAGTTCACGGCGCTGGGGCCGGGAGAGGGCGCCCAATGAGCAGGCCTGGGCCGCACTCGCCTCCTCGCTGGTGCTGGTGCTCAGTACTGAGATGAGGGCGAAGACGGTGATATTGGCCGTCAGGCTCACGAAGGTGAAGATATGCCAGTTGCTGTAATCCGGAATCAGCGGGGCGTCCAGCCAGGCCAGCAAGTTGGCGGTATGAGAGAAGGGCAGGACCAGGGTGGTTACCCAGATTGCCAGCCCGACAAGCAGGCCGGCGATCAGGCCTCGTCGGTTGCCTTCTGGCCAGTAAATCACGCCAAGGGCCCCGGGAAGCAATTGGAGGGTACCGGACAGCGAAATAGCACCGAGAATGGACAGATCAAGATTTTTGCCGATGGTCTCGTGAAACAGCAAGGCCAGGAAAATGATTACGGCGATCAGCAGTCGTTTGATCCACTGGAGCCAGCGATAGATGTCACCCTGGTCTTTCGGGGTTTTCAGCGGCAGCACCACGTGGTTCAGGGCCATGCCCGCCAGTGCCAGTGTGCTGACGATCATCAGGCCGCTGGCCGCTGACAGGCCGGCAATGTACATCAGCAGTGTGAGCGCGGGGCTGCCCAGGGCCTGAGCGGCGCCAATGGCGAAGAATCCTGGCCCTGTTGTCACCGCAAGTTCCTGACCGCCCCACAGAATAAGGGGGACCGGCAGGCCAAGCAGCAACAGGTAAAGCGGCAGGCCCCAGCTGGCCTTCGCCAGGGCCTTGGGGGAGGGGTTTTCACTGAAGGTCATGTGGTACATGTGCGGAAGCACCAGTGCCCCCGCAAACGACATGAGCATCAGTGCCCGCCAGCTGCCGTCGTCAATGCTCAGGGTCATGGTGGCAGCCGCAGAGGATCTGTTGTCGAGCCAGTGGTCCAGGCCGCCCATGCCATCGAATACCCCGAACAGAATGACACCCCCTAGCACCAGTAACGCCACCAGTTTGATCAGGGAATCGAAAGCGATGGCCAGTACCAGGCCCTGATGGTTCTCGGAGTTCTGATCACGGCGAGCTCCGAACAGCATGGCGAACAGCACCACAATCAAGCTGAACATCACACTGATCAGCTTGGGCGAGGTATCGGGTGCCAGAATGCTGGCAGAGGTGGCCACGGCCTGAATCTGCATGCTCAGCAGGGCAAGGATGGCACCGCCGGAGCACAGGGTGACGAGGGTGCCCGCCCACTGGCTGCGGTAGCGGTAGGCAAACAGGTCTGCGAGGGAAGTCAACTGGTAGGCGCGACCGATCCGCATGACCGGGTTCAGGAGCACGGGCGCCAGCAGGAAAGCCCCACTGATGCCCAGATAGTAGGCCAGGAAGCCGTAGCCGGATTCCGCCGCCATGCCAACGGCACCGTAAACCGCCCAGATGCCCGCGTAAACGCCCAGGCTGAGGACGTAAACGAGCGGATGGCGGACCCATTGCCGCGGCAGCATTCCGCGCTCGGTGACCCAGGCAATACCGAATAGCAGGATCAGATAGAACAGGCTGGCAAACAGCAGGCCCGAGGCACTAAAACTCATTGGGGTCCCGCCGCCATTCCAGCCAGAAACCGATGGCAATCAGCCCGGCCCAGATAATATAAGGGCTATACCAGGCATTTCCCGGCGAAGTCCACCAGTCGAGGATGTTGGGTGAAAAAATATAGATGGCCAGTACCAACAGGAAAACCAGACGGTAGATATACATCAGGCATGCTATCCGCGCTGAGGTGTGAGAAGGGCTTTATACCATGTCCCTTACCGGGATGTCAGGTGATGACACCCCGTTGCCAGTTCGCCTGGCCCCAGTCCAGCAGCGTTTCCACCGGGGCGCTTACCAGCGTTTGCGGTGGATCCTGACGGAGGGCGACCAGCGCCGCAAACAGGTTCTTCCCGGGGATGCTGTCATCCAGAGCCGGCGCGTGAGTCTGCTTGCTGAGTTTCTGGCCCTGGTCGTTGACAATGACCGGAATGTGTAGCCAATGCGGTGGCCTGGAGCCCAGTGCCCGGTAGATCTGTTGCTGCTGGGCGGTCATGTCCAGCAGGTCTGAACCGCGGACCACATCGGTAATATCCTGGTCGATGTCATCGACAACCACGGCAAGCTGATAGGCGTAAAACCCTTCCTTCCGGAGAATGACCGGGTCATCCAGCTCTGCCTGCACGGTTTGGTGTTGTGGCCCCAGCAGCAGATCCTGCCAGTGGCAGTCTT
Source organism: Marinobacter guineae (assembly GCF_002744735.1). GTDB lineage: Bacteria > Pseudomonadota > Gammaproteobacteria > Pseudomonadales > Oleiphilaceae > Marinobacter > Marinobacter guineae. The sequence continues at coordinate 24,667 of NZ_KZ319340.1, read as the reverse complement.
CATCTTTCAGGGCAAAGCGGATGGCAAAAGGTCGGTCACCAGTAGCAGCATTGTCTTTGCGACAGTGACGGGGATGGCGGCCCCAGTTGGCCTGCAGTTCCTTCCGGGAGCAGGAGCAGCGGTAGGCATCTCCCTGTTCAAGCAGCTGGTTGATAGCTGCGTGGTAGGCGTCGTGCCGCCGGGACTGGAACCGGACCGGTTCGTCCGGAAACAGACCGTGGGCGTCGAGACTGGCAAGAATCTGGCCGGTCGCCTCCGGAGGTTCCCTCAGAGGATCCAGATCTTCAATACGGATAAGCCATTGGCCACCCTGGCTACGGGCCTCCAGGAAGCTGGCGAGTGCGGTTACCAGTGAGCCGAAATGCAGTGGGCCGGTCGGAGAAGGCGCGAACCGGCCACAGTACCGAGGATTGGTCATGGTAGTCAGTCAACCGGCTCTGTAATGAGCGAAGCAGAGCCGGCGGCTGTCGAATGGCTGGTTCAGATGCCGGTCTGGCGTTCGCGAATCTCAGCCAGGGTTTTGCAGTCGATGCACAAGGTGGCCGTCGGGCGAGCCTCCAGGCGGCGGATGCCAATTTCGACGCCACACTGATCGCAGAAGCCGTAGTCGTCCTTGTCGATGCGGTCGATGGTCTGGTCAATTTTCTTGATCAGTTTCCGCTCGCGGTCACGGGTGCGCAGTTCGAGGCTGAATTCCTCTTCCTGGGTTGCGCGATCACTGGGATCCGCGTAATTTGCCGCATCTTCCTGCATGTGGTGCATGGTGCGGTCAACTTCTTCCATCAGCTCCTGCTTCCACTGCAGCAGCAGATTCTTGAAGTGCTGAAGCATTTCAGCACTCATGTACTCTTCACCCTTCTTCATTTCGTAGGGGGTGAAGTTGGTAAAACGTTCGCGTGGTTGTTCTGCAGTATTTGCCATTGAACCCGGCCTCTTGTTTGTACTTCACAAGAACGCTTTGCTTCACTCCGCGTGAGCCCCCGTGGCTGCGCGGTTGTACCCTGGATGAAGCATTCGTCCTGAAACGGGAATTTGCGGAAAATAGCAGATTAGTCACGGGGGTGCCAGCCTTGTGACGCCTACTTTTGTACGGAGATCACATGAAGTTTCCAGAACCTTTGGTTGAAGGCCGTCTAATCCGTCGCTACAAACGCTTCCTGGCGGATGTTCGGCTGCCTGACGGCACTGAGGTTACCGCCCATTGCCCGAACACCGGCTCCATGCTGGGTTGCCAGCCTGAAAGTGCCCGGGTCTGGCTGAGCCGTAGTAACAACCCCAAGCGTAAGCTTCAGTATACCTGGGAACTGGTGGAGACATCACCCGGTGAGCTGGCCTGCGTGAACACCGCCCGGCCTAACGCTCAGGCCCGAGAGGCAGTGCAGGCGGGAACCGTGGTGGAGTTGTCCGGTTATCCTGAGTGTCGGGCGGAGGTAAAGTATGGAGCGGAAAAAAGCCGGATCGATTTGCTGCTTTCCGGTCATGGGGCAGGGCCAGACGCCTGGGTAGAAGTGAAGAATGTCACTCTGGCGGAAAAAAACCAGGGCTTTTTCCCGGATGCAGTCACCGAGCGTGGCCAGAAACACCTTCGCGAGCTGATGGCGCAGGTAAAGCAAGGCGATCGTGCCGTCCTGTTTTTTGTCGTCAATCACACCGGCATCGAAACGGTTCGGCCTGCGGACCACATTGACGGTAAATACGGTGAGCTACTGCGCGAGGCCCGCGATTCGGGCGTGGAAGTAATCGCCTATCGGGCCGACCTTTGCGGGAGTGATGGCAACCCCACCGGTTTACTGACGCTCACTGAACCGGTGCCGGTTATTCTGGAAGTCTGATTTCAATCTGGCCTTTCCGTTGCCTCAGGTCGAGTTCGGTAAGTGCATCACCCTGGCAGGGGCCGGCGATGCACTCCCCGTCTGCGGGCTTGAACAGGGCGCCGTGAGTCGAGCACTGTATGAACAGATTGTCGGAATCCATGAATCGCCCCGGCATCCAGTTCAGCTCAACGCCCAGATGCGGACAGATGTTCAGGTAGCCCCGGGGCGTAGTGCCATCCAGGAACAGAAATCCCGTTAGCGGCATTCCTTCCGGCTCCCGGGCTTTTTCCCGAAGCCGGAACTCGACAAATTTGCCCGGCGTCAGATCGGAAACCGTACAAACCGGTTGCCATGAATCCTGGCTGCTGGTCATTTCGGCAGTATGGCGTAACGCATACGCGTTCCATGGTTCAGGGACATGACAATCTCATCGGCCTCCAGCCGGTGCGGGAAATAACAGCCGGAAATCTTGGCGCTGGCAATGCTTGCGCCTTCCATTCTGGATTTCGAAAAATCGATCCCCCGCAGGTCCGTGCCGCGAAAATAAGCATGGCGAAAATCCAATCCCTTGGCATCCATTCCGCGCAGGTCCAGACCCCGGAAATCACCGTGGGCAAAACTGGGCAGCTCAGTGAGCTTCGACTTCTCGCCATTAAAAGCCTGCATGTCCTCACTGCGAAGGAGATCATACAGGGGGTGGCTGATCTGATGTACTTCGTGTTCGCGGTTATCGTCCATCGTATGCCTCGTGCTGGCCAGTGGGAGCCTGATGTTTTAATCGCCGGTTTTACCGAAAGGAATGCCAAGATGCTGCCGAATCCGGTCGGCCACCGCTTCTGCTACATGTTCCTGATCCGTGTGCAGATGGATGGTGTGGCTCTTTTCTTCGGCCGTCAGCGGTTCAAACCAGGTTTGCTGGGTGTCCAGAAGTTCCTCGGTTGCCTCGGACGCATCTCCCTTGCGGTTGCGGATCCATTCCCGGCGCAATGTTTCCGGCGCTTCGCAATGTATCAGTGCAAACGGGACGCCCTGGGCTTCCGCCACGGACGCCAGCAGTGACCGTTCGTTTTCTTTCAGGCTGGCGGCATCCACAATAGCCGGCAAGCCGGCCGCCAAAACCTGCTCCGCAAGCTCAGCCAGCCGCTGGTAGGTTTTCGCCGTTGCCTCCTCGGTGTAAAGGTTGCCGCCGGTGGGGGAACGCGAACTTTCAAGAGGCGCAAGCCCGTGCAGACGCTTACGTTCAACATCCGAGCGTAAGCGTATCAGGCCCAGTTCGCCGGCCATGGAGGCGCTGACGCAGGTTTTACCGCTGGCGGACAGGCCAGTGGTTGCCAGCAGATAGTGATTGGGGATGGTGCTGTAATCTTCGGCCAGTTTGGCGTAATCACTATAGCGCTGCATCAGATCGGCTTTTTCGCCCTCCGTAAGGGATGGGTTGCCCATGGTGAGCAGGGCAATCTTGGCCCTGACCATGGCACGGTAAGCCTTGTATAGAGGCAGCAGAGGCAGGGCTTTGAAGTCATCCCGGTATTCCAGATAGGTATTGAGCACCAGGTTGGCCAGCGCGCCTTCCCGGCGGGATTCCAGATCCATCAGCAGGAACGCCAGATCGTTTATCACATCAATCCAGCGGAAAGGCTCACTGAACTCGATGCAATCGAAAACGGTAACCTCGCCTTCAAAGCGGGTAATGTTGGCAAGGTGGAGGTCACCATGGCACTCACGAACCAGGCCGCCGGCCCGTCGGCTGGCGATCAGGTCGCGATGGCGCTCGAACGTGGATTCGGTCCAGGCCTGAAGGTTATCCAGTTGCATGAGCAGATCTGCGTCGTCAATCAACGGGCGGATCTGGTCAAAGTTCTCCTGCATTGCCGCAAAGACTGCCTCGGGCGTTCCGAGCGGTTTCTCCTCGGGTACCGGTGGCAACTGCTCGTGGAAGGCGGCAACCTGCTGCGCCAGGCCGGTCAGCAGCTCCGGGGCCAGCTCCCCTTGTTCCTGCAGGCGGTCGAACAGCTGGTCCTGTCCGAACTGGCGCATTTTAATAGCATACTCGAAGGCCTCGCCTTCGCCGCCGATCACGGGATTTTCCGGCGTGCCGGTGATAGGCAACACATCCAGGTACAGCTTTTTGGCTAGCCTGCGATTGAGTCGGAGTTCTTCTTCGCAGAAGTGTTTCCTGCGATCGAGGGTGGAGAAGTTCAGAAAACCGAAATCAACCGGTTTCTTGATCTTGTAGGCGTAATCGCCGGTCAGGATAACCTGGGAGATATGAGTTTCGATGACCTGAAAATCTTTAATCGGGTGGTCGTACAACTCTGGATTCTGCAGTGCCAGAATCAGATTGTCTGGGGATGCCTCACTCACGGTGTTCTCCTCGCGTTCCCTGAACCCATTGATTTTTATTGTCCTATCATAACGGGCAGATTACAGAAATAACACACAGTTGGCCTGCCTTCCTGGCCGGTCCCTTCGTTATAATCCGGTCATGAAAAAATCCAGCTCATCTTCCCCGTCCAGGCGAAAGCCTTCCCGAAGGTCGTCGAAAAATGGTCGCCGGCCATGGTTCTGGCGGTTCATGTTCCGGTTTTGTGCCATTGGCCTGGTATTGCTCGCAGGCTGGACGGTCTATCTCGATGCGGTTGTAACGTCTCGTTTTGAAGGGCGCCGGTTCGAAGTGCCGTCCAGGGTGTATGCCCGCCCCCTGGAGCTATTTGAAGGCGCCAGTATCAGCGCGGGTGCCCTCGAACGGGAGCTCCAACTTTCCGGTTTTCACAAGGGCGCCGGCGATAACCCTGGCAGCTACCAGCGCAATGGCGGCCGTTTCATCATCAGCACCCGGGGCTTTTCCTTCCCGGATGGTGATGAGCCCGCCCGTAAAGCTTCATTGACGATCTCGGGCGACCGGGTCCGGAACTTTTCGGTGATTCGGGGAGAGGCGGCACCGATCATTCGCCTTGAACCTGCACAAATCGGCGGAATCTATCCAGCCCACAAGGAAGATCGGGTGCTGGTGGAGCTTGGTCAGGTCCCTGCTATCCTGCCGGCCACACTGATGGCCGTGGAAGATCGCAATTTCTACGATCATTTCGGGATTGCGCCCCTGTCCATTGGCCGGGCGATGCTTGCGAATATCCGGGCCGGGCGTGTCGTCCAGGGCGGCAGCACTCTGACCCAGCAGCTGGTCAAAAATCTCTTTCTGACCCGCGACCAGACACTGCTCCGTAAGGGCAATGAGGCCATTATGTCGGTTCTGCTGGAACTTCATTATGAAAAAGACGACATTCTTGAGACCTACCTGAATGAAGTCTATCTGGGCCAGGCGGGTGTGCGCAGCATTCATGGCTTTGGCCTGGCCAGCCAGTTCTACTTTGGCCAATCGCTGGGGGATCTGGATGTGCACCAGATAGCCCTGCTGGTTGGGATGGTCAAGGGCGCGAGCTACTACAATCCGCGGCGAAACCCCGACCGGGCAACACAGCGCCGGAACCTTGTGATATCGGAAATGGAACAGGCTGGCCTGATCGAACCGGAGCGCGCCGCAAGGGCCAGGGGCCTCCCGCTCGGAGTCAGTGAGCGCCCCTCCTATTCCGAGAATCGCTACCCGGCCTACATTGATCTCGTGCGAAGGCACCTGTCCCGTGACTACAAGGAAGAAGATCTTCGCAGTGAAGGCCTGAGAATTTTTACCACCCTGGACCCTGCCATCCAGTACGCCGCAGAATTTGCCGTAACAGACACCTTGCCAAGGCTTGGTGGCGCGAAGCTCGCGGAGTCGCTAGAGGCGACACTGGTGGTGACATCCAAGGACTCCGGGGAAGTGCTGGCCCTGGTTGGTGGAAAAGACCCGCGGTTTGCAGGATTCAACCGGGCTCTGGATGCCAATCGCCAGATCGGCTCGCTGATCAAGCCGTTCATCTATCTGTCGGCGTTGCAGCGTCCCGAGCGTTACACCCTGATGACGCCGGTACTCGATAAATCTTTCACCCTCGAGTTTGATGATGGCCGGCGCTGGCAGCCCAAGAATTACGATGGTGAGGAGCGTGGAGAAGTTCCGTTGCACAAGGCACTCTCGCGATCCTATAACCTGCCTGCCGTGCGGGTTGGGCTGGATGTCGGTGTGGATGTGGTCAGTGACACGCTGACCGCTTTCGGAGTGGATACACCGATTTCCCAATATCCATCCATGCTGCTGGGATCGGTCTCCATGAGCCCGATTACTGTTGCCCAGATCTATCAGGGGTTGGCGACTTCCGGCTTCAATACCCCGTTAAGGACGATTCGGGAGGTCACCGATGCAAACGGCGAGGCGCTCTCCCGGTACAGCCTGGAAGTGGCGCAGGTTGCCGATTCTGCGGCCGTGCATCTGGTGCAGTATGCGATGCAGGAAACCATGCAGGAAGGCACCGGGCGTTCCGCCTACAACACCTTGTCACAGCAATTAACCCTCGCCGGCAAGACGGGGACTACAGATGACGGTCGGGATTCCTGGTTCGCCGGATTTAGTGGGGATTTGCTTGCAGTGGCCTGGGTCGGTCGCGATGATAACGGAGCAACCGTGTTGACCGGTGCCAGCGGAGCACTGCCGGTCTGGTCCCGCTTTATGGCGCAGGTGCCGCAGCATGGCTTTTCGCCGGTGGTGCCTGATGAGGTCAACTACCACTGGGTTAATACGGAGCGCCAGGCGCTGACGGATGAGTACTGCGACAATGCACGCTTGCTGCCTTTCATCGCCGGTAGCGAGCCCACGCAGACAGTTTCATGCTCCGGGACCCTTGAAAGACGTATCCGGGGCTGGTTTGAAGGATTGTTCCAATGAAGATTAAAACGACATTCAGAACAGGGCTTATCATTGCAATGCTTACCCTGGCGGGCTGTGCCTCCGGCCCGGGTGGCGGAATTTATGTGCCGGTGGGTGGTGAGCCCGCCAAGGCACCAGAGCCGCCACGAACCAGCACCGGAGAAGACGAAGCGCCGGTCTGGCGCAAAAGCGAGCAGCCTGCAGAGGCGCCATCAGAGCAAGAGCCGCCCCGCACCAGTTCTCCGAGCTACAGCGAAACAGGGGAGGGGCTCTCGCCTGCCGCGCTCAGTCTTGTGCGTGAAGCTGAAGGGTTACTGAAACGAGGGGATACCTCGGGGGCCATAGCCCGGCTCGAGCGGGCCCAGCGGATCGCGCCCCGCTCGGCGGAAGTCTACTTCAAGCTTTCAGAGGCCTACGTTGTCAGTAATCAGTTGGGCTCTGCTGAACAGTTCACTCTGAAAGGGCTGTCTCTGGCCGGAAACGATACCCGGCTGCAAAGAGCAGGTTGGTCGCTGTTGGCAGATATCCGGCGGGCAAGAGGTAATGTGGCCGGTGCTGATCAGGCGGAGGCCAGAGCTGCAGCATTGTAAATAAAGCCCCTGCCGGGCAAGGGCTTTGGTCAGTGGGCCACTTCGGATCACTGTAACAGGGGGATGGGCTCAGCCTCGACTTTTGTATCGGCAATCACCGTTACCGTGTGAGTGCCATCGAATTCCATCTCATCGTCCGCCTCGTTGTCATCCAACTGGCAGCTATAGCTAATTGTGTAGTCACCCGCTTCGAGGAATGCGGCAGTGTAGGTGTACACACCGTCGTTATCATCGTCGGATACAGGTACGGCCATGACAGGCCCTGTTTCGTCACTGTTTACGTTAATATCCGTGGGTATCGCGTCCGCTCCCTGATACACGTAAACAGCTCCTTCGTAGCCTTCGGCGCAGTTGGCAAGTTGGTCTGTACCCAGCCGGGTTGAGTTGATGGTTGCATAGTCCACGCCGCCGGAAATGGCGCCTACTTCCACATTATTGACCAGGCGAAGGGATGGCTTGAGCAGGTAATCCGCCAGGGATTGGCCCGAAGGGTTAACGATGGATTTTTTGACATCGAAGTCGATGGTGAAATCTGTTGTGGTGTCGGCCGTAACCACGAAATCGCCATTCAGTTTCAGACCACTTTGCTCTCCGGAAGGAACTGCCAGGGTCTTCTCGATGCCTGGCTCGTCTTCAAGCTCAACAAATGATTCTTTTGTGTCGATCAGCAAGCGGATCTGGGTGTAATTTCCTGCAGGGACTTCCTCATCGGTAATCAGGGGCTCACTCATGCCCCCCTGGAGGTCCAGCAGATTCCAGGTTTTTGCCTGCTCAAAGGTGAATTCGATCCATTTACCATCTTCTGGTTTCAGGGAAATTCCCGTAAATGCGATGGTCACGTTCGAGAACTCCATCGCGGGCGCATCTGTGACGTCGAAGGAAACGTTGCCGGTTGAACTGGAACTGGCACCGTCGCCGCTACCACCACAGGCGGCGATGCCTGCGGCCAGGGCCGAAACAGTGAAGAGTCGGATCGAGCTTTTCATATAAACCTCCATGGCTTATTTTTCGGAAGTCAGCGAAGCAACATCGCTACCTGACCGGGGTAAAACGACCGCTGCAGGAGCAGAGTTCCGGAAATTTTGTTAACGTTTCCTCATGTCCCGGCTAAGGCTCAATGATCGTTTTGCGAAAACGGCAAATGCACCGGTCGGCCGGTCTGTTATAGACTGCGCCGCTGGAATCAACCCACGCAGGTAAACAACGGCTTTGGCAATATTTCCTTTTAAGCCCTCAAAGGCGCGGCGGTTTGAAGTGCTGGTACAACCCCATCTGGAGGCCATGTACCGGTTTGCGTTCCGCTTGGCTGGGCAGCAGCAGGATGCAGAAGATCTCGTGCAGGATGTGATCATAAAGCTGTATCCGCGGCTGGATGAGCTGGAGGCGGTCGAGCAGTTGCGACCGTGGCTTAACCGGGTTTTATATCGTCAGTTTATTGATCAGATCCGGCGTAAAAACCGGCAGGTTGATCGCCCGCTGACGGAGCTTGTCGGGTCCGAAAGTCAGGTGGACTGGCTGGACAGCCTGGAATCCGACAGCGCAGGGCCGGATTTTCAGCTGGAGCGCGCCCGGCTTGGACCAGTTCTGGACCGGGTGTTGGCAACACTGACACCGGATCAGCGAGCCCTGTTGTTGCTTCATGATGTGGATGGCTGGCGCCAGGAATACATTGCCGAAGTGTTGGACATCCCGTTGGGAACGGTGAAATCCCGATTGCACCGATGCCGGGCCACCTTGCGCAAAAAATTGCAGCGGGAGCTGGAACCAATCGAGCCAGTCGGTCGTGTGGCAGAGTGAGGTGATGACGATGTCCTGCAACGAAATTCGGGTTAACCTGCCCGCCTACATCAGAAACGAACTTTCCGCTGCGGACCATGATCGGGTGGCTCAGCATTTGGCTGCCTGCAAGGAATGCAGCGAGCTGCTTGCGTCGGAGTATGTTCTGAGCGATGCCCTGCAGGAGCGATTCGTCATCCCGGAACCGTCCCCGGATTTTCAGAAGCGTGTTTTTGCCGCAGCGCGGGGCAATACCGATACTTATGCTGGATGGAGCCACCCGGTACTGGGCGGGGCCATTGCGGCGGCTCTTGCTGTGGGTATTGGTCTGGGTTTTCTGCTGCAGCCGACCGGATTAACCGAGGAGGCGACCTCCAGTGTCGCCTCCTCGGATGTCGTTGTTGAAAAACCGGAGGAGCCGGTCGCAATCCCTGTTGACAGGACGGTTCGCTTGGCCTTCCGCTCCGGTGAGGCACTGGAAAATGTCACTTTGACACTGGAACTGCCGCCTCATGTCGAGCTGGCTTCATGGCCAGGTCATCACCAGCTCAGCTGGCAAGTGAGCCTTGATGCTGGGGAAAATGTCTTGTCGCTGCCTTTGAAGTTACTGTTCCCGGGAGCGGGTGAGTTGGTGGCGCGACTGGACACCGGAGATCGCCAGAAAACCTTCCGGGCCCCGGTTCCGGAATACCCGCTGCTGCCGGTTGAGGATCCAGAATCATGAAGCGTGACAGCCTTTACCTGAGCGTTCAGATAGCCGGATTGATGATTTTCGGCCTATTGGTGCCGATAACCACACAGGCCAGCGACGATCTGGATGTTACTATGCGCATGGTTACCGATGATGTTGAGCTTACCGATTCAGTGGTTCGGGAAATTGAGTTGCCCCTTGCGGTTGAAAGGCCAGAAGCCCCGGGTAATTCCGGCTTACGGGGTCTGGATGCAGCCGAGGAAGCCCGTGAAAGGGGGCGAGAGTTCGGTGAATCCATGTCTGAAAAAGCGCGGCAATCCCGGGGCCTGATTGAAGGCCGACCCGAACGACCTGACCGCCCTGAACTGCCCAATGCCGCGGGACGGGAACGCTGAAACTGAGTTAGTAGGCCAGCGAGCCCTGCGATGAACAATCCGGAGAAATCTGTTTGCTGGTGTACTGGCGTGCCCTGCTTTTATCCCTTTTTGTGGTTGCTCCCGTTGAACTTGAGGCGGCCGAAACCGATGTTGGAATGGAGCAATTCCATAATGGCATTGAATCATTTGAAAACGGAAATCTGCAGGCTGCCCGGGCCTACTTCGAAGGCGCTGTCGCCGCCGGTCTGACATCTTCCTCCCTTTTCTACAACCTGGGTGTTACCTGTTACCAACTCGGGGACTATGCTGCCGCCGAAACAGCCTTCCGTGCCTTGCTGGACGGCTCAAACGGCGCACTGGCGCGTTACAATCTCGGCTTGGTAGCGCTTGCCAAAGGCGATAAGGAGTCGGCCAGAGACTGGTTTAAGGAGTCGGGCGCTGCTAGTGCTCCGGAGAAAATCAGGGTCTTGTCCCTGGCGCAGTTGAATGAACTGGGTGACCACGTTGTGCTCCCTGGCGGCCAATCTGAAGGTCGGGGCTATCTTGCCCTTTCCGGAGGCTATGACTCCAACATTGCCGGCTTGCCCGAGGCCACCGCGTCCCGCGAAGGTGGTGTCTTCTTCGACACGCTGGCAGCCGGAACGTTTGAACAACCAGCGGGTGCCCGTTCTGGGTTTGCCCTGGAAGTTGCGGCTTATGCCCGCAAATACCCGTCGGATGGAAACTACGATACCCGTGTTTTACAGGGCCGTTTGGGCTGGTCCGAGGCCCTCAACGACGGGGAGCGGGGAGCCGTGATCTCCGTTGTCCAGTCCTGGTTTGATAGTCTGTCCCTGGAGCGCCGATACGGAGTTGAGGGATATTATCGCTGGAACGGGTGTGCATTGCCCGGTAGCCCAGACCAATGCGGCCTCGCCCTCGCAGCGGCCACCGTTGATGGCGGTTCAGGCTTTGATGCCTACGATGGCCAGTGGTATCGGGCACGCCTGCATGCGCTGAACTACTACGGGAGATGGCGGTTTGATGGCGAATACTCCCTGGAAATCAATGATCGCCGGGACCAACGCACAACAGACGAATTTATCAGTGTGTCACCCCATCACCACACTGTGGAGTTGGCTGCTCGCTATCGTTGGCGACCGGGTCTGGTCATCGGAGCGCTCGGCTCAGTTCGCCACAGCCGGTATCAGGAGTCCCACGTGTTGGTTGCTTCGGCCGGTGAGAGCGGGCGCAGGAAGGATAACCGCCTTGAGGTCGGGGTGCTGGCGGAGCGATCACTGGATACCCGTTGGCTGGTGCGGGGAGAGTGGCTGATCCGCGATAACAGCAGCAGTCTGGCGCAGTACGGTTACGAACGCCAGACTGTCATGCTCACCCTGGAGGGTGCCTTCTAGCCCCTTTTTTCAGGAGCCAGAAGGTCGGTTGCGGATTACAGACCGGCATTCCTCAGCCGGTTGGCGTGCTGCTTGTAAACGGCTTTCGGGTCCGTCTCGAACAGGCTATGAAGTCCCAATGCCTGATTTACCTCATCAAGATGGTTCATGAAGTAATTGTCCCGGATAACCTTGCCGAAACGGTTGCTGCAGCGCCCAACCAGACCATCGTTCTGGCTGAAACCGAACGCCAGGCTGGTGGTGCCTAGCAGGGCGTCGGAGGGGTCCAGCACGTTGGTGAGTACGCCGGTGCCACCCCAGGAATAAAAACGCACTCCGTTTGCCGAATAAGCCCCTTCTCCGCACGCCGTCGCCGGAACACCGGCGGGGGCGAAGTTATTGAACTCGGCACTTCCCTGGGTCGTCAGTGAGTAAAGGCTGGAGCGCAGGTCCTGATTGTAACCGCCGCCAGAGAGCAGATCGATGAGGCCGCCAAGCGCATCGCCGAGGCTTGCAGCCAGGCTTTCGGCCGGCGAGCCGTAGATCAGGTCCGCAACCGGGGAGCCTTTATGGGGTGAGCCCACTGAGGTTACGGAGGCCACCAGATCAGGCCGGACCCGCGCTATGTAGCGGGCGGTTGGCCCGCCATGGCTGTGCCCAATCAGGTTCACCTTGCCATGCACTGCGGCAATGGCCTGCACCTGGGGCAACAGGGCTTCGCCGCGGGCAATTGTGCTGTCCAGGGCTGGTACCTGGGTGGTGTACACATCGGCGCCGTATTTGCGGAGATCTTCAGCCACGCCGTACCAGTAATCCACGCCGGCAATGGAATCAAAACCGAACATGCCATGCACCAGCACAACCGGGTAACGGGTATCCGTGTAATTGGAAGGGGTAGAGTCCCACCACCAGGCGGCGGAGGGGGCAGACCAGGCCACAGTCAGGACCAGGGCCATTACTTTGATCCAGAGTTTCATTGTCGTTCCTACAGTTTGATGTTGTGTTTGTTATTCAAACTGCGGCTCAACCTAACGGGTTGCTCCAGAGACTTCTGTCTCGTAATACATCTGCCTTGTGGCAGATCGAGTGCTTCCGTGCGCTGACTTCGTTCTTATGTTTGTTAGATTGGTGCCGTCAGAGCATCTCGGTAGAGATGTGACCAACATTTGATCAGTGGGAGGGGTAAGTCAACGGCAAAAGGGGCAAGCCGGGCGTGTTCGTCCCGGAACTGTGAGACGTGTCACGTGGGTGGCCCCGCAGGACAAGCGCTGGGCTGACCTGCGGGGTGGGTTGATTGGCAAGCACCAGTCTCAGGGATCAGAGCGTGGCCATGACCTTCTTGGCTGCCGCGGTGGTATGGGCAATATCTTCTTCTGACAATGCAGCGCTGGTGAAACCGGCCTCGAAGGCGGAGGGAGCCAGATAGACTCCTTCTTTCAGCATGCCCTGGAAGAACTTCTTGAACCTCTCCACATCGCAGGCCATCACCTGGTCAAAGCGGGTAACCGAAGGCTCTTCAGTGAAGAAGAAACCAAACATGGCGCCAGAACCCTGAACGGTCAGGGGAATGCCAGTGGCCGTGGCGGCTTCCTTGAGGCCCCGGCAAACGGCGTTGGTTTTCTCGGTCAGGCGGTCATGGAAACCGGGCTCGGAAATTGCGTTCAGAGTCGTCAGGCCCGCACGCATGGCGAGCGGGTTGCCGCTCAGGGTGCCGGCCTGGTAGACCGGCCCCAGCGGGGAGATGTGCTCCATGATTTCACGTTTGCCGCCAAAGGCGCCAACTGGAAGCCCGCCGCCAATCACCTTGCCCAGGGCCGTGAGATCAGGCGTCACGCCATACAGCCCTTGAGCACCGCCGAGGGAGACCCGGAAGCCGGTCATTACCTCGTCGAAAATCAGCACCGTGCCATGTTCGTCGCATACCTCACGCAGCCCTTCGAGAAATCCGGGTACCGGCGGAATGCAATTCATGTTGCCGGCAACCGGCTCCACGATGATTGCTGCAATCTCATCGCCCATCTTGCTGAAGGTCTCACGAACACTGTCGATGTCGTTGTAGGTCAGCGTCAGGGTGAGCTCGGCCAGGCTGGCCGGAATGCCCGGTGAATTCGGCACGCCGAGAGTCAGCGCGCCGGAGCCCGCCTTCACCAACAGGGAATCCACATGCCCGTGGTAGCAGCCTTCGAACTTCACAATCTTGTCCCGGCCGGTGTAACCCCGGGCCAGCCGGATTGCGCTCATGGTTGCCTCAGTGCCGGAGTTCACCATGCGGACCAGATCGATAGAAGGCACCAGTTCGCAGACCTTCTTGGCCATCTCGGTCTCAAGTGCCGTTGGAGCACCGTAGCCGACGCCGAGATCGACCTGGGCATGAAGCGCATCCTTGATGCGCTTGTCCGAGTGGCCAAGAATCATCGGTCCCCAGGAGCCGATGTAATCGATATAGCGCTGGCCGTCCTCGTCGTACAGGTAGGCGCCCTCTGCGTGGTTGAAGAAGATAGGCGTTCCCCCGACACCGCGAAAGGCCCGGACCGGAGAGTTTACGCCCCCGGGAATGTATTTCTGAGCCTGCTCAAAAAGGGTTTCGGAGTGCGTCATGTGTCTGGGCTCCTGTTATCCTGGAAGTGAAAAAGTGGGTGATGGCTCGCGAAAAGCCGTTCAAATGCCTTTGCCCGGTGCTCAATTTCATCAGGGCTACCCCCGAACAGGCCGCCAACCACAGCAAGCATGTCGGCACCGGCACGAATCAGGGCTTCGCCGTTTTCTGTGGTTACTCCGCCAATGGCGGTCAGGGGGCGATGGAAGCGTTTCGCCTCGCTGAGCACCTCCGGCGATGCCGCCGGTGCCCCCGGTTTGGTCGAGGACGGGAAAAAGCGCCCGAATGCAAAATAGTCGGCACCTTGCTCCAGCCCGGCCTGCGCCAGTAAAAGGTCGGCATGGCAGGTCACTCCGATGATCGCCTGCTCTCCGAGCAGCCGGCGAGCAGCGGCCAGTGAGCCGTCAGTCTGCCCCAGGTGAACGCCGGCAGCTCCGACCCGTTTTGCCAGTTCGGGATCGTCATTGATCAGCAGCGGCACCCTGGCATTGCGGCAGACGGCCTGAAGGTTTCGGGCCTGAGTGATTCTCTCGGCCATGGGCGCGGATTTTTCCCGGTATTGTACCATTATTACGCCACCCCGAAGTGCTGCTTCAACCGATTCAATGAGAATGGCAGGCGGTGTGAGCTGGCTGTCAGTAATGGCATAGAGTCCCGGGCGCAGCCCTTTGTTCATCGCTCCCACAGAATGCCCCGGTCCGGTACCGGCTGGCCTTTGCCAACCTCAAGCGCGTGCAGTATGGCGTGGTTCACGTAGTTCTGGGCCTGGGAGATGGCGGCGCGAGGCGACAGGCCTGAGGCCCGGCCTGCAGCGATAGCTGCGGCCAACGTACAGCCGGTGCCGTGGTACTCACCGCCAATACGCTCAATCTCCCAGCGCATGGGCTCCGGGCCATGATTGTATAATGTGTTGGTGATGCGTATGCCGGTGCCATGGCCCCCGGTTGCAAGAACCGACTCACATCCGCCTTGTAGCAGGTGTTCGGCTGCCTCGTCGGGATTGTTACTACCTCCCAGCAGAGCGAGTTCAACTCCGTTCGGAGTAATCATCTCGGTCAGGGGGAACAGACGGTCCTTCATGGCGGCGATCAGTTCGTCGTCTGCCAGATCGCCACCGCCGGCGGCTTTGATCACCGGATCGGTAATCAGCGGCAGGCCCGAGCGTTCGCCCATGAACTCCACCAGTACGTCCACCACCGCAGCATTTCCCAGCGCACCGGTTTTCACCGCGTGAATCGGGGCATCCTCTGCGATGCATTGCAGCTGCTGGCGAATCAGGTCAGCGGACACCGCTTCAGCACCGTATACGTTCCGGGTGTCCTGTACGGTGAGACAGGTGACCACCGGCAGGGGATGGCAGCCCAGCGAGGTGATCGCCTGGATATCAGCCTGGATGCCTGCGCCGCCAGAGGGGTCCAGACCGGATAGTATCAGTACCTGGGGACGGTTATAGCGTTTGATGACCCACCTCCTTAGAAGGGTTTGACGACAGCCAGGATAACAACGGCCAACAGAATAAAGACCGGCAGTTCGTTGAACCAACGGTAGAATACGTGGCTTCGAGTGTTCTGGTCATCCCGGAAGACTTTGACAAGATGTCCGCAGAAGAAATGATAAATGATCAGCACAGCCACCAGCAGCAGCTTGGCATGCAGCCAGCCCTGGCTGAAATAGCCCGAAACATTGTAGCTGATCAGCCACACTCCGAAGACAACGGTGGCAATCATCGAAGGCGTGGTGATGCCCCGGTAGAGTTTTCGCTCCATGATCTTGAAGCGCTCCCGCCCCGGTTCATCCTCGCAGGCAGCGTGGTAGACGAACAGGCGGGGCAGATAGAAAATGCCGGCAAACCAGCACACCAGTGAAATAATATGGAAGGCTTTGACCCACAGCATTCGTCAGCTCCGTCGGTATTGGTAATAACTTTCGATATCGGCCTTGAGCACTACACCGTAAACCCGCTGGATCATGGGCGCTACGTGCCGTTGTACGTACAGGGCCTCGGCATTGGTTGTATCGAATTCCTCCAGCGCCTCCTCGAGGGTGGCCTGGTACTGTACCGGTGCGACGTCACGGCGGTTGGCGGGAATGTCCATCAGATCGATGGATTCCGGCGGTTCGATTTCTTCCTCGGCAACCAGTTTCTCGGTGTCCTCCATATAACGGGCAAGATCCACCGCCGGTAACAGGGCAGTGGGCCCGGTACTGCCCTCGACAATCAGCCACTTGGGTTCGGATTTCAGGACCTTTCTGGCCTCCTCGACCGTCAGATGCCGTTCGGTGCGAAGAATGCTGCGGTCCATAATGGCGCCCACCGATACCCGGCGCAGGGCCTGGATAACGGGTGAATTCTGGTAGCTCAGGCCCTGATTCTTGAGAATGGTGAGGAACAGTGATTTCTTGCCGAAAGCTTCGCTGGTTACAAGGCTTGAGGTGGTGATGATCAGCATGCCCGGGAGGATGATGTTGGGGTTGCGGGTTAGCTCCATCAGGGCCATCAGGGCAGCCAGTGGCGCCTGGAGGACTGCGCCCATCATGGCCCCCATGCCCAGCATGGCGTAGAAGCCCACCGAAGAGGCATGTTCGGGAAGAATCTGGGCGCCGATCAGGCCCATGGCGCCCCCGAGGGTAGCGCCCATGAACAGTGTGGGGCCAATAACGCCGCTGGGCATGCCCAGCCCGATCGACAGTGAAGTGATGACCAGTTTGGCAACACCGGCGCCCAATAACAGCCAGAACCCCAGCTCGCCATTGATGGTTTCGTTGACGGTGTCGTAACCGATGCCCATGGTTTCTGGAACCAGGATGGCGAAGGGTACCATCAGGAAGCCCGCGATGGTGATGCGTAAAAGGACTGGCCGGTGTTGATGCTTGCCCATGCTGTCCACCAGCTGAATAAACATTGCAGCGGCAATGCCGATAATGACTGCAATCGCCAGAATCCAGGGAATCTCCAGTAGCGAGTTCATGGTCAGGGCAGGCACGCTGAACGCTGGCTCTGCGCCATACACCGCCTGGGTGACGACCGCGGCACTGACTGCCGCCAGGATGATGGGGGTAAAGCCAGCGATGGTGTATTCCATCATCACCACTTCCATGGCGAAGATGACACCGGAAATCGGGGTATTGAACGAGGCGGAAATCGCCCCGGCGCACCCGCAGGCCACCAGGGTCCGGATGCTGTTATTTGGCAGGCGCATCCACTGCCCCATCAGGCTGGAGAACGCGGCCCCCAGATGCACGGCCGGTCCCTCCCGGCCGGCGGACTGGCCACTGATAACCGTAGCCACGCCGGAGATGAACTGCACGGCGGCACTGCGAATGGAAATGTAGCCCTGGTGATAATTCAGGCGCTCCATGACATGGACAACGCCTACCTTACGATCATGAGTGGCCAGCCGGTGGAGCATCAATCCCAGGCAGAGAGCGCCGGCAAGAGGAAGCAGGCCGCGGGTCAGCAGATCCAGTTCCTCGAACGATTCAGATCCTTCGCCCGGAAGAAAATGCTCAAGGGGCCATTCGATGGCCAGGCGGAATACCAGGATAACCCCGCCAGTGATCAGGCCTGATAACAGGCCAAGCACAGCCAGTTGCGGCAATGCGTCGACACCGGACAGTCTGCGCCGGAAAACAGGAATCAGGTGTTCGGTAATCTGGTGCCAGATTTTCTGCATGGAGCCGGGGTTCCGGTGAAATTGTGTGGACCGCCAGAAGATTTCTGACAACATTGTAACGGTCGCCCTGAAGGCTGCAATAAGTCATTGGTTTATCATGGTAGACTACGCATCAAACCTCAAAACCTGATACGACGTCGCTGGAGAGAAAGGTGATTAAAGTAGGCATCGTTGGTGGCACCGGGTACACCGGTGTGGAACTGTTGAGAATCCTCGCGGTTCACCCTGAAGTATCGGTCAGTTGCATTACATCCCGCTCGGAAGCCGGCATGCCTGTGGCGGATATGTATCCGAATTTGCGTGGGCACTATGACCTCGAGTTTTCTGAGCCGGATGTAAGCGTATTGGCAGCATGCGATCTGGTTTTCTTTGCCACGCCCCACGGCGTCGCGATGAGGATGGTGCCGGAACTGATGGTGGCCGGTGTGCGTGTGGTTGATCTCTCTGCGGACTTCCGCCTGAAAGACCTGGAGGTCTGGGCGAGCTGGTACGGCATGCCCCACGAAAGCCCGGAATGGGCCGCGAAGGCAGTCTACGGACTGCCAGAGGTGGTCCGGGATGAAATCGGCGACGCGCAACTGGTGGCGAACCCGGGCTGTTACCCGACTGCTGTTCAGCTGGGCTTCCTGCCGCTGCTTGAGCAGGGCCTGGTTGACCCCACCCGCCTGATCGCAGATGCAAAATCCGGAGCCAGCGGTGCTGGCCGGCAGGGCAAGATCGGCATGTTGCACGGGGAAGTCGGCGAGAGCTTCAAGGCTTATGGCGCTTCCGGTCATCGCCATCTGCCGGAGATTCGTCAGGGGCTGTCTGGCGCCGCTGGCAGTGACGTGGGGGTGACGTTTGTTCCGCACCTGATTCCGATGATCCGGGGTATCGAGGCGACCCTCTATGCCGAGCTGAAAGATCCGGCAGATTTTGACCGGCTTCAGGCGCTTTTTGAAGAGCGTTACAAGTCGGAACCGTTCGTCGATGTCATGCCCTTTGGCAGTCATCCGGAAACCCGGAGTGTGAGGGGTGCAAACCAGTGCCGCATGGCGCTGCACCGGCAGGAACAGAGCAACATTGTTATTGTGTCTTCGGTAATCGATAACCTGGTGAAGGGCGCCGCCGGGCAGGCGGTTCAGAACATGAACATCATGTTCGGGCTGAAAGAAACCATGGGGCTCGAGGCCCCGGCGCTTCTGCCGTAATGCCGAAGGAAAAACTGTGAGCGAGCAGAGAAGGCCGGCCGAGGAGTATGTGGTAATCCGGCATCGCCCGGGTTACCGCCTGCGCAGAACAGCAATCCTGCTGGTGTTCACTCTGGTTGCTGCGATCGCCGGGTATGCAACTGGACTGGCGCAGGGTGGGTTCCGGTTTTCCAGCGCTGAAGAATCGAATCAGCTGCTGGAGAACGAAGTCGACATTCTTCGGGAGGACTACCGGAAAGCCAGGCAGCAATTGATCAATTTTGAGCGCGGGCGAGTGATTGATGAGCAGGCGCTGAATCAGACCCGGAAAACCATTGTCGATCTTGAAACCCGGATTGTGTCACTGCAATCGGACCTGACTTTCTATAAAAACATCATGGCGCCCTCGGAAACCAGCAAAGGGTTACAGGTCGACAGCCTCACGATGACACTCAACCGCAGTCCGGGCACCTACGATTTCAAGTTGGTCCTGACCCAGGTCGGCAATAACAAAAGCTACATCTCCGGCGTGGTGGCGGTGAACGTCATTGGCATGCGTGACGAGGAAAAAGAGGTGATTGCCCTGCGTGATCTTTCAGAAGATATCGAGGATCTCGGGGTGAAGTTCCGTTTCCGGTATTTCCAGGATGTTGAAGGTACCCTGGCGTTGCCGGAACAATTTGAGCCAATCGAGATTCAGGTGGTAGCCCAGGCGGAGGGGCGGAAGTCCTCGCAGGCCGAGCGTACCTTTAACTGGGATGATTTGACGGAGAACTGACATGCTTGGCAAGAAAAAGCAGAAGCCGCGCCGGCCAACCGGCCATTTTGACACCCTGGTTTCGTCCCGTACGACCATCGAGGGGGATGTTCACTTTTCGGGTGGGCTGCATGTGGACGGCCGTATTCGCGGTAAAGTGGTTGCTGATGAAGGGACGGATGCCGTGCTCAGGGTTTCGGAGGTCGGAGAGGTCACAGGCGACATCAACGCTCCTCACGTGATCATCAATGGTACGGTGAATGGTGATGTCTACGCCTCGGCCCATCTTGAACTGGCGGAAAAAGCCGCCATCAACGGGAGTGTTTTCTACAACCTAATCGAAATGGCGATGGGGGCGTCGGTTAACGGCAACCTGGTCCATCAGCGGGAACCAGTCGGGTTGCTTGCACAGGATGGCCTCTCCACCCGGCAAAAGCAGGAACAGGCTCGCGGTTCTGACAAGCCGGCGGGGCCTGATGAGGTGCCGGAGGATGGTGGAAAGTCCCAATAGTTGATTGTTTTAGTCAGGAATACCATAATCGCCTGAGTTGTTAGCGATAATCCGGAGGCGAACTTGAGTGCAGTCCAGCAACAAATGGCCATACCGCTGTTCTTCAGTGACAGTGCGGTTGCCAAGGTGCGTGAGTTAATCGAGGAAGAGGGTAACTCCGAACTCAAACTCCGCGTCTTCGTGACGGGGGGGGGCTGTTCCGGGTTTCAGTATGGTTTCTCGTTCGATGAAAGTCAGGATGAAGAAGACACCGTTATCGAGCGTGACGGGGTTTATCTGTTGGTTGATCCGATGAGCTACCAGTATCTTGTCGGCGCCACTATCGATTATCAGGAAGGTCTTCAGGGCTCCCAGTTTGTTGTCCAGAACCCGAATGCCAGCTCAACCTGCGGTTGTGGCAGTTCCTTCTCCATCTGAATTCAATCAGCAAAGCTTCAGGCCGGATAGATGGCCCCCAGAATTCGTGGGCCGGAAGCTCCGGTCACCTCAGGTAAGTTACCTGGCAATCCTTCGAGGGCCTGCTTTGCCAGCCAGGCAAATGCCACTGGCTCCACCATTTGCGGGTCAAGCCCCAGGTCCGAGGTCAGCGTGAGTTGAGCGTCTGGCAATGCCTTCTCAAGCTCTGCCATCAACAACGGATTTCGCGCGCCGCCACCGCAGGTATAGATCCGGAGTCCCCGGGTTTCGGGTAACTGATTTACCACGCTTGCCACAGTCAGCTGCAGCAGTGTTCGTTGAATATCCTCGGCAGGGATGTCTGGATGGCGACTCACCTGCGTTTTTACCCAGTCCAGATTGAATCTCTCCTTGCCGGTACTTTTCGGGGGCATCCTCGAAAAATAGGCATCCGATAGCATATCGCTTAGCAGCTCCTGATTCACCGTGCCTTCACTGGCCCAGTGGCCATCGCTGTCGAAAGGAAGCCCGGTCTGATCCAGGCACCAGGCATCCATCAAGGCATTGGCTGGTCCGGTGTCAAAACCGGTTACCGGACTACTTTCGTTGGCCGGAATCCAGGTTATGTTCGCGATGCCCCCGAGATTGAGGATGCAGCGATCCTCTGTATCTGAACTGAAAAAGGCTTTGTGAAATGCTGGGACCAATGGCGCGCCCTGGCCTCCGGCAGCCATGTCCCTTCTGCGGAAGTCGGCGACGGTGGTAATGCCTGTAGCTTCAGAAATAACTGACGGATTGCCAATTTGGATGGTAAAGGGCGATGCCCCGGAGGGTTGGTGGCGAAGCGTCTGGCCGTGACTTCCGATGGCACGAATAGCCGATGGTGGGAGCCCGGAGTGTTGTATCACTTCTGTCGCAGCCTGCGCGAATAACGTCCCTGTCAGAGTGTCCAGTTCGCCGATTTCATCCAGGGTTGCCTGGTTCTGGCAGGCGGCCAGGAGTCTGTGCCGGATCTCATCGGGGTAGGGTATTGTGTGAGATGCGTGGATTCTTGCGGATTGTCCCTGAAAAGACACCAGCACGGCATCAATGCCATCCATGCTGGTGCCGGACATCAATCCGATCCAGGTATCCATGGCGCTCAGTCGTCTGAAGCCAGTGCGAGTTGCTGATAGCTCTCGCGGAACACGCCAAATTGTGCGATTCGCTGTTCGGTGACCTGCTTGAAACGCGCCATCTCTGAAGACGAAATAGGTTTGGCATCTGGCAATTTAACGGTGCGTGAGTTACGCGGAGCGCCGTTCAGCCGGAATTCGTAGTGCAGATGTGGCCCGGTTACCATGCCGGAGGAGCCGACATAACCAATGGTTTCGCCCTGCTTTACCCGGGTGCCATTTTTCATGCCCTTCCCAAGGCGGCTCATATGGGCGTAAAGCGTGGTGATGTTGTCGCCATGCTTCAGGATAACAGTGCGGCCATAACCGCCTTTCCATCCCGCAAACTGCACACGACCTGCACCGGCCGCCTTGATGGGAGTTCCTGGAGGTGCGCCATAGTCGGTGCCCTCGTGGGGACGAACCACATCCAGGACAGGGTGGCGCCTTTGCAGATTGAAGGGCGAGGAGACCCGCGCATTAATCGGCGTACGCAGGAATGCCTTGCGCATGCTCTTTCCGTTGGGGTTGTAGTAGTCGCTGTCGCCGTTACTATCGGTATAGAGTAGGGCAACGTTCTCCTCGCCACGGTTCACAAATCGGGCGGACAGAATGCGACCAGCACCAAATTTCTCGCCATCAAGATAGAGTTCCTCATAGACCACTTCAAACTGGTCGCCTTTGCGGACGTCGTATACGAAGTCGATTTCCCAGCCGAAAATACCAGCCAACTCCATAGTGAGTTGGTCAGTGAGCCCCGCTTCGCGGGCGGCAAGATAAAGGGAGCCGTCTATTGTTCCGGAAGCGAACGCGGGCCGCGCTTCAGGTTTGCGGACCTCCATCTCACCGGTAAAGCTTTGGCCTTCCCTGCTGACTTTAAGAGTTTCGAGAAGGTTGCGCTGCAGCTCAACCGAAGCCAGAGCGCCGTCACCTGTTGTGGCGAAACGGATCGTTTCTCCAGCGTAGAGGCGCTGCAGCTCCCCGGCTTCTCCGTCCCCGTGGATCACCGAGAGCATGATGCCATCATTGAATCCAGCTTTCTTGAATAGTGAAGACAGGGTATCGCCAGACTTGATGGCGAAGGTCTGCCATTCCAGCTCAGGTTTGTCCGGCGCGGCCGGAATTGCTGAATCGGTAACGCCGACTTGCTGTACAGGCTGCTCGCCGGCATCATCGCCTGCGGCAGAAGCCGGCTGTTCTTCCACTGAGGGCGAAACGGGTTGCTCCGACCTTTCCGGCTCAGGGTTTGTCTTTGCGACGGTTCCCTGCTCCAGGTCCAGTGAATAGGACATCCGCTTGGCTTCGACATTGCTGCTGGGGCTCATCAGAACAGTGGCGGTAACAATCACGGTCGCCGCTGCAGCAATGGTAATGTGTGTTTTTGGAAACATTTTCAGCACGTGTCACACCCGTTTTGATCGGTATTCCGGTAGCTTGTACTATCTAATTGAAGCTGTTATTCAAGTTTATTCCAACAGATTACCGTATAAAATGCATGTGGAACAGCGCGGAACATTACGGTTGGTGTTCCATCCTCCGGATTTCTGTGTGCAGCGTTGTTATAATGCGCCGCCCTTTTGCTTCGGTGTTGATCAAAATCTGGTCAAACTACTTTAGCAGGAGAGCGCGTAACTCACAGAGTTCTTTTGTTGAAGTCTGTAACCGATAGAATCTTTCAAGATCAAAACTGGGGACGTGTTGTTCATGGTATCCATTGATGAAGCGTTGGCGATTATCAAGCGCGGAGTAGACGAGCTCATTCCGGAAGTTGAATTGGTAGAGAAACTGAAGGAAGGTCGTCCTCTCAGGATCAAGGCCGGCTTCGATCCCACTGCCCCCGATCTTCACCTTGGGCACACCGTCCTTATTAACAAGCTTCGCCAGTTTCAGGACTTGGGTCACGAGGTGATCTTTCTGATCGGTGACTTTACCGGGATGATCGGCGATCCGACCGGAAAGAGTTCCACCCGGCCCCCTCTGACAGAGCAGCAGGTCGCCGATAATGCGGTCAGCTATAAAGAGCAGGTGTTCAAGATTCTCGATCCGTCGAAAACCCGTGTGGTTTTCAACTCCGAGTGGATGAGCAAGATGACCGCCGCCGATATGATCAAGCTGGCGGGGCAGTATACCGTTGCCCGTATGCTTGAGCGCGACGATTTCACCAAGCGCTACCGGGCGGAGCAGGCCATCGCGATCCATGAGTTTCTCTATCCCCTGGTGCAGGGTTACGATTCGGTTGCCCTTGAGGCAGACGTTGAGCTGGGCGGGACCGATCAGAAGTTCAACTTGTTAATGGGTCGGATTCTTCAGAAGCATTATGGTCAGTCTCCCCAGGTGATTCTGACAATGCCGATTTTGGAGGGGCTTGATGGCATTCAGAAAATGTCGAAGTCCCTTGGTAACTATGTAGGTGTTAATGATTCT
This sequence comes from Marinobacter guineae, assembly GCF_002744735.1. Taxonomy (GTDB): domain Bacteria; phylum Pseudomonadota; class Gammaproteobacteria; order Pseudomonadales; family Oleiphilaceae; genus Marinobacter; species Marinobacter guineae. Next base: position 567 of record NZ_KZ319340.1, on the reverse strand, counting down.
CCGGGTGAGATGTACACCAAGCTATTGTCGATGCCGGATGATCTTCTCTGGCGTTACTTTGAGCTGTTGAGCTTCCGTCCGCTGGCGGAGGTGGAGGCGTTCCGGAAGGAAGTGCAGGCTGGGGCCAATCCCCAGGATTTTAAAAAGTTGCTGGCGGAAGAGATTATTACCCGTTTCCATGATGAGGAGGCCGCAAAGACGGCGCACAAGTCAGCTGGGAACCGGGTTTCCCTGGGGGCGATTCCCGAGAATGTACCAACCGTTGAGGTTTCGCTTGAAGGTCAGTCCGAGATGCCAGTGGCTTCGGTGTTGCGTTTGGCGGGGCTGGTAAAGAACGGTGCGGCTGCTCGCGATGTGCTGGGGCGTGGTGCTGTTTTCATTGATGGCCAGAAATTCGAGGGCAATCGGATGTTCGTGGAAGGCGACGACTGCGTCGTACAGGCGGGAAAGAAGAAAATAGCCCGGGTTTTGATCACTGCGTAACCGATTTTTGGTGATTTTGAGATTTTTTCAGGATCGTCGTTGACACCTCGGTGCAGGTCTGTAGAATGCGCATCTCCTTCGAGG